>NZ_CM147896.1:2072500-3996046 GCF_055809095.1 Mesorhizobium sp. G2-6-1
TGCAAGCTTTGAATCGAAGCCCCAGTAAACGGCGGCCGTAACTATAACGGTCCTAAGGTAGCGAAATTCCTTGTCGGGTAAGTTCCGACCTGCACGAATGGCGTAACGACTTCCCCGCTGTCTCCAGCATAGACTCAGTGAAATTGAATTCCCCGTGAAGATGCGGGGTTCCTGCGGTTAGACGGAAAGACCCCGTGCACCTTTACTATAGCTTTACATTGGCATTCGTTGTGGCATGTGTAGGATAGGTGGTAGGCTTTGAAGCCAGGGCGCCAGCCTTGGTGGAGCCATCCTTGAAATACCACCCTTATTACTATGGATGTCTAACCGCGGCCCGTTATCCGGGTCCGGGACAATGTATGGTGGGTAGTTTGACTGGGGCGGTCGCCTCCTAAAGAGTAACGGAGGCGCGCGATGGTGGGCTCAGAACGGTCGGAAATCGTTCGCTGAGTGCAATGGCATAAGCCTGCCTGACTGCGAGACTGACAAGTCGAGCAGAGACGAAAGTCGGTCATAGTGATCCGGTGGTCCCGTGTGGAAGGGCCATCGCTCAACGGATAAAAGGTACGCCGGGGATAACAGGCTGATGACCCCCAAGAGTCCATATCGACGGGGTTGTTTGGCACCTCGATGTCGACTCATCGCATCCTGGGGCTGGAGCAGGTCCCAAGGGTATGGCTGTTCGCCATTTAAAGCGGTACGTGAGTTGGGTTCAGAACGTCGTGAGACAGTTCGGTCCCTATCTGCCGTGGGTGTAGGAATATTGAAAGGATCTGTCCCTAGTACGAGAGGACCGGGATGGACGGATCTCTGGTGGACCTGTTGTGGCGCCAGCCGCATTGCAGGGTAGCTATATCCGGACGGGATAACCGCTGAAGGCATCTAAGCGGGAAACCCACCTTAAAACGAGTATTCCCTGAGAACCGTGGAAGACGACCACGTTGATAGGCCGGGTGTGGAAGAGCGGCAACGCTTGAAGCTTACCGGTACTAATAGTTCGATCGGCTTGATCGTTCTCATTCCTTATGCTCATCGCTGCGGCGATGTGTTGCACAAACGAACAGCTTCTCGAAAAATGTGCGTTTTGCCGACCTGGTGGTTATGGCGGAGCGGCTGCACCCGATCCCATTCCGAACTCGGCCGTGAAACGTTCCAGCGCTGATGGTACTTCGTCTTAAGACGCGGGAGAGTAAGTCGCTGCCAGGTCTGCCAAGCGCACATTTTCAATCTTCTCTTTACAATATGGCCCGCCAAACGGGATTTCGGGCCGCGAAAGCGGCCTTTTTATTTGGTGGTCATGTGAATTATGCGGGCGAATACCTGCATATTTGGTGGCGCGGGGTGGAGCAGCCCGGTAGCTCGTCAGGCTCATAACCTGAAGGTCACAGGTTCAAATCCTGTCCCCGCAACCATTTTTACCGAACAATCATTGAGATTGGCTTCTGGCTCTGCCAGGCTGATCATTGCCGTGATAGCGCCTTCGAGCTCCACGGTTATGTCGCCATTGACGTCGTGGATTGTCACTGATGAAATGAGACTGCGAATGATCTCCAACGCAGCAGTACGAATTCCCGGATCGGTTAGCGTTTCTGCCAACGCGCCGACCTTTCTACGATAGATCTCACCTAGGTTTGGATGAAAACGGATTGGCGAAGGTGGGGGCTTTGAGAGCCGCACCTCGAGCTCTGCACGACGTTCTTCCAATTTCTCCAGCCTTTCCTTGAGGCCGGAAGTACGGAGTCCGTCAGCTATAGCGTCATACAGGCCATCAAGGCGACGAGTGATCTGTGCGCCTTCTGCCTCAAATCGTTGCCTCTCGGCATTATCCTCTGCACGGTCGGCGTTTGCCTCTTTGGCACAGGCGGAAATGAATTCTGCGACTGCCTCCGGCTGCATTAGCCGCTTGCGCAGAAGTTCGAGAATGAATTCTTCCAACTCTGGCCTCCTGAATGAGCGTCTTTGATTACAGGTGCCCATCTTCCGCGCGGCCGAGCAGGCAAGGTAGTCACGCCCAATTGCGGCGAACCCGCCACCGCAACAACCACAGCGAAGAAGTCCAGTGAGTAGATGGATCTGACGGCGCTGCTCCCAGAATCGGGTCGCCTTGATGGCCATCACGCGGGGGTCCGCGTCGATCTCACCTTGGCGATCCTTGGCGCGCTCCCAGAGGATATTCTCAACAATTCGTAGCTCGGGTACTTCGGTTACGATCCAATTTCTACGGTCATTGAGGCGTGACACGCGTTTTCCGGTATCAGGATCCTTGATATAGTGGAGGCGATTCCAGACGAGCCTGCCGATATATAGCTCATTGTTGAGAAGCCCTGTGCCCCGAGCGCGGTGGCCACGGATTGCGGTGTCCCGCCACAACTTGCCGCGTGGACCCAAGACGCCTTCTAGGTTCAACTGTTTTGCTATGGATTTTGGTGAATGCCCGTCACTGAATTCCTCAAAAATCCGGCGGATGATGGCTGCCTCATTCTCATTGATCTGCCTCTCTCCGGTGACGGGTTGTCCGTCCGAGCCAAGCCTGCGAACCACATCGTAGCCATAACTGTTACCGCCACCGGATAGGCCGGCCTCTACACGTCCGCGAAGGCCGCGATGGGTCTTCGCAGCGAGGTCCTTGAGGAACAACTGGTTCATTGTGCCCTTAAGCCCGACGTGGAGTTCCGAAACATCGCCTTCCGAGAGTGTGACGATCCGGATCCCATGGAAGCTGAGCCGCTTGAATAGGGTGGCCACGTCCGCCTGATCTCGGCTCAACCTGTCAAGAGCTTCGGCAAGGACAATGTCGAAGTCGCCGCGACTTGCACCATCAATCAGGCTCTGCAAGCCGGGCCGATGCAGGCTTGCTCCAGAAATTGCCATGTCCGAGAATATGCCTGCGACGGGCCAGTGATCGTGCTCTGCCCGCTCCTCGCAAACGCGCACTTGGTCCTCGATCGACGTCTCCCGCTGCATCTGGCTAGAAAACCGGGCATAGATAGCGACGCGGGTCATCGTTACTTCCTCTTCAATCTACTGATTAGCGCTGCATAGTCGCGGCCAGCGTCGATCATCTGGGCGTGGATGTAGTGACGTTCGGCAGTACCGAATCCGGAATGTGCCAGAATTGGGCGGATCAGTCGCGCGCTTTGTGGAGATAGGCGGGCCAAGGTCGTTGCGGCTGCATCACGAAAAAATGCGGCGGTATGCGCTTTCCAGTAAGCTTGAGCGTGAGATCCCCAATCCTCATTCCAACGTAGTCGTCGCCAAGTTGTTCTCCTTTTTTGCCAACCCATAGATAATCGTGTTGCTGGTTGCCACGGGCCATGAGCCAAGGGCGGACCTCGTTCAGATAGCGGCGAAGCAGCGGTTCGATCTGATGTGGAATCGGTGCTTCCCACGGCACACCGGTTTTTGTCATTTCTTCGAGAAGGGAAATGAGAATCTTGTCCTCGCTCACGTGAACTGAGACGCCGATGCGAAGGCCGTTGAAGGAGCGTCGACGCATCGGCATGAGTGCCAGCATGGCGATCATTGTGCCATCGCGCTGTCGTTTCATGGCCTCAAGGGGGTGGTCGCTGTGGCCGCATGCTGTCCAGAATACAACAAGCCGGCATTTAGCAACACGTCGCTCGAGAGAACCCGCCCGAGTTTCCGGTTCGGATCGCCTCGTTCGGCCGCACTCTTCAAGGATGCGAGGAGGCGCTTTTGTTCGTGCCAATCGAAATCGGATGCCTCAGCCCGTAGAGTACGCAGAACACCGTCGACGAACATCAATTGGGTCATCGGCTTTGTGTGTGCGAGGTCTGTGAGCCAAGCTTTCAGGTGAAACATACTTGCCCGCTCTGCGGGCGGCATTGCCATCGTGTCGGGCGCGTTGACCGACAGCCAGCACAACCAACGACTATAGCTGCACTCAAGTATTTTGAGTGATGTGGCGCGGAGGTGGGAGAGCGCGCCATTGGAATCAAGTGGACCAGCTCGTATTTGCAGGGCGTCCCACATGGCACGGTCTTGTATCGGCCAATCCTTCACAGCCAGAACGAGACTCATTTGCGCCGGCCTTTCTTGGCTTCTATGAGATCTGCGAATGCCCTAGTCGCTGCCTTAACTTCCAGACCGGAATACATATTGATGGTGCTGCTTAGTTCCGAATGGCCAAGCAAGCGCCGGGCGACTTCATAGCCGCCAGGATTGGCGTCGAGCCAGTTCATCACCGCGAAATGACGAAAGAGATGAATGTTCATTTCAAGACCGGTTTCTCGTTTGACGCGCGTCGAAATACGATTAGCCAGTTGCCCGCTAATAATTGCACCAAGTCCGTCCCGTCGCGGAAAGAGCCAAGGTGTCCCGGCGGGGCACAGCTCTGGCGCGCGAGTGGCGAGATGTCTATCGATCATTCGAATCAGATATTTTGGCAATTCGAATTCCAGCGGACGCTCATTCTTGACCTCGTCTTCGGTCAAAACGAGGTACACATTCCCGTCACCTGGCCGTTGAAGATTTCGCTCCAGATGGATCTGTGCGAGATTCTTCACGCGGACAGGGCAAACCAGAAGGATGGCGATGGCCAACGCATCCTCTTGGGCAAGCGCCATCGTGAAGTTTTGAGTCTTGCCGTGCGCACGGGCGAATATCCGTTCCGGAAGAAACAAGAGGCGTTGTTGATGCTTCTCCTCTTGCAATATTCTCAGACGGTCGCGGTTCTTTCGCGTGATACCCCGCTGCCGTTCGACTGTCACCCTGCTGGCCAACTTCGCAACTTGTGCCTGTGCCTCCGGCTGAATGCCAATGACCTTGCCGAGTCCGCGCAGAAATTGTGCAACCTCACTTATCATGTTCGTGGTCTTGTTATCGGTGCGCGACAACATATGGCGCAGGCCGCGCTCAACCATGACAGGGTCGAGAATGACACGGAGGCTGGTTACCTCGTCCGAGGTCACCCCTGAATGTACGAGTTCCGATGCAAACCGGAACATGTAGCGACGATATTGCGAGACAGTCACAGGCTTTAGTGGCTTCGTGAGGGAGTTGTCATCGAGCGGATCGGGGGCTGAGTACTTTTTCAACACTTCGGAAACTTCGCGCCGGAAACTCTCAGGCAGCTGTTCCTCATTTATTGTGATGATCTTCTTGCGCGATGTGAGGGAAGGCTTTGGCGAGGCCATGTCGGAACTCGACGCACGGCAAGGTTCCATCCATTCACGGCGGCACGATAGGCAACTTCCGGTGATTTGCTGATTTCATTGTGTTTTAGGGCATGGCGGTAGGTGAGCGCATGATCTTCATTGACCTCGTGTGGGCAAATGCGGTGTCGGCTCAGGAAATATACGAAACGGCAAAGAGCTGGCTCGAGTGTCCTGTCTTTAGAGGCGAGGACAGTAGTCCATAACGTAACCCACTCAGGTGAAAGATCAGCGATCTTGTTGGAACGACGTTCCAACAAGCCGAAATGTGCCATGGCTGCTCGTGTATCGCTCAGGGCATTCTGCCAAGTTTTGGTTGCCACTCCATACCGCGCGGGGCTGATTTTTGACAGACGGGGTTGCAGCCAGCGTCCATGACACGGTACGTCGGATGGAGGCAGGCCAAGGACTTTGCGACACGACGCAAGCCAGATATCATGTCGCGGCGACGTGTCTCCTTTAGACTCTCGTCGTCAACAAGGCGATCTATCAGATTACCGAACATCGGCGTGTCTGGCGGCACGAACGCCATTTCGATCCTAATATTCTCGTGTTTGGTCATCGGGAACCTCTCGTTCTGGTCAGGCGTGATCTCGAGATGACGCCAAAGGTCAAGGGTGGACATTCGGGAAAACAATAGCATGAATAGTTGATATCTATCGTACGACACCTCTTCCCGAATTCCATCTAAGATATTGACATTATTGTACATTCGTGGACTTTGGAGATTAGAGGCGCGTGCCGACGCGGTAGATTGCGTGGGCGGCAGGATCGATGCGAACAAGCCGCCCTCCGGGGCCGATTCTGATGGACTCGAGCTGGCCGGCGGTGATGGCACGACGCACGGTCTTTTCCGAACAACCATCGAGTTCCGCAACCTCGTGGACGGTCAGCAGCGTTCTGGGCCTGTCAGTCTTTTTTTGTTGCATCTTGACCATGATGGTAGTCCCCTTCGGCGTTATGGGCGTCATTCAATTCCCGCACCGTCTGCACAGCGAGCAGACGGATCAAGAGCCGCACCGATTGATCGGCATGGTCCAGTTTCGGTGTTGTCTTGTTGGGAATGGTGGTGCCGGTTGTCATGGCATGACCATGACGCTAACGCCCGATTGGGTCTAAGTGGAATGATTGAACAAATTCGTTTCGATCAGTCCACTTATGCCGTACTCACCTTGCTGTCTGGGCGATGATCGCGCTTCGCAGTACGCTTGAATGCTCGGAGTTCGTGGTAGATCGTGTGGCCGTTGAGAGCTGTGGCTGGATCAGTCAGGTACTCAGTAACGGCATTCACGAATTCAAACAGCATGCCTTGCCGCTCGCTGGTCACGGGATCGGTCGTGAATGTGAGCTTTTTCCAGCCTTGTTCCAGAAACCAAAGAGCGCGTGGCAGATTAACCCGCGATGTACGTCACGCAGCATCCTATGGTCCGGGGTGTCGTTGAACACGGTGGTGCGCTGCTCTGCGTTCTTGTGAAAAAGCTTATGGATTCTATTGATATCACCGTAGGCGTTGCGAAGATCCCCGCAAAAAACGAAATAGGGGTTCTCTGTACCCGTGCGCCCACACGGGTCGATCATCGTGATTTTATCGAAATGCTCCAAAGCCTTCGCCAAAGATTGTTTAGCGCTGTGTAGCTTTGTCAGCGCTTTTTGCAGTTCCTTTGGGCCCTTTGTAATCATCCGCATTGATTCATCCAGACCGATTGCGCGAAAGGCCGGATTGAGAAGTTTGCCCAATCTAACCGAGAGGGTTCCCAATTGTGCTCGGTCGAGTTTAAACCGAATAACGAGCGTCTCGATTTGCTTTTCGGTCAGGGCACCATCGTCGCCGTATATGCCGAGTTTCCAGCTTGGACCTGACGCAGTCATTTTTGTCATTGTATGGTTCTCCAGATCATGTGCCATAAGCTCGAGCATTTGGTCACAGGTCATAAACATCTCCTTCTTCCCAATTCTGGGAGGCTAGGGGAATGTCCCGAGAGCAATGGCAAATCTACAGGCCGCCTTCTCCGCCGTGTCCGTCATCAGATCTCGACGCAATGAACCTCGATGCCGGTTTCACGCTCCAGACTCTCCATCCGGCCATAGGGGAAGTTTGGTGCGTAGAAAAACGCGTATCGAAATCGGGCGTTTGAATTTTTCAGCTTGGCTAGGTCTTTCGCCAGTTTTCGGTTGCTATTGGGGTGTGTGGCTGCAAACGTTTCAGCTCCCACGAGATCAGTCACATTACTCATAATGTCGAGAGGCATAGCCATGGTGGCTCCCGGCGCAAGCTTGAACCCCTCTGCTTCCGGGTGCTGTTTCAAGAGCCATTGTGTCGCTTTGAACGCGACCATGAATGTATAGGTCTGGTTGATTTGCTCGATTAAATTCAGTGGCCGTCCATCAATAGGATGGAACCCAATTTTCTCGAATTTCATGGCACGCAGAATGTCACGTGAATCGCCAAGAGACGGCAAAGCGGATAATGCGCGATTGGTCACGTCATCCATGTGTTCTAAATGATCTTCGAGATCGCTCGCGTTGTTGATCGTCAGGATCATCTGACAATCTCTGCACAGGATGACGAAAAATGCAAAAGGCCGGGTTGACGCCCGGCCTCGCTGCCTCACTGCCTCACCCTGCGTGTGAATTTCCACGAAACTTAAACCCGCCGTCGAACTGGCTTTATCATGCTGATTTGGCAGCATAAATCGACATTTCCACCAGGACAAACGCCGGACAATTTGGAGGATGACCTTGGAGTGACACTGCTCGAAGCCCGCGTCAGCTAGGCGCCACGCGATGGGTCTGTGATAATTGCTAGTCGTCTCAAAGCCGCAGACCACAGGTCGGCCGTACGCCAGCAGCACCTCGATCTACCGATCAAGTTCGGCACTATTGCTAAGGACCTGCAGCCGGCGGCAGCGTCTGTTGCCAGGTGCTTCGATCAGAACTTCATTGCGAATCTTGGCAATGTCGATGGCAACCAGCACGGCATCGGTGGGTATAGAATTTGCAATGGTCATGGTTGGTATCTCCGGAATGGGTTGTGACATTCACATTCTAGAGAAACTCTGACTGGCCATGGCCGCCTCGAGCGGTGCGTGCCTGCAGCGAAAAGCTGCGCGCACCGCTGCTCGACTGCCTCCGCTCATTCCTTCCGTAGGTGATACGGTCATGAGTTCCAAGCCAAGTTCCATTGGCACATCGAAGATATTGGCATCCGGCACGCCTACATCAAGTGTGGCACACCCCAGCTGAACGGCAAAGTGGACGAATGGGAGCGCTTCTACAACTTCCACAAACCGCACGGCGCGCACAGCGAAAAGACACCTTACGAAGCACTCAGAGAAAAGCTATAACTCGAAAACAGGATGTCCCAAAAGCACCCGTAGCTTACACCTCGCTGGCGCGCTTTTCTCCTGTTCAGGAACGATTTCGGACACCAACGCTGATAACCGTTAATTCGTCGCTACGACCAAGTTTAGCTCACGGATCGAATTTGGGGGAAAACCATGACCGGCAAGGATCAGTATCGCATTCGCGATTTCGTTCTAGATTTTGACGCAATCGCATCCGAGATCGCGGCGCGCAGCCGGGCGTTGTCGGCTCGTATCACAATGCAAACGGATATCGCCTACGGCTCGACCCCGCGCGAAGTGCTGGACATTGTGTTTCCTGAAACGCCACTGGCCGGCGCGCCCCTGCACATCTTCGTGCACGGTGGCTACTGGCGTTCGGGCGAAAAGGCCGATTATCGCATCGTGGCTGCGCCGGTGCTTGCGGCAGGCGGTATAGCCGCGCTGGTGGAATATGACCTGATGCCCGGCCAGCGCTTGGGGGGGCTGGTGGCTCAAGTGCGGCGTTCGGTGCTCTGGCTTCAGCACCATGCAGAGCATTTTGGAGTCGACCCCCAACGTATCACTGTCAGCGGCCATTCTGCCGGCGCGCATCTTGCGTCCTACCTTGCGGCGAAGGGCCCGCAGGAAACCAAGCAACCTGCCTTGCCGGAAATAAATGGCCTGTTGCTTGTAAGTGGCATTTATGAATTGTCGGAGATACCCGACAGTTACCTTAAATACGAAACCGAAATGACAAAGAGCGAGGCGACAGCCTGGTCACCGCTATCTTCGCTGCAAAATGTGGGGCCGAATCGAATCGTTGCCTATGGTGGTGGTGAAACGCCGCCTTTTCATCACCAAGCAGTCTCGCTTCATGAAAAGCTTGTAACCCAAGGCCACCCATCGGAATTGCTGGAGGTGCCTACACTTAACCACATGAATATCGTTCTGGATCTTGCCGATGTTGACGGAGTTCTGGGCTCGAAGCTGGCGAACCTTGTAGCATCCGAGGAGTTTGTGTGAACCATATGGGCTTTCACCATTGTCGGTGGGCGACGGACCTAGGGGTCAAGTCGAAGCCACATGCAATGAGCGGAGCGGAGATCGCATCGCCCAGCCGCCAAGAACAGCGGTCTTGATCCAGCATCATCCATCCAACTC
Organism: Mesorhizobium sp. G2-6-1; assembly: GCF_055809095.1. Taxonomy (NCBI): domain Bacteria; kingdom Pseudomonadati; phylum Pseudomonadota; class Alphaproteobacteria; order Hyphomicrobiales; family Phyllobacteriaceae; genus Mesorhizobium; species Mesorhizobium sp. G2-6-1. The sequence goes on from NZ_CM147896.1 coordinate 2,082,159, forward strand.
GCTTCAATCCGTATCTGGTTGAGAACATATGAGTCGGTGATCTAGTGTCGGATGCGCCCTGCACCCAGCAGCCCCTTCGTTATTTCAGTTGCGCTTGGAGAACTTCGCTTGCCCGCGAGATATCGTAGCAGATTTCCGCTCTGACCGCTTTCGCGTCGCCTGCTGCCAGAGCCTCCACGATCTCGGAATGTGTGCGGTTACCCTCCGTGAAATTGCCCGCGGGTTGCAGGTGGTGGAGATAGGGAGACACCTGCAACCACAAGTCCTCAATGATCCCGCAAGCGGTGTCTGACCCTGAATTCCAGTAGAGGGCGAAGTGAAAATTCCGGTTGTATCGAAGGTACTCCTTCGGATCCGGTTTCCCGATCGCGGCAGACGTGGCCTCGAAGTGCGCCCTCATCTCGTCCACCAGGGCTGCGGAGGCTCTCTCGGTCGCCCATTCCGCAGCAGCACCCTCGATTTCAAGCCTGACGCGCGTGAGGTCACGGAAGCGTTCGAGTGTCAGGGAGGGGATCCCGATCGTCCGACCGGAAATCACGGTCAGGATGTTCTTGGCCGCCAACTTCTGCAAGGCTTCGCGCACCGGCATCGCACTGACCCCGAAAGCGTCCGAAAGCTCGGCTATAGTAATACGCTGACCCGATTGGATCTCCCCGTTCAATATTAGATTGCATAGTTCGTGATATACATGATCTGGCAACTTTCTTCTTGGTAGAGTAAAAGAAGGAATACTGCGCGATTTAGTAGAGATATCCGGAATATCTCTTTCAGATTTTTCCATAATACTGAGTACCTTTTCTCATAGTTCGATTGTTATTATTTTGCAGTCAGCAGCCGCCGGAACATCGGTCTCTCCTCTTGCGGGCACATTAGCACAGGTCGCTAACCTCGTTGAGTGCCGGTTCGCAGTGCTTGATTTGGACGCTTGACATTTAATTGATATATGATCAAATATGAAATGCAACCCGATTTGGGACATATGGGAGGAACTAACCGTGTCCAATGTTGAATCTGTAGGCTGGGCCGCGCGAGCGCTCGCGGTCATGGCAATCGTACTAACAGGCACTGTGGCGAGCGGGCCACATGCCTTGGCGCAAGAAAGCGAACCTGTTAAAATTGGTGTACTCCAGTCCCTAAGCGGAGCGTTTGCACCGATCGGGCCGTTTGGTGTAAATGGCGCTCAACTCGCCGTGGAAGGGGCGACCGCACTCGGCCGGTCCGTCGAACTGGTCGTGGAAGATGACCAGAGTGATGCCCGAGTTGGCGCGCAGAAGGCGCGCAAGCTGATTGATGTCGACAAGGTAGTGGCAATCGAGGGAATGGTCGGAAGCTCGGTCGGTGCGGCGGTATCAAACGTTGCCGACGAAGCCCGGATACCTTTGATTCTTGCGGGCCCCAGCGCCAGTGAACTTACCGGCAGCAAGTGCAGGCGTTCGACTTTCCGCGTCAAGCCGCCTACCCGTCCAATGGTTAACGCGGTTGTGCCGTACGTCCTGGAGAACGCTGGCAAAAAGTGGTACTTCATCGCCTACGACTACTCTTGGGGTCATGAAGGCGTGCAGTTCGCCTCGGAGATTCTCAATGCCAACCAGGGTGAGATCGTCGGAACCGACTATGTTCCCGTAGGGACGCAAGATTTCAGTTCCTATCTACTAAAAGTGCGGAGTGCGAATCCGGATGTGCTGTTTTTTATGCTCGGCGGAAACGACGCGGCTGCGCTGATGAAGCAGTTCAGCGACTTTGGGCTGAGCGACACAGTTACGCTTAGCAGTGGCGTGATGGATGTCGCCGTCGCCTGGCAGGTTGGCGATTCAACCACGGGCATCTATCCCGTTTCCTTCTATCACAGGGCACCTGCGGCGGCGGCGTTCGTCGAACGCTATCAGGCCCGATTCGGTGCTGCGCCCGACAATCAGGCTTGGCAGGATTATACAGCCGTCAAATCGCTTATTGCTGCCATAAACAAGGCGGGTTCCACTGAATATGACGCCATCGTCGGCGCACTTGAAGGTCTCGAGATCGATGCCGACAAGGGTCGACCCGCTTGGTATCGTCCTTTCGACCACCAATTGATGCAGAGTATCTATGTGGTCAAGGCCAACCCGGGTGCCAATCCTGACGATAAATGGGATTGGGGTGAGATCGCTTTCGAATCCCCTGCAACCGATGCGCCGCTGGACTCGATCTTTGGCGACGAAGCGATGGTTGGCTGCAATTTTGCTGCGGCTGCCCAGTAAGCCGGGCAGTCAGCATCCACCGCGGGCAAGAGTAACTCTCTAGGGCATCGGACTGAAAGTGATATCTGGGTTTCAGGCTATTCCGATGCATAATCAAAGTGTTAGATCGCCCTTCGTGCGTCCGGGAGGACGCACGACGATCTAAGTACGTCTTCAGGAGTGGCAGATGGAAGCCTTGCTGGCTCAGCTCATCAACGGGCTTGTGCTCGGAATTCTCTACGTGATGCTCGCGGTGGGTCTTTCGCTGATCTTTGGCATGGTTGGCCTTATCAACTTCGCCCACGGGGTGTTATTCACCCTCGGGGCGTATCTTGCATACACTTTGTATTCGATAATTGGTTTCTGGCCTGCTATCGCTGCTTCGGCGTTGCTGTCGGCGTTGTTCGGCATGGCTGTCGAATATAGCCTGCTGAGACAGCTCTACGACCGAGATCCACTCGACGGTTTCCTCATGACTTTCGCGCTTGCACTCATGCTGGAGGAAATCGTCCGCGCCGTATGGGGACCGGCTGCACTGACTTTCAACGTCCCTGAAGGCCTCAGTGGCCTTGTCGTCTATGGCCCGATCATCCAAACCAAGTACCGGCTTGTCGTTTTAGCCGTATCGACGGTGCTTTTGTTAGCACTATGGCTTGGCCTGGAGCGGACCAGACTCGGCATGGTCGTTCGAGCGGGAAGCCGGGATCCGATCATGGCGCAGATGCTTGGAGTTAATATCAGACGCACGTTCACACTAGTGTTCGGGACGGGGGCGGCGTTGGCCGCAGTGGCCGGCGCCATGGCTGCACCCTTGTGGGGGCTGCATCCGGGGCTCGGCACCAGTGCCGTGATGCCGGCCTTCGTGGTTGTCACGATCGGGGGGCTGGGGAGTATTCGCGGCGCGATCGTGGGCGGGATCCTGATCGGCGAGGTCGTCAGCTTAAGCATCATGTTCTTTCCACCCGCTTCCGAGGCGGCCATGTACGCGATCATGGCCATTATCCTTCTGCTCCGTCCTCGCGGGCTGCTGGGAGAAGAGTGGGAAAAATTCGAATGAGGCAGGAAGTGAACGACTTGACCATGACCACCGAGAATGCTTCCTCGCGGGCTTTCCATCGCTTGGGACTACACCCGCTTTTACTGGTAGCCGCCTTGTTCATGGCGCTGCCGTTCCTGACCCGTTCGGTTGGAACCAACATCGCGACTGAGATCGTCCATCTCGCGCTCTATGCCACGGCATTCAACCTGCTCTTGGGCTATACTGGCGTGGTTTCCTTCGGCCACTCGCTGTTTTTCGGAATCGGCGCCTATGCCACCGGTCTGATCCAGCTGCATCTGATCCAGTCGACCAGCGTCGCACTGATCGCCGCGCTCTTCCTGGGAGCTGCCGCCGCATTGTTGCTGGGCGCACTGATCATCAGGCGGAAGGGATTTTATTTCGCGCTGCTCACGCTCGCGTTCACCCAGATGATGTTCACTATCATCTTCCGCTGGACGGATTTCACCGGTGGCGAGATGGGTCTGCAGGGTATCAGGCGTATGGCAATCGGCCCGTTCGCATGGTCGATAGAATCTCCCGGCGCATTCTACATATTCACCAGCATCGTATCCTTTGCCGGCATTGCCGCAGTATGGATGCTGCTGGGTACGCCATTCGGGAAGACCCTGCAGGGTATCCGCGAGAATGAGAAGCGCATGCGCATGCTGGGCTGCAACACGTCGGCATATAAGCTGGCGGCATTTGCGATCTCCGCGGCGCTGGCCAGCATAGCCGGGGGACTTCAGGGACTGCTCTTCCACTCGACCTATGCCCAGATATTCGACTGGAAGTCCGCAGGCGTCGTCGTCGTGATGGTGGTGCTTGGCGGCACACGTTACTTCCTGGGCCCGATCGTTGGCGCCGCCATCTATGTGTTCCTGCAGCACTATCTTAGTTCTTTGACGCAGCATTGGATGATCGTTCTCGGCCTCATCTTCATAGCAAGCCTGATCTTCTTGCCGGAAGGTGTCGCCAGTCTCTACCGGCCGCTCGTCCGCACCTTCACCCTCGGCAGGCTGAACCCCATGCGCCCGGCGGATTCGCCTTATCCGCGTCCTACCCGGCAGATCGTCGACCCGCCGAGCGAGCCGGAAATCTTAGAGATCGAGGGTGTTTCAAAACGTTTCGGTGAGGTTGTTGTCGCTAGAAACCTGAGCCTGAAAGCTGAAAAGCATCTGCTCAACAGCATCATTGGCCCCAACGGAGCCGGCAAGACGACGCTGTTCAATCTTCTGACCGGGGTTCTTCCGCTCGACGCTGGGCAGATCCGGATGGGAGGCCTCCGTATCGAGACCATGAAGGATTACGAAAGAGCCCGAGCGGGCCTTGCGCGCTCCTTCCAGATAGTCAGCGTGTTCCGGGGGTTGACGGTATTTGAAAATGTTCGTCTGGCCGTACAATCGCAACTTGGCGCAGGCCCGACCTTGTTCAGATTTGCGAGCCGTTTCGACGAAGTGAACGGGCGCACTTGGGCTATACTGGACCGTCTGGGCCTGTCGTCCAAGGCCGGAATTATCGCCGAGCAACTGCCTTACGGCGATCAGCGGCTCGTTGAAATAGCTATTACCCTGGCGGTCAATCCGAAGGTGCTGCTACTCGATGAGCCGCTGGCGGGTCTTGCAGAAGCAGAGCGTGTGGTCGTGACATCACTGATCCAGGAGCTTGCGAGCGAGCGCACAGTGGTGCTGGTCGAACACGATATCGACCGCGTTCTGGCGATTTCGGATACGGTCGCGGTTTTGAACCAGGGGCATCTGGTGGCGAATGGTTCTCCTGAACTCGTCTCCATCGATCCCGAGGTGAAGCGTGTCTATCTGGGCACGGCTCACTCGGAGCGACGCGCGCCCGTACGCCCTGAGGTGTCGTCCTCCGCCGAGACCATTCTCTCCGTGGAAGACCTCCATGCAAGCTACGGCAAAAGCAGGGTTCTCCACGGCGTATCGTTGAAGATCCGCCGGGGGGAAATCGTCGGCCTGCTCGGGCGCAACGGCGTGGGCAAGACAACAACGGTGATGACCGTTATGGGAACTCTTCCCGCGGACAGCGGGAAGGTGGAATTCGCCGGGCAGGATGTCACCAAGCTGAGGACAGACCGAATCAATCGTCTGGGAATAGGCATCGTTCCGCAGGGGCGGCGGATATTCCCGAACCTTACGGTGCTCGAGAATCTGCGCGTCGCGCAAGTGCCAGGACGTCCCGGGCGCTGGAACGAAGACAAGGTGTTCGAGATATTCCCCCGCCTCAACGAGCGGCGTCATCAGAAAGGCCGTTTCCTGAGCGGTGGGGAGCAGCAACTGCTCGCGATCTCACGTGCGCTGATGGGACGTCTGGATCTTCTGATCCTCGACGAGCCTCTCGAAGGTCTCGCCCCGGTGATGGCCGATCTCGTCGCGGATGCGATCGAACGGCTTAGAGAGGAAAACCTTACGGTGCTCCTGATCGAGCAGACGGCGAGCATCGCCCTGCGGCTCGTTGATCGCGTCTACGTCCTAAACAACGGCAAAGTAGTCCACGAAGGGTCGGCGGTCGATCTCGCCGACGATGCCGAACAGCAGAACAGGCTGCTTGGTATCCATGTCTGATCAGGTCCATGCAGAGCGGCGGCTCGCCGGCAGGCTTGCGGTAATCATCGGCGCGGGAAACGGCATCGGTCGCGCGACCGCGATGCGGATGGCCGCACACGGCGCGCAAGTGGTTGCCGTTGACGTTCATGCGGATGTGCTTACCGAGCTTGCCGAAGAAATCGGGGAAACGCTGCACCCGGTACGGGCCGACATCCTGTCCCTGGAGGGACGCGAGACGGTTCTCGAGAGGGCGCTGAAACTTGGCTCTCCCGATATCCTGGTGAACTGTGTAGGAGGAAGCACGGGTCTCACACGGCCTGACATGCCACTGGTCGAAATGACCGAAACGCAGTGGGACGGGATGATCGGCTTCAACCTGAAATCGGTGTTCCTGAGCTGCCGGGACATGATTCCGCACATGGTCGGCCGACCCGACGCCGCGATCATCAATCTCAGTTCCATTTCGGGCCGTGGGATCACACCGGAATCCGGAGTCGCATATGCTACGGCCAAGGCCGGGCTGGTCGGCTTCACCCGTCGTCTCGCAGTCGAACTCACTGGGAGCGGAATTCGCGTCAACGCTGTCGCGCCGGGATATGTGATGACGGAACGGATACGAGCCAATCTTTGGGAAAAGATCGGCAAGGACAACCAGGATGCGCTCCTTCGTAGGATTCCAATGGGTCGTTTTGCCGAACCTGAGGAGGTTGCCAGCTTGATTGCGTTCTTGGCTTCGCGAGAAGCGTCTTACATAACGGGTGTAACTTATGATTGCAATGGGGGCGTCGTTTAGCTCTAACCGGGCATCCGACCTCGATGGATCAAGCTTTAGTGAGGGCATTTCAATGAAAAACGTGGGCTTCGTAGGTTTGGGTCGCATGGGTTTTCCCATGGCAGCCAATCTCGTGAAAGCTGGTTTCGACGTGACGGTTTTCGACCTGGCGTCTGCACCGCTGGAGGAGTTGCGGAGCCGGGGTGCGCGGGTCGCCTCGAGCATTTCAGAACTAGGTGAGACGAATGACGTCGTCCTGACGATGCTTCCGAGTTCGCGGGAGGTTACGGCCGTGGTTGTCGGGCCCGACGGGCTGGCGGCCGGCATGCGCCCGGGCTCGCTCCTCGTCGACATGAGCACCAGCGATCCGGTGGTGACACGGTCGCTGGGGCAGACGCTTGCCTTGCGGAACATAGCGATGGTGGACGCTCCCGTGGCCAAGGGTATCCCCTCGGCCGAGGCGGGGACGTTGACAATCATGGCTGGCGGTGAAGCCAAGGATGTCGAACGCTGCAGGCCGGTTCTCGTCGCGATCGGCGAAGAGATCGTCCATTGCGGGACTCTTGGTTGCGGCCACATCGTAAAGATAGTCAACAACCTGCTGGTCGGGGTTCTGGTGCCTGTTTGTGCCGAGGCCCTTGCTCTTGGCGTCAAGGCGGGGGTGTCCGCCGACACCCTCATGCAGGTCGTCACGAAGGGATCGGGAGGTAGCTTCGTGCTCGACCAACTGGTTCGCAAACACCTCCTGCATGACGACTATGAGGGCGTATTTTCGGTCGACTACATGATCAAGGATATGAATCTCGCGCTAGGTCTGAGTCGTGACCACCACGTGACCATGCCGTTCGGTGCTCTGGCGGCACAACTCTACGAAGGCGCGCACAACGCGGGCTGGCAGCAGGAGTGCTACGTGATCGTAGCGAAGCTCATGGAGACGCTGGCCGGCGTGGAGGTCAGGGCCGCGACAGGCGCGGTCGTCCCGACTGCCAGCATCGACATTTGAATGCGGATTCCGGCTCACCGGCGCAGAACCCATCATCAATGACTGAAGAAAGGCCACCCATGTCCTACGACAAGCTAATAATCCTCGTCGCAACCACCGGTAATCAGGTCGATCGCGATGGCGTGATGGTGCCAACATCCCCTGCCGAGATCGCGGAGGAAGCGGAGCTTTGCTGCGAAGCCGGCGCGGCGATCATACACATCCATGCACGAGACCCGGTCACAAAGGCGGCAAGTGGCGACCTGTCGATCTTCGGCGACACCATAGGTAAGATCAAGACGCGTTCCGACATCTTGATACAGACAACGACAAGCCTCGGGCTCAAGCGCGATCCGGCTAGCGGGCAGATGGTCTGGCATTCGGCCGAGGAACGCTTGGGACTATTGTCCATAGAGCCCGGCCAGGACCTGCTGAGTTGCCCGCTCGGATCGTGGGAATTCGTCCATCCAGAGGGCGGCCAGCCGAACCCCACCACGATGGTGAACAGCTTCGCCTTCCTTCGTGAAAACATCGGCCATATCGTCCGCAAGGGGATCCCTTGGGAGATGGAGATCGCAGAAGTCGGGTTCCTGCACAATGCGGCCAAGCTCGCGGCCGAAGGGGTATTCGACGCAAATTCAGAAAACTTTTGGCTCGACTACATCATGGGTTTCGGCGGTATGCCCGCAACCGCCCGCCAGCTTGTTTTCATGTCCGAAGAGGGCAAGCGCCTGTTCCCGGAGGCGCGCTGGCAAGTCAACGCGACGGGCCAGGATCAATTCAAAATGAACATCCTGGGCGCTTCGATGGGCTGCGATATCGTGCGCGTCGGGTTCGAGGACAATGTGCGTCTACCCAACGGCAATTTCGCGAGGCGCAATCACGAGCAGGTCGCGGCCATGGCTGCGCTGGCCCGAGACCTCGGACGCGAACTCGCCACGCCTGACGAGGCGCGGACGATGCTCGGCGGCTGACGGCCATCGCCAACATCCACTGCATCGGGCGGAACCTGGGGAGGGACACTGGGACATGGAAGAGTCGAGCCGAGTCGATAAGGTCGCGATCATCACGGGGGCCGCTGGCGGCATAGGCCGCCGGCTGGTCGAGTCCTTCTGCGCGATGGGCTATCGGATCGGGGCCTGCGACGTTGATGTCGAAGGGTTGAAGGAGCTGGAAGAACAGTTCGGTTCGCGCCTCGTTGCAAAGGCCTATGACATCGCCGATTCGATGGCCTGTGAGGCGCATGTCCGAGAAGTGGTCAAGACTTTCGGTGGCCTGCACGTGGTGATCAACAACGCCGCCCTAGGAATGAATGCTATCCGCGACGACTATTTCGTGGACCCGGTGCAGTTCGAGGAGATCGAACCGCAGACTTGGATGCGGATGATTGCCGTAAACCTCAATGGTCCGGTGTTTCTCACCAGAAGCGCACTACCCCAGTTCAGGGCCCAAGGTTGGGGTCGCATCATCAATGTAACGACCAGCTTCTTTACGATGCTCAACCGGGGGTTTGGGCCATATGGCGCGGCCAAAGCCGGGCTCGAAGCCTGGTCCGCATCGATGGCCAAGGAACTCGACGGCAGCGGCATCACGGTGAACATTGTGGTGCCAGGCGGGCCGGCAGATACCCCGATGGTACCGGCTGGGAACGGGCTTCGGCGCGAAAACCTCGTAGCACCGCAGTTGATGGCTGCGCCGATGCTTTGGCTGTGTGCCGACGCCGCCGGCCACGTCAATGGTCGCCGATTCATCGCCGCCGACTGGGCGCCCGGGTCGCCGATCCAGCCGGACCCGCTCGGTGCTCCAATAGCCTGGCCGGATCTCGCAGCCAACCCCGGATGGTTGACATGACCATGGCTCGCAAAAATTCACCTTTCCCACCGAAATATCGAATGGAGTCAAGAATGGATAACGAGAATCCGAAAAAAGCCAGCAGGTCGGAATCTGCTGGGCGCGTACTGTCCCGATCCGTTCAGGTGCTCTGATGGCTGGCCGTAAAGTAATCATAACGTGCGCGGTCACGGGTTCGATCCACACGCCGTCCATGTCGCCGAACTTGCCCGTGACAGCGGAAGAAATCGCGAATGCCGCTATTAATGCAGCCGAGGCTGGCGCGGCGATCGTTCACCTTCACGCGCGTGATCCAGAGACGGGGCAGCCTGATCAATCGCCGGAACGATTTCAGCCCTTCCTGCAGGTCATCAAACAGCGTTCGGACTGCGTCGTGAATATCACGACCGGTGGCGCGTCGACCATGACCATCGAAGAGCGGTTGAGCCCGGTGTCGGTCTTCAAGCCGGAGGTCGCTTCGCTGAACATGGGCTCGATGAACTTCGGCCTTTATCCGATGCTGAGCCGGTACAATGAGTTCAAATACGACTGGGAGCGCTCTTACCTGGAAGGGTCGAACGACCGCATATTCAAGAACACCTTCGCGGACATAGAGAGAATCCTGACGACCTGCGCCGAAAATGGAACGCGTTTCGAGATCGAATGCTATGATATAGGGCATCTCTATACGCTGGCGCATTTCGTCGATCGCGGTCTCGTCAAGCCTCCCTTCTTCGTGCAGAGCGTCTTCGGCATTCTTGGCGGAATCGGTGCCCATCCTGAAGACGTGATGCATATGAAGCGCACCGCCGACCGACTTTTCGGCGACGCCTACTGCTGGTCGGTCCTCGGCGCTGGCAGAAACCAGATGGCGATCGCGACGATCTCGGCGTCGATAGGCGGCCATGTCCGCGTAGGGTTGGAGGATTCTCTTTGGGTCGGTGCCGGGAAGCTTGCTCGATCCAACGCGGAGCAGGTTGGTATCGTACGCAGTTTAATCGAAGGTCTGGGTCATGAAGTCGCCACGCCTTCCGACGCACGCGAGCTTCTTCAACTCAAAGGCCCGGACGGGGTCGCGTTCTGAGTGCGCTACGGCCCATGCTGGGCTTGCCCGGATTTAGCGGAGAGGCTTTCACTCAGTTTTATCATTTCGGTCTCGAGGGAAACCGACTGTATCCTAAAGCGCGGTGTCGCCGACGGGTGTTGTAGAAACCGTGTGTAGATGTATATGGACCCCGCCTAATTGCAAGGCTTGGATTGGTTCTGGCTCGGCGATCACGATTGCGGACGAATATCCGGCTTTTCGTTGCAGCTTTCACACGCCGATGGTCTGTATGGTGCCCGTGGATCAGGTCCGAATCGTCGATGCGAGCACGAGGCTCTCGGCTTCTATCTGGTTTCCCTGCCCCCGTCATATGACCGATGTGTTGCCCGACAACTCCCTCTTTTCTCATGATTCGAAACTTTTATATATAAATCAAAGATATATGGGTGATACGTCCGCAGAGATTCGAACCTATGATCCCTCCAGAATCTTAAACCTCTATCATGTTTTGTTACCACTCCGCATTTTCAATTGGCCGATAGTTCGGCACAGGCCAAGGCGGGTCCCCGCAACCAACGTTATCTGTCTAGCCCCTTCGGCATTGCCGCGGGGGCTTTCTTGTTCCTGCCCAGGGCAAGGATAGACGCCAATTCTCCCAACTTGGACCCCGGCATGATATTGATCCTATCATGCTAATTTTGCACCATAAATTGACATTTTCGTAAGAGCGAAAATTGCATTCGTCGTACCCCTGCCTGCGCCCGAAAACTTAGCGGAACCAGATGGATGATGTTCCACTGCCAAGGGTTGCGGCTTGGGGCAATTTCACAATGCGCCATAGAATCTTTATTGTTGGCTGGAAATCTTCTCAGTTGCCGAGGCATACGGCCTGTCTCAATGTTACATATGAAAATTCCCCACAATATTTCAGTCGATGTGAATGTCATGACATCTGACAACGAGGCAATGCTCGCAATAGATGACATCGCTACTGAATGGATAGAGATGGACGATGGTTGCCGCCTAGCGGCTCGGATTTGGCGTCCGACGAATGCATGGGAAATTCCGGTCCCTGCGATCATGGAGATGATTCCTTACAGGCGGCGTGACGGCACTGCGGCTGGTGATGCCACGCGCCATCCCTACATCGCTGGACACGGATATGTCTGCGTGCGCGTCGATATCCGGGGCACCGGAGATTCTGATGGCATCGTGACAGACGAATACACGGATCGTGAGCATGCTGATGCCCTTGCAATTATCGCTTGGCTGGCTGAACAGCCTTGGTGTGATGGCAACGTTGGCATGTGGGGTATTTCATGGGGTGGCTTCAACTCTCTCCAGATTGCTGCAATGAACCCTCCGAATTTGAAGGCCATAATAACGCTTTGCGCCAGCGATAACCGATACGCAAATGATGCACATTATCTGGGCGGCTGTTTGATCGAGGCCAATCTGCGATGGGGAACCCGGTTCTTGTCCGAAACCGCGCGCCCGCCGGACCCTCGGGTGGTGGGCGATAAATGGCGAGATATGTGGATGGAGCGGCTCGACCGGTTGGAGCTCTTTCCCGACACCTGGCTACAGCACCAGACACGTGACGATTATTGGAAACGCGGCTCCGCTTGCGAGGCATTCGATAATATCACCGCCGCGGTTCTGGCCGTAGGTGGCTGGAGCGATGCTTATGTTAATTCGGTGGGGACGACGCTTGCTGGTTTGAAAGCGCCAAAGCGCGGGTTGATTGGCCCTTGGGGGCATGACTATCCCCATGTGGCCAGCCCTGCACCTTCCATCGGTTTTTTGCAGGAAACCGTGCGTTGGTGGGATCATTGGCTCAAGGGTCATGACACTGGCATCATGGATGAACCGACCATTCGTGTCTTTGTTATGGATAGCCAGCCCCCAGAACCAGGCGGCCTGCAGTTACAGGGCGATGGACCTACAATGATAGCTGGCCTCCAAAAAATGTAACGTCGATCAAGTTTTCGCTGGGTGATGGCACGCTGGAGCTTTGGCAGCAGGGGGTGTCACTCTATGTCACAAATCCCCGTTAACAACAGGGATGGATGGAGGCGAGTGGAATACCTGGGGTGCGGGAGCGGAATTTGGCGGTGACCAACGAGCGGATGACGGTCAAAGCCTGAGCTTTGAGTCCCAGCCTGTTGAACAGGACATTGAATTGTTTGGTGCTGCGGTCGTGAAATTGTCGTTCTCGGTCGACCAGCCGGTGGCAATGATTGCATTGCGACTGATTGATGTGTGGCCTGATGGTGAATCAAACCGGATCACATACGGTTTGATTAATTTGAACCACATTGACGGCCATGAGGCTCCCAAATCCCTGATAGCCGGGCAAACATACGAGGTGGCAATTAGCTTGCGGGATGTGGCCTATGTCATTCCCGGCGGCCACCGCATCAGACTAGCCATATCGACGAACTACTGGCCATTAGTGTGGCCTTCTCCAAAACCAGTCACATTGTCTGTTCTTACAGGCGGCTGTGAATTGTTGCTGCCCGCCCGGGAAAATACGGCAGGTGTAAATTTTTACCCTCAATTCGGCGAACCTGTCGGATCCAGGCTGGTAGAACATAAGGTATTGATCGAACGGGATTCGACACGCCAGATTTCCCGTGATCTTGCCACGGGAAAGACCTCTTATGTCGTCAGCAGAAATGCAGGTTCGGTCCATCTCACCGATTCCGAAATCACCTATACCAGCCGTGGGCAGGCGTCTTTTGAAATATGCGCTGGTGATCCGCTGAGCATGGTCCATATCGAACGGCAGACCCAAATTCTTGAAGGCAGTGATTGGCACACAAGAGTCGAGGCCAGAACCGAACTTACTGCAACAAGCGAAGAATTCGTTTTGCGCGCCAATGTTGAAGCTTTTGAGAACGGAGATCGTGTATTCGCAAAAGACTGGGAAACCAGAAACAAACGCGTTTTTATCTAATACTTATTTTCCGAACAAACGAATCCGCCTGATCGCCGTTGTCTGGAGCATCGTGTGTCCAAAGCTCATTCTATCACATTGATAGAGTATCGGAGTACTCCGAGCACCGGGAACCATTTTTCGGTACGATGCTCTAATGTCTGTTTTGAACCAACCACTCATGAAGACGTATACAGGCCGGACTGGTATTTTTTGCTCCTGTCACAATATATCGCGGCAGCACCAGCGTGAATTCGTCGTCAAATGGCAGGATCAGCTCGCCATTCCGAAGATACCTCACAATGTTTGATTGGCTGATCAAAGCAACGCCTTGATCAGAGAGAGCGGCTTCGATCGCCGGAATGGCATGTGCAAAATGCACACCGATGTTTTCTGAAGGAAGCGTAACGGCATATTCTGCCGCCCACTCTTGCCAGCCCGGATAGGGGCTTGCGTTCTGATCAGAATCCACTGAAATCAGTCTGTGATTTTGCAGGTCTTCCGGTTTTGCAAGCGGTTCGGAACTCTTGAGATATGCAGGGGAGCAAACAGGTGACAGCTTTTCGTGATGCAACAGCGATATGCTGGCTCCGCGCCTTGTCTCGGCAAAGTACTGGATCGCCATATCCACATCGACTCCGGCAAGGCTCGCGGTGTCGATTGGTGGGACGACCCAAACTTCTATTGAGGGCTCTACCCGTCTGAATTCTGCAAGTTTGGGAGCAAGCCACATACTCGAAAAAGTAATGTCTGCGGCAACCTTGACCGTTAGTGAGGGCGTAGATGCCGTCATTTTATCCACGGCCAGACACATTGTTATCAATGCGGAACTAATTAACGGCAACGCCTCGTTGCCTTCGCGGGTCAATTCCAGATAATTGCCAGATCGTTTGAACAGTTTCACATTCAGCCTATCCTGAAGGGCATGAATTTGATGTCCAACGGCACCCGGTGTGACAGATAACTCCTTTGCTGCCTTCGTCAGGCTTAGATGCCTCGCAGCAGCCTCGAAAGCTCTGAGTGCATTCAGCGGCAAGTTGCACGGCTTTGAAGTTTGAATTTTTTTCATCATTCGGGTCAATGTTCTGACTTGCTTCGTTAGGTCATTGCGGTTTCAATGAGAAATATACACTTCGGCACTTTTAGTTATACAATTAACCCATAGACATCGCCCGCACTCTACCTTCGCACGGCAATAGAATCCAGATCATGCGAACAAGCTGTCAGCCAAGCGTATTTGCAAGAAAATTCAACCAGGGAGAGCTTGCGATGAAGAATGCTCCTTTGACTGTAGGGGCCGCCATTGCGCTCTGGTGTTTTTCCTGATCAGGCGGCGGCGGATTGCGGCAATGTTCCGATCACAGGCATCAACGAGGTCTCCGTCGCGATTATCACGCCGGTTTCAACTTTCCTGATGGAAAATGGGTAAACATCTCATAGCTGGCAGCAAGCCTTCGCCCGAGGGGAGCCCTGCGCCCGATTGAGCTTTGTTCTGGCAGCTCGCAAAAATACTCGTTTGGCCACGATACGCTAAAAAGCTACTGTGAAAGAAGCTCTTAAGTGGGTGCGATGCTCGCTTTGACAGCCAGGAAACTCACATAATCCCGTTAGGGAAGAAAATGTGAAAATGGACAGGATTTGCGTCGCACCGTTCTGAGGGAAGTATCTCAGGCCAATGCAGAGCAGTAAGGAACCAATGGCACGCGTTGGGAGAACAAGCAGAACAAGCAGACGCAAGTCACCGCTCGGCTCAGTTGCGCAATGTGACAAAGGACAAATGACAAACCGCGCTGCGCCAACGAAGATACTCAGTGACGATCAAATTACAGACATTCACCACCGCACGCTGCGGTTTTTAGAAGATTGCGGGATGAAAGTGCAGTCCGCCCGTGCCCGTCAGATGTTACGCGTGGCGGGTGCGACAGTGGATGACTCAAACGAAATGGTGCGGATGGATGGGGGCTTGATCGAAAGCCTTCTTTGCACGGTGCCTGCTTCTTTTGAGCTCCACGCCAGAAACCCGGAACGCTCGCTCCATATCGGTGGCGATAAGATCACTTTCATGTCGGTGGCCAGCGCGCCGAATGCGTCGGATCTGAAGCGGGGGCGCAGGCCTGGAAACCACGCTGACTTCCAAAACATGCTGCGCCTGTCGCAGCAGCTAAATGTGGTAAATGCGTTTGGCGGAAATCCGGTCGAGCCAACTGACCTGCCTGTAGCCACTCGCCATCTTGACTGCAATTTTGACTTCCTGACGCTGTCCGATAAGCCGTTTCGGCTCTACGCAATTGGGGCAACCCGTATCAAGGATGGGTTGGAGATGAACCGCATTGCGCAGGGCCTGTCAAACCAGGAGCTGGAAACCAGAGCGGTCGCAATTACCAACGTCAACATCAACTCGCCGCTGTTGATTGACGAGGCGATGCTGGACGGCTTATTCGCGATGTCCAGCCGGAACCAGCCCGTCATAATCACGCCATTCACTCTGGCTGGAGCCATGGCACCGGTGTCTCTTGCGGGCGCGATTTTGCAGCAAAACATCGAGGCTGTGATGGGAATTGCCATCACCCAGATCGTGCGACCGGGTGCGCCTGTCCTTTATGGGTGCTTCACCTCGAACGTGGATATGAAATCGGGGGCACCGGCTTTCGGAACACCTGAAAACGTGCGCGCAATTGCAGCGGGCGGGCAAATGGCACGGCACTACAATATCCCGTTTCGAGCCTCGAATGCCAACGCTTCTAACGCGATGGACGCCCAGGCCGCTTATGAATCCCTGTTCTCGTTGCAGGCCGCAGTCGGGGGGCAGGCCCATCTTGTTCAGCATGCCGTTGGCTGGCTAGAGGGCGGTTTGACCGCCTCATTTGAAAAGATGGTTCTTGACGCTGAATTAATACAGTCGCTGATGCTGTGCCACACGCCAATCGACACGTCAGAGGAAGAGTACGGCCTGGATGCGATGCGCAATGTCGGGCCAGGAGGCCACTTCTTCGGCACACAACATACGCTCGATCGTTATGAACGCGCCTTCTACGCGCCCATACTCTCGGACTGGCGCAATTTTGGCGCATGGACCGAGGCCGGTGCTCCAGACGCCCTAACCCGCGCCGCCAGGATCTCCGAGGATTTGTTGAGTTCCTATACGCCGCCCGCAATTGACCTCGCAATCCGCGAGGAACTGCAAGCCTTTGTCGCCCGGCGCAAAGATGAGGGCGGAATATCTGATGCCTAAGCCTTATGAGAATGTCTTTGATTTTGCGACAAACCTCACTGCGACGGCTGTGCCCGACCCAGTGATGCATCAGGCACGACGCTGCCTTGTGGATCTGCTGGGCGTATGGGCCGCTGGTGCGGCCACGAAGCCCGCACGGATAGCACGAAACCATGCCGCAAAACGCTATGGGGCGAGTGCGGGGAGCGGCGTGCCGATGCTGTTTGATGGCCGCGAGGTTAGCCCTCCGGGGTTTGCCTTTGCCGGCGCGATTGCGATTGATTCAATTGACGGCCATGACGGGCATCAATCCTGCAAAGGGCACGCCGGTGTGGCGCTTCTACCGGCGCTTTTGGCAGAACTGGGTGTCGATCCCATGCTAAGCACCGATGAGTTTCTGACGCATTTGGTGGCAGGATATGAGGTCGCTATACGGGCAGGTTTATCGCTACATGCCACAGTGCCTGACTATCATAGCTCAGGCGCGTGGAATGCCCTTGGTTGCGCTGCGGTGTCCAGCCGCATTCGAGGCTTTTCCAGTACGACGTTTCGCCATGCTTTGGGAATTGCTGAATATTACGGACCGCGCGCACAGATGATGCGCGCGATTGATCATCCAACCATGGTCAAAGACAGCTCGGGGTGGGGGGCCATGGTGGGCGTGTCTGCCGCAGATTTGGCCGAAGACGGATTCACCGGTGCACCTGCAGTCACCTGCGAGGCACCTGAAGTAGCCGGCATCTGGTCAGACCTTGGGCAGCGCTGGCGCATATTGGAATTGAACTTCAAAGCCTATCCGGTGTGTCGTTGGGCTCAGCCCCCGATTGAAGCGATTGCCGCATTGAGACGAAGCCATGACATTTCGACCGACGCCATTGCCGGAATTGAAGTTTTCACATTTCATGAAGCCACACGGCTTGCGATGACGCGGCCCAAATATAGCGATGAAGTGCAATACAGTTTGCCGGTCACCGTTGCATTGTCGCTTATCCATGGCGATCTTTTACCCAATCATCTTGACCCCGATGTGTTCAATCGCCCCGAAGTTCTGGCGCTTGCAGACTTGGTCACATGTTGCGAAGTCGATGAATACAATTTGGCATTTCCAGATGAGCGCTTCGCGCATGTCAGGCTGAAATATATCGACGGGTTGGAACTGACATCTGGTCCGCACGTGGCGCAGGGCAATTACGACAACCCGCTCAGTAACGCGGCTCTCGCACAAAAATTTCGCATATATGCGCAGCTTTCCATGTCGGGCACCAAAATCGATTGCATAGCGTCGCTGCTCGAGAAGGGAAAACAGGACATGAGCGTCAGCGCCCTTCTTGATGGGCTAACAAAAGCAACACAATGACGCTTGTTCACCTCAAGCACATTCCACTGCGTACCGTTGAGAAATCAGCGGGCAACCCCTCGGACAGTTCGAAGATTGGCCGGAAGATCACTTTCATACGCGGAACCTTCGGAGTGTGTCCGGGAAGCCTCTGCGCGGCGGCTCCGCCGTTTGGCTGTGAAATCTGACCCTGAAATCAACCCGCGCTGCGCTCCTCAATCGCGATGATCAAATCTGGAAAGTAACCACCCATGAAAACAAAAACGCAGGTCGTGGTCATCGGGGGCGGGGTCATCGGTTGCTCCATTCTCTATCATCTCACCAAACTGGGATGGAGCGATGTCGTCCTGTTGGAACGAAACGAGCTGACCTCTGGCAGCACATGGCATGCAGCCGCCAATATTCATGGTTTGCATGACAACAGCAATGTCAGCCGAATCCAGAGCTACACGATGCGTTTGTACGACGAACTGGAGGCCGAAACGGGTCAAAGCTGTGGGGTGTTTCGCACTGGCACGATCTATACCGCACTGACCGAAGAGCGTGAGCATCAACTGCGCCTGCAAGTGGCGAAGGCCAAACTCTACAATATGGGTTTCTACGAAATCGATGAGGCGAAGGCGCTAGAGTTAAACCCATTCCTGAATCTCGATGGCGTGCGTTGCATCATGTTCGAGCCCAATGGAGGCAATGTAGATCCCTCTGGTGTGACCAACGCCTATGCCATCGGCGCGCGTCAGCGCGGGGCCGAGATTCACCGATTCACGCCTGTTACTGCTACCGTTCAGCAGGACGACGGCTCCTGGATCGTTGAGACACCGAAAGGCAGCATTCACACGCAATGGGTGGTCAATGCTGCGGGCTTGTGGGCCCGAGAGGTTGCCGAACTGGCGGGTGTCACGCTGCCCTTGCAACCGACTGAGCATCAGTATTTCGTGACTGACGCCATTAGCGGCATCGAAAAACGCGAGGCGCGTCTTCCGGTACTGTCCGACCGTGATGGCGAATACTATTTGAGACAAGAGGGAAATGGCCTCTTGGTGGGGGCATATGAAACCGACGTGCGGACGTGGGCTGAGGACGGGACACCTCTTGATTTTGCACATGAACTGTTCGCTGACGATCTGGAAAGGATCGAGGACAACGTGATGAACGCGGTCAAGCGCATGCCTGTCGTGGGCGAGGCTGGCATCAAACGCGTGATCAACGGGCCGATGATCTGGTCGCCGGACTCCAACGTCTTGTTTGGGCCTATCCCCGAGCGGGCAAACTACTTCTGTTGTGCTGGCATTATCCCGGGATTTTCTCAGTCCGGGGGTATGGGGCTGATGGCTGCTCAGTGGATCATCGAAGGTGAGACCGAATATGATTTGTTCGTTTGGGACGTGGCGCGTTTTGGCGACTGGGCAAACAAGGAATTCACCAAAGCCCGGGTAAAGGACCAGTATGCCAAGCGCTTCGCAATCCATTTTCCCAACGAAGAGAGAGAGGCCGGTCGTCCCGTTCGCACCCGCCCGGTTTACAAGATGCAAAAGGACATGGGTGCAGTATTCGGCCTGAACTTTGGCTGGGAACATCCGCAGTGGTTCGCTGACACCCCTGGTACGAAAGATACCAACGGGTTTACCCGCCAAAATTGGTGGGAGCCGGTCGGTGTGGAATGCAAGATGCTGCGCAACCACGTTGGTGTCATCGATATCTCTAATTTTGCCAAATACATCTGTAAAGGACCTGGTGCTGAAGATTATTTGAACGCGCTCTTTGCCAATCGGATGCCCAAGGCAACCGGCCGTTCCTGCCTAACGCCGCTGATTGGCAAACGCGGTGGGATCGCAGGCGATTTCACGGTGACCCGTACCGGAGATGAGGAGTTCTGGATCATCGGTTCCGGCATTGCCGAGCGCTATCATAGCCGCTTCTTCAAAGAAGTTCCGCTGCCTGCTGGCACCACTTTTGAAAGCAAAACGCCCGAGATTTGCGGCTTCAATGTAGCCGGTCCCAAGTCACGTGATGTGTTGCGTGGTTTGACACAGGCCTCGCTTGCCAGCGGGGATTTCCCCTTCATGCGATCACAGAAGATCCAGATTGCCGGGGTCGAGGCGCTGGCCCTGCGGGTCTCGTTCACGGGTGATCTTGGCTGGGAATTGCACTGCGCAGTTGAAGATCAGGAAACGCTTTACAAGATACTTTTAGATGCTGCGGCAAAAGTCGGGGGCGGACCGGTTGGTGCGCGGGCCTTGATGAGCCTGCGTATTGAGAAAGGCTATGGCTCATGGGGCCGGGAATACAGCCCGGAATACTGGCCACAAGAAGTTGGCATGGTCGGGTTGTGCAAGATGGACAAGGATTTCCTGAACAAGAATGCCGCAATGGCCAACATCGCAAAGGTCTCGCGCGAAAACTTGGTAATTCTGGCGCTCGACGAAGCGCAAACTAGGGCGTCGAATGCGGACGCAACCGGAGGCGAGCCGATATTCAAGGACGGCCAGCCTATCGGGAAAGTCTCTTCAGGTACCTATGGCTATAGCGTGGGAATGTCCCTGGCACTCGGTTACGTCAATGGCGCAGAACCTGGCGACACGGTAGATGTCTATGTCATTGGAAAGCCTCATAAAGCAACGATCCTGAGCGCCCCGCCTTTTGATCCGGAGGGCCGGCGACTGCGTGCTTGATCATCTCTTCGGTCTCCTGTTGCTAGCTCTAAACGCTCAGGTGACCGGCACAAAACCGTGACAAGTCCGCCTTGGCACATAGCTAGGACACGGAGTGCCAAGTCAATGTTGCCCGCCATGTGCAGCGCCTCCGTTGCCTGCTCCAGCAGGGCCATGGCAACGGCCTGGGTTGCTGCACGGGTCTCGGTGGATTCGTGGAACTCAGGTCATCTGGATTGATGCAGCTTTGGTAATCCGGCCCAATGCGTTGCCATTTCTGCATTCGATTCGATGCCGCTAAAGCACATCGCGTCTAAAGGGATTCATGCAGGGTGATTTAAGCCTTTGTTTTTGTGCATGTCGCCCAAAACCGCTGCACACTTTTGGGCGACATGCATTAGCTTGGCAGCGTCGGATCAATGCGACCCATCGTTGACCAGTTCCGGTATCAAGGTCTTTGATCCAATGAGGAAGGCGCGGATGGCATCGCGCACAATATCGTCCAGAAATTCAGGCGTGGGCGTACCGTAGACGTAACGGCGAATTGCCATGTAAAAAATCCGCCCGTGCAGTCCCCAAAACATTTCCACTTCGCGGTCGGAGATCGGTGCGCTCTCTTTGGATGGCAGATGGAGATCGTGACGCAGTTCATCGCAAGCAGGTTCGATGATTTCGCTGCGGACGATTTCCAGATAGCGGCCAGTGATGTTGAACGATTTCATGCCCGAGAAGACAAATATCCTGACCCAATTATAATCGAATACACGTTCGACATATTCGAGATAAAATCGGGACAAGCGCGTTTCGAAGGGAAGGGTTCGGTCGCGGATCAACGTGCCCCATGATGGCGACCAGCGGCTGAGAAATATCTCTTCATAGACACGTTCGATCAGGGCTTCCTTGCTGGGGAAGTGCCGATAGATGGCGGAATGAGTGATCCCCATTCGCTTGGCCAGTTCACGCGTCTGCCCGCCAAATCCCTGTTCGGCAAAAAACTGGATGGCTTCGTCGAGAATGAATTGCTCGCGCTCGGCTGCGCGCATATTGCGGCGGCGCGGCTTCACAGTGGTTTTTGTGGCCTTCTTGGTCAAATCCAGTTCCTCATGGCATCGAATCCGTGTGCGCAGTCATAGCTTAATCCGGTAAAGTGACCAAATGGTCGTTTTTAATTGACAACGAATTTCTTGCATGCTCTAAATTTGAAACCAGATGGTCACAAATCTGGATTTGAGTGATCCGGGAGGTAAGCTGTTGAAGGCGCGAGCGTTCAGCTACGCGCGCCCCACATCCATTGTGGAGGCGCTGGAGATGTTTGCGGCATCCGACGATGATGCGAGTTATATCGCAGGCGGCCAAAGCCTTGTGCCTGCGCTGGCGATGCGACTGCAAGCTCCGCAAATCCTTATTGATATTGCCCATATTCCAGAACTGCGTGGCATCGAAGTGCAGGGCGATTGGCTGCGCATAGGGGCGCTGACCCGTCACTGCGAGGCGCTGAGCGATCCATTGATCGCCAAATATGCGCCATTGTTTCATGAAGCTGCGCCCTATGTGGCTCATCCGGCAATTCGCAACAAGGGGACGCTGGGCGGCAGTATCGCGCTCGCCGATCCGGCTTCCGAGTTTCCAGCCATGGCGCTGGCTATGGGCGCTGAACTCGAAATTGCCAATGGCGACGGTACACGCCGCGTGCCGGCGGATGAATTTTTCCTCGATCTGTTCCAGACAGCGGTGGAGCCCGGCGAACTTTTGGTGGCAATCCATATTCCGCTTGTTCGCAGCAGCCAGCGCTGGGCGTTCTCCGAGTTGGCGCGCCGTCGTGGAGATTACGCCATTGTCGGTTCCGGCATTCTTGCGGATTTCAACGGCGATGTCGTTGAGCAAATTCGCCTCGTACTCTTTGCCGTTGGCAGTACGCCAATACGTGCCAAAAGAGCGGAGCAAGTCTTGTCCGGGCGTAGGTTGACATCCGATGCCGTAGTTGCCGCACAAGCGGCGCTTGAAGCCGACCTTGCTCCACCTGACGACGAACATGTGTCTGCGGCGATGCGGGTTCACCTTGCGCGCGTTCTGGTAGGCCGTTTGCTTGGTCAGTTATCGGAGGCAGCGTGAATCAGACAGTCAATATCAACGTTACAGTCAACGGCGAGTTGGTTTCGCGAAGCGTTTCCCCGCGCGAGACATTGGTGGATTTCCTGCGCGTTTCACTAGAACTTACCGGAACGCATGTAGGGTGCGAGATGGGCGTTTGTGGCGCTTGTCTGGTTCTCCTGGATGGTCGGGTCGTCCATGCATGCCTGACATTTGCGGTGCAGGCCGATGGTTGTTCCATCGAGACAATTGAAGGCCTTTGCGAACGTGCCGCACTGGTCGATATTCAAGAAGCGTTCCATCAGCGTAATGCGCTGCAATGTGGCTTTTGTACCCCCGGCATGTTGATGACCGCGTTTGCGCTGTTGGCACAACCGGGAATTCCTTCCCGCGATGATATTCGCGATGCGCTGTCTGGGAATTATTGCCGGTGCACCGGCTATGAATCGATTGTCGATGCCATTGAGACGGTGGCGCGGAACAGAGCCTCTTCCCAATCAGCAAGCCAAGAGGTTGAGGAGATGGGGGCATGAACGACGCACTCACACATCTTGATCGGCCCAATTCCTATGTCGGGCGCTCAGTATCGCGCCCGAATGCAAAGAGGCTGCTCGCTGGACGTGGCCACTATGTTTCTGACATCGTGCTCCCGAGGATGGTGCATGTGGCCTTCGTGCGCAGCCCTTATGCGCATGCTCGTATTGCTTCCATAGACACTGAAATTGCACAAAAGATGCCAGGCGTTCGTCTGGTTGCGAGAGGTGAAGATCTTGCTCGTGTGTGCAAGCCGTGGACCGGCAATCTCGATCATTTCAAGGGAATGAAGTCGACGCCGCAATTGCCGCTGCCGCTCGATAAGGTGGTGTGGTCGGGCCAGGCGGTCGTCGCTGTCGTTGCCGATACGCGCGCGCTTGCCGAGGATGCGGCGGAAGCGGTTATCGTGGAATTCGAGGAACTTCCGGTTGTTGTCGATGTAGATGAAGCGTGCGCGCCGGGTGCTCCTGTAATCTCGCCGGAACTTGGCGACAATATCTGTTTCCACGGAACTATCGATACCGGCGGTATCGACGATATTTTTGCAAACGCGGCACATGTCGTGGACGAGGAATTTCATTTCGCCCGCCATACGGCGGTGACAATGGAGCCTCGCGCCATTGTTGCCGATTATAATCCGAACGAGATGCGTTTGACCGCGCACCACGCGACCCAGACGCCATATCAATTTCAGGACATTTATTCCCGCCACTTTGGTATTGCGGAAGCAAATGTGCGCGTTATTGCACCCGATATCGGTGGCTCATTCGGCATGAAACTGCATGTCTATCATGAAGACATGGCGGTCGTTGGGCTCAGCATGATCCTGGGGCGGCCAGTGAAGTACGTTGCCGACCGGATAGAGTCCTTTGTTTCCGATATCCACGCTCGCGACCATCGTGTGCGTGCACGCATGGCACTCGATGGTGAGGGCACGATCCTGGCCATGGATGTCGATGACGTGACTGCCGTTGGTCCATTTTCTGCATATCCGCGTACCAGCGTTGTCGAGGGCAACCAGGTCTATCGGTTGATCGGGACGCCTTACCGCTTCCAGAATTACCGCGCCGATTTGCAGGTGGTGTTCCAAAACAAGGTGCAGATGAGCCAATACCGGGCGGTCGGTCATCCGATCGCCTTTGCCGTCACCGAACGAATGGTTGACAAGGCGGCGGTCAAAATCGGGTTGGATCCGGTTGTAATTCGCACTCGCAACCTCATTGCCGATGATGCGTATCCATGCGCGTCACCTGCCGGTTTCAAATTCGAATCTTTGTCACATCATGCTTGCCTGACGCGGCTTATCGAAATGATGGACTATGATCGCTTGCGGAGCGAACAGGCCGAATTGCGCAAGCAAAATGTCTATCGCGGCATCGGCTTGGCATCGTTTGTGGAGATTTCCAATCCGGGGCCGGCTTTTTATGGCGTAGGTGGTGCACGAATATCTTCCCAGGATGGTGCGGTTATCACCATCACACCGTCAGGCGATGTGCGTTGCTCCATCTCGGTCACTGAGTTGGGGCAGGGTACCGAGACCATTATCGGGCAAATCGTTGGTGAATATCTCGGCGTAGACCGGGAGCGGATCAAGGTGATTACGGGTGACACCGAAACCACGCCACATGGTGGTGCGGTGTGGGCCTGCCGGGGCGCAGGCATCGGCGGAGAAACCGCGCTACGGGCGGCGCGCAAGCTGAAGGAAAATGTCATCTCGCTGGCGGGGACAATCCTGCAGGAGCAGCCGGATAAACTTGACGTTCGCGCCGGCTGGATCGTCGATGCCGATTCAGGACGGCAGCGTGTCGAGCTTTCGGAAATCGCGCGAATTGCCTATTTCCGGTCGGATACACTACCGCCAGGCGTGCAGGCGCAATTGACGGTGGCGCATCATTATGCCCCACAAGGTTACCCTTTCGCCTTCACCAACGGCATTCAGGCCTCGCATGTGGAAGTCGATGTTGAAACCGGGTTCGTGAAAATCCTGAAACATTGGGTGGTGGAGGATTGCGGTCGCGTCATCAATCCACTGCTGGTCGATGAGCAAATGCGTGGTGGCGTGGTGCAGGGGCTTGGCGCGGCATTCTTTGAGGAATGCCTCTATGATTCAGCCGGGCAACTCACCAACGGATCGCTGGCAGATTATCTGGTGCCAATGGCTGTGGAGATACCCGACATCGAAATAGCGCATGTTGAGACACCGACACTGGACACTGAGCTTGGTGCGAAGGGATGTGGTGAGGCTGGTACTGCGGCTTCGCCAGCGGCAGCACTCAACGCAGTCAACGATGCGATGGCACCTTTAGGTGCTTCTATTGCCCAGCTTCCAATGACACCGGCGCGGCTGCTTAAGGCGCTCGGGCGCATCTAATAATAAAGCCATCAAGGAGGAGAAAACCATGAGCGACAAGATCCGGAACCTTACACAGCATAAAATTTCGCGCCGTACCGCACTGGCGGGGTTGGGAGCAGGAGCGAGCCTTCTTGCCATGCCGTGGGTCGCGCGTGCGGCTGACGACACGATCCGCATTGGATTTCCGACGCCATTGACGGGGCCCTATGCTGCTGAGGCCAATGATCAGGTGAAAAGTGCGGAACTCGCCATCAAGCTGGTGAATGACAAGGGCGGTATCGCTGGCCGGAAGATCGAGCTCCTGGTTCGTGACGGCAAGCTCAACGGTGGTGAAGCGGCGACACGAACGCTGGAACTGATCGAAAAGGAAAAAGTTCATGCGGTCGTTGGTGCGTTGTCGAGCGCGGTTCAACTTGCCGTCAACGAGGTAACTCGCGCCCGTGGCATCGTTTACGTTTCCATCAGCCAATCCGACACGATCAATGAGGTGAAGGATTTCAGCGACGTTACATTTCACGAGGCATTAAACCCGCACATGACGACGGCTGCGGTGGCCAGGCACGCCTTCAAGAAGGGATCGAAGATCGCCCATCTCGTGGCGGACTATGCCTATGGCCACGAGATGCTGCGAGGCTTCAAGCGGGCGCAAGAGGCTATCGGTGCAGAAACAGTCGGGGAACTGCTGCATCCGATTGCGGCAGCCGACTATTCGACTTTGATGCCGCGAATCCGTTCGATGAAGCCTGACATTCTCTGCATCTCGAATTTTGGCCGGGATCAGGCTAATTCGATCAAGCAGGCTGTCGATTTCGGCATGAAAGAGCAGATGAAAATCGTGGTGCCCGTGCTGCTTTACAACCAAAGGCTGGCCGTTGGCCCCGAGGTGTTTGAAGGTGTTGTCGGCGGCGCCAATTATTATTGGGAGCTTGAACAGCAATTGCCAACCGCCAAGTCATTCAATGACGCCTACCGGGCAGAGTATGACGGTGCCATTCCAACCGACTATGGCGCATATGGCTTTACCGGCGTTTCGTCATTGTTGCTGGCGATGCAGGCGGCTGGCGGTACCGAGTCCGAGAAGGTGGCAGCAGCACTTGAGGACCTCAAATATGATGTCGCCAAAGGTGCCCAGCATTATCGCAAATGCGATCATCAATCGGTTCAGTCGGTGCTGGTTCTTGAATCCAAGAAGAAGGCGGACATGGCGGGCGCCAACGACTTCTTCAAGATTGTCGAGAATGAAGCGCCATCTGAAGATGTGCTGCGCAGTTGCGAGGAACTTGGCTTTCCTGCGTAAGATGGGTCTTTGATCTCGCGATGGACACTGAACTCCTTCTGATCCAGCTCTTCTCGGGCGTTGCCCTGGGAGCTATTCTTGTCATCACCGCGCTTGGTCTGTCGATCATATTCGGCATGCTGGGCGTGGTGAATTTTGCGCATGGCGCGCTGTTCATGATTGGCGCTTATGCGGGGCTTTGGGTCGCTTCATTGACCGGCAGCTTCTGGTGGGGGCTTTTGATTGCTCCGATCATGATAGGGTTGTTTGGCATGGTCATCGAATGGCTGCTTGTGCGTCCATTATACGGGCGTTCGGTGGATGATCCGCTGCTGCTGACCTTCGGCTTGAGTTACGTGCTCGTGGAAGCGGTTCGCATCGTGTTTGGCAATGATGGCATTCCCTTTCCAACGCCATCTCTGCTCAGGGGTGTTGCTGATCTCGGGTTCGGTTATTTCCCGATTTACCGACTCTTCGTGATCGTGGTGGTGGCCGTTGTGCTGCTCATGTTGTGGCTTGCTCTGGAGAAGACGAAATTCGGTCTCATAGTGCGGGCTGGCGCGCGCGATCCAACCATCATGCGCGTGCTTGGTGTCAATATCAGCAAGGTGTGGTTGCTGGTGTTTGGTGTCGGCGTAGGATTGGCAGCGCTTGGCGGTGTTCTTGCCGGGCCGATGCGCACCGTCAATCCGGAGATGGGCTCGCTTGTTCTCATTGAAGCATTCGTGGTGACGGTGATCGGGGGTTGGGTTCTCTGCTTGGTTCGGTTGTTGCCGGTTTGCTGGTCGGTATCGCGATCAGCATGACGGCGCTTTTCGCACCGGAACTGGGAACCATCGTAATGTTTGGGTTGATGGCGCTCATTCTCCTTGTTCGGCCGCGCGGTCTGTTCGGCAAAATGAATTAACCCGGAGCCAGGTGTGACCGTAAAATCCGTGCCCATAGAAGCGTCGCAACCTTCGATGTCGCAAAAGATATCGGCCTTGGTTGTTACACTCGCGCCATGGCGCGTCCTGTTGTCGATCGCAGTGCTTTGCCTGTTACCATGGGTGCTGCCGTCGAAGGCGCTTGCCGTCAACGTGCTGGTCTATGGGGTTCTCGCCATGGGCTACAATCTTCTGTTCGGTTACACCGGATTGCTGTCGTTCGGCCATGCCGCGTTTTTCGGAGCGGGTGCCTATGTCACCGGTATTGCGATCGGTCAATTCGGAGTGCCTTGGTATGGCGCTGTTGCGCTGGGTGTCGCCGGCGGGGGATGCCTTGCCTTCGCGATTGGCGCGCTTTCAATCCGCACGCGCGGTATCTATTTCTCGATGGTTACGCTGGCTCTGGCGCAATTGGTCTATCACACGGCGTTGCAAGCATCATCGTGGACAGGGGGCGAAAACGGTTTGCGAGGGTTTACCGTTGCCGAGATCAATGTGTTTGGGTGGAACATCAATTTTCTCGATCCTGTCAACAAATACTATATCTTGATGGTATTTGCGGGGCTGGCGCTGTGGTTTGTCTCACGTATCCTCAATTCGCCTTTTGGCGCAGCGATCGAGGCGATCCGGGAAAACGAAACGCGGGCGCGGGCATGCGGTTACGATGTTGAACGAACCAAATTGCTGTCATTTGTGTTGTCTGGACTGATCTGTGCGCTTGCCGGAGCAATGTCTGGATTGCATCTGGCCTTCGTCCCGCTCGACATTTTGCACTACCATACGTCCGGCATGATCGTGATGATGACCCTGCTTGGCGGCGCCAGCAGCTTCTTTGGTCCGTTTGTGGGTGCTCTGGTCTTTCTCTTGATGGAAGACGTGTTCTCGATATGGACGTCGCATTGGCAGATTATTGTAGGCTCGATATTTATTCTGTTCGTGCTGTTCCTGCCGAAGGGTATTTGGGGCACCTTTCTTGCAAAGGTGGTCAAATGAGTGCGCCGCTTCTCGCTGTCGAAAACATCGGGCGCAAGTTTGGTGGTTTTGTTGCGCTGGATGGCGTCACTGCACAGTTCGAGCCGGGCAAAGTTACTTCGATCATCGGGCCCAACGGAGCGGGCAAGAGCACCTTCTTCAACGTCTTGTCAGGTGTGCTGGCACCGTCGAACGGATCGATCCGGTTCAAGGGTGTGGATCTGACCGGAACACGTCAGCATCAGTTTGTGCATCTGGGAATCGCGCGGTCGTATCAGATCACTAATATCTTCCCTGAGTTGAGTGTTCACGAAAACGTTCGTGTCGCAGCGCAGGCAAGCCGGTCGCGATACAATATCTGGACCAATCGTAACGGATTGCAGGAATTGAGTGAAAGGGCGGATGCGACGTTGCAGGCGGTCGGGTTGACGGACAAGCGCAGCGAGACAGCCAAGTTTCTCGCACATGGCCAGCAACGCGCGCTTGAGATTGCCATCGCATTGATCTCCGATCCCGTAGTCTTGTTGCTTGACGAACCGACGGCGGGCATGGGGCCGGAAGAAACCAGGGAGATGGTGGCGCTGCTTGAGAAACTGGCACAACAGCGCACAATCCTTCTGGTTGAACACAAAATGAAAATGATCCTGGGCCTCAGTGACCGTATTCTCGTGTTGCATCACGGGCGGTTGATCGCTGATGGCTCACCGCACGCTATCCAGACCGACCCGGAAGTGCGGCGTGTATATCTGGGGCAAAACGATGGCTATGCTTGAAGTCAAGGATTTGCACGCGTGGTATGGTGCGAGCCATATTCTGCATGGCGTGTCGATTGCTGTGGAACGGGGCGAGGTAGTCGCGCTTGTGGGGCGAAACGGCGCAGGCAAGACCACAACGATCCGCTCCATTATGGGGTTGATGCCGCGAACCACCGGAACGATCAAATTTTCCGATGCCGACCTCGTTGCGATGCAGGCACATGATCGTTTCAAGCTTGGTTTGGCGTATGTTCCCGAAGATCGACGTGTCGTACCGGGCTTGACCGTTCGCGAGAACCTGCAATTGGGCCTGGTTGCCTGCCGAACGAAAATTGATGAACGTGACGCGATCGACGAAATTGCCGAAAGCTTTCCGCGCCTGAAGGAAAGGCTGGATCAGGAAGGCGTTACGATGTCGGGTGGCGAACAACAAATGCTAGCGATTGCGCGTGCGATGATCGCGAAACCGAAGATGATCCTGCTCGATGAACCTTCGGAAGGCATCATGCCGGTCCTCGTGGAGGAAATGGGGATGTTGTTTCGCCAGCTACGCGATCAGGGCGTGACACTGCTTCTGGTGGAACAAAATGTCGAGTGGGCGCTGCGCCTTGCCGACCGTGCGGTCATTATCGATCAGGGTGAAGTCGTTCACGAGAGCAGTTCCGCCGCACTGTTGGCTGATAAAGCAATCCAGGAACGCTATTGCGCCGTGTGAGGCTCGCGCTCACGCTCGACATATCGGAATATGAGGATGCCGATCTTCGTCACTACCTTGGCATCGTTCGCAAGTGCCTTTCGCCCCTTCATGCTCCTGCATTATAGGCGGCGATGGCCGCCATGTTGACGATGTCGCTATCCTTGGCGTTGAGCGAAACGATCTGCACCGGCTTGTTGAGACCGACGAGCAGCGGGCCGATGACGGTGGAGCCGCCCAGTTCCTGCAACATCTTGGTTGAGATCGACGCAGAATGGAACGCCGGCATGACCAGCACATTGGCCGGGCCGGTCAGGCGTATGAAAGGATATTGCTGCATGGCGCGCGGGTTCAGCGCGACATCGGCAGCCATTTCACCATCATACTCGAAATCGACGCGGCGTTTGTCGAGAATCTTGACGGCCTCCTGAATGCGCTCGGAGCGTTCGCCCTGCGGATGACCAAAGGTCGAGTAGGCCAGCATGGCAACCCGCGGTTCATAGCCCATGCGCCGTGCGAAATTCGCGGCTTCCTCGGCGATGTCGGCAATTTCCACCGCATTGGGCATGTCGTGAACCGCGGTATCGGCAACGACCACGGTGCGGCCCCGTGCCAGCACAATCGAAGCTCCGATGACGGTGTGGCCGGGGCGCGCGTCAATAACGCGGCGAATGTCTTCCAGCGCCGTCGAATAGTTGCGGGTAACGCCGGTGACGATGCCGTCAGCATCGCCCAATGCCACCATGCAGGCGGCAAAATGATTGCGATCATTGTTGATGAGGCGCTGACAGTCGCGAAACAGGAAGCCTTTGCGCTGCATGCGCTCATACAGATAGTCGGCATAGATTGCATTGCGGCGCGACAGGCGCGCATTGATGATCTCGATGCCCGGCTTGTTCAGGTCAACGGCCGCATTGCGGGCGTTTTCCTTGATGATATCGTCGCGCCCCAGCAGGATTGCGGTGCCGAGGTTCTGGTTCACATAGGACACGGCGGCGCGCATGACCTGTTCTTCCTCGCCTTCGGCAAAGACGATGCGCTTGGGCTGGCGTCGTACGCGGTCATAGATGCGCTGCAAGGTGGAAGCGATTGGATCGCGCCGCGCCGACAGTTCGTTGACATATTTTTCAAGGTCGATGATGGGTCGGCGCGCAACGCCGCTTTCCATGGCGGCCTTGGCTACAGCGACGGGGATCGCCGATATCAGGCGTGGATCGAACGGCACCGGGATGATGTAACTTGGCCCGAATTTCGGGCGGTTACCCCGGTAGGCGGCGGCGACGTCGTCAGGCACGTCCTTGCGCGCAAGTTCGGCCAGCGCATGGGCGGCGGCAATCTTCATGGCGTCATTGATGGTGGTAGCGCGCACATCGAGCGCGCCACGGAAGATGTAAGGGAAACCAAGCACGTTGTTGACCTGATTGGGATAGTCCGAACGACCCGTCGCCATGATGGCATCGGTGCGGATTTCGGCGACTTCCTCAGGTGTGATTTCCGGATCGGGATTGGCCATGGCGAAGATGATCGGGTTCTTGGCCATCGACTGCACCATGGCGGGCGTCAGCGCACCCTTGGCCGACAGACCGAGGAATATGTCGGCACCCTCCATGGCATCAGCCAGCGAGCGCGCTTCGGTCTTTACCGCATGAGCCGATTTCCACTGGTTCATGCCCTCTTCACGGCCCTGATAGACGACGCCCTTGGTGTCGCACAGGATGATGTTGGAAGGCGTGAAGCCCATCGCCTTGAGCAGTTCGATGCAGGCAATGCCTGCCGAGCCCGCGCCATTGCAGATCAGCCGGGCGGACTTCATGTCCCGCCCGGTTATTTCCAGAGCGTTGATGAGACCGGCAGCCGAAATGATCGCAGTGCCATGCTGGTCGTCATGAAAGACGGGAATATCCATCAGTTCGCGCAAGCGCTGCTCGATGATGAAGCACTCAGGTGCCTTGATATCTTCGAGATTGATGCCGCCGAAGGAGGGACCGAGATAGCGCACGCAATTGATGAAGGCATCGGCGTCTTCGGTGTCGACCTCAAGATCGATGGAATCGACATCGGCAAATCGCTTGAACAGCACCGCCTTGCCTTCCATCACCGGTTTTGAGGCAAGCGCGCCAAGATTGCCCATGCCGAGAATGGCGGTGCCGTTGGAGATAACAGCCACCATATTGCCGCGCGTCGTATAGTCGAAGGCGCGTGACGGATCGGCGGCAATGGCTTCCACCGGAACGGCAACGCCTGGAGAATAGGCAAGGCTGAGGTCGCGCTGGGTCGCCATCGGCTTGGTGGCAACGATCTCCAGCTTGCCGGGTCGGCCCATGGCGTGGAATTCCAAAGCCTCTTGTGGGCTGACCGAAGGGCCGCGTTCGTCTTGTTTGTCTTTTTTTGCCATCCTGACGCTACTTTCCTCACCTGTGACACGCCTGTTTGGCATGTGCATTCTTTCTTTTGTGGAGTGCTTTGGATTAAGGCTACACTTTAGTGCCGTAAAGCGCCAAGCAGTTGGGTTTGGAAATAGTGGAAACAGTTTCTTGAACGACGAGACTTCCATTGACGTCAAAAACGGTGCAGCCGCCACGGAGGCCGACAGCACTGCGCATACGGGTGGCCGGGAACCGAAGCCGGTTGCGACTGGCGGTGTAACGCCGATGATGGAACAGTTCATCGAGATCAAGGCGGCAAACCCTGATTCGCTGCTGTTTTATCGCATGGGCGATTTTTACGAATTGTTCTTCGATGATGCCGAAAAGGCGTCACGCGCGCTGGGAATCGTATTGACCAAGCGCGGCAAGCATCAAGGCAATGACATTCCCATGTGCGGAGTGCCGGTCCATGCAGCCGACGATTATTTGCAAAAACTGATCGGGCAGGGCTTTCGCGTTGCCGTTTGCGAGCAGATCGAGGACCCGGCTGAAGCCAAGAAACGCGGTTCGAAATCGGTCGTGCGCCGCGACGTCGTTCGCCTCGTGACGCCCGGCACCATTACCGAGGACAAGCTTCTGGCCCCGGCAGAGTCCAGCTTCCTGATGGCATTGGGGCGGGTGAAAGGATCGACGGACAATGCCTATGCGCTGGCCTGGATCGACATTTCCACCGGTGCATTCCGGGTGAGTGAATCGAGTGCGGAACGGCTGTTGGCCGACATCGTGCGGGTTGATCCGCGCGAAGTCATCCTTGCCGAGCCGGTCTTTCACGACCCTGAATTGCGGGCTGTGTTCGATGTGCTTGGCCGCGTCACCAGTCCTCAGCCGCCAAGCCTCTTCGATTCGGCTTCGGCGCCGGGTCGGATTGCCCGCTTTTTCGAGGTGGCGACGCCCGATTCCTTTGGAACATTCAGCCGCGCCGAACTTTCGGCGATTTCCGGTGTGATCGCCTATGTCGAAAAGACCCAGAAGAGCGAGCGTCCGCCATTGTCGCGGCCGGAGCGCGAGGAAGCCGGTTCGACGCTGTTCATCGATCCGGCGACGCGTGCCAATCTGGAATTATTGCGCACATTGTCCGGCAATCGCGACGGGTCGCTGTTCAAGGCAATTGACCGCACCGTGACGGGTGGCGGCGCACGTTTGCTTGCCGATCGGCTGATGGCCCCGCTGACCGATCCGGCCGCCATTGCCGCGCGGCTGGATTCTCTATCGTTTTTCCGTGCAGAGCCTGATTTGTGCGAAACGGTGCGCAGTGCCTTGAAAGGCGTGGCGGACATGCCGCGCGCTCTGTCGCGCCTTGCGCTCAATCGTGGTGGCCCGCGCGATCTGGGTGCCTTGCGCATCGGCTTCGAGGCTGCGTCGGCGATTGCCGAAATTTTCGCAAATGCCGATGTACCGGCGGAATTGGCTGAGGCATTGGCGGCAATTGCCAATCTTCCGCAGGCGCTCACTGAGCATTTATCGCGTGCGCTCGATATCGAATTGCCGCTTTTGAAACGAGACGGCGGTTTTGTCCGCCCCGACTATGACGACGAGCTTGATGAGATGCGGGCACTGCGCGATGGAACGCGCAAGGTCATTGCCGGCATGGAGCGCGACCTTGCCGAGGAGACCGGCATCCGTTCGCTCAAGATCAGACACAATAATGTGCTTGGCTATTATATCGAGGTAAGTGCGAACAATCAGGGTGCGATGAATGGCACGGATGCCGCCAAGGCTCGCTTCATCCATCGCCAGACGATGGCCAATGCGATGCGCTTCACCACGACGGAACTGGCCGGGCTGGAAACCAGGATTGCCAATGCTGCGGGCCGAGCCTTGAGCATCGAACTGGCAGCTTTCGATGCGCTGGTGGCAGAGGCGGTCGCGCAAGCGGAGCTCATCCGCGCTGGTGCTGAGGCGCTCTCGGCTCTCGATGTAGCGGCAGCCCTTGCCGTCCTGTCTCAAAACGAGAACTGGTGCAGGCCAATTGTCGATTCCAGCCTTGCTTTCGAGGTGACGGGTGGCCGCCATCCGGTTGTCGAGCAGGCGTTGCGTCGTTCCGGTGAAGGGTCGTTCGTTGCCAATGATTGCGATCTTTCGCCGGAAAACGGTGGCAAGGCAGGGGCGATCTGGTTGCTGACCGGCCCGAATATGGGCGGCAAGTCGACCTTTCTGCGCCAGAATGCGCTGCTTGCCGTTCTTGCCCAGATGGGGTCGTTCGTTCCAGCTGAGCGCGCCCATATCGGCATCGTCGACCGGCTGTTTTCCCGTGTCGGTGCATCGGATGATCTGGCGCGCGGGCGCTCTACCTTCATGGTCGAGATGGTGGAAACAGCGGCAATCCTCAATCAGGCAGGCGAACGGGCCTTGGTGATCCTTGACGAGATCGGCCGGGGTACGGCTACCTTTGATGGCCTGTCGATTGCCTGGGCTGCGGTGGAATACCTCCACGAAAAAACCGCTGCCGGGCGATCTTCGCGACCCATTTCCATGAAATGACGGCGCTTAGTGAAAAGCTGGGGCGGCTGCACAACGTAACGATGCGGGTCAAGGAATGGGAAGGCGATGTCGTTTTCCTGCATGAAGTCGGCAAGG
Organism: Mesorhizobium sp. G2-6-1; assembly: GCF_055809095.1. NCBI lineage: Bacteria > Pseudomonadati > Pseudomonadota > Alphaproteobacteria > Hyphomicrobiales > Phyllobacteriaceae > Mesorhizobium > Mesorhizobium sp. G2-6-1. The sequence goes on from NZ_CM147896.1 coordinate 2,117,347, forward strand.
GCGCGGCTGACCGTTCTTACGGCGTGCAGGTTGCGCGCCTTGCAGGATTGCCAGAAGCCGCCGTTGCGCGCGCCAAGGAAGTGTTGCATCAATTGGAAGCCGGCGAAGTATCGGGCAAGGCAGATCGGCTGGTTGACGACCTGCCGCTGTTTTCCATGCTCGTAAAGCAGGAAGCTCCAAAGCCGGTGAAAAGCGATGCTTTGAACGACGCTCTATCTGAGCTCAATCTTGACGAAATGACGCCACGCGAAGCGCTGGATGCGCTCTACAGGTTGAAGGAACTGACCGGCCGCAATTAGGAGTCTTTCAGATCATATCAAGCGATTGCCTGCGCGATGGCGGCGGAAAGGCGCGGTCGATTTCGGCCATGTCTTGCGCTGTGAGCTTGATATCCAGCGCGGCCGCATTCTGGCGCACATGGTCGGGCTTGACGGCTTTGGGTATGGCAATGGTGCCAGCCTGCGCCAGCACCCATGCAAGCGCTATCTGTGCGGCCGTGGCGTTGTGGCGCGCAGCAATGGTGTCGAGCTTGCCATTGCGTGCCAGCGCACCCTGTTCAACCGGCGAATAGGCCATGATCGGAATGCCGCTTGACCGGCATTGCTGGGCCAGATCGAACTCAATGCCGCGCCGCGTCAGATTGTAGAGAACCTGATTTGTCTGAACCTCGTTGCCGTGCGGCAGGCTGGCAAGTTCACCCATGTCGTCAGCATCGAAATTGCTGACGCCCCAATGCCGGATTTTGCCATCTGCCTTCAGCGTCTCGAAAGCGTCAATGGTTTCGCCAAGAGGCGTGCCGCCACGCCAATGCAACAGGTAAAGATCTATGCGGTCGGTGGCCATTCGCTGCAGGCTACGCTCGCACGCCGCAAGAGTTGCAGCGTGGCCCGCATTTGAAGGCAGAACCTTCGACACCAGAAAGACCTCGTCGCGCCGGTCGCGAATGGCCTCACCAACCACCTCTTCGGCACCGCCGCTTCCATACATTTCCGCAGTGTCAATCAAGCTGATGCCGAGATCGAGCCCCAGCCTCAGCGCGGTCACCTCGTCTGCGATGTTGCGTACATTTTCACCCATATGCCAGGTTCCCTGACCGAGTATGGGAATGGGCTCGCCACAAGGCAGCGTCGTTGTTGGCATGGGAGAGGACATGGCAGATTCCAAGCTGTGGCGCGATTCATGGCTATCGCACCACAGTCGTGGACAGAAATCCAGCGGCTACACCATCTTTGCCCGGCCATGACAGATAAATCGGTCACGACCGGCTGACTGATCGGGTAGCCCGGCCTACAGCTTTAGTGTTCTCAGCCTGAGCGCGTTACCAATGACCGACACCGACGAAAGGCTCATCGCGGCGGCTGCCAGCATTGGCGACAATAGCGTGCCAAACACCGGATAGAGGACACCAGCGGCAATTGGAACACCCACGACATTGTAGAAGAAGGCGAAGAACAGGTTCTGCTTGATATTCGTGAGTGTCGCTCGTGCCAGATGGCGAGCCCTGACAATGCCGTTGAGATCACCCTTGACCAGTGTGATGCCAGCGCTTTCCAATGCCACATCGGAGCCGGTGCCCATGGCGATGCCGACATCCGACGCGGCAAGAGCCGGTGCATCATTGACGCCGTCGCCAGCCATTGCAACGACCGCGCCGCGCCCCTGAGTTCCTCGATCAGTGCCGCCTTTGCTTCGGGAAGAAGCCCGGCGTGCACGCGCTTGATGCCGAGTTTTTCGGCAATGGCGTTCGCCGTTCGCTCATTGTCTCCGGTTGCCATGACGATGGCGAGGCCGCTTTCGCGCAAGTTGCGGATGGCATCTGCGGCCGTTTCCTTGATGGGATCGGCAACCGCTACAAGACCCGCAAGCTTCTTGTCGATTGTCACGAACATCGCCGTTTTGCCCTGCGCCTGAAGTGATTCAGCCTGCGATGCCAGCGCCGTTGCATCGATTTCCAACGCGGCGAGCATCGCCGCATTGCCAAGCGCAATCGCTTTGCCCGACACGGTGCCTTGGACACCCTTGCCGGTGATAGCCTCAAAATGAGTCACTTCGGCAAAATCCGCACCACGGTCTCTGGCTCCCTCGACAATGGCATCAGCCAGGGGATGCTCCGAGCCCTTCTCCAGACTGGCTGTGAATGTCAAAAGATCGCTCTCGGAAACGCCGCTGACCGGCACGACATCGGTCAGCTTCGGCTTGCCTTCGGTGAGCGTGCCAGTCTTGTCGACAATCAGCGTATCGACTGCCGCCAGCCGCTCAAGTGCTGCTGCATCCTTGAGCAGAACACCGGCTTGAGCACCGCGTCCGGTGGCCGTCATGATCGCCATCGGCGTGGCCAACCCCAATGCGCAGGGACAGGCGATGATGAGTACGGATACGGCAGAGACAATAGCAAAGATCAGGCTGGGTTCCGGCCCGAACATCGCCCATCCGATGAAGGCAAGAACAGCCACCAGAACGACCGCGGGAACGAAGTAGAACGCGACGCGGTCGGCCATTCCCTGAATGGGTGCGCGGCTGCGCTGAGCCTTGGCCACGAGCGCCACGATTTGCGACAGCGTTGTTTCGGCACCGACCTTTTCGGCGCGCATGACAAGTGAACCGTTGCGGTTGAGCGTGCCGCCGATGAGGTTGTCACCTTCAATTTTTTCAACAGGGATCGGTTCACCGGTAATCATTGCCTCGTCGATAGACGAGCGGCCATCCTCGACGATGCCGTCGACGGGTACGGATTCACCCGGACGCACGCGAAGGCGATCTCCCGTTGTGACATCGGCAAGTGGCACATCCGTTTCCGTGCCGTCGCTGGCGATCAGCCGGGCTGTCTTGGGGGCAAGATCAAGCAAAGCGCGGATAGCCGAGCCGGTTTTCTCACGCGCTCTCAGTTCCAGCACCTGGCCGAGGAACACCAGTGCGACAATGACGGCGGAAGCCTCGAAATAGACCGGCACCGTACCGTCATGGCTGCGGAACTGATCGGGAAAAAGCCAGGAAAAAGCGTCGCGACGACACTGTAAATATAGGCTGCGCCAACACCGAGCGAGATCAACGTCCACATGTTCGGGCTGCGGTTGACGACGGAAGCCCAGCCACGCTCAAAGAACGGCAGCGCTGCCCACAAAACGACAGGCGTGGCCAAAACAAGCTCGATCCATACCGCCAGCGGTTCGCCGATCCAGGCGCGAAACGGCAGACCCAGCATCGGCCCCATGGCGATGACCAGCAGCGGAACGGACAGCGCCGCACTTACCCAGAAGCGCCGGGTAAAGTCGACCAGTTCAGGGTTTGGCCCCTCATCGCCGGTCGGCACACCCATAGACTCCAGCGCCATGCCGCAGATCGGGCACGCACCGGGTTCGTCACGGATAATCTCCGGATGCATCGGGCAGGTGTACTGCGTGCCTTCCGGCATCGGCTCGGGCTCCGGGCGCTCTCCAAGATATTTATCCGGGTCAGCCTGGAACTTCGTGTGGCAACCATTGCTGCAGAAATGATAGGTCTGCCCCTCGTGATCGAAGGTCGGCTTGCCGGCATCGGGATCGACCGTCATGCCGCAGACAGGATCGCGATAAGCGGTATCAGGCGTTGACGCCGAACAGCAGGTGCCATCGGCAGCATGCTTATGGTTCTGGTGATGATGATCGGTATGCGCCATGGCAAAGCCCCGGTTTCATTGTGATGAACATGAGATAGGGCTTCCAGTCGCTGGAAGGTCAAGGCTTTACTTCTCGACGACCGCAAATTTTTGCGTGGCGATTAAAATCCTAGATATTTCGATAACCGGATCGTACCACAGGTGGCGCTAATATAAGTCATTATGAACATAAACAAGCATACAAGGCGCATTGCGGCCAGAACATTGACAGTCGTTGGTTTGGCAATCATTGCGACATTTACAATTTCATTTTCGCTGCGTTGGGCGTTTTCGATGCCGATCGACTGGCTCGCCTGGATCGAATGCGCCGCAATTCCCACTGTCGTCGGCGCACCGATCGCGATGTATATTTTCGTACAGGCAGAGAAACTTCAGCATACGCATGAACGTCTGGAACGGTCTCATCAGGATCTTGGCAAGGCGCATGAGCGTCTGGCATTTGTCGCCAGCCACGATCAGATGACCGGACTGCTCAATCGCGAGGGTTTCCTGCGGCGTGTTGAAGAACAGCAGGACCGCAGCGACGGGCATATGCTGCTGGTCATCGACGCGGACAATTTCAAGTGCATCAATGATCGTCATGGGCATCCAAAGGGCGACGAAGCGTTGATGAAGATTGCCAAGGCTCTTCAATATGCGGCGCGGCGCAAAGATATTGTCGGGCGCATCGGTGGCGAGGAATTCGCCGTATTGCTCGTTTCGGTTGACAGTGATGAGGCTATGCAGATCGCTGAATTGATCAGGCGTCAGGTCCTGTGCATTCCATGGCAGTTAGACGACCCCGATGCACAACGCCTGAGCGTAAGTATCGGCGGTGCTCCCTTGACGTTCAGTCATGCAAAAATTGACGAGGTCATGCGTCAGGCTGATCGTTGTCTTTATGAGGCCAAACGGCTCGGCCGCAACCGTGTTGCGTTCAATTACGCGCTTTCAGCGGCTGCCTGAGATAGCCGGGTTTCTCAGGCAAGTTTCATGCATTGTACATGCGCCCCATACACAGCGCGCGAAAAACAGGCTATAGACGCCGCCGAACGATGAGACCTTCCGGCGCATATGGTGAAAATCTCCCTGAAGCTCAATGAGCTGATCGACAAGGATGCGCTTTGCAGCGAGCTTGATGCGCTCGTGGCTGGTGCGAATGGCTCCACAACGGCAGTTCGTGCGGCTGTGCTCGAACTGTTAAAGGAGCACAGGGCGGCAGGTTTCAAGATTGCTGAAGCGATGCTGAGTGACGATGGCGGTGGCACTGCCTGTGCCGTTCGCCTGTCGCATGTCATGGACGAGATCATTCGCGCGCTTTACGATTTTGCCGTCACCCATGTTTACCCGGTGAGCAATCCGTCATCGGCCGAGCGCATGGCCGTTGTCGCCGTTGGCGGCTATGGGCGCGGCACGTTAGCGCCGGGTTCCGACTTAGATCTGCTTTTCGTGCTGCCCTACAAGCAGACGCCGTGGGGCGAGCAAATCGTCGAATACATGCTCTACATGCTTTGGGACATGGGTTTGAAGGTTGGACACGCCACCCGCAACATCGACGATTGCATCAGGCTTTCACTCACCGATATGACGATCCGCACCGCGATTCTCGAAGCGCGGTACGTGTGGGGCGACGAACAATTATGCGCTGAACTGCTTGTCCGTTTCGACAAGGAAGTGGTGATGGCAAGCGGCCTTGAATATGTTCAGGCCAAGCTGACTGAGCGCGATACGCGCCATGCCAAGGCCGGCGAGAGCCGCTATCTGGTCGAACCGAATGTCAAGGATGGCAAGGGTGGCTTGCGCGATCTTCACACGCTGTTCTGGATCGGCAAATATTTCTACCGCGTGCGCACCAGCGAAGAGCTGGTCGCCAAGGGTGTTTTCACGCAAGCCGAATACCGGCTGTTTCGCAAATCGGAAGATTTATTGTGGGCGGTGCGGTGCCACATGCACTTTCTGACGGGAAAGGCCGAGGAGCGGCTGCATTTCGACATTCAGCGCGAGATCGCCGAGCGCCTGGGCTATACCAGTCATCCGGGGTTGTCGGGTGTCGAGCGCTTCATGAAGCACTATTTCCTCATCGCCAAGGATGTTGGCGATCTGACGCGCATCTTTTGTGCAGCATTGGAGGAGGAGCAGGTCAAGCATGTGCCCGGTTTTGGCCGCATGTTTTCAGGCTTTTCCCGGCGCAGGCGCAAGCTTGCCGGCACCAGCGATTTCATTTTGGACAATCATCGGCTCAATGTTGCCGACGAACAGGTTTTCGAGCGCGATCCGGTCAATATGTTGCGCCTCTTCTGGTTTGCCGACCGGCATGGGCTTGAGTTTCATCCGGCCGCCCTCAAGCTTCTGCGCCGTTCGCTCAAACTCGTCGACAAGACGCTGCGCCGCGATGCGGAAGCCAACCGGCTGTTTCTCGATATCCTGACATCGGACCGCCGTGCGGAACTCAATTTGCGACGCATGAACGAAGCCGGATTGCTGGGCAAGCTGCTCGTGGATTTCGGCAAGATCGTTGCCATGATGCAGTTCAATATGTACCACCACTACACAGTTGACGAGCATCTGATCCGCTGCGTCGGCGTTCTTGCCGAACTCGAACGTGGCGACGATGCCAAGGTGCATCCGCTCTCGCATACGCTGATGCCGGCGCTGAAAAAGAGCCGGGATGCGCTGTATGTGGCAGTGCTCCTGCATGATATCGCCAAAGGCCGGCCTGAGGATCATTCGCAAGCGGGTGCACGCATTGCGCGGCGCATCTGCCCGCATATGGGCCTTTCAGCGGCCGATACGGCAACGGTTGCCTGGCTGGTGGAAAACCATCTCGTGATGTCGATGACGGCACAGACACGCGATTTGAACGACCGCAAGACCATCGAGGATTTTGCCGATGTCGTGCAATCGGTGGAACGGCTGAAATTGCTGCTTGTCCTGACCGTATGTGATATTCGCGGCGTCGGCCCCGGTGTCTGGAACGGCTGGAAAGGCCAACTTCTGCGCAATCTGTATTATGAGACCGAGTTGCTGCTGACCGGCGGATTTTCCGAATCATCGCGGGCCGAACGCGCCGATATTGCACGCCAGAACCTGGCCGAGACATTGGCCGGGTGGTCGGACGAGATGCGCCGTGACTATGTCGGCCTGCATTACGAGAATTATCTCCTGACCGTGGACCTGGACGACCAGAAACGCCATGCCGAGTTCGTGCGCGAGGCCGACGCCGAGGGGAGGAAACTGGCGACGATGGTCAAGCCTCGCGAATTCGAGGCCGTCACCGAGATCACCATTCTGGCGCAGGATCATCCACGCCTGCTCTCGGTTATCACTGGTGCCTGCGTGGCGGCGGGTGGCAATATTGTCGATGCGCAGATTTTCACGACCTCGGACGGGCGTGCGCTGGACACCATTCTGATTTCGCGCGAATTCGATCTGGACGCCGATGAACGGCGGCGTGCCGAGCGGGTCGGCAAGCTGATAGAAGACGTTTTGTCCGGTCGCAGTTGGCTGCCGGAAATGATCGAGAAGCGAACCAAAACGCGACGTGGCTCCAGGGCGTTTCGCATTGTGCCGCGCGCTGAAATTCGCAATGCCTTGTCGAACCGTTTCTCGGTCGTTGAAATTGAGGGACTGGATCGACCGGGCCTGCTTTCGGAAATCACCGGCGTGCTGTCCGATCTGTCGCTTGATATCGCGTCGGCTCATATCACCACATTCGGCGAAAAGGTCATCGACACGTTTTACGTGAGCGACCTTATCGGGCAAAAGATCGACAATCCCTCACGGGTCAAAACCATCCAACAAGCCTTGGTTGCTGTACTCGATGGTACGGCATCGCAACTTCACGGCAAGGTCAGGGTGGGAGCCCGGTAATATCCATCAATCTGGCGTGAGCTTTGGGCAAGCGCCATTCAATGAGCCTGATCGCATGAGCCAAGCAGTATGAGTCTAGTCAGGAAATTCGCGACCGTCGCTTCCGGCACGCTGATGAGCCGCATTCTGGGCTTTACGCGTGAAATGCTGATGGCCGCAGCACTTGGCACCGGACCGGTGGCCGACGCATTTTATGCCGCTTTCCAGTTTCCCAACACCTTTCGGCGCCTGTTTGCCGAAGGCGCATTCAACACGGCATTTGTGCCACTGTTTGCCAAGGAGATCGAAGCAGGTGGCATTGATGGCGCGCGCCGCTTTTCCGAAGAGGTTTTCGGCGTCCTGTTCACGGCGCTGATCGGGCTCACCATCATCATGGAACTGTCCATGCCCCTTCTGGTGCGCACGATCATCGCACCTGGATTTGCCGACGATCCGGAAAAATACGGACTGACCGTGGCCTTGGCGACGATCATGTTTCCCTATCTGATGTGCATGTCATTGGCTGCAATGATGGCGGGCATGCTGAATTCGCTTCGCCGCTATTTTGCTGCGGCAGTCGCACCGGTATTTCTCAACATCATCCTGATCGGCGTCCTGTATCATGCCTGGCGCACCGGTGCCGATGGATTGACCGTCGGTCACGCAATGGCCTGGGGCGTGATGGCGGCCGGTGTCGTGCAATTGGCAATCGTGTGGGGGGCCGTGCGCCATGCCGGGATAACGGTCGGTTTTCGCAGGCCGCGCATGACGCCGAACGTCAAACGTCTGCTGATGCTGGCGCTGCCTGCCGCGGTTACCGGCGGCATCACCCAGATCAACCAGTTGATCGGTACGGCCATCGCTTCGACGCAAGATAGTGCCGTGTCATCTCTGGCGCTGGCCGACCGCGTTTATCAATTACCGCTGGGGGTTGTCGGCATCGCGGTCGCCATCGTGCTTTTGCCGGAACTGTCGCGGGCGCTGAAGGCGGGAAATCATGTCGAGGCGGCCAATCTGCAAAACCGTTCGGTTGAATTCACGCTGTTTCTGACCCTGCCAGCCGCCGCAGCACTGCTGGTCATTTCTGAGCCGATTGTGCGCGTGCTTTATGAGCGCGGCGCATTTGCAGCCAGCGGCAGTACGCCGACTGTGGCGGCGATCCTGGCGATCTTCGGCATTGGCCTGCCCTCATTTGTACTGATCAAGGCCTTCACGCCGGGCTTTTTCGCGCGCGAGGATACACGGACGCCGATGATCTTCGCCGCGATTTCGGTTGTGGTGAATATCGGCACGGCGCTCACGCTATTTCCGTCGATGGGCGCACCGGGAATTGCCGTTGCTTCGGCGGTTGCGGGATGGACCAATGCGTCGTTGCTCTTGATCTTCCTGATCCGGCGCGGCCATTGGGGACGCGATGCGGCGCTGATCAAGCGTGTTCCCCGCTTGGTGCTGTCTGCGGCATTGATGGGGGTTGCACTTCACTATGGCGCACTGTGGGGCGCACCCTGGCTCGCCTCCGCAGCGCCACTTGCCACCAAGGTGGCAGCACTTGCGGGGTTATCAGGTGCAGGAGCTGCCCTCTATTTCGTGCTGGCTTTCGCGATTGGCGGGGCCGATATCGGCATGCTGCGTCGTAGCATCAAGCGCGGTGAGGCAAAAACTGAAGCCTGATTGCCGGAACAAAAAAGAAAGGGCGTTGCCGCCCTTTCTGTTTGTGGGAGGATTACGGCAAGCCTATTTCAGCGCAGCCGCCGCATTTTCGGCATGTTGCAGATGGCCCTGGAAAATCTTGAGGCCGGTTTCAAGCAGGCTTTTCAATTCCGGGTTGGAAGCCGACGGGATCAACAGCGATTCCAACGCACCATTGACCTGTGCATGATAGGCGACCTCGTTTTCGATATAGGCTTTGTCGAAGGCAGCTCCGTCCAGCTTGGACAGTTCCGCACGCTTTGCGTCGGCGGCGGCGACAAGCGCCTTTGAGGTGGCGTTGTCTTCAGGCGTCACGTTAAGTTTCTTGACGAGGTCGAGCGCCTGATCGTTGACCGCCTGGTGGTCGGCCAGCATGGAATTGGCAAAATCGACAACTGCCTTGGTATGGGATTTCTCGATAGCAAGTTTTGCCGCCTCAATGTCGATAACACCGGCTGTATAGGCGATGTGAGCGATTTGGGGGTCGGTCGGTGCGTCGGCGGCCTGCGCGAAAGTGACAGCGCCGAGCAGCAATGCAGCGGCAGCGGCAAGATACAATTTTATGGTCATGATGAACTCCGTTTTTCCGGCGCGACACGATGCGCGCCACCCTGTGACACCCATTGGATGCGGATGGCGGAGAAACGTTCCCGAGAATTCGTAACCTGCGGCCAATCAAATGGCTTGGGGCTTCATTTTTCTTGCCTGTGCCGTGGCCATCGTTCATAAGCGCGCCGTCGGACATCTTCATCAATTGCAAACGGCCTTCCACAAGCCAAGAGAATCTCATGACCGCCTTCAAGAAACTCGTCTTTTCCGGTGTTCAACCAACCGGAAATCTGCATCTCGGCAATTATCTCGGCGCAATCAAGAAATTCGTTGCCTTGCAAGATGCATCTGATTGCATTTATTGCGTCGTTGATCTCCATTCGCTGACCGCACAACTGGTGCATGAGGATTTGCGCGACCAGACGCGTTCGATCACTGCGGCATTTCTTGCGTCGGGCATCGATCCGACGAAACACATCGTTTTCAATCAGTCGCGCGTGATGCAGCATGCCGAGCTTGCGTGGATTTTCAATTGCGTCGCCCGTATCGGGTGGATGAACCGTATGACGCAGTTCAAGGACAAGGCCGGCAAGGATCGTGAAAACGCCTCGCTCGGGCTCCTCGCCTATCCAAGCTTGATGGCCGCCGATATTCTCGTCTACCGCGCCACCCATGTGCCGGTCGGCGAGGATCAAAAGCAGCATCTGGAATTGACCCGCGACATCGCGCAAAAATTCAACAACGATTTCTCCGCGCGTATTGCCGAGCTGGGTGTTGGCACCAAGATGGAAGTTGGCGATGTGCCGGTGGATGGCTTTTTCCCACTGACCGAACCGGTTATCGGTGGCCCGGCGGCGCGTATCATGTCGTTGCGCGACGGCTCGAAAAAGATGTCGAAATCGGACCCTTCGGATTTGGCTCGTATCAATCTGACCGACGATGCCGACGCCATTTCCAAAAAGATTCGCAAGGCAAAGACCGACCCGGACGGTTTGCCCGGTGAGGTCGAAGGGTTGGCCAACCGGCCTGAGGCTGAAAATCTTGTCGGCATCTATGCGGGCCTGGCCGAAATCTCCAAGGAGGATGTGCTCCAGCAGTTTGGCGGCCAGCAGTTTTCCGTATTCAAGCCAGCACTTGCCGACCTTGCGGTGGACCGGTTGGGGCCGGTGGCAAGCGAGATGCGCCGCATTTCAGCCGACCGCACCTATGTCGATTCGGTTTTGAAAGATGGCGGTGAACGCGCTGCCCGGCTGGCCGAGACAACGATGAAGTCGGTGCGCGACATTGTCGGCCTGCTTCAGGATTAAGTAAGACTCAATCGCCGCTGAGTAAGGGCGGCTTGCCGTTGGGTGATGCGGGTGGCAGATTGCGCACCAGCATCAACCGGGCTACATCGTAAGATATGGTTTCCAGACGTCTCAGTCGTGAAGCGGGCCACCGCCGCAAATTTCTGGCAATTGTCGACGATACGCCCGAATGCGAGCGTGCAGTCGCCTACGCATCGATGCGCATGCAAAGCACCAATGGCGTGCTGGTCCTGCTCTATGTGATCGAACCCGATGACTTCCAGCATTGGCTGGGGGTGGAAAAAATCATCCGTGAAGAGGCGCAGGCCACCGCCCATACGGCGCTCGATACCTATGCCACCAAAGTTCGCCAGAAGCTTGGCATCGAGCCTGAGCTGGTGGTGCGTGAAGGCAAGGCCGTCGAAGAAATCCACAAATTGATCGAGGAAGATCAGGATATCGCCATTCTTGTGCTGGCGGCCGGTTCTGGCAAGGAAGGTCCGGGACCTTTGGTTGCATCGATCGTCGGCAAGGGCGCTGCTTTCCCGATACCTGTCACGGTTATCCCGCAGACCCTGTCGGACGAGGAGATCGAAACCCTCGGATAGTAGCAAAATCGGGGATTTCAACCGCCTTGCGGTCCAGTCTTTGGCTTGAATAATGCCGGCGAGAGGTCTATTTAGAATTATTCCAATCTGTACGGCCCGCATATGGGCATGGAGACGGCTATGTTCATTCAGACCGAGGCGACCCCCAATCCAGCAACGCTGAAGTTTCTGCCCGGCAAGGAAGTGTTGCGCGAAGGTACCGCCGATTTCCGCGATGCCGATAGCGCGCGCGCTTCTTCCCCTCTGGCAGGGCATTTGTTCGATATTCCCGGTGTGACCGGCGTTTTCTTCGGCTATGATTTCATCACCGTGACCAAGGATGGTCCGGATTGGCAGCATTTGAAGCCAGCAATCCTCGGCACGATCATGGAACATTTCATGTCCAATGCGCCGGTGATGGCAGGTTCGGAGCCCGCTGCAGAAACCAGTGAAACCGAAGAATTTTACGACAAGGCCGACGAGGAAATTGTCATCACCATCAAGGAGTTGCTGGACACGCGAGTGCGCCCGGCCGTTGCTCAGGATGGCGGCGATATTACCTTCCGTGGCTTTGAAAATGGCACCGTGTTTTTGCACATGAAAGGCTCTTGCGCGGGTTGCCCGTCATCGACGGCGACGCTCAAACACGGCATTCAAAACCTCTTGCGCCATTTCGTACCGGAAGTTCAGGAGGTCGAGCAGATCGCTTGACGCGCCGCCGCTCTACATTGAAATGAACCGTGTGAAACAAAAAACCGGGCTCTCAACAAGCCCGGTTTTCTGTTTGGGACGTCTGTGTTGCCTAGACGGTCCGCATATGAAACATGCTGCCAGCGCGCTATGCGCCGAAATCCGATAGCCGACTTTCGGCCCGATACTTTAGAGCGGTTCAGCTTTTGATAGAAACACTGAGCCGCTCTAAGTATTTGTTTTTACGCAATCCCGGACAGAAAACCGCTGCACACTTTTCCTGGAATTGCTCTAGATCACAAGCACCTTCGCACCGACGTTAACGCGGTTGTAAAGGTCGATAATATCCTGATTCATCAGGCGGATGCAGCCTGACGACATTGCTTTGCCAATCGAATTCCACTCCGGCGTGCCATGTAGCCGGTAGCCCGAATCGCCACCCCTGTTGAACAGGTAAAGAGCGCGCGCGCCGAGCGGGTTTTTCAGACCCGGTCCCATGCCTCTGGCATATTTCGCAAGTTCCGGCTGACGCTTGATCATGGCCGAAGGCGGTGTCCATGTCGGCCATTCGCGCTTGATCGCAATGCGCGCCCTGCCATGCCATTCAAAGCCCTCGCGGCCGACGCCGATGCCATAGCGCATCGCTTCACCGTCATCCATGACGAGGTAAAGAAACTTGTCGTTGGTGTCGACGACGATTGTGCCGGGCTTTTCCTTGGTGTCGTAGCGGACAATCTGGCGGTGAAATTGTCTCTTGACCTTGTTGATGGGGATGCGCGGCAACTTATAGCCGGCATCTGTTACGGCACCGTAATTGCTGGTGAAAATCCGCATCGGGCCGACTGTGCTGCAACCGGCAAGAGCGGTCGCCAAGGCAGCGGCAAGAATGAGTGACTTCAATCGCATGAGAAAATGGTGCCTTTGCTCAAATAGCTTTGCCCGATTCGAGCCCGAAATCCGCCGTTATTCATGGTGGCTATTTTTTTGCTTGCCAAGCTTGTGATGCCTATATGCTGATGGAAATGTGTCCGTATGTTACAAACTGTGTCATTGCGGCAACAGGCACTTCGACATCACGAAGATAAACTATGCTCCTCAGGAAAATACTTTTTCTCGAGGCATACAGACAAGGAGCCGGCCATGAATGTTGGTGATGCGGGTCGCCGCGCCGGGCTTCCGGCCAAGACCATTCGCTACTACGAAGATATCGGCCTGATTCGACCGGAGCGTGCGGACAATGGTTACCGCACTTATTCCGGCGATGATGTTCATCGCCTGGCGTTTCTCAAGCGTGCCCGCAGACTCGGTTTTTCGATCGACGACTGCCGCCAGTTGATGGCGCTTTATCAGGACCGCTCGCGTGCCAGCGCCGACGTGCGCCGGATCGCTTCTGCCCAGGTCGTGGCGATTGAAGAAAAACTGAGCGAACTGAAAGCCATGCGCGCGACGCTGCAAAATCTTGTCGATGCCTGCAATGGCGACGAGCGCCCGGATTGCCCGATTCTGGATGACATGGCGGGACGTCAGGAAGAGACACAGCCGGGTACGCCGGGCGAGCGCGACAGGCGGTCTTGATATCGGAGGGTTCTGATTATTGGCTAAAGTGACGTGCCGCAACAAGGCGTAGAATCTGTATAGCGCGTTTGATTAGCAGAGCGTGATTTCGGCGGATCTGCGTTGCCACATACACCGGTTGCATGATGTCCGGCGCATCGGTGATCAGGGAAATAGACATCCCTGCGTCTGACAATTGTCGATGCAGGTGGGCTGGCAGATAGGTGGTGCCACCAATGCGCTGGAGGAACGCTGTTGCCAATTCCTCATAGCCCACGCTCATCGACGGGCGGGTCAGTTGCGGCAAAAGTTCGGCATGAACTCGGTCAAAATAGGAAGTATATCCTGTGTGGATGTAGCGCTCCGGCGCAACCTCGGCGAGCGTACGAACTTCCGTAGAAACCATCACGAACCGCTCGGTTCCAATTTCTTCGACGCGAAGATCAGGTAAATATTTTGGAGCAAACAGCAGCGCAATATCAATGTTTCCGCTGGCCAAATCAGTGACGATCTGTGCCGAGTAGTCTGCGTTGAGGTGCAGAGCAATGCGGTCGTGTGACGCGTAGAGATCACCTGCCCAGTCGAGAAGCAGCGTGCGCATGAGGCTGAACTGGGCCGATACACGCAAGGATCCGTCAAACTTTTCCATCGCGCCGGCATCACGCCGTGCATGGCTCCATGCTGCTTTCAGTGCGCGCGCGTGTTGTTCAAAGCGAGCACCGGAAGCGGTGGGGATCGCCCCGGCGCGACCTCGTACGAAGAGCGTGGCACCGACTGCGCCTTCCAGTGTACGCACACGCGTACTGATCGTCGACTGTGTTGTGCCCAGCCGCTCTGCTGTTCGGTTGAAATTCCGTGTTTCGAGAAGATCGAGAAAGGTGTCGAGAAGATCCAGATTCATCTTTAATCGAATAATACGATTGATAATTGCATATCAAGCATGTTTATCAAATCGATCATTTGCCTTCTAGTCCTCCCGGTCAATTCGAATAACACTGACGGGGAAAGGGCAAGGCCATGTTTATTGTCGATTGCGACTGCCACAATTACTGGTGCAGCGCGACGGTACTCGAACCCTATCTGGACGGCTTGTGGAAGGATATGTTCAACCGGGGCGAGCGGACCGGTCCGGTTGGCGCTTTCCCGCATGGCCATCGCGCCTGGTTCCACCCGGAGGGGTTCGCCCGTCAAGACGTGCAGCCCGAGAGTGAGGACGATAATTATCTGATAATGAAGGAAAAGCACCTCGACAAGTATAACATCGGGGTTGCTATCCTTACCGGCGACGAGGCGATCGAAGCATCGACACTTGCCAATCCTCATTACGCTATGGCCTTGTGTAAAGCGTATAACGATTACCAGATCGACTATTGGCTGCCCAAAGATGATCGGTTCATGGGTTCGATTGTCGTGGCCCCACAAGACCCACAACTTGCGGCCGCCGAAATCAGGCGCCTCGGAAGCCATCCGAGGATGGTCCAGGTTCTGGTATCGCACGGCGCTCAACGTCCCTATGGCGATCCGTTCTATCATCCGATTTTTGAGGCATGTGCGGAAGTCGGCTTGCCATTCGCTATGCATCTGGGTGGACAGGGAGGAGTGAATTCGACCCCTATAGGGGCAGGTCCGACGATGTTTTTCTGGGAGACCCATGCGGTTCTGCCGCAGTCGGCTATGACGTATATGGCTTCGATGATTGCTCAAGGTGTCTTCGAGAAATGGCCCGATCTTTATTGCGTCGTTATCGAATGCGGCGTGGCTTGGGTTCCTTCGGTCTTGTGGCGTCTGGATGCTAATTATCGCGCACTCCGAAAGGAAACGCCGTGGCTGAAAATGCTGCCTTCCGAATATTTCCGGCGCAACATTCGCTTTTCAACACAGCCCCTGGAGCAGCCGAATAATGTCCAGCATCTTTGGACGACGTTGGAAGCAATGGACGGTGAACACACTCTCATGTTCGCATCGGACTACCCGCACTGGGACTATGATGACGTCAATGCGTTGCATATCCCGTCAAAATGGCGCGAGAGAATCATGGGGTTGAATGCGCTTGAGGTCTACAAGCGCATCAGTGCGCCTGCGGCAATGATTGGGCAACTGGAGGCGAATTATGGCTGATTTGCATTTCGCCTGTCACGTTTCGGATGTTCCTGCCAATGGGGCGAAGATTGTAGCGATCAAGAAACATTCCGTTGGCGTCTTCAAGCTTCCGGACGGCTATTTCGCTATGCTGAATGTCTGCCCACATCGGGGAGCTGCAATCTGCCAAGGCCCCGTGTGCGGCACGACGGGAACAACGGAAACACGGGACTTCGTCTATGAACGCTCTGGAGAGATTGTTCGTTGCGCCTGGCATGGCTGGGAGTTCGACATCCGCACCGGACATTTCCTGGTCGACCCCAAGATTCGCGCTAGAACGTTTCCGGTTACCGTCGAAGACGACAACGTTTTCGTGCAATTCTGATGTCTGACATCGACTTTGGCGAAAAATGATAGAGGCTTCACAGCTAATGACCTGCCTCGGCAAGGATCCATTCCCGGAAATCGTTGAGCGCGGGATTGGACAGGGCGCCCTTGCGGTAAGCAAGATGGAAGCCATAATTGGCGAGTTCAACCTTTGACACCTTGGTGAGCAGACCAGCGTCCAATTCATTGGCAACCAGCGCATCGTTAAGGGCAAGGCCTTGGCCGTCGATCACCGCCTGTACGCGCACATTGGGGTCCGGAATGACAAGGGCATCGCGTGCAGGGCGATAGGCAATTCCAGCCGCACGATGCCAGTCGGCCCAGGCATGGCTTTCCTCACGATCGTGCAGCAGCGACACTTCGGGCAGCACTTTTTCCAAACCTTCCAGCTTGATCCGCTCGGCAATGCGCCTGCCAGCGGTCGCAAAGGCCGGTTGCGGCAAAAGCAATTCGGTTTCCATATCGGTCCAATGGCCGGTCCCCCAGCGAATGGACATGTCGATGGTGTTGTCACGAATGCCTATCACATCGACCACAGGTTGCACCCGCAAACCAACCTCGGGGTGTGAAATGATGAAATTCATCAACCGGGGAGAAAGCCAGCGAGAGGCGAAATAGGTCGGCGTGGCAATAGTGATGCGCCTGCTGTCAACCTGACGCAGATTGGCAATGGTGCGTTCCAGTTCCTGATAGGCGGTGTGGGATGCATGCCACAAAATCTGACCCTTTTCAGTCAGCTTGATGCCGCGGTGTTCGCGCGTAAACACCTGGAAGCCGAGATCCTCTTCGAGACGCCTGATCTGATAACTCACCGCACCCTTGGTGAGATTGAGCTTCTCCGCCGCTTCGGTGAAGCTGAAGCTGTTGGCGACAACATCGAGAAGCCGAAGTGTATCGAATGACCGAAAACGCATATATTGCGTATAAGAATTTTAGACGCAAGAGGCAAATCATTTGGTTTGCGTCGCGTGGTTTTTCGGCATTTATTCGCGCAATGTATTTTATCCGGATTGATGCGCTGCCATTTGGCGTTCATTGCGATCAATCCCCTTCATCGGAGATGCAAGTTGGAAACCGCCATCCTTGTTAGCGACATCGCTCCTGCACCAGTTCCTGGTCGTCGCTCAGGTGGTCGGTTGGCGCGCATGGAACGCCGCTCGGATGCGGCCCGTCCGGCGGCTCCTGCCATCATTACCCGCCAAATACGGACTTACGATCTGCTGGACGACGAGACCCTTTGTACGATCGAGGCACATGCGGACTGGATCCTGAAGGAGATCGGCATCGAGTTTCGCGAAGATCCAGAGGCGCTGGAACTGTTCCGGCAGGCTGGAGCAACAGTGACCGGGGAGCGTGTGCGGTTCGATCCGGGCCATGCCCGTGCATTGTGTGCCACAGCGCCAGCCAGTTTTCGCATGGAGGGCCGCAATCGGGAAAGCTCCATCATTCTTGGCGGCAATCATGTCGTTCTGATGCCATCCTATGGCCCCCCATTCGTGCGCGACCTCGACAGTGGGCGGCGTTACGCAACGATTGCCGATTTCGAAAACATTGTGAAACTCACCTTCATGTCCGGTGTCTTGAATCACTCCGGCGGGACCGTGTGCGAACCGGTCGACCTGCCGGTCAACAAGCGCCATCTGGATATGGTTTACGCGCATCTGAAATATTCGACCAAGCCGTTCATGGGGGCGGTGACGGCCCCCGAGCGTGCGCAAGATTCCATCGACATGGCGCGTATCGTTTTCGGCGATAGCTTCATGGAAGAAAACTGCGTCATTCAGGGCAATATCAACGTCAACTCGCCACTGGTCTACGACCATATCATGACGGGTTCCCTGAAAGCCTATGCACGTGCCAACCAGTCGGTTGTCGTCTCTCCTTTCATTCTGGGTGGCGCTATGGGGCCGGTTACCCAGCCGGGATTGCTGGCTCAGGCGCATGCCGAGGCTATGGCTGGCATCGCGCTTTCCCAGTTGGTGCGCAAAGGGGCGCCTGTCGTATATGGCAATTTCCTGACCACGATGAACCTGAAGACCGGCGCGCCGACATTCGGGACGCCGGAGGCCAATCTTTCGACCTTTGCCATTGGCCAACTTTGCCGCCGTCTCGGCCTGCCATTGCGTTGCGGGGGGCAGTTGACCGCCTCGAAGGTGGCCGATGGTCAGGCCATGCAGGAATCGACCAACAGCATGATGGCGGGGATACTTGCCGGCTCCAACTTCATTTTCCATGCGGCCGGTTGGCTCGAAGGCGGCCTGACCATGGGCTACGAGAAGTTTGTCATGGATCTGGATCACTGCGGAATGATGCTGAGGATGATTCAAGGCCTGACGGTGGACGCCAACGCACTTGCCGATGAAGCATTTCGGGAAACGGGACCCGGTGTGAATTTCTTCGGTTGCGGCCACACATTGAAGAATTTCGAAACGGCCAATTACATGTCCGACCTTGCCGATACATCGTCTTTCGAGCAGTGGAGCGAGGCAGGATCGCAAGACACTGAGCGCCGGGCCAACCGGCGTTGGAAAACGATGCTGGAAGATTACGAGGCACCACCCCTGGATCAGGGGATCGACGAAGCACTGCGCGATTTTATGGATCGCAGGAAAAACGCTTCCACCGACGCCTGGTACTGACCCATCAAGGCGCAACACCATTCCCAAATGAAAGGATCATGTGCATGAGCACGTCTACGCGTATATCCGCCCTTGCAAGTCGCCACCGGGCCCTGGGCTCGACACTTGACGATTGGAACGGAATGGGGACCGCCTGGAGCTATGATAGCGACCCGTGCAAGGAGCATGATGCGGTACGCGAGGCCGCAGGTCTGTTCGATATGTCGGGGCTCAAGAAAGTGCATGTGCAAGGCAAGGATGCGAGAAGCGTTATCGACGATGTGATTACGCGCGATGCGACGCGCATCGATGCAGGGCGTTCAGCCTATACCAGCGTGCTTACAGATCAAGGCACCGTTTGCGATGACGCCATCGTGGCCAATTTGGGCAATGACCATTGGCTTTTCGTGCACGGTTCCGGTGAAAGCATGGAGCGGTTGCAAGAATCGGCGTCCGGCAAGGATGCCAGCGTGACATTTGATGACGATCTTCACGATATCTCCCTGCAAGGGCCGGGTTCGACAGCTCTGCTTGCCTCGCACACGCCTGCTGACATCGCAGGGATGGCCTATTTCAGCCATCTCGAAACGACGTTGTTCGGTCATCCATGCCGGATCTCGCGAACAGGCTATTCAGGCGAGCGCGGCTACGAGATTTTCGCTGGCGCTGATGTCGTTTGCGATATCTGGGACAAGATACTGGCCCACGGCAAAAAAGATGGCGTGATGGCATGTTCTTTCACAGCGCTCGACAAAGTTCGCATCGAGGCGGGGCTTCTCTTCTTCGGGTACGACATGACCGCCGAACATACGCCTTGGGAGGTCGGCCTCGGGTTCACCATCAGCCAGAAGAAGGGGCAGTTCCGGGGCCGCGACAAGGTCATGGAGGCGAAGGGAAACGAACGTTTCGTGCTGCGCGGGATTGTTGCCGAACATGACGACGCCGTACCCGGTGGAGCGGCTCTGCGTATGGACGGGAAAGCTGTCGGTATCGTCAATAGCCCGGTCTGGTCGCACAGGCTGGGAAAATCTCTGGCGCTGGTTCACCTGCGCCCGGACATCGCTGTTGCCGGCAAGCGTCTGGAGGTTGTATCGGAGGATTTTTCATGCCCGGCAACAATTGCGGAGCTGCCATTTTTCGACCCGCAGAAGAACCGGGTGCGAGAATAGCTGCGAAGGGAGACCCTTTGAGCCGATGCCACCAGCATCTACAGCACATCGCGTCTAAAGGGGTTTATGAATTGAGCATCTCTTGCGGCGACGATCAGCTATCTTTGGGGAGGCATCGAGATGAACATGATGAACCGGCACGCTGGCTCCTTTGAAGAGCCATTGGAGCGCGCTGGTCGTACCTGCATCGAACCAGACCCATGTGTCGTCGTGCCGATGCGGTTCATGTTTATTCTGGTTCCCGGTTTCTCACAGCTTTGCCTGTCGTCCTTGATTGACCCGCTGCGCATCGCCAATGCCGTGTCGGGGCGTGATCTGTTCACATGGAAGCTTGTAAGTGAAGATGGCCAGCCGGTTGTGTGTGCCAGCGGTATCCGTGTTTGTGTCGACAGCGCGCTTGGAGAGCAGTCAGATCTCTTGAATGGCGGACACCGTGTCGATGTGGCGGTAGTTTGTGCTGGCGATTGGGTTGAACGCTATGAAATTGGACGGATAGTTTCGTTTCTGCGCGTCTGTGCCCGTCGCGGATTGACCCTTTGCGGATTAGGGACGGGCACTTGGGTTCTGGCCGCTGCAGGTCTTCTGGCAAATGCGCGATGCACGATACATTGGAGTAAATTGGCAGCATTATCCGAAACATTCTCGCGGCTGAATGTGGCGGATGTGCTCTTTGTCGAACAGGGCAATGTGACGACTTGTGCCGGTGGGCTTGCGGCTTTTGACCTGGCGTTGAACCTGATCGAGCGCCACTCCGATAGCGAACTTGCCCAAACTGTTTGTGGTTTCGTGTCTGCCGTCCGTTGGCGCGAGGGAGAAAATTGCCAATCTGTTCCGCTTGGGTTGCGGCTCTCGGGTGCAAGCTTGAAGCTTGAGCAGGTGATAAGGCTGATGGAGCAGAATCTCGAAGAACCATTGTCCCTGTATGAGATTGCTCAACAGGTGGGTTCCTCACGCCGGCAGGTTGAGCGCCTGTTCCGACGCCATTTTCGAACCACGCCCCATCATTACTATCTGACGCTGCGGCTCGAACGCGCGCGCCAATTGATTGAATCGACGGACATGCGCCTGACGAATGTCGCAATGGCCTGCGGCTTCGCATCGGCGTCACATTTCACAAAATGTATCCGGGAACATTTCGGGCTTATTCCAAGCAAACTCAGAGACAATGTGCGTGAGACCCGGCTCGCTAAGTTGTCAGTGTCTGGCAGAACCAGCCCCCTCACGTCAGAGGATTGGTCACCGCCAGCCTCGGCGTTCACCTCGTTGCCATCATGATTTAACTAAGATGAATGTCGATTGGCCCTGGTGCGAATTTCAGTGCCGGGACACCAAAGCGCGCCGCGTCTAAAGAGATTCATGCAGCGTGCTTCAAGCCATTGTTTTTGTGCATGTCGTTGTTCCAAAACCGCTGCACAGTTTTGGGCGGCATGCACTAGGACGGTAGAACCGCACCTTCCAGCGTGGTCAGTTGATGCAGGAATTGCTCGGCCTTGCTGCGGCTATCATCGTCCTTGGCATCCGCAATATCCTCGCGCGCATCCTGAATGCGACGCGCGATTTCTGCGCGATCAATATCCTTGACCGGCACCGCAGATTCAGCAAGCAATGTGCAACCTGAAGGCAGGATATCGGCAAAGCCGCCGAACACGACATAGCGTTCTTCGCTCCCACCGGAAGCTCTTACCGTAACGACGCCGGGCTTGATCGTCGTCATTGCCGGTGCATGGTTTGCCATCACGGTCATCTCGCCTTCCGTGCCCGGAATGACGACAGACTCGACCTGTTCCGAAACAAGCAGGCGTTCCGGTGAAACCAGTTCGAATTGAAAGCTATCAGCCATGATGTCTCACAGTATGTTGGACCCGAGCGTGCGGGCCCTCATAAGCCCGCACAATAGCAAACCGGAACTTACGCCGCTTCGGCCGCCAGCTTTTGCGCCTTCTCGACGGCTTCTTCGATGGTGCCGACCATATAGAAAGAGGCTTCCGGCAGATGATCGTATTCGCCTGCGACAAGACCCTTGAAGCCCTTGATGGTATCGGCGAGATCGACCAGTTTGCCAGGTGCACCGGTAAACACCTCGGCGACGAAGAATGGCTGCGACAGAAAACGCTCGATCTTGCGGGCGCGGGCAACGGTCAGCTTGTCCTCTTCGGAAAGCTCGTCCATGCCGAGAATGGCGATGATGTCCTGAAGCGACTTGTAGCGCTGCAATGTCTGCTGCACGTCGCGGGCAACCTGATAGTGCTCATCGCCGACAACCAGCGGATCGAGCATGCGCGACGTCGAATCCAGCGGATCGACCGCAGGGTAAATGCCCTTTTCCGCGATGGCGCGGTTCAGCGTCGTGGTTGCATCAAGATGCGCAAACGACGTTGCAGGTGCCGGGTCGGTCAAATCGTCGGCGGGCACGTAAATTGCCTGCACCGAGGTGATCGAGCCCTTGGTCGTCGTGGTGATCCGCTCCTGCAACGCGCCCATGTCGGTGGCAAGTGTCGGCTGGTAGCCAACAGCAGAAGGAATACGCCCAAGCAGCGCCGACACTTCCGAACCAGCCTGCGTGAAGCGGAAAATGTTGTCGACGAAGAACAAGACGTCCTGGCCCTGATCGCGGAAATATTCAGCAACCGTCAGTCCGGTCAAGCCAACACGCGCACGCGCTCCTGGAGGCTCGTTCATCTGGCCGTAAACAAGCGCGGCCTTGGAACCTTCGCCGCCGCCTTTCTGGTTGACGCCGGATTCGATGAACTCATGATAGAGATCGTTACCTTCGCGGGTACGCTCTCCGACACCGGCAAACACAGAATAACCGCCATGTGCCTTGGCGATGTTGTTGATCAGTTCCTGGATCAGCACGGTCTTGCCAACGCCGGCACCGCCGAACAGACCGATCTTGCCGC
Source organism: Mesorhizobium sp. G2-6-1 (assembly GCF_055809095.1). Lineage (NCBI taxonomy): Bacteria > Pseudomonadati > Pseudomonadota > Alphaproteobacteria > Hyphomicrobiales > Phyllobacteriaceae > Mesorhizobium > Mesorhizobium sp. G2-6-1. The sequence goes on from NZ_CM147896.1 coordinate 2,140,338, forward strand.
CCTTTGCGTAAGGCGCGAGCAGATCGAGAACCTTGATACCCGTGATGAGGATTTCCGCTTCCGTCGACTGTTCGACATAGCTTGGCGCGGACTGATGAATCGAACGCACTTCACTTGCATCGACCGGGCCTTCTTCATCGACAGGATCGCCGATGACGTTGATGATGCGGCCAAGCATGCCTGGACCCACCGGCACCTGGATCGGCGCACCCGTATCGGTGACCGCCTGGCCACGAACGAGGCCCTCGGTCGAGTCCATCGCGATGCAACGTACCGTATTTTCACCGAGATGCTGGGCAACTTCGAGTACCAGCCGGTTTCCGACGTTCTCGGTCTCGAGCGCGTTCAGGATGGCGGGCAAATCATCGCCGAACTGCACATCGACAACAGCGCCGATGACCTGCCGAACTTTTCCGACTACCCCGCTTGCCTTGGCAACGGCGCGCGGTGTGCTTGCCTTGGCCGAAGCTGCTGCCTTTTTGGCCGGAGCTGCTTTCGTTGCCGCCTTGGCCGGAGCAGCGGCTTTCGTCGATGCTGCTTTACTAGCGGTCGCCTTTTTGGGGGTCGCTGCTTTCGCCATTGTTTTTAACCCTTTTTCGTCCGTTTGTTTCTCACACGTATAACAGGAAGGAAACCTCCCTTACCGGTTCGTGCTAGAGCGCCTCGGCGCCCGAAATAATCTCGATCAATTCCTTGGTGATTTGAGCTTGCCGCTGACGATTATACGTAATCGACAGTTTGTTGATCATATCACCAGCATTGCGCGTCGCATTGTCCATGGCGCTCATCTTGGCACCCATTTCCCCTGCTGCATTTTCGAGCAACGCACGGAAAACCTGCACCGATATGTTGCGCGGGATGAGATCGGAAAGGATTTCACCCGGCTCCGGCTCATATTCATAAACAGCGCTGTCATCGCCTGCTTCACCATTGGCTGCACTGACAGCCGCGGGAATGAGTTGCTGCGCGGTCGGAATTTGAGAAATGACCGACTTGAACTGCGAATAAAACAGCGTGCAGACGTCAAAACTGCCTTCGTTGAAGAGTTGAATAACCTTTTTGGCAATCCCGTCGGCATTGGTGAAACCGAGTGTTTTGACTTCGCGCAAATCAACGCGGTCGATAATCAGCGACGCAAAATCGCGACGCAATATATCAAAACCCTTCTTGCCGACGCAGATGATCTTGATCGTCTTGCCATCCGCCTGCAACTTGCGGGCATGATCGCGCGCAAATCGTGCGATCTGGGAGTTGAAGCCACCACAAAGCCCGCGCTCTGCCGTGCAAACGACGAGCAAATGCACATCATCCTTGCCGGTACCGGTCATCAATGCTGGTGCATCGCCACCGTCACCAACCGCTTGGGCAATGTTGGTCAACACCGCCCCCATCCGCTCGGAATAGGGGCGCGCCGCTTCGGCAGCCTCCTGGGCACGGCGCAGCTTTGCCGCGGCAACCATCTGCATTGCCTTGGTGATTTTCTGCGTCGCCTTGACCGAGGCGATACGGTTACGAAGGTCTTTTAATGACGCCATGCTTCAAACTCGATCCCGTCATCCGATCTCTGTTCAGGCAAAGGTCTTGGCGAAAGCGTCAATTTCACCTTTGAGCTTGCCGCGCAAATCATCGGAGAGCGCTTTTTCCTTGCGGATAGCGTCAAGCACGTCCTTGCCGGTCGAACGCATATGCGACAGCAGGCCCTGTTCGAATTTACCAACCTGGGCAACAGCCAGCTTGTCGAGATAGCCATTGACGCCGGCAAAAATCACCGCGACCTGCTCTTCCGTCTTGAGTGGAGAAAACTGTGGTTGTTTCAGCAACTCGGTCAGGCGCGCGCCACGGTTGAGCAAGCGTTGCGTCGAGGCATCGAGATCCGACCCGAACTGCGCGAAGGCAGCCATTTCACGGTATTGCGCAAGCTCACCCTTGATCGACCCGGCGACCTGCTTCATCGCCTTGATCTGCGCTGCAGAACCAACGCGAGACACCGACAGACCCACATTCACGGCCGGGCGAATACCCTGGAAGAACAGGTTGGTTTCGAGGAATATCTGACCATCGGTGATTGAAATGACGTTGGTGGGAATATAGGCCGACACGTCGTTGGCCTGCGTCTCGATGACCGGCAAAGCCGTCAGCGATCCGGCACCATTGTCGTCGTTCAGCTTTGCTGAGCGTTCCAGAAGGCGCGAATGCAGATAGAACACATCGCCGGGATAGGCTTCACGTCCGGGCGGACGACGTAGCAACAGCGACATCTGGCGGTAGGCAACGGCCTGCTTGCTGAGATCGTCATAGCCGATCAACGCATGCATGCCGTTATCGCGGAAATATTCGCCCATGGTGCAGCCGACAAACGGCGCAATATACTGAAGCGGGGCCGGATCGGAGGCTGTCGCGGCGATGATGATCGAATAATCGAGCGCACCGCGCTCTTCGAGAATTTTCACGAACTGCGCCACGGTCGAGCGCTTTTGGCCCACGGCAACATAAACGCAATAAAGCTTTTCAGATTCCGGCCCGGATTCGTGAATGGCTTTCTGGTTCAGGATCGTATCGAGAATAATAGCTGTCTTGCCGGTCTGTCGATCGCCGATGACCAATTCACGCTGGCCACGACCGACGGGAATGAGCGCATCAATGGCCTTTAGGCCAGTCGACATCGGCTCATGCACCGATTTACGAGGAATGATGCCAGGTGCCTTGACGTCAACGCGCTTGCGCTCCTTGGTCTTGATCGGACCCTTGCCGTCGATCGGATTGCCAAGCCCGTCAACGACACGGCCAAGAAGCTCAGGCCCGACAGGTACGTCAACGATGGCACCGGTACGCTTGACGGTGTCGCCTTCCTTGATGTCACGGTCATTGCCGAAAATAACGACGCCGACATTGTCTGCTTCAAGATTAAGCGCCATGCCGCGAATGCCGCCTGGAAACTCGACCATCTCGCCGGCCTGAACATTGTCGAGGCCATATACGCGGGCGATACCATCGCCAACGGACAGAACCTGTCCAACTTCGGAAACTTCGGCCTCTTTGCCGAAATTCTTGATCTGGTCTTTCAGAATTGCGGAAATTTCCGCGGCGCGAATGTCCATCAGCCGACCTCTTTCAGTGCAAGCTTAAGCGAATTGAGTTTGGTTTTGAGCGACGTATCGATCTGGCGCGAACCCATCTTGACGACAAGGCCACCAAGCAATGAGGGGTCTATCGTCATATTGATCGTTACATTCTTGCCGGCAACGCTCTTCAGCGCGGCTTTCAGTTCCGTCTGCTGTGCCGAACTAAGCGTGTGTGCCGAGGTGACGTCAGCCGATGCCTCGCCGCGATGATCGGCAGCAATCTTGCGAAACGCACGGATCATGCCCGGAACCGCAAACAGCCGGCGGTTTCTTGCGACCACACGCAGGAAATTTCCAGCCAGACCGGAAATCCCGGCCTTGTTGACAATCGCCGAAATGGCTTTTTCCTGATCGTCGGCGGCAAACACAGGGCTTTCAATGAGGCGTCGCAGATCGGCACTGCCATCAAGCATGCTTTCGAAGCCTGTCAAATCAGCTTCAACCTTGGCAATGGAATTCGCCTGGCGCGCGAGCTCGAATAGCGAGCCAGCGTAACGCTCTGAAACACCGGAGATTGGCGAGGACGACTGGGCCACGGTCCGTCTTTTCTCTTGTTTGACAGGCCGCAGATTGTTGGCTCGAGCAAAAACTCTGGCTAAATCTTTGACCTTACTTAGGTTATTTCCAGGCAAGGGAATGGCTTTCGCATCCCCTAGCTGAAAGTCGATTGCCGTCTAGCACAGGCTTTTTCAGACCGCAATGCATCCTCTGGCATGTATGCCCGGCACTATTGTCGCATTAGCCCGCCAAGTTCAACAGCGTGGCGACGATTCAGGCCAAAAAGCCGAAAACGAATGCGAGCGGAAATGCCGCCAACAAGAGCTCAACGACGACCGCCGCCCAATTATAGGGTGTATTGGCACCGTCAGACATCATCCCCAGTATGCGGCCAAACACGGTAAACAACCAGGAAAAGCCGAGCGCCATATAAAGCAGAGGCTGCGCGAGCAAAATGGCACACAGGCCCAGGCCCAGATAAAATCCGGCCATGCGGCTGCGCCCCTCTACGATTGCTTCCGGCTTGTCCGATAGCGGCTGCAAACGCAAAGCCTTGAAAGCAAGACCAGGGGCAAGAAACAGGACCAGACCGAGCGCCAGGGTAACAACCGCACTCGACCAGGCGAGCCATTCGCCCTGGCTCATCGGCCACGGAAACGAAAATTCCATTATTATCCCCTCATCGCAATCCGTAGCAGATTGAAGATTGTGCGGCTGGGAAGTCAAGCGCCAAACTCAACCACCATCCAATCTCAAAAGGAGGTTTTATACCCCGCAGCCACCGGCCATTCAAAGAAAACTCTGCGGATCAATATCAACCTGCACCCGCACCGAACCGCGAACTTTCGGCCCACTTGTGAGCATGACGCGGACGAAGCGCTGCATATCGGAGCGTCGTTCGCCGTGCACCAACAATCGGAATCGATGGCGGCCGCCGATCATAGCAAGCGGTGCCTCTGCCGGGCCAAGCACGGTGATGTCGCCAACCTCTGGTGCGGATCGGCGCAAGGCACGCGCATGACCTTCCGCTTCCGCGCGCGTGGCGGCACTGACAATGATCCCGGTCAGCCTCCCGAAAGGCGGCAAGGCAGCACGTTCGCGCTCAGTAATTTCGCGCTGGTAGAAGCTCTCCGCATCGCCCGACATGATTGCGTGCATGACGGGGTGGTCCGGCTGGTAGGTCTGGAGCAGGCCAAGGCTTTTCTTGCCGGTGCGCCCCGCTCTGCCAGTTACCTGGCTCAAAAGCTGAAATGTACGTTCGGCGGCGCGCGGATCGCCATTGGCAAGGCCGAGATCGGCGTCGATCACCCCGACCAATGTCATGTTCGGAAAATTGTGCCCCTTGGCGACCAGTTGCGTTCCGATCACGATATCGGCCTCACCATTGGCAATCGCCTCCAGTTCGAGCCGCAGTCTGCGCACGCCGCCCATGATATCGGATGAAAGTACAATCGTGCGGGCTTGGGGAAAGTGCGCAACCACCTCTTCGGCAATGCGCTCTACCCCCGGCCCACAGGCCACGAGATGATCGAATGTCCCGCATTCCGGGCACGCCTCCGGGCGTTTTTCGCTATGGCCGCAATGATGGCAGATCAAGTGTCCGCGGAACCGGTGCTCAACCAGCCATGACGAGCAGACTGGGCAGCCAAAGCGGTGGCCGCAAACCCGGCACAAGGTCAGCGGTGCGTAGCCGCGCCGGTTCAGGAACAATAAGGACTGTTCCTGCTTTTCAAGCGTTTGCCTGATGTGAGAGAGCAAAACGGGCGACACAAATCCGCCGCGGGCAGGCGGCGCACGGCGCATGTCGATTGCCTTGAGGTCGGGAAGTGCTGCTTCGGCAAAGCGCGCTGGCAGCACGGCCCTGGTGTAACGGCCCTGTTGTGCATTGACCCGGCTCTCAATCGACGGTGTGGCCGAGGCCAGCACGATGGGAAACCTGCCGATGCTGGCGCGCACCACCGCCATGTCGCGGGCATTGTAGAAAACGCGATCCTCTTGCTTGTAGGCCGGATCATGTTCTTCATCGACAATGACGAGGCCAAGTTCCCTGAACGGCAAGAACAATGCCGAGCGTGCACCGGCAACAACACGAACACTTCCTTCCACCACCTGGCGCCACACCCGCTCACGCATGCGTGGCGGCAGGTCGGAATGCCATTGCGCCGGCTTGGCGCCGAAACGATCCTGAAAGCGTTCGAGAAAGGCGTGGGTCAACGAGATTTCCGGCAACAGGATCAGCACCTGCCGGCCTCGTTCCAACGCTGCGGCGACCGCCTCGAAATAGACTTCGGTCTTGCCCGATCCGGTCACCCCGTCGAGCAATGTTACTCCGAACGCTTCATCCTCGACATTGGAGCGCAAATGTTTGGCCGCCTCGCGTTGATCGGGCATCAGGTCAGGTGTGGAATAGGTTGGGTCGGGCAGGGCAACTACCGGACGTGGCGGGATCATCACCGTCTCAAACACGCCTTGCGCCTTGAGGCCATCGATAACGCTTGATGAAACACCCGCCGCATGGGCAAGGCCGGAGCGTGTCCAGGCAAGCCCTCCCACCGCTGTTTCAAGTACCCGCGAGCGCGCCTTGGTCACGCGGTCAGGTTCTTCAACGGTTCGCTGCAAGCCTTCCGTCCAGGGTTCCGGATCGAAGGCTTCGGGTGCACGCAACAGCATGCGTGCCACGATACCTGGCGGCGACAGCGTGTATTGCGCGACCCAATCAACAAAGCTGCGCATTGCTGCGTCTATCGGCGGGCAATCGAACACATGCTCGATCGACCGCAATTTTCTGGCGTCCACCTCATCGGGCGTATTGTCCCAGACAATGCCGGCAACGTGGCGCGGGCCAAGCGGTACACGCACAATCGAACCCGGCTCCACATGCATTCCTTTGGGAACCGCATAGGTGTAGGGACGTTCAGCAGGCATGGGCACGAGCACGGCGGCAGTGAAACGCGAATCTTCTTTCATGAGACGTGACCTTGCCCCGACTTTGGTCTAGAGCAAAGCCCAAGCGCCAACCTGGGGCCGAGCGCACGCTCAAGCGCGTTGGGCGCGCATGGAATAATTGCCAAGGAGAACATCATGAAATTCTTTGTCGACACTGCCGACATCAAGGAAATCCGCGAACTGAACGATCTGGGGTTGGTTGACGGGGTTACCACCAACCCGTCGCTGATACTCAAATCAGGCGGCAAGATCGATGAAGTCACCAAACAAATCTGCGACATCGTCAAAGGTCCGGTTTCTGCCGAAGTCACAGCCACAGACTATGACGGCATGATGAAGGAAGCCAAGGTTCTGGCCAGGATCGCCGACAACATCGCCATCAAGGTGCCGTTGACCCTTGACGGATTGAAGGCCTGCAGGTCTATCCGCTCCGATGGCCGCATGGTCAATGTCACGCTGTGCTTTTCTGCCAATCAGGCTCTGTTGGCAGCAAAGGCCGGGGCTTCTTTCATCTCTCCGTTCGTTGGCCGGCTCGATGACACCGGCATCGACGGAATGGACCTGATTTCAGACATCAGACAGATCTATGACAATTACGATTTCCAGACCGAAATCCTTGTCGCTTCGGTGCGCTCAACCAGCCATGTCCAGCAGGCAGCCCTGATTGGCGCAGATGTCGCCACCGTTCCGCCATCAACATTGCGCGCGCTCGTCAAGCATCCTTTGACCGACAAGGGCCTCGAAGCCTTCCTCGCGGACTGGGCCAAGACCGGCCAGAAGATCGGCTGAGCGCCAACTCGTCAATAAGTCTGAACCACGCCCCCCGACATCATCACGCTGATGTCTTTCACGCTGGTGTCGGGGGCGTTTTTGCATAGCCGGAGCAGCTAGGGTTCTTGCAACAGCCGACGCGCTTCAACGCTTTGCAAGATCCTGAGTGATCGCCAGTTGCAACAATTGCGCCAATTCCCGCGCCGCACGGTTTTCAGCATCAATTTGCGCGCGGTAGTTTGCGAATTCCTGCAGTGGCCGGTCAAACGACGCCGACATCGAACGATTGCCTGTCGAGATGGTTTTACCGGTAGCGGTATCTGTCAGCTTGTAGTTCGCCGTCAGGATAACAGTTCCGGCGGTTGGCACGTCTTGTGTGGCGGATGCCTGTATGGATGCGGCTGATTCCACCGCCTCGGTCACGTTGAGATCAAGCGAATAAAGCGGTGAAGCTGGCTCGCCAGCGCCGCGCGTCAGCCCAAAGATCAGATTGTTTCGCACCTGCTGGGCATAGCGCGTATTCACCGGGCTGACGGCAATTGACGCAAGTTCCTCGGTTGCGCCAACCTGCGCTCCTGGTGAAAGCGGGGCGTTGGAATAAAGCGGTCGCACGGTGCAGGCCGATACCAGTGCGACACTGATGAAAAAAGCCGCACGCAATGTTGAATTCAGGCGGCGCGCCAGTGCCGTCTTGCTATTTTCAGGCAACGACATTGACGATCCTCTGAGGCACAACGATGATCTTGCGCGGTGTCTTGCCTTCGAGCGCCTTTTGCACGAAGTCGAGAGCAAGCACTGCCTGTTCGACAGCAGATTGATCTGCGTCGCGGGCAATTGTCAAATCGCCGCGTTTCTTGCCATTGACCTGCACCGGCAGCACGATCTCGTTGTCAACGACGAGAGCGGGATTGAAGGATGGCCATGGCTGCGCTGCAACCAATCCCGATCCGCCAAGTGCCTTCCAGCATTCCTCGGCCAGATGCGGCATCATTGGCGCGACCATGACAATAAGGAACTCCAATGCCTGGCGCACGGCACCCGCACGCGCGCTATCGCCATCGCGGTCATCCGCAAGGGCAGCAATTTCGGGAGAAAGCGCATTGGTCAACTCATAGAGACGGGCAACCGCCTTGTTGAAATGCAACCGTTCTATGTCTTCGCCCACTGCCTTCAAAATCTTGTGGGCCGTGCGCGAAATGGTCGCGACATCTCCTTCACCAGCAGCAGATGCGACATCGCGCAAAACAGGCGCGGCTTCCGCCACAAGACGCCATATGCGCTGGACAAAGCGATGAGCGCCTTCAACGCCCGCTTCGGTCCAGATCACGTCGCGTTCCGGCGGTGAGTCCGACAGCATGAACCAGCGCGCGGTATCGGCCCCGTAGCTGGCGATGATGTCATCAGGATCGACCACGTTCCTTTTCGATTTCGACATTTTCTCGATCGACCCGACCTCGATCGGGGAGTCATCGGCCAACAGCACGGCCTGCCGCTTCCCGTCAGCCTCATCGACCTTGACCTCGGCAGGTGTAACCCAGCCTTGCGGCCCCTTATAGGTTTCGTGCACGACCATGCCCTGAGTGAACAGGCCCTCGAATGGTTCGCTTACCTCGTTGAGATGTCCAGTTGCCTTCATGGCGCGTGTGAAGAAACGCGAATAAAGGAGATGGAGGATCGCATGTTCGATGCCGCCAATATATTGATTGACCGGCAGCCAGCCCTTTTTGCCATCGACATAAGACAGCGTCGTCGGCCTTGTCTCATTCCACGGATCGGTGAAGCGCGCGAAATACCACGACGAATCGACAAATGTGTCCATCGTGTCGGTGTCGCGGCGTGCTTTCTTGCCGCATTTCGGGCAGTCCACATGCTTCCACGTCGGATGATGATCGAGCGGATTGCCGGGGCGCTCAAACGTGACATCGACCGGCAATTCGACCGGCAGGTTCTCGTCGGCCACAGGTTGCGCACCACAATCGTCGCAATGAATGACGGGGATGGGGCAACCCCAATAGCGCTGGCGCGAAATCAGCCAGTCGCGCAGCCTGAACTGCACCTTGCGCTCAGCCTGCGGACGGTTGCCGACGGTTGCACCTGAAAGCCGCGTCGCCACTTCCTCGAATGCGTCGCTTGGTTTCATACCGTCGAGAAAGCGCGAATTGATCATCGTGCCATCTTCGACATAGGCTTCTTCCGTAATCTGGAAGGCGGGTGCCTCAATGCCTTCCGGCTTGACCACCGGCACAACCGGCAGCCCGTATTTATTGGCAAAATCAAGGTCGCGCTGGTCATGCGCCGGGCAGCCGAAAATTGCGCCCGTGCCATAATCCATCAAGACGAAATTGGCGACATAGACCGGCAGCGTCCAGTCCTTGTCAAAGGGATGCGTGACACGGATGCCCGTATCGAAGCCTTTCTTTTCCGCTGTCTCGACGGTTGCCACCGATGTTCCCATGCGGCGCACGTCCTCGATGAAGGATGCAAGTTTCGGGTTTGTCTGCGCCGCCTTTTTTGCCAGCGGATGATCGGCTGCAATCGCCATAAACGATGCGCCGAATATGGTGTCGGGCCGCGTCGTATAGACTTCCAGTTCATCTTCGCCCGATGGTGCCGTGTCGCTTGCCAGCGGCCAGCGAACCAGCAGGCCTTCGGAACGGCCGATCCAGTTGCGCTGCATGACCCGGACTTTTTCCGGCCAGCGTTCAAGCGTGTCGAGCCCGTCGAGCAGGTCTTGCGACATCGAGGTGATCTTGAAGAACCATTGCGTCAGATCGCGCTGCTCGACCAGTGCGTCGGATCGCCAGCCGCGCCCGTCTATGACCTGCTCATTGGCCAGAACCGTCATGTCGACCGGGTCCCAATTGACCTTGGCCGATCTGCGCTCCACCAGTCCGGTGCGCCAGAAATCCAGAAACATCTTCTGCTGGTGACGGTAATATGCCGGATCGCAGGTCGCGAACTCGCGCGCCCAATCGAGCGAAAGGCCCATCGTCTTCAATTGGCGCTTCATCGTGGCGATGTTGGAATAGGTCCAGTCGCGCGGATTGACCTTGTTGTCGCGCGCCGCATTTTCCGCCGGCAGGCCGAAGGCATCCCAGCCCATCGGATGAAGCACATTTTCGCCTTTTGCGCGATGGTAGCGCGCCACCACGTCACCCATCGTATAGTTACGCACATGGCCCATATGAATGCGCCCTGAGGGATAGGGAAACATCTCCAGCACATAATATTTCGGACGCGGGTCGTCGTTCTTCGTCTCGAACAGCTTTTCGGCATCCCATGCCTTTTGCCATTTGGGTTCTGAAGCGCGCGGATTGTATCGTTCGGTTGCCATGACCGGTTTTTCTTTTAAAAGCATGAGGAAAGCTGCCACGCTCACGCGGGCAGCCAGGAACATGGCTCCGGTCTTCACCATGCTTTGGCAAACCCGTCAACCATATGGGTGCACCACCGGGGCAAAAACAGCGGTATCGGACGATAGGAACCGGATATGAACCATGCTGTCGAACAGCTTGCAGCGGTCAAGGCAAATATTGGCGCAGCAGAACAGAGTTCAAAACGCAGTCCGGCAAGTGTCACGCTGGTTGCTGTCTCCAAAACATTCGATGCGGATGTCATTCGCCCCGTTATCGAAGCGGGCCAGCGCGTTTTCGGTGAAAACCGCGTGCAGGAGGCGCAAGGAAAATGGCCGCTGTTAAAAGCCGATTTCCCGGATATAGAGTTGCACCTTATCGGCCCGCTGCAATCCAACAAGGCCAGGGAAGCAGTCGCCCTGTTCGATGTCATCGAGACGGTCGATCGCGACAAGATCGCTGCCGAACTTGCCAAGGAAATGCGCAAGCAAGAGCGGACACTGCGATTATTTGTGCAGGTCAATACGGGGTCGGAGCCGCAAAAGGCTGGCATCGAACCGAGCGAAACCATTGCCTTTGTCACGCGCTGTCGCGATGTCCACGGGCTCACCATCAATGGTTTGATGTGCATTCCGCCAGCCGATGAAAATCCGGGGCCGCATTTTGCCCTGCTTGAAAAACTCGCGCGCGAAGCTGGTGTCGAACGTCTTTCGATGGGCATGTCTGGTGATTACGAAACCGCAGTCGCGTTTGGTGCAACCAGCGTCAGGGTGGGGTCGGCAATTTTCGGAAGCCGATAAGGTCTCTGACCAGCGCCCTTTATCGGCAATGGGAGCCCCGTTTGAACGTCACCGGCGATAATAGCGTCTGACGCGGGGATGGCCGGACAGCGGCGCGGGCCTGTAGGGTGGTGAATACTTGTCAAATCTGCATTCAATTCCGTCGCATAACATGTCGATATCAACTGACTCCCAGCGAATGTTTCTGGCGCTCTGAAGCCAGAATATGCCCAGCCCTGTTCTCTCATCATGTGCCTTGCCCAGCATATTGTCGTGCATGTTGACGGTGAGCGGAATATGGAGATGGCAAACGTTTCGCAACCTGTCGAGCATCCAGTCGAGCGCAAGGTCGGCCAGTTTCCAGTCGTCATTGTAACCGCCTCCGATGTCGGAATGCACGCCCGGAAACCAGACCTGTTCGATAATCTGACCGGCAGCGCGCCCCTCAATGTTCACGTCGGCCCACTGCACCGGGGCAAATTCCTTACGGTTCTCATCTATCGACAGCGCATGCAGACCAACCGGCACACGTTCCGATAAATCTTTGTCGTGGAATTCGTGTTTCCACGGATTGACCAGATTCATGATGCCGGGAAGCCCAAGCGCTTTCACCGTATCGAATACGCCGACCACGTCGGGCACGGCCTGCTGCGCCCGATATTTGCGCGCAAAGGTTTCGCCCGCCGCTTTTCGCGCGGCCTTGCCTTTGATCTTGTAGGTAGCGACTGCTTCTTCGGCGATTTTGCGCCGCCGCTCTGCGCCTGACCCTTCACGAGCCTTGGAAATAGGGGTGCCGGCGTCGTCCATTGCTATGCCGCAGGTTGCCAGCACACCGCCGAGGCAACGAACGGTGTAGGCACCACGACTGAAGCCGAAGAAGCCGATCTTCATGCCGGGACGCCATTTGAGCAGCAGGGCTTCGTAGCAATCGACGATGTTGGCGCTAATGCCCCAGCCCGTCACTTTGGACCAGAAATTGCGGAAAGTACGGGTCCAGTTATTCGCGCCTTCGTCCGGTGCACCAAGTCCTGGGTCGTAGAAGCTCTCCAAATAGGGCTTGCCTTCAGCCGCGGAAAACATCTGGAACACATTGGTACTCTTGATCGCCGCGTCGTTGCGGACGCCGCGCTGGCCCGTGCCGTCGGAGAAGATCAGTACCCACTGCTTGAGCGGTTCCGGCATTGGCCTCTCGATTGCGAGTTGCGTTTCCAAAGCACGTCGCGTTCAAAGTCATTCATGCAGCGTGCTTCAAGCCATTGTTTTCATGCATGTCGTTGGCCCAAAAACGCTGCACATTTTTGGGCGGCATGCAGTAGACATTTCTGCGAAGCGCGCTGCCGGAAAAGGCATCAGTGCAGCACGAACTCGCCATCGACTTTTCTCCATTCATTCGATGCAATCAGCTTCTGATGTGAATAGCTCACTGAATGCAACGGCCCTTCGAGCCTGGATTTCCAGAATTCGATGAACTTCACCAGCACCGGAAATTTCGGAGCGATGTCGTAGTCCTGCCAGATATATGTCTGCAACAGAAGTGGATGATCTGGAAAATGGTAGAGGATTTTTGCCGTTGTCAGGCCATAGCCCTTCAGCATCAGTTCCATATCGAGATGGTCACGCATGGTTGCCTCGCAAACCTGCATTTCCCCCCGCGCAAATTGTGCGCGCCGATGGTTAACCCTTTATTGATAACGTTTGGAACGGGGTTTTGCTTCCACGCCCGGCAAGCTGATCTTGCAAAAGCTTGAGCCATTTTGTTTTTTGCAACCGATTTGGCTAGGCCGGGAGTGAGCGGTGATATTGAGCACGTCAACAATGTCGAATTGTTGATACATACCTGATAGGTTGAATTAATGAAAAAGAAAATCTCCGGCGGCCTTGTCCACGAACTACCCGAGGATTTGGTTGCTGCGCTGACCGATACATTAGAAGTTACTAGCTTATGGGAAAACTTGACGTCTATTGCCCGAAATGAATTTATTTGTTGGGTTGAAGATGCGAAACAGGACGAGACTAGGAAGCGGCGGATTAATCGAACTGTTGAGGAGCTTCTTGAAGGCCAAAAACGCCCATGCTGTTGGGTAGGCTGCATTCACCGCACCGACAAAAAACCCAGCAAATGGCAGCAAGATGTCTTAATCGACAAAAAGCCAAAAAAGTAATGTCCAAAGTCAATTTGGCTGAGCCTTCGCAAAAACCATGGTTTTTGCGACAATGGTCTCTCAATTATCTAGAGGTTTGTAAGGGGTAGAATTTTGGTCAGCGGAGACAATACGACAAACCAAACAGGAACGATTACACCCTACTTCACCGTTGAAGATGCGGACGCGTTGATTGAATTTGCCGTAGAAGTTTTCGATGGTTTATTGGTTAAAGAAGATAGATACAAAGACGGAAAAATCCAGCACGCGCGAATTCGTATTGGTGAATCAATAATAATGCTTAATCAAAGCACGGAGCAGTTTTCCGCTAATGTATCTCAGATTTATTTGTATGTTGACGACGTCGATTCGAAGTTCCAAACCGCATTGAAATGCGGTGCTATATCAATAATGGAACCCAATTTAAGGCCGTTTGGTGATAGAATTGCTGGTATAAAAGACCCTTGTGGAAATATCTGGTGGATTGCTAAACAGGTAAGCTAAACAGTTATTTTTAACCAACAGAGGTTGTGTGGAATATTCGAAAGATTGTAGCTATGTAGTCATCCTCCAGTCGCATAATCGGATATCTGGAACATTTGTCAGGTTGCGACATCGACAGAACGATAACTTCACTCGACAAGCGAAATTTCAACTGATCCGCTGCTCAATTTCTGCGTCATCCGGTCACGCAATCGAACGTCTAATATTGCCGTTCGGGTGGAACTGTTAATAATGTGGTTGACTTGCGACGGTGATCGCCGCGCCATTCGCATTTTGGCCAATGGCTGATTTTGGAGGAAAGCAGGAATGTCCGATGTTCATGTCCACCGCGTTCAATCTGCGTGGAAGAAGAATGCGCTGATCGATAACGAGACCTATCTCAAATGGTACGCCGACAGCGTCAAGAACCCGGATAAATTCTGGAACAAGCACGGCAAGCGCATCGACTGGTTCAAGCCCTATACCAAGGTCAAGAACACCTCGTTCGACGGCAAGGTTTCGATCAAGTGGTTCGAGGATGGCCAAACCAATGTTTCTTATAACTGTATTGACCGCCACCTGAAGAAGCGCGGCAATCAGGTTGCCATCATCTGGGAGGGTGACAATCCTTATGATGAGAAGAAGATCACCTACAATGAATTGCATGAGCATGTTTGCCGGCTTGCCAATGTGCTGAAGAAGCATGGCGTCAAGAAGGGCGATCGCGTCACCATCTACATGCCGATGATCCCTGAAGCGGCCTACGCCATGTTCGCCTGTACCCGCATCGGCGCCATCCATTCCGTCGTTTTCGGCGGCTTCTCGCCGGATGCGCTGGCCGGTCGTATCGTCGATTGCCAATCCAATTTCGTTATTACCGCCGATGAGGGGTTACGCGGTGGCAAGCCGATACCGCTGAAGGACAATACCGACAAGGCCGTCGAGATCGCGGGCAAACAGAAGGTGA
This sequence comes from Mesorhizobium sp. G2-6-1, assembly GCF_055809095.1. Classification (NCBI taxonomy): domain Bacteria; kingdom Pseudomonadati; phylum Pseudomonadota; class Alphaproteobacteria; order Hyphomicrobiales; family Phyllobacteriaceae; genus Mesorhizobium; species Mesorhizobium sp. G2-6-1. The sequence goes on from NZ_CM147896.1 coordinate 2,155,398, forward strand.
AGGTCAATAATGTTCTGGTGGTACGCCGCACAGGCGGCAAGGTCGCCTGGGCCGAAGGCCGCGACCTCTGGTATCACGAAGAAACCGCCTCGGTTAAACCCGACTGCAAGCCGGAGAAAATGAAGGCGGAAGACCCGCTGTTCATCCTCTACACATCCGGCTCGACCGGCAAGCCGAAGGGTGTCTTGCACACCACCGCAGGCTATCTCGTCTATACCTCGATGACCCATCAATATGTCTTCGACTATCACGACGGAGACATTTACTGGTGCACAGCCGATGTCGGCTGGGTAACGGGTCACTCCTATATTCTCTATGGTCCGCTGTGCAACGGTGCAACGACGCTGATGTTCGAAGGTGTTCCCAACTACCCGACACCATCGCGCTTCTGGGAAGTGGTCGACAAGCACAAGGTCAACATCTTCTACACCGCGCCCACCGCCATCCGTGCGCTGATGGGAGCGGGCGACAGCCATGTGGAGAAAACGTCGCGCAAATCGCTGCGGATACTTGGCTCGGTTGGCGAGCCGATCAACCCGGAGGCATGGCAATGGTATTATAATATCGTCGGTGAGAAGAAGTGTCCTGTCATTGATACATGGTGGCAGACGGAAAATGGCGGCATCCTGATTGCGCCGCTACCGGGAGCGACTGACCTGAAGGCGGGCTCTGCAACGCGGCCATTCTTTGGCATTGTCCCGCAGATCATGGACGCTGACGGCAAGGTCATCGAAGGTGAAGGCTCCGGCAATCTGTGCATCGCCGACGCCTGGCCCGGCATGATGCGCACCGTTTATGGCGATCATGAGCGTTTCGCACAGACATATTTCTCCGCCTATAAAGGCAAGTATTTCTCGGGCGATGGCTGCCGCCGTGACGAGGACGGCTATTACTGGATCACCGGGCGGGTTGATGATGTCATCAACGTATCCGGTCACCGCATGGGCACCGCCGAGGTGGAATCCGCGCTCGTTGCCCACGACAAGGTGTCGGAAGCTGCGGTCGTCGGTTATCCGCACGACATCAAGGGGCAGGGCATCTACTGCTATGTCACGCTGATGGATGGCGAGGCACCGAGCGAGACGTTGCGCAAGGATCTTGTAACGCATGTGCGCAAGGAAATCGGCGCGATTGCCACGCCTGACAAGATCCAGTTCGCACCCGCCTTGCCCAAGACGCGTTCGGCCAAAATCATGCGCCGTATCCTGCGCAAGATCGCCGAAGACGATTTCGGCTCGCTCGGCGACACCTCGACGCTGGCCGATCCGAGTGTCGTCGACGAGCTGATTGCCAACAGGCAAAACAAGAAGGGCTAAAGCAATCCCCGAGAAAAGTGTGTAGCGGTTTTCCGTTCGGGATTGCGCAAAACAAACAAGCAATCCCCGAGAAAAGTGTGTAGCGGTTTTCCGATGCTGTCGGGGTCGAACCGTCAGGGTGAGCATATGGGCGACTTGGGAGAGGTGATAGAGCTTTGGCGCTATCCTGCCAGTTCACTGGCAGGAGAAACTATGCAGACGATTTCCGTCAATCAGGCGGGTGCTGATGGCGACAGGCTCTTTGGCCTTGTCGAAGCGGATACAGGGGAGATCGCACGCCCTGATGGCCATGAGAAATGGCACCAGGTGCCGCGCATCAAGGCTCGCCTATCCGCCGATCGCAGGCTTGAAATAGCCACCTCCAATGGTGAATGGATCGCGGCGCCCAGCCCGGATTGCGACCGTGCCATTTCGGCCTATCTCGGCTTCGACGCGGCAATCTTGCCGTATGGGGGCGGTAGACCATCTGGATATGCGGGGGAAATCACGGCGCCGCGTTATAAAAAGGCACCCTTGCATCTGTTGACCACGGCATCGCTGGCGCGATTGAAAGCCCTGCACCCGAGCGGAGATCCAGATCGCCGCCGCTTTCGCCCCGGCATCGTTGTCGATATGCCCGAGGTCGAAGGCTCTTTTCCCGAAACCGAATGGATTGGCCGCAAGCTGGCAATAGGCGAAGTCGAGTTGACGATTTCAGATCCATGCCGCCGCTGCGGGTTCACCATCATCGGTCAGGACGGGTTTGACAGCGACCCCGATATTCTTCGAAATCTCCTGCGTCACAACGCGCGCAATATCGGTGTTTATTGTCAGGTCGATAGACCGGGTACCATTGGTCTCGGCGACAAGATGCGGTTTGTTTGAGAAATTTGAGCGCCCGCAACCGGCATTGCTATCGAAGATCAAGTGAAGGCCGCCAGCTTCAACAGAAGTGGCGGCCTTTCTTGCCTCAAATGCATGTCGCCCAAAGTGTGCGGCGATTACGGGCAACTACATGCATCAAAGCAAAGACTTAAAGCGCGCAAAACGAACCCTTGAATGTGCGCCGGGCTTTACGTTCGGCTATTTGGTGAGCGCCAGACGTTGCGTATTGCTGATGATTTCCTTGAATGCCGCATCCAGTTCCGGTCCGGTTGAAACATCGAAGAAATGCTTCAGGGCGGAGGTGTCCGTGGTCGCACAGTCTTTCAACACCGCCCTTGCCGGGCTGTTTGGGTTGGAACCGAGCGCGAAGCCGATCGTGTAGACCTGAATGCCGTCATTCTTCATGTTGGTGCACACGGCTTCAGCATAGCTGCGCGACTTGCTGGATTGGTTGCCCTGAGGCTTGCTGCCGATGGCAACACCAGCAAAGGCTGTGTTGAACTCACCATCGGTCATCAGGATTGCGACCTTGGAAACTTTCGTCTTGTCATACTCAGCCGGTCCGTCTCCCAATCCTGCCGACACGATCGTCGAACGCCATTTTGGCGACAGCATGTAATAGCCCCACTGCGCTGCGATTCCGCCGGCAGTCACACCATCAGCTTTGAAGTTATCGATCGTGTCGAGCAATTTTTGCTTGTCTGTGGTCAGCGGAATAAGTTCTGCCTTCGGGCATTTTGTGCCAGTGACCTGGCCCTGCCAATTCTTCGTCACGGAAATTCGATAATCCCTGTTCACTTTGGCCAGATAAGGCTGCCCGGCAACATTCAGGCGCTCCATATTGGGGCCGTCATCGGAAAAGTCGGCGCTGCCATCCTTGAATTTCCGTTCAGTGGCGCATTTATCTATGGGGGTGGTCACAGACACTGCGATAGGATCGTAGATCGACGGTGGCACGATGGGGCCGCCTTGAACCTCCTCGAACACCGAGCCCACAAGCTTGCCGGTGTTGACAGCTTCGGCATAGGGAACGATAGCAGCCCGCACGCGCGGATTGTTCGGATTTTGTTGGCCGAGCAATGCTTCTACGGCGTTTTTGGCGGCAGTTTTGAGATCCTTGATCTTCTGCCCGCCCATCGAGCCGGTAATGTCGAGCATCATCGCCACTTCAATATGTTTGTCGGAATATACTGCGGCACCCGTATTATAAACGCGCTTGGTCTTACCCATCCCGAACAGGGGGAAATAGAGATTGACGTCGACATAGGCACCGGCGGTGACAGTCTTTGCCGTCTTGTTGATCGTCAGCTTGTCGAGAACGATCTTGTCGGAGGGTAAAATTCCACCCGCGCTGTTTGCGGTCAGAAATGCGCGGACGGTTTTTTCTGCCTCTTCTTGCGTGGCAGCACCCGTGGTCAGGTCACGCGCCGTCGATGTAACAGCTGAATCGACCGCGCTACGCAAAGCCGATTTTGCATTCATGATCTGGCCTATATTGACCGCGTAGCCAACGCCCAAGGCCAGCATCGCCACCGTCACGCCAAAGATGAGCGCGAAATTGCCGTTGCGGTCTTCCACGAAGTTGTTGATCGACTGACCCGAAATCCCAAAATGCCGCATGATACTGCCTCCGTCTGCCACGACTTTGTTGTCGTTTGTCCCTGCCTTGCAGGAAACTGGCCGGAATGCGGGGAGAGGCGACGCACAACCAATGTATCGCTGTAGGCTATTGTTTTTGCTTATGTTCTGTCGAGGAAATGGTAAAGGCGAAGTAAATGTTTGCTCGTAGCTGCCTCGCGCTTTTACCGGACACTAACCATGAGCAGTGCCGCAATCATCCATAGTGGAAAAGCGTATCAATTCGGGACGTGTCTTGTGTGCCAAACGGGGTCAGTTGCACCAACTGTGCCGACGGCCACCAAAATATGGGCGAACCAATCTGCGCGACAAAAGGGTCGCAGCAATTGCTGTCCCATCCTCAGAGGCGACATCGGCCAACACCCGCCCGTAATATTTGCCGCCGCCAATGTTGGAGATGGAAACAGGACCGCTGTCGAGCATCGCCGCCAGCGCCTTGCGTGCAAGAATTGCGGCGGCATGTTCGCCGTCGCAGCGACTCTTCAGCTCCGGCGCATCAATGCCTCGTATGCGGATGCTGACCCGCACGGACTGACCCGGCCAGACGATAGCTTCGGCAAGAAATGTATCGCCATCGATGACGCGGATCACACTGGCTTCGACCGGCCCTGGAAAGGGTTTGGCCGCATGAACGGGCAATACGCCCATTCCCAGAGCGAACATCACACCAAACGGGGCGATCAATCTGAAAATATTCAAGAGCTGTGACATGATACAAAGGAAATTATTCCTATCGTATGTCAAATGCAAGAGCAAAATTACCACATGCGGCTGAGCCCAGTCAGGCAGCCTTGATCATCAGAAATCGGCAGTCAGGCCCTTGACGTCCCAGTCGCCATAGCGTCCGGGCTCCAGTCCACCACGTCCGCCTATCTCCTTGGGCAGTGCGGCCTCGGCGGCCAGATAGGCTTTGCGCCGTACTTGCGCTTCCGCAAGCGCCCGCTCAGCTGCTGGTGTCAGGCGTTTTACCTCGACGGTTTTGTATTCCAAATCTGCACCAGCACCCTGCGGCTTACCGTTTTCTTCTGTCATGCCATCCTGCCAATGGATTCAAACGCTACGACCTTCTTCCCATCATATAGCGGGGCGGGTGCGAGGGATCGACTCCTTTTGCGCGTATTTTTCTAAGGGGCATTCCGTGATCAAGAAAGGTTCTTCCGGCTGGAGTTCGCTGTTATGGTCAGGACCCGTCCGAAGGAGACGTCAATGCGCAGTCTCGTTGCCGCGATCATTCTTGCCAGCCTTGGCCATGTTGCTCATGCCGGCAGTATCAGCAGCGCCTATACGGATCTCGACCCGCAAAAGGATTGCCTGACCTATGCGCAGGCCGGGGAAGGCGATGGCGAATGGGCCGATCTTGCCTGCTCGGGTTATCGTGGATACCCGGTACTGCTGGCATATGACGATGCACGGGAATCGGTTTTTTACGGATTTCCCGCCGCCGATATGACGCCGGTATGGGAGAGTTTTGCCAGTTTCAATTCAAGCAGTGCCAAGGTGGAATGGCGCATCGAGATGACCGGTGATGTCACCGTTCCGTTTGCTGCAATTCATCGCCGCATGGTCAGCAATTCAGAGCAGCCCGACAAATCCAGCGAGGTCCTGCTCATTGCCAAGGTGGGCCAACCGGGGGTCCGTGAGGGCTGTACTGTTGGTCTTGTGCTGGCAACGGGCAACGCTGATGCCAATGAAGATGCTCGCAAGATCGCAGACGAGAAAGCCCGCGCCTTCGTTTGCGGAAAAGACAAGCGCGTGGACATCGGTGCTGTTCCGGCGTTCGGCCGGGTCGATAACTGAAAAGGATGAGCCGCTCTAAGTATTTGTTTTTACGCAATCCCGGACAGAAAACCGCTGCACACTTTTCCTGGAATTGCTCTAAGCGCTTTTTGCGCGTTCGATTGCCTCGACGATCATCTGCTTGGCTTTCGCGGCGTCGTACCAGCCATCGATCTTCACCCATTTGCCGGGTTCAAGATCCTTGTAATGTTCGAAAAAATGCGAGACCTGATCGAGTGTGATCTGTGGGAGGTCCGTGAAGTTCGCTACTTTTTCATAGCGCATGGTCAGGCTTGGCGATGGCACGGCGATGATCTTTTCATCCTGCCCGGCATTGTCTTCCATGATGAGCACGCCAATGGGGCGTACATTGATGACGCACCCAGGCACCAATGCACGGGTCGAGCAGATCAAGACGTCAATCGGATCGCCATCGCCCGACAATGTGTGCGGCACGAAGCCGTAATTGCCGGGATAGCGCATGGGCGTGTGCAAAAACCGGTCGACAAAAAGCGTGCCCGCTGCCTTGTCCATTTCATATTTGATCGGCTCGCCGCCAACAGGGACTTCGATAATGACATTGATGTCTTCGGGCGGATTGTGTCCGGTGGCTATCGCTTCAATGCGCATATGGTCTTTCCGTGGAATATCGCAGCACCGATAGCGGCTGATCGGCTGTCAGGCAATGACAGGATAGAAGAAAGATCAGGTTTTCGGCGTTCTGGTAAACGTGGCGCGCAGCTATTCCCAGACGAATGCGACCTTTTTCAAGGCCTTGTGCTCAAAGATTTCGACGCCTTCAGCGATATCGCGCCCGCCCGCACCGGTATAGAAGGAAAGTGCGTTTTCATTTTCTTCCAACGCCCAAACCACCATGCCTTTCAAGCCATAGTCGACCAGTCTTTGACGCGCGGCGGCGAAAAGGCGGCTTCCCAATCCAATGCCCTGATACTCAGGGCGCACGTAAAGTTCGTATATCTCGCCTTGCTGGCGTAGCTCGCGGGCCCGGTTCTTGCCAACGGTGGCGTAGCCCGCAACGGTACCGCCAATTTCCACAATCAGAACGGTTGCCGAGCGTTTGATGGCATTCGCCCACCAGTCGACGCCACGGCGATTGATCATGGATGCCAGTGTCTTGTGGGGGATGATGCCACAATAAGCTCCGCGCCACGCTTCAAGATGCACATCGGCAATTTCGCCTGCATCGCGCGGTTCGGCTCGTCTGATATCTATCGTCAGCGTGTTCATGATTTGTTAACCATAAACGCGCCTTGCCCGATTGCAAGCGTCTAGTCGCCTGTCAAATGATTTTCACACATCTGACTTCGAGGCGCATGGTGACATTGGGGCGGCTGGCCAGAATGCCGTCTAGTGCATGTCGCCCAAAAGTGTGCAGCGGTTTTGGGACAACGACATGCACAAAAACAAAGGCTTAAAGCACCCTGCATGAATCCCTTTAGACGCGACGCGCTTTAGCGATGATCCTTTGTCAAATCTCGACCAGATGATCGTCGAGTTCGTTGACATCTCCGGGCGAGACAGGAAAGTGCTCGGCCATGATTGCACCGACGGTCGTGATGGCCTCGACAAAGCCGTCGGCAAGGTGGTCGTTGCGTGCCTGAATTGTCAGATCACGCACGACATCATCCCATATGTCCTGTTGGACGCGACTGTTGATGCCCGCATCGGCGATCACTTCGGCATAATGTTCAGCCAGCGACACGAAGATGAGAACGCCCGTTCGTGCCGTGGTCATGTGAATGTTGCGTGCCAGAAATTGCCGGACAGCATTGTCGTGGGCGGCCCGGTGGCGCAAAGGCCATGGCACCAGATGGATGCGCAATCCGGGGGCAAGCCACAGGAGCACCATCGCTCCTGCAAGGGCCAGGCATTGCGCCAGCATGAAGTGCGGCAAGCGGATGGAAAGCCATCGGTATTCCAACCCATAGGCGGCAAGCAGGCTGATCAGAACGATGCCAACCATTGCCATGAAGGCTGCGGGGAAGAAGTAGGCGTCGCTTCGATGGGCAACGACGCAATAGATTTCTGCATCGGTCTTTGCCTCTGCGGTACGAATGGCCTGTGCCACGCGGAGACGGTCCTGTTCGGTGATAGGATGTGTGGCCATGTCTTGTTCACCAACCTCCTGATGAGCCGCCGCCGCCGGATGAACCGCCGCCGCCTGAAAAACCACCGCCGCTGCTGCCGGACCTGCCGGAGGAGCCGTTGGACGTCGTGAACGTGATACCAAGCCAGCGATAGGTTCTCGGGCCAATCTTCTGGCCTAGGATCGGCGGCAAGATAGCCATCGCAAAACCGCCGAAGAATATGGTTGCCCACAAGATGAAAAAGATAACGGGAAACCAATCCTCAACGCCTGACGAACTGTTCTGATTGCGCGCGCCGCGTGCTTCGAGCTCTTCCGGGTTGCCCTCAAGCACCATGATCATGTCATCGACGGCTTTTTCGATGCCGCCGGAAAAATCGCCGGCACGAAAGGCTGGCACCATATCGTTTTCGATGATCAGTTTGCTGTGCAGGTCGGTCAGCGTACCTTCAAGTCCATAACCGACCTCGATGCGCATCTTGCGATCGTTACGGGAGATCAGAAGCAGGACGCCGTTGTTTTCGCCTGCTTGCCCCAGGCCCCAGGCGCGAAACAGCCGATTGGCATAGGGCTCGATTGCCTCGCCATCGAGATCGGGGATCGTTGCCACGACGATCTGATCGGAACCCTTCTTTTCAAAATCGGCGAGTTTTTGCGTCAACAGAACTTCCGTTGGCGCATCGATCATGCCGGCGGTGTCAACGACGCGCCCGCTAAGCGTTGGCAAGGTGGCGGCAAATGCAGCCAGCGCGAAGACAAGCGCGAGGAAAATCGTGGCGCATGACAGCGCAAGCATGCCACGCGCACTTACGGAAATCGCTCTATGGTTTGTCACTGTCATCGACATTTTCGGCATGGGCTATGCGTTTTCGTCTATCCGCCCTGACCCGTGCCGAAATCGACCTTAGGCGCGTCCATCTTGTCTTCTGCAACCGTAAAGTTCTGGAAAGGCTGGTTATTTCTGAACCAGAATGTCGCCCATAAGACTGAAGGGAAGGTACGCAGCGTCAAATTATAGTCCCGTACCGCGGCAATATAATCGCGTCGTGCGACCGCGATGCGGTTTTCGGTGCCCTCAAGCTGCGCCTGTAGTGCCAGGAAATTCTGGCTTGCCTTCAGGTCCGGGTAGTTTTCCACGACGGCCAATAGTCTCGACAAGGCGCTGGTCAAGCCAGCCTGATTTTCCTGAAACGCCTTGAAAGCGTTGGGATCGGACAGCGTTTCGGGTGTCACCGTTACCTGAGTTGCCTTGGCGCGAGCTTCGACGACGCCTTCCAGCACGTCTTTTTCGTGGCTCGCATAGCCTTTGACGGTCTCGACGAGATTTGGAATGAGATCGGCGCGGCGCTGGTACTGGTTGAGCACCTGGCTCCACGCTGCCTTGGCGTTTTCCTCCGCCGTTGGAATCGTATTGTAACCGCAACCAGTCAATAGCGGCAGCAACAGTGTCATCATGACGAATGCCGGCAATTTGCGAAGCGGAGGCAGGAAAGTCAGGCGCTGGGCAAGCATAGGAGGTATCCTCTGGCGTGGACGATGGAAAAGCATTACCACAAAGTGTCGCCAAGAAAACGCTGTTGGGGAAAACACGTGACTGCTGGAGAAAACGGGCCTATTGGCTGGTACCGTGCCATCTTGCCAAAGGCTCTGTGTTTGACCTGATGAAGTAGCTAATGTTTCGATGAAACGGGATGTCATCATGGCTGGACCTCGAGATACGGACAGGGAGCGTGAGGCGCGCTATATCCTCAAGGGGATTGCGCGCGAGACCGACCCGAGCGGCACCTCCTTCATTGCCCGGACAGCAAAAAGCGCCCAAAGTCATGTCAACGCGGCAGATTGCGATCCATCTGACAAGATCGAATATTGGGGGACGCGCATCGGGCGCGTGATGGGCCTGATCCTGGCTTGCGCGATGCTCGTCGGGTTGGTGATTTATCTCTTTGGGGGCGGATAACAGGCAGATGCCGGCATCGACAAGTGACGCGCCTCGTGCCGTCATCGTCATTTCTAGTCATGTTGCGCGTGGCTCGGTCGGTAATCGCGCGGCCGTCTTTGCGTTGGAGACGTTGGGGTTTCCGGTCTGGGCCGTGCCGACCGTCATTTTGCCGTGGCATCTAGGTCATGGCCCTGCCACCCGTATCATTGCGCCAACGAAACAATTTGCGGCACTTTTGAACGACCTTGAACACTCGCCCTGGCTTGGCGAAGTCGGCGCTGTCTTGTCCGGCTATCTGGGCAATGCCGAACAGGCTGAAGCTGTCGCTTCGCTGGTGCGTACGATCAAGGCAAGAAATTCAGCCGCTGTTTATATCTGCGATCCGGTGATGGGTGATTCCAATGGCCTCTACGTGCCGGAGGGCGTGGCGATTGCAATGCGCGATCAATTGTTGCCGCTGGCCGACATCGCCACACCGAACCGCTATGAACTGGAATGGATGACAGGCACGAAATTGCCCGATTTGAAATCGACGGCGGCGGCCGCGTTGGAAGCCGGGCCGCCGACCATGCTTGTCACCTCCGCGCCAGCGATGATGGCGGGAGGCACGGGCAATTTCCTGCTCAACGCCAGGCACGCGCTGCTGGCCGAACACCGCATAATCGAGCGACCACCGAATGGGCTGGGCGATCTGACCGCCGCTGTCTTTCTGGCGCGCGTCCTTGCCGGCCACCCACCGGAAAAGGCGCTTCAATCAACAACGGCTGCGGTTTACGAAATTCTTGCGCGGACTGCGAAACGGGGCGGCGACGAATTGCAACTCGAAACAGACGCGCAAAGCCTGTCTAATCCGATGGCAATGGTGCAGCTTCGTCATCTCCTGCATCCGGGGCGCAAGTCAAAGGCGTGACCGCTTGGGGCGCAGCCAAAGGGGTGGCTGTTACACGCGATTGCGCCGGAATTCGACGATTGTATAAGATTTACCGTCACTTCTTCATTGATCGGTGGGGTGTTTTCCCGCTACAGGCTTGTTGACACAGTCCAAGCTGTCGCCATCCAAACCGGAAAGGCAATGCTGCCAACCATGAGCCACCTCCCAGAACATCTCCTCGCCGGCTATCGCCACTTCATGAGCGGTCGCTATGCAACCGAAAGCGGTCGCTACACTTCGCTCGCACGCGAAGGCCAGTCGCCGGAAACGATGATTATCGCCTGTTGCGATTCGCGCTCCGCTCCTGAAACGATTTTCGATGCAGGTCCGGGCGAACTGTTCGTATTGCGCAATGTTGGCAATCTGGTGCCGCCTTGCGAACCCGACGGAGAGTTTCACTCCACGTCGGCTGCGCTGGAATTCGCCATCCAGAGCCTGAAGGTCAAGAACATCGTGGTGATGGGCCACGGTCGTTGTGGCGGTATTCGTGCAGCATTGAGCACGGGTAACGCCCCACTTTCGCCCGGTGATTTTATCGGCAAGTGGATGAGCCTTATCGCACCGGCAGCAGATACGGTGGCCTCGAGTACATTGATGACGTCAGGTGAACGCCAGACGGCGCTGGAACGCATTTCGATCCGTTATTCTCTGGCAAATCTCAGGACATTTCCTTGCGTCAGCATTCTGGAAGGCAAGGGTAAACTGAGTTTGCATGGAGCCTGGTTCGATATCTCGACCGGCGAGCTTTGGGTGATGAACAAGGACACCGGCGATTTCGAGAAGCCGGATATTGGCGTTGAAGTGGCGGAGCCCGTGGTTTCGGCGGCAGATTGATGGTGCGCGCCCTTCTCAGTTCTATTGCCTTGGCAATATTCCTGACGGTGGGCGTTTTTTCGGCTCGTGCTGATGATGGCGTCATAGACCGCTGGTATGCAGCCTTGTTGAAGGTAGATCGCGCTGAGCTTTCAAACCTTTTGTCGAGTGATGCCCGCATCGAATTGTCGGATCTTGGTATCGAGCAAACCAGGACCGAGTTCATTGCCTCGATGGACGAATGGGAGGAGGCGGTGAAAGGGGCTTCGATCCGCCACAAGGTCGAGAAAACGGATGGTGATGTGACGACTGTTCTCGCCTGTTATCATTTTACGACCAACGATCTGCTCATGCGCGAAATCTTCGCGGTGAGCGACAATCACATTTCGGTCAATACGCAGACGGTTATCGCGGAAAATTGCGATAGCTATTGAAACGCTGCCGATGGTTGCACCCGGTCGTGGTGCGTCCTACATCGGACGAGGATCATCGTTTTGACCGTCCCCGATCAGCGAAAGAGTTTTCATGTCATCTGCAAAGACAGTCGATCTTGCCGCGCAAGCCCTGACAGCGTGGGATGGCCCGCTCGGGTTGCCTGATTTTTCCCGCATCGGCGATGGCGATTTTGCCCCGGTATTCGATGCCGCACTCAGCCAGCATGAGATCGAGATTGCGGCGATTGCCGATAATCCGGTGGAGCCAAGCATCGACAACACGCTTGCCGCTCTCGAACTGTCAGGCGAGGCGCTTGACCGGGTCTCCTCGATCTTCTGGTGTCGGGCTGGTGCGCATACCAATGAGGCAATTCAGGCGCTTGAGCGCGAGATTTCGCCAAAGATGTCGCGGCATTTTTCGTCCATTTCCATGAACGCCAATCTGTTTGCCCGCATAGATGCGCTCTACCAAGGCAGCGCCAAGCTTGACCTCGATGCCGAGACATTGCGGGTATTGGAAAAGACCTGGAAGGGCTTCGTGCGCTCGGGTGCGAAACTCGATGCCGACGGCAAAAAAGGCTTGCCGCGATCAATGAAGAATTGTCATCACTTGGCACGTCATTTGGACAAAATGTGCTTGCCGACGAAAGTGGCTGGTCGCTCCTTCTCGACGAACCAGATCTTGCCGGTCTTCCTGATTTCGTCAAGAGTGCGATGGCTGAAGCTGCCGAAACACGCGGTCACAAAGGCCGCTATGCGGTTACCTTGTCACGTTCGATTTATGAGCCTTTCACAACGTTTTCCGAACGGCGCGATTTGCGCGAACTGGCCTGGCGCGCCTTCACCATGCGCGGTCAAAATGGCGGCGCGCACGACAACACGCAGGTTGTGCGCACTATGCTTAAGCTGCGGGCGGAAAAAGCCAATCTGCTTGGCTATTCGTCATATGCGGCGCTCAAGCTGGACGATACCATGGCCAAGACACCGAAGGCCGTGCATGAATTGCTCGATCCTGTCTGGCAAAAGGCGCTGGAAAAAGCGGCAAGCGACCAGAAAGAACTGGAGAGGCTGGCGACATCTGCCGGCAGCAACGAGACATTTTCCACATGGGACTGGCGCTTTTATCAGGAAAAGCTGCGGGCCGAGAAATTTGCCTTCGACGAGGCCCAGCTCAAGCCCTATCTCCAGCTTGATCGCATTATCGAGGCCTGTTTCGATGTCGCAACGCGCCTTTTCGGGCTGCAATTTGAGGAAACAAAAGACATCGCCGTCTGGCACCCCGATGCGCGGGTTTTCGTTGTCCGCAATGGTGTCGGAACTGAGCGCGGCCTGTTCCTCGCCGACTATTTTACCCGAGCCTCGAAGCGCTCCGGTGCATGGATGAGTTCCCTGCAATCAGGCTACAAGCTGGGTCATGGCGCCAAGCCCATCATCTACAACATCATGAATTTTGCCAAACCATCAGTGGGCGAGCCGGCGTTGCTTTCGATGGACGAAGCGAAGACCCTGTTCCATGAATTCGGCCACGCGCTGCATGGAATGCTGAGCGAGGTGACATGGCCGAGCGTTTCGGGCACGTCCGTCAGTCGCGACTTTGTCGAGCTTCCCTCACAGCTTTATGAGCATTGGCTGACGGTTCCCGAGGTTTTGGGAAAACATGCGCTGCACTACCAGACCAGTGAGCCGATGCCCAAGGCATTGCTGGACAAGATGCTGGCCGCGCAAACCTTCGGCGCTGGCTTTGCCACGGTTGAGTTCACCGCATCCGCGCTTGTCGACATGGCCTATCATGCACGATCCGACGCGCCGGAAAGCCCGCTTCGTTTCGAATCCGAAACGCTTGCAGCTCTGCAAATGCCGGACACGATTGCCATGCGTCATCGCACGCCCCATTTCGGCCATGTCTTTGCGGGTGACGGCTATTCGGCCGGTTATTATTCCTACATGTGGTCGGAAGTGCTGGATGCCGACGCTTTTTCAGCCTTCGAGGCAAGCGGCGATCCGTTCAATCCGGCGCTCGCGGAGAAACTCAAGACCAATATCTATGCTGCCGGTGGTTCCAGGGACCCTGAAAAACTCTATACGGCCTTTCGTGGCAAGATGCCTTCGCCAGCGGCAATGATGGTCAAGCGCGGTCTGGTTTAGCTGGCTTTCATGTCTGATTGATGCTTGCCTCGATCAGCAGTTCGGCGTTTCTTGCCACCGACCGGGCAGGGCCGCCCGTGCCGAACAATTGCCCCGAGATGTAGGCACCCTCGATCAGGAGTAGCAGCCCGTCGCCCAGCGTGTCGGGATCATTGGCACCCATGGTTTTTGCCATCGCGCGAAGGCGGCGGCGCAGTTCTTTCTTGTTTTCCTCGCTTACCGTGCGCGCCGGGTGGTCGCTTTCAGGGTATTCCACGACTGCATTGGTCATGCCGCAGCCCCGGTAGCCGGGTTTTTGCGTGCGTTTTCCCACGCGGGTCAAGAATGCCAGAATCTGAGCGCGTGGATCGTCTGGATGGGCCGCTACCGCCTCATTGAACCGGCCCCAGAATTCACCGTCATATTGGCGCAAATAGGTGGCTGCGAGTTCATCCTTTGATGAGAAGCTGCGATAAAGGCTTGGCTTGGTGACGCCTGCGGTCCTGACAATCTCGTCGACGCCGATCGCCCTGATGCCTTGACGGTAGAAAAGGTCGCGTGCAACGCGCAGGATCCTTTCTGCGGCACGCGGTGTTTTGTCGGTGCTGATCTTCAGTTCAATATTTTTGGTGGATGTCATTCCTGGCTTCGCTTGACAATGTTACCGCTCGGTACGTATGAGGTTCATATGATGACACGTACCGATCAGTAACATGATAACTCGATCCGCTCCCTTTGGCCAGCGCTATGCGTTCGTGATTGTCGGCGTAATTTTCCTGTGCCTGCTCATTGCGGCCGGCCTTCGCTCTGCGCCTGCGGTCATGATGTTGCCGCTCGAAGACAGCCTCGGCTGGGGACGGGATTCCATCTCTTTCGCCGCTGCGGTCGGCATCTTCCTTTACGGGCTTGCGGGGCCGTTTGCGGCGGCGTTGATGGAGCGCATCGGTTTGCGCATGACGTTGATTGCGGCCCTGGCGCTCATGTCGGGTTCGACCGCGCTCAGCCTGTTGATGAGCCAGCCCTGGCAAATGGTGGTCACCTGGGGCGTGCTGTCCGGCACAGGCTCCGGTGCGGTGGCCACCGTTCTCGGGGCAACTGTTGTCAACCGCTGGTTCAAGACCAATCGTGGCTTGATGATGGGGCTGATGTCAGCATCCAGCGCCACGGGAATGCTGGTATTCCTGCCAATTCTTGCAGCACTTGCCCAGTCGGGCGGCTGGAAACCGGTGGTTATCGCTGTCTCGGTTGCCAGCGCCTGCCTGTTGCCGCTCGTCTATTTCCTGGTGCCGGAACGTCCCGCGTCGATCTCGCAGGTGCGCTATGGTGCCGATGCTGACGATGTTGCGCCGCGTCCGCCTGCTGCGCAGGGCAATTTTCTGGCCGATACATTACGTACACTGAAACGGGCTGCCGGAACGCGTGTCTTCTGGTATCTTTTCGCGACCTTTTTTATCTGCGGCTTCACCACCAACGGCCTGATCGGCACGCATCTCATCGCTTATTGCGGCGATATGGGCATTAACGAAATTCAGGCGGCGGGCCTGCTTTCGATGATGGGTGTTTTCGACCTGATCGGAACAACGCTATCGGGCTGGCTGACTGACCGTTTCGACCCGCGCAAGCTGCTCGGCATCTATTATGCAATTCGCGGATTGTCGCTCATCTACCTGCCTTATTCGGGCTTTTCGGCAACCAGCCTGATTGTTTTTGCTGTGCTTTACGGGCTCGACTGGATTGCAACGGTTCCGCCGACGTTGAGATTGTCCAACGAAGCCTTTGGCGACAATAGCGGGCCGATTGTTTTTGGCTGGATCGTTGCCGGACATCAGGTCGGGGCGGCCAGTGCCGCTTATTTCGGCGGTATCATGCGCGAAATCCAGGGCAATTACGAACTGGCTTTCATGATTGCCGGGATGACCGCCATTGCGGCCGCCTGCGTCGCGCTTCTGATCGATACCAGTCGTCCGTCATTCGAAAAAGACGCGCAATTGGCTTAGAAATTTTGGTCGATTCGTCGTTATTTCGGTGAAATTTGGCGGCAAAACCGCGAAAAACGGGTCAGTTTGGATAGCAATTTAGCGGAATATTCGGCCATTTTGCATCGAAACATCCGTTTTCAGCCTGTCTTTTCTTCAAAGAAGCACTGACCGGACCGGTCACCATGGGATCGACGCCGTCAGGCGCATCGGCAAAAAGCTGCTCCGCGCTTGAGGCCATACGCATCTCATCTTGAACAGAACCGCTGCTGCTGACCATCGAATTGGCAGCGCCCGCAGCAAATATGATGGTCAAAGCGGCGGCACCAATGCAAAGACCTGCGCGCCCGGAAAGTTTATTCGACAATTTGCAATACCAATTGTTCATCGTGCGAAAGGCTCCGCCCTTGGTTAACGGAATCTTGTCGCATCAAGCTCTTAAGAATCAGTGACTATCCATTTGACTCGTCGCGTCCCCTTTCGCAAATGCGAAAAAACCTGTATGAGCCGCGCAACCGAAGAAGGTAGCGCCTGATTTTCGAGTTTTGGCCCGCTGCCGCAGATATTCCAGAGACTCATATGAACCTTCGTAACATCGCGATCATCGCGCACGTCGACCATGGCAAGACCACACTTGTCGATCAGCTCTTGCGCCAATCCGGCTCATTTCGAGAAAACCAACGCGTTGCGGAACGCGCCATGGATTCCAACGATCTCGAGAAGGAACGCGGCATCACCATTCTGGCCAAGGCAACTTCGGTCGATTGGAAAGAAACGCGTATCAATATTGTCGATACACCAGGCCATGCCGATTTCGGCGGTGAGGTCGAGCGCATCCTCTCCATGGTCGATTCCGCCATTGTTCTGGTCGATGCCGCCGAAGGCCCGATGCCGCAGACAAAGTTCGTCGTTGGCAAGGCGTTGAAGGTTGGCTTGCGCCCGATCGTTGTCATTAACAAGATCGACCGGCCGGACGCGCGCCACGTCGAAGTGGTCAACGAGGTGTTCGACCTTTTCGCGGCGCTGGATGCCACCGACGAACAGCTCGATTTTCCAATTCTCTACGGCTCAGGCCGCGACGGATGGGTTTCGGAAAATCCCGAAGGCCCAAAAGATCAGGGCCTGGCACCGCTGTTCGATCTTGTTCTCAAGCATGTGCCGACGCCAACCGTGCATCCCGGACCGTTTCGTATGATCGGCACTATTCTGGAGGCCAATCCGTTTCTCGGGCGCATTGTTACCGGACGTATTGAATCAGGCGCACTCAAGGCCAATCAGGCGGTCAAGGTTCTCCACCATGATGGCTCCTTGATCGAAACCGGGCGCGTTTCCAAGATTCTCGCCTTCCGTGGTCTTGAGCGCCAGCCAATCGATGAGGCACAGGCTGGCGACATCGTTGCCATTGCGGGCCTGTCGAAGGGCACGGTTGCCGATACGTTTTGCGATCCGTCAGTCAGCGAGCCGCTCGAAGCCCAGCCGATCGATCCGCCGACCGTGACGATGAGCTTCATCGTCAATGATTCCCCGCTGGCCGGTACCGAAGGTGACAAGGTGACAAGCCGTGTCATTCGCGACCGCCTGTTGAAGGAGGCCGAAGGCAATGTTGCGCTGAAAATCGAGGAATCCACGGACAAGGATTCGTTTTACGTTTCGGGCCGCGGCGAGTTGCAGCTTGCCGTCCTCATCGAAACGATGCGCCGCGAAGGTTTCGAACTTGCCGTGTCGCGGCCGCGTGTCGTCATGCAGAAGGACGAGAGCGGGCAGTTGCTTGAGCCGGTTGAAGAAGTCGTCGTCGACGTTGACGAAGAACATGCGGGCATCGTCGTGCAGAAAATGTCCGAGCGAAAGGCGGAAATGGTTGAACTTCGTCCATCGGGCGGGGACCGTCAGCGGCTGGTGTTCCATGCACCGACGCGCGGGCTGATCGGCTATCAGTCGGAATTGCTGACCGATACGCGCGGCACTGCCGTGATGAACCGGCTGTTCCATTCTTATCAGCCATATAAGGGCGATCTTGCGGGGCGCACAAATGGTGTGCTGATCTCCAATGAGCAGGGCGAGTCAGTTGCTTATGCCATGTGGAACCTTGAGGATCGCGGCCCGATGGTCATCGATCCCGGCGTCAAGGTCTATCAGGGCATGATCATCGGCATTCACTCGCGCGACAACGATCTCGAAGTGAACGTGTTGAAGGGCAAGAAACTGACCAATGTGCGTGCCGCCGGTAAAGATGAGGCAGTGAAGCTGACGCCGCCGATCCGCATGACGCTGGAGCGGGCGCTGGCCTGGATTCAGGATGACGAACTGGTGGAAGTGACGCCGAAAACCATTCGCCTGCGCAAGCTTTATCTCGACCCCAATGAGCGCAAGCGTTTTGAAAAATCGGCAAAGGTGGCGGGAGCGGCGTAGCCACCCCCGTTTGCTTGTCGCTTTCAAGCTGGTGTATTTTCACGGAGCCTGACATCGAGCTATAATTGGCGGATGGACTGGTTGTGGAGCCGCGAATGCATATCACCTCTCTGCTTATCTTTGCTGCGGCGCTATTCGTTGCCGCAGGCTCGCCCGGTCCGTCGATTGCGGCACTGGTTTCGCGGGTAATCTCCAAGGGCTTTCGCGATGTTCTGCCTTTCCTCGCGGCCATGTGGATTGGCGAGGGCATCTGGTTGTCTTTCGCCGTATTCGGGCTCGCGGTTGTGGCCCAGACCTTTCATTTGGCTTTTGTCGTCGTCAAATGGATCGGCGTTGCCTATCTGGCATATCTGGCTTGGAAAATGTGGACGGCACCTGTCGAGGCGCGCGAAGAAGAACTACCCAGCGATAAATCGCCAATGAAGCTGTTTTTTGCCGGTATGGCAGTCACGCTCGGCAATCCCAAGATCATGATGTTTTATCTGGCGCTGCTTCCGACCATAATCGACCTCACTTCGGTCACCGTCGTTGGCTGGCTTGAACTGACACTGACCATGGCCATCGTGCTGATTGCCATCGACTTGACATGGGTACTGGCTGCGGCGCAGGCGCGCAGGCTGTTGAAGAGCAAACTGGCGATGAGAATTGCCAATCGGATCAGTGCCACGACAATGGCCGGTGCTGCTGCATTAATCGCAGCACGACCTTAGGCTGCTGTGCATTAGAATCCTCATAGTGGGTTGGCGAAGCAGCCCATATACCGCTGCAAAACCAGGGCTGGGTTCATGAGCGGATGCCGATCCTGACTGAACCGACATCCGTTTGCCTGAGTTTCCAGACGCCTTGCGTTCAACCCATGTTGATGATCGGTGCGATCTCGACACTGCAATTGGGCGCCGCCAACATAGGGCATCCCTTGGCCTTTTCGGCGGCATCGTCAATATCTGCAGCCTCGATGATGGAATAGCCGCTGGTCGGGTTGGCACCGCCATTGTTTTCGGTACGCCCACCAGACAACACGGTTTTCGACATGCCAACCGGATTGCCACCATCGACCACGGCGGAGCCGAGGCCACCGAACCAGTCAGTCCAGGCTTTCATGACTTCCTTTTGTTCGGCTTCGGTTTCCGGCATCTTGCCGGAGCCGTGATATATGTAGAGAAATCTTGCCATGCTCTCCTCCTTTAATCAGCAGCGTTGAACCGGATTGCGGGCACGCCGCGTCTTGATCATCGAATGAAACAGGCAATTGCGCAATGAAAATGCGAAGCAGCTAATATGAGTTCGCCAAGCTCGGGAATTCAGCGCGCCATTGCGTGATATTCATTGTTCGGGCGCATATCGACGGCAGCGGCGACGCGGTTGGACATATTGAAGAACGCCGTGGTTGAAGCAATATCCCAGATGTCGCGGTCGCTAAAACCGGCATCACGCAAGGTCTGGCGATCCTGTTCGACGATTTTTGCCGGTTCTTCGGTAAGCTTTACCGCAAATTCAAGCATGGCGCTTTGACGCTCGGAAAGTGCTGCGGCGCGAAAGTTCATCACCATCATTTCGCCGAGAAGCGGATCGCCTGAAAGCTGGCGCACCGCCGCGCCATGGGCGCTCAGGCAGTAGAAGCAATGGTTGATCGAGGACACGACAACCGCGATCATTTCGCGTTCGAGTTTGGACAGACCCGACTCGCCCAACATCAGGTCATTGTAACTGTCGGTGAATGCACGCAACTTCTTCTCATCGAACGCATAGGCAAGAAGCACATTGGGCACCATGCCAAGCTTTTCCTCACATTTTTCGAAATAGGCTTTGGTGGTGTCGCTCAATTCGGCGGGGGTGAGATCGAGTGCTGTCGTTTTGCCTGTCATTGGGATCACTTCTTATTTGCGGGGTGCGATGAGCCTGCTTGTGGCTTCGGAATTATTTTCTTTATGTATCGTCAAACCTTTGTCGCCAAAAGTCGATCATCTGATACGATAGTTGCACGTGCATGTGGCGAGAGGAGCATTTTACATCATGGTCAAACAGAAGTCGGCAAGCAAGCTGAAGAAGCCGATTGCCAAATCAGGCGTGGCGAAAAAGGTTCAAACATCAGGCAAGCTTGCTGATTATCTTCTTGCAAGAGCACCAAGCGAAGACATCTCAGCCTATGATGCAGCCGACATGGAGCGTGCTGCGGCATTGGCTGCGAAGGCCGTGGCGGGCCACAAAAGGGGTGAATGTGTCATTGCCATAGAGGCTGACTCCGGCGTGTCCCGACAGGAGCGGCCGGTGAGCGTGATCACAGTCGTCAATGACAACATGCCATTTCTGTTCGATTCAATTCTCGGCGAAATTTCCGAGAGCGGTGGCGAGCCCATGCTGGTTACGCATCCCGTCATTGCGGTCAGACATGGAAAGAACGGCGTCGAAGAAATTCTCGGCGATGGCAGCTTTGCCAAAGGCGACAAGGATTTTGATCGGCTCAGCGTCGTTCATGTCCATATAGGGCGGCTGTCTCAAGACCAGGCAAAGGGATTGACCGAGCGGCTCAAGAAGATCGTGTTGCAGGTTCGCTCTGCCGTCAACGACTGGAAGCCGATGCTGGCGCGTCTTGATCAGGCGATTTCCGAGTTTCGCTATGCGCCGGTGCCGCTCGACAAGGGCCATGTTGCAGAAGCAATCGCCTTTCTTGAATGGCTGCGCGATGACAATTTTACGTTTCTTGGCATGCGCGAGTACAAATATAGCGGTGGCGAGACGAGTGGCTCGCTTGAGCTTTCCAACAAGATCGGTCTTGGCATCTTGACCGACCCGGATGTTCTGGTGCTGCGCCGTGGCACCGAGGCGGTGACGACGACACCCGAAATCCGTGCATTTCTGCATGGACCGGAACCGCTGATCGTT
The DNA here is from genome assembly GCF_055809095.1 of Mesorhizobium sp. G2-6-1. NCBI lineage: Bacteria > Pseudomonadati > Pseudomonadota > Alphaproteobacteria > Hyphomicrobiales > Phyllobacteriaceae > Mesorhizobium > Mesorhizobium sp. G2-6-1. The sequence goes on from NZ_CM147896.1 coordinate 2,176,608, forward strand.
ACCAAGGCCAATGCCAAGTCGTCGGTGCACCGGCGCATCTATCTCGATTATATCGGGATCAAGACCTATACCGCGAAGGGCGTTCTGCTAGGTGAACTGCGCATCGTTGGCATGTTTACCTCGACGGCCTACACGCGCTCGGTGATGAAGATACCTTACCTGCGCTCGAAGGTGGAAACGATCATCACCAAATCCGGTTTCAATCCGCATGATCACTCCGGCAAGGCGTTGATCAATGTGTTGGAAAGCTATCCGCGCGACGAACTCTTCCAGGTTCCGATACCTATCTTGAGGAAACATGCCGAAGCCATTCTTGGGCTCATCGACCGCCCGCGCGTGCGCGCATTGGTGCGCGTCGATCAGTTCGATCGCTTCGTCTCCATTCTGGTCTTCGTGCCGCGCGATCGCTATGACAGCGAGGTGCGCGAAAAGGTTGGCGCTTACCTCAAGAATGTGTTCGACGGGCGTTTGTCGGCATATTATCCCGCATTTCCCGAAGGCGGCCTTGCCCGTGTTCATTTCGTCATCGGCCGGTCCGGGGGCAAGACACCGAAGGTCGAGCAGGCGACAATCGAGGCGGCCATTCGCGCCATCGTGCGGACATGGGAAGATGCGCTGCGCGAAGCTGCGGCTGAATCCGGATCGGACACGTCGCTTGCCAGTATCGCGGCTCAGTTTCCCGAAAGCTATCGCAACAGTTTTTCGCCGGCGGTGGCGCTGGTCGATGCGGGGCGCATTGCAACCATCACGAATGAAAATCCGATCGCCATCGACTATTACCGCGATGCCAGCCAGGCGCCTGAACAGGCATCGCTGAAGATCTATCATCATGGCGATCCCGTGGCGCTGTCACGACGCGTGCCGGTGCTGGAAAACATTGGCTTTCGTGTTATCAGCGAACGCACCTTCGAGGTCGGCGAGCAGTCCGAGAAGGTCTTCGTTCACGACATGGAGCTTGAGAACGCCTTTGGCCGTCAGATCGACCTTGACGATGGCGGCGCGTTATTCGAGGACGCTTTCCTGTCCGTCTGGAGTGGCGAGATCGACAATGACAGCTACAATGGGCTAGCCCAGACTGCGGGACTGTGGTCGCGGGAAATCCTGGTATTGCGCGCCTATGGGCGATATCTGCAACAGGCCGGTATTCCGCAAAGCCAGGATTTCATTGCCGCGGTTCTCAATCGCTACCCCGATATAGCGCGCGGCCTGCATGCCTTGTTCGTCGCCTGGTTCGATCCTGCTTCGCAGGCCGAGGGGGCGGTCACGGCAAAGCATCTGAAGGCCAAGATCAAGGATGCGCTGGAGGAAGTTCCCAATATCGACGATGACACCATCATCCGTCGCTATCTCAATTTGATCGAGGCGTCGCTGCGCACCAATCACTTCGTCAAGGGTAAGGCAGACCGGGGTCAATCACTGGCGATCAAGCTTGATTCGCGGGCCATTGAAGGTCTGCCCGCGCCAAAGCCGTGGCGTGAAATCTTCGTTTATGGCTCGCAGGTGGAAGGTGTTCACCTGCGTTTCGGCCCTGTTGCGCGCGGAGGATTGCGCTGGTCAGATCGGGCGCAGGACTACCGCACCGAGGTGCTGGGTCTCGTCAAGGCGCAGCAGGTGAAGAATGCGGTCATCGTGCCGGTTGGGGCGAAGGGCGGGTTCTTTCCCAAGAAGCTGCCAGTGGGTGGTAGCCGCGATGAAGTCTTCGAGGCCGGGCGCGATGCGTATATGAACTTTGTGTCGAGCCTTTTGTCGATCACCGACAATATCGACATCGATCATGTCGTTCACCCCGATGATGTGGTGCGCCATGACCCGGACGATCCCTATTTCGTCGTTGCGGCCGACAAGGGGACGGCGACGTTTTCTGATACGGCCAATGCAATCAGCGAGAAGCACGATTTCTGGCTCGATGATGCATTCGCCAGCGGTGGCTCGGCCGGTTACGATCACAAGAAGATGGGGATCACCGCCAAGGGTGGTTGGGAGGCGGTCAAGCGCCATTTCCGGGAGATGAATCGCGATATCCAGACGATGCCGTTCACAACGGTGGGTGTCGGCGATATGTCGGGCGACGTGTTCGGCAATGGTATGCTGTGTTCGCGCGAGACGCATCTTGTCGCGGCATTCGACCATCGCGATATTTTCATCGACCCTGAACCGGATGCAGAGGCGTCCTTTGTCGAGCGTCAGCGTCTGTTCGACCTGCCAAGATCAAGCTGGCAGGACTACGACAAGACAAAGCTTTCGCAAGGCGGCATGATCATTTCGCGCAGCCAGAAATCGATCACGCTGTCACCGGCCGCCGCTGCCGCTATCGGTATCGACAAGAGCGTTGCGACACCGACGGAAATCATGCGGGCAATCCTGTCGGCACCTGTCGATCTGTTATGGTTCGGCGGCATCGGCACTTATCTGCGTGGCTCAGGCGAAGCCAATCAGGATGTTGGCGACCGCGCCAATGACGCGATCCGAATAACGGCATCGGATGTGCGCGCCAAAGTGATCGGCGAGGGTGCCAATCTTGGCATGACGCAGCGCGCACGCATCGAATTCGGTTTGAAGGGCGGTGCCTGCAATTCCGATGCGATCGACAATTCGGGCGGGGTGAACTGCTCCGACGTCGAGGTCAATATCAAGATCGCGCTGGCTTCGGCAATGCGCAAGGGTTCGCTTACACGTCCGGCGCGCAACAAGTTTCTCGCCGAGATGACAGGTGAGGTCAGCGAACTTGTGCTGACCAACAATTATGAGCAAACGCTGGCATTGTCGCTGGCCCGCAAGCGCGGGCTGGCCGATCTTGCGCACCAAAGCCGGTTCATTTCCGTGCTTGAAGGCCGCGGCCTGCTTGATCGTGCAGTCGAGACGCTGCCGTCACCGCTTGGCCTTTCCGAGCGTGAGACACGGGGCGAACCGCTGACCAGGGCAGAACTCGGCGTGCTGCTGGCTTATGCCAAGATCGTGCTTTTCTCCGATATCGTTGCATCGGATGTTCCTGACGATCCGCATTTCGATAGCGACCTGATGGGGTATTTCCCTGTTCGTATGGCGAAGAAATACACGGCGGAAATCCACGGGCATCGGTTGCGCCGCGAAATCATCGCACGCGTCATCGCCAATGATCTGGTCAATCGGGGCGGCCCGTCCTTTGTCAGCCGGTTGCGTGAATCCACGGGCTGCACGGCGGCTGAAGTGGTGCGCAGCTTTGCGTTGATACGCGATGGCTTTGACCTGCCGTCGCTCTATCGCGAGATCGATGCACTCGACAACGAGATTGACGGTCAAGTGCAACTCGACCTTTATCAGGCAGTGAGCAGGCTGATTTTCGGGGCTTGCGGATGGTATCTGAAAAACGATACGGGAACGGCACCGCTCGGCCAGCGGATTGCGGGGTTGCGAGCGGCACGCAAGGCATTGGAGCCGAAACTGGTTTCGCTGTTGCCCGCCTTTTCGCGCGAACGTGTCGAGGCGCGCCAGCACGGGTTATTCAAGGGTGGTGCGAGCGAGAAGCTGGCCGAACGACTGGCGTTGGTCGATCTTGGCGAGCTGATTCCCGATATTGCCATGACGGCCAGTCTGGCGGATGCTGATCTCATCGTTGCGGCCAAGGCATTTTTTGCCGTCAGCGATGCGTTCCGAATCCCGCGTGTGGAAGATGCTGCGCTCGCAATCATGCCGTCGGATTATTACGACCAGCTTGCCTTGGCGCGGGCCAGCGATGCGATTTCTGCAGCACGGCGCGATATCGCCGTGGCTTCGTTGACCGCTCACGCATCGGCTTCCGATCCGGTCGCGGCATGGCTCGAAGCTGGCGGGGAGCGCGTTGGGCGTATCCGCGAGCGGCTTCAGGCTCTGACGGAGGGGGAGATTACCGTGTCGCGCCTTTCGGTGGCATCCGGGTTGATGAGTGACCTGACCGGGCCAACGCTGTAGTTGCGAGACTTGCCTTCGCGAACCGAATGAATGGTCGTTTCAGAGAGGTTCGCGCTACGCACAAATGACGCATTATAACTTTGATTGAGTATCGGACCGAAAACTGGCAACCACTTTTCGGTTCGATGCTCGAGAGAAACACCAGGAAAACCGCTGCACATTTTTTCTGAGATTGTTCTAAAGTCAGCGCAATTGCGATTCTGATCGAGCACTTGCGGGGGATGTGATGGCCGAAATTGAAGTGCCGCGCGCGTCGGGGCGTGGCATCTGGGGCTGGATGCTGTTCGACTGGGCGGCGCAACCCTTCTTCACGGTCGTTACGACCTTTATATTTGGTCCGTATTTCGTGGCGCGCATGGCAAGCGACCCGGCCATCGGGCAAGCCGCGTGGGGTTATGGTATTGCGGCGGCTGGCTTTGTCATCGCCATATTGTCGCCGGTGCTTGGCTCGATTGCCGACCAGACCGGTCCACGCAAACCATGGATCGCATTTTTGCGGTCATCCAGATCGTCAGTCTTTCCCTGCTCTGGCTCGCGGCACCGGGCTCCAATCTTTTCCTTGTCGTCCTGTGTTTCTCGCTGGCCTCTGTTGCGGCTGAATTTTCGACCGTGTTCAATGATTCCATGATGCCAAGACTGGTGCCGAAGGAGGAGATCGGCAAGGTTTCCAATCTGGCGTGGGGGCTTGGCTATCTCGGCGGCATGATCGTGCTGATCTTTGTCGTCGCGCTTATGGCGGGGTCGCCGGAAACGGGCAAAACGATCATTGGCGTTAATCCGCTATTCGGTCTTGATCCAAAGCTGGGAGAGGATGCGCGCGCCACCGGGCCATTGTCGGCATTGTGGTATTTGATCTTCATCCTGCCGATGTTTTTATTCACGCCCGACAGTGTGCGTGGCATGGCGATTGGACCGGCAGTACGCGAAGGCCTGCAAAGCCTGAAAGCGACGATTTTTGAAGTGCGCCAGCGCAAGGGGATATTCCGCTTTCTTGTTGCGCGGATGATCTATCAGGACGGCGTCAATGCGTTGCTGGCATTGGGGGGCGCGTTTGCCGCCGCGATGTTTGGATGGTCGATCACCGAGATCGGCGTTTACGGGATCATTCTCAACATCGTCGCGATTTTAGGTTGCCTCGTGGCAAGCCGACTCGACACGGCGATAGGCTCCAAGGCGCTGGTGATGGTGTCTCTGGTTCTTCTGGGCATTGCCACGGTGGGGATTGTTTCGACAGGCCCCGGCTATACGCTGTTTGGCGCATGGCTGATGCCGGGTGCGGATACGGGTGGATTGTTTGGAACGCCGGCGGAGAAAGCCTATGTGGCTTTCGGTTTGCTGATCGGCATGGCTTTCGGACCGGTGCAGGCGTCGTCGCGCTCCTATATGGCGCGCAGCGTTACGGCGGCTGAGTCCGGGCGTTATTTTGGTATCTATGCGCTGGCTGGACGAGCTACGAGTTTTGCCGCGCCATTTCTGGTGGCGACAGTAACGGCGCTTAGCGGGTCGCCGCGTCTTGGCATGGCGGTGATTATCCTGTTCCTCGCCGGTGGGGCATGGATCCTGATCGGGACGCCCTATCCTGCCGACAAGTCGAAGGGTTAAGGGGCTCCTTGATGCGTGTCATCCAAAGTGTGAACCACTTCGAGTGTTTGTTTTTACGCAATTCCGGACGGAAAACCGCTGCACAGTTTTCCTGGAATTGCTTTCAATGCCGAAAGTGGCGGACGCCGGTAAACACCATTGCGGTACCGTGTTCGTCCGCGGCAGCGATCACCTCGTCGTCGCGCATTGATCCGCCCGGTTGAATGACGGCGGTCGCGCCGGCTTCCACCGCAGCAAGAAGGCCGTCGGCGAACGGGAAGAATGCATCCGAGGCGACGACAGATCCCTTGGTCAATGGTTCGCTCAATGTGGCCGCGTCAGCGGCGTCTTGCGCCTTGCGCGCGGCAATGCGGGAGGAGTCGACGCGGCTCATCTGGCCCGCGCCAATGCCGACGGTAGCTCCATCCTTGACGTAGACAATGGCGTTTGACTTGACGTGCTTTGCGACACGGAATGCGAATTTGAGATCGGCCATTTCATCTGGTGTCGGTGCGCGTTTGGTCACTATCCTGAGGTCGAAGTCATCGACATTGGCATTGTCGCGGCTTTGCGCGAGCAAGCCTCCGGCGACCGATTTGACGATAAGCCCCGATGCGCGTGGATCAGGCAAGCCATCTGTTACAAGCAGGCGAAGGTTCTTCTTTGCGGCAATGATTTCGATCGCTTCAGCCGACGCCTCAGGTGCGATGATTACTTCGGTGAAAGTCTTGACGACCTCTTCGGCTGTCTTGCCATCAAGCAGGCGGTTCATTGCAACGATACCGCCAAAGGCAGAGACGGGATCGCAGGCCAGTGCCTTCAGATAGGCGTCTATCAGCGATCCGCCCTGGGCGACGCCGCAAGGGTTTGCATGTTTGATGATGGCCACCGCAGCCGCCTTGTCGGGATGAAATTCTCCGACCAGTTCGAAGGCTGCGTCGGTGTCGTTGATGTTGTTGTAGGAAAGCTGCTTGCCTTGCAACTGGCGTGCCGTGGCGACGCCGGGCCGCTTTTCGCCAGTGACGTAGAAGCCTGCGGATTGATGTGGATTTTCGCCGTAGCGCATCACCGTTTCAAGTTTACCACCAAATGCGCGCCATGCGGGGTGCTCGACCGAGAGTGTTTCTGCAAACCAGCCGGAGATTGCCGCGTCATAGGCTGCGGTGCGCGCGAAGGCTTTTGCGGCGAGCATTTTGCGGAAATCCAGCGATAGCGAGCCGAAGTTCAGTTCCATGGCATTGAGGACGGGTGCATAATCTTCAGGGTCGGTGACGATGGTGACATAGGCGTGGTTCTTGGCCGATGCGCGCACCATGGCCGGGCCGCCGATGTCGATGTTTTCGACAATGGCACTATAGTCGGCGCCGGATTGGCGAACCTCTTCGAAAGGGTAGAGATTGACGACGACAAGATCGATCGGTTCGATCTTGTGCTGACGCATGGCGGCTGCGTGTTCGGGATCGTTGCGCACGCCGAGCAGCGCCCCATGCACCGAAGGGTGGAGCGTTTTTACGCGCCCATCCATGATTTCGGGAAAGCCGGTCAGTTCCGAGACGTCGCGCACTGCGATGCCGGCATCGGCAATGGCTTTTGCCGTGCCGCCGGTGGAAACGAGTTCAACCCCGGCATGGGCAAGTGCGGTGGCGAATTCGACCAGTCCGGTCTTATCTGAAACGGACAGCAACGCGCGCCTGACCGAGATGAGATCCGGTGCCGGAATGTTTTTGGAAGCGACAGCCATGAAAGGCCCTCCGGGAGGTTGCGAGGCTTGGCGGGCTCTGGAGCGGTTCAGCCATTTCGATGTCAGCGCCAGGCGGATTTAAGTGCTTGATTTTACATAATTATATGCGGAAAATCGCTGCTTATTTTTTCGAGAGTTGCTCTAGCATATAAGAGGAGGAAATCAAGCAGTGCGCTCGCTCATCCCCTGCTGTCGTCGAATATCAGCTTCTGTCGGGTCTCGGGCAATAGCCGTGCGTGTCAGTTGCCAGTGAATTTCCGAAACCTCGGAAGCCTTGAACGACAAAACGATCTGCTTGCATCGGCGCGGCCCGCCAAGACCGGCAAAATAGATGGATTCTTCGACATCCGGTTCGATCTGCTCGGATGTGAAGACCCAACTGTCGGCACCGGCGGCTGTGAGAACGAGGCGGTCATCGCTGTCCTTGAACAGGCCGATGTCGGGTGAGATGTGAAAGCGGATCGCGACAAAGTCACGCCCGTTGTTGCGAACCGGGTCGTTTCCGGGGGCCATGAACCGGTCGCAGCCAGAAAGAATGTTGCCCTGCGCAGACAGGGTCAATTCACGCTCATGCAGGATACCGAAGCGCTGCACGTAGCCGTCATGGCGGGCGACGAAATTCTGGATGCCCATACTGTCGTTGCGCTGACAGGTGACGTGTCTGGGGCCGCCGATGAGGGGCGAACCCACGAATTCGCTAAAGCGCGGCGAATGATTGAAGCGCGCGGACGAGGTGTCGTTCAGCGTTGCGGTCGAATGTGCGGCGGTGGCGCGCGCCAATGGCCGAAACTCCACTTCGCCATAGGTATCGACACCTGAATTGACAATGAAATGCTGGCGGCCCGACGACATCTCAAAGGAGAGGCAGCCAGCATGTGCTGACCCGGAGAGGTCGATTGCTGGTGGCGGGCCTGTGTCGGCAATCACCGTCACATCATTCATGGACAGGCGCTCATAGCCGGAATGCGGCGCATGAAGGAGGGACGCGCCATCGGTATCGTCATGGCGCATGATGGCGGCGATGCGGTCAGGAATGGTGGCGCCCATGCCATTGAAGCGTGCCAGGCTGCCCTCTTGATGGCGGAAAAAGCGCAGGGCAGGCAGCATCCGGTCGATGGCACCAATCAATGCCGCTGGCGGGGCCTCTGCCTGATTGGCATAGGTCTGGCGTAGCGGCAGAAGGTCGGCGAGGATTTCCAGAACGGTCAGCGGATTACGCGAAACGTGGCCGCCGTCGGGGAGTATCTGGTGATCAAGCTCTTCGGCCAGATGGCGGGTAGCAGTGCGCAACGCCGAAGGAGGGGCAGGCAGGGAAAGTGCAGCGAAGGCAAGAGCAATGCGTGCGCGCAGGCGATCCCTGCCGGTGGGCATCTCGCGTACAGTTGCGCGCAGATAACGGATCTGGACGGCCAGCGATTTCAGGAAAGCCCGGTAGAAAGGGAATTCCGCGCCCTGGAGAACCACGGAAGAGTGCTGGAGCCATGCAATGATGCGCTTGGACGTTGTGCCGGGTTCCCACGCCACACCAGCGAGGTTGGTGCCATGCATGGCGATCCAGTCAGACACAAGGGCGCGTGCGTTGGCCGATGCAAGCTCGGTATTGGCGGCGCGCATGTGGCGCAGCCATCGAAAGCCGTGCAGGGATCGTTGCCAGCCGCGATTGGCCACTTCGATCTGAAAAGGCGATTGGCCTGCCGTTTCCACCAAATGGCCCGAAAGCGGGTAGCGCCCATAGTAAATTTCAAGCGCAATCTGAGGGTCGGCCAGACGCAGGTCTGGCGGCGCAATCAGGACACGTTCCGGTGTGCGGCCGGAATAACGCCAACGATAGGCTGGCCCGGCGCGCAGGCGTCGGCGTGTCTTGCGCCAAAACTCCCTTGCGACGAGCGCCCATAAGCGCGTCGTGTTGCTGGCAGCGTTTGCCAATGCCTCTCCTGAAGTCCCAATCTGGCACAATGGTATATGATTCAAGAACTTATGCGAAGGCCATTTTCGCAATCGCTCAAGGATGTCCACCATGTCTTGAAGTGGCCGTGGCGGCGTTGCGAGATCAGTTCTTGTGCAGACGCGCAGCGAAAAAGCCGTCAAGGCCAGATATTGAAGGTGTTGCCATCTGCAAGCCGGCCGGTGTGGTGCGCAATGTCCCCTGGGGTGTGATGAATTCGTCGATGCCGGGAACATCTCCGGGAAGGACGGGGTCGATGACAACTGACTTTATGGCTGCAAGGCTGGCAGTGAGCAGTTGTTCGCCTTCAAGCGGGTCAAGCGAGCAATTGGAAAAGACGATGCGGCCCCCGGCTTTGTCATGGCGATGGCACAGGCGAGCAGCCGTTGTTGCAGGTTTGCAAGCTTTTCAATGTCGGCAACGGTTTTTGTCCAAGGGACATCGGGGTGACGGCGTATCGTTCCGGTCGATGAGCAGGGAGCGTCGAGCAGCACAGCGTCGAAGAATTCGGCTGGCTCGAATTTCAGGATGTCAGCCTGTTCGATCTCGGCCTTCAGACCCAGCCGGTCGAGATTCTGGGCAAGCCGGGTCAATCTGTTTTTCGAAGAGTCGATGGCGGTGACCTTGGCACCGGCAACAATAAGCTGGGCACTCTTGCCGCCGGGAGCAGCGCAGAGATCGGCAACGCGCAAGCCACGAATGTCGCCAAACAATCGGGCAGGAATGCTGGCGGCGGTATCTTGCACCCACCACGCGCCTTCGGTGAAGCCCGGCAATTCGGTAACCGGTGCGGCCAGCTTTTCGATGCGCACGGAACCGGTCGGTAATACGATGCCGCCAAGCTTTTCTGCCCATAGCGCGGGATCGGATTTCACGCTGATATCGACGGGCGCTTCGTGGCGATGTGCGTCGAGTATTTTTCTGGTTGTTTGCTGGCCATAGGCGGACACGAGGCGTTCAGAAAACCATTTCGGCGCTTCATCGGTCTTGGTGAGAACTTCGGCCAATTCGGTGTCCTTGTTGCGCGCAATGGCGCGAAGGACGGCATTGACCAGACCGGAAAAGCGAACAGTTCGCGGATCGGATTTGGCGTGGGTTACGGCCAGATCAACGGTGGCGCTGTCGGGCACGTCGAGAAAGAGGATCTGGGCGGCTGCGACGTTCAGAATATGGGAAAGTACCGTTGCGTTTGCTGGCAGAGGCTTTTCCAGCCTGCGCGACAGCAGAGCGGCAATGGTCATGCGGTGACGCAATGCCGTTGCCAGAATTGCGCGAACCAAAGCGCGGTCACGCGTATCGAGTGCCATATATTGCGGATGTCCGTGATCGTTGTCGGTCAGGCCATCGAGCGGTGTCTTGGCATTGATTACGGCTGCCAGCAACCTTGCCGCGGCTTTGCGTACGGCCAAACCCGGAATTTTGGCGCTGTCTTCGTCCGGTTGGTGGCTTCTGCCATTTGCCGAGGCCTTGCTTCCGGCACGATTGTGGCGCGGGTTCACGACCAAGGTCTCGTGGGGCGATTTTGCCCATCGGGATGTGTTGAAAACAGATTGTCCATACGCTCGCCAGATCACAATTGATGGTGAAGAGGTGCGTTCGGCGTTGTTGGCGATCTTGTCAAGGGTTGAATCAAGGCAGGCGGAACACCGCTGCGCAGTTTTGCCGGGATTGCTTTAATCGTCTGGTGCGGTTGTCTTGCTTTTCGCGGGAGCTGAAACCCATGCATATAGTTCGCCGACAATTCCTCTGCGGAAGATGAGCACGCATATCATGAAGATGAGGCCGGTCGCTATCGTGACTGGAAAGTCGGAGGTGGCAAGTGAGTTTTGCAGCCCGACGACAAGTCCGGCTCCAACAATCGGGCCAACCATTGTGCCGATACCGCCAAGCAGGGTCATCAAGATGACCTCGCCCGACATTTGCCAGGCGACATCGGTCAGCGTAGCAAACTGGAAGACGATGGCTTTCAGCGAGCCGGCCAGCCCGGCCAATGCCGCCGACATGACGAATGCGGCAAGCTTGTAGTTGGCGACAGAGTATCCAAGCGAGATTGCCCGGTCCTCATTTTCCCTTATCGAGCTAAGGATCATGCCGAAGGGAGAATTGACGATGCGCCAGATTGCAAGCACGCCTACGAGGAAAACCGCCATAACGAAGTAATACATGTTCAGCGGTGCATGCAGGTCAATCATGCCAAACAACATGCCGCGATGAACGCCCTGGATGCCGTCCTCACCGCCCGTAAAGGGTGCCTGAACGCAGAAGAAGAAAAACATCTGGGATAGCGCCAGTGTGATCATCGCGAAATAGATGCCCTGCCGGCGTATGGCGAAGAAACCCATGACAAGGCCGAGCAAGGCTGCGCCGATCACACCGATGACAATGGCGGCTTCGGGAGACCAGCCCCAAACCTTGATGGCGTTCGCAGTGAAATAGGCGGCGCCGCCGAAGAAAGCCGCGTGGCCGAACGACAGAAGGCCAGTGTAGCCAAGCAGGAGATTGAATGCGCAGGCAAAAAGCGCGAAGCACAGCATCTTCATCAGGAAAACCGGGTAGACGAAGAATGGAGCGGCCAATAGTCCGACAATGCCGAGGACAATCAGAAGCCCTTCGATGTAGCTGGATGTCTTGGTGCGCGGGCCGCTGAGGGTCATGTCCACCATATCAGGCATCCTTTCCAAACAGGCCGGCAGGGCGAACCAAAAGCACGATGGCCATGATGACGAAGATGACGATATTGGATGCTTCCGGATAAAAGACCTTGGTCAGTCCCTCGGCCAATCCGAGCATGTAACCGGTGACGATTGCACCCATGATCGAACCCATGCCGCCGACAACGACAACGGCAAAGACGACGATGATGAGGTTCGATCCCATGAGAGGGCTGACCTGATAGATGGGAGCGGCGAGAATGCCCGCGACACCTGCCAGTGCCGAGCCGAGGCCATAGGTCAAGGTCAAGAGGATTGGAACATTGACACCGAAAGCCTGGACGAGGCGAGGGTTCTCCGTCGCGGCGCGCAAATAAGCACCGAGTTTCGTCTTTTCGACGGCAAACCACGTGCTGATACATATGATAAGTGAGGCAATGACGACCCAGCCCCGATAGTTCGGCAAGAACATGAAACCGAGATTGGTGCCACCCGAAAGCAGCGGTGGAACCGAATAGGGGTTTCCCGACACACCATAATAGTAGCGGAAAACACCTTCGATGACCAAAGCGAGGCCGAAGGTGAACAGGAGGCCATAGAGCGGGTCAATGTCGTAAAGGCGCGACAATGCCAGACGCTCGACAATGATGCCGAAAATGCCAACGATTATCGGCGCGATAATCAGGGCAGGCCAATAGCCGATGCCGAGATGGGCAAGCAGCAGGTAGCCAACGAAAGCGCCAAGCATATATTGCGCGCCGTGAGCGAAATTGATGACACGCAACAGGCCAAAGATGATGGCGAGGCCGAGGCTCAACATGGCATAGAACGAGCCGTTGATCAGACCGACCAGCAACTGGCCGAGAAATGCCTGGATGGGAATTCCGAAAATCATCGTCATGTCGATCTCACACGCCCAATACTTCGTGGAGTTGGTTCATTCGGTCGGGCAATTCGCCAACCGGGAAGCCAGCCATGACCTTACCGTGTTCCATCAGGTAGAAGCGGTCGGCGATGCGACTGGCAAATCGAAAATTCTGTTCCACGAGCAGAATTGTCATGCCGCGCTGTTTCAAGGTGGCCAGTAGTTCACCGATGCGCTGAACGATGACAGGGGCAAGGCCTTCGGTCGGCTCATCAAGCAGCATCATTTTTACACCTGTGCGCAATATGCGGGCCATCGCCAGCATTTGCTGTTCGCCACCGGACAATTTCGTTCCCTGGCTGTTACGGCGTTCCTTGAGATTGGGAAACAGCTCGAAAATTTCATCGACGCTCATTCCTCCGGGTGCCACAACTGGCGGAAGCATGAGATTTTCATCGACGGTCAAAGTGGCGAAGATGCCTCGCTCTTCCGGCACATAGCCAAGGCCAGCATGCGCCGTCTGGTGAAGCGGCATCTTTATCAGGTCGTTGCCGTCGAACACCACCTGACCGGTGCGCTTGCGAATGAGGCCCATGATGGTGCGCAGGGTCGTTGTTTTGCCGACGCCGTTTCGCCCCAGAAGCGTGACGGTTTCCCCCTCAAAGACTTCGAGGTCGACGCCGTGCAAAGCGTGGCTTTCGCCATACCAGGCGTTAAGGGCGTGCACGGAAAGCATGGGTGCGGGACTAGTCATGATCTGTCCCCATATAGGCAACTTTGACGCGCTCATCCTGGCTGACATTGTCGTAATCGCCGGCGGCCAGGATTTCACCATGCTGCAAGACAGTTATCCAGTCACAGAGATTGGCAACGACGGTCAGATTATGCTCGACCATCAGAACGGCGCGATCGCGGGCTACCGAACGAATGATGTTGGAAACGACGCCGACATCTTCATGACCCATGCCAGCCATCGGCTCGTCGAGCAAAAGCACTTTCGGTTCAAGGGCAAGCGTTGTGGCAATTTCCAGCACCCGTTTGCGGCCATATGAAAGATCGCTGGCCATCAGGTGCTTTGCATCGTCAAGGCCGACCGAGTGCAACAATTCCTCGGCGCGAGGCGTCAATTGATCGAGCGTTGAGGTCGAGCGCCAGAACTGGACGGCGAGACCGTTTGGACGTTGCAGGGCAACCCGCACATTGTCGAGCACGCTCAGGAACGGGAAGATCGCAGAGATCTGAAACGAGCGCACCAGCCCCATGCGCGCAACCTTGGCGGGTGGCGTGCGGGTTATGTCGCGGCCAAGCAGTTCGATCCTGCCACTGGTTGGCTGGAGGAACTTGGTCAGGAGATTGAAGACAGTAGTTTTGCCGGCCCCGTTGGGGCCGATCAAGGCATGGATCTTGCCATGATGTATGTCGAGATCGACATTATTGACTGCGGTGAAGCCGGCAAAGTCACGACGCAAGCCGCGGGCGGAAAGAACCACCCGCGGCGTGTCATTTTCGGCGACAGGCGTCATCATTGGGCCTGTCGTTGCCGTCACTTGGAGACCAGTGGGCAGCCACTTTCCGACGGCTTGATGAAGGCTTCGTCGCCAGGAACGGTTGCAAGAACCTTATAATAATCCCAAGGCTTCGTGCTTTCCGAAGGCTTCTTCACTTCCATGAGATACATGTCGTAAATCATGCGGCCATTGGCACCGACCTTGCCGTTCTTGGCAAAGACGTCGTTGACCGGCATCGAATGCAATTCCTTGGAAACAGCCTCGGTTTCGTCGGTGCCTGCCTTGTCGATGGCTTTCAGATACTGCGTGACCGCCGAATAGGTTCCAGCTTGAATCATGTTGGGCATACGGCCCGTTCTCTCGAAGAAACGCTCACCGAATTTGCGCGATTCATCATTGCGATCCCAATAGAAGCCTTCCGTCAGCGTCAACCCTTGCGCAGCCTCAAGTCCAAGGCCGTGAACTTCCGAAAGGGTGAACAGCAGTGCCGCCAACCGCTGGCCGCCAGCAACGATGCCGAACTCCGCTGCTTGCTTGATTGCATTGGCGGTATCGAGGCCGGCATTGGCCAGACCGACGACCTTGGCACCCGAGGCCTGAGCCTGAAGCAGGAAGGATGAATAGTCGGTCGTTGCAAGTGGATGGCGAACCGCACCCAGGACCTTGCCGCCCTGTGATTTGACGAAATTCGACGTCTGTTCTTCAAGCGAATAACCAAAGGCGTAATCCGCGGTGAGGAAGAACCAGGTGTCGCCGCCCTGCTTGACCAGCGCTCCGCCTGTGCCAACCGCCAATGCGTGCGTGTCATAGGCCCAATGGAAGCCATATGGCGAGCATGCCTTGCCGGTCAGGTCGCTTGAAGCGGCACCGGTGACGATGTCGATTTTCTTCTTTTCAGCCGAGATGCCCTGTACCGCAAGCGCGACGGACGAGGTCGTCAGTTCCATGATGGAATCGACCTGTTCGGTGTCATACCACTGGCGCGCAATGTTGGAAGCGATATCGGCCTTGTTCTGATGGTCGGCGGTGATGATTTCGATCGGCGCGCCCTGAACGGTGCCACCATAGTCTTCTGCGGCCATCTTGGCTGCTTCATAAGACCATTTGCCACCAAAATCGGCATAGACGCCGGACTGATCGTTGAGGATGCCAATCTTGACCTTGCCGTCGGAGATATCACCGGCCCAAGCTGGAATTGCTGTGGCAGCCAAAAGAGCTGCCGAAACGAGATACGTTAATTTCACTTCTATTCCCTCCTTGTGACCAAAGTCGGTTTGCCACCGAACCTTGCCCACCATTTCATGAAATTCGGTCGATTACGTCAGACGTCTCCCAGACAGGGCCTCTTTGAGCAAAGGCGTTGTTTTGTTCCAAATACGTCTGATATCGACCGAGGTAATATGCGTACCTCGAAATGCTAACACTGTCACCACGTTTGTAGGAAGATAACTTTTGTCTAAGACGGAGCCAGAAAAACCGGTTTCGCGATGAACTGCGGCAAACCGGATCAACCTGTGCGCGAGACGCAATATTTCGAGCGCCTGTTACCATAGTTGGATTGCAGGCCGGGCCATTCTGGTCGAAAGAGAATTTCATGCGCAGTAATTCGAATAGCGGTCCTGGCAATGGCGATGTCGTGGACTACGGGGAATGGGACTACATAATCGTTGGTGCGGGGTCGGCCGGCTGCGTGCTTGCAAACCGGTTGAGCGCCAA
This sequence comes from Mesorhizobium sp. G2-6-1, assembly GCF_055809095.1. Taxonomy (NCBI): domain Bacteria; kingdom Pseudomonadati; phylum Pseudomonadota; class Alphaproteobacteria; order Hyphomicrobiales; family Phyllobacteriaceae; genus Mesorhizobium; species Mesorhizobium sp. G2-6-1. Next base: position 2,192,542 of record NZ_CM147896.1, read on the forward strand.
CCCGCGCAATCGCGTCCTGCTGCTGGAGGCTGGCGGCAAGGACAATTATCACTGGGTCCATATTCCGGTCGGCTATCTCTACTGCATGGGCAATCCGCGCACCGACTGGTGTTATAATACGGAAGCCGAGGACGGTCTCAACGGTCGCTCGCTTGCCTATCCTCGCGGCAAGGTGCTGGGTGGCTGCTCCTCGATAAACGGCATGATCTACATGCGCGGTCAGGCCCGCGACTATGACAATTGGCGTCAGTCCGGCAATCCCGGATGGGGATGGGATGACGTGCTGCCGCTGTTTCGGCGCTCGGAGGACCACTACCAGCTTGATGATGCCCATCACGGACAAGGCGGTGAACTGCGCGTCGATCGGCAACGGCTGAGCTGGCCGATACTGGATGCTGTGACGGAAGCCGCAGGCGAGCTTGGGGTGCCGGCAACCAGCGACTTCAATACCGGCAATAATGAAGGTGCCGGTTATTTCGAAGTGAACCAGAAGAACGGTGTCCGTTTCAGTGCTGCGCGGGCATTTTTGCGTCCGGTGCGGGGGCGTACGAATCTCCGTATCGTTACCGATGCCACGGCGCAAAGAATTCTGTTTGAAGGTCGCCGCGCTACCGGCATCATGTTTCGTGGCGCTCATGGGCGCATGACGAAAGCCAAAGTGGGGCGCGAACTGCTGCTTTCTGCCGGAGCGGTCAACTCACCGCAATTGTTACAACTTTCCGGTGTCGGCCCGGCACATATCTTGCAACAGCACGGCATCGAAGTGCACCACGAATTGCCGGGTGTCGGCGAAAATCTTCAGGATCATCTACAGATACGCACAGCCTTTCGCATTCAAAATGCGGCAACGCTGAATGAGCGTCAGGCGAGCTTGTGGGGCAAGGCGGGCATTGCGCTTGAATATGCCTTGAAGCGGGCCGGGCCGATGTCGATGGCACCGAGCCAGTTTGGCATCTTCATGCGCTCCGATTCGCGTTTCGATACGCCCAATATCGAATTCCATGTGCAGCCTTTGTCACTTGAGCGTTTCGGGGAGCCGCTGCATGATTTTCCCGCCATTACCGTTTCGGTGTGCAATCTGCGCCCTGAATCGCGCGGGCATATCCACATCCGTTCTGCCGATCCGCGCCAACCTCCGGTCATCGCGCCAAACTATCTGTCGACTGCGGGCGACCGCGATATCGCGGCCCAGTCGGTTATTCAGGCAAGGAGGCTCATGGCCACCAAACGCATGCAGCCTTACCACCCAGAGGAGTTCAAGCCGGGAACGCATATCAGCAGCCCGGAAGACCTTGCTCGCGCTGCCGGTGATATTGCCACGACCATCTTCCATCCGGTAGGAACCGCGAAGATGGGAACCGATGACAATGCGGTGGTGGATGCTCAACTCAAGGTGCATGGCATTGAAGGTCTTCGCGTTGTCGATGCGTCGATCATGCCGACCATCGTATCGGGCAATACCCATGCGCCAACGGTGATGATCGCAGAAAAGGCTGCCGATATGATCGCGGCGAGTGCCTGATTTGGCAGAGTTGGCATGTTGAGTGGGTGAAATCGGCAATTTGCCGCTTCTTACGTGGTGAGCGGTATTGTGGCGACCGGGAGGGCTAAATGGATTTTTCGTCAGTCACGCGTGAATATAAAAAGGCATCCACCGCGTTTCGACTGCCTATTCCCGAATATTTCAATTTCGGGTTTGATGTCGTTGATGATTGGGCGGTGCGCGACGATCATACCGCGATCATTGCCGTTTCTCGTGATGGCGAGACGGTCGAACATCTCCCGCATTCGTATTTCAGTGAGAATTCGAACCGGTTTGCCAATGCGTTGCAGGCGCTGGATGCGCACCCGGGTGATTTCGCCTGCGTCGTGGTTGGTCGGGTGCCTGCTTGGTACACGGTGTTGTTTGGCTGCATGAAAGCCGGTGTGATTTCCATGCCCGGCACAAATCTCCTTACCGCGCATGACATTGCTTATCGGATCAATCATTCCGGTGCGAAGCTGATTGTCGTAACGTTGGAACATTGTGAAAAAGTAGAATCAATCCGTGCGCAATGTCCGACGCTGAAGACATTCATTGTCGTTGATGGGGCCCGCGATGGCTGGCTGTCGCTGGATAAACTTCTTGCCGATGCATCACCCGATATCAACCGCGCAGCATTTGCTCCGACCCGCTCCGATGACATGATGATGGCCTATTTTACCTCCGGCACGACGTCGATGCCGAAGATGGTGCCGCGCAATCACGGCTATGGACTGGCACATGCGGCGACCGGCCTTTTCTGGATGGATTTGACGCGTGCCGATGTGCACTGGTCGCTTACCGATACCGGATGGGCCAAGGCGGCATGGGGGATATTGTTTCCGCAATTCCTGCTCGGTACGCCAACTGTGCTTTATAATGGCGACGGCGCTTTCGATGCCGACCTGCATTTGCGCCTTATCGCCAAGCTTGGCGTGACGACATTTTGCGCGCCGCCGACCGTCTATCGGCTTTTTGCACAGCAGGATCTGAAGCAATATGACCTGTCTGGCTTGCGCCGTTCACTTGGCGCAGGTGAACCGCTCAACCCGGAGGTCATGCGCATCTGGAAAGAAGCGACGGGAACGGTCATAGCCGATGGCTACGGCCAGACAGAAACGATCAACATCGTTGCCAATTTCCCCAGCGAAGACGTCCGCTATGGGTCGATGGGCAAGCCGGTGCCGGGGTTCGATGTCGATGTTGTTGACGAAGACGGCAAGCGCGTTGCGCAAGATGAGGTCGGGCATATTGCGGTCAATATTGCCAGAACCGTATCCGAACGGACTTTTCCACGGATACTATACCGGCAAAGAACTCGATACCGCTTCATTTCGCAATGGCTGGTACTATACCGGGGATACCGCAAAGCGCGACAAGGATGGCTATTTGTGGTTTGTCGGCCGCTCCGATGACCTGATTTCGTCGGCGGGTTATCGCATCAGCCCGTTCGAGGTCGAGAGTGCGCTGATCGAACACCAAGCGGTTGCCGAAAGTGCTGTTATCGGCAAGGCAGACGAGACGCGCGGTGAGATCGTCAAAGCCTATATCATCCTGGCCAAAGGTTTTTCCGCGTCTGACGAATTGGCGCGCGACATTCAGGATTTCTGCCGCAAGCTGACAGCCCCTTACAAATATCCTCGTGAAATCGAATTTGTCGATGTCTTGCCGAAAACGATTTCGGGCAAAATTCGCCGGGTTGAACTCAGGCAGGCAACGAAAGAACAGTAGGCGCATTCGTTTCCAGATGGAGCCTGCTCTTTTTTGCGATGATTAGGCGTAAGACAGCCGCGGCATATAATGTGGCGGCAATTTGTCTGCTTGAAGCCTTACGAGGCCATGCTATCCGATGATTGAAGTTTGGGGTGTCGGATTTGAACAGACGGCATAATGGATGGGATGTACTGGCGGCTTTTACAGTCGCCTATTTTCTCGTTCTCCAATCCGTTCTCGGCACCTTCGCTTTTGCGATTGGACCCGATGCATCTCAAGTCGATGCCTTCGGCAATGTGATTTGTACGCATGAGGGGGCTCGCGAAGGCCCGAGTGACCTTCCGCAACAAAAGCATGTGCCTGCGTGTTGCGCGCTGGGCTGCAAGCTGGTGGCATCCGTTTCGTTCACGCCGCCGGTGAATGACCGGTTTCTGGCAGAGCATTCCTATTATATTGTTGCCTTTGTCTTCCCGACTTCGGTTCATCTGGATTTCGAGCGCCCGCGCTCTCCATCCGAGCCGCGCGCGCCCCCGGCCGTAGCCTGATTTAAGCGAAAGCGGTTGCGGAAAAGGCCGGTAGCGGGGTTGTGTTGCAGCAGCCGTGCCAGGCCCGGCAGGAACCTTTCGCTTGCTCGCTCATCCAAACATCTGAATTCATCGCGACCGGATACCGGCGCCCTTCTTCATGGAGTTATTCTATGACTTGTCTTTCTCTCTCTTCGCGCACGACCAACGCGCGCTATCAGCTCTTCTTCAACTTGTTCGCCCTGACACTTTTTGCCATTGCCTTCTCCCTTGCCGGTTCGCGCATGGCATCGGCGCATGAATACAAGATTGGCGACCTTGTGATCGAGCATCCGTGGTCGCGTGCGACGCCGGCTGGAGCAAAGGTTGCCGGCGGGTATTTTGTGATCACCAACAATGGCAGCACGCCGGACCGGCTGGTGTCGATCTCATCTGAAATTTCGGCGAAATCGGAATTGCATGAAATGTCGGTCAAGGACGGCGTTATGACCATGCGCCCGGTTACTGACGGCCTTGAAATTCCGGCTGGTGGAAAGGCGGAATTGAAGCCCGGCGGCTATCACTTGATGTTCATGGGACTGAAGCAGCAACCCAAAGAAGGCGAGCGGTTTTCCGCCACCCTGACATTCGAGAAAGCCGGTGCAGTCGATGTCAAATTCGCAGTCGAGGCCATGGGTGCGACCGGCGATCATTCCAACTGAATATTTCAGCTTGAGGACGCTTGTCTGATTTCGAGATGGAGGTGATAGAGCGTTCTTCGTGCGACCAACGGGTGACATGATTGGGCGAGGCAATCGTGTTCATCTCGTAGCCCCGCATTGGCCGTGTATTGTCTCCAGAAGGCGAGCAAGCTCGAAGTTAATCGATTGAATTTTGTCGCGCGAGAGTAGTTTCCTGTGTTGACGAAATCTTTCGAGAGGGTCAATCATGGTCACGAAATCATGCAAGGGCCGTAACTGGAGAAGGGCGCTATGAACTGGTCGTTTCAGCTTTACAGCGCCCGTAATTTCACGCCATGGGCTGAAGTGGCGGCGATGCTTGGCGATCTCGGTTACAGCGAGGTCGAGGGCTTTGGCGATGTCTATGGCGATCCGGCCGGTTTTCGTGCGCTGCTTGATAGCTACGGATTGACCATGCCGTCCGGTCATTTTTCCATTGAAGCACTGGAAGCTGATTTCGATGGCGTTTGCAAAATTGCCGACGTGCTTGGCATCAATCTGGTGATCTGTCCCTATCTGGATGAAGCACAACGGCCGCGTGACAAGGCAGGCTGGATCGCACTGGGCGAACGCCTTGCCAGGGTTGGGGAGGCGGCGCGCAACCGGGGCTACGGTTTTGCGTGGCACAATCACGATTTCGAGTTCGAGAAGCTTGCTGATGGCTCGGTGCCGATGGAGCATGTTCTTTCGGCAGCACCCGCTATCGGCTGGGAAATCGACGTTGCGTGGGTGGTACGCGCTGGCAATGATCCGCTTGCGTGGATCGAGCGTTACGGTTCACGCATCGTTGCGGTTCATGTGAAGGATATAGCGCAGCCCGGCACGGGGCTGGATGAGGACGGCTGGGCAGATGTCGGCCACGGAAATGTCGATTGGGCTGCGTTGTTGACGGCGCTTCGAGCGCACACCAATGCCCGGCATTTTGTCATGGAGCATGACAATCCCGCTGACATTGGGCGCTTCGCACGCCGCTCAATGGCAACGTTGAGCGGTTTGGCGGAAGGCGCTTAGATGGCACGCAAGCTGGGCGTCGGGATTATTGGGTGCGGCAATATTTCGACGACGTATTTTTCGTTGGTGCCGCTGTTTCGCGACATTGAAATCCGTGCTTGCGCCGATATCGATATGGGGGCGGCAAAGGCGCGCGCGAGGGAGTTTTCAGTTCGCGCGGAGATAGTAGAAGACCTGCTGCGATCCGATGACATCGACATCGTCGTCAATCTCACCATACCGGGCGTGCATTACCAGGTCTCACGAGAAATCCTTAATGCCGGTAAGCACGTTTATTCGGAAAAGCCATTTGTCCTGTCACTCAAAGATGGCCTTGACCTGCAAGAGCGCGCTGCGAGGAAGCGCCTGCGCATTGGATCGGCACCGGACACATTTCTTGGCGGGGCGCATCAGTTGGCCCGTCATCTCATCGACGCCGGAAAGGTCGGCAAAATCACCAGTGGAACGTGCCATGTGATGAGCCACGGCATGGAGAGTTGGCATCCCAATCCGGACTTCTTCTTCCAGCCGGGCGCTGGCCCGGTGCTCGACCTGGGGCCGTACTACGTCACCAATCTGATTCAACTGATCGGCCCGGTCAAACAGGTCGTGGCGTTTATTTCGACCCCTGCCAGTGAGCGGGTAATTTCTTCCAAGCCACGGGCTGGCGAGAAAATACCGGTCAACACGCCCACCACCGTTCATGGCATTTTGCAGTTTGAAAATGGCGCCGTCATTTCCATGGATTATAGCTGGGATGTGTGGAGCCATGGCCATGCGCCGATGGAGTTGTATGGGCAGGATGGTACGATCCATTTGCCTGACCCGAATTTCTTTGGTGGGGCGCTCAAGGTCACGAAGAAGGGGAAACTGGTGAAGACGGTGCCGAAATGGAACCATCCATTCGGTGTCGCCAATGAAAAGCACCCGGACGGGATGATGGCGAATTATCGGGCCGCGGGGCTTGCCGATATGGCGCGGGCAATTCTCGAAGATCGGCCACATCGCTGTTCGCTTGAACTGGCACTTCATGCAATCGATGTGATGACCAGCCTTTTGAAATCGGGGGAAACCGGCAAAGTTGTCACGCTGCGCACAAATTGCGAGCGCCCGGCGCCGCTTGGTGGCAAGCAAGCGGAAGCACTGCTTGCCAATGGCAGGCGTTAGACGTGCTTGCTTTGAATGAACCTGAACCTGGCTTCGTGCATTCCTGCGACGAAGCTTGCCTGCAACAAACCTCTTGAGGATGAATATGCCGTACCTGCCAGATGCGAACCGTTACGACACAATGATCTACAACCGGTGTGGGAATTCCGGCTTGCGGTTACCGGCGATCTCGCTTGGGCTATGGCACAATTTCGGTGATGATACACCCCACCGCACCAAGCAGGCGCTCGTGCGCAAGGCTTTCGATCTGGGCATTACTCATTTCGATCTCGCCAATAATTACGGGCCTCCTGGTGGTGCGGCAGAGCACGCATTCGGCGAGATCCTGCGGACCGACTTTGCGGGCTATCGGGACGAACTGATCATTTCGAGCAAGGCCGGATACGATATGTGGCTGGGCCCCTATGGAGAATGGGGCAGCAGAAAATACCTGCTTGCCAGCCTTGACCAGAGCCTCAAACGGCTTGGGCTCGACTATGTCGATATTTTCTATTCGCATCGTTTTGATCCCGACACACCTCTGGAAGAGACGATGGGTGCGCTGGATCACGCCGTGCGTTCGGGCAAGGCGCTCTATGCCGGCATCTCCTCTTACAATTCGCAGCGGACCCGCGAAGCGACCGACATATTGAGGAGACTTGGGACGCCTTGCCTCATTCATCAACCGAGCTATTCGATGCTCAATCGCTGGGTCGAAGAGGATAGTTTGCTGGACACGCTGGATGGTCTTGGCATTGGCTCGATCGTCTTTTCGCCGTTGGCGCAAGGCATGCTGACGGATAAATATCTGAAGGGCATTCCAGAAGACAGCCGGGCCGCACAAGGCAAGTCATTGCAGCAATCTTTCATCAGCGAGCAGACACTTGCCAATATCAAGGCACTGAATGCCATTGCCGGACAGCGCGGCCAGACATTGGCGCAGATGGCTTTGGCCTGGGTGTTGCGCAATGGCCGTGTCACGACGGCCCTGATCGGTGCCAGTAGGCCCGAGCAGATCGAGGATTGCGTCAGTGCGTTGAAGAACCGTGATTTTACCGATGCCGAACTGGCCGAGATCGACACCTATGCGCGGGAAGCCAATATCAATTTATGGGCAGCTTCAGCCGAGCGCCAGGGGCCGCAGCGAAAATAGGGACTGTTGGAAAGGCGCGGATTTGGCAGGCTGTGCCCATCTCGTTGTCTTTGCTTGCCGGAAACGGTAGCAAAAGTGGTGGCGAATGGTTATTTCAAGTTCAGGAAGCTATCTGCGGTCTTCCCGCGGGCAAGTGGAAGCAGGATCATGGCTGCACGAAATGCGTTGACAAAGAACCAGCTTCAGGTGCTGGACAAATTGCAAGTCGCTCACGCGCCGCTTAGTGCCTACACATTGCTCGACCAGCTTCGTGATCACGGGTTTCGCGCGCCGCTTCAAGTCTACCGGGCGCTGGATACATTGGTCAAAGGCGGGTTTGTGCACCGGGTCGAAAGCCTCAATGCGTTTGTCGCTTGTGCCGAACCCCATGATCACAGCCATTCCATGACCGCCTTCACCATCTGCGATATATGCGGGCAAGCCGCCGAGTTCTCCGATCACCAAGTCGGCCAGCAACTCGAAGAGTGGGTTCGTTCGACCGGTTTTTCTCCCAAGAAGGCTGTTATCGAGTTTCGCGGGACCTGTGCCAAGTGTCAGCAGGCGGCGGCTTGAGACAGCATTTGCAAATCGCGTCTCTTTTCGTCGTGCGTGCGACCCTGGTTCCGGCCTGACGCATTTCTCTTGGTCCGCTCCCGCTAAATTGCAACGCTTGGCTGCGTAACATCATCCAACTGATTCTGCTAAATATTCGGGCGCTGGCAGAGGATCGGTTGACGCGATTCGCGTGCCTGCGGAAATGTCAGATTGGGCTGTCAAATCAGTATAATGCAATCTATTCGACGCTGGATCCAAGTTGGTGAGAATTCACGACAGCCAGATTATCTCGCACGGCCTGGCAAGTGGAATGCCGTCCATTCCGGTTGGTCGCGACAACAGAAGGCAATATTGTATACAATAATTTAAAATGATGTTGACATGGATGTATTTTTATTATCTCATTTCCTTAGTCGCGCAGCCGTAGAGCAACCAATCAAAGCGTGAGATCAAAAGGGGAATGAACATGATCAGCAGACGCACTGTCCTGAAATCCGTGACGCTCGGTACGGTCTCCGCACTGGCAATCGCGGGAATGCTCGCTTCGGCGCAGGCCGAAAACAAGACACTCAAGATCGGTTTCGTGGGCGTTACCAGCGGTCCTGCCGCCGCATGGGGCACCTCAAATGTACGTTCCATGCAGGTGCTCGCCGACTGGATGAACGAAAAGGGCGGCGTCAAAATCGGCGACGATACCTATAATATTGAACTCGTCACTTTTGACGATCAGAAGGACCCGAAGCGGGCCGTCGCCGGTATGGAAAAGATGGCCGAGCAGGGCATCCATTATGTGGTTGGCCCTAATGTCGATGATGGTGCGGCTGCGGTACGCCCGGTCGCCGAAGCCAAGGGAATCATCTATTTTCCCTATTCCTTCCCCAAGGCGCTATACACGCCGCCGGCTTCCAACGCCGTTCTGGGTATGGTTGCCAACTACCAGTCGGCACCGGCCATTTACAAATATCTGAAGGAAAATGAGGGCGTCAAAAAGGTCGCCTTCGTTGCAGCAAACGAGTCCGACCCACTCAGCCAGCGGGACGGCGGTGTGGAGGCAGCCAAGGCACTCGGCCTCGACATCGTGGCGCAGAACGATACCTATTCCAACGATACGCGCGACTTTACACCCGTGCTGACCCCCATCATCCAGCAAAAGCCGGATCTGCTCGTGCTTTCGGGCGTTGCCCCGGCCAATGCGCCGCTGTTGATCCGCTCCGCGCGCGAACTCGGCTATGAGGGGCTCATTTCGGCTGAAACCGCGCAGGACGCCACCGTGCTGCAAGAAGGGGCGGGCGATCTTGCCAACGGTTTCATCTCCGTCGGCGGTGCCTCCACGCCGGAAATCCGTACCCCCGTCATGGAAGAATTCATCGATCGCTACACGAAGAAATACGGCGAATATAACGATGAATCCAACACCAAGGTTTATGCGCTCCAATACATCGTCGACACACTGCAGGCGAACCCCGCGGCAATCGACAATGTGGAAGAATACAAGAAGACCATGGACACCTTCTCGGCACCCAATCCCTTTGTGAAGGATGGCACGCTGAAATATGTCGGTACGACGTCGTTTACCCAGAAGCGCCAGATCTCCGTACCGATGGTGGTTACGCAGTTCGAGAATGGCAAGTTCGACACGCTGTTCGTCGGTGAAGTAGACTAGAGCGGTTCAGCTTTTGATAGAATCACTGAACCGCTCTAAGTATTTGTTTTTACGCAATCCCGGACAGAAAACCGCTGTACACTTTTCCTGGAATTGCTCTAAGGCGATCAACCGACAGATTGTCTGCGCCAATAATCCCTGGCGCAGATGTCTGGTTTGGGCGAGCCGGTTCCAGTGGGCTGGCGTGAGTATTTGAATTCATCGTGTTGTGACAACACGCGGTGCGGGACCAGTCCCTACCGCGTCGCCATCTGGATTTGACATCATGGAACAGGTGATCGCCAACGGGCTTTATCTCGGCGCTCAATATGCGCTGATCGCGCTCGGACTTACGCTAATTTTCGCGTTAATGAATGTACTCAATTTCGCTCACGGGCAGATGTATGTGCTGGGCGGTTTCGTAACCTATGCGGTATATGGCAGGCTGGGCTTGCCTTTTCCGGTGGCGCTCGCCGCTGCTTCCATCACATTGGCCGTTGTCGGTGGGCTAATCGAGAAATTCCTGTTCCGTCCGGTGTTGCGGCGAAGCGAGCGCGAGGAAAGCAGCATGCTTCTGGCCGCCGCCGTAGCTTTCTTCCTTGATGCGATCATCTTGCTCATATTCGGCGAGAAGCAACGTGGTGTCCCCAAGATCGTCAGCGGGGTCTTCGTCTCGGACGGTCTGATCATGCCTTACGACCGCATGGTGGTGGGCATCGTGGCTTTGGCGATGATCGCCGCCTTCGTACTTTACATGCAATACAGCCGAACGGGGCGGGCCATGCGGGCCCTGGCGCAGGACCGCATTGCGGCGCAATTGATGGGCGTGAACGTCGACCGCTATTCCATGATCGGCTTCGCGCTTGGCGCATTGCTGGCCGGAGCCGTAGGCGGCCTTCTCGTTACCATAACCGGTGTCAATTCCGGCATTGGCGGCCCTATCTCGATCAAGGCGTTTCTTATGGTGATGATCGGCGGTGCGGGCGTGGTCGGTGGTGCCATCGCCGGCGGCTTCATTCTCGGTATGGTAGAATCGGTCGGGCTCACGGTACTGCGCGAATATGGCGACGTTACCTATCTCGTCATATTTGCGCTTTTGATGGTGTTCCTCAGCATCCGCCCGAACGGGCTGATGGGCAAGCCCTGGGGTTGAGCCATGACACTGAAAGCCAAATTTGCCGTTTCCGTAGCGTTCCTGATCATCCTGCTGATATTTGTGCCGCTTCTGATAACCGCAACAGGCCGATCCGACCTCTACTACACGCTCACCTCCGTTGCGTTGCTCAGCATAATCAGCGCAGGTGTCTGGGTCACCTTCTACATCGGCCGCATCAATATCGGACAAGGTGCTTATGCGCTGATGGGGGGATATGTGTCGGCGGTGCTCGTCACCGGCTACGGTGTCTCCTTCTGGGTGACGCTGCCACTGGCTGGCCTGTTTTGCGTGGTGGCCAGCGTACTGATCGGTTTGCCGATACTTCGCCTTCGTGGGGTCTACTTCGCCATGGTGACGTTGGTGCTGACGGAAGTGGTGCGCCTGCTCGCGCTGGCGCTGCCAATCACCAATGGCGCCAGGGGAATCGTCAGCATTCCGCAGCCAGGTGGCATAGGGATATTCGGAATCACGCTGGTGCCGGATTTCGCCACGCTGTCGAACCCGCGCTTTGCCTTCTACATCGTCTCGGTGCTGCTCATGGCGCTGTGTTTCGGTGGCCTCTATCGGTTGAAACAATCGCGCATCGGGCAATTGTGCCAGTCGCTTCAGCAAAACGAGGAACTGGCCTCGTCAATCGGCGTCAATATTACCTATCTGCGCGTGCTTGCCTACGCCATCTCTTCGTTCCTGGGCGGGGTCGGTGGCGCGATGTTTGTAGCGATCACGCAATCGGTCTACCCGTCGAGCTTCACCGTCGTCGACTCGATCAACTTCATGCTCAACTGCTTCCTTGGCGGACTAGGCTATGTGTTCGGCCCGATGCTGGGCACCTTCGTGCTCTATTTCGGCTGGGATATGCTTTTCCAGACAGGCGAGTTCCAGCTTCTCATCTTTTCCTCGATCCTGATCGCACTGATGCTTTTGCTGCCGAATGGCATTTTGAGCCTTAGGCTGCCGGGGCAACGCAGGAGAGCGGAGTCCAAGCGGACGGCACCGGGGAGAGCGGCACCATGACCGACATCCTGAAGGTCTCCGAATTGACCAAGCGTTTCGGCGGTCTGGTCGCAGTTAACAAAGTCTCCTTCACGGTGCGCGAGCGCGAAATCCTCTCCGTTATTGGTCCAAATGGTGCGGGCAAGTCCACCCTGTTCAAGCTGATCTCCTCCTTCCTGCAACCGACGGAAGGCAAGGTGCATTTCAAGGGCGACCGCATCTCGGGACTTGCCGCCCATATCGTTGCCCGCAAGGGTGTGGTGCGCACCTTCCAGGAAACCACCATCTTCAAGGGCATGACAGTGCGCGACAATGTCATCATCGCTCATCATTTGCGCTCCAAAGCCAGTCTTGCCGGCTTCTACTTCGGTACTGGAGCGGCGCGGCGCGATCAGGAGGACTTCGGCCGTTCGGCGGATGAAATTATCAATTTCCTGGGCCTGGGCGATCTGGGCGATGAGACCGCCTCTACCCTGCCGCATGGTCATCTGCGCGCGCTGGGCATCGCCATAGGGCTTGCCACCGATCCAGCGGTGCTGCTTTTGGACGAGCCTTTCGCGGGCATGAATCACGACGAGACCAAGCGCGCTGTGGAGATAGTGCGCAAGGTGCGTGAGCGCGGCATCACCGTGCTTCTTGTCGAGCATGACATGCCGGCGGTCATGACGATTTCCGACCGCATCGTGGTGCTGAACTTCGGCGAGAAGATCGCAGAGGGCACACCCGTTGAGATACAGCAAAACCCCAAGGTCATCGAGGCCTATCTCGGTGCCGAAGATGAATCGATCGGATTGTAGGCTATGGAAACACTGCTCAAATTCGACGACGTCGAACTCTATTATGACCATGTCTACGCGCTGAAGGGGGTGTCGCTGGCGGTCGAGGAGGGCGAGACGGTGGCGCTGATCGGTGCGAACGGTGCCGGCAAGTCGTCCATCCTGCGTGCCATCACTGGACTCAAGAAGCCACAAAGGGCGAAATCCACTTCCGTGGCAAACGCATCGACGACACCGGACCGGACGAGATCGTGCGCATGGGTATCTCGATGGTACCGGAGGGGCGCCGGGTTTTTCCCTTCATGACGGTGAAGGACAATCTATTGATGGGTGCTTTCACGCGCAAGGCCAAGGCCGAGATCGCCGACACTCTGGAGCGCGTGCTGGTGCGCTTCCCGCGGCTTAAGGAACGCTACACGCAGCAGGCCGGCACGATGAGCGGCGGCGAGCAGCAGATGCTGGTGATCGGCCGGGCGCTGATGGCGAAACCGAAGCTTCTTCTGCTCGATGAGCCTTCGCTTGGAATCGCGCCGAAACTGGTACAGGACATTGCTCGCTCCATCGTCGCCATCAACCGCGACGAGAAAGTCAGCGTGCTCCTTGTCGAGCAGAATTCGCGCATGGCGCTACGCATCTCTCATCGCGCCTACGCGCTGACGACCGGCACCGTCGCACTTAGCGGCAATTCCGCCGAACTGCTGAACGACGAACGGGTCAAGCGCCTTTATCTTGGCGCGGAAGTATAGATCGGCCGCGTATGCGCATCCTTGTCATCAATCCGAACACGACAGCATCAATGACGATCAAGATCGGCAAGGCCGCGTCTTCCGTCGCGGCTCCAGGCACGGAAATCGTCGCGGTCAATCCGAACGACGGGCCTCCCAGCATCGAAGGCTATTTCGACGAAGTTTTCGCTGTTCCGGGCATTATCGCCGAGATGATCGGGAACAAGGCGGCGGATGCCTATGTGATCGCCTGCTTCGACGATACCGGGCTCGACGCGGCACGCTGCGCCACGGAGGCGCCGGTAATTGGAATAGGGAGGCTGCCTTCCACATGGCGAGCCTCATCTCCGGAAAGTTCAGCGTCGTTACTACGCTTGCCCGCTCGGTCCCGGCGATCGAGCACAATCTGGTGAAATATGGGCTTGCGACGCGCTGTGCCAAAGTGCGAGCTTCCGACGTGGCTGTCCTTGATCTGGAAAAACCTGGTTCCGACGCGCGCCACAAAATCTCCGACGAAATCGCCCGGGCAATCCGGGAAGAATTCGCCGAGGCGATTGTGCTAGGCTGTGCGGGTATGGCGGATCTTGCCAGTCAATTGTCGCACGAGCATGGTGTTCCGGTCCTCGACGGTGTTGCTTGCGCGGTGAAGCTCGCGGAATCCCTTCATGCGCTTGATCTCCATACATCGAAGGTAGGCAGTTACGAGGCTCCGCGTGCAAAGCGCTTTGCCGGTGCTTACGCATCGCTGTCGCCCACTGAATAACACGATGAACGGAGTTTCAGCAGCTTAGCCTGATCCTGCGGATATGGTATCGCTCCGACCGTGCTAACGGGGTTGACCATCGTACTTGCAATGTGAGAATTCAGGTTCTTCCGCTTGGTTGCAGCAGGCCCCAGCCCTGTATCACTGGAGCGTTCGAATGCATCGCCGGGAAAATAGAAGCATGTTGACTGTACTGCAGCCCGATACGCAGCTTGAGAAGCCGGCCACGCGCTGGACCCTTGTCTATCGCGGGGTCAAGGATGCCATCGTCGGCCGCCGTCTGATGCCGGGAACAAAATTACCGGAAGACGAACTCGCCACCATATATGCGGTAAGCCGCACGGTGGTACGCTCGGCCCTCCAGGCATTGGCACACGACCGTCTGGTGCGGCTTGAGCCAAATCGTGGTGCCTTCGTCGCGCATCCCTCGAAGAAGGAGGCGCGCGACGTGTTCGAGGCGCGTGCGCTAATTGAATCTGAGGTTGCCTCCATAGCCGCATCGAAGGCGACGCCGCAGGATATCGCCATTCTGCGGCGCCACCTCAAAAGCGAACATGAGGCGCTTGATGCAGGCCGCGACAGCGAGGCGATCATATTGTCGGCCCGTTTCCATGTCGGAGTGGCCGAGATTGCGGATCAAACTGCGTTGACTAATATCGTTCGTGATCTGGTCTCGCATTCGTCGCTTATCATCACGCTCTACTGGTCGCGGCGCGACACGACCTGCCAGACCCATGCCCACCACGACCTCGTCGACGCCATTGAGGCGCATCGTAGTGCCGATGCAGCCCGGCTGATGCAGAGCCATCTGGCCGACCTCATGTCCGGCCTTGATCTTACCAGAGGTGATAACAAGCCCGAAAAGCTGGCTGATATTCTGCGTTGAACGTGTGGACCAGGCCGTATGCTGGCACCTGAAAACGGTATGGAACCAGTTGGCCAATATTCCCGAACTTAAGGTTACGGCTACATTTTCACGGCGCTCGGCGTCCTCCAGTCATCTGCCGGTCCTGCGAGGAGGGTATGATGAACTCCTGTTCTTCCCGCGCTTCCTTGATGAACATGGAAGCTTCAGACGGCTCAACGAGGACGCCGAGCGCCGACGGCACATCAACCAAACAGTTCCCTGTTTCGCTGTGCCGTAGCCAGTATTTTTGAGAGCCCGCTATCGGCAACGCATTGCGCGGCAGAATCGAAATCATGCCAACTGCGTATGCGCTGCTGCTTTTCAGGCCAGTCCACAAGCGTTCCGCGTACCTCCAGAGCGAACAGGATGACAATGCAGTCGAGCATGCGTCCATCCTCAAGCAGCTTCACGCAAGAGTATTGGCCGAAAGGCTCCTTTGCGATTTCGCCAACGACACCAGCCTCTTCAAATGCCTCTTGCGCTGCGGACTGGGATGGCGTCTTCCCTTCAACGAGCCAGCCTTTCGGCAGTTTCCACCTTCCACGGCGGCGCGAGGTAATCAACATGACCTGCGCTCGGCTAGAGCTGGAACGCTTCCATCGCCACGGCAAGGCTCCATATTGAACTGCCAGAGCTTGCGGCCGGTTCTTCACGCGCTCATGCGGGACTGCAAACTCCGTCATGCCGCTCATGGTCGTGTTCCATGAACGCGAGCGATAAGTGAATCTGCTCGACCCTGTTTCGCATGTCTGTAGTTTGCCGATGAATAAACCGACCGTGGTGAAGCACTGGGTGTATGAGCGCACCAAGGACAGCGGGCGGCAGCCCGCGGCAATCGTCTGCTACAGTCCGAGCAGACACTGATGTGAATTTTATGAAGCATGTCGATCTCCGCCAACGCGCCGGCGACGGCGCGAGTTATGAACCGATATTTTGGCTGCTGTCCCGGAGAGGCGGCGATGTGCGGTTCGTCAGAGAAACATGCGACCGCTCCGGGAAACAACATCTGTTTTCCCGGCCAGCCTCGATACCTTGATGAAAGCAATCATGCACATGTCTTTCAACGTATGATCATCGGTAGAGAATACAAGTGCGGGAATGAAAAATCTTTTTTTCAAGGAGTTGACTTATTCTCCCCGTTGGTCACGATAGCTTTATGCGGAAACGATGTCTTTCCTTTTGCCTAATGATCAGGGCCAGTCTGCTCACCGGCAATTAGCCCTGGTCCGGTGGCGCTTTCGCTTCAGGCCAGGGATTTCTATCAGCAACTTCAATGATAGTGCGCGTGTCAGCATGCCCCGCACCCTCCTGCTTGATCCGGTAGGCAGGGATAGCGAAGGCGTCTGTTTATTGACACGCACCAGCAGAGGTAAATGTTATGGCCAAAAGAACAGGCAACCGTGAACACCGAAAACCAAAGCAAGTGAAGCAGAAGGAACAATTACTTGGTTCCTCCGAAATCTTGCAGGCAACGCTTGGTGTGCGTAGGAAATGACGAAATCTGTCGTGGCGTGAAGAAATTTGCGCCACGGCAGGCTCAGCGAACTTGCGAACAGTCACCGATAAAAAGACGCTGGATGGTCGCATCTTGACCGCGCTTGAACAAGCGCCGTCGGTGCGACGGTGACGGCCGACACGCTTCTTGATTTGTTACACTCTCAAAACATGTTTGCAGCATCCATCAGCATTCGAACCGCCGAATGTTTTCTCTGATCGACGCGCTTTCGCACCTCTCATCGGAACATGCCTCTCCCACCATGCTCCTGGCTTTCGGTCAGACCACCGGATATCGCAACAATGGTGGCAGTTGCCCAAATGACGGCCAATGCCGGCGTGAATGAGAAAAGGATGTCTGCCGCCAGCGGATCATGGTCATGAGTATCGGCGGTGTTTGAAAGCGACACTGCATCGGGCGACACGCTATCGCGAATTAACCCACCATCGTCTTCCCACCGGGCGATACAGGCATCATGCTGTATCTCTGCTACCCTACGGAGCTCGCCGCGCGGCCTTGGTTCATTGGGACAGGCAAACACGTCGGAAAAGTCTGCTGAAGAAATCATTGGTTGTCTCCCTTGGTCAGTTCGTTCACTTGGCGCGTGTGTTGTGACCAGGCTGAGCGCGACGTGGCCACAGCCTGGCTGCGTTGAAAAACGGTAGCTCACGCGTAAGCCGGCACCACTTCTGCGCCACTCGACGTGGGTTCATCCTTCACTCTGGCAGGTTGATCGGCGATTGAGGATCGCTTGCCCTCGTAGCGAGAGTTCAACCCGTCGATTACTTGCGGTATCTCGCTGCGCAGAATGCCAATATCTGCAAGTAGCTTGTCGTCCAGCCGTTCGAGTTGAGTGATTGCCTGACGCCGTTTCCAGCGTTCAGAACATGCATTGATTAGCCGATACAGAAAGCCTGGGTTCTCGGCTGCCCGATACCGAGGCGGTAGATTGTTCGGTGCTCGTATTTGCAGATGATGAGACATGTCATCCTCCATGATCGGGAATGCTGGCGCACCACATTGAAGCCGTCACACGTATGTGACCGCACCGGCGTCAGCGGTTACAGAGCTAGCAACGGCAATCTGATCTGGATGTTGCACACAGCCGCTCACCAGCGGTGGTGAGTTACCGTTCTGCTCATTTGAGTGGTGAAGAAATCAGGGTTGCCCCGAGGCAGATGTGGACACGAATGCCCGGCACCCGCTCGGGGCTACGAGCGGTTCAGTAGTGTTCCTGCAAAGAGCAGAAACCGTCTATGATTGCTGAACAAGAACATATCCTTGATATGGGCATTCCCTTCGGGCTTTCAATCCGGCGTTGATGTGCCGCGACCTTTCGACACGACGTATCGGAAATTGCTCTGGGATGTCATCGTGGAACCGTGCACGTCGAGGGCGGATGGCCCGGCCGAGAAGTTCGACAAGTGAGTCTTCAGGCCCTTGGTGTTGTTTCTGCTTGGCCATGAGATCGCGAGGTCACGCCTTCTAAAACACATCGCGTCTAAAGGGATTCATGCTGGGTGCTTTAAGCCATTGTTTTTGTGCATGTCGTTGCCCCAAAACCGCTGCACACTTTTGGGCGACATGCATTAAAGCTCTTGCTGATCGGGGCGCTCTGAGGGGCGTATCTGGACCTGCTATTTTTCTCCATGTTTACGTATCGAAGCCATGACGCTGTCGCCTACTGAGACCAGAGTGTGACAGACTGGTATCTTTGGGATTCTTGAGGAATGCAGGGCATCAGGAAAATTCAACGTTTTCAGATAATTCCGCTGGTGGAGCTGAGGAGGATCGAACTCCTGACCTCGTCATTGCGAACGACGCGCTCTCCCATCTGAGCTACAGCCCCGTCCAGCGGATGGCGCATTTATGAGCCGGGAGCATCTGCTGTCAAGCGAGCAATTGCAGCGGATTTTTTCGCAAGCCACCGCACTGTGATCGGCGCCTCTTGCCCGATTTCGCTGGAATGGCTACATGTCGGCAACAATTGGAGTCCGGTATGCTTGCCCTTATTCAGACCATTGTTCTTGCGCTCGACCTTTACTGGTGGGTCATAATCGGCTCAGCCGTTTTTTCCTGGCTTTACGCCTTCAACGTCGTCAATCCGCGAAACCAGTTTGTTGGTACTATCGGCAACATGCTTTTCCGCATGACCGAACCCGCGCTCAGGCCTATCCGCCGTTTCATGCCGGATCTTGGCGGTATTGACGTTTCGCCGATCATCCTGTTGCTGATCCTCTTCTTCGTGAGGCAATTCCTGCTCACAACGGTATTGTCGCTAGTTGTCTGATTTACCTGACGAGTGCGACCAATGCCGCGGTTGAAGCGGCACGTGTGACTGGCGATTGCGTGAAATTCACCGGGCTTCTGGCGAAAGTAGAATCTTTGTCGGGAAAGCAAAGACCCGCGCCTCCTGGGGAGACGCGGGCTGTTGCCTGGGCGCACTAAACGCCGCGGTACTCGATACATGTCCCGCAGACCCCGACCATGCAGGTTCATGGTGAAGAATGACTTAACGATCAGCCTGTCAGGCAACGATATTGATCTGATGGTGCTTTGAGCCGTGTCAGCCGGCGCGGCAAGGCGGCTTATCCGTTGGCGATCGCGGCGACATGGTTGTCGAAATTCGCTGATTCCATCAATGTCTTGCAGCGTGCAAAGCGTTCGTCGGCATAGGCACGAAAGTCCTCGGCGGGATTGTTGTTGGCAAGCTGGATCAATCCCCATAGCGTCCACAATAAATCGCACATCGCCTTGTAGATGACGACCCGCCCGTGCTGCGCCGGTCTTGGCTCCTGCTCGAAATAAGCCAGCATCATCTCCTCGTCCTGAGTGGAATCGAAATGACCTTCGACCGAAAGGTCACCGAGATCCCAAAGCGGATCGTTCATGCCGGCATATTCCCAATCGACGATCCACATGCGTTCATTTGCATCGAGAAAATTCTCGCAAAGCGGGTCACAGTGACACGCGGTGAGGGGCAGGGGATGTGCGGTCAGGGCTGCCCTGATCCGCTCGGATTCTTCCACAACGTCATGGTAGCCTGATGGCAGCGCCACATCCTTGGTCGAAAGCATTTTCAGGTAATCGTCGATCATGGCAAACAGTTCAAAGCGAAATGGAAAGATCGCCCCGCTGTCGTGCAATTGCCGTAGCGCCGTGCCCGCCCGCCCCGGACTGCCGTTACGTTCCTTGAAATTCTGAGGCGTCATGGTTTCGACGCCGGTGAGGAATTGCGACACCATCACACCGCTTTGGTCGTCGAAATAGAGAACTTGCGGGCTGACACCGGCCTTTGCCGCTTCGCGGGCGGCGACGGCTTCATTGGCGCGGTCGATATACTCCTCGGTTCCCTTGCCCGGTATGCGCAGACAATAGTCTCCGACGTGGAAAACCAGATTGGTCATGCCGCCAAGGCGTATGATGGGCCCACGAAAATCGGCCAGGAGCGGGATCGTCGTGACAAGTTCTCGCGCTATCGAAACACCACCGTCATCACTCATGCCTTCAACCTTTCCATTCTGGCATCATAGAGTGTACGAGGCCCACGGGTGGCCGGATAGGCCTTGCCGAACGCCTCGATTTCGAATTCCTTTTCACCGGCTGTCTCAATCGGCAAATAGCCGAAGGCGATGGTCTTACTGAGCGTGTATCCGTAGCCGGTCGATGATGTCGAGCCGACAATTTTGCCTTTGTGCAGGATTGCTTCGCCGCCATGCAGGGGGCAAAGCCGTCTATGGTGAATGAGCAAAGCTTGCGCTGCGCGCCTTCGGCCTTGATCCGTTGCAAAGCGGTGCGACCGATGAAATCGCCTTTGTCGAGCGCGACTGCGAAGCCCAGTCCGGCTTCGTAAGGATTGTAGTCCGGAGAGATGTCGCCGGACCAATAGAGATAGCCTTTTTCCATCCGGCACGAGTCGATGGCACGGTAGCCGATATCGGCTATGGCATGGGTTTCGCCTGCTTCGCGCAGCGTCTCATATACGTGCATCGCGTATTCCTGCGGTATGTAGAGTTCATATCCCAGTTCACCAACGTAGCCGATGCGCACGGCCAGCGCGGTCGCATCGCCGATCTCGATGTTTCGGGCTGTGAGAAACGGGAATGCCGCGTTCGAGATGTCATCGTCGCTGACTGCCTGCAAGACGGTGCGCGCGTACGGGCCGCACAGATTGAGCGTCGCATATTGATTGGTGACGTTGCGCAGGGTGACGCCTTGGGAAAGGTGTTGAGCGACCCAATGTGCATCATGCACCCCAAAGCCCGAACCGGTGACAAGCAAAAACCGCTGTTCATCGGCATGAACAATGGTGACGTCCGCTTCGATGCCGCCCTTCTCGTTGCACAATTGCGTGTAGACGGCCTTGCCCGGCGCGCCAGACAGGTCATTGGCTGCAATGCGTTGTAATTGGCCTTGCGCATCTGGCCCGGAAATCTCGAATTTCGAGAACGAAGTCTGATCGATCAGCGCCACACGCTCGCGGATTGCCATGACCTCCTCACCTACGGCATTGAACCATCCCGGCTTGTTTTCGAAGCTTCCCAGTTCGATGGATTGGCCGCCGTCAATGGAGAACCAGTTTGGCCGTTCCCAACCAAATTTGGACCCGAATACCGCACCGTTCTCGCGCAGTTTGGCGTGCAAGGGCGAGCGCCGCAGACCGCGCCCCGCGTGCGGTTCCTCTGCAGGCCAATGTATCTTGTAATAGGCCCCATAGGCTTCGATGATGCGTTGTTCCAGATATCGACCCTGCGCTTGCACGCCACTGAAGCGGCGCACATCGAATGGCCAGAGATCCATTCCGGCGTCGCCATGCAGGATCATGTTGGAGAGCGCCAGCCCGCCACCGCCAGAGCCTGCAATGCCAGCGGTAAAGCCACAGGCGACGTAGAAATTGTCCAGTTCCGGGGCAAGGCCCATGATTGGTTCGCCATCGAAGGAGACCGGGATAGGGCCATTGATGACTGTCTGGATGCCGATTTCATTGAGGACCGGCAAGCGCTCGGATGCAGGCAAGGCAAAGAGTTCGAGGCGTTCCATATCCGCAGGAAACAGTTCGCGGCCAAAATCGAATGGTGGCTTTCCTCGCCAGCACCCCTTGGTGCCATCTTCCCAACCGCCGATGGCAAAGCTGCCGGTGTCGGGCTTCAGGTAGAAATTGTGGTCGGGATCGCGCAGCGTGGTCAAATCCTGATCGAACGTCAGCTTTTTCTCGGTCAGGAAATACTGGTGTTCAACGACACCGGTAGCCAGCGGCACGCTTGCCATTTCACCAACGCGCTTGGCCCATAAACCGGCGCAATTGACGAGAATGTCGCAACCGATCGTTCCCGTATTGGTGACAACGCCGATGGCGCGACGGTTCTTCACGACAATATCTTCGACGGTTATGCCTTCTTCGATACGCACACCGTTCTGGCGCGCACCCTTGGCGTATGCCATCGTCAATGAATAGGGATCGATATAGCCGTCGCCGGGAATGAAGGCCGCACCCTCGATGCCATCCTTGACGATGAAGGGAAAGCGTTGTGCTGCTTCTTCCGGTGACAATGAATAACATTCGACGCCGAAACTTCTGGCCTGTCCCATGGAGCGGCGGATTTCGCTCCAGCGTTCATGGCTGCCCGCGAGCCGCAGTGACCCGACTTTTTCCAGGAGATTGCCTGCCCGGTTTCGGCTTCCAGCCGATCAAAGACCGCGACCGAATTCTGCATCAGCCGGGTGAGGTTCTTCTTTCCGCGCAATTGGCCGACAAGACCTGCCGCATGCCAGGTGCAGCCGTGCGTGAGTTGCGATTTCTCGACCAGAAGCACATCCTTGGCACCATCCCGGCCAAGATGGTAGGCAACGGACGTTCCAATCGCGCCGCCGCCTATGATGAGAATATGGACGTGGCGGTCGGCTTGAAAGGTCATGATTTCACCTTCTTGCCGGTTGGGTCATAGAGGGGTTCGAGATGGATGCGGGCCGGTGTTTTTTCCATCGCCACGACGAGTTCATATTCGCCGCTGACAAGGAATTCGTCGGAGACGCCGTCAGTGTCACGCACATATCCGTAGCCGATATTCTTGCCGATGGTGTAGCCATAACCGCCGCTGGTCAGGTAACCCACGGCCTGTCCGTTGCGCAGGATCGTCTCGCGCCCGACCAGAACGATGTCCAGATCATCAACCGTGAAACCGGCAAAGCGTTTGCTCATCGCTGCGCCATTGAGCTTTTCCAGCGCGCGCCGCCCAAGAAAATCTGTGTTCTTTCTCATCTTGACGGCCCAGCCGAGGCCAGCTTCCTGGGGCGTGTCATTGGGCGTAATGTCTGAACCCCATGCACGGTAGCCCTTTTCCAAACGCAACGATTCCAGCGCCCTGTAGCCGATAGGGCGGATGTCATCGGCTTTGCCGCTTGCCATCAGTGCATCGAAAACCTCGCCGATGGCGTCAATGGGAATATGCAACTCCCATCCGAGTTCACCGACATAGGTCACGCGCAGAGCACGTAACGTATGACCGGCAATCGTGATTTCGCGCAGATGCCCGAATGGGAACGCCTCGTGGGAGACGTCCGTATCGGTCACGGACGCCAGTACGTTGCGGGCTTTCGGCCCCATCAGCGACAATGTGCCGAAATCTTCGGTGACGTCTTCAAGCGCAACATCGAGCCCATCGGGGATGTGGTCGCGGATCCATGACTGGTCGTGGGTGCGAAACCCGGTGCCGGTAACGATGTAGAACCGGTCATGGGCCAGCCGCGCGACAGTCAGATCCGCTTCGATGCCGCCGCGCGTGTTCAGCAATTGCGTATAGGTCAATCGGCCGACCGGTTTGTTGATGTCGTTGGCGCATATCCAGTCCAGCGCCCGCAATGCGTCTTCACCCGTCATCTCATATTTGGAGAAGGACGATTGGTCGAAGATGCCAACGGCTTCACGCACGTGGCGATGTTCTTCGCCAACGGGCGCGAACCAGTTCTGCCTTCCCATCGAGTAAACGTCCTGGGCTTTCGCGCCGGAGGGGGCAAACCAGTTTGGACGTTCCCAACCGAGCTTGGAGCCGAACACGGCATTGTGCTTTTTCAGCCGGTGATAGAGCGGTGAAACAATGCGCGGTCTGCCGCTTTCATATTCTTCATGGGGAAAGCCGATGGTGTAGTGCTTACCATAGGCTTCCAGCGTGCGGTCGCTGACCCATTTGCGATCACGGTGCATTTCAGAAAAGCGGCGGATATCGACGACCCAGAGATCGAGCGGCGCTTCGCCATCGACGACCCATTGGGCAAGCACCCAGCCTGCGCCGCCGCCGGATGCAATGCCGAATGCGTTGAAGCCGGCGCCGACGAACATGTTGGCGCATTCGGGTGCCGAACCGAGGATGAAATTGCCGTCGGGCGTGAAACTTTCCGGGCCATTGATCATCTGCTTGACGCCGGCAGTTTCCAACGCCGGGACCCGTTCGACAGCCTGAATCATGTGCTGCTCGAAATGGTCGTAGTCATCGTCGAAAAGACGGAACTCCCAATCATTGGGCACGTCGCCTCCCGTCAGGCCCGTCTCCCAGGCCTGCGGGTTTGGCTCGTAGCCGCCCATTACCAGGCCGCCGACCTCTTCCTTGAAGTAGGTGCGCCGGTCGGGGTCGCGCACAGTCGGTGCGTCGGTTGCGAGGCCGTCGATCTTTTCGGTGATGATGTATTGATGCTTGACCGGCTGCAAAGGCACGTTGATGCCTGCCATGACGCCAAGCTGTCTGGCCCATTGCCCCGCACAATTCACCACTTTCTCGCAGGCGATGTCGCCCTTGTCGGTTTTTACCGCGGTGATGCGCCCTTCCTCGATGTCGAATCCGGTAACGCGCACGCCTTCATGCAGTTTCGCGCCATGCATACGCGCGCCCTTTGCCAGAGACTGGGTGATGTCTGACGGGCTGGCTTGTCCATCGCTGGGTAGCCAACTGGCACCGACGAGATCGCTCGTTTCCATCAACGGCCACATCTGTTTGACATCTTCTGGCGAAAGCAGGTGCATATCCATGCCAAAGCTTTTCGCCGTCGTTGCCAGGCGTTTGTACTCGATCCAACGGTCAGCGTTGGTGGCAAGCCGCAGGCAGCCGGTCATTTTCCAGCCTGTTGCAAGCCCGGTCTCAGCCTCAAGCCCCTTGTAGAGATCAACCGAATATTTGAGGACGCGGGTGATCGAGGCAGATGAGCGCAACTGCCCGACCAGACCGGCGGCATGCCATGTCGAACCGGAGGTGATGCGGCCCTGTTCCAGAAGCAACACATCGGCCTTATGGTCGCGGGCGAGGTGATAGGCGGTCGAGCAGCCGATGATGCCGCCGCCGATGACGATGATTTCGGCATGGGTGGGCAAGGTCATGATGGTGGCTTCCCGTATGTTGTTCTGTAGCTTTCCAGCGCCGCTTCAAACCGCGACAGATTTTCGGATGTGTAGGCGACGTAATCGGCACCGGGTGCGTCGAGGTGAAGCTCCGAGATCATGCTCCACATTGCTTCGCGCAGCAGCGAGGCGCACTGCATGGCACCATAACTCTGGCGCGTTTCGGCACTTGGCCTGTGCCCGAAATAAAGGCTTAGCAATTGCTCCGATTCGGCGTCATTCATGCCCGCATTCGATGCGGTGCCTGCAAGGTCAAACATGGCGGTGTTGAAGCCGGCATATTCAAAGTCGATCAGCCAAAGCCGCTGACCGTCGTCCATGAAGTTGGCGGGTAGAAGATCATTGTGCCCGAAGACGATGGGCAGGGGCGACTGAGCCTGTTCCAGTTCTTGTGCAAGGCTGAGATAGCGCGGCAGATGCGGCGTCATGCGACTGCCCTTGGCCTCCAGCGTGCGCGCATAGTCACGAATGACGTGAAACACCCAGAACATGAAACCCGCACCAGAGATGTGATTGGGCATTTCGCGGTGAAATGTTCGTATCAGTGGCGCGATACGCTCGATATTGGCGCGGACATCATCGCCGTCATAGGTCTTGGCCGCGATATGAGCGCATATGGTGACGCCGTCTTCGGCATATTCCACAGCCGGGCCGACGCCTGCGGCATGGGCGGCGCGCGCTGTCATCAATTCGCGCTCGCGCGAAACGTGGTGGAAGGGATAGTCGCGCCCGAACCTCACGACATGTTTGCCGTTGGCATCGGTAACGAGAAAGTTCTCGTTGCTCATTCCGCCTTCCAGCGGCGCGATTTCGATCACGCCGTTCCAGCATGGCAAGGTGCTGATGCGATCCTCGTTTCGGGAATGCCGGCGATTTGTCATGCCAGCCCCAACCTGATTTTCGCGCGTGCCGCTCCGGCGGAGATCAGCCGGTCAGCGATGATGGCAATGAAAGCGACGGCAAGCCCGGCAACCAGACCGCGCCCCGTGTCGGCCTTGGTCAGCGCGATATATACCTCTTGTCCGAGATCACGCGTTCCAACCAATGCGGTGATGACCAGCATGGAAAGGGCGAACATGATGGTCTGGTTCAGGCCCAGCATTATTTCCGGCAGCGCCAGCTTGAGTTTGATCTTGGTGAGAAGTTGCCAGCGCGTACAGCCCATCGCCTGCCCGGCCTCGATGAGACGCGGATCGACTTTCTGCAAACCAAGCACAGTGTAGCGAATTGCCGGGGCAATGGCATAGGCGACTATGGCGATGAGCGCGGTGAAATCGCCAACACGGAACAACATGACGGCGGGCATCAGATAGACAAAAGATGGCAGCGTCTGGAGGGTGTCGATGACCACCTGAACCCAGCGCCATGTGCGATCCCGTTCCGCCGCAATGATACCGATCGGGATGCCGATCAGCGAAGCAATGACGACCGAGATACCGCAGAGATAGACCGTAATCATAGCCTTTTCCCACTGGCCGGTCGCGGCAATCAGAAAGGCCAGTGCACCCACTAGTGCGCCCAGTCGCGCGCCTCCAAGCCGCCAGCCGGCAAAGGCGAGAAAGGCCGTTACGCCGAACCATGGAAAGGCACCCAACAGACGTTTGAACGGAATGAGTATGTTGAGCAAAACCATGTTCTTCAAGGCTTCGATGGTGTCGAAGAAGTTGACGTTGATCCAGCGAACAGCCTCGGAGAAAATACCACCAGTCGAAATTTGAAGGCTTTCAGGATACCGCTGAACAGCCGGAACCATCAGGCCGACGGCCGCTGTAACGATGACAACAGCGAGGGCAGCAATCAGATAAGGGTATCGCTGCATGATGCTACCTGTAAGGCGCACCGCATCGGACGCACCGGCCTTGATTGCATAGGCTTGTGACAGCCGGTCAAGTGCTATGGCGAGAGCGACGATGGCCAGCCCGGCTTCAAGACCGGCACCGATGTCGAGACGGCGCAAAGCTGCCAATACGTCGAAGCCCAGACCACCGGCACCGATCATCGAGGCGATGATGACCATGTTGAGGGACAGCATGATGACCTGATTGACACCGACCATCAGGCTATCCTTGGCCGAGGGGATCAGAACACGCCATGTCATCTGGCGGCGCGAACAGCCGATCATCTTGCCCAGATCGAGGATTTCCGAAGGAACAGAGCGCAAGGCCAGAACGGTTATGCGCGTCATTGGCGGCATGGCGTAGATCAGTGTGGCGACAACGGCCGCAGTCGGCCCAAAGCCGAACAGGAACAGGATTGGCACAAGGTAGGCAAAGACCGGGATGGTTTGCATCAGGTCCAGCAACGGGGTCAGCACGCGCTCGAAATGCGGCCAGCGATGGGCGAGAATGCCGAGCAGCAAGCCACCGATGACGCCAAGAGGTGCTGCAACCAGAATGGAAGCCAAGGTGATCATGGCGCTGTCCCACTGGCCGAATATGGCCAGAAAGCCAAAGCAGGTTGCCACGATGATTGCGAGCTTGCGGCCACCGGCATAAAAGCCCATCAGCGCAACAATGGCGATGACTGCGATCCATGAAAATGGCGGCAGGATTTCTACCGCACCGGACCCTTGCCCGGACAGCCATCCGGTGGATAACACGCTGAGCGCAAACTCATAGGGGATATTGATGAGGGTGGCGATGAAACGGGTGAGATCGGTGAAGGTGAAGAGCCCGAAGCTGGCGCTGTCGACCAGCCATTTCATGATGCCGCCAATCCACCGTTGCGCCGGGATTTGCCAAGCCGTCGGATAGACGAAACCCCATTTGGCGTCGCCCCCGAATTTCCAGAATATGATGAAGATAAGGATGGCTGCGACCCAGAGGCCTACACTGCCGCTGCCACGCCTGTGCGTCATCTCACCGGGTGGTGCGGCTTGCGTTTCGAGCGGTTGCGCCGGGGCTGACATTTCAGCCTCGCATCATCAGGGCCACGACATCTGCCCGGTCGAGAACGCCAATGGTCGTTCCATCTGGATCGACGACCCGCAAATGTTGTGTGGTCTCATCGAACATTGGCGCAGCTTCGGCAACAGTCAGCCGCGCGGATACGCTTGTTCCGTTCAACTTTGGGGAGGGGTTGGCCGAGGAGGTTTTGTCGGACGCCTTCATGACCGAGGCAACCCTGACAACCTTGGCTTTTGCTACGTTGCGGGTAAATTCGGCGACATAGTCGGTGGCTGGATCCAAAACGATGTCTTCGGGTGATCCGACCTGGACGATTGCTCCATCCTTCATGATGGCGATGCGATCAGCGAGCCTGATGGCTTCGTCGAAATCATGGGTGATAAAGACGATGGTCTTTTTCAAGACGGATTGCAGGCGCATGAATTCATCCTGCATTTCGCGCCTGATCAATGGATCGAGAGCGGAGAAAGGTTCGTCGAGGAACCAGAGTTCCGGCTCGACGGCTAAAGAGCGGGCGATGCCGACACGCTGCTGCTGACCGCCGGAAAGCTCGCGCGGGAAGAAATTCTCCTTGTCCGCCAAGCCGACCAGATTGATCATCTGTCGTGCGCGTTCCTCGCGTTCCGCCTTGGCCATGCTCTGGACTTCGAGTGGGAAGGCGACATTGGCGAGCACGGTGAGGTGGGGAAGAAGGGCGAAATTTTGAAACACCATGCCCATCTGATGGCGTCGAATTTCGATCATTCGCTGCGCATCGGCTTCGAGAAGGTTCTCGCCTTTGAAGCGTATTTCTCCTGCTGTCGGTTCGACGAGGCGCGACAGGCATCGCACGAGCGTGGATTTGCCCGATCCCGACAATCCCATGATGACAAAAATTTCGCCGGTGCGGACTTCGAGATTGACGTCTCGCACCGCACCGACGAGCCCCCGCTCAGAAAGTTCTCTCAACCCGGCATCCGGTCCGGTAGATTCAAGGAATTCTTTCGCGCCAGCGCCAAAGACTTTCCAGACGCTGCGGCAGACGAGTTTCGGTTGTGGCTCAGCCATCAGTCATCCAGCCCCTGAAGAAGAGGTTCACAAATTGCCCGCAGGGGTCGAAGCGAAGTTGGCCGCCGCAACGGGTGCGGCGGCACTCAACGTGATGTTACTTCTTGATCCACTGCGACCAGCGCGCTTCGTTGGCGCCCATCCATTCGGCGACAACATCATCGACCTTTTTGCCATCGAGGTCGACCTCGGTGATCATCTTGCCCATCTCATCATTGTCGATGGTGAAGGCCTTGATGGCCTTGTAGGCATCGGGCCACTTGTCCTTGACGCCGGCCCAGCCGACCTTCCAGATTTCGCCATGCGGTTTGCCGCAATCATAGGCCATATCGGGGTTGATACCCCATTTCGGGTCGTTGTAGCATTCCTTGGTGTATTCAGGGAACTGGACCCATTCGCCCTTGTATTTCGCGGTTGCCCAATGAGGCGCGTAAATCCACAAGAGGATAGGTGCCTTACGCTGATAAGCACTTTCAAGTTCGGCGAAAAGCGCGGCATCGGTGCCCGCGTGAATGACTTCAAATGGCAGGCCAAGGGCTTTTACGCGTTCGTCGTCAAATCCGCCCCAGGTTACCGGGCCGCCAAGATAGCGCCCTTTTGGGGCGGTCTCCGCGGTTGAAAAGGCTTCGGCGCACTTTTCGTCTTTCAGTGCTTCCCAGTTCGGCAGGCCGGGGCATTTTTCCTTCATATATTCAGGAAACCACCATTCCTCCTTGGCCTTCATGCCGGTTGGGCCGAAATTCTCGACCTTGCCGGTTGCGGTAGCGGCGTCCATGGCCTCGCGACCCGTGGTCTCCCACATCTCCATTGCGACATCGAGATCGCCTGTTTCAAGCCCGGCAAACTGGGCCAGATAGTCGGCCTGCACATAGTCGATATTATTACCGGCTTTCTTGAGAACCTCGCCCATGATGTGGGTGGTGATGAGCTGGCCGGTCCAGTCATGCAAGGTCAGCTTGATCGGATCTGACGAATCCTGCGCCCAGGCGGGCGCCAGTGAAATGACCGAACTGAAGGCAATTGCCCCAAGTGCGGCTGTGAAAATACGTTTGCGCGAAACCATGTCGAGTCTCCTGCTCACCCTTTTGAATATTGTCGTTGGTGCCTCAGGTCGTTGCTGTCTCCCGCAGCAAGCGCCTCAGGTTCATCACGCGATCAGTGTCACGCGGGTTGCCCCGGATTGTCAACGCGAATTTGTGGTTTTTTGTGTTAATTTGCCCGAATAAATGGCTTACTCATTGCGTTCATTGGAAAGGTTGCCATAAAATCGGGCATGATACTGATTGCATTCGGAATCGACCCCAGATGATCCATTCGAAACGCCACGGTAAAATTTTACGTCTGCTGGGTGAGCAAGGCACGGTCACCATTGCGGATCTGGCTGAACGGCTCGGGGTTTCGCTGGAAACCGTACGGCGCGATGTCAGGCCGCTGACCGATGACGGGATCGTCGTCAAGATGCATGGTGCCATCGGCCTGCCAGCAATGACCAGCGAAGCGCCGTTTGAGCGCCGCATGCGTGAAAACGCCAATGCCAAGCGGATAATTGCGCGCATGGTTGCGGCTACTATCCGCGATGGCGATTCCGTCATGCTCGACACTGGTACGACAACAAGCTTTCTGGCGCGGGAATTACTCGGCCATCGCCGCCTTACAGTCGTCACCAATTCATCGGATATCGCCCGCACGCTTGCAACCGTCAACGGCAACAAGGTCTATATGGCGGGCGGCGAACTGCGCAGCGATTCAGGCGCTGCATTCGGTAGTTCGGCTGTCGAGTTCGTCAGCCGGTTCAGCGTTATCCATGCAGTTATTTCCGCCGGCGCGATCGACGTTGCTGCCGGTGTTGTTGATTACGATCTGGCGGAAGCCGAGTTTGCCCGCATGGTGCTGTCGCGCGGTCAGCGATCAGTGGTCGTAACCGACCACAGCAAATTCGCTCGTCAGGGACTGGTCAGAGTTTGCGGCTTTTCCGGCTTTACCGAACTCGCGACAGATGAGGCGCCGTCTCGCGATATTACCGAGGCGCTTAACGCCGCCGGTACGCGGTTGACGGTCGCCAAGTGAGTCGTTGGAGTGCAGCGCCGGATCTGGTCGATGGAGGATAGGACAAGTCAGGCACCGCGTGCGGACGGGCTTTTCCCATAGGCTTCGCTGCGCTCGACCGCGCGGTAAAAATCGGTGAGCTGCTTGCCGCGTTCCGGCTTGAAGGTTCGTTCTGCACCAATCACCGAGGTGATGCGGTCGATACGGAAAGCGCGAAAATCATCACGCATTTCGCACCAGGCAACGAGTGTCCAGACCTTGCCCCAGAACCAAAGCCCCAAAGGGCGTATGTCGCGCTCGGTACCGCGGCCGGATTCATCATTGTAGCAAATGGCCAGCACATGACGCTTTTCAACCGCGCGCTCGATGACGTCGATGGCTTCGCGTGCAGCGTCACTGACCACCCACATCGGCGTGTGAATCTCGGTGCGGGCGATGCGATCCTTTTCAGCATCGGGCAGTACAGCGCCGATCTTGACCAAAGCCTCGTCGGCGGCGCGGGCCATCGCGGCACCGCCAAAAGCGCGCACCATGCGTGCTCCAGCCACCAACGCCACGATCTCGTCACGCGAGAACATCAAGGGCGGAAGGTCGAAACCTTCCCTCATGATGTAACCGACGCCGGCTTCGCCATCTATAGGCACACCGGTTGACTGCAGGTCGACGATATCGCGGTAAATCGTCCGCTCGGAAACCTCCAGCCATTTGCCCAGCTTCTGGGCCGTTACCAGCCGCCCGCCACGCAGGTGCTGAACAATCTGGAACAGCCTGTCGGCGCGTCTCATCACTTCGTCTCCCGGCGTCTATGAGGCGTGCCTTTCTTGCACGACGCTCCTGACAACATTGTGTCAGGAGCGTCGATTTCAAACGCCAAATTTGAGGGCTGTCGATATGGCGAGGCATTTTTACCTTATTTCCAGTTGCGCCGCTCTGGCCAGCCAATGTCAGAGCGGAGTTCGGGTGGTAGTGCGTTCAAAACGCGTTCGGTGTGGACCTCATTGCGGATTGTTCGGATTTTGCCGAAATAATGCTTTATCGAATTGTAAAAACCGAAGCTGGTCATGATGGCGTTCCTCTCGGTTTGAAAGGATGAACCATCGCACACCTGTCCTGACAGCGGTCTGTCAGGACAGGTGTGGGTTATTGGAGCGGCCAGACCATCATCAGCATCGGAACAGCGACGATGATGACCAATATGGACAGCGGCAAGCCAAGGCGGGGATAGTCGGAGAACTTGTAGCCGCCCGGTCCCATGACGAGCGTGTTGCATTGGTGGCCAATCGGAGTGAGGAAATCGCATCCTGCACCGATGGCGACGGCCATCAGGAATGCTTCGGGCCGGTAGCCGATCGTATCAGCGAAGCTGGCGGCGACCGGAGCCATGACCAGCACGGTGGCAGCGTTGTTGAGAAATGGTGTCACCATCATTGCGGTGAACAATATCAGGCCGAGTGCACCATAATTGGGCAATGCCTGGGCAAGTTGGGCAAGTGCATCGGCAATAAGATCGGTGGCTCCTGTGGTGCGTAGTGAGTCACTTACGGGAATGAGGGCAGCGAGCATGACCAGGATCGGGCCATCAAGTGCTGTATAGACTTCACGAAGGGGGATCACCCTGAACAGGAGCATCATGACGGCGGCACCAAAGAAACTGACGGTGACTGGCAGCAGGCCGAGAGCGGTTGAACCAATGGCGGCGACGAGGATAAGCAAGGGCACGATGCCATTGCGTACGCTGCCAAGAAGGAGGGGGCGTTCTGCCAGTGGCAGGAGATCGAACTCGCGCAAAAACTCCGGCAGGGCCTTGCGAATACCCTGAAGCACGATCACGTCTCCGAGCCGAAGGGTGATTTCGCCCAGCCGTTGATCGAGCCGCTCGTTCTTGCGGCTGACGGCCAGGAGATTGACGTTGAAGCGTTCGTAAAGCAGCAGACGCTGTGCCGACCAGCCGATCAGGCGCGAGTTTTCGGTAATGACGGCTTCGATAGCGGTCGCATCGGCTACATTTCCGCTTTTGTTGACTGGACCAAGGTTTTCGCCGACGCGAAGTTTGGCTTGTTCGACCAACCGGTCAAGAGAATCAGGGCCACCCTCGATCAGCACAATGTCACCCAGACGCAAAATCGCATCGGGCAAGGGCGCGATACGAATGACGCCGGAACGCAGGATTGCGGTTATGACCGTGTCGCCAGCCGATATTTTCAACAGGTCGGCCAGTGGCTTGTCGAGCACGACCGAATCCTTGGTGACATGGGCCTCGGCTGTGTAGTCCTTGATGTCGAGCGCTTCATTCAAAGAGGTTGTTTGCCGCTCGCGCTGCGGCAAAAGCCAGTAGAACAGGACAAGGAAAACACAACCTGCGGCGGCCAGCGCCGCTCCGACGGGCATGAAGTCGAACATCGTAAAGGGGGTGCCGGTCAGTTCTCCGCGCAGCCGCGATACGATGATATTGGGCGACGTACCAATCTGGGTCATAAGGCCGCCAAGCAAAGACCCGAACGCCATCGGCATAAGGAAGATCGACGGCGATACTTTCGAGCGGCGGGCAAACTGGAAAGCAATCGGTATCATGATCGCCAAGGCACCGATGTTCTTAACGAAGGCAGCCAGAATTGTAACGGTTACGACAAGCAGCGCCATTTGCGCACGCACGGACGAAACATTTGGCGCAAATCGCTGGATCGCGAGTTCCATGATGCCACTTCGCGCCACTCCGGCGCTGACCAGCAGGGCACTTCCGACAATGATGACAATATCGTCGCTAAAGCCAACGAAGGCGTGGTCAAACGGTACGACACCGACCGCCATGGCCAGCAATAAGGCTGCCATGGCAACAAGATCGTAGCGTATTCGCCCCCAGACAAAGGCTGCCATCATGATGCCGATGACCGAGAACGAAAGAATTTGAGGCAGTGTCAGCATGAGCATCCATTAGTGAGGTTTGGTTCCCGATTGAATCGATAACCACGCCAACCCTACCTTTTATCCAATTCCATACGGAAGCGTTGTTCTCACTTTTGTTGAGATTGCCCTCAAAAAACCGGGCGACGCATCAAGCGCATCAACTGCAATATGGTTCATCGTCATGAAACGTCATTGAGGAAAAGTGGTTCCTCAATGAACGGTTTCAGCGAGCGCCATGGCTCAAACACCTATTCCTTTTTCTTTCATCGAGCCGGTTATTTCATCTAGGATAACAGGATCATCGATGGTCGCCGGCATGGTCCATTCCTGCTTGTCGGCAATTTTCTGCATTGTGCCGCGCAGCACCTTGCCCGAACGCGTTTTTGGCAAACGCTTTATCGTAACGACCGTCTTGAGGGCGGCGACGGCACCAATCCGGTTGCGCACAAGCGCCACGACTTCGCTCTCAATCATATCGAGATCGCGGGAGACGCCGGCATTCAGAACGACAAAGCCAAGTGGGATCTGCCCTTTCAATGTATCGGCAACGCCGATTACCGCGCATTCGGCAACATCTGGATGTTCCGCCAGAACTTCTTCCATTGCGCCGGTGGATAGCCGATGCCCGGCTACGTTGATGATGTCGTCGGTGCGCGCCATGACAAACAGATAGCCGTCGTCGTCTATGATGCCGGCATCGGCTGTCTTGTAGTAGCCAGGAAATTCATCGAGATAGGCTTGATGAAAACGCCTGTCAGCATTCCACAATGTCGGCAGGCAGCCGGGCGGCAAGGGCAGTTTAAGCACGACATTGCCAAGTGTGCCGTTCGCCACCTGATGACCGGCATCGTCCAGCACGCGAATGTCGTAACCCGGCATGGGAACACCCGGCGAGCCATATTTTACCGGTAAGATGCCAAGACCGACTGGATTTTGCGTGATCGGCGCGCCGGTTTCGGTCTGCCACCAATGGTCGATTACCGGCACGGTGAGGTGTTGTTCCGCCCATTTGATGGTTTCGGGGTCTGCGCGCTCGCCTGCGAGAAACAGGGTGCGGAATTTTGACAGATCGTATTTGCCGATGAATTCGCCTTTGGGGTCCTGCCCCTTGATGGCGCGGAAGGCGGTTGGTGCCGTGAACAGGGAGACAACGCCGTGATCGGCGATTACACGCCAGAACGTACCGGCGTCCGGTGTGCCGATGGGCTTGCCCTCGAACATGACCGTCGTGCAGCCATGCAGCAGCGGCGCGTAGACGATGTAGGAGTGGCCGACCACCCAGCCAACATCCGAAGCTGCCCAGAACACTTCGCCCGGCTTGACGCCAAACTCATTGTCCATCGACCATTTCAGCATGGCCATGTGGCCGCCATTGTCGCGTATGACGCCCTTGGGTTGCCCGGTGGTTCCTGAAGTGTAGAGCACATATAGTGGATCGGTGGCCGCAAGTGCTACGCAGTCGACATTGGCACCAGCCGCTATTTCGCGCGCTACGGCGTCGGCATAGTCGATATCGCGGCCCTCGACGAGATCGCAGCCGAGTTCCTCACGCTGCACGACGATGCAATGCTCGGGCTTGTGTCGCGCCAGTTCGATGGCACCATCGAGTAGCGGCTTGTAGGCGATTATCCGGCTGGGTTCGAGCCCGCAGGACGCTGAAATAATCAGTTTCGGTTGGGCATCTTCGATGCGTTTGGCAAGCTCCTGTGCCGCGAAACCGCCGAATACGACGGAGTGGATTGCTCCCAGCCGGGCACAGGCGAGCATGGCAAAAGCTGCTTCGGCCACCATCGGCATATAGATGATGACCCGGTCGCCCTTGCCGACTCCCTGATTTTTCAACACGCTGGCCAGCGCGACAACCTCGCGCTTCAACTCGGCGTAGGTGTATTTGCGCACTGTATTGGCGATTGCGCTATCGTGGATCAGAGCGATCTGGTCGGCTCGTCCGTTAGCCACATGCCGGTCGACGGCGTTGTAACAAGTGTTGCAGGTCGCACCCACGAACCAGCGTCCGTAAATGCCCTGATCGGGGTCGAACACCTTGTCGAATGGGGAGAACCAGTCGATTTCGCGTGCTGCACTGGCCCAGAATTCTTCCGGATCGCGTTGCCAGTCGGCGTAAACCTGATGATAGCGGGACATCGCCTATCTTCCTCCCAAGCGTATTCGTCTCAGTTCTTTCCAGTGTCCCGATTCTGAAATTCGTTTCATCAGATATCAATCTCAGGTTGAATTTCAGAATCGAAAGGACACCACCACACTAGCTGCTCTCATCGTGCAACGTCTATCTAACTTAGGGTGAAGGCAGCATCACCGGCTTTGACAGGACGCGTCGATGCTGCTCAAACGCAGCATGTCAAAACTTCTTGCGTTCGTTATCATTGCGATGATGGGAATCCAACTGATCAAACCGCTCGGTCTTCCGGGCCTGAAGAAGCGCAGCGATTTCTGGAAACTGGCAGTTCTGGCGTTGGCGGCTATTTCGGCAACGGCAGCCTTTGGCCATTGGGGCTAATACGCGCGCGGCACGGATGGCTCGCTGCGAGGTGGTTGTTACCCATGTATGAAATAATAGACTGCCAGCAACAGGCCAATAGCTATGACGATGGCGCGAACGATTGTCTGCGGGACGCGCCTTGCTGCCCAAACGCCGGCAAAGCCGCCTATGGCCACGCCGGGCACCATGAATGCCGCCTGTAGCCAGGCAATGACGCCGCCTGACACGAAAACGACGATCGCTACTGCGGCGATGATGATCGAAAGCATGTTTTTCAAGGCATTCATCCGGTGGTAGCTGCCACCTTCGGTAAGGCCGAGCGTGGCCAGCATCATCACACCCATGCCGGCGCCGAAAAAGCCGCCATAAATGGCAGTGAAGAACTGCACGATGCACCCCGACAGCGTTGCGCTTGCGCTTTCCGGCCGTTCAGCCGATATCGCCTGTCTCAGCTTCGGGCCGACCGCGAACAGAATGGTGGCAGCGATCAACAGCCACGGCACCATGGCACCGAAGGCTGCGTTGTCGAGCTTCAGAAGGACAATCGAGCCAATGGATGCGCCGATGGTTGAGACGATGGCAAAAGCAATGGCACCGCGCCACATGCGCCGGATGTCGCTCCAGTAGGCGAGTGTCGAGGTAACATAGCCGGGGAACTGCGCAATGGAGGAGGTGGCGTTGGCGACAATTGGCGGCATGCCAACCAGCGTCAGGGCACCGAATGTGAGAAAGGTGCCGCCCCCGGCAATGGCGTTTGCCACGCCAGAAAGCAAACCGGCAAGGAAGAGAAGCGAAGCATCGAAAATTGTCACGGACGTATGAAACCAGATTATGAGACTTATGCTGCTTAACGCGTGGACGTTTGAGGGGAAAGGGTCCAGAACCACAACATGATGGGGTGTTGGTGCTGCCGGTAGAAAAATTGCGGAGCCTGCGGCCACTCATTTCGTATGCACGCTCCGGTATCGGGGAACAAAAAGGCGGACGGCAGGTGACAAACGCTTCCCGATAGTGTATCGCCGCGACCGAACCGGTGGGAAAAATCCCTCTGGGCCCGTCAACGATTGACGGTGTAGCCGCCCCTGCCCAATGCATTTCAAGTAAAGGGCATAGCCGAACGGTCATTGAACTGTGAAGCAAGAGTGGACGCTCTGACTGTCGGAAGAACAAGAAGTGGAATCCACGATGGATATCATCCGTCAGATCGAGGTCGAACAGGCCGCCAAGATCGAAGCCAAGCGTACGCTGCCCGAATTTCAGCCCGGCGATACAGTCCGTGTGCAGGTTCGCGTGACAGAAGGTACACGTACCCGCGTTCAGGCCTATGAGGGCGTGGTGATTGCCCGTTCCGGCGCAGGCTTCCAGGAAAATTTTACGGTTCGCAAGATTTCTTACGGTGAAGGCGTGGAACGTGTGTTCCCGGTTTTCTCGCCAATGGTTGAAGGTGTCGACATTGTCCGTCGCGGCAAGGTTCGGCGTGCCAAGCTTTACTATCTGCGCGACCGTCGCGGCAAATCTGCGCGTATCTCGGAAAACACTGGCGTTCGCGCCCGCAAGTTGAACGAAGCCGAGCGTGCAGCGTTGAACGCTGAAAAGGCCCGCATCGAAGCCGAGAAGGTTGCTGCTGCGCAAGCACTTGCAGCAGAAAAAGCTGCACAGGAAGCTGCCGAGAAAAAGGCTGCTGAAGAGGCGGAAGCCGCCAAGGCAGCCGAAGCTGCAACCGCTGAGGCGAGTGCAGAATAATTTCGGCCAATATATCCAGACAAAGGCGGCTTCGGCCGCCTTTTTTATTGGATGCAGAGGCGGAAATGACGGCGATGCCGGTGCAAATGGGGCGAGGTTGCGAACGAAACGGCGGGCAATAGGCTTGACGTTCGATCCGTTCATCAGGAGGCTTGCGCGGGAAATGGAGAGTGCTCGTGGATGTTGACAAGGCGAATACGGCGCTTGATGCGGTCTATTCGGCAAAGACACCGGATGAGCTTGCCAAGGCTTATGCGGATTGGGCGGCGACCTATGACAGCGAAACGGCTTCGCTTGGCTATCTGCTGCCTTTCCTGATCACGGCCTGGGTTGCCCGCTATGTCGGCGCAGGCGAAGGCCCGCTGCTCGATGCGGGTTGTGGCACGGGGTTGTCGGGCCCATCGTTAAAGGCGCTTGGTTATGAGGACATTTGTGGGCTCGACCTGTCGGAAGACATGCTCAAGATCGCAAGTGGCAGACAAGCTTATCGCGAGCTGAAACAGGCCATGCTTGGCACGACGCTGCCGTGGCCGGATGGGCATTTCCGTGCATTTTTCTCGACCGGGGTTTTCACGCTTGGCCATGCGCCGGCTACTGGTCTTCATGATCTTGTGCGCATTACGCGTCGAGGCGGACACGCCATCTTCACGGTTCGCGACCAGGTGTTCGCGAGCGGCAGCTTCAGTGATGTCTTTGCAGACATTGAGTCCCAGAATAAATGGCGGATGGTGGAGGAGAGCCCGTGGTTTCGGTGCTTCGCGACCGCTGAACCCGAAGCTCTGGTCAAGACGTTTGTCTTCGAGATTACCTAGAGCAATTCCAGGAAAAGTGTGCAGCGGTTTTCTGTCCGGGATTGCGTAAAAGAAATACTTGGACCACATCGACGGTTCTATCAAAAACTGAAACGCTATAGAGACGATGTTTGGGCGTGCGCCGAAGCGATGCCGGCCCACACCCAAACACTTTCGCACAATGCGCCGTTTATTCGTCGAGCATGATTTTTCCGGGCATCGACAAGTCTCCTGAAGCGATGTCATGAACGCCTGTCACGCAAAGTAGCGGTGCCTTGCCTTCGCCGTTGACCGTAAGCTCGGCGGTTACTGCGTCAAAGGCGATTTGATCTGCGTCGCCAACCGGGACCGTGATCTTGGCGATTTTGCCTTTGAGAGATGGGCTCATGCCGGGGCTATCAAGCGCCAGAGGCAGCATAGGTGCGGTATCGGGCAAGGCATCGACGCCGGGCGATACGTCGCGAACCTTGAGCCCGGCAGCGCAAGCGTCATCTTTTTCCAACACCACCCAATGCGAATGCCATGACTTGCCGTCATTGGCCGGATCGCCGTCGCCGTCCTCGTCGAACAGGGGGGTATCGTCGAAATCGGGATGTGCGGTGATGGCGAGCGCCAGAATGCCGGATTTTTCAGCAAAGCCTACGGTGGAAGGGTCCATCGCGGTGGGCCACACATAGGCTTCAACCTTGGCACCTGGCAGTGTGCCGATGGATTCCGGCAGGATCGAACCGGCATCGCCTGCCAGTTCCATCATGAAAGTGGCGAGGCGCCCATCGGTTGTGGCCGAGGCGGTCACGATGTCGAAGGGGGCGGGTTTTTCAGGGTCGATGGCACTTTCGATGTCATGGGCGATGGCAGAATGTCCAAACATCAGCAATGCGGACGCTGCAAATACGAGACTTTTCATTGATTGGCTCCTGTATGGTATTGAGTCGCTACTATTTATGAATAGCGTAAAGCCGAAGGCATTGCAAGAATGGTATTGTTACGCTACTAAATAGGCATGACTGATGTGAACGAAGCGATTGAGTTGATTGGGCGTCTGGCGCGTCTGGTGACCAATGAAGGTCATGCGCATGGATTGAAGCCGGCGCAGTGGGAAGCGTTGCGCTATCTGGCGAAAGCCAACCGCTTTTCGCGCACACCCGGCGGCTTGACTGCTTATCTTGGCCTCACGAAAGGTACGGTGTCGCAAACCTTGATGGCTCTGGAGCGCGCGGGCCTCATTGAGAAAACAAACAATCCTGGTGATGGTCGTTCGGTGCGGCTTGATCTGTCGGCCAAGGCGCAAGATTTGCTGCCGTTGGACGGTATTGAGACGATACGCCATGCATTTGAAGGCTTATCCCAGACAATGCGGATTGAGCTTGCAGCGGGATTGGCTGCTCTGGTCAAGCAGGCATTGGCTGCGCGCGACGGACGTGCATTCGGCATTTGCCGGGAGTGCCGCCACTTCTGCGCCAATGCACGGGGGGCAGGCTTGCACTATTGCACGCTTTTGAGTGAACCTCTGGCTGATAGCGAAATCGAACAAATCTGCCAGGAACAGGAAGCCGCCTGAGCCATCAATGCCGACGGATCACAATTGCCGTCTTGCCAAAAGCTTGATATGAGCAGCCTTATGGAAGAAATGTTCGGAGACCCGGCCTATAAGGGCTTCGTGCTGCAGGATAGGAAGCGCCTGCCGTCGCGCTTTTTTGCGCTGATTTCAGGTGCGCTGGCGAGCCGGTTTCGCTGAACTCTGCTGTTTCACGTCGCGAGCCGCAACTCCGGCATCACAATTTTCAAATATCGCAATCGACGGATTTTGAGCAATGAGCGCACCGCGCACCCTCTACGACAAGATATTCGATGACCACATGGTTGACCGTCAGGACGATGGAACCTGCCTGCTCTATATTGATCGCCATCTTGTCCACGAAGTGACAAGCCCGCAAGCCTTTGAAGGTCTGCGTATGACCGAGCGAAAGGTCAGGCATCCAGAAAAGACGCTTGCCGTGGTCGATCACAATGTGTCGACCTCGCCCGATCGGGTCAACGGCATCAAGAATGAGGAAAGCCGTATCCAGGTCGAGGCGCTTGCCAAAAACGCCGCGGATTTTGGCGTTGAGTATTATTCCGAGAAGGATCGTCGGCAGGGTATCGTTCATATCATTGGCCCCGAACAAGGCTTTACGCTTCCCGGTATGACGATTGTGTGCGGTGACAGTCACACCTCCACCCACGGTGCGTTCGGTGCGCTGGCGC
The DNA here is from genome assembly GCF_055809095.1 of Mesorhizobium sp. G2-6-1. Classification (NCBI taxonomy): domain Bacteria; kingdom Pseudomonadati; phylum Pseudomonadota; class Alphaproteobacteria; order Hyphomicrobiales; family Phyllobacteriaceae; genus Mesorhizobium; species Mesorhizobium sp. G2-6-1. The sequence goes on from NZ_CM147896.1 coordinate 2,233,870, forward strand.
ATGGGATCGGCACGTCCGAAGTCGAGCATGTGCTGGCAACGCAAACACTGATCCAGCGCAAGGCCAAGAACATGCTGGTGCGTGTCGATGGCCAGTTGCCGCAAGGGGTGACGGCAAAGGATATCATCCTTGCCATTATTGGCGAGATCGGCACGGCTGGTGGCACCGGCTACGTCATCGAATATGCTGGCGAGGCAATTCGCGCGCTGTCCATGGAAGGGCGCATGACGATTTGCAACATGTCGATTGAAGGCGGCGCGCGTGCCGGTCTGATCGCGCCGGATGAGACGACGTTTTCCTATGTGAAGGATAAGCCACGGGCACCGAAAGGGGCTGCATGGGACATGGCGCTGGACTACTGGCAGACGCTAAAAACTGATGAAGGCGCGCATTTCGATAAGATCGTGGTGCTCGATGCGGCAAAGCTGCCGCCAATCGTGACCTGGGGATCTTCGCCTGAAGATGTTGTTTCAGTGCTCGGTGTGGTGCCGGACCCGGAGCAGATCGAAGATGAGAACAAGCGCAATTCGAAGAAGCGCGCGCTCGATTACATGGGCCTGACGGCGGGAACCAAAATCACCGACATCGAGCTTGATCGTGTCTTCATCGGCTCGTGCACCAATGGCCGCATCGAGGATCTGCGCGCCGTTGCCGCCGTTGCCGAGGGCAGGCAGGTGCATCCGCGTATTGACGCCATGATCGTGCCGGGATCAGGACTGGTGAAGGAGCAGGCGGAAGCCGAAGGACTGGACAAGATATTTATCGCGGCCGGTTTCGACTGGCGTGAACCGGGCTGCTCAATGTGTCTGGCCATGAACGATGATCGCCTCAAGCCACATGAACGCTGTGCATCGACGTCGAACCGCAATTTCGAGGGACGACAGGGCTTCAAGGGACGCACGCATCTTGTTTCCCCGGCGATGGCCGCAGCAGCGGCAATCGCTGGCCATTTCGTCGATATTCGCGATTGGGAGTAGGTCTCTATACGGGCATGTGACGTGCCCTCGCACTTATCTCGATCATCTTCGGCTGATGCTTTTGATGGGCGCAGTTTAACCCGTTGTTTGTGCTTTGCACCTAAAGTCTTCCGCGACGGAAACCGGGAATGTGGTGCGGCTTGGGCACGGGATTGTTCATAATATTGCTCAACCCGGCCATTGCGCTTGTCCTGGCCTCGGCCTTTTTTGTGCTTTGGCAATATCAGAAAAGCCATCGGTATCTGGCAATTCTGTGCAGTGGCTATGTCTGTTCGGCGGTTGGCTTCCTGCTTCAGTATTTCACATTGCCACTTGGCGTTGCGGCGACGAAATTCCTTTCAAACGCCTTTTTTACAGTGGCCATTTGCCTTATTTCCGGTGTGGTCGCCAAACGCTATGGCAAGCAGATACCTGTCTTCGGGATCGGTCTGTTCGCGGCTGGTGGGTTGGCTGGCATGTCGTGGTTCCTGTTTGTGCAATCCGACATTACATGGCGTGTCCTGTCGATGAATTTCGCATTCGGGGGCATCTGTCTGGTCGTTGCAGCAGAATTGCGCGTCGTGCCCAACAAAGGGCCGATCGAGAAGATCCTGCTGGCCGTGTCCCTGCTATCGGGATTGAATTTCATTGCACGGCCTTTGTTGAGCGTGTTGATAGCCGGTCCTTTTGGCGGATACACGGAACTTCATAATTCGGTTTACTGGACAACTGCCGTTCTATCACATGGCTTGCTGTCGCTATTTCTTGCTCTTTGCCTGTTCACGGCTGCCGCGCTTGATGTGCTGGCGACGTTCAAGAGCGACTCGCACACCGACCCGCTTTCCAAACTGCTGAATCGGCGTGGCTTTGAAGTTTGTGCGGAAGAATTGCTGGATCGCTGTGCCAATGCGGGCTTTCCGGTTGCGCTGGTTCTGGCCGATCTCGACCATTTCAAAGCAGTCAATGACCGTCATGGCCATGCGGTTGGAGATCAGGTGATCGCAAGCTTCGCCGCAAGACTGGCATCGGCGGTGGGTACGCGAGGCATAGCAAGCAGGATGGGAGGCGAGGAGTTCGCAGTGCTGTTGCCGCTCGCCGATCTTGCCTCAGCCAAACTGTTTGCCGAGGCAGTGCGTACCTTGTATGCGACCGGACAAATTGATGACATCCCGGCCGATGTGCGGGTGACGGCGAGCTTCGGGGTCGCGGCGCGAACCGGCGACGAGTGTCTTGAGCCGCTGATGCGGCGCGCCGATGATGCGCTCTATAAAGCCAAGCAAAATGGCCGCAACAGCGTGCGCCTTTCCTATGAAAGACCCGCTGCAACCCCGGCCAAGGCGTATGGCGGCCTATAGCGCCGGTACAGGCTTTACTGGCAGGGGCTCAGTTCCGGCATCTCACCGTCAGCCAGGCCGTACATGTAGCTACGGCCCTTGACGAAAACGGGAGGTCGATAGCAATCCGCCGTTAGGGCGGGGGCCTGCGTCCGGTCAAGATAGACAACATCGGGTTGGCCAGCGTCGGTATAGTCGGCGAGCTTTTTTGCCATGCTGCCTTCACCAACCAGAATGCGCTTGTAGCCGGCTGCGCTATCAATGACGAGATTACCGAAGGAATCGGCATATACGTGGTCCTGATGTGCAGGCCAGGCGAATGCCGGACCGGCGTAACCAGCGGCAGTCAGAGCCACGACAAATGCCGTGAGACCCGGCAGAGCGAATTTTGAACGCATGGTGCGTCCTCCATGGTTAGAGGTAAACCTCCTCGATTCGAAGACGTTAACCATTTATTAACCTTTGTTAAGAGGCTAACCGCACCGCAACCATATCTTTCTAAACATGGTTAACGGCCAGGTGCTGGAGAAGGCGTCTGTCAGAGAGGCCATTTCTACGCCCGTATCAGCGCTTCAGCGTGCATCGAAACTTTTCAGAGGATGGCGGAAAATATTGTCAGGAAACGACTTGATCCAGATCAATCGTGGCGATTAGAAACATTCACATGGAGGACCGTGCATGGCGTTAGGCCGGACATTTCGGGTGGCTGCCCTATTGCCAATCATTGGTTTGGCTGCATGCGTTGCGCAACAGGGCAGGCCGGGGTCGCCGACCAGTATGGAGACCACATCATCTCAGCCCCGCAAAGCCACTTACAGTTGTGCTGATGGTGGACTGATGACGATCGTAAATCTCGGTGCCCTGGTTCGCGTGGCCGGTGCAGATGGTGTCGATGAGGAGTTTTCAGCTTCACCTGTCAACCAGACCAGCCGCTACGAAAAGGGGCATGACGCGATTGTTCTTGACGGACGTGACGCCCTGATCATGAGGAACCGACAAGTGCCGCTGACCTGCACTCGCTAAACGATTTTGCGACGCACTCGCCTGATTGGTGCCCGATAGGCCGGGTTCAAACGGTTGAAGTGGCGGTCTGGCTTTTGTCAGGCCAATTTTCGGTCTTTATGCGGCTTTCCAGCTTTGACGCGGTGCAAAAAGAGTTCTAGAAACCGGCTGTCTAATACAGTACCCGGGAATTGCAGCGCTTCACTTTAGCGAAGCTGGACCGGATGCAGATTTGGGGGAGCCATGAGTCAACCACTAGCCACCCGCGGCCGACCACTTTCACCGCATCTGTCAATATATCGACCACCAATAACGATGACGATGTCGATCATCCATCGCATTACCGGTGGTGCGCTCTATTTCGGAACGCTGCTGGTTGCATGGTGGCTTACGGCAGCGGCGGGACCGCAAGCCTATTTCGATTTCGTCAACGGCATTTTCGGTTCATGGATCGGGCGTCTCATTCTTTTCGGCTATACATGGGCGCTTGTGCACCACATGTTTGGCGGTATTCGCCATCTCGTTTGGGACACCGGGGTCGGCCTTGAAAAGCATACGGCGTCGAAGATCGCCTGGGCCACGCTTATCGGATCGGTGGTTGCGACACTGGCAATCTGGATCGTCGGCTACATGGTGCGAGGAGGCTGACGATGAGCGACAACAAGAACGATATGCGCACACCGCTTGGCAAAGTCCGGGGGCTGGGTTCGGCGCGCGAGGGAACGCAGCATTTCTGGCGTCAGCGTGTGACTGCAATCGCCAACATCCCGCTGGTCCTGTTTTTCGTAGGATTTCTGATTGCGATGAATGGCGCTGACTACGCCGAGCTGCGTTCAGCGCTGGCCAATCCTTTCGCAAATTTGATCATACTCCTGATGCTGGTTTCCGGGCTTTATCACATGCGGCTTGGTATGCAGGCCATCATTGAAGACTATGTTCACGGCGAGGGCAGCAAGCTGGCTTTGCTGGTTCTCAATACTTTCTTCACCATAGCGGTTGGCGTTGTTTCGGTCTTCGCCCTGCTCAAGCTGTCATTCGGAGGCTGAGCCTTGGCCAAGGACACGAAAAGCGCGAACAAGGCTTCCGCTTACACTTATGTCGATCACAAATTCGATGTTGTCGTTGTCGGTGCCGGAGGTTCGGGTTTGCGCGCCACGCTTGGCATGGCCGAGCAAGGCTTGAAGACCGCCTGCATCACCAAGGTGTTCCCGACGCGCTCTCATACGGTTGCCGCCCAAGGCGGGATTGCTGCCTCGTTGCAGAATATGGGTCCCGATCATTGGCAGTGGCACCTCTATGACACGGTGAAAGGCTCCGATTGGCTGGGCGACACCGATGCGATGGAGTATCTGGCACGCGAAGCGCCAGCGGCCGTCTATGAGCTTGAGCATTACGGCGTGCCGTTCTCGCGCACGGAGGAGGGCAAGATTTATCAACGACCCTTTGGCGGCCATATGCAGAATTTCGGCGATGGACCGCCGGTTCAGCGCACATGCGCGGCGGCTGACCGCACCGGCCATGCCATCTTGCATACGCTCTATGGCCAGTCGTTGAAGCACAATGCGCAGTTCTTCATCGAGTATTTCGCGCTCGATCTCATCATGGAACCGGATGGAACCTGCACCGGTGTCGTGGCCTGGAACCTTGATGACGGCACCATTCACCGGTTTTCGGCCAAGATGGTGGTGTTGGCGACAGGCGGTTACGGGCGCGCCTATTTTTCGGCTACCTCGGCGCACACCTGTACCGGCGACGGTGGCGGCATGGCATCGAGAGCCGGACTGCCCTTGCAGGACATGGAATTCGTGCAGTTCCATCCAACCGGCATCTATGGTGCGGGCTGCCTGATTACCGAAGGCGCGCGCGGTGAGGGTGGCTATCTGGTCAACTCCGAAGGTGAGCGCTTCATGGAGCGCTATGCGCCTTCAGCCAAGGATCTTGCGTCGCGCGATGTCGTGTCGCGCTGCATGACGATGGAAATTCGTGAGGGTCGCGGAGTTGGCAAGGACAAGGATCACATCTTCCTGCATCTCGACCATCTCGACCCGGCGGTGCTTGCCGAGCGTTTGCCCGGTATTTCAGAGTCGGCCAAAATCTTTGCGGGCGTCGATCTGACCCGCGACCCGATCCCGGTCCTGCCGACTGTTCACTACAATATGGGTGGCGTTCCAACAAATTACTGGGGTGAAGTGCTGAATCCGACAGCCAAAAGCCCGGATCGTGTTTCGCCCGGTCTGATGGCTGTCGGTGAGGCTGGGTGTGCCTCGGTTCACGGTGCCAACCGGCTTGGCTCGAACTCGCTGATCGACCTCGTCGTGTTCGGACGCGCTGCTGCGATCCGGGCAGGGCAGGTCATCGACCGCAATGCACCCATTCCGGCGCTGAATGAAGCGTCGGTTGAAAAAATCATGGATCGCTTCGATGGGCTGCGCCATGCCAATGGCGGCACGCCCACGGCTGTCATTCGCGAACGGATGCAAAAGGCCATGCAGGATGATGCGGCAGTGTTTCGTACGCAAGATTCGCTTGCAAAGGGCTGCAAGCGAATTTCCAAGATCTGGGGTGAGTTGAAAGATATCAAGGTCTTCGATCGCTCGATGATCTGGAATTCCGATTTGGTCGAGACGCTTGAACTGGAAAACCTGATGTCCAACGCGATTGCAACGGTTTATGGCGCGGAAGCGCGCAAGGAAAGCCGTGGTGCCCATGCGCGCGAAGACTTTTCGGCGCGTGATGACGCCAAATGGCGCAAGCACACGCTGGCTCGTGTCAGCGAGACCGGCAAGGTCACGCTCAGCTACCGTCCGGTACACACCGAACCGCAGCTCAAGGAAAAAGATGGTGGCATCAGCCTCGCCAAGATCGCGCCCAAGGCGCGGGTGTATTGAGGACTGCATAGAATGGTCGAACTCGCATTACCCAAGAACTCGCAGATCAAGCAAGGCAAGACATGGCCGAAGCCGGAAGGTGCGACCAATCTGCGCGAATATCGCATCTATCGCTGGTCACCGGATGATGACGAAAACCCGAGCATGGATACCTATTTCGTCGACATGGACGATTGCGGACCGATGGTTCTGGATGCGCTCTTGTACATCAAGAACAAGATCGATCCGACATTGACGTTGCGCCGCTCGTGTCGCGAAGGCATTTGCGGTTCGTGCGCGATGAACATTGACGGTTCCAACACACTGGCCTGCACCAAAGGTTGCGACGACATTTCCGGCGCGATCAAAATCTATCCATTGCCGCATATGCCGGTGGTGAAGGATCTTATTCCCGACCTCACCAATTTCTACGCGCAGCATGCCTCTATCGAACCGTGGCTCAAGACGGTTTCGCCCGAACCTGCAAAGGAGTGGCTGCAAAGCCATGATGATCGCGTGAAGCTGGACGGGCTTTACGAGTGCATTTTGTGTGCTTGCTGCTCGACGTCGTGCCCAAGTTACTGGTGGAACGGTGATCGTTATCTTGGTCCGGCTGTGTTGCTGCAAGCCTATCGCTGGCTGATCGATAGCCGTGACGAGGCAACCGGCGAGCGGCTCGACAATCTGGAAGACCCCTTCCGTTTGTATCGCTGCCATACCATCATGAACTGTGCACAGAGTTGTCCAAAAGGGCTCAACCCTGCCAAGGCCATCGCCGAGATCAAGAAATTGATGGTTGAGCGGCGCGTTTGACCCTGGTGGCGGCCTGTCTTTTGGTTTTTTGTACGCGACGCAATGGTAAAAGACAGGCAGTGAGATCGGCTGATCTCGCGGTTTGGAGATGGGGAAAGATATGGTCGATGACGATTTTCCAATCCTGTCACCCATCGAAGCGCGTGTTCTCGGTTGCCTGATCGAGAAGAAGGAAATTACGCCTGACGTTTATCCGCTGACGCTCAATGCTCTGATCGCGGCGGCGAACCAGAAAACCGCCCGCGAACCTGTGATGGCGGTGGAGACATCTGAGGTTCACAGAGCCCTTGGCTTGCTTGAGCAGAAGGGGTTGTCGCGGCAGGTCTTTGCTTCGCGCGTCGAGCGTTACGAGCACACGGTTGCGCAGCGCTTCTCACTCACAACTCAGCAAATCGTGCTCGTCGGTCTTTTGCTGCTGCGCGGCCCGCAAACTGCCTATGAGCTTTCGGCCCGAAGTGAGCGAATGGTGCGATTTGCGTCGGTTGACGATCTGCGTGGTGATCTCGATCTGCTGATCGGGCGAAAGCCGCCACTTGTCCAGCAGCTTGATCGCAGTCCAGGCCAGCGCGAGGAACGCTTCGTGCATTTATTGTCCGGCAAGGTTGAGGATGTTGCCCCCGCCACGACTATGCGAACGGCGGTGCCGACTTTGGACCTTGAAGCGCGCATTGTGGCGCTTGAAGAACTGGTTGTAAAACTTGGCGAGCGCATAGAAGCACTGTCTAACGAAAGCCGTTGAGGCTGCTTTTGGTGCCTCCCGCATCAGAGCGGATTTCGGGCGGTTTAGCTTTTGATGGAAGCGCTGAACCGCTCCAACTATTTGTTCTTACGCGATTTCGGGAAAACCGCTGTGCACTTTTCCCGAAACTTCTCTAGCGACCAGTGCCGCTGCGAGTTGCGCGTTGATCAGGTCAGCTTCGCGTCAAGTGTGATCTTGATTGCACCGAGTGCCTTGGACACAGGGCATCCCGCCTTAGCCTTTTCAGCCAATTCATTGAATTTTGCCGCCTCAATGCCGGGAACCTTGCCGACGACTTTCAAGGCGCTCTCGGTGATTTCGAAACCACCTTCGGCAGCGGGGCCATAGGCAATAACAGCCTCGGCGTTCAGCTCAGTGGCGGGTGTGCCATTTTCAGCCAGAAAATGCGCAAACTGCATGGCAAAGCAACCGGCATGAGCGGCGGCGATCAATTCTTCCGGATTCGTGCCGGATTTCCCACTCTCATCCTGAAAGCGACCCTTGAAAGAATAGGGTTGTTTGTCGAATGCGCCGCTTTGCATATCAAGCGTGCCGTTACCCTCAGTGAGCGAACCCTTCCAAAGGGCGATGGCGTTACGATTCATGATTTTCTCCTTGCATGAGGGATGGCCGAAAGCGGCCTATTGGCAATATAGGGATTTAAAACGGCATCGTCATTGACCCGGTGCAAATTCAAGCCACGGAATCGTGTCGTTCTGGTGTGGTTGCGACAATATTTTATTTTATCAGGACTGCCCTACTGGCAAACGTCCACCCATTCGGCGTCGGTCAGGGTTGCCAGCCGGTCGGGTGTAAGGCGAACAGCAGCGTTTGTTGCACCGGCAGCCGGTACGACCTCTTCAAAGCCACGTAGCGAGATGTCGCAATAGACAGATAGCGGCGAGGGTAAGCCAAATGGGCACACACCGCCAATAGGGTGGCTGGTCGCCTCGATGACGTGCTCGGCATCAAGCATGCGCGCTTTTGCAGCGAAATGAGCGCGAAACTTCCGGTTGTCAATTCGTGCCGTGCCGCCGGTCACGAGGAGCATAAGGGTATCACCGGCACGCAGGCAGATTGTTTTCGCGATTTGTGCGGGTTCAACGCCATGCGCCGCTGCCGCCAATGCGACCGTTGCCGAACTGTTTTCGGTAACGATCACCCTAATGTCGGGAGCGTGGGTTGTGAAAAATGCGCGAACGGAATCAAGACTCATTTGGGAAACAATAGAAGCGACCACTTCGATCAGGCAAGAGGGGTTGGGCTAAAGCACATCGCGTCCAAAGGGATTCATGCAGGGTGCTTCAAGCCTTTGCTTTTTTGTGCATGTCGTTGCCCCAAAACCGCTGCACACTTTTGGGCGACATGCATTAGATTGCTTCGCCTTTCAGAAGGCGTGGCGTGTTGGGGGCAAGGCCGGAGGCCTGGCGGATGAAATACTCCTTGAGGCGTGGCAGGCGCTCGACAATGCCAAGGCCGATATCACGTACCGCCCGGACCGGCGCGATGTCGTTGGAAAACAGCCGGTTCAGTATGTCGGTGGTAACACCCATCTGCACGGTATCGAAACGGCGCCATGCCTGATAACGCTCCAGCACATCGAGTGCGCCAATATCCTGACCAAGGCGGTCGGCCTCGACAATGACTTCTGCCAGTGCCGCTGCATCCTTGAAACCAAGATTAAGCCCCTGACCGGCGATCGGATGGATGCCGTGAGCGGCATCGCCTACAAGTGCGATACGAGGCGCGACGAAGGCGCGGGCAAGTGTCAGACCAAGAGGCCATGCGCGAGGTTTGTCTTCGACGCGGATTTCGCCAAGCTTCAAACCAAAGCGCCGTTCCAGCTCCGTCTCGAATACAAGTTCGTCGCCATTCACCAATTTGTCAGCATCGTCAGTTCGCTCAACCCATACCAGCGAGGAACGATTGCCCTTTAGCGGCAATGTGGCAAAGGGGCCTGCGGGAAGAAAATGTTCTTCTGCGCGGCCATTATGCGGGCGATCATGGCTAACTGTGCAGACAATGCCTGACTGGCCATATTCCCAACGCACCGTCTTGATGCCAGCCATGTCGCGCAGCCTGGATTTAACACCATCAGCAGCAACAAGCAGGCGTGCGTCAAGCGTAGCACCATCAGCCAGATGAACGACCACACCGGCATTCGTGGCATTGAAACCCTGCACTGCCATGCCTTCGACAATGTCGATACCGAGTTGTTGGGCGCGCCGACGCAAGGCACCATTCAGATCGCGATTGGCAACCATATGCGCGAAGGGTTCGCCGGGGGCGATTTCACCATCGAAAGTGAGGAAAACCGGCCGTACCGGATCGGCAGTCCGCGAGATCGGTGATCGTCATGTCGGTAATTGCTTGTGCTTCGGGGGCAATCTCTTCCCATACGCCGAGGCTTTCGAGCATCCGGCAGGCGGCAGCGGCAATGGCCGATGCTCGCCCATCCTTTTGCCAGACGCCGGCAGGCGCTGCATCGACAATGGTTATGGAAAGACCTGGACGTGCCTGCTTGAGCGAGACGGCCGTCGCAAGGCCAACATATCCAGCACCAGCGACCAAAACATCAAGTCTGGTCTGACTTGTCTTGCCGGATTTGCGTCCACTCATTACCAGAAACCTTTCGCACTTCGGATCTGTGCCTACTACGCGCTTGACGGCCAGCCAATCCTGTTCGACACCATATGGAGACAATCGGGCGAAGGTGCGAAAGCATGACGACGGCTATCGACGAGCTTCTTGACATTCTCGACCTTGAAAAGCTGGAGCACAACCTGTTTCGTGGTCGCAGCCCGCAGCTCAACTGGCAACGCGTGTTTGGCGGCCAGACAATCGCTCAGGCGCTTGTGGCGGCACAGCGTACCGTTGATCCCGAGCGCCATATCCATTCGCTGCACGGCTATTTCATGCGCCCGGGCGACACCAAGGTGCCGATTATCTATGAAGTCGATCGCATCCGCGATGGCATTTCCTTCACGACCAGACGTGTAGTTGCAATCCAGCATGGCCAGGCGATTTTCTCACTCGAAGCGTCATTCCAGTATGACGAAACGGGTCTGGAACATCAGATGCCGATGCCTTTGGATGTTCCCGAGCCCGATACGCTTTTATCGCAACGCCAACTGATGAACGAATTGGGTGACGCTGTGCCGGAAGGCATCAAACGCTATTGGGAACGTGAACGGCCCGTCGAAATGAAACCGGTCATGTTGAAACATTATACAAGCCGGGAAAAGCTTGAGCCGAAACAAAATATCTGGATCAGGACGAGCAGCCCCGTACCAGACAACCGCGCTATTCAGGCGGCCGTACTGGCCTATCTGTCGGATATTACGCTGCTTGATACATCCACATTCGCCCATGGGCGTGCAATTTTCGATCGCGATATTCAAGGTGCCAGTCTGGACCATGCCATGTGGTTTCATCGTAGCCATGCCTTGGACGACTGGATTCTCTACACGCAAGACAGCCCCTCGACCCAGGGTTCGCGGGGGTTCACGCGCGGTACGCTATTTGCCCGCGATGGTACGCTGATTGCCTCGGTAGCGCAGGAAGGATTGATCCGGCTGAAGCGAAAGATGAAATAATAGGCATGGCGTTTTATATGCACAATTATTAGACATAACCGTAACCGAACTTCTGAAGCGCTACGGAGCGAATTTCAATATATACATTTAATAACAGCTAGTTACCGATTTTTACGGCAACTGGCACGGAGCTTGTTTGTCCATTGTAGCTTCCCCGACTTTGTTGGGGCCAGCACGTGCATGTGGAACGCGGGGACCCGCATCAAACAAGGGGTGAAACCTTATGAAAATTGTGATGGCTATTATCAAGCCGTTCAAGCTCGACGAGGTGCGCGAGGCGCTCACCACGCTCGGCATACAGGGCCTGACCGTTACGGAGGTCAAAGGCTACGGACGTCAGAAAGGCCATACGGAAATCTACCGTGGTGCCGAATATGCCGTGAGCTTTCTGCCGAAAATCAAGATCGAAGTCGCGGTCGATGACGATGTGGCCGACAGGACAGTCGATGCAATTCGCAATACCGCCAAGACCGGGCAGATCGGTGATGGCAAGATTTTCGTTTTTGGCATCGAACAGGCCGTGCGCATCCGTACCGGCGAAACAGACACAGACGCGCTCTGAACGGGCCGGTCCAGTTGCAATGGAGAGATCAATGAAATTTCCTTCGATTTTCAGACGGACACGGCTTTCCGTATCGCTTGCACCCATAGCTCTATGCTTTGGGAGCACGGCTGCGTTCGCGCAAGAAGCCGCACCCGTCTCGGCAATAGATTCGGGCGATACGGCATGGATGCTGTTGTCTACGATTCTCGTGCTGTTCATGATTTTGCCAGGGCTTGCCCTGTTCTATGGCGGTCTCGTCAGGTCCAAGAATGTCCTGTCCATTCTCATGCAGTGCACAATGATTACGGCAATGGTCGCGGTCGTTTGGGTTCTGTGGGGATATTCGTTCGCGTTTGGTGGCGGCACGGGTGCTTATTGGGGCGGTTTTGGCAAGATTTTCCTGATTGGCGTGACGCCTGAATCGGAAGCGGGAACAATTCCGGAATTTGTCTTTATCTGTTTCCAGATGACCTTTGCCTGCATAACGCCAGCCCTGATAGTCGGGGCTTTCGCAGAACGCGTGAAGTTCTCCGCAGTGCTCGTGTTCGTGGCGGCGTGGGTCAGCCTAGTGTATTTCCCGATCGCGCATATGGTTTGGGATGCCAATGGCCTGCTCTTTGGTTGGGGCGCACTGGATTTCGCGGGCGGCACCGTCGTTCACATCAACGCCGGTATCGCTGCATTGGTGGGGGCCTTGCTCATCGGCAAGCGGGCAGGTTATGGCCGCGACAACATGGCACCGCACTCAATGCCGTTCACGATGATCGGTGCCTCGATCCTGTGGGTTGGCTGGTTCGGATTTAATGCGGGGTCTGCCCTTGCGGCGAATGGAACAGCCGCACTTGCCATGATCAACACCTTTACGGCGACCGCCGGTGCTGCAATTGCCTGGGCCGTGGTGGAAACGGTTTCACGCGGCAAGGCATCCATGCTTGGTGCTGCCTCGGGCGTTGTCGCTGGACTTGTGGCGGTTACTCCGGCGGCCGGTTTTGTCGGCCCTGTCGGGGCTATCGTGCTAGGCGCGATTGCCAGCATCGTGTGCTATTATTTCGTGGCAACGGTGAAGATCAAGCTTGGTTATGACGATGCTCTGGACGTGTTCGGCGTGCATGGTATTGGTGGCATTGTCGGTGCTATCGGGACCGGCATTTTCGCATCGTCTTCGCTTGGCGGGGTTGGTTACGCAGAAGGTGTATCGATGGGCGGCCAGCTCTGGACGCAAATTCTCGCCGTCCTGATCACGATTGTCTGGTGCGGTGTGGTGTCGGCCATCCTTTACAAGCTGGTTGATATGACAATCGGTCTTCGTCCTGCCGCGGATATTGAGGCTCAAGGCCTCGACATCACGTCGCATGGTGAAGTTGCCTATCATTCATGATGAAATGCGGCGACTCCATTGCTTGAGGGGTATCAATAGCAATTGCCAAACGTTGAGTCGGGGCCCGGATTTGTCCGGGCCTTTTTCATGGCTATACCGGGAAATAATGTCGAAAATGGTCGTGTCGTGCAACGCTCCAAAAATCGTGACGATAAGAATCTGGATGGTTAATGCGACCTTAACCTTACCCTCGATAGTCTAAAGGGTGAATCTGCCCCGCGCGCGTTCGTGCCGTGGGGGTCACCAATTTGGACGGGGAAAGAGGCATGCGTTCAGGGGCTACAGCACCGCTCGCGCTGATCGATTCGGGGAATGGCGTTCGCGCCTTCGCGCGTCGGCAGCTTGGCAGAGTGATTGGCTGCGGGTTGTTTATCGTGGTGGTCTTCGCCATTGCCAGCCTGGCTACATGGAATGTTGCCGATCCCAGTTTTTCGCACGCGACTGACAATATTGTCACCAACGCGATGGGCTATGGCGGGGCCGTCTTTTCCGATCTTGCCATGCAGTTCTTTGGCCTTGCGGCGGTAGCCGGTGTTGTTCCGGCTGTTATCTGGGGCTTTTTCTTGTTTTCCGCGCGCGGTGTCGACCATCTCGCGAAACGCGGGTTTGCATGGTTCGGCTTTGCCGTGCTTGCTGCTGCCATGGCAGGTTGTGTTGTGCCGCCAAAGACGTGGCCGCTGCCGACAGGTCTTGGTGGCGTGTTTGGCGATATGGTGCTGAATATTCCGGGCTTCATTATCGGTGGATACCCGACGGGCCTGATTGCTGCTCTTCTGGCTATTTTGTTTGTTGCGCCAACCCTTTGGCTGTTCGCTTATGGTTCGGCACTTATCGGTCGCAGAAACGGCTTTGCGGTCAATGTGCCAAAAGAAACGGCGGAGCCTGTCGACACTGATTCCATTCTGTTCGAGCATGATGAAGATGACGACAGTGAAGGGTTTCTGGCGCTTGGCGCGCTCACGCATTGGTGGCTGTCACTGCGCGCTTATCTTCGCCGTCGCGCTGCACGACGCAATGCCCGCGATGGATTCGCACCGGAGATGGAGCCACGCCCAAGTGCATGGCGACGTGCCGCGGAGCGGGTAGAATCCGCCGAACTTGCCGAATCGCGGATGAGCACGAACGGACGAGCCCGCGTTGAGCCGGAATTCTTTGCCGACATGGTCGGCGATCATGGCGCGTCGCTTGATCCGCATGACAGCGACGTATTTTCACAAGACGGCGAAGACCTGGATTTTGCGCAGGAGAACGACCAGTTCCGTAACGACGCACCGCGCGCGCAAGCACAGAGCTTTCGCTCCGATGCGGCTACGCGCGTTGTGGCACCAGCGCCGAGGCCGGTTTCAGGGACGCGCATCCAGCGTGAGGCTCAAACCTCGCTGATCGATACGAATTCGTTCGAGATGCCATCTCTGCATTTCCTGTCCGATCCGCCCAATGTGGTGCGCGACCCCAGCCTGTCGAAGGAATCACTGGAACAGAATGCCCGGCTTTTGGAGGGCGTTCTTGAAGATTTCGGCGTCAAAGGCGAGATCATCCATGTCAGGCCCGGACCTGTCGTAACGCTTTACGAGCTTGAACCAGCACCGGGCATCAAGTCATCGCGGGTCATCGGGCTTGCCGACGATATTGCACGTTCGATGAGCGCAATTGCCTGCCGCGTCGCGGTGGTTCCAGGGCGTAATGCCATCGGCATCGAATTGCCAAACGCCAAGCGCGAAACGGTTTATCTGCGCGAAATCATGGCAAGCCGCGATTTCGAAACAACGAAAGCCAAGCTGGCGCTGGCACTTGGCAAGACGATCAATGGCGAGGCCGTCATCGTCGATATTGCCAAGATGCCGCATGTTCTGGTTGCAGGTACCACCGGTTCGGGCAAATCGGTTGCCATCAATACGATGATCCTTTCATTGCTCTACCGG
Source organism: Mesorhizobium sp. G2-6-1 (assembly GCF_055809095.1). Classification (NCBI taxonomy): domain Bacteria; kingdom Pseudomonadati; phylum Pseudomonadota; class Alphaproteobacteria; order Hyphomicrobiales; family Phyllobacteriaceae; genus Mesorhizobium; species Mesorhizobium sp. G2-6-1. The sequence continues at coordinate 2,249,021 of NZ_CM147896.1, forward strand.
ATGACGCCTGAGCAATGCCGGTTGATCATGATTGACCCGAAAATGCTGGAGCTATCCGTCTATGACGGCATACCGCATTTGTTGACCCCGGTTGTTACCGATCCGAAGAAGGCCGTTGTGGCGTTGAAATGGACGGTCCGGGAAATGGAAGATCGCTACCGGAAGATGTCCAAGGTCGGTGTGCGCAACATTGATGGCTTTAATGCGCGTGTTGTTCAGGCCCAGAAAAAGGGCGAGCAAATCTCGCGTACCGTGCAAACCGGGTTCGACCGGCAGACCGGCGAAGCGATCTATGAAACCGAACAGCTCGACCTTGATCCGATGCCCTATATCGTCGTCATCATCGATGAGATGGCCGATCTGATGATGGTCGCGGGCAAGGACATCGAAGGCGCGGTACAGCGCCTTGCTCAAATGGCGCGTGCTGCCGGCATTCACGTCATCATGGCGACGCAGCGCCCGTCAGTCGATGTCATTACCGGTACGATCAAAGCCAATTTCCCGACCCGCATTTCGTTCCAGGTGACGTCTAAGATCGATAGCCGCACCATTTTGGGTGAACAGGGTGCAGAACAACTGCTCGGCATGGGTGACATGCTTTATATGGCGGGTGGCGGGCGCATACAGCGTGTTCATGGGCCTTTCGTTTCCGATGGCGAGGTGGAACAGATCGTTGCGCATCTGAAACTTCAAGGTGTGCCGGAATATCTCGACGCCATTACCGAGGATGAAGAGGAAGATAGCGAATCGTCTTCGGGCAAGGGTGGCTCCGGTGGTGGCAATATCGATAATTCCGATGATCCTTACGATCAGGCGGTGGCCGTTGTGCTGCGCGATGGCAAGGCTTCGACCAGCTACATTCAACGCCGCCTCGGTATCGGTTATAACCGGGCTGCGTCGATCATCGAGAAGATGGAGAAGGAAGGCATCGTCGGAGCGGCAAATCACGCTGGTAAGCGCGAAATTCTGGTGCCGACCGAAGATGACAAATTCTAGAGCATCGGACTTAATGTGGGCAGGTCGCAGGAAACGGGATCCAATTGTCGCACTTACGCGTTGAGACATATGTTGCCAAACTTAGGCCTAACTGGCGCGCGACATTGTGCATGAACTGTCAATGAGACGAGAGTGAGCTGCATGAAGAATGAATTTTCCGCACAGATCGGCAAGTTTGCACCGACGCGCCGCCACGTTCTTGGTTTAGGGCTCATATTCGCCGGCGCGGCTGCGCTCAATGTCGTTCCCGGCTTTCGCCTTCTTGCTGCTGCGCAAGCCGCCGCACCCGTTGCGGCACAGGAGATTGCCGACCATTTCTCGTCAGTGAAATCCATGACCGGCGAGTTTGTTCAATTCGGGCCGAAAGGTGAGCAGACGGGTGGCAAGTTCTTTCTGGAACGGCCTGGGAAAATCAGGTTCAATTATGATGGGTCGTCCGATTTCAGAGTGATCTCCGACGGGGAATCGGTGGTGATCCTGAACAAGAAGCTCAAGACCTCGGACCTTTATCCGCTTTCGAAAACGCCACTTAAACTATTGCTCGACAACAAGATCGACCTTTCGGGTGATCGCGTGAAGAGCGTGAAGCAGGAAGACGATCTCACGACGATCCAACTTGCCGACAAGTCGGTTTTCGGCAATTCGAAGATCACCATGATGTTCGATCCGCAATCCTACGAACTGCGCCAATGGACGATCACCGATGCGCAAGGCAAGGACACCACGGTGATGATCTTCAACGTACAGGAAGGCGTGAAATTCGCCGCCGATACCTTCGCGATCGACTATACCGCCAATCGCGTACTCAACACCAAGAAGAACATGCGCTAAGATACATCGCGTCAAAAAGGGTTCATGCGGTGCTTTGAGCACTTGTTTTCATGCATGTCGTTGTCCCAAAACCACTGCACACTTTTAGGCGACATGAATTTGTTTGTGTGGAAACCGGCGCGCAACGTGGGGACTTGGGCGTGTCATCTTGTTTTTAGTAGCGGCGGCTGGCAGGGTCTGGGCTCAACCCTAGAAAGGGCGCATTGCGTTTCAGCCAATACCCATCGGTCACGGCGTACCATGTGCCGTACCGGAATTTTTGATGCCATTCTCGATTGCTACCTGGAATATCAATTCGGTCCGGCTACGCATGCCGCTTATCGAACGCCTTCTGGTCGAAGAGGCACCTGACGTGCTTTGCCTTCAGGAAACCAAATGCCCGGACGATCTGTTTCCTTCCTCTGCCTTTCGCAAACTTGGCTATGAACACATCGCCATTCATGGTCAGAAGGGCTATCATGGGGTGGCAACTGTTGCTCGTCGGCCAATCGAGATCGTGGAGAAACGTCGATTCTGTGAGATCGACGATAGTCGTCATGTGTCTGTCAGAGTTTCGGCTGGTAGCAAGTCGATCCTCCTGCATAATTTCTATGTTCCAGCCGGTGGTGATGAACCCGATCCGGTAATCAACCGAAAATTCAAGCACAAACTCGACTTCGTGGCCGAAATGCACGCCATTCGTGCGGAGTATAATGACGTTTCGGGATCTGTTTTGGTGGGCGACCTCAATATTGCTCCTCAGGAACATGATGTCTGGTCGCACAAGCAGCTTCTGAAGGTTGTGAGCCACACACCGGTGGAAACCACGAATTTCGAGGCGATGCGTGAAGCGGGCGGGTGGGTCGACCTGATGCGCCACCACGTGCCGGACGATCAGAAGATTTTTACGTGGTGGAGCTATCGCGCCAAGGATTGGGAGACTTCCAACCGGGGTCGCCGGCTGGATCATGTCTGGGCATCTTCCAATCTGGTGCCCTGTTTTTCCGGCTACGACATCATGAGCACGGCGCGCGGCTGGGAACGTCCTTCAGACCATGTTCCGGTGATCGCGCGGTTCGATCTGGATTAGGGCAATGGGCCGGAAAGTCATTGCGCCAACCGTTCAGCCCGAGAACCGCGGTGCCAATTTCTCGATACGGCTGATCAGCGCCTGAAACTGCTCCAATATACGCTGGTGAAGGCTGGCAGCGATTTCGGGATATTCTTCGAGGATACGCCGGAACATCTTTCGGCTGAGGCGAAGCACCTCGGAATCGACGGCTGCCGAGGCGCTTGTCAATCGCTTGGTGTCGGCAATCAATGCCAATTCACCCAAAAGAGCGCCTGGACCGGCTGTTCCTATGGCGACGCGTTTGTCGCCCACTTCATGGTAAAGGGCGATGCTGCCACTGATGACGACATAAGCACAATCTGCTTCGTCCTCCTCAAGATAGAGTTTCCTGTCGGCAGGAAGAACGGTCGTTTCCGCGCCAAAGGCGAGCAGACGCAACTGTTCCTGCGTGAAACCCTCGAAGAGTTCCACGGCAGAAAGTATGCGAATGTCGTCGTCCAACGCCATCAGCTATGTCCCCGAACAGTCAGGTCTAGTCCCCTTCTCATGCGAGCCCGTCCCGGCTCGCTCTGACTAATAGAAGCACAAATATTTAAGGAACAAGCTTATAGCCGCCACTTTCTGTCACAAGCAGTTCTGCATTTGAAGGATCACGCTCGATCTTCTGGCGCAAGCGATAGACGTGTGTTTCAAGCGTGTGCGTGGTTACGCCTGAATTATATCCCCATACTTCTTCAAGCAACACGTCGCGTGTCACGACCTTTTGTTCGGCGCGGTAGAGATATTTGATGATCGAGGCTTCCTTTTCGGTCAGCCTTACTTTGGCACCACGCTGGTCGATCAGAAGTTTCTGGCTAGGCTTGAAGGTATAAGAGCCGACCGAGAACGTGGCATCCTCGCTTTGTTCGTGCTGTCTCAGTTGCGCACGCACGCGGGCAAGCAAGACGGCAAAGCGGAATGGCTTGGTGACATAGTCGTTGGCACCGGCTTCGAGGCCGAGAATCGTGTCGGAATCGGTGTCGTGGCCTGTCAGCATGATGATGGGCGCCTTGTAGCCCCCTTGCGCAGCAGCTTGACAGCCTCACGCCCGTCCATATCAGGCAAGCCAACATCCATGATAAGCACGTCGATGAGTCCGGTGCGGGCTGCCGCTACGCCTTTGGCTGCGGTTGACTCCTGCAAGACATCGAATTCTTCGTAGAGCGAAAGTTGCTCGACAAGCATGGTGCGAAGATCGTCATCATCGTCTACGATAAGTATGGTTCGTGAAGTCATGGATCAATCCGTTGTTTTGAAACCTATTTTCATCGTCGCCAGTTGACCGTTGTTTATTTATGCGGAAGCTGATGAACGCAATAGCCGATCACAGTGATTTGTTCCGTGGCACGATCATACCTGAAAAAACGCGAGCGCAATGCAGCAGATGCAACTTTACGGACAGGCTTTCGTATTCTGACGGTACGCGCGCGCCCAAACAACCCGTCACAAGGCTTGTTGCAGGTTGGAAATCTGGTGTTTCGCTGCGCCTTGGGTAGGGGTGGCATATCTGCAAACAAGCGAGAGGGCGATGGCGCGACGCCACTTTCCTCGATGCGTATTCTGTCCGGCTATTTTCGCGATGACCAATTTTCCGGTGGGCGACGAACGGGTTTGCCAATGACTCCGATCGGTCCAGATCTGGGCTGGTGTGAAGTCCCGGCGGATCGCAATTACAACCGCCCGGTGAAGATGCCATACAATGCGAGCCACGAACGGATGCGTCGCGATGACAGGCTCTACGATGTCTGTCTGGTGCTTGACTGGAATATTTCGCCGCGGCGACGCGGGCGCGGTAGCGCCATCTTTTTCCACCTCGCACGGCCTGGCTTTTCTCCCACGCAAGGCTGTATCGCCGTTACTGCCCGCACTATGGCCCAATTGCTGCCGCTTTTATCGAACCGGACAATCGTCAAAGTGGTGCGTTGACCCAACGTCAAAAGCACCAGACTGTCGTTTTCTTGATTTCTGCGTCTTCCAGCGCACGCGTGACCGGAACTTGGTAGACGGCAAGTTTTTCCATGGCTGATTTCGGTAAATAGAACCGTCCCGGATCGCCGACAAGAATGGCCGCGCCGCGCTCTTTAAGCGTTGTGAACCAAGGCAAAATGCGCTCGGCAAGAAGTTTGTCGTAAAATACGTCGCCAGCCAAAACTACGTTCCAACCGTCATCTTGCCCTATCAAGTCCTCGCGGACGAAGGGGATATCGACATTGTTGGCCTTCGCGTTGAGACGGATTGCCGTTTCACAAAACGGGTCGATGTCATTGGCGATCAATTTTGCCGGTTTCATCATGGCGGCAGCGATGGCCACGAGCCCTGACCCCGAAGCGAAGTCGAGCACGTGTTTTCCACGTATAATGGCCGGATTGTCCAGAATGTAGCGCGCCAACCCCTGACCACCGGCCCAGGCAAAGGCCCAGAAAGGCGGCGGCAGACCTATTTCAACCAGTTCCTCCTCGGTACGCTTCCACAAATCATGCGCTTCACCGGCAAGATGCAGGCGGATTTCGGGCACATGGGGTGGTGCCAGAAGGTCAGTATTGGCACGGATGAAGCGCTCGGCGTTTTCAGGTGCAAGCTTCAAGGTGCGGGGTCGAGGCCACCCATGCGGCAGACTTCCTTCCACTCATCGGAGGTGACTGGTTGTACAGAAAGCCGGCCAAGCCTGACCAGTGCCATTTCAGCCAGCTTCGGGTTGGCTTTGACATCCGCCAGTGTTGGAGGGTTTGGCACGTCACGCACAGCACGGATATCGACGCATTCCCAGCGGGGATCTTCGGTTGTGGTGTCATGGTGGGCAAGGGCGCAAACCTCGGCAATGCCAACGATATTCAAGCCTTCATTGGAATGGTAGAAAAAGCCGAGATCACCGATCTGCATGGCTTTCATGTTGTTGCGTGCGGCGTAATTGCGCACGCCGTCCCATTGTGTGCCGTCCTTGCCCGTTGCTTTCAACGCATCGAAAGAGAATTTGAACGGTTCGGATTTGAATAGCCAGTAATTCAAGTGTCTACCCCATGTCGTGTCTTGATTATCGCGTTTTGCCGGGTGTTAGAGGTTTTCCGGCTTGTTGAAGGCCCAGTTCCAGGCGCGAATTTCCACGCTCTCGAACAATCCGGCCTTGGCATAAGGATCGCTGCCTGCAATTGCTTCGGCTTCAGCCTTGTCGGCTGCTTCGATGACGACAAGGCTACCGGTCGGCTTGTTATCTGCGTCAAGGAATGGTCCGGCAAAGGCAAGTTTCCTGTCGTCATTCAGCCGGTTGAGGAATGCGACATGATCCGGCCTCGTATCAGTTCGCACTTGAAGTGAGCCGGGCTTATCCTTGCAAAGCAATGCAAACAACATTCTTCGATGCTCCTGATTTTACGGTTGGTTTTCGTTTTTCAAGGGGCGCGCCATCAGCCTGGCGACAGCCTCGTGGATGGTGATCTTGTTGTCGAGAATGGCAGCGACCGCCGTGATGATCGGCGCGTCAATGCCCCGTTCCTGGGCAATTTTCACGGCAATTGCGGCCGTCGCAACCCCTTCAGCCAGTGGCCGCCCATCAAGCGTTTCACCTCGCCCAACCGCCAGTCCATAGGTAAAATTGCGCGATTGCGTGGAAGAACATGTCAACAACAGGTCGCCGAGACCGGAAAGTCCCATAATTGTCTCCGGTTTTGCGCCAAAGGCTGCGGCCATGCGGCGCAATTCAACGAACCCTCTTGTCACCATGGCCGCCTGTGCGCTGGCACCAAGTCCTGCCCCGGTTACGGCACCGGCTGCTATGGCGAAAACATTCTTCAAGGCGCCGCCGATTTCGACGCCGATCAGATCGTCACTGGAATAGCACCGCAGATTTCGCGCGGAAAAGCGGGTTGCAAGGTCGGCGGCGAGAGACGGGTCGGGGGCGGCAACGACAACGGCAGTGGGTTGGCCTCTGGCCACATCTATCGCAAAGCTTGGGCCGGACAGGATTGCGATGGGGTTGCCGGGCAGGCATTGCCCAACGATTGAAGAGAGTAATGCGCCGGTTTCACGTTCGATGCCTTTCGCGCACAAGACAAGCGGCGCAGCGCCTGGGATATGAGCCTTGGCATTTTGCAATACGGCACGCAGCGATTGTGCAGGCGTGACTGCGAGAACGCAGTTCGTGCCTGCAAGCGCCTGTTCAATGTCGCTCATTGCCATAATGCCGGGTTCAAAGGAGATGCCGGGCAGATAGCGCGGGTTTTCACCTCGCTTGACAGCGTTGGCTGTGGCAACGTCACGCGCCCATAAGCGCACGTCGTGACCGGCACGCAGCATGGCCAGCGCCAATGCCGTTCCCCAGGCTCCTCCGCCAAGTACAGTGACCTGCCAGGGACTGGTTGCCTTGCCAGTTTCGTGTTGATCGCTCATGCTTTGGCACCTCGTCGGCCTGACCCGACAACGGGTGCCGAGATGCCATCCAGTGGCCAGCGGGAACGGGGTACGAAATTGAACGCATCCTCGTTGGCGGTGTTCGCTCGCAGTCGTTCAATGCCCGCCCAAGCGATCATGGCTGCATTGTCCGTGCATAGTTTCAGGGGTGGTGCCATGAAACAAAAACCGGCCTTCTCGCACAGCGTTTCGAGTGCTGTCTTGATGGCAAGATTGGAAGCGACCCCGCCGGCAACGACGAGCGTCGGCTGCTTGCAATCGGGAAATTCGTGGTTGAAACGATCAAGAGAGCGCGAAACCCGATCGGCCAAGGCACCAGAAGCGGCAGCCTGAAACGAAGCGCAGATGTCGTTTACGTCCTGTTGTGTCAGTGGTGCAATTGCGGTCGCCGTCTGACGCACCGCAGTCTTGAGGCCGGAGAATGAGAAGTCCGGCTGGGCCGAGCCCTTCATCGGGCGTGGAAAGGCAAACCGGGTGGCGTCGCCATTTGCGGCGGCCGTTTCGACATTCGGACCACCCGGATACGGCAAGCCGAGCATCTTTGCCGTTTTATCGAAGGCTTCGCCCAAGGCATCGTCAATGGTGGTTGCCCAGCGCTGATAGTCGCCAACGCCTGCTACCTTGACGATCTGGGTGTGGCCGCCGGATACCAAAAGCAAGAGATACGGGAATTCGACGCTTCCGGTCAGGCGCGCGGTCAGCGCATGTCCTTCAAGATGGTTGATTGCAAGAAGCGGTTTGTTGGCCGCTGTGGCGATGGCTTTTGCGGTCATGAGGCCAACGATGAGCCCACCGACGAGGCCCGGCCCTGCGGTCGCGGCAATGGCGTCGATGTCGCCAAGTTGCACATCTGAATCGGCCAAGGCGGCTTCGATGATGCCATCCAGCGCTTCGACATGGGCGCGCGCGGCAATTTCGGGGACAACACCGCCAAAAGCTGCATGTTCCTCGATCTGGCTCAGCACGATGTTTGAAAGTATCTTCGGGCCGGAATCGTTCGTAAACGCAACGACACTGGCTGCCGTCTCGTCACAACTCGTCTCTATACCCAGAATGCGGATCAATTCGTCGCTGCTCCGATCATTGCCCGGTCGCGCTTTCCCGGTTAGGAGAAGGCACAACTCAACCTCGTCTGCCGGGGGTTATCACGGACCGAGCATCATGCAAACTGTATTGAAAATTGGAACGCGTGGCAGCCCGCTTGCATTGGCACAGGCCCATGAAACGCGGGCGCGGCTGATGGCGGCACATGGTATGGCTGAAGAGGCGATTGAAATCGTCGCCATTTCAACCAGTGGTGACCGTATCCAGAACCGCCCATTATCCGAGGCTGGCGGAAAAGGTCTGTTCACGAAAGAACTGGAAGAAGCGCTGTTCGACAAGCGCATCGACATTGCCGTGCATTCCTCGAAGGATATGCCGACGCTGTTGCCGGACGGTCTGGAGCTTTCCGCTTTCCTGCCGCGCGAGGATGCGCGTGACGCCTTTATCGGCAAGGACGCCAAATCCATCGAGGATTTACCGCGAGGTGCCAAAATAGGATCATCGTCATTGCGCCGTCAGGCGCTCATCCGGCGTATGCGGCCCGATCTCGATGTGGTGATGTTTCGTGGCAATGTGCAGACCCGACTCAGGAAACTGGATGAGGGTGTTGCGCAGGGCACGATCCTTGCGCTGGCCGGTCTCAAGCGGTTGGGAATGGAGCATATTGCCAGCGGCGTGATGGGGCTGGATGTTTTTCCCCGGCACCGGGACAAGGCGCAATAACAATCGAAAATCGGGTCGGTGATCGTTTCGTCAGGCAAATGCTTGATGCAATTAATCATATTCCGACAGAACAGGCGCTTGCGTGTGAACGCGCTTTTCTGGGCGCGCTTGATGGCTCATGTCGAACGCCTATTGCCGGTTACGCGACGGTTGATGATGAAAGACTGACTTTCAAGGGCCTCATCATCAAGCCCGATGGCACCGAAGCGCATGAAATTGACGCTGAAGGCGCGGCTTCTGATGGCACTCACATTGGCGAACAGGCCGGTGCCGATGTGCGTGCGAAGGCCGGTCCGGTGTTTTTCGAAGGCTGGTTTTGATATGCTGCGCGTGCTGGTGACGCGGCCTCAACCCGCCGGCAACCGAACAGCTTTACGCCTGAAGGAACTGGGTTTCGAGCCGGTGTTGCTACCGCTGTCGGAAACACTGCCCTTGCCAGTCGGTTCGAGCCTCCTGCCAGAAGGGGTCGCAGCGGTGGCGATTACCAGCGCCAATGCTACCCGCCATGCTTCGCAGGATTTGCTGGATCAACTTTCCAGGCTGCCTTGCTACGCAGTCGGCAAAAGGACTGCCGCGTCTGCCCGGGCGGCAGGTTTTTCGACAGTGGTGGAAGGGGCAGGTGATGCCGTGGCGCTGGCGCGGCAGATTGCGGGTTCGACCAGCGTGGATGCTGTTGTCTATCTTTGCGGGCGCGTGCGCAATCCCGAGTTCGAGAAGCAATTGGAGGGTGCCGGCGTGCGGGTTCACCCAATAGAGAGCTATGATACTGTTCGTATTGATTATAAATGCGAGGCGATTGTCGAACGTTTGTCGGGTTGTGCGGTCGATGCGATTTTGCTGTATTCGGCGATGGCGGCGACTGCTATGAAGGAACTGACTGGACGAGCGGGTGTAAGTCATCTCTTTGAAACCGCACAATTCTATTGCTTATCGGGTCGCGTTTCCTTGCCGCTTGGGGATGTTGCTGGCGATAAGATCCTTGTTGCGCGTGAACCCAATGAACAGGCGCTGCTAGCACTTCTGCGGCTGCGCTATTGAGCCGCGTCATCACACGGCCCCTTTTCACCGCTTTGAGGTGTGATAGATATTTTAGAACTCACCGATGCCGCTTGGCGGTAGTTATGAAGCGAAATTGCGGAGCCAGGCATGGTCAAGACGCCAAAGACCCGACATTCGAAGAGTCGTCGCGAACCGGTAACGATCGAACTTGAGCCGGAAGCCGTCTCACGCACAGCGCAAGCTCAGTCGGCTGGCGAGGATAAGGGTGTGAGCGAGCCTGCCGATCAGGCGCAAAGCGATGTGCAGCCGGAAGTGGAGGCTGCGGGCGATGCGCAGTCAGGCAGTGATGTGGCGCAGGAAGAATCGCAATCTGCTGGCGATGTCGCTGAACCATCTACTGATAGTTCGTCCCAGACCTATGATTACTCTTTCAAGGATCACGCTGAGGCGCCAGATGCAGATAAGGCGAAAAGCGACCAATGGGGTGATGCTTCAGGCGAGCAGGCGACAATGGCTGCTGCGGCAGCGGTTGACGGAACTGGCCGGAAGAAGGGCGCAATGGGTGGCCTTGCTGCGGGAATTGTCGGTGGGATCATCGCGCTTGCGGGTGCCGGTGCGCTGCAGTTTGCCGGAATTTTAGGCGCACCCGGCACCGCATCCAGTTCTGTTGAGAACCTGAACAGCGATGTCGCGGCGCTCAAGGCGCAAATGGCGCGGATGGCAGGTTCAGAAAGTGGCGGCGAGGCGGCGGCAAAGATAGGGACGATTTCCTCGACGCTCGATCAGGTCGAGGCCGAACTTGCGACGTTGAAAGCGGCCGTTGAGACGGGAAGTGACGTGAGCGACGTGACTGGCCTGGCCGACAAGGTTCAGGCACTGGAGACAACGATCGCCAATCTTGACCAGTCCGGCACAGCCGCCTCAGTCGATCTCGGTCCGCTTGATGAAAAGGTCGGGGCGCTTGAAGCGTCTGTCAAATCGGCCAACGATGCCAGCGCCCAGCAGAATGAACGGCTGGCGGCGCTTGAGCAATCGATCACAGCGCTTTCCGGCAAGGTCGATGCGCAGGCTTCGCAACCCAAGATCGCGTTGGCAATCGCTGCTTCGGCGCTGAAATCCGCGCTTGAGCGGGGTGCAACATTTGAAGCAGAGCTTGAGACGTTCGCGGCCATTTCTCCAGATGCGCCGGAGCTTGCATCGCTGCGCCCCTATGCTGAAAAAGGGGTGCCAACCCGTGCTGACATAGCCGCCAGTACCGATGGCGCGGCCGATGCGATGATCGCAGCCACTACACCCGTCGATGAAAATGCCGGTTTCGTTCAACGCCTGCTTTCGAGCGCCGAGTCGCTGGTCAAGGTCAGGCCGATCGGGGCGGTAGAGGGAACCGGTGTCCCCGAAATCGTTGCCCGCATGGAGGCGTCGGTGAAGCAGGGAGACTATGCCAAGGCGCTCAGCGAATATGATACGCTGCCGCAGGAGGCCAAGGCCGCAGGTGAGGCTTTTGTGGCCAAACTCAAGGCCCGGCTGGATGTGGAAGCGAAGGTCGATTCCCTGATCTCCGGCGCGATGAAAACATGAGGCAAGCACGATGACCCGCATCCTGTTCTTCCTCATTGTGGTTTTTGGTCTTGGTCTTGGCTTCTCCTGGTTGGCTGACCGGCCGGGCGACATGGTCGTGACGTTCGACGGCTATCAATATCAGGTTGGCCTGATGGCGGCCGCTGTGGCGGTGGTTGGCGTGGTCGCCGCCGTCATGATTGCCTGGTGGCTCGTTAAATCGTTGTGGAACAGTCCCTACGCCATTGCCCGACATTTCAGAGTGCGTCGCCGGGACCGCGGCTATCAGGCGCTTTCGACCGGCATGATCGCTGCCGGGGCAGGAGACGGATCTCTGGCGCGCACAAAAAGCAAAGAGGCGGCCAAGCTGATCCGGTCGGATCAGGAGCCGTTGATCTATCTTCTGGAAGCACAGGCTTCGCTGCTTGAAGGTGATCATGATGGTGCCCGTGAGAAGTTCGAAGCCATGCTTGACGATCCGGAGATGCGGCTGCTTGGGTTGAGGGGCTTTATCTGGAGGCTGAACGTCTCGGCGATCGAAATGCGGCGCGCCACTATGCCGGTCGCGCGGCTGTCGCGGCACCAGAACTTGCCTGGGCGGCCGAGTCGACCCTGGAAGAACTCACCGCACGAGGCGACTGGGATGGTGCCTTGAAGCTGGTCAATGCGCAAAAATCAACGCGTCAGGCCGGGCGCGATGCCGTGGACCGCCGGCGCGCGGTGCTTTTGACGGCAAAGGCCGGGGCGCTGATGGATGTAGACCCGGACGCTGCCCGGGTTGCGGCAATCGAGGCAAATCGACTTCAACCCGCTTTCGTGCCTGCGGCGCTGGCGTCTGCCAAGGCATTGTTCAAGCAAAATGATGTTCGCAAAGGCTCAAAAATACTGGAGGCGGCGTGGCGTGCAGAACCCCACCCTGAGATTGCCGAACTCTATGTCCATGCTCGCCCCGGCGATGCGGTTCTCGACCGGTTGGCACGGGCGCGCAAGCTACAGGACATGAAGAAGAACAATGCCGAATCGTCGCTTGCCGTGGCACGTGCGGCGCTTGATGCGAAGGAATACAAGACAGCGCGCGAGGAGGTTGGGGCAGCCATTCGCCTCGATGGACGCGAAGGTGCCTTTCTTCTGCTTGCCGATATCGAAGAAGCAGAGACGGGTGATCAGGGCATAGTGCGCCAGTTGTTGTCGAAAGCAGTGCGCGCGCCGCGCGATCCTGCCTGGGTGGCTGATGGTGTCGTGTCTGAGCATTGGGCGGCGGTTTCGCCTGTTAGCGGGAAGCTCGATGCATTTGAATGGCGTGCGCCGGTTGAACGGCTCGGTCAACTGATCGAAAATGATGAGGTGGTTGTTGAGCCTGTGCCGGCTGTCATCGCCGCGCCTGTCGTTCTTTCGCAAGATGAGGATATTGACGAGGCAACGGTCATATCTGATCCACCAGCGGGTGCGGAGGAAACGTCCGGTGTCGTGGACAGTGCGTCCGGTTCGGTTGACCCCAAAGATCAGGACGAAGCGGAAGCCAGCGATGATACGCCCCCTGCGGTGGAGAATGAAGCCGATCCCACGGAGCCCGAAGAGATGCCTGTCAGGCTTCCTGACGACCCCGGTGTCGACCCCAAGGATCAGGCCGAGAAGCTATCGAGCGGATTCCGCTTGTTTTGAACGTCTGCACCTTGAACATTCATGAAAATCGAACTGGAATAGCCGATGTTTGAGCGTGTTTTGTCCTTCCTCAAGGAACTGCCCGTTGGGGGTGCCAATGGAGGCCATGAAGCGGAAGACGATCCGCGCGTTGCTGCCTCGGCATTGCTCTACCACATTATGAACGTCGATGGCGTTCGCCAGGATGTCGAATGGGATCACTTCAAAGCGGCACTTTCCAAAACCTACGGGCTTGACGGCGATGAACTGAGCAAGCTGGCACAGGCAGGTGAGCAGGCAGACAATGAATCCGTTGATCTTTATGCTTTCACCAGTGTGCTAAAACGCCATCTCGACGCTGAAGCGCGCAAGAATTTTATTGGCCTGATGTGGGACATTGTTTATGCGGATGGCGAGTTGCATGAACTTGAAGACAACACTGTCTGGCGCGTTGCCGAGTTGATTGGTGTTGAACGCCGTGATCGTGTGGAAGCGCGCCGCAAAGCCGCGGCGAAAGCGCCAGGCGCAACTGGCGCATCCAGTGACGAGTGATATACATCTGAGAGTTTTCAGGGTTCTTTTTCCATGCCAGCCAGCCGTCGACCTCAAATCCTGATCATCCTGCATCAGGAGACGTCGAGCCCCGGACGTGTTGGACATATGCTTATCGAGAAAGGCTTTGATCTCGATATTCGTCGCCCACCGCTGGGTGACAGCTTGCCCGACACGCTTGAAAAACATGCAGGCGCCGTCGCATTTGGTGGACCCATGAGCGCGAACGACCAAGATGAATTCGTGCGGCGGGAAACCGACTGGTTGAAGATACCTTTGAGGGAAGACAAGCCGTTCCTGGGGATTTGCCTTGGCGCGCAAATGCTGGTCAACCATCTGGGCGGCAAGGTGGAAAGCCATGACAATGGGCTGGTGGAGATTGGCTGGTACCCCCTAAAAGCCACCGAGCAGGGCCATAAGCTGCTGCATTGGCCAAATATGGTCTATCAGTTTCACCGCGAAGGATTTTCACTGCCCAAGGATGCGACGCTTCTGGCAACAGCCGAGACCTACCCCAATCAGGCATTCCGCTATGGCAATAATGCCTGGGGCATTCAATTTCACGGCGAGTTGACGCAGTTGATGATGCACCGCTGGGTGGTGCGTGGTGCGCATCGTTTTGTGCTTCCCGGAGCCCAACCGGGGCGCGACCATCTCGGTGGGCGGCTGATTTGGGATATGCAGCTCAAGCGCTGGATTGGCGAATTCCTGCACGCGGTTTTCGGAACACCTCTGGATCAGGAGGATATGGGATCGAACCGATCCAAAATCATGAACGTGATCGTTTCCAATGATTGAGAGCGGAAAACCGCTGCACAGTTTCCTCACCCCACTCAAAAGCGGTTCAGCTTTCGATAGAAGCACCGAACCACTCCAAGTAATTGCTTTTACACCATTCCGAGCGCGTTCATGTAGAGGTCGATGATGGCTTCTGCTTCCTGGCGCTCTGTCTGATCCTGCTTGCGAAGACGAATGATCGTGCGGATGGCCTTGGTGTCGAAGCCGGTCCCCTTGGCTTCGGCAAACACTTCCTTGATGTCGTCGGCAATGGTCTTTTTTCTTCTTCAAGCCGTTCGATGCGCTCGATCAGGGCGCGCAACTGGCCGGCTGCAACTGTCTGACTGGTTTCAGTGATGTCGTCGGCCATGTCGATCTCCAAATTGTTTGCTTGTAGGTAGCATCGGTACTATTGAACCGGCTTGCTACCCAAATCCTTGTTATCGGGGCGGGAGAGGAATTCCTGCTTGCCGGTGTTTGTTCAGCCGCGACTCGTTAATCGTACTGCGGCTTTTCGGTGGGTTCGATGCCCGACAGGTGGCGGTCGGTCAAGTTGTTTATCGCCATCTCGTCCAATCGGTATTGTGTATCCATAAGCGTCTTTGCTTGATGTCATCCAAAGACGACAAGCAGGTCCTTGGCGTCGATCTGGTCGCCAGTCTTCACCAGAACTTCGGTGATCGTACCGTCGCGCTCCGCATGAAGTGCCGTTTCCATTTTCATGGCTTCGATCGACAGGAGTACGTCGCCGGATTTGACCGTCTGTCCGGCTGATATGGCAACAGTCGAGACGACGCCGGGCATCGGTGCGCCGACATGCATGTCGTTTCCAGGTTCGGCCTTGGGGCGTGCCTTGATGGCGGATGCGCCATGCGCACGATCGGGCACCTTTACCCGGCGCGGTTGTCCGTTGAGCTCAAAGAAGACGGTGACCATGCCTTTGTCATCGACATCGCCGATGGCGAGACAGCGCACCACCAATGTCTTGCCTTTTTCGAGATCGAGGAATGCCTCGTCAGTTGGTTCCATTCCATAGAAATAGATCGGCGTCGGCAATACACTGACGGGTCCGTAGGTTTCCTGCGCTGCGGCGAAGTCGGAAAAAACCTTTGGGTACATCAGCCAAGATGCAAACTCGTATTCGGTCAGCTTGCGCTCGAGCTTTTCTTCAATCTCTTTGCGTTTTTCCTGCAAATCCAATGGCTTCAAAAGCGAGCCGGGCCTGACATTGATCGGGTCGGTGCCTTTGAGGGCTTTCTTCTGGAGGGCTTGCGGCCAGCCGCCCGGCGATTGGCCGAGATCGCCGCGCAACATGGAGATGACGGAGTCGGGAAAGGCAATATCCTTGTCTGGGTTCTCGACGTCGGCGACGGTGAGGTCCTGGCTGATCATCATCAGGGCCATATCGCCGACAACTTTTGACGAGGGCGTAACCTTGACGATATCGCCGAACATCAAATTGACGTCGTGATACGCCTGCGCCACCTCATGCCAACGTGTTTCAAGGCCAAGCGAGCGGGCTTGCTCCTTCAGATTGGTGAACTGGCCGCCGGGCATTTCATGGAGGTAGACTTCCGATGCCGGCCCTTTGAGGTCGCTTTCGAAGGCGGCGTACTGGTTGCGCACAGCCTCCCAATAGAACGAGATCTTTCTGATCCAATGCGGATCAAGGCCGGGGTCGCGTTCGGTTCCCTTCAACGCCTCCACAATTGAACCCAGACAAGGCTGTGCCGTGTTACCGGAAAACGAATCCATCGCGGCGTCGATTGCGTCAACGCCGCTTTCGACGGCTGCCAATACGGTTGCGGCGGACAGGCCAGACGTATCATGCGTATGGAAATGGATCGGCAAGTCCGTGGCATCGCGCAACGCCTTGAACAGCGCGCGGGCCGCGGCCGGCTTCAGTAAACCGGCCATATCCTTGACGGCAATAATATGCGCGCCGGCCATCTCCAGTTCCTTGGCCAGTCCGACGTAATATTTGAGGTCGTATTTGGCACGTTCGGGGTCAAGTATATCGCCGGTATAGCACATGGCTGCTTCGCAAAGCTTGCCTTGCGCGCCAACCGCATCCATTGAAACGCGCATGTTTTCGACCCAATTCAGGCAATCGAAGACCCTGAAGAGATCGACGCCGCCATCGGCTGCCTGCTTGACGAAATGCTGGACGACGTTATCTGGATAATTGGTGTAGCCAACGCCGTTGGCGCCGCGCAGCAGCATTTGCAACAGGATGTTGGGTGCGCGCTCACGTACCAGCGCGAGACGTTCCCACGGGTCTTCAGTGAGAAAGCGCATGGCGACATCGAAGGTCGCGCCGCCCCAGCACTCTAGTGACAGAAGTTGCGGCAAGGCACGCGCATAGGTGCTGGCAATATTGGCAATGTCATGGGTGCGCACCCGCGTTGCCAGCAAGGACTGATGCCCGTCACGCATTGTGGTGTCGGTGATCAAAACCTGCTTCTGTTCGCGCATCCAGGCAGCAAACTTCTGCGGACCCACTCGATCCAGCATCTGTCGCGTGCCATCGGGGATGGCGCTTGTCAGGACAGGAGCGAGGGGAAGTGCCGCATCGGGATTGGGCCGTGGCCGATCGCGTGTTTCTGGATGGCCATTTACACTGACATCGCCAAGATAGTTGAGCAGCTTCGTGGCTCGGTCCCGGCGTTTGACCTGGGTGAATAGGGCAGGTGTCGTGTCGATGAACTTCGTCGTATAGGAATTATCGGCAAAACTTTGATGGTTGATGATGGCTTCGAGAAAAGTGAGGTTTGTCGCCACGCCGCGAATGCGGAACTCGCGCAAGGCGCGGTTCATGCGTGCGATAACTTCTCCAGAAGTCGGGGCCCAAGCCGTCACTTTCTCCAGGAGCGGATCGTAGAATCGGGTAATGACCGCACCTGAATAGGCAGTGCCACCGTCAAGACGGATGCCGAAACCGGTGGCGCCGCGGTATGCGGTGATGCGGCCATAGTCGGGAATGAAGTTCTGTTCGGGATCTTCCGTGGTGATACGGCACTGCAAGGCATGACCGTTGAGGCGAATATCCTTCTGGGCGGGAACGCCAGATTGGGGCGTGCCTATGGCAAAGCCATCGAGAATGTGGATCTGTGCCTTGACGATATCAATGCCGGTCACTTCTTCGGTAACCGTGTGCTCGACCTGAATACGGGGATTGACCTCGATAAAGTAGAATTTCCCCGAATCCACATCCATCAGGAATTCGACGGTTCCGGCCCCGATATAGCTGGTGTCGCTGGCGAGCTTGAGTGCGTAGCCGCACAATTCTTCTCGCTGGGCGGCATCCAGATAAGGCGCAGGCGCGCGTTCAACAACCTTCTGGTTTCGACGCTGGATTGAGCAGTCACGTTCGAAAAGATGAACGGCGTTACCGTGGGTATCGCCAAGGACTTGCACCTCGACATGACGGGCGCGCTCGATCAGTTTCTCAAGATAGACCTCATCCTTGCCAAAGGCGGCCTTGGCTTCGCGCTTGCCTTCCATGACCTCGCGGGCAAGGTCTGTTTCCGCGCGAATGGCGCGCATGCCGCGCCCGCCGCCACCCCAGGACGCTTTGAGCATGAGCGGATAGCCGACTGTTTTTGCAAGCTTCTTCACCTCCTCCATATCGTCGGGCAAAGGGTCTGTTGCAGGCACTACCGGCACACCGATCTCGATGGCGAGATTGCGGGCCGCCACCTTGTTGCCAAGCCTGCGCATCGTCTCAGGCTTTGGCCCGATAAAGGTGATGCCGGCCTCGGCGCAGGCTTCGGCAAATTCCGGACTTTCGGACAACAGGCCATAGCCGGGGTGGATGGCATCCGCGCCTGAAAGCTTTGCAACGCGGATCACTTCTTCGATCGAAAGATAACTCTCGATCGGTCCCATGTCCTTGGCCAGATGCAGTCCGCGACCGACCTGATAACTTTCGTCAGCCTTGAAGCGGTGGAGTGAATATTTGTCTTCTTCGGCCCATATGGCGACCGTTTTGAGGCCAAGTTCATTGGCCGCGCGGAACACACGGATGGCAATTTCGGATCGATTAGCGACAAGGATTTTATTGATAGCCAAGAACACACTCCGCAGGCAGGGATATCAGGGGGCGCGCATGAATAGCGCGAAAATGCTGCGGCGCAAACGGCAATGATGCATGAACAGACGCAAATCGTCGGAGATACAAAAATGCCCGGCGTAAAACGCCGGGCATTTCGCTAAAAATGAACTTAAGGCTATTAGAGCTGGAAGTAGTTGTACTTTCCGTCGTCGCCCTTTTTCCACTGATAAATTACGTAGTCAGCGTCGGTACGGTCGCCTTTTTCGTCAAAGGAGAGCTCGCCAAGAACAGTCTTGAACGGGCCTTTTGCCTTGATAGCCTTGGCAACTTCCTGCGGATCGTTGGAACCGGCAGCGTTGGCTGCCTGTGCAATGACCTGCGTGGCTGCATATGAGTAGAGCGTGTAAGCCTCTGGCTCAAAGCCGGCTGCGCGGAACTTCTCAACGATATCCTTGGCGTTCGGGTTCTGACGTGGGTCTGGCCCGAAGGTGTTGTAGGTACCGGCAACCGCGTCGCCAGCGATCGAGGCAAGTTCGTTCGAGACGATGCCGTCGCCCGAGAACAATGGAGCCTTGAGACCTTGGTCAGCCGCCTGGCGAATGATCAGACCGGCTTCGGTGTGAAGGCCACCCCAATAGATCAGTGTTACGCCGGCTTCTTTCATCTTGGCGATAAGCGCCGAGAAGTCCTTGTCGCCAACATTGATGCCTTCATACATGACTTCATTCATGCCAGCGGCGTTAAGCGCCTTCTTGGTTTCGTCGGCAAGACCCTGACCATAAGGCGTCTTGTCGTGGATCACGGCAACCTTGGCATCTTTGAAGTTTGCGGCAATATAAGCGCCGGCAACTTCGCCCTGCTGATCGTCACGACCGCAGACGCGGAAGGTGTTCCACAGGCCGCGTTCGGTGAAGGTCGGGTTGGTGGAAGCCGGAGTTACCTGCAAAATGCCGTTTTCAGCGTAAACTTCCGATGTCGGGATGGATACGCCCGAGTTGAAGTGGCCTACAACGAATTTGACGCCGTCGGCGACGAATTTGTTGGCTACCGAAATGCCTTGCTTTGGATCTGCAGCATCGTCACCGACGCTAACCTTGATCTGCTCGCCGTTCATGCCACCGGCTGCATTGATGTCGGCAGCGGCCTGCTCGGCACCTTTTTGCAACTGTGCGCCAAAGGCTGCGTTGGGGCCGGTGATCGGGCCGGCAACGCCGAGTAGAACATCAGCCCAGGCACCGCCGCTGAACGCAAGCAGTGCGGACAGAGCTACCGCGGACAAAAGTGATTTCTTCATTTAACGCTCCCATTTACGGAGTGGGCCTGAAAGATGCTTTCATGCGATGCCCACTCTGATCGCAGAAAGTGTACTTTGCCGATTTTCTGGCAGTTGTCACGCCGTTTCAACTTTGAAACGGCGTTAATGGTGAACCTTAATTCTTTGATTTCCAACTCAATGGCGAGACTTTCTCATAAAGCCAGTTGTACTGCGTGACCATTTGATTGGTGCGTGTGTATTGGTAGCCGATGAAGGCAACAATCATCAGGACTGCAGTGTCGATGAGATAGTATTGCGCCGAAAACATCGTGCCTTCGAACAAGGCGTAATGAATGAACCTGATGCCGAAACCCAGACCGAGTACGTAAAAGAACAAAGTGGTCTGAGATCTCCACGTTTGCGCGCTGGCGCGGCCCGTCATCCAGGCTGCCCATCCGCCGAGAAGACAGGTGACAAAGAAGAACTGCCAGACCGAGGGTTCTTCGTAGATAATACCTTGCATGATGATAACTCCCGGAATCAGTGACGTCCGCCTTCGAGATAGGCAGCGCGCACTTCAGGATTGGCGAGCAATTCCTTGCCCGTACCGCTCATGGTCACACTGCCATTGACCATGACATAGCCGCGCGTGGCGAGTTTCAAGGCACCAAAAGCGTTTTGCTCGACCAGGAAGACTGTTAATCCCTGCGTGCGGTTCAGTTCGCGAATGGCGTCGAAAATCTGCTTGACGATCAATGGAGCCAGTCCAAGCGATGGTTCGTCAAGCAGCAACAATTTCGGCCTGGCCATCAATGCCCGGCCAATCGACAACATTTGCTGTTCGCCGCCCGACAAAGTGCCGCCACGCTGGCCGATGCGCTCTTTCAAACGTGGAAACAGCGTGAAGACCTTTTCGACGTCTTCTTCGTAATATTTGAGATTGTCGAGGCTGGCTCCCATCTGAAGGTTTTCCAGAACCGTCATGCGCGGGAATATCCGCCGCCCTTCGGGCGATTGCGCAATACGCATGCGGGCAATCTCGTGGGTTGGTAGTTGGGTGATGTCTTTGCCGGCAAAGGAGATCGTACCGGTGCGCGCCCTTGGTGCCCCAAAGATTGTCATCATGAGGGTTGATTTGCCGGCGCCATTGGCACCGATCAACGCCACGATTTCACCTTCGTTGACTGAGACGTCGACACCATGCAGCGCCTGAATGTTGCCGTAGAAGGTCTGAACGCCCTTGATGTCGAGCAGCGTTTTGTTGGCCATTATTTACGCCCCCGCGCTTGCCAGACTTTGGTGCCGACCCCTGCTTGGCAAGCAGCTTGGCTTGCTTGACCCAATCCTCGCGAGCTATGCGCCCATCGAAAGCAAGATAGGCTTCGGCTGCCACGACGTCATTTTTCTTCCATGCCGCTATCTGATCGAAATGGAATATGCCATGTTCGTTGAGCTTCTTTTGATTGACCGGGCCGATGCCTTTGATGGCAAGCAGGTCATCGGCTTTTCCGCCGCGCGGTGCGGCAAGGCGGTTGGTGATAGCTTTGGCTGTTGGCGCTGGCTTTGCCGGTGTTGCTGTCTTGGTGGGTATTTTGGATGCTGACTTGGCGGGCGAAGTTGCTTTGCCGGTCTTGGCCTTGATGCCAGGGGACTTCGCTGCTGCTGTCTTGGTGCGTGGTTTCGTTTTCACACGTGCGCTCTTGGATGCGCCTTTTTCGACAGTAACGCGTTCGCCGTCGCCGTGGGTGACGGTGTCGTCCAGCGGTCCGGCAAGCATGGATGACGAATCGTCGGGACGGTGCCCGTGACCGGGAACAACATCGAGTTCTTCAATGACGCTTTCGTCTCCGACCTCGGTCAGAGCCGTTTCCACCTCTTCGTCGTCAACGCCAAGATAGGCTGCGATGACGCGCGGATCCGTCTTGACCATGTCGGGATCGCCGTCGGAAATCTTGCGTCCATATTCGAGTACAACCACGTGATCTGATATCTGCATCACGACTGACATATCGTGTTCGATCAACAGAATTGACGTGCCCGTGCTTTTCTTGATGTCGAGCAACAATGTGTTGAGCGCGAGCGATTCCCTTGGGTTCAGTCCCGCCGCCGGTTCGTCCAGACAGAGGAGTTCCGGGCCAGTGCACATTGCGCGGGCAATCTCAAGCCGCCGCTGCGCGCCGTAAGGCAGATCGCCAGCAGGATCATCGGCGCGATCAACGAGTTCGGCCTTTTCCAGCCAGTGCTTTGCCAGATCGATGGATTCTGCCGATGCCTGGCGATAATTGCCGATGCCAAGCAGGCCCAGCACTGTGTAGCCGGAAGCTTTCATCAGTTTGTTGTGTTGCGCCACCAGGAGGTTTTCCAAGGTTGTCATGCCGGAAAACAGGCGGATGTTCTGGAAAGTTCGGGCGACTTTGGCCTTGGCCGTAATCTGGAAGTCGGCCATTCGTTCAAGCAGGAATTCGCCACCGTTCTTGCTGGCGAGGCGGATCATGCCTTCGGTCGGCTTGTAAAATCCGGTTATGCAATTGAACACCGTGGTCTTGCCTGCGCCATTGGGGCCGATAAGCGCGGTGATTTCACCGCGTTTTACGGCAAATGACAGGTCGCCAATGGCGACAAGGCCACCAAATTTCATCGACAGATGTTCAACCTGAAGAATTGGCGTGGTCATGGCTGTATTTGTATTCATCAGCCGTGTCCTTCCTTGGTAAATGAGGCGGATACGGCTTTTCGTTCTCTCAGGAAGGCTGTCGGTTCCCGGCTGCCGACAAAGCCGCGAGGTTTCCAGACCATGACGATCACCATGGCTAGACCGAACAGCAGCATGCGGTAGAGTTCAGGTGTGAAGTCCGGTCCGAAAATCAACTTGAGGAACTGCATTTCACGCAGGATTTCCGTACCGCCAATCATCACCACAGCGGCGATGAAAATGCCTCCGAGCGACCCCATACCACCCAGAACGACGATTGCGAGAATAATCGCGGATTCCAGAAAGATGAAGGATTCGGGGCTGACGAACCCTTGCCTGGCAGCAAAGAAGGAACCTGCAAATCCACCGAACATGGCGCCCGTGGCAAAGGCGGTAAGTTTCGTGGTTGTCGTGTTGATGCCCAGCGAACGACAGGCGATTTCATCTTCGCGTAGAGCTTCCCAAGCCCGCCCGACGGGCATCCTGCGCAAGCGAATGGTCACGAATGCCGTCAACAGGCACAGCAGCAGGATAAGATAGTAGAGGAATATCTTGTAGTAGGCACCCGACTGGGCAATGTCAAAAACCTTGGAGATGTAGTTGGGGTCTGACACGTTGAACGAAATCAGCCCAAAGAAACTGACTTTCGGGACGCCGGAGACGCCGGCCGCGCCATTGGTGACTTCGCGCCAGTTGATCAGCACAAGGCGGATGATTTCACCGAATGCAAGTGTGACAATTGCAAGATAGTCGCCGCGCAGTCTCAGAACGGGAAAGCCGAGTATGACCCCCCATAAGGCAGCCATGAAGCCAGCGACGGGCAAGAGTATCCAGAAGGACCAGCCGAAATGGGTGCCGAGCAGGGCATAGGAATAGGCACCCACGGCGTAGAAGGCAACGTAGCCGAGATCGAGCAGGCCTGCCAGACCGACAACGATATTGAGGCCCCATGCCAGCATCACGTAAATGAGGATCTGGATGCCGAAATTGTCGACCCATTTCAGGGAACCCTGGAAGCCGAACATCATGACAATGATGATCGGGTACAATACCAGCAAGGTAACGCCTAGCGAATAGGAGTGCGCACCGACGAACGCGCGGTAGGCATAGAGGAGCCAGGCAAGCACGTAGATGATTGCTGCCGCGCGCAACATTCCGACATAGACGCCCCAATAGGGACCGACAGCCGCCTGCAAGGCGTTGCCGAGCAGAAGGAGTACGGCTGCGACTACAATCGCTGCGATCAAGTATTTCTTCTGGAAGAACCGTTTCGCAAAGCTATCGGGCAGCTTCCCGGTCTTTGGGTCGTGCAGCTTTTGCGAAGCAAGGAACGGTGCCACATAGACGATCTGGACGAAGCGGCCGATCATGGTGAG
This sequence comes from Mesorhizobium sp. G2-6-1, assembly GCF_055809095.1. Classification (NCBI taxonomy): domain Bacteria; kingdom Pseudomonadati; phylum Pseudomonadota; class Alphaproteobacteria; order Hyphomicrobiales; family Phyllobacteriaceae; genus Mesorhizobium; species Mesorhizobium sp. G2-6-1. The sequence goes on from NZ_CM147896.1 coordinate 2,273,012, forward strand.
GATGACCACGACGGCGAGCAATCCCCATCGGGGCACAAGGATCAGTTCATTGTGGATGTTCTGGTCGGTCTTCAGTCCGATCATCAGGACGAACAGGAAGAACGAGACAATGCCGGCGAAGATCGCCTCGCGGAAGCCTCTGGCAAAATCGTGGCTGCCGCCGGCAAGCGTTTTCGATGGGTCAGTTGTCATGAGGTCAGACCTTCTCGACTTCCGGACGGCCAAGCAAACCGGACGGCAGGAAAATCAAAACAATCGCAAGGATCGAAAATGCGGCAACGTCCTTGTAATCGATAGAGAAATAAGCCGACCAGAGACTTTCGATGAAGCCTATCGCAAGTCCGCCGATCACCGCGCCGGGGACCGAACCGATGCCACCGAGAACGGCTGCGGTAAATGCTTTAACTCCGGGAACAAAACCATCGGAGAAGACCACGACACCGTAATACATCAGGAATAGCGTGCCAGCGACCGCAGCAAGAGATGCGCCGATGATGAAGGTGATCGAAATGGTGCGGTCAACGTCAATGCCGAGCAGTGCAGCCATCTTCCGGTCCTGTTCGCAGGCGCGTTGCGCGCGCCCCAGGGCGGTTTTGTTGACGACATACCAGAAAACCACCAGCAGGACCGCCGTTACAGCCACGATAACGATCTGCTTCAATGAAATGCTGATGCCATAGATGTTATAAACCTGGCTGATCATTGGCGGAATGGGCTTGTTACGGGGACCTTGCGTAACCTGCACGAAATTGGAAAGGGCTATCGACATGCCAATTGCAGTGATCAACGGGGCGAGGCGAAAGGAACCGCGCAGCGGCCGGTACGCCATCTTTTCGATGACCCAGTTGTAAAGGGATGTCAGCACCATCGCCACCACCATCATGATGAGGAGGGCAATGACGACGGGCACAGAATAAAACAGCGCGCCGAGAATAAGGAAAACGATGAGAGCGATGAAGGCTCCGACCATGAAGATATCGCCGTGGGCGAAATTGATCATGCCGATGATGCCGTAGACCATCGTATAGCCGATCGCAATGAGGCCATAGATAGATCCCAGCGTCAGCCCGTTTATAAGCTGCTGGATAAAGTACTGCATGTCGAAACTGCTCCCCTGGAGTGTCACCCTGAGACGGGTGCATCCCTTTTAGTCTTTTCCCTAGTCCTATAGCGTCGCGCATGGATTGCAACTTGAAATTTCAACCACAAGCCGCGTTTTCGGAAACTGTCCAGCGAAGGCTGTTCCCCTCGTTATCGGCTGCTGGACCGTTGCGGAACCTACCACTGGCACAAGACAATGTCATTGATGAATCGGGTGTAGATTACTCCAAAAATCGAAACAATCACTACGAAAGTTCTATAAGTCGAGGGATTATTGCACGTTTCATGATTGTGAAAACAACTCATTCAGGTGAAACATAGCGTCATTCCTTTGCTATTTGACCACGAATCCGTGAGCGAACGGGTCGCGATCGTCGATGAAAATCGTATTCAATCCGGTCATTCGCGCCCATCCCCCTACGGAAGGTGTGATGGCGGATTTTCCGGCCAATTCGATTTCATTCTCGACGCGGCCCTTGAAGATCGAGCCAATAATCGACTCATGGACAAAATTGTCACCGACCATCAATTTATTCCTGGCGTGCAATTGTGCCATGCGTGCCGAAGTACCCGTGCCGCAAGGTGAGCGGTCGATGGCCTTGTCGCCATAGAAAACTGCGTTGCGTGCATCCGCTTCCGGATGTGTTGGCGCGCCGGTCCATAGCATGTGGGTGAGTTTGTTGATGCTCGGATTTTGCGGATGAACGAATACGTATTGTTCGTTGAGGCGTTGGCGAACCACCGGGCTCCACGCAACGAGATCACCAGCCGTGTAGTCGGCCATGTCACGGTAGTTCTCCTGCGGATCGACTATCGCATAGAAGTTGCCGCCATAAGCGACATCGACATGAATTTGTCCCAAGGTGGGGCATTCGACTGCGAGATGTTGCGCATAGAGGAAGGATGGCACATTGGTGATGCGCACTTCCTCGACATATTCGCCGACCTGCTTGTACTCGGCCACCACAAGCCCGGCGGGGGTATCCAGCCTCAAAATGCCCGGCGTTCTGGGCTGTACCAGACCATGCTCGATTGCCATTGTAACAGTGCCGATCGTGCCATGCCCGCACATTGGCAGGCAGCCCGATGTTTCGATGAACAGGATGGCGATGTCGCAATCATCGCGCGTTGACGGGTAGAGAATGGAACCAGACATCATGTCATGACCACGCGGCTCAAACATCAAGCCAGTGCGAATCCAGTCGTACTCGGCAAGGAAGTGCGCGCGGCGTTCCATCATTGTGGCGCCTTCGAGACGAGGGCCACCACCGGCAACGAGACGTACCGGATTGCCGCATGCGTGGCCGTCGATGCAAAAGAACGAATGACGAGCCATATGTTACCTCATTCAGAAGCGGGCTGGAGAAAAGGGAGTGATGTCGATGACAGGCGTTTGCCCCGAAACGAGATCCCGGACCAGCCTGCCAGTCGCGGCGGCCTGTGTCAGACCAAGATGGCCGTGGCCGAAGGCATAGAAGACCGAGGGTGCGTGAACGGCTCGTCCAATCACGGGCAGACTGTCGGGCAGAGAGGGCCTATATCCCATCCATTCGCGACCGCCGCTCGGGTCGAGCCCGGGCAGGAACCTTTCGGCTTTTTTGAGCAGTGCTTTTGCACGGGCATAATTGGGTGCCCGGTTCAGGCCGCCGAGTTCTACGGCTCCACCAATGCGTAAGCCGTTCGACAAAGGCGTAACAACAAAACCGTGCCTTGAAAAAATCAGTTGCCGCTTCACATCGAAAGCCGCAACGGGCAGCGTCGTGTTGTAACCTCTCTCCGTTTCAAGCGGGATGGGCTCATTCAGACTTTTTGCCAGAAGATGTGACCACGCACCCGCAGCTATGACAAGTTGGTGCGCCCGGTATTGGCTGCCATTAGCCAGATGTATTGTGACATCTTCCTCATTCGCCTCGATGGTCGTGATCAGTGCTTGTTCAAACCGAGCGCCTTTGGTCTGGGCATAAGCCCATACGGCCTTGCCAAGTTCCTTGGGCTCACTCACCGTTTTCCAGTCGGGCACGAACGTGCCTTTGATGAAGCGTTTTGCCAGACCAGGTTGCAGGTCCGACAATTCATCGCCGTCGACGTGACGATAGGCAATGTTGAACCTGTCGCGCGCCGCCCAACCTACCAATGAAGTTTGAAATTCCGGCTCACTCTCATAAAGTTCGAGCGAACCATTTTCTCGCAACATGTGATGCGTGCCGGAGCGCTGCATCAAGCCCGACCATTCAGCTTGCGCGAGTGTCATCAATGCCGCCTGGGCAGTTAATGCGGCCTCGAATTTTCCCGGCGCACTGGCGCGCCAGAAACGCCACAACCACGGTATCAATTGGGGAAGATAGGCAGGCGGGATAGTCAGCGGCCCAAGCGGATCGGCCAGCCATCGTGGAAGATTGCGCATCATGCCTTTGTGGGCCAATGGCAGCACGTCGGAAAAGGCGAAGGCTGCGGCATTGCCGGAACTGGTTTCTTCGCAGATGCCGCTTCGATCGAAAACCGTGACGCTGCGGCCCGCCTCGGCAAGATGGGCGGCAACCGAAATACCAATGATGCCGCCACCGATAATGGCGACATCCAATTTCTGGTTCGGCGCGGCATGCGACATTTGCCAGAGGGGCCTTTTCGTCCTCAGAAGCCGGGCAGATCCGGGCGGACCGCCAAAGCATCCTTGATAATTTTTTCCGTGGCCTTGCGCCGTTCGCCGGATAGCGGCTGACGCGGCATGCGCACGCGGTCATTTGTGCCGATTGCGTGGACTTCCGCAAGCTTGATATTCTGGACCAGATAGGTGGAGACATCGAGATCGAGCAGGGGCCGGAACCAGCGATAAATGGCGAGGGCTTCGTCGCGCCGCCCCTGTCTCAATAACTGATAGATGGCCACGGTCTCGCGTGGAAAGGCAGTTACAAGACCTGCGACCCAGCCGATGGCACCGACCGACAGCGCCTCGAATGCGAGATTGTCGACACCGGTGAAAAGATCGAAACGATCCTCGAAGCGGTTGATGATTTCCGTTGTGCGACGAATATCATCAGAAGATTCCTTGATCGCGACGAAATGCTGGTCCGTGGCCAATTCTTCCATGTCGTCAACGGTCACGTCAACGCGATAGGCGATCTTGTTGGAGTAGATCATTACTGGCAAGCCGCCGGCCGCGGCTACTGCCTTGAGGGCATCCACTGTTTCGCGAGGATTGGTATGATAGATCGGGCTTGGCACGATCATCAGGCCGTCGGCGCCTTCTTTTGCGGCGCGCTTGGCAAGATTGGCAGCTTCGCGGGTGCCGGCTTCGTTGATGGTCAGCAGGACAGGCTTCTTGCCAGCCACTTTGCGCGCCGTCGTGAAAACCTCGATTTTCTCGTCAGCCGAAAGCATCGGGCCTTCGCCCAGCGAACCGGCCACGATGATGCCATCGCAACCTGCATCCATTTGAAGCGCGAAACAGCGCTCCATTTCCGCATGGTCGAGGCGGTCGTCCTCGGTGAATTTGGTCGTAACGGCGGGAATAACTCCGGTCCACATAATGGCTCTCCATCTGATATATCAGTGGCATATCTTATCTTTGGAGTATCTGTCAATATGTGCCCGCTTATGATATATCAAGAATATATCAAGGAGGCGTGCTTGACCTATTCGGATGACCCAATCGAGGACGAACCTGCAACGAGCCGAGCCTACCGGTTGCTCGAGCGAATGATCGTTACACTTGATCTGGTGCCTGGTGCTTTCGTAACTGAAGGCGCGCTGATCGAACGGCTCGGATTGGGGCGCACGCCAGTCCGTGAAGCGATACAACGACTGGCATGGGAGGGGCTGCTTGAAGTTCGCCCGAGGGCAGGCATAGCTATTGCCCCTCTCCATGCCGGCGATTGGCTGCGCGTTATCGATGCGCGGCGCGGCGTTGAGACCGTCCTTGCCCGATCTGCTGCCCGCTTCGTCACGCGTGAGGCAGGAGAGCGCTTTCAACACGCTGCTTTGCTGATGCAAAAATCGGTGATTGCCGGTGATGTGTTGGCGTTCCTGAAAGCAGACAAGGCGCTCGATGAGGCGCTTGCGCTTGCGGCAGATAATCTCTTTGCGTCGCGGTTGGCTGCACCGCTGCAAACACACAGCCGCCGCTTCTGGTTCCGCTACCAAGCCGATACGGGATTGGCGGAATCCGCTGAGCGGCATATTGCCCTGATCCGCTCAATCCTCGATGGGGACGCGAACGCCGCAGCAGATGAGGCGAACAGGTTGATGACGCAGTTGCGCAGCTACGCCGAAGTGTCGGCTACGCGTTAAAAAATGCGCCGCCGCTTCTCAACGGCAGCGCATTCAATCGTCGAAATCTGTTGTCTGTTGTTATTTCATGGTTGGCATGGCGAATTCGGCACCTTCCTTGACGCCGGATGGCCAGCGCGACGTTACCGTCTTCGTCTTGGTGTAGAACTTCACCGAATCCGGGCCATACTGGTTGAGATCGCCAAAGCCTGACTTCTTCCAGCCACCAAAGGTGTAGTATGAAACCGGTACCGGGATCGGCACGTTAATGCCGACCATGCCAACATTTACCCTGCTGGCGAAATCGCGTGCGGCATCGCCGTCGCGGGTGAATATGGCGACACCATTGCCGTATTCATGCTCGGAAGGCAGGCGCACTGCTTCCTCAAAGTCATGTGCACGCACGACCGACAAGACAGGTCCGAAAATCTCTTCCTTGTAGATGCGCATGTCAGGCGTAACATCGTCGAACAGGCAACCGCCCAGATAAAAGCCGTCTTCATAGCCCTGCATCTTGAAGCCGCGGCCATCGACGGCGAGCTTGGCGCCTTCCTTGACTCCGATCTCGACATAGTTGCGTACGCGCTCAAGTGCTGCCGCTGTCACAAGTGGTCCGAAGTCCGCGCTTGGGTCGGTGGAAGGCCCGATCTTCAGGCTCTCAACGCGAGGGATCAGCTTTTCCATCAGCTTGTCGGCCGTGGCCTTGCCAACCGGAACCGCGACCGAAACGGCCATGCAACGTTCGCCGGCCGCACCGTAGCCTGCGCCGACCAGCGCATCCACGGTCTGATCCATGTCTGCATCGGGCATGATGATCATGTGGTTCTTGGCGCCACCGAAGCATTGTACTCGCTTGCCCGCCGCACAGCCGCGCGAATAAATATATTGCGCAATCGAGGACGAGCCGACGAAACCAATGGCTGAGATGTCATCATGGTCCAGAATAGCGTCGACTGCTTCCTTGTCTCCATTGACGACATTGAGAATGCCTTCGGGCAGTCCGGCTTCCAGCATCAATTCTGCCAGCCGCATGGGAACACCCGGATCGCGTTCCGAAGGCTTTAGAATGAAAGCATTACCGCAAGCGATTGCCGGCGCGAATTTCCACATCGGGATCATGGCCGGGAAGTTGAATGGCGTGATACCGGCAACGACGCCAAGTGGCTGGCGGATCGAATAGAGATCAATGCCGGGACCTGCACCTTCGGTGTATTCACCTTTCATCAGGTGGGCAATGCCGAGCGCGAACTCGACAACTTCGACGCCGCGCAAAATGTCTCCCTTGGCATCCGGAATGGTCTTGCCATGCTCGCGAGCAAGCAACTCGGCCAACGCGTCATTTTCGCGTGCCACCAATTCGAGGAACTTCATGAAGACGCGTGCACGGCGCTGGGGGTTGGTCGCCGCCCATGCGGGCTGTGCCGCCTTGGCGTTGGCTACCGCTGCGTCCATTTCGGCCTTGGATGCTAGTGCGACCTTGGCGCGAACTGTTCCGTCAAGCGGTTGGAAAACGTCCGCCGCTCGCCCGGACGTGCCTTTGACGTTCTTGCCGCCGATGAAATGACCATATTCGATCATGCTACACTCCCTGATGTTGTCTTGTGGTGAGCATTGTCGGCTTTTCCAGCCTGCATGGCAACGTGAGCGGAAACGCAACAGATGTGCATAAAATCGACAACAAAACATGAGTGCGCTTGATTTATCGCATAGGCGCGGCGCATCATGAGACATGGTTAGTCTGTTTTTTCCACACGCTGTTTTGATATTGGTGTCAGCAATATGAACTGGGACGACGTTCGTATTTTTCTCGCGGTCGCCCGCGCCGGGCAGATTCTTGGTGCGGCACGGCGGCTGGAACTGAACCATGCTACCGTCTCACGCCGGGTTGCTGCACTCGAAGAAGCATTGAGAACCAAGTTGTTTCGCCGTCTCACCACGGGAAGCGAGTTGACGCCGGCTGGTGAGCGCTTCCTTGAGATTGCCGAGCGGATGGAGGCCGATGTCATTGCAGCCCGCTCGACGGTTGCGGGGGAAGGTGACGACGTATCGGGCACGGTTCGTATTGGCGCTCCCGACGGCTTCGGTGTCGCGTTTCTGGCCAGGCATCTTGGCGCGTTGACGGCTCTGCACCGCGAACTCACCATCCAGTTGGTGCCCGTGCCACGCTCATTTTCGCTGTCACGGCGCGAGGCCGATATTGCCATCACTGTGGAACGACCAACAGAGGGACGCCTGGTGGCGGGAAAACTGGTCGACTATTCACTCGGTCTGTTTGCTTCACGCGGTTATGTCGAAAGCCGTGGTCTGCCCAAAAAGGCCGCCGACCTCGCAGATCATACGCTGATTGGCTATGTCCCGGACCTGATTGTCAGTCCCTCACTTGATTACGAGGCTGAATTCAACGCGGATTGGCATTCTGCCTTTGCCATTTCTTCGGCGCTTGGACAGGCCGAAGCGGTTCGGGCAGGAGCCGGAATTGGTATCCTGCACACATTTATTGCCCGTGCGATGCCGGAACTCGTGCCTGTCGAAATCATTGCACCGATCAGACGCGCCTACTGGCTGGTCTATCACGAATCAGTCAGACCGCTGCGTCGCGTCCAGACGGTTGCCGGTTTCATCACGAAAATCGTGGAGCGGGAGCGATCACTTTTTTTATGAAGCAATCTTAAAGCACATCGTATCTCAAAGGGATTCATGCAGGGTGCTTCAAGCCTTTGTTTTTGTGCATGTCGTTGTCTGAAAAACCGCTGCACACTTTTGGGCGACATGCACTAATACGCCCATTTCGAGGGGCGTCGCGCGCCTGCATTTATTGAATATCGCTTGGCTAGGTCGTGTTGGGAAAGCTGAAAACCACAACACCCGCCGGGGGAGGAGATCCGGCGGGTGTCGTAATGGTCGGTCAGCGATCGGGAGGAGGTGAAGGCTGACCGTATCCGTCTTGGCCCGGGAGGAGGTGGGCGGCGACGGAATTCAGTAATCGGAAGATACCCACGACCCGGTATTTTATGAAGAGATAATTTTGCATGGCAGCAATGCATATTGTGCAATGCAACATTATGGTCATGTCGATAGGCTTGATGAGTGGACTACTCCACATTGCTCCTTGCGCCAACGCAAAGATCAATGGATCATCTTGGTCTAGTGAAGGCCTGCGCTCCAACGCAGCAAAATGTTTCATTTGAACAGGCGGCACAATATATGATCTCGCAACTGACGCTCACTGAACGCCAAAACGCGCTTGTCATTCTTGTGCTGTTGGGCCTGTGCGGCATAGCAATGGCCGCAGTCGGTCGTGGCGATCCAATTGCTGTGCATGGTTACGTGATCCTTATCTTCAGCCTGGGTTTGGCCTTTGTCGTAATGTCTGGCTACTACACGCCCGAGCCCGATCCGGAACGCCTCTCACGCTATTTCGACGACCCGACCAAGGTCGGTATCGTGCTGACGATGGTCTGGGCCGTGTTCGCCATGGGCATTGGCGTATGGGTAGCAGCGCTGCTTGCGTGGCCGGATTTCACCTTCGATCAGGCGTGGGCGAGTTTTGGCCGCCTGCGTCCCGTTCACACGACAGGCGTTGTCTTCGGCTTTGGCGGCAACGCACTGATTGCCACTTCCTTTCATGTGCTTCAGCGCACCTCGCGGGCGCGCTTGCCCGATCAATTGACCCCCTGGTTCGTACTGCTTGGCTATAATCTTTTTTGCATATTGGCGGTCACTGGTTATTTCATAGGCATTACCCAATCGAAGGAATATGCCGAACCCGAATGGTATGCCGATATCTGGCTGGTTATCGTTTGGGTGGCATATTTCCTGCTCTACCTGCGCACGTTGGCGCGGCGCAAGGAACCCCATATCTATGTCGCCAACTGGTACTACATGGCCTTCATTCTGGTCGTGGCGATCCTGCATATCGTCAATAATCTCGCAGTTCCCGTGTCGTTTGCCCACGCCAAAAGCTATTCGCTGTTTTCGGGCGTGCAGGATGCGATGACGCAATGGTGGTATGGTCATAATGCCGTCGCCTTCTTTCTGACGTCGGGCTTTCTCGGGATGATGTATTATTATCTGCCAAAGCGTGCGGGGCGGCCGATTTTCTCTTACCGCCTGTCTATCATCAGCTTTTGGGGCATCACCTTCCTTTACATGTGGGTGGGCTCCCACCATCTGCATTACACGGCCTTGCCGCAGTGGGTGCAGACACTTGGGATGACGTTTTCACTGGTGCTTCTGGTGCCGTCATGGGCGTCGGCTGGTAACGCGCTGGCAACGCTCAACGGTGCCTGGCACAAGGTGCGCGACGACGCCACGCTGCGCTTCATGATGGTCGCCGCCGTGTTTTACGGCCTTTCGACATTCGAAGGCTCGTTCATGGCGATCCGCCCGGTCAACTCGCTGTCACACTATACGGACTGGACTGTCGGCCATGTTCATGCCGGTGTACTCGGTTGGGTGGCGATGATCACGTTCGGGTCGATTTACGCGCTGGTGCCGTGGATGTGGAAGCGTGAAACGATGTACTCGCCGAAACTTATCGAGGTCCATTTCTGGTTGGCGCTTTCAGGCACCATTGTCTACGTCTTTGCCATGTGGAACTCAGGCATCATTCAGGGCCTGATGTGGCGCACCTACACCGAGAGCGGAACACTGGCCTATTCCTTCCTCGACTCGGTCGAAGCCATGCATCCTTATTACATTGCACGCGCGTTCGGCGGGTTGTTGTTCCTGCTGGGTGCCATTGTCTGCTCGTACAATATCTGGATGACGATCCGCGCCAGCAAGACGCGTATTGCCGAGCAGAAGGAAGATGCGGATGTCCCCGCCTTTGTTCGTGACGCCGTTCAGGCCGGGGAGTAATCGATCATGCCCGAATTTTTCCATCGCAAGATCGAACGTAATTCCATCGGCTTTGTCGTCGCGATTGTCGCCGTCGCGTCGATCGGCGGTTTTGTCGAGATAGCGCCGCTGTTCACCATTCACGAGACAGTTGAACAAGCGCCAGACATGCGTGTCTATACGCCTTTGGAACTGGCGGGGCGTGACATTTACATCCGCGAAGGGTGTTATGCCTGCCACAGCCAGATGATCCGCACGCTGCGTGATGAAGTCGAGCGCTACGGCCCTTATTCGCTGGCGGTCGAATCGAAATATGACCATCCAATGCTGTGGGGGTCGAAACGTACTGGTCCGGACCTTGCTCGCATTGGCGACAAATATTCCGATGCATGGCATGTCGCTCATCTCATCAATCCGCGTGATGTGGTGCCGGCATCGGTGATGCCGAAATATGGCTGGCTGGCACGCAATGACCTCAAGATTTCGGAGCTGAACGAGAACCTTGCCGCGCAGCGCACGGTTGGCGTTCCCTATACTCAGGACATGATCGACAACGCCACGAGCGACGCATTTGGCCAGGCGACACCAGACAGCGAAGCGGCGAGCGGGGTCAGTGAACGATATGGCGAGGCAACGCAGGTGCGTGCCTTTGACGGTGATCCAACACGGGTGACCGAGATGGATGCACTCGTTGCCTATCTGCAAATTCTGGGGCGGCTGACCGATGCCGCCTACAAGCAGTCAGCGTCGGCGGGAGAATAGATATGGACATCGACCATAACACGCTCGTCGCCTTGTCCAAGAGCTGGGGGCTGTTTTATCTCATCGCCTTTTCGATCGGCGTGGTGATCTACGCACTCTGGCCTTCCAACCGGAAACGCTTCGATCATGCAAAGGTCAGTATTTTCGACAAGGATGATAGGCCCGGGGACGACAAACCGGGATACGACAAACCGGGAGACGACAGGAGGAAGGACGACAGGTCGGGGCACGGTAAACAATCGGGACCGGGGGCCTAGACGATGGCGGTTGAAAAGCAGGATCGGGTTACTGGCCGGATGACAACCGGCCATGAGTGGAACGGCATCGAGGAACTTGAAACACCAATCCCGCGCGTGGTGTTCTTCTTTCTTGCTGTAACGACGGCATTCGCGATCATTTGCTGGATACTTTATCCAACATGGCCGCTTATCTGGACTTATACCAAGGGTATAACCGGTTTTGACCAGCGCAATGTGGTGACGCAACAAGTGGCGCAAGCTGATGCCAGCCGCGCAGCATTATGGACCGACAAGGTCTCGACCATGTCTTATGCCGATATCGAAGCGGATGCACCCTTGATGCAATCGGTGAAGGAAGCCGGGCGTACGCTGTTCATTGACAATTGCGCGGCCTGTCATGGTGTCAACGCAACAGGTGGTCCCGGCTTCCCCGACCTTACAGCCAAATCATGGCTTTGGGGTGGTGAGCCGGAGATGATCGAGGAAACGATCCGGGTCGGTATCAACGCTACAGATGAGGATACCCGCGTATCGCAAATGATGGCTTTCGGTCGTGACGGTATATTGCAGCCGGAGCAAATCGCCGAGGCTGTTGCCTATGTCCGTTCGCTTTCAGGTCTGACGCCCGCCGCCGGTGATGCAGAGCGAATTGAGGCCGGCAAAGAGGTCTTCCAGAACAACTGCGTGGCCTGTCATGGTGAAGACGCCAAGGGATCGCATGATGTCGGCGCGCCCGACCTGACGGATCAGGCCTGGATTTATGGTCATGATGTGCAGAGCGTCTACACAAGTGTTTATTCCGGGCGTCAGGGCCATATGCCCAACTGGGGCACGAGGTTGTCGCCTCTACAGGTCAAGCTTCTGACGCTTTATGTGCATACGCTGGACGGGACGCCGCAATGAATGCGGGATTGTCATCCTCGACAGCGGGAACCGCTTCAATGTCTCCACCGATACGACGCCCGTTGAGCAAAGTTCTCGTCTGGTCTCTTGTGGGAGCTGGGCTCGCCTTACTGGTTGGCGCTAATGCCCATCTGGTCTATGTCGCGGTTACCTCGCAGCCCGGTTGTGTGCCACATGCCAAGGACATCGGCGCTGACGGCGCACCATTGCGGGCGGCGCGTTCCGCCTGCTGAATGCTGAAAGGATAACGGTATGGCTAGCGCCGAACAGTCTGACAATTTCGTTCCCCTGGCCGAACAACGCCGCCGCTACCTTCCCGCCGGTGCAGCCTTCGGATGGCTTGGTGCAGGCTGGCGTGACCTATGGACAATGCCAGGTCCGAGCCTCGTTTACGGGCTCGCCATTTTCGTCGCCTCTATCGTCATCGTGTGGGGTTTGTTTGCGCTGGAACTCGATTACATCCTCTTGCCTGCGTTGGCCGGTTTTATGGTGGTTGGCCCCTTGATCGCTGTCGGCCTTTATGAAAAGAGCCGCGCGCTTGGGGCAGGTGAACCTGTAAACCTCAAGGCAATGTTGTTCGTGACGACACGCTCGGGCGCGCAAGTTCTCTATACGGGTGCCATTTTGTGCCTGCTCATGCTGGTCTGGATGCGCGCGGCAGTCATTATCTACGCGTTGTTCTTTGGTCTTCGACCTTTTCCCGGCCTCGACCATGTCGTTGAAATGCTCATCACCACGCCTGAAGGGTGGGGAATGCTGGTGGTAGGTACGGCGGTTGGCGGGTTGTTCGCGGCTTTTTCCTTTGCCATCAGCGTGTTTGCGATTCCGATGCTGCTCGATCAGCGAACGGATGCCTTCACGGCCATGGGGACAAGTATTTCAATGGTCTGGCGAAACCTGCCTGTCATGGTGATGTGGGGCGCACTCGTGTCGATCCTGTTCCTGCTGGCGGTCGCGACAGGTCTTGTTGGTCTGATCGTTATCTTCCCCTTGCTTGGTCACGCGACATGGCATGCCTACAAAGCGATTGCGTAAGGGCGATCAAGTGAGAAAGGTCAGATGAGTTGCTGCGCACCAGGTGTTGAAGCGGCTGCCGAATTTGGACGTGATCCATCGGCGGAAGAACTCAAGCTGGCCAGCCGCGAAGTGGATGACGGTCTCTACCAGACCGATCTCGCCGTTCCGGGTGTGCATTGCGCTGTCTGTATCCAGAAGATCGAGCGTGGGCTTTCCCGTCTTGTCGGCGTCGAATATGCGCGCGTCAACCTGTCGACGAAACGCGTCAGCGTAAAGTGGCGAGGCGAGATAACGCCGCCGATGATCCTGACCCTGGCCGAGCTTGGCTATCCGGCCCATCTTTTCGAAGCGGAGGACGACAAGAGCGACCCGGAGCTTTGGCGCCTGATCCGCGCATTGGGAGTCGCTGGCTTCTGCGCCATGAACATCATGCTTTTGTCGGTTTCGGTCTGGTCGGGCGCAGACGCGGAAACCCGGCAGGCATTCCACCTGATTTCGGGCGCGCTTGCACTGCCCGCACTGCTTTACTCGGCGCAGATATTCTTTCGCTCAGCATGGGGTGCGTTGAAGAATGGCCGAACCAACATGGATGTGCCAATTTCCATTGGCATAACACTGGCGTTCTGTCTCAGCCTCTACGACACGTTTAACAACGGCGAACATGCCTATTTCGATGCGGTGACAACGCTCATCTTCTTTCTTCTGGTTGGCCGTACGCTCGATCATGTCATGCGCGAAAAGGCGCGGGCTGCTGTACGCGGATTGATCCGGCTCACGCCACGCGGGGCAACGGTGCTGCGCGATGACGGTAGCCGCGACTACCTGCCTGTCGATGAAATCGAGCCGGGCATGCAGATTTTTCTGGCTGCCGGTGATCGCGTGCCGGTCGATGGCGAGGTCAGACAGGGCGTGTCGGATGTGGATTGCGCGCTCGTCACCGGGGAAAGTGCGCCGAGACATGTTGAGAGATGCACTGAAATTCGGGCGGGCACGCTCAATCTGACGGGGCCGCTGACGATGGTGGCGCATGCGCGTGCGCAAGACTCATTTCTTGCCGAAATGGTGCGCCTCATGGAAGCGGCGGAAGGCGGGAGAGCCCATTACCGGCGTCTGGCTGATCGTGCGGCCCGACTTTACTCGCCTCTCGTTCACGCAGCCGCCTTGCTGACATTTCTTGGCTGGATGGCGGCGACCGGTGACTGGCACCGGGCGGTTGGAATTGCGATCGCGGCGCTGATTATCACTTGCCCCTGTGCGTTGGGTCTTGCCGTTCCCATTGTTCAGGTGGTTGCAGCGCGCCGTCTGTTCGAGAATGGCATCATGGTCAAGGACGGTTCCGGCATCGAGCGATTGGCGGAAATTGACACGGTGGTCTTTGATAAGACAGGGACGTTGACACTTGGCCGCCCCGGCCTGGTCAACGCCAACCTCATCGATAAGGACACGCTGCACATTGCCGCGACCATGGCCGCACAATCGCGCCATCCGCTCTCAGCGGCGATTGCTGCAGCTTCTTCACGCGATGATGGCGTGTCTGCAGGTCTTACCGGCGTGATGGAGTATCCCGGCTTTGGCATGGAAGCTCATGCAGAAGAAGCGTGTTATCGCCTTGGGCGAGCCGAATGGGCGCTGGCAAATGGTGCCACCGAAACGGGGACTGTTCTTGCCCGCAATGGCGATCTGTTGGCCAAATTCGTGTTCGCCGATGACCTTCGCCCCGACGCAAAGGCCGCAATAGAGGCACTGCGGCGACAGGGGTTAAATATTGTGATCCTGTCCGGCGATGAGTTGGCCTCCGTTGCGATGACAGCGCAGCAACTCGACATAGCCGACTTTAGTGGCGGGCTGTTGCCGGGTTCCAAGGTTGAGCGCCTGGCTGCTCTTTCGAGCGCGGGTCACAATACGCTGATGATTGGCGATGGGTTGAACGATGTTCCGGCTCTTGCTGCGGCACATGTATCCATGGCTCCGGCAACCGCCGCCGACATCGGGCGCAATGCTGCCGATTTTGTATTCCTTCACGAAAGCCTCGACGCGGTTCCAAGGGCACTTTCAGTCGCGCGTGAAGCGGGGAGGCTGGTCCGGCAGAATTTCGCACTGGCAATCGGTTACAACATCATCGCGCTGCCGGTCGCGATTTCCGGCGCTGTCACGCCGCTGATCGCGGCGCTGGCAATGTCGTTTTCTTCTATCGTGGTTGTCACCAACGCCATGCGCCTGAAATCGGGGAGACACAGTGACGCCGTCCGCCCTCGCGACATAAGCCCGGTTTCCGCCACGGCTAATCCGGTGTTGGCCAAATGAGTGCGCTTGTTTTCCTCGTTCCGCTTGCGCTCATTCTGGGTGGAGCTGCGCTCTACGCATTCCTGTGGACTTTGCGTAGCGGTCAGTATGACGATCTCGACGGTGCTGCCGAGCGCATATTGATGGATGATGACGATGACGAGCAATGAGATGGAGTTGCCATTACATTGCCTGACCGGTTTTCGGCCGGTGCTCTAAACGCTGCAAATCCAGTATCTCTTCACTTAGAACATTATCATCCAGGTCGATGATTGCGCGCCAAACTGTGTTGCCGCGCCTGACGGTCAGACGCTGGCGACCGTCATCGTCGTCAGTTCCGGTCTCTACTGTGCTCGTTACCAGTCCAAGCCGCATCATCCTTTGCAGATCGGCAATGCTGGTGGAAAGTCGATTGGCAAGAATGCTCGGCTCTACGAACAGGTCGCCATTGACGTCGCGCTCCAGTTTCATCGCAGATATGTCATCATGTTGGTGCCTCGCCGCATCGGCCATTTTCTCGCAGCATGAGAGATGCGGAAAATAACGCATCCATTGTCGCTGCTGTTTGCCTTTTCGCAAATACATGTATCAACAATTCATGTTTTAAATCATGCCTGATGTTGTGAACAGGGAGCCCATAGATGCAAGTCTGCGATTGGAACCGGCAGGGGTCTGTTGTTGCGTCGCATGGCAACGCTTTGGACGTGGGCAGCCATTCGCAACGATTGGTAACGCTTGTCGAATTGATCGCGGCGGACCTGCTCGCACCGGCAGGACCGGAAATTCTGGGCTGTTGCGACTGGCTTTGTGCGGATTTCACACACGGTGAGACCGCAGGCTTATTGTGGGGGCAAGAGCAATGATGGGTGCGGCGCTATCGCGCTGGACGATGGCCTACTTTGCCGCTGCACTGGTGTTTTTGCTTGCCGCACAGACGCTGATGGTGGCCGGTTATGGCTTCCCAACGGTTGACATTCGCTCGCCGCAAACATTGATCCTCGTGCATATGGTTACAATCGGCTGGCTCAGCCTCTTGATGTGCGGCGCCTTATTCCAGTTCGTCCCGGTGCTGGTCGCGCGCCCGTTGCGCCGTCCGACACTCGTCCTTCCCATCCTGGTTTGTCTGCTTGCCGGGCTGGGATGTTTGCTTGCGGGATTTCTTCAACTCTCAGGTGGCCTGGCCATCGAAATTCCCTTCCTCGCTTTTTCCGGTGTACTTTTGCCCACTGGTTTTACCCTTGCCGTTATCGTGTTGGGCGATACGTTGTTGAGTGGTCGGCCGCTTTCCCTGCCGGCGCGCTTTGTGGCCTGGGGTTTGGTTTTTGTTGTCACGACAGCTACTTTTGGGGCATTGTTTACAGCAATCCTTTCAGGTTTTCCGTCGGTTGACCTGGCGGGGACATGGGGGAGTGAAGCGCTCCCATTGCACATCACTGCCGGGCTTGGCGGATGGCTTACATTTTCAGCAATTGGTGTGAGCTATCGCTTGTTGCCAATGTTCATGCTGTCTCCGGATGGCGAACGGGGAAGCAATCGCGTCGTCCTATGGTGCGGCGTAATCGCTCTTGCTCTGGTGATTGTCGGCAGTCCCATAGAAATGGCAATTGGCGGCCCTGGGGCGGCGTTGCCATTCGCCTTTCTGCTGGGGCTGGTGGCTGTTGCTTTCCATTGCTTCGACCTTGTCTTTTTCTACACCCATCGCAAGCGCCGCAAGATTGAACTCAACAGCCTCGCGGCTGTCGGTGCTTTCTGCGCGTTCTATCTCTCGGTCCTGCTGTTTGCTATTTTGCTCGCGAGCGGAACACTGGCCATACATATTGGCGCACTTCTCTATCTTGTCGCTTTTGGCTGGTTGACGGGGCTCGGTCTTACGCAACTCTACAAGATCGTTCCGTTCCTTACCTGGCTGGAATGCTATGGTCCTGTAATGGGCAGGAAACCCACACCGCGCGTGCAGGATCTTGTCATGGAGGGGCGCGACAAGGTTTGGTTTGCGCTTTATTTTTCCGCAGTGGCCGTCGGCACTGCTGCGTTGTTGGCAGATATGACGGTGATATTTCGCTCTGCGATGGCAGCCACGCTTATCGCAACGGTTGCGCTGGTCGTGGAAATGGTTCTGGTGCGTCGCCTGTTCAATATTGCCGTTGCTGCGCGTTTGCCCGAAGGGACCGTGCGGCCGGGCCTTTTTCTTGTCTCTCCTCGTTAGCAATGATTGGAGCTTTGCATGACCCCAACACATTATGATCTCGATGTTCGCCCGATCCTGCGTAACGGCGGTGAACCGTTCAGCGTCATCATGCAAGCCGTGGCCGAACTTGCGCCGGGGCAGGGGCTGCGATTGCTGGCGACATTCAAACCTCTTCCGTTGTTCCAGGTTCTTGGTGCACGCGGTTTTGAATCGGCAGCACGCGAGATTGGCGAGGGGGATTGGGAAGTCATCTTCACGCCAGCCGGCGCGTCGACGGAGGTGGCGCGGCAGGCGCAACCAACCACCGCCACTGCCGATGCTGGCGATATATGGCCCGAACCCATCCAACAGCTCGACAATCGCGATCTCGATCCTCCCGAACCGATGGTCAGGACACTTGAGGGCGTGGAGACACTTGCCGCTGGCCAGACGATTGCAGTTTTGTTGCCACGCAAACCGGTGTTTCTTTTGAGGAACTGGAAACGCGTGGCCATCGCTGGCGTGGAGATTTCGAGCCTGAAGGCCACTACCGGGTCGTAATTCGCTCCGGCGGTTCGAGGTAATAACAGCATGGATGGTATCGAACATGGAAATCTCGTTGCCGACGTCATCGATGCGTTGCGCGTGGTGATCGATCCTGAATTGGGCGAGAACGTCGTCGATATCGGGTTGATCTACGATGTCGCCATTTTGGAAGGTGACATTGCGGAAATCGAAATGACGACGACCTCAAAAGGGTGTCCGGCAACGGGTTACCTCAAGGATGCGGTGGCAAATGCGGCATGGTCGGTTGAAGGTGTGCAATTTGCGCAAGTGCGCCTTACATACGAGCCAGCGTGGATGCCGGAGATGATGAGTGAAGTTGCCAGGCAACGGTTGGGCATGAACAGAACAGGGACGGTGATATGAGTGAACCAAATCGTGGCAGGAAGACGATTGTCGTCGATGGCGTTCCCCTGCCTGATATTCTCGATGAAGCGATGGTTCATGCTGTCGTCCACGGGTTCTACGACGAGATCCGGCGCGATGAACTCCTCGGCCCGGTCTTCAACAGCAGGATCGAGCCGGACGAGTGGCCGCGCCATCTCGCCAAAATGTGTGACTTCTGGTCGGCAACTTTACTCAGGACTTCCCGATATGACGGGCGACCGCTGCCGCCACATCTGGCCATCCCGGGTTTGGGTGAAGCGCATTTCCGGCGTTGGCTTACCCTGTTCAGGGCCACGGTGAAGCGCCTTTGCCCGCCACAAGTCGCAGCACTGTTCATGGATCGTGCCCTCAGGATCGCGCACAGTTTTCGCCTTGCGGTCGCTTTCAGCAGGGGTGATGACACGGTAGGCGTCGTGCCGATCCTGGAGGATAGCCTTTAGATCACGATGATCAATGGAACCTGTCACGCAAATGTCTGCCAGGCGAGATGAAACAGGCATCCGACAGAACCCAATTAGATGACGCCTTCGAGCCCGATCTGATCACTAATGAGGGTGATCTTGCGAGGTTCTAATGCATGTCGCCCAAAAGTGTGCAGCGGTTTTTCAGACAACGACATGCACAAAAACAAAGGCTTGAAGCACCCTGCATGAATCCCCTTAGACGCGATGTGCTTTAGAGCCGTTCACGAACAAGGATCGAAAGAAGCGCGGCAATCGCATTCTCATAAGCCTTGCTATCCGCTTTGGCATCGCAAGCCAACGCGGCTCGGTCGAACATCGCTGACAACAGATCCGCACAGATATCGATTTCCGCAGTCGTGGCATTTGTCCCGAGCGCATCCTTGATACCGCTCCGCAGTTCCCGACCGCCTGTTTCCAGGTCTATCCGGCGCATCTCCTCGGGGCCAAGAACTGCTGGTCCTTCGAGCAACAGCAACCGCACGCGACCCGGCCGGCGCATTGCCTGGAAATAAGCCTTTGCACCATAGAGCAGCGCCTCCACCGGGGTGGTCGCGTTGATCGCATTGGCCTCGATCTCTTCGGCGATCTGTAGTGCTTCGGCTTCAACGACGGCCTGAAACAACGCCTGCTTATCCTTGAAGTGGTGATAGAGCGCGCCGCGCGTTACGCCTGCCTTTTCGACAACCTCGGGCGTTCCCGTGGCCGTATACCCTTTTTCGAAAAACAGTGTTCGAGCAGCTTTGATTAAGGCACCGCGTGTTTCCTGACTGCGGTCGATATTTGAACGTCGCTCTTGCATACATACAGCCTGTATGTTACTTATCCATCAACATACAGTGTGTATGTTATTGCAGAGGAGCGCAAGCGATGAAACTGACGCAATATTATCCTGTTCTCATGGTGGAAGATGTTTTTGAGATTAGCACATTCTACCAGACATATTTTGGCTTCCGGTCGCTTTTCGACAGCGATTGGTATGTGCATCTGCAGTCGACCTACGACGAAAGCGTCAATCTGGCGATCCTTCAAGGAGATCATGAGACGATCCCCGAGGCGGCGCGTGGCCGCGTTTCAGGGATGCTATTGAACTTCGAGGTGGAGGACGTGGATGCGATATATGAGGAGCTACGGGGTAAGAACCTGCCGATGCTTTGTCCGCTACGGGACGAGCCATTCGGTCAAAGACATTTCCTCACGCGTGACCCCAGCGGCGTGCTGATCGATGTAATAAAGCCCATTCCCCCGAGCGAAGAATTCCTTGCCCAGTTTGCAGATGATGCATTGCCCCAATGAATCGATGTCAGGGGCTGAATGTCTTGGGCCGATGTTTAGCATCGGCCCAACGTGAATGTGCTCCTCTGCCAATAGCAGCCTCGTTCGCAGCTCGGATATTGCCCGGTTATAGGTCTTCAACCGCGAGATGACGTCGGTCTGTTTTAGCCCTGTGGCGGGTGCAAGCGTTTTAGTCGTGCCCCTCGGCGAGCATGAGCAAGCGGCGAGGTTCGACAACAGTGACTTTCTGGCGGCCGCTCTTGACCAAACCCCGGTCTTCCCAGGCGGTGAGCAGACGGCTTACTGTGTGAAGTGTTGTTCCCGTCATTTCGGCAATGTCCTGGCGCGAGATTGGAAAGTCGATCAACAAACCATCTTCGGTCTTCTTGCCGCTCTGCTCCACCAGCTTGAGCAGTGCGTGGGCAACGCGACGGTCGACTTGTTCGGTCGACATTTCGACAACGCGGGTGTGTGCATCCTGAAGTCGTGCACCGACTGCCTTGTAGGTGTTGGCACCGAAATCTGGAAAAGCGGCGGCAAATTCGGGCCAAAGCCGCCCCGGCCATGCCAGCACCACGCAGTCGATGGCGGCAATGGCGCTTGCGGGATAGGTCGTGCGGCCCAGCGCATGGGCAATCCCCAGCAATTCGCCGGGACTGATATAGCGAACGATGACCTGTTGGCCATCGGGCGTGGATTTCACCACCCGCACATGCCCATCGAGCAGGAGGAAGAAGGAAAGCGCCTCTCCGTCCTGCTCGAACACAGGCTGGTTCTTGGCAATGCGCAATGAGCGGGCCTGACCAATGATGGCGTCAAGATCTTCGGCCGGAATGCCTTGAAATGCGGGCAGGCCGGCTATCAGCGAACGGTCCAGACGGCTCAAGATTACTCCTCCTTGGCGATGTAGGAAGCATGAGATTGTGCGCGGCACAATCCCACAATTGCCCAAGGCACGGCAAGTCGCCGAATCTGCGGCGTTTTTCCCTCGGCCGTCATCTTGTTTGCGTTGCAACAAAGTTTACCTGTCGGGCGCGGCGTAAGAGCCATGCAACGACGCGAAGCCGATGGGCGGGCGCCATTGAAAAGAAAGGTAAAATCATGAAGTACACTTTGGCAACGGGCATTGCGCTCGCATTTGCGCTTGTGGCGGGCGCGGCACAGGCAGCAGAACATCAAGTCCAGATGCTCAACAAGGGTGACAAGGGTGTGATGGTGTTCCAACCCGACTTCATTCAAGCTGAACCCGGCGATACAATCACCTTCCTTCCGACCGACAAAGGTCATGATGCCGAGAGCATCAAAGGCATGATTCCAGAAGGTGCGACGCCATTCAAGGGCAAGATGAGCAAGGAGATTTCGGTCACGGTCAACAAGGAAGGTGTCTATGGCGTCAAATGCACGCCGCATTACGGATTGGGTATGGTGGCTTTGATCGTTGTCGGCAAGCCGGTCAATCTCGAAGAAGCCGAGATGGTCAAGAATCCTGGCAAGGCAAAGAAGAAATTCAAAGAATTGTTTGCCGAAGCGGCTCAGCTTAATTGAACCAGAAAAGCCTTGCTGATCTGACATGTGCGGCCCGGTGTTATCGCCGGGCCAGCCGTGTTGCACAAACGAAGTGACCGATATGGCAATTGCACGCACAAAAACTGGTTCCTATCCGGCACTTCTCTCTTACGGATTTCGGCCGTTTTTCCTGTTTGGTGCATTCCATGCCGGTGCGACGATCCTGTTTTGGTTGCCCATATTTTACGGAGTTCTCGATACTTCCAGCCTGTTTGCGCCGGTGGACTGGCATATCCATGAGATGTTGTTTGGCTATCTCGCAGCGGTCATGACCGGCTTTTTGCTCACGGCAATTCCAAACTGGACGGGCCGGTTGCCATTGCAGGGGTTGCCACTGCTGACGCTGCTTTCCATCTGGGTTGCCGGGCGTTTCGCTGTGTTTTTTTCGGCACAGATCGGTTGGCTTCCTGCCCTATTTATCGACTGCGCATTTCTTCTGGCCGTTGTGGTCTGCGCCGCGCGGGAGGTCATTGCCGGACGCAATTGGCGAAACCTGAAAGTTATCATACCTGTCAGCGTGCTTTTTCTGGCGAATGTGGCGTTTCATCTTGAGGCTCACAATAACGGTGTTTCGGATGGGGCGCGCAGGCTGGGGATTGGTGCTGCAATCGTCCTCATCATGATTATCGGCGGGCGCATCATTCCAAGCTTCACCCGCAACTGGTTGGTGCGTGAGAATCCGGGACGGTTGCCGGTGCCGTTTGAGCGTTTCGATGCAGTGGTTATTGTTTTTTCCGCACTGGCATTGGCAGCGTGGACGCTATTGCCCAATCAGACGGGGACAGGCGTGGCGATGCTTGGTGCCGCACTCCTTAACATTGTGCGGCTCTTGCGCTGGGCAGGCGACCGCACATTGCGCGATCCTTTGGTGATTGTGCTGCATATAGCCTATCTTTTTGTACCGGTCGGCTTCTTGCTTGCCGGACTGGCCGTACTCATCCCTGAAGTCGTACAACCAGTCGCAGGTCTTCACGCATTCGGCGTGGGGGCGGTCGGTTCGATGACGCTTGCCGTCATGACCCGTGCCACGCTTGGGCATACGGGGCGCAAATTGTATGCGAATGCCGGAACTCGCATGATCTATCTCGCGGTGGTATTCGCCGCCTTGTGCCGCATCGGTGCTGCTTTTGTACCATCGGCAACAGTATTGCTCGATATTTCGGCCGGGCTTTGGGGTGCAGCTTTCCTCGGTTTTGTCGCACTGTATGGCGGTATGCTTGCCAGACCACGCCTGCGCGCAGGATCGTAACAAGCATCAGTGCATGTCGCCCAAAAGTGTGCAGCGGTTTTTCAGACAACGACATGCACAAAAACAATGGCTTAAAGCACCTTGCATGAATCCCTTTGGACGCGATGTGCTTTAGTGATCAGCACAGGTTTACGGTTCGTGGAGACTTTCATCCAGACCGCGGAGCAGTGGATAGAGGAAATAGGAGATGACGCTGCGCTGCCCGGTCTTGATTTCGGTTTGCACGGTCATTCCGGGAATAAAGTGAAATCCGGCCGGAATGTTCCTCAGGTTCACGTCGTCTAGCGTGATCCTGACCTTATAGAAGGGCACACCATTTTGCGCCGGTTCCTCGGTTCTTTGTTCTGGGCCGAAAGCATCCTGGCTGATGTTGCGGACCTTGCCATTTCCGGTGCCGTACTTCTGAAACGGGAAGGCATCGAACTTGATCCGGACCGAATCTTTTTCCGCCAGCTGACCTATGTCTTTTGCCGAAACGCTGACTTCGGCTTCCAAAGGCACGTCAAGTGGAACCATGGTGAAGAGTGGTTCGGCTTCACGCGCGATCGAGCCGATCGAGCGTTGGGCAACATTAAGCACGGCGGCGTCGGCTGGCGCGGTCAGCACCGCCATCTTTTGGCGTAGCTCTGCTTTCTTCAACTCTTCGGCCGCGGCGGTGCGATTGTCGCGCAACTCGACCAGATTTTCCATTGATGCGCGCCGAAAATCCTCGATGAAGGATTGCCGCTCGGCTTTGGCCTGCTCTATCGTCTGTCCGGTTTCCAGTTGGTTGCCGCGAATACGACCAAGATTGGCTTCAATATCCAGACTAACGTCGCGTCCCTGCAAGTAACTGAGCCGCGAGCCCGTGCCCTGATCGAACAGCGTTTCGCGCATCTTGTCGATTTCGTGAAGACCAGTCAGGCGTTTCAGCAGAACAGCTTCTTCACCGCGACTGGCCGCAAGCGTTGCTTGTGCCTGGGCAATGCGTGTTTCGAAGTCGCGGATCTTGGCATCGTAAAATGCTCTGCGCTGCGCGAAAAGCTGCGCCTGAAGCTTTTCATCGGCTCTCGCGCTCTTGGGCGGTGCGTAAGTTTTTCCGTCCAATTCAGCGTCTATGCGGTCGATTTGGGCGTCGAAACCCTGAATTTTGCCGAGTATCTGCTTGCTGTCCGATGCTGCAAAGGTCGGATCAAGCGTCGCAAGGGTTTGTCCTGCACGAACAGTGTCTCCAACTTTCACCTCTATCGAGCGAATGACCGAGGTCTCAAACGGTTGCACGACCAGCATAGGGCGTGTGGTAATCAGTTTGCCGGGTGCTACGACGACTTCGTCGATCTGCGAGACAGAGGCCCAGAACACAGCACCGACAATGAACAGCACCACACCATAAAGCGTCATCCTCGCCAATCTTGGAGGTGGTCGCTGCTCCAGTTCAATGGCGTCGGGCTGGAACTCCATGATCACCGGACGCTCGGTCGGCGGGACAATTGTCAGGGTCGGCTGCGTGGTTGGTGCAGGCGCGCTTTCTGCTTTTGCTAGCGCGAGCTTGGTACGGGCGGCTTTCATCCGGCAAGCCTCGTTTGCTGGTTCCACAGTTGGCGATAGGTCGTGCAGCGCGACAATAGCTGGTCATGGCCACCGATGTCGGCCAGACGTCCCCGATCAATGACCAGAATGGCATCCGCATCGGCGAGTGTGGAGAGCCGATGGGAGACGATGATGACAGTTCGCCCCTCGGCAATGCCACGAATGCTTTGGCGCACGATCATCTCGGTCTCCGGGTCGAGCGCGCTGGTTGCCTCGTCGAAGATGAGGATGCGCGGATCATTGACCAGTGAACGGGCGATCGACAGGCGCTGCTTCTGCCCACCTGACAGGTTTTCCGCATTTTCCTCGATCATCGTGTCGTAACCGCGCGGCAACTGTTCAATGAATTCCTCGGCGCCAGCGAGTCGGGCAGCGTTGACCACCTGCTCGAAACTTGCGTCGGGTTTGGCCGCCGCGATGTTTTCACGAACCGTGCCACGGAATAGGAAATTGTCCTGAAGCACGACGCCCACATTCTTGCGAAGATGCACGAGATCGATTTCGCGGACATCGTGGCCACCAATGCGGATGATGCCCTCCTGGATTGGATAGAGCCCCTGGATAAGGCGGGTTACCGTTGTCTTGCCCGAACCGCTACGGCCAACGACACCAAAAATAGTTCCGGGTTCGATGGCGAATGAGACATTGTCCAGGGCCATTGGCGTGTCGGGCCGATAGCGGAAAGAGACGTTCTGGAACTCGATGCTTCCAGTGATGTCTGGCCTCAAGCCTTCCGTGCGACCGCTGCGTTCCACCCGCTGGTTCATGACCTCGCCCAGCATGCGCACAGAAAGTGCAACTTCCTGATATTCGTGAACCATGGTGACGATCTGGACCAGTGGGCCAGAAACCCGGCCGGCAAGCATGTTGAAGGCGACGAGTGCGCCAATGGTCATGCTTCCGTCAAACACGGCAAGCGCGCCAAAGCCGACGATCGAAACGCTCATGAGCTTTTCCATGAAGCCGGTGATCGACTGGGCTACGGTGGAGATTTTCTCGACATTGAAACGGGTGGTTATCGTTTGTGCGGAGCGGTCGTCCCAAACGCGGCGTTGTAGCGGCTCCATAGCCAGGGATTTGACAGTTCTCATGCCGTGAACGGTCTCGACCAGCATTCCCTGGCGCACACCTTCCGCCTCATAGAGCGCCTGCAAACGGCGCTTGAATGGGCCAACGAGAACAGCCACAACAACGGCAATCGCCACGCTGAAAAGAAGCACCATTGTGGCCAGCCGGGGGCTATAGAGATAAAGCACCGGTACAAATACAAAGAGTGACAAAGCGTCGAGTAGCGTCAGGAACAGCCTGCCGGTCATGAATTCGCGAATCCGCCCGGCCTGCTGCATATGCTTGACCAGAACACCGGCAGAGCCCTGTTCGAAATATGTGATCGGCAAATCGAGCAAATGCTTGAAGGTGCGTGTCGCAACCTTGATGTCGATGCGGTTGGTGGCGAATATCAATAGATATCGGCGCAGGAATACGAAAAGCGCGTCGAACAGCAGTGCAACGCAGATGCCGATCGTCAGAACATAAAGCGTCGAATAACTCTCATGGACAAGAACCTTGTCGATGACGAGCTGAAAGAAAATTGGCGTTGCCAACCCCAGCGCATAGAGGAACAGCACCGCTATGCCTACATCGAGGAACAGTTTTCGTTGTTTGATGATTTCCGGCAGGAACCAGCGAAAACCGAACGGCTGGTCAGGGTCGCTAAAGGCGTAGCTGCGTTTTGTCAGCAGCAGTTCGCCGCTCCACCGACTGCAAAACTGGTCGAGTGGCAGAGCCAATATTTCAGGACGCGCGGCAAGTGGATCGAAAATCTGGACGATTTCTTCTCCGCTTTCGGCTCGCCCGGTCCCAACGACTGATACCCAGTTGTCATTATCGAGGCGTGCCATCGCGGGATAGGCATCGCCCAGTTTCATCAATCCGGCACGGCCCACCTTGGTCAGGCGGGCACGCAACCCGGCTTCCTTGGCCATGCGTACCAACATGGCCGAGGTTACCGGCTCACTGCCGATTGCGTAACTGGTTGCCAAGCGTTCAGGACTTGTGTCCAATCCGTGATGACGCAAGACACCAGCGAGGCAATAAAGCCCCGTATGTTGTTGTTTTTCCATTTATTCGGAGCCCCCTCCGTGCTGCCTAACTGAAGTTAGGCGAGCCATTCTGCTTCGTGTTTGAACGTGCGTTCTTCGCTTTCTTGTCGCTGACATCGCCTGCAACCTGAGGTGCGGGGTCGGCCACAGCAGTGCGCTTGATGGCTCCGCCGTCGATCAGTCCCTGCAGAACTTTCTGCATGAGATCGACGCTGTTGGCGAAGGATTCAACAGACATGATAACCCGTTGCTTGAAGACAGGTTTTGGCGCATTTGACTGGTCTCGTTCAGTGGGCGAGAGGCTGACAAGATCGATGCGCACGATCGTGCCGTTTACCGTGACCTCACCAATACCATCTGCGTAGAGTTCTTGATGCATTGCATTCCCTTTCCTGCGTTCTTGTGTGTGGTACGAGCGCTGGTGCGCTCTCCACATCAGGCTGCTAGTTGCCCGTTAAACATGACATCCACCCAATAGTTGGATGAGTTATATGTGTTGGTGGGGAACGCGCTGGCGGTGCCATAGGCGTAAACGCCGGCATTTGTGGGCGCCGTGAGCGAACCATTCGTTTGCGAGGACGTGAAGTAGTCATTGTCAGCTGAGTAAAAGCCATCGGTGTGGTACGATACGATGTAGGTCGAACCTGCTGCGATCTGGACCGGGCTGTTGAATTCGGTTGATTGCCAGCCGCTCGCTGTTTCGTTGGTGAAGGTGGTGGTGGCCAGTAGTGTTCCGGTACTCGTCCACAGGCTGCCCGTATGCGTGCCGACGTTCTGTGTTCCCTTGTAGAACTTGATGCCGGAGATGGTGCCGTCGCTGGATGCAGAGAACCTCATGCCGAGTTCGACCGAGTTGGGATCGCTGTCGGTGAGAATGGCAGGCGTCGAATTTTCGGGGAAGAAGCTTTGCGCCGTGGATGGCTGCGTGACATCAAGCGTTGCGGTAGCTGAAGCGGTGCCGCCGCGCCCATCGGAAATGGCATAGGTGAAGCCTGCCGCACCGGAATAGCCCGCCGTCGGTGTAAAGGTGACGGTGTTGGTCTGGGCGTCGAATGTGGCGGTGCCATTGGTTGGTGCGCTGACACCTGTCACGACCAGCGGATCGCCATTGGCGTCGGTGTCGTTGGCCAGCAGTGACGCCGCCGCGATTTGTAGAGCTGTGTTCTGCTGCACGGTATAGCCACTGTCATTGTTGGCAACAGGGGCTGTGTTGGGGGTTTGCGTGACATTGAGCGCGACCGTGGCTGATGATGTACCACCGCGTCCATCGGAGATGGCGTAGGTGAAGCCTGCCGCTCCGGTATAGCCCGCCGTCGGTGTAAAGGTGACGGTGTTGGTCTGGGCGTCGAATGTGGCGGTGCCATTGGTTGGTGCGCTAACGCCTGTCACGGTCAGCGGATCGCCATTGGCGTCGGTGTCGTTGGCCAGCAGCGAAGCTGCCGCGATTTGCAGAGCCGTGTTCTGCTGCGCAGTATAACCACTGTCATTATTGGCGACAGGGGCGGTGTTGGGGGGCTGCGTGACATCAAGCGTTGCGGTAGCTGAAGCGGTGCCGCCGCGTCCATCGGCGATGGCGTAGGTGAAGCCTGCCACACCGAAATAGCCCGCCGTCGGGGTAAAGGTGATTGTGTTGGTCTGGACATCGAATGTCGCGGTGCCATTGGTTGGCGCGCTGACGCCTGTCACGGTCAGTGGATCGCCATCGGCGTCAGTGTCATTGGCCAGCAGCGAAGCAGCCGTGATTTGCAGGGCTGTGTTCTGCTGCGTGGTATATCCGCTGTCATTATTGGCGACAGGGGCAAGATTGGATGGCGCTGCACCCGGAGTATAGAGAACGTCCACCCAGTAGTTTGACGCGTTGTAAGTGTTGTTGCAGGAACGCGCTGGCGGTGCCATAGGCGTAAACGCCGGCATTTGCGGATGTCGTAAGCGCGCCATTGGTGGTTGAAGACGTGAAGTAGTTATTGTTGGCCGAGTAGAATCCGCCCGTGTGATAGGATGCAACATAGGTAACCCCGGCACTGATCGAAACCGGATTGCTAAACGCAACCGTCTGCCATCCGCTCGCCGTCTCGTTGGTGAAGGTCATGGTGGCCAGTAGTGTTCCGGTACTCGTCCACAGGCTGCCCGTATGCGTGCCGACGTTCTGTGTTCCCTTGTAGAACTTGATACCGGAGATCGAGCCGTCGCTGGATGCAGAGAACCTCATGCCGAGTTCGACCGAGTTGGGATCGTTTTCGGAAAGCACTGCAGGCGTCGAATTTTCGGGGAAGAAGCTTTGCGCCGTGGATGGCTGCGTGACATCAAGTGCCGCGGTAGCTGTAGCGGTGCCGCCGCGCCCATCGGAAATGGCATAGGTGAAGCCTGCCGCACCGGAATAGCCCGCCGTCGGTGTAAAGGTGACGGTGTTGGTC
Source organism: Mesorhizobium sp. G2-6-1 (assembly GCF_055809095.1). NCBI lineage: Bacteria > Pseudomonadati > Pseudomonadota > Alphaproteobacteria > Hyphomicrobiales > Phyllobacteriaceae > Mesorhizobium > Mesorhizobium sp. G2-6-1. The sequence goes on from NZ_CM147896.1 coordinate 2,302,176, forward strand.
TGGGCGTCGAATGTGGCGGTGCCATTGGTTGGTGCGCTGACACCTGTCACGACCAGCGGATCGCCATTGGCGTCGGTGTCATTGGCCAGCAGTGAAGCAGCCGTGATCTGCAAGGCCGTGTTCTGCTGCGTGGTATAGCCGCTGTCATTGTTGGCGACAGGGGCGGCGTTGGGGGTTTGCGTGACATTGAGCGCGACCGTGGCTGATGATGTGCCGCCGCGTCCATCGGAGATGGCATAGGTGAAGCCTGCCGCACCGGTATAGCCCGCCGTCGGTGTAAAGGTGACGGTGTTGGTCTGGGCGTCGAATGTGGCGGTGCCATTGGTTGGTGCGCTAACGCCTGTCACGGTCAGCGGATCGCCATTGGCGTCGGTGTCGTTGGCCAGCAGCGAAGCTGCCGCGATTTGCAGAGCCGTGTTCTGCTGCGCGGTATAACCACTGTCATTATTGGCGACAGGGGCGGTGTTGGTAACTCCGCCCGGATCGAAAACGACATCGACCCAGTAGTTCGTATTGCCGAATGAATTGGTCGGGAACTGGTTGCCATTTCCATAGGCGTAAACGCCGTTATTGCCAGAAGGTGCTGTCAGCGGACCTGTGGTTTTTGGGGTTGTGAAGTAATTTGCCGTCGAGGTGTAATGGCCGTTGCTATGGAAGCTCGCGACATATGTCGTGCCAGCTGTAATCGCAACCGGGTTGCTGAAGGCGACGGTCTGCCAACCGCTTGCCGTTTCACCGGTGAAAGTTGCGGTGGCAAGCAGTGTACCGGTTGAAGACCAAAGCGTGCCTGTATGCGTGCCGTTGTCGTTGGCACCCTTGTAATATTTGATCCCCGAAATAGCTCCTGCTGTCGAAGAGGTGAACCGGACGCCGAGATTAACCTGTACAGCGTCGCTGTCGTTCAATGACGTCGGCACATCTGATTGCGAAAACAGGGTGAAGGTCTGTTCCGTCACATTCATGTCGACGAAAGCCGATCCAATACCGCCTCGGCCATCAGAGATCGCATAACCGAACCGTGCGGGGCCGGTATAGTCTGCAGTCGGCGTGAAGGTGATGGTATTGTTTTGGGTGTCGAGCGTGACTGTTCCGTTATTTGCCGATCCAACGCCGGTTATCGTCAAAATGTCGCCATTTGGATCCGTGTCATTGGCGAGAAGCGTCGCCGCGGCGATGGTGATTGACGTATTGCGTGCGATCAGGAAACCGTCGTCATTGACGCCGACCGGTGGTTCGTTGACCGTGTTGGTGGGGCTGAAGACGACATCGACCCAATAATTGAAGCCATTTGATGAAGTTGCCGGAAGTGTGGTGCCGGTTGCGTATGTATAGTATCCGTTGTCTGTCTGGGCTGTCAGTGGGCCGTTCGTCTTGGGCGTCGTGAAATAGCCGGCCGTGTTGGCATAGTGACCACTGCTGTTGTAGCTGGCCATATAGGTAACGCCGGCAGCGACTTGAACCGGATTGCTGAAGGTCACCGTTTGCCAGCCACTCGCAGTTTCACCCGTAAAGGTGGCGCTGGCCAGCATGGTTCCCGTGCTGCTCCAAAGCGTGCCGACATGTGTGCCGCCGTCGCCTAGGCCTTTGTAATATTTCATCCCGACGATCGTGCCGGATTCCGATGACGAGAACTTCATCCCCAGATTGACGAAACCAACGTCAGTGTCAGACAGGATTTCCGGCGTTTCCGAGGGCGAGAAAATGCTGGTCAGTGTTACCGGGTCCACCGAAATGGTAAGCCCGGCACCAGGTGTTTCCAGATTGACGCTATCGTCAACGGAGCGTGTTTTTATGTTGTAATCGCCACCCGCAAGAGGCGTCCAGCTGTAGCTCCAATTGTCGAAGCCTGCCGCCCGATGCCAGCTCAAGCCGCCATCGGTCGACACTTCCACGACAGCCACGGACCCGCCGCCGGTATCGGCTGCCGTGCCGGTTACGACAATCGGCTTTCCTGCTGTGAAAGTTCCACTCGTTGTTGGCGACGTAATCGTGCTCACGGGTGCTGTGGTGTCGGTCGATTGCGATGCAACGGCCAGACTTGCCATCAGCGTTGTCGGCTGCACGCCCATGTCGGCAAACAGATTGACCATCGCCTGTTGGACATTCGGGTCGGTCGGTGTCACCTCAAGGTCATGGTTGGCGTCGAGCCCCACGACCAGTAAACGGTACCCGCCCCAAACACCAATGCGCCACTCGGCGCGCGGTACAATGTGAGGCTGTGGCTGGCCGTGCCTGGCCCGGTGGTGTTGCCATAGTCGAGCAGTAGCGTGTCCACGTCGACGGTTGTCGACGATAGCGCTATCAAACCATCTGGCCGCGCACCATTGTCGAGATCGGAATCCCATTCATAACCGAGCAGATTGGGGGTCAGCGAATAGACTTGCCCCGGCTGGATATCTGCGACAGCGGTATTGTTCCAGAACCGGAAATTGGACAGATTATACGGGATTTCAATCGTATCCAGTCGATAGGAGTCGACGGTGAATATCGTGCCGGTGAGACCGTTTTCCGGCTGTCCCGATCCCAATTCGGGGTCGCGCCAAGTCGAGGTCGTGTTGCCGGGGTCGGTATCGGCGTTGTCCCAGCGTTCCTTGTAGGAAACAAGCGTCTTGTAGGGGGTACCGCTGCCGTCGATGCTGGTTTCCCAACGGGTTTCCCAGTAAACCTCGTTGCCGCTCAGGAAGGCAAGATTGACACCGGCATCGCGTGCGGCTTCCACATTAGTGCGCTGGTCAGCCGACCAATATTCGTCATGGCCGACAGACAGGAATACCTTGCTGTTGAGCAATTGTCCGGGCGTCGAATCCGTATCGATGCCTGAAATGTAGTTGACGTCATATCCGTTGCGCTCAAGCCAGCGGATCGTCGGGTATTCGACGGAAAAAATGAAATCCTGTGGTCCAGACGAAAAGCCGCCGTCGCGGGTGATGATTGGGCGATTGTAGCTGACGGCACTGGCGCGGCCCGCGTGACCGCCCGCGTCGACACCGCCGTAGAGATTGTAGCCGCCCCACCAGTTATAGGCTTGCCATGTGGTGTCGGAGGCCTGGAATGTAATATCGCTCGGGGCCTCATCGTCGCGAACGATGAAGGGAATGATATTGGCCCCCTGCGAGCCGTCCAGCCTGGTCATTTTGGCAAGATAAATACCCGATACGGCATCGGCGGGGATATCCCATGAGGCGGAAATATTCCAGTTGCCGGCATCAACGAGCTTTCTCGTTGCGTCGAACAAGGGATCGGGTTGAACCTGCGCGGTCGCAAGCGTCTTGTTGATCGTCGTGATTTTGCGGGCACCATCGCCGCCGTAATATCCCAAACGGTAGATATCGATGACGTAATTGGTCGAATCAGTATTGATCTTGAAGTCGACGGTTTCGCCATGATTGATTGTGAACTGAACGGAAAAACCTTCAATGGTCGGATCACCGGCGTCGATAAGCCATTCGCTCTCCGGTGTGCCTTGCTTCTGGTTCTCCAGCACAATGGCATTGGCACTTTCTGCGGCCAGCAAGGAGACTGTGCCCGCGGACGCATCCGGTGAAGCGCTGCGGCTTGCAGGTGCGCTTGTTTCGGGGCTGTTAGCCGATGCGCCATCGTAGGTCGTATCGTAATACTGGACAACTCTTTGGTCGTAGCCTGACGGCAGACCGCCGACCGTAGCGGGGCCACCGGTGCGGATTGAACAAACCGTGCAGGCACGCCCGGTGCATGACCCGCATGGCGCTGTGCTTGATGCGGCGCGCCAATCGGCGTTCCAGCCCGAAGCCACTGTTGCCTGTGATGTATCAAGTACGGTTGCCGGTCTGGCGTCCGGTGCGGCTTGAGCTGCCTCCGGCTTTTTGTGAAGGTTTGCGCTGGAGTTGAAGCCGGGGCGCTTTGAACGAATTCAGTGTCTCCACCCGCGCTAGAAGCTGCCGGTGCGGCCGTTGGCGCCCCATTCGTCGATTGCGAAGAGGTAGCGGAAGATGAGGCAGCAGAACTTGAAGATGTCGCCGCAAGGGGTGATGAAAGAGATGTCATCAGGCCGCGCGCTGCGGTAATCGTTGCGCCGACAAGGCGCTGTGATGTTCCCTGCGCCACTGGGCGCATAATGGATGCGATCGACCGAGCGCCATCGGTCACCTTGCCGGAAAAGCCATGGTCAATCGGGGTCGATGCCGTACCCACCGATAAGGGATCGGATATGATTTCCTTCGATTTCTTCAGTGAAGTCCGGGTGGCGCGGCCACTGGATCTCGACGCGGATGGCTTACGGCGCGCTTCGGCCAAAGCCGGATCGCCGCTTGGCGTATCGGAGGCGGGCAGGACAGATGGCGAAGTCGCTGTGATCTCGGATGTGTTGGCCGCAGCCTTTCGCGCGCGCCCTTTTCGTGCTGCCGCCGTGGCGGACTTTTTCTTGGATGACGCAATGGTCTTCGCCGCGTTTGGTGCCGCGTTCGGGCTCGATTCTTCTGAAAAATCGCCGACAGCGGAGGATCCGTCTGCCAGAGTCGACTCTTCGCGCTTGTCTTTGAATGCATCCATCACATCGAACCTGTCGTTTTGACCTCAGCTTCCACCCCAGTCGTCTATGTTCGCCCTATCAGCGCGTGTTGCCTATTGGTTTCTTCGGGTGATGGGGTATCCCCCCAAAGGGCGTAACCCCGTTTCACACAATGCTATCGCATGTGCGGGCGCACGCAAGTTTTCATGTGAAATTTCTTAATTAAATCAATTGTGTATGGTGTTTTTGACCTTAACTGCCATGCATAGGGTTACGACGTGACAGTTGCAGTTGCGGGTTTGTCGCCGGCTGATCAATTTTTACCCTGTTTGAATATTCTTATTCTCGGAAGCGCTATTGGCAGGCAGCCTTATGATATGTTGCCTGTAGGTGAAGTTTTTTGCATTTGGATATTGCTTTCCCGCTATTTTTAGGGTCAATATGAACTGACTGACAACGATAGGCTTAGGTGCTAGGCCGACTGGTGGATGCGTAATATTTCGGAGGAGAAGATTTAATGACAGCTTCGTGGCGGTTTTCGACATTGGCCGATCGTCATCGTGCCATGGGGTCCAAGTTAGAGGACTGGAGCGGCATGGGAACCGCCTGGAGCTATGACAAGGATGCCGACGAGGAATATGTAGCGATCCGCACCAAGGCGGGGCTCATGGACGTTTCAGGTTTGAAGAAAGTCCACATCACCGGCGCTCATGCTTCTCATGTGATCGACCTGGCAACGACTCGCAATGTCGAGAAGATCTATCCCGGAAAGTCGGTTTATGCCTGTATGCTCAATGAGCAGGGCAAATTCACTGATGATTGCGTGATCTACCGGATGGGTCCGAATTCGTGGATGGTTGTGCATGGCTCGGGCTCCGGTCATGAAGAACTGACGCGCGCCTCGATTGGCCGGGACGTGTCGGTCCGCTTCGATGACAACCTCCATGACTTGTCATTGCAGGGGCCGCTGGCGGTAGACTACCTCGCCAAGCATGTGCCGGGCGTCCGTGATCTCAACTATTTCCATCATATGCAGACGCAGCTTTTCGGCTTGCCTGTGATGATATCGCGCACCGGCTACACCGGCGAGCGCGGCTATGAAATCTTCTGCCGCGGGCAGGATGCCGGTACGATCTGGGACCGTATTCTGGATGAAGGCAAGGAGATGGGCATCATTCCATGCCGCTTCACCACGCTCGATATGCTGCGGGTTGAAAGCTATCTCTTGTTCTACCCGTACGACAATTCACAGATGTATCCTTTCGAAAACGAAGGCCCCGGCGATACGCTTTGGGAACTTGGGCTCGATTTCACTGTAAGCCCCGGCAAGACCGGTTTCCGTGGTGCAGAAGAGCATTATCGCCTGAAAGGCAAGGAGCGCTTCAAGATTTCCGGCGTGCTCTTGGAAGGTTCGACGCCGGCCGACGAAGGCGCGCCAGTTTACAAGGATGGCAAGAAGGTGGGTGTGGTAACCTGCGCGATGTATTCACCGCTGGTGAAGAAGTCGATGGGCATTGCGCGCCTGGATGTCGACTGTGCTGTCGTTGGAACCCCGCTGGAAGTGCGCAACAAGGATGGCTCCATCAAGGCAACGGCACAGGCGCTGCCGTTCGACGATCCCAAGAAACTGAAGCGGACTGCGAAAGGCTGAGGTGGAATGGTCGATACAATACTCAGTCGACCGGTTTATGGAACGCTTTCACCACAGGCCGGGACACACCATTTTCTGATTGCTGATGGTGAAGGTGGTGCGGCGATCATTGATCTGGCCAGCAAGGCACCAGTGAACTTCTTCGCCAATGCGCATATCATGTTCATCCCGGGTAAGACCGGGGTGCAACATGTCGACGCGCTCAAGGCACTGAATCCTGATCGATTTTATGAGGGGCCGTCACTGGCGGCTGCGCTTCCGAGATTTCGTCAGACGCTTGACGGCGCTCATATGGGGATGCGCCTCTATGTATCAGGGTCGGAAGGCCTGATAGGCCAGGTTGTGCAAATAGCCGGTGAGGCAGGGATCGATCATGATTCGATCCAGACGGAGCAGCGCGGGTCATTGGCACGGCGGGTGCAGTGTGTCCATTGCAAGGGCATCACCGAAAATGTGAAAACGCAACCTGCACAATGTTCGCATTGCGGCCTGCTTTTGCTGGTACGCGATCATTATTCGCGGCGCTATGCTGCGTTTCAAGGGGTCTGTATCAATGCGGAAGACCCTTCTGATATTCCTCCGAAAGAGGAGATTTTCAATTGAGTGCCGGAGCAAGCAAAATCGATGTCACGGTGACCGATGTCGTCGCAGTCAATGACCTCGTAAAACGTTTCCATTTTGAACGCACGGACGGCGCGATTTTGCCGACGTTTTCGGGTGGAGCGCATATCGTGGTCGAGATGCGCGACGATGGCCGAACCCGACTTAATCCCTATTCGCTGATGAGTTCGCCGCATGACACGCGCGATTACACGATTAGCGTGCGGCGTGACGATGTCGGGCGTGGTGGCTCGCTGTTCATGCATAACCAGGTCAAACCGGGCTTGCGCATGATCGTCTCCAATCCCGTCAATCTGTTTTCGCTCGATTTGCGTGCCAGAAAACACCTGATGATAGCCGGCGGCATCGGCATCACGCCATTTATGGCGCAGACCGCGCAGCTTGCGGTCGAAGGCGGCAATTTCGAACTGCACTACTCTTGCCGCAGCGATGCTCTTGCCACCTATGCCGATGTTTTGCAGGCCCGTCATGATCGCCGCATCCACCTCTACCGAAACGACCATTCCGAAGCGATCGATCTCGAGAAGCTTCTCGGGTTGCAGCCTCTTGGAACGCATCTTTATGTATGCGGCCCCGCCGGGATGATCGAGTGGGTGCGCGCTACGGCTGCCGAGGCCGGCTGGCCCGAAGAAACCGTGCATTTCGAGCATTTTGCAGCGCCGCAACCGGGTAAACCGTTTGATGTCAGGCTTGCGACCAGTGGCCTGGATGTTCATGTCGGCGAACATGAAAGCTTGTTGGAGGCGATTGAGAGAACCGGGTTAAACCCACCCTATCTGTGCCGTGGCGGCGTCTGTGGCCAGTGCGAAACCAATGTGATTTCCCATGACGGCACATTCCTGCACAACGATCATTGGTTGAGTGAGGAAGAACACCGTTCGGGCTGCAAGATCATGCCATGCGTGTCCCGCTTTGAGGGCAAGTCGCTGGTTCTCGAACGCTAGTGTCCTGAATTTGAAATTCGCCTCATTGCACGAGCGAGCTGTACAAATTTCGGATCAGATAAGGCTATTAGGGCGCACTCCCAACAAGGGAATGGTTTCAGGAATTTCCCGTGCAGGGGCACGTGGAAGTGAGGAGGATGAAATGGGAATAAACTTCAAGCAGGAGACATTTCGCGACGATTTTTCATTCTGGAACAGCCCGGAGCAAGTTCGTCGTTTCCCTTTTCCGTTTCATGAAGACGGTTACATGTATTCGGTCAATATCGAACCGCATGTAAAAGGCTCCCCGAACACGGTTTTCGAAAACCTGTTCGATGTCGACGAGCATTACATTTCAGAGATGCAGGATCGCGCGCTGGTGTTGGCTGAAGACCCGCTGCGCTGTCAATCTCTGCCGCATATGACGCTTGCGGGCTGGGATACGCTTGAGCTTTTGATGACCGAGAAGGCACAAAGCTATCCCGAACATTTTTCGCTCACCCGCGACGGTGACAAATGGCATTGGGTCAACCGGCCGCTTGGTATCGATGATCATTTCACTTTCGGTGATACCTCCACTTTGCCTTATGAGCCTCTGGAATATATCACGCGTCAAAGTCAGGGAGATTTTGCAGTTCTCGACCAGCGTGACGGCAATCTGTGGATGGATGCTGGAATAGTCACGACGCAGGCTGACTGGTCGCTGGATTTTGACATCGGCATGAATTTCTTCGAATGGCATGCACCGGTTCCGCTGGCGCACGAAATGGGCGTATTCAATCGTGCCCTGAAATTCCTGATGGCCATGCAGCAAGGGCAGCCTGCGCGCCGCCTCAATTGGACAATGACAATCAATCCCCGGCTCGATACGAGCCCTGAGAATTACCACAAATGGGGCACGGACCGCACGACCGTGACGCCTGAGAATGTCGGCGGCAAGGTGCATCTGCGCGTGGAAGTGCAGATGTTTTTCCGCTTGCCGCGTTCCAATGCGCTGTTGTTTCCGATCCGTTGCTACCTGATCAATATGGACGAACTGGCTAGCTCGCCGAAATGGGCGCGTCGGTTCCATCGCGTGCTGCGTGGCTTGCCGCAGGAGTTGATCGATTATAAGGGCCTGACGCGCTACCGTCCGACCGTTATCGATTGGCTTTCCAAGTTCGATGACGGCAGCCCGACCTCATCGGGATTTGGCCCGGACTAGATTTGACCACACGCGGTTTGCTCGGATGAGGGCGGTGCGTGGACAAAGTGACGACGTAACAGTTGTTTCGAAACAAGTTATTCGGCGTGGCGCCGAGATAGGACGAGAAGCCAATTCTGACGCCAACTGACTATGTGGTTGGAGGATATGAATTTTGAACAGTCAATCGGATATAAAACAGCATTCCATATATGACGCGATCGGTGGAGAAGAGACCATCAGGCGCGTTGTCAAAATCTTCTATGACATCATTGAGCAGGATGAGGACGCATCCGAATTGCATCTGCTTCATCTTCGGGGCCACGGCGTTGCGCACTCACGCGAAGAGCAGTTCAATTATCTTTCCGGCTTTTTTGGCGGCCCGAGTTATTATGTTCAGAAATACGGCCACTCCCGGCTGCGGGAAATCCACGAACATGTCCCGATCGGGCCAGAAATGCGCGATCTTTGGCTGGCATGCATGAGCCGTGCGATTGATCGGGCAGGTCTGTCCCAGGAATTGAAGGACGTGATGATGCACCATTTCACCATCGCAGCCGAAACATCGCGCAACCGGGACTGACGCGATCATTGCGAATCAGCGTGATCTTGCGAATGTGCGAGATTTTGTCCTGAGTGCCGCGACAATCTGAAAACCGGAACCCGGCGTTCTGTTCGTTACCAATCGATGTATCAGAGCGTGGAATTGCCGGACCGGATTTTCTCCGGACCGGCACAGTTCAATTTATTGACGGTTCGGCTATTGGCAGCCGATTGCGGATCATTCTGCCGCTTCAACGTGCTTCATCGGCAAAATGCGCGCCGCGCAATATTTGAATTCGGGTATCTTGCCGAATGGATCGAGCATCGGATTTGTCAGCCTGTTGGCCGGACTTTCGTTGAAGCAGAAAGGCATGAACACCATGCCGTCGGCCACCTCGCGATCAGCCCGCAAAATGGCTTCAACCGTGCCACGCCGTGTCTCGACCTGCACCATGTCACCGATCGACAGGCCTTGCCGCTCGATCTCATAGGGGTTCATTGCTGCAATACCTTGCGGTTCGATGGCGTTGAGCACGCCGGCCCGCCTTGTCATGGCACCAGTATGCCAATGCTCGAGAATGCGCCCGGTGGTCAGCACCAATGGATAATCCGCGTCCGGTACTTCAGCCGGTGGCAACAGGTCTGTCGGTACGATACGGGCGCGCCCGTCGGCTGTCGGGAAGCCTGACGAAAAGACAATCTCGTTGCCAGGAACGTCCTCACCATCCGCCGGATATATGACGGAACCTTCGCGGTCGATGCGATCCCAGGAGATGTGTTTGAGCGATGGCATCACTGCCGCCATCTCGGTGTAAACGTCGGAGACGTGGCTATAGGTCCAGTCAAGACCCATGCGCCGGCCGAGTTCGATAATCAGGTCGATATCCTGGCGCGCCTCGCCCGGCAGGTCGAGTGCGGGCCTGCCGATTTGTACCTGGCGATTGGTGTTGGTGTAGGTGCCAATTTTTTCTGCATGCGCTGAAGCTGGCAAAATGACATCGGCATGCCAGGCTGTTTCGGTCAGGAAAATATCCTGGACAACGAGGTGATCGAGCTTGGCAAGTGCTGCGCGCGCATGGCTTTGATCCGGGTCGGACATGGCCGGGTTCTCGCCCATGACATACATGCCGCGCACTTCGCCTTCATGTATCGCATCGATGATCTCGACAACTGTCAGGCCGCGCTTGGGATCGAGCGTTTGGCCCCAGAAATTCTCGTACTGGCTACGGATATCAACGTTTTCCACCGACTTGTAGTCGGGGTAGTACATCGGGATCAGACCTGCATCGGAAGCCCCTTGCACGTTGTTTTGGCCGCGCAACGGGTGAAGGCCGGTGCCGGGACGCCCGATATGGCCGGTGATCAGCGCCAGCGCAATCAGGCAGCGTGAATTGTCAGTGCCGTGGGTATGCTGGGAAACACCCATGCCCCAGAAGATGATCGAGCGCTCCGATGTCGCATAGGTCCGTGCTACATCGCGCAGAACGCTGGCTTCGATGCCGCAAACCTCGGACATGGCTTCCGGAGAGAAGTCCTTTACCTTGGCTTTCAGCGCCTCGAAACCGGTGACATTTGCCTGTATGTATTGCTCGTCATAGAGTTTTTCCTCGATGATGACATGCAACAATGCATTCAGCATGGCCACATCGCTGCCCGGCTTGAAGCGTAGCGAATGGGTGGCATGGCGCATCAAATCCTGCCCACGCGGATCCATGATGATCAGTTTCAGACCGCGCTTGGTGGCCTGTTTGAAGAATGTGGCGGCAACCGGGTGGTTGGTTGTTGGGCGCGCGCCGATGATGATGGCACAGTCGGCTTTCATCGCGTCGTTGAACGGTGCCGAAACAGCGCCAGAACCCACGCCTTCCATCAGCGCGACGACCGATGATGCATGGCAAAGCCGGGTGCAATGGTCGACATTGTTAGTGCCAAAGGCCTGGCGTACGAACTTCTGGAAAAGATAGGCCTCTTCGTTGGAGCCCTTAGCTGAACCGAAACCGGCCAGTGCCTGCCCACCATGATCTTTGAGGATGGTTTTCAGGCCGCCTGTTGCGCGTTCCAGCGCTTCTTCCCAAGTGGCTTCGCGAAAGACCGTCAGTGGATCGACGCCACGCATGTCCGCATCGGCGGCTTTTGGCGCATCGTCGCGACGGATCAGTGGCTTGGTCAGACGTTCGGGCGACATGGCATAGTCAAAGCCGAACCGGCCCTTGACGCAGAGGCGGTTTTCATTGGCATAGCCGTTGCGACCATCAACCTGGACAATCTTGTTGTCTTTTACGGCGACACTGGTCTGGCAACCGACACCGCAAAACGGGCACAGCGTGTCAACGACCTTGTCGAATTCCTGAATGGCGCGGGTCTTGCCCTTTTCGTCCATCAGGGTCTTTTCATAGAGCGCCCCGGTCGGGCAGGCCTGCACGCATTCGCCGCAGGTCACGCAGGTGGAAAGACCCATCGGGTCGTGCATATCGAAGACCGGGATGATGTGGCCACCGCGATCGGCCATGCCGATGACGTCGTTGACCTGAACTTCACGACAGGCGCGTACGCAGGCACCGCAGGCAATGCAGGCATCCAGATTGACGGCTATGGCCGGATTGGAAATGTCGAATTCAGCGGTGGAGGCGGCATCGAACTTGGAGGCGAACCGGTCGCTGCCGGAAATTCCCATCGACGATGCCCAGTCCCAGAATGCCGACTGGTTGTCGGGTCCATCCGCGGCCGGGCGCATATTGCTGGCCAGTAATTCGAACACCATCTCGCGTGACTTTGTCGCGCGCTCGGTATCGGTGTGCACCACCATGCCGTCCGTGGGCTGGCGGATACAGGAGGCGGCAAGCACGCGCTCACCCTCGATGTCGACCATGCAGGCGCGGCAATTGCCGTCCGTGCGATAGCCGGGCATATCGACATGGCACAGATGCGGCAGCTTTGTGCCTTCGCGCTTTGCGATTTCCCAAATCGTCTCGCCAGCTTCTGCGCTGACTGTTTTCCCGTCCAGGGTGAATTCGATCTTTTTGGTCATCTCACAAGTCATCCCGGAAATGCGTTAGAAGATGGTTGACCGGGTTGGGGGCGGCTTGCCCGAGCCCGCAGATTGAAGCGTCGCGCATCACCGTTTCCAGATCGCGCAGAGCGGTTTCGTTGAGACCGCCTTCACTATGCAGCAGCGATACCATCTTGCCGGTTCCCTCGCGGCAGGGCGTACACTGGCCGCAGCTTTCGTGCTTGAAAAACTTCAACAAATTGACCGTCACGTCCTTGATGCTGTCCTCCTGCGAGAACACCACAATGGCATGCGAGCCGACAAATGCACCTTGTTTGGCCAGTTCGCCGCCAAAATCGAGCGGAATGTCACCCATCGACGCTGGAAGAACGCCACCTGACGCACCACCGGGCAAATAGGCTTTGAAGCTGTGTCCATCAGCCATGCCGCCGCAATGATCATCAATCAGTTCGCGCACCGTCACGCCAGCCGGTGCAAGAATAACGCCCGGGTTCTTCACACGGCCTGAAACCGACCATGAACGAATACCGGGATGGTCCGGCTTTCCAAGCTTTGCAAACCAATCCGCGCCTTTTTCAACGATGTCACGTATCCACCACAGGGTTTCGACATTGTGGTTGAGCGTGGGCCGACCGAACAAGCCAACTTCAGCGATATAAGGCGGGCGGTGGCGCGGCATTCCGCGTTTTCCCTCGATGCTTTCCAGCATCGCGCTTTCCTCTCCGCAGATATAAGCGCCCGCACCGCGTCGCAATTCAATGAAGCCGGGGGAGACGATGCCGGCTTTTTCGAGCGCGGCGATCTCGTTGCGAAGGATCGCCAGAACGGCAGGATACTCGTCTCGCATGTAATAGTAGATGCGTTCGGCCTCGACCGCATGGGCAGCGATGAGCGCGCCCTCGAAAGTCCTGTGCGGATCGCGTTCGAGATAGACACGGTCCTTGAAGGTGCCCGGTTCTCCCTCATCACCATTGATGGTCATCAACCGCGGCCCGGTATAGGAGCGCACGAATTGCCATTTCTTACCTGTCGGGAATCCGGCCCCACCAAGACCGCGAAGACCGGCATTTTGCATGGTCTCGATGATGGTGTCGGTGGTCAGCGTGCTCTTGCGCACTTTCTCCAGGAGTTGATAGCCGCCCGCCGCGCGATAGGCTTCGAGATCGGTGTATTCAGGAACGACGACGTTGGTTTCGCCGGCCTTTGCCATTTGCAGAAGGCCTTCGCTTGTTGCATGGCCGACTTCCCTATCGCCGATGCGCGCAGCAGGTGCCTCCGCACAGCGCCCGATGCAAGGAGCGCGCACGACCCGAATTGCGGACGGATCGACACCAGCGGCAAGTTCGCCAATCAATGTCTCTGCGCCTGCCACCATGCAACTTACCGAATCGCAAACGCGGATTGTCAGGGCGGCCGGCTTGGGCTGGCCTTCCTTGACGATGTCGAAATGATCGTAGAACGAGGCCACTTCATAGATTTCAGCTTGTGAAAGGCGCATATCCTCGGCCAGCGCGCGCATATGCTCGGCTGAAAGGCACCCAAACTTATCCTGAACGAGATGTAGAAACTCGATCAACAGGTCACGGCGTCGAGGCTGTGTTCCAAGAAGTTCGCGTACGTCGCGAAGTGCGGCATCATCCAGCTTGCGCCCTTTTGGGCCTCGGTCACGTGGTCGCCGTTCCATCACTGTCATTTTAGTTCCCTTCCATCACGGAACACGCCACTGGGCTGTTCTGCGGGAATATCTGAATTTGACTATAAGGCAAAAAATATTCCCAACGCTATAGTTTTTTAGACCAATTCGAGTTTGAATTTGGTCGTCTCCACCGTGGCGCCGCTGAATCGCTGCTACCGATGTCTTTATTTTGCGCGGACAATATCCGCCATCGGTGGCTTAGAATGTTCGCAATGCGATCTCTGGTATCGATTATGAGACGCATGATGCTGAAAAACACGCCAGTTTGGCACTGTAAAACCCTGTCCATATTTCAAATGCCATAGCGGTCGCAATGTTGGAGATTTTCTGCCTTGTGGCGGAAAATTCAATCTCCCGGATCATATACCTTGGTCACATGATAATCAGGTCAGTGCAAGTGTTGCGCGTGCGCAGTTCGACGCATGGTGTGGCGGTCATTATTCACATGATGCCAGAATAGGGTATGAATTCAACAGATTGACCCGGTTCGACAGTGGTAATTTCTTCGCGCAGTTGCACCATGCCGTCTGTTTCAACCAGTGATGACATCAGTCCAGCTCCTTCGCGCGGGAACTTTGTCGCCTCAAGCGAGCCGTCCGCAGCCGTCCGCAGGCTGGCTCGCACGTATTCGCGGCGTCCGATCTTTTTGCGATAGGAAAATGCAGCGCGCACGATGGTTGCTATGGGCTGCTGGGGCCCGGTTCCGGCCAGTGTGAAAAGTGCCGGGCGCACCACATGGGCAAAAGTAACAAAGGTCGCAACCGGGTTTCCCGGCAGGCCGATGAAGGGTGTTCCCGCGATCACTCCCATGGCGACAGGACGACCGGGTTTGATTGCAATGCGCCAGAAATGGAGGCTGCCGACGCTTTCGAGGCTGGCCTTGACATGGTCGGCTTCACCGGTCGAGACGCCGCCTGAGGTCAAAATCAGGTCATGCGTTGTTGCGGCGCTTTTCAAAGCGTCCGATATGCGGGCGCGGTTGTCATCGAGAATGCCAAGATCGCTAATTTCGCAGCCAAGCCGTCGCAACATGGCGATCAGCATGAACCGGTTGGAATCGAACAATTGCGCTGGTGCGCGGGCGTTGCCGGGCGCAACGATCTCGTCGCCTGTCGAGAAAACAGCGACGCGGACCCTGCGGCGAACTTCAATCCCGGTCATGCCAAAGGCGGTAGCTAGCGCGATATCTTGCGGTCGCATCAACCTGCCAGCCCGGATGATGACACTCGCCATCGCGACATCTTCACCGGCGGGTCGTACATTGGCACCACGTTTCAGCCCGGTTGGCAGCACCACATTACCGTCTGCGTCGATGCTGACATCTTCCTGCATGAATACGGTATCTGCGCCTTCAGGCATCGGTGCGCCGGTGAAGATGCGGCTGGCTTGTCCCGGTGCAAGTGCCGGCACAGTCTGCGCGCCTGCCTGTATCCGGCTTGTGACGGCAAATGTCTGTTCTGTTGAAACCGGCAGGTCTTCGCCACGCACGGCGTAGCCATCGACAGCGGAATTGGTAAAGGGGGCAGTGCCAGCGGGGCTTTCAGGTCGCTTGCCAGGACCCGTCCATCGGCATCAATCAGGCGAACCGTTTCGGTCTCCTCGACAGCGCTCAGGCGAGCGGTGACAAGTGCAACAGCTTCGTCGACGGATGTCATCGGCCCGCCGAAGGCAAAGCAGTCGTCTGAAAGCTGCGCCATATAAATTCACTCTATTCGGGCACTTGCCCAGACAATGGGCCAAGATCGTGGGCCAAAACAAGTGGCTTGCAGGCCCGGTTAGACGTCGCCATCTACACCACTGGATGATCGTGCGCGAGCATTTTTCATGCTGTTGTGCACGCGAATTGAAGAACGGATGAGACATCGAAACGCGCTAATTCGTTGTTTTCTACGTGATTTGGAGCCGTCATTCGGTTTCCACTTCTGCCGGAATTGCTTTAGGAAGCGACCAAGCGTCGAACATCATGCGAGAATGCCATGAACGAAATCACTAGCCGATCCGCTAACGCGATCATCATGCCCAATCCCGGCGATCCGTTGCTGACCGAGCGCGTTGCCGGTGTTGATCACAATGGCGAGGAAATTTCTGTCAATGTACCGGTCGAGCGCGCACTGACGCTCTATCTGAATGCGCAGGAGATCGTCACCATGATGACGATCAACGATTATCCAGATTATCTGGCCATCGGATATCTGCTCAACCAGAATATGCTGAAGCCGGATGATGTGGTGACGGCGGTCGATTATGACGGCGATTTGCAGGTGGCGGTCGTTCGCACGGAGCATGGCACCAATTTCGAGCAGAAACTGAAAAAGAAGACGCTGACGTCCGGTTGCGCGCAGGGCACGGCATTTGGCGACCTGCTTGAAGCCATCGGCGATATTGTCTTGCCCGAGGCGCAACTGCGCACATCCTGGCTCTATGAGATGACGCGTGCGATCAATACCACGCCGTCGCTTTACCTGGAGGCTGGCGCCATTCATGGTTGCGTGTTGTGCAGGCAGGGCCAGCCGGTGTGCTACATGGAAGATGTCGGACGCCATAATGCGGTTGACAAGATTGCCGGATGGATGCGCGTCAATCATGTCGATCCGGCAGACAAGATTTTGTACACGACAGGCCGCCTGACCTCGGAAATGATCATCAAGACGGTAAGGATGGGGATTCCCATTCTCGTATCACGTTCGGGCTTTACGGCGTGGGGCGTGGAACTGGCCAAACAGGTTGGCTTGACCCTGATTGGTCGTGCGCGAGGCAAAAGGTTTGCCGCGCTGTCGGGACAGGAGCGGATCGTTTTCGATCAGGATTTGGCGCTTGTACAAGAAGAGCCGTCGCGCAGTCGGCGCAAGGGCGGTCGCGATGATGGGTGATCTACTACCGACTATTGGTGTGGTGCTGGCCGGTGGTTTGGCTCGGCGCATGGGTGGCGGCGACAAGCCGATGCGACGCATTGCGGGGCGCACCATTCTCGATCACGTCATCGACCGTTTCGCGCCCCAATGCGATGGGCTGATCATCAACGCAAATGGTGATCCGGCGCGCTTTTCTTCCTTCAAACTGCCGGTGGTTGCCGATAACGTAGCTGACAATCCCGGACCGCTGGCTGGTGTGCTTGCAGCACTCGACTGGGTGGCTGAGACGCGACCGGGAGTTGAATGGGTTGCCAGCGTGGCTGGCGATTGCCCGTTCCTGCCTCGCGATCTGGTTGAAAATTTTCATCAAGCGCGAGCCAGCCAGGGTGCCGAACTCGCTGTTGCTGCATCAGGCGGCAGGTCGCATCCGGTTGTCGGTCTTTGGCGTGTCGATTTGCGTGAGGATTTGCGCTATGCGCTGGTCGTTGAAGACATGCGCAAGATCGACCGTTGGACCGGGCGTTACCGGCTTGCCACGGTGTCGTGGCCGGTGGAGCCGGTCGATCCGTTTTTCAACGCCAATACGACTGACGATCTGGCCGAGGCGGAGAGACTAGCCGAACGCATAGCGGACTGATTGCCCATTTTCCCCGGGATTGCTTCAGTCGGTCAGGCAGGGGTGAACCCGACACGGACCAGTGCGGCGCGGCAAGCGTTTGAAGTCAGGGCTTCAAGGAACGCGGTGACGGCGGGCCGCGTTTTTCGGGCTGTCACCAATGCGAAATCGTAATGTTCTTCGGTCAGTGCAATGAAGCCCAGTCCAGACGCCTTGGCTACGGGTTCAATGGTCACACCCCAATCGGCGCGCTTTTGCGCAACTGCGGTTGCAACCGCGTTGTGCGAACGCGGCTGATACCAATAACCTTCGGGCCGTGCGCTACCCAGCAATTTGTCGATCAGGATACGCGTGCCAGCACCCTGATTTCGATTGACCATCAGGCAATGTGGATCGAGCAGCGCGGCGGCAATGGCGTCCTTCGCATCAAGCCCTTCAAAGCGTTGATCACCCGACCGGAAAACGATCCCCTGCATACGCCGCCAGCCGGGCACAAGTTCGAGCTCCTGCGTCAGGAATGGCGCGTTGTAGGTTCCGCTATTTTCATCGAACAAATGGATCGGCGCGAGATCGCATTCGCCGCGGCGTGCAGCAGCCAGTCCGCCAAGACTGCCGACAGAGAGTGAACGTGCTGCAAATCCGGAGCGGGTGAGGGGAGCCAGCACCTGATCCAGCCCAATGCAGTGACTGCCGATGATAACCAGATCCGGAACACGCACATGTGGTGTGAACAGCGTCACCTCGGTTGTGGTGTTTGCAGCGACATGGTCGGCCAAGGCATCGACGCGAATGAAACCGTCGGCTTGCGCAAACGAGGTTATCGCACCCGAACCCTTGCCGGTTGGATAGGCGACAAAGCCATCATTGCCTTCGACCAATGAGACCATCACGAATTCGGCACGACCCAGTTCGGACGCGACCCGCAGCGGGAGCCGTGCTGTTACTTGCGCTTCCGCTCTGGGTGGCAGACCCGCCATGCGACGCAGGACCGGTACGATCATGTCGTGAAAGGTGAACATTGCCGAAGTTGGAAAGCCTGGCAGGATAATGACAGGTTTGCCATTGCAGACGGCAAGGCAGAGTGGTTTGCCCGGCTTTAATGCCACGCCATGTGCAATGATGCCGGGATTGCCAAGGCGCGACACGATGCGGTGGGTTATGTCGCCAGCCCCTTTCGAAGTGCCGCCCGAGAGGATCAGCATGTCAAAGTTGGCCAATGCGTCTCGCATGACCCTTTCCAGTGCCTTTTCTTCATCTGGAACGGCACCGAGAAATGTCGCTTCACCACCGTTTTCAGTGACTGATGCGCTGATGATGGCGCCGTTGGTGTCGTAGATGGCAGCCGGGCGCAAAGGTTTTCCCGGCTGAACCAGTTCATCGCCGGTTGACAGGATGGCGACGCGGGGCTTGCGGGCAACCGTCGCGCTGTCCATGCCACAGGCCGCCAGCATGCCGATCTCGCGCGAGCCGATCACCGTGCCGGCGCGAAGCAAGACTTCGGCTCGTGCGATATCGGAACCGGCGAATGAAATGAACTGGCCGGGGTTGGCGCTGCGCTGAACCGAGATACTGCCATTGGAAGCCTGTTCGGTATGTTCAATCATGATAACGGCGTCGGCCCCGCGCGGTATCGGACCACCGGTGGCAATCGGCGTTGCGGTTTTCTTGAGTACCTCCTGGCGAGGCATGACACCACAGGCAATTGTCTCGTCATTGAGGGCGAGTTCCGATGGCTGTGCCTGGCTGACTGACGCAAGGTCTGCCGAACGCACCGCAAAACCATCGACATTGGAGCGGTCAAATGGCGGTACATCAACTGGCGCGACAACATCCAGCGCCAGCGCCAACCCGATCGCGCTTGCCAAGGGCTTTTCCTCACTTAACAGGTCGCGAGGAAAAAGGGCTGCTTCGAAACGCGTCAGCGCTTCTTCGCGCGACAGGATGTCGAGGAATTGTTCTTGATTGATGCCACGGTTTTCGGGCGGCGAATG
This sequence comes from Mesorhizobium sp. G2-6-1, assembly GCF_055809095.1. Lineage (NCBI taxonomy): Bacteria > Pseudomonadati > Pseudomonadota > Alphaproteobacteria > Hyphomicrobiales > Phyllobacteriaceae > Mesorhizobium > Mesorhizobium sp. G2-6-1. The sequence continues at coordinate 2,321,748 of NZ_CM147896.1, forward strand.
AGGAGCCTTGGTCATGGTCGAGTTCAGCCGATATCGCGAAGGGGCAGGGCACCTATAGGCGTGCCTGCGGGATAGCCTTCGCTGTTGTCAGAAATGGTGAGCCAAGCATCGGCAAGTGCGATGTGTTCCAGCGAAATGGTGCCGATTGCAAGGGGCACCCATGTTTCGTCCTTCTGCTGAAGGAGGACGGTTTCAGCAATGCCAATGGCCGATGAGATTTTTCTCGCCAATGGCAGCACCGTTTTGTTTCGGGTGAGCCGTCCAGATAAGTGGTCGATAACCGGCTGGACAATTGCCAGATAAGCACCAAGAGCTTGTCCGGGTGTGCCCGGCAAGGCGATGGCTGAAATGTCCCCAATCTTGGCAATGGCAGTTGTTCTGCCCGGTCGAAGCGCGATGCCGTGTGCCACAAGTTTGCCGCGTGCGCCAAGTCCCACTGCGGCTATGTCCGTGCGCCCGTCACCAGTGCCGCCTACCAAGACGAACAGATCGCACGGCTCGCCTTCCAGTGCGGCGGCAAGTAAATCTCCATCGCGCGCTACGTGCTGGTTGGCGATGAGATGCGCACCATCGGATTGCAGACTTGCCGCAATGAGATGCGTGGTTGTCTGGCATTCATCGGGGGCGGCTACATCAATCAGGCGCACCAGAGGGCGTTTTACCGCGACATGGTCCAGTCCGGCACCGCGCGCGACAAGCAGGTCGAGGCTGGTCAGGCGTTGTCCGCGCTTGATAATGGAGCGTCCGGCGGGGATGTCTTCGCCGGTGCGGCGTATACCTTGTCCGGGAATGGCATCGGCAAGCACCTGAACAATCGGCCCGGTAAATTCGACCTGTGTCGTCTCGATCACGCAGTCGCAACCGTCAGGCATGCGCTCACCCGTTTCCACCCACAACGGCGCGCCAGTCAGGGGAATGGGCGAATAAGAAGAAGCTCCGGCAAGGGCGTTGGCATGAAAGGCATAACCATCAATTGCCGCCGTATCGAAAGCCGGCACAGGCGCGGCCAAAGGTGCCATTTCGGCGGCCACCAATCCGGTTGCCTCCGCTAGCGGCACATTCATTGGGGCCACCGGTGAAAGGTGGTCGAACAGCGCCTCAACAACCTTGGTCAGGCTTGTCAGGACGTCGATTGATGGGTGTGCAATCATCATGGGAGATGAATGGCCGGTTGCGTTCAGCTTTGCAACCGGTCTTCGCACCGTGTTATCGCCGATTGAACCGGGCCGATTGAGCCGGCAAGTCGCCCCGGTTTGTGCGTTGGGTAAACCGGGGCGGAAAGCCAGCTTTCATTTTTCGTGGATTTGTATGGCGATCGTGGGATCAGGAACGCGACTTTTCGGCATTGCCGAAGAACAGTTGCTGACCGTCGATCTTGTAAGCATCAATTGCCTGCTGACCCTCATCCGAGATCAGCCAGTCGATAAATTCCTGCCCAAGCTTTGCCTTAACATTGGGGAATTTCTCAGGATTGACGAGCATTACACCATATTGATTGAACAGGCGCTTGTCGCCCTGCACCATGATTTCAAGGTCACCGCGATTTTTGAAGGCCAGCCATGTGCCCCTGTCCGACAAGACGTAGGCATTCATCGAACTTGCTGTGTTGAGTGCGGCCCCCATGCCTTGCCCGATTGCGCGGTACCATTCGCCCGGCGCTGGATCGACGGCAACGCCAGCGGCCTTCCAGAGCCTGAGTTCAGCCGAATGGGTGCCTGATCTGTCGCCTCGTGACACAAAGGGTGTGGCTTTTTACTTATCGCGACAAGTGCGGCGGCAATGTCACTGTTTCCCTTGACGCCAGCGGGGTCGGACTTTGGGCCGATCAGAACGAAATCATTGTACATGACGTCGTAGCGCTTGACGCCAAATCCCTCGGTAAGGAATTTTTCCTCCTGAGCCTTTGCATGAACGAAGACAACGTCGGCATCACCACGTCGTCCGGTATCGAGCGCCTTGCCGGTGCCTTGCGCGATCACCTTGACGTCGATGCCTGTCTTTTCCTTGAACAGCGGCAGGATGTGGCCGAACAGTCCGGAATCCTGCGTGGATGTGGTTGAGGACACAATGATCGAATTTTCGGCCGCAAAGGCGGTCACACTGCCAAAGGTGAGAAAGGCAAGGGCGGTGATGGTGGAAAAGAGTCGGCGGTTCAGCATTTTGCACTCCATTTGCAGACAATCAGATGACTAAATTACCGCGTATGAACGCCGCGGCTTCCGGTGTTGTGGGCCGTTCAAAGAAGTCTTCGGTGCTGGCCCTCTCGCACAGGTTTCCCCGAACCAGAAAGACGATATCGTCGGCGATACGGCGGACCTGCCCGAGATCGTGGGAGGCCATGACAATCTTGATTCCGGTCTGGGCGGCGGCGAGGATGATCTCTTCAACGCTGCGTGTAGCTGCGGGATCGAGATTGGCTGTCGGCTCATCAAGCAAAAGCACTTCAGGGTTGCGTGCCAGTGCGCGTGCCAGTGCAAGCCGTCGCTGTTCGCCACCGGACAGGCAACGGGCTGGTCGTGATGCCAGATGTTGAAGACCGACACGCTCCAGCAGCTCCTCTATCCGTGCTGCGCGCAAGTGGCGCGGGCACGCCGCTTGCGCCAGCCCGTAGGCGACATTGGCAGCGGCTGAGCGCGCCAGCATGACCGGCTTCTGGAACAGCATGGCGCGGCGCGTCATGGCCGAATCGTTGCGGCCACCCCAAGTAATGCGCCCTTGAGACGGTACGACAAGCCCCATGCACAGGCGTAGCAGCGACGTTTTCCCGGCGCCATTCGGGCCGACGATCAGGGTCGGCGTTCCCGATGTTATCTCGAAGCTCAATTGATCGAGCAATGTCGTTGCATTGACGGTGAGGGAAACGCGGTCGAGGACAAGCGGGAGGTCGCTTGAAGGTGCGCGCATCATCCGCCCGCCCGTTGCTCGGACCACATCCGCACGCCCCAGGCCGCAGCATTGATCGTCAAGATGAGGCTTATGAGAATGATGCCCAGGCCCATCGCCAGCGGCAGATCGCCTTTTGAGGTTTCGAGGGCGATGGCGGTGGTCATGGTGCGGGTGAAGCCGTCAATATTTCCACCGACGATCATAACGGTGCCGACTTCGGCCGCGGCCCGGCCAAAGCCTGCAAGCAAGGTGGTAATCAGGCTGTAACGGCTGTCCATCAACAGGGTCGCTACGCGTCTGGCAGGTCCGACACCCATCGCGGTCAGTTCGTCGCGATATTCGCTCCACAGGTCTTCGACCGTCTGGCGCGTCAAGGCAGCAATGATCGGAATGACCAGAAGCGCCTGGGCGATGATCATGGCAAGCGGCGTAAAGAGAATGCCGAAGGTGCCAAATGGGCCTGAACGCGACAGAAGCAAATAGACCGTCAATCCGACGACCACCGGCGGCAAGCCCATGAAGCCGTTGATGAGGACGATCAGGAAGGTTCGCCCGCGAAAGCGCGTCAAAGCCAGTAATGCGCCAAGCGGCAATCCAACGACGACGGCAATCGCTACAGCCGAGAGGCTGACGAAGAGAGATAGGCGAACGATCGCGAAAAGTGTCGCGTCGCCGCTTGCAATGAGTTGCCATGCATTCAAGCCGTTGGGCATCATGTTCTCCGAACAATCGCCCTTTTTTGCAACAATTCCGTATGTGTCAATGTTTGAATTCTAGAGCATTATATGCAAGTAAATGCAGGTATGGAACTACTGACAACAGCGGAAGCGGCCGACTATTTGCGGCTTGGAGAGCGCAAGCTTTACGAGCTTGTGGCAAACAACGCGGTCCCGTGCAGCAAGGCGACGGGCAAGTGGCTATTTCCGCGCCATGAACTCGACCGTTGGGTGCTATCGGGATTGATGCAGCCGATGGGAATGATGTCGGCTGATGCGCCGCCAATCGTTGGCGGCAGTCAGGACGATTTGCTGGAATGGAGTTTGCGCCAATCCGGTTCTGGTCTCGCTTCATTGACCGAGGGAACCGAAAGCGGGGTAGGGCGCTTGTTGCGTGGTGAGGTTGCTGCGGCGGCAATCCATTTCCACGCAGATGACAGTTGCGAGGAACGGCAAGACAGCGCCAACATTGCTGCGGTGCGTGCGATGCCGAAACTTCATGACGCGGTGCTGGTTGCGTTTGCCAGGCGTGAACAAGGCTTGTTACTGCCTCCGGGAAACCCTCAACAGTTGCATAGTCTTGTCGATGTGCTCACTACGGGGGCCAGGATGGCAGTGCGGCAACCGGGTGCGGGTGCGCGGATGCTTCTGGATGTACTTCTCAAGCGGATATCGGCAAATCATGGAGAGTTGCGACGGCTTGATCCACCTTGTCCAAGCGGGCGCGATCTTGCTGCCGCTGTCGAGACGGGCAAGGCCGATTGTGGCATCGCAACCCGCTCGGCGGCTCTGGCGGCAAGGCTGGATTTTGTCCCGCTTGTCTGGGAGGATTTTGATCTCCTGATGCGCCAGCGGACATATTTTCAAGCTCCGCTCCAATCACTTTTGACCTTCATGTCGCGCGGTCTGGTCAAAGCACAGGCGACAGAGCTTACCGGTTACGATTGTACCGATATCGGTCGAATTCGCTTTTCCAGTTAGTGCCTGTCGCCCAAAAGTGTGCAGCGGTTTTTCAGACAACGACATGCACAAAAACAAGGGCTTAAAGCACCCTGCATGAATCCCTTTAGACGCGATGTGCTTTAAAAGGAGAGGTGCCCTCTCCAAGCTGTGGAGTGCGGAGGCGGCGAGGCCAATTTACGCCCGTAAAAACAACTACCCCCGCCAGATGAGGCGGGGGTAGTGAAAGCCACAAGAGGGGTTGTATGGCTTTGAGGGAACGAGCGCTGCTACAAGACGAAGATCCAGTTGGCCAGAAGCACGACGGCAAAGCCCGCTGCCAGTGTGAGGTAAGGCAACATGCCAGCCTTGCGGTTGCGCAATTCGTCTTGCGTGATGCCGAGATCGTCGAGCATGTGAACCGGGAACCTTCCACGATCCTGCACATAGTGCCGGAAGCAGAATACCGGGATGATCAATGATGCGGCAATCAGGCCTGCCCATAGCGCCCACGGATTCCAGACCTTTGCGCCGGCGCCCATGAACATGGCATTGACGAAGGAGAGCATGCAGCCGATAGCGATCAGGATGGTGGGTGCGCGCCATGGCCGCGCAATATGGCCATTGTCGATGCGATGAATCCAGCCGGCATTGAGGTTCAGAAAATTGAATATGATGTAACCGCAATTCGACACGGCAAGGATGAAGAAGAAGCTCCCAGCGTCGGCACAGGCGATAGCCAGAATGCCGAGATTGAAAACGAGGTCGGTCCACATAGCCCTGGTTGGCGCGCCATGCTCGTTTACATGCGTAAGATAGCGCGGCAACCAACCGTCGACCGAACCTTGATACAAGGTGCGGGAAGACCCGGCCATGGCCGTATTGATGGCCAGCATGAGAGCCAGGATCATCAACATGATCATGATCGTTGTGACGAAGCCTGAGCCACCGACCATTTGGGCCATGGCCTGACCGACACCCGAACCGTCGACGATAGAGTCCGAAAGCATGCCTTCAAGACCGAGGACACCCTGGAAGGTGAAAGGCACGAGTGTATAAAGCAGCAGGCACAGAAGCCCCGAATAAAGAATTGCCCGGACCGTATCGCGGCCCGGATCCTTGAATTCGCTGGTGAAACAGATCGAGGTTTCAAATGCATAAGCCGACCATGCGGCGATGAACATTCCGCCAAATACCAAGGTCCAGCCGGAGATGTTCCATTCGCCGGGCGCGCGCGCATAGGCTTCGGCAAGCGGGACAAATGGTGTGTAATTGTCCCAGTTGATCTGGCCGGTGATGATGGGAACGATGCCGACGATCAGCATCGGAATGATGACTGCCAGGCCAATATATTTCTGGACGTTGGCTGTGCTCAAAATGCCCCGATGCTGGATGGCAAAGGTGATGAGCATCAGTACCACGCCAATCATGAAGACGGCATTGAATGAGAAATGGACGGGACCAAGCGAGCCGCTATACAGCGTCCAGTCGCGTATGGCAGGCGTTCCTGCTGCGGTCAGTGCGGCAACGGCGTCGGCAGCGGCTTTGCCCGCATTGGCGGGGTCGGCAAGCCATGCGACAACTTCAGGAGACGTGTCGGAAAAGCCCGGAATTGGCGCGAACACATTGAGGAGATATGCCGCCGCAATGGAGCAACCCAACGATAGCACCGGGGTCCATGCCAGCCAGTTGCACCAGACGGAGAGCGGCGCGATGAATTTTGAATAGCGCAACCATGCTGTTGCGCCATAGACAGAAGCGCCGCCGGATTTACTGGGAAAGAGGCCGGCGATTTCTGCGTAGGTACATGCCTGAATGAGACCGAAGACAACCGACACGATCCAGATGACATAGGCAGGAATGCCGACGGTGCCAGCAATGCCACCGATGGAAAAGAGAACGAGTGCTGGCACTCCGCTCGCTACCCAGAACGCTCCACGCCAATCAATCGTCCTTTGAAGTTGGTGCCCGGACGTCGCCGGAATCGCATCCGCGATACTGCTCATTGGTAATCCTCCCCGATTTTCGTCAGATTCATCTGGTGCCGCCGCATCGACGGCCCATGTCAAAGCGCGCCTGTCAGATGTTTCCAGGTAGTTGCATTTTTTTCCCTCAAGTGAACATGCCACAACCATTCCGCCCGTCAAGCGAATTATTGAAGGTGCGTGACAAAGTGAGGCCTCTTCGCTTGTGCGAACCAGCGATGGCTGCAACTGAAGGAATGGCTTGTGTTGTAGTGAAAAACCGGATGAATTTCAGGAAGTCGGCCGCAGATATTCGCAAATTCTTGCATGAATTCAAAGGCCGGGTAGGCGTCACCGTTGCATATGGCCATGCAAATTGCCACGGCTACCCACAAGTCAGGGTGCTCTAATGCCTGTGGAGTGGAACTGCCTGCCTTGGAGCAGGCGTCACTGTTATCCACACAATGGATTGGCGTGGAAAATTCTTTCTGGCAGACAATATTTCCGCATAGAGTGTTGCCGGCGCGACCGGCTCACCTGAAAACTGACAAAGGAGATCATGGTGTCATGAGTACACTTGCGGGCAAAATTGTCGTTGTGACAGCGGCAGGACAGGGGATTGGCCGGGCGAGTGCGCTTGCGTTTGCGGCAGCAGGCGCCAAGGTGCACGCCACTGACATCAACGAGAAGGCTTTGGCTGATCTTGTGGCAACAGTGCCCGATATCATTGCCAGTCGGCTGGATGTGCTTGACGCTCAGGCTGTGACAACGGCATTCGCCGCTATCGGGCAGGTGGATGTCTTGTTCAACTGTGCGGGCTTCGTCCATTCGGGCTCGATCCTTGAGATGCAGGAGGGCGACCTCGAATTTGCACTCGACCTCAATGTGCGTGCGATGGTGCGCACCATCCGCGCGGTGCTACCGGGAATGCTGGAGCGTGGCGAAGGGTCCATCATCAACATGTCCTCGGTGGCTGGCAGCGTGAAGGGCGTGCCCAATCGCTTTGCTTATGGGATCACCAAGGCGGCCGTGATCGGCCTGACCAAAGCGGTAGCGGCCGACTTCGTGAGCAAGGGCATACGCTGCAATGCTATCTGCCCCGGTACGGTGGAAAGCCCCTCGCTGGAAGGGCGAATGCGTGCGCAGGGAGATTACGAGACGGCGCGCGCTGCATTCATTGCACGCCAGCCAATGGGGCGATTGGGCGTACCGGAGGAGATTGCCGACCTTGCCGTCTATCTGGCAGGTGCCACCTATACCACGGGCCAAGCCTACAATATCGACGGCGGCTGGTCGATCTGAGGGGAGCTCCTTTGACGTATATATCACCACGCACGAGCAGGTTTGCATAAGGCCGCTTGGCCGATAATCAGGAGAGAATTTTCATGAAATTATTGCGTTATGGCGAGACGGGAGCGGAAAAACCCGGCCTTCTCGATAGCAACGGCGCTCTGCGCGACCTTTCGGGTCATGTTGCCGACATTGGCGGAGTCGCACTTGACCCCTCGTCACTGGCGACATTGGCGAAGCTTGATGCGAAGACATTGCCGGCGGTTTCGGGCACACCGAGGCTCGGTCCTTGCGTGGCCGGCGTCGGCAAATTCATCTGCATCGGGCTCAACTATTCCGATCATGCGGCCGAGACCGGCGCTAGCGTGCCTTCCGAGCCGATCATCTTCATGAAGGCATCATCAGCCATCATTGGTCCTGATGACGACGTGGTGATCCCGCGCGGATCCGAGAAGACCGACTGGGAGGTTGAACTGGGGGTCGTTATTGGTAGGACGGCCAAATATGTTTCCGAAGCTGATGCACTGGATCATGTCGCCGGTTACTGCGTTGCCCATGACGTGTCGGAGCGCGCCTTTCAGACTGAGCGGCAAGGCCAATGGACCAAGGGAAAGAGCTGCGACACGTTCGGCCCGATCGGTCCGTGGCTGGTGACGAAAGATGAAATCGCCGATCCGCAACAGCTGAAAATGTGGTTGAACGTGAACGGCCAGGCAATGCAGAACGGCTCGACGAAGACCATGGTCTACGGCGTTGCCCACCTGGTTTCCTATCTCAGCCAATTCATGAGCCTGCACCCTGGCGATATCATCTCCACCGGCACACCTCCCGGTGTGGGTATGGGCATGAAACCGCCTCGCTACCTGATATCTGGTGACGTGGTCGAACTCGGTATCGAGGGCCTCGGCACCCAGAAGCAGACCATCAAAGCCGACCTATAGCAAGACGGAAACTTTGTGCGAATATGTGCAGCACTTGTCGGTTCCTGCACGATCCGCAACGCCGTTGCGCGCTTCTCCTGAAATTGCTCTTGCATGTCGGTCTCAATGCGCCTCGTCCCAATTGTCGGCGGCGCGGGCATCGACTTGCAAGGGGACGGACAACGATACCGCAGGCATGGCAGCATTTTCCATCACATCGCGTATCACGGGAATGGTCGCTTCAACCTCGGCCTCGATCGTTTCAAAGATAAGTTCGTCATGGACTTGCAGCAGCATGCGCGCCGAAAGTCCGGCGTCCTGGAGTGCGCCATCCATTCGCACCATAGCGCGGCGAATGATATCGGCAGCGGTGCCTTGCAGGCGCGCATTGATCGAGGCGCGCTCATTGAAAGCACGTACCGAGGCATTGGGCGATTTGATTTCCGGGTAATGGATGCGCCGGCCAAACACGGTCTCAACGAAACCATGTTCACGGGCATAGGCCTTCGTTGTGTCGATATAATCGCGAATGCCGGGAAAACGCTCGAAATACTGCTTGATATAAGCGCCTGCTTCATCGCGCGGGATGGACAATTGATTGGCAAGGCCGAAGGCCGAGATGCCATAGATGATACCGAAGTTGATCGCCTTGGCGCGTCGGCGCACCTCGGAAGGCATCCCTTCGACCGGCACATTGAACATTTCGGAGGCGGTGATGGCGTGGATGTCGGCGCCATCGGCAAATGCCTGTTTGAGTTGCGCAATGTCGGCAACATGGGCAAGCACGCGCAGTTCGATCTGGCTGTAGTCGGCCGAAATCAGCTTGTTGCCCTTGTCGGCGACGAAAGCCGTCCTGATCTTTCGACCCTCCGTTGTGCGCACCGGGATGTTCTGCAAATTGGGATCGGAAGATGACAGTCGTCCGGTTGTCGTTGCCGCCAGCGCATAAGAGGTGTGGACGCGCCTGGTTTCAGGGTGGATGAAGCCGGGCAGGGCGTCGGTGTAGGTCGATTTCAATTTCGTCATCTGGCGCCAGTCGACGATCTTGCGCGGCAATTCGTGCCCCTCGGCGGCGAGGTCTTCCAGCAATTGCGCCGACGTCGACCATTGCCCGGTCTTGGTCTTGGAGCCGCCGGGCAACCCCATGCGGCCAAACAATATGTCACCGAGTTGCTTGGGAGAGCCGATGTTGATGCGCTCGCCGATGAGTTGATAAATCTCGTCTTCGAGGCGTGCAGCACCCTGGGCCAATTCGCCTGACAGTCTCGACAATATCTGCCGATCGACGGAGATGCCGCGCTGTTCCATCCTTGCAAGCACCGAAACCAGCGGCCGCTCCAACCGTTCATAAACGGAAACGACGCCCTTGGCGGCAAGACGCGGTTTCAGCACCTGCCAGAGCCGCAAAGTCACGTCGGCATCCTCGGCCGCGTAGGCGGTGGCCTTTTCGATATCGACTCTGGCGAACCCGATAAAATTCTTGCCGGAACCAGCGACTTCCTTGAAAGGTATGGTTTCATGGCCGAGCCACCGGTCCGCCAGCGCGTCCATGCCATGCCCGCCCGAGACGCCAGCGTCGAGAACGTAGGAAATCAGCATGGTGTCGTCATAGGACGCGACGTCAATGTCATGCCTGTTCATGATGACGAGGTCATATTTCAGGTTTTGCGCGATCTTGAGGACGGATCTGTCTTCCAGAAGGGGCTTGAGCGCGGCCAGCGCATCACGAACGGGTATCTGGTTTTCTACCAGTCCGCCTCCGAGCAGGTCATCTTGCCCGCTCATGTGGCCAAGCGGCACATAGGCTGCCCGACCTGCGCGGGTTGCCAGCGAAAAGCCGACCAGATCGGCCTGCATAGGGTCGAGAGATGTTGTTTCCGTGTCAAAGGCCACAACACCAGCTTCAAGGGCCTCGGCAATCCATGCCTGCAAGGTCGGCAAGTCACGAATACAGTGATAGGCGCTGGTGTCAATTTTGGCAGCTACGGCGGCCTCGGCGCGCGCAGCGGAAAGCTGCGAGGGCGAATTGCCGACCTCGGGCGGGAAAATCGACTGTTGCGATGCAGGTGAATTGTTCGTTTCCCCATTTGGGGTGGTAGCGGGTGTCTCTCCAGCCTCTATATCCGGTCCATGCACTGCGCCGTTTCGCTCAATCGCTACAGGCGTTGCGTCAACATTGGCGGCATCGGTTTCCGTCGCTTCCGCGACCCGGCGTGTCAGCGTTGTAAATTCCATCGTTTTCAGGAAACCGATGAGCTTTGGCCCATCCGGCGGCTGCAGCACGAAATCGGCAAGCCCTTCACTGTCGGCTACGGGTACATCTGTCTTCAACGTCACCAATTGGCGTGAAATACGCGCTTTTTCAGCGTTATCGATAATCGATTGCCGACGCTTTTCCTGTTTTATCTCGGAGGCGCGAGCCAAAAGCGTTTCAAGATCGCCAAATTGCTCAAGTAATAGGGCCGCCGTTTTCGGACCGATGCCCGGCACACCGGGAACGTTGTCGACCGAATCTCCAGTCAAGGCTTGCAGGTCGATCATTTTTTCAGGCGCTACCCCCCATTTTTCAATGACTTGGGGGATGTTGATCTCGCGATCTTTCATCGGGTCATACATGGAAACGGTCGGTCCGACCAACTGCATCAGATCCTTGTCGGAGGAAATGATGGTGGCATCGCCGCCCGCTTCTGTTGCCAGACGGCAATAGGTGGCGATCAGGTCGTCGGCCTCGAAGCCCTCCGTCTCGACACAGGGCAGGTTGAAAGCTCGGGTGGCTTCCCGGATCAGGCCGAACTGGGGAACCAGATCCTCCGGTGGGGCCGAACGGTTGGCCTTGTATTCAGGATAAAGCTCATTGCGGAAAGTCTTGGAGGAGTAGTCGAAAATGACCGCAAAATGGGTTGGCACCACACCGGCATTGGTGTTTCTGGCATCCAGCATCAGCTTCCACAGCATGTTGCAGAAGCCCGATACCGCACCGACGGGCATGCCATCCGATTTGCGGGTTAGCGGCGGGAGTGCGTGATAAGCCCGGAAGATGTAGCCGGAGCCGTCGACAAGGAAGAGATGATCGCCTTTTTTCATGGGACGAATGGATAGCGCGAGGAGGCGTTGGGGTCCATCGCAAAGGCAGAATCCTGATATTGATCCTCTGATATCCTGACATCGAAGCGCCGTTCACGCGTATGTTACAAACTTGTAATTATTACGCCCTTGAATCGCCACGTTCACAGCCACAGATATAGTTTATCGGCAATTTTCGCCGAAGTCCGGAGTAAGGCCCGTCCCCCGCCTATACCGGACAATGCGGCAGCCTATCCCCCTCTCCGGGCTGCCGCACCGTTTTGAGTGAAGCCGCCGTGGTTCCCCTCCGCCACGGCGGTATTTTTTTGCCATTTAAAAAGCTTGGAGCGGTATTTCCTTTTGTGCGGGGTTTTGTCTGGAAACCCACTTCCACTCTATCTCGTTGATTTCATGAAATTTCAGATGGAAACAGGTTTCCACTTTTCCTTGATTTGTTTTAGACTCTTTGAGTATCACCACACGGTCTGCACCGCCGCAGAATTGAAAGGCCTTGATAAAGAATGTCCGCAGTTTCCCCTGTTCTCGACCGTCTTGACCAGTCACTCGACCAAAGCTTGCAACGCTTATTCGATCTGCTCAGGATCAAGTCGATCTCGACCGACCCCGCTTATGCCGATGAGTGCCGCAAGGGTGCAAAGTGGTTGGTCGCTGACCTCGAAACCATTGGCTTCAGCGCAAGCGTTCGCGATACACCGGGTCATCCGATGGTGGTGGCGCATCACGATGGCCCCGCAGGTAGCCCGCATTTGCTGTTTTACGGCCACTATGATGTGCAGCCCGTCGATCCGGTGGAATTGTGGGACGATGACCCCTTCGCGCCTGAAGTGAAGGATGTCGAACCGGGCCGTAAAATCATCACCGGACGCGGGTCGGCTGATGACAAGGGCCAGTTGATGACCTTTGTGGAAGCATGCCGTGCGTGGAAGGACGTGCACGGCCAACTGCCCTGCAAGGTGACGCTTTTATTCGAGGGTGAAGAAGAATCCGGTTCCCCTTCATTGAAACCGTTTCTCGAAGCGAATGCGGCTGAATTGAAGGCCGATTTCGCGCTGGTCTGCGATACCGGCATGTGGGACAGGCAAACACCTGCCATCTCGACCGCGTTGCGTGGGTTGGTTGGTGAGGAGATCGTCATCAAGGCGGCAAATCGCGACCTGCATTCGGGTGAATTCGGGGTGCGGCGGCAAATCCGATCAGGATACTTTCCAAAATCCTTGCCGACATTCATGACGAAGATGGTGGCGTCACCATTCCAGGCTTTTATGACGGCGTCGAAGAAACGCCATCGCAAGTCTTGAAATCGTGGGAGTCTCTTGGCGAGACGGCCGACGACTTTCTTGGCCCGATCGGCCTGTCCATTCCGGCCGGTGAAAAGGGACGCTCTGTTCTGGAACTTGTCTGGGCACGGCCAACTGCGGAATTCAACGGCATCATTGGCGGTTATACCGGCAAGGGGTTCAAGACGGTGATTGCGGCACAGGCGTCGGCGAAGGTCTCGTTTCGTCTTGTTCACAAGCAGGACCCGGAGAAAATCCGGGCGGCGTTTCGCAAATTCGTCGAGGATCGGTTGCCAGCCGACTGCTCGGTCGAGTTCCACCCGCATGGCGGCTCACCGGCAATTCAGCTTTCCTATGACTCGCCATTTCTGACCAAGGCGAAAGAGGCGCTTTCAGATGAGTGGCCCAAGCCCGCGGTGATGATCGCGATGGGAGGTTCGATCCCGATTGTTGGAGATTTCCAGACTTACCTTGGCATGGAATCGCTGCTGGTGGGCTTTGGCCAGTCGGATGATCGCATTCATTCTCCCAACGAAAAGTATGAACTTTCTTCATTCCATAAGGGTCAGCGCTCATGGGCGCGTATCCTCGACGCGCTGACACGGTGATCAAGATATGACTGATATTCGCTTCCATAAGAACGATCTGCCTGACCTTGCCCACTATGATGTCGATGCCGTGGCCATCGACACGGAAACGCTTGGTCTGAACCCGCACCGCGACCGGCTATGTGTCGTACAGATTTCGCCCGGTGACGGTTCGGCCGATGTCATCCAGATCGAGGCGGGGCAAAGAAAGGCTCCAAACCTCGTCAGCCTGCTCAGAAACCGCAAGGTGACAAAACTGTTTCACTATGGGCGTTTCGATATTGCAGTGCTTTACAATGCCTTTGGTGTGATGGCCGATCCGGTGTTTTGCACCAAGATCGCTTCACGCCTGACACGCACCTACACCGACCGGCACGGGCTGAAAGATATTTGCAACGAGTTGCTTGGTGTCAGTCTCTCAAAAGTGCAGCAGTCTTCAGATTGGGCAGCGGAGACGCTTAGCCCTGAACAACTCGAATATGCCGCCTCTGATGTGCTTTATCTACACCGTTTGCGAGATGTACTAGTCGGGCGTCTGGCGCGCGATGGCCGCGCCAAGGAGGCTGATGCGTGTTTTCGCTTCCTGCCGACGCGGGCGAAACTCGATCTGATGGGATGGGATGAGGTCGATATTTTCGCGCATAGCTGATGCATGTCGCCCAAAAGTGCGTGGCGGTTTTGGGGTGACGACATGCATCAAAATAAAGGCATATTGCGCGCTGTATGAATCCCATCAGACGCGACGTGCATCAATGCGCGGAACCATCGCTTTGCTAAAGCGTTGAATTTGGCGCCAGACAAGAGGGATTCAGACAAGGGGGATGACGATGGCTGCCCGACAACCGATTTCAACTGCGCCAATGGATGGAACGAAAGTGACCGTCTATTGGACGGACGGTGCAGGCATAACCAACGAGTCGGTTGCTCACTATCGGTCGCTTGAAAGATTAAAGGCAGGCGGTGGTGATTGGGATGAGAGCGATACCGGGTGGTGGGCATATATAGACGGCGACACGCAAAAGCGAATTACCCCTTCCGGTTGGCGACCAGCGTCGTGTGACGATGACGACATTTGAGTGGGTTTCGTTATTCCATCTGACCGGTGGCTTTAGCCGCTTCGCTCTCAATCATATGGCTCAATTGGCCTTGTGATCTAGCTCGTAGCGAATACGGACTACCAAGGAAGTCAGCCTGAACATTACTCAACATCGAGATCGGAGCGCGCCGTGAACAGAAACATGCTTTATCTTATCATCGGCGCGCTGATTGCTGCAGTCGTGGCGTTGGGCTTGTATGTCTACCAGCAGCAATCCAAGCGTGAAGGTGTCGAAATCAAGCTCAATGACAGCGGAATCTCGATTCAGCAGAACTGAGCGAGACGGTTGTCAACATCAGCACACAAGCGGTCAACGCGCGACCGGGTCAGTGCGCAATCGGGTTTGCAATGCTGTTTTTCCCGGCGGTAACAGGAACCCTGCCGCTTTCCACAAGAAGCCCCGTAATACGGGCAAATCCGGCAAAAGACTTCCTTGCTTCTTCGGCGCTCATCTGGGCGGCAGCGGCGGCGGCGCAACAGTTGAGCGCGCAGCGGTAAACGGGGCCGCGACGGCCAACAGGCCATTCACGTAAAAACGCCATGGCGTCTGCGACGGAGTCGATTTCTTCCGCAGGACAACCTTGTCCGCGCGCCACACGTACAGGCGAGAAGAATTGCAGGCGATTCATCGCGTCCTCCCAAATTTTTGCGAAACTGGCCACATGCTCTGCGAAGCGTGGTTATGATTTCCTCAACGCGTAAAGTGTTGGGAAGTTCCACGCAGCAATGATTGTTAGATAGATCAAAAGAGGCATTTTTGCGATGGCCTGGCGATGATCCACCGATTTTATGACGCATTCTAACGATTTAACTCGTCTTTAAATCGTCGCATCTAGTCTCCACTGGAACGCCATCGGCAGGGAAGACTAGCGCGGACGCATGGCGAACGGCAAAAACAGACGTATTGAGCCCAGTTTCGACGAGCCGCTGCAAATGTCGGCAGGCTTTTCGCTGCGAGAGGAGGACCGTGTCGTGCCCGCCAATCGCAAGGTTTCGCCAAGACGTAAATCAAGCAAAGCCAGGAAGGGCTCACGGCGCGGGCGCACCAGGCGCGGTTTGTTCGGCCTCCTTGCCAGAATGTTCTACTGGGGGTTCGTCTTCAGCATATGGGGTGGCATCGCGGCTGCCGGTATCGTGGTTTACTATGGCGCGAAAATGCCCGCCGCCACGACATGGGCCATTCCCAACAGGGCTCCCAATATCAAGATTGTGTCGGTTGACGGCCGTTTGATCGGCAATCGTGGAATGAGTGGTGGTGAGGCTGTAAGCCTCAACGAAATGTCAGCCTATATTCCCGAAGCCGTCATCGCTATCGAGGACCGCCGTTTCTATTCGCATTTTGGCGTTGACCCGATCGGATTGGCACGCGCCATGGTGGCGAACATTATTGGCGGGCGCTTTTCGCAAGGTGGCTCGACACTGACGCAACAACTGGCCAAGAACCTGTTCCTCAAACCCGACCGCACTCTGGAACGCAAGGTGCAGGAAGTGCTGCTCGCATTGTGGCTGGAGCACAAGCACACCAAGGATCAAATCCTGGCGATGTATCTCAACCGGGTCTATTTCGGCTCCGGTGCCTACGGTGTCGAAGCGGCATCGCGCCGCTATTTCGGCAAAAGCGCGCGTGATGTGTCATTGCCGGAAGCGGCATTGCTCGCGGGGTTGCTCAAGGCTCCGTCGCGCCTTTCTCCGGCCCGTGACCCCAAGGCTGCGGAAGAACGTTCGCAGCTTGTACTCGCGGCAATGCGCGAGGAGGGCATGATTGACGGCAAGGACCTTGCACGCGCAATGAGTGCGCCAGCCACACGCGCGCCGTCCTACTGGACTGGGTCGGAAAACTATGTCGCCGATACGATCATGGAAGAGTTGCCCGACCTTATAGGCGATGTGCAAGGTGACATCGTTGTCGATTCCACGGTTGACCTGACGCTGCAAAAGATCGCCGAGAAATCTATCCGACACCTCATCGACAAGAACGGCAAGAAGCTTGCCGTGAGCCAGGGTGTGCTGGTGTCGATCGACAATTCCGGGGCTGTCAGAGCCATGGTTGGCGGCTACGACTATTCCACCAGCCAGTTCGACCGCGCTTTGGAAGCCCGGCGGCAACCGGGCTCGGCATTCAAACCTTTTGTTTATATGGCGGCACTTGAAGCGGGACGCACCCCGCAAAGCGTGCGCAACGATGCCCCTATCCGCATCGGCAATTGGACGCCCGACAATTATGGCGGCAAATATTATGGCAAGGTGACACTGGCCACCGCGCTTGCAAAATCGCTGAACTCGGTCGCGGCACAACTGACGATGGAGGTCGGCCCCAAAGCCGTTGTCGAGGCTGCGCATCGTATGGGCATCCAGTCGGACTTGAAAAGCAATACCTCCATCGCGCTTGGTACGTCCGAGGTAACGCCGCTTGAGTTGACGGCAGCCTATGTGCCGTTCGCCAATGGTGGGTATCGGCCGGAAATCCATTTCATCCGCCGTGTAACGGATACTTCCGGCAAGGTTCTTTACGAAAATACCGCGACAAACGCGCCGCGCGTCGTCAAGCCTGACATCGTTGGCATGATGAATTCGATGATGGCGGGGGCTGTGGAAATGGGAACGGCCAGAAAAGCTGCTTTTGCCTGGCCTTCTGCCGGCAAGACCGGGACAAGCCAGAATTCGCGCGATGCGTGGTTCGTCGGCTACACGGCCAACCTGACAACGGGTGTCTGGTTCGGCAATGATGACGGCAAACCAATGAAGCGTGTCACAGGTGGTGCGTTGCCTGCCCAGGCCTGGCACGAATTCATGGTTGCAGCCCATGAAGGTGTCCCGATTGCGCAATTGCCGGGAACCTGGAAATCCGTGTCTTCTGGAACATTCGCGCTGGGGGTGGTTCCAAAGCCCAGGGCACGGCCTGCCATTGGCCTTGCGAATTCGAACAATGACGTTCAAACCAGCTCATCCGGGCGTGAAGTGTCGGTGGCCGAGAGGGATGATGGCGACCGGCTCGCTATGCCGAGCGACAATGGGTCAACTGCGTCGATCGGGCGTCCGGTGCCGCCCGGTGACGTAGGTGGGCCTTTGAAGACCCGCAAAAAGTCCATTCTGGATTTCCTGACGGGCGGTTGAATAGACATCTTCCAGTTCCCTTTATCGAGGGCTCGCCAGCGGGCTCGCGTTCGGCTACATGTCGGCGCTGGAGTTACATTGAATGGCTGCTGTATCCGATCCACGAAAAACTATTGTCCTAACGGGTGCCAGCCGTGGCATCGGTCATGCCACGGTCAAACGCTTTTCGCTTGAAGGCTGGCGTGTCATCACCTGCTCTCGACAGGCGTTCTCGGACGATTGCCCGTGGCCTGCGGGTGCGGATGACCACATCAAGGTCGATCTTGCGGATCAGGAAGATGTCGGCGTCGCCGTTTCGGAAATCCGTCACCGGCTGAAAGCTCATGGCGGGCAGCTCAATGCGCTGGTCAACAATGCGGGCATCTCGCCGAAGCTTGAAAGCGGTGAGCGAATGAACTCAATCGATACGCCCGTGCATATGTGGCGCGATGTCTTTCAGGTCAATTTCTTCGCGCCGATCATGCTCGCACGCGGCCTTTTCAAGGAATTGGCAACGGCCAAGGGTTCCATCGTCAATGTCACCTCGATTGCCGGCACGCGCGTCCACCCATATGCCGGTACGGCCTATGCCACGTCGAAGGCGGCGCTCGGATCACTGACGCGTGAAATGGCGCATGATTTCGGGCCGCATGGCATTCGGGTGAACGCTATTGCGCCAGGCGAGATCGATACGGCAATTCTTTCGCCGGGTACCGAGAAGATTGTCGAGACGATTCCGTTGCGTCGCCTCGGCGCGACCGCGGAGATTGCGGACATCATCTATTTCTTGTGCTCAGGGCAGGCTTCCTACGTCACAGGCTCGGAAATCCACATCAATGGCGGTCAGCACGTTTAGAGTACCGAATTCAGCCTGCGGATTTTTATTCTCCGGGCCCGCCCGCTTTCAGAAAACCGATTGCCTTCAAACTGACGGTGCGCGAGTGGGTTTCTTCTGATTCATTCCTCACGCGGCTAAAAATACCTGCTTGTTCAGGATTTTACCGTGATGGCGACTGCACCGATAAAACTCAATGCCTTTCCCGTTTTCCTGCGGGTCGAAGGCGCTTGCGTGGCTATTGTCGGCAATGGCCAGGAAGCATTGGCCAAAGCGCGGTTGCTTGGCCAATCGTCAGCTTCGTTGCGTGTTATCGCTGACGATGCCGATGCCGGTCTCCTGACGTGGATTGCTGCCAATGGTGCGACACATATTGATGCGCGCTACGCGCCAGAACACCTTCAAGGCGCGGTCATGGTTTTTGCGGCCAGCGGTGAGGAGACGCTGGATCGGCTTGTTGTTGAGGATGCCCGCCGCCTTGGCATTCCCGTCAATGCGGTTGATCGGCCTGAATTGTGCGACTTCTTCACACCTGCGCTGGTCAATCGGGCACCGGTTGCCATTGCCATCGGCACCGAAGGCGCTGGTCCCGTCCTTGCCCAGATGATCCGGGCACGTATTGACCAGATGTTGTCGCCTTCTCTTGGTTCATTGGCGACGCTTGCAATTTCGTTTCGTCTGAGGGCCGAACGCCTGTTGCCGAAGGGGAACCGTCGCCGTTCATTCTGGACTAACTTTTTACGGGTGCGCCAGCGCGTGCGATGGAATCCGGTCACCTTGTCAAAGCGCAGAATGCTGCGGCTGATCTCCTGCGGGCAAGCGAGAATGCTTGTGGCCATGTCTCATTAGTCGGTGCGGGGCCGGGAGCCGAGGATCTTCTGACATTGCGCGCGCAGCGCCTCTTGATGGAGGCGGACGTTATCCTCTACGACGCTCTGGTGCCTGAAGCTGTTGTGGCAATGGGACGTCGCGATGCGGAGCGTGTTTCGGTTGGCAAGCGCAAGGGTTGCCATTCCAAGACGCAGGCACAGATCAATGATTTGCTGGTCCGTCTTGGTCGCGAAGGCAAGCGCGTCGTGCGGCTGAAAAGCGGCGATCCCCTGGTGTTTGGACGCGCCGGCGAGGAGATGGCAGCATTGCGCGATGCCGGGGTCTCTTATGAAGTCGTTCCGGGAGTAACGGCGGCGTTTGCTGCTGCTGCGGACTTTGAACTTCCGCTGACGTTGCGCGGTGTCAGCTCATCAATGGTTTTTACCACGGGCCATGATTTGAAAGGCCGTTCACTGCCCGACTGGGCGCGATTGGCCATTTCGGGCGCAACCGTTGCGGTCTATATGGGGCGCTCCGTTGCGGCGGAAGTTGCGGGTCGCCTCATCGAAGCGGGATTATCGTCTGATACCGCCGTTGGCGTGGTCGAGAACGCAAGCCTGCACAGCCGCCGCAAATTCCACGGAACTCTTGCCGATCTTCCCTCGCTTCAAAACCGCTCGGATATTACCGGTCCGGTGATGACCATTATTGGCGATGCGGTGGCGGGTGCCAATTTCGAGGATTCCGAAGCATTGGCTGTTGGCAGGAACGTCAAATCACATCAATTGATCGAGAGGGTGGAAGCATGAAGTTGTTGACCGCAAATCGGTTAAGCGACGGTGAGGTCGTCTGGTATGCCGAAGGCCGGTGGGTCGAGACGATCGGCAAGGCTTTGGTTGCCCAGGAAAAGTGCGATCAGGAAACGCTTGAAGCTATCGGCAATGCCGCACTCGCCGACAATGTCGTCATCGACGTGAGCCTGATCGACGTCGAATTGATTGATGGCGTCATTCATCCGGTGCGCTTGCGTGAACGTATCCGGGCAGCGGGGCCGACCATTCGCAACGACCTTGGCAAGCAGGCCCGCCTTCAACAAGCAGCATAGAAACAGGAGCGGGCGAAACGCCCAACACAGGCGGCACATGGATGTCGTCCGGAGACAAGCCGATGTACCGCTATGATGAATTTGACCATGAGTTCGTGAAGGCCCGTGTCGCGCAGTTTGGCGATCAGGTCGAACGCCGGCTTGCCGGGGAGATTACGGAAGAGCAATTTCGTCCGCTCAGGCTGATGAACGGCGTCTATCTGCAACTTCATGCCTATATGCTGCGTATCGCCATTCCTTATGGAACGCTGCATCCGCGCCAGTTGCGCATGCTTGCCCATATCGCGCGCAAATATGACAAGGGTTATGGCCACTTCACCACGCGCCAGAACATCCAGTTTCACTGGCCGGCACTTTCGGACGTGCCCGCAATCCTTGACGACCTTGCCAGCGTCGAAATGCATGCCATCCAGACATCAGGCAATTGCATTCGCAATGTGACCGCCGATCATTTCGCTGGCGCGGCCGCCGATGAGGTTGCCGATCCGCGTCCCTATGCGGAAATTCTGCGCCAATGGTCGTCCGTACACCCCGAGTTTTCCTATTTGCCACGCAAATTCAAGATCGCGGTGACCGGTGCCGAGCGTGACCGGGCGGCGATCAAGACGCATGACATTGGGCTGCATCTGAAGAAGAATGAAAAGGGCGAACTCGGCTTTGCCGTCTATGTCGGAGGCGGGCTTGGCCGTACGCCGATGATTGCCAAGAAGATACGCGATTTTCTGCCGCAAAAGCATCTGTTGTCCTACACCACAGCGATCCTGCGCGTTTACAATCTGCATGGTCGGCGCGACAACAAGTACAAGGCGCGCATCAAGATCCTCGTTCATGAGACGGGAACAGAAGAACTGGCGGGATGGATCGAGACCGAGTGGCAGGCGCTGAGGGAAAGTGAACTCAAACTGCCGGATCAGGATGTCAGTGCCATCCGCTCTTATTTCGCACCGCCGGCTTTGGCGGATCGCTCCGAAGGCGACGAGATAGTGCGGCTTGCCCGGCTCGATTCCCGTGCGTTCGGCGAATGGCTTGACCAGAATGTCACCACTCATCGCCATCCCGACTATGCGGCGGTTACGATCTCACTGAAAAGCATTGGCGAGACGCCGGGTGACATGAGCGACAGCCAGATGGAAGCGGTTGCCGATCTTGCGGAACGGTATGGCTATGACGAAGTGCGGGTGACGCATGAGCAAAATCTCGTCTTGCCGCATGTGGCGCGTGCCGATTTGAAAGCCGTATTCGATGGGTTGGCAGAGATTGATCTGGCGACGCCCAATGCCGGTCTTGTCAGCGATATCATCGCGTGCCCAGGGCTCGACTATTGCACGCTGGCCAATGCCCGTTCAATTCCAGTAGCACAGCAGATTGCCCAACGCTTCGCATCGCTGGAGCGGCAGCGCGACATTGGCGAATTGAAGCTCAAAATATCGGGCTGCATCAATGCCTGCGGTCATCACCATGTCGGCCATATCGGCATTCTCGGAGTTGAGAAGAAGGGGCCGAACTCTACCAGATCACCTTGGGTGGCTCTGCCGACGAGAATACCAGCGTTGGTGAAATCATCGGGCGCGGCTTCGGTCCCGATGAGATTGTCGATGCGGTCGAGACATTGATCGAAACCTATCTGAGCATTCGCAACGACCGGTCCGAGCGATTCATTGATGTTTATCGGCGTGTTGGGCAAGCACCATTCAAGGAGGTGCTCTATGGAGTTGAAGCCAGGGCGGCTTGATGTTGGCGCAACTGATGAAGCCGATGCCGCAGCGGTCGCCGCCGGGTTGGATGCGCTCTACGGTCATCTGGCTGCGTCAGAGATCATCGAGAAAGCCATAACGGAATTATTTGCCGGAAAAATCGCGACAGTTTCTTCTTTTGGCGCCGATTCTGCGGTTCTTTTGCACCTGATTTCGAGAATTGACCGCAAATTGCCGGTTGTTTTTCTCGAAACGGGTAAACATTTCGACGAAACTCTGTCCTATCGCGATGCTTTGGCTGCAGATTTCGGGCTGACCGATATCCGCGTCGTGACACCTGACGCAACCGCGTTGGAGCGCATCGACCCGGCAGGCCGATTGCATGAGACCGATGTGGATGCGTGTTGCGAGGTGCGAAAAGTGGAGCCGATGGCGCGCGGCGTTACGCCGTTTCGCGCCTGGTTTACCGGGCGCAAGCGCTTTCAGGCAAAGACACGCGAAAAACTTCCGGTTTTCGAGGCGATTGGTTCGCAAATTCGCATCAACCCGTTGGCAAACTGGACGACAAGCGATCAGGCAAATTACATGCGCGATCATGCGTTGCGAAAAAACCCGCTGGTCGCCTACGGCTATCTTTCGATTGGATGTTTGCCTTGCACCAAGCCTGTCGAGCAGGGACAGGACGCGCGCAGCGGGCGTTGGGCGGGACATGCCAAGACCGAATGCGGTATCCATCTGTCCGGCCTTGAAAGATCGCTTACCGACGCATCATTGTAAGTAGGATAGCCAATGTCTGAACAGTTGCAAAGAAGTGAAAACCAGCTTTGGACACCACAAGGTTTTCGTGAAGACGAATGGGCATACGCCGAAGGAGCTTCATCTCTAGCTGGCAACGGGCGCGTTATCGTGCCGTTGCAGACGTTCCTCGATCTCGATCCGCAGGAACGTCTCTTGGCCAAGGAAAGGCTGGGTGTCGTGTTGCAACCGGGAGATCAACTGGACGCGATTGTTGATCTGCTTGATGCGGTATCGCTGGTGGCGTTGGCATTTCCAGCTTTCACCGATGGGCGCAGCTACTCAAAGGCTGAGTTGTTGCGAAGCCGTCATGGGTTCGAAGGGGCGTTACGCGCGGTCGGACAGGTGTTGGTCGATCAATTGCCACATATGCTGCGGGTTGGCTTTGACGAATTTGAAATTTCCAATCCTACGCTTTTGAAACGGCTGAAAATTGGCGATACAGGCGGCTTGCCGCTTCATTATCAGCCTTCTGCGAAGCCAGCGGGTAAAGCGCCGCAATACGCATGGAGGCGTGTTTCAGCCGGTTGACGATCTGGTTTGTCAGGCAGCGGCCAACCGCGCTTCACGGAAAGTCACGAGTTTCCTGTGGTTTTCGTCCCACAGGGCCAGCTTGACGCAGCGCAGGCTGCCGAGAAGCGTGATGCGGCCGATATCGCGAAGTTCCGGATGATCGCGCAAGACCTCCGGCAACCTGTAATGCGGCACCTTGGCTGACAGGTGGTGGACATGATGGATGCCGATATTGCCGGTGAACCAGTTCAGCACGGCTGGCAGGTCGTAATAGGAAGAGCCATGCAGCGCTGCATACTGAAATTCCCACTCCGGCTCCCTTTCCCATGCCGTCTCTTCGAATTGATGCTGGACATAAAACAGCCAGATGCCGATCGAACCGGCGAGAACGACGATCGGGATATGAACAACCAGAAACGCGCCAAAGCCGATGAACCAGATGAGGATGCCCGAAGCGAGTAGAATTGCGATATTGGTGGCCATCGATGAAACCCAGGGTGCCAGGCCATCACGCATCATGCCCACTGGCAATCTTTGTTCGAACAGGAACAGCCATGCGGGGCCAATGCCGAACATCACCAGGGGATGGCGGTAGAGGCGGTATGCGATGCGCCGACGCCACGACAAGCCCTGGTATTCGGCGACAGTCAGCGTTTTGATATCACCCATGCCGCGCTCGTCGAGATTGCCGGCGCTGGCGTGGTGGACCGCATGGGCGCGCCGCCAGCAATAATAAGGGGTAAGGGTGAGTACGCCCAATGCCCGGCCTGTCCAGTCGTCGGCGTGGCGATTGGCAAAGAATGAGCCATGGCCACAATCATGCTGGATCATGAACATGCGCACGAGAAAGCCGGCTGTGGGGATAATGAGAATGAGACCCCACCAGAAGCCATAGGCATAGGCAGCCCACGTCAACGCCCAAAGTGTTGCGAAAGGGATAAGTGTGATCGCCAGTTCGGTCGCGCTACGCCGCCTGTTCGGCTTCTTGTAGCGAGCGAGAATTTTCAGCCATGCGCGCTTGCTGCTTGCAGCAACTTCGGGGAAATCATGTTCATCAGAAAGCATAAGCGGGACTTTGCGCGCCCGCAAGTCGTCACAACGTGCTTTAAATGCGCCGCGTGGTATTTCCACAACCATCTTGTGGGTCGCTTAAACGGTCAAGCAGTTCCTTGAGATGGGCAGGCAAATCAGTGGTGACTTCGAACACGGGCAGGGTGCGCAGGACACGCCGCGTTGCCTGACTGCTCATCTGGCGCTTGATGTCATTGGCAAAATTGTCGTGCTGTTGGCCGACTGTTCGGGGCATTGTCTCAAATCCTTATCCGGTTTCGAAACTCCCATAATCGCGGAATGGTTCCTGTATTGCGCCAAGAACGCAAGGCAAAGTGGCGTTTAGGGTAAAATTTGAATTAAGAACGAATGATTTGAAGACTGAGGGAAGGGAGGTTAACGACACGGCTATTGTATTCGCCCCCTTGATTTTTTGCTTGCGAACCTCGATATCGAGCGCAACTTCCAAACCTTGCAATTGATGGACCATGCAATGAGCGATTTGCCCAAAGACGAACATGTGCCCGAGGAAATAGAGTTGGCTGAAGCCGCGCCCGAGCGCGCGGAAGGTGGCGTTGAAGACGACTATGAAGCCCTCGTGCGACTCTTGAAGGAAAACGAGGAACTCAAGGACCGTGCCTTGCGCGTGGCGGCTGATATGGAAAATCTTCGCCGTCGCACCGTTCGCGATGTGCATGATGCGCGCTCCTATGCAGTTGCCAATTTCGCCCGTGACATGCTTTCAGTTGCGGACAATCTGCAGCGGGCTCTGGATGCGATTCCAGCCGAAGCGAAGGAATCGGGCGATGCTGGCTTCAAGGCGTTGATTGAAGGTGTCGACATTACTGCGCGCAGCATGATTTCGACGCTTGAAAGACATGGCGTCAAGAAATTGGCACCGGAAGGCGAGAAATTCGATCCGAATTTCCATCAAGCCATGTTCGAGGTTCCCAATCCGGACGTCCCGGCCAATCTGGTTGTTCAGGTTGTCCAGCCGGGCTATTCCATCGGTGATCGGGTGCTACGCCCGGCCATGGTTGGCGTATCCAAGGGTGGGACCAAGCAGGCACCGACTGATGCTTCCGTCGAGCCTGGACCTGTCAATGAGCAGGCCGAAAAAGACGCATAGCGCGTTTGTGAAAACGAAGTGCGGCTTCCTGATTTCGGGGCCGCTTTCGTCGCGTTGTTGCCATTTGGTTTGTGCTGCCTCACCATCCGTTCATGAATGCGATCACACTTTTTGATTATGCCGGCGTTGCAGTATTTGCAGCAACCGGTGCATTGGCGGCGTCGCGCAAGCAACTCGACATTATCGGCTTTCTGTTTCTTGCAAGTGTGACGGGCATCGGCGGCGGCACTTTTCGAGACCTGATCCTTGGTGTTCCCGTGTTCTGGGTGGGTAGCAGCGCCTATGTGCTGATTGGCGCAGCCGTTGCGGTGCTTGTCTTTTTTACCGCACACCGGGTCGAGATCCCGCTATAAACTCCTTTTGTGGCTGGATGCCGTGGGGCTTGCCGCTTTCGCGGTCTTCGGGGCAGCCAAGGGCCTGTCTGTCACCGGCTCGCCGGTGGTGGCGATCATCACCGGGATGCTGACGGCCTGCTTCGGTGGAATTTTGCGCGATCTCTTGTCAGGCGAGCCATCGGTGTTGCTGCGCCGCGAAATCTACGTCACCGCAGCACTTGCAGGTGCCAGTGTTTTTACAATAGCCGACCTTGCCGGCCTGCCAGCTATCGCGGCAGAGATGAGCGGGTTTGCAACAGCTCTTGTCGTGCGCGGCGGTGCATTGAAATTCGGATGGTCCATACCGGCTTACCGCGGCAGACCGGGCCGCCGCCCGGAGGACATCCCCTGAGCGGTTGTGTACGGCTAGAGCGTTTCAGTTCTTGATAGAATCACTGATCGGCGCCAACTGTTTGTTTTTACGCAATCGTGGCGGAAAACCGCGCCACACTTTTCGGCGACATGCACTAAGTTTACAGTTGCATATTGGTTTGAGTTCCTTCACCCCCCTCTGTCCTGCTAAGCCGCGAAGCTCTGGCCTTCGCCACCATAATAATTGATGTAGCGAGTGCCGATTTCGCTGACGGGCATGACCACAAAGACATCCACGGTCGAAAAATCGTGGTCGATGACGCAGCCGTCGCCGATGCGCGCGCCGACGCGCAGATAACCCTTCACCAAGGGTGGCATTGCGGCGATGGCTGACTTGACGTTGACCGCCTCGATCGGCATCAGTTCCATTGAGCAATAACGTGCGGCAACGGCGCGTATGTCCCATGCCGAACTCGTGCGGCAATGATGGGCGAGATATGTCAGCGCTTCTGCGTGCAGGGCAGGGACAATACCGTGAAATGAGGCGCAGCCCGTCATCACGTCAATCTTGTGATGGTTGATATAAGTCCAGATGCCTTGCCAAAGCACTTCAATGGTACGCTTGGAGCGATATTCCGGCAAAACGCAGGAACGGCCCAGTTCGAGAAAGCGCTGGCCCGGATGGCGCGCGATCAGGCGCCTCAACTCGAATTCGTCCTCGGAATAGAAGCCGCCTGCCGTTGTTGCCGTTTCCTGCCTGAGAAGGCGGTATGTACCAACGATGCGGCGGTGTTCAGGGGCGGTCAAGCTGGTATCAACCACCAGAAGATGATCGCATAGCGGATCAAATCGGTCGGCATCGCGACGGTCCAGCTCTTGCAAGCGACCTTTGCGAGCGCCAAGCTCTTCATAGAAAACCCGGTAGCGAACTTCCTGCGCCGCAGAAATTTCTGCCTCGTTGCGAGCGAGGCGCACTTCGAGATTGCCAATGCGTCCAAGCGGTGAGTTCAACGTCTCGTGGTTTGCCTTTGTTGCCGAAACCACGGCTGCGCCGCCCTTCGGATGAGGTTCGCCTTGCGGTATCGCTGACTGCACGAGTGATTCTCCTTCGAGCCATCCCTCTTGGCGCGGGAATACGATGGTGGTGCAACAGGATTGTGACAGTAGCGTGATACTGCGTTCTGGGCAAATGTCTCGTTGCGAAAAGTGGCGCTTCGAGAGATTGCAGGGGAATTTAGCTGGCTTCTCCACAGTTCACACCGCGCAGACAGTGTTCGATTGAAGAAAGCGGGCGGGTCTGGCTCAAGCCGCGACCTGTTCCTGGATCGCATGGACGAGTGTCTGCGGGTCCAGCGGCTTGGTGACGAAGCCTGAGGCACCATGCGCAAGTACGGCATGGCGGGTCTTTTCCTGACTGTCAGCGGAAAGCACCATGATCGGAATTGGCGGTAGGCCCTGTTCTTCCTCATGCCGGCGGATAAGGACAATGGCGTCCATGCCATCCATCACAGGCATGTGCAGGTCCATGAGTACGACATCATACCGGTTCCTGTGGCCGATGCTTATCAGGGCATCGACAGCTTCTTTACCGTTACTGACAAGCTCGACGCGATGGCCCGCTTTCAACAATGTTGCACGAGCAAGCATGGCGTTGATCTCGTTGTCCTCGGCGATCAGCACCGAAAGGCTCGGTTTGCGGTGAGCCGATGCGTGTTGTTGCGGTCCGGCTCCGCGCTTCGCGGGTTTTACTTGAGCTGGCGTCTTGGTCTGACCGACCAACATGACGCGCAATAGCGTTTCGCCGCGAACCGGTCTTGCCAGGAATGTAGCGTAGCCATTGGCGCGATACTCGCCCAACAGGCCACGATCTGTCGGGGCAATCAAGGTTGCGGCTTCGCATCTGGCAAAGCCTGTCTGGCGCAACCGTTTCAAGACCCGCCCGTCGCTTTCTTCCATAGCCGCATCAACCAGAAGCAAATTGCAGTCGGCCGCGAAAGTGGCCGCCTTGGCCGTTGTCGCGGCCACTTTTGCCGTGCCGCCATAAGCGCGGACAGTGCGGGCAATCGCCTCGGCCTCAATGGTATTCTTGGAAACGATCACGACCTGTCGCTCAGCAAGCATGTCGTTGCGATTGTGCGGTGGTTCCGAAGCTGCGGTGGCGGGGATTTCGAAAACGAACTCCGCGCCTTCACCGACCTTGCTGGCTACCGAAATGGTGCCGCCCATTGCAGCCACGAGACGTTTGGAAATGGCGAGGCCGAGACCCGCGCCGCCGTGCTTTCTTGTGGAGGTTCCGTCAACTTGTTCAAAGTCTTCGAAAATTCGATCCAGGTCGATCTCACGCATGCCCGGACCGGTATCGGTTATGGTGAAGCGGATGCGGTCGGTGGTGTCAGTGCGAACGCGCGCGATAGACAGGAGCACGCCGCCGGTGTCGGTGAACTTGATGGCGTTGCCGATCAGGTTCAGCAATACCTGGCGGACCCGACCGGGGTCGGCGGTGATGATTTGCGGTACATCTGGCTCGACATGACAGCCAAGGCCGATATCCTTGCCGTAGGCTCGCGCGGCCAGAAGTTCGACAATGTTGTCGGCAATTTCGCGCAATGACATCGGTTGCGGTTCCGGATCAAAGCGGCCAGCCTCGATTTTGGAGTAATCCAGCAAATCCTCGATCAGGGCAAGGAGTGCGCTTGCCGATGTCGATACGGCTCCGACATAGGTATTTTGCTCGGGCGACAGATCAGTGTCGGCCAGAAGCTTGGCCATGCCCATGATGCCATTCATTGGCGTGCGAATTTCATGGCTAACGGTTGCCAGGAAGCGCGATTTGGCCTGGCTGGCATATTCAGCGCGTTCACGCGCCGTAATCAGCGACGACTCGGCTTTCTTGCGGGCCGTGATGTCGCGGGCAATGGCTTTGTGAGACACAGAGCCACTTTCTTCGTCACGAACTGAAAGCTCGATCCATGAAAACCAGCGTTGACCATCGGGTGTACGAATACCGACGTCTGTGGAACTCAGGCATTCATGGTCGGAAAATGCCGCATCAGGCACGATGCCGATATCAATGCCGAGTTCGGCGAGGCTCATGTCCGACAGCTTGTTGCGTTCGACGCCAACCAGATCGGCAAAAACCTTGTTGGCGTAGACGATGCGACCTTCACGGTCACGATGAACGACAAGATCGCCCAATGCGTCGATCAGTCCGCGAAAGCGCTCGTCGCTTTCCTGCATTTCCCAGACACGATCAGCCAGTGTTTCCATTTCCACACGGCTTTGCACGGAATTCTCGGCGAGGTCGGCGGCGGCCAAGCGGTCAGTGCGCTTGAAATGCAAGTGCGCGACAAGTGCGCATATGCCTGTTCCCAGTATTCCGAGGCTGATGAAGTAGGGGGAACCCGTGAGTTGCGAAAGACCAGCCAGAATCACGAGGACGACGCTTGTGACCAGCGGTATAATGTTTGAAGTGAGGCGAGGCGTGTCCGGCACGATCGGCGGCGCTTCAATGCGCGGACGAAAAACGACCAGCGGTTTCGTGCCGCTGTTTGGTTCGGCCCTTTCGGGTGCTTCCATGCCAGGTTGCGCGTTCATGCCACGATAAATGACAGATAGAATTTTAGGAAGCTTGGCGCGGATCGCTCAAATTTTAACGGCTAGGTGGATTTTCACATCAAAATTGCTGTTCATCAGCAGAAATCGCATGTTTTTCCAGCAACCATAACCGCCGATGCGTTGCTACATATCGACGACGACGCGCCCGCGTATTTTGCCCTCGACGATGTCATGTGCAGCCTCGATGATGTCATCAAAGCCAATGGTGGTCGACAAGGCGGTCAGTTTGTCGACGTCAAGGTCGCTACCAATGCGATGCCATGCTTCCAGTCGAAGTTCCTTTGGTGCCATCACCGAATCGATGCCGAGCAATGACACGCCGCGCAAAATGAATGGCGCAACGGAAGAGGGTAGATCCATACCTCCCGCCAAGCCACAGGCGGCAATCGCGCCGCCATAAGAGGTCATCGACAGTATGTTGGCCAATGTATGGCTGCCGACGACGTCAATGCCACCGGCCCAGCGTTCCTTGGCAAGAGGTTTGGCAGCGCCAGCAAATTCGCGGCGCGAGATGATTTCGGTTGCACCAAGTTCGGTCAGGTAAGCGGTTTCTGATTCACGACCGGTGGAGGCAATGACATGGTAGCCGAGATTTGAGAGCAGCGAGACGGCGACGGAACCAACACCGCCTGCGGCGCCGGTTACGACCACGGGGCCGCGTTCAGGGTCGATGCCGTGGCGTTCCAATGCCATTACGCACAACATGGCCGTATAGCCGGCAGTGCCGACGGCCATCGCGTCATGCGGGTTCATGCCTTCAGGAAGCGGCACCAGCCAATCGCCATTGACGCGGGCGCGTGTTGCGTAGGCACCAAAGTGGGTTTCTCCCACGCCCCAGCCATTCAGGACGACCTTGTCGCCTTTGCGCCAGTCAGCATGTTCGGAGGAAATAACCGTGCCGGCAAAATCGATGCCGGGAACAAGGGGCCAACGGCGAATAACCGGGGCTTTGCCGGTGATGGCAAGGCCGTCCTTGTAGTTTACCGTGGTGGCTTCGACGGCAACAGTTACATTGCCCTCCATCAGATCGGAGTCGGAAAGTTCGGTCACTGCCACTGACTGTTTCTTATTTTCATCGCGCGAAACAAGGATGGCTTTGATGGTGTCTGACACGTCGCTCTCCAGGAATTCCAGTATTGCGTTGTCGGATTTCTATTGATGAAAATCAATCGTTCGAAGGTCTAAATCATGAACGCGATCGATTCCAATAAGTTAGAGCGGAATGCGGGCGGAAAACCGGGTTCCACTTTTCCTCATCCCGCTCTAGGCTGACGGCGCCAACTGATGAATTCCTCAGCCATTACCAGAACGGCACCTATGGTAATGAAAGCATCGGCCAGATTGAAAACGGCAAACGACCAGACCGGAGTATGAAACAGAATATAGTCGATGACATGGCCGTAGACTGTCCGGTCGATCAGATTGCCCAGTGCGCCACCCACGATCAGCGCAAAGCCGATGCGGGCAAGTATCTGACCGGGAGCGGTGCGCGTGGCGAGGTATATGACGAATGCCGATACGACCAGTGACACGACGATCAGACCGGTGTCGCCAAAGGATGACAGCATCGAAAAGGCGATGCCGGTGTTATAAGTGCGATAGAGCGCCAGAAATGGCACGACGTCGATCTTTTCCTGGAAGGCAAGCCCGATTTCGACCAGATGCTTGATCCATTGGTCAAGTGCGATGGCGAGGGTGGCGAGCGCAGCATAGGGTACGAGGGATCTCACGATTGCGTATCCCCCAAGGCAAGCGCATCGCGGCGAATTTCGAACAGCATCACCC
This sequence comes from Mesorhizobium sp. G2-6-1, assembly GCF_055809095.1. NCBI lineage: Bacteria > Pseudomonadati > Pseudomonadota > Alphaproteobacteria > Hyphomicrobiales > Phyllobacteriaceae > Mesorhizobium > Mesorhizobium sp. G2-6-1. The sequence goes on from NZ_CM147896.1 coordinate 2,353,617, forward strand.
CCGTTGCCACGGCGAGGTTGAGCGAGTCGGCGCGCCCCGCTTGCGGGATGCGCAGCAGGCGGTCGCAACTTGCGGCAAGTGTATCGGGCAGCCCCTGTTGCTCATTTCCCATGAGGAGTAAAACGGGTTTTTGCGCAAAGTCGATGGAACGGTAGTCAACCGCGCCTTGCAAATGTGTGCCGACAACGAGACCGGGGAAGTTCTTTCGCCAGTCGAGAAATTCTTCGACACCTGTCCTGGCAATTGGCACCGCGAAGACCGAACCCATCGTTGCCCTGACGGTTTCGACCGAGAACGGGTCCGTGGTTTCGCCGACGAGGATGACGCCCCTAGCACCAACTGCATCGACGGTGCGGATAATTGTGCCGAGGTTGCCAGGATCGCGGACCCTGTCCAGTGCCACCCACACATCATTGTTGGTGGGGCGGACGTCTTTTATCGGCGTGAGCTTTTGGGAAAAGACACCAACGACCATTTGCGGATTGTCGCGCCGTGTGATGGCGCAGAGTACTTTTTCGGAAACTTCCAGAACCGTACCACTTGCGGCAACGGTACGGGCAGCGACTTTCTCGATAGCCGGATTGCCGCGTCCTGCCTTGGCGAACACCAGCGTTTTTATGTTCCAGCCGAGGTCCAAAGCGTCGATAACCAGTTTCAAGCCTTCCGCCATGAAAGCATGTTGCTGGTCACGAAATTTCTTCATTGCAAGCGCCTTGATCTCCTTGACCAAAGGGTTGGCAAGGCTGGTGACTTCTTTCACCTGACCCGGCGCGCGTGCATGGCGTTGGCTTGTCGTGTTCATGTTCCTGCCACCCAGCGCGAAAATAGCGATGTGGAAAGCGCACGGCCTGCCGATTTCTCGCGGATGATAAGTTCACCGGATTCGACCATGCCGCCCATACCGGCAAAGGTGTCACGCATCAGGGCGTGAATGGCGAAGAAGGAGGCACGGATCGAATAGGCCGTCAGCACCACGGCAAGCGGCTTTGGCGACAGGATCGAGCGGCAGGCGTTGGCCAGCGCCGGTAAATCCTCGAACAATTGCCAGACTTCGCCTTTCGGTCCGCGTCCATAGGCGGGTGGGTCGAACAGGATAATGTCATAGCCATTGCCCCGCCGTTGTTCGCGTTCGACGAATTTCACGGCATCGTCAACGATCCAGCGGATAGGTTTCTGGCTTAGACCTGCCATTTCCTGATTTTCACGCGCCCAACCGATGGCCTTTTTCGATGCGTCGACATGGGTGACTTCCGCGCCCGCGCGTGCTGCAACCAGTGAGGCAAGACCGGTATAGCCAAACAGGTTCAAAACTTTGACCGGCCTTTTCGCGGCGGCAATCAATCCGGCCATATGATCCCAGTGTGAAGCCTGTTCGGGGAAGACGCCGACATGGCGAAACGAAGTAAAGCGGCCGAGATAGTCGATGCCATCATGTTTCATTGGCCAGGTTTCGCCGAGCGGTGTTTTGGGAAAGCGCCAGCGTCCTAGCCCCTCCTCTTCGGTGTCGCCGGTAAATATGGCGTCGGCACGCTCCCATTCATGCGGGCTAAGTGCCGGTTGCCAGATTGCCTGACCTTCGGGGCGAATGATGCGATAGGGGCCATATTGTTCGAGTTTTTCGCCCGCTCCGCTGTCGAGAAGCGCATAGTCGCCATTGGGCGCAACTTCGAGGATGAGAGGCAGGCGTTCACCGGGAAGGGCGCCTTCGCGGCGCGCGGCAATACGCGGTTCAGACCCGGACTGTGGCTGGTTGTTCGAACGTCGTTTCATACGCTCGTCGCGTTTCGATACCTGCTCACCATGTGCTTGGACTGGCTTTTGCGGGCGGTTGTCGCGGCGCTGGTCGCGATGGGATTTCAAGGGACAGTGTCTCCGATGCGGCATGCCGCTTTTGGCACAGCGCAAACAGCCACGCAACAAGGCGTAACCGTCAGCGGCGATTGATCGAACAGCAGTAATTTACGAGACCGGCGCGAACTATTGCGCAAGGGTCACGAAGTGAGCGCCTTGTAAACGGCAAAGCCAGCAGCAAGGTCTTCCAGTGCTGCGCCGACCGATTTGAACAGCGTGATCTCGTCAACGGTTTCACGGCCTTTTCGTTCGCCGCGCGCCAGTTCATGCAGGTCGGCGACAATGGCGTCTGGTCGCAGCACCCCGGATGCAAGAGGCTGAACGATATCACCAGCTTCCTTGGTCGCTCCCGCACGCGTGTCGACATAAACCCGTGCGCGGGTGACGGTGTCATCATCGGCTTCTCGCATGTCGGGAGTAAATCCGCCCACAAGGTCAACATGGGTGCCGGGCTTTAGCGAAGTACCTTTGATAAGTGGCGTCGTCGAAATCGTGGCTGAGGTTACGATGTCGGCCTTGGCGAGTTCCGTATCGAGATCGTCGGCGACTTCAGCGGCCAATCCTGCGGCACGCAGTTCAGCCGCGATCTTTTCGGCATTGGCAGGTGTTCGGTTCCATATACGGATTGTCGTGATCGGGCGCACCGCGCAATGGGCGTGGGCAAGAAATGGTGACAAGGCACCTGCACCGACCACGAGCAGGCGCGAAGCGTCTTTGCGGGCGAGATAAGAGGCTGCGAGGGCCGAGGCACAGGCCGTACGCCATTGTGTCAGCCGCTGGCCGTCGATCATGGCTTCCGGCTCGCCGGTAACGCCATTGAGCAACAGGTAAAGTCCCATCACAGCGGGCTTGCCGATAGCATTGTTATCGGGAGATACCGTCACGATCTTGACGCCGATATGACCATTTGCGGATGTGCCGGCAGCGTTGAAATCGGTCCATGCAGGCATCAGGAGCAAGGTGGAGGCCGCACCATCTGGCCGCTCTACGGAGTGGTGATGCCTGACCGGCTGCACTGCGCCCTCGCGAAAAGCCGCGCGCAAGGTTTCGACCAGACCCGGAAATGTCAGGGCGTGATCGACCTCATCAGCCGAAATGGTGAGCATTGATGGACTCCACGAAGAAGGATGGGCTGGTCTGCAAGCCGGTCAAGCCGTCGGTTTGGGCAATGCCGGTCCCTGTGGTGCTGCGGGCGGGCGGGCTACTGCCTGGCGCAGACTTTCAGCTTCAATTCTGCGCTGGCGTGCCAATTTACGGTATCGGCCCTGCCTGACCCAGGTGGCGATACTCCCGACAATCATGCCGATCGCAAGTGCCGCGAACAAGTAGATGAACAGGGGCAAGGTCAACGTCAGTGCCGGATTGCCCGGGTTGAACGGATCGACGGTGAAGGCGACGAGTTCGCGATTTGCAACAGCCAACGCAATCAGGATGATAGCGAGAGGCACGAATATGACGACGAGCACAAACCTGTTGAACATGACTTCCCTTGCCGAAAGCGGCAGCCTTGCGAATTGGCTATCTTTTGTGAGGAATTAGGCTGAAACGATTGACTATTTTGTGACGTTCAGTCTTTCGCGCAGTTCCTTACCCGTCTTGAAGAAGGGAACCCATTTTTCCTCAACCTCGACCGATTCCCCTGTGCGTGGGTTGCGACCAGTGCGGGCGGGGCGATTCTTGACCGAAAACGCACCAAAACCACGCAGTTCGACGCGATTTCCATCAGAAAGTGCATCGGTTATCTCATCGAATACCGCACCGACGATGTTTTCGACGTCGCGCAGAAACAGATGAGGATTACGTGTGGCGATGATTTGCACAAGTTCAGACTTGATCATTCGAGCCGTCCTTCGAATACGCTGTGGTCAAAATTACACGGATGATTTTGTTCGGGTTTTTCATCTTTTGAATGGTCAATCAAGGGTGCCAGACGGAAATAAGACCGTCAAGGAACAAGCGCTTCCCGCCGACTTCACGTAAGATATCACCGCTATATTCGGGAAGGCCAAGTGCACGGGCGACTGTGCGGGTCAACGCCTTTGAAAAAAGCAGGCCGCTGCCTTTTTCCGTGTCTTTCCACTCAATCACGTTCAATTTGGTATCGACACCCTTGGTCGCGAGCCAGTCGAGCGCCTCGTCTTCGCCTCCGACAGCGTCAATCAAATGGTTGGTGAGCGCCTGGCGCCCGGTGAAAATCGATCCATCGGCCAGCGCCAGCACTTGTGGCCTGGTCATGGAGCGTCGTTCGGCAACGATGCCGACAAACCAGTCATAGCTGTCGAGGATAAGCCTGCGGATCATCGCACGCTCTTCGTCGGTGGTCGGATTGAATGGCGAGGGTTCGGCCTTCAAAGGCGAAGACTTCACTTCTTCAAGTTTGACGCCGATTTTTTCCATCAAGCCGGTAACATCGGGAAACTGGATCAATACGCCGATTGATCCGACAATCGAGGATTTGCGGGCGACAATGTGGTCAGCCGCGCTTGCGATCATGTAGCCAGCCGATGCGGCGAGTGTGCCAACCTGCGCCACGACAGGCTTTTGGGCGGCGAGCTTGCGCACCGCGTCATAGATTGATTCTCCGCCCGCGGTGGTGCCTCCGGGCGAATCGATAACGAGAATCACGCCCTTGACGCTGGGCGATTTTCGGATCGAATCCAGCCGCTTGGTCAATTCCTCGTCTTCGGTGATGGTGCCTTCGATCTTGACCTTGGCTATGTGGGCAATTGCGGTTGCGCCAAACTCGTCCTTATAAATCCAGCTGGAAAATGCAATCAGCGCGAGTGCAATCACCGCGAGTGCTGCAAGGCGCCAGAATGTCAGTTTGCGACGTATTCTGCGGCGGTCAATCAGGTCGTCTGCTTTCAGCGGCATGGTTGATCCCGTTTGGTTTGGACACTCATATTTAATGCAAGCGCCCGATAACGGCCAGAAGTTTCAATTGCGCGCCTGGCTCGATTGTCGCCTATAGATTCCAATATCAGTTTCGATACAAGGCCACATGCCATGTCAAGAAGCCACATTTTTGCAGTTTTGTTTGGCTTGTGCTTGTTTGAACGTCCGTGCGACCCGAATTATAGGGCAACGTCTGCGGGGCGATATTTTTGAGAAAGCAGTGATGTTGGCGCGACCGAGTGAACCGATCAGCGAGGATGACGCATATGCTGCGATGCCGACGCCAGAAAAGCCTGCGCCGGATCGCGCGGCTGCATTTGGGCGCGCACAGCAGCATTCGCGTCGTGTTCGCACGCTAAAGTTCATCGTGCCCGCCATTGCCGTTGTCATTGCTATCGCTTTTCCCGTCTATTCTTACATCATGTCGCCAGCGACGTTATCTGTTGAGGCCGAAGGCAGCGCCTTTTCGGATGGCAAACTGGTGATGGCCAATCCCAAGCTCGAAGGCTTTACCAAACAGAATTTGCCCTATTCAATGACCGCTGTTCGCGCCATTCAGGACATCACGAAAGAAAATATCATCGGATTGGAAGGGATTAACGCCAAACTACCGATCGATGCGGAAAATACGGCTGTGATTTCCGCCTCGACGGGAACCTATGATCGTGAAAACAACACGCTGGATATGAACAGCGACGTCACGGTGACGTCGTCTGATGGAATGGTTGTGAAATTGAAATCGGCCTTTCTCGATATGGACAAAGGCAATATGAAGACAGATCAACCCGTCGATATCCTGCGCGACGGTTCGCGCATTACATCGAACAAAATGAAAATCGAGAACAATGGCAAAGTTCTGATTTTCGAAGACAATGTGCGTGTCAATATCGATCCCGCCAAGGCTAAGGCGGCCAACAATAGCGGAGACCAAAATGCGGCTCAGTGATTTGACGAGGCCTGCGGCCCTTGCATCCATCTTGTCCTTGGCTTTGTGCGCGCCTGTGCTGGCCCAGTCGGATGCGACAGGTAAAATGCCCGGCTTGAAATTGTCGGGCGATGAACCCATCCAGATCGAAAGCGACAAGCTTGAAGTGCACGAGAACGAAAGTGTCGCGATCTTCACTGGAAACGTGAATGTCGTGCAAGGCCCGACCTTGCTCAAGGCCGGGCGCATGAAGGTTTATTACGTCAGGGACGACAAAGCCAAAGCGGGTTTGGCGGCTGCGGGATCGGCAACGACCGGGACGGCAAATATCGATCATCTCGAAATCAACGACAAAATCTATATCAAGTCCGATACGCAGGTTGCGACCGGCGATAGCGGGACGTTCGACATGAAAAGTCAGGTTCTGGTGTTGTCGGGCGACAAGGTCGTGTTGTCCGATGGCGACAATGTGCTGACCGGTTGCAAGCTGACCGTTCACATGGAGACCGGCCTTGCTCAGGTCGATGCGTGTGGCGGCAGGGTCAAGATGTCCATAGTGCCTGGATCGCAGAAACCTTGATGATCGACCTTTCCATGCTGCGCCTGTCAAAGCGAAAAGCGGCCAAGCTTGCCGCACCAGCCACCCCCGATACGATGTCGACCAAGTTGAAGGGAACCTTGATCGCAAGGGGCTGACCAAGAGCTACAAAAACCGCAGGGTTGTGAGCGGCGTTTCGCTGGGGGTACGTGCCGGCGAGGCTGTCGGGTTGCTCGGACCCAACGGGGCAGGCAAGACAACATGTTTCTACATGGTGACGGGGCTGGTACCGGTTGACGAGGGAACGATCGAGATTGACGGGTATGACGTCACGTCGATGCCGATGTATCGCCGTGCGCGGCTGGGTATCGGCTATTTGCCGCAGGAAACGTCGATTTTTCGCGGTCTCAATGTTGAGCAGAATATCCGGGCTGTTCTTGAGGTTGTGGAAAAAGCCGCAAGGAACGCGAGAGAAGCCTCGACGAACTGCTCGAAGAATTCCATATCAGCCATTTGCGCAAGGCACCGTCCATGTCGCTGTCGGGCGGCGAGCGGCGACGGCTTGAGATTGCCAGGGCGCTTGCCAGCAAACCGGCCTATATGTTGCTCGACGAGCCTTTTGCCGGCATTGACCCGATTGCAGTTGCCGATATCCAGCAGCTTGTGCGCCATTTGACGGCACGTGGCATCGGCGTTTTGATAACCGATCATAATGTGCGCGAGACGCTTGGTCTTATAGATCGTGCCTATATCATCCATGCGGGCGAAGTGCTGACGCATGGTCGCGCCGAGGAAGTCGTGGCAAACCCGGATGTGCGCCGTCTTTATCTCGGCGAAGGGTTCACGCTGTAACGCTGCGTTGTCGGGCGTGTTTGTTCATGATTGCCACCCTTGCGCGAAATTGCCTGAGATAACGGTCTGGTAAGCCGTATTTGCTACCTGATGTCTTGACAAGCAAGAGTCGGGCCAGTTCCAATGCTGGCTGGACCTATTTTCGATCAACAAGATCTGCCTAGAGGCGTCGATAGCGAATTATGGGGCTGGCTGCCAAATTACAGCTGAAACAATCGCAGTCGCTGGTGATGACGCCGCAACTGTTGCAGTCGATCTCGGCTGTTGCAGCTTACCCATATCGAACTGGATCGGTTCATTGACGACGAAATCGAGCGAAATCCGTTGCTTGAACGCGCCGATTCTCAAGAAGGCGGCGATATAGAAGAACCGCAGACGAATGACGCAACGCCTGCTCAGGAGGATGACGGCGACTGGTTCGACGCAGAGGCTGGATGGAGTTCGGAGGCAATTTCGGACAAGCTCGACACGTCGCTTGAAAACCTCTTTCCCGACGATCCGGGAACATCTGATCGACTTGGCCCCGATCTGTCGGCGCAATGGAAATCGGCGTCCACCGGCAATTCTGGCGCCGGCTCATCGGCGGGCTTTGACGGGTTCGACCTGGAGGACATGGCTGCGGCTGCAATAACACTTCGCGACCATGTCAATGAACAGATCGCCTTTGCATTCACCGATCCGGCACAAGGGCTGATTTCCCGTGAATTGGCCGATGGCCTCGATGAGGCCGGCTATTTGCGGGTCGATCTTGCCGAAATCGCGGAGCGTCTTGGCGCTGATCTGGAAATGATTGAACGGGTATTGGCCGTTTGCCAGACGTTTGAACCCGTCGGCATTTTTGCCCGCGATCTCAGCGAGTGCCTTTCTTTGCAACTTGCAACGCGGGACCGGCTTGATCCGGCCATGAAATCGCTGATGATGAACCTCGAACTTTTGGGGCGCCGCGATTTTCAGGCGTTGCGGCGCATCTGTGGGGTCGACGAAGAAGATCTTCTCGACATGCTGGCTGAAATCAAGGCGCTTGATCCGAGACCCGGAACGGCATTTTCCGGCGGCACAAGCGATGCAATTGTCGCCGATGCCGAGGTGCGCCAGGCAAGTGACGGTAGCTGGACGGTGGAATTGAATGCGGATGCGTTGCCGCGCGTACTGGTTGATCAGGTCTATTTTGCACAAATATCAAAGCGTGTGGAAAATCAGGCGGAGAAGGATTTTCTTGGTGAATGCCTGCAAAGCGCGAACTGGCTGACGCGCAGTCTCGACCAGCGCGCGAAGACCATTTTGAAAGTGACCTCGGAGATCGTGCGCCAGCAAGATGCTTTTCTCATCGATGGTGTGCGCCATCTGAAGCCGCTCAATCTGAAAACAGTTGCGGATGCCATCGGCATGCATGAATCAACGGTTAGCAGGGCGACAGCCAATAAATATATGCTGACACCGCGTGGCGTGTTCGAACTGCGCTATTTCTTCAACGCTTCGATCGCTTCCGCAGGGGGAGGTGAAGCGCATTCCTCAGAGGCGGTACGTGATCGCATCAAGCAATTGGTCGAGGAGGAGAAGCCTACACATGTTTTTTCTGACGATACAATCGTTGATCTTTTGAAGGCTGATGGTGTCGATATTGCCAGACGAACAGTTGCCAAGTATCGGGAAGGTATGGGAATTCCATCTTCAGTGCAGCGACGGCGGGAAAAACGCGCGCGAGCTGGCACTAACGCCTGACGTTGAAGTGGCGCGTATGAGCGTGTGGTTTCGTTGACAAGCTGCTATGAAGTGGCTAGAAGCCCGCCCGCATGAGGCGAGCAATGAGTTCGCTCCGGGATGGCCGTCGGATTGAAGGCAAAGGCCTATCTGTGAACAGTCGCAAAGTTCGGGCGTAAAATCGGTGCCAGAGGCACCGTGAAGCTTGTACGCACGGGCCACGGGTATAAACTCCAGATAGTATGAAGCCTGAACAGGGAAGGTCAGTATTCAAATGGTGCTGCGCATAGCCGGAAAACACATGGATATTGGTGATGCGTTCCGTGTACGCATCAATGATCGTATCGGTGACGCAATCGAAAAATATTTTGATCGAGGATTTTCGGGGCAAGTCACCGTTATCAAATCAGGGTCCCGCTTTTCGGCAGATTGCATGATTCGACTTGATTCCGGCACGTCGTTACAGGCCGCAGGTGAAGCACAAGATCCCAATCAGGCATTTGACGCGGCTGCGGAGCGCCTTGAAAAACGGCTTCGCCGCTATAAGCGACGCCTGAAGTCGCACTATCCTGCCAATGCGAATAACGGTGCGTTGACCGATGTCGCTTATGCGGTGATGGAACCGCTTGCTGACGACGACCAGGACATGCCGGACGACTTTGCCCCCACGATCGTGGCCGAATCGACAATGTCGCTAAAAACCATGTCGGTTGCCTCTGCGGTGATTGAACTCGACAACACGGATAGCCCTGTTTTCGTTTTCCAGAACGGCAGCAACAAACATCTCAATATCGTCTATCGCCGGCCAGATGGAAATATTGGCTGGATCGATCCGGCGGAGGTCAAAACCTCCCAAGGATAGAAACGACGACCGGCCAACGCACAAGGCGGGCCGGTTGTGAGTGACGAAGCAGAGGAATTTCACTATGGCTCTGAGCGATCTTGTCGACGTTTCGGCGATACTGCCGGCGTTGAAGGCGAACTCGAAGAAACAGCTTCTGCAACTGCTCTCGGAGAGAGCGGCTGCGGTGTCCGGTATTGCCGAGCGCGAGATTTTCGAAACCATCTTGCAGCGCGAACGGCTTGGCTCGACTGGCGTTGGAAGCGGCATTGCAATTCCGCATGGCAAGCTCGCTGGTGTTACGCAGATCACCGGTGTTTTTGCACGCCTGGAAACGCCGGTCGATTTCGAATCGCTGGATGATCAACCCGTCGATCTGGTGTTCTTGCTGCTTGCGCCTGAGGGCGCAGGTGCCGATCATCTCAAGGCGCTGTCACGGATTGCGCGCGTCTTGCGCGATTCCGACACTGTTGCCAAAATTCGGGGAACGCGCGACGCAACCGCGATTCACGCACTATTGTCAGATACGCAAGCTTCGCATGCTGCTTGAAAATGAGAGAATAATGCATTTCAGGGCCGCGATATGCGGCCCTTGCTGCGTCTGGGGGTAAGCCTCAGTGGATGGCGATTGTCGTCAGATCGTTTTCCATCGCCCCGGCCAAAGCGCGGTCGCGCGCATCTGACAGAAGGATTGGCTGGCCATTGGCCGAAAACAGCGCCCAAAGTTCCATTCCGGGCTCAATTTCGTCCAAGCCGGGGAAGCGTCCGCGCAGATCGTCGCTCGAGACTTTCCTCAAATAAGCTACAGACCCTTCGCCCAAGTCTGCAAACTCGGCGTTGGTCATCGCTACCTTGTCCGCAATTCTGTCTACCGTTCTATTCATTTGAGCCTCCTATGTGCGGTCGCCAAACCCGGCCGTTCCGCATGAGAGCCATCGGTAAAGATCAGTCTTTCACCGATATGTTTATTTTTCGTACCAGTCGTTCCGACTCGGGGCGATCCAGGTCGATGGACAAAAGTCCGTTCCTGAGTTCGGCCGCAATCACGCGCATACCGTCGGCCAGAACGAAACAGCGTTGAAACTGGCGTGCGGCAATGCCGCGGTGAAGAAATTCCCGTTCAGTGTCGTCGTTTTGACGGCCACGCACGACAAGTTGGCTTTCTTCCGTGGTCACATCGAGGTCGCTTTCGGCAAAACCGGCCACCGCGAGCGTTATTCTCAATGTTTCAGGTGAATCAGCAACGCTGCGAATGCGTTCAATGTTGTAAGGTGGATAGCCGTCACCTGACTTTGCCAAGCGTTCCAGCGTTTTTTCCATTGCATCGAAACCCAGAAGCAGAGGGCTGGAAAAAGGCGTCATTCGAGTCATTTCTTCTTGTCCTCTCAAGAGCGACATTTTACTGAAAAAACCCTGTCGGCATTTTTCCAGTTATTATTGATATGGTCTGCCGGGCAAACAAGTTCAAGCCAAGAAACACCCACCAGACAGGGATTTGGAATGTCACAAAAACGCAAGATCATCATCGACACCGATCCCGGCCAGGACGACGCGGTGGCGATATTGCTGGCGCTTGGTAGCCCGGAGCTTGAAATTGTCGGCATAACGGCGGTTGCCGGAAATGTGCCGCTGAAGCTGACTGAGAAGAACGCGCGCAAGATTTGCGAACTGGCGGGACGAACGGATATCAAGGTGTATTCGGGAGCGATCAGGCCACTGATGCGCGAGCTTGTCACGGCGGAAGAAGTGCATGGCCAGACCGGGTTGAACGGCCCGCAACTGCCCGAGCCGGTGATGGAGCTTGAGAAAGAGCACGCCGTCGATTTCATCGTGCGGACGCTGATGCAAGAAGAGAGCGGCTCCATTACGCTTTGCCCGCTTGGGCCGCTGACCAACATCGCGCTGGCGCTCATCCGTGAGCCGAAAATTGCACCGCGTATCAAGGAAATCGTATTGATGGGCGGCGGCTTTTTTGAAGGTGGAAATATTACGCCGAGCGCTGAATTTAACATCTATGTCGATCCGCATGCGGCTGATGTCGTTTTGCGCGCGGGTATTCCAACCGTCATGATGCCGCTCGATGTTACCCATAAGGCGCTGACCAGTGCAAAACGTATCGAAACCATTCGCAACCTTGGAACAAAGGTTGCAATTGCGACTGCCCAGATGCTGGATTTTTTTGAGCGCTTCGACGAAGAGAAATACGGCACCGATGGCGGGCCGCTGCATGATCCATGCGTCATTGCCTATCTGCTAAAGCCCGAACTCTTTAAAGGGCGCAACTGCAATGTCGTGGTCGAAACGATGTCCGAGTTGACGATGGGCATGACTGTCGTCGATTGGTGGGGTGTGACCAAGCGACCAAAGAACGCGCTCGTCATGCGCGATATCGACCATGACGGGTTCTTTGCGCTTTTGACGGAAAGGCTGGGGAGGTTATAGCCGCTCCCGCCCTTATCTGGCCCCAGTTTTGACGAGTGCCGCTTCGACCTCGCTGGCCAGTGGAATGGCTGGCTGCGCTCCAGCTTTAAGGCAAGCGAGCGAACCTGCGGCGGCGGCTCTCGTTAACGCTTGCTCCAGCGGCAGACCTTCCGACAGGGCAGCGGCGAAATAGCCGCAGAATGTGTCTCCGGCACCGACTGTATCCACCGGTACGATTTTTAGCGCTGGCACCTGGTAAAAGCTGTCGGGTGTCGCGGCCATAACGCCTTGGCCGCCTAAAGTGACGATGACGGCATGGCCGGTTTTCCCGGCGAAGTCGCGCATCCGTTCAGTCCGTTCGCCACTGTGCAATGCCAGCAGTTCACAGCACAGGTCGAACTCGGTCTCGTTGGCGACGACATAATCCGCATTCATCAGGTAATCGGCGGCTTCCGGCCTGAAAGGAGCCGTGTTGAGCACGCTCACTGCGCCGGTCGCTCGTGCCGATTGGAGTGCTGCCTTGACTGTCTTGAGGGGGATTTCATGCTGCAAGAGGACAATGTCGCCCTTGCTCATTTGGGCTTTGGACAAATCGCCGGGAAGGACGGCACCGTTGGCACCTGCGACGACTGCGATCATGTTCTCGCCGTCTTCGCCAACGAGAATTAACGCAGTCCCGGTGGTTGCCGAACTTTCTCCCACGCCAGCCAAATCGACCATGCCAGCTCGAAGCAGGGTCAGGGCGTCTGTGGCAAAGCTGTCTTTGCCAACGGCTCCGATCATGCGCACGCCAGCTCCGGCTCGTGCAGCCGCCAATGCCTGATTGGCACCCTTGCCGCCGGGTGCCGTGGCAAAGCCTGACCCTTGAAGCGTTTCACCTGGAGCGGGCAAACGCTCGACATTGGCGATCAGGTCCAGATTGATCGAGCCGATGACAATAATCATGAAAGGCGGGTTCCCCTGAAAATCTCAGGAAAACTATCGCGAGTTGGTGGCGTATGCCAGCCGGTAATCTGGTGGCAGTGCGGCAGCACCTCGTCAGGTCGCGATTTGCCCGGCTTCCCAGCCGAGGATGGCCCGCTTTCGGGTCAAGCCCCAATGATAGCCGGTTAATGCGCCCGACTTCGCCAAGGCTCGGTGACATGGCACTACGAATGAGATTGGGTTGGCTCCGCAGGCCGCCCCGACCGCACGAGATGCTTTTGGTTCGCCTATACGTTCGGCAATCGAGGAATAGGTACAGGCCCGGCCCATAGGGATTCGCAGCAATGCTTCCCATACGCGTATCTGGAAATCAGTGCCAATCATGACCACGCGCAATGGCTGGTCGGCGCGCCAGCGCGCCGGATCGAAAATCCGCGCGGCATAGGGAAGGGTGGCTCCCATATCCTCGACATAGCTGGCGTTTGGCCAGCGACCCGCCATATCGGCGAAGGCAGCCCGCTCTTCGCCGGGGTCGTTGAACGATAGGCCAGCAAGGCCCCGGTCAGTGACCATGATGAGTGCGACGCCAAAGGGCGAGAGGTGATAGCCGTAGCGGATGGTAAGGCCAGCGCCACGGGTCTTGTAGTCGCCCGGCGACATGGCTTGGTGGGTTACGAACAGATCGTGCAATCGACCGGGTCCCGACATTCCCACCTCAAAAGAGGTGTCGAGCAAGGGCAGGCCGGAATCGAGCAATTTTCGCGCATGATCCAGTGTTACGGCCTGCAAGAAAGCCTTGGGCGAAAGCCCTGCCCATCTGGTGAACAGCTTTTGCAAGCCCGTTGGCGTATCGCCGACCTCCTCGGCCAACACCTCAAGCGAAGGCTGGTCGCGATAGTCGAGGCTGATCTTCTCGATCGCCCGGCGAACGACCTCGTAGTCATTGCCTTGTGGCGTGATGTCTTTTTGAAGAACTGCGCTTTGTGCGTTCATAGGTGGTCTCCTTGATCGCTAATATCGCTGCTGAAATGGGGTTTCTCCACCCGATTCCTGCTCGCATGCTGGTTATTCAGCGCATTTTTGCCGTTGCCAAAGCGCGCGAAAAGGCAGTGGCAAAACTTTCGCGATCGTCCGGGTTGAGGAAGCTGCCAATGGCGACGGAAAGGCCGCGCGCTTCAACGGCCATGCGGGTAATGCCGATTTCCGAATGGCGGGCAATGGAAAATCGTGCTCCAAACGGGTTGAAATGGTGCGTTTCGGATTTGCCCGATGGCGCGACTTTGCAAATATCCAGCGCTGTGCGCGACACGCAAACCATTTCGCGAACCCGTGCTGCGCGATAATTGATGCGGAAGGCGATAAAGATCGCAATTACATCCAGACCCAGGAAGCCGAATACGGGCCATGCGCCGTGCCATAGAAAGAAGGCACCTGTTGTTAGCCAGCCGAATATCAATGCGCCCATCAAGATCATGAAGCCGGTGCGGCCAAGCGACCGGTGCGGTGTCAGCAAGGCTTTGAAAAACGGCGTGTCAGCCGCAAAGTCGGCATTTGTGTCGGTCATAGGCTGATATTATAGGAATGACATGACCATGCCCAAGCCAAAAAAGCACCCCACACCTAAAAATGAACGGCCCTCCAAAAAGCATGGCGGGTCTGCGGCGAAACCGGCTTCGTCACCAAAGCGTGCGCCCTCAATTTACAGTGCCGCCGAGGTTTATGAAATTTTCAGGCGGTTTTCCGTTCAGCGCCCCGAACCGAAGGGCGAGCTGGAACATGTCAACGCGTTCACGCTTCTGGTGGCGGTCGTGCTTTCTGCTCAAGCGACAGATATCGGCGTCAACAAAGCTACAAGGGCGCTGTTTCAGATCGCTGATACGCCGCAAAAGATGCTTGAACTTGGTGAAGACAAGGTTGGATACCATATCCGAACGATCGGTTTGTGGCGTAACAAGGCCAAGAACGTGATCGGCTTGTCGCAAGCACTGATCCGCGATCATGGTGGCATCGTCCCGGATGATCGCGACGCGCTGGTCAAGCTGCCGGGGGTGGGCCGAAAGACGGCCAATGTGGTGCTCAACATGGCGTTTGGGCAACACACCATGGCTGTCGATACCCATATTTTGCGCATCGGTAACAGGTTGGGCCTGGCACCCGGGACGACACCAGAACAGGTCGAGCGTGGTCTCATCAGTATCATTCCAGATGAATTCATGCGCCATGCGCATCATTGGCTGATCCTGCATGGACGTTATGTCTGCAAGGCACGCAAGCCGGATTGCCGCGCCTGTGTCATCGCCGATATTTGCAAATCGGGGAGAAAACGACCGATGTGCCCGCGCCGCTTGTCAAGGCTGGAACATCTGAGACCGCTGTGATGGCGTCTCTATAGACCATATCCGCGGGCCATAGCGGCCGCGAACATGGGAATGAGCAGGAACACTGCAATTTGCGTGGCTATAGATTTGCGCACTGACATGGTTTCGCTTTCAGGTACGCTAAAATCCGGGTCGGTTGCTGCCTGCCTGTTCCAGGAGATAAAGCGCAGAGTTGGTTTGATCGACAGCAGGCCAACGATGGCGAAGGCAATCATTTTTGCCCAAAACACCCAATTGAAAACATAGAATTCCCAGCCTTTCAGGCCGTAGACGACCCTTGCCGCGCCAACGAGAACGACCAGCATTGCGATCATGCCGTAATGGCGGTCGATGCGTGCCAGGCGCAGAATCGTCGAGGCCGTCAGATCGTTGCGGATCAGGATAAATTCTGCAGCGATGATACCGGCCAGCGAAAATATCAGCAGGTGGTGTAAAATGGCGAGTATGAGATCGGTGATACCCATGCACGTTTCCTGTTCATCTGTTTGCCGGTTCTTTGCCTGATTCGGAGCAGTTCTTGCAGATGGTCGATGATGCAAAGGTAACGGTTGTGATGCAAATCAAACCATTTCGGGTGCCCTCAGTTCGCGGACAAGTGTGGCAAGTTCCGGCTCATCGATCAGCAGTGCGGCTTGGTTCGTCGACAACCATGCGCGCTGGCGTTGATCGGCTTCAGGCCAGTCAGTCAATTCTTTGGTGATTGCCAGCAGATAGACGGTGACATCGATGCGAACAAAGCCTTCGGGAAGGCGTTTCCAGTAGGAATAGCGACCAGCCGGTTGTTTGAGTGCCTTGCCGACAACGCCCGCTTCTTCCAGCGCTTCGGTTGCGGCCGTCTTGCGCCCGCTCTTTCGTTTCATCGGCCAGCCCTTTGGCAAGATGAATCGCTTCGTCTCTCGCGATGTGACCAACATCACCTCGATCTTGCCATTTTTTCGAAGCCGAAATGGAATTGCGGCTACCTGGCGTACGCTTTTTCCTCTTTGGCCTTGCGAATGGCGCTTTTCTTTGGGCTGGTCACTGTAAAATCCTGTCAGCGGCAATTGTTGATATAGGTGTTGCCGAACTGCTGAGTCTGACAATTCTTCCGGATCTGCGGAATTTTGGGCCGGTCTTGTTGCGCTGGAACTGTGCTTTGGCGATCTTGTGCCCTGAATTGCTGCTGCTGTTGCTGAAATTGCTGGCGTTGTAACCGATTTTGCAAAAGCAGCCTTTCGGCTTCCTGATGCTGCAAGGTCGATGCATCGAGAGGTGGAGCCTGGTTTGCCTGCGCAGCCTCGATCGAACTGACGGCACCGACAGCCAGCACCATGCAAATCGTCAGCATTGATCCGAGACATGTCGACATGCGTGCAGTCCCATCGCTTGTTCTGGCGTGAGTGAAACATATAGGTGTGTTCAATGAAGAAGCTATAGATGCGCCGTTATTGCACGGAACAAGCGTTGACTATCGTTCAAAATGAAAAGGGCCGCCCGTAGGCAGCCCCATCCGATATTCGTGTTTTAAGAACGGAGGGCTGATGCCCTCTGTTATTAGTTGGCGCTGTTAACCGCAGTCGAGATGTTCGTGAACTTGTCGCTCAGCGCGGTGCCGAGGGCGCCAGCTGCGGTGATGATGGCCAGAGCGATAAGAGCCGCAATCAGGCCGTACTCGATAGCCGTTGCACCGGATTCGTCGTTCATGAAGCGTGAGAAAAGCTTGGTCATTTTGTAGTTCCTTCTTGCCCAGGTTGTGATTTCCATAAGACGGTTTCTTCTTGAACCGTGCCCTATATTGGGAAGTATCAATTGCGGTTGCGTTAAAGAGAATGGTAAACAAACCGTGCCGCTTTCTTGTACTTAACAAATGGCGAATAAATGCCGGGTATTTGCGTGGGGATTGACGCGCTTTTTGAGCGGACTTGTCTGAATCCGTTGATTGGAAAGGGTTTCCCCGTCGCCGGATGGAACGCGTTCCAACGCTTCTTGAGAATTGATGTCAGGCTGCCGCCGGGACCAGCGTGCGTTTGGCGTGTAACATCAAGTGTGCACAGTAAGCCGCGAAGGCGAACACCGCCATGCCTGCTGGAATGTCGATGAGGTGATGACCGCCATGCACGAGCGCTGCGGGCAATACGATCAGATTGACAACAATCAGTGGTGCAAACAACCAACGCACATTGCGGGCGTGGTAGGTTGCCGCACAGGCGAGAACGATGTGATAGGAAGGAAAGCCGATCAGCCCTCTCAATTCGTTGGGACTAAGGAAAGGCGCTCCCTCTTTTAGCAGAGCAAGGATTTCCATTCCATAGGCATGATCGACAACCGGGCGTACAGCGAGAAGCAATTCCGGGGAGAGGTCATAATGGGCTACCGCGCCGGCACTGGGGAACAGACCCCAGAACATAACGGCGATCATACCCGAAATCACAACCGTGATCATCAGCGAATGCAGGTCGGCGAGGCGCATAGTCAGCCCGAGGACGATGACCAGAAGTGCTATCTGAGCCAGCGTCGACATATAAGCAAAGCGCATGAGTTCATTGAGTAGGGGATGTTCGGCTGCCCATGCGATGAGGCCCGGCCAGTTGAAGCCCAGGACCGCATCGGCGCGTACCAACAAAGGATCGATGACCGGATTAGTGGTCGGTGTGAGCAAATAGTTGAACAGAGACAGCGTCGCCGTGAAAAAAATGAACAGTCCGGCACCTATCGTCATGGCACCGATTGCTTCGCTTCGCCCTGATCTGCGATAGAAATGTCCGAGCACCAGAAGTGCGCACACCAAGGCTGCCAACATAGCGTATGCGGCAACGTCGACCTTGGAGCCGCGCACAAAAATGAGCAATATGTCGATCAAAGTCGCCGCCAGGGTGACCCTGAAAACGAATGATTCAGCCGGGTAAAGGTGCCAGTTTTTCTTTGTCATGGTGACATTTGACACGAAATTCGTGAAAATTCGCTAACCAATGGCTAGGGTCAGGACTCATTAATATGATTGGAATGGCGGCTGAAACGGCAATGAGAAGCAAGGAGAAGCGCGAAGAGCGGGGTCCATCCCCCGATCGAGCGGTTCGACGACGCAGGTCGCAGCCGTTTCACTGTTCGCACGGATATGGCAAATTTGCCCGCCTACAGCGTCGCAAGACGTTGAAAACCGGATGGTTTCCTGCGGGCTTTCTCCTCGTATCCGAACAAATTTGCTCATACCAGTCCAACCAGATTAATGAGTCCTGACCCTACGCTTGTGTTATCTTCCAACGCGTTCAGGTGGATCAGGCGGGGTCCATGAAAGCCGTTTTCGATTTCATGGCGGCATGATTGCGCAATCGTGTCGTCCACCATATCTGTATATTCGAAACCACAATGGGAAAGGCTCGGATGTTTCGCCTGTTTTTTCGCTTCACCGCTATGGTTTTGCTCGCCATCTCCGTCATCATGGCGGTGCTTGATGCAACGCGCACGGTTGCAGCTTCGCAACTCGTCTTGACGCCGTTGAAAACAAGCTGGAACGCTGTTTCGCCCGATACGTTGAGCGTGAGCGAGAGTTTCGTGCGCGACAATATCCAGCCCCTGTTGTGGGATACGGTAGCAAACTGGTTGCTTGGGCTGCCCGGCTTTGCGGTCTTCGCGGGGCTCGCGCTTTTATTCTATGCGATCGGCTACAGGCGAGAGCGGCGTTTCAAGGATTTTGCTGCGAGTCGATGATTTTGTGCCAAGGCACAAGAAAGGAAGACGGCCAATGTTTTTTCTAAGTGACATGCTGAACAAGAAGGTCACCCTGCCGAAACCGGCGGACGCGCTTCCGGGACGCGCCAAAGCTATCCCGACTGCCTCGAAACATGCTGTCTTGAAACACCCGCTGAAAGGCCCTTATCCGGAAGGTTATGAAACCGCACTGTTCGGACTAGGTTGTTTCTGGGGTGCGGAGCGTCTGTTCTGGCAAGTCGAGGGCGTGTGGGTGACAGCCTCGGGTTATGCTGGTGGTCTGACACCCAACCCGACCTACCAGGAGACATGCACCGGTCTGACCGGGCATGCCGAGGTGGTTCTGGTGGTATTCGATCCGAAAATCGTGACCTTTGAACAATTGCTCAAATTGTTTTGGGAAAGTCATGATCCGACGCAGGGTATGCGTCAGGGTAATGATGTCGGTACGACCTATCGCTCGGCGATCTATACTTATGGCGATGCTCAATATCAGGCTGCGGTCACTTCTCGCGACGCCTATGAGGGGTCTCTGCGTGGTGCGGGCCGCGGCAAGATAAGCACGGAGATCGCGTCGGCACCGGAGTTCTACTTCGCAGAAGAAGAGCATCAGCAATATCTTGCTAAGAACCCCAATGGCTACTGTGGATTGCAGGGCACGGGCGTTTCCTGCCAGATTCCGGCGTCTGTGACCGCCTGAAGGCTATTGCGGAACAAACGAACCCGGTGCGATCTTTTGGTGCCGTATTTTTCCAACGGGTCAAAATTCCAGATGAATTTTGTTTCGGGCCGTGCAAGATTGCATCAAGCGGGAGGCAAAACGCCCCTGCCTGGTGCTGTTTGATGGTTGCAAAAGCTGCCGACATGCGGCGCAAAACGAAAAACAACCGACAGGGTGTGGACCACATGAAACGTATTGTCCTCGGCCTTCTGGCCGCAACGGTAATGGTTTTCCCGGCATTCGCCGCGGATATTCAACCAGCGCTACTCTATGATCTTGGTGGAAAGTTCGACAAGTCGTTCAACGAGGCATCTTATAACGGTGCAGAAAAATTCAAGACCGAAACCGGCATTCCTTATGTGGAGTTTGAAGTCTCCAACGCATCGCAACGCGAGCAGGCACTTCGACGCTTTGCAGAAGATGGCCGCAACCCCATCGTCATGGCAGGTTTTTCCTGGTCAGATGCGCTCGACAAGGTTGCAACCGAGTATCCGGACCTGAATTTCGCTATCATCGACATGGTCGTCGACAAGCCGAATGTTCGTTCAATCGTTTTCAAGGAGCAGGAAGGGTCGTACCTTGTTGGGGTGATGGCCGCACTCGCTTCCAAGACGAAGAAGGTCGGGTTTGTCGGAGGCATGGATATTCCGCTGATCCGCAAGTTTGGTTGTGGTTATGTTGGCGGGGCCAAAGCGGCTGGCGCGACGGAAGTCATCGAAAACATGACTGGCGACACACCTGCCGCCTGGAATGATCCGGCCAAGGGTGGCGAAATCGCCAAAACGCAGATCGATCAGGGTGCTGATGTGATTTATGCCGCAGCCGGCGGCACCGGCGTGGGCGTACTTCAGGCTGCTGCCGACGCAGGCAAGCTGGGCATTGGCGTTGATTCCAACCAGAATGGCCTACAGCCAGGCAAGGTTCTCACCTCCATGCTCAAGCGTGTAGACGTTGCGGTCTACAACGCCTTCATGGATGCCAAGGATGACAAGTTCACGGCCGGTATCAACGACCTCGGTCTCAAAGAGGGCGGTGTCGACTATGCCATGGATGACAACAACAAGGATCTTGTGACGGCTGACATGAAGGCGGCTGTTGAAAAGGCCAAGGCAGATATCATTGCTGGCACTATCGAGGTGCATGACTATTCATCGGACAATGCTTGTCCGTACTGATTATTACTGAATGAGACACTGAAACCGCCGGGCTTGAGCCCGGCGGTTTTGCATTTCGACATTGCCAAACCCTCAATTTGGATGGTTTTGCGGCGATGCGGCCACTTACCAATGAGGTGGTTTGGTAACTGGAATGTCGGCAGCCGATTGTTCTTCCAGAGCCAGGAAGCGTTCGGTTAGCGCACCAAGTTTGCGTTGCAGATGTTCGATCACTTTCCATTGTTCGGCTATCTGCCCGGAAAGCTCGTCAATGGTTTTTTCCTGTTCGGTGCAGCGGATTTCAAGTGTTGTCACGCGTTCATCAGGGGCGATCATCGAATAGTCCTTTTCCTGCCGGCAGCTTTGCGTATCAGATGCCATCGCACAAAGGTCAGACAGATGTGATCACTTTCGCCACATCGAAATTGACAATATGGCGCCGATTTGTCGAGAGTGGATGTGCGTTGACCCGATTGGCAGGGAAAAGACGGCGTGCTAGAAATTTTTACCAAACAATAAAAATCAAGCTGGGAACCGCCGGATGAGGCAAGCCGCGATCGAGTTGATCGGTATCAACAAGAGCTTCGGGGCGGTTCGTGCAAACCGCGACATCAATCTCGAGATCGAGCGGGGGACCATCCACGGCATTGTCGGGGAAAATGGTGCGGGCAAGTCGACGCTCATGTCGATCCTCTATGGATTTTATCAAGCCGACAGCGGCGAGATCAAGGTTGAGGGCAAACCGACAGCCATAAAGACGTCGAACGACGCCATTGCGGTCGGCATCGGCATGGTTCACCAGCATTTCATGCTGGTCGACAATTTCACGGTTCTGGAAAACGTCATCCTTGGTGCGGAAGGCGATGCGCTGTTGAAAAAGAGTATTGCAAAGGCGCGTTCGGAGCTTGAAAGGCTGGAACGTGAATATGGCCTTGAGGTCGATCCCGATGCGATCGTCGAGGAATTGCCTGTCGGCATCCAACAGCGCGTTGAAATCCTGAAGGCGCTTTATCGCGGTGCCGAAATTCTCATTCTCGATGAACCGACAGGTGTGCTGACGCCTGCCGAGGCAGATCATTTGTTCCGCATTCTTATGCAATTGAAAGAACAGGGCAAAACGATTGTGCTGATCACGCACAAGCTGCGCGAAATCATGGCAATTACCGACAATGTCTCGGTGATGCGACAGGGAACGATGGTTGCAACGCGTGAGACAAGCAAGACCACGGTTGAGGAACTTGCCGAACTCATGGTTGGGCGGCGTGTTCTTCTCACCGTTGACAAGGGTGCGGCAAATCCGGGCGAGGTGAAGCTATCGGTGAACGGCCTGACGGTGAAAGACCAGCGTGGGGTCACTATGGTCGATGATGTATCCTTTGATGTGCGTGCTGGCGAAATTGTTGGAATTGCAGGCGTTGCGGGCAACGGCCAGTCTGAACTTATCGAGGCGATTTGTGGTATCAGGCGTGCTGTCTCGGGCAAGGTCACACTCGACGGCAAACCGATCGATATGACCGGTGCTGCTGATCCGGGTGAATTGCGCGATCGAGGCTTGGCTCATGTGCCGGAGGACCGGCATCATGTCGGGCTTGTGTTGGCATTTGAGGAAAACGAGAACTCCATTCTCGGCTATCATGATGGCGAGCGATATTTGAAGGGACCGTTTCTCGACATTGACGCCATAATTGCGGATGCGAATGACAAGATCGAAAAATACGACATTCGACCGGGCAATCCACGTTTGAAGACCGCCAATTTTTCCGGTGGAAATCAGCAAAAAATCGTGTTGGCGCGGGAAATGGAGCAAGACCCCGGCGTCCTGGTTGTCGGGCAACCGACTCGCGGTGTCGATGTCGGAGCCATCGAATTCATTCACAAGCGGCTGATTGACATGCGCGATCAGGGCAAGGCCGTATTGCTCATTTCCGTTGAACTCGACGAAATCCGTTCGCTCGCCGATCGCATTCTGGTGATGTTCGACGGGCGTATCGTGGGTGAACGGGACGCGCAAGCGAGTGAAGGTGAACTTGGCCTCTTGATGGCCGGTGTCGAACATCAGGAGGCAGCCGAGTGAGCAGCCCTTACGCGAAACTTCCAGCCTGGGCCGATTACGGGCTGATCCCACTGGTCAATTTGTTTGTGGCTTTTGC
The DNA here is from genome assembly GCF_055809095.1 of Mesorhizobium sp. G2-6-1. Classification (NCBI taxonomy): domain Bacteria; kingdom Pseudomonadati; phylum Pseudomonadota; class Alphaproteobacteria; order Hyphomicrobiales; family Phyllobacteriaceae; genus Mesorhizobium; species Mesorhizobium sp. G2-6-1. The sequence continues at coordinate 2,376,655 of NZ_CM147896.1, forward strand.
CGTTGCCGGCGTTGTCGTGATGCTGGTTGGTGAAAATCCGTTGCGCGCCGCCGCCATACTGGTCGAAGGCGCATTCGGGCGAGGCCAAGGCATCGCCTTTACGCTCTACTATGCCACCACCTTCATCTTTACCGGACTATCAGTCGCGGTTGCCGTGCATTGCGGCCTGTTCAATATCGGCACGGAAGGGCAGGCTTATATTGCCGGTCTTGGCGTTGCGGTGGTGTGCCTGACATTCGACAGTATCTTGCCCTGGTGGCTGACCTTCCCGCTCGCCATCGTCGCTGCTGCTGCGGTTGGTGCCTTGTGGGCGTTGATCCCAGCCTATCTGCAAGCCAGACGCGGGTCGCACATCGTCATAACCACCATCATGTTCAACTTCATTGCAGCCTCGATCATGGTCTACATGCTGGTGGGAATGCTCAAGCCAGCGGGTTCGATGGCACCGCAGACACGCCTGTTTCTTGAAGGCGCGCAATTGCCCAAGCTGAACTGGGTGATTGAACTGTTCGGCGCCAAAATCCGCTCTGCGCCGTTCAATATTTCGTTTCTTCTGGCCTTGCTTATGGCCTACCTCGTCTGGGTTCTGATCTGGCGCACCAAGCTGGGTTATGAAATGCGCACCTATGGTCACAGCCCCCGGGCGGCGCGCTATGCCGGTATTTCCGAAACGCGCATCATCCTGATTACCATGATGATTTCTGGTGCTTTGGCGGGAATGATGGCACTCAACCCGACCATGGGAGACCAGCATAATGTGGCGATTGATTTCGTCAGTGGCGCAGGTTTCGTTGGCATCGCCGTGGCGCTGATGGGGCGCTCGCATCCGGTTGGCATCGTATTGGCGGCCATTCTTTTCGGGGTGCTTTACCAAGGTGGTGCCGAACTCGCTTTCGAAATGCCTGCAATCAGCCGCGACATGATCGTCATCATCCAGGGATTGGTCATCCTGTTCGCGGGGGCGCTGGAGCACATGTTCCGACCGTCCATCCAGGCGCTGTTTGCCTCATTCAGTCCAAAATCGGTAGGCTTGTCGCAAGCAAAAGGAAAGGGTGCCTGAGATGGATATCTTCATTGCCATCATTCAGACGCTCGATTCGACAGTGCGATTGTCTGTTCCTCTGTTGCTGGCTTGCCTTGCGGGTCTCTATTCGGAGCGAGCCGGTATTTTCGATATCGGCCTTGAAGGCAAGATGCTGGTCGGTGCTTTTGCCGGTGCTGCCGCAGCCGCCGTTTTCCAGTCCGCGCTGATCGGCCTTGGCATGGCGATCCTGATTTCCGTTTCCTTTGCGATGATCCACGGGTTCGCCTCGATCACGCATCGCGGCAATCAGATTGTTTCCGGCGTGGCGATCAATTTCATTGCGGCTGGGTCTACCGTCATTCTGGGCCAGGCATGGTTTCACCAGGGCGGGCGCACGCCGGCTCTCAGTCCTGGCGAACGCTTTTCGCCGATCACCCTGCCGGGAGCCAATGCGGCGAGGGATATCCCGATCGTTGGTCCGCTTTATTCCGAACTGCTGTCGGGACATTCGCTGCTTGCCTACATCGCTTTCGCCATGGTTCCGATCACGTGGTGGATATTGTTTCGCACCCGCTTTGGTCTGCGCCTCAGGGCCGTTGGTGAAAATCCGGCCGCTGTCGATACTGCGGGTATTTCCGTCACCTGGCTGCGCTACCGCGCATTGATCTGCACCGGCGTGCTGACTGGCGTGGCGGGAGCCTATTTGTCGATGGCGCAAAATGGCGGCTTCGTCAAAGACATGACTGCGGGCAAGGGTTACATCGCGCTTGCGGCACTGATCTTTGCCAAATGGAAGCCGGTCAACGCCATGTTCGCCTGCCTGTTGTTCGGCTTTCTCGATGCGCTTTCGATCCGTCTGCAAGGCACGCCATTGCCGATCATTGGCAAGGTGCCGGTGCAATTCATGCAGGCGTTGCCCTATATTCTCACCGTCGTCCTTTTGGCAGGTTTCATCGGCAAGGCGATCCCGCCGCGTGCCGGGGGTGTGCCATATGTGAAAGAGCGTTGAGCATGATCTTGAAGTATGGCGTCGGGTTTTCGAAAATGGTCATGGGAAGGAACATGAATGTCGCATGACCTGTTTGAGGCTGCGCGGGCTGCGATGAAAAAAGCCTATGCGCCTTATTCCAAATTTCCGGTGGGTGCTGCGATCCGCACTGAAGATGGCCGGGTTTTTGCCGGTGCCAATATCGAAGTGGCGTCTTTTCCCGAGGGCTGGTGTGCTGAAACCACGGCCCTTGGACACTACATCATGGGGGGCGGTGGCAAGATTGTCGAGATCGCAGTAATTGCCGAGCGTATGGCGAAATGCTCGCCTTGCGGCGGGTGTCGCCAGCGTCTGGCGGAATTCTGCCAACCGGAGACAAAGCTCTATCTTTGTGACGAAAGCGGTGTGGCTGATACCGTAACCATGGGCGATATGCTGCCCTATGGTTTTCGTGGCGATACGCTGAAATGAAGGAGGCGATGGATTGCCTCACCGAGCGCCTTGGCGGCTTGATGCCGTCGACCGCGCTGATCCTCGGTTCCGGCCTGGGTGATCTTATCAATGAGATCGAGAATCCGATTGATATTCCGTATTCCGATCTGCCGGGGTTTCCGCAAAGCGGCGTGAGCGGCCATGCGGGGAAACTGGTGGCGGGGTCATATGGCGGCAAGCCTGTCGCCATGTTGGCGGGGCGAGCGCATTATTATGAGCATGGCGACGCGGCTGCGATGCGGCCAATCATCGAGACACTCGCAGGCATTGGCGTGACCAGGCTTATCTTGACAAACGCAGCGGGGTCGCTCGATCCCGACATGGTGCCCGGCTCGGTCATGCTGGTCACCGACCACATCAATTTCTCCGGCTCGAACCCATTGATTGGCGAGGCCAGCGACCGGCGGTTTGTCGGTTTGAGCGAGGCTTACGATGCCGATATGCGCGCGGCGCTGGAGGAGGCGGCAACGGCAAGCGAGACACCTTTGCACAAGGGCGTCTATATGTGGTTCTCCGGGCCATCTTTTGAAACACCTGCGGAAATCCGTATGGCGCGCCTGCTTGGTGCCAACGCGGTCGGCATGTCGACGGTGCCAGAGGTTATCCTTGCGCGCTTTTACGGGCTGCGCGTTGCGGCCTGCTCGGTTATTACCAATCTCGCTGCCGGTATGACCGGGACCGAACTGTCGCATCGCGAAACCAAGGATATGGCGCCTCTTGGCGGCGCGCGTTTGGCCAAAATTCTGAAGAGGGCCTTTCAGGACGGAATGTTTGATGGCTAGAGCATCGGGCGGTTGTGTGAACAGGCTCTGTCAACAAGGGGAGTGTTGCTGATGCTCCCGCAGGAAATTATCCGCAGGAAACGCGATGGTCACAAACTGTCTGGCGAGGAGGTTGCCGCGTTTGTGAAAGGCATAAGCGATGGCAGTATCCCGGACGGGCAGGTAGCCGCTTTTGCCATGGCGATTTTCTTCAATGGCATGGCCCGCGACGAGGCGGTGGCGCTGACGCTTGCCATGCGCGATTCAGGGCAAGTGCTGGATTGGTCCGATTTGCCGGGCCCGGTGACAGACAAGCACTCGACGGGCGGCGTCGGCGACAACGTCTCCCTGATGCTTGCACCAATCGTTGCGGCTTGCGGAGCTTACGTGCCGATGATTTCAGGGCGCGGCCTTGGCCACACCGGCGGCACGCTGGACAAGATGGATGCCATCCCCGGTTACACGACGCAGCCGGATCTTGCGCTGTTTCGTCATGCGGTCCTCAAGACGGGAGCGGCCATAATCGGGCAGACTTCAGACCTCGCTCCGGCCGATCGTCGCCTCTATGGTATTCGCGATGTGACCGCAACGGTCGAGTCCATTGCGCTGATTACGGCCTCGATCCTGTCGAAGAAACTGGCTGCGGGATTAGGCTCACTGGTGCTCGATGTGAAGGTTGGCAACGGCGCTTCATGGAGAAATCGCGCGATGCGACCACGCTGGCGAACAATCTTGTCGAGGTTGCCAATGGGGCGGGTCTCAGGGCCTCGGCGCTCGTTACCAGTATGAATGAACCACTGGCGTCGGCGGCGGGCAACGCGGTCGAGGTTCGCAACGCCGTTGATTTTCTGACTGGTCGCCATCGTGACAAACGACTTGAAGATGTGACCCTGGCGCTGGCTGGCGAAATGTTGCATCTGGCGGGTGTTGCACCTTCAAACAAGGATGCGCTGCGCCTTGCCGGTGAAGCGCTTGAAGGCGGGCGTGCTGCAAGCGTGTTCGGGCAAATGGTGGCCGCACTCGGTGGTCCAACCGATTTTGTCGAGAAATCCGAACAATATCTGCCAAAGGCCGCAATTCAGTTGCCCATCAAAGCCACACGTAACGGCTTCGTCACCGGTGTGGCGACACGCGATATCGGGCTTGCCGTGGTCAAGCTGGGCGGCGGGCGTATTCGCGCCGATGACCCGGTAGATCATGCTGTGGGCATTACCGGGATGCTGCCGACCGGCTCAGAGGTTCACGCCGGCGATGTCTTGGCATTCGTCCATGCCCGGACAGACAGCGAGGCGGAGGCTGGCGCCAACTCGGTTCTTGCAGCCTATGAGATCGGCTCTTCGCGCCCGGCGCATGGCAAGGCCATTTTGCGCCGCATTGTGCCTCATAGCTGAATTATATGAACTCAAGGAGTTGAAGGCGGCACATCACTGAGCGTCTATTGCTCAAGCAGCATCGTGCCGCTTTCAGCCTTGTAGGCAGCAAGCCTGCTCAGGAAGCTCATGCCGATCAAATTGGTTCGCAGCGCCTTGTCGTCAAGCACGATGGTCTTGACGTTATCGAGGTTTATCTTGCCGATTTGCAGGCTTTTGATGGTGGCAAATGCCCCTTTCAGCGACCCATTGGCTGTGTGAACCTCGTGCTTGTAGTCCGACATGTTCAGGGAAATTCCGATCTTTCGTGCCGTCGATGTATTGATGGCAACGAGAGTGGCGCCGGTATCAATCAGGGCATCGACTTTTCGCCCGTTGAATTTGAATGGTGCCGTGAAATGACCGAAAGCATCTTGCGTGACGATGACCTTGCGACCCGACCGTGTGGCCTTGGATTGAGCCTGCGACACATCGACGATATTGATCTCAGGCGTCAAAACCCGGTCTTCGCGGGTGCTTTGGACGGCGGATTTGAGCATGGCGTCAACTGCCTGCTGATTTGACTGGTAGATAACCGGTAGCGCCGCTGTTGTTCCAACGAAGGTGCCGAGCATGAGTAGTTTGCGTATCATAGGCCTGCCCCTGTAAGTGAGTGCAGGCTATACCAAGGGTGGTATCGAGTGCCTTAAACGACCTGCGATGTGCTCGGCAGGCAGCCGGAAACCTTGGATTTGTGTAAACGCGCCGTTAAACGCCGGCGTTATTTTGTCCCATATAAGCGGTCGCCGGCATCGCCGAGACCGGGAAGAATATAGCCCTTTTCATTCAATTGCCGGTCGATCGAGGCTGTGTAGACAGGCACGTCAGGATGCGCCTTTGTGAAGCGTTCAATGCCTTCGGGAGCAGCCAGAAGGCAGAGAAAACGGATGTTGGTCGCGCCGCGTTCTTTCAATTTTTCGATGGCGGCAATTGCCGAGTTTGCCGTTGCCAGCATTGGGTCGACGACGATTACCAAGCGGTCTGCCAGATCACTGGGTGCCTTAAAAAAATACTCGACCGCTTCCAGTGTTTCATGATCCCGATAGAGGCCGATATGGGCAACGCGCGCAGCAGGAACCAGATCGAGCAAGCCTTCCAGGAGACCGTTTCCGGCGCGAAGAACCGAGGCGAAGACCAGCTTTTTGCCTTCAAGGATCGGTGCGTCCATTTCCTCGATCGGCGTTTCAATCCGGGTCGTTGTGAGTTCGAGATGGCGCGTCACCTCATAGCCCAGCAGCAGCGATATTTCGCGCAATAGCCGCCGAAATCCTGCGGTCGAGGTCTGCTTGTTTCGCATAATAGTCAGCTTGTGCTGGACAAGGGGATGGTCGACGACGGTGACACCCTTCATGAAATTCTCCTCGGCTTTGGCAATGAAATTATGTGGGGCAATGATATTATTTGGCGCAATGATACTATCTGGCGGCGTCTACGCGAGAAACCGCTGACGGAAAGCCAATCACAGTTTTTGCCGAGACAATCAACGACCAGTTGCGTTATTGAGCCGGTCGATGAGTGCAGATTTCGTTTTTCTGTCGACAAAGGCAGCTTCGATAGCTGTGCGGGTGATGTCGGTAAGCGCTTTTTCGTCCATCTCGAAGTGTTTGGCCGCGATATCGTATTCCTTCTTGAGGGACGTCCAGAAATATGGCGGGTCATCGGAATTGAGGGTTATCTTGCACCCAGCCTGTTTCAGTAAAAGCAGAGGGTGGCTGGCAAAATCCGGGAAGACGTTGAGGGCGATGTTGGAACCGGGACAGCATTCCAGCACAATGCCTTCTTCGACAATACGGCGAGACAAGATCCGGGTTTTCGATGGCGCGCACACCATGCCCGATGCGAGACGGGCGAATGTGGTCGAGGGCTGCTTCGACACTTTCCCACCCCGTCAGTTCGCCAGCGTGGATTGTGATGCCAAGACCGGCTTCGCGGGCGATCTCGAAGGCGCGCACATAGTCTTCCATATCACCGATGCGCTCGTCTCCGGCCACGCCAAATCCACTCACCAGAGGGTGATCGCATTTGGCGGCAAAGCGTGCGGCCTTTTCGATTGCCTCAATGCTGGTATGGCGCACGCCTGTTACAATCATGCGGCCTTCAATGCCCGTTTTTGCCTTGGCGCGCGAAATTCCCTCTCCCAATGCGTCGGTATATGCTGTGGGCGAAAGCCCGGCGCGTTGGGCATGGTCGGGAGATGTGAACACTTCCGAGTAAATCGCGCCGTCGCGTGCGAGGCTTGTCAGATAATGGTCGGCAAGCAATGCGTAGTCATCTTCTGTGCGAAACAGGTCGGCGGAGAAATCATAGGCGGCAAGGAAGCTGGTGAAGTCGTTCCAGACAAAAGATCCATCGCGGATGAAGGGCGTGACGTCCTTGCCATATTTTTCGGCTTGCCGGGTGACAAGCTCGGGAGAAGCCGCCCCTTCAATGTGGCAGTGCAGTTCCGCTTTCAAGGGCATGAGTTCTTCCTGTTGCCTGCGTCGCAGAAGCGCGGCTGAACACCGCGCCTTAAACAATAGCGCCTCGTATCCTGATCGGCTATGGTCGCGCCGGATTTATGGCGGATCAGAACATGTCAGTTGAAAGAACCACCGCCTCAGGTGGAATGGAAACATCCTACGGTTTCAACGAGGTAGGCGTTGGCGACAAGCAGCCGCTCGTCAACGATGTTTTCCACAAGGTAGCCAAGCGCTACGACGTGATGAACGATTTGATGTCGGCTGGTATGCATCGGCTGTGGAAAGATGCCATGGTGGCATGGCTCAACCCGCCAAGACGTCAGGGATGGACAGTTCTGGATGTCGCCGGCGGCACTGGCGATATTGCCTTTCGCATTGTCGAGGCAAGCCACGGCAATGCCCATGCGACGGTTCTGGACATTAATGGGTCGATGCTTGGTGTCGGGCGTGATCGTGCCGAAAAGAAGAAAATTTCCGCGAATACCGAGTTCGTCGAGGCGAATGCGGAAGAGCTTCCCTTTGCCGAGGCTACGTTCGATGCCTATACGATTGCGTTCGGCATTCGAAACGTTCCGCGTATCGACGTGGCATTGGCCGAGGCATTTCGCGTATTGAAGCCCGGCGGCCGGTTTCTTTGCCTGGAATTCTCGGATGTCGATATGCCAGTGCTTGATAAGGTCTATGAAGCATGGTCGTTCAACGCCATTCCGAAGATAGGAAAGATGGTCACGGGAGACGGTGAACCTTATTCCTATCTGGTCGAGTCGATCCGCAAATTCCCGGATCAGGCGAATTTCGCGGAGATGATTTCAAAAGCGGGGTTTGACCGCGTCACATTCCGCAACTATTCCGGCGGCATCGCAGCAATTCACTCGGGCTGGAAGCTTTGACGGAATCGATTTCATGAGCACTGTCGGCGCTGCCTTCCGGTTGGTGCGGGCCGGGTGGGTGCTGGTGCGCGAAGGCGTGGTGGCGGCCATTCCGGGCGATCAGCTTTCCGGTTTGCCGAAATTTGGCTGGCGCTTTGCGCGCCTGCTTGCTCGCCGCCGCGCGCTTCGTCAGGGGCGCAGTGACCGGCTGGCAAGGGCAGTCGCAAGACTTGGACCGTCTTATGTGAAGCTTGGCCAGTTCTTGGCGACGCGGCCCGATGTTGTCGGCAATGACATTGCGGTCGATCTGGCACTCCTGCAAGACAAGATGCAGACTTTTCCGCAGGCTGAAGCCGTGGGTGCTATCGAGGCTTCGCTGGGGCGGCGGGTAGACGACCTTTACGCCAAATTTGGCGATGCTGTCGCGGCGGCGTCAATTGCACAGGTTCATTCAGCCGAGATCATGCGCGATGGCGTGTCGCGGCAAGTGGCCGTCAAGGTGATACGCCCAGGCGTGCGCCGCCGGTTCCAGCACGATCTGGAGAGTTATTTTCTGGCGGCGCGGCTGCAAGAAAAATACATTCCTTCATCTCGACGGCTGCGGCCGGTCGAAGTGACCCAGACACTTGCCCAGACAACCCGGATCGAGATGGATTTGCGCCTCGAAGGGGCTGCACTTTCCGAAATCGGTGAGAACATCAAGGAAGATCCGGGCTTTCGCGTGCCATCCGTGGATTGGGAGCGCACCGGCAGGGACGTGCTCACCATGGAGTGGGTCGACGGCATCAAGATGAACGATGTGGCCGCTATGCAAGAGGCTGGTCACGACCTCAAGGCGATTGCCGCAAACCTGATCCAGTCGTTTCTGCGTCATACGCTGCGCGACGGTTTCTTTCATGCGGATATGCATCCGGGCAATTTGTTTGTCGAGGCCGACGGGACGATTGTGGCCGTCGATCTGGGGATTGCCGGACGGCTCGGCAAGAAGGAGCGGCGGTTCCTTGCTGAAATCCTGTTCGGATTTATTACGCGTGACTATCTGCGTGTTGCGCAAGTTCACTTCGAAGCGGGCTATGTGCCGCACAAACACGACGTCGCCGCCTTTGCTCAGGCTATCCGTGCCATCGGAGAACCCATTCATGGCCAGCCTGCCGAAACCATTTCCATGGCCAAGCTTCTGACGCTTCTGTTCGAGGTGACCGAACTGTTCGACATGGAAACGCGGCCCGAACTGATTTTGCTGCAAAAAACCATGGTGGTTGTTGAAGGCGTCGCGCGCACTCTCGATCCGGCCTTCAATATGTGGAAGACCTCCGAGCCGGTGGTCGGCGACTGGATTGCCGGCAATCTTGGTCCGCGCGGCATGCTTGCCGATGCGCGCGAAGGTTTGGTTTCATTGGTTTCGCTAGCGCGTCAGATGCCCGAAATGGCGACGCGGTTTGAGCGCTTGTCGCGCGAAATCGATGTGATGGCGGAAAGCGGTTTGCGTTTCGACGCCGAAACGGCGCGAGCTATCGGTAAAGCGGAGGCGCGCTATTCGTGGTCCGGCAGGCTCGCGCTTTGGGTCATTGCCTTGACGCTGGTCTACATCGCCTGGAACGTCATCTGAAATCTTGCGATATTTGATTGCATTGCTATCATTGCAATCGAAGATGAGAGGCAAGGTGCAATCATATGGCCAGCATCACCATTCGTAATCTGGGCGACGAGGTGAAAGAATCGCTTCGCATGCTTGCCGCTGAGAATGACCGCTCTATGGAGGAGCAGGTCCGCATCATGATCCGTGACATGGTGGAAGGCCAGATGGGCTCCGGCGAACGCATGGAACGGATCGAACAGGCGTTTCGCGATCTTGTCGCACCCGTGGATCAAGCCGGTGCTGAGGCTGTAAATACCGGTCCGCTTGCGCAGGGTGGTCTTTCCGGCAAGCGCATTTTGCTCATTATCGGCGGCGGTATTGCGGCTTACAAAAGCCTCGACCTTATTCGCCGGTTGCGCGAACGTGGTGCACGCGTTCGCCCGATCATGACGATGGCGGCACAGCAGTTCGTTACTCCATTGTCAGTTGGGGCATTGGCCGCCGATCAGGTCTTCACCGATCTGTTCGACCGTCAGGATGAGCAGGATATTGGCCATATTCGTCTGTCGCGCGAGGCCGACCTGATTGTCATAGCGCCGGCGACCGCAGACCTGATGGCCAAGCTTGCCGGTGGACACGCCAATGATTTGGCATCGGCTGTACTTCTGGCGACCAATAAGGCTGTGTTGATGGCACCTGCCATGAACCCGAGAATGTGGGGGCATCCGGCAACCCGGCGCAATCGCTCGATGCTGGAAAAGGATGGGGTCCACTTTGTTGGGCCGGGACGCGGAGAAATGGCTGAGAGCGGCGAAGCAGGCGAGGGGCGAATGGCAGAACCGCTGGAAATCGTTGCAACTATCGAGAGGCTTTTGGAACCAAGCCACAAGCCGCTTGCGGGTCGAAAGATCATTGTCACGTCGGGACCGACGCATGAACCGATCGATCCGGTTCGCTACATCGCCAATCGTTCGTCTGGCAAGCAGGGGCACGCCATCGCTGCGGCATTGGCCAAGTTGGGGGCCGATGTTCGGCTGGTATCAGGGCCTGTAACGATTGCCGATCCAGCTGGCGTGACAACCATCCATATTGAGCGCGCAGAGGAAATGCGCGATACGGTCGAGAAATTACTGCCTGCGGATGCAGCCGTGTTCGTGGCGGCAGTTGCCGATTGGCGCTCCGCTCTGTCAGTGGGCGAAAAGATAAAAAGGTGGCAGGCGAGGGAGCACCCTCGCTCCAGATGGTCGAAAATCCGGATATCCTTGCCGGTGTCGGCCATCACCAAAACCGCCCGTTGCTCGTTGTCGGATTTGCTGCCGAAACACAAGACATCGTCAGGAATGCCGAAGCCAAGCTCAACAAGAAGGGCGCCGACTTCATCGTTGCAAACGATGTTTCGCACGACAGCGGTGTCGGGCCGTCCGGCGTCATGGGGGTGAGCGAAACAGGGTGCGCATCGTCTCCAGGTCCGGCGTCGAACAATGGCCGGAGATGACGAAGGATCAGGTGGCCGAACGACTGGCTACTCTTATTGCCAAGCGGCTGAAGACGGTTGTGACGTAACAGGGCAGGCCCGGTTTTCGCGAGCCTGCCCCGATGGTATCGGGTATTGCGCGTTATTTCAGCGAGTGTGTCAGTTCCAGCGACGTTACCGCTACTGCGACGTTCAGGCCGGTTTGCGCCTGCACGCTCAATGGCTGCAAGCTGTAGGATTTCTGGAAGCCGCCGACAAGCAGATTGGCACCGCCACCCGTCACGATGCTGGCTTCGGCGTTGACGCCGTAATATTTGCCAGCAAGGCTGCCGCTGTCATAGTCGCGCGTTGCCGACAAAACCGACCAGATCAATTCTCCCTGATGGGTCGATCCAAGGTCTACGCCCAGCTTCGAGATGATGCCCGAATATCTTTCGGGGCTTGAGCCATCCGACGGATTGAACGTGCAGGTGACGCCCTTGTTCGAAGCGACAACATAAGATGCACCGCCATCAATGGCGCAATCTAGAACACCCAGTTCCAACCGGCTGGCTTGTGCAGGTGCAGCAATGGACAACAAGGCGAGGGTAGCGACTAGCGGTTTCAGCATGGGATAATCCTTCCATATATTCATCCACGGTAACGGATGAAGCGGAAGAGCGTTCCGCCAAAACCTTGGCGCGATCAAGGCAATCTGCGCGTGGCGTTTGTCAGCAGCCGAAAATAAGTAAAGCGGGCTGGTGGAGCGGCGTTTTGCAAGCATAACCAGCAAAGATCGAAGCGGCGAACCGCTTCAATCCATTTCTTCACTGCGCAGTTCCATCTGGAAGACTGCACACGATTTTCCGGGAATGGTCTTATCCGGCGCGGGTTCGATCCAGTCCGTCCTTGGCCGGTTGGTAATTTGGATCGAGGTGAACGGCTTCGCGATAAGACTTGGCTGCTCGCGCCTTTTCGCCGCGCCGTTCATAGACCAGCGCCTGATTTGCCCAGGATTCGGCGTTCTTTCCGTCAAGTTTGATCGCTGTGTTGAAATCGGCAAATGCGTTGTCTTCCTGATTCAACGCCAGATAGGAAAGACCTCGTCCATTGTAAGGTTCTGCGGCATCAGGTGCCAATGAAATGGCTGTCGAGAAATCCTCGATAGCGAATTTGTGCTGACCCTGGCGCTGATAGATCAGCCCACGATTATGGTAGGCGCGCGCATCGGTCGTATCGAGTTCGATCGCCTTTTGGAAATCGTTGAATGCCTCGTTGGTGCGGCCAGCCTTGCGGTAAAGATTGCCGCGGCCGATATAGGCCGCGTCATAACGCGCATTGATCTGGATGGCCCGGTTGTAGTCGGCAAGTGCGCGGGTCTGGTCGCCCATGAAGCGGTAGATGAGCGCACGGTTCGAATAGGCCTGATAGAAATTGGGATTGAGTTGAAGGGCTTTGTTGAAGTCTTTCAGTGCTGCCTGATATTTGCCGCCACGCCCATAGGCCGATCCACGCACATTGTAAGATTCGGGGTCGCGTGGATTGCGGTCAATGACTGCTGAGAGAGACGAAATGTTTTCGCTCGATCCTTGCGCGGTGTCGATGCTTGTCAGTTCCCCGGCTGGTCCGGTCTGGCACCCGGCGAGGGCCATGCCTGAAAGGAGAACTGCTGCCAGCGCAAAGCCGTTCAGTGCAGTTCTTCGTTTCCCAGTCAAAACATTCATCACAATTGCGTCCTCACTTGCTCCACACCGCTCGGTCCCCCGCACCGGCACATATCAACATTGCTTGATAAAAACAAAAAAAGTGGCGGCGATTCCGCATCGCGCCACTTTGGTATCCCTTGAAAAGGGCGAAAAACGGACGTGCTCAGCGCGACGCGCGTGCTGCACCGGCCGCAGCAATGGCCGGGCGTGGCGTCGAGGGAAGCAGACCTTCACGCTGGGCGCGCTTGCGTGCCAGCTTGCGAGCCCGGCGAACGGCTTCGGCCTTTTCGCGCGCGCGCTTTTCCGACGGCTTTTCATAATGTCCGCGCATTTTCATTTCGCGGAAAATACCTTCGCGCTGCATCTTCTTCTTGAGTGCGCGAAGTGCCTGATCAACATTGTTGTCGCGGACGAGTACCTGCACGGGCAATCCTGTCTTTCGTGTTTGGGTCAACTGCCAACTAAAATCAACGACATGCAGCCACAGCTACAAGCCTCCGCGGCAGAGTCCACCGCGAATTTCGGCGGCTGATACCAGAAAGAGCATGCCGTGTCCACAAAAAGAATAACTCTAAACGCCGATTCCACAACCCGCCATAGGTGGAAAATTTCATGACGCATACACGTTTCGACATTCGAACAGTTTCGAGGGTTTGGCGCTGGTGTCACAACATCAAGGTGACGGATTAAGGTTAAGCCCAGTATTGGTTTGTATTGCCTGGAGGGATAATTGAAAACAGGTTTGAAAATGCGAGATCTGTTTTGTGCGAAAGACTGCAATATTTCTGGCGCGGCTACTTTGCCACCCGGCTGCAATCATCCTTATCAGTGTTGCCGGTATCCTGGCGACGTGGAATGCAGAAAATGAATGGCTATCGGTTCCTTTTTCTATAGCCGTGGTCGGTGTTATTGCCGGGTTCATATTTGCCGTGTCGCGCCGCCCGGTCTTTTCCATCTATCTGGGCTGGATGATCATCGGTCTGTTCACGGTCGTTTCCGCAATCAAATACAAGATGAAGGGTTTTTCGCTGCACTTCTATGATGCGGTCTTCGTTGCCAAGGACCCGGAAGTCTATCGGTTCCTCTTAAGTTCCTATCTCTATCTCATCATCCCGGTGTTGATCGCGCTGGCGCTGGTCGTGGCGATGTCAGTGCTGCTGTTCAAGGTTGATCGCCCGATAGCCTGGCCAGTACGTGTGCGAACGCTGGTTCTTGCTGGGCTGGCCGTTGCCCTGCCGCTGACATTTCCCAGTGAGGCGTCTGAAGGGCGCTTCTCTTACTATATGCAAGGCCGCCATGCGTCGGCGTTTTTCGTGTCGCTGCTAGACCTGCGCAACTTGATCGTGCAGCCCAAATTCGAGACACGGCTCGAAGCCATGGCGCCTCAGGCACCGTTCCCGGATACGGTCGAGTGCGGCGATCTCAAGAAGCTTCCCGATGTCTTTTTCGTATTGCAGGAAACCCAATCCAATCCGGCCGATTTTCCGCAGATCGCCAATGGTGCGGGCTTTTTGAAGCGATTTGCGCCGGGAACCGGCAAACCCCATCCCATGTCGGTGGAAACCTTCGGTGGTGGCACGTGGATTACCAATCTGTCGCTGATGAGCGGTCTTTCAGCTACCGATTTCGGCTGGCGCAGCCCCTATCTCACCATCACGCTCCAGGACCGGTTGCAGGGCGCGCTGCCACAGATCATGGCGCGCTGCGGCTATCGCACCGCTGTGCTGATGCCCATGGGCTACAATTTCGTCAATGAAGGGCCGTTCCTGAAATCAATCGGCTTCGAGACAATTCTGGACATCGACGCCATTGCCGCACCCTCCTATCATATGCGCGACGACTTCTATTATCGCGCGGCAGAAGCCTTCATCGCCCAACATCGCAAGGAAGACGGGCGGCCATTGTTCTTTGAGATACAGACGATGTTTCCGCATTCGCCCTATGAAGAACACATGAAACCGGAGGTGAAGGTAAGCGGCGAGCCGTTCTCGCCTGATTTCGGTATAGACGAGTATCTTCGCCGCATGGCGATTGCGCGCGGTGATTTCGAGGTATTCCTCGATAAACGTGCGGCCAAGCCGACCGAGAGGGGTTCTGTCGTGTTTGAATTCGGCGACCACCAGTCCTTCGTGACAAAGCCTCTGGTTGCTGAACTTGCCGGCAAGGATGCTTTGAGCCGACCTGATTCGCTTGCGTATCGCACCTTCTACACACTCACCACCTTCAATCACCCGCTCAGGCATCCGATGCCGGACACCCCATCACTCGATATCGGCTTTGTCGGCGCAAGTCTGTTCGACGCCGTTGGTCTGCCGATGTCGCCGATGATGCGCGATCTCGTTCGCCTGCGTGACCTGTGTGGCGGTGTTTTTCACGGCTGCCCGGATCGGGAAGCGGTGGATATCCATCTGAGACGGCGTATTGATTCTGGCTTGTTGCATCTGTTCCCGAAGGCTGCCCCGCTCGATCCGCTGGTCGCTGCCAGATAGCTTATTCGGCGGCGTCGCAGGAACTTTCCGTCTCATCGACAGCGTTGGGGTCGCCTGGAGCCGTTTCACAATTGAGGTCTGGAAATGCGATAACACGCATGCCGTGGAAATCGGTTCGCAAAACCAGCAGGTCGCGCTCTTCGAAATAGGTTAGCAGGCGGCGTGCGCGCCGGGGCGAATGACTCCCATATGTTCTGGCAAGTGCTGCATCGGAGGGACAGGGCGCGCCGGCAATTGCCGCGCGCGCGACCACGAGGAAGACACCTTGCAAATCCTGCGGCAAACTCTCCGACAAATTGAGCGCGATGGGCCAAGCTTCATCATTTGCAGTTGTTTGATCTGCACCGGCGCGCGCTACGGCAAGTTTCCGGCGAAAAGCCGTCAGGTTCAGTGCCTCGCCGGGGACGCGCCGGATACGGCAGCGAACAAGAAAGTCCTGATAGAGAACGGCATCGGTGCGAAAGGCCGCGTCGGGGTCTTCAAGAATTTCGCGCATCACGGAACTGATGCCGGTGTTGCGCTCTGCCTCATCAATGATGGCAAAGACTGGCTCCTCAGTGAGTTCCGGTGCCGGTTGCGGGCGCGAAAGCTGGGCGATCAGTTCTGCGGCGGGCATGGGTTGTGGAGGCGTACGGCGCACGGGAAGGCGATTTTCCTCAGGTCCGGGAGTAAAAATCAGGTCGCGTGTATCTTCCGTGGTTTCGGGCAAGGGCATCAGCTTCGGGCTGACCGAGCGGGCCGAGGTTTCTACGCTGCCGATGGTAACAGGCAACGGCCTGCGCGAGATGGCGGGGCCCAGTGCCACGAAATGGCCGCGGGCAAGATCGCGAAACATTTCCGCCTGCCTGCGATCCATGCCAAGCAGATCGGCGGCGCGCGCCATGTCGATATCCAGAAAGGTGCGGCCCATCAGGAAATTGGAGGCCTCGGCTGCGACGTTCTTGGCAAGTTTTGCCAATCGCTGCGTGGCAATGACACCGGCAAGCCCGCGCTTTCGCCCCCGGCACATCAGGTTGGTCATCGCGCCAAGTGAAACTTTGCGCGCGTCGTCGGAGACTTCGCCGCCAACGGCGGGCGCAAAGAGTTGTGCCTCGTCAACGACAACCAGAACTGGATACCAATATTCGCGCTCGGCATCGAACATGCCGCCGAGAAAAGCGGCTGCTGCCCGCATTTGCTGCTCGACGTCCAATCCTTCAAGGTTGAGAACCACCGAAACGCGATGTTGGCGAATGCGTCCGGCAATTCGGGTCAACTCGGCTTCGGTGCGCTGGGCATCGACAACGACATGGCCGAACCGGTCCGAAAGCGTGACGAAATCGCCTTCGGGGTCGATTATGCATTGCTGGACCCATTGGGCACTTTGTTCGAGCAGGCGGCGAAGTAGATGCGACTTTCCCGATCCCGAATTGCCTTGAACGAGCAATCGGGTTGCCAAAAGTTCTTCCAGATCCAGAAGGGCAGGCTTCATCTGGGAAGCCATTCCCATGTCAATGTCGACCTTCATCGCGCCTCCTTTGCGGAGCTAACCTCCTAACACCCTGCCTACCGGATGCGAACCATTGGCGTGTGATTCCCACAGGCGCTTTGGTCACACCCCTTGTGTCTGACGCAAAGCGGCAATAGTCGTCGCAAACAGTGCAAGACTGGCCTGACAGTTTCGCTAGTGGTAGACCCTGCGCTTCAGGCAGATTGGTGCGATGCCGTTATTCCGCGAGGCTTTGAACGTTGAAAAAATATTCTGTATTTGCCATCGCCCGCGAAGCCATGCGTGGCCACAAGGGGTGGGAAGAACAATGGCCGTCGCCCGAGCCACGTAACGAATACGATGTCATCATCATTGGCGCTGGCGGTCATGGTCTGGCAACAGCCTATTATCTTGCCAAGGAACACGGCATCACCAATGTGGCAGTTCTGGAAAAGGGCTGGCTTGGTGGCGGCAATACGGGGCGCAACACCACCATCATCCGTTCCAACTATCTTTATGATGAATCAGCGGGCATTTATAATCATGCGCTGAATTTGTGGGATGGTCTGTCGCAGGACCTCAACTACAATGTCATGTACTCAGCGCGCGGCGTCATGATGCTTGCGCACAATGTGCACGACGTTCAAGTGTTCAAGCGCCATATCCATGCTAACCGGTTAAATGGCGTCGATAATGAGTGGTTGACGCCTGAGCAAGCCAAGGAATTCTGTCCACCGCTCAATATTGCCCGCGATGCGCGCTATCCCGTTATGGGTGCGGCGTTGCAACGCCGCGGCGGCACGGCGCGCCACGATGCTGTGGCCTGGGGGTATGCGCGGGCGGCTTCGGCGCGCGGCGTTCACATCATCCAGAATTGCGAGGTTACCGGCATCAAGCGTGCGGCCAATGGCGCGGTTGCCGGCGTGGAGACTTCACGCGGTTTCATCGGCGCGAAGAAGGTTGGCGTTGTCGCTGCCGGTCATTCCTCGGTCCTCATGAACATGGCCGATGTGAGAATGCCGCTGGAGAGCTATCCGCTTCAGGCACTTGTGTCGGAACCGGTCAAGCCGGTAGTGCCTTGCGTGGTGATGTCGAATACGGTTCACGCCTATATTTCCCAGTCGGACAAGGGTGAACTCGTGATCGGTGCCGGTACGGATCAGTACATCTCCTATTCGCAAACCGGTGGTCTTCATATTCTCCAGCACACGCTCGATGCGATTTGCGAAATGTTCCCGATGTTTACGCGCATGAAGATGCTGCGCTCATGGGGCGGTATCGTCGATGTGACGCCGGATCGGTCACCGATCCTGGCTAAGACGCCGGTACAGGGTCTGTATGTGAATTGCGGATGGGGTACGGGCGGGTTCAAGGCGACCCCCGGCTCTGGCAATGTATTTGCCCACACCATTGCCCGCGACGAACCGCACCCGATCAATGCGCCGTTTACGCTGGAACGTTTCCGTACAGGCCGCCTGATCGACGAGGCTGCTGCCGCAGCCGTCGCGCATTAGGGAGGAACACATGCTATTGATCCACTGTCCCTATTGCGAAGAAGAGCGCCCGGAACTCGAATTCCACAATGCCGGTGAGGCGCATGTCGTGCGCTCTGCCAATATGGCTGGCGAAAGCGATGACGACTTCGAAAAATTCTTCTTCATTCGCACGAACCCGAAGGGCATCATCTATGAACGGTGGCGTCATCTGCACGGCTGCGCGCGGTTCTTCAATGCAGTGCGCGATTCCGTGACCGACAAATTCATCATGACCTACAAGGCCGGCGAACCGAAACCGAAGAAGCTTCCGGGAGCCGCTAAATGAGTGCGTCAATGCGTATTTCCGGCAAGGGTCGGCTGACGTCGGCAAAATCGACCCGCTTCACCTTTGACGGGCAAGCTTATACGGGCGTTGCGGGCGATACGCTTGCATCCGCCCTGCTTGCCAACAATGTCCACCTTGTCGGACGCTCGTTCAAATATCACCGTCCACGCGGTATTTTATCCGCCGGCGCGGAAGAGCCAAATGCGTTGGTGTCTGTCGAGCGCGATGCGGCTCGCAAGACGCCGAATATCCGTGCAACGGTGCAAGAAGTTTACGACGGGCTCACTGCCCAGTCGCAGAACCGCTGGCCGTCGCTTTCGTTTGACGTTGGTGCTGTAAATGACATCGCATCGCCGTTGTTTTCGGCCGGGTTCTACTACAAGACATTCATGTGGCCGAAAGCGGCGTGGAAAAATCTCTACGAGCCGAAGATCAGGGCAGCGGCCGGTCTCGGTGTTGCGCCTGATCAACCCGATCCCGATCACTATGCAGCGCATTACGCGCATTGCGAGGTGTTGGTGCTGGGTGGCGGCGCTTCCGGTATTGCGGCGGCACTGGCTGCTGCCGAAACTGGTGTGCGAGTCATTCTCGTTGATGAACAGCCTGAGCTTGGCGGGTCGCTGCGGTTCGAGAGCGGGGCGACCATAGGCGGACAATCCGGCTGGGAATGGGCACAGGCTTCGGTCGCGAAACTGGCGGCAATGGACAATGTGCGGGTGCTGGCGCGGACCACGGCATTTGGTTATTACGCGCAGAATTTCGTCGCACTGGTGGAGCGTGTCAGCGATCACCTGCCAAATCCCGGCTCCGATCTGCCACGTGAGCGGTTGTGGCAAGTTCGCGCCAAGCGCGTGGTGCTGGCTACCGGTTCGATTGAGCGCCACATGGTCTTTGCTGACAATGACCGGCCGGGCATCATGCTTGCCTCGGCGGCGCGAGCCTATCTCAACCATTATGGCGTGGCTGTCGGCAAAAATGTCGGCGTCTATACGGCCAATGACAGCGCCTATGCCGTCGCCATTGATCTGAAAAAAGCTGGCGTCAACATAGCAGCCATTGTCGATATGCGGGAGAATCCCGCAGGGGCGGTTGTTGACGAAGCACGATCCCTTGGGATCGAGATCAATGATGGTCGTGGTGTCGTGCGCGTTGGTGGCAAGCTGCGCATTTCGTCGATGACGATCCAGCCGAAAAGTGGCGGCAGCGAGCGGACTTTCGAGGTCGATGCGTTGTTGATGTCGGCTGGCTGGACACCATCGGTTCACCTGTTTTCGCAGTCGCGCGGCAAAGTCGCGTTCAACGATGAGGTCAAGCGCTTCCTGCCCGGCACCTACGCACAGGATTGCGTGTCGGTTGGAGCCTGCAAGGGCACGGACGGCCTTGGCGAGTGTCTGGACGAGGCCTATGCGGCAGGTGGAAAAGCGGCAAAAGAAGCTGGCGGCAAGGTGGTGAAAGCTGCCAAGCCAAAGGTTGATGCCAGCGAGAACTGGTCACGCGGTATGCTGGGCTCGGGACCGGGTGCCGGCCCGGGAACAACCGTCAAGGCCTTTGTCGATTTCCAGAATGACGTTACGGCCAAGGATATCCGCCAAGCCGTCCACGAGGGTATGCGTTCGATCGAGCATGTCAAACGCTTCACCACCAATGGCATGGCGACCGATCAGGGCAAGACGTCCAATATGCATGGTCTGGCAATTGCCGCAGAAGAACTTGGCAAGGCGATCCCCGAAGTCGGGCTGACGACATTTCGTGCGCCTTATACGCCGGTGACATTTGGCGCTATCGTTGGCCATGCGCGCGGCAAGCTGTTCGATCCGACCCGATGCACGGCAACACATGGCTGGGCAGAACGCCAAGGTGCGGTGTTTGAAGATGTCGGCCAGTGGAAGCGCGCCTGGTATTTCCCCAAGGCTGGCGAGAACATGCATGCTGCCGTTGACCGCGAATGCGTGACAGTGCGCAAGGCTGCCGGAATGTTCGATGCCTCGACGCTTGGCAAGATCGAAGTGGTGGGACCCGATGCCGCGACGTTTATGGAGCTGCTCTATACAAACCCGTGGCAGAAGCTGGATTCGGGCCGGTGCCGCTACGGCGTGATGCTGCGTGAAGACGGTTTCATCTATGATGACGGTGTTGTCGGGCGTCTTGCTCCCGACCGGTTTCATGTGACGACGACGACCGGCGGTGCGGCGCGCGTGATGAACCATATGGAAGACTATCTCCAGACCGAGTTTCCGCATCTGAACGTCTGGCTGACTTCGATTTCGGAACAATGGTCGGTCATCGCGGTTCAAGGGCCGAGATCACGCGATATCATCGCGCCATTTGTCGAAGACATCGATATTTCGGATGAAGCCTTTCCGCATATGTCGGTGCGCGAAGGTAAAATTTGCGGGGTGCCGACGCGGCTGTTTCGTATGTCGTTTTCGGGTGAACGCGGCTTTGAGGTCAATGTTCCCGCCGACTACGGTGAGGCGGTCTGGGAAGCGTTGTGGGGGGAGGCTCAAAAGCACGGAGCCTGTGCCTATGGAACGGAAACCATGCATGTGCTGCGCGCCGAAAAAGGTTACATCATTGTCGGGCAGGATACTGATGGCACCATTACGCCGGATGATGCCGGGCTCAATTGGGCCGTAGGCAAGAAAAAGACCGATTTTGTAGGCATTCGTGGCATGAAGCGTCCCGATCTGGTCGCTGCAGGGCGCAAGCAATTGGTGGGTCTGAAGACGAAAGACCCCAAGATCGTTCTGGAAGAAGGTGCGCAAATTGTTGCAGACCCGAAACAGGCGATACCGATGAAGATGATCGGACATGTCTCGTCAAGCTATTGGTCGGAAAATTGCGGGCATTCGATAGCGCTTGCTCTGGTCGAAGGCGGGCGCGAGCGCATGGGTGAAACGCTTTATGTGCCGATGCCGGATAGCACGATCGAGGTGGAGGTGACGGGCATGGTGTTCTTCGACGCAAAGGGAGAGCATCTCAATGGCTAAAGCTGCGACAAAAAAGACCGTTCCCTCCAAGGCGGCAGCATCAGTTGAGCGTCGGCCGGCGCTGGCCGGGCGGGAAGTGGCCGCGCCGGGTGTAAAGGTTTCGCTCCTGC
The DNA here is from genome assembly GCF_055809095.1 of Mesorhizobium sp. G2-6-1. NCBI lineage: Bacteria > Pseudomonadati > Pseudomonadota > Alphaproteobacteria > Hyphomicrobiales > Phyllobacteriaceae > Mesorhizobium > Mesorhizobium sp. G2-6-1. The sequence goes on from NZ_CM147896.1 coordinate 2,398,273, forward strand.
CACCCGCCGAGCGGATTTCTCTAAGAGCACCGGAAGCTTCGATCGGCTCCGTGTCGCGCGCGCTTGGGGTGACATTGCCGCAAAAGCCGAAGACCTCCGCGACAAAAGGCGGGCGAACTGCGCTGTGGCTTGGGCCGGATGAATGGTTTGTCTTCGACGAGGCGGCAAAAGACCCATTGGTCGATTGTGGCAAAGCAAAAGCCATGCATTCGGCGGTTGGCATTTCGCACCGCAACGTGGCCATTGCCGTCACTGGCCCCGGTGCCGAAGTAACGGTCGGTGCAGGCTGCCCGCAGGATTTGTCACTTGCGGCCTTTCCCGTTGGCGCTTGTTCGCGCACCGTACTGGGAAAATCGGAGATTTTGCTTTACCGTGCAGATACCGACAGCTTCCGCGTTGAGTGCTGGCGTTCATTCAGCGATTATGTATTTACTTTCCTGTCGGAAGCGGCGCGCGACGCAACCGCCTAAGCCAAGTTAACGTTTGCTGACGGCGCGTGTGCATTGGTTCGAGGAGAGTTTCAATGGCCGGTTCGTCAAAAGGCGTTTTGCCACTGAAGTCGCAAAAGTCTGCGGCTGTGCACTCACTTGAGATAGAGCAGCAAGACGAAAACGCGATTGACGATGAAGAAGAGCTGGAATCGGGCCTTGAAGGCACCTTTCCAGCCAGCGATCCGATTTCGGTTATTTCGACCTTGATCACGGGACGACCGGAGCGAAACCCGAAGAAATAGCTGTCTGCTACGCGGGCTGATTTTCTGGCTCGACGAAGGTCAGCGTCAGCCAGCGCGCGGTCAGGGCCGGTTTCTTCGATCCCTCAAGTTCCACAGTTACGTCATGTGTTGCCTGTATCCAGCCAGAGGGGCGCGCTTTCACATCAGAAAGCACGAAACGGGCGCGAATGCGCGACCCGGTTTTGACCGGTGCCAGAAAGCGGATCTGGTCGAAGCCGTGGTTGACCCCCATCGTGCTTTTCTCAACTGACGGCAGGGTTTCGAAAGTCATGGCCGAAAGCAGTGACAGGAGCAGAAAGCCATGCGCGATGGTGCCGCCAAAAGGCGTTTCACGCGCTGCCCTCTCGGGATCACAATGAATGAATTGATGATCATCTGTCGCATCGGCAAACTTGTCGATCATCTCCTGCGTGACAATGCGCCACGGGGAAACGCCCACTTCCTTGCCGGCGCTTGCCAGCAGGTTTTCGAGAGTGATCGGCTCCATTTACTGTCTCCTGTGGGGCCGTTGCTGACAGCCTAAAGCGTATCGCGATTAAAGGGATTCATGCAGGGCGCTTTAAGTCCTTGATTTTGTGCATATCGTTGTCCCAAAACCGCAGTACACTTTTGGGCGACATGCACTAGTCCTTGAACAAGGTCATGCCATGCTGCACCGATTGTCCTCCGTCAAGCGGCAGAATCGCACCGGTGATGTAGCTACCTGCCCGGCTGCACAGATAGAGCGTTGCGCCGGCAATGTCATCCGGGCTGCCAATGCGGCCAAGCGGAACATGGTTGCCAACATGCTTTGCCTTTTCTTCGCTATCAGTTGCAAAGGCGGTCATACGGCTTTGAAAGGGGCCAGGTGCGAAGGCATTGACCGTGATGCGCCGCTTGGCGAATTCATTGGCCAGAGTGCGGGTGAGGTGATGAACCGCGCCTTTTGAGGCGGTGTAGGAATAGGCATCGTCTGCCAGCGGCTGTGTGCCCATTACCGACCCCAAATTGATGATACGAGCAGGATCATCATCGCTGGCTGCGAGATCGAGAAGAGGCAATAATTCGCGCGTCAGGTGAAAGACAGCCGTGACATTGATGGCGAACACCTTGGCCCATGCGTGATAGGGAAAGCTTTCCAACGGCGCGCCCCATGAAATGCCAGCATTGTTGACGAGAATATGAAGGCGCTTGGTTCGGCTTTTGACTTCGTTGACCAATGCGGCAATGCCATCTTCGCTGGAAATGTCGGCGGCAAATCCTTCGGCGCGGCCTTTACCGCCAAGTGCGTTCAATTCTTCTGCGACCTTTACGCAATCCTCGCCTTTGCGCGATGCAATCATCACCGAAGCGCCGCCTGCGACCAGGGCGGTTGCCGTCATGCGTCCGATGCCGGTTGCCGCACCTGTTACCAGCGCGGTTTTTCCTGCAACCGAAAACAGGTCTTCAACTATGCTCATCCTGACGCTCCCGTGTGCGAGTGGTTCAGCTTTTGATGAATCACTGAATCATTCCAAGTGGATGTTTTACGCGATCGAGGGCGAAAAACCGATGAGCACTCTGTCTGGAATCGCTCCAGTGGTCTACTCGGCTGGCTCGATGTCGTTGTAAGCGGCTTCCTCGAGTTCGCGATTGAGCCTTGCCTCCTCATGGGTCTTTGGCGTTACGAAGCGACCAAGCAGGAGGTAGGCGACCGGTGTGAGAAACAGAGTTGAAACGGTTGCCAGACCCAGGCCGCCAACCATGACCCAGCCAAGTGCGATACGTGCTTCTGCGCCTGCGCCACTGGCAAGCACAAGCGGCAAGCCGCCAAGGACGGTACAGATCATTGTCATCATCACCGGGCGCAGGCGGATGTTGGACGCCTGCTCAATTGCTTCACGAACGCCTAGCCCACGATCTCGCAACTGATTGGCGAATTCGACAATGAGAATGCCATTCTTGGCCATGACGCCGACGAGAAGCACAAGTCCTATCTGGCTATAAGCATTGAGGCTGGTGCCGGTCAGGATCAGCGCGAAGATGGCGCAGGCCAAACCCAGCGGTACGGTCGCCATGATGATGATGGCGCTGACGAAACTTTCGAACTGTGCTGCCAGCACCAACAGGATGATCACCAGCGCAAAGCCGAAAATCGTCACCATGCCGCTGTTGGTTTCGCCAAGTGTTGCGGCTTCGGCCAGCGGCAGGAGCCGTGCGCCGGAAGGCAGCAAAGGCGTTGCGATCTGTTCGGCACGGTTCAATGCGTCGCCAAGCGCAAAATTGCCGCTTAGATTCGTGGTAATTGCTACTGATGGCTGCTGCTGTTCGCGCGTCAGCGAAGGCGGTACGGCCTTTTCGGTCAGCGTGGCGATCGTTGACAGCGGTACGAAACGTCCATCGCCTGTCTTGAGGAAAATATTTTCCAGATCAGTCGGATCGTTGATCGGATTGGTCGTCGATACCAGCTTCACGCCATAGCTGCGGTCGCCGATATAGACAACGCCGATGTCGTTTCCGTCGAGCATAGCCTGCAAGCTATTGGCCAATCCGGTGATGTCGATGCCAAGATCGGATGCGCGCTGCCGGTCTATGGCGACGGAAAGCTGAGGCTGTGTCGGATCAACGGACAATCGCGGTTGCTGGAAGCGCGGGTCGTTTTGCATTTCGTCGATGATCTTGCTGGCGGCTTCGCTCAATAATTTGCGATCATTACCGACCAAAGCGAATTGCAGACCATTGCCGGCACCGCGAATTCCCAGACTGTTGGGCTGAATCGGAAAGACCCGCACACTTGGTACCTGTTTCGACAGGTTTCTGATCTCGGCGACGATTTGTTGCTGGCTACGCACGCGTTGATCCCAGGGGGCCAGGGTCGCGACCATGAATCCTGAATTGTAAGCCCCTCCGCTACCGGCAAAGGCGAAGGTTCTTTCGATTTCGCCAGATGTGCGCATAGGTTCGATAAGGCTCTCGATCTTGCGCAATTGCTGGGCGGTGTAATCAAGGCTGACGCCTTGCGGGGCACTGATGCGCAACAGAACGACAGCCCGGTCTTCTGTGGGGGTAAGTTCTTGCCGGATCGTGCCGAAAAGGGAAAAGGCTGCACCTGCGAACAAGACCGCGATGAGAACGACGATGAGCGGGGCATTGAGGCAAGCGTGCAGGCAGCGCCGATAGAGAGTGCCCAGGAAGGTGCCAATTCGACCGCCAATGCCGCTATGATGTTCTTGTGCGTGCGCTGCCTTTCTCAACAGGCGCGAGGCAAGCATCGGGCAAAGTGTGAGCGCAACAATGCTCGACAAAAGCACCGACATGGCAAGGACAAAGCCGAATTCGCGAAACAGGCCGCCTGTCTGTCCCGGAAGGAAGGATATCGGCACGAAAACAGCAACGAGCGTGGCGGTCGTGGCCATGACAGCAAAGAATACTTCCTTGGCGCCAAGCACCGCTGCGGCACGAGGTCCAAGTCCCTGATTGCGTCGGCGCACGATATTTTCCAGAACGACGATAGCATCATCGACAACGAGACCTGTGGCGAGCACAAGCGCCAACAGGGTCAAAATATTGATCGAAAAGCCGGCCAGATAAATCGCCGCAATTGTCCCGGTCATGGCGACGGGCATCGAAAGGGCTGGAATGAGCGTGGCGCGCCAATCGAGCAGGAAGATGTAGATGACGATCAACACAATGCTGACCGATAGAGCCAGCGCAATCTCGACTTCATGAACGGCACCGTTGACGAAAACCGCATCGTCACTGGTGACCTTGATCGACATGTCTTGCGGCAGGTTTTCCTGAAGCTTTTCGACCGCGGCTCTGACGCCCTTTGAAATCTCGAGCGTATTTGATTCTGCGGCGCGCACGATGCCCATGCCGATGCCGTTCTTGCCATCGGAGCGCAGCGTACTTTGCCCGACATCGGGTCCAAGTGTTACGGTTGCAACATCGCCGATGCGGGTGGAGCCACCGATGAAAATTTGTTCGAATTCGGCTGGCGTCGAGACGTCGGCGGTCGTGCGAACGATAAGGTTCTGGTCGGTGGTCGTGATCGAACCGGCGGGTGTATCGAAGGCAACCGAACCAAGTGCACGGCGTAAATCTGCGACCGTGTAGCCGAAACTCGACAGTTTTGCCTGATTGACGTCGATGCGGAATATCTTGTCACGATCACCGTAAACCTGAACATCGGCAACGCCGGGGACTGCGGCGATGGTGTCTTCGATGCGGTCTTCGACAATCACGGTCATGTCTTCAACGGACATGGCATCGGATGTTACCGCCAGGCGCATCACAGGGGAGGAATTGGCGTCGGCCTTGACGATGCGTGGGGTGTCGGCCTCATCGGGCATCTGGTTGGCGACGCGCCCGACAGCATCGCGCACATCGGATGCCGCGACGTTGAGGTCAACGCCGTCGCTGAATTCGATGGTGACGCGGCTGCGCCCGAAAGATGACGTCGAGGAGATCGACTTTACCCCAGATATGCGGGCAACCGACCCCTCAATGACGTCGGTCAATTCCCGGTCCACGGTTTCGCCAGCGGCACCCGTGAAATCCGTGTTGACGGAAATTACGGCGCGGTCGACGTCAGGCAATTCGCGCACTTCGACGCCATAAAAGGCGGCAAGCCCGGCAACGGCAATGAGCGTATTGAGGACAAAGGCAAGTACCGGACGGCGGATGAAAAGTGCTGTCAGGCTTTTTTCGCCACCCTTGATATTTTCACTCATGATCGATTTCCAATCATGAGTCGTTTGGGCCTGCATCGACGACTGGACCACCGTCGCCACCCGCTATGTCCACACCACCGCCGTCGCGGACATTCTGGACGCCTTCGGTTACAATGATGGCGTTGCGCTTTATCGGTGCGTCTACCAGCACGTTTTCCGTGTTGCGCTGGATGATGCGCACCGGTACGCGTTTGGCTTTTCCAGCCTCGACAGTCCAGATGAAAGCCCCGTCAGTTCCCCACTGGATCGCCAGCGGGCTGACTGCGGGATAAGAGTCGCCGGGGAACTGCATGGTGACTTCAAACGACATTCCGGCGCGCAGGGAGTCCGCCGGATTGGCAATCGTTGCCTGCACCCAAAGCGTGCGGCTTTTCTCATCGATACGGTTGTCTATAGCCGAAACCGCACCTTTGAATGTCGTGTTCGGGTTGGCCAAAGGGGTAGCTTCAATGGCTGCGCCGATTTTCACGGCTGGCACGAAGCGTTCGGGTACCCAGAAATCCACCAATATGCTTGAGCGATCATCGACTGTTGCAATCGTCGACTGACTGGTCACATAGTTTCCCGCCTCTATCGGCAATATCCCGACGATGCCGGCAATCGGTGACGTTATCGAGCGGCGATCAAATGCGACTTGCGCATCATGGACCGAAAGTTCGTCGTTGCGTTGAGCAAGCTCGGCATCTGTCAATTGAACCTGTGTCGCTGCATTCGATGATCTGAGCGAGCGTATTCGTTTGACTTTGGCGGCACTGTCATCGCGTGCTGCCTTGGCGCGTTCCAGCGCAATCGTCTCGGTTTCGGAATCAAGTTTTGCGATGACTTGGCCACTTTCGACATGTGCGCCCGATTGAACCAGAAGCTTTTCAAGCCGACCGGAGCCATAGGGCGTGACGGCAACAGTGGCATTGGCACGCCCCGAGCCGATGGTCTGCAAGCGATCATTGATCGTAGCAAGAGTTGCGCTTGCGGTAACGACCGTCGCTTGGGGCCGGTTGGACGGTCTTTGCCAGCCGTTTTCGCTGTACTGATCGAACCCGTCTCGACCTTGGGTGTCGAGGCTTGCGCCCATTCAATACCCCAGCGGTTCAGCATTTCTGGTGCGCCGGGGAAAAATCGAACCCACGCAAAAGCGGCAGCCACGAGGATGGCGAATGAAATTAATATCTGCTTCCAGGCGGTCATCGGCACTCCGGTTCACAACAAGACCCTGCGTTTGCCGGCCTAGAGCGGTTTCGCTTCTTTTCGAATGGCGAACCCGCTGTATCTTTTAGGTTTTCCGCAATTCCGGTTCGTCAAATCACACGACGAGGCACAGCTCGTGATGGATAAACAAGCACAGCATATTGCTCTTATGGCAATTCTACCATGTTCATGCACATTAATTCTACGTAACGTTGGAATTCTACGTAACGTTGGCTATCGCAAATCTTCCATACTGCGGATGCGTAGGGCGCTTTCCGGTTCAAGCTGACGGGTAACAGCGTCGATCAACGCCTCAGCGATCACGAATAGTGTGGCTGATGAGTCCCATGCGGACGGCACGGCGGTCCGCCCGGCTATGACGTGACGGGCAAAGCGCGAGATTGGCGACAGCCACTGGTCCGTTACCAATATGATCTGAACTCCGCGCTGGTGCGCCTTTTCGGCCAGGTGCAGCAAGCTGTCCTGATAACGCCTGATATCGAAGATGAGGAGGACATCGTGCTTTCCCATGTCGATCAAGCGATCACGCCATATGCTTTCCTGTCCCGACAGATGGAAAACGTTGCGGCGGATGATGGTCAGATGGGCTGCCATATAGCGGGCAAGAGGGTCGGAAAAACGGCCGCCGATGAGAAACATATGCCCACGCCGGTCAGACAATTTTGCTGCAACTTCAGCCAGTTGACGCTCGGATATATGCATGAACGTCTCGTGGAGATTGTCGAGCGTGGCCTCCAGCATTGGCGATACCGTTCGTGAACCCGATGATACGGGCGAAAGGGTTCTCGATGCCGGTGATTGCAACTGTTCGGCAAGCTCATCTTGCAAAGCCGCCTGGAATGCCGGGTAATTATGAAACCCGAGACGCGCGACGAAACGTAGAATGGTTGGTGATGAAACGCCCGCCTGCTGCGAAAAATCGGCGACCGTTTTTAAGCCGATCAGCGGATAGTTTGCGATCAATGTCTGGGCCGCCCGGCGCTCGCCGGCAGGCATGGCGTCGATACGCTTGGAGATCAGCTCGGCAATGTTGGTGGCCATGTTATCCCCACTGTGTCTGCTGCGTGGCCGCTTTCGTCAAAACCTGTTTGACAAAGCTGAACAATATGTATGAAATCATCCAGAAATAAAAATTCCTGTACGTCGAGTACCATATGGTACAGCTTCGGAGAGAAAGGCAAGGCTATGGAAATGGCACGGCCTGACGGTGTAGGCGCTCCGAATCCCGTCAGGGTTACAAATGCTGATGGGGCAAGCCGTTATGTGCTGGTTTGTGACCACGCCTCGAACTTCCTGCCGGCCGAATTTGGCACGCTTGGCCTTGATGCTGGCGAATTATCCCGTCATATCGCCTGGGACCCCGGCGCACTGCCGGTTTCACGCTTAATGGCGGATGCGCTGGATGCGCCACTGATTGAAAGCTGCATCTCGCGCCTTATCATTGATTGCAATCGGTCGCTCAATGCCTCGAACCTTATTCCATCGGTCAGCGAAACCACCAGCATTCCCGGAAATGTAAATATTTCTCCAGAGGAAAAGCAGGCTCGCATAGATATTGCGTGGCGTCCGTTTCACGCTGCGATTGAGCAAGTCGTCGATGAGCGCTTGGCTGCGGGGCGCGAAACGCGGCTGGTTTCCATCCACTCCTTTACGCCGGTTTACATGGGTGTGTCGCGTCCGTGGCATGTCGGGATCATTCACGACGACGACCGGCGCATCGCTGATCCCTTATTGAAGGGGCTTGAAAGTATCGAAGGCGCTGTTGTCGGCTCCAACGAACCTTATTCTCCGGCAGATCAGGTGTATTTCACGCTTGAGCGCCATGGCCGTGCGCGGGGTCTTGCCTGCGCGATGATCGAAATCCGCAACGATGAGATTTCCGATCAAGCCGGTCAGCGCAAATGGGCGGATGTTCTGGCGGCAATCCTGAGCGAAGTGGAGTTCGCAGCTCAACCTGTCGTGGAACAAGCTGGAACGCATGAGTGATGTTTCACCATTGCATCATGGAAAACCTTGATCGGAGCAATGAAACGGGAAGAAAAGACCGCATCAGGAATGCAAATGACGGATTGTTTATAGAAACGCATATCTGCGGTTAGTTGGAGACCTTTTTGCCAAAAGCAATCAAAACATATGTCCGCATTGTCGATACCATGAGTTGGTATACGGGTATGTTTGCCATGTATCTGGTGTTCGTGATGATAGGCATTCTCACCTATGCCTCCATCATGAAGGTGTTCTTTCTGCCGTCCATCTGGACGGTCGAGATGGCCCAGTTCATCATGGTCGCCTATTTCACGCTTGGCGGCGCTTATACGTTGCGCGAGGGCGATCATGTCCGCATGGATCTGATCTATAGCGGCTTCACCATTCGCGGGCGGGCAAGGACCGATCTTTTCACGTCCTTCGTGCTTATCGGCTTTCTGGTCGCTTTGCAGATCGGCGGGATTTCGTCACTCATCTATTCGTTTCAGTATGGTGAGAAAAGCTTCTCTGCCTGGGCACCGGTGATGTGGCCGGTGAAAGTTGCGCTCAACCTCGGCATCTTCTTCACGTTGTTGCAGGCGATATCACTCTTCTTCAAGGACTGGGCCATCTTGAAGGGAGAACCCCTCGCGTGAGTTATGAACTGATCGCAGCCCTGATGTTTTCATCGATGATGCTGCTGCTTTTGACGGGGCAGCGGGTTTTTGCAGTCATCGGTTTCGTGGGTGCTGCGGCTGCAATCCTGTTGTGGGGCAATGGCGGCATCGAACTGCCGTTTACGGCCATCATCAAGGTGATGAAATGGTATCCGCTGCTCACCCTGCCGCTGTTCGTTTTCATGGGTTACATGCTGGCCGAATCCCGGATCGCCGATGACCTTTATAAAATGTTTCATGTCTGGTTCGGACCGGTGCGCGGCGGGCTGGCAATCGGCACGATCCTGATGATGGTGATCATTTCTGCGATCAACGGCTTGTCCGTTGCGGGTATGGCCGTGGGGGCAACGATCGCGCTGCCGGAACTTTTGCGGCGCGGCTATGACAAGACCATGGTGACGGGGGTCATTCAGGCGGGCTCGACGCTGGGGATTCTTGTGCCGCCAAGCGTCGTGCTTGTGCTCTATGGCATGATTGCGCGCCAACCCGTTGGCAATCTCTGGATGGCAGGTGTCTTTCCTGGCCTTTTGATGGCGTCTCTGTTCATTTTGTACATTACGGTCCGGTGCTGGTTTCAGCCGGAGCTTGCGCCGCCACTACCGAAGGAAGAACGCGACCGTTATTCGTTTGTCGACAAGCTGAAACTGGGGCGGGCCGGTCTTATTCCATTGGCAATCTTCATTGCCATGACGGGGCTGTTTCTCACCGGCGTCACCAGTCTTGTCGAGAGTTCAGCCGTCGGCGCGGTGTCGTCTCTGATTGCGGCATGGTTGCGTGGAGGATTGAACAAAAGGGTGCTGCACGACACGACGCGCAAAACGCTTGGCATCTCGTGCATGTTTTTCTGGATCATTACAGCCGCACTCTGCTTTGGCGCGGTGTTCGATGGACTGGGTGCCGTAAAATCGATCGAGAACCTGTTTCTGGGCGACATGGGGCTGGAGCCCTGGCAGGTGCTGGTTCTGATGCAACTCACCTTCCTTCTCCTGGGTGTGTTCCTCGACGATACGGCAATGCTGGTCATCGTCGCGCCGCTGTTCATTCCGCTGGCTGCTGCACTCGGTTACGATCTTGTCTGGTATGGCGTGCTCTACACGATCACATGCCAGATCGCTTATCTGACGCCGCCGTTTGGCTACAATCTCTTTTTGATGCGTGCCATGGCGCCGCCTGAAGTCACATTACCGGACATTTACCGGTCGGTGTTCCCGTTTGTCGGGATCATGCTGCTTACGTTGTTGCTCATCGGGGTGTTCCCGGAGATCGCGACGTGGCTGCCGAACTACGCCTACTCGAAATGAGAAACGAAACATCCAACGAGAAGGAAAGATGATGGGAAATCAGCACAGCAGACGTAGTTTTCTGAAGAAGGCCGGATTTGTAACAGCAGGTGCTGCAGGTGCATCGACACTCGCCGCACCGGCGGTCCTTGCGCAAGAGCCGATCAAGTGGCGTTTGCAGACCTATGCGGGTGCTGCCCTTGGGCCTCACGTTACAAAACCCGCCGTCGACATGTTCAATGCCACGGCAAAGGGCGAGATGGAAATCGAACTCTATTATGCCGACCAATTGGTGCCTACGGGTGAACTGTTTCGCGCCATGCAGGCAGGCACGATCGATGCGGTTCATTCGGATGACGACTCGATGGCGGCCCCGGTCGATATTTCCGTGTTCGGTGGATATTTTCCCTTTGCGACCAAGCACATTCTCGACGTGCCTGTCCTGTTTCAGCAGTACGGCCTTGCCGACATCTGGCGCGACGCCTACGCCAAGGCGGGCGGCGTCGTCTGGCTGTCTGCTGCCGGGCAGGATCCCTGCCACTTCAATACCAAGAAGCCTCTGAATAGCCTTTCCGACCTGGAGGGCTTGCGTCTCTATACCTTCCCGACAGCCGGCAAATTCCTGGCGCAATTCGGGGTGGTTCCGGTTGTTCTACCTTATGAAGATGTGCAGGTGGCGGTGCAGACCGGCGAACTCGACGGCATGTCATGGTCGGGCATTACCGAGGATTACACAGTCGGCTGGGCCGATGTGACCGACAATTTCACCACCAATAATATCTCGGGTGCGTGGATCGGTTCATGGTTCGTCAACGAAAAGAGCTGGGCCGACATTCCAGACCATCTCAAGAAACTCTGGATGGCTTGTGTCGATGCCGGCCATACTTATCGCAACCAGTGGTACTGGGGCGGTGAGGCCAGGCTTCGCGCGACCGGCGACAAGCTGAAGTTGACGACGATCCCGGCCAAGGAATGGGATGAGGTCGAAAATGCGGCCTTGAAATTCTGGGACGAGATCGCGGCTGAAAGTGAGTTGCGCGCCAAGGTCGTGGGTATCTTCAAAGAGTATAACGCCAATCTGAGGAAGGCCGGCGGGGTCTACTCACAAGGCTGATCGGACTTGCCCGGGCGTGCGAAGATGCTTCGCTGCCCGGGCAATTCGCATATCAAACAAAGCGATATAACAATAGTGCCGCGCAGCGCGGTGGAGTGAATGAAATGGCCGGAAATATGGGCTTCGAAGACCTCAAGAAACTGGTTGCCAATGGCGACATCGATACCGTCCTGGCTTGTGCGGCGGATATGCAGGGGCGCTTGATCGGCAAGCGGTTTCTGGCACGCTTTTTCGTCGAATCCGCTCATGACGAGACGCATGGGTGCAACTATCTCCTGGCTGACGATATCGATATGGAACCGGTGCCCGGCTACAAGGCGGCAAGCTGGTCGAAAGGCTATGGCGATTTCGTGCTGAAGCCGGATCTGGCCACATTGCGCATCATACCGTGGCTGGAGAAGACGGCGCTGGTTTTGTGCGACGTGCTTGACCATCACACGCATTCCGACCTGCCGCATTCGCCGCGCGCCATATTGCGCAAGCAGGTCAAGCGTTTGCAGGAGCGCGGCTATCTCGCCTATTTTGCTTCAGAACTGGAATTTTATCTGTTTTCGGAAACCTATGCTTCGGCGCGTGCCAAGCACTGGCAGAACCTAGAAACGGCGTCACCCTATATCGGCGATTACCTGATTGGCATTACGACCAAGGAAGAAGGTTTCATGCGCCGACTGCGCAACGACATGGACGCTGCCGGTATTCCTATCGAAAACTCCAAGGGCGAGTGGGGGCCGGGCCAAGAAGAGATCAATGTGCGCTATGCCGAAGTGCTTGAGATGGCTGACCGCCATGTCATCTTGAAAAATGGCGCCAAGGAAATTGCCGATGCCGAGGGCAAGGCCATTTCGTTCATGTCGAAATATAATTACGGGCTTGCCGGAAATTCGAGCCATATCCACAATTCTCTATGGAGCGCTGACGGAAAGACACCGTTGTTTTACGACAAGAACGGCCCGTGGACACTTTCCGAACTGGGGCGGCAATGGGGGGCAGGGCAGCTCAAATATGCCAAGGAGTTCACGTGGTTCCTTGCGCCTTACATCAATTCCTACAAACGTTTTCAGGCAGGCACGTTTGCGCCGACCAAGATCATGTGGAGCGAGGACAATCGCACCGCAGGCTTCCGTCTATGCGGCGAGGGCACCAAGGGCATCCGCATGGAATGCAGGATCGGCGGCGCCGATCTTAACCCCTACCTTGCATTTGCGGCGCTGATTGCGGCGGGGCTCGCCGGTATCGACGAGAAGCTTGAATTGCAGCAGCCATTTGTCGGCGATGCCTATCAGGCGGCCAAATTGCCCGAAATTCCCAAGACGTTGCGTGATGCTACTGCGACAATGGCGAAATCGAAGATGCTGAAAGAGGCACTCGGTGAGGATGTCGTCGAGCATTATCTGCATACGGCGCGCTGGGAGCAGCTTGAATATGACCGACGCATTACTGACTGGGAACTGCATCGCGGTTTCGAGCGGTACTGAACACTTATTGACGCCCATATCCTTCGCAGGAAGGGCATCTCGAAAAAGGAAACCTACCCATGGCCGAGACGGTCAAACTCATATCTCCCATTGATGGTTCGATCTATGCGCAAAGGCCGCTAGCAACGGATCAGGCGGTCAATGGTGCCGTCGAAAATGCTCGGGCAGCGCAGGTTCAGTGGGCGCGGACATCTATTGCCGAGCGCGGGAAATACATGCTGGCCATGCTTGAGGCGCTGGTTGCGATGACCGATGAGGTCGTGCCGGAGATCGCGTGGCAAATGGGACGTCCGGTGCGTTATGGCGGTGAGTTTGGTGGCGTCAGGGAACGTGTCAGCTACATGGTCGAAATTGCGGAACAGGCATTGAAACCGGTGCCAGCATCGAACCCCATCAACGGCTTTCGGCGCTATGTCAAAAAAGACCCGCTCGGTGTGGTGATGGTGATCGCGCCGTGGAACTACCCGTATCTGACGGCTGTCAACACCATCGTCCCGGCATTGATGGCGGGATCGACGGTGATTTTAAAGCACGCTGCCCAGACCCTGCTGGTCGGAGAGCGCTTTGCCCAGGCGTTTGAAAAAGCCGGATTGCCAAAGCATGTTTTTCAAAACCTTGTGCTTAATCATGACCAGACCGAAAGGCTGCTTGGCTCAGGCAAGATCGACCATGTGAATTTTACCGGTTCGGTCGGTGGCGGACGGGCCATCGAGAAGGCTGCGGCAGGCACTTTCATGACGCTTGGGCTTGAACTTGGCGGCAAGGACCCGGCCTATGTTCTGGCCGATGCAAAACTTGACCAGGCGGTCGCCAGTCTGGTCGACGGTGCCTTTTTCAATTCCGGCCAATGTTGCTGCGGTATCGAGCGCGTTTATGTGCACGAGAAGGTCTACGACCAGTTTGTCGAAGGCTTCGTGGCCGAGACGAAGAATTACGTTGTCGGAAATCCGCTGGAGCAAGCGACGACGATGGGACCGATGGCGCATGTGCGGTTTGCCGATCTTATTCGCGAGCAGAAAGCCGAGGCATTGCGCAAGGGAGCGCGGACGCACATTGATATGAACGTCGCCAAAGATGCGCCCGGTTCGCCCTATCTTGCACCTGAAGTGCTGACCAATGTCGACCATCAAATGAGCGTCATGCGCGAAGAGAGCTTCGGGCCTATCGTCGGCATCATGAAAGTGCGCAACGACGAAGAGGCAATCGCACTGATGAATGACAGCCCCTACGGGCTGACAGCCTCGATCTGGACGCAGGATAGCGAGCATGCCGTAGCAATAGGCGACCGCGTGGAGACCGGAACGGTTTTCATGAACCGTTGCGACTATCTCGATCCGGCTCTGGTGTGGACGGGTGTCAAGGACACCGGAAAAGGCGCTGCTTTGTCGGCCATTGGCTATGACAATTTGACAAGGCCAAAGTCCTTTCATCTGCGCGAGAATCTATAATCCGCCGATTGCGCACACCCCAATTTGAACTGCCAGCAAACTCTCACCAATCCCTACTGAAAGACCATCCACATGTCTGAACTCATCTCGAAATGGAATTACCCCACAACAGTTCGTTTCGGTGCTGGCCGTATCAAGGAATTGCCCGATGTGCTGGAGGCGACAGGCATCAAACGCCCGTTGTTCGTGACTGATCCGGGGCTTGCGAAACTGCCTGTGGTCGCATCCACACTGAAAGTCCTCAGTGATGCGAATATCCCATACGGCGTGTTTTCCGACGTGAAGCCGAACCCGGTGGAATCGAATCTCAAGGCCGGTATTGCCGTGTTCAAGGATGGCAAGCACGACGGCGTTATCGCGTTTGGCGGCGGTTCGGCGCTGGATCTTGGAAAGCTGATTGCATTCCAGTCAGGCCAGACGCGCCCGGTGTGGGATTTCGAGGATGTCGGTGACTGGTGGATGCGTGCCAATTCGGATGCAATCGCGCCGATCATTGCCGTGCCGACCACGGCTGGAACTGGTTCGGAGGTTGGCCGGGCCGGTGTCATCACGAATGAGGAAACCCATACCAAGAAGGTTATCTTCCATCCGAAACTCCTGCCGGAAATCGTGATTGCCGATCCGGAATTGTCGGTTGGCATGCCCGGTTTCATTACTGCCGGCACTGGCATGGATGCACTTGCCCATTGCCTCGAAGCCTATTGCGCGCCCGGCTATCACCCGATGGCGGACGGTATTGCGGTGGAAGGTATTCGCCTCGTTTTTGAAAACCTGCCCAAAGCCTTTGCCGATGGCAGCGATTTGACGGCGCGCGCCCACATGATGAGTGCGGCGGCGATGGGGGCTGCGGCATTCCAGAAAGGACTAGGTGCGATCCACTCGCTGTCGCATCCGATTGGGGCTCTTTATGACACGCATCACGGCATGACGAATGCTGTGTTCATGCCCTATGTGCTTGCCTTCAATCGTGAGGCTATCGAGGGGCGTATCGAGCGTCTTGCAAGCTATTGCGGCATCGAAGGCGGTTTCGATGGTTTTACTGGTGCCATCAACAAGCTTCGGACGGAATTGAAGGTGCCGCACGCGCTTCCTGATCTGATAAAAGGGCTCGACATGGATGAAGAGCGCAAGAACCTGATTGCCGATATGGCAATCGTTGATCCGACCGCAGGCGGCAATCCAGTGAAATTGACAAAGAATGCAGCGCTAAATTTGCTCGAAAATGCCATTTCGGGATCGGTTTGACGTGAAAATCCGTGAAACTTTGTTCAAAAAGCGCGAAAGCGATTGAAATGAAGATCGAAAATATTTAGCCGGGAAAATATGCTTTGGCGATTGCTACCGCCGGTAAAAAAGAGTTAAATTTTCGTGCTGCGGCGGATCGGGTTCATTTGATTTTCATCTGACTGTCACACGAAGCCGATATCGCACCGCAGGCGTCCTATGGCGTCAGTTCAACGGAGAGAACCCATGTTCAAATTTGTAGGGAAAGTACTTTCCCTTTCGGCGGCCACCCTCTTGGTGACCTCTGCTATCTCGTCTGCTCAATCGATGGATGAATTGGTTGCTGCCGCCAAGGCGGAAGGACAGCTTACCACCATCGCCTTGCCGCATGACTGGTGCGGCTACGGTGCCGTCATCGATGCGTTCAAGACCAAATATCCGGAAATCACGGTCAACGAACTCAATCCCGATGCAGGCTCAGGTGACGAGATCGAGGCCATCAAGGCCAATAAGGACAATAAGGGACCGCAGGCTCCCGATGTCATCGATGTCGGCCTTTCATTCGGCCCTACAGCCAAGGCGGATGGCCTGTTGATGCCCTACAAGGTGTCGACCTGGGATTCGATCCCCGACAGCGCCAAGGATGCCGAAGGCTACTGGTACGGCGATTATTACGGCGTGCTGGCGATGATGGTGAACAAGGATCTGGTCAAGGACGCGCCGGCCGACTGGGCCGACCTGCTGAAGCCGGAATATGCCAACGCTGTGGCGCTCGCAGGCGATCCGCGTTCGTCCAACCAGGCAATTCAGGCGGTCTACGCTGCCGGGCTGTCGGCTGGTGCGGCTGCCGGTGAAGCCGCCGGAACGGCCGGGTTGGATTTCTTCAAGCAGCTCAACGCCTCCGGTAATTTCGTGCCGGTGATCGGTAAGCCGGCGACACTGGCACAAGGCCAGACGCCAATCCTGATCAACTGGGACTATAACGCGCTTGCCGGTCGCGATACGCTGAACGGCAATCCGCCGGTCGATGTTGTTGTACCGACGAACGGCGTCGTTGCCGGTGTTTACGTACAGGCGATCAGCGCCTATGCGCCGCATCCGAACGCCGCGAAGCTGTGGATGGAATATCTCTATTCGGACGAAGGACAGCTTGGCTGGCTCAAGGGCTATTGCCATCCTATCCGTTTCAACGATCTCGCCAAGAAGGGCGTGGTTCCGCAGGAGATGCTCGACAAGATGCCACCAGCGGCAGCTTACGAGAAGGCGGTATTCCCGTCGCTTGATGAGCAGGGAGCGGCAAAGGAAGCGATCACCAAGAATTGGGATTCGGTGGTTGGTGCCAACGTCCAATAAGTGACAGTGTACCCGGGCGGCCGTTTGCGGTCGCCCGGATTTTTAGCGCGAGATCCCTCCCATGAGTGACATTACCGCGGTCGAACCGGCAATCGTCAGGCGCGGACCAACGCAAAGCACCACCCCACCGCACGCCCGCGCCAGGTTCAGGTTTCCGACGCAGTGGCTCGGCGTGGCACCGTTCTTCATTTTCGTGCTGATGTTCCTGATCCTGCCGACGCTCTATCTGGTCGTAGGTGCGTTCCAGAACCCGGCGGGCGAACTCACTTTTGAAAATATTGCCGCTCTGTCGCAGCCGACAATCGTTGCGGCCTATTGGATATCAATCAAGATCAGCGTGGCTTCCTCGCTGATCGGCGCGTTTGGCGGTCTGGCCATTGCCATTGCCATCGTGCGCGGCGGCCTGCCAAGCTGGGTTCGAGCGGTGACGCTGACCTTCTCGGGCGTCGCCTCCAATTTCGCCGGCGTGCCGCTGGCCTTCGCCTTCCTCGCCACACTCGGTCGGCTTGGCCTGGTGACGGTGATCCTGAATACGGTGTTTGGCATCAACATCTATGCCCACGGCTTCAACATCCTGTCGTTCCTTGGCCTGACGCTTACCTATGCCTATTTCCAGATCCCGTTGATGGTGGTCATCATCGTGCCGGCAATCGACGGCATCAAGAAGGAGTGGGGCGAAGCCGCCGCGACACTTGGGGCCACCCAGGCGCAATATTGGCGCATGGTGGTGATCCCGGTTATCTGGCCGAGTTTTCTCGGCACGGTTATCCTTCTGTTCGCCAACGCCTTCGGCGCCATCGCTACTGCCTATGCACTGACCGGCTCCTCGCTCAACATCGTGCCTATACTGCTTTATGCGCAAATTCGTGGCGACGTGCTGCACAACGCCAATCTCGGCTATGCGCTGGCGTTCGGCATGATCTTCATCACGGGCATGGCCAATGTGTTCTACATCTGGTTTCGAATGCGCAGTGAACGGTGGCTCAAATGATGCGGCGTCTGATCCATTTGCTGCGTGAGGGGGCTGGTCATGAAATCCGGAAAGTTCTGGGCCTGGGTCGTCTTCGTGGTCGGCGCAGCCTATTTCTTCATTCCGTTGATAGGGACGGTTGAATTTTCGCTGCGTATGCGCCGCGGCGTCTATTCCCTGGACGCCTACAGGGTGGTGCTGGGTGACGAGCGTTTTCAGGCGACATTCGGCTATTCGGTGATTGTCGCCATCTTCACCATCATTCTTGGCGTGCTGATCGTTGTGCCGACGGCTTACTGGATCAGGTTGCGCCTGCCGCGATTGCGGCCGCTGGTCGAGTTCATCACGCTTTTGCCGCTCGTTGTGCCGGCTATCGTCATCGTTTTCGGTTATATCCGCATGTATGGCTCGAACTCGCCGCTGCCGTTTCTGAGCAGTGCGCGCGGCACCGACATATTGCTGATCATCGGTTATGCAACATTGTCGTTGCCCTATATGTATCGGGCCGTTGATACCGGGCTTCGCACCATCGATGTACGTACGCTGACAGAAGCGGCGCAGATTCTCGGTGCCGGCTGGACGACGATCATCGGTCGAATAATCCTGCCCAACGTACTGATAGCGGTGCTGTCGGGGGCCTTCATCACCTTCGCCATTGTGCTTGGCGAATTTACGCTGGCCAGCCTTCTAAACCGCCCGGCCTTCGGACCTTATCTTCAAAACGTCGGTGCAAACCGCGCTTACGAACCGGCAGCGCTTGCCATCATCGCCTTCGCCATTACCTGGGGCTGCATGTCGCTCATCCAGGTCTTGTCGCGTTTTGCGCCGAAATCGGCAAACCAGCCGGATTGAGAAAGTCCAGACTATGGCCGAACCGTTTCTCTCGATCCAGCATGTGCAAAAATCCTTCGGTACGACCAAGGTCGTCCAGGATTTCAACCTCGACGTTGCGCCAGGTGAGTTCGTTTCCTTTCTCGGGCCGTCCGGCTGCGGTAAAACGACCGTTCTGCGCATGGTTGCCGGCTTCGAGGACCCAAGTGCCGGCTCGATCCTCGTTGGTGGCAACGATATCACCCGCCTGAAGCCCAACCAGCGCAATGTCGGCATGGTGTTTCAGGCCTATGCCTTGTTTCCAAACCTGACGGTTGCGCAGAATGTCGCCTTCGGCCTGAAGGTTTCCGGCATGGCGAAGGCGGATATCGACCGGCGCGTGGCCGAGATGCTGGACATGATCAAGCTGCCGCAGTTTGGCGACCGCTATCCCTATCAGCTTTCGGGCGGCCAGCAGCAGCGCATAGCGCTAGCGCGCGCTTTGGCACCGAAGCCGAAACTGCTCTTGCTCGACGAACCGCTATCGGCGCTCGACGCCATGGTGCGGGTGTCGCTGCGCGAAGAAATCCGTTCGATCCAGAAGAAGCTCGGCATCACCACCATCTTTGTAACGCACGATCAGGAGGAGGCGTTGTCGATCTCGGATCGCATCGCCGTCATGCATGGTGGCAAGGCCGAGCAAGTTGGTACCCCGTTTGAAATTTACAATCGACCGACAACCAAGTTTGTCGCCAATTTTGTCGGGACGCTGAATGTCCTTGAAGGCACCGTCAGTGACGCGGGCACAGGCACGGTACGGATCGATACTGAAGAGTTCGCGCTGAAGACCAAGCTGAACGGCTCGAAAACAGGCGATACGGTGTCGCTGGCATTAAGACCGGAAGCCATTTCCCTGGGAAAGCGCCCGGGTAACGACGCAAGCCTTTCAGGCGAGATTACCGACGTGCATTTTCTGGGCTCGGTTATTCGTGTTCGCGTTGGTTTCGGTGAAAGCGTGGTGTCGCTTGACACTTTCAATAATCCGACATCACCACCTCCTGCCGTCGGTGAAAAAGCGGACATCAGTTTCTCTTCAGGCGACGTATTGGTTCTGCATTAAGCTTGGCGTGGCGTATTCATGAACCATCTTGTGTTCATTTCGGCAAACGTTTTTGGCTCTCTTTGCTTGGCACGGTTCGATATTTTCAGCGCTACATTGCAACCGCAACGGTGAAGCTGTACTGGCGTAACGGAAAATAAGCCGGATAATTAATGAAGTTGGCTGGCTGCGGCACCCGCTATGGTGCTGTTTTGGGCTGATGTGGCCCGGGTTGGTCGGCTCTTGATCGCGTTTGGTGCTTGTCGAAACACGCATTGGAACACCGATGCCGGTACTGTGAGTGTCGCTGAATGAGCCTGACTGTCTTTCTCGCGGTGCTTGCAGCGGCGCTCATGCATGCATTGTGGAATGCGTCCATCAAGATGCGGGGAGACCGTTTCGCCTCGATCTCGCTCATGTCGCTTGGTATGGCCTGTACCGCGTTGCCGATACTGCCTTTCGTCGAATTTCCAGGTGCGGCGGCTTGGCCATGGATCATTGCATCTGTCGTTATCCATATTGGCTATCGGCTTTTCCTGATCCGCGCCTATGAGGTCGGTGACCTGGCTCAGACATACCCACTGGCACGGGGCAGCGCGCCGCTGATTACCACCGTTGGGGGTATCTTTCTCGTCGGTGAGGTTCCCGGCGCGCTCGCCATTGCCGGCATCGTTCTTCTCTCAGCCGGGACTTTCTTGATGTCACTACGCGGCGGCGCTCAACTTGGAAAATTGAATGGCGCCGCTGTCGGCTTTGCTCTCGTGACCTCGATATTCATAGCGGGCTATACGCTTGCCGACGGCGTGGGCGCGAGAATAACCAGCACTGCTGCCAGTTACGCTGCCTGGTTGTTCTTTTGTGATGGCCTATGCGCCACTGCAATTGGCCTATTCTATCGCGGCAAAGGGTTGTTGACGACGCTGGCGGCGGAATGGAAAATAGGGCTTCTCACCGGGTTCCTCAGCGCAACCGCCTACGGGATTGCCATGTGGGCGATGACCAAGGCACCGATTGCCTCGGTCGCCAGTTTGCGCGAAACATCGATCCTGTTTGCCATGGCGATCTCGGTATTCGCGCTTGGCGAAAAGATGACAGCCTGGCGCTGTGTTGCTGCGCTTTCGATCGTGGCCGGCGTGATTGCGCTTCGAGTGGGGTAGAGCGCTCTTTGAAACAAATGTAAATTCAGGGGTTTGGATGGTGGGCGTGACAGGGATTGAACCTGTGACCCCTGCAATGTCAATGCAACGGCAATCCAGCAAATTCAAGGTGAAAGGATAGCACATGCTAGCAGCTGTGACCTTCCTAAATCAGCAATTTGCAACACTAGCAAAGCGGCAGCGTGTCAGTTGCGTGTCACCCTAGAAAAGCGAAACACCCGACGCTAATCGGCGCGATGTAATCATGGCGGACTGCTTAGGATGCGACGAGTAAGGATCAAGTCACGTTCGCCCTAGCTGTCACAACCGATTTTGCATGGGACGTATGATTAGCAAACCGTCATTCGTCTGTGATTGGGTGTTGAACGACGGCATATAGACCGCGCTCCTTCACGAAGGCGACCCCGACGCGATGACACCACACCGCATGACCGAGAGACTAAGAAACGTCTGGACTGAAAATCTCGCAATAGTATCACTGTCGCGCGCGCAGGAATTGCAATGGCGCGGCTCACCCACCTTGTGTCCACCCCTTGTCCGGGCACATTGTCTGGATAAGGAAGTAGACAAGGAGAATTTCGGACTGACTACGCCCGGCGCGCTAATAAAACCATAGGATTATTGACCGTTTGCGGGCCACAAAATGATGCCACATTGAGGCACGTGCTGGCGAGACGCGGTGCCCGCTGAATTTCTCCTTTTCCTAGCCCGGTTCTTAGCTAAAGTTCGTAGTGGGTTCGGATGATCCAGCCCCCTCCCGGCAAACAAGCCATGGAGGGCGACTTGAACGGACCAGAAATTGTTGTGTCGGTATTGGCCGACATCGAACGCGACATTCAACATCATCACCCAGAGCATCCAGCCAGCATTCCGGCGATAGTTTCACCGGGGGTCGCTGCCGCCCTGTTACAGAAATCCATAAGGCGCGGTCGAACTGATCTCGCGCTTGCCGCCGCAGCCCACTTTCTGAAAGGTGCGAAGGAACGGCTCTGGCGCAGGCTCGTCATCATCGCGGTCGAAGACATTGGCCTTGGCGACCTCGACGCGGTGTATCAGACTATTGCCGCTGCATCGCATCGACGGCGTCTGGAACAACGTTTTGGTGAGGACCGCCTTGCTGGCCTCATCATCGCCCGGCTGGCATCAGCAGCCAAATGCCGCGCCTGCGACGATCTATACGTCTCAACGGAAGACGTTCCGAGATGGCGCGAGGACAGGCTGGAACTTGCCGAACTACCCATGTGTGACCTGTACGATCTAATTGCAGCGGATGAGACGATAGAACGCCGCGCCATAGCGGTGCGCTACTTGATGGGAACTGACATGGTGACCAGCAGCAATTTGGAGAGACGTCGAGGGCGTCCACAGGCCCTGTTCGATATGTTGTGCGAGATTGCCCCACACAGCCTCGGCGAGATTGCACGCGAGGCATACCGTCTGACCCGCGAACCGTTCACTGCCTTCCTGCCATTGCTGCATCGGAAACTCGACGGCAGCGAGGCCGAACTTTGCACCGACCCATTTCCACCCGAGGAAAATATAGGCGGCGTGCCAAGCTGGGCGCTAGACGGCTTTAGCCGGGAAGGCCGCAGGGCGCTGGTACGCTTCCTCAACACAGATTGCGCTACCGCTCAATGGATACGGACGCATGTTGCATCGGGTGACCGGATGAACGTCTTGCGACATGCGCAATTCCGGGTCGAGGCGGGGCTTGTCGTGGATCGCATGATCTGGACGACAGGAGAACGGTTACGACGGTAAGCTGATTTCGATAGCTGGCCGTTTCCGCCCGAAGACGCCGCGACCCTGCTCACCCTGTTGCAGAGTGACGTCAACTTCCTGAATGACGCGCGGGAGGCGACCTATGGGCATTGAGCGCGTCGGCCACACCCAGCAGAAAATCGACGGTTCGGTAAAATGCGAGCCGTTGGTAAAATCGGAATTTAATCCGAGTGTCGGTATGCTTGATTGCACAGGATGGATGGCGACAAAGAAAGAAACATCCTGTGCAATCAATTGCACTGACCATCGTCGGACAGGTGCGCCTACATTCGAGCGAGAAGTACCTACCTCGCCATTTCCAGCCCTACCAGCGGCCATCAGAGAACTGGTCCATCATTCCCTTTCCGAGAACACGAGGCGCGGCTACCGTGCTGATATCGAGCACTACCAGGGCAGTGGTCGAACGATCCCCTCGACCCCAGAAATTGTGGCAACTTATCTTGCCGAGAGTGTCGGTCTCTGCGCCGTCGCCACCTTGCAGCACAGGCTGGCGGCTATTGCCAAGGCGCATGCTGCATTGGGGGCTGACGACCCGACCAAGAGCGAACTCGTTCAAGCCACGATGCGCGGCATTCGACGCACCCAGGGTGCCGCCCAGCGGCAGGCGCAGGCACTGCTCCGCGACGATCTATTCGCTGTGCTCGACCGGCTTGGCGACCGCCCGAAAGACATCAGGGATCGCGCCATGTTGTTGTTGGGTTACGCGCTTGCCGCCAGACGGTCCGAATTGGTGGCGCTCGATGTGGAGGAAGTCGAGTTCACGACCAAAGGTGCGCTCGTCACCATCCGGCGTAGCAAAACAGATCAAGAATGCCGAGGTAGGAAAGTCGCAGTGCCGTTCGGGCGGACCCGTCATTGCCCGATATCGGCATTACGGGACTGGCTCAATTTCGCCGGGATCGAAACCGGACCGATCTTCCTTGCCATGAACAAGCACGGCGACACCCTGAGCAGACGCATCTGCGGCGAGGCTGTCCGGCAGACGCTCAAGGCACGTCTCGCGGCGGTCGGTTACGATCCTAAGCCATTCTCGGCACACTCGCTTCGCAGCGGTCTGGTGACCTCCGCAGCAATGGCTGGTGCGTCCAGTTACAAGATTAGGCAGGTGACCGGCCACCGCACCGAGGCTGGCCTTGCGCCATACCTTCGGATAGTTGATCTGTTCGATGACGCAGCAGTGGCAAGGGTTTTGTAAAACTTTATTTTCCGTCAGAGGTTTAGCGCCACGGGCGACCAGAGCGGCCCTTTGCGTTCCTCGTCCTTCAAGCTGCCCGATCCAAAGTGGAAGCGCAGGCCCGCGAGGAAACTATGTGCATCTTGGCTGCCGAGCGTCGTCCCGCCGATTTCCGCCGTGCCACGGTCATACCGATAGCCTGCAAAAACAGAGACAGGCATCTGTTCGAAACGGTAATTGCCGATACCAGAAATGGAATAGACGTTTACGTTCCCGCCTTGGGCGCTGAAACGGTTGAGGCTTCCCTCTACGTCGAACCGGAGATTATCGGTAGCGTAAAGTCTCGTGCCGATCTTGCCGACAAGATGATTGGCGTTGAACCCAGTGTAGGATGCTCGACCAAAGCCAATTTGCCCATAAAGGGTGGCGACGTCCGTGTAGATTGCCGCTTCACCACCACCGACGACATCTGTGGCGTAGCTATCAGCGCCTACACTGGCGAGGACGTCTAGCACAGTGGAGCCAAACCGGGATGCTTGAACGAATGCACCAACCGCATATGCGTCAGGAACGCGATAGTAGGCGTGCGCAGCACCGACAAGCGCGTTAGTGTCCACATTCTTGACAGAAGTTCTACTATATGAGCCGTCGATCTGGATATTCCAGTTCGTGTCCATCTGAACGTTAGTTGTCCCGCGCAAGGCCCATGTTGTGCCGTGAAGGTCAAAGTTGTTCAGTTTGCCGTAGCCAAAGCTGCCTTCGGCGAAACCCGAGATCGTTTCGCTCCCCGAGGGTGCGTTTTCAGCCGCAGGGTTGTATCGCACCGGAGGCTCAAAAAGCACCCTATCCATATCGGCGGCTACCGCCCATGTCACTCCCGCAGAAAACAGTGCTGCAGCCGATATGCTTACCGTGTAAATTTTTCTCATGACCAACCCCTATCTGCTGATCATCGTAGACAGGTATGGTTAATCGGGAATTAATTTCAACCAGAACGCGCATTATTCAATCGGATCGACAGCAACTCAATTTGGTCAATATACATTATCTGTCATCAATCTCGGGACGCGGAGCCGTTCATCTTCCCACATGCAAGGCCAGCTGGCCCACACCGTTAGCTGGGCAGGACGCTCGTCGTCATAGCTGGCCGCGCCAAACGAAAAGCTGTCGGCTCAAGAAACCACTCATCAATGTCTCACCCTAGCAGCCATTCGATGTTGCCGCACTTGCCAGTATAGACGCCATTCTGCTCGAACAGCCGAATGCATGACTCGATGATGAGGGCGGTGTTTCCCTTCTCAAGACGATGTAGCTTGACCGAAATCACTTGTTTACGATCGATTGATGTGGTGCGTGGATAATGAAGCTCATGAAAGCACTTTTGATCACGATCATCGCGGCGACACTTCTATGTCCAGTATTTGCATCTGCACAAAGCGGCTGCGCGGACAATATGACCCAAACGGGCATGAACCAATGCAGTTCTGCCGATGTAGATAAAGCGAATGGATCAATCCAAGCTGTCTACGACCGATTGCGTAGCGAACTATCGCATGAAGGCAAGAAACGCATCAAATACGCTCAAAGGTCGTGGATTGCCTTTCGTGACGCATGGTGCAAGTACGAGGCAATGTCAGTCGAACAGGGTTCTATGTACCCTTCCGTACTAGCAAGATGTCTTGTTCGCCTCACGAGCGAACAAGCTGATCGACTTACATATCAACTCACTTGCAACGGTGACGTAGACTGCCCGCGGACAGGCCCATGAGAAAGCTAATTTGCATCACTTTGGCTTGTTGGCCTGCTTGCGCGTTTGCTGACGATGTTCCTCGTTACGACCCGCCGCGATACTGTGTGACAGTTGCCGACACCGTCGGGGGATCGGAGATGATATACAACGGTTGCATAAAACAAGAACAAGACGCCTATAACCGATTGAAGGCGGATTGGTCAGGGCTTCCAGCAAAAACAAAGGCTTATTGCGATCAAGTAGCGGCCTCCATCGGCGGCACGTATGCTATTCTCCAAGGATGCATCGAGCAGGAGTTGGGTGCAGCTTCAGCTCGACCCGATTTCAAATTCTAATCATACTCTCGAGTGAACTGCCAATGCCAACTATACCACGTTCCCCGCGCCTCGCAGTCCTGATTGACGCCGACAATGCTTCTGCAAAGATAGCCGATGGGTTGTTCGAGGAAATAGCTAAGATCGGAGAAGCCAGCGTTCGACGCATCTATGGTGACTTCTCAAGTACCCGCTCAAAAGGCTGGGCGGATATTCTTTCGAAGCACGCCATCATCCCGCAGCAGCAATTCGCCTACACTACGGGCAAGAACGCTTCCGACATCACATTAGTGATTGACGCGATGGATCTTCTGCACAGCGGTCGGTTCGGTGGGTTTTGCCTCGTGTCGTCCGACAGCGACTTCACCCGGCTCGCTGCACGTATTCGCGAACAGGGCGTCGATGTGTATGGTTTCGGCGAGCAAAAGACCCCCGAGAGTTTCCGACAGGCGTGTCGTCGGTTCGTTTATACAGAAAATTTACTCGCAGCTATCCCGACCAAGGGGGCTGATGAGCCTCAATCGGCCGCGCCTCTCCAGCCAACAAGCGCAGCAGCGGCGATTATCAAAAGAGTAATTGCGCAGATGGAAAGCGAGGATGGTTGGGTGTCGCTCGGCGTAGTCGGCAATCAACTTGCCAATCTCGTCTCCGATTTCGACCCGCGTACCTTCGGCTCGCGTAAATTAGGCGACCTCGTGCGAAAGACGAATGAGTTCGAAATCGACCATCCTGAGGGCGGAACTATGCGCATCAGGGTGACATCGAAGCCCTCCGGGCGATCAGTGTCGAAGACAAGGCAGACTTCCTAACCTCCGAGAACCTTCTCTTATAGAGCCCTATTTTGGCTCGCCGGGGTCATCCAAAATGCCACTCCGTCTTTGCATCAAGCATGCCCTCAATGTCATCTGGCCCGCCAGTCTCCGGCAGGAAGCCATGCTGGCTAGTCAGATGGCGGCCCGGACCTTGCATCGGCACAAACCGGAAACCTTCCCCGCTCACCGTCGCAGGCGCTCACCAAGCAGGCTCAGATCATGCAGAAGGCGACCCGCTGCAACGGGTAAGATTGCACCTTTCGGCGAAATAGGCGAAGCTTCTGGCGGTGGGAGGGCTGGCAGTGGATGGACAATGGCTAGGACCGTTTAGCGGAACAAATAACGGCATCATGATGATCGACGCCGATCACTATGGCGATCACGTGCGAGGCTCCGCGTATGCCTTTGACGACACGCAAGGCTTTCCAAGCGTCTTGACCTCATTTCGCACTACGGACTTAAATGCGGTCCAGACATTTGATGTGGTGTTAGATTACTTGCACCCTTACACGCTGGATTTGCTTCCGAGGCATGAACTACCTCAGCTATTTCCCAATCAACAGCTTCCCCAAACAGCGACAATTACGTTGGCCCTAAAGACACGATCCCTGAACGTCGCGTGGCGTACACCGATAGGTACGTCTGGCACGGCAACACTTCCGCGCAGCAAAGCCGGAAAAGCATCGGACTATAGGGGAGACCGCAAGGTCCGTTCCTGGGACAAGTTCAAACAGTTCGCTATCGAGTTGGAACCGGGCCGGTACATATTTAGGGGGCAATCACTGCCTTCAAGGCTGCGGACGTCTTTCCATCGCACCAAGCGCAAAAATCTCTTGCAGTTCATAGACGAGGATATTCCGATCCTTCACAGGACGCTGATGGCGAGAACGCGACATCTGTTTAATTTGGGCGAGCCGATGCAGAACGGGGCGTTCTGGAACCTTATTCAGCATCATGGCTATCCCACACCGCTTTTGGACTGGACACATTCACCTTTTGTGGCCGCCTATTTTGCATTCTCGAAGTTGCGCAATGAAGCTACTCGGTCCGACAAAGTGCGCATTATCATGTTTGATCGCAGACAATGGGTTAGCGATCTGAGGCAACTTCAGCGGGTACACTTCGTCAGGCCACACCTATCCATATTGGAGGCTTTGGCAATCGAAAACGAACGTGCCCTACCCCAGCAGGCCCTGTCTAGCATCACCAACGTCGACGACATCGAGGGCTATATTCATAGTCGCGAAGTCGAGTTAGGAAAGCAGTATCTCAAGGTCTTTGATCTTCCTTACGAAAATCGCGATAACGTGATGAAGGAACTCCGCCTAATGGGCATCACAGCCGGTTCGCTATTCCCCGGCTTGGATGGAGCATGTGAAGAACTCAGATTACGGCAGTTCCCCTAAAGACATCAAATACGCAACTCAGCTATTTCTCGAACATAGCCCATCTTTCAGTGCGGTCATGTCATGTGAGTGTCCCACGGTAGTTCGAACTTCTGCACGTGGTCGAGGTTTCGGGCGTGCTTTGTCGCAAGCGTATTTATGACTTCTTCTAGAGCCTGCTCGGAAAGGATCATTCGGTTTTCGCTAAAGGCTTCTTTGTCTTCCTTCTCGAAATGGTTCTTCGTGTTCTGAATGTGGATGCGGTTCCGTAGCTTACGCAACTCGTCCAGCTTTTCGTAAAATATCGTGCTTTTCAAATCGAAGAAGTCATTTTCCTTGAGCTGGCGATGTACTTTTCGAACTCGTCAATTTGCTTGCCTCTGATCGCGTCCAGTACCTTTTGCGGAAGCGTCATACCCTCCCGCGTGTTGTTCTTGATCCGGGCATGGAAGTCGTACAGAAGGGCCTCGATGATGGAGATGTTCAAGAGCGTGATCGGCTTTAAAAGGTATCGCTTCCGGGCGGGCGTTCCTTCGGCCCGTAATGTATACAGCATTTTTAGAATACTGAGGTTATAGACGATGTTGTCGCCCAGCTTAAAGTCACCAATGAATTTGCTTTCGTAAGTTACCAACTCACCCCTCCCGACGACCGCATCGACTTTCGATACCTTCACTTCCAAAATGCTGTAGTCGAACTTCAGCCCGTTGGCTTGGAACCCGTCACCGTGAAGTTCCACCCGGACGGCACGTTCCACATGATGACCCAAAAGTATGCTGGGATCAACGAGCCGACGACAGCCGAAGTACCCGACGTTGCCGATTGGTGGGAAAAGAAGGTACTAGACACTGGCCCGACAATAAGCTCCCCCGATACGTCGATTGCTACGGGGACCGGCATGGCAAGCCGCGTATCTACTTCAATCGGCTCGGAACGCCAATGACCAGGCTACCGGGGGCCGGTCTAAAGTGAAGTCTTCATAACCGATTATCAGAAGGCCCTTGCGGGGCGTTGCGGAGAAGCCGACTGTCGGGGCAAGGAAGACCCGTCGCGGGCACCGTCGACCTGATCGCGCAATACTACCAGTCTCTTGTCTTGGTTCAAACAGCAGACGCAACGAAGTGGAACTTTCGCAGCGTCATAGAGCCGTTCCGCGCCGAGTTTGTCTCGCAGGTGACGGCGGCGCTCCGAGCAACCGCCATTGATTATGTGGCGTTGCAAAAGTCGAGTGTGTCGCAATCAACCTGATAGTCCCACGCCCCGATGTCGTCGAGGTACTCTTTAGCTATAAATTCCTTGAGGCATGCTTGGACTTCCCCAGAGACATACTCCCAACTGGGGCCACTAAATTTCGTTTTCATTGGCAAGGGGATCACCTTAGTCCAGGCATGTTGGCTCACATACCAATTTTTGGCGTACTCCATGCCGATAGACAACAATTCTTTCTTAGTGAATGCATCGCAATAGTTCCATCGGTTGAAAAGCCGCTCACGTAGTCGTCTGAACCGTTTCCCCGCAGGTCGTACGTGGATGGTGTCGTCGTTTCGTCTGTTTACTCGGTATCCAAGAATTTCGAAACCATCGACAGAAGTCGAAATTGCATGGTCGTGAAACTCAAGTGGTCCGGCAGGGTGGTTTTTCAACCGATAGGCCAGGGCCTCTAAGGACGTCGTTAGTTCCGATTGGGAGCGCGCACCTATGGCGAGGTCATCCAAATGGCTGAACCAAACCAAGTCCCATTTCTCCAATGTTCGCTGGAGTTCCCGTCCGAGAAACGTGCGTGCAATTTGTGGAGCACAGACGTCGCCCTGCATGATCCCCTGCCGGACCTTTTTGAGTGTCGCCCCGATGCTTTCCACGCAATATGGAAGACCGTGAGGCAGATCGTGAATGTGTCCGCTAAGGAAATCTTGCTCCGATAGAGTAAGACCATGCTTTGCATCGACAAACGTGATCGTGGCTTCTGAAGGAAGGAACACAAGGTTCTCGATCATCCACGTTGGCAGTGGAAAGTCCTTCAGGTGAGCCGGTCGCAAGGACGGGAAAAAGTCTTTGATGTCTAAGCTAATCCAGTGTTCGTAGCCCTCCTCGATTTTTGTTGTGATGTTTTTGAACAGCTGGCCTTCTCCGCCAGCTCCCGCCACCGTGCTGTCGAACGGACTATCGCCCATCATTACGAGCAGAATGTCACGGAGAATAAGTTGCTGTGCTCTGCGGCGTATGCCGGTTAGGCTGATTGGCCTCCATGATCCCGGCTTCGACGGTATGGGTTTGATGATAGCGGTTTCATGGTACGTTTTGCTGAGGCTGATCTCTTCGGCCATTGCTACCATTTCAGCGAACGATATTGGTTCACCATATTTCTGCGTCGCACGCACTACGGCGTTAAATTTCGCGTCGAACGAATTCAAGATTCGGGTTCTTGCTTCAGCTGCTTGAGACTTACCCTTCGAAGTCACTGCTACATGAAGGCTCTTAAGGCGGCGCTCATATCCCGCCGAGGCTTTTTTATAGACTTAATGTCGATGACTGAGAACGCCGATGCAGGGTCCGTTTTCGCAGCCTTCTTTGCTCGCCCAAGGTGGGCACGTATGGCTTGTTGAATATCCTCCATGATCTGGTCTACATGAGGGGCCATCACAGTTCGCTCCTTCCACGGGTGATTTCCGGCTGCTCGATAAATGCCTTTTGGTTAGACATGCGGTGGTGAATTTTACCGTGCCGCCTCGGATGTGTTTGTTCCGGACTGTTGACCCAGCCATAGCAATTAATTGCACAGGGGGCGAACACGTTCAGGTGTAGGCCGAGCACTAAAGTCATAGTTCCACTGTCGCTCACTTTTTCCGAAAGTTATTCATCGTCATCGTCATCGATCTCGAGACTTGGCACTCCATTGTTCACATGAATTTCCAATGCCGCTATCTTCTTACGCAGGCGGGCTAATTCGCGATCATGCGCCTTCAACTTAGCCACAACGGGGTCTTCGGCGGCAAACGACGCTTCTAGGCGAATATTGATTTCGCCATTCATAGTCCGCCCATTTCGTTTGGAAGCTTTTTCGATTTTCTGTCGAAGCTCGACGGAGATGCGCAATTTCATGTCGGGGGCTATTTCGCTCATGGGTACCATATACCCCAACAAGGGGTTGACGGAAAGAGCAAAAAATACTACCCTCATTGGGTATTTAAATACCCGTCTGGAGAAATCAAATGCCCGTGGATGACCTTAAGGTTCGCGTTCCCCGCGACCTCAAGCAGTGGCTGAAAGAACGCGCGAAGGATAACAGTCGAACCCTCAATGGCGAAGTTCTCGCTCTTCTGAAGGCGACCAGACAGGCCGAAGTCCAGATCGAAATCGTGTGATGTCGGTAACCGTTGAAAGCGGCTCGCGTGCACGTGCCGGAATTTTAAGGCGGCTCGTTTATATGGGCCAACCCGGCCATATCAATATGCCACTAGAGCTGATCGAGGGAATACGTGATGGCTCTGAATTCGTGCAGAAGCGGCTTGGTGGGACTGAGAGGCTATCTAACGGATCTAGTGAAATGGCACTGACGTCATGCTGAAGTTCGTCAAAACTTTGAATAAAACTTCGACGCCGAAGTCGGATTTTCTGACTGAAGAGCAAGCAGCGGTCTGGCTCGGCGTCTCCATCTTCACCGTCCAGCGTGAGCGAAAACGTGGCAACATTGGTCACGCCATGATCGGTAGCCGTGCTCGCTACTCTCTCGCTGACCTTCATTCCTACGTAGCGTCCAAGAGCGTAAAACCATGTCCGAAGACCGGTTCCAAATTGGGGAATACTACCTCGTCAAGCACCCCAACTCCCCAGTTTACAAAGCAGGCTGGTATGATACCCGCGCCCGACAAACAAAGCGCGCTAGCCTTGGCACAGAGGACCTTCAAGAAGCCAAAATCCGTCTAGCTGAGTTCGTCACCAAGAACGCCATGATCAAGGACCAGGCCCCGGTTGACATGCCTGTAGCGACGGTCCTTGTCCGATATTGGCTGGGTCACGCCAAGGACATGCGGTCCAGTGAAGCAGCGCAATATGCGCTTGGCTACTGGACTGAGTTTTGGGCCGAAGCGACCATTGGCGATCTGATAATTTCCCGGCAGGAGGAATTTATCGTTTGGTTGAAAGTGAAGGGCTTCAGCAACAGCTACGTGAGCCGGATCATGGCCATAGGGCGTGCGGCCATCCGAAGGGCGTGGAAGCACGGGGAAATCACGTCCGTGCCGTTCATCATAGACGAACGAGACAGGTCGGATGCAGAGGAGTATTACCGCCTCGACAAGGACGAAATGCGGTTGCTCCTGACCACCGTCCAGCGTTGGCCACACCTGTACGTCTACACAATGATTGCATTGAACACGCTGGCGAGGCCGGAAGCGATCCTCGATCTTGCGCCAGCGCAGGTGAAGTATGCCGACCATCATATTCATCTCAACCCCAAAGGGCGAAGGCAGACAAAAAAACGTCGACCTATCGTGCCGATCACCGACACTCTACGTCCTTTTCTGGTGCGGAGTGATGTGAAAAGGTTCGTTAATTGGCGCGGCAGCCCGATCAAAAGCATCAAAAAAGGCTTCAAGACCGTGGTCGAAGCCGCTGGACTACCGATCGAAATCGCTCCCTATAGTCTTCGCCACACAATGGCAGTGGAACTCAGGAAACGAGGCGTTCCAGCGTGGGAGGTAGAGGGTTTGCTTGGCCATCGTAGGCCGAGTGTCACCGAAACCTATGCTGAATATTCGCCAGACTACCTGTCGAAGGGCAGGGAAGCGATAGATGCATATTTCGCTGATTTGGACCTGCGTTTGCCGGTTCCAAAATACCTCTGCGTGTCAGTTGCGTGTCAGTCCGCCGACGAACAAATTTCGTCCGTTGCCGTAAAGTCAGTGATTTCATTAGCTTTGGATGGTGGGCGTGACAGGGATTGAACCTGTGACCCCTGCAATGTCAATGCAGTGCTCTCCCGCTGAGCTACACGCCCATCCAACGCCGCGCATACACCACTTTTGTTCCAGCGCGTCAATAGCGACAGACGCAAAGAACGTGCGGAAAATCGTGCTTGGTCCTAAAGGTTTAAAACTGCAGCGCGAAGCGGTCAGGCAGCTTGAAGCATCTTTTCGACTTCGTTGACAAGATCGCGCAGATGGAAAGGCTTCGACAGGATCTTGGCATCTTTCGGTGCCTTGGAATCCGGGTTGAGTGCAACAGCTGCAAAACCGGTAATAAACATGACTTTCAGGTCGGGGTCGATCTCGGTCGCGCGCCGGGCAAGTTCGATTCCGTCCATTTCGGGCATGACAATGTCGGTCAGCAGCAACGAGAATGGCTCTTCGCGCAAACGCTCGTACGCACTGGCACCATTATCGAAGTCGCTAACCTGGTAGCCGGCGCGTTCGAGCGCCTTGACCAGAAAGCGGCGCATGTCGTCGTCGTCTTCCGCTAGGAGAATGCGTTCCATCGTATCCCGTCCGAATCACCCGCTCAAGATTGCCGCCGGGCAATCCCGTTAACCATCCTCTATATGTAGTATCGCCGGTAAACATCAAGTGAACGCCGCATGGGAAGATCATAGTGAAGGCGGGCTAGATCGCTGTGATACTGGACATGCCTCATCCAAGATGGCACTTTTCGGTGATGGTAAGCATATGCTCGAGAAGTTGTTTCCATTGACGACGCCAGCCGCGGATTTTTCAGGCGTTCCGCCTTTTGAAATTCGTTCGTCTGCGGAGCAGCGTGTTCCTTTCATTTTCAGTTCTCCACATAGCGGACGCTACTATCCCGAGCGATTTCTTGCCATGACACGGCTGGATAGCAATGTGATCCGGCGATCCGAGGATTGCTATGTCGATGAACTGTTCGGTTCAGCGGTCATGCTGGGCGCGCCTCTATTGGCGGCGAACTTTCCGCGCGCCTATCTCGATGCCAATCGAGAGCCGTGGGAACTTGATCCGCGCATGTTTTGCGAACCAGTTCCTTCCTATTGCAATATCCGCTCGGCACGGGTGGCGGGAGGGCTCGGTACGGTTCCGAAGCTGGTGGGGGAAGGGCTTGATATTTATTCCGGGCGGCTGCCGCTGTCCGAAGCGATTGCCCGCATCGAGGTTGCATACAAGCCTTTTCATGAAGCTCTCAAGCTTCTCCTGACAAGAACACATGCCAAGTTCGGCTACGCAATCTTGATTGATTGTCATTCAATGCCTGCCAGTGTTCGCGTTGGAAATGACGGATGCAGGCCCGATTTCATCATTGGTGACCGTTTTGGCACCTCGGCTTCCGGCGCGTTGACCGAAACCGCCATAGGGCTACTTTCAGGCATGGGCTATACGGTCGCGCACAACAAGCCTTATGCGGGAGGTTTCATCACCGAGCATTATGGTCGCCCAGTACGCCACCTTCATGCGCTCCAGATCGAGGTCAATCGCGGTCTCTATATGAATGAACGAACGCTCCAGAAGTCGTCGGGCTTCGAGAAGCTCGGTTGCGATATGAGATTGTTTTGCGCGGATCTCATGGCGATACCCGATCATCATTTCCTCGATCTTCCACTCGCCGCAGAGTGATGCAATCACCTGCCGGAGTAAGATGAGAAAAAGCGGTGCCGCTTTTGCGCCCGCCTGCTGCCCAAAAGTGTGCAGCGGTTTTTCCCATAACGACATTCATGAAAACAAGGGCTTGAAGCGCGTGCAATGAAACCGCCAACGCGCGACATGCTTCAGGCAAAAAAAGACCGCATCGTTTGTACGACACGGTCTTGAGTCTAGGGAGGAAATGCCCAAGAAGAGCATAGACAGGAAAACCTGTCCGGGAACGAGATTATTGTGCGGTGCACAAATGTCAAGCGTGCGGAGGCGTTTGCCGCGACAAATCAAGAAATAAAGCGGGCGTGGCAATCCTGTGCCAGCTTTGCTATGACGCTGGTTCGGGTACGAAATTTCCATGTGCCTGTGCTTCTCGGGAGACGAAATTGGATATTTCCACCGAATTCATTCGGCGCATCGCTCATGTGGCCGCAGCCGAAACCCTGCCACGTTTCCGCAGCCAGGGAGCGGTGGATAACAAGCTTTCAAAGGGGTTCGATCCAGTCACGGAAGCCGATCAGGAGGCTGAACGCGCCATCCGCAACCTGATCGGTCGAGAATTTCCCGATCATGGTATTCTGGGTGAGGAACATGGCAGCGAAAATCTGGATAGTCGCCATGTTTGGGTGATCGACCCGATAGATGGCACGCGCGCCTTTATCTCAGGTATTCCGGTATGGGGAACATTGGTTGGTCTCACCGTCGATGGCGATGCAATTGCGGGACTGATGGCACAGCCATTCACCAACGAACTCTATTTTGCCAATTCGGCCGGGGCATTTTATGAAGGCCCGGGCGGGACACGCAGGCTTGCAGTGCGCCAGACAACATCTCTTGCAGATGCGATTTTGTTCACGACGACGCCTGCCTTGTTTAAAGGCGATATGCGACCTCGCTACGATCATCTGGAACAGCAGGTGCAGCTGGCTCGCTATGGTACTGATTGCTATGCATTTGCCATGCTCGCGGCCGGTTATATCGATATTGTCGCCGATCCGGGTTTGAAACCTTATGACATTGTCGCCTTGATTCCGATCATCGAAAAAGCAGGCGGGATAATCACCACTTTCGACGGTGGACCGGCGGAAAATGGTGGAGACGTTCTTGCTGCCGCTACACCTGAACTGCACGCTGCCGCACTTGCTGCACTCTACGCCTGACCGATTGACGTGGTCTTGAGCCTTCCGTCACCCCAAAACCACGACACACCGATGCTCTAAAGTGTGCCGTCGTCGGTTCCGGGTATGAATGCATTGATGGCTGCGAGCAGTTGTTCGCGATAAAGATCAGTTTCTTGCAGGATTTCGTGACGCGCCCCGTCAATCATCAGCAACGATCCGAGACGCAAATGCCTTGCGTAAGAGGCCACAGCTTTCGTGGACACGACCTGATCTGCTCCGGCGCCTATTACAAGCATCGGGATGCGGATGGCTGCCATGAATTCCGGTTTGGTAACAGCCAAAGCAGCAGAACTTGCAGCCCTTAGCCAGCGGATGGTCGGGCCGCCCAGCGCAAGATGCGGGAAGGCTTCATAGATTGCCGTATTACGCCGATACCGGGCTGGGTCAGATGTCAGCTTGTTGGTATCGAAAGGTGCGGTTTCCTTGGGACGTGGCCCCCATGCAGCGTAGAGGCGCCCCATGCCAATACTGCTCAAAAGCGTTGTCACCCATCGCACCATCTTCATTGATACCGGCTGACCGGGAAGCGCGAGGAATGGGGCGATCAGAACCATGCGGCGAACGCGGTTGACCATATTGGGTGCAGCGAGAAGCGCCACCACTGCTCCCGTCGAGTGAGCGAGAATATAGAAGGGTCCGCGACAGTCAGGCAGTACAATCTCCTGAAAGAACTGTTCCAGGTCTTTCGCATAATCATTGAAGCTCTTGACGTAGCCGCGCTGGCGGTTTCGCAGCAGTCGATCGGACCCGCCCTGTCCGCGCCAATCAAGGGTTGCGACGCCCAGTCCCTTGTCGCAAAGATCGCGGATGGTTTCGAAATATTTTTCAATGCATTCGTTTCGACCGGGCAGGATGATCACCGTGCCCTTGTTGGGGCCCTTGTTGGGGCCCTTGTCGGGCAAGACCGTCGCTGCAAAGCGCGCATAGCGGATATTTTTGCCGTCGCGCGAGGTGAAGAAGCCCGCGATGGCGTTTTCCGGAATCGGATTGCCGGGAATTTCGTGCAAAAGGTCCATGTCTGGCAATTCGTTCGTGTCGTGGGCCTGCGTCCG
This sequence comes from Mesorhizobium sp. G2-6-1, assembly GCF_055809095.1. NCBI lineage: Bacteria > Pseudomonadati > Pseudomonadota > Alphaproteobacteria > Hyphomicrobiales > Phyllobacteriaceae > Mesorhizobium > Mesorhizobium sp. G2-6-1. Next base: position 2,435,518 of record NZ_CM147896.1, read on the forward strand.
GCTGGCGAGGTGTGTGCATGGTGATAGAAAGCCTATGGGGGAAAAGCAAAGGAATTCCGGTGAAATGAGTAAGGCCGGAAGCCGTTCAAGACGTGCTTCCGGCCTTTGTCGACCCGGGGGAAGGGACGTTACACCCGGCTCGGCCTTATCGCGGTCGCTCTATGTGGCCGCTTTGTGCAGTGTTGAGTAACCGTAACGCAGCTTGTGTGAACATCGTCCGATGAGGGCGTTCATCTGACGTTCACAAGGGCGGGTGCGAAGAAATTTTTGCACTTGGGGCAATCTTGAAATGTAGCGAGGGTGCTCCCAAATGACTGGAGCGGTCGCCGTTATCGGGGTCGCTGGTTCAAGGAACGCCGTGAAGGGTTTCTCGCTGGACCATAACGCAAACCTTGTTGCTCAAAAGGAGAACACATTATGCGTCACGTTGATTTTTCCCCATTTTATCGCTCGACCGTTGGCTTCGACAGGATGCTCACCATGCTGGATTCACTTGCCCAGCCGGAGGGCGCGCAGACCTACCCGCCCTACAATATCGAAAAGACTGGCGAGGACGCCTATCGCATCTCGATGGCCGTTGCTGGCTTCTCGGATGAAGAGATTTCGATTGAGGCACACCGCAATGTGCTGACCGTGAAAGGCGAACGCAAGGAAGATGCTGACGGCGAAGGTTCAGAACTGCTTTATCGCGGTATCGCTTCGCGCGCTTTCGAACGCCGCTTTCAGCTCGCCGATCATGTCGATGTTGTGGGTGCTGCGTTGAAGAATGGTCTGCTTTTCGTGGACCTGAAGCGCAATATCCCGGAGGAACTGAAGCCGCGCAAGATCGCCATCTCGGCAACGACGGCGAAAGCCAAACAGATTGAAGCCAAAGCGGCCAGTTAATCTGTGTGACCTGATTTCTCTCACCTCCCGAGAGAAGGGCGACGCCGCGAGGCGTCGCCTTTTGTTTGCAGGCTTCATTAATGAGTCCTGACCCTAATTGCCCTATGCGCCGATGAGTTCGGCAAATTGCTCGATCTCTTCAGCGGTCGTGGCGAAACTGGTGACGAAGCGATAGATTTTTTCATCGGGCGCGAGCGCGTCTGTGAAGCTGGCAGGCGTTGGCCAATCGTAGAATGCCGCGCCCTCAGCCTGGAGTTTTTCGGCGACGGTTTTCGCCATGATCGCAAATACTTCATTTGCTTGTGGTGCCCATGCAAGGCGCACTGAGGCGGAAGCCCCGAGGGTGGCAGCCAGACGCGCAGCCATCGCGTTAGAGTGGCGCGCACTGTCAAGCCACAGCCCGTCTTGAAAATAGGCATCGAACTGGGCCGCGATGAAGCGTGATTTCGAAAACAATTGTGCTGCCCGTTTGCGCAGGAATGCCATCTCCGCAGCCTTGTCGAGGTCGAACAGCAGGATCGCTTCCGCGCACCAGCAGCCATTTTTCGTTCCGCCAAAGGAGACGACGTCAACGCCATTTTTCCATGTCATTTCGGCTGGCGTTGCGCCAAGTGTGACGAGTGCATTGGCAAAGCGTGCGCCGTCCAGATGCAGCGGGATCGAGTGGCGTTTGGCCAGTTTTGAAATGGTCGCGATTTCGTTGAGATTGTAGAGGGTGCCTATTTCGGTTGATTGCGTGATGGAAACTGCCATTGGCCTTCCGGCATGGACAAATTCCGGGACAAAACGATCCAATGTGTGCTCAAGTGTGATGGGATCGATCTTGCCGAGTGCGCCATCAACGGCATGTAGCCTCGCACCCCCTGAAAGATATTCAGGCGCGCCGCATTCATCTTCGATCATGTGCGCTTCACTGTGGCAGAAGGAGATGCCGCCGGGCTTGTTGTAGGCTGTCAGCGCCAATGCATTGGCGGCAGTTCCAGTCGCCACAAAGAATACTGCGACCTCTCGTTCGAAGATTTCGCTGAATTTTTCCTGAACCTGGCGATCCAGGGCGCTGTCACCATAGGCCGTGGAAAAGCCGCCTGAATTGGAAGACAAGTGAGCCGCGATCTTGGGATGGGCACCTGCCCAATTGTCGGAAGCGAAGTACATTGGCATATCCGTGTCTGTTGAGGCGAAAACGGCGCGACATTGACCGGTTTCGTCGTCATTGTGCAAGAGCCAGCCAAAGATGCCGGGTTAATGCAAATCATGGGACCGGAAATGGGGCTTTGCGGACCGAAAGTTTCGCGATGTTTCAAATATGTGTAATTTTCTGTCGCTGGCTGGCCATGAATTTTGCTGAATCGGTCTTGTGTGAGGTTACGAAATCTGACATAAAAATTTAGGACAGTAATGCTGTCTTATTTTATCGCGCAGCGTACGCGGGAATGTCGTATTGTCGGCATTGATCCGGTTGCTATCGCAAGCGGCACTTCATTCGGGCCGTATGGGTTGGCGAGGCTTTCGCAAGACCTGCCGAACGGGTTAAAGGAGGCGGGCGCTTCCTATCGATAAAAAAGCGCATTATTGGCGCGGAACGGAGGACATGACGATGACGGACGTGACGCCATCTGTGACGACGGATTTTACAGCCGAAGTGCAGACGAAAGCGCATGCCGTCAAACCGGGCGCGCGTTCATTGAGCGCGCCTGTTGCTCAAGGCCTGTATGATCCGCGCAACGAACACGATGCTTGTGGAGTTGGCTTCATTGCCAATATGAACGGCGAGAAGTCGCACCAGATCGTCATCGACGGGCTTCAAATGCTCGAGAATCTGACGCATCGCGGGGCAGTTGGCGCTGATCCGTTGATGGGAGATGGTGCAGGACTGCTGATCCAGATTCCCGATCGCTTCTTTCGCGAGGAAATGGCCAAGCAGGGAATAGAACTGCCGCTTTCGGGACAATACGGTGTTGGCCACTGGTTCATGCCGCAAGATGAAGAGCTTCGTGCCCATATCGACGAGATCATTGTCGAGTCGGCCCAGTCCGAAGGCTTGCCGCTGCTCGGCTTTCGAGATGTTCCTGTCGACAATGCATCCTTGTCCAAGGCCCCGGAAATCGTTGCTGCGGAGCCGCGTCACCGCCAGGTATTCATCGGGCGCACGCCGGAAATCGACGATGACGAAGAATATGAGGCGCGCCTTTATCTTCTGCGGAAGGTGATTTCAGGGCGCATTTATGGTGAGAACAACAACAGGGATATCGGCGCCTATTGCGTGTCGCTGTCAGCGCGCACCATTGTTTACAAAGGCATGTTCCTGGCAAATCAGGTTGGTGCCTACTACAAGGATCTTGACGATCCTCGTTTCGAAACAGCGTTGATCCTTGTCCATCAGCGGTTTTCGACCAACACGTTCCCGTCTTGGAAGCTTGCCCATCCCTACCGCATGGTCGCGCATAATGGCGAAATCAACACGGTGCGCGGCAATAACAACTGGATGGCGGCGCGTCAGGCTTCGGTTGACAGTGAATTGTTCGGCAACGACATCTCGAAGCTCTGGCCGATTTCATATGAGGGGCAATCGGACACTGCCTGCTTCGACAATGCGCTCGAATTCCTGTTCCAGGGTGGCTATTCGCTGGCTCACGCCATGATGATGCTGATCCCCGAAGCATGGGCCGGCAACAAGCTGATGAGCGAGGACAGCAGGGCGTTCTATGAGTATCATGCCGCCTTGATGGAGCCGTGGGACGGGCCAGCCGCGGTTGTGTTCACGGATGGGCGCCAGATCGGCGCGACGCTTGATCGCAACGGTTTGCGGCCAGCGCGCTACATCGTTACCGACGATGGGCGTGTCATTATGGCATCGGAAGCTGGTGCGCTGCCGGTTCCGGAAGAAAAAATCGTCAAGAAATGGCGGTTGCAACCTGGCCGCATGCTGCTCATCGACCTTGAAAAAGGCCGCATCATTTCAGATGACGAAATCAAGTCGGAAATTGCGACGAAGCATCCCTACCGCAAGTGGCTGTCCAATACCCAGTTGATCCTTGAAGACCTCAATCCCGTTGAGCCGCGCGCGTTGCGCAAGGACGTGTCGCTGCTCGACCGTCAACAGGCTTTTGGTTATTCGCAGGAAGACCTGAAAATCTTGATGTCGCCGATGGCGACTACCGGCCAGGAAGCCGTGGGTTCAATGGGTACGGACACACCTATCGCGGCCATGTCGGACAGACCGAAGCTGCTTTACAATTATTTCAAGCAGAACTTTGCTCAGGTCACCAACCCGCCGATCGACCCGATCCGCGAAGAGTTGGTGATGAGCCTGGTTTCCTTCATTGGACCGCGGCCGAATATTTTCGATCTTGTCGGTTCGTCGCGTCGCAAGCGGCTTGAGGTTCGCCAGCCGATATTGACCAATGCCGATCTCGAGAAAATCCGGTCTATCGGGCATACCGAGGAACGCTTCGACACCAAGACGATCGACATCACCTATTCGGCAAGTGAAGGCGCGGCAGGTATGCCCGGAGCGGTTGAGCGACTTTGTGACAGGGCAGAGGCAGCAGTTGCCGGCGGTTATAACATCATCATCCTTTCAGACCGCCAGCTTGGCCCTGACCGTATCGATATTCCGTCATTGCTTGCGACCGCTGCGGTACACCACCACCTGATCCGCAAAGGGTTGCGCACTTCGGTCGGTCTGGTGGTCGAGTCAGGTGAGCCTCGCGAAATCCATCACTTCTGCTGTCTGGCGGGTTATGGCGCGGAAGCGATCAATCCGTATCTGGCTTTCGATACGTTGACCGACATGCACAGGAATGGTGCGTTCCCGCCGGAAGTGGATGATCAGGAGATTGTGTCACGCTACATCAAGTCGATTGGCAAGGGCATTCTCAAGGTCATGTCCAAGATGGGGATATCGACCTATCAATCCTATTGCGGCGCGCAGATTTTTGACGTCGTGGGACTGAAGGCAGATTTCGTCGACAAGTATTTTACCGGCACCGCAACGCATATCGAAGGGGTTGGTCTGGAGCAGTTGGCGACTGAAACGGTCAACCGGCACAGTTCCGCTTTCGGTGACGATCCGGTCTTGCGCAACGCATTGGATGTCGGTGGTGATTATCTTTTGCGTATGCGTGGCGAAGCGCATGCGTGGACGGCTGATGCGGTTGCGACATTACAGCATGCGGTTCGGCAAGGTTCCTGGGATACCTTCAAGGCGTTTTCGGAGCAGATCAACAACGCAGCGGTTCATGCACAGTCTATTCGCGGCCTGTTCAAGATCACCATGGCGGAAGACGCCGGGCGCAAAAAAGTGCCACTTGATCAGGTGATGCCGGCTTCCGAAATCGTCAAACGTTTCTCAACGGGAGCGATGTCGTTTGGCTCGATTTCGAGAGAAGCCCACACGACGCTTGCCATTGCGATGAACGAGATCGGCGGCAAGTCGAATACCGGAGAGGGTGGCGAGGAACCGGATCGATACCTTCCCTTGCCGGGTGGCGGCAAAAATCCCGAGCGGTCGGCCATCAAGCAGGTGGCATCGGGACGCTTCGGCGTCACGGCGGAGTATCTTGTCAATTCCGACATGATCCAGATCAAGGTTGCGCAAGGGGCGAAGCCGGGCGAGGGTGGGCAGTTGCCCGGTCACAAGGTCGATGCGACCATCGCCAAGACGCGCCATTCCACACAGGGCGTGGGGTTGATTTCGCCGCCGCCTCACCACGACATCTATTCGATCGAAGATCTGGCGCAGCTCATCTACGATCTGAAAAACGTCAATCCGGCTGCCGATATCTCGGTCAAGCTGGTGTCGGAGGTGGGCGTTGGCACGGTCGCTGCCGGCGTAGCCAAGGCGCGAGCGGACCATATCACGGTTTCGGGCTATGATGGTGGCACTGGCGCGTCACCGCTGACCTCGCTCAAACATGCTGGCAGCCCATGGGAAATGGGGCTTGCCGAGACGCACCAGACCCTGGTTTTGAACGGATTGCGCAGCCGCGTGGCGCTTCAGGTAGATGGTGGTTTGCGCACGGGCCGCGACGTCATCATAGGCGCGTTACTGGGTGCCGACGAGTTTGGATTTGCGACGGCTCCGTTGATTGCGGCTGGATGTATCATGATGCGCAAGTGTCATCTGAATACGTGTCCTGTTGGTGTTGCGACGCAAGATCCCGTGCTTCGCAAGCGCTTCAAGGGAACGCCGGAGCATGTCATCAATTTCTTCTTCTATGTTGCAGAAGAGGTTCGCGAACTCCTTGCCGAAATGGGCTTCACCCATCTCGATGAGATCATCGGCAATACCGATCTTGTGCAAAAGCGCGAACTGATCGAGCATTGGAAGGCTAAGGGGCTCGATTTCTCCAAAATTTTCTACAAGCCCGATGCGCCCCATGAAGCGACACATTGGAGCGAGCGTCAAAAGCACCCGATCGACGATGTACTGGACCGCAAGCTTATCGAACTGGCCAAGCCGGCGCTTGAAAAGAAAGAGGCGGTCAAGATCGAGGTTCCGATCCGCAATGTCGATCGCTCAGCGGGAGCCATGCTCTCTGGTGAGGTGGCCAAGCGGTTCAAACATAAGGGGCTGCGTGACGACACGATTTCGATCAAGTTGACCGGCACTGCAGGTCAGTCTTTCGCAGCTTTCCTGACACGCGGAATTTCGTTTGATCTGGTGGGCGCTGCCAACGACTATGTTGGAAAGGGCTTGTCGGGCGGGCGTATCGTCATCAGGCCGCCTGATGAAGCCAAGATAATCGCGGCCGAATCCATCATCGTCGGCAACACCGTCCTGTATGGAGCGATCGAAGGCGAGGCGTATTTCTGCGGCGTCGCTGGTGAACGTTTCGCGGTGCGCAATTCCGGCGCGATTGCCGTCGTCGAAGGTGTGGGCGATCATGGTTGCGAGTATATGACCGGCGGCATTGTCGTTGTCATCGGCCAGACGGGGCGCAACTTCGCTGCGGGCATGTCCGGGGGCGTGGCTTATGTGCTGGACGAGGACGGCGATTTTGCCGAACGCTGCAACATGGCCATGGTCGAGCTTGAACCGGTGCCGGAAGAAGACGACATGCTGGAAAAACTGCACCATCATGGCGGCGACATCGATCATAAAGGTCGCGTTGATGTGTCGGGAGACATGACGAGCCATGACGAGGAACGCCTGTTCCAGCTCATCTCGAACCATGTGCATTTCACAGGCTCCAAACGCGGCAAGGAAATTCTCGATGGTTGGGCAAACTTCCGGCCGAAATTCCGCAAGGTCATGCCGGTTGAATATCGTCGCGCCTTGATCGAGATGGAGCGCAGTCGCATGAACGTGGCGGCAGAGTGATGGCCAAAATGGTTTCGACAAAGGTGTCTGGATCATCCATCAGGCACAAAACCGGGGCGCGACCGCGCTAAACGGAAAGCCGCAAGACGGCTTGAACCGCCGGACCAATGCGCCGGCTTTCTGATCCGATCCGTACAAGCGACCAGATGTCAGGTTCATTCGGGTCGAACGCAAGTCCGAGGATATCGAAATGGGTAAGGTAACAGGATTTCTGGAGATCGACCGGCAGGTGCACAAGTATCAGCCTGCATCGGATCGCATTCGGCATTTTCGCGAATTCACGCTGCCGATGTCGGAGAGCGAAGTCGAAAAGCAGGCGGCACGCTGCATGGATTGTGGCGTGCCCTACTGCCACGGTCCGACGGGTTGTCCGGTTCACAACCAGATTCCGGACTGGAACGATCTCGTCTATCATGGCGATTGGGACAATGCGATCCGCAACCTGCATTCGACCAACAACTTCCCTGAATTTACCGGTCGGATTTGCCCAGCGCCCTGTGAAGAGGCATGTACGCTCAACCTTGAAGATATTCCCGTTGCTATCAAGACGGTCGAGCAGGCGCTGGCGGACAAGGCCTACGAAACCGGCTACATTCGCCCCTATCCGCCGCAGACGAAAACCGGCAAGCGGGTTGCCATTGTCGGGTCTGGACCGGCTGGCATGGCGGCTGCCCAGCAATTGGGCCGCGCCGGTCACGATGTCCATGTCTATGAACGCGAGAGCCGTCCGGGCGGGTTGATGCGCTTTGGCATCCCTGATTTCAAGATCGAAAAGCACTTCATCGATCGCCGCGTCGAGCAGATGCAGGGCGAAGGCGTCACGTTCTTGTGCGGTGTCAATGTCGGCGTCGACAAGCCCGTGGCCGAGTTGCTCGCGGCCTATGATGCGGTGTTGTATTGTGGCGGGTCCGAGATGCCACGCAAAGCCGGTATTGCGGGTGAAGACCTCGACGGCGTTCACGATGCAATGCCTTATCTCGTGCAGCAGAACAAGCGTGTTGGCGGCGAGGAAATCCTGTCGGTCGCGTGGCCTTCGACATCAATCGTTGCCAATGGTCAGCATGTTGTTGTGGTTGGTGGCGGTGACACAGCGTCCGACTGTGTCGGTACAGCTTTCCGTCAAGGCGCGGTGCGGGTAACACAGCTGGACATTCGCCCGCAACCACCCATCAAGGAAGACAAGCTGGCCGTGTGGCCTTACTGGGCGACGAAAATGCGCACATCGTCTTCGCAAGCCGAGGGGGCCGAGCGTGAATTTCAGGTGGCGACGCTTGAATTCATTGGCGAGGAAGGTCAATTGACCGGTGTGAAATGCTGCGAAGTCGATGAAAAGCGCAAGCCTGTGGCCGGTACGGAATTTGTTATCCGAGCAGATCTCGCTTTCATTGCTATCGGTTTTTCCGGCCCGTTCGAACACGGCATCTTGTCAGAGTTGGAAAAAGGCATGGATGTTGCTGTCGATGCGCGTCGCTCCAGGAATGTGGCTGCTAATGAGCGCGACTACAGGACCAGTGTCGACAAGCTCTATGCTGCTGGCGATGTGCGGCGCGGGCAGTCACTGGTCGTGTGGGCGATCCGGGAAGGCCGCCAGGCAGCGCACTCAATCGACAAAGATCTCATGGGTGTGACTGTTCTGCCTGTTTGATGGTCGCAGCGCGATGCTCTAGCGATCAATGGCGGTTGTGGTTTCAGGGGCGGCTAAGGGTATTGTCACGTCCTTTGGCGGGGGCCATGAAAAATCGTCCGCTCGGCCTTTTTCCCTTTCCTGCGTCGTCAATCCATCTGCTTCTTGTCGCGTGTCAACCATATTGTCCCTATGAGGAAAAGCGCCAAGAAGCTCAGTGCCGCCGTCAAGTGCCGGATCATTGAGCAGCATGGGCGCGGTCCGGTCGACATTTTCCGGCGCGGTGATTGCGGCGGGCGTCTCAACGGGAAGTCCGGCGGGCGTAAACGAGGGCTCTGCGTCTGCTCCAATTGCTAACCCCAATATCTTCATCAGCGGCTTTTCTACGTAGAACGCCACTTTTCTCTTGCCTGCCCGCGTGAGATTGATGCCATCGCTTCCGCGCAGATTTACCGGTTGTCCGTTAATGTCTGGCCCCTTGGTGATGAAAGCACCGTTTTCGTCGACGAAACCATCCCAAATGTCCACGAATTCGCCACCATTGCTTTCCGCCGCAGCGCGATAGATTTCATTGAAGGCGAGCATGTCGGATGTCATGCTGGAAAACCTGAAGGCAGGAATGCCGACCCAAATGAAAGGCACTTTGGTTTTTGCGATCTCTTTGCCAAACGCGGTGACGCGCGCTTCATATTCCTTGGTCCATTTCTCCGATCGCGGTTGCTCGCTCGTATCGCCGACGCGCAGTTGCTGCCGGTCGTTAGACCCGATCATGACAACGATGGCAGCCGGCTTCTCGCTCTCAACCAGTGCTGGTAGCTCAGCCGGCCAATTATAGTAATCGTCACGCACGAGGCCCGACGAGCCATTGCTGCGGCTTTCTATCTTGATCGAATGATTTTCCTCGAAAGCGGCCTCAAGGCCCTCTGCCAGACCGCCTGCGAGGAAGTCGCCGACAACCAGAACCAGCCGGGCGTCCGGCGCTTTTTCGACGGCTTGCACCGGAGGCTTGACCGGTTGGCGCGCAGCAGGCGCTTGTTTTTTGACCCTTGGGGGCTTTCTGCGGATTTTCGCAGGGGGTTCGACGCGTTCTCTCTTGCGTGGCAGAAACAGGTCACGCAGCGACCAGGTCCGGGTCTGCACTTCCTGAGCGAATGCCGGCACCTGGAATGTGCCGGCAATGCCGATGAAAAAAATGGCGAGAACGAATATCAGTATCGGCGAACGTCGCAGTACTATCCAGTTGCGCAATGCCGAAACCAAAACAACCTCACTATCCAAAAACCATTCGCGCGGTTATCGCTGCCGAAGCCGCTTGAGCACTTCCATGCTCGGATGTCCATCCTGGGTCAAGCCTGCCTGAGCCTGGAAGGCAATGATGGCGGATTTCGACCCGGCACCGACCTTGCCGTCGATCTTTCCGTCATAATATCCGATCAGGGACAAACGCTTTTGAAGTTCCTGCCTCTCCTCAAACGTCAATTTGGTGAACGGGCGGTTCCAGTCGTTGACGAGGCCACCATAACCGGCAATTTCGTCGGCCAGAAGGCCAACGGCGATGGCGTATTTGTCGGCGTTATTATAGCGCTTGATCACGGAGAAGTTCTTGATCATCAAAAAGGCCGGGCCTTTGCGTCCATCGGGGACTTTCAAGACCGCACTGTCGGAACTGTGGGGAAAGGGTTTGCCCTTGGCTCGTGTGAGGCCGAGCGATTGCCATTTTCGCAATGACAGTCGGCCAGCGGGGAATTTTCGTCCGGCGGGCAGGTTGACCTCATAACCCCAGGTCTTGCCCGTTTGCCAGCCATTTTTGCGCAGCAGATTTGCCGCAGTGGCCAGCGCGTCGGGGATGGAATTCCAGATGTCTCGTTTGCCATTGCCATCAATATCGACAGCATATGCCTGATAACTGGTCGGAATGAACTGTGTGTGTCCCATCGCACCGGCCCATGAGCCGGTCAGGTGACTTTCGTCGATATCGCCCTTCTGCAGAATCTTCAAAGCGGCGATCAACTGCGTTCGAGCGAATTTCGAGCGTCTCTTGTCTGCATAACCAAGAGTTGCCAGCGAGCGTACGACATTGCGCATGATGTCATCACGTTTGAGTATCTCGCCATAATTCGATTCCATCGACCAGATCGCCAAAAGGACGTAGCGGTCGACGCCGAATTTGCTTTCGATCCGGTCAAGCCAAGGCTTCCACTTCCGCGCCATTTCCCTGCCGGTTGCAATCGATTGGTCCTGCACGCGGTTGTCGAAATAATCCCAGGCGGGGGCCGTGAACTCAGGCTGGTAACGGGCCTTTTCCAGGACTACGGGATCAATCTCGGTTATGTTGCGAAAGGCCGCATCATAGAGCTTGCCCGATACGCCATTTTTAACGGCGGTCGTGCGGAAGCTGGCTACCCATTGACGAAACCCGGAATCTGCGTAGGCCGAACCTGCCGGCACCAAAAGGGCGAAAGACAGGCTGGCGACGGACAGTGCGCGTGTAAGGCGTTTTGTGGCGTTGCGAGCAGACATTTCGTCCTCCATCTTTGTGTGAAAGAGATCATTCATCGCCGATTCCGGTTAGGAATTAGTTTACCATAGGGGCCTTCTGGAACGAAAAGAGGCTTCAATGCTTAATTGTCGGACCTGCCAGCGCGTTTCAGTTCAGTAATCTTCAATTTCGATGTGGAATTGTGTCGGAAGCACGGTGGCCACGAAAAAGAATGGATGATTGACGATATGAAGAGAGTGCGTAAGGCAGTTTTTCCCGTTGCCGGGCTTGGTACGCGATTCCTCCCTGCCACCAAGGCTATCCCGAAAGAGATGCTTACGGTGGTTGATCGGCCGGTCATTCAATATGTCGTCGATGAAGCGCGCGAAGCGGGCATTGAGCATTTCATCTTTGTCACTGGCCGCAACAAGACGGTCATCGAGGATCATTTCGACATTCAGTTCGAACTATATGATACACTTGCCCAACGTGGAAAGAATGACGAACTCGACAGGCTGAAGAAATTACAGCCTGCGCCTGGCCAGACGAGCTTTACACGCCAGCAAGTGCCGCTTGGACTGGGCCATGCTGTGTGGTGTGCGCGTGAACTGGTTGGTGACGAGCCATTCGCACTGCTTTTGCCCGACATGATTATGCAATCGGAAAAGAGCTGCCTGAAGTCGATGGTCGAGCTTTACGAAAAAACCGGCGACAACGTTGTCGCGGTGCAGGAATGCGATCCTGCCGAGGCGCACAAATACGGCATTGTCGGGCGTGGTGAAGAAACGCATACCGGTTTCAAAATCAATGAAATGGTGGAAAAACCAGCGCCGGGCACCGCGCCGTCAAACTTCTATATCAACGGGCGCTATATTCTCCAGCCGGAAATATTCGATATTCTGGAAGGACAGGAAAAAGGTGCCGGCAACGAAATCCAGCTTACCGACGCCATGTTGAAACTGGGTGGGCAAAAGTCATTCTATGGCTATCACTATCAGGGCCGCACGTTCGATTGCGGTTCACCGGAAGGGTTCGTCGAGGCCAATGTGGCCTTTGCCCTGTGGCGCTCTGACATGAAAGATAAAATGGCTGACGTGATTGGCTCGCTGGTGAGCGACTACCAACCGGGCTGAGCACGGACCTTCGTGGTCTGAACTGCAGCATGGTTTAGCGTTGCAGTGTTACACCCAGATAGACGCTGTTGGTCTTTGAATCGCGGCCTGCCAGATTGCTGGCGAGCGTTTCGTGACGCACACGCGTTGTGATGCCGGCGTAGCGATTCAGCCACCATGTCAGCCCGGCTTCGGCGCTGAAAATGAGATCGTGGCCGCTGGAGCCGCTGTAATTGCGCCAATCCAGGCCGAGGGCTGCCGTCCCTGTCAAATTTGCCCGGATCTGCCGCTCTGCGGTAATGCGTCCGGAATAGAGGACCGAGCCACTTTCGCCAGCCGTCGTTGTACCTTCCAATTCAGTCGTACCGCGGATGCCGATTGTCGTGCCGCGTTGCGGCGACCATCTCAAATCGGCGTTGAGGGTTGCACCGGAGATTGGCGCCAGGCGGTCATCATCAAAGCTTTCTCGCAACCAGCCGGCTGAAAATTCGCCCGCCAGTTTTTCGCCGAGGTCGAGTTCAACGCCACCGCGCGCGCCGAGCCTCGTCGAAGAACGTTGATAACCACTGCTGTCGGCGCGCTGGTCGTAAAGCCGCCGTCCACCTTCGAACTCGACAAAGGGTGTTATTGCAGGAGAGATTTCATATCCACTGCGCAAGGTTGCGGTGTAGAGCGTCGAATTTCGATCTTCCTGGGACAAGGTGGCGCCCGTTGACAGGTCGGCGTCCCCATAAGAATCATGTGCGGCAGCGCCTGTCAGGCCAAAACGCATCTTGCCTACGTCTTTTTCGATACCAAGACTGCCATCGATGGTCTGACGCAGGGGTTGCGATGCGGTTCCGGTAATAACGACCGGTGATGATGCGGATTCGGGCGCAGCCTCGTAGCCAAGCTTGCCGATGGCGCGCAATTCATTGCCGAGATCGATATTGAGCGTGCCATCGATGCGCCCCTTGCATCGCTGACCTCTTCTCCCGAAAGAGTCTTTCTGACAATGCCGTAACCATTGATGGATGCTGAATTTTCCCGCCAGTCGGAAGCGGCGTTGAAGCGCAAGGTCGTTTCCGAGAGGATGGCAGATTGGCCATTGCTGCTGGAATCGGCATTAGATGTGGCCGTGATGCCTTGTTCGATTGTGGGTCTCAGGGTGAAGGAGCCAACTCGAATACCAAGCGGAGCATATGGGTCGGTCTCAGGCTCGCTGCTCTGGCCCTCGATTGAACCGGTTCGTTCTTCGCGCGGGTTCAATGGAAGCCTGTTGTCGGAATCGACGGTGGATGCGCGCCGGTTGGTTGTTTCTTCTTCCTGGTCCGAAGCCCCGGCGGCGGTTGCGGCGTTGTCCTGCGGTGCCGTGTTGTCTTCTCTGTTTGCCGGTTGGGTTCGCGCTGTGGATGACCGGCGCTGCCGCTGAGTGGTGGGGTCGTCGGCGGTATCATCTGGCGATGCTTCTGAATTGCCGAAAATGCTGCCCGTCGCAGTGCTCGTGTCGCTATTGTCTGGCAGCGCGCCGGGGTTGGCCGGCACATAGGCTGGAGTTGGCAGGCCTGCTGCCACGGTTGGTGTGGTGCCCGATGCATTTTGTGCAGCGGTCAATTGGCGGACCTTGGCTTGCTGGTCACGCTGAATTGCAGATTCGGATACCTCGCCACGCAGTTCCGTTTCCTGAGCGTGGAGGTAAACCGGCGTGGTAATTGCGAAAATGCTCGTTGCCAATAAAAGCATGCGAGCGGAAACATTCCGCTCGTCCCTCTCGTTTTTTGGCTGGGAACGCAACATATTGACCTCGAAGACGCCTGCGCGCCATTGTTACCGAACCGTAAATTGTGATGGTTAACGGACGGTTGAAGCCATTGCAGTTTGACGGATTGAACGCCGCAATATTGTTGGACAGGCGAGTTTCAACGCGTTAAGCGCTTCGGCGATGAATACAAAAGACAAAACAGAGCCCAAGCCGGACCGGGAGGCGTCTATCGCCTCAGCCTTGAGAACTGTCGCGACAGGGCAGGCCGGCATTGAGGCCCTTACTGGTGCGCTGGAAAATGGTCTGTCTGGACCCTTTTCGCAGGCCGTCGAAACATTGTCGGGTATCAATGGCCGCGTCATTGTCACCGGCGTTGGCAAGAGTGGCCATATCGGCTCAAAGATCGCGGCAACACTTGCGTCGACTGGAACGCCAGCATTCTTCGTTCATCCTTCCGAGGCCAATCACGGCGACCTTGGCATGATTGCGTCTGACGATGCCATCATTGCCTTGTCCTGGTCAGGTGAAACTGCGGAGCTAAAGGGCATCATTGCCTATTCCCGGCGCTTTTCCATTCCGTTGATCGCGCTGACAGCGGGCGAGAAGTCTGCGTTGGCGCGTGAGGCGGATGTCGTTGTGTTGCTGCCGCGCACGCCAGAGGCATGCCCGCATGGTCTTGCGCCGACAACCTCGACCCTATTGCAGCTTGTCATTGGCGATGCTCTGGCAATCGCCTTGCTGGAGGCGCGCGGCTTTACGCCAGATCACTTCCGAACCTTTCATCCGGGTGGGCAGCTAGGTGCCAACCTGACAAAGGTTCGCGACATCATGCATGTGGGCGCGAAAGTCCCGCTGGTTCAGGTTGGAACCGGGATGCGTGGGGCAATCCTTGAAATGTCCGGCAAGGGCCTGGGGTGCGTGGCCATTGCCGATGGTGATGGTAGTTTGATCGGGATCATTACCGATGGCGACATACGCAGGCAGATCGAGGGTGATTTGCTGGCAATGACGGTTGAACAGGTGATGACGAAGGCGCCAAAAACGATCGGACCCGATACTCTGGTCGCCGCCGCCTTGCAGATTATCAATACGTCATCGATCACGGCGCTGATGGTCGTTGAAAGCGGACGACCGGTTGGTCTGGTCCATCTTCACGACCTGCTACGCATTGGTGCTGCCTGAGTTTCAGATGGCTTCGACCGTGAGGTCAAGGTCCGTTTCGCTCGCTCCAATGACGCGAACTCTCGCTCCTGCAGGTAAATCGGGGCCGGAGATTCGCCACAGTGTATCACCAAGCTGGATGCGGCCCCTGCCTTCGGTGATCGGCTCGGAGAGTGTTGCTGTGCGCCCGATCATCTGTTCGCCGCGCCGGTTGAGGAGTGGCTGGTCGGAGGCCTCGTTTCGCGACGAAACGAGTTGCTTTCCGATGTAAGCTGCTATCAGGGACAGGGCGAGGAACAGTACAACCTGAACCTGCCACATCCAGAATCCCGAATCCCATATGATCAGCGATATCGTTCCGACAATGAGTGCGGCGATGCCGATCCACAAGAGGAAAACACCTGGCACCATGATTTCCATCATGAGCAGGATGAACCCGAGAACCATCCAGTTCCAGGGACCGAGCTCGGAAAAAATACGCTCCAGCATTATCGTTACCTAGCTTTCAGGATCAGTCCTCTTCCGGGCGAATGACGGGAGGCCTTGCCGCTTGGCGCTGCGTGCCGGTTTTTCCACCATCCTTGAAGACTTCCTTGGCGATCTCGCCAATGCCGCCGAGCGTGCCGATGAGCGAGGATGCTTCCATCGGCATCAACACGACCTTTGAATTGCCGGCGGAGCCTATCCGGGCAAGGGCGTCGGTGTATTTTTGCGCTACGAAGTAATTTAGCGCCTGCACATCGCCTTTGGAAATTGCCTCGGACACCACCTGGGTGGCGCGGGCTTCGGCTTCAGCAGAACGCTCGCGCGCTTCGGCATCGCGGAAGGCGGCTTCACGGCGGCCTTCTGCTTCAAGGATCTGCGATTGCTTCAAGCCCTCAGCCTCAAGAATCTGGGCGCGCTTGTTTCGTTCGGCCATCATCTGACGCGCCATCGAATCCACCAGATTCGTAGGCGGATTGATGTCCTTGATCTCGATGCGGGTAATCTTGATGCCCCACGGGTGTGCGGCTTCGTCGACGACACGCAGCAGACGTTCGTTAATGACGTCGCGGTTTGATAGAAGCTCGTCGAGGTCCATCGATCCCATGACGGTACGAATGTTGGTCATGGTCAGATTGAGGATAGCGTTTTGGAGGCCTGCGACCTGATAGGCTGCTTGCGGTGCATTCAACACCTGAAAGAAAGCGACGCCGTCGACCGCCACGATGGCATTGTCTCGGGTGATGACTTCTTGTGTGGGAACATCCAGCACCTGCTCCATCATGTTCATCTTCGCACCGATGCGGTCGACGAACGGAACGATCAGGTTGAGACCGGGCGTCAGCGTTTTCGTATAGCGCCCGAAACGCTCGACCGTATAGTTGTAGCCCTGCGGAACCGTTTTGATGGCGGTGAAAAGGACCAGCACCACAAGAACGGCAAGAACCGGAAGGACAATGTCTAGTCCACTGAACATGTTGTTTTCCCCTCGAATTGGTCAGAATTGCCACATCTGACCGCCTGTATCAGAAAAACACTTAAGGTCGTTTCCTTAACGATACAATTAAACGGCAACATTAAACGGACCGGCATAGGCCAAACAGGTCATTTTGGCGCGTGAACCGTGCTTGACGGCTCAAATCCAGCCCAGAAGTTCACGGCGTGTCAGTGCCTCGATGACCGCCATGCCATCAGTGCTATCGTTCAGGCAGGGGATATGTGTGAATTTTTCGCCACCGGCATGGTGAAAAATTTCGGCAGCTTCTCTGCCGATCTCATCGAGTGTTTCTATGCAATCGGATGAAAAGCCGGGATTGATAACTGCGACGGATTTGACGCCGTCACCTGGCATTTTTTCCAGGGTCTTGTCGGTATAGGGCTGGAGCCATTCCTGCGCACCGAAGCGCGACTGGAAGGTTGTGATTAGCTTCTTGTCGCTCAAGCCCAGCCGTTCGCGAACAAGTCGCGTCGTCTTCAGGCAATGGCAATGATAGGGGTCGCCCTTCTCGAAATAGGCTTTTGGAATGCCGTGGTAGGAAGCGACGATGACTTCCGGGTCGAAATCGAGGCTGGCCAGATGCTGTTCGATAGAACGGGCCAGTGCATCGATATAGACCGGCTCGTCATAATAGGATGGCACGCTTCGAATTGCTGGCGCGCGCCGCATTTTCATCAATGCGCGAAAAAGCTGGTCGTTGGCTGTCGCAGTCGTGGTGGCCGAATATTGCGGGTAGAGCGGGAAACAGACAATGCGGTCGCAACCCTGAGCGGTCAGCTTGCCTGCAACGCTTTCGGTTGATGGATTGCCGTAGCGCATCGCCCAGTCGACAACGACGTTGGGAATGTCACGCAGGGCGTGCGCCAATTTCTCGCCTTGGCCGCGGGTGTAGGTATGAAGTGGCGATTCGTTGTTTTCGCGGTTCCATATCCGGGCATAATTTGCTCCGGATTTCTGCGGCCGCGTGGTGAGGACAAGACCATAGAGGATCGGATACCAGATCGCCTTATTAAGCTCGATAACGCGGGGATCAGACAGGAATTCGCGCAAATAACGCCACATGGACTTGAAATCGGTGCCGTCCGGTGTGCCCAGATTGACCAACATAACGCCGATCTTGCCGGTCTTGACCGGAGGATGACCGTCGGGAAGTGGTCCGATGGCAGCGGTGTTTGGTTTGATGGGGTTCGACAGGGTCATGGCATGGTGTCTCCGCACATCAGGCGAACCTAGTGATGCGGCACGAGGATGCAATGTCGCGTCTGGCCGCACTACACACAAATATTTGTTGGTTGCGCGTAGTGCGGATGGGTGCGTTGCTGCAACTCCCGATAGTCAACAGGCCTTAGTTCGCTGCAGGAATTTCCAACATGGCGCCGAGCGGAAGATTGTGTGGCCTGATTTTCGGATTGGCCTTTGAAATCATTTTCCACTTTGTGCCGTCGCCGTAAGCTTGAACTGCCAAATCCCATAAAGTGTCGCCGCGGACAATCGTATGGCTGCCTTTGACGGCCATCGCGGGCGTACTCATTTCTGCAGTTGGTTCTGCCGATGCCGATGCTGGGGCCGCTTCCACCGCGATAGCTGGTGGGCTGTTTGCAATGTCGTTGGAAGCGGCTGGAAGTTCAGGTGTGGCCGTTGCAGCGGGCTTTGCCGGTTCGGGGGTCGATTCCATCGCAGTGGCTGCACCGATTTCGGTGATGCGACCTTCGACGCCGGGCGTGTAGGGATTGTGTGCTGTTAGGTAGTCGGCAACGACCTGCTCAAGGCCGGGACCATAGTCGTAGGCGTTCTTGGCTTTTTCAGCGAAGATCTTGTAGCCGTCGCCACCTTGACGCACATAATTATTGGTCGCGACGAGGTAATCCTTGTTCAGGTCGATTGGTGCCCAACTGCCGCTATCCATAACCTCAACGTCCTTGACGCGGCTTTGCGGGGCAGCAGCCTTATCGAATGCGTATTTCAAACCGGCAACCTGCGCGAAGCGCCCGGCACCGTCTTCAAGCTGGCTGACACCGTTTTCGAGTGCTGCGACGATATCCTTGCCCGACAGTTGGAACGTGGCGACGGTATTCTGGAACGGTAGGACGGTGAGCACCTCGCCCATCGTCACCGGACCCTGGTCAATAGAGGCGCGCAAACCGCCGCCATTGGAAAACACAATTGAAATCCCCTGATCCTTGACGCGATCCAGCACCGCGTCGGATACCAGATTGCCCATCTCACATTCGCGGGCCCGGCAATTTTCGCGACTGCCATCTATTGGAGCCGTGGTTTCGCCAACGATTTTGGTTTTCAGTTCCTCGATCGGGGCTCCAAGCTCCTTGATGCGGGCGAGCGCGGCAGCGTCAGGCGTGATCGACTTGTCGAGAAAGATCGGGTCGCCTGAAGCTTCCTTGACGACGCCATTGTCGTCGAAAACGACTTTGAATTCGCCAAGATATTTCGAATAGGACGCGGCTTGCGTAACCGGTACTTTGTAACCGTCCGGATTGTCGATCATCGTCGGGTAGGGGCCTTCGGCCTTGGGGTCCGTGTTCGACAATAGCGAATGGGAGTGGCCGCCGACCACGACATCGACGCCTGGGATCTTTGCGATCATTTCCTTGTCGCGCGGATAGCCGACATGGGTCAGCGCGATGATCTTGTTGACGCCCTCAGCCTTCAGCTTTTCGACTTCAGCCGTGATCGTCTTGATATCGTCCTCAATGGTGATGTTCGGGCCGGGTGAAGCGATTTCCGGCGTCTGGGTGGTGACCGCACCGATGATGCCGATCTTCTGGCCACCGACTTCGATCACCACAGAAGGCTTGATGCGGTCGCCAATTTTGGCGGCGGCACT
Organism: Mesorhizobium sp. G2-6-1; assembly: GCF_055809095.1. Taxonomy (NCBI): domain Bacteria; kingdom Pseudomonadati; phylum Pseudomonadota; class Alphaproteobacteria; order Hyphomicrobiales; family Phyllobacteriaceae; genus Mesorhizobium; species Mesorhizobium sp. G2-6-1. The sequence continues at coordinate 2,455,167 of NZ_CM147896.1, forward strand.
TGCCTTGACGTTGGCACTGAGGACCGGAAACTTGATGACATCGAGGAAGGGCGCAAGGGCATCCTCACCGTCGTCGAATTCGTGGTTGCCAACGGTCATGGCATCGAACTTCATTTGGTTCAGGAATTCGGCTTCGACCTTGCCTTTATAGGTGCTGTAGAAAAGCGACCCTTGAAAATTGTCGCCACCATTCAGCAAGAGGACGTTTTGTCCTTCGAGTTTCTTTCGTTCCTGGGCAATCGCGGTGATCAGGCGCGCAGCGCCTCCGATGCATTCGCCCTTTGTCTCTTCCTCGGCAGAGCAGGTGGATTCATATTTGTTGTTGCTCTCGATGCGGCTGTGCCAGTCATTGATATGAAGGATGTTGAGCGTGTAGTCGGCAAATGAAGCTCCAGCCGATAGGCCGAGCGCGGTGGCTGACAAGGCAGCGATTGCAACAAATCTGTTCATGGAGTTCTCTCCCGATTGGACCGGTCCAACTCACCTGACCATCTTTCATGACAGGCGAATAGCAAGCTGGACCACAGCATGTTCACACTGCGATTTTACGGTTGCAAGTGGAATCGACAACGCCTGAAGTGGATGTATCGAAACGGTCTCAGACTTTTACGCGCTCGGAACCGGGATCATACATCGGTTTGAGTGACGCCTTGGCCTTCACCCTTGTTCCGGCAACCATGATTTCGAATTTCGATGCCAGGAGATTTTGTGCCGTTTCATCGACACATGGCACGTAACCCATGCCGACGCTGCCGCCAAGCGTATGGCCGTAGGAACCGGACGAGATATATCCGACCACTTCACCGTCGCGTATGATCGGTTCATTGTGGAAGAGTAACGGTTCCGAATCTTCCAGAAGAAACTGCATCAATCGCGATTTGGGGCCGCTTTGCTTGCGCGCAAGCACGGCGTCACGCCCGATGAAGTCTGGTTTCGTGGTCTTCACTGCAAAGCCCAGTCCTGCGTCAATCACATTATCTTCACAGGTGATGTCGTGGCCAAAATGGCGGAATGCTTTTTCGATCCGGCAACTGTCCATCATGTGAAGCCCGCAAAGCTTCAGCCCCATATCCTGGCCGGCTTCATGCAGCGTTTCAAAGACATGAGCTGCCATATCGCTTGAAACATAGATTTCCCATCCCAATTCACCGACATAGGTGACCCGGTGAGCGCGGGCAAGCGCCATGCCGATCTCGATTTCCTGAGCCGTTCCGAAAGGGTTCGTAGCATTGGTGAATTCGGCGGGAGATACGCTTTGTAGAAGGCTGCGCGAATTCGGTCCCATGACCGCAAGCACGCCTTCGCTGGCCGTCATGTCGGTGATCGTGACATTGAAATCCTGTTTGTGACGCCGCAGCCATGTCTGGTCGGCCTGGCGCGTGGCGCCTGGCGTAACCATCAGATAGGATATTTCATCAAGCCTCGTCACGGTTACATCGGCTTCGATGCCACCGTGGCTGTTCAACATCTGCGTGTAAACGATCTTGCCCGCGGGCACACTCATGTCGCCGCCGCAGACATGGTTGAGGAATGTTTCCGCATCACGCCCTTCGATGCGGATTTTCCCAAAGGATGTCATGTCGTACATGCCGACATTTTCGCGAATGGCCTTGTGTTCTTGCGCCGCATTTTCAAACCAGTTCTGGCGGTTCCAGCTATAGCGGTACTCGCGTTCCTGACCTTCACGTGCGAACCAGTTGGCGCGTTCCCAACCGGCGGTCTCTCCAAAAACGGCACCATGTGCCTTGAGGTGTTCATGGAGGGGGAGCGGCGAATTCCGCGCGCTGTCGCTTTTTGGCGAAACGGAAAATGGTCAGCGTATAGAAGCCCGAGCGTTTCGGTCGAGCGTTGGTAGAGATACGACGCATTGCCTTGAAATGGTTGCATGCGGCCAATGTCTACATCGCCCAGATCGAACGGCTTTTCGCCCGCCTCCATCCACTGGGCCAATGCCATGCCCGCGCCGCCGGCAGACTGGATTCCGATTGAATTGAAACCAGCGGCCACCCAGAAATTGTCAAGTTCGGGGGACAGGCCCAAATGGTAGGCGTCGTCGGGCGTGAAGCTCTCGGGCCCGTTGAAGAAAGTGTGGATGCCGGTCTGTCCGAGAACCGGAAAGCGGTTCACTGCCTTTTCCAGAATTGGTTCGAAATGATCGAAATCCTCGGGCAACTGGTCGAATTCGAACGCTTCAGGGATGCCGCCCATGCCCCACGGTTTGGACACAGGTTCGAAGGCACCCAACAGTATTTTTCCAGCATCTTCCTTGTAGTAGGCGCATTCATCGGGAACACGCAAAACAGGCAAGCGTTGCAGGTCTGGAATGGCTTCGGTGACAATATAGAAATGCTCGCACGCATGTAGCGGCACGTTGACGCCAGCCATGCGGCCAACCTCGCGTCCCCACATGCCGGCGCAGTTCACCACCATTTCAGCTTCGATATGACCTTGTTCGGTTTCGCTTTGCCATTCGATGCCAGTGACCTTGCGGCCAATTTTGCGAATGGCTGTTGCCTTTACACGCTCAATGATGCGAGCGCCGCGCTGGCGTGCTCCCTTGGCGAGGGCGAGGGCAATGTTTGACGGGTCACCTTGCCCATCCTTGGCAATGTAAACGGCGGCAATCACGTCTTCGATATTCAGATGGGGATAGCGGTTCTTGGCCTCAGTTGGGGAAATTTCTTCCACATCGACACCGAAACCGCGCGCCATGGAAGCCTGGCGCAGAATTTCCTCGCGACGCTCCGGGGTCAGCGCCACAGTGATCGAGCCGTTGCGGCGACAGCCTGTCGAAACGCCCGTTTCAGCTTCAAGGTCGTTGTAAAGTTCCTGGCTGTATTTCGCCAGCTTCGTCATGTTCGCGGTTGCCCGCAATTGACCGATCAATCCGGCGGCGTGCCAGGTCGTGCCGCTGGTTAGCTGCTTGCGTTCGAGCAGGACAATGTCTTTCCAGCCCTGCTTGGCAAGATGGTAAGCAACGGAGCAGCCGATCACCCCGCCGCCAATAATTACGACGCGGGCTTTGTCTGGAACCTGATTCATCGTGGGTCGTCTTTCAATGGCATGGTGAACAAGGATGAACAGGCTCTGTTGCCGGGGAGGTAACATGCCCATCGCCAAAAGCATGAGTAGCCATTTCGTCTCGTTTTTGCACGAAGAATATTGGCGTGGCTCAGTCGTATAAGACCGTGTTCATCGCCTGTGTCGGCGGGGGCGATCCGGATAAGGCACACACTTTTCATGAGATGGTGCTGGAGCGGAATTTCGTTATTTCCATGCTGTGTGAGGCGAGCGCGCTTCATGTTTTTGCACAAGCACATCAACGATGGTGGTTTTTGATTTACGTACCTCAAAAAATTGTCTATACCGGTACGAGGAGGAGTTCAGCGTTGCGTCCAACGATACATGATGTAGCTGATGAGGCAGGTGTCAGCCTGGCGACGGTGGACCGTGTGTTGAACAAACGCTCGGGCGTGAGGGCGGCAACAGTGGCGCGCGTTGAGGCGGCTGTCGCCAAGCTCGCATTCGTGCGCGACATCACTGCGGCAAATCTTGCCAAACAGCGGATCTATCATTTCGTCTTCATCATCCCTGAAGGTCCAAACAGCTTTATGCGCGGGCTTGAGCGCGAGCTTGAAGAAGTGAAGTTGCATTCGCTGATTGACCGGACGCAGATCAGCATCGTCAAAGTGCCAGCCTTCGATGCCGCAGCCCTTGCGCGCGCCGTCGATAGCCTGGATGTCGACAGTATTTCCGGCGTTGCGCTTGTCGCAACGGAATCGACGGTGGTTCGAGAATCGCTGGCGCGTTTGTGGCGTGCCAATGTTCCGGTCGTGACCGTTGTTTCGGATATGCCGGCGTCCAAACGAAGCCATTATATCGGCATTGACAATGTTGCTGCTGGCAGAACTGCGGCCAGCCTGATTGGCCGGTTTTCTGCCGGAAAATCAGGCAAGGTGGCGCTTGTAGCCGGGTCGATGCTGGTGCGCGACCATGTCGAGCGGCGCATGGGTTTTGACCAGATCATCCGGGCGGAGTTTCCAGCGCTTGAGTGTCTGCCGGTGCTCGAAGGGCGTGACGATGCGCAAACGACGCGCGACGTTCTTGCGGCATGCCTTGAGCGACAAAGTGACATCGTCGGTGTCTATAATATCGGTGCGGGCAATCGTGGTGTGATCGAAGTTCTGTCGGCGAAGCCGATCTACAAGGATCTTGTCGTCGTTGCGCATGAACTGACGGACCATTCCCGCAAAGCATTACGTGATGGAATTTTCGACGCCGTTATCAATCAGGATTCTGGCCATGAAACCCGCTCTGCGATCAGGATCATGAAGGCCCTTACGGATGGAACGGCGGTCATCGACAGTCAGGAGCATATCCGGATTGAAATCTATCTGAGAGACAATCTGCCATGACGGAATATTGCTGCGAAATTTTGACGTACGTTAATCGAGATGTCATGCACGAGCCTGTCGAGATCGGGCGAGATGCAGTTTCAATATTGCCAACAAGGGACACAATATCATGAGCACCGGTTTCTTTGGCGATATCGCTCCCGTTACTTATGAGGGGCCGGATTCGAGCAATCCGCTCGCCTATCGCTTCTATAATGGCGACGAGATTGTGGCCGGCAAGAGGATGGAGGACCATCTGCGTTTCGCTGTGGCCTATTGGCATTCCTTCGCCTGGCCCGGTGGCGATCCATTCGGCGGGCAGACATTTGAGCGCCCCTGGTTCCCGAAAGCGGGTGGGGCAGACACGATGGAACATGCCAGGCTCAAGGCTGATGTTGCCTTCGAGATGTTCTCGTTGCTTGGCGTTCCCTATTACTGCTTCCATGACGCGGATGTGCGGCCGGAAGGCGCAAATTTTTCAGAAAGCGCTTCACGCCTTGATGAAATCGCCGACGTTTTTGGCGAAAAACAAGGGCAAACCGGCGTCAAATTGCTGTGGGGCACGGCCAATCTGTTTTCACATCGCAGATATATGTCGGGAGCCGCGACCAATCCGGACCCGGATGTCTTTGCCTATGCGGCGGCAACGGTCAAAAAATGCATCGACGTCACCAAGCGTCTGAATGGCGAGAATTATGTCCTGTGGGGCGGACGGGAGGGCTACGAGACGCTGCTCAACACCGATATTGCCCATGAGCAGGAACAGGCGGGGCGCTTTCTGTCGATGGTCGTCGACTACAAGCACAAGATCGGCTTCAAGGGGCCGATCCTGATTGAACCCAAGCCGCAGGAGCCGACCAAACACCAGTATGATTATGATGTCGCGACGGTTTACGGGTTCCTGAAGAAATTCGGGCTGGAGGACGAGGTCAAGGTGAATATCGAGCAGGGCCATGCGATCCTTGCCGGTCATTCGTTCGAGCATGAACTGGCGCTGGCCAATGCGTTGGGCATTTTCGGTTCCATCGATATGAACCGCAACGATTACCAGTCTGGCTGGGATACCGACCAGTTCCCCAACAATGTTCCGGAAATGGCGTTGGCCTATTATCAGGTTCTCTTGGGCGGTGGCTTCAAGAGCGGTGGTACGAATTTCGATGCCAAACTGCGTCGCCAGTCGCTTGATCCTGCGGATTTGCTCATTGCTCATATCGGCGCGATGGATTGTTGTGCGCGTGGTGTGAAAGCAGCGGTTTCGATGATCGAGGACAAGGCGCTCATTGCACCGGTGCAAGAGCGTTATGCAGGCTGGGCCTCTGGCGAGGCGAAAGCGATGCTTTCCGGCAAGCGGACACTGGAAGATATTGCCGGGCGCGTGGTCAGCGAGAACATCGAGCCGCAACCGAAATCCGGCCGGCAGGAATATCTGGAAAGCATCGTGAACCGCTACGTCTGATGCAGACAATGCCAGCAGTTTTGTAATATCCGGGAGGAAATATTGTTGAAGACCATAAAAGGCCCCGCCATATTCCTGGCTCAGTTCGCCGGAGATGCAGCGCCATTTAACTCATTCGATGCGATCTGCGAATGGGCGTCGTCGCTCGGCTACAAGGGTGTGCAGATACCCACTTGGGACGGGCGTTTGTTCGATCTTGAAAAGGCATCTGACTCGAAAGACTATGCCGATGAGATAAAAGGCGTTGCCGCCAGTCACGGCCTTGAGATTACAGAACTTTCGACGCACCTTCAGGGGCAACTTGTCGCTGTCCACCCCGCATATGACGCAGCGTTCGATGGATTTGCCGCTCCTGAAGTGCGCGACAATCCGGCGGCGCGGCAGGAATGGGCGGTCGATCAGGTCAAACGCGCGCTACGCGCCTCAAAACACCTTGGCTTGAAAGCGCATGCCACCTTTTCCGGTGCGCTGGCTTGGCCTTATGTTTATCCGTGGCCGCAGCGGCCAGCCGGTCTCGTGGAAACGGCCTTTGATGAACTGGCCAAGCGATGGACACCGCTGCTCGACTATGCCGAGGAGAATGGCGTCGATGTGTGTTATGAGATTCACCCTGGGGAAGATCTGCATGATGGCGTGAGCTACGAGATGTTTCTTGAGCGGGTAAACAATCATTCGCGCGCGAATTTGCTTTACGACCCCTCGCATTTTGTCCTGCAACAACTCGACTATCTCGACTTTATCGACATCTACCATGAGCGCATCCGGGCGTTCCACGTGAAGGATGCTGAGTTCAATCCTACGGGCCGCCAGGGCGTCTATGGTGGATTCCAAAAATGGGTGGACCGGGCAGGACGCTTCCGGTCGCTGGGTGATGGACAAGTCGATTTTGGCGGCATCTTTTCCAAGCTTACGGCCTGCGGTTTCGATAGCTGGGCGGTGTTGGAATGGGAATGCGCACTGAAGCATCCTGAAGATGGGGCGCGCGAAGGTGCCGAGTTCATCAATCACCACATTATCCGTGTGACCGAACATGCGTTCGATGATTTTGCCAATGCGGGGACCGACGATGCGGCCAACCGCATGATGCTCGGCCTGCCCCGGGAGGCATAAATGTCAATCGAAACAAGCAGACGCGATACACCCAGTGGCCAGATCCGACTTGGAATGGTGGGTGGCGGCCAAGGCGCATTCATAGGCGCGGTACATCGCATCGCGGCGAGGATCGACGGTCAATTCGAACTGGTCGCTGGCGCGCTATCATCCGATGCAGAGCGTGCCAAGGCATCGGCAGCGGAACTGGGGATCGCGCCGGATCGAGCATATGGTTCTTTCCAGGAAATGGCCAAGACCGAGGCTGCGCGTGCGGATGGCATCGAGGCCGTTTCAATCGTCACGCCCAATCATATGCATGCACCCGCCGCCCGCGCTTTTCTCGAGGCGGGCATCCATGTCATTTGCGACAAACCGATGACGACGACGAGTGCGGAGGCGCAAGCGTTGGTCGATCTGGTGGCGAGTTCAGGCAAGGTTTTCGTTTTGACCCATAATTATACGGGTTATCCGATGATCCGTCAGGCGCGCGAGATGGTGGAGTGCGGTGAACTGGGCAACATCCGTGTCGTTCAGGTTGAATATCCGCAGGACTGGTTGACCGAGCGTGCAGAACTTTCGGGCAGCAAGCAGGCCGAATGGCGCACCGATCCGAAGCGTTCAGGTGCTGGCGGCGCGATTGGCGATATTGGCACACACGCCTACAACCTTGCCGGGTTCGTTACGGGCCTGGAAACCGACGAACTGCTGGCGCAACTGACGACATTTGCGCCAGGTCGGCTGCTTGATGACGATGTGCAGATATTGCTTCGCTACAAGGGTGGGGCGCGTGGCACGCTGTGGGCAAGCCAGGTGGCGGTTGGCAATGAGAATGGCCTGAAACTGCGCGTATATGGCACCAAGGGCGGGTTGGAGTGGACGCAGGCCGATCCGAACTATCTCTGGTTTACCCGGTTTGGACAGCCAAAGCAGTTGATGACCCGTGCCGGGGCCGGTGCTTTAGCACCGGCAACGAGAGTGTCGCGTGTCCCTGGTGGTCATCCGGAAGGTTATCTGGAGGGATTTGCTACGATCTATACCGAGGCGGCTCGTGCAATTCGCGCTGCGCGCAGTGGAGCCAAGCCCGATGCTGAGGTGATCTTTCCGACTGTTCAGGACGGCCTGGCCGGGATGCAATTCATTGAAGCGGCAGTCGCGTCTTCGAAAGCCGGCAATATCTGGGTGAAGGTCGGATGACGGCGTCTACAGCCACGATTGACACGACGGTGACGCCGCTACTTCAGGCGTCAGGACTGTCTATGTCGTTCGGCCCGGTTCAGGTGCTGGATGACATCAAACTCTCGATCAATGCGGGGGAGGTTCACGCCATTATCGGCGAGAACGGGGCTGGCAAATCGACGCTGATGAAATTGCTCGCAGGACATTTGCAGCCGACACATGGCGAGGTGCGAATAGATGGTCAGGCGGTTACGCTGGCTGGACCGGTTGATGCCGAGCAGCGCGGCATCGTCCTGGTGCATCAGGAAATCCTTCTCGCACCAGACCTCACCGTGGCGCAAAATCTCTACCTTGGGCGCGAGTTGCAAAATGGCGTGGTCGTCAACGACAAGGCGATGAACGAAGGGGCGCGTCAGGCAATCCGTGACCTTGGCGCCGAGATCGATCCCGATGTCGTGGTTGGACGCCTTTCCATTGCGCAAAGACAGCTTGTCCAGATCGCCCGGGTTCTGCTGGTCCCGCATCGTGTTGTGATTTTCGATGAACCGACAGCTTCACTGACGCCGGTTGAAACCGACGCGCTGTTGAAACTTATCGGGAACATTCGCGCCAAGGGGGCTGCGGTTCTCTACATTTCCCATCGTTTGCCTGAAGTGAAGGAAATCGCCGACAAGGTTACGGTGCTGCGAGACGGCAGGCTTGTCGCTACCCATGAGGCGAGCGAGCTGGAGCCGGTCGATATGGCACGGCTGATGGTTGGACGCGATGTTGCCAAGCTATATCCAGACCGCCACGCTGCGGCCGTTCGTGAACCGGTTCTCGAGGTCGAAGGTTTCTCGGTGCCCGGCTATGCGCGACATGCGTCTTTCCGTCTGGGGAAAGGAGAGATTCTCGGATTTGCGGGTCTCGTAGGTGCCGGGCGGACCGAGTTGATGGAAGGTATTGTGGGGCTTCGGCATGGCCGTGGTGCCATTCGGCTCAATGGTGAAGCTGTGCAATTTCCCAATGCCGGGGCCAGTCTGAAAGCGGGTATCGTCTATCTCAGTGAGGACCGGAAGGGAAAAGGTCTTCTTCTTGGTCAGGACATGCGCACGAACCTGACGCTTGCATCAATAGGCAAGTTTGTGCGTGGGTTTCAGATTGACCGGTCGAAAGAACGCGCGGCGCTCGATACCGCACTAGCCGATTTCGATATTCGTGCAGGGCGCAAGGATTTGCTTGCCGGAGAACTTTCCGGTGGCAACCAGCAAAAGCTTCTTCTTGCCAAAATGATGCTGCTCGATCCGGGCATTGTCATCATTGATGAACCGACGCGCGGCATCGACATTGGCAACAAGCAACAGATCTACAAATTCATCGCCTCTCTTGCTGAAGATGGACGCTCGATCATCGTCATTTCATCCGAGATGCCGGAATTGATCGGCATTTGCGATCGGATTCTGGTGATGCGGGCCGGTCACATTGTTGGAGAAGTGGCCAATGAGCACATGAACGAGAACGAGATCGTGGTGCTGGCAACAGGCGTAAAAACCGGGGAGGCCGCATAGCGGATCGATCATGACTGACCTCGCTGCAAACAATATGAAAATCCAGAAGTCGTGGAAGGACGTCGACCTGAGAGCTGTCGCGCCATTCGTGGCGCTGGCGCTTCTTCTGGTGCTTGGCTCTTTCGCCAATCCGAATTTCATCAGTGTCGACAATTTGCTCAACGTCATCACCCGCAGCGCATTCATCGCCGTCATCGCGGTGGGGGCCACCTTCGTCATTTCGGCAGGAGGGCTCGATCTGTCGGTCGGCTCGATGGTGGCGTTCGTTGCCAGCCTGATGATCATGTTCATGAATAGCGGCGTCATTGCTGATCCGGCATTGACGCTTGTCGCGGGCATACTTCTTGCCGTCGTCATAGGTGCGGCTTGCGGTCTGGCAAACGGGTTGATTACGACAGTCGGGCGCATTGAGCCGTTTATCGTGACACTTGGCACCATGGGCATTTTTCGCGGGCTGACGACATGGCTTTCGCAGGGCGGAGCGATCACGTTGCGATCCTCGGACATCCAGAGCCTCTATCGGCCCGCTTATTTCGGCTCGATACTTGGCGTGCCGGTGCCGATTGTCGTCATTGCGGTTACTGCGGCAATCGCTGCCTTCGTGCTTTACCGAACGCGCTATGGCCGCCACGTTCTGGCTGTCGGCTCCAATGAGGACGTTGCGCGCTATTCCGGCATTTCCGTCAATCGCGTGCGCACCATGACCTATGTGATCCAGGGGCTGTGCGTGGCGGTTGCGTGCCTGATCTATGTCCCTCGCCTCGGCTCGACGTCAGCAACGACCGGCTTGATGTGGGAACTTCAGGCCATAACCGCAGTCGTGATAGGCGGCACGGCGCTGCGTGGCGGAGTGGGGCGTATCTGGGGGACCATATGCGGGGCGTTCATCCTCGAAATCGTTGGGAACATCATGCTGCTGTCGAACTTCGTGAGCGAGTATCTGATCGTCGCCATTCAGGGCTCGATCATCATCATCGCCATGCTCGTGCAGCGCTCGTTGATGCGGAAATCGTGAATCGGTCGGGTTAATGGGTCGCCCGGTCTCTGAAACTGAATGACCCAATGACAGGTGGGAGAATGACATGCGCAAACGAATATTAGGCATGGTCGTGGCGATGGCGGCTTTGGTCGGCGTGGCACACGCCCAGGACAAAAAAGTAACGATCGGCGTTTCCATCCCGGCTGCCGACCATGGCTGGACTTCGGGCGTGGTTTTCCATGCCGAACGAGTGGCCAAGCTGTTGATGGAAGAGCATCCGGGCTTGAACGTTATCGTCAAGACTTCACCCGATGCAGCCTCTCAGGCAAACGCGGTTGAAGATCTTGCCATCCAAGGCATCGACGCTCTCGTCATTTTGCCGTCGGACCCCGATCCGCTGGTAAACGCCATCAAGGAGGTCAAATCCAAGAACGTCTTTGTGACGCTGGTCGATCGCGCGCCGAGCGACAATGACAACTCGGTTCGTGATCTCTATGTGGCTGGTAACAATCCAGCCCTTGGGGCAACGGCCGGCGAATACATCAAGGCAAACACCCCGGATGCCCAGGTCGCCGTCATTCGCGGCTTGCCTATTCCAATCGACCAACAACGCCAGGACGGTTTCGATCAGGCTATTGCCGGATCAAACGTCACAGTTCTGGAAAAGCAGTTCGGCAACTGGAACCGCGACGATGCGTTCAAGGTCATGCAGGACTATCTGACCAAATATCCGAAGATCGACGTTGTATGGTGCCAGGATGACGATATGGCAGTTGGCGTGCTTCAGGCTATCGAACAGGCCAAGCGCACCGATATCCAGTATGTCGTGGCCGGTGCCGGTTCAAAGGACATGATCAAGAAAGTGATGGATGGCGACAAGCTCATTCCAGTGGACGTGCTCTATCCACCGGCAATGGTTGGTACGGCGATGGAACTGACCGCAGCGAACTTCTACGATCAGGTTCCGGTTCGTGGCACCTTCATCATGGATGCTACGCTTATCACCAAGGAAAACGCGAAGGATTTCTACTTCCCGGATTCGCCGTTCTGATGCATGGCGCACAAAAATGTGCGACGTTTTTTTGACAACGACATGCATGAAAACAAAGGCTTAAAGCACGCTGTGTGAAACCCGTTAGACGCGATGTGCTTTAAGCTGGATGAACAAGGGGAAGGGTGCCTGTCGCCCTTCCCGATCATCCCGAAATCTTCGCAAACGCCGTGCGGGCGAGCCTTTTGAAGCTGGCCGACTGGCAATGATGCCCATACCGCCTCAATTGAGTTGCGGTATGTGAAAATTATGCGCGGCGCGTCAGCACGAAATTCTGTCCGCTGCCGCTCGTGCAATTCAGCTGGCTGGTCGATACCAACAGGCAATTGAAGCTGATCGGCGATTGCCGGATCAATGACGTGCCAGTGATTTGCACGGAGGTTGGACCCGTCATCGAATAGCTGCCGTCGGCAAGCTTCTGGCCGGTGTCTGTGGCAACTGTCTGGAAGGTGCCGCCGCCGAAAGTGGACAGGCCGGTGCCCTGAGCATCGATCCACGCGCCTTCGACGCCGGTCGGCATGGCGTTCATTCTCGATCCAGGTGGGCGGTTTGTCGTGCAAGCCCCAAGCGCTAATGCTGCAACCGCAGCAAGGCTTGCCGATAGAACTCTGCGCTCAATGTTCATGTGAAAATCTCTCCTCAGTCCGCACCCTTTCCATCGCCCGATTTCCGGGCGATTGCAAGGTGTAGGGGGTAAGCAGATGGGCTGTTATCGGACCAATATGTTGCGAAACTGCCACGGATTCTTCACGTCGAGGTCTTCCTTGAAGAGACCCGGACGCCCGTCCAGCGGTGTCCAATCGGTGAAATAACCTTTCACCGGTCCGAGGTAGGGGGTCTGCACTTCGAGGCAGCGCTTGTAGTTCATTTCGTCTGCCTCGACGATGCCGGCTTCCGGATTTTCCAGCGCCCATACCATTCCCGCAAGCACCGCAGAGGTGACCTGGAGCCCGGTTGCGTTCTGGTAGGGCGCAAGCTTGCGCGCCTGTTCGAGCGACAGTTGAGAACCATACCAATAGGCATTCAGGTCATGCCCGTAGAGCAGCACCCCCAATTCATCGACGCCATCGACAAGTTCGTCTTCATCGAGGACATGCTGGACGGGTTGCGCCTTGCCAGCGGCACCGAACATTTCATGAAGTGACAGAACCGCATCGTTGCATGGATGGTAGGCGTAGTGGCAGGTTGGACGATATTGCACCTTGCCCTTCTTGCCGCGTACGGTGAAGAAATCGGCGATCGATATCGCTTCGTTATGGGTTACGAGGAAGCCGTATTGCGCACCAGGTGTCGGGCACCAGGAGCGCACCCGCGTATTGGCACCGGGTTGTTCCAGGTAGATTCCTGCCTGAGAGCCCTGCTTGTGTTTCCTGGCGTTTTTGGAATCCACTTTTCATGTGTTCCCCAACCAAGCTCAGCCGGTTGCAGGCCTTCCGAAATGAAACCTTCGACCGACCATGTGTTCCAGAACACGTCCATCGGCTTGGGCAGTTTGGTGCGCTGGGTATCGCGTTCGGCAATGTGGATGCCCTTGACGCCTGTTTTTCGCATTAGCTTTGCCCAACCTTCGCGGTCGTGCTCGGCCGGCTCGGAAAAGTCGAGCGCAAGTTCCGTCGCCAGATTGACCAGCGCCTGTTTGACAAACCAGGAAACCATGCCGGGATTGGCTCCGCAGGTTGATACCGCAGTTGGCCCGCCGGGGTGCTTGTGTTTTTCCTTCAGCAGGCTTTCACGCAGCGCATAGTTGGTGCGAGAGGCATTGTCGGCTTTGGTATCGAAATAGAAGCCGAGCCACGGCTCGATGACTGTGTCCACGTAAAGCACACCGAGTTCTCGACAAAGCCGCATCAGGTCTACCGAGCCGGTGTCGACCGACAGGTTCACACAAAAGCCGCGGCCTTCACCTTGTTTCAACAGAGGAGCCAGAAGCTTCTTGTAATTTTTCCGGGTAACGGAATCCTGCACGAAGGCTATGCCACGTTCATCCAATAGCGAACGGTTCTCGTCGCTTGGGTCGATGACGGTCATGCGTGTCTTGTCGAATTTGAAATGACGTTCGATCAGCGGCAGCACTCCCCGGCCGATTGAACCGAAACCGATCATCACGACAGGGCCGGTAATCTCACCGTAGACGGGCCATTTTTCTTTCGCCATTTTTCAGCTAACTCCTTGAACCCACGAGTTTTTGCGACGGAATATTCCAGTATCTCGAAGATTGAACACAGATTAGTGTCACATGCCAGTGAAAACAACCAATGCAGAACTGGCTGACTTGGCTATGTGGTTAATGTTGCGCGGATCAGTCCGCGCAGCGAGTTGCCGACAAATAGCGCGTTGGCTGCCTTGATGGTGTCGGGCGTAATTACTGTTTCGCGCGCGCGGCCCTGTCCGATCAGTTCGGCACGCAAGACACCTGCCAATAAGCCGCAATCGAGGCGCGGCGTTGCCAGCACACCATCGCCAAAATCAACGAAGAGTGTCGAGATGGTTCCCTCGCAAATTTCGCCACGTTCGTTGGTCAGCAGAACTTCGTCGACTTCACTCGCCGGGTATTCGGCGCGTGCCTGAACATAGGCTTCGCGTTGGCTGGTCTTGTGGCGTAGCAGCATGTTTGAGGAGTGGAGTGTCGTGCGGGCAAGTGCAAGTTTCCAGACCTTGTCTTGCAGCATTTGCAGGTGGGGATGGGTGGTTGCGCTGGCAGTGCCGTCGTGTGCCAGAGTGAGCCTGACACGCAGGGCGGTGGCTGATCCGCTGACTGCGTTTTGCAGAGTCATTCCAATCGCTTTGAGATCGCAATTGAAGTCTAACTCCAGAGCGGAAGCCTGGAGGCGGGCCAAATGTCGATCAAGCCGAACCAGACCGGTGCCGGGCTCCCAGCGCATTGTTTCGATCAGGACGAAGCCGGTGCCATGCCGGTCGCGAAGCGTGCTTTCAACAGGCACTCCTTGAACTCCTCACTTGCCGTGGAATCGAACACCACGCCGCCGCCCACATTGTAGACGGCCTCGCCATCCGGGAAGAGTGTGATGGTGCGAATGGCGACGGAAAAACGCATCGTTCCGTTTGGTGCGATCCATCCTATTGCGCCGCAATAAATGTTGCGCGGGACGCTTTCCAGATCATGCAGGATTTCCATCGCCCGGATCTTCGGCGCGCCAGTGATTGATCCGCATGGAAATAGTGCTGCAAATATCTGGCGTATGGTGAGATCGGGCAAGAGCTTCGCATTGACCCGGCTGACCATCTGATGAACGGTAGGATAGGTTTCGATACGAAACAGTTCCGGGACGTCGAGCGTTCCAACTTCGCTGATCAGCGAAATGTCGTTGCGCAAGAGATCGACGATCATCCGGTTCTCGGCCTGGTTCTTCTCATCATTGCGCAGGAAGTCACGCAGCTTCCTGTCTTCGATCTCGTTTGCGCCACGCGGCGCAGTGCCCTTCATCGGGTGCGTCTCGATCAGGCCCTGAGAATCGATTTCAAAGAACAGTTCGGGAGAGCGTGACAATACGAGCGGGCCGCCAAGATTGATCAGCGAACCATATTTTACCGGTTGGCGTTCGGTCAGTGCGTTGAAGGCCGCGAGTGGATCGCCGGACCATGATGCGTTGACCGGAAATGTCAGATTTGCCTGATAGCAATCGCCTTCGCGGATATGGCGGTGCAGGCGCTCGAAATGTCTTTCATAATCGTCATATGTCCAACTGGCTTTTGCGTCAAAGATTGGCCCATTGGTCGGTTGTTCTTGCAAAACTCGCGAGGGGCCATCGGATGGCCCGTCGAAAACGCCGAGGCAAAAAGCGGGGCGCGCCTGCCTTTCGGCAAAAGCGGTGTGAGTTTGGGCTCAAGAAGGTAACCTGCCTCGTAGGAAAAATAACCTGCCAGCCATTTGCCGTCATTGTGGGCTGCTTGTGCTGCGGACAATGCGCTTTCGAAGTCCGCTGCGTCGTCGGGCGCAATGGTCTGTGATGGGCTTTCAAACACAACCTCGCGTCCAGCGAGGTCGTCACGAAAAAGAGCGAAGGGTGAAGCGAACACTTGGGATAACCAGCATGAACCTGCGAATGTGACGGCGCTCTAATCCAGCGCTTCCAGTTCGTCGATCAGACCACCGAGAACATCCAGCCCTATCTGCCAGAAGGCGGGGTCCGTAGCGTCGAGACCGAATGGCTTCAACAATTCGGAATGATGCTTGGTGCCACCGGCGCGCAACATGTCGAAATATTTATCCTGAAAGCCACGTTCGGCATTTTGATAGACGGCATAGAGCGAGTTCACAAGACAGTCACCAAAGGCATAGGCGTAGACGTAGAATGGCGAGTGAATGAAATGCGGGATATAGGCCCAGAATGTTTCGTAACCTTCGCGCAGCCGGATTGCCGGGCCAAGGCTTTCTGCCTGCACTTCCAGCCAGTATTTGCCCAGTTGATCTGACGTCAGTTCGCCGTTCTTGCGCTCGGTGTGGACCTTGCGTTCAAATTCGTAGAAGGCAATCTGGCGCATGACCGTGTTGATCATGTCCTCGACCTTTTGGGCAAGCATCGCCTTGCGTTCGCGCCGGTCCCTGGTTTTGTCGAGCAAGGAGCGGAATGTCAGCATTTCGCCAAAGACGGATGCCGTTTCGGCCAGAGTAAGCGGGGTCGAGGCCATCAAGGTGCCCTGATCGCCGGCAAGCACCTGATGGACGCCGTGGCCAAGTTCATGGGCGAGGGTCATCACATCGCGCGGTTTTCCCATATAGTTCAGCAAAACATAGGGATGCACCGAAGGAACCGTTGGATGGGCGAAAGCACCGGGCGATTTTCCCGGTCTGACAGATGCATCGATCCAGTTGTGATCGAAAAATTTGCGGGCGATGTCTGCCATCTGCGGAGAAAAGCTATGATAGGCCGACAGAACGGTGTTTTTTGCCTCATTCCACCCGATAATTGCCTGCGGGGTTTCGGGCAGGGGCGCATTGCGATCCCAATGGTTCATGGCATCCATGCCAAGCCAGCGCGCCTTCATTGAATAGTAGCGGTGCGACAGACGCGGATAGGCATCGCGCACCGCAGAGGCCAGCGCATCGACGACATCGCGCTCGACGCGGTTGGCGAGGTGGCGCGAATCGGCAATGTCTTCGAAGCCGCGCCAGCGGTCCGAGATTTCCTTGTCCTTGGCAAGTGTATTGGTAATCAGCGTGAAGGTGCGCAGATTGTTGGAAAAGGTAGCGGCCAACGCTTCGGATGCTTGCTGGCGCACCGTGCCATTTGCGTCCTGCAAGCGGTTCAATGTCGGTTCCAGCGCAAGCGATTCACCATCGATGTCGAACCGGAGGTCGGTCATTGTCTCGTCGAAGAGGCGGTTCCAGGCGCCACGGCCGGTAATGGATTTTTCGTGAAATAGCTGTTCAATGCGGTCTTCAAGCTGAAAGGGCTTGTCCTTTCTCAGATCAAGGACCCAGGAGCGGTAGTGACCGAATGCCGGATCTGTCTCCAGTGCATGTTCGATCGCGTCGTCGTCGATGTGGTTCAGTTCCAGCGCGAAAAACAGCAGATGCGCGCTGGCATCCGTCATTTTTTCCTGGATGTCGCCGTAGAGCTTGGCGCGTTTGGGATCTGACGTATCGCCAGCATAAATGAGCCCGGCGTATGAGACGATACGGCCAACCAGTTCTTCCAGTGCTTCATAGGCACGAAGCGCCTCGCCAAGCTTGCCGTCTCCTGCGCGCCCGGCTTCCGTGGCAAGTGTACCTTTCCAGCGACTTTCAAAGGCGATTGCATCTATCGACGCCTGTTCCAGATCCCGCTTTAGCTCGGGCGCTTCCATGCCCGAATAAAGATCGGACAGATTCCACTGTGGCAAACCAATGAGGTCAGTGGTTGTGCCTCCCGCGCTTTCACGTGCTGAAGCTGTGGTCGCAAATTGCCGATCCGAAGCCATGTGCATGACGAAACCTTCTGAATTGAGACAAGCCGGTCAAATCCTAAGGAATTCGTTCACCGGCTTTTTTGAAACCTTGTTTAGAATCCTGTGCCAAGATGATCCATAGGGCAGTTTCCTCAGGTGGGATATTTCGGGCACTCATGACAGGTTCCGTACTTATAGTCGATGACGATCCGGTCCAGCGCAGGTTGCTGGAGGCGGCAGTGGTGAAATTTGGCCACACGGCAATCCTTGCCGATGGCGGCGAAGCCGGCCTTTCGGCAATGGACGGGCCGACCGCGCGCGAGATTTCCGTGGTGATCCTCGATCTTTCCATGCCGGGGCTGGACGGTATCGGGGTGCTGAAAGCAATGCGCGATCGTGGCGTGGAGATTCCCGTCATCGTCCAGACAGCGCAAGGTGGTATCGAGACCGTCGTTTCCGCGATGCGTCATGGTGCATTCGATTTTGTCGTCAAGCCGGCGTCACCGGACCGTCTTCAGACCGCAATTGCCAATGCGCTGAAAGTTGAAGCCGTTGAAGGTGCGGTCAAGCGTTCATCGCGCCGTAGTGCCGGTGTGCTGACATTCAAGGATCTCGTCACCCGTAGCCCGGCGATGGACAAGGTTATCCGTCTTGGCCAGAAGGCGGCGTCGTCCAACATACCTATTCTGATCGAGGGTGAATCTGGCGTCGGCAAGGAGTTGGTGGCCCGTGCCATTCAGGGAACCAGTGATCGGCGCTCGCGCCCATTCGTTACCGTCAATTGTGGCGCTATTCCCGATAGTCTTGTGGAAAGCATTCTGTTCGGTCACGAAAAGGGATCGTTCACCGGCGCGACGGAAAAGCACACCGGCAAGTTTGTCGAAGCGCATTCGGGCACGCTGTTTCTTGATGAAATCGGCGATTTGCCGCTTGACGTGCAGGTCAAACTGTTGCGTGCGGTACAGGACGGGGAAGTCGATCCGGTCGGTGGACGCTCAACCGTGCGCGTCGATATCAGGCTGATTTCGGCGACGCACCGCAATCTCTTGCAGCAGGTCAAAGACAGCAAGTTTCGCGAGGATCTTTTCTATCGACTGAATGTCTATCCCATCTTCGTTCCGCCGTTGCGTGAGCGAAAGGACGATATTCCCCACCTGGTGAAACATTTCATGGATCGGATTGCCCTGACTGATCGCACGCGCTCATTGCAGGGAATTTCGGGGACAGCACTGGCCATACTTAAGGCATATGACTGGCCAGGCAATATTCGGCAATTGGAGAATGCCGTATTCCGGGCAACTGTGTTGTGTGAAGGAGATGTGCTGACGGCTGAGGAATTCCCGCAGATACGGGCGCAGGTCGAAGGTACGGTAAATCTCGACAAACCACGTTTGGCTGAGGACGACGAACATTTGCCGGATGCTACTGATCCTGCACCAAGTGACGACGGCTTGGCGGGTGCTCGGGTTTTTGCCAGCACGCCCGAGCCACATTTCGGTATCCTTCATGCACTTGATGATCGTGGCAATATGAGGTCGCTGGCCGCTGTTGAACTCGAGATGATCAAACTCGCGATCGACCATTATAATGGCCAGATGAGTGAGGTGGCGCGCCGTCTGGGCATTGGCCGTTCGACGCTATATCGCAAGCTCAAGGAATATGGAATCGACCCTGAAACCGGGCGTATGGAACGGCTTGCATCTTGATAGCCCCCTTGCCAAACCTTAGCTCAATGCGTTAAGACCCTGTTAACGTAGCTTAAACGCTCGGTTTACTAAGAAAGTGGATGCGTATTTTTTGCCTGTATGTCGCCACGGTGTTACCGCATTTCGGTTTCAATAAGCGATGATTAACCATTAGGATTGATATTCGGGTATGACTTCACCATATCCGTTTGGGCAAATCCGGGGACAAACGGCAGCCTGCAAGGCCTTTTGATTTGAACAGAATCGAACGACACACAAACGGGCGCTCATTTTACAACGTCTGCACCAGATGGCTGGCAGCGGCGACGTTGATCTTGGGAGTCGTCGTTGCAGCCGCGACATCTGCAAGCGCAGAAACGCGAACGCTCAAATTATACAATCTGCACACGAAAGAGAAGGCGCAAATCGTCTTCAAGCGGAATGGGCGTTACGATAAGGCCGGTCTCAGGAAAGCCAATGTATTCCTGCGCGACTGGCGGCGTAACGAACCGACAAAGATGGATCCGCGCCTGTTGGATCTGATTTGGGAAGCCTACCGCGCGAGCGGTTCCAATGGCTACATCAACGTCATTTGCGGATATCGTTCGCCAGCGACAAATTCGATGTTGCGTAGCCGCAGCCGGGGCGTGGCCAAGAAAAGCCAGCATATGCTCGGCAGGGCGATGGACTTTTATATTCCAGGCGTGCCGCTGAAAAAGCTTCGTGACATCGGTCTCAAGATGCAGGGCGGTGGCGTCGGCTACTATCCGAGATCGGGTTCGCCTTTCGTCCATATGGACGTTGGAAATGTTCGGCATTGGCCGGGCATCAGCCGTCAGGAACTCGCCAGAGTGTTCCCGAATGGCAAGACTTTGCATGTACCAAGTGATGGCAAGCCTTTGCCGGGCTATCAGCAAGCCCTTGCCGCTTATAAATCCCGCAAGAGCAAGGGTTCGCCAGCGATCGCACTTGCCAGTGCAGGTAGCAGCATCAGCAAATCCGGGGGCTGCTTGCAGCATTCTTCGGCGGCGGTGCCGACGAGGAAGAGGACAATGGCGATATCGTTGCCTCGGCAGCAGCGCCCAAAAAGGCGGTCAAGGCCGCACCGGCAGCCAAGAAATTGCCCGGTATTGCTATTGTAGCGCCGGAAAAAGCAAAGCGGGCTGAACTTCCCCAGATTGCCGAGGAAAAGCCCGAGACACCTGAAACCATCATTGCAGCCTTGCCGGCGCGTGCTATTCCGTTACCGGGCTTTGCGCCTCGTCCAAAAGCCGATGTTGGCGTTCAGACACCCGACAACGTACCTTTCGCTGTTGCTGATGCGGGTGATTCGACGGCTTCGGTACAGGCGACGCCTGTGGCGCAAGCACCGACCGATATTCCTTTCGGTTCAGCCAAAGCCGATGCGGCTCAGAACGCGGAAAACTCGGAAGCACCCATCGCCGTTGCCTCCATTGTTCCGCTGCCAACCTGGCGTCCTGATGGCAGTCTCCCAGCGCAGGGGAATGACACGACGACGCTTCTGGCGCTGGCGGCGACTTCGCGCTCAGATGATACGAAGGCGTTTTCCGCACTGCCTTCGCTGCGCCCGGACGACGAAGTCAAGACTTTACTCGAAAAAGCGTCGGCTGAAGAATATCAGGTTGCGTCTTTGTCGAGTGAACGCTCCGCATTCAATGACCCGACCGGTGTCGATGCGGCTACGCCTCGCATGGCTGTGATGAAGCGCTCCGCTGGCTCTGACCCTGCATCAGTGATTGGTGGAACCGTCAAGACGACGCGCAAGGAAGCACGCGCCAAGGCGAGCGACCACAAGCCTGAAGCAAAACCCGTGGTGGTCGCGGCGGCACCAAACTCTGCCCGCTGGGTTCTGCACAGCAATGATTATGTTGCTGAGGTTTCAAACCCCACCACCGCGCCACGCTTTGCCTACAATCTCGTTCGCAGGGCTCCAAGTGAAGTCTATACGGATGGGTTCAAGTCGGGAACCAGGGTGGCCAATGTCAACCATTTCACCGGTATGGCTGTGAACTTCCTGTCGGTAGCGCGTTTCGGACCAAGTAGCTGATAATTTGGGGGCATTGGCCTCTCCTTACGGCAACCGTTCTCTTAAAATGACAAAAACCGCGTCTGGCTGCCAGACGCGGTTCTTTTCTGATAGAATTACCGAGCCGCTCCACCTATTTGTTTTCACGCAATTCCAGGAAGATCGCGGCACACTTTCCCTGAGATTTTCCCAACAACTACTGTTGCAGAATTCAGTTCTGCGGTCATCACGGCCTATGTGGCCCCCCTCTGCCCTGCCAAGTTTGCTCAAGGCGGCATCTCCCCCTCAGGTGGGGAGATCAGCTTTCATTATGTCTTTCGCCAATCACCGACCTTGCGCAACAAGCACCATCAACGGCGATTGGCAATCTCCCCCTTGAGGGGGAGATGTCCGGCAGGACAGAGGGGGCGCGAAGGACGCAAACCTATATGCAATTGAAACCTGGAAGCAGTTTATTCCTAATGTCCGAACATAAGGCGCTGCGGTCATGCCGCCTTGCGCTGGTGCAAGCTCGCGGCGTTTCGTGCCAGAGCCTCGATCTGGTCCCATTTGCCATCCGTGACCAATTCATCGGGAGCGACCCAGGAGCCGCCAACGCAAATGACGTTTG
Organism: Mesorhizobium sp. G2-6-1; assembly: GCF_055809095.1. Taxonomy (NCBI): domain Bacteria; kingdom Pseudomonadati; phylum Pseudomonadota; class Alphaproteobacteria; order Hyphomicrobiales; family Phyllobacteriaceae; genus Mesorhizobium; species Mesorhizobium sp. G2-6-1. The sequence continues at coordinate 2,477,093 of NZ_CM147896.1, forward strand.
GCAGGCTCAGATAGTCACCGGCGTTGTTTGCGCTGACGCCTCCCGTCGGGCAGAATTTTACATCGGAAAGAGGTGAAGCCAGAGCCTTGAGAAATGGCGCGCCGCCAGCCTGCTCTGCTGGGAAAAATTTCAGAAAGCGCAGACCGGCTTCGCGTGCGGCCATTATTTCCCCCGGCGTTATCGCACCGGGCAGGAAGGGAACGTCACTGTTATTAGAGGCTGCGAGCAATTGTGGCGTGATGCCGGGGCTGACGATGAATCTGGAGCCGGCAGATGCTGCGGCTTCAAATTGCCGAGCGTCCAGAATGGTTCCGGCCCCGACGATTGCTTCCTCGACCTCAGCGGCAACGCGCCTGATCGCCTCAAGCGCATCAACGGTTCTAAGTGTGATCTCGATTGCCGGAAGTCCGCCGCGCGCCAGCGCACGAGCCAATGGAACGGCGTCGGCAATGTTGGTTATCTTCAATACCGGAATAACTGGCTGGCCATTGAGAAGTGCTGGGAAATCTTCGGTTTTCGGCATGGGTGGACCTTCGCGGAGGCTTCAGAATTCACAATTCAACCGATTTAACAGAAGCGGCATTGTGAGTCCACGAGGGTGTGCCGGTGCTCACATTCGGCTGGAAAATTTCTTGATGAGCAAAACAAGGAACGAAAAGAACCGGATGATCGTGCTTTGTGCAGGTCGCGATGTGTGGAGGGCCGTTCTCGTCTTTTTGCCCACTATACCATCAGCACGAAGACCGTGGTCAGACTGGAATCGGGTGGTGGCGGCAAGGGTCGCTCCACCAAAGATACCATCGGCGTCCACCGGATAACCGTGTGCAGTGAGGCTGTGTTGCAGATCGACAATTGCGCTGCTGCGCGCGCCGCGTCGCAGGACTGCCGGTTGCACGGTTGCCGGACCACCAGTCGATTGGTCGCTGCTATAGCGGCGGTAGGCGTCGGCAATCTTCAGGTGGTAGGCGCTCTTTTTGTAGGCCGGGCCGTTGTAGCCCAGTGCAAATGCCTGCCAATCATGTGTGCGCAATGCACTAGCAAGGCCGGATTTTTCGATTAAGCGGACCATCAACATTATCTGACCGGTTGCGCCGGAGCGCGCGTCTGCGACAAGCGCATCGACACTGGCGTAACCCAACCATGCCCAATGCGCACCCATGACCTGCCCGAGACCCCAGGAAACCGACTCGTAGGCGGCGTTCTTGTCGATGGAAGCGGCCTGCCGCAACAATTGCCAACGACCAGCTTGCGTCGGTGGATTGGCAATGGTGCCTGCCACGGGAGAGGCAAGACCGAGTTTACGTGCATTCGTGCGCCGATCTCCGCTTAGCCTCCGGTCGAAATAGTGCGCTTCAAAGCGGATCAGCGGTTCTTCTGCGCCATCGACAATGGCAAATACATTGCCTGCGCTTTCAACTTCGGCAACCGCCAGCAGACTTGCCGGTTCAATGTCGGCATCAGTGGCCGCTGCAGTGATTTCACGGATGACGCTTAGGCTGAACATGATTGGCTCTATCCCCGGCTGTGTTCGTGGAGGAATTGTCAGGGGTCGGGATCAGGTGGGGACAAATGATATGGGTTCGTTTCGGGTTCGCCAGCCAACGCACTGAATAACAAGCATGGTTTTTGTTTATCGAAATTTGTGATGTGGCTTGAATCCACGCCTGCGACGCGATACCGCCTATCGCCATGACCGCTTGCGCCACTCAGCAGACATACAGCGTTGCCGCGCTCTACCGGTTTTGCCGGTTGGCGCGCTTTGAAAGCCTGCGCTCGCCGCTTGCTGCTTTCTGTCGTGAGAACGGCATAAAGGGTACGCTGTTATTGGCCCCGGAAGGCATCAATGGCACGATTGCCGGAACGGAAGATGGTATTTCTGAAGCGATCGCCTATTTGCGGTCCATCCCCGAATTTGAAGGTCTTGAGGTCAAGTTCAGCAATTCGTCCGATATGCCCTTTCATCGCATGAAGGTGCGGCTCAAGCGCGAAATCGTCACGATGGGCGTCGAGACGATTGACCCGATGCAAAGCGTTGGCGCCTATGTTGCGCCTGGAGACTGGAATGCGCTGATTTCCAATCCTGATACCGTCGTCATCGACACGCGGAATTCTTACGAAGTGTCGATTGGGACATTCAAGGGCGCGATTGACCCTGAAACGACGAGTTTTCGCGAATTTCCGGAATGGGTGGAAAAGCATCGTGAAGAACTCGACGGTAAACAGGTGGCCATGTTCTGCACCGGAGGTATCCGTTGCGAGAAGGCGACCGCATATCTGAAATCTCTTGGCATCAGGGATGTTTTCCACCTCAAGGGCGGCATACTCAAATATCTGGAGGACGTTCCAGACAACCAAAGCCTGTGGCAGGGCGAATGCTTCGTTTTCGACGAGCGTGTTTCGGTGTCGCACGGGCTCGTCGAAGGTGACATTGAGCTTTGCAGGGCATGCCGGCATCCCTTGACGCCAGATGAGCGACTTTCGCCAAAATATGTAACGGGCATTTCGTGTTCGCATTGTCATGACACGCGCACAGAAGCTGATCGGGCGCGCTATGCTGAGCGTCAACGGCAGGTCGAGATCGCCGAACGGCGAGGCAAGGGCCGCCATATCGGCAATTGACGGGTGTCGGCAAAGCGGTTGTGCGTCATTGTAATGTCAAGGTTTGAAACCTACCTCATCAATGCGTGAAATGAGCCCGCGCCGGGCCAACTCTGGAGGTACTGATGTTCGATCCCAAGAAACTGCTTGACGATCTGCTTGGCTCCACGATTCCAGGCACCGCGTCCACCGTGCGCGAAAAAGCAGGGCAAGCGGCTCAATACGCAAAGGACAATCCATTGGCTGCAGGCGCGCTGGCCGCAGTGCTGCTTGGGACGGGGGCAGGTCGTCGGGTTACTGGCACTGCCGTCAGGCTCGGTGGGTTGGCGGCAATCGGCGGGCTCGCCTACAAGGCCTATCAGAATTATCAGAATGGCAAGGCACCGGCTGACACATCAGTTAATGGTGAGCCGGAATTGTTGCCTGCTCCCACGGATACCGCGTTTCATCCTTCACAAGCACCGCAAGGTGAAAGTGAGTTTGCGCTGATGCTGGTGCGGGCGATGATTGCCGCTGCCAAGGCAGATGGCCGCATTGATGATGAAGAGCGACGCAAGATCGGCGACAAGCTTAGCCTGTCCGGCCTTGGAGCGGATGTCGAGACCTTTTTGAGGACCGAATTGGAAGCGCCGCTTGATGTCGATTCTCTCGTGGCTGCTGCCCAGACTGAAGCTCAAAGGGTGGAGCTTTATACAGCTTCCCGGCTTGCCGTTGATCCCGATACGCGTGCCGAGCGCGGCTATCTCGATCTTCTTGCAGGGCGTCTTGGTTTGCCGGATGCGCTGATCGAGCATGTGGAGGCAACTGTTTCGGCGGCAAAAGCGCCCGCATCGGCGACGCCCGAGAATACAGGTTCGCCGTGGTAGGGTGATCACTGTATAGGGAGAACGCGCGCAACTTCATTGCTGTGTTAGCAATTCGTTAACCCATCTGGCGCATCATTTTTGGCAGTCGGATCGGTTTTCCTCCTCCCAACTGGTCCAGATCGGGGCGGTCGCCAATGACCGCCCTTTTCCTTTCAGGTCACTGCGTTGAGTTGTCTCACGACACGCATATCCTGAAAACGCGCGAATGAGAGCAGTCATGGCAACCAATAGAACCGCTATTGTAACAGGAGCGGGCACCGGCGTTGGCAAGAGTGTTGCTAACGCCTTGCTCAAGGCTGGGTGGAATACGGTTTTTTGCGGCCGGCGCAAGGAACGCCTCGACGAAGCCGTGTCACAAGCAGGAACGACGGAGGCCGATGCCTTGGCCGTCGCGTGCGATATCAGCAAGGCTGATCAGGTTGAAGCGTTGTTTGATGCGGCGGTTTCTGCCTATGGGCGGGTCGATCTTCTCTTTAACAATGCAGGAATGAGCTACAAATCGACGTTGATCGACGAGATACCGGTCGATGTCTGGAACGATGTGGTAGGCGTCAACCTCACCGGCTCGTTTTTATGCGCGCGCCGCATTTGGTGTCATGCGTCATCAGCAACCCATGGGTGGACGCATCATCAACAATGGTTCGGTGTCGGCTTATGTACCGCGCCCTGGTTCCGTTCCTTATACCGCGACGAAGCACGCGATTACCGGTCTTACCAAAACATTGGCGCTGGACGGCAGGCCCTTCGACATCGCATGCGGCCAGATCGACATCGGCAATGCTTTGACGGAAATGGCAGCACCCATGACGGTTGGCGTGCCGCAGGCCAATGGCACGATCGCTGCCGAAGCGGTGATGGATGTTGACCGGATTGCGGATGCGGTCGTTCACATGGCAAGCCTGCCGCTTGATACTAATGTCCTGTTCATGACGGTAATGGCAACCAAGATGCCCTATGTCGGACGTGGATGAGGGGTGATGAGGGCTGAAGACTGCTTCAGCCCATGCCTTTCGCTAGAAATCTTTCAATCCGCTCCAGTGCGCGTAGGATATTTTCTTCCGAGTTGGCATAGGAAAGGCGCATATAGCCTTCGCCCAATATCCCGAAATCCGGACCTCCGATCAACGCGACCCCCTCTTCTTCGAGCAGGGCGGCGGCCAGTTTTTTGGCCTTCCAGCCGGTCTCGGCGATATTGGGGAATGCGTAGAATGCCCCTTTGGCGTGATGCAGGAAACGCCGGGCAAAGCGTTCAAGCCCTCGACCACCACTTTGCGGCGGCGGTCAAAGGCACGCATCATCTTCTCAACCTCGTCTTGAGGTCCGTCGATGGCGGCAATGCCGGCGTGTTGGCTTGGGGCGTTGACACAGGACCAGCAATTGACCGCCAGCTTGCGCACCTTGTCATAGAGATGGGCGCTTGGCCCGGTGTTCGGCCAGATTGACCATCCCATCCGCCAGCCGGTCATTGCCCAGGTCTTGGACCAGCCATTGAGCACAATAAGGCGGTCGCGAATTTCAGGAAACTGCAACAGCGAACAGTGTTCTTGTGCGTCATAAGTCATGACGTCATATATTTCGTCGGAAAGGATTGCCACATCCGGGTGGGCTTCCAAACCTTTGACGAGCTTTTTAATTTCGTTTCCAGGCGTCACGCCGCCGGTTGGATTGGCAGGTGAATTCAAAATCAGGAGACGTGTCCTGGGCGTAATCAGCGCAAGCGTTTCCTCGGCAGAAAAGGCAAAGCCGTTTTCCTCACGGATCGGCACGGGGACGGGCTTTGCTCCGGTAAATTCGATCATCGAACGATAAATGGGGAAACCGGGGTCAGGATAGAGAATTTCGGCACCCTCCTCGCCAAACATCAAAATTGCCGCAAACATGGTGGGCTTGCCGCCGGGCAGGATCATGATATTTTCCGGCGATATTTCCACACCGGTGGTGGTATGTGTCCGGCGCGCGACCGCCTCACGTGTGGCCAGCAGGCCATTTGCCGGTGTGTAGCCATGATGGCCATCGCGCAAAGCCTTGATCGCTGCCTCGACGATGTGTTCGGGGGTCTGGAAATCGGGCTGACCGATGCCCAGATTGACAATGTCTCGTCCTTCGTGGGCAAGTGCGGTGGCTCGTGCCAGAACCGCGAACGCATTTTCCTCGCCGAGACGATCGAAAGCCGAAATTGTGTGGAGCATTTTTCCTGTCCGTTTGGTTCTTACCGCCTGGATGCTTTCATGTGAGCCTGCTGCAGCAATGTCAAATGGAATGGAGTGGGCCTGTGACTGATGAAGCTTTGAGGGGATGGCAGCCGCGTCCACGGCCCGAACGCAAGGTTATGGAGGGGCGTTTCGTGCGGCTTGAACCACTGGATTCAACCTCGCATGGCGACGGTCTTTATGAAGCTTCTGCTGTGCCTGACGCGGCAACGCGATTTCGCTGGCTTTTCGAGGAACCGCCCGTCAGCCGTGAGGCATTTCAGTTGTGGCTGGCTAAAGCCGAGACAAGTCTGGACCCGTTGGTATTTGCCGTCATCGACAAGGCCACCGGCAAGGTTGCGGGCCGTCAGACGCTGATGCGGATCAAGCCGGTTCATGGGGTTATCGAAATCGGCAGTATTTATTGGGGGCCGCTCATGTCTCGCAAACCCGCAGCGACGGAAGCGCAGTTCCTGTTTACGCGATACGCGTTCGACGATCTGGGATATCGGCGCTACGAGTGGAAATGTGACAATGACAACGCGCCGTCAAAGCGGGCTGCCGAGCGGTTCGGCTTCAAGTTCGAAGGCATCTTCCGCCAGCATATGGTGGTAAAAGACAAGAATCGCGACACAGCATGGTATGCGATACTCGACGAGGAATGGCCTGCACTGCGAAAGGCATATGAGGCATGGCTTTCTCCCGAAAATTTCGATGGCGAGGGTCAGCAAAAAAGACGGCTTGAGGACTACCGCGCCGACTTCGGTGCCTGAAAGGCAAGCAAAGAATGGCACACACGCATCCCCACGACGATGGATCGCATGATCACAGCCACGGTATTGGTGGCGGGCATGTACATGGTTCGACCGACAAGGGCAGGGTGCTGATTGTCGCCTGCCTGACCGGCGGGTTCATGATTGCCGAAGCCCTGGGTGGGTGGCTTACCGGGTCGCTCGCTCTTCTGGCCGATGCCGGCCACATGCTGACCGATAGTCTGGCGCTCGGCCTTGCCTGGTATGCGTTTCACCTTGCAGAGCGGCCCGCCACGGGCCGCCTGACCTATGGGTTTGGCCGGGTCAAAACGCTGGTTGCCTATACCAACGGTGTCGCCATATTCGTGATCGCGCTCTGGATCGTCTATGAAGCCTGGCAACGCTTTGTCGATCCGCCTCCGGTTCTTGGCGGACCGATGCTGGTTATTGCTACGATTGGGTTGGTCGTCAACATTGTCGGATTTCTTGTCTTGCACGGGGGTGATCGTGAGAGCCTGAATATGCGCGGTGCGCTGTTGCATGTGCTGGGCGATCTGCTTGGCTCGGTTGCGGCCATTGCCGCGGCCATTGTCATTCTCGCTACGGGCTGGACCCCGATCGACCCAATCCTATCAGTGTTCGTGGCGGTGATTATCCTGTCTACCGCGTGGAAACTGATGCGTGAGGCCGCCCATTTGCTTCTTGAAGGCGCGCCTGCAAGTTTGGACAGGGACGACATCGTTGATGATCTGGAGGCAAATATTGCCGGATTGCGCGAGGTACACCACATGCATGTGTGGTCGCTTGACGGGACCAAGAACATAGCAACTCTGCATGCCTGCCTCGACAATGGTGTTGATGCGCATCAGGCTGTCAGTGCAATCAAGAAACGGCTTGCTGCCAGTCATGGGATCAGTCATGCGACCGTTGAGCCGGAGTTCGAGCATTGCGCCGATAGCGTGGACGAGCATGATCATTCACATGATGGAGCCGCGTCTTTTGGTCATAGCCGTTAGAGGCGGAACAATGATACATGGGTTCCATATTCAAGCTGAGTTTTGATGATGGATCGTGAAACCAGAAGCACGGTAATTGCGGCCTTCCTGATCGTGGTGGGGTTCGCAGCCTTTGCATATTATCTTCCCACGATAATGCTGGCGGCTGGCAGTGTGTCGACACTGCTGGCAATTGCAGTTGCCGTTGTCTTCCTGTTCATTTTGTTTGTGTTGTTCTGGCTGCGTGGACGTAGCCAACGCAGCCGTGGGGACTGACATGCGCGTCCTGATCACAGGTGCAGCCGGTATGATCGGCCGCAAATTGACTGCGCGATTGATCGGTGATGGCGAACTATGTGGCCGGAAGATATCTGCGCTCGACCTGCACGATATTGTCGACGTGCAAGCACCAATACAGGCAGGGATAAAGACCGCCACCCATACCAGAGATATGGCCTCACCTGGCGCGGCCGCAGCATTGATCGCGTCACGACCCGATATGATTTTTCACCTTGCCAGTGTCGTCTCGGGTGAGGCGGAAGCGAATTACGAACTTGGCTACCGGGTCAATCTGGACGGCACCCGCTCGCTCCTTGATGCGATCAGAGAAGCCGCCTACAAACCGCGCCTCGTCTTCACGTCGTCAATTGCCGTATTTGGAGCCCCCTTTCCAAAGCTTATCCCTGACGACTACCACCAAACGCCTTTGACATCTTATGGCACGCAGAAGCTGGTTGGTGAGGCATTGCTTGCCGATTATACGCGGCGCGGTTTTCTTGATGGCGTCGGTATCCGGCTTCCCACGATTTGTGTTCGACCGGGCAAACCCAACAAGGCGGCGTCCAGCTTTTTTCCGGTATCATCCGCGAACCGCTCAACGGTATCGAGGCAATATTGCCTGTGCCTCGCGCGGTAATACACACGCATGCCAGCCCGCGCTCCGCAGTGAATTTTCTTGTTCACGCAGCGCAAATCGACGGAGAGATGGTGGGGCCGCATCGCAACCTTACCATGCCAGGAGTCGGGGTTAGCGTTGGTGAACAGATCGAGGCATTGGAGCGGATCGCTGGTCGCGAAGTGGTGGAATTGATTCGTGAGGAGCGTGACGAGGCAATCTGGTCGATTGTCAAAAACTGGCCAACCCGGTTCGAGGCGCGGCGAGCAAAAGAACTCGGGTTCAAGGCGGAAACGACCTTTGATGAAATTATCCGCGCCTATATCGACGACGAGTTAGGCGAACGGCACTAACACATTGTGTCGTGACCTGGATGCTCCAGCATTTTAATGGAGCATGGGACTTAGCCGAGAGGCGGATTCCACTTTCGGTCCCGCACCCTTGATTGGCAATCAATATATTGATTCTGGAAACATCTTTAGCTTTTTGTTTTTGCAGTATTTTCAGGATCGAGTTTTTCAGGCGCTGAGACTTGCCGACAGGAGCAGCAAACCCAGCACGAAAATAAAAGCGGCGCCGCCAATCTCGACTGCGGTATGGATACGGTTCCCGAGTTTGCCGCCACCAGCAAGCAGCACGGCCCAGTTCTTGGCACTCACAGCCAAAATTGCCAAAGCTGAAACGGTGATCGCAGTTCCCATTGCCATGGCAAGCACCGAGAGAATGCCGGCGGCCCACAACCCGTTCAGCAAAGCAAATGAAAGGACGATGAGTGCGCCTGAACAGGGGCGGATGCCAACGGCTGCGACGGCTGACCATGCGGTGCGCCAATCAAAGCGGTCGCCAGTAAGCAGGGCAGGATCGGGGGCGTGCGAGTGGCCGCAGGTTGAACAGATGTCTCCATCATGGCTGTGTCCATCATCATGGAGATGGTGATCGTGGCCATGGTGATGGTTAGGGTGGGCGGCTGACAGATCGTGGGCAGGGCTTGCGCCGAACAGGCGGCGGATTGCCGGCCCGGCTTTTCTCCATAAAAGCCACGCACCAAAAGCGGTGACAAATACATAGCTGGTAATCTCAAGGAACCATGCCGCATCGGTCATCGAAACTGATGTACCGCGCAGGATGAAATAGGCGAGCAGCATCACCACAATTGCTGTCACTGCCTGCAAAAGCGCGGACACAAATGAGAGCAATACGCCGCGCCGCAGCGCCACCTCATTGGCTACCATGTAAGACGATATAACTGCTTTGCCGTGGCCGGGGCCGGCAGCGTGGAAAATGCCATAGGCAAATGACAAGCCGACGAGCAGCCACAATTTGCTGCCATCGGTGCGCATGGCTTTCATCGCTGCAGCCAGTGACCGGTAGAACGCTTGCTGGTGCTGGTTGATCCATAAGAGCCAGTGCGCAAACAAGCCGGTTGAGGGAACCATTGTGTCATTGGTGCCGATGCCGAGAGAGCTTTGCGCATGGGCGTTTGTGACCAGATGGATTGCCAGAAAGGCAAGCACCATGCGTGGGAGCGTTATCTTCAATGGCATGTCTTCACGCCTGGCAGTTGAGTTCGAGCTTGGTCGCAAAAATCTTGCTCATATCGGTGCCGGTCGGGTCATTGAAGAAGGCGTCCGTCAGTGAACTCTGATTTTGAGAGATCGCGGTGTCGGGGTCGGGGCGAATGACGGTTTTCGTGCAATTTGAGGGCAAGCCGTCGACCGCCATATTGGCATCTTCGGTGAAATCGATGGCCGTGTAGAAGGTTGGATCATAGACACCGAAATCGATCTTGCCCGACAGATTGATTGGCGTTGCCGGTTCGGATTCGAACAGGATGATGAGTTGATCGCCGTCGATATTGGCCATGAGATGCGTGGGAGCATTCATCTTCACGTCTTTGCCGTTGACCGTGACGAGTTGGAAATAATCATATTCGGCAAGTGAAGCAAAGACAGTGTCGGCCACGTCTTTCAACTCACCGTCATCCAGTTTCAGGTCGGAGTTCTTGTCGAACTCCAGCATCACCGTGCTGGTGAACAGATCATCGAAGCGCCACAGATGCCTGAGCGACTTTACCGACCGGTGATCCGCATTCAGTTCAACGTCAAGACGCGCTTCGGCAAAAACGTGGGGGTGCACGCGCGCGGGCGTTGTCGTGGTCAGAAGTGTCGTCGAGACCAGGGCCGTCATGAGTGATAGGTATTTCAGGTGCATGTCAGGCGCGAATCCTTGCGACGATGAATTCAGCGACGATCACCATAAAACGGGCGAATTTGGGACCAGTGAGGTTTCTTCTTGCTCAGTTTTTTCATATGCCTTGAACCACTGGGCAAGGAAATCGACAAAAACACGTACCTTTGCCGGCAGGTAGCGCCGATGCGGGTAGACTGCAAAGATGCCGCCACCTTCAGGAACCCGCTCATCCATGATGGGAACCAGAGTGCCCTTGGCGATTTCGGGAGCCGCGATGAAGTCGGGCAATACCGTGAAGCCCAATCCTGAAACAGCGGCGGCGCGTGCTGCCATCGGACTGTTGACCTCAATCGGACCCGACACGGCGATGCTGATCATATCGCCGGTTTCACTGCGGAAGGGCCAGTTGGTGAGCCAGCGCCCGTTGGTGTCGATGATGCATGGCAGGCGAGCGAAGTCTTGCGGACGTGTGGGCATGCCATGTTTGGCAATCAGTTCTGGAGAGCCGCAGATACGAACAGAAAACGGTGCCAGCCGTTTGGCAATGAGCGATGAGTTTTCAAGCCGAGAGATACGAATTGCCAGGTCGAAGCCTTCTTCGACAAGGTCGACAAAACGGTCGTCCAGATGAATGTCGAGGACGATGTCTGCGTGATCCTTGGCAAAGTCCACCAGCGACTGGCCAATCGGTGCGTCGGCGAATGTACGCGGGGCCGACAATTTTATCCGTCCGCGCACGTCGCCAGAGGATTCGCGAACCGTTTCGGAAAGAGTGTCTACCTCGCGCACGATTTCCGAGGCGCGCCGGTAATAGGTGTGGCCGGTTTCGGTCAGTGAGAACTGGCGGGTGGTGCGATTGAGCAGAAGTGCGCCCAACTCATCTTCCAGTTCACGCACATATTTCGACAAAAGCGCCTTGGAGCGACCAATCTTGCGTGCGGCGGCGGAGAAGCCTTCTGCCTCGACCACATCGATGAAAGCGCGCATTCGGGTCAGCGTATCCATGCGGTCTTATATCCTTATTGAATACCGGAAGTATGGAGGCTTGGCGAATCATTGATACGCCTCATCGCAGCCGTGTTTTGGTTACGTCGTATTGCAAACTGGCGACAGGGATTTGGCGACGATCGGCTGCCAATTCAAGGCAAAAAGGGCGCGCATGACGCAGATATTGGAGAAGATGCGCGATACCCGATTAACGGGCGATGCAGATTTTTCAGTTTTCCGGCAGAATTCTATTGATTGTGAAAGACAATTTCCCTATATCGCGCTTGCCCAAAGTCGCACGTGCCTGTGGGTGTCCGCTGATCCTCGAATGGCGAGGAAATCGGTAAGGTAACTGGAGCTAACCCCTCCAGTCGGTTTAGCGGCCAACCGCAAAATCGAGGACATCTTGAAGCAACGACGGTGCGGGCCTTTCTGGTTCTCTTCCGGCTGTCCAAAAGCCGGGGTTACTGAAGAGGCACACCATCATTGCCGGCAGTGCGGACGGGTCTTCTCCCTCAGAGATATCCTGACCAAGCCAAGGCAGACAAAGCGAGCCGAGGCCGGGCAAGGCCAAGGTTCACCGCCGCGAGACGGTATTTCATGGTTCCGGTGTTTCCACCGGCTGGTTCCGTGGAATTTCGTATCGCCTTTGTCCATTGCGTACTCATACGGCTGATGGCCGGTGTTTGCGCAGCCTTTGTGCACGCTTGAAAAGCGTGTTTGGAGAGACCTATGGCCACTCAGCGTATCCTCGATTTCCTCGCCACCCGACGTCCCGGCGGTCCTTGCCTGGTTGTCGATCTCGATGTCGTGCGTGACAATTACCAGGCTTTCGAAAGGGCAATTCCGGGTTCGCGTATCTATTATGCCGTGAAGGCGAACCCGGCCCCGGAAATCTTGCGCTTGCTCGCGTCGATGGGATCATCCTTCGATACGGCATCCGTTGCCGAAGTCGAGATGGCGCTTGATGCTGGCGCGTCTGCATCGCGCATTTCATTTGGCAACACCATCAAGAAAGAGCGCGACATTCTTCGCGCATACGAACTGGGTATCCGCCTTTTTGCCGTTGATTGCGTCGAAGAAGTTGAAAAGGTCGCCCGCGCGGCCCCTGGTTCACGCGTTTTTTGCCGCGTTTTGACGGACGGCGAAGGTGCCGAATGGCCGCTTTCGCGTAAATTCGGTTGCGTGCCGGCAATGGCTGTCGATGTGCTGCGGCGCGCGCGCGCGCTTGGCCTTGACGCTTATGGGGTATCTTTCCACGTTGGGTCGCAGCAAACCGATCTGGCGGCCTGGGATCGTGCCCTGAATGATGCAGCGCAGGTGTTTGCTATCCTGGCCAATGAAGGCATTGTGCTTAAGATGGTCAATATGGGCGGTGGATTTCCGACGCGCTACCTGAAGGATGTACCTGAAGCCAAGGCTTATGGGCAGGCGATATTCGATGCGCTGTCCAGGCATTTCGGCAATCGTATTCCCGAGACAATCATTGAGCCGGGCCGTGGCATGGTGGGCAATGCAGGCGTCATCAAGTCTGAAGTCGTGCTGATTTCAAAGAAGGCCGACAATGACAATTTGCGCTGGGTCTATCTCGATATCGGCAAATTCGGTGGGCTTGCCGAGACGATGGATGAAGCCATTCGCTATCCAATTCTAACCCGGTACGATGGTAGCGAAGTCGCGCCATGTGTTCTTGCCGGACCCACATGCGATTCTGCTGACGTGATGTATGAGAAAACGCCTTATCCGTTGCCTCTGTCCCTGACCATTGGTGATGAGGTTCTGATCGAGGGAACGGGTGCCTACACAACCACCTATTCCGCGGTTGCCTTCAACGGTTTTGAGCCTCTGCGATCATATGTGATCTGAGAGCGCACTCGGCGTTCGATTTCGCATATTGGAACATTGTCCGCTTATGAAGGAATGCGGAAATGCAACTTGCCAGGACACTACCGGTTTTCGCGCCGGGTTTTACCATTGTTGCCGAAACTGGCGCTGATAAAAGCGTGCGTGAGGCGCTACTCGACCGTGCAATGGGCTTGGGGCGCAAGCGCAAGTCGTCCGAGAAGCTCAGGCGCAACTGCCGCCCATCGGAGGGACTTTCTTTTGCCGCCCGCGATGCGTCGGGCGCCATCGTTGGTTCAGTGCGGTTGTGGGATATCGCGTTGGGAGAGGGTGGGGCGCCGGCTCTGCTGCTTGGCCCGCTTGCCGTCGATTCGGGGTGGAAGAATGCGGGTATTGGCTCGGCGTTGATGCGCCACGCCATTTGTGAAGCCACGCGCCTTGGTCATTGTGCTATTCTATTGGTTGGCGATGCTGCCTATTATGGGCGTTTCGGCTTTTCCTCGGGCAAGACCGGGGCACTTGCCATGCCCGGTCCCTATGAACCGCATCGCTTGCTGGCGCTTGAGCTGACCTGTGGTGCCATGAACGATGCTAAAGGAACGCTCAAAGCGATGGGGCGAAAGGAAGCTTCTTCGAAAGCTATTGCGGCTTGAAAACCTGGGGTGCCGATTGAAGACATGGCACCGTCGCCACAAATGAGAACCACATCGAGAAACGCCGCCATCACGGGCGGCGTTTGCGAGTTCATGAAGATGCCTGATTGGGCGTATGTGCTATTCAGCCGATCAACTGGCTAAGAGCCATGGCCACCGACATATCGCCATCAACCTTCAGTTTGCCGTTCATGAAAGCCATTGTCGGATTGAGATCACCTGCAATGAGTGATTCCAGATCGTCAAGTGTCAGGCTGATGGTACAATCCGCTGGCCCGTCATCGGTCGAAATGGTTGTGCCGTCGATGACAATGACGCCATCGCTGCCAGTGTCGAACTTGACTGATCGGTCGAAACCGGAACTGGCCACCTGGGGCTTGAGCTTGTCGGCGATGTCTTGAATGCTCATGGCATTTTTCCTTCACGGTTTACGCATATGCGCTTGTCTGATTTGATCCGGACATTGCCGTAGCGGTCCGGCGGCGAATGTCTGTGCGCCGTCGAGGGGACGTATAGCTATAAATTGACGTTTACGTCAATGTTACTGTGTGGTGAGTGACTTCGTTTCCAATGAATTTGGATTGATTTGGCCCTATATCATCATGATCTAATGCTCGGCGGATGCGTTCGTCTCGCTCGGGGTTTCCCTGGAAGGTCGCGTGCGGCGGCGAATGGCGTTGTCGCGAATATCGGCTTTCGACAGGAAGTCGATTTGGTCGACCAGAACTTCACTTATCAGGTCGGTGCCGATGCGGGCATTGATCTTGTCGCGAATGTTTTTTCGGAAATCGTCCAGATCGATCGTCGACTTGTCCGCAATGTCGATTTGTGGATTGCCATAAAGATAGGAATAGACTTCATCTGTGATGAGAGCGGACGCCGGGACTGACAGTTTTGCCAGCTTCGCAGACTCGACCGTATATACGAGCTTTGTCAGGAAATAGCCTTCAACCTTGGAATTGTGGACGAAGGGGACGGTCATGACATCGCTGGTGATGGACTCCAGACCGCCAAGGAATGGCTTCGGCGGTTCGCCGCTTTGCTGCGTGGCTGTGGTTTGAAACGAATAGAAGACCGCTCCGACGGTAGCGGCACAAATCCATAGGGCTGCGACGATAAATTTGACCATCGAACTATGTCATCTCGCTCATGTACGAGACCATCCGAACTCACCAGCGGAATAGGTGCCGTCGGCTTCCGCACTTTGTATCGCATTCTTCAAGAGGTTCGCGACTTCGTTGACGGCGCTCAAATGAGCAAGGATTGCTGCTTCGTTCTTTTCCAGCTTGTGGCGCAGGCGCGTAAGGCCATCGCGATGCTGCGATGCTATTTCCACGTTGCTGGCACCTTTCATGGCGCGGTTCAGCTCATAGAGATGCCTGCTTTTCCTCGCATTCGAGGCTTTGATGTCAAAATTGGCATCGGTACGGATGCCTGCTGTTTCTTCTTCGACTGCCTCCTCGATGCGCCCGATGATCGCGGCGAGGTTGCTGGGTACGGGAGGCGATGGAGGCGGCTCGTGAACGGCCGTTCGTGCCGGGAGGTTCGATGCGAATTGCGAATAATCACTCATCAGTTACGCTTTCGTACGTGTTTCATCGGTGAGCCCGTTATCACCTAGTGATCTCGTCATTTTCATCTGGAATTCTTGAACCATTGAGGTTGAGAGGCGTGTTTTGTCGTCGATGGCGGCTCCTTGAAGACCGGTTGAAACCGGACCAATCGGCATTTTGCGCTTGCCGTCCATATAGTGATCGGCCAGCAGCGAATTGGCGATGCCGATACCGCCACGATCGGCCATGACATCGGCAAGCCGTTGGGCAAGTTGTGATTTCCACATGTCACCCGCAAGACCCTTGCCATAGACGCCTTCGGTGCCTTTCGGCAGCATGTTCTGGATGAATGTCTGCAAGACCATCGCTTCAAACCGCTTGAATTTGTCAGCCGGATTCGCGTTCTGCGTATCTGTGTCCATAGATGTGCGTGAGATTGCTGTCGCCTCACTAACCGAAAATGGTTCAGCGCTACCGCCTGCCCGTCGCATCAACTGGGCACGCGCTGCTGCGACCTCGGATGGATCCACGGCGCGTGCAACGTCGAGAACGATGTCGGTTGGTGGAGAAATCGCCAATAATCGTCACCTTCTGCCGGTTGTTGAGAGGATTATGGGCCAACAAGCTTGTGGCAGCCTGACTTTTATTCCGCCAAGGGGAAACTGCGGGGTAGAAGCAGCCGCTTCAGCGTTTAGACCGCCGTTGCTCAATGATATCGAGACGTTCACGGTCCGAGTGCTCGCGCTCCTCGCTTTGGCGTGCATCGCGATATGCGCGCTCAACCATATTGGCGCGCGCCGTGGCCGTGGCGATATTTTGCGCCTCGTGGCGCGCGCTCTCAAGATTGGCCTCGCTTCGTGCCGCAGCGCCAGCGATCCGTTGGTGATAGAGGTCGGGAAACAGGTCGGACAAGGTACCCGGCTGATCAAACCGTTTAATCAGTGCCGCGGCTTCCTCTTCGGCCGTTGCTGCTGCAGACAGGAAATTTGCATGGCGCGTTTCGTGCAAGGCTTTCAACTGCGCCTGCACATGGACGAGTTTCTTGAGGCGGTCTTTTCGCGAAGTCATGCGCTCTACCGTGCAAGCGTCATGTCAACGAAACCACTGACAAAGAGTGACAACATCGTACCGAAGGCGAAATAAACGATGATCAACCCTCCGGTGATGACGAAGGGCAGCGAGATGAAGTAGATAGGAATCTGCGGTGTGAGTTTGTTGACGAAGCCGATGGTCAGATTGACCAATATGGCATAGGCGATGAAAGGGCTGCCCAGACGAATGACCAGAAAGAAGCTTTCTGACAATGTGTCGGTGATATCTACGAGTGCTGTCTGGGGATTGAAGAAGACGTCGACCGGTGCGACGGCGTAGGATGTGACAAGCGCGCGGATTACCTCGTAATGGAAATCGAAGACAAAAAGTAAAAGCAGTGCCGAAAGCGAGATGATCGCAGCCAATGCTGCTTGCGGCTCGGCTTCCTCGATCGCTGGCCCGCCCATGCTGTTGAAGCCGATCAGCATGGCGATTGCGCCACCGATGAACCGCAGCGATTCCATATAGAGGCGCGTCATGGCGCCGATCAGGCCGCCGACAAGAAGTTCCGAAGCAATCATTGGCGCAAACACTTCGGGCCGCGTGTCGACGAACGGATAAATGCGGTCCCACAGGAAGGCCAGCAGACCGCCCGTTGCGGCAATGGCCACAAACAATCTGACCTGCAAGGGTACGCGTGCGCTGGAAAGCCCCGGCATTATCATGAAGCATGCGCCGATGCGGCAGAAAGCAAGGAATGCCGCAAGAACCGCACCTTGCGCCAGTGCACTCACGATATCGTACCAAGAACCCTGATCTCGACGCCTTTGGCAATCTCGACATGAGACAGAACGGGAAGCGTCGTGAACATGCGTTCGATGATCATGCGCACATAGGGACGGGCATCGGGCGCGGTGACCAATACGAAGCGTTCGCCCGTTTCGAGGTGCTTACGGATTGCCTTGGTGGCATCCTGGCCAAATTCCTCGAGTTGACGCGGGTCGATATCGAATTCGCGCACCTCGCCCTTACCGTCACGCTTCAGGCTTTGATGGAAGGCGAGATCCCAGCGGTTGCCAAGGCGCAACACCTTCAACACGCCACCCTCGGTGAGGTCCCCGCATATCTGCTGGGCCATGCGGATACGCACATGTTCAACGATCTGTTCGGTGCGGCGTACATGGGGTGCGATCTCGGCAATCGCTTCGATGATGAGGTGAAGGTTGCGGATCGATACGCGCTCCGCGAGAAGTAACTTCAGAACCGCCTGAAGGCCGGGATAAGAAATGTGAGAGGTGCAAATTTCGTCGCAGAGCTTCCTGTATTCGGGGTCCTGGCGTTCCAGCAATGCCTTCATGTCCTTGTAGGAAAGGAGTTGTGGCAGGTTGTTGCGGATCACTTCCGACAGGTGGGTCAGCAATACCGACATGTTGTCAGCATAGGTGAATTGCTCGCGCTTCAAATCTTCCGCAAAGGTTTCCATGACGGAGTAGGCGCGCATGCCAAAGGCTGGTTCGCGCACTTCCTCACCGGGAATATCGGGCAGTTCGCGTGTGCCCAGCAGCACCATGATCTCGCCCACCCGCATTTCGTATTCGGCGACAACGGTGCCGTGAATCTTGATTTGATAGCTCTTCGGCGGAATTGCAAAATCGTCCGTTAGCCGAATTTCAGGAACGACGAAGCCGTATTGTGTCGCAAATTTCTTGCGCATCTTCGACATGCGAAAGGCGAGTTCTTGATGTGAGGTCAACAGTCTCGTCGAAAGCTGCTTGCCAATCAGAAGCTCGATTTCAGCCGTGGCCAGTGAGGCTTTGACTGAATTCTTTTCTTCGTCGGCCTTGACCGCAGCCTCGCTTTGAACTGCCGCTTCCTTTTCGGCCAGTTCGCGGTTGAGGCGCATGGGGATAACGTAGCCCAACCCGGCCATTGCGGCGGCAAGAACGATGAACGGCATCATCGGCAGGCCGGGCATGACACCAAGCAAGGCGAGCAGGGTTGCTGCCACGTAGAGCGCGCGGGGGTGAGCGCCAAGTTGACCGAAAACGGCCTGGTTTGCCGAACCGCGTGTTCCTCCCTTGGAGACCAGCAGACCGGCGGCAAGAGAAACGATCAGGGCGGGTATCTGGGTGACGAGCCCATCGCCGACCGACAGCTTGATAAACACATTGGCGGCTTCAGCCATGCCCATGTCGTGGCGCAGATAACCGATGGCAATGCCGCCCACAATATTGATCGCGGTAATGAGGAGACCGGCAATGGCGTCGCCGCGAACGAATTTGGACGCGCCGTCCATCGAGCCGAAGAAGGAGGATTCTTCTTCGAGTTCCCGGCGGCGTAATTGCGCGGTCTTGTCGTCAATCATACCCGCAGAGAGATCGGCATCTATCGACATTTGCTTGCCGGGTATGGCGTCAAGTGTGAAACGGGCACCGACTTCGGCGATACGCGTCGCACCCTTGGTGATGACGATGAAATTCACCACGATGAGGATCAGAAACACGATCAGGCCGATGACGAAATCGCTCGACATGACCAGTGTTGCAAAGCCACTGATGACATAGCCGGCGGCGTGTGTCCCTTCGTTGCCATGTGAAAGGATCATGCGCGTCGTTGCGATGTTGAGCGACAGGCGCAGCATCGTTGCGATCAGGAGGATAGTAGGGAACGATGAAAAATCGAGCGGGCGATTGATCCAAAGCGCCACCATCAGGATCAATACTGAAAGCGCGATCGAAAAGGCCAGACCGACATCGATCAGGAAGGCCGGGATTGGCAGAAACAGAACCGCCAGAATGATGACGATACCAAGTGCAAAGAAGACGTCGCGACCGTTGCGCGCCGGCACTCCTGCATCGATACTCTCGCTGACCGCCATCTCGCCTCCGTACCAAGCGCTTAAGCCTGACCATCATTCATGACCTGGCGGGGCGCAAAACAGCACCCGATATTGCCGACACTAGGCTTCCAAGCTTGTGCGAAGGTGGGACGATGAAAATGCCAGATACCTCAAAGACTTGTGTTGGAGAATAAGACGCTGTAGTGCGACAGATGGCGCACTTGTGCCATTGGGCGTAAACTGTCTGATTTTCGCCACAAATTGCTGTTTACCGCAGCAATAATCTGTCATGAAATCAAATGGCTTCCTCCCTGTTTTGCAGTATGCGGTTGTGGGGTTCAGATAGGCCAAATTCCCCCTCTTTCGCGTCGCGGATCGCCGGTGTCATCCAACAACACATTTTTGCCAATGCCCGCAGGCTGCGTACTGTGGTGGTGGAGTCTTTGCCGCTGCTTCAGGCTCGTGGCGTGGCAGTTGTTATTCTTGCCGGCGTGGTCGGTGTGATGGCAGGTGCTTTGGTCAGGGCGATGAGCGAACTGGTGCAAACATTGCACTGGTTTCTTTTGGCTTGCAGCCGGGTGGGCGCCTCTCGGCGATGTTTTCACTGAACAGTTCGACCCAGGCACTCATGCCCGCTATTGGCGGGGCGATTTTGGGCCTTACCGTAATCTGGCTGCGGAAGAGAAGATATCGTACCCCTGTCGATCCGGTCGAGGCCAATGCGCTTTATGGGGGGCGCATGTCGCTTACTGATACCTGGATCATTGCTATCCAGACGATGATTTCAAGCGGCTTTGGCGCTTCGGTCGGCCTGGAGGCAGGCTATACGCAGGTGGGTTCAGGCTTGGCGTCGCGGCTGGCCAAAACGTTCAAACTGCGGCGCAATGATGTGCGCATTCTCGTCGGCAGTGGTGCAGCAGGTGCCATTGCGGCTGCATTCGATGCGCCGTTGACTGGCGCATTTTATGGATTTGAGCTGGTGATAGCCGTCTATTCGATTGCCAATCTGGCACCTGTGATGACAGCGGCCGTCAGTGCTTCGCTGACAGCGGAGATATTTGGCGGTGCGCCATTTCCGCTTGAACTCAACGGTCTGCCAGCACTAACGCCCAGCCAGTATATTCCGTTCTTGTTGCTGGGGTTGATCGGTGGCGGTGCTTCCATTGCCATCATGTATCTGGTGACCCAAACGGAGCGCGTATTTGCCCGCCTTTCTATCGACCCGTCACTTCGCCCCTTTATCGGTGGATGCGTTGTGGGTCTGCTTGGCCTGATAACACCGCAGGTTCTGTCAAGCGGACATGGCGCGCTACACAGGGAATTTGCGATGAATTACGGTCTGGCGACAGTTGCCAGCGTGTTCGTGTTGAAACTTGCCGCGTCCAGCATCTCTCTGGGATCGGGCTTTCGTGGCGGGCTGTTTTTTGCCTCGCTGTTTCTTGGAGCGTTGCTCGGAAAAATCTTTGCCGGTGTGATGATTCTGGTTGCTCCCAAGATGGGAATTGAACCAGATGTCGCTGCTGTCGTCGGCATGACCTCGCTTGCGGTGGGTGTTGTTGGCGGGCCGTTGACGATGACCTTTCTGGCACTTGAATCGACGCGCGACCTGACGCTGACCGGGGTGGTTCTCGCAGCCTCGATCATGGCTGCCATACTGGTTCGCGAAACCTTTGGATATTCGTTCTCGACGTGGCGTTTTCATCTGCGTGGTGAAACGATCCGCAGTGCCCATGACGTCGGCTGGATGCGTAGTCTGACGGTCGCCTCGCTGATGCGTCAGGATGTTCGAACGATACTCGCATCGACGACACTTGCCGAATTTCGTGAGCAAGTACCAATCGGGTCGGCCCAGCGAATTGTCGCTGTGGATGCCGATGGAAACTATTCAGGCGTCTTGATCGTTGCCGAAGTTTATAGCGCTCCTGCAACGGACACCAGTTCCGTCCTGACTCTGGCGAAGTTCAAGGACGCATTTCTGGTGCCGACAATGAACGTCCAGTCGGCTGCTGAAATTTTTCAGCGGGAAGGCAGCGAAGAACTGGCCGTGGTCAAGAGCTTCACCGATCCGTCAGTTGTCGGCCTTGTCACTGAAGGACATCTGATGCGCCGCTACGCAGAAGAACTCGACAAAGCACGGCGAGATTTATCGGGCGAGGGATAGAGCGGTTCATGCTTTGATTGAACCGCTCCAAATGTTGTCTTTGCGCAAACCCTAACGGCAAACCACTGCACACTTTTCCCGGAATTGCTCTCGCGCATTAGATCAATGAAGGTCGATCGGCCCCTTGGGTGTGACGATTGCGGGTTCGGCACTTGTCGGGCGCTCGATCATGCGGCGGACATGCGGCCTCTCGGTGCCGCTGTGCAATGCGCGAATACGTTGCGTTATCTCTGCGTCGGCATGGGTGGCGCGCGTGTTGTGGCGAACATATTCGAGCCATGTCGGGGTATGGTATGTTTCAATCCAGATATCCGGATTTTCCAGATCGCGGGCCAATGTCCAGTTGCGGGCGCCGTCGCGACGGCGGATGCGGCCGCGTTCAGCCATGAGTGTGATGAATTCGGGCAGGTTTTCTTCCCGTATCAAATACTCGATCGTGATCGCAATCGGGCCGCTGCGTGGCTTGAGGTCAAGTGAAAGGAGCGGTTCCGTCCACCGGTTGAGGGGGTCGAGATTTGCCGTTATCAGTTGGGGCAGGGGAACGAAAAAGCCAAGCGCGCCACCGGCCAGCATTGTTACACCGGCTGCAATCAAGGCGGCTTCCACGCCATAGGCCTCAGCGGCGGCACCCCACACCCAGCTACCTAGTGCAATTCCACCAAAAGTGGCCATCTGATAGATGGAAAGCGCCCGGCCAACGACCCACCGAGGCGTTGATAACTGGACGGTGACATTGAAATGCGACAGCGCCAGCACCCAGCACGCACCACCGATGAGCAGGCCAAAGCTGGTCTGCCATGCCTGCGTGCCGAGCGCCGCGATCCACGCGCATATTGCGAAGCCGGCAAAAGCGCAGCGCACCATGGTTTCGCTGGCTAATATCTGGCGAAGTTTTCCGCTCAGCAGCGCGCCGCCCACGGCGCCGAGGCCGAACGCGCCGAGCATGATGCCGTAGGTGAGGGGGCCGCCTAGGACCAGATCGCGGGCAACCAATGGAAGCAGCGCGAGGATAGAACCGGTGGTGAAACCGAATATGGAGGCGCGCAGCGAGACATTGGCGATGTTGGGCGACATGGCAACATAACGTATTCCAGCACCCATGGCTGCTGCGAGCGTTTCGCGTGGCAATTGCGCTTCGAGCAATTGTGGCCTCCAGCGAAACAATACGAAGATCAGTCCAACATAGCTTGCAGCATTGGCGGCGAAGGCGGCTGAGGCACCGGCGGCGGCGACGATGATGCCGCCAATGGCCGGGCCAACGCTGCGGGTGAGGTTGAACCCCATTGAATTGAGAGCAACGGCGGCCGGCAAATCGGGGCGAGGCACCATATCGCCGACCGAGGCTTGCCATGAGGGATTGTTGAGGGCCGTGCCGCAGCCAATCAGGAATGTGAAGCCAAGCAACAGCCACGGTGTCAGCAATCCATAATAGGCGAACAGGGTGAGCAGGATCGAAACGACGAACATGAAGCACTGCGCGATCAGCATGACGTGTCGTCTGCCAAAGCTATCGGCAATCGCGCCCGCCACGAGTGAAAACAACATTACCGGCAAAGCGGTCGACGCCTGGACAAGAGCAACCATTCCTGTCGATGTCGAGATGGATGTCATCAACCAGGCCGCACCGACGCCTTGAATCAGGCTGCCGAAATTCGATGCCAGGCTGGCACTCCAGACATTGCGAAAGACAGCATGACGAAATGGCGCAAGAGTCGAGCGGGGGCCGTCTTGCGGTTCGTCGTCGATCATGCGTGTTGTTCCGCGTTCATTGCGGTGCTCGTCACCTTTGTCAGAAGTCTATTATTGTGCCTTGTTGTCACAATAGACGATGGGAGCGCAATGGGAGAACGCGTTTGCACACCGTTGTGGTTGGCAAATAGGTCACGGACTTCGTCAGAAGCCGGTCTGGACCCGCTCAAATATCACGTTGGTGAAAGCTGAAATCTGGCTGCCGATAAAGGGCCCCGTCAAAGCGACGACCAGCATGATCGCGACGATTTTCGGCACGAAAGTCAGGGTAATCTCCTGAATTTGCGTGAGTGCCTGAATGAGCGCAATGCCGATGCCGACCGCCATTGCGACCAGCACTACCGGCGCGGAAGCGGTAAGCACCGTCCACACCGCATACTGCATGATATCGAGCGCGTCAGCTTCATTCATGGGTAATAGTTTATGCCATTGCAACAGTATGAAAAGACATCAAATCTTGCGGTCATTTCACACAGTTGATTCCTGCGGTCACAAAATTCAACTGGCGTCTTTGACTGTGACGCCCGGCCCCACAGTCACTTCGCTGCCATCTTGCAACACCGCGATAAGACCGCCAGTTGCCAGACGAACCTCCTTGACGGTGCCGGTCGTTCCTCCGTCGGCGGACGTTAGTGAGTGTCCGATCAGCGAATCGGCTTGTGCAAGTGCCGAAGATTGCAAAATCTGGTCGAGTTTGGTGTTGGTTTGAACCGTCTGCTCGACCTGGGAGAAGGTTGCGAGTTGCGACACATACTGCGTCGAATCCATCGGCTTTGTGGGGTCCTGGTTCTTCATCTGGGCAATCATGAGTTTCAGGAACGAGTTGTAATCGACGGATGTCTTCGACTTGGCCGTGGTCTGATTGGCCCCAGCCGGTATTGTCGTGGTCATGTCTACATTCATGGTCAGCGCGCTCCCACGGCTATCGGGCGATCCATGCCCATATTGTTGTCATCGCCTTGAAGGACACTCTGTTCCAACGGATAGAGCGAGCGAATAGCCTTCAATGCCTCGAATACATGGTCCTCGCTGACCATGCGGTCGACCTGCTTGAGTGTGTTGCAGATGTGTTCGTCCTTGAAGCTTGCTAGCATCAGCGGCAGGGAGCGGCGAAACATTTCGCGTGCTTCGCTTGCACCTTCGGGCGTCATGAGGATGATCTGCAATATGAAATAGAGCTGCCTGAGTGGCGTGGACGCCTCTTCAGGTTGCAGCACATGGCTTTCGAGCAGGAATTGCACATCGTTGAGAAGTTCCACTGTCACCTTGCGGTCGACGCGGATGACCGCACCGTTCAGATAGATTTTTTCATTCGGCTTTAGCGAAAGCTTGAATGTATTGTTCATTGAATACCGTCCCGTATGATTTGCGAGACTTCGATGATGCCCTCGAAGTTGTCGGTGCGCCCCTGGCGGATATCCTCGGCTTCGCGCAATACCCATAATCCGATCGAGATCAGATTGGCGCGAAGCTCTTTTGGCAAAGCATTTTCACTGGAGCCGAGATCTTCGACAAATGTCGTCCACACGCGATTGGTGAAATGCAGCGCTTCGATAGCTTCCTGCGTTTCATGTCCGACAGCTGCGGCCGCTGTCAGCAAATCGATGGAGCGGGTGATAAGCTGGCGTTCGCGATCCTTTGCATCGGCAACGGAGTCAGTCTGTATGTCGGCATAGGAGAATTGATACATCGCTGTTCCGATCGTCAGGTCAGATAGTTCAACAGGCTGAGTTGCTGGATGCGCGCAGTAAGCGCAAAGGACGTCTGTATGTGTGTCACCAAATCGTTGACACGGTTGGCCGCCTCATAGGGGTCCACACTCTCGAGATCGATGATATGCCGTTCAAACAGGTCAACCTGCGTGCTCATTCTGTCGCTGGCATCTTCAACGCGCTTTTGTACTATCCCGGTTTGCGCCTGTAGTTGACCGAGGTCGCCGATCGCTTCTCCCGTGAGGGAAAGTGCCCGCGCGGCAACGGCCTGCTTTGCCTCCTGACCGAGATTGCTTGAAAACAGGTCGCTGACAATCGTTGCCGCCATCGTGAATTTTCGGGTGCCGTCATTGTTTGCGCTGACGGAGGACTGGGTGGTTTCGTTGAGCGATATCCGGCTGACGATCTGCTGGTCCGTCGCGCTCGACCAGTTGGCTTGCCAGCCCGCGCCAAGAAATTGCGGCTCGACATCGTTTGTGAGAAAATCGTTGATGTCTGCTGCGGAAATATTGGCGGCAGCGGGGTCGTTTTGCGTAAAACCGAAGCGCGTGACGAAGGCCGCGTCGAAGGCGGTTTTGGCCGGAGAGCCGGGAGCAAAGAAATTGTCGACCGGCTTGACGTCAGTGTTGGTGCCGGCAAACAGATACTCACCATTAACGCTGGTATTGAGGATCGTGGTCAGCGATTGCAGCGCAGCCTTGCCACTATCGGACGTTATGGAGTTCGACATATCGCCCGAAGCGGCGGTCGTGAGGCTGGAGAGAAGGTCTTGCGCCGCTCCGGTCATCTGGCCAAGCGCGGCCTGGGTGGTGGACAGGCGCGAAGTGACGAGCGCATTGGAATCGACGATGCTGTTCAGACGGTCGAGATCGCGGTGAAAATTGACGGATTGCGAGGTGTTGGTGCCAAGTGCCAGGCCAGTATCCGCGACCTTGCCGGTGTTCATCTCTTTCTGGGCCTTGACCAGATCGACCTGCATGCGCGTCTGGGAATAGCGCATGGCATTTGAAACGGCGGCGGATGAAACGGATACGGCTTTCATGGCTATCGAACCGCCTCAAGCAATGTATTCAGCATTTGATCGACTGTACTCAACATCCGGGCGGAAGCCTGGTAGGTGTGTTCAAGATCGAGCATCAGCGACATTTCCATATCGATGTTGACGCCGGTTTCGTTGGATAATGCCTCTGCGGAGCGTGTTGCGAGTGCTTCTTTTGTATCGGCGGCGTTGGAAGTCTGCTGGCGCACACCTTCGAACCAGCCAATCGAATTCGAAGAATAGGTCGTGACGCTGGATGTCGCGGAAATCCCGGCGGCAGGGCTGAAACCCATCGGCGCATCAAGACGATCACCATAGGAGATCAGGAGATCAGCGTAGGATGCACCCCCGGTCGGATTGGCAACATAGGCAGCGCCGTTTGCGCCACCGTCGCGCAGGAGCGCCGCATTGCCACCGGCACTCGGGTCCATCGCGGCGTTGATGCTGATCTGGCCGGCCAGTCCATTGACCAGCGTGCCGCTGGCAGGCACTGCGGGCGCACCAGACCAGGTAAAGAGACCGGTTGCGTCGGGCTGGGCAGGTGCGGTTTCTGAAAATGCGGTGATCAGGCCGCGTGAGATTTCGTCGAGCTGGCTCTGCATGGTGTTGGCGACACCATCACGAAGTTGTAGCAGGCCTGCCAGTTTACCGCTGGCATCAGAATTACCAGACCCCGGTGAGACCGCGACATTGTCGATGTAGACCGTGTTGCCGGTTACGCCGGGAGCGTAGCCGGGGAGGGTGTGAAACTCACAGAACGTGGGATGGTTTCAAAAAGCGTTGTGCCATCCGTGGTGGTGATGACCATATCATTGTCACCACGCGTGAACGTGGAAATGGGCACATATTCCGAGATTTTCTTCAACAGTGCATCGCGCTTGTCCAGCGCATCAGACACGTCGGTTCCCGAGCGTGTGCCCGAAATAATCGCTGTGTTGGCATCATGAAACTGACCGAGCAAATCGTTGAGCTGGCCAACTGCCGTAGATACCTGGCTATCAATGTCGGTGCGGAAGCCTTGTATTGCGTCTGTGCCATTGTTGAGCGATTGCATCACCTGGCGAGCTGCATCGATGACGCTGGCCCCAACATTCTGGTTGGACGGCGATGTCGCATAAAGCTGCAATGCCTGTTGCAGCTTGCCGATTGCGGTTGAGGCCGAATCGGCATTGTCGACACCGTTTACGGCAAGTTGGAGCCTGTCCATGCCGCCGGACATGGTGCTCTGTCCGCTCCATGCCGACAATGCTGCCATGTTTTGACGGAAAAGTTGCTCATTGGTGGAACGTTGTATGTCTACCGAGCGCGCGCCGGGTGCGGTGCTGACGACAACTGCCGTGCGGCGCGAATAGTCAGGGTTCGAGGCATCCGACACATTTCGTGAGACAATACTGGTCTGGCGCGAAGTTGTCAGAAGCGCAGACTGGGCAATGCTCAATGCGGATGATAGCGACATGCTACACTTTCGCGGCGCGAAGGCCGTTCATTATCTCTTCAGGTTGACGAGAACGTCCATAAGGTCGGAACCAGTCTGGAAGACTTTGGAATTGGCGGTATAGCTGCGCTGGGAAGCGATCATATTGGTCAATTCCTCGGCTATATCGACATTGGAGTTTTCAAGGGCACCGGAGACAATGCTTCCCAGTTTCCCTTCGTTGGCAAAGCCAATAGTGACGGCACCTGAATCGCTACCTTGCGCATAAATATTACCCGCCATCACGCTGAGCTTGTCGGGGCTTTGAACATTGGCCAGCGGTATCTTGTAGAGCGCCTTGGTGGAGCCGTCCTGATACATTGCGTAAATCGTACCGTCCTGGCTGATCTGGACCTTATCGATGGCGCTTGGCGCGTTGCCGTCAGTTGCTGCACCGGAAACCGAAAAGCCGGTGCCAAGTTGGCTAAGCTTGGAAAGATCGAGATTGAAGGCGGCACCGTTGGGAACTGTCAGCGCGACGCTGTCGACTGCACCGGTGAGTTTGCCCGTGGTCATGTCGAATGTCAGGTTTGACGTACCGAGCGGACCGCTGCCATAGGGAAAAGATGTTCCAGGCGTTGCCTGCGCCTGATCGAACACGGATACGTCCCATGTGCCGGTGCCAGTGTTTGTGAAGTAGACGTCGAGCAGCACTTTATTGCCAAGATTGTCATAAGCGACAATCGAGGATTTGTTTGTGTATTGGGCAGTCGGGCTATTTGTGGATGGCAGGTCAGCTGGTGCGACAGCGGTCGCGCCGCTCGGCAGGTTGCCGGTGTAGTAGCCCTGAGAACTTGGTGTTGCTGTCATTTCGCTATCGGAAATGGAGACGGGTTCGAGCCCGTCGAAGCCGTTTACTGTGGCTGCCGGTGTTCCGTTTTCATAGCTGTAGGCCATCAATTGATAGCCTGCGGAATTGACCAACTGGCCGTCACCGTTGGGTACGAATGCACCAGCACGGGTCATATAAGGCGTGCCGCCCGGGTCTTGGACAACGAAGAAGCCACCGCCATCGACGGCAAGATCGGAGACCGAGGTGGTGTATTGCAGGACGCCTTGTGCGTTGATCGAATTCCTGACGGATGTGGTCACGCCGCCGGAATTGTAGCTGCCGCCCGTATTGGGCATGATGAGGGTGGAAAATTCGGCCGAGGAACGCTTGTAGCCGGTCGTGTCGGCATTGGCGATGTTGTCGGCTGTCGTCGACAGGCGGTTGGCCTGTGCTGCCATGCCGGAAACGCCGGTCCGCATCATTCCATATAGGCTCATCGAAGCGTCTCCTCAAATTCCACAAGGGTGGTGGTGAGGGTAATCAATCTGTCTTGCGCGAAGCTGGCGGTGTCGCGCGCTCCTTGCCGGAAGCATCAAAGTGCCAGCCGATAACCGAGGAATCGTTTGGAATCGATTGGATCGCTTCCGAGCTTCTCGCGGAGCTTCTTGCGAAGCTTGCTAATGTGGCTTTCAACGACGTTTTCTTCGACTTCCTCATCGAATATGCCGTAGATGGCGTTGAAAACCTGGGTCTTGGTGACGCGCCGGCCACGGTTGCCAGCCAGAAATTCCAGAATGCGCCGTTCACGACGTGGCAAAGGCAACGACTGGCCGTTGATCTCCGGGTCACGGCCATCTGTAAATATGCGCAAGGGGCCGATTTCAGCGTAGTTGGCGTCGTC
This sequence comes from Mesorhizobium sp. G2-6-1, assembly GCF_055809095.1. Lineage (NCBI taxonomy): Bacteria > Pseudomonadati > Pseudomonadota > Alphaproteobacteria > Hyphomicrobiales > Phyllobacteriaceae > Mesorhizobium > Mesorhizobium sp. G2-6-1. The sequence continues at coordinate 2,506,292 of NZ_CM147896.1, forward strand.
TTGAGCCCGGCGGCGAATTGCTGTGATGCGGGCAAGGATTTCGCGGATATGCACCGGCTTGCGGATGACATCGTCGACGCCGGAATCAAAAGCCTGAGCGTATTTTCAAGCGAGTTCTGTTCGCTGAGGGCGATAACCGGAGCACCTGTGCGCCCTCTGATCTGGCGCGGCGAAATGCTTCCCTCGCGACAATCGCCAATCAGGAAAGCCCTGACAGCCTTCAAATCATCCTCAGCCGCGCACGAAACCCATTCGCCAAATTCGCCGGGCGCGAAGCCGGCACAAGCCACACCTTCACGGTCAAAAAGTGAGTTGTAGCCTTCTGTTACAAGCTCACGTTCGTCAACGATTACGATCATCGGCCGCCCCCGAATCATTTCAATTGCCCCTGAGGGATAGGGGTAGTCGCAGGCTGGAATCCTGAACAACCGTCAATTCTTGTAGCTAGTTTCTTGGGAGTCAGAAATTGCGCCGGTTGTAGAGCTGCCATTTCAGGGCTCTCTGAGCGATCCGAATATCGAGCTGTGTCACGCTATCCGAGCGTTTTCAATGAGCGACGAATGCATCTTATGGGTTGCAAAACGAACGCGCGTTCCGGGTCCATTTTCCGAAGCCGACGGCGACCATGTTGGAGATGACGCGGCAGACGTAGATTTTCTGGGCGGGATTATTATTGGGTCCAGCGTGGTAGCGCGCGACGGCCATTGACCATGTCTCATGGCGGGCATGAAGGGCGGCCAGAAATCGCGCTGCATAGTCGACATTCTGATGCGGGTCGAGCATGTCATTGACGCTGCGAAAATGTGAGGCATGGTAGTAGTGATTGATCTGCATGCAGCCGAGGTCGATCAATTTCTTTCCCTGTTCGCGGGCTTTTTTGACGATCGCCAGAGCATCGCTCCGGGTTGCGGGAAAATATGCTTTTCCTTCTATATTCAAGGCATTAGGTTGTAAACTTCCTTTTTTTCCAGTCTCCGATAGGCCTACGGCATAAAGAATTCCGGCTGGAATGCCGTAGCGATCGGCGGCGCGCAAAATCTCACTCTCGCATGGATTTGTGGAGGCAATTGCCGGGCCAATAATGATGCTAGATAAACAGATCGCTGCGAGTAATGGTGCGAATCGCTGCGCCATCGCGCCGGGAATTTTCACCATCATTGTTGCGGTTCCTACCTGATTGTTGACCGCTGGATCCATCGCTTTGACTACCTGAATTTCCAGATTGGAATGATTGCTGATCACGCCCGAACGATGCATTGGTGAAGCCACCGGCGTCCGGTCGCGCTGCTGCCGTAGCTGCAACAGAGGGTTGTAGTACTGTTATCTTGCCAACATCGAAACCGAGATCGCGCAGCGACCGCGTGATCGTCTCGGTATCGGAAGAAAGACGTCTGTGAGCTTCATGGGATTCGGGCTTAATTTCAATCGAGAGTTGTGAATTACTAAGGCGCATGTTCACATTCACGACCCCCAACTCGGCCGGATGAAGTTCTGATCTTCAACATATGTGTCGCTGTTGCAACAAACAGTGGCGATGTTGGTGGTGCGCCGTTGCCAACAAGTGCCTGATTTGAACCAATTTTGGAGGCAAGCGCGCTGACCAGACTGGCACTCGTTTGGTTCGGTAGTTGCGCTGCCGGTGCAGGAAACGACTGGTGTGCGACAATGGTGACGCGTTCAGTGTGAGAAGCATGCCTGTCTGCGTTGGTGTTTTTGGCGTTCTTTCCATTTTCGTCGACTTTGTCGAGCATGGCTTTTTCGGGTTGCAGGTCATCCATTTGCTGGTTTGGAACTTTGCCTTCGGAGTTCAGCACATGTTGCGAGGCGTGAACCATGCCGAATTGACCTCGGCGTGACCCTGCCGTTTGAATGTCAGCTTTGTCTTGCCCCTTAATCTTCTTCATCAGGTTATCAGTCAGGTTAGTGGACGACGTGCTGTCAGCTTCCTCGCTGGTCAAACTCGTGAGGGGAAGACGTGTATCTTCGTCTGGCAAGACTGCGGATTTGTTTTGCTGCGAGGCCGCGTCGGGCATGTCACTCGCAGCCTTGCCCTGTTCGTTCATGGCGGGCTTTTGGCTGATGCTGGAAAGTTTTATCAGCATTGGCAAGAGATCATGGCCTGCGAGGACGTGATCTGCGCGCGGCGTGGGCTTTCGGATTTTTGCGTTGCCACCATCATCGGCGTCCATTTCGGTCGAATCGCCATTGATGCCCTTGGTCACAACTTTCAGTCGGTCCGATGTGTGAGCAGTTTCTTCAATGTCTTCACTGTTCGTCGCATTGGCGAGCTGGTCGTAGTTTTGTTTTGCGCCATCTGGGCTTGCATGTTTGGGTGCTGCCATTTTCGTTGTGGTCGATCGACCTTTGCTTCCTTGCAGGATGTCATCGAAGGAATTTGCTTGGCCGCTATCTTTCGTCGATCCGCTGCCGGAACCTGAACGGGGAGACAATGATGCCGGGACGGGTTGGCTGGCGTTGACTGTCATTGCGGAGCGGCTCCAAGCAATTGGTCTATCTTGGCGAGTGTGCGGCGTGATTTGGCGATTGCTTCGTCAGTCGGGTCGTTCGTGTCGATGGGTGTGATTGTTTTGGCCATGTCCGGCGCTTGGGTTGTGTCTTGCGCCGTCGATATCTGTTGTGGCGCAGCTTGCGGTTTTTCCATGATGCCTTCGACCAACGGCAGCTCAGGATCGTCAAAGGCGGAGGCCTGAGGCGTGATGTTTGTCTGATCCGATTGCTGGGCGGTCTGTGGCGCTGCTACCGGTTTGGGTGATGGGGTAGGGCTTTGTGAAATGTCTTGGGGAAGCGTGACGACTTCACTGATGACAGCACGCGCGGCGTCAAGCAGGGCGCGGTCACGTTCTGAAAGACGGCTGGGATCTATCTTGCGCAATTTGTCGTGCGCATCCGCTACAGTTTCGGAGGTGACAGTCGAAAGGCTGGCATATAGCAAGGCGCGCGGGTCATCATTGCCGGGCGTTTTGTCGCCGCCATGCTCGGCCTTTTCGGAGGCAAAGCTTGAAAGGTCGGTATATCCGTCGATGGCGGCACTACGCGCGATGCGAAGGTAGATGACCTTTTCCCGTTCCGGGTCCATCATGGCGGTAATGTCTGCGATCTTTTCGCGGCTGATGGCCATATGCAAGGCGACAACGCCGTTCACGAAAGAGTCCGCAAATTGACTGGCGTAGGGCGAATAGAGATAGCGCTCGACATATTGCGTGGATGCAAGCGCAAAACGTGCGGCATTTCCTGTTGCAGCCGCGATGGCGACCGAACGACGCAATGCTGCTTCCTCGACCAATGTGCCGGGGCTGAGCAGTCGCGCCTTGTCAAGCAAGGTCAATGCTTGAGCCGGATCTTCCGTGGCCAGGAGTGAGCCTTTTACAAGTGCGACGAAGGCTCCAAGATCAACTGGCAGCGCCATCGGGTCTATGGATTTCAGTGCTTCGATTGCCGGCCCGGGGTGGCCTTCGAGATAGTCGATCACGCCTTCGGTGAGGGTCTTGTTGGTGTCATCAAGCTTGATACGTGCACTGGCAGTAGCGATAGTGAGCGGATTGCCACCGCTCATTCCGTACACCAGTAATGCACGGAAATTTTTCGGTTCCTCGAAATCCTCGGGCCCAGCCTCACGAAGACGACGATCGATCATCTCAAGCAGTTTGCCCTGCATGGGAAGGGCCGCGTGATCGCCTGATGCGAGGCGATCCTGAACCAGTTGCAAGGATCGAACCAATTGGTAAGGCTGGAGGCCGTCTTCGCTCCATGCGGCAGTGGAAGCCAGCAAGGTGGCGACTACGGCAGCCGCGATTTGCGGCATTTTGGGGAGAATGCGGACAGATAACATCATCCGTCAGTTTCCAGCAATATCTCGATGCGCCGGTTTACTGCTGATAACGGGTGCGCTTTGTCTTTCAGGTGCCTGTCGGCGAAACCTGCGACCTCGGTGATGCGACGTTCGTCGACGCCACCTCGAACCAGCATGTAATAGGCGGCATGCGCACGCGCGGTCGAGAGACGCCAATTGTCATAGTCCTTGCTTCGGAACGGGCGCGCGTCTGTATGACCCTGGATGACGATGGAACCCTTCTGACTGTTTATAACGCGGCCGATCTTATCCATGGCCAGAACCAGATCGTGGCGTGGCAAGGCCGAACCGATTTCAAACATGCCGAAATCGAGTTGGTCGGTAATCGAAATGACCACTCCTTTGTCGGTGGCCTCCACCGAGATGCCAGAGGCAACCTTTTCGCCGGATTTGAAGGCCGCCGCGAGTTGTTTTTTCATAGCGGCGGTTTGCTTGATGGTTTCCGCAGTTGGCCCTTTCTCCACTTTCTTGGAGTGGAGTGGTTCGCTTATTTTCGCTTCTTTATCCGACTTATCCTGATTGCTGCTCTTGCTGGCTGCGAGTGCTATCTCATTCGAGGCACCATTCAATTGGCCTGATTGCGCTTTTTCAGGGGATGGTACCGGAGGCTCCGCTTTGACGGCGGGTCTTGCGATGTCGGCGACCTTGTCGCCGGGCTTGACTGGCTCTCCTTCAATTTTCGCCCTAGCGGCGCTGGCTTCGGCGCCCGGTGTTGCGATTTGCTGTGACCAGAAATCTGGGGCGAAGGGGTCGCGATAGGATTGGCCACCTTCAGCGCCTGTGGATGGCCCGGAGGTCTGGGCACCGCCGTCGCCTTTTTCACTGACATTTTGCATGGTGCCTGTTTCGTTGGCGATCTCGGCAAGCACGGCGTAAGGGTCGGCGAAAAGGCGTTCATCTGCCGGATGGGTTTGAACCTGGGCTTGTTCTTCCTGATCCTGCTTTTTCGATGAACCGGGGCTGCCTGAACCATCCTGACCGCTCTTGCTGGTTTCCTGTTGCGGAGCTTCGCCGGTAAAATCAGGCGCGGCGGGACCATCGCCAAGGTCTTCAAGCCCCTTGCGGCTTGCATTTCGATCAATCAGTTTGATCGGATTGAAATAGCTTGCGACCGCGGCTTTGGTCTGCTCGTTGGCCGCGTTGACCAGCCACATGACCAGGAAAAATGCCATCATCGCAGTCATGAAGTCGGCGAAGGCAATCTTCCATGCGCCGCCGTGATGACCGTCTTCTCCGTCGCCATGACCACGGCGAACGATGATGATTTCCTGTTTTGGCTCGGCGGCCTCGGCCATGCTCATGACAGGATTTCCGTCAAGGCGGTTGACCATTCTGTCATACGTGTTTCGAACACGACGTCGTTGACCGCAACAGTGAGATCGAAGCCGGGAGCTTCGATGAATTCAAGATGTTCGGCGCGTGTACCCAGCGCGGTTTTCAAAGGCTCAAATAATGACAACGGGCCCTGAACGCGAACCCGAATGGCCTCCGAATCCGTCATGGCTTCGGCAACCACGCGTTCAAGTGCTGCCAAAGAACGTGCTTGCAGTTCGGTGCTCAGCACACCGCCCATGGTTCGCGCGGTAGCAGTTCCGATGATCCCGACGATTTCCGTCTGTGCGGTTTCCAATCGCGCTGTAATCGCTTTTCCGATATCGGTGCCAAGCGTCTCCATGAAAGCTTTTGCTTCATCGGCATTGGCTTGGTGCACGGCCTCGATTTCGGCTTTATGCGCCGAGGTCAAACGTTTTTCCAATGCAACTTCCGCCTCTGTGACAGCCTCAGCTATAAGGACGGAAATATCGGCTTGTGGTGCGATTTGAGATCCCTGTTTCGGAACTGAAGGGGCACAACCTGCCTCAATGCGGCCTTTGCTAGCAGCGAAATCGGGCAGTAAGTCGAATAATGCCATTGCAGACATCACCCGGCTGCTTCCTGCGCCGCCCATTTGCGCAAGATTTGTGCGGTACGCTCTTCATTAAGATCGACCATGCGGGTTAGCCGCTCCTGCGGAGCTGGACGAAGTTTGTGGCGCAGATCATCAAGCGGGGCGGGACCTGTTGCGCTGCCCGAATCATTTGCCAATGCGGCAGGCGGTGGTGCAGAGGCACCCCCGTATTCGCCGGGTTTGGAGTGGGCAGGGATTGTTGAACTTCGGCGAAACTTGGTCCAGCTACGGCTGCAGGGCGGGGTGCGAGTGCTGCAGCCATCGGACGCAATCCAAAAAACGCGACGAGGAACACAACCACGATAAATGCACCCGCATTGATGAGCGAGCCGGTGTACTGGCCGATTGCGTCCATCATTCCAGGCTGCGCGATCTGTTCACCGTCAAGGCCGTCGATGAATTCTACGGCCGAGACGTCAATCACATCGCCGCGCTTTTCGCTGAACCCTGCTGCCGAGGACACCATTTTCTGAATTTCGGCGACCCGTGCTGCTATTTGGTCAGGCGTCGCATCCTTGCCCAAAATTGTTGCCAGCCGCTGCTGGTTAACAACCACCGCAATTGACATTCTGGTGACGGAATATCCGTTGGATACGGTGGCGATCTTCTTCGAATTGATCTCGTAATTGGTGATTTCTTCCTTACGGTCATTTTGCGAGGTTGATTGTGGACCTTCGGTGCCCGGTGTTTGGGCTTCGGGCAGATTTTGCTCGACACTGGCGGGTGTCGATGCTTGCTTCTGGCTGCTGTTTTCGTTGTTGCGCACGGTTTGTACTGACCGCTCGACGCGCGAATTCGGGTCGAAAATGGTTTCTTCAGTCTGGCGGCTATCGGTGTTGACATCTGCCTTGACGCTGGCGCGGAAATTATCCGCCCCGAGATAAGGCGTCAGTGCGCGGCGAATGTTATCCTCTATCTGTCCTTCGACGGTTTGTTCCACACCGAGCGTGCGCACGGCGCTGGTGTTTGATGGATCATCACCCGATGCAAGAAGGTTGCCCGCAGTATCAAGTACCGTGACCTTATCCGAAGAAAGGCCCGGTACTGCGGCGGCGACGAGTTGGCGGATCGACATTGCTGTCTTTTCGCTGTTGAGCCCGGAAAAGCGGATTACGACCGAGGCAGAAGGCTGTTGCTCGTCGCGGCGAAAATTGGCGCGTTCGGACATGACGATGTGGACGCGCGCTGCCTTGATACCGGAAAGAGATTGTATGGTTCGGGCGATTTCACCTTCAAGCGCACGTACGCGGGTAATTTGCTGCATGAACGAGGTGAGGCCGAGCGACCCGACATTGTCGAACAGTTCATAGCCTGCGTTGGCGCTGGTTGGCAGACCTTTTTCGGCCAGAAGCATACGTGCCTGCGCAGCCGTGCCGGCAGCCACCAGAACACTCGTTCCGTCTGATCCGACATCGAACTTTAGTCCCGCTTCGCCAAGCACCATGCCGATCTGATTGACGTCGGACCGCTCGAGGCCAACATAAAGCGTCTCGTAGGCCGGGCGGTTGAGATAGATTGATGCGACCGCGATTATGGTCATGACGGACGCGGCGATGGCAGCCAAAATGGCCAGGCGCTTGCCTCCAAATGCCTGGAGATTGTTGACGATAGCTTGAATCTGTTCCGGCACTGCTTGTCGGCTCCCAAATGATTGCCCGTCGCAAGACTAGCGCTTGAAGCTTGTGCGAAAATGAAATGGGCCGCGCTTTTGGCGCGGCCCACTCAATGAATATGAGGTGTTTGAACCCGAGGGTCAGCCTTTGAAGAGCGAAAGGATGTTTTGCGAGTTCGCATTGGCAATTGACAAGGATTGGATGCCAAGCTGCTGTTGCACTTGAAGCGCCTGCAGACGGGTCGATTCCTTGCTCATGTCAGCATCGACGAGCTGACCGACGCCGCGGTCGATGGAGTCCATCAAATTGCTGGTGAATGACATCTGATTGTCGATCTGCTTCTTGGCCGCGCCGAGGACCGTTGCAGCGTCCGTCATGTCCTTGAGAGCGCCTTCGACTGAGCCCAGCATGTCTGTAAGCTGCGTGTCGCTTGCGCCTTTGACCGTGATTGTTGAAATCCGATAGGTATCGCCAGCCGCCGAAGCTGCACCGAGTGTCGGGTCCTGGGCTGTGGCGGTACGTGCGCCCGTGGCGAGACGGTCGGCGTCGAGGATGCCTGCATCGAGGCCGCTGGTCAGGCCCGCGTCGTAAAGCTTGATGCTTTGTACCTTGATGTCGATAGTCCCGAGCGTGACCGAACCGGCGGAATTGCGGTTGTATGCGGCAACGATGCTGACGTCATCATAGGTGCCGGGGACAGCCGCAGCACTGGAGTCTACACCTAGCCAGTTGGCTCCCGAAAATGTCGCGCCGTCCGCGTAATTTTTCAGCTGGGCCTGCAGGGCTTTCAATTCAACGTCGATCTTGTCTTTGTCCGAGCCGGACGCGCCATTGGCAGCAACGACTTTGACCTTGATTTCGTTGATGGTTTCAATGGCCTTGTTCATAGCCGTGTAGGCGGTGTCGACTTTCGAGGCGCCGAGACCAAGGGCATCCTTGACCGTAGACATGGCCTGATTGTCGGAACGCATCGTTGTGGCGATCGACCAGTAGGCTGCGTTGTCCGCGGCTTCGGCAACGCGATAACCTGTCGAAATGCGCGATTGCGTCATATCCAGCTGCTTGTTGGTCGCGCTTAAGCTCTGCAGCGCAGTCATAGCAGATGCGTTGGTCATAATGCTTGCCACTGGTACCACCCCTTCCTGATACTATCTGCGGAATCGCGCACAGACGCGCCAACAGAGACGATTGGTTAACCATAGATAGGACCTCATGGTTAATAACCGATTAAGGAGAGTGGCGAAGTTGGCTGAAATCGAATGCATGCCGCCCAAAAGTGTATAGCGGTTTTGGGACAACGACATGCATGAAAACAATGGCTTCAAGCGCGCTGCATGAATCCCTTTGGACGCGATGCTCTAATGCAAAAGGGCCGCGCTTCAATGAAGCGCGGCCCTGATATGAATTGAGCTGCCAGCCTTGGCTGGCGGCGTGAATTAGCCGCGGAAGAGCGACAGGATCGACTGCGAACCGCTGTTGGCGATTGACAGAGCCTGGATGCCGAGCTGCTGCTGGACCTGAAGGGCCTGCAAGCGGGTCGATTCCTTGTTCATGTCTGCGTCGACAAGCTGGCCAACACCACGGTCGATGGAGTCCATCAGGCTCTGCGTGAATTCCTTTTGGCCATCGATGCGGGTCTTGGACGCGCCAAGATTGGTCGCGGCGGTCGTCATGTCCTTGAGTGCGCCTTCGACTGAACCCAGCATGTCAGTGATCTGGCTGTCACTGGCGTAAAGTGTTCCGTCCGTCAAAGTCATGGTCGATATTTTATAGGTATCGCCGGCTGCAGAAGCCGCGCCAAGCGTTGCGACCTGTGCCGCTGCTCGTCCACCGCTCTTGTCGCGGGTGCCGTCGAGGATACCAGCGTCCGTTTCGTCGGTTTGACCCGCGTCGTAAAGCTTGATGTCCTGAACCTTGACGTCGATGGTCCCAAGCGAAACCGCGCCGGCCGAATTACGGGTGTAAGATGCAACGATCTTGACGTCATCGAACGTACCGGCAGCAGACGTGCCCGACGTGGTGTCGGTCGACAGCCAGTTGGCGCCGGAGAACGTTGCCGAGTCGGAGTAGCTTTTCAACTGACCCTGCAGCGCCTTGATTTCGATGTTGATCTTTGCCTTGTCTGAGTCGGATGCGCCGTTGGCGGCAACCAGCTTGACCTTGATCTCGTTGACGGTATCGATGGCCTTATTCATGCCGGTATAGGCGGTATCAACCTTGGAAGCGCCTAGACCGAGGGCGTCGGAAACTGTCGACAGCGCCTTGTTGTCCGAACGCATCGTTGTGGCGATTGACCAGTAGGCGGCGTTGTCGCTGGCGGTGGCGACGCGATAGCCTGTGGAAATGCGGGATTGGGTGGTTTCGAGTGCCTTGTTGGTTGAGTTCAGGCTCTGCAGGGCGGTCAACGCCGAAGCGTTTGTCATGATACTGGACATGGATACACGTACCTTGTTTTTACAATTATTTTTATGACATACCGGCCTGTCCGGTATGACGGTGCGGCATCATGCCCGTGATCTTGAAAACTCAATCACCCGCCATCTGAAGCGACTATGACAGTCACTCACTACAAAATGCATAAGCGGTATGGTTAATGAATGGTTTTTTCATCGTAAGCGCATAACCAGCGCCCCCGGCAGAGTGACGGGCTAGATCACGATGATTTAGGATCGAATCGATCTAAAATCATGAACGTGATCGATTCCAATAAGTTGGAGCGGGATGCGGGCGGAAAACCGGTATCCACTTTTCCTCATCCCGCTCATAAGCTGACTGCCTTGTTGCGATCAGTTGAAGGATCGCACCAGACTGCCGACGAGCAGGTTCCATCCGTCGATCAATACGAAAAACATGATCTTGAATGGCAGCGAGACGACTGTCGGCGGTAGCATCATCATACCCATGGCCATGGTGATGGTCGCCACGATCAGGTCGATGACGAGGAAAGGCAATACGATGAGAAAGCCGATCTCGAAACCACGGCGTATTTCGGAGATCATGAAGGCGGGGACGAGGATGCGTAAATCCACCGCGTCTCTTGCTACCGTTTGCCCACGCTCGCGGGCGAGGTCGGCAAACAGGTCGAAATCCTTGTCGCGGACGTTTCGCAGCATGAATGTGCGAAATGGATTAGATATTTTATCCAGCGCTTCGCTCTGGCTGATCTCGTTAGCCATTAACGGCTTGACGCCGCCATTCCATGCCTGATCGAAGGTTGGTGCCATGACGTAGAATGTCATGAACAGGGAAAGCGAAATAAGGATCATATTGGCCGGTGTGGACTGAAGGCCAATTCCGGCGCGCAGAATCGAGAATGCGATGACAAACCGGGTGAAGCTCGTCACCATGATGAGCAGGCCAGGTGCCACGGACAAGACAGTGAGCAGGCCAAACATCTGGATGATGTAGCCAACAGTGGTGCCATTGAACTGACCAATGCCGCTAAGATCGATCTGCTGGGCAGCAGCCGTCGTTAGCGTCGCAAGAATAATGGCGAATGCGGTAATCAGTGTTCTCATTCGAACAATAGGGTCCTTATAAGGACGTCCTTGACGTGCCCGTCGCTGCGGATCGCGGCGCGCTCTTTAAGGTCGGCCTTCAAATGGAGATAGCCGCTGGCACCTTCGATCTGGTGCATTTTTACGGTTCGCAACATCGCCAGCAAATCCTGATGGACAGCTTCTATCACCTCGGTTGGCTGGGGTTCGTCGAGCAGGAGCGAGGCATCCATGCGAACCCATACTTCGGTTGGCGCGGCGAGGTTGGTGGTGATCGGGGCAAGTTCAACCAGTGTCGGTTTCGCGTCCGCTGTCTCTGCAGGTTCACCCGATTGAGCGTCCTTCTCACCATGTGTCGATGCTGCTTTTGCGGGTATTTCCGAATTCTTCAAATAGGTGCCTGAAACCCAGCCGATACCGAGCGCGGCGCCGGTCATGCCAAGAAGCATGGCAATCTGGACGATTGCCGACGGTCCTTTCGGTGCGGGAACCTCTTCAGTATTCGCCACGGCAGCGCTTCCTCGTGCCATCTCTTAAAATGGTAGAACTTGATCCAGTATTTGCTGGCCATAGGCCGGCTGCTGGATCTCGGTGATGCGGCCACGGCCGCCATATGAAATGCGGGCTTCAGCGATGCGTTCGTATGAGATGGTATTCTCCGCGCCGATGTCAGACGGGCGCACGATTCCCGCAATATTCAAAACGCGAAGTTCAGCGTTTACCCGTACTTCCTGCGATCCCTTGATCATCAGATTGCCATTGGGCAGGACGTCGGTAACGACCGCGGCGACATTGAGATCGATGGTTTCTGAACGCTCGGTCGCACCATCGGCATTGGTTTCGGTTTTCGATTTGAGGCTGCCGTCGCCGCTTCCACCGGTGGAGGCAGATTCCCAGCCGACTTTGGCGTCATATCCCAGCGAGCGACTTGCCGTGCGGCTGCGGTCATTCTGGTTCTTGAAGCGAGCCTTGTCGTTGATCTTGATGTTGACGGTAAGGATATCGCCCGTGTGAAGTGCACGCGGATCGGTAAAGAGGCGGCTTTGCTGGTCGTTCCATAGCGAGAATTTCTTGACCGGCTTCGCGGGGGCTTCGGGATATTGGTAAACCGAGCTGCTTCCTTGCTCTATGCCGGAACCTACGGGCGACAATGCCGGTTCCTTGCCAACTTCGCGCAGGTCGCTGGCGCAACCTGAAAGCAGCGCGATTGCACATATGGTCATGGCGTTGCGGATCATGAGGGATCTGTCCTGCGGGCGGCACTTGCCATGATGACGGTAAGCTTGGCTGCGGCCTTTTCATCCATTTCGTTGAGGATGACACCGGCCTTGCGTGAATCGAGCTTCATTAAAATTGCAGCGGCGAGATTGGAATCGACAATGGCCAGCCGTGCTGCTGCCGCGTCGGGTTTCATATCGGCATAGATATCGACCACGCCTTCTTCTGCGCGCGCCAGAAACACTTCTCGCCGTTTTAGCCAGGTTTCGTATTCGTCGCGTTTTTCTTCGAGCGCCTTGATGCGCTTGTCGACTTCGTTTTGCAGTTGTTTCAGTTCAGCCGCCTGCAAGGTATAGCGCCGGTCGCGCGCTGCATCGGCAATATTGGAACAAAACCGCTGAACCTCGCTTTCATCGCTTGCTGAGGGTGCTGTCTTCTTTGCCAGTTTCTGTGGTTTGGTTGCGGCCGGGGCGCCTGGCAAGACCTGCCTGATTGTCTCTGCACGAGCCGGTCCAAATGTTGCAAGCAACAGAGGCAGGGCGCATGCGACAGAAAGCCCGAGCGCTGCCGATTTCATATTCCAGTTAAATAGACGCTTTTCCATCGCTCTAACCTATTGGAGGACCAAATCGGCCTGGAGCGCGCCAGCCGACTTGATGCCTTGAAGGATTGCGATAATGCCATCGGGTTTGACTCCGAGGCGATTGAGACCTGAAACGAGCGTTTCCAAGTCAGACCCATCCAGCACGGCAACGCGTGCATCAGGCTGTTTGACATCAACTGCCGTGTTGGGTTCAACGGCAGTTACACCGTCAGAGAAGGGCTCTGGTTGTACAATGCGCGGAGCTTCGGTTATGCGCACTGTCAGCGTACCGTGACTGATGGCTACACGAGATATCTTGACCTGATTGCCGATGACGATGGTGCCGGTGCGTTCGTCAATGACGACACGGGCAGGCGTGTCGGATTCGACTATCAGGTTTTCAAGTTCCGCAACGAAGCGAGCAGATGAAATACCTTTCGGCTTCTTGATCGCAACCGTTCTCGCATCCCGCTCGGCGGCCAGGCGCTTGCCAAAGCGTCGCTTCGTATAGGCGTTGATGGCATCGGCTATGCGCACCGCGGTGGAAAAATCAGGATTGCGCAGTTGCAAGGTAAGATGGGTTTGATCGCCGAAAGCTGCCTCGACGGCGCGTTCGACAATAGCGCCATTGGGCACACGCCCGGATGTCGGAACACCCTGCGTTACCTGTTCAGCCTGACCTTGGGCTGTGAAGCCGGAAACGATGACCTGGCCCTGGCCGACCGCGTAGATTTCGCCGTTGGCGGCCTTTAACGGTGTCATGATGAGCGTGCCACCTGTCAGCGAAGACGCGTCGCCCAGAGATGAGACGGTAATGTCGATGCGTGCGCCTGACTGTACGAATGGCGGCATGTTCGCGGTGACGATAACGGCAGCGACATTCTTGGCGCGAGCGCTGCCGCCTTGCGTGGCAATTCCAAGATTTTCAAGCATGGCGCGGATCGACTGCTCGGTGAAAGGTGAGTTGCGCAGACTGTCGCCCGTGCCGGCTAGCCCAATAACAAGGCCATAGCCGACAAGCTGGTTATCGCGTGCGCTTTGCAATTGCGCGATGTCCTTTATGCGCGAAGCAACCTGACCGGGGGCAATGAACTGGGAGCCGCTGCAACTTCAAACATGCGCGCAGCAGTGGCCGAATCATAATCGATGTCGCTGACGCCGCCGTTTTTGGCGGCAAGTTCGCGCTTCGCCTTGGCGGTGAGGCCATCGGCCAGCGCAGGCTGCATGCACAGCGCTGCAACTATTGCAAAGACCAGACCGCGCTTCATGCGCCGACCCTGATGGTGCCGTCTGCCATCACTGTGCCGGAGAATACCTTGCCGCTGTCGACGTTGCGAACCTTCACCAGATCGCCGGCTGCACCCGCTTGAAGGCTCACGGCGGTTGTCGAAATGGTTAGCCCGCCGGCAACGAAATAGACTTCGACCGAAGCTCCCTGCACCACCAGCCATGCGTCACGGATGGCGCTGTCGGGAATGTAGCGACCCGGTACCAATGTTCGTTTTGCAACCTTTCCGTCGAGCTGGTCGATTTTGGTGGCGACGGCATTCGGCTTGCGCTTGCCCGGAACAAGCGTGACCTGCTTGAGCAGGCCGATGGAAATGGTTTCGCCCGGATAAATGACGCGATTGGGAATGAGCACGACCTCTTGCGCCAATGCGCCAGCGGAGCCGGCAAACAAGGCCAAGGCAACCACGATATGGCGCAAAGCGAGACGGGAGATACGTGCGGGTGTCATGATCTATGATTCATCTAAGGTTTTTGGAGACCACTGACGCCATTTCGTCGGCGGCCTGAATGACCTTGGAATTCATCTCATAGGCGCGTTGGGCCGAGATCAGTTCGGTAATCTCCTTGACCGGATCGACGTTCGAGCTTTCGAGATAGCCTTGCTCTATGGTGGCGTATCCGGGATCACCGGGCACGCCGACATTGGCGGGGCCGGAGGCAACCGTTTCCTGGAAAAGATTGTCGCCAAGAGGTGCCAGGCCCGCTTCGTTTGCAAAGGTTGCGAGCGTCAATTGTCCGAGGTTTTGCAAATCTGCCTGACCCTCGACACGGGCGAACACCTGTCCGGTCTTGTTCACGATTACCTCAACTGCATCTGGCGGCACATTGATGGCGGGAACGACATTTGCGCCGTCAACGGTGACAAGCTGGCCTGTGGCGTTGGTGTTGAATGCGCCGGCTCGACTGTAAAGTGTACCACCATCCGCACTTTCGATCTGGAACCAGCCTTTGCCGGTCAGGGCCAGATCGAAATTATTGCCGGTGTTGGTCAGTGAACCTTGCGTGTGGACGTTGCGCACCGCCGTTGTTTTGACACCAAGACCGATGGATATGCCTTCGGGCACGATTGATGAATTGGCCCGGTTCGGAACGCCTTGACTGCGGTCGACCTGATACAGGAGATCGGAAAATTCGGCGCGCGCGCGCTTGTAACCGGTGGTGTTGATGTTGGCGATGTTGTTGGCAATGACTTCCAGATTGGTCTGCTGGGCGTTCATGCCGGTGGCGGCGATAGCGAGTGCTTTCATAAGAAGACTCCTCAGATACTCATACGGGTGACATCAAGATAGGCGCTGACGATCTTGTCGCGAATGGCAACGGCAGCCTGAAGGGTTTGTTGCGCGTTCATGACCGCATCGGCCACTTCGCGCGTGTTGGCATTTCCTTTCAGAGCTTTGATGGACATCGCTTCGGCATTTTCCATCGTGCCAACTCCTTTTTCGGCCGCTTGCGCCAGGGCCTGTGAAAAAGAGGTCGTCATGCCCCCGCTGGCAGGCGGTGTTGCGCTGCCTTGCAGTGGGCCTGTTGTGGTGCTGCTGGACCCACCAACTGGAAGATTGAACTGAAGCGCGCCGATAGGGCCGATCATCACTGGTTCCTCATCAAGTCGATTGTCATGGAGATCAAATCACGCGCTTGCTTGATGACCTGAAGATTGGCCTCATAAGAACGGTTCGCCTGGGTCATATCCGCCATTTCGACAAGGACGTTGACGTTGGGCATCTTCACATAACCCTTGTCGTCCGCGGCCTGATTGCCGGGCTGGAACTCGACTGGAAAAGCTGAGGGGTCACGGTCGATCGAACTGATCTCAACGAGATTGCCGCCTGATGCCCGGTCAAGCTCACTTGCGAAACTGACAGTCTTGCGGCGATATGGATCGGAACCGGCGCTGGTGCCCGTCGATTGAGCGTTGGCCATGTTCTCCGAAACAATGCGCAACCTCTCGGATTGTACGCTGAGGCCTGATGCGGCGACCTTGAGAGCGGCGGTAAGAGCGTCCATTGCGCGTCAGCCCTTCGTTACCGACATCATCATGGAATGAAATGCCTTGACGATGGCTGTGTTGAGTTCGAATGAGCGGCGTACCTCGCCGGCCTTCATCAACTCGTTTTCCATCACGACAGTATTCTTCGATGGAAGGGCAGGGCCGGTATATTCCTGCGGCTTGACCGTGAATCCTGCATTGGTTGCCTGCGTGCCAAGATGCCCGCTTTGGGTGGCGCGCAGAGATACATCAGTTCTGTCCAGAACTTTTTCGAAGGGCTCAACGTCATTGGCGGTGTAGCCGGGCGTGTTGGCGTTGGCGATGTTGCCAGCGATTGCCGACTGTCTGACCGCCAGCCATTGCGACTGCTTGGACGCGAGGTTGAAAAGGTTGACGGGCTCCATGATGCTCTCCGGGCAAGTTTCCAGAGAATAGGGCGTCAGTCTTGCGTGGGCCTTGCGCGAAATATCGAAGCTGCGATCGTCGCTATTTCGAGATCGGAACCACCTGATCGGTGCTGGTAACCAGCACCCAGTTACCCTTGCGCCGCTCGATGGAGGCGACGTGGCTGGAGTCCGGCAGTTTGGAACCTTTCTGGACCACCCATAGACCGGCATCGTCTTCGATCATGGCACGGCCATTTGCAACGAGGATGAGGCGGAAAGCGAGTTTATCTGCCGGATAGGGTTGCTGGCCGGCATCCACAGGCTTCTTAGCCGCTTCGGCGGGGTCGGGAATATTACCGGTCGAAAACAGATCGAGGTTCTTGCTGAGGTTATCTTGTGCTTCCAGCGCAATGTTGGACGTTGCCGATCCAGAGACCACGGCCCGCCCCGAATTATCGCCTTTTCCGCCGAATTTGATGGTTTGTACGCCAAACTGATCCGGATTGAAGAAAATATACCAGGGGAAGAGCGCGCAGATCAGCCCAAGCGTTACCCCAAGCCCGGCGAGGACGAAATCGCTACGCCGATCCGTCTGTTTCAATCTTGGAAATTTTGCAGCCGGCGGACGTGGCCATTCGGTTCTCATGGCCGATCCAGCCAGCGGTGGTTTGCTCTTGGTATCGGATTTGGAGAACAGGCCCGATAGCAGGGATTTGCGCGCCGTTTCCGCCTCGTCTTCGGTGGTAGCCTTTGCCAGCAGGTCATGCAGCAAGGTCTCGGTGCGCTCTCGTTCACTCAACGGTGTCTGCATTCTGATGAGCCTTCAATCGCTGGGCAAGATCCGCGAAGGGATCGGGAGACGGACTGTCGCCTGGTGCTTGTGCAAGTGCCTCATAGATCAAAGGCACCTGATGGACCGCCATGTCGAGTTCTGGGTCGGCACCGCCTTGATAGGCGCCGAGCAGACGGATATCGCGCGTGTCTTCAAATCGTGAAATCATCGATTTCAACTTCGTCACAAGGATGCGTTGCTCCTTACTCCATGCCTTGTTGGCAAGTCTCGATATGGATGAAAGCGGGTTTATAGGCGGATAGCGTCCCTGTTCGGCAATCGCGCGGTCGAGCACAACGTGACCGTCAAGAATGCCACGCACTGAATCTGCAACGGGATCGTTATGGTCGTCGCCATCGACAAGGACTGAAATGATGGCGGTGATCGATCCACTACCCGCTTTGCCCGGACCCGCACGTTCGAGTAATTTCGGCAGGTCGGTGAATACCGAAGCCGGATAGCCGCGGGCCACTGGTGGTTCGCCCGTTCCTGTTGCCACTTCGCGCAATGCATGGGCAAAACGTGTGATCGAATCCAGGATAAGCAGGACGCGGTGCCCCTGATCGCGGAAATGCTCGGCAACACGCATGGCGGTATCCGGCGCGCGACGACGCATCATGGCGCTTTCGTCGCTGGTGGCTACGACCGCAACGGTCTTTGCCATGCTTTTTTCGCCGATCGTATCTTCGAGGAATTCGCGAACTTCGCGTCCACGCTCGCCAATCAGGGCAACGACGACCGTATCGAATGCGTCGGCACCGGCAAGCATGGCGAGCAATGTCGATTTGCCGACGCCGGAGCCTGCAAAAACACCAAGCCGTTGGCCAAAACAGAGAGGCGTGAAGATGTCGATGACGCGAACGCCGGTCGTGAAACCTGTATCCACGCGCTGACGATCCATTGCGCGTGGTGCTGCATCCTCGTTTTCGCCAGCCCCTCTTATCAGTGGCGGTCCCTTGTCGATGGCGCGTGCCAGGGCGTCTATGGTTCGCCCCCGCCATGAGGAATGGGGGATGACCGTGAGCGGGCCGCGCCGAAACACCACGTCGTCGATACCTGCATCCGCGTTGCGTTCAAAGGGTGCCACGCTCACCTCGTTACGGCCTACCCGCACGATCTCGCCGCGGCTCGTGGCGTTGTGGCCGCGATGCTCGACCAGATCGCCCAGTCTGGCGACATCGGACAAACCCTTTACCGTGTAATGGGTGGAGGCAACTTCGGTGACACGCCCGCCACGTTTCAATATTGTGTGGGTGTCATCAAAACGCTGCCATATCCGTTCAAGCATGGCCAAGCGTGCGTCTTCAACATGCTCGGCGCCATGCTCGGTTGCACGAATTAACGCGTTTTGTGAAGACATCCGGGCGTGATCTGACGACATCCGGCGCGGTCGCTATTTCGAGCCGAGCGTCTTGATCGCCTCGTCGACGGAAGAGCCGCTTTGGCGCATCATGGCCGAGATATTCTCGAAAGCGCGCTGGACCTGGATGAGGCGGGTCATTTCAAGAACCGGGTTCACATTCGATTCTTCCAGATAGCCTTGCGCAACACCTGAGTCGGCACGGTCGGTGATCGGTTGCGGATCGCTGGGGGAACGACGCCGGAATTGCCGTAGCGTACGAAATTGGCTCCGGGATCAAAGCTGAACAGGCCGATAGCACCGGCCAACTGATTTCCTTGGCGCAGCGAGCCATCGGCACCTGCCTTGGGCGGGCCGCCGCGCGGGTCGAGTTGTATCGGTGAGCCGCCAGCATCGAGCACCGGATGTCCTTCGATCGACATGAGTTCACCGTTCTCGTTCATCGAAAACCGCCCGTCACGGGTCATCACCGTTCCAGCGGGCGTATCAATGGCGAACCAGGCGTCTCCCTGAATGGCGAAGTCGAGCGGGTTGCCGGTCTGCTTTATGGCGCCGTGGGCGCTTGACAGATAGGTATTGCCTGTCGAGGTGAACGACACGGCTTTCGCGCCGGTGCCAGAAACGACATCCTCGAACTTGATGCCGGTAGCGCGGAAGCCAACAGTCGAGGCGTTGGCAACATTATCTGCGATGGTGGTCAGGCGGCGTTCGAGCGCGATCTGCGAGGAAAGGGCGACATAGAGGCTGTCCTGCATGATGCTCTAGAACCTTAATTTCTGCATTGCCATGAGAAGATCGGTGGAAACACCGACGGACGTCGGTTGCGCGAAAAGCACGCTGATCGAGGTTTGTGCCGTCGATGTCGGGTGATCGATTTCGTAGAGGCTGGTGAAGCGGGTAATGAACTTCCCAAGCTTCTCCGGGTCGGAAAGATCGCTGATATCAAATTTGGATTCGAAGAGTTTGACCTGCTTGTCGATATCGGCGGATGCAAAAGAGTCAGGTAGGCCGAAAGCGGTGCGTACGACGCTGGACAGCGCCTTGTCGGCAAGAACCTGATACCAGTTGTCCAATTCTGGAGCCTTGCGCTGAAAATAGAGCGCCAGGCGCACGCCGTCATTGGATTGCCCAGCATCTTCTTCCAATGTCTGGCGCATATATTTGTCGACAACGGGTTGTTGCGCGGATGTGTAGGTGGTCGCCAGATCACCACGGTCGGCGAAATTGAATGCTGACACGAATTCAGCGTAGCGCTTGTCGGTGAGTTTGTTGGCGAAGCTATCGTCGTCAGACACACCTTCTTTCAACGCCTTGACCATGAATGCCTTGGCGTAGTCCATGTCCTTCAGGCCAAAGGCCTTCATGGCGTATTTGAACAGCCGGTCATCCTTGACGAAGTCATCAATCGTCTTCGCCTTCGTGATGTTGTCGAGATAATATTCGGTCTCGCGGCTCACCACGGGCTGCTGTTCAATACGGTCAATTGCCTTGGGAAGGTCCTTGGCAATGAGTTGGTAGCTGACAAATGTGTTCAACGAAACGCGCCTCCGGTCGAAGCTATTACGCATTATTATCCGCATATCCTTGCGCGAAGCTGAATCGAAAAGACCTCGATTCAAGCCTCACACAAGGCACACGCGCTATCAGATGCTTTCTTATGGTGAAGGAAGGGGCCGGCAGTGGGCATTCTGATCGGACTGGTGGTCACGCTGGGCTGTGTTCTCGGCGGCTTCATGGCGATGGGCGGGCGTCTTGATGTTCTGTTCCAGCCTTGGGAGGCCGTCGTCATCTGCGGCGCTGCGTTTGGCACTTTCCTCGTCGCCAATCCCATGAAGACCGTGAAGGATACGGGCCGGGGCATTATGGAAGCCTTCAAGCAGGCGGTGCCGAAGGAACTCGATTATCTGGAAACGCTTGGTGTCTTGCATAGCCTGATGCGTGAACTGCGTTCCAAATCACGCAGCGAAGTAGAAGCCCACATCGACAATCCCGAAGAATCCGCAATCTTTCAGGCTTTCCCGACCGTCCTCAAGAACCATGATCTGACGAGCTTCATTTGCGACTATTGCCGCATTATCATTATCGGCAATGCGCGTTCACATGAAATCGAGGCTCTTATGGACGAGGAAATCCACACGATCCGTACCGACAAGTTGAAAATCTATCATGCGCTGGTGACGGTCGGAGACGGCTTGCCAGCTCTTGGCATCGTTGCCGCCGTGCTTGGCGTGGTCAAGGCTATGGGTCACATTGATGAGTCGCCCGAAATCCTTGGCGGGCTGATCGGTGCGGCACTTGTCGGCACGTTTCTGGGCATCTTCATGTCGTATGCGGTGGTTGCTCCGATTGCGACCAAGGTCAAGACAGTGCGTGAAAAGAAGAACCGCCTCTATGTCATCGTCAAGCAAACGCTGCTGGCCTACATGAATGGTTCGTTGCCGCAGGTGGCAATCGAATTCGGACGCAAGACGATTTCGTCCCATGACCGACCCACGATCGATGCCGTTGAACAAAGCACGATGAATACCGGCTCGGCTGACAAGAAGGCTGCCTGAGTAATGAGCAACAAGGCGGGGAGCACCACGTTGTCATGACCGACCCGGCAGAGGCCCGTTCTCTTGTAATTGAGCGTCTGGTTGGCGACAGTGGCGATTCCGCACAGGTTATCGGTGCGGGCCGTTCGATGGCCGAGCGTGCGTTGCCGTTGATCAACAAGAGCCTTTCAGTCGATGCGGGCGCACCTGTTAGCGTTGACTTGCAAGCGGTCGAAGTCGCCCGTGTGACTGACGCGCGATCGAACGCAGGCGAAACCTTTGCTATGAGCATTGTTGCATCGCCGATCTCGTCGGACGCGATGACGATTGTTATCGACGGGCAGGCTATCGCGGTTATGGTTTGCGCGCTGTTCGGGGGGACCCCGATCAACCGGTTTCGCCGATAGCGCGCGAGTTGTCACAAGTCGAAACGGATGTGGCGACATTGGTTTTCCAGCATGTTGCTGAAGCCCTCAATGGTTCGGGTCACCGTTCGCTTGAACTTCGATTGCCGCTGCCTCGCGCCATATCCGGTATCGAAGCGAAGCGGCGAGTGCTGCGTGATGGTGCTGCCGTGCGCATCGTTTTCGGCATTTCGACACCAACCGATACCGGAACCGTAACGATTGTTATTCCGCAGCGTGTTTTATTGTTGCAGCGTAGCGGTGCCGACGCAGATGATGCCGATGGCGATGCCGGTTCTGAGTGGCGCGCGCGGTTTTCCGAGGAAGTCATGCGTTCGACGGTTACGCTTGAAGCGACCATGCCCCTGGAAAAATTGACACTTGGCCAGCTTTCCAGCCTGAAAAAAAACCAAGTGCTCGAGATCGAGGAAGTGGCGCAGTCCCATGCGAAACTGTCGGCTCGTGGAAAGCAGCTGTTCGTCTGCGAATTTGGAAAGCTTGGGCAAAATTACACCGTTCGCGTCAAGCAGCCATTTGATGTAACGCAAGATCTGCTGGACGAGCTGGTGCCGGGTTGATTTGGCACCGCGCGGGACGAATTTTTAGGAGACGACACCATGGACAACACCAACGAGGAAGCCGAGCCGGATGTTGCTGAGGCCCCTGACGTTGCAGACGCTCAGGTCGATGCAGATGCCCCGGACGAGCAACTCGACCGTGCGATTGAAGAATTGCGTGGCGTGCTTCAGGAAGAAGATCGACGCCCGGATATCGCGTTTCGCGAAGCGGGTGCCACAAACACCAACATCATCATGGATATTCCCGTTGATGTGCAGATCGTTCTCGGCACTACGGAGATGCCGGTTTCGGAGTTGATGACTCTTCAGAAAGGCTCGACCGTTGCATTGAACACACGTATCGGCGAGCCGGTGGATGTGGTCGTCAATGGCCGCAGGATTGCCCGGGGCGAGATCACGGTGCTTGAGAGCGATAGTTCACGCTTTGGTATCCGCTTGACCGAGATTGTCGCAGCGGCCAAAAGCGCATGATGATGTTTGGCGTGCTATCGCTGCGGCTGGAGTACGGGAGAAGGGCATGACGACAGCACTGACGCTCAACCGTCCTCAAAAAGCTGCCGCGATTTTGGTGGCGATGGGCAAACCATCAGCCAGCAGACTGCTGAAATTCTTCAAGCAGGAGGAATTGAAGGCGCTGATCGAGGCGGCCCGGTTGCTGCGAACTATTCCGCAAAGCGACCTGGAGCGTATCGTAGCGGAGTTCGAAGCGGAATTTACCGAAGGCGCTGGTCTGCTCGATTCCGCCGACAAGATGGATACGATCCTTAGCGAGTCGCTGTCACCGGAAGAGGTGAGCGCTATCATGAATGGCAGGCAGGAAGAGATCGTTCTGGATGCGCCTGTGCCGATCTGGCCTGAGGTCGAGAAACTTGAACCGGCGCGCCTCGGTTCGTTCCTCGCGGGCGAGCATCCGCAGACTTCAGCAATGGTGTTGGCCAAGCTTGCTCCACAAGTCGCCGCGAACGTACTTCTGACGTTTGAAAAGTCGATGCGTAGCGAGATCATGAAACGCATGGTGACGATGGCAACGGCCCCTGCAAGTGCTGAAAAAATCGTCGAAAACCAAATTCGCAGCCACTTGTTGAACGAGACGTCGACAAAGGACACCTCTGTCGGTCAGGCTCGTGTCGCGAGTGTGCTCAACGAGATGGACAAATCCCATCTCGATGAGGTGATGCAGGATCTTGAGGAAGCCGGAACCCCCGATCTTGCCGGCGTGAAAGCCAGAATATTCTCGTTTGACGATATGGCGCTGCTCACGCAAAAAGCGCGTGTCCTGATTTTCGATGGTCTTTCAACCGAGTTGGTGACGCTGGCGCTACGCGGTACGCCTCCAGAGCTTACCGAGGCGGTGTTGTCGTCCATCGGCGCGCGTGCACGGCGTATGATCGAATCCGAGCTTGGGCAAGGCTCGGAAGGTATTGCGCTTGCCGATATCATGCAGGCCCGCAAGGAAATTTCTTCCGCGACCGTTCGGCTCTCGCGCGAAGGGGCATTCGACTTGCCTGGGGCCGTGATCGACGAAGCAGCCTGAGGGCTCTGATCGACAATGGCCGAGGACGTCGACAAAGACTCCAAAACCGAGGATGCGACCGAAAAGAAAATTCGTGACACCATCGAAAAGGGCAAATTGCCCAGTTCGAAGGAAACCGCGATCTTTGCGTCGTTCGTCGCGATCCTCCTGTTCACGGTTTTCTACGCCAAGGATGCGATTACCGAGCTTGCGGTCTTTCTTTCCGTGTTTCTGGAAAAGCCGGAAGCCTGGCCCATGAATACCGAATCCGATGTGATCACCCTCTACAAGGGGGTGATGATGGAGGTCGGCCGGGCTGTCGTCAGCCTTCTGGTCTTGTTGATCATTGCTGGTATTTCCTCATCCGTATTCCAGAACATACCGCAAATCGTGGGCGAGCGGATCAGGCCGCAACTGTCGCGAATTTCTATCAGCCAGGGGTGGAAACGCCTGTTTGGCGCGCAAGGCATTGCAGAGTTCCTGAAAGCGTTGGCAAAGGTAGGGTTTGCCATCATCGTGCTGGTGCTGACCTTGTCAGGCGACTATCGCAAATTGCTTGCTGGCATGATTACGAACCCATTTGAGTTCGGCATGGTTGTGCGCTCCATACTTGTCGACATTCTGGTCGCAATCGTCTTTGTCATGGCGGCGATTGCCGTTGCCGATATCATTTGGTCACGCTTCCACTGGAAGCAGGACTTGAGGATGAGCAAGCAGGAGGTAAAGGACGAGTTCAAACAATCCGAAGGCGATCCCATCGTGAAATCGCGCATCCGCTCGGTGGCGCGCGACCGGGCAAGGCGACGCATGATTGCGGACGTGCCGCGCGCGACGCTTATCATTGCCAATCCGACGCACTTTTCCATCGCTTTGAAATATGTGCGCGATATCGATGATGCGCCCATCGTGCTTGCCAAGGGGCAAGATCTGGTCGCGCTCAAAATCAGGGAAATCGCGCAGGAGCACAATATCCCGATCTTTGAGGACGTCGCGCTTGCCCGCTCCATGTACAAGCAAGTTTCGGTCGATAGTGTGATCCCGTCGCAATTCTATCAGGCCGTCGCCGAACTGGTGCGGCTTGTCTACTCGAACAAGGCCGAGCGCCGGCAGGGGTCATGAACAGGCAGCCGCACGCAGACACCCGCGAGATCATTGTCGCCCGCGCTATCGAAAGCGTTGTCGGCGAGTTACGGATGATCGACGTTGCCGATTACATAGCCTTTATCCGGCTTGAGCATTTTGCCTGTCTTTCCGATCTTGTGGATTCGGCGACCGAGCTGTTTTTCATGCCGGGAACGCTCAGGCTCGGTCATGGCGGCGAGGCCCATGTCGATTGGAGCGGAAACCCTCGGATCGTTCTTGACCTCGAACTTCGGCCGCGCGGCGTGAGCGTCTATTTCCAGCTTACGCTCAGCGAACACGAGGCGTCGGTTGTGGTGAACTATGTTTCGTTTGAAAAGCCCAACGAAGACCCGGTACATAATACGGATCTGCTGGAAGCTGCCATCAATCACGCGCGCATCTATAAGGAAGAGCCGATCACGGGTTGATCGAGCTATTCGATCAGGCCCAGTCTGAGAGCTTTTGCGACGGCCTGTGTGCGGCTTACGGCATTCAGTTTCTGAGCCGATTGCGTGAGATATTGGTTGGTTGTGTGAACGGAGAGTTTTAGCAAACGCGCTATTTCTTCGCTGGTATAGCCGTTCGCTGTGAGCTTGAGGCATTCCATTTCGCGCTTCGAGATCGCGCGCATATTGCCCCCGTTCCCGGCCGGATGCGTGAGACCGCAGCGAACAATGAAAAACAACGGGCATGGGTATCATAGAGCGCGTCTTCGGGCAGAGCGATTTGCGATCCATGAAAGACGACCAGTCCGCATTGGTTGCGCTCGCCGTGAACGGGAAATGCAATGCCGGCAGTGCCCGGAGCCAGGGGGCAATCGGGGCGATCCAGGAATGTTCGCGAAATGCATTATCGGAGCCGCCAACATTGTCATCAGCCCACCAGCACGGCTGCGTCGAGTTACGCGCATGATGGACAATGTCTTCGCCGTGCCAGCTCGAAATCTGCTTCGTGATGGGAGCAATGCCAGGATAATCGCTGTCGAAAACGGGGACGAGACATGCCCTTTCCGGCGAGGGACTGGCGAAGAATAGCGCGAAGCCTGTGGCGTTGATGTTGATGGCGATCCAATGGCAGCGGCGGACAGCGTCGGAAATGGTGACGGTATGCTGCTGCGTATCGGGACGGGCCGAGAATGGCCCGAAGGGGCTGTGATGTTCGTTGAAGGAACTTTCTGTGTCCAGCTCGACGTTTGCGTGCATCAGATGATTCCACTCCTGATCGCCGTGGCGATTGCCATTGGCCGATTGCTGGCCGAGAATTTCTGGATGGCGTGTGTGATGTAGCTGTTGACGGTGTTAGAAGAGACGCCAAGGATCACGGCCACTTCGTCGGTGGTCTTGCCCTCCGATACCCAGAACAGGCATTCGCGCTCACGATCCGATAGCGGGTCCAGCGTGGCTGAGCGAGATAGCAATTGTGGAATATGTGACAGGGCATAGCAGCACTTCAACTGAGCCGCCATCAGAGTGTCCTGATCGATTTTTCCCGCTTGATCAGCGGAGAACAGAACAAAGAAGCGCTGATGGCCGACATTGATGCCCAGCGAAAAAATTTCGACATGACCGAGCACGTCGAGCAGGCGGGTTTCCTCGCTAGTGACGAAATCGCCATTGGCAGGTACCTGACTGGTGATGAGCGAGCGCGGGCGAATTCCGGGTGCGGCGGTGAGGGGGCCTTGGGCAAGGGTTGCTATCAGTTTCTTGCCGGCGAGTTCGATGGCATCGAAAATCCAGTTGGACGCAATGATGCGCGCATCATGGTTGGCTTCGCTGTGCGTGATGGCGACCAGCATATAGCTGTCTGCGCCGATCTCTGCCGTCAACTGCATGAGAAAGCTTGTCAGGTCGCCACGCGACGCAAGTCGGTTGCTCAAAGTTTCTGATTGAATAGGCGCTGCGGAACCTGTCATGCCATGCTTTGCTCAGAATCGATCCTCATGCCGATGCTGGGAAAGTCAGCGACCGGTTTTGATTACTCATCACTTTTACGTAGATACACACGCAGCGCAGACTTGCGCCCGATCCGGCGAGATCCACAGGGGAACGCGAAAGCGACCGCGTCGTGCTTCGGAAGAAATCCGCAGCTTCTGACTTGTGATTGCTTGCCTCGCCCCCAAGGTCCGGCTGATTCGGGTCTAATCTAGCCGCAGTCGAATCCGACATCAAATAGGAATTGACAAAATTTTAATTAACGGACTCAAACCCGACTCGGAAGAGGCGTTGCGGGGCAGCTTGAGCAAGGCTCGTGTTACCAATTGGTTTGGCCTATGGTAACAATCGATAGAGCGTGAAGTGCTGCAACAGCAACAATTGAGCGATGGAGTATGTGCGTGCCGGAAATGCCGGATAGGAAGGCGATCGAGGTTCGCGAGGCTCGCAAGACTTTTGGAGCGGGTGAAGCACAGGTTACCGCGTTGGATGCGATTTCCGTGTCTGTACAGGAGAATGAATTCTTCACGCTATTGGGGCCGTCGGGCTGCGGCAAGACGACGTTGTTGCGCTTGATCGCAGGCTTTGATTTTCCCACGTCGGGGAAATCCTGCTCTATGGCGACGACATTGCCTTGCTGCCGCCGTTCAAGCGCCCCGTTAACACGGTATTCCAGAGCTATGCGCTTTTCCCGCATATGACGGTTGCGGAAAATATCGGCTTCGGCCTTGAAATGCTTGGCAAATCCAAGATCGAGAAAAAGGCCCGCGTGGACGAGATGCTCAAGCTGGTGCGTATGGACGACCTCGCCTCGCGTCGAACCAGCCAGATTTCCGGTGGCCAACAGCAACGCGTCGCCCTTGCCCGTGCATTGGCACCGCAACCGAAAGTTCTGCTGCTCGATGAACCGCTATCGGCGCTGGACTATAAATTGCGCAAGGAAATGCAGATCGAACTGAAGCGATTGCAAGCCGAGACGGGGATTACCTTCATCTTCGTGACACACGATCAGGAAGAGGCATTGACGATGTCCGATCGCATCGCGGTGATGTCGGCGGGCAAGATATTGCAGGTCGGTAGTCCGCGCGACATCTATGACAGGCCGGCCGTGCGCTTTGTTGCCGACTTTATTGGCGAATCCAATTTTCTCACGGGCACCGTTCTCAACAAAGCAAATTCGGGTGTCACCGTCAGGCTTTCCTCTGGTGCAGAGATATCGGCCTCGTTGCCGGATGGGTATGTGGCGAAAGAAGCTGTTACGATCGTCGTTCGCCCGGAACATGCCCGGATCGGCCCGCAAGACAGCGAGGCTTCGCTTGTGGGAACGGTTGAAACGGTCGTGTATCTTGGCACCGACACGCATATTCACTTGCGTCTCGATGACGACAGCCCGTTTGTCGTCAGGCGTCAGAACAGTCGCGATATGCGTGATGAGTTTGTGCGAGGGAGCAGGGTCGCTATCTTGATCGACGATCAGGCGGCGCAGGTCGTCAGCGATTGATGCGTTGAAGCTTGGCTGCTTGTAAACAGGCAAATTCAATTGATTTCCAGCTTTGTGCGGTTGATAAGCACGCAAAGTGATGTGTTGGGAGACCAAGTTTCATGACCGGCGACAAGAATACTCTCATCTGGGACGATCCGTTCCTGCTCGAAAACCAATTGAGCGAGGATGAACGGATGATGCGCGATGGTGCGGCAAGCTTTGCCGCCGACAAGCTCAGCCCGCGCATTGAGGAAGCCTATATGGAGGAAAAGACCGACCCGGCGATTTTTCGCGAGATGGGCGATGCCGGGCTGCTCGGTATTACCATTCCCGAGGAATTTGGCGGGCTGGGTGCGGGATATGTGACCTATGGGCTGGTGGCGCGCGAGGTCGAGCGGGTGGATTCCGGCTATCGTTCGATGATGAGCGTGCAATCGTCGCTGGTCATGTATCCGATCCATGCCTATGGCTCGCAGGAGCAGCACAAGAAATATCTGGCCAAGCTTGCGAGCGGCGAATGGATCGGCTGCTTCGGACTGACGGAGCCGGATGCCGGTTCCGATCCGGGTGGCATGAAGACGCGCGCGGAAAAGACGGCTTCGGGCTATCGCATTTCCGGCTCGAAAATGTGGATTTCGAATGCACCCATCGCCGACGTATTCGTCGTGTGGGCCAAGTCATCGGCGCATGACAACCAGATCCGGGGGTTCATTCTCGACAAGGGCATGAAGGGTTTGTCAGCACCGAAGATCGGCGGCAAGCTGTCGCTGCGGGCGTCAATCACCGGTGAGATTGTCATGGAGAATGTCGAGGTGGGCGAAGAAGCCCTCTTGCCCAATGTGTCCGGGCTGAAGGGGCCGTTCGGCTGCCTCAACCGGGCGCGTTACGGCATTTCGTGGGGTGCGATGGGCGCGGCGGAAGATTGCTGGCATCGGGCGCGGCAATATGGCCTGGATCGCAAGCAATTTGGCAAGCCGCTGGCTGGTACGCAGCTTTATCAAAAGAAGCTTGCCGACATGCAGACGGAAATTGCTCTGGGATTGCAGGGATCGTTGCGCGTTGGCCGCTTGATGGATGAGGGCAAGATGGCACCGGAGATGATCTCTCTGATCAAGCGCAACAATTGCGGCAAAGCGCTCGACATTGCCCGCATGGCCCGCGATATGCATGGAGGCAATGGCATCCAGATTGGCTATCATGTCATGCGCCATGCGCAGAACCTGGAAACCGTCAACACCTATGAAGGCGCTCACGACGTTCACGC
This sequence comes from Mesorhizobium sp. G2-6-1, assembly GCF_055809095.1. NCBI lineage: Bacteria > Pseudomonadati > Pseudomonadota > Alphaproteobacteria > Hyphomicrobiales > Phyllobacteriaceae > Mesorhizobium > Mesorhizobium sp. G2-6-1. Next base: position 2,535,706 of record NZ_CM147896.1, read on the forward strand.
GTTGATCCTCGGGCGTGCGCAAACCGGTTTGCAGGCGTTCTTTTAAAGCGGGTTTTCCGTACCTTTCGAAGCGTTTTTTGTCGACGGCATGTCGGAAACGGCTTTAGTCTTTCGTCCTTTGTGCAGGAGGAAGGACTTCACATGCTTTACGCCATTCTTTGCTATGCCTCTGAAGATGTCGTCACGTCCTGGAGCAAGGCTCAGGACGATGCCGTCATGGACAAGCTCGCTGCCGTGCAGGAGAAATATGCCAAGGCTGGCAAGCTTGGTCCGGTGGCACGTCTATTGCCAACGACAGCGGCGACAACCTTGCGAAAAGTCAAAGGCGAAGCGGTCGTCCTCGATGGCCCTTTCGCGGAAACCAAGGAGCAGTTTCTCGGCTTTTATACGGTGGATTGCGACAGTCTGGAGGATGCGGTGGAGTTTGCGCGCGAACTTTCAGACGTCAATCCCAGTGGCGGGGCTTATGAAATCCGGCCTGTCGGACTTTTCAATCCGGTAAAGGCAACCTTATGAGCGACCTGGACTGGGTCAGCACCGTGATCACGACCGCCCGCCCACAGGCAATGGGTGCGCTGCTGCGTTATTTTCGGGACTTCGATACTGCCGAAGAAGCGTTTCAGGATGCCTGTCTACGGGCGCTGAAGAACTGGCCGCAAAACGGCCCGCCGCGTGATCCTGCTGCCTGGTTGATCCTGGTCGGCCGCAATAGCGGCATAGATGCCGTGCGCAAACGAAGCCGTCAGGCCCCGTTGCCGGCGGAAGACCAGATATCGGATATCGAAGACGCTGAAAGCGATCTTGCCGATCGGCTGGATGGAGCGCACTACCGGGATGACATTCTTCGACTGTTGTTCGTGTGTTGCCATCCGGATTTGCCCCAAACGCAACAGATCGCGCTTGCCTTGCGCATTGTCTCAGGGCTTGGCGTCGAACAGATTGCTCGTGCCTTTCTGGTTGGCGAAAGTGCGATGGAACAGCGCATAACCCGTGCCAAGGCACGGATATCTGGTGCGGGATTGCCGTTTGAAACGCCGGATGCAGTTGCTCGGTCCGAGCGGCTGGCCGCTGTAGCAGCCATGATCTACCTCATCTTTAACGAGGGTTATTCAACCAATAGCAGCGAGGCGAGTGCCCGCGCGCAATTGTGTGACGAGGCCATACGCTTGTCGCGGCTCTTGCTGCGACTGTTCCAGAGCGAAGCTGAAATCATGGGGCTAACCGCTCTCATGTTGTTGCAGCATGCGCGCACACCGGGGCGCTTCGTTGGAACTGGCGAGATCGTCTTGCTGGAAGATCAGGACCGTAGCCTCTGGAACCGGAAGATGATCGATGAGGGATTGGCGCTTGTTGACAAGGCGCTGCGCCATCGCAACCCCGGTCCCTATCAGGTTCAAGCTGCAATCGCGGCTTTGCATGCGCGCGCACTGCGTGCCGAAGATACGGACTGGCAAGAGATCGACCTCCTTTACGGTGCGCTGGAGCAGATGCAGCCTTCACCTGTCGTGACACTCAACCGTGCGGTTGCGGTCGCGAAAGTTCGCGGGCCGGAAGCCGCACTTGCGATGATTGAACCGTTGGAAGACAGGCTTTGTGGATATTTTCACTATTTTGGCTTGAAAGGCGGTCTGTTGATGCAATTGAGTCGCGATGACGAGGCGCGTATTGCATTTGATCGTGCCATTGCGCTGGCTGGCTCGACCGCAGAGGCCAGTCACATTCGCCTGCATATTGATCGTCTGACAAAGGACGCACATATGCGCCTTTCCGGGCAGCTGGCAATCTGAGATAAATTTCGCCTTCTGGTTCAATCGACAAGGCCGGGCTTGGACCATGCCGGGCTGGCGGATGCGTGCTGAAACAGGTAAGCAACGGCAAAATCCAGCTTGCACATATGGCATGGCGCCAAGCCGATGCCATATGGCGCTGAAATCGAAAAGGACACGTAATGTCGATATCGAACGAAACTGCCGAACTTCTTTCAAAGCTGGGTGTTGCCAAGGATACTCTTACCGGTGGCGATCTGGCGGTGCATAGCCCGGTTACAGGCGAAAAGATCGCGGCTTTGCAAACTGTTTCACCAGCGGATGCGGCAAATTCCATCGAAGCAGCACATAAGGCTTTCCGGGCATGGCGCTTGGTGCCGGGGCCGCGCCGTGGCGAACTGGTACGGCTGCTTGGCGAAGAACTGCGCGCACACAAGGCCGAGCTTGGCCGGCTGGTCTCCATCGAAGTTGGCAAAATCCCATCCGAGGGCTTGGGCGAAGTGCAGGAGATGATCGATATCTGCGATTTCGCGGTTGGCCTTTCGCGCCAACTTTATGGTCTCACCATCGCCACCGAACGTCCCGGCCATCGCATGATGGAGACATGGCATCCGCTTGGCGTTGTTGGCGTTATCTCGGCCTTCAATTTTCCGGTCGCGGTGTGGTCGTGGAATACGGCACTTGCGCTGGTGTGCGGCGACGCCGTGGTGTGGAAGCCTTCGGAAAAGACGCCGCTGACGGCCCTTGCCTGTGAGGCTATTTTCAAGCGTGCGGCCAAGCGCTTGGGCGCAGATGCCCCCGCTGGGCTGCTTGATGTGTTGATTGGCGACCGGGCTGTTGGCGAAGTATTGGTCGATCACCCGAAAGTGTCGCTGGTGTCGGCAACCGGATCGACGCGCATGGGGCGTGAGGTTGGCCCGCGTCTTGCCAAGCGTTTCGCCCGCGCCGTGCTCGAACTCGGTGGCAACAATGCTGGTATTGTGTGCCCAAGTGCTGATCTCGATATGGCGTTGCGCGCCATCGCCTTCGGCGCGATGGGCACCGCTGGACAGCGCTGCACCACGCTTCGGCGTCTGTTCGTGCATGAGAGCGTCTATGACCAGATCGTGCCGCGGCTGAAGAAAGCTTATGAGAGCGTTTCGGTTGGCAATCCGTTGGAAACCTCGGCTCTTGTCGGGCCGTTGATCGACAAATCGGCTTTTGAGAACATGCAAAAGGCGCTGCAAGAAGCCACTGGCAACGGCGGCCGGATAACAGGCGGCGCGCGTGTCGAGAATGGCCACTCCGATGCCTATTATGTCCATCCAGCACTTGTCGAAATGCCGAAGCAGGTTGCGCCGGTGACCGAAGAGACCTTCGCGCCAATCCTTTATGTGATGAAGTATTCGGATTTCGACGAGGTGCTTGATCTGCATAATGCGGTCGGGGCCGGACTGTCGTCGTCGATTTTCACGCGCGACCTGCAAGAGTCGGAGCGTTTTCTTGGTGCCGATGGCTCGGATTGCGGTATTGCCAACGTCAATATCGGCACTAGCGGCGCCGAAATAGGCGGAGCATTCGGCGGCGAAAAGGAAACAGGTGGCGGTCGCGAAAGCGGATCGGATGCCTGGAAGGCCTATATGCGCCGCGCCACCAACACCGTGAACTACTCCAGGGAACTGCCTTTGGCGCAGGGTGTGTCATTCGATATCGACTGACCTCATATAGCGAACAGAGGCGGGAGATAATCTCGCTGCTGCCTTGTCAAAATGCAAGAAATGGTTGCGATATGGTCACCTTAAAAGCAGAATAAACCCAATAAAATAGATGATTTATAAGGAACTACAGTGATTCGGGAGTCATGCTGATGAAAAAGATTGTGCATCCTGAATTCGCAAAGCGGCTCGAAGGTGTGTGCGATGGGAATCCAGATGTCCCACAGTTGAACTATGGTCGCCTCGGATGGTTCGTGGACCAACTGGAAGCCTACGGCCTAAACGTGACACCTGAAACTGTGCGAAAATGGTTTTACGGCGAAACGCGGCCACGCCATAAGCCGATGACTGCGCTGGCACAGTTGCTCAAAGTTAACGAACTGTGGCTAGCAAATGGCGTGGCTCCAGAATTCACCGAGAGCCAACGTAAGCATCATAACGCGGTCGCGGGTGGCGCAGTCAATATCGTCGCTGGATTTATTCAGACGGATGGCGGTCATCCAGCATTTCCACTCGATGATGACCTGGACGCCAAAAATGAGAAGATTGGTCTGTATGCAATCATTAGAGGCGCGAAATACAGTTTTCACATCGTTACGGCGATAAGTGAGAGCGACGACCTGCACTTCATTGTGCCGCACGATGCTCGAAATACGGTCGTTCTTGGCGTCGTCTTCGGTGCGCCCTTTTCGGTGAAAATCTATGAGCTTGATTGGGAAACGATCAACTCGGCCGGCACCCGCAAAAGCACAGGATTTGAAGTGAAGTTAGGTGACGGAGACTGGCGCGAGATCGTGACGTTTTCCGAACGCATTTAAATTCACGCAAAAGTGATAATTCGAAGCTCCCTGATGGAGCTTCGAATGACATCGCATATGAGTAAGTGGAATTCCCGTTTCATGGATTTTGCATGGCCAGTTTCCACTGGGAGCGATGACCTGTCAACGAAGGTTGGATGTGTGATTGTTGACAAGGGTCGACGAGTGGTCGGCCTCGTCTACACATGCCGTTAATTTCAATAATTATATGAAATTATGCGTCCCAATGTGTGTCAATTCAAGGAAAAATTGGTAGCGGGAAGTGGACTCGAACCACCGACCCCAGGATTATGATTCCCGTGCTCTAACCAACTGAGCTATCCCGCCAGGGTACGATAGGATCGAAAAACATCTGCGATACGCAAGTGCGCCGAAGCCATCGTCAAGGTCGGGCGGATATAATGTTGCCATGCCAAGCGTGTCAAGCAGGCAAAAGCGCTGTTTCCCACATGCCTGACGTATTGTTTTGGGGCATAACCGGTTTGTCAGTGCTTTCGCAACGGTCGTCGGGGTTGAGTTCGCGAATTTGCGCCGCTATGTGTCAGCCAAGAAATTTTTGAGTTCTCAATTGATGAAACCGCGTATTGCCGTCCTCGGGTGCGGTTACTGGGGCAGTAACCACATCCGCACCCTCAAGGCTCTCGGCGCGCTGCACGCAGTCTCCGACGTCAATAGCGCCCGCGCGGAAGGTTTTGCCAGCGAGCAGGAGTGCCTGGCAATTGAACCGGACGCACTCTTTGAGTGCAGCGATGTCGATGCGATCGTCATGGCGCTGCCGCCGCAGTACCATGCCGATATGGCGGTGCGGGCTGTGGAAGCTGGCAAGGACGTTCTGGTCGAGAAACCTGTCGCGCTAACGGTCGCGGATGCGCAACGCTCGGTGAAAGCCGCAAAAGACCATAAGCGTGTTTTCATGGTTGGCCATGTCTTGCGCTTTCACCCTGCTTTCGAGAAGTTGAAGGCGCTTGTCGATGACGGTGAACTTGGAGAGGTGCGTTATATTCATTCGCATCGGCTTGGCCTTGGCAAGTTTCACACTGAAAATGACGCATTGTGGGATCTGGCGCCGCACGATCTATCGATGATTCTGGCCATAACTGGCTCGGAGCCGGTTGAAGTGCATGGGGAGGGGGCCGCTCTTCTCGATCATCTCAGTGATTTTGCTCATCTGCATATGCGTTTCCCAGGCAATCTGCGTGGCCATCTCTTTACTTCGCGCCTCAATCCCTATCGCGAGAGGCGGCTGACCGTGGTGGGTACGAAAGCAATGGCGGTTTTTGACGACGTTGAGCCGTGGGAGCGCAAGCTTGCCGTCTATCGTCATGCAGTGTGGCAAGATAGTGGTCACTGGGCCTTTACGGCCAATGAGCCTTCATATGTGCCGGTGGAGCAAGGCATGCCGCTGACACGCGAACTGGAGCACTTTATGGAGTGCATCGAAACGCGAATGGAACCGCGCACCGATGGCGAAGAAGCGATAAGAGTGCTGCGCGTTCTTACCGCCGGTACCGTAAATCATGACCGATTTTAGAGCTCATTGCGTCTAAAGGGATTCATGCAGGGTGCTTTAAGCTTTTGTTTTCATGAATATCGTTGTCTAAAAAACCGCTGCACATTTTTGGGCGACATGCATTATCCGGCTGAAATCGGAGCTGGTCGAGCGCCGAGGCGCACGAGCATCGCTTCGGCTTCGGCGCCGCGTTCCGAGCGCCCTATAAAGCCGCCACCCAGAACCCGTGCTTCGTTACCGTCATCGGAATAAAGAACGCAAGCCTGACCGGGGGCAACGCCGGATTCGCCATCGACCAGTTCAACAAAGGTGGAACCTGCTTCGTGGTGCAGGACTGCCGGGCGGGGTGGTCTGGCTGACCGTACTTTGGCGAACAGTTCGATGCCCTGAGAAGGAATGTCGGTGAGGTCGCCATCTCCCAACCAGTTGGTGTTACGCAGATAGACCTTGTGAGTTTCCAGTGCTTCGCGTGGTCCTACGATGACGCGCGCGTTCTCGGCATCGATATAGACGACATATAGTGGCTCGCCGGATGCAATTCCGATGCCACGCCGCTGGCCAATCGTGTATCGCAAGATACCTTCATGCTGGCCCAGAATGCGGCCGTCCATATGGACAATGTCGCCAGGGTTCGCTGCAGTCGGCCTGAGCTTGGCAATAACGTCAGAATATTTTCCCTGCGGCACAAAGCAGATGTCTTGACTGTCGTGCTTGGCAGCAACCGTCAATTCCATTTCCTCGGCGATGGCGCGCACAGCGGGCTTGGGCAAATCGCCAAGTGGAAAGCGAAGATAGTCGATCTGTGCCTGCGTCGTGGCGAACAGGAAATAACTCTGGTCACGGTCGGCATCGACGGGCCGGTATAGCGAGCGGTGCGCACCATTGGCACGTGAGCGGATATAGTGGCCGGTCGCCAGTGCATCGGCACCAAGTTCCTTGGCCGTGGCAAGCAAATCCGCGAATTTCACGGTTTGATTGCACGATACGCAAGGAATCGGGGTTTCGCCATGCACGTAGCTTTCGGCAAATGGGTCAATGACGGCTTTGCGAAAACGCTCTTCGTAATTGAGCACATAGTGGGGAATGCCAAGCGTTTCGGCAACGCGGCGGGCATCGTCAATGTCCTGACCGGCGCAGCAGGAACCTGAGCGATGGGTGGCCGCTCCATGATCGTAAAGTTGCAAGGTTACGCCGACAACATCGTAGCCCTCGCGTTTCAAGAGCCCCGCAACGACGGAAGAATCGACGCCACCCGACATGGCAACAACAATGCGCGTGTTTTCGGGGGATCCGGGAAGGTCCAGGCTGTTCATATCATTTATTCCGAAATTTTGCCGGGCGCGTTGTCGCCGCTCGCAATACCTTTGTCGAATATATCTGGTGTCGAGCCCATCAATACAGACCCAATGCTGACAATATAGGTCAAGCTTTCGCCCAGCGCCAGCTTGCGTTCAGGGGATATGGTGCTCCGATACCGCTCCAGACAGGCATTCCGGCACTTATTTCAAATGCTGGAAAATTCCCTAACGCGACGTTCATGAACCTTACCTATCCATTAGGAACTGCTTAGGCAAATTTTAAAGCTGTGTCAGTAATGTGGCTGGGATTGGTTCTTTTGTGTTTTTAGTAGAGAGTCTGATGACCGATCTTATTAGACCGCGCGTCAAGTATGTTATAGGGCCCGATGGCAGCCCGCTTACAATTGCCGATTTGCCACCGACGAATACTCGTCGGTGGGTAATTCGCCGCAAGGCGGAGGTGGTTGCGGCCGTGCGTGGCGGCCTCCTTAGCCTTGAGGAAGCCTGTCAGCGCTACAAACTGACCACCGAGGAGTTTCTGTCCTGGCAGGCCTCCATCGATGAATATGGTTTGGCTGGTTTGCGCACAACGCGCATTCAACAATACAGGCATTAGAGCGCGATACGTCCATCCGGACGCACAAAAGCACTCTATCATTTGCTTTAGGATATCGGGGCTGTTGCCCCGTTCTCCGCTTTCCAAATCCGCCGAGCCGCAATTGCCAGTCGTTCAGCCGATGGGGAAATGTGCGTGCGATTTGGCGCGTGGCCGCTTGCCGATTTAATTCCTGGCAGGAGCGTCAGGCGCGCTATCGCGAAGATTTCGGGGGGGTTATCGCTTCCGCTCCCTCTTCCAGCGAGGAATGAAGCGAAACACTCCAAAGCACGCCGCGTCTGGATGGATTCATGCAGGGTGCTTTAAGCCATTGTTTTCATGCATGTCGTTGTCTGAAAAACCGCTGCACACTTTTGGGTGACATGCACTAGCCAATCATGACGTTGGGCGTGCTGACTTCGGCTTCGCGGCCCTTGGTATCTCGCGATTCCAGCATTTCCGCTTTGGAAAGCTCCGCTTCAGCTTCACCTAGTAATGATTCGGCGGTGCTTCGCTGTTGCGCGAGGTCGGATTGGGAATCTCTGAGATTATCGCGGCGCTGGCGTGCCGCTTTGGCAAAGGTGGGGTAGGCAAAATGATTGATATCGGTAATGCCAGCCTTTTTTTCCTCAGCAGTGATCTGGAGCTCCAGTTCACCGGCCATGCGCTCGAATTCTGCAATCATCATGTCCAGTTGCAGCAGTTGCCGCCGCTTCTCGGTAACCTGAAATTGCTTCAGACGAACGAGATTTTCACGTGACTTCATGACTCATACTCCCGCGAACGCACATACGCACTTATCGATTCATCAGCACCAAAGGACTCGGCTACGACCCGTATCCACCGAATTTCCCGAACCTATGGGAAACAAAGTCCTAAAATTTTTCTCCGCCAGTAACCATTCGTTTACGGGCATTGTTAATCATACGTGGCAGGACTTAAGGCCAAGTAAAAATTCCGAAGGTGGAATGGATAGGGGCTAATGAGTCGTTTGAGTCGCTTATTTGAATTTCTTGATGTAAAATTTGAGCAAATGCGCGTCAAATTTATCTTTGGATTCAAAGGAATGTGGCGAGAGGTTAAAAAATGTGGTATCGATTGGTGGGCGAAATTAGGATTTGTTAACCATTCGATGGCAGTTTTCGATTTAGGCAATCACTGTTCCGGTTCTGGATGCGTTTGAAGATGGTCCGGCGGCAGAAAAGGGGATTAAGATGCGCGTTCTGCTGATAGAAGATGACAGTGCAACCGCACAAAGCATCGAACTTATGTTGAAGTCCGAGAGCTTCAATGTCTACACGACCGACCTCGGTGAGGAAGGCGTCGACCTTGGGAAGCTTTACGACTATGACATAATTCTCCTGGACCTTAATCTGCCTGATATGTCGGGCTATGAAGTCCTGCGCACACTCAGGCTGTCCAAAGTCAAGACGCCGATCCTTATCCTTTCGGGCATGGCGGGCATTGAAGACAAGGTCCGCGGCCTTGGATTTGGTGCCGACGATTATATGACCAAGCCGTTCCATAAGGACGAGTTGATTGCGCGAATTCATGCCATTGTGCGCCGCTCGAAAGGGCATGCTCAATCGGTTATCACCACCGGCGATCTGGTGGTCAATCTCGATGCCAAGACGGTCGAAGTTGGTGGCCAGCGGGTTCATTTGACCGGCAAGGAATACCAGATGCTGGAGTTGCTCTCGCTGCGCAAGGGCACGACGCTCACCAAGGAAATGTTCCTCAACCATCTCTATGGCGGCATGGACGAACCGGAACTGAAGATCATCGACGTTTTCATTTGCAAGTTGCGCAAGAAGCTGGACGCTTCCTCGGGTGGCCAAAACTACATCGAAACGGTGTGGGGACGCGGCTACGTTCTGCGCGAGCCGGAAGAAGTACGCGAAAGCGCGTAATCGATCTGATAATTCTTACAAAAAACCCGGCTTGTTGCCGGGTTTTTTGTATTCGAATCCCAAGCACGATGTGCTCAATTGAGTGGATTTGACCGGAACGCCATGATGGGAAATTTGCGTTTACGCCAAGTCGAAGAGGAGATTGTCCCCCTGTTTCAACAGCCAGCACTCGCGATAATTACGCCGCGATATGCAAGGTGCGGAAGCGTTCGAGCAATTGGGAGCGGTTGAAAGGCTTTAGCAAATAGCCTTGAGCGCCAGCGCGCTTGGCGCGCATGATGGCGCCAATGTCGACTTCAACCAGGGAAACAAGGATTTGCGGATCGACCGGACTTTCGATGGCGCGTATGCTGCGTACCAAATCTGCGGTCTGCATGTCTGCCAGTGAGCCGTCGATCACAATGATATCGGGCATTTGCGCCTCGCACATTTCGATCGCTTCACTGCCGGTGCCAGTTTCCACTACGATCATGTCGGGACCTGCGAGGATGCGTCTGGCAACCTTGCGGATGACGCTTGAGCCGTCAACGAACATGCAACGTTTCATTTTTGTACCCTCCTTGCCCTCCCGCTCGAAGCACGACCAAAAGGAATTTGAGGTCAAATATAGACCAAATCGGTAAAAATCCTGGCAACGGCTTTGGTAAACTCTTTGGAAAGATCACGCTTCAGGCGCTATTTGCGACCGAAAAAGGTCGATCAGGCTCCGGGTGGTTTACGCTGCGGTCAGGGTGATTTCATCGGCTGTTGCATGGATAGATATGGTCATGCCGGCTTCGCGCGCCAGTAGCAGCGTGTAATAGGGCTGCACCGCGTGGGCATCGATGGCTTCCTCTGGCTTGTGTCCGGAATGGAGTTCCAGAAATTTCGGCGGAACGCGCAGCATCGGACCACTTGCCATCAGTGTAAAACGTGGCTCGGTTTCGGGATCGTGGAGGGTCACTGCAATCTTGCCACCACGCGGAATGGCGGCATTGGCGATGAGGATGAGATTGAGGAGCAGTTTGACCTTGTTCTTGGGCAACAGAGCACGTGTTCCAGCCCAGGTCAGTTCCGGTTTCTCGTTCTTCAAAAACGCCGTCGCAACGGTTTCCGCATCGCCGGTGTCTATCATCATGCCTGCGGAACCTGCCGCACCGAAGGCGATGCGTGCAAACTGCAACCTTGCCGAAGCGTTGCGCGCGCTTTGGCGAATCAGGTTCATGGCGTCTTCGTCAGCGCCACCTTCGTCGAGTAGTTCGAGGCCGTTATTGATGGCACCGACCGGGGAAATGATGTCATGGCAGACACGACTGCACAAAAGCGCGGCAAGATCGGGCGCGGAGAGAGTGAATAAGTCGGTCATTGACGGTGGTCCTTGCAAAAATCACAGGCGGCCTGATTGAAAATGAAATATATGCCGTTACGTCGAATCACACTCTAGCACTTTTGATATGAATACCGTTCGTGCGGGAGCGTGCCAAATCAGCATTAGCCTTTGAACGGCCATCTTCATGTGAAAGCTTAATGGTTGAAAAAGGATTACGGCCTAGTTTGCCGTGAGAGTTACCTCAGCTGCCATTCAAGAGTTGCGGGGTACAGGGTGCCGACAAAAAAGTGCTCCGTGACGGAGATTGGCTGCATGTTTTCCAGATTTTGCGACCGGAGTTTGGTCCGGCTTATCGCTATGACAATCGTCATGACGAGCGCGTTCATTGTTTCGAGCACGGCTTTGCGGGCTCAGGAATACACCGCTCAGGAGATCGTCGATTCAGGTCACAAATTTTTCGGCGCGACCTCTGGCGGTCTGGCCAGCGTGGTGGAAAGAATATTTGCTTCATACGGTCTGCCCAATGGCTATCTGCTGGGCGAAGAGGGCTCCGGCGCGTTCGTTGGCGGTCTGACCTATGGCGAGGGCACGCTCTATACGAAGAATGCGGGTGACCATAAGGTGTTCTGGCAAGGCCCGTCTCTTGGATGGGATTTCGGCGGCGAGGGTTCGCGTGCCATGATGCTGGTCTACAACCTCGATGACATCAACAGTCTCTACAGCCGCTTTGGCGGCGTGGCCGGTTCTGCCTATGTCGTGGCTGGTGTCGGCTTCAACGTCTTGAAGAACGGCAACATGCTTCTGGTGCCTATCCGCACGGGAGTTGGTGCAAGACTGGGTGTCAATGTGGGCTATCTGAAGCTTACCCAAAAGCCGACATGGAACCCGTTCTAAGCTCCATTTACCGTTTTCAGGACTTGCCGAGGCGCTGAAATTAGGTCATGCGACTGGCGCAGACAGTGAGCTTCAACGGATAGATTAAATTGGCCCAATCGATCCTGCTTTTCGTTCTCGGATTTCTCTGTGCGGGATTTCTGGCGCTGATGATGGCCCCGCCGATCTGGCGGCGGGCGGTTGCGTTGACACGCAAGCGGATTGAAGGATCGGTGCCGCTGACATTTTCCGAAATCCAGGCTGACAAAGATCAGGTCAGGGCGAAGTTTGCCGTGGACATCCGGCGGCTTGAGATGGAAATCAAGGCACTTCGGGAAAAATCGGCAGAGCAAATGGTGAAAATTGGCCGCTCTCATGAGGATTTGAAAGCGGAAACGGCCGAAAGCACGCAAAAGAGTGAGGCTATTCGAGATTTAGACGCCGTGAACGGAGAACTTCGAAGCAAACTTGGCCAACGCGACGAAGAATTGCAGCAGCTTGGCTCCAAAATGAACGAGATGGAGCGCAAATTTGAGCAAGAGGCTGCGGAACTCGAAAAACTGGGGCAGATGTATGACGATGCCAGTTTTCTGGCGAGCAGTCGCCAGATCGAATTGGTGGCGCGTGAATCCGAGCTTGAGCAATTCAGCCTCGACCTGACGAGTTTGCGAAACCAGCGTAAGGATGGTGAGCAGCAGAACCGCGAGATTGCGACCGAAAATCAAGCTTTGCGCGAGATCTTTAAAGGCGGAGCAGAAGAAGATCGCCGCTTTTGAAAAGCGGATCGAGCGGCTAATTGCGACCGTCGCTGATCGCGAAGACAAGCTGGAGCGCAGAGAAAAGGAACTGGCTCGGTTGCGTGAGAAACTCAAGGCGAAAGCCAATACCGGCCGCGAACTGACAGCACAGCGTCTGGGTGTGGACGTCAATCAGGCTGAAGCAGGGCCCGGTGGAAGCGATGGCCAGATTGAGAAGGCGCTTGCCAAGCTTGATGCCGATCGCTTGAGGCTTGAAGCAAGGCTGGCGACCTTGGTGCGCGACAACAGGAAGCTGAAATCAGAACTTGCCGCATCTGGCTCTGCGACCGGGGTCGATCACGAGGCTGACCAGAAAGACAATGAGCAATTGCGCGAGCAGATGAGCAATTTGGCTGCGGAAGTTGTTCATCTCACAGCAATGCTGGATGGTGCGGATTCACCCATCGCCAAGGCACTGGACATGCCCGGTAATGGTGTTGCGCAAAGTAATGATGAGCGGCGGATGCTCAGTCTTGCCGATCGTATCCGCGCATTGCAGAAGGCCGGTTCAACGCCCGCCTGATGTCGGCTGTTCTCAGTTCTTGTCTATAAGGCGTGACGCGCGAAATGATGCAGTGCGATTGCGGATGCTGTGGCGACATTCAGGCTGTCAAAATCCTTGGCCATATCGATGCGCAATGTGTCCATGCATGACATCAGATCGTCAGGCAATCCATGCCCCTCGCTGCCGAGAAACAATGCCGTCGGGCTATCGCATACCACATCGCGAATATCGGTCATGCCGGAAGGCGACAGTGCAAACCGCCTGAAGCCGAACTGTTCCAGTTCTCTGGCTACATGGAGAGGGGCATCGAAGGTGGCAAAAGGAACCTTGAGAGCCGCCCCGACGGAAACGCGGATCGCCTTTCGATAGAGCGGATCGCAGCTTGTCGTGTCCAGAAGCACCGCTTTTGCACCGAATGCCGCGGCATTGCGGAAGATCGCGCCAACATTGTCATGGTTGGAAATTCCGACCAGAACGACGACAAGCGCGTCTTTGCCAAGGGTTGAAAGCAATTCTCCAACACCGATTGGTGCCTTCTTGATGCCGATTGCCAGAATGCCGCGGTGCATTGGAAACCCGGCGATTTGATCCATGATTGCGCTGGATGTGACATAGACCGGGACATTTTCCGGTAAATTATCGAGAATTTGAGAAAGACCCGTAAGACGATTTTCCAGGACAAGGATGGATTCAGTTTTGAACCGTCGCTCGGTCAAGAGAACATTGAGAACAACCTTACCTTCGGCAATGAAGCGTCCTTGCCTGCCAACCAGATCACGTTCGCGGATGTCACGATAGGCGGCAATGCGCGGGTCGCCAGGTTCGTCTATTCGGATAATTCCCATGCCATCCCCATACGTCCTCATCGTCGTTGAGGGGTAAAGAGGCGCAAGGGCTGGCGGTCAAGCCCCCGTTTCGTGAAAGTGGTGGCGCAGTTCGGGTCTCTCGGTCACGATGAAGACTTGCTCAAGATACATCAACAGCTTTCGCACGGCGTCAGAATGACACGAATAATAGATCGTCTGGCGATCTCTTCGAGTCTGGACAAGGTTGAAAGCCCGCAGCTTGGCCAGATGCTGCGAAAGAGCCGATTGGCTGAGTGATACCTTTGCAGCGATGGCACCCACCGACAGTTCAGAATCAATAAGCTGAACCATAATAGCGAGGCGTTTTTCGTTGCCCATCAAAGCCAGAAAAGCGGCGGCCTCGACGCGCGCGTTTGTCTTGAATGAATCCATGATCCCCTATCCAGTACAACAGCCCAGACGCCATGGGGGCAATGGCGAGGGGGTAGTGTATGTCATGTTCTGTGTCCGCTCTCGCGGGTGCTACACAAGCGGTCTGTATTTAAACCTAGAACATTCCCGCTAAATCTCAAGACCTATCTATGGTTGAGAGCGGAAAGAATTCTTTGATACTGATTTTATTCGATTTCAGCGCGGTTTTGCCATCGCAATTAACGTAGGTCGCAGTTCTTGCAATGTTGCCAGCGGCTTGGGAAACAAAACACGCTGCACTTCGCCACTAGCCGCCAGGTCCATGCCTTCGGCGTCAAGTCCTGTCAAGGTCCAGTTCCTGTCGGGCGTCTGAGGGGAAACGCCTGCGTATGTGGCAATGGCATCCCGGTGTTGCGTGTTCATGTGAATGAGCGCCGATTGTTCATTTGCCGCAAGTTCCTCATTGATCGGGCTGTTGAGGATCAGGTCACTGCGTTCAAGCAGATAGGCTTTGCCAAATCCGCCATTCAAGCTTGCCCGTTCGACTTCGAGACGAAAGAAGGAGAAGTCTCCGAGATCGGCGTAAAGCTTGGCCTTGGGGTTGCGGTTGAGGTAGCGGCGCGCCGCGCGCTCATGGTCGGTTGAGCCGCGTACAAGCTGCTTTGCGGTGCAGACAAGCGTGAGGCGCGGATAAGCCAGCGGGTCGCCCTTGCCGGGTTCGCCGAGCAGCAAAGAACAACGCGGATCGGTGGTGATCGCGCTTGTATGGGCTGCAAGCGCAGAAACCAGAACAAGCGGTGTTGCATCGATATCGCTGGCCATGCCAACCCGGCTTGCCAGTGGTGTGCCCGTCACCGGCTCGATAGTGGCCAGAGCCGCAAAGCGCGCTGTGCGCACAAGTGTCTTTGCCAGAGCAATCGCATCATTATCCGTGACGCGGATGACCTCCATTTTCCGATCTTCCAAATTCGTCATCCCGAACCGATGTCTTGAGAGCTATCTTGGTGCCATGCGGATGGCGCCATCAAGGCGGATCGTTTCGCCGTTGAGCATCTGGTTTTCGACGATATGCAATGCAAGAGCCGCATATTCGGACGGTTCACCGAGCCTTGGCGGGAAGGGGACTGCCGCGCCCAGCAGAATCCTGCACGTCCTGGGGCATGCCAGCCATCATCGGTGTTTTGAATATGCCCGGTGCAATGGTGCAAACGCGGATGCCCGAGCGGGCGAGATCACGCGCCGCCGGCAACGTCATGGCAACGATGCCGCCCTTGGACGAAGAATAGGCAATCTGACCGATCTGCCCATCATAAGCGGCGACGGAAGCGGTGTTGACGATGACACCGCGCTCGCCGCCCTGCAAGGGCTCGAGTTTCGATGTGGCCTCAGCGGCGAGGCGGATCATATTGAAGGTGCCGATCAAGTTGACTTCGATGACCTTGCGGTATTGATCGAGCGGGTGCGGCCCTTCTTTGCCGATTGTTTTCACACCAATGGCGATGCCGGCGCAATTGACGAGGATACGGGGTGCTCCAAGCTTTTGCGTGACCTCGGCGATAGCGGCGGCGCCACTTTCGGCGCTGCTGACATCGCACTGGATGGCAATAGCATCAATTTCGCTGGCGACCTTGGCTGCGCGTTCGATACCGATATCAAGAATGGCAATACGGGCACCTTTTGCGGCCAAAGCGCGCGCTGTTGCCTCGCCGAGGCCAGAGCCTCCGCCTGTGATGATTGCAGTCTGACCGTTTGGGTTCATCCTTGTCTCCTCGACAGTTCATTTGATGCGACGAAACTGCATCTGGTCGGGCAATCAATGCTCAAGCCAGCACTCAGGCTTCGGCCAGATCGGCATGGCGAACTTCGCCTGAAAGCCCAGCCGCAGAGCCTTCTATTATTTCATGCACCAGCAGACGATTCAAATCGACCGGTCGCGGCATGGAGATTTGCCCGCGCGGGATTTTTGAAAGCCCAGCGGTCCGTAATAGGGCTCGTCGCCAACCAGTATCACCGCCGCAATCTGTGCATTTTTTGCAGCTTCAAGCGCCAGTGTCACCAGATGGCGACCGATGCCGAGGTTTTTGTATGACGGGCGAACCGCCAAAGGGCCAAGCATGAGTGCGCGGCCGGAGCCGGCGGCTATGCGTGTCATGCGTACCGACGCGATGACTTTGCCGCCCTTTACCGCCACGAATGACAGGGAGCGTTCATGCGGCCCATCTTCGCGGATTCTGTAAGCAGCGCGTGCAAAGCGTCCAGGACCGAATGCCCGTTCGTTGATTATGTCAATTTCGGCATCATGCGCGGGCGTTTCCGGCAGATATTGAATGTCGGCAGGGGGCATTGTCTTCGCGTTCCGGTGTGCGAGGAAGAGATTGCTGCAAATGGCAGCGTTCGCCAGTTAGCGCGTCAAGCGCGGGCGTCCTTTCGTCGTCGGTCGAACCGGATGGTTGCAAAGAGGTCCAGCATGGAGTTTCCGCTAGCACCAATTCTC
Source organism: Mesorhizobium sp. G2-6-1 (assembly GCF_055809095.1). Lineage (NCBI taxonomy): Bacteria > Pseudomonadati > Pseudomonadota > Alphaproteobacteria > Hyphomicrobiales > Phyllobacteriaceae > Mesorhizobium > Mesorhizobium sp. G2-6-1. The sequence goes on from NZ_CM147896.1 coordinate 2,552,492, forward strand.
GCGGGCCGCAATTGGTCTATCGCTTCTAAGTGGCATTGACGCTGTGTTCAGCGATGATGATCCCGACAAGAGGTGATTTCGCACTATATATCCTGAATTGCGGAAAGGATGGATCATGGGATTGCTGGTAGATGGCAAGTGGCACGATCGCTGGTACGACACGAAGGAAAGTGGCGGAAAATTCGTACGGTCCACTTCGCAATGGCGAGACTGGGTGACAGCCGATGGGGCCGTTGGTGAAGGGCGCTCGCGCGCGTTCAAAGCGGAGCCGGGGCGTTATCATCTCTACGTCTCGCATGCTTGTCCGTGGGCGCACCGGACAATGATCTTTCGTGCTTGCAAGAAACTGGAGGATGTCATCTCCGTTTCGGTCGTCCATCACTATATGGGTCCAGATGGCTGGACGTTCCTGAGCGAAGATGGCGCAACCGGCGATACGCTCTATGGTCTGGATTTTTTACACCAGATCTACACCAAATCTGATCCAGCCTATTCGGGCAGGGTCACTGTACCGGTGCTTTGGGACAAAAAGAACCAGACAATCGTTTCCAATGAATCGTCCGAGATCATCCGCATGCTCAATTCCGCTTTTGATGAATGGGGCAATCGAGATGTGGATTTCTACCCGCAGGCATTGCGCGGCGAGATAGATAGAATCAACGCACTGGTCTATCCATTTGTTAACAATGGCGTTTATCGTGCCGGATTTGCCACGACGCAGACTGCCTATAAAGAGGCGTTTGATGAGCTGTTTTCGACGCTGGACACCTTGGATGAGACATTGTCACACCAGCGCTATCTTGCGGGCGAACGCCTGAGCGAAGCCGACTGGCGGCTTTTTACGACACTGGTGCGGTTCGACCCGGTCTATGTGGGGCATTTCAAATGCAACCTCAGGCGCATTGCGGACTATGCGAACCTGTCGAATTATCTGCGTGAGCTTTATCAGATGCCCGCTATTGCGGACACGGTGAACCTGTTGCACATCAAGGCGCATTACTATGGCAGCCATCCCACCATCAACCCGACGCGCATCGTGCCCGTTGGCCCGGAGTTGAATTATTCCGCTGCGCATAATCGTGGCAGGTTTGCCAAAGCTGCGTGATCTACCAGTAGGGTGAGGGTGGGGTGCCTTCAAATATCTCGGCGATCCTGCGCCGTGTTGCAGGCGTGGTGTTTTTCGGCAGATCGTCCAGCGCAAAGAAACCGGCCTCGGCGATTTCGCGGTCCGGCGTTTTTGGTGCTGTCTGGCGAGAGCCTTCAATCAGGTAGAAACCGACATGATCGCGTCGGCTGGCATGACGGTTGAAATGCATTGATTTGAGGATTGGTGGCGTCGCAAAGGCGATGTTACCTTCCTCGGAAAGCTCGCGTTCCAGCGCCTGCGTCATTGTTTCTCCCGGCTCTACCCCACCGCCCGGCAATTGCCAGCCCGGTACATAGGTATGACGAATGAGAAAAACCGAATTGTCGGCGCGGTTGTGAACAAGACCGCGCACGCCGAGCGTCATCGGGCGTGTCAGCACGAAAAAGAAATGGAATAGTTTCGCTCGGATGCCGGGCCATCCGCTCTGGCGAAACGCGCTTTCGGACTGGCTATCGGTCATCGGCAAGTCCTTGCTTCGATTTATCGCTATTCATCTTGATCGAATTTGACAGGTGAAGAGTGGAAAGCATTGCTTCTCTCCCGTAAGAAGAGGTCATGTTCAGGCTTGCGCATATGTCCGATGTCCATATGGGACCACTGCCCGCTGTATCCTATCGCGACCTCGCCTCCAAGCGGGTGATTGGGTACATCAACTGGCAGCGCAATCGACGCCGTTACATACACGACGCGGTCATCGACACAATTGCGTCCGATCTCAAAGCGCACCAACCCGACCATATTGCCGTGACCGGCGATCTCGTCAATCTGGCGCTCGATGGTGAAATCGAGATGGCTCGATCATGGCTGGAAACGCTGGGATCGACGCATGATGTATCGGTGGTTCCTGGCAATCATGACGCTTATGTGCCCGGCGCTTTCGACAAGGCATGTCGTTCGTGGGCCTCGTGGATGAGGGGAGACGGTGTCACACACCTGATCGACCGCCATGCATTTCCCTATCTTCGTGTGCGCGCCAACATCGCGCTGATAGGTGTATCGAGCGCACGCGCGACCGCACCCTTCATGGCCAATGGTTTCTTTCGGGAGAAACAGGCGAGACGTCTGGAAAAAATACTCGACGAGACCGGAAAACGTGGGCTGTTTCGCGTTATCATGATCCATCACCCGCCGGTGCGCGGTGCTGTCTCGCAGGTCAAGCGCCTGTTCGGCATTGGCCGCTTCCACAAGGTTATCGGCAAATGCGGGGCGGAACTCGTCCTGCATGGACATTCGCACCTGCCGTCGCTCCATTTCATCGGCGCAGCCAGTGCAAGAGTGCCCGTCGTCGGCGTAGCTGCGGCCGGACAGGCACCGGGTCATTCGCATCCGGCAGCCCAATATAATCTCATCGACATTGATGGTGAAAACGGTGCTTGGCGCATCATTCTGACACGGCGCGGGCTTGCCGGGCCTGCCATGCCGCCATCCGAAATTCAGAAGTTGGAACTCAGCGCGCTGGAGGTCCAGCGCAGTTTCGTCAAAAACTGATTTTCATTGCGGCGATGCGATCCCAAAACAGCACCAGCGAAAAGACGAGCCCAACCAGTGCGCCGGCTGCGATCAGGGCAAGACCGGTGAGAAACGCTGACCAGAGTTTTGATTGCGGCGTTTTCGGCTCTTCTTGCGCGACTTCGGGAACCGGCGTACGCACAATGCCGGTTGCCGGTTCGGCACCGTTTTCCATCATGCGTTCGCGCTCGATGATGCGCTCGGCGACATAGAGCGTCACCTGATCGACAATCGGCTTCATTTGCGTGGATTCAGCCAGCACGACGCGGCCCACACGCGTATCCTTGAGGAAGCGATAGGTCCGGCGGTCACGGCCCATGGCAACGTGGCTGACGGCGTCGATCCACAGGCGCGGCTGCAACCCGGACGAAACAGTGAAGTCGAAATTGTCGATGTCCGTGGGAACATCCGAGAACACAGGGGCAAGTTCGGAGGCAAGCAACTCCAGGCGCATCCGATGGGCTTCGCGCATGTCAACGACAACGTCATCGCGGTCGGCAATGGCGTTTTTCACACTCCGTATGGACGCGGCCAGTCGATTCTGTGGATCGATTGGCGTGACGTTTTCACCTGCATCGCTCATTGGTGTCGGCTCGTCTGTTGGTAAACAACAGATTAACATAGCCTAAAATGAAATGCATCCGAGGATCGCAGCCAGCGCAATTATCATGTCTGGCTGGCGTTTATTCTGGCGTCTATCAAATCCTTGATGAGATCGGGTGCTTCCTCGATCAGCATATGACCTGCACCTGCCACGAGGTGGCGCTGAAAGTGATGTGGCAAGTCATCGGCTTGCGTTGGTGGCAAAACGGGATCATTTGTTCCCCACACCACTGAGACCGGCATTGTCAGCGCAGCGAGTGATGTTCGTGGAATTTCGCCCTGCCGGTCGTTTTTGGTAATTATTTCAGCTATTTCAACCAGCTTTTCCTTCTGGCCGGGCCGCGCGCGCATTTCCACATACCGTTTGACCGTGGCTTCAGGAACAGTGCTGTCCGGCCCGGACATGGCCTCAAGGCAGGCGCGCAGTTCAACGAAGTCTGTGGCCGCACCATAGCGACGCAGAAGCGGTCCGTTGATTTGCGGGCCAAACCCGCCGGGTGCGAGCAGCGTCAGGGAGGAAATATTCTCAGGTTGCGACAGCGCCATGATGACGGCGATCGCGCCGCCCATGGAGTGGCCGACGATGTGCACCTTGCCAACACCGCGCTGTGCCAAATCGGCAAGAATGGACCGTGCAGCCAGTTTCGGCGGGCCAGCGTCAGGAAAATCAAGCGACTGGTCATGACCCGGCAAGTCATAGGCCAATGACCGTCCATTTTGCGATAAGCTGTTGGCCTGATCACGCCATATAGCGCTGCACCCCCGAAGCCATGCAGAAAGACTATGGTTTGGGGGCCACTTCCTGATCGGAAACGTAGAGCGATGCAGTCATTGGGTCTCAACTGGCTTTGCCGAGGCCGGCAGCCAAAAGGGCTTTTACCAGACGATCGGTGAGGTCCTTCGGATATTTCCTGCCGGTGAAAATCTGCCGCAGATTGGTGGCGAAATTCGGGAAGCGTGATGTAATTTCACGCAGCAACTCGGCCTTGGTGTGTTCGTCACCTGCAGCATCGGCGACGATAAGGCGGGCTGCAAGGTATTGGGATTTCGAGTTTGCCGATGTCAGCGAGATGGCCGCTTCTCGAGCGCCATCCATATTTCCAAGCATGAAGTCACCCAGAAACAGGCCAAAATCCCACCATGGAGGATGTGCGGTAGAGGCTTCGACCGCTCGTTCCATGATTTTTGTGCCCTGGACGTAATCTCCTGCAAAAACAAGACCGTATCCATAGGCTGCTGCCATGGTGAGATCGTAGGTATTGAGTTCATACGCCCTGCGTAGCCACCGCGTCGCATCCTCTGAGTTGCCAAGGCGCGTATTCAGATAACCGAAGGCGCGATAGACATACGGGCTGGTGGCGCTTATTTGCATGGCGCGGTGGGCCAGTTCCGTTGCCCCTTCAATCGTGGCAGATGGCGGATAGGCGTAGTGGTTAACGACGGCTTCAAGATGTAGAGCCGAAAGTTCTGAATAGATTAGCGGCGATTTCCCGTCTTCAGCGATCAGTTTTTCAAAACAGCGGTAAGTCGTCTCCAGTTTGCGGGCATCTTGTGCCTGATAGAAATCGTCGTTGAGAAGCAGGCATCTGGTCAAACCCGATTGGAGACCAGCTATGTCGATATAACTGTAAATGCTCCCTGATGCGGGGACGGTGGCGCTGAGGAGGCCGGCAATTTTGTCGTCCACATTGGCGGCTTCAATTTCGGTTGCTTCCAGCACACGCGACAACAGAACCCGGCCCGTGCCAATATTCTGAAGCTCAACGGTTACGTTTCCTGTTGCCTGTCCAGGTAATACTTTGAAGATAAACTTGGTTGCATCGCGTTTTGGGTCGGGGTCGCCGATGAATTTGCGCCCGATGAAATTGATCGTGTCGAAGCCTGAAAGGCCCGTGCGCATCGCGGTCGCCACGCGACTGCCCTCCTCCTTATCGTCAATGACCGAGAGATAGACTGTCGGTAGACTTTTCTGCCCTTGAATGGAGGCTTTGCGGGCTGTGAGGGATGTGTTAGCAGTGACTGTGTCCAGATTTGCGCCGACCGTTGACAAGATATTGCTTTGACGCAGGATCAAAAAGGCGAGCGCTGCAACGACAATTGCAATCGCCAACCATAAACATAGCAAGTGTCGATTGATCGACGTGACTGCCGAGGTGCCGGAATTGGCGTGGAGTTTCGTTTCCTCTTGAGACGACAGCTGTTCCTGGTGTGGGCTTGCCGGTAAATCGGGGGCGAGTGTCGGACACACTGTGTCGAACTCATAAGCGGGCACATATGTTCCGCGCGGAATGATAATGCGTAGCGGTTCGCCAGCACCCTCGGTCGTGAAATATTGTTGCAACAGTTCGCGTAACCGGCCAGCTTGAACGCGGACGACCGCATCGGTCGATGGATCGAAACCGGCATCCTTCCCAAACACATCCATTGCGATGGAGAAGCCCTTGAGCTTGGCGGCTTCTCCAGCTTGTTCGCGTTCAACAAGATACTGTATGAGATCGCGGGCCCGTTCAGAACGACTGAACGTTTCGCTGGCAAGCAATCGCTCCAACGTCTTGCGCACTGCGGGGGCAGCAGGCGTGTAGTGCTGCACGTGTCGACCCTTCCGAACAGGCGTTGACCGGGTGTCAATCATATATAGCTCGGGCCACGATACAAGCACCGGGATTCTACCCCCGTGCGGCGTTTTGCCGACTACCGTGCGTCGCGCTCTGGCAAATTTATGATTTTAGTGTGGTTTGGCGATTTGAAGTTCGTATCAGTGACGTCGAAGTCAAATGAAACGAACTTCAAATCCACCTCGCCAGAGGTTTGGCAAGGCACGCCGGAATGGCTCAGTTGCCCTTGCGTCCGACGATGCGATTGGCTGCCGAGACGACAGCTTCCAATGACGCGGCCGAGATATTTGTATTGATACCGACGCCGAATATCTTTCCGTCCGGGTATTCCATTTCCATGTAACAGATCGCTGCTGCGTTGGAGCCGCGCTGCATGGAATGTTCCGAATAGTCGATGACAGACATTGTCACACCTATGTGGCGCGACAGGGCGTCGATGAAACCGTCGATGGGCCCTGTGCCGGTTCCACTGATCGTCATCTCCTGTCCGCCATCGAGAATCGTGGCTTCGACCAGCCGGCGTCCCTTGTGCGCGGTGTCCGGGTAAGTGTGATGATCGACGAATTTCAGGCGCGCGCCGGGCTGATCGACATAGGCTTCGAGAAAACGCTCATGAATGCGTTTTGCCGAGACTTCCTTGCCTTCCTTATCCGTGATTTCCTGGATCTCGTGGCTGAATTCGACTTGCAGGCTGCGCGGCAGATTGAGCCCATAGTCAGCTTGAAGAATGTAGGCAATGCCACCCTTTCCTGACTGGGAGTTGATACGGATGATTGCTTCATAGCTACGCCCTACATCGGCGGGGTCGATCGGCAGATAGGGAACTTCCCATGTTGTCGTATTGGCTTTCTTGAGCGCCTTGATGCCTTTGTTGATGGCGTCCTGATGCGAGCCTGAGAAGGCTGTGTAGACCAGTTCGCCGACATAGGGATGGCGTTCGGGTATCTTGAGCTGGTTGGAATATTCATAGACGTCCTTCATCCGGTTGATGTCAGAACAGTCAATCAACGGATCGACGCCTTGCGTGTACATGTTGAGCGCCAGGGTGACGATATCGACATTGCCGGTGCGTTCGCCATTGCCAAACAGCGTTCCCTCAACCCGGTCGGCCCCGGCCATCAGACCCAATTCGGTTGTGGCTATACCGGTGCCCCGGTCGTTATGGGGATGCAGTGAAATGATGAGATTTTCGCGGTTGTCGAGATGGCGGATCATCCATTCAATGCGGTCGGCATAGACATTGGGCGTCGACATCTCGACGGTCGAAGGCAGATTGACGATCAACTTGTTCTTTGGCGTCGGTTTGACGATTTCGGTCACGGCGTTGCAGATTTCCAGTGCAACTTCGAGTTCGGTTCCTGTGAAGCTTTCCGGCGAATATTGAAACCGAAAGCCATCGCTTCCCGACTTCGTAGCTTTTGCCGCCATGTCGGTTATCAGTTTGGCGGCATCGGTGGCGATCGTCTTGATACCGCGCACGTCTTTTTCAAACACGACGCGGCGCTGCAATTCACTGGTGGAATTATAAAAATGCACGATCGGGCGCGTCGCACCTTCCAGTGCTTCAAATGTACGGGAGATGAGTTCCGCTCGACACTGGACCAGCACCTGAAGCGAGACATCATTGGGAACATTTCCTTCCTCAATGCACCAGCGGGCGAAATCGAAGTCGGTCTGGGATGCGGAGGAAACCCAATTTCGATTTCCTTGAAGCCCATATCGAGGAGCAGAGCAAACATGCGCGCCTTGCGGTCATGGCCCATCGGGTCGATCAGTGCCTGATTGCCGTCGCGTAAGTCGACCGAGCACCAGACAGGTGCTTTTTCTATGACTTTGGAGGGCCAGATGCGGTCAGTCAGACCCACCGTCGGATAGGGTTGGTATTTTCGTGCTGCATCCGGCATTCCCCTGCCGGCACCTGTGCGGATTTCATCATGTGCGTTCATCGCTTTATCTCCCGACCACTTGCCGGACCTGCCATCGGGCGGTCACGGACACCGAGTGGTGCCTCTCAACTGAGTTTCGTTCACTGATTGTAATGTGCCAAGGAGCATGGTGCCAAACGGCGGTTCTCGACCGCCGGGCGCTCCTTCAGCGGGCCCGGCGATCGCCTGTAAGACCGAGAAGTAGCAAAGTCGAGGTGAGCGCACGCAAAGCCTCGCCGGACAAGCCGGGCGGACGGGAAACGATGGATGCAGAGCGCGTAGTCATGCCAAGCCTCATACAGGAGCGACCGGAGCGAGGCAAGACCTGTTGCTTTGGTTCGGGTCGAAAGCCGGGCTCCACATTTCCGCATCGCGCTCTAAAGGGATTCATGCAGGGTGCTTCAAACCCTTGTTTTTGTGCATGTCGTTGTCTGACAAACCGCTGCACACTTTTCGGCGATATTCATTAACTTCGCAAAGTTCGTGCGACGAGCCGTGCGACGGCCGGACCAAGTAGCAAGACGACCATGAAGCGCATGGTCTGCAAGGCCATGACGAAGGAAATGTCGACGTTTTGCGCGGCAGCCGCGATAATTGCGACGGAATCCATGCCGCCAGGACTGGTCGCCAGATAGGCTGTTAGCGGATCGATGCCCAGCGTGTGGTTGATCAGCCAGCCGAGACCGCCGCAGAACGCTATGAGGATCAGGATCGAACCAATTATTTGTGGCAGTGCGCGCGTTGCATGACGAAGGATCTGTCGAGTGAAGTTGAGACCTATTGCCCAGCCGATCAATGTATAACTGGCAGCCAGCAACCATTCCGGCAATTGAAGTTCGACATCAAAGCCAAGATGGAGCGTAATGCCAAGGATCATTGTGCCGAGGAAATAGGGCGAGGGCAGTTTCAACCAATGGCCGACGAGCGACCCGGTCAGGGATATTGCAAGGGTGGCTGCAAATGCCTGCGGATGAAGGGCGGGAAACCAGACAGTCGCCGGGATTTCGATGCCTGATGTGTCGATCCACATTCTGGCAACGAGTGCGGCGGCAACGGAAACGAAAATTACGCGAAGATATTGCATGAAGGCGACAAGGCGTTCATCAGCGCCAAAGGCTCCTGCCATCAATACCATGGCTGTCGCGGCGCCCGGCGACGAACCCCAAACGCCGGTGGTTCCCGGCATGATCTTCCAGTGGCTGATCAGCCATCCAAGCAGGCTGGACGCCGCGAGTGTTGCCATGACGACGCCAAGAAACAACGGCCAGTCGGCATAGAAAACTGTGAAAATGTCGCGTGAGATCGCAGTGGCGATGAGACAGCCAACTATCGCTTGGGCGGCTGCGAACGCGACCTTTGGAACGCGCACCGTCGCACCATTCGTTCCAGCAACTATGCCGGCGAGCATCGGCCCGAGGAGCAATGCCGCGGGCATGGCGCTCAGTTGCAATCCTGCGGCAAACAGAGATGACACCACCAGAACGATGAGCCACTGGAGACCCGGATGCGCGCGAGCCATGCGCTCCATGGATGGCGGTTGGGAAGATTGATCCATATGCGGGTCATAGACCGAACATGGTCGAATGCGAAGCCTTCGCCACGGCAGATTGGATTTGCGCCTATGTCAGTGCCGCTGACCTACAGCGGTTCAGCATTAATTTGAATCACTGAACTGCTCCAAGTATTTGTTTTCATGCGATCACGGACGGGTAATCGCTGTATATTTTTCATGGAATTGCTTGAATGCATGCCGCCCAAAAAGTGCAGCGGTTTTGGGTCCAAGAGATGCATGGACAAGTCTAAAATGCTCTGCATGTAACTCTTCAGATTCAAGATGTATCAGGTGTCCGGCAGTCCAAAACCTCCGACCGGATCGGTTTCGATCTGGAACTCGACGCCAGCAATCAGCGGCTTGGCAAGCGCAATTGCGGCCTGGACTTCAGGCGAGGCCAGCGAAGCCTTGTGGCTTTCCTGATCCTTCCATACTTCGCTTACCCACAGCGCAGTTGTGTCGGCCGGGTCGCGCGCGACGATATAGTTCAGGCAGCCGGGCAAGGCATGGGTGGCGTCAAGTAAGAGATGAAGCAGTTGGTCGCGCTTTCCCGGTGTGGCGCGCATCTTGCCGATCAAGCCGTACATCCAATCCTCCTTCGTATGGTGTTTCCAAGGAATATCGGTGTGATTGCAACGGTTATAAATAGAAATAGTTCAGTCTTTGCGCCTACGCCAGTTGTGCCAGGGTGGTCAATATGGATCCAAGTGTATGGTTTATCTCATGTGCGGCCAAGCTTCCTCATTTCTGATGTCTTTGGATGAACGATTTAGCCCAATCTTCAACGTAGCACAAATTGACACGTATGGATGTGTTTGAATAAATTGATTCAGAAAGCCAGAGTAAGGTTTTGTATTTGCACGCTTCCTGACCTTAAAGCGCGCTACACGAATTTCTTGATGCGTGATGCACTTTACGCGAACGGGACTGCGACGGTCCCCTTGGGCAGTTTGGCCTCATCATCGGGTTCGACATGGATAGTGACCCGCACCGAAGGGATTTCCGATTGCAGTGCGTGTTCGATACGGTCGCAGATGACGTGGCTCTCACCCACGGACATGGCCGCATCGACCACCATATGAAACTCGATGAACGTGGCCCTGCCGGCGATGCGCGTCTTTAGATCATGCACTTCCAGCGCACCTTTTGAGTTGGCCGAAATTATGTCGCGGATACGAATGTGCTCGTCAGTATCGACCGCGCGATCCATGAGACCGTTCAGCGATTCACCTGTGATCTTCCAGCCCTGGTAGAGAATATTCAAGGCGACGACAAGCGCCAGTAGCGCGTCGAGTACGTGCCAGCCGGTGAGAACAGCCGCGATAAGGCCGATAATGACTCCAGCGGAAGTTATCACATCGGTCATGATATGCTGGCCGTCGGAGACCAGGGCCGGTGATTTTGCCTGGCGCCCGAAACGGATGAGGATGAACGCCCATACCGCATTGGCGAGCGCGGCGACACCATTGATGGCAAGACCTTCCCAAGGTTGTTCAAGCGGTGCCGGGTTTTGGAGAGAATACCAGACCTGCGTGATGATCAGCAGGGCGGCCACGACAATGAGAACGCCTTCGAGCACGGCTGAAAAATATTCGGCCTTGTGATGCCCGAACGGGTGATCCTGATCGGCTGGCTTATGACTGATCTGGATGGCCCAGAAAGTTGCTGCCGCTGTAATGACATTGACGATCGATTCCAGCGCGTCTGAATATAGCGCGACCGATCCGGTCATGCGCCACGCGATAAATTTCAGCCCCATCACTGCGAATGCAACCGCGATCGACCAGAAGGCAAGACTGGCGATCTTTTGCTTTGAAGTGGATGTCACGACAGTCACGTTTAAGCCTAAGCCGCCTTTTCCTTGGCCTTGCGCGGAAGGTGCGCAACCACGTTTTCTATCATGCGCATACCGGCATCGTGGCCAAGGCTCATGATGGATTCGGGATGGAACTGGACGGCCGCGACAGGTTCTTCCCGGTGCTCGAAGGCCATGATCGTTCCGTCTTCGCTTTCTGCCGTAACCTCGAATTCTTCGGGAAGGCGCGCCGGGTCGGCGAAAATCGAATGATAGCGCCCAACCGTCACGTCCTTTGGCAGACCGGAAAAGATAATGCCGGGGTTCAGCACCCGGATGCGCGATGGTTTGCCGTGCATCGGTACGCTCAATTGGCGCAATTCGCCGCCATAGGCCTCTGCCAGCGCCTGTAGCCCAAGGCATACGCCGAAGATCGGCAATTGGCGTTGGCGCGCCAGCCTGATCGTGGCCGCGCAGTCGAAATCCTTTGGCGTTCCCGGTCCGGGCGACAGCACCACAAGGTCGGGCTTCAGGCGATCAAACACCTCTTCGGCCACGGGCGTTCGCACGGTCGAGACATTGGCTCCGGTTTGGCGAAAGTAATTGGCCAGCGTGTGGACGAACGAGATCCTCGTGGTCGACCAGCAGAATGTTGACGCCTTCACCGACGCGAGCCGTAGCTCGTTCAGTGCTTGCCGAATTCCCGGTCTTGGCGTCGCGGATCGCGGAGAGCATGGCAGATGCCTTCAGTTCAGTTTCGGCTTCCTCGTCCTCTGGGACGGAATCAAACAACAAGGTTGCGCCTGCGCGCACCTCTGCAATGCCGTCCTTTATGCGGATGGTGCGCAGCGTCAAGCCTGTATTGAGATCGCCGTTGAAATGAACCATGCCGATGGCACCACCATACCAGCCGCGTGGCGATTTCTCGTTTTGCTCGATGAAGCGCATTGCCCATAGTTTTGGCGCACCGGTAACGGTGACGGCCCAGGCATGCGTCAAGAAGGCATCGAAAGCGTCCATGCCCTCGCGAAGGCGGCCTTCAATATGGTCGACCGTGTGAATGAGACGGGAATACATCTCGATCTGACGACGCCCGATAACGCGCACGGAGCCGGGCTCGCAAACACGCGATTTGTCGTTACGATCGACGTCTGAACACATGGTAAGTTCGGATTCGTCCTTCTTTGAATTGAGCAGTTTGAGAATCTGTTCCGAATCGGAAATGGCGTCGTCGCCGCGCTTGATGGTGCCGGAGATCGGGCAGGTTTCGACGCGCCGTCCGTTGACGCGTACGAACATTTCAGGCGAGGCGCCAATCAGATACTCGCCTTCACCGAGATTGATGAAGAAGGAATAGGGCGAGGGATTTGTGGTTTTCAGCTTGTGGGCGATATCGGACGGTGCCGATTCACAGCGCTCATAAAACATCTGGCCGGGCACCACCTCGAACAGGTCGCCGCGCTTGAAGCTATCCATCGCGTTGCGCACCAGATTGGCATATTCGCCAGGTTCATGGTCGCTGCGAGGTGGTTTTTGTTCTGTTGGCTTGAACGGTTCCGTCTTTGCTTCACGCGGCAATCCCTGAGTAGAAAAATCTGCCCCTGAATAGTCGTAGCGGTCGGTCCATGCCTTCGCCGAATAGTGGTCAACCACCAGTATTTCGTCGGGCAGAAACAGAACCAGATCGCGTTGGCTCGGCTTGCGGGCGAGCTTGTATTCCACAGGGTCGAACTGGAAGGCCAGATCATAGCCAAACGCCCCGTAGAGGCCAAGATTGGCATCGTTGGCACTCTTGAACAGAGCCGTCACCGCACGCAGAACCGTGAATACAGAAGGGGCTCGGCTGCGTTCTTCCTCAGTGAAAACCCGCGTCGGCTTGGCGACTTCAAGCTGGATAAGTGTCGCCGTATTTTCCACAATGGCCACGTCAGGCAGATCTGACAGTGACTTGCCGATCATCGGCAACAACATTTCACCGCGCGCGTTCAGCGCTTCGATACGCATATCTCGTCCGTGCGCGGAAATCACCAGCGGTGGGTCGATGATGGCGGTGTCCCAGCGCGTATAACGGCCCGGATATTCGTAGTTTGACGAGAAAACCGCTCCGCGGCGCTCGTTCAAACTATCGATGTAAGTTTCAATCGCGTTGGCATATGGCCGGTCATGACGCTGGCGGGTGACCGTGATGCCACCTTCGGTGACATAGCGTTCAGCGCCGTTGTTCAAAACTTCAACCGTCATTGCCGTCTCCATTCGCTGCTTGCGCAACGGACCCGGGGTGCAGAATACAAAATGGCCGCCCGGACTTTCCGTTGCGGCCATCATCCATGTTCACGCGCACGCGTTTACGAGGCCGCTGTCAGCTGGCCCACCACCAAGTCGTATTTTTGGAATGCGTGTTCATGTAAATTCCATAGCTGTGAATGATTACACGGGCAAGAGGAATCCGAATTCGCTTCTCAGTTGCTCAGGCGCGTACGGCTTGGGAAGCCTGGCGCACACGCTCTATGTCGTGTTCGAATGGCATCGCCGTTTCGGCGCGTGCAAGCGCCTGATGGGAATGCTTCTGGGCATTTTGAATATAGCGTTCATCATCGGTTCGGCCCAGTGCCGCGAAAGCCTTTTGCAACCGGATCTGGACTTCGACCAGATTGGCACCGTCGCGGGCAATTGGCGCGAATATGTCATCGAAAAGTTCATCGACAGTGATTTCGGGCACCCATATTTCAGGATACAGGGGTTCTTCTTCTTCCACCTTGTTTGCCCATATCGACAAAACCCTGACGGCGCGACCGATAACGTCGATGGCTGTTCCGGGATCATTGATTGCCGAGGAGAGTGCGCGCGATGCGATTTCAGCCATGACGGAAAGGCCGAAGCGCGGGTCCTGATCGAAGGTGCGTTCGTCAGCTACGGAAAACGCGCTGCGAATTTCCTTGAAATTGTCGGTGTCGTCGAAGCCTGAACACCAGGCAAGCGGACGGCGCAGATCGACGAACCGGCCGGGCAGCGCGACCACATAGATGGTTCCCTTCTGGCGGCGCGCGCATTCCGCGATCTTTGATGTGTCAACATGCTGCACATAGCCGATCTTTTCAGGAAAGACGGGATGTGCTCCATCCGGAATGCCATTTTCCGGGTCGTGCAGCGGTTGTCCGCCCAGGCATGGCTTGTTCTGTCGTCTCCGCATGGCGCGAATTGTCGCTTCTTCAACCTGATCTGTGGTTTCGCCAACACGGCCAAGCCGCAAAAGATAGTCGATCCAGCGTAGTAGCGTGATGACGATCAGGAGAATGACGGCGATGGTCATGACGAACAGCACCACCCGGCCACGATCGCCATAAGCCCCCATCGACAAGGTGATGATAGCGACCAGACTGTAGAGAAACGAACCAACGAATGTGGCCAGCACGTTCTGGGTGGTGGTGTCTTCGATCAACAATTTCGTTGCGCGCGGTGAGACATTGCTCGTCGCGGCCGAATAGGCGGCGACCATGGTGCTGAGCGAAAAGGTCGTGACGGCCAACATGCTGGAGGCGATAATGTCGAGAATACGGTCGACCGCCTGCGCGCCGATGCTGGTGGACAATCCCGCCGGCAGATACGGGGATATCAACAGTGACAGCAATGCGGCACCGATTGCCAGCAACGAGATCAAAGAGGCGCGAAACCAAAGTCTCCGCGAGAGAAGTCGCCACAGCCACGCCCATTTTGAGATCATGCCGCTTCAGTCCTCCAGCGCGCCGCTTCGCGCATCCGTGCTTCGTGCGTTGCCTACCAGTTTTAGCAGAGCATCGCCTGCGCGTGTCAGGCGATGGGAGCGGCGTGTCAGGATGTAGCCGGGCTGGGGAGCCAGAACTTCTACCCTGCCGCCCGGTTCACCGGGAGCGTGGACGATGGTTGCAAGCCGGTCGCCTTGGGCAACGTGATCACCGGGCTTTACATCGTAGAGGACGGCACCTGCCTTTGGCGCGGGCATCATGTCGATGTTTTCCAGCGGTGCGACCAGTCCCTTGAAGGCGCCGGGGGCGGGCAGGGAAGGGTCTGCAATAATGCCACGGGCAACGAGCAAGCGATAAAGGCCATCGGCATCGGAGCGGGCAAAACCTCCATTGACGTCGAGAATGCCTCGATATTCGACGGTAGTCACCGCGAGCCTGTTCAGTGTCGCGCTGTCAGCTTTGAGATAGGGATGAAGCGACGCCTCATCGAATGAGGAGCCGCTGGTATCGGCCCACAAAATGACGGCTTCGACACCCATTGCGGTGGCACAGTCGGCCATTGCCGGCCATAGTTTTTGCGGCACATAAAGATATGCCACGCCTTCGTCGTCGCAATGCAGGTCGAGCACGATTTCATGGCCGACGGACAGTTTCAAAAGGCGTGTCTTGAGTCGCTGGTCCGCCGTTTCCAGTGCCGAATCCGGTGGCAGGAGCCCTGCGTCCGGGTGCTCGATCAATGGAAAGTCGCGGTTGAAATTGGTTCGCGTGCCAAGATGGAAGCGGCCTTGATGGTCGCCGAGAATATATTGACTGCGGCCAATCGGATTGGCCCACGGTACGAGCGTGATCGAGCCGCGAATGCGCCCTTCGTTTTCGGCCTTGGCAAGCATGGGCATAAGCGCGTCGATGGCGACGGTGCCCGGCAATTCTCCGCCATGAAGAGCGGCCTGCAAATAGGCAGAAGGTGCCTGTGGTGACGAGCCGGTGAAGCGAAACACCGGAAATTCGTAGGAAATTCCGTCGCTATCGCCAGTGATACGCTCGATTGATTTTTCCATAGACCCGCACTCTCTCAATAGAGAAAGCTTTGGCATTTCGCGTGGTTATTGTCGATATGCCAGCGATGGTCAGGATGTGATTAGCCGCATACAAGAAGGGCGGGTGTTTTGGCACCCGCCCTTTTGTTCGAGATGATTGTGCCTTGATGCCTGTCGTCCAAAAGTGTGCAGCGAGCGGTTTTGGGCGACAGGCTTTTACGGGGCCGGTCGTTTAACTCAAGCCTTCAATGTCGCCGTCGGCGTTGAGACGGATGTTCTCCGACGATGGCCTGGAGGGCAGGCCCGGCATGGTCATGATCTCACCGCAGATGGCGACGATGAAGCCCGCACCCGCTGCCAGGCGCACTTCGCGCACCGCAACCGTGTGCCCGCTCGGCGCACCGCGCAGGTTCGGGTCCGTCGAGAACGAATATTGCGTCTTGGCCATGCACACCGGCAGATTGCCATAACCTGCCTGCTCCCATGTATGAAGCTGGTCGCGAACGCTCTTGTCGGCAATCGCCTCCGAACCGCGATAGACGCGCTGCACGATGGTGTTGATCTTGTCGAACAGCTTCATGTCGTCGGGATAAAGCGGTGCAAACTGCGAAGCGCCCGATTCCGCAAGCGACACCACCTTGTGGGCAAGTTCCTCGATACCGGCCGAGCCATGCGCCCAGTGCTTGCACAGGATCGCCTCCTCGCCCATCTCCGCGACATAGTCCTTCAGCGCCTTGATCTCGGCGTCCGTGTCGGAGTGGAAATGGTTGATGGCAACCACTGCCGGGACGCCGAACTGGCGCACATTCTCGATATGACGACCAAGGTTCGGGCAGCCCTTGCGCACGGCTTCCACATCTTCGGTGCCAAGGTTCTCCTTCTTGACGCCGCCATTCATCTTCATGGCGCGAACGGTTGCCACGATGACGGTTGCGGCAGGCTTCAGGCCTGCCTTGCGGCACTTGATGTTGAAGAACTTCTCCGCTCCCAGATCAGCGCCGAAGCCGGCCTCGGTCACCACATAGTCGGCCAGCTTGAGCGCCGTTGTCGTTGCCATCACCGAGTTGCAACCATGCGCGATGTTGGCAAACGGGCCGCCATGCACAAAGGCCGGGTTGTTCTCCAGCGTCTGCACGAGATTGGGCTGGATGGCATCCTTGAGCAGCACCGCCATGGCACCCGGTGCCTTGATGTCGCGGGCAAAGACCGGTGTCTTGTCGCGGCGATAGGCGACGATGATGTCGCCAAGGCGCTTTTCGAGGTCCTGAAGATTGCGCGAAAGACAAAGGATCGCCATCACTTCGGAGGCGACGGTGATGTCAAAGCCGGCCTCGCGCGGATAGCCATTGGCAACGCCGCCCAGCGAGCAGTTGATCTGCCGAAGCGCCCGGTCGTTCATGTCCATGACCCGGCGCCAGGTGACGCGGCGCGTGTCGATGCCGAGGTCGTTGCCCCAGTAGATGTGATTGTCGATCAGCGCCGACAGCAGATTGTGGGCCGAGGTGATGGCATGGAAGTCGCCGGTGAAGTGCAGGTTCATGTCGTCCATCGGCACCACCTGGGCATAGCCGCCACCGGCCGCGCCACCCTTCATGCCGAAGTTTGGCCCCAGCGAGGCTTCGCGGATGCAGATCATTGCCTTCTTGCCGATGCGATTGAGGCCATCGCCAAGGCCAACCGTCGTCGTCGTCTTGCCTTCGCCCGCAGGCGTCGGGTTGATCGCCGTGACAAGGATCAGCTTGCCGTCCTTGTTGCCTTGCACCGAGTTGATGAACTTGGCCGATACCTTCGCCTTGTCGTGGCCGTAGGGAAGCAGATGCTCCGTCGCAATGCCAATCTTGGACCCAACTTCCTGGATCAACTGCTTCTTCGCAGCACGCGCTATCTCAATGTCAGACTTTACTTCGGCCATCAGGCGTTCCTCGTTATTTTATTGTCCAGAGCGCCGTGCGTCCGATTAGACGCACGAAGAACGCTCCATCGCTTTGATTGAGCGTCGGGAAATTCCGAAAACCGGTACCCACTTTTCGGTCCGACGCTCTAGAAGACCAATGCGTCTTCCGTGGCGCGCATAGAAAACCGCGCGCCGCGTGTTTGCCGTCTCAAAACAGGCGCGAAATACGCGAAATGCGACAGGCTGCACCATGGTAGCGTGTTAACGGTCGAGCACCGATCTGATTTCAACAATATGAGAACGGACCTGGAGCAAGTTGAAGCCCATCGTGGCAAGATGCGAGGGAAAAAGGGCGCTCGACTCGTTGCCATTGGAAATGATCCATGGCTGGACATTGAGCGATGTGCGCAATTGCTGTTCCATTCGCTCCCAAAGCGTTGTCAGGTTGCGCTCGGCGATGACGGCGGCGAAATCTGAACTGGTTGCTACCAGTATGCCGTAATAGGCATAGAGCTGGCCATAAGCGAACCAGAAACGATCGTCGGCACGCATGTCGAACCAGCCTGCGTCCGAGGCATCGATGCGAGCGCGCAAAATGTCCGAGGTTGATCCAATATCGCTGGCGATACGATCAAGGAACTGCATCAGATTGTCAGCGCGGGCGTCGAAGTTTGACTGGCACTTTTCCAGACTGGAGTTGAACGCACGCAGTTTGACGATTGCTTGGCGGTAGACGCTGGGTGTGGGGCGGGTGGGACCGCGCAGACCGATATACCATGCGTTCTCATCCCAGGCGAGCGCCGTTCGGGCGTCCTGAAGGTTCTGGTCGATCTGGGAGGTGCCGCGCACGCGCCCAAGAGTATCGACAAGCTCGGTCGTGGTGCGGCGCATGACCTGATTGATGCCGAGCTGGAACGCAGCCTTGTTGTCGAAAAACGGCGTGCTGCGCCAATTGATGCCAAACAACCCCAGCTTCGAGACAACCATGGACGATATCCAGGCATTCTGGTTGACGTTGAAGTCAATCAAATCCGCCGAAATGTCTGCGATTGCCGAGCGCTGGCAACTTGTGGCCGCGGGTTTGGTCTGGGCGGTGTCTACCAAGCCTGCTGCGTTGTTGTTGTCGGTTGCAGCTGAACCGGTTTGAGTGGCATCCGCTGCCTGCGTGCCAACCGGTATGCCTGCAAGCGAGCGGCTGGCTGTCTTGACGATGGCGGTTGGATAGTCCGGGTTGAAATTGGTCCACCACTGCGTGACATAGAAGAAATAGCCGTAGAGCCCGACGAGAACCAGAAGGGCAGCGCCAACGCCTGATTTGAGAATCCAGCCGCGCCGTGTGTACCAGCGTCCCGCCCATACAAAAGGCCAGACAATGATGCCGACGATGAAACCGAGACCGCGGCCAATCCACTGGAAAACCATGGCGAAGAAACTCATGATTGGATCAAGCATGGTGGTCTATCCCTCGTCGGTTCAATCGGTCAGGCCGTAAAGGTGGGTCCGCAACGCCGCCTTGTCTTTCAGATATGTGGTTTTGAGAATGTCTACAACATGCGATCGCCATCCATCGCTGTAGTTCTCATAATCCTTGTAAAAGCCCTGCTTGTTGAAAACGTAGCGTGAGACGAAATCTGACGGCACGAAGTCGGAGATCAAGCGGTTGGTCAACCAGGCATCTGGATGATCGGGTTTGGCGCGGATCACCAGAAACCTCCGCTCGGGCAATACATCTTCTATCTTGAGGTGGCCGAGTTGAGAGATTTCACGCTTGGCAGCATTGAGGAATGGAAAATTACCGTCCTTGTTGATCAGGTCGGCGTGGCCGTGGATCCAAGTTTGCAGCCAGACCTTGTCGACATCCGACAGGTTTCGCTTCGGTTCTGAATCGCGGATGAGTGAGCGCACCACCATTTCAGCGCGATGTTCGAGATAGCCCGATGCTTCTACCCAGGAGGCGCGAGGCAGTTCGATGCGCCCCGAGCCGGCCAGGAAGCCGAAGACTTTTTCAGCATTGTGGATTGACAGGTAACTCACCTGCCAAGGTCGCGACCGGCGAAATCCCGGCGCCGACGGATCGCCGATCACGGTCGTCATGTCCGCATCGACAAAGACGTAAAGCCCACCGAAATGGCTTGTCCAATAGGCATTGTGGCGAAAGATGACCTGATCGGGCACCAGCGCGTTTTCGCGGATATCGCCGCAAATCCTTGCCAGATCGACCATATGTGTCAGCATGGCATTGTCACGCCACGCGTCTGGCTCCTGCTTGAGCCTGTCGACGAGTTTGCCAAGTTCGGCGGCTTTTCCCAGCACGTCTTCGCCGGACAGCACCTTGAATTCTACCTGATTGATCGAGAGAAGATCCTCAATATCTTCAACTGTCGAGATGGAATCGTCGATCTCACCACAGATCACGTCCTTGATGGTCAGCGCGTCGATGGCGCGCTGGTTCCTGGACATGAATTCGAACATCAACTGCGATGTGTTTGAAAAGGCGGTATGCACCACCGGCAAATCGATTTGCGACGGCGTCAGGATGATGAAGCGGCGGTTGACCTCATTGGGGTCGAGATAGTCATAGTCGCCGCATTCTTGCGCTACCTGTGGCGAAAAACCGGTGCGATCGATCTCGAAGCGTTCCAGTTTCGTAGGTTGCAATCCAAATGTCGCCAGCGCCTTGTTGTAGCGGTCGATCAGGTGAGGTTCATCGACAACCAATAGCCGCCCATAAATCAACTGGTTGTCGCGCAGGAGCGGGAATTGGGGGGCTGACGCCATCTACCTTTTCCCCTTGTGGGACAAATTGGCCGTGAGTCGTGCGTTGTCAGGCATTCCACAAGCCCTTTTGCTTCAATTCCTCCATTTCGCGCGTGGCGCGTTCGCGCAGGCGGGTATCGCGCAAGAGCTTTTCTACCGCCGCATCGTCGGATTTGTCTGAATAGCGGAATTCTGAATCGGCGTAGCGATTGATCTCCTGCATCACCATGGCGAGTGAGAACGGCCCGCGAAGTTCCTCGATCATGGCTTTCTTTTCGTCGTAAGGCTTGTGGATGAAAACTTCCGGCGTTTCAAACCATTCGTCAGGAAGTTCGATATCCATGGCGCGCATCTTGATGGCGTCGGTGACGTTCTTGATCGAGCGGCCTGTGAAGCGAGGTTCGGCTTCTTTGATGAGATGCAGATAGGTGCCGACGTCGGCCAGGCTTTTGGGACCGCCATTTTCTTTCATGAAACGATCATAGACTTTCTTCAAGCCGTCTTCCTGCGGCTTTTCGTGCTCTTCATAGGCATCAGTGATGGCGCGTTGAATTTCCTGGGCTGCGTAAAGTTCGTGTTTTCCCAACGGAATCTTGTGGTTCTTGCCAGCTAGAAGCACGAATATGTCGATGTAGTCGTCGCGGGTTTGTGGCCCGTCGACCAGCCAGCGGGCGCTGGCGCGTTGACGCAGCGCATCGTCGACGTTTTCGGGATAGTTGGAAAACATGCCGAACGCGCAATTGCCGCGCACCACAGTCGATGCGCCAGCAAAGGCATCCATCAATACGCCGGTGATTTCCTGCTGACCGGCGGAGGCGCGGTCATCAGAACGGCGCGCGGCGACCTGGTCAATGTCGTCGATGGTGCCGAAGCCGATGGTGCGCGGGTTCAAGACATTGGAGATGAACTGGCGGCAATTCTGACCCGATTTGCCCTGATAGGACGAGATCTGATCGACGCCGAAATTCTCATAAACGAAATTGTAGCCGGCGACTTGGCAGTAGTCGTTGACGAGCCCCGCGATCATCTGGATCAAGGTCGTCTTGCCGGTGCCGGGGGCGCCGTCGCCGATGAAAGTGAACAGAAATCCACCCAACTCGACAAAGGGGTTCAGTTCGCGGTCGAAGTCATAGGCCATGAGCATTTTGGCCAGTTTCACCGACTGGTATTTTGCAATGTGGTTGCCGACGACTTCTTCCGGCTTCTTGAAGGTCATGACCAGCGGTTTTGATTTTTTGCCCGGCGCTACGTCGAAGCCGTCGAGGGTAAAATCGTCGGCGTCGATGCGGATATGCGCGTTCTCGAAGGGGCCTATCCCGTCGAAACGGCCTTTTCGCGCCAACAGCCCGTCTATGGCCACACGGGCGAACGCCCGTGCGCGGCTCATCAGGTCAGCATCATCTCCGGCACCGGCAATCGCTGCTTGTAACCCGGCAATGATTGCCTTGACCGCATCTTGCGGTGTGTCGAACAAAAAGTCCGGCTCAGGTGTGTCGTTGGGTGCTTCACCGTCGCTGTCGATCAACTGGAACAGGTATGCAGACAGGCTGAAGGCCGCGATATAGGCCGAGGCGGAGAGTAATTTCTTGAAGGTGGCCGCCTGATCGCCTTGCAGTGGTGCGCGGGCATTTTGCGCCTGAAGGTTTTCCAGATTGGAGCCTTCGGCAAAAACATCGGAGATGGCGAGAGCAATTGCAATGCCGCGGCGCGCCCGGAAAAGCAGCGTGTGCTGGGCAATGGTCAGCAACTGGTCGTCCGGATGAACAGCGGCGACCGCCCTTGTCAGTTCCACCTCGCGGGTGCGACGCACCGAACCCGTAGATACCGTCGAGACAAAACGGCGGCCGCTGCCAGCCAGTGCTGTGCCGGATTCGCGCTCCGAATCTTCCAGCACGACAATACGCGTGATGAAGCTTTGAGCTGTGGCGCGGTGTTTTTCAATTTCCGCCTCGGGAATGGTGGTCAGGCCGGTATCCATGGCGTCCTCCGGGCAAATGGCACCCTAACTTCCTGCGCAAGAGATTTGGTTCTAAACATCGGAGATGACATGCCCGTTCGACAGGATGTGGACCTTGTATCCTGCAAAGATTTTCTGGGCTTCACCAGCCGCGTAAAGCACCTGATATGCCTCGTGCGGGATAAGGGCATGACTTTCATATGCGGAAACGCCCTGCCTTGTGGCTTCCAGATCATCTGTATTGATGAAGAATTCCTGTGTCGTCTGCTCGCTGGAAAACAGACCCTTGCGGCCGGGTTTCTCGCCTTTGGAATAGACCTCTTGAATGGTCCATGTCAGCAGCCAGGCGTTTTCCGGTTTGCGCACCTTGGAAAGCACTTCGCTCACGGTTGTGTTGTTTTCGGTGATACCTGCCGTATAGAAAGGCCCAAGCACTACACGGCGCAATTGTTTGGGGTGCAACGCCTCGAAGTCCTTGTCGAGATTAACGGCAATCGTCATTGGTGCCAGTGAATAGGCGGAGTTCTTCTCGGTAAAATCGTCGAAGCGATGGGCCAGTTCCGGGTTTAGTAACCCATCAACAGGCAGGGGGATCTCAACTTTTTCGTTCAGTTTCCTGGCATTGTTATCGACAAGCTGACGGACTATTGCGGGCGAAGAATCTTCGACCGTGACCATATAGACGAGCGGCAGGTTTGCGGTGCCATCGAATGCAGCCCAATGGACGAGATAATAGGGCAGGCCGGAGTTCGGGTTGACCGACACCTTGGCGGTCCGGGCCAGTGTAAAAGGGCCGAAGGTCTCCTTGCTTCTTGCGTCTTCCAGATAAAGCCGTTCGGCCATCGACTTTTGCAAGGCTTGCGGAAATTCCTTGTGACGCAAAATGAAGTCGGCCATTTCCTCTCGCAACTCATCCGGACGTGGGATGTTGGCGAGGCGGGCATCTGCCTGGCGGCGATCATTTTCGAGTTCAAGCAGGTTCTGGAAGACCGGAAAACCGCTTTCTGCGCGTGAAATACGAAAGCTGTCCTGAAATCCCAGGCGATTGCGCCAGCACGAAAACGATTTTTCCAGCCGCGCTATATATTCGGCCACGACTTTTGCGACAATGCCATGACGATAGAGCGGCGAGCGGTCGTCACGCATGAACACTTCGAGGCCGCGCAATGCCGCTTCGATGGCAGAAAAGTAACGCTCGGCAGCATCGGTTTCGGCGCTCATGCAAACAACTCCGCAGCGAGGCCAGAGGGGGTGTGACTAGGTGCAAACGGGTCAAGCGAACAAGCCGGTTCTCAATTAAACACGTTACGATTGTTGCACGTAGTCAGCCGCATTGTGCTTGCGCAACACATCGTCGAAACGGCGGGCAAAGGCATCATCGGCAAGTTTCTTGCGGCGCTGGATGTCCGCAGTCGCCACCATGTTCTTTTCATGCAATTCCAAGAGATCGCCAATATGCTTTTGTGAGGCAGCACCGATCCCGGCCATGGTTTGTTCGGCGGTCGTATCGACCTGACTACCCAAAGTGTTGATCTTGTGGGCAACATCCTGCTGTGCGGCGGTTTTTAGCGAGATCCTCCAAAGCCTTGTAGAGTACGATGCGTTGCTCGGTATCTATCGTCAATTTGTTGATCAGCGTCGACTGGGCCGCAATCTGGTTGTTGAGTGAATCCACGAATGTCTGGAACATCGAGGTATAGCGTTCCAGCGTTTGGCTCTCTGCCAGAAGCTCCTGTTCCTTGGCCTGTTTCTCGTTATATTCGGTTGCCATTTTCGAACGCTCGCCTTCCAATTGCGTTCGTTCGATCTGGTTGGTGGAAGATGAGATCTTGTTTTCGATATCAAGCAGCAGAGGGTTCAGTTCCTCGATGCGCTTTTGCGTGGCAGTCAAATTGTCGATCGTCGCCTTGCGGCGTTCGATAACTTGCGAGAGGCTGGTTTCCGATGTCTTGTAACGCTGGTCGAGCACATCTTTCTGGGCTTTGAGGATACCGACGATTGTGTCCGACTTGGTTAGCAATTCCTGCAAGTTCCCGGCCAGCGACATGTTGCGAACCCGATCGGTGCGCATGCGTTGTTGGCGCTGCTTTGAAAATATGCCGATGAAGGTTTCCCATCCCGTATAATTCTTCATGCTCTCGAATTCGGTGCCGAAAACATTGGTCGCGTCTTCCAGCCCGATGATGAGATCGGCAATATTGCCTTCCATCGTCTTTTGCTGTTTCAGCACATCCGCGATGCGGGCATTTTCGATGTCGAAGTCGGCATCGCCGATTTTCTTGTCTGCCTGTGCAAGGGTATCAAGCACGGTGCCTGACTGCTCGATCTTGGAGCGCATGTCCTCGACGACCTTCTTGGTCTTGGCAATTTCAGCATCGAAATTCTGCAATGTCGCCATCGTGCTCTCCAGTTTCGGTGTGAGGTCGCGTATCGCAAGCAGCGGCGAATATATGTGTGGTGCCGGTCAATGGAAAGGTGCAACCGAAATTCAGCGGCCAGAATCAGGGGCCAAAAACAGAATTTTCGACGCACACCTGCATCATTCTGGAGAAAGGGGAGGGCCGGTTTAAGGTTTGGAATTGTGACGTTTGGTCTTGCGCACGGTTGTGGCATCGCAAGCGATGGCATTGCGAAAAGCGCGCGCACCGGGATGACTGACTGTCAAACAGCCGAAATCTCTCGATCATCGGATGGAACCCGATGATCGAAGAATGTCGTTTAAACTGGAATGACCCGGATCAGGTCGTTGCTGGGCGCGGGGTGCGCGTATCGGGGCGCGGCTTCTTGACGGGGCCAGCGATCAGCCCTTCGCGAATGGCAAGCTTGCGCGCTGCCTTACGCGTGCGCCGAATTGCTTCGGCCTTTTCTCGACCGCGACGTTCCGATGGCTTTTCATAGGCGCGACGCGCCTTCATTTCCCGGAACACGCCTTCGCGCTGTAATTTCTTTTTCAGAACCCTGAGAGCCTGGTCAACGTTATTATCACGTACAAGAACCTGCAATGAATGCCTTCTTTCTGATTGTTGATTTGATTTGAAAATAAACCGCTTCGGGAATCGATCCCGACCGATTTGGCGTAAACAGGATGCTATATATAGAGACAAGTGATGTGAAATGCACGCACTCGCGAAATATTTTATAAATTCAATGCGTTGGCACTGTATGGGGAAATTTGGGTGTTAATTTGAACTCAAATTGTCACCGTTTATTGCCCGGCAAAGCCAACAAAGTCTTCAACGGGAACGCGCCCCATCTCCTCTTCCCAGTGGCGGCGGCACAAGGAAACGTAGATATCCTTGCCAATAGCCACCTGTTCGCCAAGCCTTGCGACTTTGCCGTCCGAGCCAAGACGAACCACCATTGTCGCTTTACGCCCACAACGGCAGATAGTGCGGACTTCGCGCAGATCGTCGGCCAGCGCCAAAAGGGCACGCGACCCGGAAAACAGATTTCCCTGAAAGTCGGTGCGAAGCCCGTAGCACATCACCGGAATCCCGAGGCGGTCAGCGACACGCGCCAATTGCCAGACCTGCTCTTCGTCGAGGAATTGGGCTTCATCGACGAACACGCAATGGACGGTCGTATGTTCATGATGTGCGGCTACCCGTGCGTAAAGATCGTCGCCGCCGCGAAACATTTCCGCTTCAGCCTCGAGCCCAATGCGTGAGGATATGTAGCCGCTGTCTTCCTTGCGGTAGTGGCCTGCCACAAACATCATCGTGGTCATGCCGCGCTCACGGTAATTATATGACGCCTGCAAGAGCATGGTTGTTTTGCCGGCGTTCATTGTCGCATAATTGAAGTAGAGCTTGGCCATGTCGTTCTTTATGCCCAAATATGGTGGAGAGGGTAGCGCCTGGTTACCTGCTTCCACTAAAAACGGACATCTGTGTCGCAGATCGAACGCCAAGACCTCGATCTGAGATACATGGTGCTTGAAACTATATCAAAATGGTGTTTGGCTGATATACCAATGCAGGCATATAAAGCTGCTCAGCCAAAAGAATCGTAAATGGGAGACTATTCATGTCGCGTATGAATTCATTCGTCGCAGCCCTCGGGGTTGCCGCAATCGTTTCTACGAGTGCGGCTTTTGCTGCAGATTCAGATAGTTGCAAGAAAGTTCGCCTTTCCGATGTTGGCTGGACCGACATTCAGGCAACCACAGGCGTGGCCTCCGTGCTGCTGACGGCACTGGGCTATGAGCCTGATGTCATCCAACTCTCCGTGCCGGTCACTTATGCATCGTTGAAGAACAAGGATCTCGATGTATTTCTCGGCAACTGGATGCCGTCGATGACCAACGACATCAAGGATTATACAGCCGACGGTTCGGTCGAGACCATCAGCGAGAACCTGTCGGGTGCCGGTTATGGCATCGTGGTTCCAACCTATGTCGCGGACGCTGGCGTCAAGACGCTTACCGATCTTGGCAAGTTCAAAGACAAGTTCAACGGCAAGATCTATGGCATCGAGGCCGGCAATGACGGCAACCGCATCATCCTCGACATGATCAAGAACCCTGCCGACAATCTTGAAGGATTCGATCTGGTTGAGTCCTCGGAAGCTGGAATGCTCACGCAAGCCGAGCAGTCGATGAAGAACAATGAATGGATCGCATTCCTGGGCTGGACCCCGCATCCTGTCATGGGCGCGATGGATATCACCTATCTTGATGGCATGGGCGATTCAGGCTTTGGTGCGGCTACGGTTCATACCAATGTGCGCCAGGGCTACACCACCGAGTGCCCGAATGTCGGCAAGTTCATCTCCAATCTGAAGTTCAATCTGGACATGGAAGGCGAGATGATGGACGCGATTCTCAAGGGTGGAGACGCTGATGCGGTTGCAAGCGACTGGCTGAAGGCGCATCCCGATGCTGTCGCTCCCTGGATCGACGGTGTTACGGCGTTTGACGGCAACGATGCTGCGGCGGCTGTCAAGTCCGCGCTTGGCAGTTGATTTGTCTGGAGCATCGGACCGAAAAGTGGTTGCCGGTTTTCGGAATGCCTCGATGCTCCATCAAAGACATAGAGCGTTTTTTGTGCGTCTGATTGGACGCACGGCGCTCTAGTGTGAACTGAAACCAAAGGGCAGTTCCCTATATGAACTGCCCTTTTTGGGTTTGGTTACAGCGTGCCGGTGCGAGGCGAAGCGCATTCGAGGGGGCAGAATGGATCCAATTTCACAATTTCTGATCGACTATAAGATTCCGATCGGGGCATGGGGTAAGGCGTTTTTCACGTTCCTCACGGACAATTTCAACACGGCCCTGCGTGCATTTTCGAACGGCCTGAACTTTTTTCTCGATGGAACCGTTGATCTGTTGCTGGTCGTGCCACCTGTGGCCTTGGCATTTATCATTGCGTTGATCGCCTGGTTCTTACAGCGTTCCAAGCCTCTCGCTTTAGGTGTGTTCCTCGGTCTCGTTTTCATCATCAACCAGGATTTGTGGAAGCAGACTGTCGAAACCATGGTGCTTGTGGTTGCTGCTGCGACCGTGTCGATGGCCATCGGCGTTCCCCTTGGCATCTGGGCTGCGCACAAGCCCAAGGTCTATCGCATCATGCTGCCGGTGCTTGACATGATGCAGACGTTGCCGACCTTCGTTTATCTGATTCCGGTTCTGACACTGTTTGGCCTGGGTAACGCTCCGGGACTTGTCGTGACCATCATTTTTGTTATCCCGACACCGGTTCGCCTGACCTATCTTGGCGTTACCTCCGTGCCCCAATCGATCATCGAGGCGGGGCAATCCTTTGGTGCAACGAAGCGCCAGCTGCTGTGGAAAGTCGAACTGCCCTCGGCCCTTCCCACCATCATGGCCGGTCTGACGCAGGCGATCATGCTGTCGCTCTCGATGGTGGTGTTTGCGGCCCTGATCGGCGCGGGAGGACTGGGAACCGAGATCAACCGGGCCTTGGGTTCGCGCAAGATCGACCTCGGGCTTGAATCCGGGCTGGCAATCGTGGTTCTGGCAATCGTGCTTGACCGAATGACCCGTATCGGTGTGGGAGGCAAGAAATGAGTGTCGCGGTCGATTTCAAGAACGTCGACATCATTTTTGGCGAGAACGCTCGCCAGGCATTGTCCATGGTGGATCAAGGCGCGAGCCGCTCCGAAATTCTGGAAAAGACAGGCAATGTGCTTGGCTGCGCCGGTGCGAACCTGACGGTCGAAGAGGGCGAGATTTCCGTTCTCATGGGCCTGTCGGGTTCGGGAAAATCGACGCTGCTTCGGGCCGTCAACGGGTTGAACAAGGTCACGCGTGGCGAGGTTATCGTTTATGATGATGGCTGGTCAGCCGATGTCGTTTCCTGTTCTTCTGCGGAACTTCTCAAAATTCGCCGCGAATGCGTGGCAATGGTTTTCCAGCAATTCGGTCTTCTGCCGTGGCGCACGGTGGAAGAAAATGTCGGCTTTGGCCTGGAACTGGCCGGTGTGCCGGAAAAGGAACGCGCAGAGCGCGTGCAAAGGCAGCTCAAACTCGTCAGTCTCGATCAGTGGGCGAAGAAATACGCGCATGAACTTTCCGGCGGCATGCAGCAGCGCGTCGGATTGGCGCGTGCCTTTGCAACGGAAGCGCCAATTCTCTTGATGGATGAGCCGTTTTCGGCGCTTGATCCACTCATACGCACGAAGTTGCAGGATGAATTGCTTCAACTTCAGACTGAATTGAAAAAAACCATCATCTTCGTTTCACATGATCTCGAAGAAGCGCTGAAAATCGGCAATCACATTACCATCATGGAAGGTGGCCGGATCGTCCAGACGGGAACGGCGGAAGATATCGTTTTGCGTCCAGCCAACGATTATGTCCGCGATTTTATTTCCAATGTGAATCCTTTGTCCGTTTTGACCGCGTGGAACATCATGCGCGACAAGCGAGACCTCGAAGCGGCTGGAAGGGGAGGGTGGCTATGGCTGGACCGGCGCCAGACAACCCGCTTCAAGATCGACAAGCAGGGTCTTGTCGTGGACGCAGAACGCAATGGCAAGCCTGCGGTCTGGGTGTCTTGCGATGAGATCGACAACGGGCCTGAAGAGGAGGTGCAGGTGTTTTGGGCAACACCTGGAACATCGTTGAAGACCGTGATGCTTGCCATGCACCGCTCACAGACTGCGCCGGTTGCGTTGTTTGACGACCAGTCGCGTTTTGTGGGCTCAATCGGCATTCGTGATGTGTTGAGCGCGGTGCTGCGAAAGTAGCATCCGCGAAGGCGTGCATGCGAAAACTATGACAGTTTGCGTGTAATCGTGTTTGAGCGGTTCAGCTTTTGACAGAATCAAGGAGCCGCTCCAAGCATCTGTTTTCATGTAATTCTGGATGGAAAGCGGCTGCGCATTTTCCTAAAGGTGCTTAGCGGCCTTCCCGATACCACATGCTTCCCAAAGCGAGCAGCAGCAGACCCAGACCGAGGAAACCGCCGAACAGCGGCACATGCGAGACAGCTTTGAGTACGCTGTCATTGGTAGTCCTGAAACCGATCCAATCGCGGCCCGATGCATCGCCGGTTGAGCGCACCGGAACGACCGATGGCAAGGTAACGCCATCTCCAGAGCCAACCAGGGATGAGCTGGCGAGCCGCCTTATGCTGCCGCCTGTTGCCTCTGCCACAGGTCGCAGTTCGTTTTCAGTCGAGACGACATCTGCGAATTCGGGCGCGTTTACCGGGCCGACATGGGCCAGCGCCGACAGGTCGCCATTGCCAATTTGGTAGAGACCGATTTCCGTCGTTTCAATGCTGCCGGTGAACACGCCGGGTTCTGACTGTTCAAGTTTCACCGTCATTGTCTTGCCAGACGGGGCAATGATCTGGGCTGGCCCCGGATCGTCGGTCATCGTCTGGCGGCGGATGTCCAGCATCATGCCGCGTCCATCGGCAGTTAACCGTTCCTCCTCAAGTTCCGGCTCCTTCATCAGCCAGTGCGCCAGCCGCCGGTAGAGTTGAACATGAGGCCCGCCGCCTTCATAGCCGCGCGCCCAAAGCCACCCCTGATCGGAAAGCAACATACCAACGCGGCCTTCACCCTTGTGATCGAGCACAAGCAGGGGCAGGTCGTCGGCACCTTTCATAACCACTTCGCCTTCCGGGTTTTCCACGCCAATGGTGCGAAACCATCGCCCCCAATGCGGTGGCTCTGCGCTTGACCCGTCGAGACCGCGTGTTACCGGATGCCTTTGGCCGATATCTGTAAGGCGCGGATAAAACGCCTTGTCGATCACCTGGCCGGTCGGCATTGCCGGAAGAGCCGCCATCAAAGGTGTGCGGGCAATCGTGCTTTCGCCGGCATATTCCGGCCCCGCGGCAATCAGCAGCGCGCCGCCATTTTCAACATATTGCGCGATGTAGTCATAATAGAGGATCGGCAGCACGTCGCGGTGCTGATAGCGGTCGAAGATGATCAGGTCGAACTGGTCGATCTTTTCCACGAACAATTCGCGCGTTGGAAAGGCAATCAGGGATAGTTCATTGATCGGTGTGCCGTCCTGCTTTTCCGGGGGACGCAGAATCGTGAAATGAACGAGATCGACCGAGGCATCGGACTTCAACAGATTGCGCCATGTCCGCTCGCCCGCATGTGGTTCGCCTGAAACAAGCAGAACCCGCATGTTTTCGCGAATGCCGTCGATCAACGCAATGGCACGGTTGTTGACGTCGGTAAGTTCGTCGTCCTGTTTGGCAATTGCCAGTTCAACGATGTTGCGTCCCGCATTGGGAACGACGATTTGTAACGGCATTTCCTGACCGATAAAAGCGCGCTCTACCGAAACCAGTTCGCCATTGACCAAGACGCGAACATCGATCGGGCCGGATCGCCTCGGGGTCGAAAGCACACGGTAAGTCAGGTCGAGAGGCTTGCCGACCAGACCAAAACGCGGGGCTTTCTCGAAGCGGATACGTTGGTCTCTTTCGTTTTCATTGCCGGTGATCAGTGCATGAAGGGGTGCATTGAATTCCGGCGTCCCCGTTGGCGTGTCATGAACCTGACCATCGGTAATCATCACCGCACCGCCGATACGCGAAGGCGGTACGTCGCGAACAGCACTTTGCAGTGCAGAAAAGAGCCTTGTTTCGGTGCGATCGCTGGCCACTTCGCCCTTGCCGGTTTCCACCACGCGCACGTCAAACTGCTTGAAGCGGGCCAGTCGTTGCTTGATGCCCTCAAGCGCCTCGTCCGTCTGCTTGTTGCGTTCGCCAATATCCTGGCTCTGGCTGCGGTCAACAACGACAGCAACGACGCTTTTAAGCGGTTCTCGTTCCTCGTCGAGCAAGACAGGGTTGAGCAGGGCGGCAGCGAGCGCGGCCAATGCAATGGTGCGAAAGATCGCACCACGCTGGCGAAACCACAGACCGGCAACTGCCAGAATTGCGAGCGGAACGAATATGATGGCAAGCAATGGCCATGAGAGGAGCGGTTCGAAGGAAATCGACCAGTTCATCATCACTGCCCCAACCGTTCGAGTAGAACCGGGACATGAACCTGATCGGATTTATAGTTGCCGGTCAGCATGTACATCATGATGTTGACACCAGCGCGCAACGCATAAATGCGCTGCATCGGGTCAGAGGGCACAGTTGGCAGCAGCGGGTAGCCGCTGGCATCTATTGCCCATGCGCCGGCAAAGTCATTGGCCGTGATCATGATCGGGGAAACGCCGTCTCCGGTTCGTACCGGCCTGTTTTCGGGGTTTCTGGCATTGAGCGACGCCTCGACCCAAAGCGGGCTGCCGTTAAAGCGCCCGGGAAACTCCGAGAGGATGAAGAAGGATTTGGTCAAGACGTGATCGGCTGGCACCGGTTCCAATGGCGGCACGTTGAGATTGCCCAGTATGGCGCGCAGCCTTTGGGTGGCGGGACTGGTGGACCCCGCGTCGATGCCGCTGGAAAATTGATCGCGCGTGTCAAACAGGACCGTGCCACCTTGCTGCATATAGGCGTCGATGCGCGCAATCGCTGCCTGGCTTGGCATTGGCGCAGTTTCATCCACTGGCCAATAGATCAAGGGGTAGAAGGAAAGCTCATCCTTGGCGATGTCGACCCCCGATGGCTCTCCAGGTTCCAGGGCCGTCTTGTCGATCAGGAAGCGAACGAGACCTTCCAGTCCCGCACGGCTGACGGCGTCGACGCCGGGTTCGCCGGTCAAGACATAGGCTATTCTGGTTTTGGAGATGGCTTCTATTGCGGCTGCGTCGCCGGGCTTTGAGTCGTCGGCTCTTGCATGGTTTGGGTGTGCGACCAAGGCGCCAAGCGCCATGAACAAGGCCACAGCCGTTGCTGCGCCTCGCGCTTGGCGTCGGCGTGAAAACAGGCCACCCATCCAGAACACGGCCAGTGTATCAAGAGCCATCAAGGCCAGGGCAATACCAACCAGCGCCCCTTTGAGGTGGCGGGATTCGTCGAATGCGTACTGGACGGTCGTAACAGGAACCGAAACCTCGGGGCGTTTCAGCAGCGCAAACGTACTTTCAGGTTCAAGCAGATTGTGCGCCAGCACGCCTGCGTCGGAACCATAAAGACCGGGCGGATTTTCAATGGTGACGGCTGCGCTACTACCCGGCGTCAGCGGACGCGCATCGGAGGGCGGTGCCGTGAGGGCACCATCTTGAGCGATCATGCGATAAGGGGCCAGCGAAGCGGCCGGGGCGTCGGTATTTACGGTAACGGTGCCTTGATTGCGCGACAATTGTACAATGCGGCGTAGCATTTCCACGAAACTGCCGGAAATCGGCAGGTTCGACCAGGTTGCTTCCGACGTGACGTGAAACAGCACGAGCGTGCCTTTTCCCTTCTTCAGACCTGTCACCAAAGGTGTGCCATCGGCAAGGCTTGCCCAGGTTCGCTCGACAATATCCGGCGATGGTTCGGCCAGCACCTGCCGGCTGACCGTAACCTCTGCGGGCGGCGCAAGGTCGGCAAATGGGCCGGTTTTGGGAAATTCCGCCACTGGTTGCGGGGTTGTCCAGGAAAGTGCACCTCCCAATGATCGCTCGCCGGTGCGCAGCTTGACCGGCAACAGATCGTCATTATCGCTTGCAGCGGCCAGCCGCGACCCGGCAAAGCGCACCAACATGCCGCCATTGTCGACCCAATCGACCAATAGTTGGCGGACTTCCGTGGGAATGGTGCCTATATCGGCCATGACGATCATCGCCGGTTTGCGGGCCAGAATCTGTGGGATGGCGTCGGCAAGATCAGCACTTTGCGGCTCGACAAGATCGGCAAAGGGCGAAAGTGCTCGCCGGATATAAAAGAGCGGTGACAAAAGCGGCTGCGCCTGATCGGCCTCAGCTTGCGACAACAGTCCGACACGGCGGCGTTTTGAACTGTCATCGAGAACGCGCACTGCGCCCGCCTGGCGTTCACCGTCCAGCGATATGGCCGCGAAATCGTTCCGCAATTCGAATGGAACGCTCATGGTTCCCGTGGCCTTGGTTTCGCCAGGGCCAAACGTCAATGTCGCATCGGCAATGCGCCGCCCCTTGTCGTCGAACGCGCCAGCGCTGACTTGCCCCGGTCCGGGGTTTCCCGGCGCGCGTATGGCGGTCAGGGCGAAGCCATCCACTTCGTTTTCGGCATCGACCAGTCCGACCGGCGCGACCCGGTCCGGCACGGCCCACACGACATTTGCCGCATTGCGCGACAACAGCGTGTTGAATGCGGCTTCGTCGCCTTTGGCGGCAAGCCCGTCAGCCAGTATGGCGACGCTGGCACCGGGCAAGGAAGCCAGTGCATCGGCAACACGCGCATAAACAGCGGGGCGATCGGTCGGGATCGGACGTGGCTTGGCGGCGCGTAACCGGTCAAGTGCGGCACTGGCGTCAAACGGACCTATCTCGGCATTGGGTTTTTCGGCGGTAAAGGCGACAATCACCGGCACGCCGTTTTCACCCGCATCGTTGATCAGCCTTTCGGCTGTGGCAACGCGTTTGTCCCAATCGGGGGCTGCGGCCCAGTCATTGTCGATGACAAGCGCCAGCGCTTTGCCATTGGTCGGCAGCGTTTCACGCGGATTGAAAACCGGTTCGGCAAGTGCGGCTATGACAAGGGCTGCCATCAATAGCCTCAAAAGTGTGAGCCACCACGGGCTTTGTTGCGGCGTTTCCTCGCGCTTCAACACCCGCGCCAATATCTTCAAAGGCGGGAATATTTCGCTCTGCGGTTTGGGCGGCGTAAATCTCAGCAACCACCAGATCACAGGTAGTGCGAGTAATCCCCAAAGGATCGCGGGTGCGCCGAAGGAGAGCGGTAGCCAGCTCATGCGCTGAACCTTTGGGCGGGAAAGCTATCGCCACTCATGGCAAGGTGCATGCGAACCAGTGCATCTGAAGCCAGTTTGTCCGTGTGGTTGGTGGTGTAACTCCAGCCCAGCCGCTTGCAGCGGCTCGCCAGTTCATGCCTGCGGGCATGATATAGGTTGCGATAGGCATCACCGAGTGTTTCGGCCCTGCCAGCGGTCAACTTCTCTCCGGTTTCCGGGTCGGTAAATTCGGTGCGTCCGGCATAGGGAAAGGATTCTTCCGCTGGGTCGGCGACTTCGATCAAGTGAGCGCGCACACCATGACGGGCCAACCCGTCGAGCCATTCAAAGGTTTCTTCGACCGGGTCGAGAAAGTCGCTTATCAAAACAATATCGGAAAACCGTTTGATGGTGGAAAGGTCGGGTTTTACTGGTCGAATGGGCGAGTGGGCGAGGTGTGAGGCGATGCGTTCGGCCCCATTGCGCGCCGTGAACGGATCGGTCAGCCCCGGCCATGCTATGCGTTCGCCGCTGCGCGACAATAGCTCGGCCATGGCGAGAGCCAGCACCAGTGCGCGTGTTTCCTTTGAAATCCGTGCAGTTGACGATTTGTACAGCATAGATGGCGAAGCGTCGGCCCAAAGCCATACGGTGTGGGCGGCCTCCCATTCGCGGTCGCGAATATAGGTGTGATCATCGCGAGCAGAGCGTCGCCAATCGATACGGTTGACAGCTTCGCCTTCGACATAAGGGCGGAACTGCCAGAAATTCTCGCCAATGCCGCGTTTGCGGCGGCCATGCCAGCCGGCTATCACTGTGTTGACGATGCGGCGGGCCTCAACCAGCAGATCGGGCACAAGCGAAGCCCGCTGCCGTCCACGCGCCAGCGCTTCCTGTGCTGATGACGGTGGCTGGGCTTCGCCGATCCTGGCCATCAGATGCCTTTGACCAGTCTTGCTACGACATCGCGTACGCTCATTCCTTCGGCCCGCGCGGCAAATGTCAGGGCCATGCGGTGCTGCAATACAGGTTCGGCCAATGCGCGCACGTCGTCTATGGAGGGCGCCAGCCGCCCATCGTAAAGGGCACGGGCGCGCGCGCAAAGCGTCAGTGCCTGGCTGGCGCGGGGGCCAGGACCCCAGGCGACGTTCTTGTCGGTATCGGCATTGCCCTGGCCCGGACGAGCCGACCGGACGAGGGTTAGAATTGCTTCGACGACGCTTTCGGATACCGGCATGCGCCGGATCAGCGTCTGAATTTCCTTCAGCCTTGCGGGTTCGAGAACATTGGCGGCTTTTGCTTCATCGCTTCCTGTTGTTTCCATAAGGATGCGCCGTTCCGCTTCCAGTTCGGGGTAGAGAATATCGATTTGCATCAGGAAGCGGTCGAGCTGTGCTTCGGGCAGCGGGTAGGTGCCTTCCTGCTCCAGTGGATTTTGCGTGGCCAGAACGTGGAACGGTGCGGGCAGGTCGTGGCGGGCACCGGCCACCGTGACATGGTATTCCTGCATCGATTGCAAAAGCGCCGACTGGGTGCGTGGCGATGCGCGGTTGATTTCGTCGGCCATCAGCAGTTGCGCGAAAATCGGGCCGGAAATGAAACGAAAGGACCGGCGGCCTTTTTCGTCCTGCTCCATCACCTCCGAGCCCAAAATATCGGATGGCATCAGGTCAGGCGTGAACTGGATACGGCTCGTATCGAGGCCGAGCACGATGCCCAGCGTTTCCACCAGCTTGGTCTTGGCAAGGCCCGGCACACCGACCAGCAGCGCATGGCCCCCGGCAAGCAGTGCCACAAGCGTGCGCTCGACAACGCTCTCCTGGCCGAAAATGACTTTGCCGACGCCATCGCGAATACGGGAAATGTCGGCCAGGGCTTTCTCGGCCTGTGCAATCATTTCCTTTTCGCTTATGGGGCTTTCCTTGACAATGACGCTCATGCTGCATCAGTCCTTGTGGTTGGAATTGAAAGTCAATCACCGATAGTCTGCGATTCGGCTTCGCGTAAAACGCGTTAGAAGTCTAATTCACAGGGCTAGGCTGACAAGCGCAACAACAGTGACTATTTCGTGACCATGAGCGAACACTCCAAACATCGTGAAGATAGCCTTTCGGGCGCAGCCGATACGGGCGGGCTGGAAGCGTTGATTTCGCGCGCGGCGCGCGCCGGCAAGGGTTTGCCGCCGGTTGAACGCTGGAATCCTGACTTCTGTGGCGATCTCGACATGGAAATCAGGCAGGATGGCACATGGTTCTATCTTGGCACTCCCATTGGCCGCATGCCGCTGGTTCAGCTTTTTTCCACTGTGCTGCGCAAGGATGAAGACGGCAAGACATATCTTGTTACGCCGGTGGAAAAGGTCGGCATTCGCGTTGTTGATGCACCCTTTGTTGCAGTTGAAGTCAATGTTTCCGGCTCGGGAAACACACAGGTCGCCACTTTCCGCACCAATGTTGGCGATGTGGTGGAAGCAGGAGCAGATCACCCGCTTCGCTTTGTCGAAGAAGAAGAAACAGGTGGCCTGAAGCCTTATGTTCTGGTTCGCGGCAGGCTGGAAGCGCTGGTGGGACGAGCGGTGATGTATGAACTGGTCGAATATGGCGAGGAGATCGACATCGATGGCCAAATGACATTTGCGATTCGTTCCAACGGGCAGGTCTATCCGATCATGGCGATGGATAGACTGAAACGGCTGAGCGCCTGATGGAACTCGCTACAGAATCGCCATTCTCGGTGGAAGGGTTTCGCGTCAGGGCTGCACGACAGCGCGTTGGCGATGACGGCGAAGATTATGGCGACCATCGCTACAACCCCGGTCATCCGCGCCTTTTTGCAAGCGAAGGTAAACTGCGCGATGCTGCTGTGCTTATTCCGGTTGTCGATCACGGGAAGGACGCAACTGTCCTTTTGACCAAGCGTGCCGAAACCTTGCGCAACCATACGGGACAGGTCGCGTTTCCGGGCGGACGCATCGACGCAACCGATCCCACGGTGGAATTTGCCGCACTTCGTGAAACGATGGAAGAAATCGGGCTTGGCGAGGGCAATATTGATGTGATCGGGCGCATGCCCGATTATGTTTCGGGCACAGGCTACCGCATTTCGCCGGTC
Organism: Mesorhizobium sp. G2-6-1; assembly: GCF_055809095.1. Lineage (NCBI taxonomy): Bacteria > Pseudomonadati > Pseudomonadota > Alphaproteobacteria > Hyphomicrobiales > Phyllobacteriaceae > Mesorhizobium > Mesorhizobium sp. G2-6-1. The sequence continues at coordinate 2,590,359 of NZ_CM147896.1, forward strand.
CTTTCCGTGGTCAAACCCGATTTCAAACTGCAGCTCAATCCAGATGAGGTGGATGCGGCGTTCGAGGTACCGTTGCGTTTCCTTATGGACCCGGCCAACCATAGACGCGACAGCCGCATGTGGAACGGCCGGGAATGGTTTTTCTATGAGATGCCTTATGGCGGGCGTCGTATCTGGGGCGTGACCGCGGGCATCATCCGCACGCTTTACGAAAGGCTTTACGCGTGAGCGAGACGGTGAGCATTGCCGGGCGAGTCGACTGGCTTGATAACGATCACTTGCAGCAGTTGCTTGCCGTATTGTCTGATGAAGGAGAGACGGCGCGGATTGCCGGTGGCGGCGTGCGCGATGCGTTGCTGGGCTTGCCAGTCTCCGATGTGGACATTGCCACGACGACATTGCCGCAAGAAACGATGCGCCGTGCGAAATCGGCTGGGTTCAAGGTGGTGCCAACCGGCATCGGGCATGGCACCGTTACCGTCATTGCCGGTGGCAGGGCGTTCGAGGTCACGACATTGCGTGCTGATGTTGAAACCGATGGCCGTCACGCCAAGGTCTTGTTTGGGCGGGACTGGAAAGCCGATGCGGCGCGGCGCGATTTTACCATCAATGCGCTTTATGCCGACGCCGACGGGTGCGTGCTCGACCTTGTCGGCGGTCTTGCCGATCTCGAGGCGCATAATTTGCGCTTCATTGGAGAACCGGAAACGCGTATCCGCGAAGACTATCTGCGCATATTGCGCTTTTTCCGCTTCTTTGCCTGGTATGGCAAAGGACGTCCCGATGCTGATGGATTGAAAGCCTGCGCGCGCTTGAAAGAAGGGCTGGACCAGCTCTCGGCGGAGCGGGTGTGGATGGAACTGAAAAAGCTTTTTCGGCACCAGACCCCGCGCGCGCTTTTATGGATGCGTCAGGCGGGTGTTTTGTCGCGCGTTTTGCCGGAAAGCGAGAAATGGGGCATCGATTCGGTGCATGGGCTCGTCAAGGCGGAGCAGGATTTCGACTGGCTAGCCGACCCCATGCTTCGGCTGCAAGCAATTGTTCCTCCCGATCCCGCCCGCATGAAGATGCTGGCCGAGCGGCTTAAGCTGTCGAGCGCACAAACCAATCGCATGGAGCGCTGGGCGCTGAGGCCAGCGGTTGATCCCAAAATCACCGAAAGCGGCCTGGCGAAACTCCTCTATCTTGGCGATCACCAAGTGTTCGTCGATCGCTTGCGGCTTTCGCTTGCTGGGGCGCGGGCGCGCGCTGTCGAAAACGACAAGGCGCTGGTCGAGGCGGGTGGCTATTCGCGTTTGCTCGCCTTTGCGCTGAAATGGAAGAAGCCGGCATTCCCGCTCAAAGGTGCTGATCTGGCAGCTCTCGGTCTCGCGCAGGGACCAAAACTCGGCTCGCTGTTGAAGCAGTTGGAGAATGTGTGGATCGAATCGGGCTTCGTTCTTGAGCGCGACCCGCTTCTCGAGCGCGCCGCAAAAGAGATCGACATCAGCTAGGATTTGAACGAGTCCCCATCCTAAGCCGCGTCACGAACCTTTTCGATGCGGGAACGGATGGCCTCGACCATCGTTTCGCGGATAATCGTTTCGCCATGTGTATTGCGCATATGCTCGACAGCGCGGCGCATGACCTCGGCTTCCTCATCGGCGCGCGTATGCCAGTCGCAACCGGGGACGAGTGACCCGCAGTGATATTCCTTCATCGGATTCTCCCTTCCTGGTGTCGTTCGGGAACAAAGCATATCATGAAATGAGGCGATTGATTGCGCCGACCTGCGGTTTTCCGATCAAATTTTCTTCCACTTTGGCTGTGAGAAAGGCGAAACGGGTATTTCGCCTTTCTCACCTTAGTTCTGTAATTATATCGTTATTTCACGATCTTAACCGTTTCAGCGACCTTGTTCTTGCCGCTCATATCCCACGAAACCTTGACCTTCTCGCCGACCTTGAGGCCCGGATCCTTGAATGTCTTGGCCAGCATGAACGATGTGCCGTCCTTGAGAACAAGGCTTTTGGCGGTCACGTTGAAGGTTTTGACGCTGCCGGTGGTGTGATGGGTTGCGGCGAAAGCAACGGAACCACTGGCGAGGATGGCGGCAAGGGTAGCGGAAACAACAAGCTTGCGCATGGCAGGCTCTCCTGAAAATGCGGGCACTTTCTTGATCGGTGCCCGACTTGGACTTAGACCGTCAGGAAACGTCGTGTCGCGGTTCGTGAGTTCGCGAACCGCCGGCGTTTCCCGGTCTGGGCGAAAAAATAACGTTGAATTTTGCGCTGTGAATTAGACGAAAAAGAAAATCTGTGCGGAATGAATCGCCACAATCAAGGCCCGAATTTCGACATTTGGACCCGATTGCGGCAGGCGTTCTGCTCACGAAAATTTTACGGCTATCTGGAGTTTTTCACGGCCATTTTGCTTCTGGTGGCAGGCTGGACAAGATTGAATCCACATTTCCGCCGGTCTTCAGGCCAAAAATGGTTCCCCGATCATAAAGCAGGTTGAATTCTGCATAGCGTCCGCGGCGAATGAGTTGTTCTTCGCGCTGGCCATCGCTCCAGTTATCGTTGAAATTGGCGCGCAGCAGATGCTGGTAAACCACGAGGAATGAACGACCAACGTCCTGAACGAATGAAAAGTCCGCGTCCCAACCGCCTTTTTCTTCTGGCGAATGCAGCCAGTCGAAGAATATGCCGCCAATGCCACGCGCTTCGTTGCGGTGAGGGAGAAAGAAATATTCGTCGCACCATGCTTTCAGCCTGTCATAGTCAGCGACATCACTATTTTTTCGCATGCGAACTGCATCGCCCGGTGAAAGGCGAGGGTGTCGCGGTCTTCTTGGGTGCGACGCCGGTCAAGCACCGGCGTGAGATCGGCACCGCCGCCAAACCATAGACGCGACGTCGCAACCATACGCGTGTTCATGTGCACAGCGGGAACATTGGGATTCCATGGATGCGCGATCAAAGAGATGCCGCTTGCCCAGAAACGGGGGTCTTCCTCGGCCCCTGGAATCTGCTTGCGAAACTCCGGCGAGAACTCGCCATGGACGGTTGAGGTGTGTACGCCGACTTTTTCGAAAACACGCCCATGCATGATCGACATGGTGCCGCCGCCGCCCGCGCCATCGTCACGCAACCACGGCGTTTTTCAAAACGCCCCGGTTGCCACGATGCCAATGGCCCCTGCAACTCATCTTCTATCGTCTCGAAGCTAGCGCAGATGCGGTCACGCAATTGCTCAAACCAATCGCGCGCTGCCTGCCTTTTGGTTTCGATGTCGGCGGGCAGTCCAGCCGGTATATCGGGTCTTTCCAATGGCCGTCTCCGGTTTGGGCGTTCTGGCCCGACAAATGACTCGTCTTTTACCTCAGTGATCCCTAATCTGTCAGCCACAAGCGTCAAGGAGGCTTTTTGCGCACCCCGGCTAGGCCGCCGCTGGATGGCCTCAAGAAAAGGCTGGATCAAAGCCGTGCCGAGCGTGGAGGCGCACCGCGCGACGGCTTTTTGCGTGAAACTTTCGTGCTGCCACGTCACGATGCGCGGCAAAAAGCGCAGGAATGGTTCGAGCGTTGGCCAAAGCAGGCCTACTGGACGTCGATCGAGAGTTGGTTCGAGCGCCCCGGCGATCTTATCGAGTTTACAATACGCCGCTTGCCAGCAGCTGATTAACTCCTGCTTTTTAGAGGCGCAATCAGCCATTGCAGCAGCTCGCGCCATCGCGCAGCTTCTTCAAGTGCATGATCCTCTGGTCGAGTTTGCCGCGCCAAGCCTCTGAAAGATGACTCCAATCAGCGCGCACTGATGTGCGTTCTTCAGGTAATGAATCAGGCGCCCGGCTACCAAGCATTGCAGTTGCATATAGGTTTGCGTTCTTTCGCACCCCCTCCGTCCGGCAGGGCAGAGGGGGTGATATTCACAGTGATGGCCGCAACTGCCACGCCGCTACCGAAGTTGGCGTATCGCTTCGCCCGCCACCATGGCGGTGGAAAGAGCGAGATTGATGGAACGGGTGCCACCGGCCATCGGGATGATGAGACGGGCGTCGGCAGCGGCATGTACGTGGTCGGGCACGCCAGATGATTCGCGACCAAACAGAAGCGTGTCGCCATTTTCAAATGTGAAGTCGGTGTAGGGCAGGGTGGCTTTGGTCGACAAAAGCACCAATCTGCGTTTCGCAGCGATGCGTTGCTCCTCGAATGCCTGCCAGTCGACGTGGCGGATCAACACCGCCATTTCGAGATAATCCATGCCAGCGCGCCGGAGTGCCCGGTCGGACAGGTCGAAACCGGCGGGTTCGATAATATCGACGCTCAACCCAAGGCAGGCGGCAAGGCGCAAGATTGTTCCGGTATTGCCGGCGATATCGGGCTGATAGAGTGCAATGCGAAGACCGTCATTCATTTTCAGGCGCTTTTTGTGCGTGGCAGATCGGTCACATCCAGATCGTGGATTTCGCGATGGTGGGACTTTCGTGTGGTCATCTTTCTGGAATGCTTTTATAATGCTGACATTGTCAACTCGAACTGAGGGAGGCGGTTATGGACTTCACGATGTGCCTGAATATCTACCGCCCCACCAGTGGGCACCCGGCCTGACGGCGGCATTCGGTTCGACGATTCACTGACATTCCAGACAAGATCGCGCTGATTTCCGCCGAAATCCGTTTACGGTTTTCAAAGGAACCTTGCGATGTTCCCAATGCCCATAAAGACTTCCACGTTCGGTGGCGTGCTCTCACCTTCTGGCCTGTCAGGATGGTTGCAACAGGCCTGTCGGGAAATTGCCAATGCTATCCTATATCTCACGGATAGGGGCGGCACTTCGTCAAGAGCATCCGCGTTCCAATCTGCTATTCCGATACACCCCGGATTTCGGGCTGAGACCAGATCATGAAAGAGTGCCGACGCCATGTTTAAGTGGTTTGAACAAAAGCTTGATCCGTTTCCGGTTGCGGAGCCTGTCGAGCCACCGAGAACGCTGATTGCGTTTTGCCTGCACTACACGCGTGGGGCATGGCCCTATCTTGTGGCAACCGGTCTTTTGATCACCGCTATCGCATTGGTGGAAGTCTGGATGTTCGGCTTCCTTGGCCGCATCGTCGACTGGCTGTCGGCCCAGAACCGGGAAACATTCCTTCAGACAGAAGGCTGGAAACTGGCTGCAATGGGTCTTGTCGTGGTCGTCGCATTGCCGGGAATGGCTTTCGTTCAATCGCTTATCCATCAGCAAATCCTGATGGGCAACTATCCGATGCGCATCCGCTGGGACGTGCATCGCTATCTGCTCAAGCAGTCGATGACGTTCTATCAGGATGAATTTGCAGGCCGAATCGCAACCAAACTGATGCAGACCGCGCTTGCGGTGCGCGAATGCGTCATCAAGCTGATCGACGTTCTCAACTATGTCACGGTCTACTTTCTCGGTATGCTTTTCATCGTTGGTTCGTCCGATTTGCGGTTGGCCATTCCTCTGGTGATCTGGCTCGCGGGTTATCTCGTTTTGTTGCGGTATTTCATCCCACGTCTCGGCAAGGTCGCCGAGCAGCAGGCCGATGCCCGTTCATTGATGACTGGCCGCGTTGTCGATTCCTACGCCAATATCCAGACCGTGAAACTGTTCTCTCACGCCAGGCGCGAGGCTTCCTATGCCCGCGACAGCATGTCGATATTTCTGGATACTGTGTACCGCTCGATGCGGCTGGTCACTGGCCTGTACGGCTTCTTGTACATGCTCAATTCTCTGCTCTTGTTCTCGGTTGCTGCACTTTCGATCTGGCTATGGTTGAATGAGGCGGTGTCGATTGGCGCAGTCGCGGTGGTCATCGGACTGGTGCTGCGCTTGTGGGGCATGTCGCAGTGGATCATGTGGGAAACATCGGCGCTGTTTGAAAATATCGGCACGGTGCGCGACGGTATTGGCTCGATCTCGCTGCCAAGGCTGGTGGAAGATCGCTCCAATGCGCAGGATATCGTCGTCGACAAGGGTGAAATCGCCTTCGAGAACATCGGATTCCACTATGGCAAGAAAACGGGCGTGATCGAAAACCTTTCGCTCACCGTCAAGCCGGGTGAAAAGGTTGGCATTGTCGGGCGCTCGGGTGCCGGCAAATCGACGTTGGTCAATCTGCTGCTGCGTTTCTACGATCTCGAAAAGGGACGGATCATGATCGACGATCAGGAGATCGCTTCGGTCAAACAGGATTCGTTGCGTGCCCAGATCGGCATGGTTACGCAGGATACATCGCTGCTCCACCGCTCTGTACGTGACAACATCCTCTATGGACGCCCTGATGCCGGTGAGGCGATGATGCTGGAGGCGGCGCGAGGTGCTGCGGCAATGGAGTTCATCGGCGGGCTGGCCGACGCGAAAGGCCGCAAGGGTTTCGATGCTCATGTTGGCGAACGCGGCGTCAAACTGTCAGGTGGCCAGCGCCAACGCATCGCAATTGCGCGCGTCATGTTGAAGGATGCGCCGATCCTCATCCTTGATGAGGCGACTTCGGCGCTCGATTCGGAAGTGGAGGCAGCCATTCAGGAGAATCTGTACAAGCTGATGCAGGGCAAGACAGTCATTGCCATAGCACACCGGCTATCGACCATCGCGGCGATGGACCGGCTTGTGGTGATGGACAAGGGGCGCATCATCGAGGAAGGCACGCATGAGGCGCTTATTGCCAGGGGCGGGCTCTACGCGCAGTTGTGGCAGCGCCAGTCCGGCGGGTTCCTGCTCGATGATGGGCCTGGGGAGCCTGCAAACGATGCAGGTGCGGAGGGGCAAGCCGCGGAATGATGAGTGGTGTCTATCGGTGGTTCGAGAACTGGGTCTATCCCTTCAGGGAACCGGCGAACCTTCGCCCTCCGACGACGGTTGGCGCTTTCCTGTGGCACTATGTGGGCCAGGCGAAAGTCGCCTTCTTTGCCATGCTTGTCATTGGCGGCATTGCGCCACTGGTCGAGGCCGGCCTGTTCTACTTCGTCGGGCGGTTGGTCGATATTCTCGACCAGCTTCCGGCCGAGCGTAGTTGGGAAGCGTTGTGGAACGCAGCCGGTTGGGAACTGGTTTTCATGATCGTGGTCGTCTTGGTCGTGCGCACCAGCATTGTCGCTCTGGCAACGCTGGTTGACGAGCAGACAATCACGCCCGGCTTTTACAATCTGGTGCGCTGGCAGGCGCATCGCCATGTTTCGCGCCAGTCATATTCCTTCTTTCAAAATGATTTTGCCGGCCGTATCGCCACCAAGGTCTGGCAGGCGGGGCAGGCAACCGGCGACCTGATGGAAAGTTTCATTGAGGTGGTCTGGTTCATGCTCGTCTACACCGTCACCACGCTGGTGCTGGTGGCGGGGCTGGATTGGCGCCTTGCGGCACTTGTCGTGGTCTGGATCATGGCGTTCGGCTGGCTGGCCAAGATCTATCTGCCGACGGTGCGCAAATATGCCGAGGCAACGGCCGAGGCCGGTTCTATGATCAATGGGCGGCTTGTCGATTCCTACTCCAACGTTCAAACGTTGAAGCTTTTTGCCGCCGATGGCGACGATAGCTATATTCGCAAGGGCTTTGATATCTATCTCGGGGCTTTGAGGCCCTTCACGCGCAGTCTGACCGGCGTGCGGATAGCGCTCACCACTTTATCAGGCATCATGATCACGGCGATCGGCTGCTTTTCGGTCTTTCTCTGGGTTGATAATCTCATCACGGTTGGCGCTGTTGCCTTTACGCTGTCGCTTGTTTTGCGCCTGAACATGCTGCTTGGACGCCTGATGATGCAGCTCAACAGCATTCTGCGTAATCTTGGCGTTCTGGAAAACTCGAAGGCGCTGATTTCTCAGCCGCTGGGCCTGACCGATGCGCCTGATGCGAAGCAACTTGAAGTCACGGGTGGGCGTATCGATGTGAAGAACGTGGAATTTCACTATGGCAAGGACTCAGGTGTGCTTGATGGCATCGCGCTGACCATCCACCCGGGTGAGAAAGTGGGACTGGTCGGGCCGTCCGGTGCAGGCAAGACGACGCTCGCTAATTTGATCCTGCGTCTTTACGACCTCGAAAAGGGACATATCGAAATTGACGGGCAGGATATCTCGCTGGTCACACAGGATTCGCTGCGCTCCAATATCGGTGTCGTCAGTCAGGAGACGGCGTTATTCCACCGTTCCTTGCGCGACAATATCAAGCTTGGCATGGAGGATGCATCCGACGCGCAGGTCATCGAGGCGGCCAGAAAAGCAGAGGCACATGATTTCATTCTTGCCTTGCGCGACAATCGCGGCCGGGCTGGCTACGAGGCGTTTGTCGGTGAGCGCGGTGTCAAATTGTCCGGGGGGCAGCGCCAGCGTGTTGCCATCTCGCGGGTGTTCCTCAAGGACGCGCCTATTCTCATTCTCGATGAGGCGACCTCTGCGCTCGATTCCGATATTGAGGCCGCGATCCAGGAAAACCTTCAACGACTGATGCATGGCAAGACCGTCGTGGCCATAGCGCATCGGCTATCGACCATCGCGGCTCTTGACCGACTTGTTGTACTCGACGGCGGGCGCATCATCGAAGATGGCACGCATGACGAGCTTATCGCGCTCGACGGTCTTTATGCACGTTTATGGAAGCGCCAGTCGGGCGGCTTCCTGTTCAGCGAGGAAAGCGCGCTCGAAGAAACCCGCCCTGCGGAGTAATGCATGTCGCCCAAAAGTGGCTACCGGTTTTGGGATAACGACATGCATGAAAAACAAGATGCATGTCGCCCAAAAGTGGCCGCTTGCAACGTTATGATCAGTTGGAAAGTGCTGCCAGTTCTGCCGGCGAAACCATGCTGTCCGGGCATTCGCCAGACCGGATGATTGCCCGTATCAGAACCGGCGGTGCATTGATGCCCATATAGCGCTCAAGCCTGCGAAAATAGTGACGCATCAGCGGTTTGACGATTGGTTGCTGATCATACAGCGCGGAACCTGCCGAATAGCTTGCCGAATCGTTGCCAGCCTTCCACTCGACCGCTGCACGGTGCCAGCCCTGGGGCGATACATTGGCAATTCGCAGGTGGCATTTGTCCCGCTCACCGGAAACCCAAAGTGGGTCGGTATCGGGTTTTGGCATCGTCACGGCAAACTGGTTTTTTGCCAGCATGGCCGCGATGTCTTCATTGCCCGGATATTGCGCGCTGAAATTTGTTGCCGACCCAAGCTGAAGCTTGAGGGTCAAGCTCACGAGCAGGAGAAGCGCGAGCGCCGAACTAAGCAGCAGCCGGGGCATTGGTTTTTATTCCATAGCTGAAAATCAATAATATGGCGGCGATGGTGATCCAGGACGCAATCAATGCGCCGATTGGTCCGTGGATCTGCGTGTAGTACTGCGGCATCAAACCGATCAGGGATATCCGGCATACATTGATAAGAACCGTGGCGGTACAGGCACCGATCGTTGCGCCAATTGCTGCCGGTGACCACTTCACCCCTGAATTTTTATGAACAGGACCGCGCAAAGGATGGCGAGCGAGACATTGGTCAGAGATGAACATGACGGTTCGAGGAATATGACGCCGGACCCATCGGCAAGCGGGATCGTATTGCCGCTGCTTTGGGTGCCGACCACCCACCCGACGAGCTTGGCGTCGACCTCCAGTATCGTCGTACTGGCCGCCGCAAAAAGAATGCGCGCCCATAACATCGGGATGGTCAAGGCAAAGAGAATTGCACCGGCTTTGCGCAGATCATCCGAAGGTTGGGAAGAAAGGCAAAGATAGGCAGCAATGAGACTTACGCCGAGCCAACTCAGAAACGGGGCGGGCGCAAGAAAACACAGAGCCGCAAGAAGCGCGACGGCAGAAATCCATCCGCCCAGCGGGGCGCGGCTCAGCGCGATAGAGGAAAAATGCAGCGCTAAGGCCAGCCGCCCAGATGATGACGCTTACGCCAAAAGTATTAAATAGCGAGAGCAGGAGGCCTTCGCGCTCAAATGCGGTTCCGGCCTTCTCACTGATTCCATTGAGGAAACCGATTCCGGCAAGTCCGCAAAACAGCAAATTCCGCGGGATTGCCGAGGCGGTTCGGCGACTTTCGCGCCGATTGTCATCTATCATGGAATTGATTGCGACCACGTGCCCACGCGCCTCGTAAATTTTACCCCAGCGCTCTTCGTTACAACATGCGCTTGGTGGAAAGCGCCTTCCAGTTGTTTCGACGTGCGGCATTGTCGTAAATTGAGCGGAGCCTTGTGAAAGCTCCGCTTTAAACGCGTATGACCGCTATTTCTTGTCTTTGGTATTGCGTGCCCGGCGTCTCAACCAGACGAAACCGCCGAAAGCAACGGCGGCTGGCAATCCCAGGCCGATAACGGGACCGGGTGCCGAATGTGAGACTGAGCCGCCACCGCCGCCACCACCATTATGTGATGGAAACCAAGATGACAAAGCAAATGCTGGTAAACTGCTGAAAACTGTAAATGCCAGTGCGATCGGCAATGCCCTTGTTGCCCTCATTTCAAAATCTCCTATCCATGCGCGAAGACTGAAAATTAACATGCGAGAGCTGATTCGGACGCTAATCATAGGTGGTAGTTTAATAGATACTATGGCTTAACCGCACCTCATACGTGCGCTGTATATTTTCGCAACCCCTAATATACTCCGGTTTGCTAGGGCTTTTCCCCTCTGGGGATGCGCGTTTCGGTTGCTTACGCAGCCAAGGCGAGATTTGCGCCCTATCGTTGCGCAAGCGCCTTTGATCTCGCTCTGTGGCGAGGTTCGCGCGTATGAGAGGCGAATGGCGCAACGCGCCGGCGAAATCCGCTATTCACAGGAGGCGCGACAATCTGCCGTCCTGCCTGTTGCGGTCTGGACAAGCGAAGGCTTCGCGCATAAACCGAAACCCAAATGCCGGAGGAATTCGCTAGCCCGTTGCCATGCGCTGATGGGCGGCGTTGCGAGTGGGGACAAATACTCGTCCTGCGGCACGGAAGAGGCGAAAGGATCAGGCACCCGTGAGCGCAAACGAAATTGACGATCCCAACCGTCGTGACTTTCTCTATATCGCTACAGGTATGGCAGGCGTTGTCGGCGCCGGAGCTTTTGCCTGGCCTTTCATTGATCAGATGCGGCCGGATGCTTCGACGCTGGCGCTGTCGACGGTTGAAGTCGATGTTGCGTCGCTGACGGCCGGCTCCTCGTTGATCGTCAAGTGGCGTGGCAAACCGGTGGTGGTGCGTAATCGCACGCCGAAAGAAATGAAGAGCGGCGAGGACGTAAAACTCGACGATCTCAAAGATCCGATCGCGCGCAATGCCAATCTGGCAAGCGATGCGCCGGCAACCGACGCCAACCGTACCACGCCGGGCAAGGAAGCCTGGATGGTCATGGTTCAGGTCTGCACCCATCTCGGCTGCATTCCTCTTGGTCAGGAAGGTGAGTATGGCGGCTGGTTCTGTCCATGCCATGGCTCGGTTTACGATACGGCTGGCCGTATCCGTAAGGGGCCTGCACCGGAAAACATGGCTGTGCCGGTATTCAAGTTTATCTCCGACACCAAGATTCTTATCGGCTGAGGCAGAGGGACAATTCGATGAGCGAGGGACACTCGACCTATACGCCGAAAACCGGAATTGGACGCTGGTTCGATGCGCGCATGCCATTGCCGCGGCTGGTTTATGATTCGTTCGTTGCCTATCCGGTGCCACGCAATCTCAATTATGCATGGACGTTCGGCGGTATCTTGTCGATCATGCTGGTGGCGCAGATTCTGACGGGCATCGTTCTGGCGATGCATTATACGTCAGACACCAATCTCGCCTTCAATTCGGTCGAGAAGATCATGCGCGATGTCAATCACGGTTGGCTGCTTCGCTATCTGCACTCCAACGGCGCGTCATTCTTCTTCGTTGCCGTCTATATCCATATTTTCCGTGGTCTTTATTACGGTTCCTACAAAGCGCCGCGTGAACTGCTGTGGATTTTGGGTTGCATCATCTACCTGTTGATGATGGCGACCGGCTTCATGGGCTATGTGCTGCCTTGGGGACAGATGAGTTTCTGGGGCGCGACGGTCATCACCGGCTTCTTTACGGCGATCCCGCTGGTCGGCGACTGGATTCAGCAGCTTCTGCTCGGCGGGTTTGCGGTCGACAATCCAACGCTCAACCGTTTCTTTGCATTGCACTATTTGCTGCCCTTCATGATCGCGGGTGTTGTTGTGCTGCATGTGTGGGCGCTGCATGTGACCGGCCAGAACAATCCGACTGGTATTGAAGTCAAGTCCAAGACCGACACATTGGCATTCACGCCCTACGCAACCGTCAAGGATGCATTCGGCATGGCTGTGTTCCTGTTGGTGTTCGCCTATTTTGTCTTCTATCTGCCAAATTATCTGGGTCATCCCGATAATTACACGATTGCCAATCCGCTGAAGACGCCTGCTCACATCGTGCCTGAATGGTACTTCCTGCCATTCTACGCGATCTTGCGCGCCATCACCTTCAACATCGGACCGATCAACTCCAAGCTTGGTGGCGTTCTGGCTATGTTCGGCGCAATCGCCGTGCTGTTTGTGGTGCCCTGGCTCGACACTTCAAAGGTGCGTTCAGCCGTTTACCGGCCCTGGTTCAAATTGTTCTTCTGGGTGTTCCTGGCTGACGCCATATTGCTTGGCTGGCTTGGTTCGCGGCCCGCTGAAGGCTCCTATGTGCTGATGGCTCAATTGGCGACACTGGTCTACTTCGCCTTCTTCCTGATCGTCATGCCTGTCTTGGGTCTGATAGAGACGCCCAGGCGTTTGCCGAACTCGATCACAGAAGCGGTCCTGGAAAAGAACAAGGGTTCAGGCGGCGGTCATCCTGCGGGTGCTACGGCGTCCGCGGAAACCCGAGGCTGAGTGATAGAGAATCTTAGAGGAATTTTGGCATGAAGAAGATTCTCACCTCTCTGGCGGCACTGACAATGATATGTGCTGGCACAGCGGCAATCGCTCAGGAAGAGGGGCATAGCGAGGCAGCGCCTACGCATTTCCCGATCCATGAACCCAAGCAATCGAACTGGAGCTTTGCCGGTCCTTTCGGAACTTATGACAAAGCGCAATTGCAGCGCGGCTTCAAGGTTTACAAGGAAGTTTGCTCGGCGTGCCACTCCATGCATCTGGTGGCGTTCAGGTCGCTGGAAGACCTTGGCTATTCCGAGGCACAGGTCAAGGCGCTGTCGGCGGAGTATACCATCAACGATGGCCCCAATGATGATGGGGATATGTTCGACCGCCCCGGTAAGCCGTCGGACTATTTTCCATCGCCATTTCCAAATGAACAGGCTGCGGCTGCGGCCAATGGCGGCGCTGCGCCGCCAGATATGTCGCTGCTTGCCAAGGCGCGCGGTGTGGAACGTGGCTTCCCGACCTTCATCTTTGACATCTTCACGCAATATGCTGAAGGCGGGCCAGACTATATCCACTCGTTGCTCACCGGCTTTGACGAGCAACCGCCTGCCGGTATGCAGATCCCCGAGGGTACGCACTACAATCCTTATTTCGCTTCAGGCGTATCATTGAAGATGGCAAAACCGTTGTCGGACGATCAGGTGACGTATGACGATGGGTCACCGCAGACCGTCGAGCAGTATTCTGAGGACGTTTCAGCCTTCCTTATGTGGGCAGCAGAACCGCACCTCGAAGAGCGCAAGAAGACGGGCTTTCGCGTTGTGATATTCCTGCTGCTGTTCAGTGCACTATTGTACATGACCAAGCGCAAGGTGTGGGGCGACATTCCACACTAAATGCAAAATGCAGTATGAAATCGAAGGGGCGCCCATCGGCGCTCTTTTCTTTTTCGTTGCGAGCAGTCAAAACTGCTGTGCAACTGGAAGCGATTTATGAAGCCCTCTCTCGAAGAAACACTGCTTGGTGCGATCCGCACCATCCCCGACTATCCGAAGCCGGGAATATTGTTTCGAGACATCACGACGTTGCTTGGTAATGCGCGGGCATTTCGCCGTGCCATCGACGAACTCGTCCACCCGTTTGCCGGAGAAAAAGTCGACAAGGTTGCCGGTATTGAAGCGCGTGGTTTCATACTCGGCGGCGCAGTTGCCCATCAGCTTTCGGCCGGGTTCGTTCCGATCCGCAAGAAGGGCAAGCTGCCGCATGAGACAGTTCGCGTGGCCTACAGCCTCGAATACGGGCTGGATGAAATGGAGATGCACAAGGATGGCGTGGCTGGTGGCGAGAAGGTGATCCTCATCGATGATCTGATTGCCACGGGTGGGACGGCGGAGGCCGCGGTGAAACTGCTCCGGCAGATCGGAGCTGACATTGTGGCGGCATGTTTTGTCATCGATTTGCCGGATCTGGGCGGGCGGAAAAAGCTGGAAGCGCTGGGCGTTCCCGTCAGAACGCTGATCGGCTTCGCCGGTCACTAAAACCGCTGCACATTTCGTGCGACAGCATTAGATGCGAAGCTTCGACAGCTAAAGAACCGGTGGTAAACGTGAGTGCTGGTTGCGCGATGTGCTCAGTTGGTGTCGATGAGGACTGCGTTTTCGAATTCGATCACCTTGTCACCTGTCGAGATCGAATGCCTCGGCGCGAATGGACAGCATTCGCCAGCCCGGACGTGATGCGATTGCCCTGTGGGAGAGCCCTGTGCGCGTGAATGTAATGGTCTCACCAGCATAAACAGGCTTTAGCCATTTCAGATTCTTGAAGCCGGGGGAGGGACCAAACTGTGGCATCGGTCCGGGTCCAGGCCACGCACGCTCTCCTTGCCTCTTGATCGAGGCGAGATTGTATTTCATCCAGGTTGCGGCGGTATGCCAACCCGATGCGCATAGACCGCCAAGCACGCTGTGTTTTGCCGCCTCTTCATCGAGATGAAATATTTGAGGGTCGTATTTGGCGGCAAACGCCTTGATTTCGTCTGCCGTGAATTTATGGGAACCCAATGTGACGGTGGTGCCGATGCCGAAGAACTCGTCCAGGGTCATGATGCACCGAGTGCGGCTGCACGGGTCAGAAACATACCGGTATTTTCAAGTTCAAATACACATTCGCCATTCTGGTTGAACAATTCCGTTCGCATGGTCACTAAGCCAAGGCGAGGGTTCGATTTTGAAGGGCGTTTGGCGAGGATCGTGGTGCTGCCGGTCAGTCGGTCGCCTGCCAGGACAGGCTTTTTCCATTTGACGTGATTTATCCCCGGTGATCCCTGTGATGTCGAGTCGAGCAGGAAGGCGTCGCACAGCATGCGCATGAACATCGCGCAGACGTGCCAGCCTGATGCCGCCAACCCACCCAATATGCTGGCCCTGCCGGCATCTTCATCCAGATGCATCGGTTGAGCATCGAATTCGGACGCGAACTCTATGATCTCTTCGGATGTGACCATTTTCGGTCCAAGCTCCAGCGAGCTGCCCTCAACGAAATTCTCGTAGGCCCATGTGCTGGTGGTCATGCGGATGCCTTGTTCAAATCTGATATATACGATGTTGTCATATCTCGAACACAGCAAGTTTTGTTGGTGTAACGCGTCGATTTGACCGGCCCAGGACACGCAATGCCACTCCAACCGCCGTTTGGAGGTCTGAAAGTGTGCTGGCATTCATGTCACCGGGGAAGGATTGGCCAGCTTTGACGCCACGCATGCGAATGCGTGGGCCACTCATATCAATGTAGATTTGACATTAAGAACCTACTGTACCGAGCCGACCAGAAGTTGCTGATCGCCGCGGATCGAGACCCACCGGCCAGTGTTGTTCGTCGCCTGCCGCTTGAGGAAGCGATAGCCTGTTTGCTGCCAGGCGCGAACCTTGTCAGTCAGATTGTCGAGGATGAAATCACCATTGCTGGTGCGTACCGTCAGTACGGCATGGCCTTCGCCATCGGGCTTGCGGACGACCGTAATCAGGAGATTTGCCAGTGACACACCCTGCCGGTGCAATATGCGCCGCTTTTCCAGCACATAATCCTCGCAATCACCGACGCCGCGGTCCGGATAAGCCCAAACCTCATCCTTGCCATAAATATCGATGTCATTCATAGGCACGACCGCGTGATTGACCTTTGCGGTGACGCTGGTCAATTTCCGACGCAGGGCCTTGGTCCATCTGGCTGGCGTGAGATTGCGCGAGCGGATGGAACATTCGGCCCGGTTTGCCTTGCAGAAATTATAATGCCCGATTGGTTGGGAGGTAATACCGCCGGTCACCATGCCACTGGCCGCCAAAACAGGACCGCTCCAAGCCATTGCCGGTGCCGCGACAATGAATGCAAAGCACAAACGTATCGGGATCGTCCTCAGTGAGGAAGTCATGGTGCCGCTCGCCCCTTTTTATTAACGAAATGTTAATGGGGATTTACAGGGCGTGTCAATTGATCGCGGCAAGCCATTTGGGGCATGGTTACCATCACAGGCAAAATCGCGGCGATTGTGCAACAGTCTTGATGAGCGCCAGATGTAATTACGCCGTTCAGGTGCAACCAGAGTAATTCATTGAAAGCGGCATTTTTTGCAGCAACACCGAGGGCATCGTCTCAGGCCCGTTTTGCGCCCACAGCACGAGATTTCGCTGTAAAGCGGCCTTCATGGCTATTGCGCGACATGAAATCAACTATGCGCGGCACGATCTCACTGCGGAAACGTGAGCCGTTGAAAACCCCGTAATGGCCAACCGTCGGTTGCATGTAATGCGCCTTCATATCGGCTGGTATGTTTATGCACAGGTCATGTGCGGCGCGTGTCTGCCCGATACCTGAAATATCGTCATTCTCGCCTTCAACTGTAAACAGCGCGACATTGCGAATCGCAGAAGGCTCAATCGGCGTGCCGCGATGCGTCATCTCGCCTTTTGGCAAGGCATGGCGAATGAAGACCGTATCCACGGTCTGTAGATAAAATTCTGCTGTCAGGTCCATGACTGCCATATACTCGTCATAGAACTCACGGTGCTTTTCGGCACTGTCGCCATCATCCTTGACCAGATGCATGAAGAAATCTTTGTGGGCGGTGATGTGGCGGTCGAGGTTCATGCTCATGAAGCCCGAAAGCTGTAAGAACCCCGGATAGACCGGGCGGCCAAAGCCCATCGTTGGCCAAGGTGCTGGCATGATGACGTGGTCGCGAAACCAGCCAAGGCCCTTTTGCTTGGCAAGCGCATTGACCGCTGTAGGATGGCTGCGCGTGTCGATGGGTCCTCCCATCAGTGTCATTGTCGCAGGGGCGCAGGGGTCTTTGCGGGCCTCCATGAGCGCGACGGCTGCCAGAACCGGCACCGATGGCTGACATACAGCCATGACGTGCGTGTCGGGGCCCAATTCATGCAACATATCAATAATGTAGTCGATATAATCGTCGAGATCGAAACGCCCTTCGGTGAGAGATACAGTGCGTGCATCAACCCAATCGGTGATGTGAACGTCGGCATGGGGCAGCATCGCTTCGACCGTGCCGCGCAACAAAGTTGCATAATGGCCAGACATCGGGGCGACGACCAGCAGCTTGGGATCTCCGGTGCGGCTTGGCGGAACTTTCCGCTGAAAATTCACAAGATTGCAAAATGGCCGTGACCATATGATTTTTTCACTCACCGGCACTTTCTTCAGAATCCACGACGGTCGCATCGATGCCAAAGCGCGGCTTGCCATAGTGGCGGGTGGTGCGTTCGAATAATTCGGCGCTGGCGGCCACAGATCGGCCCCAATATGTGTTTGAAAGAGGTTGAGCGGGTTGGTGTAAAGCATATGCACCGCATCGGCATATGCCCGCGCAGGCTGCATGGCCGCGTGGCCCATTTCATATATCTGATAGAGCATGCACGTTCCCCGCTGCGGCTTTCGACCGATAAAAGGTTCCGACGAAGCAGTGCCGAGCCTTCAATATCCCGTGGCGAGGTTAACAACAAATTGCTGCGACGCAATACAAACGTTTCAAGTCGTACCCAGCATTGCTACGTAAACCACTGGAAAACCGCTACACAATTTTTCTGGTATCACTCTAGATGCGGTCCAGGCAGATTGAGGTATGGCCCGCTTTTACGAAGCCAAGTTTGCGTGCGGCTCCTTTTGAAAGGTCAAGCACACGCCCCTTGATGAACGGGCCGCGATCATTGATGCGCACCGTGACGCTTTTGCCATTTCGACGATTTGTTACCTTGACCCGCGTGCCGAAGGGCAGGCTGCGATGAGCCGCGGTCATGGCCGCAGGGTTCATCCGCTCGCCCGAAGCCGTGCGCGAGTGCAAGGCGTACCATGAAGCACGTCCGCATTGTGCGGATGCCGGCAGGGTTCCTGCCATCAGACCGGTTGTGACAATAGCCGCGACCAGCGCAGTCTTGTTGTTCTTGTTCATTTGCTCGAGATCGCTCCAATAACAGAAGTGTGTCGGCTAGAGAGCAAATAAGGCGATGTCCGGGCTTTTTGGCCGATGCGCCACACGTTTGGAGTCGCAGGGAAACAGTGCGTCAGAATCGTCAATGAATATCGCGCAGAAATGCAAATGTGTGGCAATATGGAAGCACCCCTTCAACATTCGCGGGGTGCGGTCATGGCCCTCTCGACTTGAGTCCAGCCTTTACCTATTTTGCGCGGCATTTGTTCTTGAGCGGCGGCGCATGAAAATCTTGAAATTTGTTCTTGTGTGGATGGTGCTGGCAATTGCCACCGTGCCTGCTGGCGCGGCAACACTTGTGCCTGCTGGAAACCGCAATATCGAACAACCCCCCATACCGGGTGCGTCCAGCCGGCGTACGCAGGCGACAAACACCACGTTTCAGGCCAAATACCGCAAGGTTTATGCGCTCTTGCGAAATGACGCAGACCTTCGCGACAAGATCGTGCGCACTGCCACTCTATACAAGATCGACCCGATACATATCGTCGGGGCCATTGTTGGCGAGCACACTTATAATGTCGACGCCTATGACCGACTTCAAACCTATTATGTGAAGGCAATCTCCTACTTCTCCAGCAAGCTCAAATTCGCCTATGACGGCGAGGACATTTCAGATTTCATTCGGCGGCCCGAATTCGACGCATGCGCGGCAAAAAAGGATAGCTACAGCCTGTGGGAATGTCGTGAGAATGTCTGGAATCAGTCATTTCGCGGCAAGACAGTTGGTGGAATCAGTTTTCCCGACAATCGTTTTGGCGCGACGTTTTTCCAACCTTACTATGCAGGCCAGACATTCGGACTTGGCCAGCTCAACCCATTGACGGCCCTTCAGGTCAGCGATCTTGTCAGCAAGGTTTCCGGATTGGCCCGGCTCGACGTTGGCGATCCGAACGAGGTTTACAAGACGATCATGGACCCGGATCTGACGCTTGCCTATGTGGCAGCCGCAATCCGGATATCCATCGATGTCTACAAGAACGTCGCCGGATTCGACATTTCGCAAAACCCCGGAATTACCGCAACACTCTATAATGTCGGCAATCCTGATGCGCGCGCTTTGGCCCTGAAGCTAGAGAACGAGCGACGCAGCAAGGCTGGCGAGCCGGAAAAGCTGCCGGAAGAGAATTATTATGGCTGGTTGGTGAATGACAAGCTGCCGGAACTGAATGCACTTTTTTAGCGCCTGGAACCGATGCCTTTTCGCTCTATGGCGTTCGGGCATTGGCTCGACTGGCCAGATGCTGTTCCAGAAATACCCAGCGTGGAATAGAGTGGTCTCGACGACAGCTTGAAAGCGCGTCAGCTTACAACCGCAGACCGGTAAACGAATGGCGACGACAGATTTGCAAGGCCCGCAACCAGATGGCTTTGGCGCACGCATAATGCGGGCGGCAAGTGCGACGCGCCGCGCCTGGAGGCGGTTCTGGCGGCTCATCTCGCTGTATATGCCCAAGCGCCTTTATGCGCGCTCGCTGATTATCATCATCGCGCCGATGATCCTTTTGCAGTCGGTTATCGCCTTTGTTTTCATGGAGCGCCATTGGCAAACGGTGACGCAACGGCTGTCGCAAGCCGTCACCCGTGACATAGCCGCCGTTATCGACCTGATCGAAACTTATCCGCACGATGGCGACTATGCCAACATCATTCGCATTGCGCAGGATCGTATGCAGCTCAAGGTCGACCTTTTGCCGCCCGACCCGTTGCCGCCGCCAGGCCCGAAGCCGTTTTTCTCGATTCTCGACGAGGCCCTGTCTTCCGAAATTACGCGCCAGATCAACCGGCCATTCTGGATCGACACGGTCGGAAATTCGAACATCGTCGAGGTGCGGGTACAACTGGAGACCAAGGTTTTGCGTGTCTTTGTCCGCCGCAGCCAGGCATATGCGTCCAATACCCACATCTTCCTGATCTGGATGGTTGGAACATCGCTGGTTCTGCTGACGATCGCGATCCCCTTCCTGCGCAACCAGATCCGCCCGATCCTGGCGCTTGCGGAAGCCGCCGAAAGTTTCGGCAAGGGACAACCGCCGCCGCGCGATTTCCGCCCGCGCGGAGCCGAGGAAGTGCGCCGGGCAGGCTTTGCCTTCATCCAGATGCGTGAGCGGATAGAGCGCCAGATCGAACAGAGAACGGCAATGCTGACTGGCGTCAGCCACGATCTGAGGACGATTCTCACCCGCTTCAAGCTGCAACTGGCGCTTACGCGCACCAAGGCCGACACCGAAGCCCTTGGTCACGATATAGATGACATGCAGTCGATGCTGGAAGGTTATCTGGCGTTCGCACGGGGTGAAGCTGCGGAGGATGCCGGCCGCTTTGATCTGGCGGCTTATTTCCAGAAACTTGGAGAGGAGGCGCGCTTGCGCAAGCGCAACCTGACGGTGGCCATGACCGGCGAGACGGACATTCAGGTTCGCCCGAACGCATTCATGCGACTGATGTCCAATGTCGTGGGCAATGCATTTCGCTATTCGAAGAACATCGAGATCACCGCGGTTCACGGTCGTGGTTCATTGACGATCACCATAGATGACGATGGTCCCGGTATCGCCCTCGAACAGCGCGAAGATGTGTTCAAGCCTTTCGTCAGACTGGATCAGGCACGCAATCTCGATGACAGCGGAACGGGACTTGGCCTTCCAATTTCGCGTGATATCGCTCGCAGCCATGGCGGTGATATTGTCCTTGAAGATAGTCCGTTGGGCGGGCTGCGTGCCATCGTCAAGGTGCCCGCCTGACCGCAAACGGGAGACGAACGAACCGCTCTATCACTTTGATTGAGCCGCGGATTTATCCATTAACCGGTGCCTGGTTTTCCTAGAGTCGCACTAAAACAGCCTGCCGCCATCCGGCACTTTGCGCTCGATGGCACCCAGCACCACAGCACCCTCATCATCTGGAAAACCGAGGGTCAACACTTCCGACATGAATGGTCCGATTTGTCGCGGTGGAAAGTTGACGACGGCGAACACCTGCCGACCGATTAGTGTGTCGGGCGTATAATATTTGGTGATTTGCGCCGACGATTTCTTGACGCCGATGACGGGGCCGAAATCGATCTTCAGCTTGAACGCCGGTTTGCGCGCCTGTGGAAATGGCTCGGCTTCAATGATGGTGCCTGCGCGAATGTCGACCTTGTCAAAGTCTGCAAAGTCGATTTCGGGCTTGCGGTCGTCACTTGTACTCATCGCGGTGTCGGCTCAGGCGTTGCCATAGGTTTCAAACAACACGCCGGCGAGTGCATCCTTGGCCGAGGTTCCCGACCAGACGACGAACTGGAATGCCTGGAAATAGCACTCGCAAGCCTCCAGGGCAGACGACAATAGCACCTCGACCTGCTGGCTGGATGGCTCGACACCACCGGCAAGCAGCAGCGATTGCCGGAACATGATCGCGCCCTCCTGTTCCCACAGATCGAAATGCCCGAACAACATCTGTTCGTTGATCAATGACAACAGCCGCATCACTTCAAGCGTGCGGCTCTCGGGAACCTTGATGTCGAAGGCACATGCAAGATGGAGCGCTTCAAAATCCTCCATCCATGAAAAGGAGACGTGATAATCGGTCCAATTGCCTGCAACCGAGATCGCAATCTCGTCGTCGCCAGCGCGCTCAAAAGCCCAGTCGTTATTGTGCGCAACCTGTTCGATGACATCCACCGGATGGATTTCACGCGAGATATCAAGTTCGAGAAGTTCCATAAAATGCTTCCTGTCGTTTGGCAGCGCCGCCACACACTTGGTGGAGAGGCACGCACAACGAACGATCTTGTGTAGAACGCAGACGGTCTGGACTGCTTGACTCGACAACCCATGACTGGACCCCACCGCCCGGCGCATGTTCCGTTTCCGAATCATGCAACAAATTCAGTGTATTGATCGGGAGTCGCGTGACCAGTCAAATTTTGCATAAGGCGACATTCGCATGTGGAAAGCCGCTGCTACGAAGATTCATGCAATGCTGATAAAGGATTCACGGCAAAGCACTTTTCCGGTTCGCGCTTTGTGGAAAAGTTTAACGATTATTTTTTGCGCGCGGTGCCGCGGAAGTGCCGGATTTGCCAGTTGCGCCTGAAACCTCGGCCAATTTCGTTTCCAGAGTGTCAATACGGGCAGAAAGCCTGGAATTTTCTTCACGTGCTTTCACCGCCATATCGCGTACGGCCTCGAACTCTTCACGCTGCACGACTTCCATGGAATTGAGAACGCGCTCGGCCTGTCCGCGAAACGCGGTCTCGACTTCGCGTTTCACGCCTTGAGCAGCACCGGCGGCGTCTGTCGCCAGTTTTGCGAGTTCATCCAGAATACGATTGGGGCCGGTCGACATGACAACACCTCATTTGGTCGATTTGACGTAGTCACCATCCGCGTGGAATGCAAGTACGTCCTAGGCTTTCTCCTCGTATCCGAACAAATTTGCTCATACGAGTCCAACCAGATTAATGGGGCCTGGCCCTGGTCTTGACCGTATCAAAAGCGTGCCCCATGTTCCGCGCCGAATGCGCCCTTTATCGAGGTTTGTCTGTTGAGTGCCTATCCGCTTTTGCCACTTGCTGCGCTGTCCTTTCCAAATATCGATCCGGTCATCGTCCATATTGGGCCGTTGGCGATCCACTGGTATGGCCTGGCCTATATTGGCGGCATCCTGTTTGCGTGGTGGTACGCGAAACGGCTTGTAACCAATACCCGCCTATGGCCGAACGGCACCCTGCCGATGAAACCGGAAGACCTCGACGATTTCATCGTCTGGGCAGCAGTTGGTGTCGTGCTTGGGGGCCGCATCGGCTATGTCCTGTTTTACGACCTGCCGCGCTACATTGCCAATCCGTTTGACATTCTGGCGGTCTGGCAAGGCGGCATGTCGTTTCATGGCGGCATTCTTGGCACCTTGCTGGCGATGACGCTTTTTGCCCGTTCGCGCAAAATCAATCCTTGGACGCTGTTCGATGTCGTCGCCGCTGGCGTTCCTGTCGGTCTGGCGCTTGGACGATTGGCAAATTTCATCAATTCGGAGCTATGGGGACGGGTCACTGATGTTGATTGGGCCGTTGTGTTTCCCAATGGCGGTCCTCTTGCCCGCCATCCGAGCCAGCTTTACGAGGCGCTGCTTGAAGGTCTCCTGCTGCTGGGCGTGCTGCGCATACTGACCCATTCGCGGCTCAAGTTGAAAGCGCCGCGTTTTGTCAGTGGTGCTTTCATTGCTGGCTATGGCCTGTCGCGCATCTTCGTCGAATTTTTCCGTGAGCCCGACCAGCAATTGGGCTATTTGGCAGGCAATTGGCTGACCATGGGCATGGTGCTGTCGGCACCGATGGTCCTCATTGGTATTTGGGCAATGGTGAGCGCAAAAACAGTGACGCATCAACACCCTGCATGACCAATCTCAAGAAGAGAATCGTTGAACTGATTGTGGCGAATGGGCCGATACCCGTCAACGAATATATGGCGCTGTGCCTGTTTGATCCGCGTGACGGCTATTACACGAACCGCGAACCGTTCGGGGTTGCGGGCGACTTTGTCACGGCGCCAGAGATAAGCCAGATATTCGGCGAGTTGATCGGCGTCTGGCTGTTTCAGGCGTGGGTAGCACTTGGCCGGCCAAAGTCCGTGACCATTGCCGAAATCGGACCGGGTCGCGGCACGCTGATGAAGGATATGATGCGCACCTTCAAACAACTCGACCCCGCATTTGCCGCTGCCGCATCCTTTGCCATGATTGAAACGAGCCCACGGCTCACCGAAATCCAGAAGCAGACGCTGGCCGATACTTATGCGCCAATCAAATGGCACGAAACAATCGAGACGGTTGCGCAAAATCCGATGCTGATCGTTGGCAACGAGCTGTTTGATGCCATCCCCATCCGACAGTTCGTCTGCACCGCAGCCGGGTGGCGCGAGCGAATGGTCGGGCTGGATGGCGACGAACTCAGCTTCTTTGCCGGTGCCGCGTCGCTCTCACCGTTACTGCTTCCAGATAATGCGAAAACAGCACCAGAAGGCACGATTTTTGAAATTTCACCGGCGAGAAGCGCCTTGATGGAGACAATTGCCGAACGAATCACGGAAAATGGCGGGGCGGGGCTTTTTCTCGACTATGGCCATCTCCACCCCGGCTTTGGGGACACATTTCAGGCGCTTTACAAGCATGACCACGAGGACGTTCTTGCCCAACCCGGAAAAGCCGATCTGACCGCCCATGTCGACTTTTCGTCTCTTGCCGATGTCGTGCGCTCCCACGATCTGGTCGCACATCTGGCCAGTCAGGGCGAATTCCTGCTTGAATTGGGGCTGCTAGAGCGCGCAGGAATTCTCGGAGCCAATGCCGATGGTGCCAGACGTGAGCAGATATCGCTTGATGTCGAACGCCTCGCGGGAACCACGCAAATGGGGGAGCTTTTCAAGGTTCTTGCCGTGCTTGCGCCGGCTGTCAGCGTTCCGCCGTTTTTTCGGTGAATTGACTCTTTGGCCAAGCCTGGCCACTGTCGCGCCGGTTGACATGGATCAACCGGCAACATCTCTTTGCCAGTGAGACTTTGCCAACGAGACTTGGCCAACGAGACTTGGCTTGACGAAACGGATTGCGCAGACAACAAGGCAGTAATGTTGAATCAGTTCAAGCTGGATCCGATCCGCTCGCCCTTGCTTGAAAAAGCAAAAGCGCACGGCATTCGCCACGGATATTTTACCCGTGCAGGCGGGGTGTCCAGTGGGATATATGAAGGTTTGAACACCGGCTCAGGTTCGTCGGACGATCAGACGCTGGTGCGGGAAAACCGTCGCCGGGTTGCCCAATGGATGGGCGTTTCGGCAAATCATCTTCTCACCGTGCACCAGATACATTCGCCCGATGTCATCGTCGCGCGCGAACCATTTTCTGATGAACGCCCCAAGGCCGATGCCATTGTCACGGATCAGCCTGGAATCGCGGTTTGCGCCTTGACCGCTGATTGCGGCCCGGTTTTGTTTGCCGACCCGGATGCCCGCGTTATCGGCGCGGCTCACGCTGGTTGGAAAGGCGCATTCACGGGCGTTCTGGAGAACACGATTGCCGCCATGGAGGGTCTGGGCGCGAAAAGAGAGAACATCACTGCTGTTCTTGGCCCCTCCATAGGACCACAAAACTATGAAGTCGGCCCGGAATTCGTCTCGCGTTTCGTCGAGCAGGATCAGGCCAACGGCAGCTATTTCGTGCCATCAGGCAAGCCCGGTCACGTGCTGTTTGATCTTAACCGCTACACCGTCGACCGGTTGAACAGGGCAGGCGTTATCGCAGCCGGGCTTGACCGCTGCACTTATGCCGAGGAAAACCTGTTTTATTCGTACCGCCGCGCAACACATCGCGGCGAAGGAGATTATGGCCGACAGATTTCGTCAATCGCTTTGGAGAATTGAGAGATATGGCGCTACACTTCGAACGTTCGGAATTTGATGCGCGACGTGATCGACTGATGATCGATCTGGCCGAGAAGAAGCTGGACGCCATTCTCCTGTTTGCGCAGGAAAGCATGTACTGGCTGACCGGTTACGACACGTTCGGCTTCTGCTTCTTCCAATGCCTGGTGGTCAAGGCCGACGGATCGATGACCTTGCTGACCCGCTCGGCCGATCTGCGTCAGGCGCAGCAGACCTCGATCATCGAGGATATCGTTTTGTGGACCGACCGCGAGGGTGCCAATCCGGCAATCGATCTGCGCAATCTGCTCAACAATCTCGATCTGCTGGGCGCGCGCATCGGTGTTGAATATGATACGCACGGCCTTACTGC
The DNA here is from genome assembly GCF_055809095.1 of Mesorhizobium sp. G2-6-1. Lineage (NCBI taxonomy): Bacteria > Pseudomonadati > Pseudomonadota > Alphaproteobacteria > Hyphomicrobiales > Phyllobacteriaceae > Mesorhizobium > Mesorhizobium sp. G2-6-1. Next base: position 2,616,470 of record NZ_CM147896.1, read on the forward strand.
CCTCAATGGCCGCCGTGTCGATGAACAATTGCAGACCTTCGGGCAGATTACAGATGCCTCAGGCATCGTCTCGCGCCTGCGCCTGTTCAAGAGTCCTGCTGAAATCACCAAGGCCGAAAAGGCCGCTGCCCTTGCCGACGCCGCACTTGATGCTGCTCTTCCCTGATCAAGCAAGGTGGTGATGAAGCAGCCATACTTGCCGCCATGCAAGGCGCTGTCTTTGCCGGTGGTGGTGACTACCCGGCCAATGAATTCGTCATCGGCTCAGGTCAGGATGCGCTGCTTTGCAGATACAAGGCCGGGCGGCGAAAGCTCAACAAGAACGATCAGCTGACGCTGGAGTGGGCAGGCGTATTCCATCATTATCACACGCCGATGATGCGCACCATTTTGACCGGCAAGGTGTCGAAGCGCCATCAGGAGTTGTTCGACGCCGCGCATGCAGCACTTCTTGCGGTTGAAAAGGCGATGACGCCGGATAATACATTTGGCGACGTTTTCGATGCTCATGCGCGCACCATGGAGGCACATGGGTTGACCAAGCATCGGCTGAATGCGTGCGGCTATTCGGTTGGAGCGCGCTTCACGCCTTCCTGGATGGACATGCCAATGTTCTATCAGGGCAACCCGGAGCCGATTGCGCCGAATATGACGTTGTTTGCACACATGATTATCATGGATTCCGAAACGGAAACGGCCATGACGCTTGGCCGCACCTATCTGACGACGGAATCGCAGCCCAAGCCCCTGTCACGCCATGATCTCGACTTGATCGTGCAATGAAACATTGACAGCCGCATTACCGGGGCTTGTTGGGGAGTATTGGGCACAGATGACACGCTTGCACATGGCAGCCATATCGCTGTTGGTTGTGTTGACACTGTCGGCTTGCAACAGTTCAACCGGTGCCCTTGATCCGTCCGCGCTTGCGAGCCAATCGAAGCAACCGACTGTTGCCTCGCAAGGTGACAAGGCGTCCGACATACCGGAAAGCTTTGCTCCAGCGGTTGCGCCAACGCAAAACCCGGCCAGCGCAGCCTCGCCACCCGTCCAGCAGACTGCGAGCCTTGGCAAGACGCGTTTGCAGGTCGCGCCAATCGTTGGTGCGTCGGTCGAAGCGGCGACGCCGCTTAGCGTGGAGCTTCAAACGCGGGCCCGCCAGCGCGGCATCACGCTTGCCGGCAGCGCCGGTCAATCGCCAACCCATGTCCTGAAAGGCTATTTCTCGGTCATTTCCGAAGGCAAGGACACGACGGTCATCTATGTCTGGGATGTTTACGACCCGGCGGGAAACCGCCTTCACCGTATCAATGGGCAGCAAAAGGCGCCGTCTTCGGGTGTTGAAGGATGGCCCGGCGTGCCAGCGAGCACAATGCAAGCAATTGCCGACAATACCATCGACGAATTCGCGACATGGCTTTCAGGCAGCGCTGGCTAGAGCCGGATGAGGAAAAGTGGGTTCCGGTTTTTTGCCCGCATTCCACGCTCAACCATCTTGATCTAACGCCGCAAATGGCGACTTCCGAGCTGTTTTTGGGAATAGCCGAAGATTTTGAAGCAGAGCGCTTGCAATACAGACCAAGGCTACTAAAACCCGAGGAAATTCTCTTCAGGAACAATACATGAAACTCTTCGCGGGCAATTCCAACAGAGTGCTGGCCGAAGCTGTTGCCCGCTATCTCAACATCCCGCTCGGCAAGGCCAGCGTCAGGCGTTTCGCCGATCAGGAGATTTTCGTCGAAATTCAAGAAAATGTGCGCGGAGAAGACGTTTTCGTCCTGCAATCAACGTCCTATCCGACCAATGACAACCTGATGGAAATGCTCATCATGATCGACGCCTTCATGCGCTCATCGGCACGACGCATCACGGCGGTTATTCCCTATTTCGGCTATGCGCGACAGGATCGGCGCGCCTCGGGCCGAACACCGATCTCGGCCAAGCTGGTTGCCAATATGATCACCCGAGCAGGCGTAAGCCGCGTTCTGACGCTTGACCTTCATGCCGGCCAGATTCAGGGTTTCTTCGATATTCCCACCGACAATCTGTTTTCAGTGCCGGTCATGGCGCGTGATGTGAAGGCCAAATACAAGCAGCTTGCCAATGTCATGGTGGTTTCGCCCGATGTTGGCGGCGTGGTGCGTGCACGCGCGCTTGCCAAGCGAATTGATGCTCAGCTTGCCATTGTCGATAAACGTCGTGAAAGACCCGGCGAATCCGAAGTGATGAACGTTATCGGTGATGTCAGCGGCAAGGATTGCCTGCTGATCGACGACATCGTTGATTCTGGCGGTACGCTTTGCAACGCTGGCGATGCACTTCTGGCGAAAGGCGCCACCAGCGTCACCGCCTATATCACCCACGGCGTGCTGTCGGGCGGCGCAGTGGCGCGCATTGCCGGATCGCATTTGCAAGAACTGGTCATTACCGATTCCATCCAGCCGACGCAGGCGGTTCTGGACGCGCCCAATGTACGCGTCGTATCCATTGCCGATCTGCTCGGTGAAGCGATTTCGCGTACTGCCAGTGAGGAATCCGTTTCGAGCCTGTTCGACTGACGCTTGAACTGCTTATCAGCGCACCCGTTCTACATCGCGTGAACCATAAAGATACCTGCGGGGCGACATGCCAAGCATGCGCTTGAACATCGTCGTGAAAGCCGGAACGCTGTCATAGCCAAGATCGAGCGCAACACGGGTAACCGTTTCACCGTCAGTCAGGCGCGGCAAGGCTGCAAATAGCAGCGCCTGCTGGCGCCATGTCGACAATGACAGTCCAGTCTGGCGGTGGAAAACGCGCGTAAACGAGCGGCGACTCATGCCTGCAATTGCCGCCCATTCGTCGATCGTGGCGCGCGGCGATGGCTCGGCCACGAAACGGCGGCATAGCGCTGCAATGCGGGCATCTGCCGGAAAGGGAAGGCCGAGGGATTTTTCGGGCAAGTTCGGAATTTCAAGGAGCAGAAGGCTGAGAACAAGATCGGAGCGCTCTGCAAGTTGGGGTATTTGCGGCAGTTTCACTGCTTCAATGATCAGGCTTCGCATCAGATCACTGACGCCGACAACCCGCAGCCGAACCGGCAGTCCTTCGATTGCATCGGGGACCACATAGACGGAACGCATGCTCACATCGCCAAGCATTTCCACCGCATGGTCAATGCCTGCGGGAATCCACATGGCATGATCGGGTGGCACCATCCAGCGCCCATAACGTGTCTTGACCAGAACGACGCCGGTCAAGGCATGCAACAACTGGCTGCGGCTATGATTGTGGTCGGGAACATGATAGCCGTCAGGATATTCCGACGGCAGGGCGATGATCGCCCCTCTCGTCTGTTCCAGCCAGTCCAGCCGCGCGCGATGCAGATCAAAAAGATCGGCAACGGGTGCCTGTAGATATGAGACATTTATTGGCATTGAGTGGCCCACTTGCGAAACAATTGGACCAAACCACGAAAGAAGCCGCACCGCAATTCGATTATAAACTCACTTGAGGCTCGACCAAGCCAGACAATTCCACGGAGCGTTCCTTGACCGACATGGCGGCGAAAGCCGGAAACACGACTGCGGCCGCTACTGCGACCACCTTCACCGTCATTCTGGCCGTGAGCTTTTGCCACGGCGTCAACGATATCATGCAGTCGCTGCTGGCTGCGATCTATCCGCTGCTGAAAGAAAATTACAGTCTCGATTTCTGGCAGATCGGCCTGTTGACTTTCACCTTCCAGCTGACAGCGTCTCTGTTGCAGCCCATGATCGGCTGGATCACCGACAAGCGACCAATGCCTTATTCCCTGCCTGTCGGCATGGCGTCTTCGATGTTTGGCCTGATCGTGCTCGCCTATGCGGGGCACTATTGGGTGCTGCTGATCGGGGCTTCCATGATCGGCATTGGCTCGGCTGTCTTCCATCCCGAATCCTCGCGCATTGCGCGGTTGGCCTCCGGCGGAAGGCATGGTCTGGCTCAATCCTTGTTTCAGGTTGGCGGCAATACCGGCCAGGCCATCGGGCCATTGCTTGCAGCCTTTATCGTCGTGCCGTTCGGCCAGACGAGCATTTCGTGGTTTGCGCTTGGGTCATTGGTCGGGATTTTCGTTCTGTGGCAGGTTGGCGGCTGGTACAGCCGTCTGCGCACTTCGATGAAGAACCGCAAGCCAGAAGCACATGTCTCGCCTTTTTCGCGAAACCGCGTGGCTTGGGCGCTGGCCGTCCTCACCTTGCTGGTGCTGACGAAGAACGCCTACATTTCCAGCATTGCCAGCTATTACACATTCTACGTCATAGACAAATTCGATGTGTCGGTTCAGATGTCCCAAATCATGCTGTTCCTGTTTTTAGGGGCGTCGGCTCTCGGCATCCTGCTCGGCGGCCCGTTCGGCGATCGTTTCGGCCAAAAATCCATGATCTGGTTCTCGATCATCGGCGTGCTGCCCTTCACGCTTGCGCTTCCCTATGCCAATTTCGAATGGACGATGGTGCTGACCGTGCTCATTGGCTTGATCCTGTCGTCGGCTTTTTCCAACATCGTTGTTTTCGCACAGGAACTGGTCCCCGGCCGCGTCGGCACAATTGCGGGAATATTCTTTGGCTTCGCCTTTGGTATCGGTGGCATCGCAGCCGCTGTACTGGGCGTGGTTGCTGACGCGAAGGGCATCGAATTCGTCTATCGCATCTGCTCCTATTTGCCGCTGCTTGGCCTGCTGACGGTTTTCCTGCCCAACATGAAGAACGCCAAAAAGGCTGGTGCTTGATCTTGCCGATCTTGGACGATCCTTGCGCTCTTTGCGGCCTTCAGCTATAGAGCCGCCAACCGCGTAGACACCCTTGGAGGCAACGCGGCGGAAGGCCGCCCGATACGGCGGCTTTCAACGTTTGCGGACCAACCAAACAAGCCGCAGACGGCCCCAGAACAACGCGAAAGGAAATGCCATGAGCGTGAAGACATACGAGCTCAAGGCCGAAGCGCGCGAACAGGTCGGTAAGGGGTCCGCCCGTGCAGTTCGCCGCAACGGTAAGGTACCAGCAGTTATCTATGGTGATAAGCAGCCTCCCCTGGCAATCGCTCTCACCTATAAGGACATCTACTACAAGGTTCATGGTGGTGGATTTTTGACCACGATTGCCACGATCGTCGTCGACGGCAAGAAGATTCAGGTTTTGCCGAAGGACTTGCAGCTCGATCCTGTCCGGGATTTCCCGATGCATGTCGATTTTCTGCGGATCAGCAAGAACACCGTGGTCAACGTCAACATTCCCGTCCACTTCATCAATGAAGAGACGTCACCCGGCCTCAAGCGCGGCGGTGTTCTCAATGTGGTGCGTCACGAGGTCGAGTTTAACTGTCCGGCTACTGACATTCCCGATTCCATTACCGTCGATCTGGACGGCACCGAAATCGGCGATTCCATCCACATTTCGGCGATTAAATTGCCCGACGGCGTTAAACCCGTGATCTCCGACCGCGATTTCACCATCGCAACGGTTGCAAGTTCATCGGCAATGAAGCCGGACGCCGAAGACATCGAGGAAGTCGAAGAGACGGAAGAAGAAGAGACGGAAGAAGAAGAATAGCGGCAGGTTTCAGCGTCACGGAGGATCGCAACGATGCTGCTCTTTGCAGGTCTTGGTAACCCGGGCGCGAAATTTTCCAACAACCGGCACAATGTCGGTTTCATGGCGGCGGATGCAATTGCCCGCCGCCATTCGTTTTCGCCCTGGTCGAAGAAATTCCAGGCCGACATTGCCGAAGGTACGCTTGCTGGCGAAAAAGTACTGCTGATAAAGCCGCGCACCTTCATGAACCTCTCGGGTCAGGCCGTTGGTGAAGCGATGCGGTTTTACAAACTGGACCCGTTGGCCCTCACGGTTTTATACGACGAGATCGACCTCACTGCGGGCAAGGTGCGCGTCAAGATCGGTGGCGGCTCTGGTGGGCACAATGGCATTCGCTCGCTGGACCAGCATGTTGGCAAGGATTATCGGCGCGTTCGCATCGGCGTGGGCCATCCCGGTGCAAAGGCCATGGTGCATGGTCATGTGCTTGGTGATTTTTCGAAAGCTGATCACGAATGGCTCGATGTTCTGCTCGAGGCAATGGCCGATAGCGCCGAATGTCTCGCTCAGGGTGATGGCAGCAGTTTCATGAATCGCATCACATTGACATTGCGCGACAAACTCGTTCCAACCAGTGAAGACGACACGCCTCCGCCCAAACAAGCAAAAGCCCGCAGCCATATTCATCAGGCGCGCCAGCAATCAAAGCCGGCCAAGCTGCCTGAAACCGGGCCGATGGCGGCGATGCTGAAGAAGTTGTTTGGTGACAAGTCATGAGCCTGCGTGACTTGCAGGGCTTGACGATGGTCAAGCCTATCGCCCATAGCCCTCACTGAACCACTGTTTCCCAATAGGACCGAAAAATCATGGGCTTCAAATGCGGTATCGTTGGCTTGCCCAACGTCGGAAAATCGACGCTGTTCAATGCACTGACCCGGACGGCTGCTGCCCAGGCCGCCAACTATCCGTTTTGCACCATCGAACCCAATACCGGGGAGGTGGCCGTGCCGGACCCTCGGTTGCTCAAAATTGCTGAAATTGCAAAATCGAAAGAGATCATTCCTACGCGGATTTCCTCTCGTCGATATTGCTGGTCTTGTGCGTGGTGCTTCCAAGGGGGAGGGGCTCGGCAACCAGTTTCTGGCCAATATCCGCGAGGTCGATGCCACGGTACATGTCCTGCGCTGCTTCGAGGACGACGACATTACGCATGTTGAAGGCCGTATCGACCCTGTAGCCGACGCAGAGACCGTCGAGACCGAATTGATGCTCGCTGATCTCGAAAGCATCGAGCGCCGCATCACGCAAATGCGCAAACGCGCCGCCAGCAAGGACAAGGAAGCTGCCACCATCCTGCCGATGATGGAAAGGGCGCTTGAGGAACTTCAGGCAGGCAAGCCGACCCGCATATTGCTCAACGGGCTTGCCATTGAGGATTTGCGCATACTTGAAGGCTTGAACCTTCTGACCTCCCACCCGGTTCTCTATGTTTGCAATGTTGCCGAAGCAGATGCTGCCAGCGGCAACGCGCATACCAAGGCCGTTGAAGAAATGGCAAAGGCGCAAGGTGCAGGCACTGTCGTGATTTCGGCGGCTATTGAGGCCGAGGTCGCGCAGCTTCCCGATGACGAGGAACGTGAATTCCTTGCGTCGATGGGGCTCGATGAGCCCGGCTTGGACAAGCTGATCCGTGCCGGTTACGAACTGCTACAATTGATTACCTACTTCACTGCCGGGCCGAAGGAAACGCGGGCCTGGACCATCGAACGCGGCACCAAGGCACCTCAGGCGGCCGGTGTCATTCATACCGACTTCGAGCGCGGGTTTATTCGCGCCCAGACGATCGCCTACAACGACTTCGTAACGCTCGGCGGCGAAGTGCCCGCCAAGGAAGCGGGCAAAGCGCGTGACGAAGGCAAAGAGTATGTCGTTCAGGACGGCGATGTCATGATGTTCAAGTTCAACACCTGACGGCATCGCTACATCGCGATGCTGCCGCCATCGATGGCCAAGGTGCTGCCGGTGGCAAAGGTTGCTTCGACAGCCACGAATGTGATGAAATTTGCGATCTCTTCCGGTGTCGCAATTCGTTTCAGTGGCACACGCGCTATCATGTTTTCACGCACGTCGGGCGTTCCGCCAAACCATTCCAATTCCGCATCCAGCATTGGCGTATCGACAGCGCCGGGGCAAACACAGTTCACCCGTACGGTGGGTGCCAACTCCATTGCCATGGCTTTGGTCAAACCGGCCACACCCGCCTTGGTGGCGCAGTAGTGAGCATAGGATTGCAAGCCGATGAAGGACAGATCGGAGCCAATATTGACGATGCTTCCGCTGCCGCGCTCGCGCATCCGCAAGCCGCAATCGCGCATGACATAGAATGCGCCCGACAAATTGGCGTCAATATGCTTGCGCCAAAGTTCAGGGGTAAGGTCTTCGAGAGGCGCAGGCTCAACAATGCCAGCCGCGTGAACGACATAGTCAATTCCCTCCAACGCAGCCCAGGCTGAATCCACTGCGGCGGAAACATTTCGATCGTCGGTCACATCTGCCGTAACGGCAATGGCGCCGCCGCCTATTGAAGCGGCGAGGTCTTCGATGATGGCTGTTCGCCGTGCCACAAGTGCCACCCGCGCGCCTAGTTTGGCAAAGTGTCTTGCTGTGGCAAGGCCCATGCCTGACGATGCGCCCGTGACGAGCGCCGTTTTTCCGGTGAGATTGGCGACCACTTTCCACTTCTCCTTGAATTGATGAAAGGTGCGAATTGATGAAACTTGCCGTGGCCATAGCTTTTGTTTTAGGCAAATGACCGATCATGCCGGCGAGCGTTCAACTCACCGGCGCAATACACCTAGCAATTCATGTGCCACCTACATTGGTATTATGGGCGCGCTGTCCGCCGCCGCCTTAAGTCGATTAGCCGACACCGCGTTTGATCAGCGGAATGATCAATAACCGCGCGAACCGTCAACGACATTTCGCAGTTCACGCCCCTCGTCAAGACGCGCCATGTTTTCTGCGAAAATGGCAAGGCAGCGGTCGATATAACCAACCGAGTCGTCGCAAGATATGTGGGGCGAAATGACAAGATTGGGGACGTCCCACCATGGCGCGTCCTCGGGCAATGGTTCGGGATCGAATACGTCGATGACCGCTCCTGAAATATGTCCTGAGCGCAGCGCATCGGCGAGCGCTGAATTATCCAGCACACCTGCTCTTGCCATATTCAAAACCCCTGCACCTTGGGGCAGAAGTGAAATCTCCTTCTTGCCGATGAGGTTTTGCGTTTCGGGCGTTAATGGGCATGTCAGCACCAGGAAATGAGCTTGGGCGAGATGGTTCTCCAACTGATCTGGGCCGGATACGGTGTCTGCGAGAGGATGCGGCTCACCCGAGCGCCGGATTCCGAGTATGCGCAGCCCGAATGATTTGAGACGAGCCGCTATGGCCTCACCGAGCGAACCGAGCCCATAAATCAGAACGGTTTTTCCGGTTATTGCAGTGGAAAGTGTGTTGTCCCAGACATGCCGCTTCTGGTTGGTGACGTGGCGGGGGATACCTTCATTGAGCATCAGCACGGCCATGGCACCGAAAGCCCCACCCTTTTCGGCGTGAACGCCGCTGCTGTTCGTCAATACAGCGCCATTGTTGAGCCAGTCGAGAGGCAGGTAACTTTCAACACCAGCGCTCGTGCAATGAACGACACGCACACGCTTTGCATGTTTGCGCAGCATTTCGGTGTTGAAGCCTGAGCCGATGAAATAATCGCATGCGGAGAGTTTTGCCAAGTCAGGATCATCGACACTGCGCACCGTCACCGAATCGGGCTTGGCTACATCGGCCATAGCTGAGCGAACAGCTTCTTCTGTTACCTGGTAGTCGGCCTCAACGCCGGCCTTGTTTTCTACATATATGTTCATCGGCGCTGCACTCATGCCCGGTCTCCATTGTTTGCCTTTACGGCAGCAATTCCCATGCCATCCACTGGCATTGGAAGCATGCCATCCACTGGCGTTTCAAAGTTCGTACTGCTCACCAGAGAATCGGATGATTCCAGGATCAAGATTTTCTCGACTATATGATCTCAAGCAACTCAATATTGAGACGGAGTCTCGTTTATGAGAGATGTAATCGCAAATTACCCGGGTAACTGACGAAGATAGTCCAGAGAATTAGCTCCAATTCAACTGGCATGAGATTTGCTCCCATTATTTCGAAGCCGGATAAAAACGGCGAAGTAAGCTTGAGAGGAGCTACAACTTATGGACCTCGGACTCTTTATGATGCCGTTGCACGATCCGAAGCGTGATTACACTGAGGTGCTACAGCAAGATCGCGAAGCCATCATTTTGGCTGATAAGCTTGGTTTTGCTGAAGCGTGGGTTGGAGAGCATATTACCTGCTCGTCCGAACCGATAGCTGATCCGCTTCAGTTTTGCGCAACTCTTATCCATGAGACGGACAACATCAAGTTTGCTACCGGCGTTCTCAATTTACCGCAGCAGCATCCTGCAATGATTGCCGCACGCGTTGCCCAGTTCGATCATTTGAGCAATGGCCGCTACATCATGGGCGTTGGGCCCGGCGGGCTTGTTACCGACATCGAACTATTCGGAACTGGCGACAGGAACCGCGCAGAGATGGTTCTGGAATCGATCGAGATGGTTCACAAGATCTGGGCTTCCGATCCGCCTTACAACATTCCGGGAAAGTTCTGGAATATTGCTGTCGAAAAAACGCTCATTCCCAGCCTTGGTTTTGGGCCGATGCTCAAGCCTTTGCAGAAGCCGTACCCGCCGCTTGCCATCTCCGTCATGAGTCCTTCATCGAGCAGTGCGCGTCAGGCTGGCGAAAAGGCTGGGCGATGGTTTCGGCAAACTTCACGCCCGCTTCCAACGTCAAAACGCATTGGGAGCAATATGTAATCGGGGCCGAAAAGGCTGGGCGTCGTCCTGACCGTAAAACGTGGCGCATTGCGCGTTCGATTCTTGTGACCGAAACGGACCAGGAGGCGCAGGATTATCTCGATGCCGGTGATTCATCGGTTGGCTGGTACTACGACTACATCATTGAAGACATGGCGGCCTTCAAGCTTCTTGGCGTTTTGAAGCCGACCATGACGACGCCGGACGGCGACATCACACGCGAAAACTGTCTTGAATGGATGGTCCAGTCAGGATCTCCCAAGACCGTACTCGACAAGCTTGTGGCGTTTGTCGATGAGGTTGGTGGACCATTCGGGGCATTGATCATGACGCAGAAGGATTGGGACAAGCCTGCGCTCCACAAAAGATCGATGGAATTGTTGGCGACCGATGTCATGCCGAAATTGCGCCAGCACTGTTCCCAGCTTCAAGCCGCCGAATAATTGTGAAAAATCAAGGGCAGCTTTTCTGATCACCTAGCCATCCAGAAGGTCATCTTGTGGATGGAGTTCCTGCAAACAACAATGGGAGTTTGGATATGACGAAGGATACGACTTCAAATCAAATTGGGGCACCGAGAATTTCCTTGGATAACTTTGAGATAGATCGCCGTAAAGTTCTCCTGGGCGCGGCTGCCGCTGCGGCTGGGGCTACACTTGGTTCATGGGCGCCGCCCGCGCGGGCGGCTGTTGGTGGGCACATGGAGATCATGGCCTGGGAAGGTTTTTCGCTAGAGCCGGAACTGGTTGAATGGCGTAAGGCAAATGGCGTAACGAGTTCTTCCGCGATCATGAGCAATCAGGATGATGTGACGGCAAAGCTCGCGGGCAGCAATCCGGTCAGGCTTGACGCAGCCGAGTATTCGAACGGCTATCAGGAAGTTTACAAGGACATCAAGGCGCTCACATCGATCGACGTCTCCAAGATTCCAAACTACAACAAGGACGATATCTACCCGCCCTTTTACGAAGGCGCCATGTGGCACTGGGATGACACGACATGGGCTTTGCCGTGGTGTTGGGGCGTCGATACGCTGGTCATCAATCCGGAACTCGCCGGCGTTGAAATCAAGAGCTACAAAGACCTCTTGAAGCCGGAATTGAAGGGCAAGGTGACCTTCGTCGACAACCCTTTGACGACTTGGCCGACCATCGCCAAGGTGACAGGTTATGAGGACAAATTCCCGAAGCTGACAAAGGAAGAGCTCGACGATTGCTTCGAGAAGTTGCAGCCTTACCGCGATCAGTGCCGCGTCTTCGCTTCATCAAATGGTGATGTGATCTCGCTGTTCGCTGCCGGTGAAATTGCCGCGTGTTTCTGTGTTTGGGCGGCTGTTCCGCTTGAGACTGCCAAGCAGAATGTCGAGACGAAGGCGATCATTCCAACGGAAGGCGCCGCGGTCTGGGCTGATGCCTGGTTCATTCCAATGACGGCGGAAAATGTCGACACGGCGCATGCCTTCATCAATGAAGCCCTGTCGCCTGAGATTCAGGCTTCCATCGCCGAAACGACGGTGTGTAGCGCGGTAAGCAGGAAAGCCGTGCCGCTGATGGATGACGTCACAAGGGCATTGTTCGATTACGACAATTTCGACGAGGCTTTCAAATCGATCAAGGTTCCCTATCAGCCACCACGCAACAGCGACGAATATGCAACCTATGATGACTGGTTGCAGAAATGGGCCGACTTCCGGGCCGGTTTCTAATGCAGGTGGCCAAGGCTGTTTAGCGGTTCTGGGGCAACGACATGCGTGAAAACAAAGGCTTGAAGCGTGCTGAATTACTCATTCAGATACGATGCGCTTCAAGATAAACAAGCCCCTTGACCTGAAGCGGGAACGGCGGAACGCGAAGCACCGCCGTTCCCGATCAAATTCACGGGAAAGCGAATGACGGATATCGCTCAAGTCAACGATACACCAAGAGAGAAGGTGGGTTTTCGGCGATATTTGGCGGAAAATCGAATCGGCCTGAAGTTCGCCTCTCCATCGCTATTGTTTCTGCTCGTGTTTTTTCTCGTTCCGACATTGCTGTTGTTTGTGACCAGTTTTCTGTCGGCGCGGTCGTTCTCGATTGAATATGTCTGGAATATCCAGAACTATGTTCGGCCGATGTCGGCCATGGGCTTTTGGGCGGCAACCTGGGTCGGCATCAAGAACGGGTTTTTCACGGCGTTCTTCTCTGTCGTCCTCAGTTTTCCTGTCGCCTATTACCTGGTTTATAAAACCCGAAGCAATCTGGTGCTTTATCTTGCACTGCTGTCATGGTTTTCCAGCTATCTTGTGCGCGTCTATGCATGGCGCACAATCCTTGGAACCAATGGCGTCATCAACTCGATGCTGCTGCAACTGGGCGTGATAAACGAGCCGCTGGAGATCATCCTGTTCAGTCCGTTCGCCTCGGTGGTGACGCTGGTTCATATCATGTTGCCGTTTTCGCTGCTGATCCTGGTTTCGGCCATGCGTGATGTTAAGCAAGACTATCTCGACGCGGCGCGAGATATGGGTGCAACCAAGATTCAAGTGCTGACGAAAGTCATCATTCCGATGATCTATAATGGCCTTATCGGGTCTTTCATGTTCACCTTCATTCTTGCGGCTGGCGATTACATTACGCCGCAACTCCTTGGCGGCCGCGACGGTATTACCAGTGGCCTGCTTATCGCCAATCAGTTCAGGAGCACTGGAAACTGGCCCTTCGGCGCGGCGATGGCATTCATCCTGATGATGGCTTTCGCGGTTGTCTTCATGCTTCTCATCCAATTCTTCAAGCTGGCAAAGCTCGCCCCCGGGCGTCGCTATCACGAGTAGAATCATGCTGCGCGTTTATCTCTGGACCTATCTGTTTTTCCTGTTCGCGCCGGTCGCGATCATCGTCCTGTTCAGCTTTCATTCCTCACCTGCGCTGGTGTTCCCGTTCGAGGGCGTCAGCCTGCGCTGGTACGAGTTGCTCTTTTCGCGAGCCTCGTTCGTCAGGTCGCTGGAGAACAGTCTGATCGTGGGATTTACCACTGCAGTGAGTACCGCATTTTTAGGGACCTTCGCCGCGCTTGCACTCATCCGGTTGAAAGAGCCTGTGCGGTCTTGGTTCGCCTTTGCCAATTTCGCGCCGATAGGATTTCCCGGACTGTTTCTGGGAATTGCGATGCTCATTCTCTTTGCCCAGATCAATGTCGGGCGCTCACTGTTGACGGTAACTGTTGCGCATACGCTTTTCGCGCTGCCCTTTTTTGTCCAGGCGGTACGCTCGCGTGTTGTCTATTTCGACACGTCGCTTGAAGAGGCGGCGCGTGATCTTGGCGCGACCCAATTTCAGACGTTCCGTTTGGTCACATTGCCAATTCTGGCACCCACTATTGTCGGTGCTGCAATTCTTACCTTCGCCCTTTCCTTCGATGAATTCATCATAACCGTGTTTGTGAGCGGCAACGACACAACCCTGCCGCTCTATATCTGGTCGATGATGCGGCGGACCGTGGACCCATCGATCAATGCAGCCAGCGTTGTTGCTTTGGGGATGTCTATTTCGGTGCTTGCTTTGGGCGGACTGGCATTCTGGCTGCAGCGGAAACGCGCTTTGGCAGCTCGAGAAAACGGGGAGTAGAGAATTTTCATGAGCCGCAAGATTGTCAGCCTTTCCAATATTACCAAACGATGGGGTGCCTTCACCGCGTTGAACGACATCAGCCTTGATGTCCACGAGGGAGAAATTCTCACCTTGCTTGGACCGAGTGGCTGCGGAAAAACCACGCTCATGAGGATTGTCGCGGGTTTTGAAACACCGACCATGGGGTCCGTGACCATCGACGAAACCTGCGTCGATGGCATTCCGCCGGAGCGGCGCCCGGTCAACATGGTGTTCCAGCGCTATGCCTTGTTTCCTCATCTCGACGTATTCGACAATGTCGCGTTCGGGCTGCGATTGAAGAAACTGCCGAAGGCGCAGATTCAATCGGAAGTTACTGCGATGCTGAAACTTGTTCAGCTCAACGATCTCAGCCGACGCTGGATCAGCGAGATCAGCGGTGGTCAGGCACAGCGCGTGGCATTGGCGCGCGCCTTGATAAACCGTCCGGCAGTGCTGCTGCTCGATGAGCCGCTTGCTGCACTCGATCTCAAAATCAGGCACCTCATGCTGGAGGAGTTGAAACGCATCCATACCGAGACCGGCACAACGTTCATCTATGTGACCCATGATCAGGATGAGGCGATGATCCTGTCCGACCGCGTGGTTCTGATGAACAAGGGTGGGATCGAACAGATGGGCAGCCCCGAAGAGATGTACGGTTCACCGCGCACCTTGTTTTGCGCCCGCTTCTTTGGCGAAACCAATATCGTGACCGGTAAGGTCAGCAGTAATGGTGGCGATGAAATCCAGATTGATACGCAGTGGGGGCCGTTGCTTGCCCATAGCGAGGCCGCCAAGACGGGCGATGGCGTCCACATCTCGGTCAGGCCGGAGGCGATACGCATTGGCGCTTACGATGAAGCCGAAGATCCGCTTAACAGCGTCAGTGGCGTGGTAGATGATGTCACGTTTATCGGCAGCCGCATTCAGTACAAGATCCGGGAAAAATCCGGCACGCTGATAAAATGCCAGGAACCGCGAACCCCGGCGGGCATCCGCTTCAAACCCGCCAGCAAAGTTGCGCTTTCGTGGGATGCTGCGGCTGCGGTGGTGCTTCTTGATTAGGCTCGCAGATGGTTCATTGAAGGTGCGTTGCTGCTCCTTCTCATTATTTCGGATGAGGTTTGGAAAGGCGCCCCGGCATTCGGGCCCGTCATCCCAATCCACCAAGCTATCATGGCCATGATGACGGCCTGACCAGAGGTAAGTTCATGTTCGACTATATTGTAGTTGGTGGCGGGTCGGCGGGTTGCGCTATCGCTTCTCGCCTGAGCGAGGACCCGGACCGGAAAGTCCTGCTGCTTGAGCAGGGGCCAAGTGACTGGAACCCTTACATTCACATGCCGGTCACTTACTTCAAGACGGCGAAGGGCAATCTTCTCACTCGCTATCGCATCGAGCCGCAGGTGCATCAGGGAAATGTCACGCCCGAATTCGTGCAGGGCCGCGTGCTTGGTGGCGGCAGTTCAGTCAATGCAATGGTTTACATGAGAGGTTGCCCTGAAGATTATGACGGGTGGGCGGCTGACGGGTGTCATGGTTGGGGGTACCGCGATGTCCTGCCCTATTTCAAACGGGCCGAGGACAATGAACGGTTCAGCGGCGAGGCGCATGGCCAGGGCGGGCCACTGGGCGTATCGGACCAGAAATACACCCACTATCTGACCAAGGCATGGCTGCGCGCCTGTCAAGACATCGGCATCAATTACAACCCCGATTTCAATTCAGGGACGCAGGCCGGTTGCGGCCTGTATCAGGTTACGATGCGTGACGGCCTTCGTTGCAGCGCGGCCTCGGCATATCTCAAGCCTGCTCGCGCTCGAAAGAACCTCACAATAAAGACGAACACGCGGGCGACGAAAATTATCATCGAAAATGGTCGTGCTGTCGGTGTTCAGTATCTCGATCGCGGCCATCCAACGCAAGCCCGTGCTTCCGGCGAAGTTGTCATCAGCGCCGGAGCTATCGGTTCACCGCATCTATTGATGCTGTCCGGTATCGGGCCTGCCGAGCAACTGAGGAAAGCGGGTGTGTCCGTCGTTCACGACCTTCCCGGTGTGGGGCAAAACCTGCAAGATCATTTCGATGTGTTTTTGATTTATCAACTCACCGGCCCCCACAGTTACGACAAATACAAGAAATTGCATTGGCAGGCTTGGGCAGGCTTGCAATACGCCCTGTTTCGAAATGGCCCCGTCACCTCGAATATCTGCGAAGGTGGCTTGTTGTGGTATGGGGATAAATCCGACCCTCTGCCAAACCTTCAATATCACTTCCTCCCCGGTGCGGGTGTCGAAGAAGGGGCGGAATCGGCACCGGGCGGCAATGGCTGTACTGTCAATGTCTACCAGACGCGGCCACGCTCACGCGGTGCGGTCACGCTCAAGAGTGCGGACCCGATGGTTCACCCGGCAGTCGATCCCAACTATTTATCAGAAGAATATGATGTGGAATGTCTGGCTGAAGCCGTACGCATCGGCCAAGAAATCTTGAGCCAGCGAAGCCTCGAACAATATGTTGCGGGGGTGGTCAGGCCCACCAGGACACTGACCACCAAGGCTGAAAGGATGGATTCTCGTCAGGCAGGCGGGGCAGGGCGCTCTGCACCCATCTGGTGCCTGCAAGATGGGCACCGATGCGATGGCGGTTGTCGATCCGTTTCTCAGAGTCCACGGCATAGATGCGCTGCGCGTTGCCGATACATCGATCATGCCACGCCTTGTTTCGGGCAATACCAATGCGCCTGCGATGATGATCGGTGAACGTGCATCGGACTTCATCAAAGGTAACAAGCTGGAACACGTAATGTCCGAAAAAGAGGCCGTGTAGCGGGCATGGTCATCCGGTTGAACAAGGCGCTTGATACACAAGACCCGGCGCTCTTTTCCTGGTGGCAACAGGATATTCGGCGCCACGGAAATATCTCGCCATGCCCGCATCTGGAAGGCACCAGAGCAGTCGATGTCGTGATCGTCGGGGGTGGTTATACCGGTTTGTGGACCGCTCTTACTCTAAGACAAAGAGCACCGAGCCTGTCAGTCGCGGTGGTTGATGCCGGACGATGTGGTGATGGTGCGAGCAGCCGCAATGGCGGTAATGTTCATGGGTATTGGGGGGCAATGCCAGCGCTTCGAGCCCTGCTTGGCGCTGATCGTGCGATCGAAGTTGCGCGGCTTGGTACCGTTGCGCAGGATGGCATTCGTGCATTCGCGTGCGGCGCGGAGCGTGAGACTTGGTGGCGCGAAGAGGGATATCTGCGCGTTGCGGCCAGCCAGAGACAGGTCAAGAACCTTCAGTCACTCATCATTACAGCGCGAGAGCTTGGCCTTATAAACACTGTCAGGCCGCTTACGAACGAAGAGGTTTCGGCCTATTGCTCCTCGCTGCCATTTCTCGGCGGTGCATTGTTTTCGGAAGGAGCTACGGTTCATCCGGCCCGGCTGGCGGCGGCGCTTCGTGAAGCCGTCATCAATGCGGGCGTTCAGGTCTATGAAGGCTCTGCGGTCACCGCGGTTGATCCCGGCACACCGTCGCGTGTGCAAACCGCCAATGGAGAGATTATTGCGCGCGAAGTGGTGCTGGCAAATTATACCGGCACGCTGGCGCTGCCTCAGGTGAGGGCGCGCACCACGCTGTTTTCCAGTTTTCCCGTCATGTCCAATCCAGCTCCGGAGGGCTTGGCTGCAAGAAACTGGACCAAGCCGCATGGCATTGCCGATTTGCGCATGTTTCAACATTACTTTCGCAGGACATTGGATGGGCGCGTATTGATGGGGTCGGGATCTGGCCCCATGGCGCGTGGCGATGACGATGGCGCGTCTGTTCTAAGGCAACACGAGCCGAGCACGCAGCGGGCGATGGCCGGGCTGAAGCGATTCTTCCCCGATATTGCCGCAGCAGGCATTGCCGCAAAATGGGGTTGGCCGATTGAGGTGTCTTCTGACCGGTTGCCGTTTTTTGGAACGGTGGCGGGAACGCGGGTCCATTTTGCCAGCGGCTATTCGGGTCATGGCGTGAATGCAACCTATATTGCCGGACAATGTGTGACGTCACTTATCCTTGGCGTGAAAGACAAGTGGTCGACATCGCCATTTTGCACACGTACCCAGCCGAAAATGCCTCCAGAGCCTTTTCGCTTTCTGGGAGGGCGGGCGATACAATGGGGCGTTCTTTCTTGTGAAGATGCAGAAGACAGCGGCCTTGCTGGTTCGCTGGCTGCGCGGTTCGTTGCTGATTTGCCCAAACGTCTCGGCCTGAGGATCGGTGTCCGGTAAGCTCATATATGCTCGACAGTGCGGCTCATTGATAGAATCACCGAACGCAATTAAGTATCTGTTTTGACACGATTTCGAGCGAAATCAGATTGTCGTTTCGCTGATGGCGACATGACATTTGTGAATCAGTTCAGGGAAAGCTCATGGCGCTTCAGTTTTCGATACAGCGTTGCACGGCTCAAGCCGAGATATTGCGCGCATAGTTTTGCATCGCCCGCGGATTGACTGATCGCCTTTTCGAGGGCTGCGCGTTCTGCGATTGCGACAGCGTTTTTCGCCGAGCCATTTCCAGAACTCATGGCGTTTTCCTCGTGCGGTTGCGACAGCATTGACTGGCTTTGGTGCGGATGTGTCTGATCCAAAGACACGCCTGCCATGCGAATTTCGCCGGTGGAAAAGAACCCGCCTACAGTCAGGTCTTCGATTTCGATAATGTTGCCTTCGACCATCTGGGCGGCGCGATGGATGACATTTCGTAACTCGCGAATGTTGCCGGGCCATTGATGCGAAAACAACAGATCATATGCGTTCTTGCTGAATTTCAGTTTCCGG
This sequence comes from Mesorhizobium sp. G2-6-1, assembly GCF_055809095.1. NCBI lineage: Bacteria > Pseudomonadati > Pseudomonadota > Alphaproteobacteria > Hyphomicrobiales > Phyllobacteriaceae > Mesorhizobium > Mesorhizobium sp. G2-6-1. Next base: position 2,635,402 of record NZ_CM147896.1, read on the forward strand.
CCATCCGCGTACTGCTCGACAACAGCTTCTATCAAAAATGCCTTGTCCTGGCGCTCACGCAGCGCTGGAATCGTGACGACAGCGCCCGCCAACCTGTGAAACAGATCCTGGCGAAATGTTCCTTTCTGGACGCAGGCAACGAGATTCTGGTTGGTCGCAGCAATGACTTGCGCATTGACGAAGCGTGTCTTGCCGCCACCCAATGGCGTAACCTCGCCGGACTCCAGAAACCTCAATAGCCGGGTCTGCATTACCAGCGGCATATCGCCGATCTCGTCGAGGAAAAGCGTGCCATCATGGGCTTCGATGATGCGCCCGGTGTTGCCTTCCCGGCTTGCTCCGGTGAAAGCGCCGGAATTGTAGCCAAACAGTTCGCTGTCGATCAAAGATTCCGGTACGGCAGAACAATTGAAGGCGACATAGGGACCGCTTGCGCGCGAACTGTCGTCATGCAAAGCCCTTGCAAGTGTGTCTTTGCCGACGCCGGTTTCGCCAAGCAGCAACATGTGCAGGCCGCTGCCCATCAAACGGCGCAGCACGCTGACATTCTTGCGCATTCCGGCATCCTGCCCAATGCAGTCGCTGATCGTTGGATTGCGTTGACGAGCGTTCGTTTCCGGCTTTTTTGATGCCGCTCTTGTGGAAAGTGGCCTTGCATCGAGAGTGCGCGCTACGACAGTCGGTTTGCGGCCACGAATCTGAAATGTGACGCCACATCCAATTTCGCGCAGGACCGTATCTTTTCTGCAGAAGCTTTCAGGGCTTGAGATGTCTCGCGTCCGCTCAAACATGGCCCATAGATTTCTGGTGCCGATTGCGCCGTCATGTAGTGACAAGATATTGCGCGCGGTGTGCGTTGCCCCGACAAGCCTGAAATCGTCGTCTATGGCCAGCATGGCAGGGGAAGCTTCTTCACCATCCAGATTGAGGATGAACTGTTTCGCGAATTTCTCTCTGAAGTAGCGTGTTTCAAGACGTCTGGCCACATTTTGCGCAACGCCGAAAACGACCTTGTGGGTGCTTTGCTGCAAGTTGGGATTGCGGGTCGAGAAGTTGACCACGCCGAGCAAGTGCCCGTCAGGATCGAAGAAAGGCGCGGCTGCACAAGACTGAACGGAAAACTCTTCAAAAAAATGATCGTTGAGGAACACGGCGGTCGGGCGCATGTTGAGAATGCTGGTTCCAATTCCATTGGTTCCGCCAACCTCTTCACTCCACACCGCGCCGACCTTGTCGCTGTTGCAAAAATGCGTTGCGTCGCGGCTGCGGCGCTCAGCAATGATCGTTCCCTTGCGATTGGCGATGCAGGCGCTGTAGCCGCCTTCTTCAATAATGGTCAGCGCATTTTCCAGTTCGATCTCGGCGGCGGAAAGATCGACGTTGAATATTTCATTTTGCAGTTTGAGTTCACGCGCCGACATTCCAGGTATTCTGGGCCTGGCCGGGTCGAGTTTATATTGTCCCACGCACCGCATCCAGGATGCGGCACGCCAGTCTTCCTGCGTCGTGGTTGCTGAGACAGCGGACACTTCAATTTGCTTGAGATGTTCTTCGTAGTCTGGCATCGGCATCCTTGCTTTTTTTGCCAATGTCTTGACGACACCGTTTCCCCAACCCTCATGAGACATTGCCAGATTGGGGGAGTCAACAGGCTTTGACCTGAGTTTGAGCCTTGCAAGTCTCACATGTGAGACTCCTTAAAAACCCGGTTGGCGGGCAATCGGCTCTATGCCCTGCTTTGCATGGGGTTAAGACCAGACCAGTCATTTGGCATGAAGCTTGCATGAAAATCTGGAGTGCAATCGTCAATGAAAAAATTGGCATGCCGTCAAGGTCAGAACGCGCAAGGAGCATCCTTAGAATGTCGAAAATAATTGCCGCACGCATCTATTCCGTCACCGGTTCCAAGCTGCATCCGATCGTGGTTGAGCTGGAAACCGACGAGGGACTTGTCGGCGTTGGAGAGGCTGCAATCGCCTATGGTGTGGGAGGGGTGGCAGCTGCGGCCATGCTCAAGGATGTTTGCGAACGCATCGTATTGGGAACAGATTCGACCCGCATCGAGGCTCTATGGCACGAGATGTATGACCATACATTCTGGGCCAAGGGTGGTGGCGCTATCGTGTTCGCGGCGATCAGCGCGGTGGAAACGGCGCTTTGGGATATCAAGGGCAAGCGTCTTGGCGTGCCGGTCTACGAGCTTCTCGGTGGTCTGGTGCATGACAAGCTGGCTGTCTATGCGAATGGCTGGAATTACGAGTTTCTCGATGCGCAAAGCTGGGCCAAGGCCGGTGAGCAGCCGGTAAAGGACGGCTACAAGGCCATCAAGTGCTACCCGTTCGCGATTCCGACCGAGGCATCACGCACGCTGCGTCATGTTACACGGCGCACCCTCGACGCTGACCACATTGAACTCGCTTATCAACGGGTCAAGGCTCTTCGCAATGTGGTCGGGGACAAGATCGACATTCTTCTCGACCTTTCCGGGGGCTGACCACTGACGAAACGATCCGTTACTGCGAGCGGGTACAGGAATTCAATATCGGCTGGATCGAGGAGCCATGCGATCCTTTCGATATCGGTGCCTTGAAGAAGTTCGCCGACCGTATTCACACGCCCCTGGCTGTCGGTGAGCGGCTCTATACGCGCTACGGTTTCCGCAAGGTGCTCGAAACCCAGGCCATCGAGATCATTCAGCCTGATGTCGGCAATACCGGGGGCATCCTTGAGATCAGGAAAATCGCGGCAATGTCGGAGGCGTACAATATGCGTTTTGCCCCGCACAATTGCGCCAGCGGCATTTCAACGGCGGCCAGCGCCCATGTCAGCGCATGTACGAGCAACTTCATGACGCTCGAGATTTACCCATACTTCGTCAACTATCCAAACTACGTCGAGATACTGAAGGAAAATCCCGAACGCCGCATCAAGGACGGCTATCTCGAGGTCGATCGCCTGCCCGGCCTTGGCGTCGAATTGGACCATAAAGTTATCGACCCGTTTTTGTACGCGGAATGCAAGCACAACGGTTGAATGGAAATGCGGGAGAAAGTTGAAGCAATGAATTATACCGATGTGCAGTTGTTTATCGATGGCAAATGGCGTGACGGAAGCTCTGGTCGAACACTTGAAATCACCAACCCTGCAACTGGCGAAAAGATCGGGTGTGTTGCTCATGCGGGCAAAGCCGATCTCGATCTTGCGCTCAGCGCCGCCGAAAAAGGCTTCGAAGTCTGGAGCCAGACATCGGCGTATGAGCGCAGCAAAATCATTCGCCGTGCGGCTGACAATATACGCGCAAAGGCTGAAGATATTGCGCGCATACTGACCACGGATGAAGGCAAGCCGCTGGCAGAATCCCGGCTGGAGGTCAATTCGTGCGCCGATCTGCTTGACTGGTTCGCGGAAGAGGGTCGGCGCACCTATGGGCGTGTGATACCGGCGCGTGCTGTTGGCGTTCAGCAATTTGCGGTCATGGACCCTGTAGGGCCAGCAGTTGGCTTTACGCCATGGAATTTCCCCATGAGCCAAATTGTGCGCAAGCTTGGCCCGGCAATCGCGGCTGGCTGTTCGATTATCGTCAAGGGCGCGGAAGAAGCTCCGGGAGCGCCTGCCCAGCTATTTCGTTGTCTTGATGAAGCGGGTCTTCCTGCCGGGGTGGCAAACCTGATTTTCGGCACGCCCGCCGAAATTTCGGAATACCTCATTCCCCACCCAAGGATCCGCAAGGTTTCGTTTACGGGCTCTATCGCGGTGGGCAAGCATCTCGCTGCATTGGCGGGTTCTCATATGAAACGCGTCACGATGGAGCTTGGCGGTCACGCGCCGGCAATTATCGCAGACGATGCCAATACAGAGTCCGCCGTGGCCGCATTGATCGCAGCAAAGTTTCGCAATGCCGGGCAGGTCTGTATTTCTCCCACACGCTTCCTTGTCCAGTCGAAGGTCTATGACCGTTTTATGAGTGCATTCATTTCAAGCGTCGAAAACCTCAAAGTCGGCGACGGCTTGGAGGAGGGCGTCAATATGGGCCCCCTGATCGGCCAAAAGCGACTGTCGGCTGTTGAAAATGTTGTCGCGGATGCGGTCTCAAAAGGTGCCAAAGTTGAGACTGGTGGCAATCGTATCGGGAATCGTGGTTATTTCCATGCGCCGACTGTTCTGTCCAATGTCGACACCGGCATGGTTGCACTCAATGAAGAGCCGTTTGGGCCGGTTGCATTGGTCAGCCGGTTCTCGGATATGGAGGAGGCCGTCGCCGAAGCCAACCGGCTTCCCTTTGGCCTGGGCTCCTACGCATGGACCTCCAGTGCTGCCACGGCCAACCTTCTGGCCCGTAAGGTTCAGGCTGGAATGTTGACGATCAATCATGTCGGGCTTGGTTTGCCTGAAACACCTTATGGTGGCGTCAAGGATTCAGGCTACGGATATGAGGGCGGCAAAGAAGCACTCGAAGCGTACATGACGACGCGGTTCATCACCCATGACACATCGCTGACGGCCTCGTGAAGCGGCTGGAGTGTGGCATCGTCAAAGGAGTGACCCATGATCAGGGCCGATGATTTCCGGGAGGCAATGCAACGATTTGCCGGTCCGGTTACTGCCATTACAACGATTGAGAATGGGGTGCCCAGCGGTCTGATGGCGACCGCGGTTTGCAGTCTGTCGGACGACCCACCATCCCTCATCGTGTGTATCAACAAGACAGCGACCGCACATGACGCTGTCTTGCGGCAGGGCTTTTTCGGTTGCAGCGTCTTGCCCGATACCCAAAAGGCCTTTGCGGAACATTTTGCCCGCGCAAAGGGAACTGATCGCTTCCAGGGTGCGCTTTGGATGGTTCAGGAAACTGGCGCGCCTCTGCTGGCGGGGGCTGCGGTTGCTTTCGATTGCCGTATCGCCACGCATCACGACGGTTATTCGCACACCATTCTGGTCGGGATCATCCACGATATCCTGCTTCCAAACGAAAATGCTGACCGCTGCATGTTGTGGCATCGCAAAGGGTTTGTAAGGCTAGCCGGAGTGGATGATTACGAGCCCTCATCGCCTGAGGGTGCTCAATAGCGAGTGGCAAGGCGCACCGGGATTACACGATACGTCATCTACTGGCCGGCCCATGCGCGGGTGAGGGGCGCGTCTTGCGCTTTACTCCACGCTGAGCCGGTAGCCGATGCCGCGCACGGTTTGCAACCAGATCGGGTTGGAAGGGTCGCGTTCGATCTTGCGGCGCAATCGGTTGATCTGAACGTCGATGGTGCGCTCGCCAACTTCTGAATCATCGCCAACGAGTTCATGGCGCGGAATGGTTTCGCCGGCGCGCGCTGCAAACATCGCCAGAATTTCCTGTTCGCGATCGGTCAATTTGAGGATTTCTCCCCACATTTCAGTTCGCGCCGGGAGATCTGGAACGTGTAGGGGCCAAATACCAGTTGCTCGACCTTCGGGGTTGCCGCAGGGCCACCGCGTCGCAAGATATTGTTGATGCGCAAGATCAGTTCGCGCGGGTCGAACGGCTTTGGCAGATAGTCGTCGGCGCCGGCTTCAAGCCCCGTTACACGGCTATCGGTTTCCGACAGCGCCGTCAGCATCAGGATGGGAACATTCTTGTCGGTCCTGAGCGCCTTTGTCAGGTCGACACCACTTTCGCCCGGCATCATCACGTCCAGCACAAGCAGGTCGAAATCGATGCCGACGAGTTTGCGCCGGGCTTCGGTCGAGTTGCCGGCAACAGTGACGCGAAATCCGTTTTCGCTGAGATATTGTTTCAACAGATTGCGAATACGCGTGTCGTCGTCGACAACAAGCAAGTGGGGAGCGTCGTCCTCCGGTGCGGTCAGTTGGTCCAGTCTGTCACTGCTTTCCATAACCGTTTCCTGACGTGTTCTAATCTGCGTTTCCGGGGCCTGCATCGATCTGTGTCCTGAGTTCGGGATTGACCATCGCCTTGAGGAATTGCTCGACCGATGCGCGTCCACCAACTCCTGTATCTTCCATTGCAGCATGGATGCGGCGTGACTGTGGCCTTGCCAGTGCGAGCGCCAAGGCGCGTCCCTTGGCAGTTGGATATAGTTCGCGTTGGCGACGGTCACGCGGTCCTTGCAATTGCACAATGTGATCGGTGTCGATCAGTTGCTTGAGTACACGGGCAAGAGATTGCTTGGTGATCTTGAGAACGTCAAGCAATTCGGCCACCGTCAGCCCCGGTCTGCGGTTGACGAAATGCAGCACGCGATGGTGAGCCCTGCCGAAACCATAGTCGGCGAGTATCTCGTCGGGGTCCGAGGTGAAGTCGCGATAGGCATAGAAGAACAGCTCGATGACGGCAAAATCTATGCCGTCGGCGTTTCCGATCGCTGTTTTGATTGGAGTTGTATCCCTAGCTTCCTGGTCCGGCATCGTTTTCCTGTATGACTCTAAAACTACGTCAGCACTATTGACATATTTTTACGGCGATTGTAATTTTTGCCAAGCTTTAGGGCTGAATACGACCTAAAAGGCAAGTGCGGGGCAATTTTGCGGAATTTCCTGAGTTTGTCATAGTCGTCTTATCGGCTTACATTTCGTCTTGACGGTCGCTTTGTTGTGACCGCCTCAACGGCTAATGCAATGCGGGCTGCCGCCTGCGGGAGGTTACCATGGCATCCGTCCCATTCGATCAACTCGACGGCTTTATCTGGATGAATGGCGAATTCGTCAAATGGGCGGACGCGAAGGTTCATGTCCTTTCGCACGGGCTGCACTATGCCAGCGCGGTGTTTGAAGGTGAGCGCGCCTATGGTGGCGAAATTTTCAAACTGACCGAACACACCGAGCGTCTGCATGAATCAGCACGTATCCTTGGTTTCCGGATTCCTTATTCGGTTAGTGATATCGACGATGCCTGCAACGCCTTGTTGAAGAAGCAGGGTTTCAAGGATGCATATGTACGCCCCATCGCCTGGCGCGGCAGCGAGCAGATGGGCATCTCGGCACAGAACACCCACATCAATTGCGCCATCGCCATCTGGCAATGGCCAAGCTATTTCGATCCTGAGCAGAAGCTGAAGGGTATCCGGCTGGATCTGGCCGAATATCGGCGTCCCGACCCGCAAACTGCCCCTTCAAAGGCGAAAGCTGCGGGGCTTTATATGATCTGCACCATTTCCAAGCACGCAGCCGAAGCGAAGGGTTATGCTGACGCCATGATGCTCGACTGGCGCGGCCAGGTGGCGGAGGCGACCGGTGCCAATATCTTCTTTGTCAAGGACGGCAAGATCCATACGCCGAAACCGGATTGCTTCCTGGACGGCATTACGCGCCGGACCGTTATCGGCCTTGCGAAGGAACATGGTTTCGACGTTGTCGAGCGTGTGATCATGCCCGAAGAACTGGAAGGCTTCGAGCAGTGCTTCCTCACCGGAACCGCAGCGGAAGTGACGCCTGTTTCAGAGATCGGGCCTTATCAGTTCGAGGTGGGCGAGATCGCCAGATCCCTGATGAATGCCTATTCCGCGGCAGTTCAACCCAATCGTGCGATAGCCGCGGAATAGCGGAAAAGCTGATTGAATTTCTGAAGGGCGGTTCGCGAACCGCCCTTGTCGTTTCAGATATCCCTTATTTGACATTTGGCCGGTTCCGGGTCTGATGCTGAGGTCGGCTCTGGCGAGTCGGTGTCATTGAGGAGGGACGGAAATATGGAATCAATTCTTCCAATCATCGTTCAGGTGGTCACAGGCATTATCGGTGGTCAGGCGGTGGGCGCTGCGGTCAAACAGGTGGCGATGAGCCAGTTGCCCAAGATTCTCTGCGGAGCAATCGGAGGTGTCGGCGGTGCGGCGATCCTTGGCAGTCTCATGGGCGGCGGCGCGGTCGATCCGGCTATGGCTGCCGATGGCATGGGCAGCGCGCTCAACCTCAATAGCATCATTGGCGGCGCCGGTGGCGGTGCCATCCTGACGGGCCTTGTTGGTGCTGTCATGGGTGCAATGAAGAAGTAGGCCGACCTTTCATTTATAGTTCAACACGGGCGGCTTCGGTCGCCCGACTTTTATGAACGACCATCACGAATGCCCGACATGTTGCCACTTACGCGCCGTTATGTTGTATCGGGTATCGTTTGACCGAGAGGACCGTCATGGGACAGCTCAATGCAGGCATCGTGCCTGTCACTCCCTTTCAGCAAAATTGCACAATCCTGTTCGACAGTGATGACAAGATTGGTGTCGTTGTTGATCCGGGCGGCGATATCGACAACATCCTGGCATCGCTGAAGGACAACGCCATCACGGCAGGCGCGATCTGGATCACACATGGGCATATCGACCATGCCGGAGGGGCGATGGACCTGAAAGATGCGCTTGGCGTTGAGATTATCGGCCCACATGAAGCCGATTTGCCGCTGCTCGCCAATCTTGAGGAGCAGGCCAAACGCTTCGACATTCCCGGAGCCGTGCGCAATTGTGTTCCAGACCGCTTCCTTACCGAGGGAGAAACGGTTTCATTTGGCGAACATGTTTTCGAAGTCCTGCATTGTCCGGGCCACGCGCCGGGCCATGTTGTTTTCTACAATCGGGCGGCCAAGTTCGCGCATGTTGGCGACGTTCTGTTTCGCGGCTCGGTTGGGCGCACGGATCTGCCGGGCGGCGACGCTGGCGCGCTGATTTCCTCGATCAAGGAAAAACTCCTGCCTCTTGGCGATGACATTGGTTTCCTGTGCGGCCACGGCCCGGGCGGGCGCTTTGGCGAAGAACGCCGAAGCAACCCGTTTCTGGTGTGACGGTGTGGCCATCACGGCCTATTAGCCCTTTCTGCCGGGCGGGACGGAGGAGGCGCGAAGCAGCGCAAACCACTAATGCCCATCGCGTCAAAAGGGATTCATGCAGGGTGCTTTGAGCCCCTCCAGCAATCGCCCGGTTTGGGTCAATTCGCCTGACAGAAATGCTGTTGTCCGTCATAGCCGGTAAAGGTGCCGGTGCGTGGCTTGAAGCTGCGATAGCGGTCCGAGCAGTAGCGATACCACTCGCGGCTCCATGGCTCGAAGGCTCCGCCGTATTCGGTCCGGTAATATCTGCGGGCCCGAACGGGACGACGCTCGCGAATGATATATTCCGGTTCCGGCTCATAGTAACGCGGCTGCGAGGCGAGCACACCGCCCAGCAATGCGCCGGCGGCAAGGCCGATGACGCCGGCGGCAATGGCGTCGTCATTGGAATGCCTGCGGTTGTGCCGGTCGCGCGCATTGGCGGCGGGCAATGTCGCAAGGATGGTGGCGGCGATGGTGGCGGAAAGGACTGTGGTTTTCACAAATCTGTTCATGACGGTCTCCATAAAATCCGGTCTGCCGGTGCAGGAATTGCAGTCCGGTGTTGCAGAACTTCTAGAAGACCGTGGCTGAACGGCAGCTGAACAAGCAGCGGCTTACATTGTAAACGCGCCTGCGCGCCACACATCCATGCTCCGGCTGTCAGCCGACTGTCAGGTTGACCGCTTTCGGTCCCTTGCCGCGCTTATCCGGTTCAGTCTCGAAGGTCACTTTCTGACCATCCTCAAGGCCGGGAAGACCCGATGCCTGAACCGCTGATATATGCACGAAGACGTCCTTTTCGCCATCATCAGGTGTGATGAAGCCGAAGCCTTTTGCATGATTGAAGAATTTAACCGTGCCGGTCTGCTCCATGGGAAACTCCCTTTATCCCATAATTTCATGTCTTCGGGCCGGCAAAATGCCCGAAGATTAATTTGTCGTTTATTTTGGGAGCGTCGGCAAGAAAAAAGGTTTTTTTGATAAGAGGTATTCAAATAAATGCATTGAAGTGGCTGTGAAGCCCTATGGAAAAGGGGCGCGGCCCATTCGCCGCGCCCCCTTCAAACTGTTTAATACGCCGGAAGCGCTTGTAGCTTATTCTGCGCTGAGATTAACCGCCTTGGGGCCTTTGCCCATGCGGTCTGGCTCAACGTCGAAGTTGACCTTCTGGCCATCAACGAGAGTGCGCAGGCCTGAAGCCTCGATTGCCGAGATGTGAACGAACACATCCTTGGCGCCGTCGTCAGGCGTGATGAAGCCGAAGCCTTTGGTCGCATTGAAGAATTTAACGGTGCCGGTCTGGGCCATGGGGGAACTCCTTCACCCGATCAGAATTTCGGTCCTGCCCGCCGCCTGGGTCGGATGCAAGTCCCGGTGGTTGTTTTGGCGGTATGCATTTGCGCACAATAATACCCCCGCCAAATAAAGTGGGGCTGTCAGAGATTCACAGTATCGGGGATAGGGTCGTACAAAACGTTCCACTCTCCGGGTCGCAAATGCCCGAACGCAGAACTTATTGCACGAATTTGTGATGGTTGCAAGATAACGCTCGCAGGTTGCGTCATCAGCAGCAAACCCCACGTTGATCATCGGTTACGCTTCGCAAACGCCAAGGTCATAGGCCACATGCGGGGAAACATAGGCACAGATGCGGCCAGTAGAAATTGCCGAGTCTATTGCGACGCATTTGTGGCCAAAATTTCAATGATCGTTTTCAGTGTTCAGTTGTTCAGGACGAAACCGTTGATGAAATTTGCAATGCGCTTTCAAAATACTCTCATATCGAGTTCTGAAGATCAGAAGATCGTCGCTGCATGCCGATGCGAAGAAACCGCCACGGTCAGGTGTCGAATGTGCTAAAGTTGATCCTCGTGGTGAGAGCTTACGTTATGTCGGTTCCGCGCACGAGTGAAAGGACTAAACAATGTCCGGGACACAAAAGGGAGGTGCTTTTGCGGCACCGTTGAAATCGAAGTATCTGGTAATCCGGAAGCGATGGGATACTGCCATTGTGAATCCTGCCGGTCGTGGTCTGCTGGGCCCGTCAATGCCTTTACGCTTTTCAAGAACGAGAACGTGAAGGTCACCAAGGGGCAAGAGCAGATCGGGCATTTCAAGAAAACTGAGCGCAGCGATCGTCAATATTGCACCAAATGTGGTGGACACCTGATGACCTATCATCCTCACTGGGGGCTGATGGATGTTTACGCGGCTACGGTGCCGGGCCAAACATTTTCGCCCGCTGTGCATGTCAACTACGCTGAAACCGTGCTGCCTATGAAAGATGGTTTGCCCAAGATGAAGGATTTTCCATCCGAGATGGGAGGGAGCGGCGAAAGCCTTTCCGAGTAGCCCCTGGAGGTTTGAATTCACCCTTGAACCTCCTGCACTCATGGCTTAGATCGCCACAGGCTCACATTTTTGCGGCAGGTGTTTCATCAACCGGGCTTTGAGACGACAGCAGGGTGCCAAGAGCGCCAAGGGTAGCACCAAGGGTTCCGGTGGTGCTGGCGGGCCGCCTTCCGGTCCGCTTGACGATGCTGTGCGCCAGGCCCTTTCTCTGCATCAGTCGGGGCGACTTGGCGAAGCGGAGGCGCTCTACCGGCAGGTTCTGGCAAAACAGGGAAGCCACGGACCCGCATTGCATTTTCTTGGGCTGCTCTTGCATCAAAGTGGGCGTAGCACCGATGGGCTTTTGCTGATCGAGCGTTCGGTCAAGGGCGCGCCCAACAATCCTGACTTTCTCAATAATCTTGGCACGGTGCTTCGTGACCTCGGCAAGAACGCTGCCAGCGCGGAATGTTTTCGCAAGGCAGTTGAGGCGCGGCCCGATTTTCTCGCGGCGCGTGACAATCTCGGCTCCGTGCAAAGGCTGCTTGGTCGGTTCGAGGCGGCGGAACAGACGTTCAGGGCAACGATGGGGCGCTCGCCTTTTCATATGCGTGCGCGCGCCGGTTTGGCCGAAACGCTGCAAGAGGCGGGACGGCTTGATGCTGCCCTTGACGTGTTTCGCGAAGCGCTTTCCATCCGGCCAAAGGATAGCGAGGCATTGCACGGATATGGCGTATGCCTGATGGAAAAAGGCGATCTTGCGGGGGCCGCCGCGCAGTTTCGCCTCGCGCTTGCGGCTCGGCCGGGGCAGGCGCATTCATGGTTGATGCTGAGCCAGGTGAAGCGGCAGCTGGAAGCTGACGCTGAACTTGCCACCATGCAGAGCTTGCAGGAGCGAGCCGGGGCCGACAGTACCGAGCGGATGCAGCTTTCGTTCGGGCTCGGCAAGGCGCATGACGATTTGAAAGCCTATGAGCGCGCGTTCGGCTATTTCGCCGAAGGTAACGCCATTCGCCGCAAAGAGGTGAGCCACGACACAGCGCGTGTGCGGGCCGATTTCGAGGCGATGAAGGCGACGTTCGATGCCGCGTTTTTCGAGACGCGCCAGCCAAGCATGATCAGCGACGATACGCCGATCTTCATTGTCGGCATGCCGCGCTCGGGCACGACGCTGGTGGAGCAGATCATCGCCAGCCATCCGCAGGTTTATGGTGCCGGTGAATTGTCCATTCTCAAGACAGCGGTGGGCAAGGGCTTTCCGCTGGACATGAAGGGTGGGTTTCCGGCCGGAATTGCGGACATGCCTGACAAGGCATTTGCCGATGCGGGGCAGGACTATCTCGACATGCTGCACAAACGTTATGCTGGCGTTCGCCATGTCACCGACAAGATGCCGGGCAATTTCGTTCTCGTCGGTTTCCTGCGCATGATGCTGCCAAATGCAAAGATAGTGCATTGTGCGCGCAATGGCGTGGCGACGTGCCTGTCGATCTTCAAGACGCATTTTCGCGGCGATAGCCATTCCTACAGTTACGATCTGGAGGAACTGGCGGATTTCCACAATCTCTACACCGACATGATGGCGCATTGGCGTACTGTTTTGCCGGGCGTGGTGCATGATGTGCGCTACGAGGATTTCGTCGCTGATCAGGAGGGTCAGACGCGGGCGCTGATTGCCCATCTTGGTCTGCCGTGGAGCGACGCCTGCCTGAAATTCCATGAGACCGACAGACCGGTGCGTACGGCATCCGCCGCACAGGTGCGCCAACCGATGTACAAGGGCTCGGTCGATCTGTGGAAGCGCTATGGCGAGAAATTGAAACCGCTGATCGAGCGGCTGGATTAAAGCAATCCCAGGAAAAGTGTTCAGCGGTTTTCCGTCTGGGATTGCGCAAGACAAACAAGCAATCCCAGGAAAAGTGTTCAGCGGTTTTCCGTTCGGGATTGCGTAGGATAAACAGGCAATTCCAGGAAAAGTGTTCAGCGATTACTTGCCGGGTCGCCCTGTCTTGCCGGGCCTACGCTTTTGTTTGGCCGTATCGGATGGGTCTTCGTAGGAGTCGATACCGGCGCGTTCACGGCGAACCGGTTTTGCATCATCCGCAGCGGGAGAAGGCGACGGGCGTGAGGGCTTGGCACCTTCGACGGGCTTTTCGGTTCGCCGCACGGTCATTTCGTCGAGCGAATTCTTGCGGAACAATCGCTTGCCGTCATCGCCCGGAATGCCGAAGTCCGAGCCGTGGGCTTCCGAGGCCGATTGCTTTTTGAACAGCGAGCGTGACACCGCACCGGCTGGCGTGGCCATATCGGTGCCCGGCCCCATATTGTCGAGCGAAGGTTTGGCAAAGAGGGAGCGAGGTTTTTACCTGCCCCCTTTGTGTTGATGCCAGTATTCCCGTCAAGGGAGGAGGCTGCCTTGTCGTCAATGGCTTTGTGCAGCGCGCGACCTTTGTTGTGCTTGCCTTTTTCGCGTCCCGAAACAGGACTTTCCATGTCGGCATATTTGGCCAGCGGGTCGTCGGAAATGGCAAGTTCCATCTCGCGCAACCGCTTGATCTCGTCGCGAATGCGGGCGGCTTTTTCAAAATCGAGATTGGTGGCTGCGTCGCGCATCTGTTTGTCCAGTGCGTCGAGATGAGCCTTGAGATTGTTGCCCATCATGGCACCGGCATCGTCGGTGAATTGCGAGATGTCGGCGCGGACATGATCCTTCTCGTAGACCGAATCGAGAATGTCGGAGATGCGCGACTTGACGCTTTCAGGCGTAATGCCGTTGGCCTCGTTCCACTCAATCTGCTTTTCGCGGCGACGATTGGTTTCCGCCATTGCGCGCTGCATCGAACCGGTGATTTTATCCGCGTAGAGGATGACCTTACCATCGACGTTTCGAGCGGCGCGTCCGATGGTCTGGATCAGTGAAGTTTCGGAGCGCAGAAAACCCTCCTTGTCGGCATCGAGAATGGCAACGAAACCGCATTCGGGAATGTCGAGCCCCTCGCGCAACAGGTTGATGCCAACCAGCACGTCGAACGCGCCAAGGCGCAGATCGCGCAGAATTTCGATGCGCTCCAGCGTGTCGATGTCGGAGTGCATATAGCGTACACGAATGCCCTGTTCGTGCAGATATTCGGTGAGGTCCTCGGCCATGCGCTTGGTCAGCACGGTCGCCAGCGTGCGGTAGCCCTTGGCCGTCGTTTCGCGAATTTCACCGACAACGTCATCGACCTGCGCCTTGGCCGGACGCACCTCGACCGGCGGGTCGATCAAGCCGGTGGGGCGGATAACCTGCTCGGCGAACACACCGCCCGCCTGCTCCATCTCCCAGCCGCTGGGAGTTGCCGACACGGCAACGGATTGCGGGCGCATGGCATCCCATTCCTCGAAGCGAAGAGGCCGGTTGTCCATGCAGGACGGCAGCCGGAAACCATATTCGGCCAAGGTTGCCTTGCGGCGGAAGTCGCCTCGGTACATGCCGCCGATCTGCGGAATGGTGACGTGGCTCTCATCGACAAAAACAAGCGCGTTGTCCGGGATATATTCGAACAGGGTTGGCGGCGGGTCGCCGGGCAGGCGTCCGGTCAGGTAGCGCGAATAATTCTCGATACCAGCGCAGGAGCCGGTGGCCTCCAGCATTTCCAGATCGAAGCGGGTGCGTTGTTCCAGCCGTTGCGCTTCCAGCAGCCGTCCAGCCTTCTCAAGTTCCGCAAGCCGGTGTTTAAGCTCTTCCTTGATCGATTTGGTGGCCTGGTTCAAGGTCGGGCGCGGCGTGACATAGTGGGAGTTGGCGTAAATCTTGACCGATTTCAGGTCGCCTGTTTTCGCGCCGGTGAGCGGGTCGAATTCGGTGATGGTTTCGATTTCGTCGCCGAACAGCGAAATACGCCAGGCGCGATCCTCAAG
Source organism: Mesorhizobium sp. G2-6-1 (assembly GCF_055809095.1). Taxonomy (NCBI): domain Bacteria; kingdom Pseudomonadati; phylum Pseudomonadota; class Alphaproteobacteria; order Hyphomicrobiales; family Phyllobacteriaceae; genus Mesorhizobium; species Mesorhizobium sp. G2-6-1. The sequence continues at coordinate 2,650,418 of NZ_CM147896.1, forward strand.
ATGGGCCGGAAAGATTTCAATGGTGTCGCCGCGCACCCTGAAAGAGCCGCGCACGAAATTGATGTCCTGGCGCTTATATTGCTGGGCAACGAGATCGGCCAGCAGAGCGCGTTGATCGAGCCGGTCGCCAATCTCCATCTGGAAGGTCATGGCCGTATAGGTTTCGACCGAACCGATACCGTAAATACACGAAACCGAGGCAACGATAATGACGTCATCGCGCTCCAGCAGTGAGCGTGTCGCCGAATGGCGCATCCGGTCAATCTGCTCGTTGATCGACGATTCCTTCTCGATGAAGGTATCGGTGCGCGGCACATAAGCCTCGGGCTGATAATAGTCGTAATAGGAAACGAAATATTCGACCGCGTTGTCGGGGAAGAATTTCTTGAACTCGGCGTAAAGCTGGGCGGCCAACGTCTTGTTGGGCGCAAGGATGAGGGCAGGGCGCTGTGTTTCCTCGATCACCTTGGCCATGGTGAAGGTCTTGCCGGACCCGGTGACGCCAAGCAGGACTTGCGTCCGATCTTCGTTGGATATGCCTTCAACGAGATCCTTGATCGCGGTTGGCTGGTCGCCTGCCGGCTCGAAATCGGACACCATCTTGATGGCGATGCCACCTTCGGATTTCGCTGGCCGTTCGGGCCGGTGCGGCGTCCATAACACGCCATCCTTGTGCAGCGGGTTGCCGCTTTCGATGAGGGCCGAGAGTGCCGCGACGGTCGCGGTGACGCCGCCGGATGAAACCGATTCCGCCTCTTCGAGGCTGACGTCGAGGCCAGCTACCGGGTTGAGACCGACGGCGACGCGTTCCTTGGCTGAGGCCGCACCGCCCATCGAGGTGCCGCGCGAAGTGCGGGTGGGGGAACCGGATCGTTCGGGGATTTTTTCGACGGTCGGGATGGTTTTGCGGTTTCCCCTTCCAGTGAAGAATTGGGCCGCTGGTCTTGTGCTTCCTGTGAAATCTGCTCGGCCCAATCCGAGATCGAGCCGGAAACCGGTGTACCCGAAAGTTCAGCTTGCGGTGATTCTGCAAAGCCGCCCTTGTCCAACGGCACGCTGGCGTCATGGAAGTCGGTCAGCGGATTGCGCCGCTTGTGCTGCGCCGATTTTTCAGAGGATTTGGCCATGGCTGGAATATGGGCGGTGTCAGGTGAAATGGAAAGGGCGGATCGCTGTTCACTAAAATAGCAGGACGTGCTCCTGACAGAAGGGTGTCAGGAGTGGATTCAGCGCGATTACCATAGCGTGGCTTCTCTGCGGCTGTGGTGATCTCTACATTGGGTCTATATTTCGCTACAGGTTGTTGGTGTCGAATTATCCGCTTTTCTACAAGCTGTCATGGCTCCCGCGCTTTCTGAAACCGTCAATGCGTGGCGGCGGGCCTGCTGGATGTGCGCGCAAATCGGCGACATTAATGCAGCCGCCACCCGACCAGACTATAAGGCTGGCATTTATCGGTGATATTTCTGCCGTGGCTAACCGGGCCCCGCCACTTGTCGATCCCGCTATCTCTGATCTTCTGCTCAGCGCCGATCTGGTCATTGGCAATTGCGAAAGTCCGGTGGTTGCGGTGCCGCGCCGGCCGTTGCGAACCCGCCTTGGAACGCATCATGCCATGACAGCGCCGTTTCTGGCTGGTGTGCTGGACGCTGCCGGGATCGATCCTGAAAAGCTGATGCTTTCACTTGCCAACAATCATGCGCTCGATCAGAAGCCTGATGGCTTTGACGAAACGATGGTGAGCCTTGTGCGCATGGGTATTCGGACCATCGGCACGGTTGCGGATGGTCCGGTTGTGCGTGTCGCTGTGGGGGCGTTGACCATCGGTCTTGCCGCATTCACAGTTTGGCACAATGGCGGGCAAGAGGAATTTGCCAGCCGGATTTCGATGGAATGCCAACCGGAAGACTGGAAGTCCAAGGGGTTCGACGAGGTGGACTTGATGTGCGCCGTGCCGCACTGGGATTGGGAATTCCGGCACTACCCGCAAGCAGCTACGCGGGTTCTCGCAGAAAATTTGGTACAGGCGGGCGTCGGACTGATCGCGGGACACCATGCGCATGTCGTGCAACCGCTGGAAGAGGTCGGAAGAACGCCGGTTGCTTATGGGTTGGGCGATTTTATTGGCACCGCATTTTCGCGCCAGCCCTGGCCGGGGCGTATCGGAGCGATCCTGATCGTTGATGTCAGCTCAGACGACCGAACACGCGGAACGATTGCTGCTTATCGGATGCACTTTTTCTACCGCTGCCGTGATGGTGAGCGCGAGCATCTTGTGCCGGTGGCGGCATTGGAGGGGAATGCTGGCGCGCGCGTAAGGCAAAGGCTGGCGGCGATTTTCGGTGAGTGAGCCGGAAAACGCGGCGCGCCGATATAAGGCCGATACAAAACGTGTTTCTCAAATTTTTTTGCTGAGAATCCTGTGACCGCGCTGACAGGAAATGCGGCGTTTGAGTGACTGTCACAAGGGACGGGTCCAGTGCTGCTGATCGACTCGTTTTGCGGGCGTTTCACCATCATCAACAGCTATACCGACGTGAAACGATGATATCACCCGATGGCAATGTGTCAGAAATAAGCCGCTGAAATCATTTAGGAAAGTCATTCTTCGTGATTTGTCGGCGAGGTGCGGCGGCTCTAAATCGAGGGTGTTCCGCAGTTGTCACTGCTCATCGGGCAATCGGAACAACGAAACCGATCAAACGGAGTTTTCGATATGAAAAAGACCCTTGTAACTGCCGCTGCCCTGCTTGCTTTCATTGGTTCCGCTTATGCGGCAACCGTTCAAGGTACGATCCAGTCAGTTGATCCGACGACCAAGTCGATCACGCTCGACGATGGCAAGATTTACCAATTGCCCGCCGAGGCGTCATTGGATCAATTGAAGGTCGGCGCGCAGGTGGTCGTGACGTTTGACGATACGACCGGCACGATCACCTCGATCGAAAGCGCTTCATAATTCTCATACCCGAGCGGAACACCTGCTTGTGAAGATGGCCGGTCCGGTTGGATCGGTCATTTTCATGTCTGCCAGCCGGTGAATCATCAGCTTCCCTCATTCGGGCTACTGCACATTGAGTCTTGCCGAACCGGGCATTGACGCGCATCTATGCCGAAACGAAAATGGGTAACGTTTCGGGGAGGCGCAGACGTGAAAATCGGAGTGGTTCTCAATCCGATTGCTGGTGGCGGCAGGCTCAAGCGCGAGTGGCCGAATGTGGCGGCGCTCATCACCCGCCATTTGGGCGCGTTCGACTTGCGCGAAACTCAGGCAGAGGGCGATGCCGAACGGCTGGCGCTCGACCTTGCCGCGCATGGATGCGACCTGGTGATTGCGGCCGGCGGTGATGGTACGGCCAGCGAAGTGGCGGACGGGTTGTTGCAGGCCGGTCAGGATCATGGGCATGCGCCGGAACTGGCGCTGCTGCCATGCGGTACGGGCATCGACTTTGCCCGTGGCCTTGGTTTGCCGCGAAGCGTCGATGGCGTGCTGAAGCGGATTGCGGAAGCAAAAGGCAGAAAGATTGACGCTGGGTGCATTTCCTATGTCGATGATCATGGTGCGCTTGCCAGCCGCCACTTCGTCAATATTGCCAGTCTTGGCCTTTCAGGCGCGACGGATCGGGCTGTCAATGCCGACAAGCGCAAGGGGCGCGTTTCAGCCAAGGCGCTTTTTTACTGGCGCACGGTGGTGGAGTTCATTTTCTACCGCTTCCAGACGGTACGGATTACCATTGATGACGGCGAGCCGGTTGAGGCACGCATAGCTCTGGTGGCCGTGGCCAATGGCAAATATTTCGGGGGCGGCATGATGATTGCACCGGATGCCGCCCTGGATGATGGGCAGTTCGAGATCGTCGTTGTGCGGGCGGCAAGCAAGACCAGGCTGATCCGGGATCTGCGGCTGGTCTATGGCGGGCATCACCGAAACCATCCGGCCATCACCATATTGCGGGGGCGAAAGGTTCTGGTCGAGCCGGTGGGCACTGTTGCGAGCAATGGCGCGCTGATCGATATCGACGGTGAATCGCCGGGGCGCATACCGGCGACATTCGAGATGTTGCCGGGCGCGCTGACGCTGCGTTTTTGAACCGTACAGCTTGAGAATCTGATTCAAGTCCTTGCCAGATCGATTCGGGTAATCCGGCAAGGTTGTTGATATCGTTGGAGTTCTGCGCAACTCCTCAGGCTTCGAGCCGGGAAGGGAAGCCGGGTGCCCGAAGCTCGGTTCCAACCGTGTCTTCAAGCAGCTTGACGATCATGGTTGACCAGGCATCGCCACCATAGGCGGCTTTGCCATGCTGGAAAATCTCATTGACTTTGGAAACAAGATCGAGCGGCACGCCGTTTTCCTTGCTCATGCGCATGGCAAAGCCGAGGTCTTTCAGGGCCAGATCCATGGTGAAACCGACATCGTAGGAACCGTTGAGAACCAGTTGGCTTTCGGTTTCATGGACGAAGCTGTTGCCGGACGAGGCGACGATGGCGTGATAGGCTTGGGAAAGGTCCAGACCCTCGGTTTTGGCCAGCATGAGTGCTTCGCCCGCCGCAACGAGATGGATGAAGGCCAGCATGTTGGTGATGACCTTGATGACGGCCGCCGAGCCGATGGGGCCCATGAGAAAAGACTTTGCGCACATCGCCTCGATGGTCGAACGGTGGCGCTCATAAAGCGCCTTGTCGCCCCCGACGAGCGCGGTGATGCTGCCGGTTGCTGCCAGATGAACGCCACCAGTGACGGGACATTCGAGCGTTTCGATACCACGCTCTGAGGCAAGCCCGGCAAGGCGAACCATTTCATCGCGGCCATTGGTCGACATTTCGATCCATGTTGCGCCGCGTGGCAAACCATCAAGGATGCCATCGGGGCCGGTCAGCACGGCCTCGCTGATTTTTGGGGAAGGCAGGCAGGTGATGGCGTTGCCCACCTTTGCCGCCTGTGCGGGGGTGACCGCTGCCCTTGCGCCCAAATCGACGAGCTTCTCGACGGCTTTTGGCGAGGGGTCGTATACGGTTAGCGAAAAACCTTCACGCAGCAGGCTGGCGGCAAGATTGCTGCCAAGGTTTCCAAGGCCGATAAATGCGTATTTTTGTCGTGCGGTCATGGAAACAGCGCCTCCTGTGCCATTTGCAGATGCAAATCCTTGCCGGTGTAAGGATGCGCCTCGCAAACGGCTTCGTCCAGTTCGACGCCGATGCCGGGCTCCTTCGATGGAATGACGTTGCCATCCTGCCACTCGATCTTCGTCTTGAGCAGCTTTTCGTGAAAGCCGTCCCATTGCCTGAGCGATTCGAGGATGAGAAAATTGGGAAGCGTTGCTGCAAGCTGGATGTTGGCCGCACCGACGATAGGCCCGCAATAGCAATGAGGCGCGATCTGTATGTGATAGGCCTCGGCCATGGCTGCGATTTTCTTGGTTTCAAGAATGCCGCCGGAGCGTCCGAGATCGGGTTGCAGGATCGAAGCGGCGCGGTTTTCGATGACGCGGGCGAATTCGAATTTTGTGGTCAGGCGTTCGCCTGTGGCGATGGGAATGCGGGTGCCGCGCGCCACTTCTGCCATCACCTCGGGCATATCGGGTGGCACCGGTTCCTCGAACCATAGCGGGTCGTAAGGTTCGATGGCAGCGGCCATGCGCAACGCGCCGGAGGCGGTGAATTGGCCATGTGTGCCAAACAGGATGTCGGCGCGGGTGCCCACGGCCTTGCGGATCGCCTTCAACATGCGGGCGCAAAGGTCGATATCGATGAGGCGCGGCTGATGCCCGTCGAAAGCCGTGTAGGGGCCTGCCGGGTCCAGTTTGACAGCGGTGAAGCCCTGTTCGACATAGGTCATCGCACATTCGGCGGCGAGGTCCGGGTCGTTATAGACATTGCGAGCCTGTGCATCTTCGGTGTGAACGCTGCCGGAATGCGGATAGAGATAGGTGTAGGAGCGCAGGGTTTCGTGGACCTGACCGCCGAGCAATTTGTAGACGGGTTTGCCTGCTTCCTTGCCGATGATGTCCCAGCAGGCGATTTCGAGGGCCGAAAAGCACCCCATGCTCGAGACATCGGGGCGCTGGGTGAAGCCGGATGAATAGCAGCGGCGAAAGAAGCTCTCAATGTCGTACGGATCACGGCCGACGAGATAGCGTTCTGCCATGTCCTCGATCATTGTGGCAGTAACATCGGCGGAGAATGTAGCGTTGTATGCCTCGCCGTAACCGACAACACCGCCATCGGTGGTGAGTTTGACGAAGATGAAATATTTTCCGCCAATGCCGGGTGGCGGATTGCCGACTACATAGGTTTTTACGTCAGTGATCTTCATGGCTGACTTTCTGTCTGGTATCGCAATTCGATTGTGGGGGCTTCCTTTGTCCCACCGTTCTGTCGGAACTTTCCTCTTCAAGCGAACAGGTTAGCAGTATTTCTCACTTCGTATCTTCCACAATCATGGTTGCGCCTTTCCAGCCCGTCATGATGGCGGCAGCATTGGTGTTGCCGGATATGTTGTCGGGGAAGATCGAGGCGTCAACGACGCGTAACCCCAACAAACCATGAACCCTCAACCGTTGGTCGACAACCGCGCGCGATGGGTCCGGCCCCATGCGGCAGGTCGAGACAGGGTGGTAAACGGTGCCCGAACGCATCCTGAAATCCTGAATCAAGTCAGCGTCGGAAGTGATTGATGGACCTGGCACAACCTCTTCTTCGATGATCTGCGAAATCGCCGGCATCGAGGCCAGTTTGCGCAGGAATTTCACCGCATCGAGCATTTGCGAGACGTCTTCATTGGTTGAAAATGCATTAGGCATGATGCGCGGATGTTCGAGCGGATTTTTCGAGCGGATCATGATTTCGCCGCGGCTCGATGGGCGACAATTCGACAGGCCGATGGAAAAGCCCGGCCACGGATCGGGGCTGAGGATGGGGCGCTCGCCATTGCGGGGAATGACGGTCGAGAATGCCTGAAAATAGAGCTGCATGTTGATGCGTTGCAGATCCGGCCCGGTTTTGAAAAAGCCGCCACCCTGGTTCATCGACATGGAGAGCGGACCGGAACGCGTCAGAATATATTGCATGCCGACAAGGCATTTACCCCACCAGGGTCGCAATATCTGGTTCAGCGTGGGTATCTTGCCTTTCCATGTATAGTTGATGCCCTGATGATCCTGCAGATTGCGTCCGACATTTTCGGATGCCTGCACGACGGGAATGCCAAGGCTGGCCAACAATTCGGCGGGGCCAATGCCGGAAAGCTGCAGCAATTGCGGTGTGTTGATCGAGCCACCGCACAGGATGATTTCGCGGCCCGCATGTGCGGTCTGCATTTTGCCACGCTGCAAATATTCAACGCCGGTTGCCCGTTTTCCATCGAACAGAATCCGCGTTGCCAGAGAAGCGGTTTCGACCCGGATATTTGCCCGTTTCATGGCGGGGCGCAGGAATGCACGGGCAGCCGACATGCGCCGGCCTCCCTTGGTGGTGAGCTGGTAGATGCCGACACCTTCCTGAGATGCGCCATTGAAATCGTCATTGAGCGGCAAACCGGCCTGCTGACCAGCTTCGAGAAAGCGCTCGGTCAGGGGATGGACATGGCCGCGATTGTCAGCGACATGAACCGGACCGCCTTGGCCCCGCCATTTGTCGCCACCTGCTTCATTATCCTCCATCGCCTTGAAAATCGGCAGGAGGTCGTCATAGCCCCAACCTAAATTGCCGGCGGCTTGCCACGCATCGAAATCCTGGCGTGCACCCCTGATCCAGACCATTGCGTTGATCGAGCTTGAACCGCCAAGCAATTTTCCGCGCGGCCAATGGTCGGCATTGCCTGCAAGGCCGGGGTCCGGCTCTGTTTTGTAGTTCCAGTTGACGGCAGGATCAAAGAAGGTCTTCCCGTAGCCCAGCGGCATCTGCACGAAGAAACGGCGGTCGGTGCCACCAGCTTCCAGAACCAGAACGGAAAAGCGTCCGTTTGCCGACAGTTTCTCGGCTACGACCGACCCAGCGGAACCAGAGCCGACGACGATAAAATCATAGGTGGTCATGGCTGATGGAAATGGCTCCGCAATGATTACCGCCAGCCTAACCCTGTAGGGTGAGGGGTGGCACCGGACCTTCCGGCATTGCCTACAAGAAAAACGACCACATGCAGTGTCGCATCGAAATGTGATTGCCGGTTTTCGTAATAATCCGATGCTCGATCGAAGCGATAGAGCGCCGGGCACCATAGATCGAACCGTGCGGATGCGTTGACGTATCTGATCTGCCGGACTACGGGACGCAGGCAAGTCGGACAGCGAGGGGATCAATCATGGTGCAATATGCGAGCGGCAAGCCACATGGCGAACTGACGTTGCGAACGCTGGCCATGCCCTCTGACGCCAATGCCGCTGGAGATATATTTGGTGGCTGGGTGATGGCGCAAATGGACCTTTCCTGCGGCATTCGGGCGGCGGAACGGGCGCGTGGGCGCGTGGTGACTGCCGCGGTCAAGGAAATGGCATTCGCCAAGGCGATGAAGATTGGCGATACGCTTTGCATCTACACCCATGTCGAACATGTTGGCCGCACCTCGATGACCCTCAAGGTCGAGGCGTGGGCGCAGCGCTATCTGTCAGATCTGATGGAAAAAGTCACACATGCCGATTTCGTCATGGTGGCGCTGGACGCCGAGGGCAACCCCACGCCGGTGCCTGCCGAGGCCTGATCCTGCTGCGTGCCTTTCCTCATTCCGATTTAACGGACAAACTCACGATGGCCAACGGGCAGGCGGGAGGCAAGCACCTTGTCGATGCGCCGGCCATCAAGATCGATGACCTCAAAGCGCCATCCTTGCGCATGCACCAACTCGCCCGTTGCGGGCAGGTGGTGCATATGGGAAAGGACGTAACCCGCCACGGTTTCATAGTCGCGGTTTTCCGGCAGGTCGATGCCGATTGTGTCGGCCATTTCGTCCGCCTGCATGTAACCTGCGAGCAGCCAGGAACCATCCTCGCGCAGCACCGCGTTCTCATTGGCTTCGCCAACTTCCAGATCGGAGCGGAATACGCCGGTAATGGCCTCAAGAATGTCGGCTGGCGTGACGATGCCTTCAAAATGGCCATACTCGTCATGAACGAGCGCCATTGGCATGTCCGCTTCTCTCAGCTTGGTCAGCACGTCGAGTGCATCTGCCTGGTCGTGGACAATGGGCGCCTCACTGACATGCTTGCGCGGGTCAATTGAACGACCAGCAAGAAGGGCTGCCAGCATGTCGCGGGTCTGGACCACGCCGACCATTGCATCTACGGCGCCATCGCCTGCAGGAAGGCGCGAGTGCTGGGTTTCTATAAGAAGCTTGCGGGTGACGGCCTCGTCTGCCCGCAGATTGATCCAGTCAACATCTGTTCGCGGGGTCATCAGCGCCCGCACAGCGCGATCACCAAGACGCATGACGCCGGCGATCATGCGCCGTTCGTCGGATTCGATGGTGCCGTGATGTTCGGCCTCGGCCACGAGCATCTTGATTTCGTCGTCCGTTACCTTGTCTTCGCTTTGCCCGCGCTGGCCCAGCAGCCAGAGAACGGCGCGGCCGGATAGATCGAGCAACCAGACCAGCGGTGCCGCGATCATGGCGAGAACAGCCATTGCTGGCGCGACCCTCGATGCAACGCGTTCAGGATCGCGCAGGGCGATCTGCTTGGGCACAAGTTCGCCAATAATGAGCGAGCCATAAGTGATGGCCGCGACGACAATACCGACGCCAAGCGGTTCGGCGAAGCGGTCGCTTACGCCCCACTCGGACAATGTCTGGGCAAGCCGTTGGCCGAGCGTGGCGCCTGAAAATGCGCCGGACAAAACACCGACCAATGTGATGCCGATCTGCACGGATGACAGGAATTTTCCGGGGTTGGCACCTAACTGAAGTGCGCTGGCTGCACCACTTGCACCCTTGACCTCGCGCTCGATCATCGCCTTGAGCCGGGCAGGGCGCGAGGAGACAATGGCGAGTTCCGACATTGACAGAAGGCCGTTGACGCAGATGAGAACGACTACAATGGCTATTTCAAAGTAAAGCATCGGCGCTCATTAGCATCTTGGACGGCTTGCGGCATAGATGGTAAAATATGCGATCGTACTGCATTTTTTGGCGATATTCGTCAGGGCCTCAGTATGCCGATCTTGGCCTTGCCATCGGTGTGATAGGAATCGCCTTCGCCATTGCGGCCAACGCGGGTTGCGCCAACCCCTTCAATCTCGCGTACGGATAGCAGCAGTGAAGCATCGGACAGATTGCGTATGATGAAATCACGTTCGGCGTCGATGTCGGGCCCGATATGGTGGGTGATGGCTCCGGTTTCGTGGCTGAGGCCGACGCCTCGGTCAAAGCTTGCCGCGCCAAGCCAGAACGGACGTCCGTCGTCATGACGTCTATCCGTCATCCATAACCGCACATGGTGTCGTTTGTCGGCGCTATTGCCCGACGGTTTTTCAAAGGCGATATCCTGAGCAAGGCCATTGAACAGCAATTCGCTTACAGGGGCGTCGGGATAGGGACGGTCGAAAACTACGCTCTCACCGATTTCAACTGCGCTCTTCAGCGTCACGTTATCGGCAGTGTCCCAATGCGTTACGCCGAATGCATGGGTGACTTGCCGTCTTGTTCCAACAAAGCCGATATTGATGGGATCGCCAGCAATGCCTTGTGGCGTGTGCGTCACCATTTTAGCTTGGCCTTTCCCGAAGCCGTGATCGCGCCATTCCCAAAATGCGGGCGCTGCGAAATAGGCCAGACCCAGATAGGCAGCGCACAGCAGGGCAAACCAGTTTGAAATGCGCCGTTGAAGGCTCTTTTTCTTCATAGCCATCACTGGATTATGATGATTTCAGAACACAATGCGAGCGGATAACCGGCAATTGATTTTCTGCTTTTCGTATTAAAGCACATCGCGTCTAAAGGGATTCATGCAGGGTGCTTTAAGCCTTTGTTTTTGTGCATGTCGTTGTCCGAAAACCGCTGCACACTTTTGGGCGACATGCACTAGCGGCAGGCGCGATAGCCGTTGCGACGGTTCTTGATGTCGAAATGAAAATGGTTGCGATGGTCGTAATTGTAGCCGGGACCGAGCACGGTTGTAAAATATTGGCAGCCATCGGCGCGCACGGTGTTCAGGAAACCCCGGGTGCGGAAGGCGAACAGGCCGGGCTTGCGCACGTCGATGTTGTTGCCATTGTTGAGGTCGATACTCATGACATCGAGCGCGTTGCCCTTGCCATGTTCTGAAAGCACGCCCTCACCGGCAATGTTGCGGCATGAGTAACTGGAGCCCTGACGAATGGCCTTGATGCCGGAGAAATAGCGCCAGCGGGCGGCAGGAACGAGTTCACGTTTGGTCCAGTTGGCAAAGCTGGCGGCCATGTTGCAGGTCAGCGTTGCCGCCGGTTTTATCTGGACGCTGCCAATGGCCGACATTTTGACCGGATGTTCGATGCCGCATTGGCCGCCGCCATGGATGGGTTCAATGTCAGCGTAGGTGACGCCAAGACGCTTCAACTCCTTGCGGCAATCAATCTCGTCAGCCGGCAATTGCTCGACCGGCGTCAGCGGCTGATCCATGCGCGGATAGGCGACGCTCATATAGGGATCTGACGTGGCCGGCATTTGTGGGGGGCTATATTGCTGAATCGCAGCAGTTTGCGTGCCGACATCGACGGCTGGCTCCAAATTGAGGACGCTGCCAGTGGTGCAGGCTGAAATTCCCGCAAGCATTGCGACAACCACAGTATGGCTTGCAAGGCGGGTCGCGCCTTTCGATTGTGGCACGACGGCAAGTGCTGCACGACGATTTTCGAACATCCAACAATTCCTGTCCCCTGGCGCGGGCTCGCGGTTCCCTGGAAAGGCGATTGCGCACAGTCATCTCCGATCTCACGCAGTTTCGGGCAGGAAAGCAGGTGTTGCCTCCTTTGAAATGCTTGAGATGGGAAGAGTTTAGCGGCGAAGGGTAAAGGAAAAATCAGTGCCGGCATTTATTGCTGCGGCTAAAATGAGGCGCGATTTAAGGGCTTCATTCCGCCCTTTAAGTTCTTGTATTCATGCATGTCGTTGCCCCCAAAACCGCTGCATACTTTTGGGCGACATGCATTTTAATGAGGCGTTGCCTCACTGGCAAAAGGTGCCACCATTGCGCCGAGGTTCGAGATCGAAATGGAAATGGCGCGTATGATCGGCATCGCTGCCGGGGCCGAGTACTGTCTTGAACGGCCCGCAGGCGGCCTTTCGCACGGCGCTCAGGAATTGCGCATTGTCTGTCGGCGGTGTGGGGCTGACCTCGACCACCGTGTCGTTTGTCAGCGTGAAATTGGCAATATCGAGCGCATTGCCGAATGCATGCTCAGACATCTTGCCGCCATTGTGGCGGGGGCGGCAGACATAGGCGGACGCTTGCCCGATGGATTTCACATCAACCCCGAATCGGGCAACAGCTTCAGGCGACACCACGTCGGTCATGAAGCGTGCGAGCGCCTCGGTCATTTGGCAGTTGAGTTCCGCCTTTGGGACGATTTCAATCGCCTTGCCCAGTTTGACGACGATCAGAGGGTAGGGGATCGAGCAGCCCGCAGCTTCGTCACGTTCGGCCTCATGGTCTTTGAATTCAACGCCCAGAAGTCTAAGCCGCGTTCGGCAAGCGACTTCCGTTGCTGGCAGGTCCGGCTGGGCAATGATGGCCGAACGCGGGTCGGTGGTCGGTGGTTTGGTCTTGTCTTCGTCGCTGTCAACGGGGCCGATAACGGGCTTTTCCGGTGGTGGCGATATACGCAGTGGCGTGGTCGGCAAATTACCCTGCGGCACATCTTGTGGCATATGCTGTATCTCTGGAACTGGCGCGGAACGCGGCAGTTCGGTGGCCTTCTGCTTCGCCAACGCCATTGGCACGGGCATGAGCCCCGCACATAAGAGCAGCGTTGTCGATATGAGGCAGGGACGCGAATAGACCATCAACGTTCAACGGATGAGGAAGCGGATGGTTGCGCGAGTGAGTCTGCCAGATGAGATGCCGGGCCGTTGATGCGATGATTCAGTATGGTTGCTTATGGCCCTGTTTCTGAATCGCTTTTGATATGCGGTTGCGGCTATGCGCCGCCATGCAGTCTTCGATCCCAATTTTCGACTGAGCGGGCGGCAACGCGGCGATTGGCAAGATCACGCCATGACTCGGCAAGTTCGGGCAATGCACCGAGCGTTTCGAGTGCGGCCATATCGAGCGTGCGCGTGTAGAGGAGTTCGATGATGCGTGTCAGTGGCCATTGCGGCTGGAGCCTCTCTTCAAGCTGGAGATGGTCGCCGCAGGCAGCTTCACCTTCCTGAAGAACACGATAGTACCAACCCGTGCGGCCGGTTTTCTGGACGAGCCATGCCATGTCGTCGCGTCCGAAACGCGCATTCAGCCGCCAGCATGGTTGGCGCCCCTGGCTGACCTGAAGCAGCGATGATCCAAGGCGATAGATGTCGCCGATGCAGACATCGGCTTCTGTTAGGCCCAATGTCGAGATGTTTTCGCCAAACGCCGGCGGGACTACTTCCAGACCGTCCGTGCGCCATGCCGCATAGTGGTCGCGCGGATAGTGGTGGAGTGCCTTTTCCGGCCCGCCATGATGGCGGGTATCGCCGTGCTGATCGCCCTGCACGCCGACAGTCGTTATGCGTTGAAGACCGGTGACGAGTTGTTTGTCGATGCCGCTCGGCACGTGTCGTGGGCCAAGTGGCGCGAGCTTGCCGATAAACAGTGCCTCGACTTTGGGCGTTGATGATGATGCCAGTGCGGCCGAGATATTATTCGGCAATTGCTTCCAGTCCTTCTTCCAGCCAGTCGGCAAGTTGCGGCATGCCAAGCAGATATTTGGCCGTTCGCCGAAACGGGCGTTGGCGCGCCGCAGCCAGCGCGTCCTGCCATTCGGATGCATCGTAGTCGCCACGGCCGACCCAGACCAGAGCGACCAGTTCGGCGGCTTCGTCAACATTGAGGTCGCCAATCAACTCGCGCAATTCGGCCTCGGTCAGGTTTTTGGACTCCTCCTCGGCAAGAGCTTCATGCTGATGGAGGTCGTGGCCATCGCCGTCGAATTCGATCTCATGTTCGCTAGCTCCGGCAAAATCATTGTCGAGGGCGGCGCTCAACGTCTTTGCCTTGAGAATGAACAGGCGCACCGTGTCCGGCCCGATCGAAAGCTCCCATTCCTTTTGAACATGTTGCTGCACTGAGCATCTCCATGCCTGTTCCTTGCCCCTGTCCCCTGCCAATGATAGCGCATTTGCATGCATCGTCACACGTTCTTGGTGCCTGTGGTTGCGTTCGATTGACGACCCCCTCGTTTCGCGTACCCGCACAGGCGAGAAAAAGGTGATAACATGTCGATCCTGCTGCGCCGGGATGAATTGGCGTGCGTCAGGCGTTTACGTTTCAGGGTAACTCATGGAGGCACCAATGCGCACAAGATTGCTGATGCAAGTGGCGGCGATTGCCGTTTTCCCGATGGTAACAGTTCCCGCATTTGCCGCTGGCGAGGAAACCGGCGGCAGTGAGACGGTTGAAAAATGCAAGGCTGGTGAAGTTTATGACAAAAAGCTGAAGGCGTGTGCTGCGCCCAAGGAAGGCATGCTCGACGACGACAATATCTATGAGGCAGGCCATGCGCTGGCGATGGCGGGACGCTATGGTGAAGCGATCACGGTGCTTAGTCTGGCGAAGGATAAATCTGACGCGCGCATTCTCAACTACCTTGGCTATTCGCACCGCAAGGCCGGGCGCATCATCGTCGGTCTCGGCTATTATCAGGAAGCGTTGCAAAATGATCCCGATTACACGCTGGTGCGTGAATATCTGGGCGAAGCGCATTTGCAACTTGGCGACCTCGCATCCGCCAGGGCGCAACTCGACGAGATCGAGAAACGAGCCGGGAAAAATTCGCGCGAATATGGCATGTTGGCAGAACAGATCGACCATTTCCTGAAAAGCTGACGGCATGTCTGCGAATATCGCGGGTGGGCCACAATTGATTGCATTTGGCGGATGATCGCGAACGCGTTTGGCCTGTTTGTAATATAATTATTCAGCCAACTGATTTTTTGGCGTGAAAATCGCGCGCGGGTTGCTATATTAAGGTGATCCGAGATGAGACGGTCCCGCCAGTTGGTGCTGACGGACCGTTTTCTTTTGTGCGACAGGGCCACCCGGAAGGGGGTGGGCGGCAGGAAAGGGCAGTCTATGAACAAGGTTCCAATGACGGGCGCAGGCTTCGAGTCGCTGAAGGAGGAACTGCGCTGGCGCCAGCAGGAAGAGCGGCCACGTATCATTGAGGCTATCGCCGAGGCACGTTCGCATGGCGATCTTTCCGAAAATGCCGAGTATCATGCTGCCAAGGAAGCCCAGAGCCTCAATGAGGGCCGGGTGGGTGAACTCGAGGACTTCATCGCCCGCGCCGAAGTGATCGATATCAGCAAGCTTGGCGGTGAGCGGATCAAGTTTGGCGCGACCGTCGTTCTTGTCGATGAGGACACCGAAGAAAAAAGACCTATCAGATCGTTGGTGATCAGGAGGCCGATGTGAAGCTTGGCCGCATTTCCATTTCATCGCCGATAGCGCGCGCGCTGATCAGCAAGGAAGTGGGCGACACCATCGAGGTCAACGCACCGGGTGGTGCGCGCGGTTACGAGATTCTCGAAGTGCGGTGGGTCTGAGAACAGGTTCCGGACAGCGGGTGCATAACCGATGAAACCGGCACGCGTGGACATGTCGCGGGTGCTGGTCGTCGTTCCCAATTTCAAGCAACGCCTTTCCGGTGTGACAAGCACGATCATTCAACTGGTGCCGCTACTGGCAGACACCATTGGCGTGGCAACCCTTGGGCCGGGGCTTCCCGATCATCTGCCGAAGATGAGATGGTGGCAGCTTGCGGCACTTCTTAAACGCCCGAACAATGCGCGTGTGAGGGTGTGGCATGCGCGGCGAAACCCGGAAATGCTGTGCGGCGTGGTGCTCAAATATCTGTTTCGTGCGCCGCTGAAACTGGTCTTTACCTCCGCTTCGCAACGACGCCACACAAGTTGGACGCGCTTTCTCATCCGCCGCATGGATGCGGTGGTGGCGACGAGCCGCAAGACCGCGAGCTATCTGGAAGTTCCCAACAAGGTGGTGATGCACGGCATCGATCTTGAGCGATTTTGCCCGCCCGCCGACAAGGCGGAGGCCGTGCGCGCCGTCGGTCTGGACCCGAGCCAGCAATATGTCGGGAGTTTCGGGCGTATCCGTCACCAGAAGGGGACCGACCTTTTTGTCGACAGCATGATTGAATTATTGCCCCACCATCCGAAATGGTCGGCCGTGGTGGCTGGACGCGCCACCGCGCAGCACAAGGAATTCGAGGCAGGCTTACGTACGCGCGTCGAGAGTGCCGGGCTTGGCGAGCGCATTCATTTCGTGGGTGAGCATCGCGACATTGAACGCTGGTATCAGGCGCTGTCATTGTTCATCGCGCCGCAGCGCTGGGAAGGGTTCGGCCTGACACCGCTTGAGGCGATGGCGTGCCGTGTTCCCGTGGTGGTGAGCGACGTGGGTGCCTTTTCGGAACTGATCGAGGATGGGGTAACGGGGACGCTGATTGTGCGCGACGACCTCAGCGCCATGATAGATGGTGCGGGCAGGCTGATGGGCGATGATGCAGCGCGCGCAAAAACTGCCGCCTCTTGTTTGCAGCGCGCAAGGAATATCTTCCCGCTTCAAGGTGAGGCAGATGCACTGATCGAGATTTATCGCGGTCTTGCGTCGGCTTGATGCTGGTGTTCAAAAGGTGCAGCGGTTTTCCGTTCGGGATTGCGCAGAAACAAGTAATTGAAGCGGCTCAGTGAACCTGTCAAAAGCTGAACCGGTCTAGATGCCGTGTCGCGGAAGGGATTCCGGCTTGGAAACAGAAGAACCAAAACCTAACGGCGTTCTACCCCTGTCGGCATATATCATCTGCCAGAATGAGGATGCATATCTTGGCGATTGTATCGAGAGCCTGCGCGGCTTCAAGGATATCGTAATTGTCGATTCGGGGTCGACTGATGGCACATTGGCTCTGATACAGGCCTATGTGGACAAGGGTTGGCCGATCCGCCTGTTTTCAGAACCTTGGCGTGGTTATGCCGGGCAAAAGCAGTTCGCCTTGGAGCAGTGCCGCGAAGAATGGTGTTTCAATGTCGATGCGGACGAACGTCTTGACGCGCCATTGCGAGCTGCGCTGCCCGAGCTATTGGCGGCGGACAATTCAATCGTTGGCTGGCGTATCGCACTGCGCCTCTACCTGATCGGATATGGTTATACGCCAGAACGTGTGCATGAGCGGCACTATTTACGCCTGATCCGGTGCGGCAAAGGCCATTACGAGTTGTCAAAAAAGGTGCATGAGGGGATCGTGCCTGATGGTGCGACCCGCAATGCGGCGAAAGGCACCATATTGCATTTCCGTCCATTGATGATGGATGAGCAGATCCTTAAGGAAAACACATATTCGTCGCTGAAGGCAGACCAGCAGGTGGCGGCGGGTGCGTCGGCGCGCCGGCTGAAATTGATTTTCAATCCGCCGATTTATTTCCTGCGCCTGTATTTTCGCAAGGGTTTGTGGCGTTGCGGGTTTCCCGGCTTCATCGAAGCAATGACTGGGGCCGTCTATTCATTCTTGACCGAGGCAAAGATATTCCAGCGCCTCGCCGAGCGTGCACGCCCTCCGGAAGAATGATTCCATTTAGTCGCCCGATGCTCTAAAGGCAGCGACAAGGCGCATGGTTGCCGCCTACCCGGAAATTCACAACAAGATAGTGATGGATAGCATTGGTTTTTGGTGGGATAATTGACGGTGGCGACAGGCTGATAGACAATGTCGTTGAGGGGATAATAAGAGATCGATGCGGATAGAAGGTTTTGTAATTCACCTTTCGCGCGCTTCGCAAAGGCGGCTGCATGCGGAGCGATTGCTCCAGGCTTTGCCGATCCCTTCTCGAATTGTGGATGCGGTCGACGGTCAAGCGCTTGGTGATGACGAGATAGCGTCAGTTTATCGGCGTGATCTTCACCGGCCTCAATATCCGTTCGAGTTGCGCAAGGCCGAGATCGGCTGCTTCCTGTCCCACCGCAAGGTTTGGCGTGAGATTGTCGATGGCGGGTTCGATGCCGGTCTGATTGTCGAGGACGATATCGAGATCGACACTGCGAAGCTGGATCAGATTTTCTCCGTTGCAAGGTCAGGATTTACTGCGGAGGATTTCCTGCGCTTTCCGCAAAAGGCGAATGAGACGGGTCGGGTCGTGTTGGCTGAGGGTGGCATTGCGATCATCGAACCCAAGCATGTCGGTTTGGGAATGGTCATGCAACTTGTTGGCCGTGATGCGGCTGCCGCGCTTCTGGAGACGACCGGGCAGTTTGATCGGCCTGTCGATACGACGCTTCAGCTTCGGTCTTCGCCGCGCATTCGCATGTTGTCATCGCAGCCCGTCTGCGTACGGGAAATCAGCGCTGCGATGGGTGGATCGACAATACAGAAAAAGTCGAAAACCGTGACGGAAATCATCTCCCGCGAAGTCAAGCGTGCCATGTACAGGACGACGTTGAAAATTGCGGGGTTCAGGCAAAGAGCGTGAGATCGTTCGCCGCCACGGCGTTGTTCATCATATCTCTACCGTGACCTCGTCCTTGACCTTGCGGATGGTCAGGGCAGTGCGCACCGTATCGACATTGGGTGTTGAAGTCAGTTCTTCCAGGACGAATGTCTGGAAAGTGCGCAGGTCCGTTGTAACGCAATGCAACAGGAAATCTGAATCGCCCGATACCATCCACGCTTCGCGCACGATCGGCCAGCCGCGTGTGCGTTCGGCAAATGCTTTCAACTCGCTATCGGCCTGATGCTGGAGGCCAATGAGGCAAAAGGCGACGACCTCCATGCCAAGCGAAGGCGCATCCAGAAGGGCGCGGTAGCCGCGAATAATACCCGCTTCTTCCAGCCGTCGCACGCGCCGGAGGCATGGGGGCGCAGAAATGCCGACCCGGTTGGACAATTCCACATTGGTCATGCGGCCATCGTGCTGCAATTCGCGCAGGATTTTCCAGTCTATGGCATCGAGGTCGGCCTTGATCGGCATGCGTATCTGTCCAGTGCGCAAGAATCTGTCGTCGAGTGGTCATTAGAGTATCGGGCAGTTAAATGGAATCAATTCTGTTTCACGAGCGCCTCGACGCAGTAGCCGCCCGATGCTCTAAACGACTTTATGCGATACGCCACCTTTTTTCAGGTAAAGCGAAGTCAGTTTTGTCACACGCGTGAGGCGTTGGCATGACAGCTTTCCGGGGACACTGGCCAACTTGTCTTGATGGGGGCAGCCAGCACTTACATTGCACTGGCACATAAATGATATTTGCGGATGGCAGCTTGCGTGCCTCCTCTTTCAAAGGCCGTTTCATGACCGTCAAACATGCACCCGTCCTCATCATCGGCTCCGGCCCGGCAGGTTATACAGCGGCGATCTATGCCGCGCGCGCCATGCTCAAGCCGATGCTTGTCGCCGGTCTGCAACAGGGCGGGCAGTTGATGATTACGACAGATGTCGAAAACTATCCGGGCTTTGCCGACGCGATACAGGGCCCGTGGTTGATGGAGGAAATGCGCAAGCAGGCCGAACATGTCGGCACCGATATCGTCAATGACATCATCATGGAGGTCGATCTCGATGTGCGCCCGTTCACCGCGAAGGGTGATTCCGGCACCGTCTATACAGCCGATGCGCTGATTATCGCGACGGGTGCGCAGGCAAAATGGCTGGGTATTCCATCCGAACAGACATTCATGGGATTTGGCGTTTCGGCTTGTGCCACTTGCGACGGTTTTTTCTATCGCGGCAAGGATGTCGCTGTCATTGGCGGTGGCAACTCGGCGGTCGAGGAGGCGCTTTATCTGTCCAATCTGGCCAAGAGCGTGACGGTTATCCATCGGCGTAACGATTTTCGCGCCGAGCGTATCCTGCGCGAGCGTTTATTGAAGAAGGACAACGTCAAGATCGTCTGGGACACGGTTGTCGATGAGATTACCGGTCAACCGGGCAAGAAGCCGTTGCCGCCTTCTGTCGAGGGATTGAAGCTCAGGAATGTCAAGACTGGCGAGGAAACGCAACTCAAGATCGATGGTGTGTTTGTGGCAATCGGCCATGCGCCAGCCGTCGAACTATTTGCCGGGAAGCTGAAGCAAAAGGCGAACGGTTATTTGTGGACGGCGCCCGATTCATCGCGCACCGATGTTGCCGGCGTGTTCGCGGCAGGCGACGTGACCGACGACATTTATCGTCAGGCGGTAACTGCGGCAGGCATGGGTTGCATGGCCGCACTTGAGGCGGAAAAATATCTGGCTGGTATTGAAGAACATCGGGAAGCGGCCGAATAAGCCTTAATAAAAACCCGGAACTTCATATAAAGCTGAGCGCAACGAGGGGAATCATGGCGCTGGATTGGGATAAATTACGCGTGTTTCACGCAGCGGCGGAGGCTGGGTCGTTCACGCATGCGGCGGAAACGCTGCATCTTTCGCAATCGGCGATATCACGTCAGGTGAGTGCGCTTGAGCACGATGTTGGTGTGGCGTTGTTCAATCGTCATGCCCGCGGCCTGGTGCTGACCGAACAGGGTGAAATGCTCTATCGCACCGCTCATGATGTGTTGATGAAGCTGGAGACGATCAAGTCGCAACTGACTGAAACCAAGGATCTGCCCTCTGGCATTTTGCGTGTCACCACGACTGTCGGCCTGGGAACTGGATGGTTGACCGACAGGGCCAGGGAATTTCTGGACCTCCACCCTTCCATCAATCTTCAATTGGTGTTGACCAATGAAGAACTCGACCTGACCATGCGCCAGGCGGACTGCGCTGTGCGGTTGCGCCAACCGCAGCAACCGGACCTCATCCAGAGGCGTCTTTTCACGGTGCATCTGCATGTGTTCGCTTCGCAAGCCTATCTCGACCAGTATGGTGTGCCAAAATCGGCGAGCGATCTCGATCAGCATCGTATCGTTACGTTTGGCGAACCTGTTCCGCATTATCTGGCTGGCCTCAACTCGCTGGAGACGGTTGGACGCAAGGACGGTGACAAACGCCTGTCGGCATTGCAGATCAACGATCTGATGTCTGTCAGGCGTGCTGTGAAGCGCGGTGTCGGTATCGCCATGTTGCCCGACTATATGGCTGGCAAGGACACCGGCCTCGTGCCCATATTGGAAGAGCTTGAAGGCCCCTCTTTCGATACCTTCTTTGTTTATCCGGAAGCCATGAAGAACCAGGCCAGGCTCAAGGCCTTTCGCGACTTCATGTTCACCAAGGCGCGCAACTGGTCGTTTTGACCTGCAATTGGTCGAAGTGAAGGATGCTCTGCCTGATTTCGCGGCTCTGGCGCCAATTTGGGCATGACACTTGCACAAGAACGAACCGGCGATATCTCGCCTGCCTGCAACCATGTCTTGCCTGCCTGCAAATCAGCCCGTTTTCTGGCCCTATTGCTGCGAAATTGGTATTGGACCACAGGGTTCGTCTTTTTGCATGCGTGCATTGCAAAATAGGTGCTTGTTTCCTGAGCAGGTAAAGCACATATATTAATCATCTCCCGGGCGCGTTCTCCTCCCATTTGCGCCCTTGAGTGTTCCCTCTGGAGGTTCGCCCTAACGGGCACTTCCATTCAACTCAGCCGGGTCTTTTTTGATCCGGCTTTTTTGTTGCCTGAAAGACGGGGGTGCCAGACGCTGCGCCGGCTTTCTCAATCCCGGCAACCATTTTTCGGCCGATGCTCTCTCCACGTAACAGTGGCGTAACATGTTGTAACATGTCGCGCGCGCGCGATCTTGGCTAGATAGTTGGCAGGACGCGGCGCAGCTTGTTCGAAAGATGGGGGCATCTTTCGTGCGGGCTCTGCCGCAGTTGGCCGCCGCGTCCGGTTGATTATGCCGCCGGCTTTACCGGCGACGATAGAAAAAGATGCGGCGGACCTGCCGTTCCTCCCCGGATGCGGTTCGCAACAAGCGGCACCCGGTTTGCGGGTGCCGCTTGTCGTTTCATGTCACTTGGAGTCTATCGCTCAAGCGGCCTTTCCACGCGTGTTGGCGATGCCATCGGCGAGGCGGCCCGTCAGTTCCGTCATGTGGCTGGAGCTGGCCATATAGGTGGCAACACCAGCCGTTGCCGAGCGCAGTTCGATGATGAGATCGCCGATTTCTGCTTGCGGCATGGTTGCTTCGACGACATCCCAGCCTGACCAGCCCGCGCGTGCATCATAGCCGAGAATTTGACCCCGCCGCTGCGGTATCAATGCGATGATCTTCGCAGTTGCATCGGATGGCGTGACGATTTTGACGTTCATTACCGGTTCCAGCAAAACCGGAGAACAGGCGGCCATGCCCTCTTTCATGGCGATCTTTGCCGCCATCTGAAATGCCATGTCGGAGGAGTCGACCGCGTGATACGAACCGTCTGACAGGTTCACGGCAATGTCGACGACCGGAAAGCCGAGCGGGCCGGACTTGAGATAGTCCAACACGCCCGTTTCAACGGACTGGATATAGGTTTTGGGAACAGCGCCGCCGGTGATGGTATCGGTGAACTGAAACCCGGAGCCGCGCGGCAAGGGTTTGATTTCCAGAACGACATCGCCGAACTGGCCATGACCGCCGGACTGCTTCTTGTGGCGGCCGCGCTGCTGCGCGGATTTGCGAATGGTTTCACGGTAGGGGACGGCCGGGGCATAGCCCTCGACCGAAATCTGGTTCTTGTCCTCCAGCCGTTCGCGCACGACGCGCAGATGCATTTCGCCATGCCCTGACAGCACTGTTTCAGCCGTTTCCTGATTGTGGCTGAGGGTCAGTGAAGGGTCTTCCTCGGCCAGCCGCTGGATGGCGGCGGACATTTTCACGTCGTCCTTGCGTTCCTTGGGGCGCAGGGCGAACGCGTAAACAGACTGAGGCGGTGCCAGTTCGACGAGCGGCGCAAGCCCGCCCTTGACCGATGACAGCGTCTGGCCGGTTCTGGCATCCTCAAGCTTGCCAAGCGCGACCGTGTCGCCTGCGGTTGCAGAGGCAAGCTTTGACTGCTCCTTGCCGAGCAGCCTGTAGATACCCGAAATCTTGTTGGTTTCGCCATTGCTCAGACAGAGTTCCGTTCCATCGGAAATCTGCCCGGATAAAATGCGCGAGACCGACAGCTTGCCGCCATGCGGGGTGTGGATGGTTTTGACGATCTGGATGACGGTATCGTTGCCATCTGGCGCGCCGAGGCGCTCGCGGGTGGCTTCAATATCGGGCGCGTCATGGCGTATTGCCTTCAACAGACGCAACACGCCGTTGCCCTTTTCGGTGGCGCCAATCAGCACAGGCGTCACGGTGCCGTCGCGCAGGTCGGCGGCAAGATCGTCGAAAACCGCATCCTTGGGCGGTTCGATTTCCTCAAGCAGGTTTTCCATCAATGCGTCATCGTGGTCGGCCAGGGCCTCCAGCATCGAGAACCGCGCCTCGATCTCGCGGGCCTTGTCATCATTGGGAATTTCGGCAATCTCGCTCTCGGCATATTCGCGGTAGATGTAGGCGCGTTCCAATGCGAGATCTATCGAGCCGATGACAATGCCATCCTTGCGCAGGGGAATTTGGCGCAGCAACAGGGGCGTCTGGCTCACCGGTTGCAGAACTTTGAGCGTATCGCGCACGCCGCTGATCGATTTGTCGACCTTGTTGAGGAAGAGAATGCGCGGCACGCACATATCGTCGAGCTTGCGCATGATCAGTTGCAGGGCAGGGATTTTCTTCTCATCGGCTTCGGCAACGACAACGGCGATGTCGCAGGCGGCCAGAACCGGGTCTGCCTCGAAAGCGAACTCGATGGAGCCGGGGCAGTCGATGAAAGTCAGCGTATCGCCCATGAATTCGGTGGTGGCAACGCTGGCATCTACGCTCATTGCGTGGGCGCGTTCTTCGGGCGAATAATCTGAAACGGTGTTGCCCGATGCGACGGGGTTCTGGCGCGAAATTGCGCCCGTACGGGCGAGTATGGCTTCGAGAAGGGTCGTCTTACCACTCTGAAAAGGGACCGACGATTGCAATGCACTTCGGCCCCGTGCGTCGTCCTCCGGCTCTGTTACCCATGATTGACCTCCGCTCAGGCGATTTTGAAGGGAGCGGCGGCCGGCCTGTCGACCGTCGCGCGGCGGCTGCCATTATTGCAAATAGCAGCCTACCTTCATCCATCGTCACACGGGTCGATGAACAGGGCAAGAAAAATTGGGTGGTGCTTGAGTTGGGATTGCTGGCTTAGGGTCAAAGTGGTCATTCGTAGCGGAACTGCCGACGACCACTTAGCGCCTCATATGGGGCATTCAGGAGTGCGCTCGCCGTTCTCAATAGCTGCCGTCTATGCACTCATTCGGCTGCCAACGCACCCGATGGTGAACGGCGATGTTTGGGTGGTTGGACTAAGCCGCTCGCGCGGCAATGGCGCTTGTGACAAGCGGTGCGCCTGCTGATTGACCGTGCTTCTTTGTAACTCGGGTTCCTGGCCTGACAATTGGGGTCTTCTCAATCATCAGACAGGAGGTTCCTATGAAGGAGGAGAGGACCACCCCACTGCGCGCGCGCATGATCGAAGACATGCGTATTCGTGGAATGGGCGACAAGGCTCAAGAAGCCCATATTCGGGCCATCAAGGATTTCGCCGGGTTTTTGAGGCGATCTCCTCGACCTCGCGACACCCGACGATTTACGCGCCTATCAACTGCATATGACGAATGCCGGGGTGTCACCCTGGATATTCAATTCCCGGATTGTCGCGCTGCGGTTTTTCTTCGGCACCACCTGCGGTCGCGAAGAGATGAAGCGGCATATGCAGTTTCAACGCAAACCGCGCAACCTACCGATTGTTTTGAGCGTCGAAGAGATCGCCGCGGTTATGGCTGCGGTTCCCGGGCCGGGTCTGAAGTATCGCGCTGCGCTTGGCATCAGTTATGGCGCAGGATTGCGGGCCTCAGAGGTTTGCCACCTCAAGGTCATTGATATCGACAGCGAGCGCATGTTGATCCACGTCGACGAAGGCAAGGCCGGTAAGGATCGCAAGGCCATGCTCTCGCCGGCCTTGTTGGCCTTATTGCGCGAGTACTGGCGGAATCGCGGCCGCGGGGATGGCTATTTCCGGGCCAGCCGAAGATCAATCCGCTGTCGCCGCGTCAACTCAACCGAGCCTTCACCTCGGCCAAGCACAAGGCGGGCATCGCCAAGCCCGCCACGCTGCACACCTTGCGCCACTCATTCGCCACACACCTTCTGGAGGCCAACACGGATGTACGGGTGATCCAGGTTCTGCTCGGCCACGCCAAGCTGAGCACGACTGCCCGATATGCCCATGTCGCCACAAAGATAATCCGCGACACCATCAGCCCCTTCGAGCGCCTGAAGCAGTTGGAGGATCAAACCCTTATGCGTCGGCTGGAGTGACACGCCGTCGGGGTGACCCGGCCGAAGCTGGAGATCGCTGATATTTTCCGTGCCCATGGGCCTGCGTGGCGGCAGGCCAATGCGGGGCATGTCAGTCTGAGCCAGCTCAAGGTCATGTCGGCGATCGAGGCCTGCCGGACGGAGGCGCTGGGCGGGCACGTGGCCGCCTGCGCAAAATGTGGACACCGCCATATCTCTTACAATTCCTGCAAGAACAGGCATTGCCCGAAGTGTCAGGGGCCCGCAGCGCGCGACTGGATGGCAGCGCGGATAGAAGATCTGCTGCCCGTGGAATATTTCCATGTCGTATTCACTGTACCCGCAGAGATCGCGCAGATTGCCTATTGGAACAAGGAGGCGATCTATGGGCTGCTGTTCCGGGCGTCGGCCGAGACGCTAACCACCATTGCGGCCGATCCACGCCACCTCGGTGTCCGCATCGGCATGACCAGCGTACTGCACAGCTGGGGCTCGGCGCTCACCCATCACCCCCATGTCCACATCATCGTGCCCGGCGGCGGGCTGTCGCCGGACGGCACGCGATGGATCGCCTGCCGTCCGGCGTTTTTTCTGCCAGTGCGGGTCCTGTCGCGGCTGTTTCGACGGTTGTTCATCGAAGGGCTGCTGGCGCTGCATCGCACACGCAATCTGGTATTCTTCGGTGATCTGGCCGGGTTGGCTGAAGCTGACACCTTCGCCGCCTGGCTTGCCCCCTTCCGCAAATCCGAATGGGTGGTCTACGCCAAGCCTCCCTTCGGCGGGCCAGAGGCCGTGCTGGCCTATCTCAGCCGCTATACGCATCGCGTGGCCATCTCCAACAACCGCCTGATCAGCGCCGATGCCAAGACGGTGACCTTCCGCTGGAAGGATTACCGGATCAAGAACGGCGACCGTCAAAAGGTCATGCGGCTGGCCACTGACGAGTTCATCCGCCGCTTTCTGATCCATGTGCTGCCCGATGGCTTCCACCGCATCCGCCATTACGGATTTCTGGCCAGCACAGGCCGCAAGGCCGCAATCGCAAAAATCCGAACCCTGCTCACAGCGGAAGCGGTCAGACAGGATGATCCGCCAAGCGCCGAGATCGTTCCGCTCACCCTACGCGAACCATGCCCAGCCTGCGGCGGCCCGATGCGCATCATCGAGATCTTTCGACGCGGCCAGAAGCCGAGATCGCGTGCCCCACCAAGGGAGCAGGCAGCATGACGAGCCGCCCGTCAACGTGGCCAAAGCTGCCCCGGAAAGATATGACGCTCCGGGATGGCATCGGTTTGCGCCACACAACGCTGAACACCGCAAGACCGTCGAACGCGGCAAGAAGGAGGCCGTCAGACCTGCTTCCGATCATGTCATCGCACGCCCCCAGATCAGCCCGTCTGCTTCTGCCGCCAGCGTCGAACTCCACAACAGGCGTTCGCTCCCGCGCGCTTTCCCCATAGGTCCCGCCCAAACTCCGCGGCTTCCTCCTTCCAAGGTTTGTCAACGCGGGCCGCCAATGCCGGTGGCCAACATCGCGCTGCGGCCCGCATCGAAAAACCTTCAGGAAAGCGGAATGGCCGCTTCTGGAGGGTAATGCAAGAAAGCCGTCTCCCAAGTGGTTGGCGCTGAAACAGAATTGGTAATTCTGTTTCAGCGTGACTTTATGTTTGCCGGTAGGCAACTGCCGCCTACGAACGTTCTAAATGCGTGTCGGTCATGCGTCTCGTACGGCAAACGGACGTGTACCCCGACAGCGCTTTGTAGCCACTGTTCGTCGTCAACGAGTATTCCGTGCCAGCCTTTACCACAACCCACTCCCCGATCATAATATCTATACCGTTAATAGTCATATCTCCCGATATAAGCAGGCGGAATATACTTTCGTCATGACTGTGTGGTTGGACAGTTGTGCCGGCAGATGTATCGACAATATAAAATAACCCATATGAAATTAATGGCCATGCAATAGTTGTCTTAATTATGTTGTCGTCGACTCCGTCTAGCAATATCGGAATATTTACATTTCGCGACAGGAGAAGTCCGTCGACGAATTCGGTATTCGCATTTTCAATTCGGGTAAGATGTGTAGACAGGGTTTCATGAATCTCGCGGTCAGGCATAGTACCACTTCCTTTTGTTTTATAGCCATCGTATAGAGGCACGGAATTTTCTTGGGAGCAATCGGGGCGCGCGCCGAAACAAAGCGAGCTTCGACATTGAAACAGAATCATAGTATTCTGTTTCAGGGATTAAACGTCCGCTTCAAGGCAACGACGATAACGATGGGAATGTCTTGGATGGGGTCGCAAGCGACGACGATGGCCCACCCTTGGGGCGTTCGCTTTCCGGCCAGATCTCAGGGGGGTCGCTGGTCGCGCGAAACTGCCACCACCTATGCCCGCTCGAATGTCTGCTTTCGGTGAAATGCCGGTGCCGCCGTTTCGACCGCAATGAGGTCGGTAGCGGAACGGCAATTTATCGATGGTAGCCGCCCTAGACCGGACGTTCGGCTGTCGGCCCAGATTGAGACGTTTTTGTCTCGTCGCCGAGCGTCGTTATGCCCTGCGCATTCAAAAATTCAATCCGTATCTCCAGCAAAACCCGGCACGGTGGTTCGCCGCTGGTTCCGGTGTTGCCAGCGGTGTTTTATCGGAGAAGGCGGGCGAGAACCTTGCGGGCAACAGCACCGGGTTTGACGGTGCCGATCAACGCCCGGTAATCGCCTGAATAGACACGGCGCAGCATCGCGGTGCGTGTGCCTTGCGTCTGCTCCAGCGAAATGGCGAATTCGGCTTCGGTGCGCCTGACAATGGTGCCTTCGAAATGGGCATTGCCAAGTTGCACCGAGACTTCGGTTCCTATTGGTGCGCGAATATTGCCGAGCAGGCGCATGCCCCCCACCGAGACGTCGGCGGTGACATAGATGTGATGTTCTGTGCCAAAGGATACGATGACGGTTTCAGCACCCAGAAGGCGTTCGTGGCGGCGCTGGCGCGGTTTTTCAACACAAACCGCGATTGCGGCAACGAGGATCACCATATTGTACCATGACCAGTAAAGCGCGACCATGCTGGAGTCCTGAAGCGGACCGCGCCCGCCAAAGGAAACAATGATGCCAAGCACGGTCAGGCCGAGCAGCAGGGCGAACTGGTTCATCATGCCCCATTGGATGACGGTCTTGCTGCGGTCGCCACCCTTGGCCGTGACCTTGAATTTCTGGCCCTTCGGCTTGAACAGGCCGATTACCACGGCTTTGAGAATTTCACGTGCGGCAAGTAGTTGCGAAATATCGGTCATCACCGGCAAGACACGTTGTCCCGATAGCCAGCCCATCACGGCGATCTGCGCGAAATAATAGGGCAGGAAGTTCGATATGCCATCGACGGTTCCCACCTGCACGGCATTGATGCCCAGCAGCAGGTAGAAAATTGGCACCAGAATGCCGGCCACGCGAAACAAATAGGCCATGCTCCAGTAAAGCAGGCTTTCGATAAGGCTGACGCGGTCGATGAATTGAAGCCCGTTGCGCAAGTTGAACGGACCGTCCTTGCCGCGAATGATCTGGATGAAGCCGAGACACCAGCGGCTGCGCTGGGTGATGTATTCCTGAAGGCCCTCAGGGGCGAGGCCGAGCGAAAGACGCTCATTGAGATAGACCGTGCGAAAGCCGTTGCGTTTCAGGCGTAGCGTCAGGAGATAGTCTTCCGTTACCGATTCCGTGGGAAAACCACCGGCGAGCTGCAATGCTTCCATGCGGATGACTGACGATGTCCCGCAGCAAAATGCAGTTCCCCATGCATCTTTCGCCGGCATCAGGACATCGAAGAAATAGCGTTGTTCGTCGGGCCATGCGTCCGAGGCTTGAAGATTGGCCTGGATGGGATCGGGGTTGATGAAATGCTGCGGCGTCTGGACGATGCCGACATCGGTTTCCTTGAACAGGCTCAAGGCGCGTGACAGGAACACCGGCGTCGTCACGAAATCCGCATCCAGCACCGAAATGAAATCGGGCGGCACCGGCAGGGCCGAGACGTGGCGAATGGCGTGATTGATGTTGCCCGCCTTGGCATGTGCATTGTCGGGCCGGGTCAAATAGTTGCAGCCCAGTTCCTCGGCCAGATCGCTCAGCCATTCGCGGCGGCCGTCATCGAGAACCCATACCCTGAAATTTGGGTAGGTCATGCCTGTCGCGCCAATGATGGTGCGTTCGAGGATTTCGCGATCTTCGTTATAGGTGCAGATGAAGACGTCGACCAGCGGCATGCGTGGCTGGTTCATCAGCCAACTGGTGTTGCGCTCGACCTCAGGCGTGCGATTGCTGGTCCGCGCAAGCGTTATGTAGGAAATCACCGATCCCGTTACCGCACCGAGTTCGATGAGGAAAAACAGCCAGCCGGCAAAGAAATCGACCGGTTGATCTATCGTCGGGATGGTTGCGGTGATGCGCCAGTAGAGATATCTGGCCGTTAGTGCCAGAACCAGCATGATGGGCAAAACCCGATAGCGGCTGTTCCTGTCTATCCACGGCATTGTCACGAGAAGCAGGCCGGCAATCAAAAGACCGGGTACTGCGCCTTCGGACAGAACTGACAGGATAGGGTTCATGGATGATCCCGCGCTCAGGATGCCGTTTTGCCGAACACGACACGTCCGGTACGCCCGACCGGGCAGGCATCATCCTGACGCATACCGTCAACCGCTACCGACACACGATAGGCTTCCTTGGTAAGCGCCGATGGCAGAATGGCGAAATTGGATGCTGCCGATGAAACGCCGCTCATCTGCACAACCTTGCCCGGCAAGGCGGTCGAGCCGTCGCGGAAGGTGAATTGTGCATCCATGCCGACCGACAGCGTATTGTAGACCGCTTCGGTAACGGCGGTTGTCACCAGAAGTTTCGAGCAATCGAGCACGCTGACCAGAGGCTGACCGGCAACCACCTGTTCACCGGGCGCGGTGAGAAGTTCCCATATCTGGCCGCGAACCGGCGCGATCAGCCTGGCGCTGCTGGCGAGTTGGAACAGGCTATTCTCACGCTGCAAGCCGTTCTCCAGACGCTTGACCCTGGTTTCCAGCTTGGTCTTTTCGGACTGGAGCGATGTCATAGTCTCGGCGATGTCATCGAGGCGCTGGGCCGAACGCGGTTCGTCATCGTAGCCGTCACCGAAAAACCGGTTCTGGCTCAAAGCTTCGGCTTCCACGCCAAGGGATGTCTTTCGGGCTTGCGCCTGATCAACCACAGCTTTGGCAACGTCGAGATCACGTTTGGCATTTTCGCTTGTCGTGCGGGCGCCCGCACCGGATTTCGACAGTGCGGACTGGCGCTCGAACTCGGTTTCAGCGCGCGCAAGCACAGCGTTTGCGGCAATCAATTGCGCGTCGATTTCCGATATGTCGGCGGCAACGCGGACCTTGCGGTCGGCGCGATAGGCTTCGACGCGCTGGCTTACCTTGGTGCGCAGGTCGGCAAGGCGCGCAATATGGGCCTCAACAGCGGTGAGATCCTCGCGTGCCGTTTCCAGATTTTCGGCGACGCGCTCGACATTGTTGTGGTCGGCGCGTGGATTTGCCACTTCCGTCAGGGTCACACCCGATGTGACAGGACTTCCAACGCGCATGTCATTGAGGCCACCTTCGACGACACCGCTGATCGGCGCACGAAGGGTCACAACCTGCGCGTTTACCACAGCCTCGACGCTTGACACCTGAAACAGGCGTTGCAGCGGAAGCCAACCTACGGTTGCGATGATTGCCAGACCCGCCACGGTTTTGAGAATACGCGACTTTGTCGGCGTAAGCGGCTTGCCTATCCGGGCAGGTTCTGGCGCAGGCGTAGGTGTCGGCGTTTCGGGGGCACGTTTTTGAGTGTCCTCGTGGTCGACGAATTCCTTGTGCAACAATGACTGCAACGCCGCTGCACCTTGATTGCCCGGCGCTGCTTCAGACTTGGCCGCCTTGGATTCTGACGGTTTCAGACTGCGCGGACGCTTTTGAATTCTTCACGCGTTTGGGCTGTGCCCCAACCTGTGATGCCATTTGATGTTACCCGTTGATACGGGGTCCCTGCTAAGGTGAATAAGTGCCAGTTCTTGGACCGGCTTTGTTTTACTGATGCCATACTGAAGGGAATGAGTTGCGAGAGATTAAACTTCGATACAATTTAGACGGGATGGATAACGCTTCGTGAAAGCCACAACTCTGTTAAGGCAATGCAAAGCACGGCAGATGAAATGAGGAATAGTTCAAATGAAGATCACACCTTGCGGGGCCGAACCGACGATTTTCGCATCCGATAAATATTTTACCGGGCGCGTATCGCAAACACCGATCATCGTGGCTGAAGAGCCGGCACGGCTTCGGGCCCTGACGGTGAATTTCGAACCGGGCGCGCGCACCGCGTGGCACACGCATCCGCTTGGCCAGACACTCCATGTCGTATCAGGGCGCGGGCTGGTCCAAAGCTGGGGTGGGGCAATTCAGGAGATCAGGGCAGGCGATACGATCTGGTTCTCGCCCGGTGAAAAACATTGGCATGGTGCAGGACCAACAACGGCGATGGCCCATATAGCGATGCAGGAATCGCTCGACGGCAGGCAGGTCGATTGGCTCGAAAAGGTCAGCGACGAACAATATGGCGCATGATTGAACCGGCTTTCAAACTGAACCCGGCGCAAGACCGGGTTCGTTATTGAAACTCAACCTGTTCAGGTGAGTGATGCAGTGAACCGCTGGATACGCGTGCAGGCTTCCTCAAGCAGGGCATCCGACGTGGCGTAGGATATGCGGAAATTCGGACCAAGACCGAATGCCGAACCAAAAACCACCGCGACACCCTCGGTTTCGAGCAATTGCGTGCAGAAGCTTTCGTCGCTGTCGATGATTTTGCCGTCGGCGGTCTTCTTGCCAATCAGATCAGCGCAAGACGGATAGACATAAAATGCGCCCTCCGGCGACGGGCAGGAAATGCCGCGTGCCTGATTGAGCATCGACACCACGAGATCACGGCGCGCCTGAAACACCGCCTTGTTCGTGGCGATGAAATCCTGTGGGCCGTTCAGGGCTTCGACTGCCGCCCATTGCGCAATGGTGCAGGCTCCGGAAGTCTGCTGGCCCTGAATCATATCCATTGCCTTGACGAGTTGAACCGGACCGGCAGCGTAACCGATGCGCCAACCGGTCATCGCGTAGGCTTTCGACACGCCATTCATGGTCAGCGTGCGCTCATAAAGCTGTGGCTCGACCTCGGCGATGGTCTTGAAGACGAAATCGCCATAGGTGAGGTGCTCATACATATCGTCGGTCAAAACCCAGACATGCGGATGCTTGAGAAGCACATCCGCCAACGCCCGCAATTCAGCCTCGGTGTAGGCGGCCCCCGACGGGTTGGACGGTGAATTCATCAACAGCCATTTCGTGCGCGGCGTGATCGTCTTATCAAGCGCGGCTGCGGTGAGCTTGAATCCATTGTCGATGCCCGTATCGGCAAAGACTGAAGTTCCGCCGCAGATCGCCACCATTTCGGGGTAGCTTACCCAATAGGGCCGCGGGATGATGACCTCGTCGCCTGAATTGAGCGTCGCCATGAAGGCGTTGAACAGGATCTGCTTGCCGCCCGTACCAACGATGGTTTGCTCGGGACGATATTCGAGATTGTTCTCGCGCTTGAATTTGCTGGCGATGGCCTCGCGCAGTGGCACGATGCCGGAAACCGGCGGGTATTTTGTTTCGCCACGCCTGATTGCCTCAATCGCTGCGTTCTTGATGTTGTCGGGTGTGTCGAAATCCGGTTCACCGGCACCGAGGCCAATCACATCACGACCGGCATTTTTCAGTTCACGCGCTTTCTGGGTAACCGCGATGGTGGCGGACGGCTTTACGCGGGAAAGGGCGTCAGCAAGAAAGGCCATGAACAATGTCTCCGATGTGTGGACAAGATGAGGTGCAATTCACGGCGTTTCTATTGTCGCATCGGGCGGGCAAGTGCAAGCATCGTCAGCCCCTCCGGTCGTAAAATGAAAGCGCGGGTCTGAAAACCGGGCTCCGCCACACATTAACGTGCGGTAAAATGTTCAGGGCATAAGATTGCGCGCGATTATTCGCTGGAGACAGATAGCGAGGAATAGTGGCGCGGAGCGTTGGACTTGCGCATATCATACGGCAGGACGACGGTACTTCTACCGGCGTGTGGGGTGTTTATACGCTAAAAAGCGCGTTCCAGCCGATCTTCGCGTTCAAGCAGGGCAAGCTTTCGGTGGCTGCGTTCGAAGGTCTTATCCGGCCATTTCGCGATGGCGAACCGCAATCGCCGGGGGCGTTTTTCAGCACATGTCCGCCATGTGACCGGCTGCATGTCGAGGCGTTGACC
The DNA here is from genome assembly GCF_055809095.1 of Mesorhizobium sp. G2-6-1. Lineage (NCBI taxonomy): Bacteria > Pseudomonadati > Pseudomonadota > Alphaproteobacteria > Hyphomicrobiales > Phyllobacteriaceae > Mesorhizobium > Mesorhizobium sp. G2-6-1. Next base: position 2,684,267 of record NZ_CM147896.1, read on the forward strand.
CGCACGCTTCACCTGCTCAATGCAGGCAGTTGTTTACCGGAAGAGACATCCATCTTTGTCAATTTCGACCCGTCTGTTTTCACCGACCGTTCGATTGCCGAAAATGCCTTGCGCGATATGCGGCTGGTCTTGCACGAAGCAGGCATCGATGCGCGGCGTGTCGTTTGCGAGGTCACGGAACAGAAATCGGCTTCGCAGCGCACATTGTTCGATTTTGTCGAAGAACTGCGCGCCAGTGGCTTCCGGATTGCCGTTGACGATTATGGATCGGACGATTCCGATATCAATCGCATCAAGGAACTGAAGCCCGATATCGTCAAATTCGATGCGATATGGATCAATCAATTGATGGAGTCGGGGGCCGGATTTGCCCTGTTGACCGCAATGGTCGATGCTTTTGAGCAGCAGGATATCCGCACCGTGTTTGAAGGGATCGAGGAAAGCTGGCAACTCGATCTGGCCGAAAAATCCGGCGCTTCGATGGTTCAGGGCTTCATTCTGGCGCGCCCGGAACTGGCACCAACCAGTTTCCGCGTCTTTGCCAGCAATGACCAGGCGGCGGCGTCACCGAAAATGGAAGACGCACATGTTTCGCCGCGCGTGACCTTGCAGGAAGGCCAGCCAGGGCATTCGGACGCCGGACTGCGCAATGAAGCCACCGCATGAACGACGGCGCGATGTCGGTGGCTCGATTTTCGCGGATGAGATCGGCATCGAATACGGTGTTTATGGTGAGTTTCGGTTGCGTAGTGCCTATCAGCCGATTTTCGGCGTGCGCGACAAGTTCCTGACGCCGGTGGCGGTGGAAGCCCTGATCGAGCCGCATCGCGATGGCAAGGCCGTTTCATCGGCCGTGTTTTTCGAGGGCATTGGCGCGCAAGACCAGCTTTATGTCGAAGCGATGTGCCGCACACTTCACCTGCGTAATTTTCGCAATATCGGAGTTGAGGGGCTGGATCTTTTCTTCAACTTCGATCCGAGCATCAACGATCATGTCGGGCGGGTCTTGTCTGAACTGCGCCTGATGGCCGGCCGCCTTGAGGAATATGATCTTCATCCTGGAAAGCTGGTTTGCGAGATCACTGAAATGGCGGCCCCTGACGACAAGGTGCTGGTTGCGCTGGTGCGTGAAATGCGCCGCAACGGACTTCGCGTGGCGATCGACGATTTCGGGGCAGGGCATTCGACCGAGGAACGCCTTCGGCTCGTCGAGCCGGATATCGTCAAGATTGATGGTGCGTGGTTTGCGTTGTTGTGCCGGTATCCGGCTGCCGAGAAGCTTTTCAAACCGCTTGTTACGCTGTTGCATGACCTTGGTGCAAAGGTGCTTGTCGAAGGCATCGAGCAGCCAGCGCAATTGCAACTGGCGTTGCAAAGTGGTGCCGACATGCTGCAAGGTTTTCTTTTGGCGCGCCCGGCACTGGCGGGGGTGATTTTTCAAGAAGAGCCGCTCGAACTTGCACGCTTGCTGAGAGGTCTGGGGCAGACCAAACCCGTGTTCGGCTGAAGCCCTGCAAATATGCGTGCTGTACCAATATAAATTGCTGGATGCCTCATGCTTGCCGGGGCACTATTGGCGTGCATGAGGCAAAGCAGATGAACACACTTTATGGAATGCTCGACAGCGGCAATTGCTATAAACCGCGCCTGTTGATGGCCAAGCTCGGGTTGTCGTTCAAGAATGTTGAAGTGAGCAGCCACACCGGCGATACCCGCAAGCCGGAATTTGTTGCCAAGAACGCCAACGCGATGGTGCCCCTTCTGGAATTGGAAGACGGGCGGCGCATTGCCGAGTCCAATGCCATCCTGCTTTATTTGGCCGAGGGTACGCGGTTTCTTCCTGCCGACCGCTATGATCGGGCATTGGCTTATCAGTGGTTGTTCTTCGAGCAATACAGCCATGAGCCTTATATTGCGGTGCGCAAGGCATTGCTGACATTTCCAGAACGCGCCCATGATGCGACGCCTGAACGTTTGGCATTGACACTTGAACGGGGCAACAAGGCGCTCAAGATAATGAACGGTCATTTGACGCAGAATGCCTTCTTCGCTGGCAAGGCGCTGAGTGTCGCCGACATTTCACTCTATGCCTATTCTCATGTGGCAGAGTATGGCGGCTTTCAGCTTGATGCCTATCCAGCCGTCGCGGCGTGGTTGAAGCGGGTAGAAATGGACCCCGGCCATGTGACGATAGACTGGTTGCCCTGATCGTCGTGGCGTGTTTGCGAATTGCCGTCGATAACAGCGCAATAACTACGCGACATGTGGAAATTCAGGCAAAGAAAAAGGCGGGAAAAATCCCGCCTTTCGATGCTTGGAAGCCTGATCGGGAACATCAGGGCCGGGCCGGCAGCAATCTGCTGCGTCGACTTGTCGGGTCCATCTGCTCCGGCGCGCTTTACGCACGACCGCCAGTACATCCGTGACTTGCCGCGCGCTCTGAACTATCGCTCAGCGCGCGCCATTCGCAAAATCAGGCTGCCTTGCTAAGAGATCCAGCGGACGACTTGCCAGTGCGGCGGTCCTGCTCGATCTCGAAATCGATCTTCTGGCCTTCGACGAGGGTCGAAAGACCTGCACGTTCAACAGCGGAGATATGAACGAAAACGTCCGCGCCGCCATTGTCTGGTTGAATAAAGCCGAAACCTTTGGTGGCGTTAAACCACTTAACGGTACCAGTTGCCATTTGTATTTCCTTCACATTTGCTACGTTTTGTGGCCCGAACAAGTCTGGCCGGTGTATCGAGATTTTGGAGATAGACGTCAGCAAACGCGAAAATCGCGAGGCCCGGATCGATCGGCCGAAATATCAACGAGTTGCATATAGAGACTGTTTAAGGCGAATACAAGGCCGTACCGGGCGTGTTTCAGATTGAGGCCGTCATGCAGATAAAACCGCCGGGAATGGTGCGGATTACACAACATAGATAGGGCTGGTGGCAATCCATTGGCGAAGGCATGGCTTCGCGCGGGGTGCTTGGGGATGCGCGTCAAATGTGCGCCGCAATCGGGTGAAATCATTGGAATGTGGACGGTTTTGATGCGGAATATGTGGCCGTGCCTGCGATGAGAACCCGTGGAGTAGGTGATGAAATCCATCTTGCTGGCGGTTTGTCTTTGTTTTGTAGCTGCTGAGGCGCACGCGATTTCGCGTTATGATCCAACGCGGATGAGTTGCGATCAGGTGCGCTCGACGGTCAACCGCGATGGCGCTGCGATCCTGCGCTATCGCTCCACGCGCACGCCGGGTATTTCGCTTTATGACCGCTATGTGCGCGATGATCGGTTTTGCGAAAGGGGAGAGGTGCGCAAACGCGCCTTTGTGCCGAGTGCCGATTTGAAGGCCTGTCCCGTTTTCAAATGCATACGGCCGGAATTCGACCGGCGGTTTCGGCGATTGTTCCCGGACTAGAAGCTGAAAGCGGCCTGCGCCGAGGGCGGCGGACCAATGCTAACCCCTTCAAGTGACAGCATTTTTTCCTTGGTGGCCGCGCCGCCGACTGCGGAAAAGCCGCCGATCTTGCCGCCTGCCGCGAGGATGCGGTGGCAGGGAATGACCAGCGGCACGGGATTGGCGCCAAGCGCCGCGCCGGTTTCGCGGGCAAGACCGGCATGACCGGCGCGTTTGGCCAGTTCGCCATAGGTGACGGTTTGACCAAATGCGAGGTTTCGGGCGGCGCGATAGATGGCGAGCTGGAAATCGTCGGCGCCTGCGAGGTCAACCGGAACGCTTGTAAAATCAATGGCTTGGCCGCTGGTATAGGCTTTTATCGCGGCGATCAGGCGCGTGATCCATGCAGGTGAAACGTCTGTGATTCCGGCATTTCCGGTCAGGCGCAACAGGCGGCGTTCTACTGCCTCGCGGCTGCTTTGCGGCAGGCAAAGGCGGGTAAGTCCTGCCTCACTCCAGGCTATTGCCATGAAGCCCATATCGGTGCCGAATACGGTCTGACCGCTTGAAATTATGTGGTTTGACGCTTCCATTTCGGCCCTTTTTTGCCGCCGTTTTCCTGTTTTTGCGCTGAAAACGCGACGGAAATGGTACAAATCGCGAACAAAATTGCATTTTTTGGCCGCGTTTTCCACCCGTTTCCTGCAAAAACCACAGGTTGCTCGTCAAAATCTGGTGGTGTAAAGGACTTGTTTACTGTTCCGACCAACGGACCTTGAGCCCGGTTTGTACGCGAAGCCATTCATTGTTGCGATTGCCATGATGCTGGCGATGTTTTCCGTTGCGGGTTGCACATCGACCTCGCAAGGAACATTGACGTCCGGCCTTGGCGATAATGAAAGCATTGCGCTGGCATTACCCGATGCGGTTTCGGTGTTGCCGGAGAGTGCCTTTGCAAGTGGGGCGAACAGTGCTGACATGGCCGCGCTTTCGACTTCGGAGCCATCCGGCCAGTCTGTGCCGGATGAACCTTTGATGGTCGCGTCGATCCAGCCGCAATTTGAGCCGGCATCTTTCGTTGCCCCCATCCAGCCTGCCGGGCCAATCAGTGAGATCGACGGGCTGATTGCCAAATATGCGACGGTTTATGATCTGCCGGTGGCTTTCGTGCGGCGCGTGGTCAACCGCGAAAGCACGTTCAACCCGCGCGCTTATAACAAGGGCCATTGGGGGTTGATGCAGATCAAGCACGCGACGGCGCGCGGCATGGGGTATCGCGGACCGGCGAAGGGTCTGCTCGATGCCGAGACGAATTTGAAATATGCGGTGAAATATCTGCGCGGCGCATGGCTGGTGGCCGATGGCAATGCCGATCGCGCCGACCGGCTTTACCAACGCGGCTATTATTACGCCGCCAAGCGCAAGGGGCTGCTTGAGGCAACCGGCCTTGGCAAAGACCGCAAACGCCGCCGTGGCAAGGTCGATCCCGAGGCTTGAGCCTCAAAAGGGAGCGGCTTGGCTTCCTCAGATGTCGGGCGTGTTGCCGATGCGGCTTTTCATTTCGAGCGCCCATGCGCGGCCTTCGTCGCCACCCCATAACAACCACGCGATATAGCCGGCGGACGGATTGTCCTCATTGCCGTAATTCTTGCCGCGCTTGTCCACTTCGTGGCGGGCAAAATAGCTGACCATGCGCCGTATGGTGGAGGGGCCCAGCGCCTTGCGGGCTTTCAGTTCGGTTGCGCGCCCCACGCCGATTTCGGTGCCGCCACGCCCGAATTTTGCACGAAACGCCAAGCCCCTGGCGGCATTGTCGGCAACGATCTGCGGCGGCACCAGGGAGATTTCGTCGGGTTCGTGATTGGTCATGCGGTTTTTATAGCGCGAATGGGCGGCACACGCATCAGCGGCCATTTTTCAGGTGTCTGCATCTGGCAGGAGCGGATGCGCAACGGGGGACAAATCGGCCTGATTGTTGCTATAGCGAGTGAAACAGCAAAGAGGCCATCATGTCACATATTCCGCTTCCCCTTGCCGGTTCGTGCCGCTGCGGGCGGGTTGAATTTCGCGTTACCAAGGCCCCGATCTGCACGGCTGCCTGTCACTGTCCGGGTTGCCAGAAAATGGCGGCCAGCGCCTATTCACTGACGGCGATGGTGCCAGCGGACGGGTTTGAAATGACACAAGGCCAGCCGGTGATTGGCGGGCTGCACGGCGCGGACATCCACCATTATTTCTGCGGGCATTGCATGACGTGGCTTTTTACAAAGCCGCAAGGCATGGATTTCGTCAATGTGCGGCCAACCATGCTGAATGAAAAAAGCTGGTTTCGCCCCTACATGGAAACCTATGCCAGCACCAAGCTGCCGTTCGCTGAAACCGGCGCGGTGAAGAGTTTTGAGACATTCCCCGCGATGGAGGATTTAGAGGGATTGGTGCGGGGATATGCGGAGTGGGCTGGGTGAGGGGGTTGTCCCCTTGTGGGGAAGGGGAGCGCGACGTTGATTTGAAACAACGTTTTACCAGCAGTAGAAACAGGCCGCTCGCTCTTGCAGGCCTCATATCTAAAAATTAGCTACCACTTATAAGTGGAAATAATTCTATCCAATGTTTTTCACGTATATAATTATCATATGAAATCAATTACTTAATATGATAATTAGTTTGATGCATATTGTCATATGCTGTCGTATTGAAGTGGACACTCGATTGGAGTATAGGCATTGCGCTGATGGAGTTAAATATTTGATGGAGACCGAAATGAATCGAATCAGTGTTAAGGCCGGCGGGCTGGAAGTCGAATATCAGGGCGATCAAACGTTTATCGAAGAGAAACTTGTGGATTTTATTAAGCAGATATCCGAGTTGAGTGGAGTAGTGCAGGACTCGCAACGTTCATTAGCTGCGGATGACGGGCAGTCAAATAGGAAGCTTGAGTTGTCGACAAATACGATCGCTCAAATAATCGACGCTAAAACTGGTTCCGATTTGGTAGTGTCAGCGATGGCCAAGATAATAATATGCAATAATAAATCAACTGCTACGCGACAAGAGATACATTATGAGATGAAAGAGGCATCGACATATTATAAAGAAACCTTTGCAAGTAACCTTTCTTCTTATTTGGATACTTTAATGAAAGGCAAAAGGATTAATCTTGTGTCGAAGCAGAATTATTCGTTTCCAGCGAGCGAGCGGGCGCGATTGGAAGACGCAATTGCCGTCGGCCAGTAGGCGTCTTCCCTAGACAGAAATATGTTTCTTATTATAAGATGGCTGCATCCCGTCCTAGGCGGGCACCTGACGGTCTGGCTGCCGTCAGGTAAAAGCGATCCCTTCCAAAAGGATCGCGTCCCGGTTCCCCCTCCACAAGGGAGGTGTTCCCCAAACGGTAGTTCGGTCCAAACGGACTACTAAGGTGGGCCTGCGCTGAATCCTAACCTCGGTGCGGGCCCACGACTTGTACAATAGCACTGAACCTTTCCTTTGCAATCCCGGTCGCTAAACTTGCTCAGACTCGAAACACTTAAAATATGGCTTCATCGTTCAGGCAATCCGCTTGATAAGTTGCTTATGGTTCTTGGGTCGATTGATGCGCCCTCTACTATAGCGAATTTGAGAGGACGAGCTCTTGAGGCAGGCTTCAAAATTCCCAAAAGTTGGAATGTTTCTAGCGTTCTAGGACGATCAAAGGGATTGGCAATACGGGTTCTCGATGGTTGGGAACTTACTGACGCTGGTAAAAGCCACCTTTGCAATCTTGGAGTTTCAACTCTAAGTCCTGCGTCCGTACAAGTTGCGACTGATTTACGTGCCCATCTTAGTCACATTTCGAGTGCTACGACACGAGCATTTGTTGAAGAGGCAATTAAATGTCACGAACAGAAACTGTACAGGTCGGCTATAGTTATGTCTTGGATTGCTACTGTCGACATTCTTTATAAGGAAGTTGTGGCTAATCATCTGGATGCGTTCAACGCTGAGGCTGCAAAAGTGAATACAAAGTGGAAAGCTGCGCTGAATGAAGACGGACTTGCTCGCATGGGAGAATCTGACTTCATGGATCGGCTCAGTGCAATAGGCGTAGTCGGCAAGAATACGAAAGAGGAATTGATGAAGGCGCTCAAGTTGCGAAATGGGTGCGGCCACCCCAACAGTCTTAAAGTTGGACCAAACATCGTTGCCAGTCATCTGGAAACGCTCATATTAAACGTGTTTGAAGTGTTTCCACGCTAGATTGCGAGATCTGCGCATGGCCTCGGCTGCTGTGATGATGCTAGGCATAGACCCGATGATCGCCAGTACCGACTTGTAGCCTTGAGGGCGGTGATGGCTTCGGCAACGGCGGCGGCACCCGATAGTGTCGCGTAATGGGGACGCTTTCTGCACAAGCGGCGCGGGCTGTCCCTTCTCCCCTTGTGGGAGAAGGTGCCTGAACGAAGTGAAGGCGGATGAGGGGTGTTGGAAGGAATGGGCGGTGCCAAGATGGAGCACCCCTCAACCGCCCTCGTTTTACTCGGCCACCTTCTCCCACAAGGGGAGAAGGGAAGGGGCAGCGTTGGCGACGAAATATCACCCCCTCTGGCCTGCCGGCGTTCGGTGCTCGAAAAGCCACGCAATTGGCATTTCGTCCGCTTCGCGGATCGCATCTCACCCCACCTCAGGTGGGGAGGTTGGCAGTTTCGGCGATGCGCATGGCGCGGGTTTTTCCTTCTCCCCTTGTGGGAGAAGGTGCCTGAACGGAGTGAAGGCGGATGAGGAGTGTTGGAAGGAATGGGCAGTGCCAAGATGGAGCACCCCTCAACCGACCTCGTTTTACTCGGCCACCTTCTCCCACAAGGGGAGAAGGGAAGGGGCAGCGTTGGCGACGAAATATCACCCCCTCTGGCCTGCCGGCGTTCGGTGCTCGAAAAGCCACGCAATTGGCATTTCGTCCGCTTCGCGGATCGCATCTCACCCCACCTCAGGTGGGGAGGTTGGCAGTTTCGGCGATGCGCATGGCGCGGGTTTTTCCTTCTCCCCTTGTGGGAGAAGGTGCCTGAACGGAGTGAAGGCGGATGAGGAGTGTTGGAAGGAATGGGCAGTGCCAAGATGGAGCACCCCTCAACCGACCTCGTTTTACTCGGCCACCTTCTCCCACAAGGGGAGAAGGGAAGAGGTGGCGGTGGCGTTTAGGAGAAATATTCCTGCAACGGCCTGACTTCCAGGCTTCCGGCCTTGAGGGCTGCGATGGCTTCGGCAACGGCGGCGGCACCTGATAGCGTGGTGTAATAGGGCACTTTCTGCATCAGGGTTGCGCGGCGCAGCGATTTGGAGTCCGAGACGGCTTTCTGGCCATCCGTGGTGTTGAAAACGATCTGCACCTGACGGTTGCGGATGGCGTCTTCGATGTGCGGGCGGCCTTCCAGAACCTTGTTGATTTTTTCGGCCTGCACGCCGTTTTCGCCAAGAAAGCGGGCGGTGCCGGAGGTGGCCAGCACCTTGAAGCCGAGATCGGCCAGCCGCTTGACGGCGGGCAGTATGCCTTTCTTGTCTTCGTTGCGCACAGAGACAAACAGCGTGCCGGAGCGGGGCAGATCAACGCCCGCGCCAAGCTGAGCCTTGGCGAAGGCCAGCGCATAATCGGTATCGAGGCCCATGACTTCGCCGGTGGAGCGCATTTCGGGACCAAGCAATGTGTCGACGCCGGGGAAGCGGGCAAAGGGGAACACCGCTTCCTTGACCGCGACGTGGCCGGGATTGCGTGGATCGGGCTTTGCGCCGTAATGGGCGAAGGCGTCGTCGAGACTTTCGCCCGCCATGATGCGCGCGGCGATCTTGGCAATGGGGCGGCCAATGGTCTTGGCAACGAAGGGCACGGTGCGCGAGGCGCGCGGATTGACCTCCAGCACATAGATGGTGCCGTCCTTGACCGCATATTGCACGTTCATCAGGCCGCCGACATCGAGCGCGCGGGCAAGGGCTGCGGTCTGGCGTTCCAGTTCGTCAACGATTTCGGGGGCAAGCGAGTGGACGGGCAGCGAACAGGCGCTGTCGCCAGAATGGATGCCTGCCTCTTCGATATGCTCCAATATGCCGGAAACGAAGGTGTTTTCGCCATCGCACAGGCAATCGACATCTACCTCGACCGCTTCGCTGAGATAGGTGTCGAACAATAGCGGGTTCTTGCCCAGAAGCGTGTTGATCTGGCCGGTCTTGTCGTTGGGGTATTTCTGCTTGATGTCTTCGGGCACGAGGCCGGGCACGGTGTCGAGCAGATAGGTTTGCAGCATGGTCTCGTCATGGACGATCTGCATGGCGCGCCCGCCCAGCACATAGGATGGGCGCACGACCAGCGGGAAGCCAAGTTCGCCAGCGATGATGCGGGCCTGCTCGACCGAATAGGCGATGCCATTCCTGGGCTGTGTGAGGCCAAGCTTGTGCAGGAGCTTCTGGAAGCGGTCGCGGTCTTCGGCCAGGTCGATCATGTCCGGCGAAGTGCCGAGGATGGGGATGCCGGCGGCTTCGAGGCTGGCCGCAAGTTTCAACGGGGTCTGGCCGCCGAACTGGACGATGACGCCGACCAGTTCGCCCGATGCCGCCTCGGTGCGCAGGATTTCCAGCACGTCCTCCGCCGTCAGCGGATCGAAATAAAGCCGGTCAGAGGTGTCGTAATCGGTGGAAACGGTTTCGGGGTTGCAGTTGATCATGATGGATTCGTAGCCCGCTTCGCGCAGGGCGAAGGAGGCATGACAGCAGCAGTAATCGAACTCGATGCCCTGGCCGATGCGGTTGGGGCCGCCGCCGAGGATGACGACCTTTTTGCGTGCCGACACTTGCGCTTCGTTGGCAAGCGCGCCGGCAAACGGCACTTCGTAGGTGGAGTACATATAGGCGGTGGGCGAGGCGAACTCGGCCGCACAGGTGTCGATGCGCTTATAGACGGGATGGACGCCGAGGGTTTGACGTTGTTTTTGAATCGCTTGCGGCTCGCTCTTCGTAAGCGAAGCGAGGCGGGCATCGGAAAAGCCCATGCTCTTCAGCATACGCAGATTGGCAGCGTCTTGCGGAAGGCCGTGCTCGCGAATGCGCGCTTCCATGGCGATGATCGCGGCAATCTGTTCGAGAAACCACGGGTCGATCTTGCACATGGCGTGGACGTCCTCAAGCGAGGTGCCCATGCGGATGGCCTGCGCCACCATGCGCAAACGGTCCGGCGTGGGGGTGCCAAGGGCGGCGCGAATGGCGTTGCGGTCATCACCGCCATCGCCACTTGCGGCAAGGCCGGGAATTTCAATCTCGTCGAGGCCGGTCAGCCCGGTTTCCAAGCCGCGCAGCGCCTTTTGCAGGCTTTCCTGGAAGGTGCGGCCAATGGCCATGACCTCGCCGACCGATTTCATGGCGGTGGTCAGGACATTGTCGGCGCCGGGGAATTTCTCAAAAGCAAAGCGCGGGATCTTGGTGACGACATAGTCGATGCTCGGCTCGAACGAGGCAGGCGTTGCGCCGCCGGTGATGTCGTTTTCCAACTCGTCCAGCGTATAGCCGACAGCAAGCTTTGCGGCGATCTTTGCGATGGGAAAGCCGGTGGCCTTGGAGGCAAGGGCTGAGGAGCGCGAGACGCGCGGGTTCATCTCGATGACGACAAGGCGGCCATCGGCGGGATTGACGGCGAACTGGACGTTGGAGCCGCCGGTTTCAACGCCGATCTCGCGCAACACCGCGATCGAGGCGTTGCGCATCATCTGATATTCCTTGTCGGTCAAGGTCAGCGCCGGGGCAACGGTGATCGAATCGCCGGTGTGGACGCCCATCGGGTCGATGTTTTCGATGGAGCAGACGATGATGCAATTGTCGGCTTTGTCGCGCACCACCTCCATCTCGTATTCCTTCCAGCCAAGCACCGATTCCTCGATGAGGACTTCGGTGGTGGGGGAGGCATCAAGGCCGGACTGGATGATGTCGAAGAATTCGGTGCGGTTGAAGGCAATGCCGCCGCCGGTGCCGCCCATGGTGAAGGAGGGGCGGATGATGGCGGGAAGGCCGATGGTATCCATCGCCTGCGCGGCAATGGCCATCGCATGGTTGATGTAGCGCTGCTTGCGATCACCTTCGCCAAGGTTCCAGCTGGTTTCCAACTCGTCGAGTGCGGCATCAAGGTCAGCGGAGGCGTCTTGCCCGACCTCGGCTTTAAGTGTGGCGCGATCAGCCTCGTGCTTGTTGCGGTCGGCCTCCTTGACGTCGGTGGCGTTGGCGAGCATCGACTTCGGCGTTTCCAGACCGATCCTGGCCATCGCCTCGCGAAACAGCGCGCGGTCTTCAGCCTTGTCGATGGCCTGCGCGTCGGCACCGATCATCTCGACATTGTAGCGTTCCAGAACGCCCATGCGGCGCAGCGACAGGGCGGTGTTGAGCGCGGTCTGGCCGCCCATGGTGGGAAGCAGCGCATCGGGGCGCTCCTTGGCGATGATCTTGGCGACGACTTCGGGGGTGATTGGCTCGATATAGGTGGCGTCGGCCAGTTCCGGGTCGGTCATGATGGTGGCTGGATTGGAGTTGACCAGAATGACGCGGAAGCCTTCTTCGCGCAGCGCCTTGCAGGCCTGTGTGCCGGAATAGTCGAACTCGCATGCCTGGCCGATAACGATGGGGCCGGCGCCGATGATCAGGATTGATTTGATATCGGTGCGTTTTGGCATGGTTTGTCCGTCGGGTCTGGGCCTGCGCGAAATACCGGCACCGGTTTTCCGGGCCGGAGCGCGCAAGAAGATTCTGCTATAAGGCTAAGTGGGCCTTATAGGGAAAGCTGGGCGGGATGTAACCCCGAAAATGCGTTGTAACAACAGGATTTGCCAGATGGGACAAGGGACCGCGACAATGCCGCTCCGGTGTCAGGAATTGGAGCGGCATTGCTTGAAGAGGCGGGATAGTTGCTAGGCGAGCTTGTTTTGCTCCTCGCGCAGCGACTTCCATGTGGCAACCATCATCAACATGAGGAGGATGGCGAATGGAAAGCCGGTTGTGATGGCTGACGCCTGAAGTGCGGCCAGTCCGCCGCCGAGCAGAAGCACGATGGCAACCAGACCCTCAAACGTTGCCCAGAAGACCCGTTGCGCGACAGGTGAGTCCATTTTGCCGCCCGCCGTGATGGTGTCGATGACCAGCGAACCGGAATCCGATGATGTGACGAAAAAGACGATCACAAGGATGATGCCGACGAGCGATGTAATGCCGGCAAGCGGCAGGATTTCCAGCATGCGGAAGAGCGACAGTTCCGGCGTATAGGCGGTGACCGTCTCCTGGACGCCCTGATAGCCAGAGGCGATGAACTCGGTAATGGCGGTTCCGCCGAAGACGGTCATCCAGAATATCGAGACAAGCGTTGGTATCAGAAGAACGCAGACGATGAACTCACGTACCGTGCGCCCCCTTGAGATGCGGGCGATGAACATGCCCACGAAAGGCGACCATGAAATCCACCAGGCCCAGTAGAAGGTGGTCCAACCATGGACGAAGTCGCTATCGGTACGGCCAAACGGGTTGGACAACGCTGGCAAGTGCCGGACATAGGACCATGTGTTTGAAAAGAACCCGGTGACGATTTCGATTGTCGGACCAAGCACGAAGACGAAAGCAACGAGAAGGGCCGCAAGCATCATGTTGAGTTCGGAGAGACGTTTGACGCCAGCGTCAAGACCGGCAACCACCGAACATAAAGCAATGGCGGTGATACCGGCGATCAACAGTACTTTCATGGTGTCGGTGACGGGTACGCCGTAGAGATAGTTCAGGCCGGCAAGGGCCTGCTCGGCACCAAAGCCCAGCGATGTTGCCAGACCGAACAGCGTTGCAAACACCGCCAGAATGTCGATGACGTGGCCAACCCAGCCGCGTACCCTATCGCCAAATATCGGATAGAATGCCGAGCGCATGGATAGCGGCATGTTCTTGTTGAAGGCGACAAGCGCAAGCGAGAGGCCGACGACGGCGTAAATGGCCCATGGATGCAGCCCCCAGTGGAAGATGGTTGCGGCCATTGCCATGTCGCGCGCGGCAACGGCGGTTGCGCCATTGATGGCACCATCGGCACCGATGCCGCTAACCAGTCCGAGCGGCGGGTGGTTGAAATGATACATTGGCTCCAGAACGCCGAAGAACATCAGGCCAATGCCCATTCCGGCCGCAAACAGCATGGCGAACCAGCCGGAATAGCCGTAATCGGGAACAGCATCGGCGCCACCGATGCGGACACGGCCAAGCGGTGAAACCACAAGTGCGATGCAAAACAGGACGAACAGATTGCCGGCAATGATGAACAGCCAGTCAAAGGTCGAGGTGATCCAGACCCGCGTCGCACCCAGAGCCGGGCCAACAGAATCCTGAAAGATCAGGGTGATGATGACAAAAGCCACGATGAGTACTGCAGATACAAAAAACACCGGATTGTGAATGTCGAGGCCGAGGATCTGCACATTGTCCTGGCCAGCTTCAAGACCATGATCCTCGGTGTTATTGGCCGTTGTTTCGGCTGATGACATGTTTCCCTCCTGTATTGTCGCGTAGTCCATCGGCAATCTCGATGGTGATGGAATTGGATGACGCGCGGGTGTCGAAATACGACATGTCTGCCTGAGTGAATCAGACAAATCGTATATATCACGATTTCGAGTTGAACGAACCCGGTTGCAAATCCACCAGCGCGCCGTGCATCCAATTAGACGCTCAAAGGACAGGAATTCCGAAAACGGGGTTCCACTTTTCAGGGGGTGGTGGTTGCTTGAGGGAAAGGCGTGGTTTCAGCCGAATCCGACGATGGTATCGTAGAGCAGCTTGAAGTTGAGCAGGAGGATGAGGCCCGCAACGATACAGGCGAGAAGGATGACGCTGCGTGGAATGGCGAAGACCCCCATCTTTTTCTTGTCGGAGACGAACTGGACCAGCGGGATTACCGCGAAGGGAAGTTGCATGGACAAGATGACCTGGCTGAAGACGAGCAATTCAGCCGTGCCTTTTTCGCCATAGATGGCGGTGACGAAAACGACGGGGATGATGGCGAGACCGCGGGTGAGCAAGCGGCGTGCCCAATGCGGCATGCGCAGATGCAGAAAGCCCTCCATGACTATCTGGCCGGCCAGAGTGGCTGTGACGGTGGAATTCAACCCTGAAGCCAGAAGAGCTACAGCGAAGAGCGTCGAGGCGATACTCAAGCCGAGTAATGGCGAGAGAAGTTGGTAGGCATCGCCAATCTCGGCAACGTCTTGATGCCCGCTGCCATGAAAGGCGACGGCAGAAACGATCAGGATGGAGGCGTTGACGAACAGAGCGAGCATCAGGGCGATGGTGGAATCGGTCGTCGCCCATTTGATCGCTTCGCGCTTGCCGCGTTCGGTGCGTTCATAGGCGCGGGTCTGCACGATCGCCGAATGCAGATAGAGGTTGTGAGGCATGACGGTGGCACCAATGATGCCTATGGCGATGTAGAGCATGGCCGGGTTGGTGGCGATCTCGGTCGATGGTACGAACATGGCGTGCAAAATGGAGCCGACTGGCGGCGCAGCGACAAAAATCTGGACGGCGAAGCAGCCGAAGATGATGAGAAGCAGGGCAATAATGAAGGCTTCCAGATAGCGGAACCCCTTGTTCATCAGGAGAAGTACGAGAAAGGCATCAAGTGCGGTCAATAATGCCCCGCCAATCAGGGGGATGCCGAACAGCAGTTGCAGGGCAATGGCTGTGCCGATGACTTCGGCAAGATCGGTGGCGATGATGGCAAGTTCGCATAAAACCCAAAGCGCGTAAGCAACAGGCTTTGGATAATAAGCCCGGCAGGCCTGTGCGAGATCGCGGCCGGTGGCAATGCCGAGCCGGGCAGCCAGCGCCTGCAACAGGATCGCCATCAGGTTCGACAGCATGACGACAAACAACAGCGTGTAGCCGAATTGTGCGCCGCCAGCGAGGTCGGTCGCCCAATTGCCTGGGTCCATATAGCCGACCGAGATCATGTAGCCGGGGCCCATGAAGGCAAACAGGCGCCTCATCCACGAGCCCGACGTTGGCACGGCAATCGAGGCATGAACTTCCGGAAGGCTGGGCATGCTGCCGTCTGCGTGCCGCACAACACGTTCAGGCACATGCGACGATACGGTTGCTCGGGCTTCTGGCATGAAATGGAGTCCTGCTGGTTTCAACCTCGATTTGCGTCGGGAGAAATATGCCAATGCTTAACAATATGCAATAGGCTATATTTCATTGTTGATGCTTTTTTAACGCGCCGAATAATCGTGCGTGTGGACAGAGGCTTCAATGGTTGCGAAACCGCGCATAAGCAGGCATGAAGAAACGAAGCCTGTGCTATAAAAATACAAGGTGATTGAATCAAACCGCGAGCTATCTTCGTGCTTGCCACCGATCTTCGAAAAGGAGACAGACTTGGCACCCAGAAGCCGCCCGGTTCCGCGGGATGAGCCACTTCCCGACGCAGATGTGCATTCGGAAGGGTTCAAACAGGCGCGCGAAGCGCGCCGCAGCGCAATTGTCGAGGATTATGTCGAACTGATTGCCGACCTGATCGAGGATGGCAATGAAGCGCGACAGGTGGATATTGCGGCGCGCCTCGGCGTTGCCCAGCCAACGGTTGCCAAAATGCTGACCCGGCTTTGCGCCGACGGTCTGGTCTCCCGCAAACCCTACAGGGGCGTTTTCCTGACTGATGCGGGGCGCAAGGTGGCAGAGGAATGCCGCATCCGCCACCAGACGGTGGAGGCTTTTCTGAGATCGCTTGGCGTCAGCGCGGAAACGGCCCGTCTCGATGCTGAAGGGATCGAGCACTATGTCAGCGCCGAGACACTTGAAGCCTTTCGCCGGGCGCTGGCTGCTGCCTGATTTTCGATTGTCATGCGTGGCTTCTGGCAATCGCCGGTTTTGGGGAACCGTCGTGGGCGTGCCGCGTTGGTTCAGATGTTCCGCGATTGTCGCGGGCGAACCGGTGGAGACCGATATGAGTGTCGAACAGGTGCCAACCGCCAAGGGAAAAAAGGCGGCAACAGGTTTGAAAAAGGCTTCGCAGAAAGACGAACGCAAGACGGAGGCTGCGACCGGTCATGCCTTGAAAAAAGGGGCCAAGCGTTTTGACGAACGCTCCAAGAGTTCGGATGGCAAAAGCGCGGGCACAAAACAGCGCGATTGATGCACGCTGTTTCTGAAGGCGCTAAGCAGCCAGCCTTGTCGCGGATTTATGGTTGTTGCGGACGAACGAAAATTTTTAATTGTGGGCGCTTGGTAAGCGGCTCGTCGAAAATTGCCAATGACTTGCTGTGACCATTACGGTATTTGTTGACAAGTTCTGCTGTCTGAAACCGCTGTTGTAACCAGCAGTAGAGTTTGCGAGGACGCTAAATCACGCGCGAGGGACAGGTATGCGTTGGAGAGGCCGCCGTCAGAGCGACAATGTAGAAGACGCACGCGGGCAAAGTGGCGGGTTCGGTCGCCGGGGTGGATCTGGTGGTCGAGGTGGCCAGTTTCGTATCCCGATTGGTGGGCGTGCCGGGGGTGGTAGCATATCGACCATCGTCGTTCTTGTGGTGCTGTTTTTCGCCCTGAAGGCGTGTGGCATCGACCCCATGCAGATTCTGGCAGGCGGCGGCATGGCACCCGGTGGTGGCCAGACCAGTCAATCCGATTCTGGAGAAGGCGCGCCTGCATCCGACGAGATGAAACAATTCGTCTCGACTGTGCTGGCCGAGACAGAGGATGTCTGGAACGGAATATTCAAGGCCAATGGTGCTCAATATGAGGAGCCGAAGCTGACCCTGTTTGCGGGTCAGATAAGGTCGGCATGTGGTTTTGCTTCGTCCGCATCCGGGCCGTTTTATTGCCCGACCGACCGCAAGGTTTATCTCGACACGTCCTTTTTTCAGCAACTTTCGCAGCAATTCGGCGCATCGGGCGATTTTGCCGAGGCCTATGTGATTGCCCATGAGGTTGGCCACCACGTTCAAAATCTGATTGGCGTTTTGCCGAAGTTTAACGAAATGCGCCAAAGGATGAATGAGGCGGACGCCAACCACATGTCGATGCAGGTCGAGCTTCAGGCCGATTGCTTTGCCGGTGTATGGGGGCATTTCACTGCGCAGAAGGGGCTATTGGAGGAGGGCGATGTCGAGGAGGCCCTCAATGCCGCCAAGCAGATTGGCGACGACACGCTGCAAAGGCGCACGCAAGGCTATGTGGTGCCGGAGAGCTTCAATCATGGCACGTCGCAACAGCGCCAAACGTGGTTCGCGCGCGGCTACAAGAGCGGCAGGCTCGATGCCTGCGATACATTCAATAATGCGATTTGACACTACAGTTGCGAATTCAGTTCGCGGCCATCACTGTGTATATTACCCCCTCTGTCCTGCCGGACATCTCCCCCTCAAGGGGAGAGATTGGCCACTCGTCATTGTTGGACCTTTTGGGGAACGCCGATGATTGGCGAAAGACTAGCTGAAGGCTGATCTCCCCACCTGAGGGGGAGATGCCACGGTGAGTTGGCCAGTCAGCGGCAGTGGTTAACGTGAATGTTAGATTTCGAATTCGCGGATTGGCTATCTGGAAATAATTAAGTGTTAGCTTCCGATGTAATTCGGGGTTGGCATATGGCAAAGAATTTCAGCAGCTTTCTTAGCGATCGGCGTGGCAATTTCGCGATTATTTCGTCTTTGCTGGTGGTTCCGGTGGTGCTCGCGGTGGGCATGTCACTCGACTATTCGACGATCATTCGCGCGCACTCGAACCTGCAAAACAGCCTGGATGCCGCCGTCCTGGCGGTCGCCAGAGAGGGCAAGGACGTCAGCGATGACCGCGCGAAGGACATCGCAACCATGTTCGTTTCACAAAACCTCGGACTGGAAGTTTCCGATCTCAAGGTCACGCATGACGGGACGAGCTTCGGCGTTGAAGGCCACGCGACGGCTCCTATTTCGTTCGGAAATCTTTTTGGTTATTCAAGATGGCCGGTAAGCGCATCGTCGACAGCTGATATCGCATATTCTTCCTACGAGATCGGACTGGTTCTGGATACGACCGGCTCGATGGCCGGTGGCAAGCTGGTCGCCATGAAGGATGCCGTGACGGGCCTGATCGACGACATGTCGACAAGCGTCAATGATAGCAACAAACTGAAATTCGCGCTCGTTCCCTTCTCCTCCTTCGTCAATGTGGGACCGGGTTTTGGTCCATCGTTCGACGCGAGTGGAAAGCAGATTGCCGGAACCGGCGCGGATTGGCTCGACCTCAAGGGGGACAGCCAAATCCAGCAGTCCGAACTCGGAACGGGTGCCAGTCGCTTCCAGCTTTATAGCAATCTCGGCCAAAAATGGCAGGGTTGTGTGGAAACGCGCGATGCCGGCACTAAAAATTACGACGTAAGCGATGAGCCGGGAGATCCGACGAAACCGGAATCGCTGTTCGTACCGGCCTTTGCGATTGACGAGCCCGACACTGGCGGCTTCCTCAACAGCTACATCAATTCGTCGGCCGTGCCGAACGATCCTTCGATCGCGCAGAAGATAAAGCGCTGGAACAAATATGGCGTTCAGACCGATCTTGCGGGTAATCCTGTGAACGGCGGTCTGCTCGATTTTGTCTGGGCGCTGCTCAAGGGCCTGCTGCTGACGAGCGGCAACAAGATAGCCATCGACGTTCACAGTGTCGGTGGTTATGGCGAAACGGGGCCGGCCTTCGGGTGCGTCTCCAAGCCGATCATGCCACTTTCCAACAATTATGCGGCGTTGAAATCGGCCGTCAACGGGCTGGCAGCGCAAGGCAACACCAATATCATGGACGGGGTGGCGTGGGGTATGCGCACCCTTTCACCCGGCGAGCCCTTCTCGGAAGGTGCACCAGCGACAGCCTCCAATGTCGAAAAGATCATGATCGTTCTGACCGATGGCAGCAACAGGCTTGGTAACAAGAACAATAGTCTGGGCTCAACCTATTCAAGCTTCGGCTATCTGGTCGATGGGCGTCTGGGCATGACGGCCGGTGGTTCGAGCGCAACCACGAACGCGATGAACGACAGGACGCTTGCCGCCTGCCAGAGCGCCAAGGATCAGGGGATCGAGGTGTATACCATTCGCCTTGAAGAGCCGAATGTGACGACTGGAACCATGCTGAAAGACTGTGCGAGTTCGCCTCAGAACTATTTCGACGTGCCGTCGCGTTCGCAGCTCAAGGATGCTTTTGGCAAGATCAAGGAACATGTTGCCAGAGTGCGGATATCATCTTGATATATCCGGTCGCGGCAATAGCAACCTGACCGATCTGGCAACCCGGTGCGCCTTTGTGCGCCCCGTCATTCAATCAAGGCAGGCTCGCTATGCTTTTCGTTGATGAGGTCGACGAAACGGCGAAACAGATAGTGCGAATCTTGCGGGCCGGGAGAGGCTTCGGGGTGATGCTGGACGGAAAACACCGGCCGCCCTGTCAGCGCAATGCCACAGTTCGATCCGTCAAACAGCGAGACATGAGTTTCCTCGACAGTGTCGGGTAACGAGTCGGCATCGACGGCAAAGCCGTGGTTCATCGAGACGATCTCGACCTTACCGGTGGTGTGGTCCTTGACCGGATGGTTGGCGCCGTGATGACCCTGATGCATTTTCTCGGTCTTGCCGCCGAGCGCCAGCGCCAGCATTTGATGGCCAAGGCATATGCCGAAGATCGGGATGTCGGTTTTCAACAAATCCTGAATGATGGGCACTGCGTATTCACCGGTTGCTGCCGGGTCGCCGGGCCCGTTCGAGAGGAAAATTCCGTCAGGGTGCATGGCAAGAATTTCTTCCGCGCCAGTGGTGGCCGGAACCACCGTGACCCTGGCGCCAAGACCTGCCAGCAATCGTAATATGTTGCGCTTGACGCCGTAGTCGATGGCGACGACATGCATGGATGGTTCGTTTTGTTCGGCGTAACCCTCATTCCAGACCCACGGCGTTTCACGCCAGACAGAAGACTGGCCCGAGGTGACGTCCCTTGCAAGATCAAGGCCGACAAGACCCGACCATTCTGCGGCGCGGCTTTTCAGGTCTTCAATATCGAATTGACCATCTGGCGCATGTGCGATGACGGCATTTGCCAAGCCCTTTTCGCGGATCAGGGCGGTGAGGGCTCTGGTGTCGATGCCTGAAAGCGCAATGACGCCGCGCTTTTTCAGCCATTGGTCGAGATGGCTTGCTGCGCGATAGCTGGACGGGTTGGTAACATCGGCCTTGAATACTGCACCAACCGCGCCAGCACGGCTGACCGGGTTCAAATCCTCGATGTCTTCGTCGTTGGTGCCGATATTGCCGATGTGGGGAAAGGTGAAGGTGACGATCTGACCGCTATAGGATGGGTCGGTGAGAATTTCCTCGTAACCGGTCAGGGCTGTGTTGAAGCAGACTTCGGCAACGGCTGTACCGACAGCGCCAAGGCCGCGCCCTTCGATCACCGTCCCATCGGCCAGCACGAGAAGGGCTGTTGGCTTGTTGACGGTCCAAGGGGAGGTCGAGGTCATGGCGAGGCTCCATCACGAAGCTGCGATCTTCATTGATGGCCGAAACCATTTTCGCAGCAAAAGGCACGGGGCGGCGAACCGTCGCAACCTCCGTGCACAACTACAATTCAGTCTATGCAAGGCCATTCCAATAAGTGAAGGCGCAAGCGCGGTCAATATGGCGTTGTGGCCCGTGCAGGCATTTGTTGTGCTGCTCTTGATGTTTGTCGGCAATGCCTTCTATCTGGGGCCATCAATTCGGGGGCGGATGTGAAGGAGCAGGACATGCGTGAAAGGCTATCCGACGAGGTAAAGAGTGCGATGAGGGCGCAGGATAAGCCGCGTCTATCGACATTGAGACTGATCCAGTCGGCCATCAAGGATCGCGATATTGCCAATCGTGGCACTGGCAAGGAAGCGGCAAGCGATGAAGACATTGCGCAATTGCTGGCCAAAATGGTCAAGCAACGCGAGGATTCGGCCAAGGCATTCGAGGACGGCAAGCGCCCCGAACTTGCGGAAAAAGAGCATGAAGAGATTCTGGTGATCCGAGAATTTATGCCGGCGCAACTGGATGAAGTGGCAATGAAGGCGGCAATAAGTGCCATCATTGCCGAAAACGGGGCCAGCAGCGTGAAGGATATGGGCAAGGTGATGGCCGATTTACGCGAAAAATATGCCGGGCAAATGGATTTTGGCAAGGCAAGCGCCATTGTGAAGGGGCTGTTGGGATAACAGGCAACCGGGCTCTCCGGTGCCTCAGTCAGGACTGGGGAGCGCGTATGAGCCTATGTAATCCGTTCGGCAGGAATACGCGGTAGTGGAAAGGTGAGCAATGGCATCGATCGCCGGATCGAAGCAGACAGGCTGGGTTGATCTTTTTGCGGAAGGGCGCTTGCCGAAATTCGTACTCGTCATGCTTGGCGTGTGGCTGATGGCTGTGGACAGCCTGGTGACATCAACCATCATGCCGAGTGTGGGGGCTGAACTGCAAGGCTATGCCTGGTTCGGCTGGGCGGTCGCCGGTTTCTTCATCGGGGTTGTTCTTGCCAGCGCCAGTTCCGGGCGGTTAGCGGAAATCTTTGGCCTTCGCCGCGCCACTATTGCGGCTGCGCTATTGTTTGCGCTCGGCTGTTTTATGAGCGCTGTCGCGCCGGATATGGCCACTTTCCTGATCGGGCGCTTCGTTCAGGGCGCGGGAAGCGGATGGATCGCCGGTTTTGCCATGGTCGCTATCGGCCTGCTGTTTCCGCACCGCCATCTGGCGCGCGTATTTGCTTCGGTTGCCGCGGTTTGGGGCATTGCCACGGTGTTGGGGCCGCTTTTTGGTGGCTTGTTTGCCGAAAGCGGCAATTGGCGCGCAGTGTTCTGGCTGTTCGCAGCGCAAGCCCTGATATTTGCCATAGCTGCGTTCTGGCTCTTGCGGGGAACGGTCGCTTCCCAAACGGGGGCGGGCGTTCCCTGGCGTCAGCTTGGTGTGCTTGCCGTTGGCATAGGCGCAATCGGGGCTGCTGACATGGTGGCCTCGGTCTGGTTTGCGTTGATGCTGATTTTTGGAGGGCTGTGCGTATTGGCGTCGATCCTGCGTCTGGACAGGACAGCGACTGTCCGGCTGCTTCCTGTTGATGCGGGCGACCTGCGCTCGGTGGCGGGCGCCGGATATGCTGCGATGTTTGCGACGACGGCAGCGGGGACGGGCTTGCTGGCCTATGGGCCTGCAATTCTTCAAAAGCTGCATGGGCTTTCGCCTTTGTGGGCGGGTTATGCGGTGGCGGCACAAGCTGTTGCATGGACGCTTTGCGCCTTCGTGGTTGCAGGTGTTGGCGACGGTGGTGAGCGCCGCTGGATTCGCCTCGGTGGGCTTTGTATTTTCGGCGGTGTGGGATTATTGGCATTGTTTGCGCCAAGCTCGGCACTTGTCTGGTTTGTCATCGCAGCGGCGCTTATGGGGGCGGGGTTCGGCTTTTCCTCCAGCCTCATGAACAAGCGTGTTCTGGGCGTCATCCCAGAATGGGACAAAGCGATAGGCAGTTCGGCTCTGATCGCCGTTCGCCAGATGGGCGGCGCGGTTGGGGCAGCGATTGCGGGCGCGACTGCCAATCTCGTCGGGTTCGGTTCCGGGTTGAGCGTGGAAACGGCACAGGCTGCAGCGTTTTGGGTTTTTGCTACCGCCTTGCCACTCGCGTTTGCCGGAGTATGGGCAGCGTGGCGGATGACCGCGCCACGTTAATGTTGAAAATATGGAGTTATTTCGCGCATTTGACATATGTGGAAAATGTCGGATCGACACCGAGGCGGCCTTCAGCGATGTCTTCGCCGCATTCGAGACAGTAGCCGAACTCACCCTCATCCATGCGCTTGATGGTTTGGCCGATTGCGACGCGTCGGGCCTCCCGACGCCGCTGCACGGCCTGTGACATTGCCTGCATCTGCATGGCATCGATGCGCGAAACGCGCCCGACGCTTTGCTGGTCCAGTTCAACCGGGGCGCTCCACGAGACGTTTTCCTCTTTCAACTGGTCGATCTCGGCAAGTTCCTGAAGAAGGCGCGGCCGGAACCGGTCAACGCGTTGTTTGTAAGCTGTCGTGTCCATCGTGATCAGTATGTCTCAAACCCCCCGACATCAAAAGCCTGATTTTGGAGATTTGATGCGATTTCGGTGTTGGCAGGCTATTCTTCGCTTGCTGGTTGCTTTGGTGGTGCAAGATTGCTCCCAAAGGGAATTTTGAGCCATGCCCGTTCGTGAACATAGTACAGGAACGACTTGGTGACGACCTCGGTCAGCCCAATGGTTGCCGCGAATTTGAGGCTGCCTGTCACGATCAGCGAGATGATCATCGTGTCGATAGAGCCGGTGACGCGCCAGGAGAGCGCCTTGACGAAACTTCGTGAGTGCGTGTCCATCAACAACCCTCTGGAGCGCCGAGCATCCAACCGGACGCACAAGGGACGCTCTATCATTTTGATTTAGCATCGGAATATTGCGAAGACCGGTATCCACGTTTCAGTTCGATGCACTGGAGCGCCCAGCCATGCTTCATAGCTGACCTGCGGGCGGCGGTGCAAAGATTAATTTTTGCTCGTATGGAGAGAACCGGAAACATTGTTCCAAAGCCGGAGAATTCGACGCGAGCCATGTCTGGTTCGGCGTAAAGCGTTTCTGGTTCAGCTTGCTTTGAGCCGCGAGCCGCTGAGCAGGCCATGTTCTTCAAGCACCGGATAGGCCATCGAGGCGAGCAGCGAATTGATCTGCTTCAGGTCGCGAATGGTATCGAGGTGGATCGAGCTTGTTTCGATGCTCTGTGGGGTGCCGTCGCGCAGGCGCAGGAAATGGCTTTGACTGGTTTCCTTCTCGCGGTCGCGCAGGCGGTCTTTCTCCAGCACGAGCTGGCGTGCCGTTTCGGCGTCGCGCGCAACCAGCACGTTGAAGGCAAGGCGGGCGTTGGCGAGGACGGAAGCGTGGAAGGCGCACAGTTCGCGCCACCCTTCGGGCGTAAACTCCAGCCCGTGCTCGACCTTTTTCTTCACATGGACCAGCATGTTGCGCACGATGATGTCGCCAACCTGTTCCAGCTTGACGCAGGCACCGATCAATTCCTGGCAGCGTAACGCCTCATCCTCGGTCATTGTGTGCCGGGTGACTTTGGCCAGATAAATCTTGATTGCCGCATGGCGGCGGTCAACACGATCATCCAGCGATGCCAGAGCCTTGAT
The DNA here is from genome assembly GCF_055809095.1 of Mesorhizobium sp. G2-6-1. Classification (NCBI taxonomy): domain Bacteria; kingdom Pseudomonadati; phylum Pseudomonadota; class Alphaproteobacteria; order Hyphomicrobiales; family Phyllobacteriaceae; genus Mesorhizobium; species Mesorhizobium sp. G2-6-1. The sequence goes on from NZ_CM147896.1 coordinate 2,708,861, forward strand.
CTTGTCGTTGTCAGCGCTTTCATACAATTCGATGATGCGTTTCAGCATGATTTCGACCGTTTCGCACACGCGCACGACTTCGCGGGTGGCGTTGGCAAGTGCCTGGCTGGGTGTTTCGAGTGCGGCTTCGTTGAGCGCCGACAATTCCGCGACCTGGAGTGCATCGGCGCTTTCCGGCTTGGCACCCAGCGCCACGATCTTTTCCGATGCGCGATAGACGATGCCGGCAAGCGGCAAACCGGCCAGAAGAATGATGACATTGAAAAGGATATGGGCGTTGACGATCTGGTCGGATGCGGTTTGACCAAGAAATGCGACAGGCGGGTGCAAGCTCATGAAGGCGATGAGCATGATGACGGACCCCATGCCGCGCATCAGAAGATTGCCGATGGGCACGACGCGCACGCCGGGCTCGGCATTGCGCGTGAGCATGGGGGCGATGACCGACGAGCCGAGATTGACGCCGAGTACCAGAACGACACCGAGTTCAGGCGTGATGAAGCCCCGGCCAGCGAGCGTGGCCATGAGAAGAACGGCGGCGATGCTGGATTGAAACAGCCATGTGATGAGGGCCGCCAGCAGGAAAGCGGTGATCGGATCGCTGGAGAAATAGTCGATGATGACGGGCATGAGCTGGCTTTCGCGCAGCGGTTCCGATGCTTGCCCGATCATCTCAAGCGACAGGATCAACAGCCCGACGCCGACCAGAATGCGCCCGATCTGGCGCCAGTCGCGCCGCTCGGTCGCCATGAACATGAAGGTTCCCGTGATAAGGCACAGAGGCACAACCAGCGTCAAATCAAAGGTCAAAAGCTTGGTGACGAACGCCGAACCGATCTCGGCACCACGCACGGCAAGTTGTCCGGCAAGGCCCGAAACGATGCCCGCACCAGCAAAAGAGCCGACCAGGAGCGTGACGGCTGTGGAGCTTTGCAGGGCGATAGCGAGAGCCGTTCCGGCCAATACGGCCATGAAGGGATTGCGCATGGTGGCACGCAAGCGGTGGCGCAAGACATCGCCATAGGCGCGCTCGACGCCGGTTTTTACCAGACGCGTGGCAAACAGCATCAGGGCGACCGCGCCAGCCAGATGGATGAGGACGACTGAGCCGCTCATGACTGGAACCTGCCATTGCCGCGCTTGGCAAAACAGCACACGCATCCACACCGTGTCATCGGTGAGGCTGGCGCCCAGACGGGAAGGCGAATCGGAGATGGAACCATAATCATCATTGCGTTGCGATATTAGCCGGATAATAAAATTTGTCTATTGTGTGCGCCATCCTTTGCACGAAAATTCACGGCAAAAATAGGCATGTTGGGAAAAAGTTGCACAGTGGTTTTCGAGCTGCGCTGGGCGCGGATTCACTTTTCATCAGAAAAGCGATGCCGTTCCGTTTCTGATAATTCGATGCAGGCACGGGCGTTCCGCTATCATTCCGGCGCTTTGAGATTGAATCGTAAAACTCAGATAAATTTCTGAAATTATTACATAAATGTAATCCTGCCATTCATATCCCGTTCATCGGGCAATCTGTAAATCTCTGGCATCGGCAAACAAGGAGTTCCCTGATGAAACGCTTCATTCTTTCTGCTCTCGCTCTATCAATGTTGTCGGCCTCAGCCCTGCAAGGACAAGCCGCGCCATTGATGGCACCGACAGCACCGCATTCCAATTATACGCAGGTCGATTGGAAAAAAACGACGCGTCACGTGGAAAAACGTCACGTCGGCGAACGGGCCAACAAACGCGTTATCGTCAAGAAGCATGTGGTTGCTAAACAGCCTCGGTGGAAGCGCGGGCAACGCTATTCCAACTGGCGTCGCCATGAACGGGTTCGCGATTATCGCCACCTCGGATTGAAGCGTCCGGGCCACGGACAGGAATGGATCCGCGTTGGCAATGATTACCTGCTGGTCGGTATCGCTTCAGGAATTATCGGTGGGATGATCGCCGCGCGCTAGATTTTATCGACGCAAATGGGAAAGGCGGCTCGCATGGGCTGCCTTTTCTCTTGATCCATGAAAAGCGGTGCCTGCGAAAATCGCGAATGGATGCTATCTGGAGTCGTCTTGTGGCGATGGGATGGTTATATGAAGGGGAAACGAGCCGTTCCCCATGCGCTTTTTGCCAACATTTCTTGACGAGATACGTGACCGTGTACCGATTTCCTCGGTTATCGGCACACGCGTGGCGTGGGACCGCAAGAAGACCAATGCGCCGCGTGGTGATTATTGGGCGTGCTGCCCCTTTCACGGCGAGAAATCTCCTTCGTTCCATTGCGAAGACAAGAAGGGACGCTACCACTGCTTTGGCTGCGGGGTATCCGGCGATCATTTCCGGTTTCTCACCGAGCTTGACGGGCTGAGTTTTCCCGAGGCGGTGGAGCGTATTGCCGATCTGGCCGGTGTGCCGATGCCGGCGCGTGACGAACAGGCGGAAGTGCGTGAAAAGCAACGCGCCAGCCTGACCGACGTGATGGAGATGGCGGCCGGTTATTTTCAGGAACGGTTGCACAGCGCAGATGGCGCTAAGGCGCGCGCCTATTTGCGTGATCGAGGGCTGACACCGGCTACGCAGCAATCATTCGGGCTGGGCTACGCACCTGATAGCCGCAATGCGCTGAAAGAATATCTCGCCACCAAGGGCGTTGAAAAGGTGGACATCGAGGCGTGTGGGCTGGTTGTGCACGGACAGGACGTGGCGGTGTCTTATGACCGTTTCCGCGATCGCATCATGTTCCCAATCCCGGATCTCGCGCGGCAGGACCATAGCATTTGGCGGGCGGGCGCTGTCGCCGGAGGTTTCCGCCAAATATCTGAACTCGCCGGAAACGGAGCTCTTTCACAAAGGCAATGTGCTTTATAATTTCGCCCGTGCGCGCAAGACACTGGCCAGAGGCGGCACGGTGATTGCGGTGGAAGGCTATATGGACGTGATTGCGCTGGCGCAGGCCGGTTTCGAGAACGTGGTGGCGCCACTTGGCACCGCGCTTACCGAAAACCAGCTTGAACTGTTGTGGCGCATGGCCGGTGAGCCGGTATTGTGTTTCGATGGAGACGGCGCCGGGCTCAAGGCGGCATGGCGCGCGGCAGATCTGGTCCTGCCAGCCATCCAGCCCGGCCGCACGGCGCGATTTGCATTGTTGCCAGAAGGCAAGGACCCTGACGATCTGGTCAAGGCCGATGGGCCGGAGGCGTTTCGTGCAGTGGTGAACGAGGCGCGGCCATTGGCGGAACTCTTGTGGATGCGCGAGACATCGGGGGGCGTGTTCGAAACGCCTGAACGGCGCGCTGAACTGGAAAAGACGCTACGCGAACTGACAAACCGCATCCGCGATGAGAGCGTGCGCTTTCACTACAATCAGGACATGCGCGAGCGTGTGCAGAATTTCTTCGGGACACAGCGCAACCGCCAGCAACGGTCCGGCAAATATGGCCAGAAGGGACAAGGCGGCCAGTGGGGAGATAAATGGGGGAGCCAGCGGGTCGAGCAATGGTCGCGTGGCGCGGCGCTCGGGCGTAGCGCGATTACCGAAAGCCTCGGCCGCTCGGCATTGCTGAAGCATGGCAGCGAGATGATGTCGGTGCGCGAGGCGACAATCATGGTTGCCCTGGTCAATCACCCGGAACTGATCGATGAAAATTTCGAACATGTCGAATTTCTCGATCTTGCAAATAGCGATCTGCGCAAGCTTCACGGCGCACTTCTGGACGCACTGGCGCATGACCTTGCCAATGACCGCGGAGCCGTGGTTGAAGCGATCGGGCGTGCCGGATGTCTTGGCATATGGGAACGGGCGGTGTCACTGATCAAGCGCACAAGGCAATGGCCGGCGCTGGAAAGTGCCGCTTTGGAGGATGCGCGCGACGCCTTCAGCCAGACACTGCACTTGCACCGCAGCGCACGAACGCTACATAAAGAGCTGAAACAGGCTGAGGTCGCACTTGCCACCGATCCTACAGACGAGAATTATCGGCGTCTTATCGAGATTCAGACGCAATTCAGGGACGTGCAGGCGACGGAAGCGTTGATCGAAGGATTCGGCGTCTCGTCGGGGAGGACAGGACAAGTCTAGGGCGCTGAGCGGTAAATTAGGTAATTGATTCGCTTTTTTTGCACGAATCATGCGACAGGCGCTTGACCTATCGACAGAATGGCGGAATCAGGTCGATTCGTAATCATTGACCCGGCGAGGTGTCAGGGCAGAAGCGTCAAAGAAGGTAACTGTTGGCGGATGAATGGCAAACCGGCCACGGATATCAGGGTTAATCCAGGATTAACGAAAGATGCGGCAACTGGCAGAATAGACGCATTGCTCTAGCAGCTAACCGTAAATACACGGTTTGATAGCCCGCGCGGCTAGCTATGACAGACCTTTGGAGAAGTAAAAAGAATGGCGACAAAGGAAAAGGAAGAGGTCGAAACCGAACGCGAGGGCACAACCGACGGCCCGCTACTCGACCTTTCCGACGATGCTGTCAAGAAGATGATCAAGGTCGCGAAAAAGCGCGGCTATGTGACCATGGACGAGCTTAATGCGGTGTTGCCGTCGGAGGAAGTGACCTCCGAGCAAATCGAAGACACGATGGCGATGTTGTCCGACATGGGCATCAATGTCGTTGAGGACGACGAACAGAGCGACGAGCCCGAAGCGACCGATACGCAGGCCGAGGCCGAGGCCGATGCCACGGAACTGGCCGAGCGGACCGGAACCGCTGTGGCCGCTGTCGCCAAGAAAGAACCGACCGACCGCACGGACGATCCGGTGCGCATGTATCTGCGCGAGATGGGTTCGGTGGAACTGTTGTCGCGCGAAGGCGAAATTGCGATTGCCAAGCGCATCGAGGCTGGCCGCGAGACGATGATCGCCGGCCTTTGCGAAAGCCCGCTTACTTTTCAGGCAATCATCATCTGGCGCGATGAACTCAACGAGGAGCGTATATTGCTTCGCGAGATCATCGACCTTGAAACCACCTATGCCGGGCCGGAGGCCAAACAGGCACCGGCGGTCGAGCGTGTCGACGAAGATGCCAAGGCCAAGGCAGATGAAAAACTGCGCGCAGGCCAGCGCAAGGACGATGACGATGTTACCAATGTCGTTGTCGATACGCGTGGCCTTGAAGACGATGACGACGAGGAAGAAGATGAGGTGAACCTTTCACTGGCGGCGATGGAAGCAGAGCTTCGCCCGCAAGTGATGGAGACGCTGGACGTTATTGCCGACACATACAAGAAGCTGCGCAAACTGCAGGACCAGCAGGTCGAGAACCGTCTTGCCGCGGCTGGCACCTTATCGCCCAGCCAGGACCGGCGCCTGAAGGAACTGAAAGATCAACTCATCACGGCGGTGAAATCGCTGTCGCTCAATAATGCGCGCATCGAATCGCTGGTCGAACAGCTTTACGACATCAACAAGCGGCTGGTTCAAAACGAAGGCAGGCTGTTGCGTCTGGCTGAAAGCTATGGCGTGCGCCGTGAGGAATTCCTGCGCGAATATCAAGGGTCGGAACTCGACCCGAACTGGATGCGTTCGATTGCGAATTTGACGTCGCGGGGCTGGAAAGAATTTACCCGCAACGAAAAGGACATGATCCGCGATCTGCGTACCGAAATCCAGAATCTGGCTACCGAAACGGCGATTTCGATCCTGGAATTCCGCAAGATCGTCAATCAGGTGCAAAAGGGCGAGCGCGAAGCGGCGATTGCCAAGAAGGAAATGGTCGAGGCCAATTTACGGCTCGTCATCTCGATTGCCAAGAAATACACCAATCGCGGCCTGCAATTCCTCGATCTCATTCAGGAAGGCAATATTGGCCTGATGAAGGCGGTCGACAAGTTCGAATACCGGCGCGGTTACAAATTCTCGACCTATGCGACCTGGTGGATCAGGCAGGCGATCACCCGCTCGATTGCGGATCAGGCGCGGACCATCCGTATTCCTGTTCACATGATCGAAACGATCAACAAGATCGTGCGCACTTCACGCCAGATGCTGCACGAGATTGGCCGTGAGCCAACGCCGGAAGAACTGGCGGAAAAGCTGGCAATGCCGCTGGAAAAGGTGCGCAAGGTTCTCAAGATCGCCAAGGAGCCGATCAGCCTTGAAACGCCGGTCGGCGATGAGGAAGATTCGCATCTGGGCGATTTCATCGAAGACAAGATGGCGATCCTGCCGATTGATGCGGCAATTCAGGCTAATTTGCGCGAAACGACGACGCGGGTTCTGGCCTCACTGACGCCGCGTGAAGAACGTGTGCTGCGCATGCGTTTCGGCATCGGTATGAATACCGACCATACGCTTGAGGAGGTCGGCCAGCAGTTTTCGGTGACTCGCGAACGTATTCGCCAGATCGAAGCCAAGGCGTTGCGTAAACTGAAGCATCCCAGCCGCTCACGGAAGCTGCGCAGCTTCCTCGATAGCTAACGGAAACGGGGAGGGCTCCATGTCGTTCTTGAAGCGCCTGTTTGGTGGTGGCGAACCGGAAGAAACACCGGAAAATGCTGCTCCCGCCAAGCAGATCGAACACAAGGGTTTTACGGTCAGCGCGACCCCATACAAGGCCGATGGCCAGTATCAGACCTGTGGTGTTGTCTCCAAGGAAGTTGGTGGACAGACCAAGGAACACCGCTTTATCCGAGCGGATCGGTTCGCGGGACTTGATGATGCCGTCGATGTATCGCTGAAGAAGGGCGTTCAACTGGTCGACGAGCAGGGCGAAAAGATTTTCGAATAATTTGCGCCGGCCAGCATGGCTTTGCCTGATGTGCGAGTGAAGTGGCAGCGTGGCGCATTTTTGAGCGCTGCATCCGTTACGTAAACCTTGCGGGTCTTGCGCAGGAGCCTGTTTAAGGCAAGGATCGTGCGGCATTTGCAGGAGGCCGCCCATGTCACTCACGCCCAGATCACTCAAGGGAAAAACGCTGTTCATCTCCGGTGGTTCGCGCGGGATAGGCTTGTCCATCGCGCTAAGAGCCGCGCGTGACGGCGCAAATGTAACGATTGCAGCCAAGACCGGCGAACCGCATCCAAAACTGCCCGGCACGATCCATACGGCAGCCGAAGAGATCGAGAATGCGGGTGGTAAGGCGCTGCCGGTATTGTGCGACATTCGGGAGGAGATGCAGGTTGCCGAGGCTGTTGCCAAAACGGTCGAACGCTTCGGGGGCATTGACATCTGCATCAACAATGCCAGCGCGATCCAGCTCACCGGTACGCTGGAAACCGACATGAAACGCTATGATCTGATGCACCAGATCAACACGCGCGGCACGTTCCTCGTGTCGAAAATGTGTATTCCCCATTTGAAGTTGGCGCAGAACCCTCACATTTTGAATCTGGCACCGCCACTCGATATGGAAGCCAAATGGTTCAAGAACCACGTTGCCTACACGATGGCGAAATTTGGTATGTCGATGTGTACGCTGGGGATGAGCGCGGAGTTTGCCAAGCAGGGTATTGCTGTCAATTCGCTGTGGCCGCTGACGACGATCGATACGGCGGCGGTTCGCAATCTTCTGGGTGGTAAGACGATGGCGGCAATGAGCCGCTCGCCTGAGGTGATGGCGGACGCGGCGCACGCCATTCTCACCCGGCCATCGCGCGAGACGACGGGTAATTTCTACATTGATGAAGAAGTTCTGCGGGCCGAAGGCGTCAGCGATTTTTCGAAATATGCACTGGGCACTGAGGGACCGCTTGCGGGCGATTTTTTTGTGCCGGATGAGGTTTTCGCGCGGACTGATACGAAAGTGACGAAATTGTCTTAAACGGTTCGATGAAGAAAACCCCGCCAGTGGAGTGGCTGGCGGGGCCTCGTGTCCCGCAGAGAGCGGGACGGGGCAGGGAACCCCATAGGTATAATTTGGGGTTGTGATGCTGCGGTTCAATGGCAAGGCCCTGAACCGCAGCTTCCGGTGCGTCCAAAGGGATTCATGCAGGGTGCTTTAAGTCTTTGTGTTCGTGCATGTCGTTATCCCAAAACCGCTGCACACTTTTGGGCGACATGCACTAGTTCGCACTGGCGACAGGAGCCACCAGGGAGGTGATGCGACGTATGGCGACACGGCGATTCTCCCGTTCCGGTTTGGTCGTATCTACCTTCAGATATTCCTCGCCATAGCCTTGTGTCGAAAGATTCTCAGGCGGAATGCCAAAGGCATTGGTCAGGGCCTGCGCGACTGCTTCCGCCCGCTGGTCGGATAGTGCGAGGTTTGCAGTTTCGGTGCCGACCGCATCGGTGTGGCCTTCGATCAAGAAGGTTTCGGCCGGATTTTTCTCCAAAAGCCTTTCCATGGCGGATGCGACAGCTTCAAGTTTCTGGACATCTTCATCCGAAATCGAAGCGGAGCCGAACTCGAAATTGAGCGTGTCGAGGTCGATGCGCCGAGCGATGTCGCGCACTCGGGCGGAGCGCTTCACCTCACTAACCGAATAGAGCCGCTGCACACGTTCTACGGGCGGCTGTTCGAGGAAGTCGTAATAGGCACCCGGATCTTCGACCGACCTGGAATCGAGAATGTACTGGTTGCGCGGAATACGCAGCCGCATCGGCGGAAGATCATCACCGGGATCGCGCCAATCGCGCAGATCACCGTAGTGGCTCTCGTCGACATAGTTCAGCACAAATTCGCGACCGTCCGGGGTGATGCGCGAGCGGCGGATAATGTCGCCATTTCGGTTGCGGATCGTGACAATCTGGCTGCCATTCTTGCGCTCGATGGTTTCACGCGTTCGGCCACGCGGCAGATCCTCATAGTAGACGTTTTGCGCACCGCGTGTCATGCGCTCACGATCATTGCTTTCAACAAGTGTCTGGTTGTTGAACTGGATGATGAGGCGCCCGCCGATCTCCTTGAGCACGTCAGCGCCGCTGGGGCGTTCGCGGCTCTGGACATCGGGTGCGGATTGACGACGTTTGCCTTTTTCTTCCGTGACCGGAACGATAGCCTCGGGCGTGATGGCCTGCTGTGCAGCCTTGTCATCAACGGGCGGAGGAGCCTGCTCGGCTGGAGCCTGTTCAGGTGCTGCGGCCTGACTGTCTGCGGCTGCTTCGCCATTCTTGCCCTTGCGCTTACGATTACGCTTTGCGTCTTTCTGGCTATCGAGGATGGGCGCGGCCTCGGGATTTTGCGGTGCCGCAGCCTCACCCTCGACAGGTTGTTCTCCCTGTGCTGGCGTGGCCTGCCCACTGTCGGCGGGCTGTTCGGCTGCCGGCTGCTGGTCGGGTGCAGGCTGTTCCGCTTCCGCCGGTGGCTGCTGCGTGGTTTCCTGTGCAGGAGCCTCTTCGACTGGTGCCTGTTCAACCGGTGTTTGTTCGACCGGCGCTTGTTCGCTGTCTTGCGGTGCGGTTGGCTCTGCCTGGGTTGCGGGTTGTTTGGCAGGCGCTTCAGTTGGGACTGGAACAGGGGCAGCTTCGTCCGCCGGTGCCTGTTCAACCGATTCTTTCGCTTTCTTTTCCTTTTTCTTGCGCGGTTTTTGCTCGGGCTCGGCAACTGGCGCTTCCGGTTCGGCCTGCTGTGCTGCGGGGGCTCTTCTGCTGCAGGGGTTGGCTGCTCTGCCTGTGCCGGAGCGGCTTCTGCGGCAGGTGCAGCCTCCTCCTGTGCGGGGGCAGCTTCTTCTACCGCAGGCGCAGGTTCTTCGGCTGCTGGAGCGGGTTGCTCGGCCGGTGCGGCTTCTGGTTCAGGTGCCGCCTGCTCTGGTGCTGCTTGCTCTGGCTGGGCCTCCTTCGGCTCGGCCTGTCTGGCGGCGCACTCTTCAGCAGTCTCATCTTCGGCACATTTTGCCTGTGCCAAATATAGTGGCGCATTCATGGTGTTTTGTGCTGGTTGGGTGAAATTGCCGCTTTGGAGTGGGAATGCGCCTAACGGCGCGGATGCCATCAGCAAGCCCATTGCGGTGCCTGCAAGTATCCGTGGTTGGCGTTTCATGCATGTGTCTCCTTGTGGGGTCCCATCCTTGCCTAAACCAGCCAGTTCGCGAATGGTTCCGGGCGGATGGCTCAGCAAGGCAATGAGATAAGATGCTGAGAAGGCATGCGCCTGTCCAAACCGTGGTGACATCATGTTCATCTTCAGGCTGACTTGACGCCGCCGTCGACACAAGCCACATGCGCAAGATGGAACCGTTCTGGAAAACCAAGACATTGGCGCAGATGACCATCGGCGAGTGGGAATCGCTGTGCGACGGTTGTGGGAAATGTTGCCTTTCCAAGCTCGAGGATGAAGATACCGGCGAGATTTACTGGACCAGCGTTGCGTGCAGGTTGTTTGATGCCGGCACCTGCCGCTGTGGCGACTATGCCAACCGGCTGGAGCGGGTGGCTGATTGTGTGGGGTTAACGCCGCAGAATGTCGGTATAATCAAATGGCTACCAAGCACCTGTGCCTACCGGCTGGTCGGTGAAGGCCATGATCTCTATTGGTGGCATCGTCTGATCTCGGGTAGCGCTGAAACCGTGCATGAGGCTGGCATGTCGGTTCGCGGTAAGGTGAGGGCGAGCGAAAGCGACCTTGGCGAGCCGGAGGAGTATCTCGACTATGTGCTTGATGAAGAGCCGTAAGAGAGCCGAGGCGGCGATGTCGTGCGCCAGTCCGTTCAATGTGCCAGTCTGTTCAACGCAGCAACTGGTTTGTCAGATGAACCAAACATGAATGTCCGGTTCGCCATCGGTTCAGGTCGGTGGCGCTAGAGTTGCCATATTGATTTGGTGAAACGGGATCGAGGCCATACCGAGATCCACAACTGGAGAGAAAAGATGTTTAAACTGGCAAAGACTGCAGTACTTTCGGCTCTTATTGGTCTTGGTGGTCTCGCGGCTGTTCCGGCAACCGCACAGGCGGATGGCATTTATCTCAATTTCGGCCGTCACGCCGATACAGGTTTCGGGGTTCATTTCCGTGATCGTGACAATCGCCGCAATATGCGTCGTGCCTGCTCGCCGAGGCGTGCCTTGCACAAAGCTGGCCGCATGGGGGTTCGCCACGCACGTATTGTTCGTGCAAACAGACGAATCGTAAAGGTTGCCGGTCGCAAGCACCATCGTCGGGTCGCCGTGGTATTTGCAAATCGGCGTGGATGTCCGGTCGCTTATCGCTAAATCGCGCTTATCGTTGAGGCAACGGAAGGTTCGCGATCATCAAAACGAGAGTTTTCTCGTTTGTGTATGAATAGTCATTTTGTAAAAACCCCGGAGGTGCGAGCTTCCGGGGTTTTTTGTAGCGTTATTCCGGCTTTGTCACTTCATCTCGAAGGTGACATTGACCTGAACTCTGTAAGAGTTTTCGCCTGCTTGAATAGGGACCGCTGCTGGTGCCGCGTCGAAAGCCTTGGCGTTGATGCGCATGGGCGAGGGGGCATAATTCTGGTCGGTTATTTCCAATACGCGGCCCAGTTTGACGCCCGCCGCTTCGGCAAGCGTCTTGGCTTTGGCAATGGCGTTGGCGACCGCGTTCTTGCGCGCTTGCGTGATTATGGTTGCAGGATTGGCGTTGGTGAAATTAATGCCGCCGCCTTCATTGACACCGAGCGTTACCGCTTTGTCGAGAATCTCACCGGTCTTGTCGATGTCGCGCACGCGTATGGAGAGCGTGTTGGTGACCTGGTAGGCGACGAGATTTGCCTGTTGGCTGCCATCTGCCTTCTTGGAATAGTCATAGCGCGGATTGATCTGGATTCCTGCTGTTTGCAAATCGCGCTCTTCGATGCCTGAAGACTTCATCGCCGCGATAACGGCAGCCATGGCGTCGTTATTGGCGTCAAGTGCAGCACGCGCTGTTGGGGCCTCTCTCATGACGCTTAATGTCAACATTGCAAGGTCAGGTGCGGCGGTTGCTTCGCCTTCACCGCTGACGATGATGCGCGGGGTTGTCGGCGTATCCGCTGCCTGTGCCACGATGGGTAAAGCCAGGGCGGCACCCAGCGCCAGGGAGAAAATAAATCTGCTCATTGAAGCTCCATTGTCTGCCAGGAGTGGTTTGGCTGTAACGCAATCGGTAGACTACATCGCCCACTTTGCGCAATCTGCAAGAACCTGTTTTCAGTTTGTCTTTGTCGCGAATCGTCTGAAGTGGTGCGGGGTTGGACTATGGCGCGAATATGGAGTGATTTTGACCGTTTGCTCCCGTTCGTTCGGAAAGCCTTGTGTCGGGCGAAGAAAAACACTATCCAGCCGCCGTGGGGCCTGTAGCTCAATGGTTAGAGCCGGCGGCTCATAACCGCTTGGTTGGGGGTTCGAGTCCTCCCGGGCCCACCATTCATAAAATTATCCAATTAAACCAATTGCTTAAATTGCTGAAAATCACTCAAAAATAGTGATTTTAGGTCGTTTTGCGGGCACATGGCCCAAGCGTTCAGCGAACAAATACCCTCATCCCGAATTTGGCAAAGTAAAAAATCTGATGTTGGCGCGGTTAATTTTTCTGAAAAATGTATTTGTTTCAGATACTTAACTTTACAAGGTAGGTCTGATTCGGACGCGGAGTATAACGCCAGTAAGCGGGGCAGGCGGTTGGGGGGTCTTCATAAGCAGGTAGGCAACACAAGCTCGGGTACTGTTTATATGGTCTCGGCACAGCAGGATGAAGAAAGGCTACTGGTATGAGCGCGACTATGCCCGAGAATCTTGTCCTGTTGCAAATAGGCGAAGAAGACCTTCGCAAAAAATCAGTCACGCTCATCGCGGCGAGTGAGGATATGTTACTCGATGTTTCGATGGTCGAAACCTGCATGAACATGCTGCAATATGTTCGCATGAATACGCCTGAGATGAGTGAGGATCAGATGATCGTCGCTCTCATCGGTGCCAGCGTGTTCAACTCAATGGCGTCGGCATTCAAACTATTGCTTGGCGGCTACTACCAATCATCAGGCTTGCAGATTCGCTACATCATGGAGAGCGGGTGGTTGCTTGACTATTTGAGGACTGACCCAACACTCGTCCAAGAATGGAAGTCCACTCCCGAGGGCAAGCGGCAGAGCGTATTCCGGCCCGGGAAAATCCGCGACCGACTGGATAAGCGCGACGGGTTTACTGAGAAGAAGCGCGAAGCGCATTATAAGCGACTTTGCGTATTGTGCGGCCACCCAACCTTCGCGGGCTTTGCCATGCTGCGTCCCGAGGCAAACGCCGACGCCCACATGGGGCCGTTTCTCGTACCCAGCCTCCTAGATGCCTGCATTCAGGAACTGGTGATGGTGTCGATCACCGCACGGCAATCATTCATGCGGTTTTTTCCGCCCAAGACGGTCCCCGACTACAAGGCTCGGATTTCGTACATGGAAAAGCAAAATGTGTGGTTCAAACACGTCTATGGCAAACCGCACGATATGACCGCTGTGGACGAACTCAGAAAACTAATCACGCAATTGGAGGCACAGTCCATATAACGCTGATATGGTTGGCATGCAAAACAGGGGCATCTATGCAGGTATCGGGCATTTTCGCCGAGCTAAGTACCTGAATATATGCGTCTTTCATGTTCTTCCGGTCCATCATTCAACTCTTTACCGTCGCATGAGTTTGCAATTTAGTCAGGTAGATTGCCCCAAACACCAGATAAGTTTGCATCTTGCGACCGCGACGTAGTCATTTCCACAGATTTTGGCGGGCACTCTTGCTGAAACAGGCCAACCGATTTCTGCTGGCCGACGATCCAGATGCCGGTAAAACCATATTTGCCATCCGTTCTGTTGATTGAACCACTATCGATGTGGCGCGCTCGTTCGCGATTCAATGACGCCGATGGTGCGCTGTCTTTCGACCGCAACATCCGCCTAGTGACAACAGACAATCCGCCTCAGGACGAGATCAGCCTTGGTCGGCGATTGGGCTTTTGTCGTTCCGCCAGAATTGCGGGCGCCTGGCTTTGTTGTCTTAGGGTCCTGACCCATTAATCTGGTTGGAATGGTATGAGCAAATTTATTCGGATACGAGGAGAAAACCCACAGGAAACCGTCTGGTTTTCAAGGGCTTGCGACGCTGTAGGTGGACAAATCGGCCATATCCGTCTGGACGGCGAAACGGCTGCGACCTGCGTCGCCGAACCGCTCGATCGGGGATGGACCCCGCTCTTCGCGCGGTCCTTGGTTAATCGGCTGGCTTGTGGCTTTCCCGTTTCGCCATTTTAACGGGGCAGAAATGACGAATCATTCGATCGGCATACTGTAAATCCTGCAAGAAAATGGCTTCGTGCCCGAAGAAGCTATTTGGTAACAGCGTGCGCGCATCACATCGTGGCCCGGCTGCAACAGCAGCCCACTCGCGAGAGGTCGGATACACTTACGCAAACTGGAATCGTCAACGATCAAATTCGTTGCAACGACAGTGTGAACCAACCATTTTTTACAGGACATTCTGCAGCATAGCTTTGTCCTAAGACAGAACTGCGGCATACTTCTTGCGCCAATCGTAGAACGTTGTCTGACTTACACTGGCCTTGCGGCACGCAGTTCGGTTCGGTGTAAAGTCTATGTGGCGACCAATCATCTCGTCAGAGAAATTCGGACCCATTTCATATCGTATCCGCCCATAGGCAATGCAGGGTTTCACATGTGAAATTTCACTGATACTGACGCGAAATTCGCACCTAGACTATCCCATGTGAACTTTCGTCCAACATGATCCTATGCCGCGGAGCGTCAAGCATCAGATTCTACGACATTATTGGTGCCTGGCAGGGGTCCCGATCATTGCGATTTACAACTTGATGGTATGCCATTTTTGTTGTGAAATCAATGTGATGCGGCTCATTCGGCGAAGGGCCAAAGTTCGCCGCTAACGCATATCTGAAACAACGCTTCGAACATCGGCACCTACGTTCTTAGCTGTTGCTTTTTCCAGCCCGAAATATCTCCTCTTCACAGTTAATCACAAAAGACACTGCGTTCACGAACTATGTCGGAAGCGCTGCTTTCGTGTAGTTTTCGACACGCGGAAACGCGGTGACTGGAGATTATTTCAATTATGATTCACAGTAGTGCGATAAGTGATTCGTTTTTGGAACAGGTGCGGTCCCGGGAAGAAAAATAGGATGGGATGACCCCACAACGGCAACGTTCAGTCATCACAATGCCCATCAGTATTTCTGCCGTGCTGATCGCGTTTGCGATAAGCGGCCAAGCGCAAGCCGAGGACTGGCTTGGAACACAATCACAAGATTGGTTCACCGGCCTGAACTGGTCGACGGGCGCAGTTCCAAATGCAACCGACGATGTTGCGATCAACTCCACTACTCCGTACTCGCCGACAATTGACGGCGCATCTGCCACCGCTGGCTATTTGCAGGTCGGCGGTCAATTCGATCTGAATACCGGCACGGCTACGACAGGCACCGGATTTTTGACCATTTCCAATAGCGGGCAACTGGTAAATGGAACGGGCAATTTCTTTGGAACTTTTGTCGGCATAGGGACTGGCTCGCTAGGTGGCGTTACGCTGACTGGAACTGGATCGAGTTGGACAACAGCGGATGCGGTGCTTGTCGGCACATCGGGGGCGACAGGGTGGTTGACGATCGAGGACAATTCCACCGCGGACTTCGCCGCACTTTTTGTAGGTTCGTCCATAAGTGATTTTGCCGGCCTTGCCCTTGTCAACGCCGCAGGCACCAGCAAGGGAACATTGAGCGTAACCAGCGGCGCTCACTTGACGTCCACCGCGTTTATCAACGCTGGCGTGGGACGTGATACTTATGGCGAGGTCACGATTTCAGGCCCCGGCTCGACGATCAGTAGTTCTGGATCTTTCATAGGCGGTGCCCTGGGCGGGAATGGTACGCTTGTCATTGAGAATGGCGGCACCCTTTCGACCGGCATCAACGGACCATATGCGTTTTCGGTAATTGGCGGAGGAGGTCCAAGCAACAATGGCATGGGCCCTCCTATCAATGGTGGTGTCGGCAGGGCGACCATTTCCGGCGCTGGGTCTTCGTGGGTCAATAGCGGTGGGCTCTATGTCGGCGGGTTCTTCGACGCAGCCAATGGCATCGTATATCCGGGAATTGGCACGTTGACAGTTTCCGACGGTGCCACATTGACGAGCGCCGGGGATGCCAACACGGGTCTGCCGGACGGCATCGGCATTGGCACAGGCGCGGTCGGCACGGTCACTCTTACCGGTGCCAATACACGTTGGACAGCTGCACAAAATGTCGGGATCGGCCTGGCCGGTGGTGTCGGCACATTGACGGTTCAAAGTGGCGCTACGCTGGATGTCGCCGATATCACGGGAGTAGGGGTCGGGTTATTCGGATTCTCGGGCGGCAGCGGCACATTGAATGTGTTGGCCGGTGGCACCGTCCTCACCAATACGGGTGGTCAACCCGGCTTCGGAGGCGGTTTCGTTGGTGCAGACGGCACACCTGGGAACGTGAACATTTCCGGCAATGGAGCCTCGTGGATCATTAATGACGGGCTGTTCATGGGCGGGCAACCCGCTCTGGGGCTCGGCCCGGGAACCGGCACGGTAAACGTCCAGAACGCCGGTGTCTTGAGTGCATCTGGCGGCATCACGCTCGCGCCTGAAGTCGGCTCAGTGGCGACATTGAACATCGGCGCCGCTGCGGGAGGAATTCCGGTCGCACCGGGGAGTGTAACTGCACCCACGGTCACTTTCGGCGACGGCAACGGCACACTTAATTTCAATCACACTGGCAGCGTTGTTTTTGCTTCCAACATGTCGGGTTCCGGTTCATTCAACCATGGTGCAGGCGCGACAACTCTGACAGGCGATAGTTCCGGGTTTGCTGGGACAACGACAGTAACAGGCGGCCGGCTCAGCGTCGGGTTCGACACAACCGCATTTCTTGGTGGCACTATCATTGTAATGGCGGATGGAACGCTTGGTGGATCGGGTAGGGTTGGCACGACCACGATTTCGTCAGGCGGCACTGTCGCACCGGGCAATTCCATTGGCACCTTGCACGTCAATGGTGACATCACCTTCGCGCCCGGTTCAATATATAGCGTGGAGATTGCGCCTGATGGGACTTCCGACCGTATAGACGCCACAGGCAACGCCAATATTCTTGGTGGAGATGTCATAGCGCTCAATGCATCCGGTAGCTATTCACCTGGTACGCGTTACACAATCCTGACGGCCACGGGCGGCGTTACCGGCACCTATGATACGCTCAACCCCAGCACTGCAATGCCGTTTATTGATCTTGCTCTCGCTTATGATCCAGGGGCTGTCTATCTCGATGCGGTGCGCAATGCAGCCAGTTTTTGTTCCATAGCTGCTAGCGCAAACCAATGCGCTACGGGCACTAGCGCTGAGAGCCTGGCATCGGGCAATCCAGTGCATGATGCAATCGTCGGGCTTCCTGACGTGATGGCAGCACGTCACGCACTGGACAGCCTGTCGGGCGAGATACATGCCTCGATTGCATCGACGTTGATTGCAAACAGCCGGCTGGTCCGCGATATCGCCACTGATCGTATACGCGGTGCGTTCGGGGATGTGAGTGCCGCTCCCATCCCTGTACTTGGCTATGGTCCCGGTGGACTGGAAGTCCTTCCCGCCTCTACCGATCGCTTCGGGTTTTGGGGTCATGCATTTGGTAGTTGGGGCCGATCGGACAGCGACGGCAACGCCGGAAACCTCGACCGCTCAACGGGTGGCTTCCTCATTGGCGCCGACACGCTGGTTGACGATATATGGCGGTTAGGGCTTCTGGCTGGTTACAGCCGCTCCAGTTTTCATGTGAGTGATCGGGGATCATCTGGAGAAAGTGATAATTATCATCTTGGCCTCTATGGCGGCCGGATGTGGGGAGCCCTGTCGTTGCGGGCAGGCGCGGCCTACACATGGCATGACGTCACGGTAAGCCGATCAGTCTCTTTTAGCGGGTTTGCCGACACACTTAACGCCGACTACCGCGCTGGTACTGCTCAGGCATTTGGTGAACTGGGATACAAAATTGATGTAGGCTCCATTGCCTTTGAACCTTTCGCAGGCCTAGCCTACGTCAATCTGGATACTGACGGGTTCAGTGAGCGCGGTGGAACGGCGGCGCTGACCAGCAAAAGCCGATCCGAGGACACAGCCTTTAGCACGCTCGGCGTGCGCGGCGAAAGCAATGTCTCGCTAGGTGGATTTATCGGCACTCTACACGGGATGCTCGGTTGGCAACATGGGTTTGGTGATGTCACGCCAGTAGCAACCCATGCATTTGCCGGTGGTACGGATTTCGCCGTTTCAGGCGCGCCAATTGTTCGCGATGTGACTATCGTGGAAGCTGGCATTGACGTTGATCTCGCTGAAGATAGCCGTCTTGGGCTATCTTACGGCGGACGTTTCGGTTCCAACGTCCGCGACCACGGCGCTCGCGCCCGATTATCTATGCCGTTTTGATGTCTATCACCCAAGGCGAATGGAGATGTGCCATGCGCAACCAGTGTGAATTTTCACATCTTATTCCAGATGCTTCGCTTAACGCCGTAATCGCATTAGGTCGCGACAGAACGCCACGGTCTTTTTCTTAGATGTGAAGTGGAAGCTCGTCGATACAATTCGTCCGCAGCCTTCTGCGCCATGTGTCTTGTTCGCGTTTCGTCGACACTCAGCATCTGCCTGTCCCTCATGACGAATTCGCCGTTGATCATCACCGTCGAGACTTCGTGCCCGAGCGCCGAATAGACGAGCGTGGAGGGTGCATTGTGGAATGGCGTCAGCCACGCATTGTCGATGTCGATCACAACAACATCCGCCTTTTTCCCCGTCTCTATTGACCCAATTTCGTTCTCCAGCCCGACCGCCCGTGCGCCTTCGATAGTCGCCATTTCGAGAGCCCTTTCGACGGTCATGATCGTAGCGTCGCGGTGAACGCTTTTCTGTATCAAGGCAGCGAATTTCATGGCTTGGAACAGGCTGTGGTTGCTGCTGCTGGCCGGGCCGTCAGACCCCAACCCCACCGTCAATCCAGTCGCCAGCATCTCTGGAATCGGTGCTATACCCGAGGCCAGATAGAGATTGCTGCATGGGTTATGCAATATCTTGACCCCATGATACTTGAGGGTTCGAATGTCGTGACTGTTGCAGTTGACGCAATGGACAGCCAGCACATCGGGACCCAAGAAACCCAGTTCGCTCAACATCTGTGTATCTGTGCAGTCGTAGTCGCTGCGCGCGCGATCTCGAAATCCGTTTCGGAAAGATGGGTGGTAATCAGAATTTTTTCAGCGTCCGCCAATTCGCGAGTCTTCCGATAAGCATCGCGATCAACGGTCCACATCAGCACGGTGTAATCCCGACTTGAACGCGGCCGCCAGGCTTGTTGTGCCGGCGTACCGCCGCGCGAACGTCAGCCATGACGACGTCAGTCTCCTCGATCAATTGCACCGGCGCGCCAAACTCGCCACCACTGCTCATGAACACAAGGCAGACAAATCTCCCATTCCTGTCTGACCAAAATCTTCAACAACAGCGTCGGTTATTCCGGGTTGGACGTGCACATATTGGAAATCCACCAGCGTGGTGACGCTGAATGATTGGATTCAACGCAGCCATGCAGTGCGGCTATATGGATGTCGTCACGAGTGAGATGGACCGCAGCCGGCCCGGTCATGCAGGCAAACCACTTCTTGAGTTCCATGTCGTCGCCCAGCCCTTTCAGCAAGGTCTGAAAGAGATGTGTGTGTGTTGACCATGCCGGGAATGATAAGTTTCCCGGTGCAGTCAATGAATCCGGATTTGGGTCAGAAAGCGGCATTGAGGGCTTTGAAGCTTACCAGCGGACCAAATTCGTGACAGAGTTTGCGTTGTGAATGCATTTTACGTGTGAAATTTCACCGGGCCGTGACCCCGAGTAGCGGAACACCCTGTCCGGGATCAGCGGTGGGGAATGTCAGGCACGGAGATATTCCGAAACGCGCACTTGATGCGGATCAACTATTCGGGGTTGTCAAAGAAATGTTTTTCGCTGAGCAGAATATCAGTCATTTTGCTCAGGTGATCGTGGAACAACAAGGCTATCTTGTCCTCATCACGTTCCAATGCTGCGTTGTAGAGGTTGAGATGTTCCTGATTCAAATCTCGCCCGGAGTTTGAGGTTTGAATGGCTAAACGGCGATAACGCTCCCATTGCGAATAGAGGATATCGCGAATGCGCAATAGCCATCTGTTGTCACATGCGGAAATCAGCGCTTGATGGAACTCGTCATGGGCTAATGGAAATGCTTCGGAAGATCGCAGTGGAGTGCCGTCTTCAAACATCGGCGTTTTGGAAAGTTTATGAAATGCGGCAGCGAGATTGGCTTCCCAGCTAAGATCACCCTTGCGAAGGGATCGCCGAAGACAACTGATCTCAATTTCAATTCTGACGGGTGTGAGATCGCGCAAATCATCGGCTGAAATGGGTGCTGCGCGAAAACCTCGTTGCTGTGTGGCAACGAGTAGGCCTTCGGCCGTAAGACGCGAAAGTGCCTCGCGAACTGCGCTGAGATTCAAAGCTAGGCGCTCGACTGTTTCGTTAATACGAACGCGCCGCCCCGGTACAATTCGGCAAGCGAGAAGGTCAGCCCTGATTATTTCATAGGCGATTTGCGCTTGGGTTGACTCTGACATATATATGTTTCTTGTCGTTGTTGTTTTAATTGTATCAATATCATTAATACTTATTTATTCGAATAAATCATGGTATCCGAAATCATATATATCATTATCGTATACTATTTCAGCAATTCTTGTGCCAAATGTTTTTAGATATAGGATAAACCACGGCGTTAGATTCGCCTCGTTCGCATTCGGCATTTGCATGAATTCGGACCTCACCGCTGTTACCTCTAATTTGTTCGGCCGCATAGGGCCGGCATACATTGCACCAAACAGCTCAACTTTTTCATGCTCAATCAATCTGCCATCGATGCCTAGAGGTGCCGCCACTGATGCACGATAGCGGATGGTGCCGAAATGACGAGGCTTGCAGTTTATACCCAGTTCCTCCCGTAATCTCCGGATTGCCGCGGCTTCATCTGCCTCTCCGGGGAAGGGGTGGCTGCAACATGCGTTCGACCATAAACCCGGCGCATGGTACTTCATAGCCGATCTTTTTTGAAGAATGTGCCGACCTTCGGAGTCGATCAAATGGACGGAAATAGCGGCATGATAACGCCCCTCCTTATGAGCTGCCAGCTTCTCCATCGTTCCGATCGAAGTATCGGTGGCAGGATCAAGTAGGACAATTTGTTCTTCATTAGATGCGTTGTTTAGCCTCATGATCGGTCATCCACCGACGTAGCGGCATTGACTATCGTCTTGATCGCATCGCCTGTCCGATTGTCCTGGATGGAGTTCCTTTGTGACCTGTCTTGGTTGGCGAAGTAGCTCACAATTCGTTCCGCTGTTGCCAGCAGATCGGACGCCACTAGATCGCGCTTCGCCTCGGACATCCACCTCGCAATGATGGCCTGTTCCAGTTGCTCAGCCCGAAGTTCTGTTTCCTTGACCCGATCGCAGAAAACGTCGCCATAGGATGCTCCCTTCAGCCATCGCCGTGCGGCGCGCAGGGGAGCGACCACGTTGTTTCTGAATTCTCGCACATGCGCGTCCAACAATTCGATCTCCATTTTGGAGAAACCGATATTCATCCGGCTGGCACCATAAAGCCCCAGAAGCAGGATGTTCACGTCCACACCATGTCTGTCCTGGAGAAGCAGACAGGCAGATCGAACATCTGCTTTGCTGTAAGTCGCGAGCGCAAACTGCCAGTGGGGGCCATCCATAGAAAGGTTATCAGCCACAGAAATTGCCTCGTTGGCTCAATTGTCGGGATGGTAGTTCGTTCTCAAAAACTCTCGCACCGCTTGAGGATATTCTGAATGCGTAACGTCTTGCGGCGTCAACTGCCTTTACAGCGTGCGACGTCCATTTGACGATGGCAACCAAAAAATCAATTTTTTATGAGAAAGTGGATTTACATATATAATTCCATCGTTAGGATGATGGTCAGTATTCTTGTCCCGGGAGCATGATGTGACTGTCGACAACCAGAGTTTGCGGGGTTTCCTTAGTGCGGTCGAGAGCCGTTTTCCCGAGGAAATTCTTCGTATCAGGGAGCCGGTCAGCACGCAGCTGGAGATGACATCAGTCGTCTTTGAACTGGATCGTGCTGGTAAAGCCCCTATCGTTATTTTTGAAAATGTCGATGGCCACTCGATGCCCGTCGTGACGAACATAGCCGCCAATCGGAAGCTTCTGGCTTCGTGCCTGCAGGTTGATTTGGCAGATCTGTCTACGGCGTTTCGTGAACGGTGCCGAAACTACATTCCATGCGAAACAGTTTCGAAAGGGGCGTGGGACGAAGTGGTTTTCGAGGGTGATGACATCGACTTCACAAAACTCCCGATACCCTTCCAGTTTTCGGTGGATGCGGCACCTTACATAACGGCGGGGCAGATCGCAGCAAGAGATCCCGTCACCGGCGTTGATACCACCGGCTTCCATCGATTGATGTTGAAGGGAAAGAACAGGCTAGGTGTGTCGCTTCATTCCCGTCGGCGCATGTACGAGTTCTATCGCCGTGCCGAGCAGATGGGCCGTTCGTTGCCTGTCGCGATCGTGATCGGCAACCACCCGCTCCATTACATGGGCTCGATGGTCTATTCATTTCCTCCAGATGTGCGGAAATTCGAAATTATCGGTGGCTTGTTCGGCGAGCCCTACAGATTGGCGAAATGTGGCGTCGGAGATCTTGAAGTGCCCGCGGGCGCGGAGATCGTCATTGAGGGCGAGATTCTTGCCGGAGAGAGGGAGCCGGAAGGGCCGTTCGGTGAGTTTACCGGCTATGCGTCTTACCGCAGTACGCAGAATGTCTTCGTGGCCAGCCGTGTACGAATGCGCAAAGACGCGTTCTTTCATAGCGTTGTGTCTGGCATGTCGCGGGATCACATCCTCATCTCATGCGTCACACGTGAAGGCGAGTTGCTAAATGCCCTTCGTCGTAACATGCCTAACGTCAAGGCGGTTCACGTGCCCCACAAGACTTGCGGAGCCTTCATGGCCATCGTTTCCATGAAAAAGGTGTCCGAGGGCGAGCCGAAAATGGCGATGCTGACCGCTCTCGGAACAGAACTCTACACCAAATACGTCGTTGTCGTTGATGACGATGTCGATATCTACGACATGGATGACGTGATGTGGGCCATCGCAACCAGGGTTCGCGCCGAGAAGGACATCGTCATGATCCCCGGCGTGAAATCCGCGATCATCGACCCAACCTCAGATCCAGCAACGTTTACCGTAACAAAAATGGGAATCGACGCAACGGCTCCAATGGAAGCCGGGTTTGCTGAGCGACTTACTATCTCGGATGAGCAGCGCGCACGAGCAAAGGAGATACTGGCGACAGCGAATTTCTCGCTCTGATCCTTAGTGGTTTGCCACGGCTGTTTCGACTTGTCGAACGGATGCGGATTGTGTTGGCAAGGGTTGTTCGAGTGAAAATGTCAACGGTCCACGGTGGCTATATGACGTGCGGGAGCATCAACATTGAGTACTTCACGCCTAATAGTGGGAATTACCGGAGCATCCGGGGCGGTATATGGCCAGAGAATTCTGCTCGCCCTTAAAGGTGCGGGCGTTGAAAGCCATCTGGTGGTCTCGCGGTCAGCGCAGATAACGGTTGCGCACGAGTTGGGTATTAGTCCCTTGGAACTCGCAAGTCTGGCCGATGTCAGCTATCGCATCGACGATATCGGCGCTGCGATTTCCAGCGGGTCCTTCAAAACGGACGGTATGATAATAGCGCCCTGTTCCATTCGAACGCTCTCGGAGATCGCCTGCGGAGTTACATCGAACTTACTTTCCCGTTCGGCTGACGTCATTCTCAAAGAGCGTCGCAGGCTTGTTCTCATGGTGCGCGAAACGCCGCTTCACACAGGGCATTTGCGCACTCTGACAAATGCCTCTGAACTGGGGGCAATCATAATGCCACCGGTTCCCGCGTTTTATGCGAAGCCCGGAAGCATCGACGCGATGGTCGATCATACGGTTGGCCGCGCATTGGATTTATTCGGCGTTGAAACTGAGCTGGTCAAACGCTGGGGGGAGGATGTTGGCTTGGGCAAGGCCTGATGTAGGCCGCTCGTTGAATGGATATGCATCGAAATCGGGACAGAGTTGCGAGGAAACATGGCAAGAAAACCTCATTCTTTGACGGAAATCACATCGAAACTTCGGGAGATTGACTCGCTCATATCAAGCGGTTGTCGAACCGAGGAGGCGGCTCGCAAAATCGGAATAGCGCCGATCACCTATTATCGCTGGCGGCGGCAGAACTGCGATGCAAAAGCCATTCACACAAATATTCGCAAAATGACGACCGTAAATTGGCGTGTAATTCGATTAGAAAATTACAGACAATCTCAGTCAAAATTCCTGAATTAGAAACAAAATTCTCCATTTCATAATTTTATACTATGACAATTAGAAATAAAATCTGTCAAAATTTCGTGAAATAATCAGCATTTGTGAAGTATACCCATTTTAAACGAGGTATCACACAAATAAAACAAGTCGTAAAAAGGAGGAAAATATGCGTTATACTTTAGCAATAGCTTTCGCGATTGTGGGTGGCTCAATGAGTATCCTTCCGGCATCTGCGCAAAGTGGGAAGGAGCTTCGCTTCGGAACGGTTGGAGTGGGGTCATCTTGGTATAATTATGGCGCGGGCATGGCGAACATGGTTCAGCCAAATCTCCCCGAAGGATATACCATAAGTGTGCTGCCTCAGGCCGGTGGTATTGGAAATATCAAACTCGTTCAGTCCGGGGAGATGGAATTTGGTATTACATTCTCCGTCTCGACGTCTGAAGCGTGTGCCGGCACCGGTGTGTTCTCTGGAGAAAAATACGACAAAGTACTTAGTGTGATGGGAGGGCTTGATAAATATTACTTCGCAACTTTTGTGAACAAGTCATCTGATGTCACATCCTGGGATGAGATCGTCGAGGCAAAAGGCGGCTTCCATCTTCTGACAACACGTCCTGGCGGCACTGGCGAGCAGGCTGTGCGTCAAGTGTTGGGATTGATGGGATCAAGCCCGGATGACGTTGCCGCCAAAGGAGGAGAAGTGGAAGCCTCGGCGCGCTCGGGCGCGGCGGAAAGCCTTCGAGATGGAAGGGCAGATGGCTGGGCCCATGTTGTGACTAAAGGGCATCCTGCTGCGACGCAAATTGTTTCAATCAACGATACAAATGTGCTCGGCCTCTCCGACAAGGTAATTGAGGGGATGGTCAAGGAGCATGGTTGGACCGCGGCTGAAATTCCGGACAAGACGTTTGAGGACCAAACCGGACCAGTGAAGACGGTGTCCACGTCGTCCCAGATCATCGTCTCGGCGTCCGTTCCAGAAGAAATTGTCTATGAATTTACCAAGACAATCGTGGAAAATGCGAAGAAGTTGCCGTCCATTCATGCGGCTCTATCAGACTTTGATCCCAAAAGTGCTGCTGATCCGGCGCTGAATGGAAATTGTCCGCTGCACCCAGGTGCCGAACGCTACTACCGCGAAGCTGGCCTTCTTCGCTGATTTCGTGACGCGTATCTGTCATTGAATTTTGACCGGGGACGAGAGAATGCTGCCAGCTTTGTATGGAAAGGTACTTGTCGGGGTAATTGCGATTGCCCTGACAATAGTACAGTTCATGCCACTTATTATAGGCCGGTCGCTGCCGGAATTATCCTTTCTGGGAGCTCATGTAGGTGCGGCGATGGGAGTAGGTTTTCTTGCCTTCGGTCGTCGGGGACGGCGAGGGGCTGACGATCTCATCTCGGTTCCAGACATGTTTTTCTGTCTCCTTTCTCTTGTCAGTGCCGGCTATTTCATAACGCAAGGTGTCCGTGTCGCGACACGTATTGCGAGCGTCGATGCTGTCTATAATATCGACATTTTCTTCGGCGTTCTTCTCATATTGCTATTGCTTGAAGTTTGCCGAAGAACAACTGGCGTGGTTTTAACGGGGATAGCCGTTCTATTCATCTCCTACATATTCCTTGGCCCATATTTGCCTGATTTCCTGTCCCATCGCGGATTAAGCCTGGCGCGTTTCATCGATCTTCAAGTGCTGTCCGCACAAGGGATTTTCGGGACTCCCATTTCCGCCTCGGCGAATATGGTTTTTTACTTCATTCTCGTTGGAGCGTTTCTCGAGGTATCCGGGGCAGGCAAGCTTTTTGTGGATTTGGCCTACTGCGTAACAGGCCGCGCATGGGGAGGGGCCGGCAAGGCTTCTGTCGTGTCCTCCAGCCTGTTCGGCATGGTTTCCGGGAGCGCGGTAGCCAACGTATTGATGAGCGGGATCGTCACGATACCGCTCATGAAGAAAACCGGGTTTAAGCCGACGATGGCAGGGGCCATCGAGGCAACCGCGTCGACGGGAGGGCAACTTGCTCCACCGGTCATGGGTGCGGCGGCATTTATTCTCGCCAGCATTGTGGGTGTCCCTTATGCCGACGTCGTCTATGCCGCTATCGTTCCGGCAGCTCTGTTCTACCTGTCGCTTCTGGTTGTTGTAGACAGCTATGCCCGTCGACAAGGTTTGCGGCCGGACAATTCGTTGCCGGTGTCGGAATCGCTGGCTGGTTTGCGTGCGCGGTGGCATCTGATTCCACCGTTGATATTGATGATTTATCTTCTGATGGCGCATTATTCGTTGATGCTCACAGGCGCGATCACAACGATTGCAGTGATCACGATAAGCTGGCTGCGCCCGGCTACGCGCATGGGGCCGAATGACGTCTATCGGGCAATCGTCGCTGCTGTTCGTGCGACGACTGAAGTTGCAATTCCCTCGGCTGTTGCTGGAATTGTCGTTGGTACGCTCATCCAGACGGGAATGGCACTCGATCTCCAGAGATGGCTTCTGGACGTAGCTAACGGATCTATCTTTCTGTCACTGGCCGCCACCATGATCTTGACGCTCATGCTTGGCATAGGCATGCCGACCGCGGCGGCCTACCTGGTTTCCGCGATCCTCGTCGCGCCAGCCTTGCAGGAACTCGGCATCCCGGCGCTCGCGGCTCATCTCTTCGTTTTCTACTTTGCAATCCTGTCGATGGTGACGCCGCCAGTCGCCCTTGCGGGATACGCGGCGGCAGGCCTCAGCGGCGCCAATTTATGGAATACTGGCGTGGTCGCGTTTCTGATCGCTCTTCCAGGTTTCCTGATCCCCTATGTGTTTGCCCTCGATCAAGGTCTGCTGCTTCAGGGTGACCCCGGCCACATTGCGCGCGTGATAACCAGTGCGGCCGTCGGCATTAGTTGTTTGTCAGTGGCGACCGGCGGATATGCCTTTGGGCCATTGGCGATGCCGCTAAGGGGCATCCTGTTTTGCCTAGGGCCGCTGCTCGTAATGTCGGAGACGGCTTCAGACCTGATCGGCGTCGTCGGGGTCGCTTGCGTCGTGACCTACCAGCTTTGGCGATTTCGCTTTTCCAAACGCCCCGGGTTTAACGAGAATTCGTGACCAGCCGCAAAAGCCCGGCCGTTCTTACCCATAGTATTTCAGATTTCAGGAGATTCTGTATGCGCACATTGATTAATGCCGGTTGGATTGTTGGCCACGAGAATGGTCATCACCGGTTGATCCAGAATGGTGTGGTCGTTTACGAGGAAAACCGGATCATTCATGTCGGAAGGACATTCGACGGCCAGATCGACAAGACCATTGATGCAAGCGGCAAACTGGTTGCGCCGGGTTTTATCGACACGCATGTTCATTCCGGGCACCGTGCATCGCACCGCTTGATCGCCGACAATGGACGCCCATTCTATTTCGGCCAACCCTTTCTCGAGATTAGCGTTCCCAAGGAAGGTAAAGTGGTGAGCGGCGACCCACGCTACCTGAAACACGGAGCTTTGGGTGCCGAAGCGGCATTTGCCTTGAACGCCACTTTCACCGTTGCTGAACTTCTGCGCAATGGCGTAACGACATTTATCGAGTTCGGGAGCCAATTGAATGTTCAGGATGCGCTTCTTGCAGAGGTAGACCGACTTGGCACGCGCGCATATCTCTCACCTGGATATGATTGTGGCCGTTGGGTGGGGGATGAAAAAGGCCGTCTCAAACGCATTCGCAATGAGGAGCAGGGGTTTGATGGCCTGAACAAAGCGCTGGACTGGATATCTCGAAACAGTGGTGCCGCGGGAGATAGGGTTCGTGGCATTCTCATACCACGAGAGGTCGAGACATCGAGCATCGAACTCTTGCGTCGGACGCGCGAAGCTGCCGATGAAGGCAAACTGCCGATGGCAACGCATGCCGCCTACAGCGTGCTTGAGTTTCACGATATCGTGCGTGAGTATCAAATGACACCCATCGAGTTATTGGACGATGTGGGGCTGCTGAGACCCACACTCAATATTGGCCACGGGAATTTTATCTCGGACAATGCGAACATGAATTACGCACTGGCCCGAGATTTGAAACTGATGGGTGAATCCGGGGTTACGATTTCGCATTGCCCTATCAATATCGTGCGACGGGCACGTGTTCTCGATAGCTGGAAAAAATACCAGGATGCAGGTGTCAACATCTCGATCGGATCGGACACCTATCCGCGTGACATGGTCATGAACATGCGATCTGCTTCTTATCATGGTAAAGTCATGAGCCATTCGTACTTTGCGGCAAATGCTGGCGAGGTTTTCGAGGCGGCCACCCTTGGCGGTGCCGATTCAGTCGGACGCAGCGATCTCGGGCGTCTTACTCCCGGTGCGCTTGCCGATATCATCATCATCGATTTGTCCGGTGGAAATACACTGCGCTATGGGCCGGTTCGGGATCCGATCAAGGGGCTCGTCGAGTGCGGCGTCGGTGATGATGTTGATACCGTTATTGTAGATGGCAAAATCTGCATGGAAGGTGGCATTATCCCGGGCGTCGATTTCGACAAGATCCGCGAGGAGTCGCAACAGGCTGGCGAAGCGATCTGGGACAGCCTGCCGGAATGGGATCCACTTGGCCGCAGTGCCGAAGATGCTTGCCCTTGGTGCTATCCGATGGTGGATGGTGTCCGACAATGACGAGAAAAAGAGTGTAATGTCGCCCGTGTGTGAAACCTCACCGAGCCGTGACCCTAGGATGGGGACTCGTTTAAATCCACGCGATTAGAGTTGCGATGAGAGCAATTTCTGAGAGGTAATTTGAAGCTTGGCGATCGTATCGTGTTGCAATGCGCCGCCAGTTTTTGAGCCGGCAGAATAACTGTTCGATGACATTTCTCCGCCGATAGGCTTTGCGGTCGAGTGGATATGGCGTTTTCCGAGCCGCTGATGAGGGGATCACCTCCCTTGACCTTGGCGTCAACCTGATCAGAACTAGCACTTACAATCACCGGCAGGAATACAGGCTTCTGTTCCGGTGGAGCGAACTCCCTCTTCCAGCGAAAGAGCAATGGGCTATCTATCCCGTAACGACGGGCAACGCCCAATATCGAAGTACCGCAAGCCATAGCCTCCGCGACAATCCGGAAAGTTTTTCAGTTTGAACAGAGCCCTCGCAGCATAAGGCGGATAGACGCCAGTTTGAGGAACGCGAGGGCGTTGCGTGATAGGTTCTCGAAGCCCTTGGTCAATCTGCGGCAACGCCCCAAACCAGGCGCATGTCCTCTCGACCACCCAGCGCCTCGGCAAGACCTCCACCACGGCGATAGAGTAACTTACCCTGAACCGCTGAAGCTTCAGTCTTAAACGTCGCTCGCCAATTGCCAAACCGCTTCAACGGCTGCCCGTTCGCTTCTTAGAATTCAATCTGGCCATGATGTTCTTCTCCTGCGCAAATTACATCGCGCAGGAGAGATCGGCACACCTTATCCAGAAACAGCCGTGCATTCCCGAGACGCTTACTAAATTTCCCTGCAATCGCTTAAAGTTTCCCTGATAGCTCGATTTAATTCCCTGTTCCGATGCGTAGGGAATTTGCCTCTTAACTCATTGGTATCACGTCACAATTATCAGCGAAAATCGGCCAAATATACGATTTTTTGAAAATATTCCCTGTTAATTTCCCTGTTGCAGGGAAAATTGACCGGAGACCTGTTCGCTCGAGACTGGCTCCACCACCATTCAGCCTGCTGGTTTTTCTGCTATTCCTGTCGTCTCCAAATAGATTTGACATTTCCGTGGTTTGGGCGGTGCGTCTCTGTGGGACGGTTTGCGTAGCCAAGTGTTTTGGGAGGCGATGGCTACACCCGGTGCATTTCGCACATGGCTGGCAAATACGTAGTGCAAGAGTGGTCACTATTTGACATGTTTCCAGAAGCACTCCTCTATGCGCCTTGGTCCATTTTTCGTGAAAAATGGGAGACGGGCGTGAAATATACCATTGTGGTGGCGGCAAGCCTGATGCTTTCGGTTCTCTCCGTGGGATCAGCCCTGGCGAACGACGAAACAGCCGCGTTTCCTGCCGGCGGCGATGCTGGCGGCATAACAATCTGCTCCCTCGGCGCGATTTCAAGCGACAAGGATCCAAACGGCCTCAATATCCGCGCTGGCCCCGGTGCCAATAACGCCATGATCGGGCGGATTCCGCCGCCGCGCAATATTGAGGGCGAAGAATTTGCTGGCGAGGTCACCATCACCGGTTCGAAAGATGGTTGGTTCCAGATCAAGCACGCCGTGATGCCCGACTACGCATACGACAATGACAAGGTTGTGTTCGATGGCGAAGGCTGGGTGTCCGGCCGTTACCTCTATTCCTGGGTCGAAGAGCGATATCTGCGCAGCGGTCCATCTACTAGCAAACCCGTCATCGCCGACCTTTACAAGCCGGGTCCGAACGGCGAACCCGGGGGGCGGACAATTTCGAAGTCGAAGATTTCTACGCCTGCCTCGGCAACTGGGTCGAGGTGGAGGGCGTGTATTTCGGGCAGCGCCTACACGGCTGGACCTACGGGACTTGCTCAAGCCAGGTGACCACCTGCGGCGGCGGGCACATACCCAATCCCAATTGACGAACGGAAGCTTTCCATAATCATGGTCCGGTAATATTGAGCGGCAAACCTGGAATGTTTCCATGGCCTAATGGGGATGCCAGTTTGTACAGTTAAATCACACCGATACGACCTGCTCTATGGCGGGTTCAAGTTGGGTGGAAATTCACAGATGGAGAACAGTCCACTATATTTTCGACAGGGCTACAAGAACCTCGGTCAATACTCTAGCCCCCTGTTCCACATGCTCAGGTTCGCTCCATTCGAGCGGGTTGTGGCTGATCCCATCGCGACTGGGAATAAAGATCATGCCCGTCGGACACAATGCATGCAACTGCCGGGCGTCATGCCCTGCTGCCGAGTAGATTGCCATATGCGGTACCTTGGCTGTGTCGGCAGCCTTGCCGATAGCCGATTGGATGGCATTTGAGAACGCGATCGAGTCCGCCTGGGCGATCTGTTGCAGATCGATAGTGCAGGGGGAAGGGCAGGTTTCGATTAATCTTCGTATCGATCTGTCAACAGACTCGACGGCATCGTTATCCGGATGCCTGATGTCGATTGAAAAATAAGCCTCGCTGGGCACTACAGATGGAGCATTTGGCTCGACTTTCATATGACCAACCGTGAACTTGAAGTCATCGAACGCAGCGGCTGCGTGCTTGAAACCGGCTATCAGGTCAACGGCAGTCAGCAACGCATCTTGCCGCTCGGCCATGGGTTCCGTTCCGGCATGTGCGGCCTTGCCGGTGACACGAATCCGGTATCGGCGTGTCCCTTGTATGCCAGAAACAACGCCGAGAGGGACGCCGGCCTTTTCGAGTGCCGATCCCTGTTCGATATGCCCTTCGATGAAACAGGCGGGCTTGCGGCCAAGCGGCCTGAGGGCAACATCGATGTCTTGCGAGAGGAATGTTTCCACTGCCTGTTCGACACTGGTTCCATCTGCATCACGTATAGCCAGTATCTCTGTCAGCTTGTCAGGAAAGCAGAAGGCAGTCGACCCATTCATGCCGGGAGCGAAGCGTGATCCTTCCTCATTTGTCCATGCCACGATCTCAATCGAGCGTTGTGGCTGGTATCCGGCACTAACCATTGCTTCCAGCGCCTCAAGCGAAGCCAGAACGCCGAATACGCCGTCAAACTTACCGCCGGTCGGCTGGGAATCGATATGCGAGCCCGAGAGGACGGGATCAAGTTCCGGTTCCAATCCATCCAGTCTCAGGAAGAGGTTGCCGATTACGTCCGTGAAGGGTGTCAAGCCGATGGCGCGCGCCCACGTAATAATTTGCGCGCGTGCAGCAGCTTCTTTGTCAGAAAGCGATGGCCGATCAACCCCACCGTCTTCTCGTGCTCCGAAGCAGGCGAGAGCCTGTATGCGCTGCCACAACCGCTCGCCTGAAACATGTTCGGAGATCAGTTTTGGAACCATCGGCTTCAATCCGTGCGCATAATCTGGGACGGATTGGCGCGCGGGTCGCGAGCGCCCCAACGCCCCGATTGTACGTCGTGAAGGAAGTCCTCAAGGATACGGTTAAACAGCGCCGGTTCTTCCAGGTTGAGCGTATGACCCGCTTTGGGTAATACCGCCAGGCCCGCGCGAGGTATGACGCGCTTGAGAAAAACGCCCGGCTGGATGCAATGATCGTCCTCATCGCCGGTCATGATCAGCACCGGGTTCTCCAGAGCGCGGAACTCGGTCTCGAGGTCATACAGAGAGGGTCTGGTCATCTGGACGCCGCGCATCGTGTTGGCCGCGCCAAGCGAGGAATGCTTGGCAAGCCTGTCGGCAAACAGTTTCCATCCGCGCGGGTCTTTACTCTGAAACTGTACGCGCGAGGCACCTTCCGCGTAGACAGGAGCGAAATCGACGGCTCCCCGCTCTTCGAAATTTCGGGCGACTTCACTGGATATGTTACGGAAATAATCCTCGTGCGCTTTCTCCGCACCGTAACCCGCTCCTGCTGCCGTGACGGACAAAATCCGATCGGGGTGGCGCAGTGCCGCGTGAAGACAGGCAAATCCGCCCATCGACAGTCCAACGATGTGGGCCTTGGCAATATCCAGACCGTTCATCACGTCGATAATATCGTCTGCTGCGCGGGCCTGTGAGTACTTTTCGACATCTTCAGGAATGTCTGATGGCGCATATCCGCGCGCCGCGAAAGTTATGCAGGTGAACCGTCGTGCGAAGTGGTTCATCTGCGGTTCCCAACTCCAATGGCTGCCGCCGAATTCATGGACGAAAATGATCGGCTCGCCTTGACCGACGGTTTCGCAATAAAGGCTGACGCCGTCGCTTGTTTGAATGGTTGTCATGGTCCGCCCTCAGATAACCGAACGCCTGGCAGCAATACCGCCGTCGATTGTAACGATAGTGCCGGTGGTATAGGCGGAGCGTTCCGACGCAAGGAACAGGATCATGTCAACAATCTCGCGCAGATGGGCGGGACGCTTCAGGGGATAGCGCTCCAGAAGTTCCGTATAGCGGGCCTCGTCATTGAAGAGCGTTTTGGCGCGCAGTTTGAGCATCTTGTAAATCCGGCTGGTGTCGACAGGGCCCGGATTGATACCGAGCACACGGATGTTGTCATCGAGGCTGCTTCCACCAAGGGCCCTGGTAAAGGCCATCAAACTGGCATTACCGGTCGCACCCGCTATGTAGTCGGGGTCGCAAATTTCTCCGCCATTTCCGATGTTGTTGATAATGACGCCGCCACTGCGCGCCTTCATTTTCGGGTAGATTGCCCGAGTCAGATCGACATAGCCGAAGCCCTTGAGTGCCCAGCCTTGACGCCACGCATCGGCATCCACCTGCCAAAGATTGCCGCTGGGGATGGTCCCGGCATTGTTGACAAGGATATCAACATCTCCTGCTGCGTCGACAAGCTGGTCGATGGCCCCTTGCAAGGAGAGATCGAGTGCCGAGATGCCAACCTTGCAGTCCGAACGGTTCTCTATGTCGGTCTTAAGGGCCTGGAGCCGGTCAAGCGAACGCGCAACGAGATGAAGCGAGCATCCTTCTTCCGAAAAGCCACGGGCCAACTCCTCGCCGATACCCTGTGATGCGCCGGTGATAAGTACATGTTTGCCTTGCAGATTTAAATCCATCGTATTTTCCTGTCGGTTATCAAGGGCTTTTCATGGTCGCTGCGAATGGCATGATGCCGAAATGGAATTGCCTGGAATGCTGGTTGAAAACGCCGCATAATTGCATCCGCCACATTTTCGCTGTGCCTCAGAACAAGGCGGTCTGGTCGTTAAGACCTCGCGCCTTCTCAACCATGTCCGGCAACAATTGTGCGAACGCCTCGACCCAGTCGGTCGGCACGCTGACACTGACTTTGACGAAACGATCGCCGAAAGTCGGAGTATGATAGGCGCCCTGACGGATCATGATGTCGTGGGTCTGATAGGCTGAAACCAGCGCTTCGGGCTGAATGCCCGCTGCCTGGCATTCGATGATCACAAAATTTCCGTTCGACGGATATACGGGCATGCTCAGGCCATCAACGGCATCGACAGCGGCCTTGACGCGTGCCTGATTGTCTCGCTGGGCCTGCAGGACAGCCGGGAACCATTCGGATTTCGATGCCAGCCCGGCAATAGCCGCGCGTTGGGAAACAATGCTCGAACCAAGATTGTTGGGTGGGGCATCGGCCAGGCATTCGATAACATCAGAAGATGCCACCGATGCTCCGATACGCATGCCCGCCATCCCTAGCCATTTGGAGAAGCTGTAGGTGGTGATCGTCTTTTGCGGATAGAATTCGGCAGCCAGATGATGCTCGTAAGCGAAATGCCGATAGGTCGAGATCATGAACCAGATAGGCACCAGCTTGCTTGGCAATAGCCGCGATTTGTTCAATCTCCTGACGCGTCGCAACTGTTCCCAATGGGTTGTT
The DNA here is from genome assembly GCF_055809095.1 of Mesorhizobium sp. G2-6-1. Lineage (NCBI taxonomy): Bacteria > Pseudomonadati > Pseudomonadota > Alphaproteobacteria > Hyphomicrobiales > Phyllobacteriaceae > Mesorhizobium > Mesorhizobium sp. G2-6-1. Next base: position 2,743,695 of record NZ_CM147896.1, read on the forward strand.
TGGGTCGACGAAGTAGATCATTTTCGTCTTGGAAGTTATCGCTTGTGCAAGCCGTTCCGGTGCAAGTCGGTAGCCGTGCTCTTCGCCATAAATCGGGATTTGTTTTACTGTCGCGCCCTTTGAGCGCGCAAACGCCATCGGCCAATTCCATGTGGGGTCAGTCGTAATGAACTCGTCGCCCGCTTCCAGGAATGTATGGCAGATGTGGTAGAGCGAAGCGACGGCTCCGTCCGATACAAGAGCGGATTGATCCTTAAGCCCGAGATCAGCAACTATTCCCGCCCGGAGTTCTTCGAAGCCGGCCGGGGGCGCATAAATGTGAAACTCTTCTTTTCTGATCGAGTCGTGCATTGCCTCGATTACCGAGGGATGCGGTGTTGTGTGGTTGGTATTCTGACCTAGCCATTTCAGGCCGGGCGTGTTCACGAGCCGATCGAAATGTGCATTACGGACTTCAAATCGCTTCATTCGCGAACCTCCCCGGCGTCGTTTGTGTTACGCCCACTGCCATCGCCTTCTAGAAGGCTTATCATTATACTACTTATCTTATAAAAAATACAAATATGATTTTCATGCATAACGAAATTATCCGCACCCCTTTGCACCCGCTAAGCAGATACAAACGGTGATACGGTGGAGAATACGGGAGGGCAGGCGGACAGAATGAGTTTTTCAACCCAAATTGGAGAAGTCGGATTTGCGTCATCATCAAACGGTGGGCGTATCGCCTACACCCTTCATGAAGCAGCCAGATCCACTGCAGTCCTATTCATTCATGGTTGGTGTGGAAATCAGCATGTCTGGCGCAACCAATTGGATTTGCTTGAAACAGCCGGCTGCCTGATAATGATAGATCTCGCCGGATCGGGTCTGTCGCGCTTGCCTGACGTGCCTCAATCGATCATCGGACACGCGCATGACGTCGTGTCGGTTGCCGATTTTCTGGGCCTTGAGAATATCGTGCTTGTTGGCCATTCGATGGGGGGACCGGTGGCGATGGAGGCGGCGATTTTGCTCGAAACCCGCTGTCGCCTGCTGATAGGTGTAGACAGTTTTACCGATCCCTACTTTTACAGCAGGCGTTCAAACGGGGAGATTGAACGCCGATGTGCAGATATCGCAGACGGCTTCGAGACGTATATACGTGTCATGATCGACAGGATTACAGCGGTCGATCTCGATTCCCAGACCCGAGAGTGGATTGCAAACGAGATGATTGGCATTGGTCCGGACGCCGCGCTTTCGACACTTCGCGGTTTGCTGGACTGGGATATTTCAGAGCGTTGGCCGAATTTGCTGTGTCCATGCGATACCATCAATTCCCTGGATATGATGGGTGGCGAGCAACTCGAACTTGATGGATTGGTTGTTACGCCAATCGCCGACTGCGGACATTTCCCGATGATTGAACGGCCAGATCAGTTCAATCGTCAGTTAATGCAGGTTTTGCGCAGGCACGGACTGGCATAGTTAGCGATGGTAATCGGGGAGGGGTATATTACCACACCTCCATTAACCGCGTGACATCGCTTGCGGCAAAGCCGAGATGAAGTCCGCCATGTCGTCTCCGAGCAACATGACATGCTTGCTCGCTGCCATCTGTGCCGCATCGGCATCCGCACTTTCTATAGCGTGCAAAATTGCCTCGTGTTCACCGATCGTCGCGTTCATACGACCGGGCTGCGAAGTCACGTGTCTGCGATAAGGGGAAACCCTGCGTCGTAGTGCCTGGGTCCGCGCAGCCAAAAAATGCGTGTGCGATGCCTCGTAGAGAAGATCGTGGAATTCGCTGTTTATCTCATAAAAAATCGCGGGATCCTGATGCTGCAGCGATTCAATGAGCCGGTTGTGAATGGCCCTCAACTCATTCTTCTGGGCGGCTGTCGCTCTGCGTGATGCATGCTTGGCGCAAAGGCCTTCCATGACTGACATCATTTCGAACATCTCGATGAGCATCGAAATGGAAAGTACGGCAACCGTCACGCCCTGCCTGCCGCGAACCTCGACAAGTCCCGTAGCACTCAATGCCTTCAGGGCTTCACGCACCGGTGTGCGCGACATGCCAAACTTGGCACCCAGATCAACTTCATCGAGGCGCTCGCCAGGTGCCAGTGTACCGTCGACAATCATACCTTCGAGAATTTCGCGAAGTTCCTCGGCCAGTGTTCGCAAGCGTTTCTTTCCACCCCCAAGCTGGAAATTTCCTTCGATGTCTTCACTTGATCCATGGTTCGGCCTTCATGTCCCAAGGACGTAATGAAATCTTTTGCACGTATGTTTTGCCGTTTACTAACGCCACCAGACAAGCTTGACGTCAATAGCGACCAAAATCGAATAAAGAATCATGCTCCCGATAGAAGCCACGAACACGGCGGACCAAACATCGACATACTCCATAAGCGCAGTGGAACGATAGATGATCTGACCAAGTCCGGCATATGCGCCAACCATTTCGGTAACGATCACCGCGATCGTGCTTCTGGTCATGCCGATTCGCAGGCCGGTCACAAGCGATGGAAGAGCGGCCGGAAGCCGAAGCTTCCAGAGAATGCTTATCGGACTCGCGCCGAAACTGCGCATCAGGTTCACAGCTTCCTCATCGCCGCGCTTGAGACCGGCGAGGCAATTGTAGATGACGGGGAAACTTACTGCCAGAGCAGCCATGGCGATCTTGGAGTTCGGACCGAGGCCGAACCAGATCAATGCCAGCGGGATATAGGCAACAGGTGGAACGCAGTTGATAAGCACAATGATCGGCATCGACATGCGTTCGATGCGCGGAGCCAGCGCCATCATGAGAGCGATCAGGATTCCGATCATCGAACCGACCAGGAAGCCTATGCTCACTTCTGAAAACGTCAGCAGAGCCGCCTTATAGAACATGTCGATGCGCGTGACCGAATTGACGATGATATCGACAGGCCTGGGCAGGATGTAGGGTGGAAACTGGAATATGGCGATCAGCGCTTCCCATGCGCCGAAAACAACCAGAAATGAGGCGAGCGGCAACAACAGCCGCTCAAACTTCAATTTGTACGCCACCATATCACCTTCTGTTCAATGAAATAGATGGTCCCGTAGAGTGATGCACCAAGGGCACCTGAGAGCAGGATGAGAACCCAAATCCTTACCACCTGTTCAAAGAAAAGCGCCTGCAGCAGCATCACGCCAATTCCCACCGTGTCGCCGAACCATTCACCGACAATTGCTCCTGCCAGGCTGAGCGAAACCCCGACGCGCAGGCCCACCATGATGCTGGGAAGCGCGGTTGGCAGTGCCAGTTTGAGGAACATTTCAAATTTTGATGCGCCGAAGCTGCGAAGCAGATCCACCTTGGATGCGTCACATGATTGAAGGCCGCGCAACGTACTGAGCGTGACTGGGAAAAAGGTAAGATAAAAGGAGATGACGACCTTGGCCATGATGGAGTTGCCGAACCACATGACCACGATAGCGCCGAAGGCAATAACCGGGATCGTCTGCGATACGACAAAAATCGGCAGGACGACACGCTCGATGATCCGCACATAGTTGAAGACGATGCCGCACAGCACCCCGACAAGAGCTCCGCTTGAAAAACCTGCGATCGTTTCGATGAAGGTTCGCCATAGACCAGCCTTCAGGTCGTCGGAAACCAGCCATGCATCCTGCCCGATGGCGACAAGGGACGGCAGGTAGCGCGGCGATATGCCAAGCAGGCGCACGCTCATTTCCCATAGTAACGCCGCCCCGACAATTCCCAATAGCGTGTCGTATTTACCTTGCCACCCGGTCATTTCGTCCCCGCGGCACCGAAAGTTTTCATGCTCTCTTCCTCGACACTGGCGAGCAAACGGCGCTTGATTGCCATGAACTCTGGCGTGGTGACCACATCTGTGTCGCGCGGCCTCGGGATTGGAATAACCTCGCTGGATTTGATCGTTCCAGGACGGGCGCTCATGACGATCACCCTGTCACCCATGAAGATCGCTTCATCAATGTCGTGCGTGATGAACACGACGGTCCGCTTGTGCCGCATCCAGATGTCCAGCAGCCATTTCTGCATCATCATACGGGTCAGCGCATCCAGTGCCCCGAAGGGTTCGTCCAGGAGAATGAGATCGCGTTCAAAAAGAAACGTGCGCATGAGGGCAACGCGCTGACGCATACCCCCGGACAATTCATGCGGGAACTTGTTCTGGAAACCTTCAAGACCGAATTCCGCAAACATTGGCTCCGCACGCTTGCGTGCCTCGCGTCGTGATATTCCCTCGACCTCGAGGGCAAGAGTGGCGTTATCAAGCACAGTGCGCCATGGGAACAGGAGGTCACGCTGCGGCATGAAAGAAACCTTGCCGAGAAGGTCGCCATCTTTTTGCGGTTTGCCGTTGAGAACGATCGAACTTCCCTGATCGGGAACAATCAGGCCTGCTATGATATTGAAAAGAGTTGACTTCCCGCAACCGGACGGGCCGATCAGAGTAACAAATTCGCCGGGCTCAATCGCCAGGTTGAAGTCCTTGACCGCGATGGTCTCGGACTCCTTGCCCGGAAATCGCTTCCATATATTGGAGAGGCGCAACAACGAAGCGTCCGTATCAGCCGTTGGCGTTATCACATCATTTTCTGCGGACACGATGCGCCTCTCCCTGCTATTTAACTTCTGTTACTGCTTTACTTTTTTGTCTTCGGCGGGAACTTTTTCCCAGAAGCTCGTGTCGAAGGCGGCTTTCAAGTCAACTGGTGCCTTGAGCGCGCCGAACTTGACCAGGTTATTTTGGACTTTCTCGATGTTTTCCATGTCCATCGCACCCAAGCCAAGCTCACCGCCCTGGCGTGCAACCATCAGCTTATCGAGTTCGTCGAGCATAAGTTCCTGATGACGGCGATCAAGCGCTGAACCATATTTCATCACCATATCGATTGTCTCTGGTTTGTTCTCAAGCGCAAATTTCCAACCCTTGAGCGTGGCATTTAGGAAGGCCTGGACGACTTCAGGCTTCTCTTTGATGACCTTCTCGGAGGTGGCGATAGCGTCCTGTTGGGAAACGACACCAGAATCGAGCGGGTAGAACAGCTTGATATTGTTGATGCCCTGTTCGCGCAGCACGTTGAGTTCGTTGTAAGTTGTGACCGTGCTTACATCGTACTGCTTGTCGATGAATGGTTGCATGGAAAAGGGTTGGGAAATGATGTCAACGTCCGACTGCTCGACGCCTTCCGCAGCCAAAACTGCAAACAGCGTATATTGTGGTCCGGAAAACCAGGTGGCGACCCTCTTTCCTTTGAAATCCTTGACCGAATTGATGCCACTGTCGTCATACGCAACAAAGGCGTGTGGCGATGTCTGCTGCAGCATGGAAATGGCCACCAGAGGAAGCCCCTTTTCCCTGGCAAACAGGACGACCTCGGTGCCGCCGACCAAGCCGAACATGTCGGAGCCGGCTGCGACCAGCGTATCACTGCTGATGTTCGGTCCGCCGTGATTGATGGTCACGTCTAACCCCGCATCTTTGTAGAAGCCCTTTTCCAAGGCAGCATAAACGCCGGCAAATTGTGCCTGAGCTGTCCATTTCAGCCGAACCGAAACCGGTTCATCGGCCACCGCTGTCTGCGGCAAGGCAAGGCCCAAGCCCATTGTTAGTCCGGCGAGCAGGGCGACGCTGAGTCTATTAATCATGAAGATTCTCCCATTGCGTATGCGTTGAACTCATTTCCGTATCCACTGGAGCCACACCTCCGTTTAACCACCCCTCGGCGGCATATCCCTGGCAAATGTGTGGACGTGTTAATGCCAAGGAAAGCGTTATTTGCGCGTTTGTTATGAATATATACAAAAATCGCAATCTTGTATATATAGAAACGATAAGGCGAGGATTTTCCAACTCTGCTCACGGGCAGGGGTCAAACACATTGGCAGACCGGCTAACCACTCATTTGTAACGTTGAAGGACGCAACAATGACGTCTCTTACAGACTCCAGTCTTGTCGAAACATCAGAAGCCATGCGCACCGGGGCTGTTAGTCCGGTAGAGGTTGTCGAAAAACTGCTGCTCAAGATTGAGGCCGTCGACAAACACCTGCACAGCTTTGCGCAGGTGGCCGCCGAATCATCGCTGCGGCAGGCCCATGCGGCAGCGAAAGATATTAAGGTTGGAAACTGGCGCGGCCTCCTTCATGGAGTTCCTTTAGGGCTGAAGGACGCAATCTTTACGACACGTATCAAGACAGGTTTGGGTAGCCCGGTTTTCGCTGAATGGCAGGCACCCTATGACGCCACAGTGGTGACGCGCCTTGAGGCGGCGGGCGGCATCATTCTTGGCAAGCTGACACTCACCGAAGGCGTTTACGCCGACCATCACCCGACGACCATAGCGCCGGTTAACCCCTGGGGGGACAAGCACTGGACGGGAACGTCTTCAAGTGGAGCAGGCGTCGCGGTTGCTGCGGGCTTGTGTTATGGCGCACTGGGCACAGACACGGGCGGTTCGATCAGATTGCCTTCTTCCTGCTGCGGTGTCGTGGGCATCAAGCCGACTTGGGGACGTGTGAGCAGGCACGGTGTATTCCCGCTTGCGGAATCGCTTGATCATGTCGGACCTATGTGCCGGACTGTCGCCGATGCATCCGCCATGCTCGGTGTAATTGCTGGTGCCGACCCTGCCGATCCGACCTCCAGCCTTGCCGAGGTTCCCGACTATTTGGCCACGCTTGAGCGTGGCATCTCAGGTCTCAAGGTTGGCATTGACTGGCGCTTTATCCGTTCAAAATCGACGGATGAGGTGGTGAGTGCAATGGAGGACGTAGTTTCCATCATCACGAAACTCGGTACCGAAATGGTCGATATTTCCTTTCCCGAAACCGAGACAATCCTGCGCGGATGGGCGGTCGAATGTGCGGTCGAAACGGCAATCGCACATAAGGGCACTTATCCCGCGCAAGCAGCCGATTATGGACCTCGGCTCACTGCGCTGATCGAGCGCGGTTTGGGTTATGGCGGCACCGAACTTGCCCAATGCCAGAAGGCTCGGCGCGAGTTCGAGGGACAGGTCAACCGTATTTTTGCCGATGTCGATCTGATGATCGTTCCGGGTCTGCCTGTCGCTGGACCGACCATGGAATATATGTCTTCGCTTGGGGAAGACCCCGAGGCAATTCTGGCCATCGGCCCCTTCACCGCACCGTTCGATGTCTCTCGGCATCCAACAATCACCGTACCCTGCGGCTTCAGCAGTATGGGCATCCCGATGGGGTTCCAGTTCGTCGGCCCGCATTTTTCGGAGGCGCTGTTGTGTAGCGCCGGCCACGCCTACGAGGGAGCTACAGACTGGCATAGGCGCAGGCCACGACTGGTTGAACTCACCTGACAAATGACGGGGTCAGCGAAAGATATGATCCGAGTTGAGATCCTTGATGGCGGGCGCTCCCAATTGGGCCATCGTCGCCACCAGCTCATGCTTCAAGATATCGATTGTGTCGTCGCCGCCCTGTAGGCCGCCTGCGGCAAGCGCATACATGAAGGCACGCCCCACCAATACAAAATCCGCGCCTGCGGCAAGTGCTTTGACAATGTGTTCTCCTGAACGAATGCCACCATCGAAAATCAGGGGATAATCAGCGCCGACGGCCTCGCGAATGGCTGGTAGGGCTTCAAGGGTTGAAACCGAACCCTCCAGTTGACGGCCGCCATGGTTCGAGATTCCTACCGCATCTACACCGATATCGCGTGCCATTTTGGCATCTTTCGGGTTTAAAATTCCCTTGGCCACAAGACGGCGCGGCCAGCGATCTCGGAGGCGCTTAAGCAGTTCCCAGTCGAGTCTCCCGGTGGATTGCGATGACATATGCGCTGCCAGCGATTGGGCACCGCTGCCCTTGGGTGCATAGCGCGCAATCGTTTCAAGACGCGGCATACCGTTGCGCAGTGTTGCCAACGACCAGCGTGGCCGCGATGCTATGTCCAGAGCCAATGACAATGATGGGCGCATGGGCAGTCCGAACCCATTGGTCATGTCGCGCAATCGGCGCGCTGGCATGGGCACATCGACTGTGACCATCATGACTTCGTAGCCCGCGCGGTCGGCGCGCGCGACAAGATCGTCAGCGACTTCAGGGGAGCGCGCAACATAGAGTTGAAACCAGGCATTTGCGTCAGCAACTTCAGCCAAATCCTCGATGGAGGTGGTGCCGGCCGTCGAAAGGGTGAAAGGTATATCGGCCTTGAGGGCCGTGCGTGCAAGAGCCTTCTCGGCGCCGGGCCATACCAATCCGGCCATGCCGATTGGGGCTATGCCAAAGGGAAGTGACCAGCGGCGTTCGAACAAGGTACATGACGTGTCGATGACATCGACATCGACAAGCGCGCGCGGAAGCAAAGGCAAATTGTCCAACGCTTCCTTGTTGCGCCGCAAGCCGGTTTCATGTCCCGCTCCGCCATCCAGGAAGTCGAAGACGACACGCGGAATCCGACGGGCAGCACGCCGGCGCAACTCTGCAATGGAGACCGCTTTCCTCATGCCATATCCGTTCAAATTGCGTTGACTCAAGAACCTGCATTCTTGCCGCAACTGATGTGGCGGTATAGGGCACGGCGGCGCAACGTTCAAAATCCAACCATATTATTATACAAAATTATCTTGCCTGTATACCTTAACGTAATTATCGTACTCGTGTGTATTGTCGTCATCCCGAATGAATGGGGCCGACGATATGATGGGGAGAGACATATGCCCGCGAAGTTGGAACTCGGACTTTTTATCGACGGCGATTTTCGCGAATCAGGCCAACAAAAGCGCATAGAAGTCCGTAGCCCCGCCAGTAGGGAGCTTGTTGGAACGGCTGCCAGCGCTACAGTTGCCGACATGGAAGCAGCGGTTGCTTCCGCTGCCGCGGCTTTTGACGACGGACGCTGGTCGGCACTTGATCCGATGGATAGAGGGCATGTGCTGAGAGCTATTGGTGATGCACTTTCCCAGCGCATCCCCGAATTTGCGGAATTGGAATCGCGCATCACCGGGCGCCCTATCCGTGAGATGCGCGCCCAACTTGCCCGCCTGCCGGAATGGTTTTACCATTTTGGCGGCATTGCGCGTGGTCTCGACGGCAGCGTGACTCCGTTTCGTGGAGAGTATCTCAATTATACGCAACTCAGCCCAATCGGCGCTGTTGCCATGATTACCTCGTGGAACCACCCCCTGCTGATTTTCCTGAAGAAGCTGGCACCAGCACTTGCGGCGGGCAATACCGTTGTAGCCAAGCCGGCTGAACTGGCGCCTCTTACCCCGCTGCTGTTTGCTGAACTGGCATGCAAGGCCGGGCTTCCGGCTGGCGTTCTAAATGTGGTGTCGGGAAAGGGTAGCATTGTCGGAACGACACTGTGCGAAGCTCCTCGCATCGCCAAGATCGACCTGACAGGCGGCACCGACACCGGTCGTATCGTCGCTGGCATTGCCGCAACGCGCCTTGTTCCAACGGTGATGGAACTTGGCGGCAAGGCACCGGTTGTGATCTTTGACGATACACCGCTTGACGAGGCGATAGCGGCGAGTGCTTTCGCCGGATTCATCGCGTCCGGGCAGACCTGTGTGTCGGGCACAAGGTTTATTGTCCAGCGTTCCATTTATGATCGCTTTGTGGAAGCGTTTGCTGCCAAAGCCAATACGCTAAAGGTTGGCGATCCAATGGACGCCGCGACGGACATGGGCCCGCTCATCTCTCAATCGCAACTCGATCGCTCCCTCGATTATATCGAATCGGCGCGTTCGCAAGGCGCACGACTGATTGCAGGCGGTGAACGTTCTCAACTTCCGGCTCCCTTCGACCAGGGGTTCTTCCTTCAGCCGACGATCTTTGCCGACACGCGGCCCGATATGCGCATCGTGCGCGAAGAGATTTTCGGGCCGGTATTGTCAGTTGCTCCATTCGATGATGAGGCTGATGCACTGACGCTTGCCAACGACAGTGAATTCGGCCTTGGCGCATCGGTTTGGACGCGTGATATCGGTCGCGCACACCGTTTTGTGCGCAAACTGCGGTCGGGCATTGTTTGGATCAACGACCATCATAAAAACGACCCGGCCTCGATATGGGGCGGTTTCGGATCGAGCGGTTACGGTAAGGAAAACGGCTGGCATGCACTTCGCTCCTACTGCAAGGAGCAGAATGTCGTGGTCCGTCTCGGTCGCGATTTCCCCGATTGGTACGGTGGTGGCAACCGCTACGGCTGATTTCATTTTGGAGATATTTTCATGTCGACTTCAACCACACGTACTGCAAGCGACGCATTTCTGGAAGCGCTGAGCGCGGGTGGCGTAGACGTTGCTTTTTCTGTGTTTGGCACAGACCATGCCGGTTTGATCGAGAGTTGGTCGAAGCACGCCGCATCACCGGAAATGGCGGAAATACCACGGTTGGTTTTATGCCAGCATGAGGCAGTCGCGCTCAACGGGGCACTGGGTTATGCGCATTTTTCCGGCCGTGGACAGGCTGTGATTGCTCATGTTGATGTCGGAACGCTTAATCTCGGTGCGGGTTTGCACAATTCGGCCCGTAACCGGCTGCCTGTGCTGATATTCGCCGGCCTCTCTCCTTGGTCTGAAATGGGTGAACGTTTTGGCGGGCGCGATCATTATGTCCACTGGATGCAAGACGTCTACGATCAACGCGGCAGTGTGCGCCAGTATGTGAAATGGGAATATGAAGTTCGCAGTGGTCAGGTGTTCCCGGCAAGCGTTGCACGCGGCTTGCAGTTGGCAAATTCACGGCCGCGCGGCGCGGTCTACATGACAGCAAGTCGTGAACCTCTTGAAGAAGCAGTCAGTGCGGAAGTCGCTCTCCCGCCGATGCCCCCACTTGCCGCTACTGTCCCCGCGCCCGAAACGATTGAAGAGATAGCTGGTGCCTTGCGTGCAGCCAAGGCGCCGCTGCTCATGACGACATCGCTTGGTGCCGAAGATGGCGCGGTGGAAGCGTTGGTGGAGTTTGCCGAAACTTTTGGTGTTCCTGTTGTCGAAATCCGGCCGTTCTATACGAACATGCCAGCAGACCACAGCCTGCATCAGGGCTATTATACCGACGCCAAGATCGACCTTTTGCGTGATGCCGACCTTATTATCTCCGCAGATTGCCCTGTTCCGTGGATCCCAACTCTTGAACAGCCCCGTAAAGATGCGCGTGTCATCTGGATAGGCGAAGATCCTAGTGAAACGCGCATGCCGATGCGAACCTTGCATGGACACCAGTTCATTCAGTGCAACACACGGGCCACGCTGAAGGCACTAACGCAACATGGAAAGGTCGTGCCCGTTACCGATCAAACTGCCTTCGATGCTAGAATGTCCGCGCTTGCCGAGCGGCACAATGTCAACCGAAAGATTTGGGAGGCAGAAGCGCAAGGTAGCGAACTTACAGTCGCGCGACTGGCCCGCATTGTAGCTGACATTTGTGGTGACGAGGCCCTGATCATTAACGAGACGGTGACGAACGACACGCGTATTCTGCGTCAGCTTGCCAAGAATTTACCCTATCGCCTGATGGGCGAGGCCGGCAGCGGTCTGGGACTGGGGTTGCCGGCTGCGTTTGGTGCCAAGCTTGCGCGGCCCGATTGTGACGTCGTGTGCCTGCAAGGCGACGGGTGCTATATATTCGGATCACCATCGGCGGTTCATTGGGGAGCCAGCGCCAACAAGACACCTTTCCTTACGATCATTTTCAACAATGGTGGCTGGCGCGCCGTTGCGCGCTCGACCGCGATGTTGCATCCGGAAGGCCATGCCGCGCGTGCGGGATATCCCGAAGGACGTTTTGAAGCACCGCTCGATCTCGAAAAAATTGTCGAAGCTGCCGGAGGAACTGGCATCGTCGCAACGACGATCGAGGAAGCTGAGGATGCCATTCGACGAGGCCTGAAACTGGTGAAAAGCGGCGTACAGGTCGTCATCAATGCGAAGGTTTGTGACTGACGCCATCAAGTTGTCAACGGTGGTCAGAATACTGGCTATTTATGGTGCGCGCGTACTGATTGGACTTATCGGGCGGCCCGCTAGCGTGGATCATACACGTATATAAGTCCCATTCGAAAGATGATCGAGGATTACCGCAGGCCGCCTCGCCGTATTGGTCGCCGTCGCCGGCACCGGCAGCCTAAAGCACATCGCGCTTGGCGAAGTTGAAGAGGAGATTGCTTCGGGAAGGCTTGTCCGGGTCTTGACTCATTCTATGGCTGCAAAACCGTTGCGGCAGCTACTGCTTGAAATCGCCTTTTCTTCCGCCAAACCAAGTGGCACCAATTCTGGTTTCTTGGTATAGTGTTTCCATCGCATCCGGAGGTAACAATGAAGGCAATATTCGTTGCAACAATCTGCCTTTTGCTCACCATATCGGCAGCACCCGCCCAGCAATTGTTGGATAGTTACACCGCGCGATTAGGCAAGGCTGACCATTTCAATTCTTCCGGCACACGTCTCAAAAGTGCCGCGGCAATTATTCGCCAGGATCGTGCAAACTATTGGGTATTTGGCTCCTATGATCTCGATGATGAGCCAGATCATTATTTCAAAAACAAGGCCAACCGAGCCCGACTCGAAAGAATGCTGAACAACGGGAAATTTTCTCGAGATGCGAGGCGAGCTGTGGTCAATGGGACGCCGTTGATCCATGTCGAAGTCTACGCGGATTTCATCAACGTCTATGTTGACGACGAGTAATTCCCGACAAATCATGCCAGGACGGAAATGCACCTTACGAAGCGCTTCGTGAAAAGCTGTAATCTCCCCGAGGATGTCTCATAACCCTTCGGAAAAATACAGGAAACAGCCCTTCAAAAGTTTGCGATTTGGCACCCAACGGCATTAACTCTTGTCTGGGGGCTTCAATTCTGGAAGGTGATCGTGATGGATCTTGTCGTTTTGCAGACGCAGCCCTGTAATGTCGCCGCATCGCTCAAGAAGCTCCGCGATCGTTTGCCAGCGCCACTTGTCCAGCGGGCTACCGACATAGACCTGAGAGGACGCACTCCATTACCAAGAGAGGTCATTCGTCTTCCCGACGCAGATGAAACGGATGAGACGTTGGTGAAACAAGCACTCGCCGCTTTGCCTCATGACGGATTGACGGTGCAGCGCGAGGCGCTTGTCGTGTCTCTGCCCGCACCGCCACCATCCAGAGGTCCAATGGATCTGGATGCCGTAATCTCGACAATCCGACCCGATCTGGGGCAAGTGAACAGCCTTGCAAGTGATCCGACCGAGGACATCTGGAAAGCCATTCTGGAACGCAACGCCAGCGGGATGGCCTTTCCACCGGAAAGCTACAAAGGCCATCAGGCAACGGCCTACAAAGAAATCGTCAAGCAATTTGGCGGGATCGTCCCACATGAAGATGGCGGCAAGAATCTAAAGCCTGGCGATTTGGAACGGCTGAAACGCCCTTTCCGTATGAACAAACGTGCGTGGAACGAAGTCATCGACCATCTGCGAGAGGAATTGCGGTTCTTTGAAATTGCTCGCGAGTGGTTCGATTCCGGCGGCAAACTCCGCAACAATGTCCGCGATCAAATGTTTGCCGACATGGGCTTTATGTTGCGGCTGAACACCAAGTACGGCCTTTGCGACGCCAAGTCGTCAGTGACGCTGTCAATGGAACTGGCCATGGCGATCGCGGGCAAACTCCTTGGAAGCGCCCATCCGATGGTCGGCTTCGTCTTTGGCCAGTTGTGGAAGATCGCCGCATCCTCCAGGTCCGACAAGGGGCACGTAAAGGCAAAGATCCAGGAGATGGAGATTGCTTTGCACGACGTGTTTGAGCAGACGATCCAGTCAGTCGAGCAGGCATTGATCGCCTTGGTTGCGGATTGGGGCAACCTCAGCGCCTTTATCGAGCAGGTCCGCAGCGGCAAGATCGTTTGGCCCGATGACGCAGCCCCCATTCGGCGAGCCCATGCTGTCGGCTTTCATACCGCCTGTTTGATGACCTTGATGAAGCTGAAGTCTGATACGGAGACTTACAAGGCAGGCAACGGAACAAACACTTGGGGGTCGTGCAATACCAACAGAGCTGTGGCGATGTGAAACGGCACTATGAGAGCAAAACCGGTATCTTGCGTGGCAAGGCCAGCGCCGCGGATTGCCTTGGTGGCAGATGGAACGACAATTGGTTCTTCGGCAGCGTCTATACGACCACCGGCGGTGGCTATGGTCCGCCTCCGCCCGTAATCAAGCTGGCGCCGGCCACCTTGGCGAACAAGCTTTTCGGGAATGGAACAGATGCCGACCCAGGGCTTGGGCTGACCGTCGCGTTCCTGGACAATCCGAAAGTGCGGGCACCCTGGGCCTTGCATGCCGTACGCACGAAACATGGTGGCAAGATTTGAGCCATGCGAAATGAGATTCAGGTAGACGGATCAGATGAGCGAACTGGTATGCTTGTGAATACCTCTTTCATCCCAGAGTTGGGAGCTGATTGGAGATGTCCCGCAAGTGCCGACTGATCTACACTTCAAGCTGGAGGCTGTCGCTTTTCCCGAAAACTGCTATCGCTGGGGCAACATGGTGTGGCCAGATTGCGCCCGACAACAAACACTGTTTTTCTCATCACCGGGCAAGCTTTTCGTCAAACGCTAGTGCATGTCACCCAAAAGTGTGCAGCGGTTTTTCAGACAACGATATGCACAAAACAAGGGCTTAAAGCACCCTGCATGAACCCCTTTGGACGCGATGTGCATTAGGAGAAACGGAATTGCCTGAAAGCCAAGTCATGGCCAGCACGGATTTCGATGGAAACTGGTGCGACGATCCGGTTCATCGATCATGGCTGGCCGATAATGCCCGTTGCCAGCTAGACTTTTTCCGCTCAAGTCTGCGCAAGGATGGCGGTTTCGATGTTCTGGAGTGGGATGGAACGCCCCGCCAGGATGTCCCGCAGGAACTGCACATCACCACGAGGCTGATCCACTCCTATGCCTTGGGTGCGGCTTTCGGCGACAGCGATACAGCGGCGATCATCGATGCCGGCATGGCATATCTGTGGCATAACCATCGCGACCCCACGCATGGTGGATATTACTGGTCGCTCAATGGCCGGAACGCGGTCGATGCCTCGAAACTGGCTTATGGTCATGTCTTCGTCCTTCTGGCGGGTGCAAGCGCGAAGCAACTTGGCCACCCCGATGCCAACCGTCTCATTGCGGACGTGACTTCGGTACTCGACCGGCATTTCTGGGATGAAGATCGGGGATTACTGCGTGAAGAGTTTCATAGCGACTGGTCAACGCTTTCTACCTACCGCGGCATGAACGCCAACATGCATGGGATTGAGGCCATGCTGGCGGCCTTCGAGGCGACGGCAAATGACCAATATCTCCAGCGCGCGGGCCGGGTTCTGGATTTTTTCGTGGGCCAGATTGCATCGACCCATGAATGGCGCATCCCGGAACATTACACCGAGGAATGGCAGGTGGATACTGGTTACGCTGGCAACCCGATGTTCAGGCCGGCGGGTACGACACCTGGACATTCGCTGGAGCTTGGCCGTCTTCTCATCCAGCATTGGGATCTGGCGGGTCGCCCCAAAGGCCAGTCACTCGTTTGGGCACGCAGATTGATAGAGCAGGCTCTTGCCGACGCCTGGCTGCCGGATGGCGGGCTATGCTACACACTTGATTATTCCGGAAACATCGCCATTCGGGATCGCTACTGGTGGCCTGTCGCAGAGGCGATCGGCGCAATCGCGGCCCTTCAGCGCGCTGACCCCCACGATAAAGACGAGATATGGTACCGAAGACTGTGGCGGTTTGCACATGATCACCTGGTTGACCACGATCACGGCGGCTGGTTTCCCGAACTCGATGGAGATGGCAAACCGGTTCAGGGCCAATTTTCTGGCAAGCCGGATATCTATCATTCGTTGCAGGCTGTGCTCCTGCCATTGGTTGGAACGCCTTCGAGAACCATTGCAGGTTTGGCAAGTTAACATTTGAGCGCCGGGAACTCTCCACTTCCGCTCGCTTCTTAGCATTCAATCTGGCCAGCCAGCCCTCCATAGGGAAGCACAACTCCGATGGCGTTCATTAAGACTGATGCTTCGCTTGCCAAGGCTGATCCGGTGCTCAAGCCAATCGTCAACTGCCCAGCGCGCCGTGCAGATTTTCGCTCAGGATGATTAGATCGCCCTGATAGGTCGCCAGGGCGCGACCTATCAGGGCGAGATCGACTGCTGCGCTGTGCTGGCTGGTATAGCCTTCAAAATTGTCGGCTGCGCCGGGATATTTGCCGAGCGGATGGCGGTAGAGATCGATGCCGGCAATTACCATCCGGCGTGGTTGAAGGGCGGCGGCCAGCGCGACCATGAGCGCTCCATTGGTCGGAATTTGCGGACCGGACAAATCTGCTAGCACGGGGCTGAACCGGTCGAGAAATGAGAACCCGGCCGTTGGGAGGTGGCAATTGGTGTAATGATCCAGCAGGATAGGCTGGCCGATCGCGCGGGTCGGGAAGGCGACCACCGGCTGCTTCTCTATACGCACCAGATCGGGATCGCCCGTAATGACAAGATCGGGCGCACCTAGCCAATTGCGTTTCGCCCAGATCCAGTTGACGCGGAAGAGGGTCACCTTCTCATAATCGGTGAGGCGACTGTCCTCTGAGGAGGGGCCGTTACCGAGACAAACTATGGTGTCGTCGGGGGCGAGCCGGTTTCGCAATTCGATCAGGTTGTCGATCCTGAGCTTGTCAAAAGGGTCGGCTGGCAACTGGTGGGAATCCGGCATGCCACTTCCCTAATAGGTCAGGCTGGAGGGTGCAATCTTGTCGGTGAATGGATTCAGCACGTGAGATGCCTTCCAGGTTTCGAGCACTTTGCTCTTGGCGCTCTATGCAGCGCTGAATCATTTTTTCGACTATTATTTATGATTGCTGACAATCATTCATATTGGCGCTACCATCATACATTCTCGCTTGACCGCTGGTAATCCGGCGGATTCGCAGGCCCGCCGCATTCCATTCAGGGGCCTGGTTGCCCACCCTAACCGGAGATCGTCTTGAAAAGACTCTTACACATGCAAAAATCCGACCAGGTGGCTATTGCCGTAGATGGGCTCGATATGGGGGAGACGATGGCGGGCTTCGGGCCTGTCGCTGTCGAGCGCGTGCCGCCCGGCCACAAGGTCGCTGTTGCTGATATCTCGAAGGGCGACGAGGTCCGCCGCATGGGGCAGGTCATCGGCCGGGCGCTCACTGACATCCTGGCAGGCGGTTGGGTTCACGAACACAATCTTGGCTACGAGCCTTCTCACGCGATACGTGAAATTGGCACGCGCCTGCGGAATACGCGCTTCGTCGAGGCAGCGAATGTGCCGGTCTTTCAAGGGTATCGCCGTGGCGACGGCAAGACCGGTACGCGCAATTACATCGGGGTCATCGCGTCGGTGAACTGTTCGAGCCTGGTCTCACGAAAGATCGCGGACCATTTCAGCGGACCGGGTATGCTGGAGGCCTATCCCGGTGTCGACGGCGTTGTCGCATTGACCCATAAATCCGGTTGTAGCGTTTCCGATGGTTCGACCAGTATGGACATGCTGCGCCGAACACTCGGCGGCTATGTGCGTCATCCGAATTTCGCGGGCGTGCTCATCGTTGGGCTGGGCTGTGAAGACAACCAGATCACCACGATGCTGGATGATCAGCACCTTGTCCCAGGGCCGATGCTGCGTACGCTCTCGATTCAGGAAACGGGTGGAACCCGTGCGACGATCTCGGCCGGTGTCATGGAGGTGGAGGAAATGCTGGCGGTCGCGGCGAAGGCCGAGCGAAGCGCCGTGCCCGCGTCCGAACTGGTCATGGGCTTGCAATGCGGCGGGTCGGATGGGCTGTCGGGGCTGACGGCAAATCCTGCGCTCGGCATCGCGGTTGATCGACTTGTCGCCTGTGGTGGCACGGCAATCCTTTCAGAAACGCCTGAAATTCATGGTGCCGAGAATTTACTGCTCGAACGTGCGATAAGTCATGAGGTTGGCGAGCGGCTGATCTCGTTGCTCGACTGGTGGCAGGACTACACCAAACGCGAGCCGCATGGCTTTGACGGTAATGCGTCTCCCGGTAATCGGGAAGGCGGGCTGACGACCATTTTGGAGAAATCCCTGGGTGCGGTTGCCAAGGGCGGCAACACAAATCTCGTGGACGTGATTCATTATGCGGAGCCGGTAACGAAGAAAGGGCTGATCTTCATGGATTCGCCGGGCTTCGATCCAGTCTCCGCGACAGGGCAGGTGGCGGCAGGTGCCAATCTGATCGCCTTCACGACGGGGCGCGGTTCCTGTTTCGGCTGCCGTCCCAGCCCTTCGATCAAGCTTGCGTCCAACACGCCGATGTATCGGCGGATGAGCGACGATATGGATTTCAACTGCGGCACCGTGCTTGACGGCGAGGAGACGCATGAGGCGATGGGCGAGCGCATATTCCAACTCATGCTCGACACGGCTTCGGGAAAGGCGACGAAAAGCGAATTGCTTGGCTACGGGGAAGATGAATTCGCCCCTTGGCACATCAACGCCTGGCTATAGAGTGCTACGAGGCTGCGATGCGACGAGGCATTGATTTGGCGATCAGGGAGTAAATTTCATGCCGGTTATAAGAGTGGAACTGCTGTCGGGACGCACGCTCGAGCAGAAAGGCGAGTTCGCCCGGTCCGTCACGGAACTGGCGTCGGACATTCTGGGATGCAGCCCCGAAGTGGTGTCGGTCATCTACAATGACGTTGCACCGCATGACTGGGCCAATGGCGGCAGGCTGGAATCCGACAAGGCCGCCACCAAGACATAACGCAATTTCGGCGCATCCATTTTCGTTCGCAAAGGGGATACGGGCGCCGGTATGTTCCGGGTGCCCGTATTGTTCGATCAGTCGGTGACAGGCCGGTAACGCGCGAGATCCTTGACGGTCTTTTCAATCACCGCTGTGACGTGCGCGAGTTCCTCGCCTTCGAGTTCCAGCCGCGGTGGGCGCACGCCAGCGGGAGCGCCATAGACGATTTTTTCTGCCAGCTTGATGTATTGGACCAGCTTTACATCCGTATCGAGGTGGAAAGCCGGCGTCATCAGCCTGTAAAGCGGGCGGGCTGCATCGAACTTGCCTGCGCGCGCGGTATTGAAGATTTCGACGCATTCTTTCGGCCATGCGTTCGTCATGCCAGAGACCCATCCGGTAACACCAAGGGCAAGGCTTTCGAGGATGAGGTCGTCGACACCGCAGAAGACGGCGAAACGGTCTTCATATGCATTATAGAGGTCGGTAACGCGCCGGATATCGCCGGTTTCTTCCTTGATGCAGGTGATCGTATCGACGTCGCGCAGGCCTTTGAGCGTCGGTATGTCGACGTCGACCTTATAGGCGATCGGGTTGTTGTAAATCATGATCGGCAAGTCGCTGGCCGAGGCGACGGCCTTGTACCAGGCGATCGTTTCGCGCCGGTCCGTCTTGTAAGCGAGGCTGGGGAACACCATCAGGCCGTTGAGGCCGCGCTGCTGGCAATTCTTCGCCATCGAGACGGCGTCGGCGGTCGAGATCGCGGCAAGGCCCGAGAGCAGGGGTACACGCCCCGCGACGGTCGAGACGGAGAGGTCGAGCACTTCATCGCGTTCCTTCTGGCTGAGCGATGCGTTCTCGCCCAGCATCGGCAAAACGATTATCCCGGAAACGCCGTTTTCGATCAGTCTTTCGATGCTGTGCGCCATGGCATCGGGGTCGAAGCCGCCATTGGCCTTGAGTTTTGTGGTTACTGCAGGGAAGACGCCGCTCCAGGCCATGTTCGTATCCTTTCTCGGAAAATCCGCCGTTCATGCGGCGTGGGCTATTGGTTTTCGTAGTCCGGCTCGTCGCGATCCAACTGGCGCTGGATGCTGGCGAGGTGGAGGCTTCGCCCATGATCTGCTCGCCGGTCAGGCAATCCTGATCGGGGTGACATTGTTGCCCGAAGCGGCATTGTCGGGCACGTGCAGCAGGTGGGATACGGATTGCTCCCATTTCCGGTAGGCCGCGACCATCTGCGCACGCTGCACGGCGGGCGGCGGGACCATCGGTGGCATCAGCCGCAGCCAGTTCGTATCTCCCATCGTGTCGGCAATGATTGCCTTTGCCGAAGGGATGAACGGGTATCGCGATAGAACAGCGTCGGCGTTTCGCAGCGCTTCAACCAGCGGCCGGCCTTCGTAGCTGTTGCGGATATCAGCGAGAGTTCGCATGAAACCGGGCATGATGTTGGCGAGGCCGCAGACCGTGCCCGCGAGGCCCAGCGGGTTCAATTCCGGCAGGTCGATTTCGTTTCCGGTGTAGATCGACATTTCCGCAAAAGAGAGGATGTATTGCCGGGTCAGGTTTGGATCGCCGCCGCTGTCTTTCACGCCGACGACGATGCCCGGATATTTCTCCGCCAGTCGGCGCAGGACGCGCAGCGAAACGGTAACGCCCGAAATGTCAGGGAAGTTGTAGACGAAGAGGCGCAGGTCGTCGCGTCCGATCCGCTCGATGATCTGGCGGTAGAACTCGAAAACGCCATCATCTGTGATTCCACCGCGATACATGCAGGGCGTCATCAGAAGGCAGCCATGGACACCGTGTCCGGTGGCGTGGCGCGCCAGAGTCACCGAATCCTCGAAGGCGAGTGCGCCCGCTGAAACGATGATCCGCCTCGGTTCGATCCCCGCCGAGATGAGCGCATCAAGTGTCGCCATACGGTCGCGGACGGAAAACTCCGGGCCTTCGCCGGTCGTGCCAAAAATGGTGATCCCGTCGACGCCGTAGCTGAACAGGTGGCGTGCAAAGGCAATCAGGCGTTCAGAATCGGGGCGCAGGCTCGTGGTGACAGGTGTTGCGATGGCTGTCGAAAGGTACCTTGAGGGTGGCGGAAATGACATCGCGGAGGTGAGCTCTTGCCGTGAGTGTGATGATCGGTACGTGACAGGATTAATCGCTAATTGTCAACATTCTTCTTGACGGAGACCGGTCACCGGGCAATTGTATATGCGCGCAAGGCAGACACGGCGCGGCATGGAGATCGCGCCGGAGGGAGGGTTGGTGCCCGTAGGGCGCTGTTTGCCCCGCAGGAACGGCGCTGTTTTGTCTTGTGGCGGCGTTGCCCGCCGATCCAAGCCGACCGGGATACAGGAGTTTTTGCTTTGCAGGCTATGAAGGAACTGGTCAAAGGTTCTGACCGCTATCGTCATTTCATTGATGGCGAATGGATCGATTCCACAGTCAAGGAATGGATCGAGGTCGAGAATCCGGCGACGGAGGAGATCATCGCATCGGTGCCGCGCGGCAGCGAGGCCGATGCCGACCGTGCGCTGTCGGCGGCCTGGCGTGCCCAGCCCGATTGGGAAGCTTTGCCACCGATCGAGCGCGCGGAACTTCTCAAGCGTCTCGCGCGGCTGATCCTCCAGAATCGCGAAAGGCTGGCGCAGATCATTATTGCCGAGCAGGGCAAACCACTTGCCGAAGCGCGCGGCGAAATCGAGGGGCTGCTCTTTATCTTTCATATGCGGCTGAAGAAGCGCGCCGCGTGACCGGAGATATCATACCCTCGGACAATCCCAACGAGCAGATCTGGATCCAGAAAGTCGCCCACGGTGTCGTCGTGGCGTTAACGGCCTGGAACTATCCGGCTGCACTGATGTGCCGCAAGATCGGCCCGGCGCTACTGGCCGGCAACACCGTGGTCGTCAAGCCGCATGAAGGCACCCCGCTCTCGAGTTTCGAAATCGCGCAGCTTGCTGTCGAGGCTGGTTTCCCCGCCGGCGTCATCAACGTCGTGTCGGGCACGGGGGAAGGTCTGGGCCAGGCCCTGGTGACGCATCCTTATACGCGCCTCGTCACCCTTACCGGCAGTATACGGGCGGGCAAGGCGATTTTCCGCTCGGCTGCCGACGACCTCAAGGTGCTGCGGCTCGAACTGGGTGGCAAGGCGCCATTCGTGGTCGCGGAGGATGCCGACATTGCCTCTGCGGTGAATGCGGCGGTGTTGTCGCGCTTCGAGAATTGCGGCCAAATTTGCATCTGCAACGAGCGCATGTATGTGCATGAAAAGATTGCTGACGAGTTCACCGAACGTTTCATCAAGGCGGTGGAAGCGCTCAAGGTGGGCGATCCGCGCCAGCTTGTGGATGTTGGTCCCAAATTCAGCCGCGATGAACTGGAGAAAGTGGAGGCCATGGTCGGTACCGCCGTTGGCGCGGGCGCCGAAATCCTCACCGGCGGCAAGCGGATGTCCGGCGGTGAATTTTCAAAGGGCCACTGGTTCCAGCCGACGGTCATGAACGTTGACGACAACGCCATGGAGATCATGCAGAACGAGGTCTTCGGCCCGGTCATACCGATCATGCGCGTCGGTGATTTTGACGAGGCGATGCGGCTGGCCAATGAGAGCCGATACGGTTTATCGGCCTATGTCTTCACCAAGGACATGCGCCGTATCATGCGTCTTACGCGCGAGCTGAAATTCGGTGAGATATATGTGAACAAGCCGGGTGGCGACGTGGTTCAGGCGCATCATGCCGGCCTTCGCGACAGTGGCATTGGAGGCGAGGACGGCAAATATGGCATCGAGGGATATTTCCAGAAGAAGACGATGTATCTGAACTTCAACTAACCTTTCAAAGGTAGGGCTGGATGCAATCTGGCCGGTTTCTTGAGCAATGTGGCAACTTATTCTGGCTGCGACGCGTAGGACGCATAGGCCGAGTAGGCGAGCCAGCCGCAATCCACCGGTAGCACGACCCCGGTAATTGCCGAGGCGGCATCCGAGCAAAGGAAGAAGATTGCTTCCGCGACATCGGACGGTTGAACCAGCCGCTTTATTGCGGACTTGTCGAGAATGGCTTGGGGATCGCGAACGCCTGCGTCAATGCGCGCCTGCATGGCGGGCGTGAGGGTATAGCCTGGCGCGACCGCGTTGACCCGGACGCCCGAGGGACCGAAATCGGCCGCCATCGTTTCCGTCATCGATTTCAACGCCGCCTTCGCAGGGGCATAGGCTGGCTGGGGCGAGGGCCGATAGGTGGTCAGCGAGCACATGTTGATGATGCTACCTGAGCCGGCCTTTGTCATCCGTCGGCCGAAGGCCTGATTGATCAGTAACGTACCGCGAACATTGATCGTCCAGACGGCGTCGAATTCCTCGACCGGCATGTCTGTGAAGCGGATACCGTTTTGCAGGATGCCGCCGGAATTGATCACCGCATCGACGCAGTCGTGTCTTTCATAGGTGCGGGCGGCGAGCGCGGCGATGCTTTCGGCGTCTGCGAGATCGAGTGGTAGCACGCTGACGGACGCGGCACCGGCCGCGCGCGCGGCCTCTCCCACAGTTTCTGCGCGTGCTGCATTAATATCGCCAATCACCACGTTCCAGCCAGCGGTGGCGAAACGCATAACGGTAGCTTCGCCGATCCCGCTGGCACCCCCGGTGACAACCGCTGTTTTTTCAATGTTCATTGGCGGATTTCCTTTTTGGTGTTGTGGGTGGCGCGGAGTCGCTCCCGGTTCGCCTCGGTTGCCATGCTGTCGATGGAACCGTCGCCGGAAAAGAGAATTCCATGATTGCGCATGGCATATTGCGGCGTGATCTTTTCTTGCTTGATGTCGAACGCGATGGCGGCGAGTGCGCGCTCCAGCGGATCGCCATTCCCGCCGCCGCCTGCCTGTTCGTGCCGGATCACAGTGTCCTTGTCGACGATGCGGGTGAGTTTGCCGGGAAGTGGGGCGTTGTCACTGTCGGGGTTCAAGATGTTGCGCGACAGGCTGCCGGGCAGTCCGCCTGCAATCCCGTAGGGTGGCGTGTTGATACGGTCGGCGCGCACTTGCAGCATCGTGTCGTTGACGAGTATTCGGTAGGTTCTGGTCAGACCGAGCCCACCGCGAAACTGCCCTGCACCGCAAGAATCCGGACGCAGGGAATATTCTTCTATGCGCAGCGGATACTGTTTTTCCAAAGTTTCTACTGGCAGGTTCGACATGTTCTGGGCCGGATTGGTAATTGCCTCGATGCCGTCCTTGTCAGCGCGGCCGCCCCATGCTCCGTTGATCATGTCCACCAGCACGAAGGGTTCGCTGGTCTTCTTGTCGTAACCACCCATGGACAGGACCGTGTTGCCGCCTTCACCCGCCGCCATAAGCCGGGCAGGGGCGATTTTGGACAATGCGCCAAGTACGGTATCGACGACCCGGTAGCCGGTGAGCGCGCGCGCGGCAACCGGGGCAGGCATGTCGGGCTTGAGGATCGAATGGTCCGGTGCCTTGACCGTGATCGCGCGGTAGACGCCGGCATTGTTGGGCACATCGCGTTCCAACGCGCAGCGTACCGCCAGATAGGCTGCGGACTTGGTGAAGGAGAAGGTAGCGTTTATCGCGCCGCGAACCTGTGGCGAGGAACCTGCGAAATCGATCTCCAGCGCGTCGCCCTTGACTGTGATCGCGCAGCGGATGGGGATTGTATCCGTGGTGAATCCGTCGCCGTCGATCGCATCTTCGAAGATGTAGGTTCCGTCCGGCCAGGAGGCGATGGATTTGCGGGTCAGGACCTCGCCATAATCAAGCAGCGCGACAAAATAGGCGCGCAGGTCATCATTGCCATAGCGTTCGATCAGCCGGATCAGTTCCCGTTCGCCAGTGCAGCAGGTTGCGTATTGGGCGTCGAGGTCACCGAGCACCAGCGCCGGCAATCGCACATTTGCGCGGAGCAGGTCGAAAAGCGTTTCGTTGCGTTTTCCCGCATCGAACAGACGTATTGGCGGAATGCGCAGGCCTTCCTGGTAGATTTCCGTGGAATCGGCGGCGTTGGAGCCCGGCACGCGCCCGCCCATGTCGCAGTGATGGGCGACGACCACTGAATATCCCTGTAGCCGTCCTTTGAAGAAGATCGGCTTGATCATGAATATGTCGGGCAGATGCATGCCACCGGCATAGGGATCGTTCAGGACGTAGACATCGCCTTCGCGCGCGGTCTTGCCGAAACGATCGACGATCACGTTCATGGCGTCCGGAACCGCGCCGAGATGTAGTGCTACCGTCTTGGCCTGGCTGAGGATCTGGCCGTTGCTGTCGCAAAGCGTCGCCGAATAGTCGAGGACGTCGCGTACGATGGGCGAACGGGCGGTGCGCATGACCGTACCGGCCATTTCTTCGACTATGGCGTCGAGTGCGGATTTGATGACCGCGAAGCTCACCGGATCGGGCCTGAAGCCCTTCGTGTGGGACGTCCGGGAAGGATCAGTCACGGAAAGTCACCACGAGGTTGCCGTGCGGGTCCGGTTGCGCTGTCGCATCGGGCGGAATGGTGAAAGTGGTGTCGGCGCTTTCGAAAATGGCCGGCCCCTCGACTGGTCCTGTCACTTCATGGCGGTCATAGACCGGCGTGACGAGCGGACTAGCGTCGGCTTTGAAAAGACAGAGCGTCGGGATACAGGCGTTGCGTCTGGACCGGCAAGCCTTGCCGCTACGGTCTTGCCCTGTCCGGCTATCGGCCAGTGGGCGCGCAGGCGCAGATTGACGCTCTCGACGCCGTCGGATGAGACATATCCGAACATGTCTTCATAGGAGGCGAGAAAACGGGCGTTCAGGTCGTCGATGGAAAGGCTTTTCGCGAAGGGATCGAACCCGATCTGAAGTTCCGAATCCTGGCCTGAGAAACGCATATCGAGCTCGAATCCGAAGCGGATGGTCGTTACATCGAAGCCTTCGCCGCGCAATTCTTCGCTGGCCTGATGACGTAGCGAAACAGCGGTTTCGCGCAGTTCCATCGGGTCGATCTTGCCGGGCTCGCGGGAAAAAGAACGTATGAAAAAATATTCTACTGCCGCCTCCAGCATGCCCGAGGCAGTGAAAACGCCCGGTTCGGGTGGCACCACCACTTTGCCCATGCCGATGCTTTTGGCAAGGTCGCAGGAATGGTTGGGGCCGGCACCGCCAAAGGCAAAGAGCACGAAATCGCGCGGGTCCTGTCCGCGTTCCACTGTGACGGCGCGAATGGCGCGTGACATATTGGAGTTGGCGATGGCTCGCATTCCCAGTGCAGCCTGTATGATGGTCAGCCCTGCGGGCTTTGCCACATGCTCTTCGATGGCGGCGGCTGCCAGATCAAGTGAAAGCGACATGCTGCCACCTGCCAACCGGTCGGGGAGGTAGCCAAGCACGAGATTGGCGTCGGTGAGGGTAGGGCGGTGGCCACCTGTACCGTAGCAGGCGGGTCCGGGGCTTGCACCGGCGGAAACGGGCCCGACACAAATCAGGCCGCCATCGTCAACATAGGCAATGGACCCCGCGCCATTGCCGATTTCCGCCACATCCACCGTTGGCACCCGCATCAGGTAGCCGCCGGCCTTGATGAAGCGGCTCGGTGTGGAGATGCCGTCCCGGAATTCATATTCGGTCGTGCGGGTCAGTTCCCCGTCCTTGATGAGCGAAGCCGAGGCCGTGGTGCCGCCCATGTCGAAGGCGACGAGATTGGTAATGCCGGAGAGCTTGCCAACGTGGCCTGCTCCGGCCACGCCCGCGGCGCGACCGGAGGAAATGAACATCACCGGCTTCTTCTGTGCAACATGCACCGGGGCGAGACCGCCATTGGAATTGCTGATGAACAGGGGAGCGGAGATGCCGGCAATGCACAGGCCTGCCTGCAATGCGATGAGGTACTCGCGCATCACAGGCAATACATAAGCATTCACCGCGGTGGTCGATGTGCGCTCATATTCTCGCGGCTCAGGCAGGATGGAAACAGAGGTGGTGAGGGCAAGATCGGGCAACTCGTCGCCCAGAATTTCTGCGGCGCGCAGTTCATGGCAGGGGTTGCGGTAGGAGTTGAGGAAACAGAGCGCCAGCGTATCAAGCTTCTCGGCTCTGATGGGCTGTGCGAGAGCGCGCAATTCGTCTTCAGCAAGGGCGGTGACAATGCTGCCATCGGCGGAAATGCGCTCCGTTACCTCGAAACGCAGATCGCGCGGCACCAATGGGGGTGGTTTGTCCCAGGTGAGATCGAACATGCCGGGCGTGCGTAGGCGGCCAATTTCCAGCACGTCGCGGAAGCCCCTGGTGGTGATCAAACCGATCCGGCCGCCGCACTTTTGCAAAATGGCGTTTGATCCGACCGTGGTGCCGTGCACAACCGCTGTGACATCGGCCGGTCGCTGATCTGCTTGCGCCAGAAGTTCGGCCACGCCTGCAAGCACCGCCGCTTCAGGATGTTCGGGTGTTGAGGGAACTTTCTTCGCGAGCCGTTTGCCATGGTCGCTCACGAGAACCAGATCGGTGAACGTGCCACCGATATCGACACCGATGCGTATGCTGGATGGCATGTTGCTCACTTCGCTATCTGACGATAGTTTATTGTCAGCAATCGTCTATGCTGTCAACTGAAGACATCAGGTGGAGGCATCAGGTTGGTCTGTGGCAATCTATAATCAATTGTTGACAATTGACCAATCATGCATTTTGATTATCCATTCCTGTACTGTTTCACTGAAACGAAGACGGACGGGTGAGGGAGGAACATGGGTATCGAACCGCAAGACCGCCGTGTCATTGATAGGTCCGGATATCCGCATTCCCTGACAGGTGGTGGCTGGGGCACGAGACCCTCTTTGGTATTGCAGGCGCTTGTCGTATGAACGATCAGTCTGCTTGCAATTACCAAAAGGAGAAGGGCAAGAATGGTCGTTCTTGAAAGCCTGAAGAGCCAGGACCGGTTGCTGGACCGCCAGGCCGCAAACAGTATCCGGCGTCTGATCGTCAATGGCACCATGCCACCGGCACACCGGTTGCTGGAGTCGGAATTGGCCCGCAATCTCGAGGTTAGCCGCGGCACCATTCGCTCGGCGCTGATGCAACTGACCACCGAGGGGCTGGTGAGTCAGGTTGCGTTCACGAAGTGGGAAGTTGCGCCCGCTTCCGTCCATGAAGCGTGGGAGCTTTACACGTTGCGGTCGGCGCTCGAAGGACTGGCGGCGCGGCTGGCCGCAGAGCGCGCCACGCCGGAAAGCCGGGCACGGCTGGAGAAAGCTTTCGCCGAACTGGAGAAGGCGGCCAAGGCAGGGGTCCGTGAGGCCATCATGGATGCGGACTTCAATTTGCACAGGGTGCTGGTTGGCATGTCCGGGCATGGCCGGCTTGTCCAGGAGCATGAGAAGCTGATCCAGCAGGTGCGTTTCCAGATGACCCATATTGGTTTGACGGCGCGCGACTATCATCACCTTCTGGAAGATCATCGGGCCCTCAAGGACGCCATCGTCAACGGTAGCGTCGAAATGGCCAGCCAACTCGCAGAAAACCACAACAGCGCTGAAGTGGAGCGCCTTCTGGCCGAAGCGGCCAGCGAGAAATCTGCAAAAGCAGCCCGGGAAAAACCGGGCTGACCCAACCCATGGAGAGCTAAAGTGAAAAACAGCAAGCACGGCATTCCTAACATTACCCGCAGAACACTTCTCGCCGCCTCAGGTGCGGTGCTGGCGGCTCCGGCGCTGTCGCGCGTTTCCTTTGCCCAGGACAAGAAGGTTATCCGCATCTCGACGCCCAGCCCGGATTCGGAATGGCAGGCCAAGGGCCTGATGAAGTTCAAGGAAATGGTCGAGGCCAACGCGCCTTCGCTTGCAGTGGAGGTTCATCTAAACGCCACGCTCTTCGATCAGGGCACCGAAATTCCGGCCATGCAGCGTGGCAATCTCGAAGTGGGCATGATCTCGCCGCAGGACATCGCCGGCTACATTCCCGAATACTCGGTCTATACCGCTGGCTATCTGCTGCGCGACGCCGATCACCTTCACAAGGTGTTCGACGACAGCGACGTCGGCCAGGAGTATCGCGACCGGGTGTCGGGCGAGATGGATGTGTCCATCTTGGGCTCGCAGTATCTCGGCACACGCCATGTGATCCTGCGCGAGGCCAAAGATGTGAAAACGCCGGCTGACCTGCAAGGTCTCAGGCTGCGTGTTCCCGGTTCCGATACCTGGCAGTTCCTGGGCAGCGCGCTTGGTGCCAAGCCGACGCCGATTGCGTTCGACGAGGTTTATCTGGCGCTGTCCACCGGCACGGTCGATGGCCTGGAAAACCCGATTGGTGACATGATTGCCGCCAAATTCTACGAGGTGAGCGAGCAGCTCGTTCTGACAGCCCACATGGTCGCGCCGCTGTTCTTTGCTATGTCCAACTCCTTCTGGGACGGGTTGAGCGATGACGAGAAGAAGGTCGTGGGCGATGCGGTGAAAGCGCAGGCGGCCTTTGTGGACGAGGGAACGCTTGCCACCGAGGCCGAGGGGACGAGCCTGCTGGAAGAGAAGGGCTTGAAAGTGACCACGCCCGATCGCGACGCCTTCCGCGAGCACGTCCAGAAGGTCTATCTGGAGAGCGATTACGCCAAGGACTGGCCCGACGGGCTGCTTGACCGGATCAACGCGCTCTGATCCCCGTTTTTCTCTTGCCGGACGACCGGCTGAGACACCACCACGGCCCGTCGCGGGCCGTGGTGGTGCAACTGAAATGGAGCGACAGTGATCAAGCAGTTCTGGGCGTTCGTGACCAAGGCGGCAGAGGTTGCATGCGTCCTCGGGTTTGCGGCTCTCTTCATCATTTTCGTGATGCAGGTTTTTTTCCGCTACGTACTCAACGACCCCTTGTCGTGGACGCAGGAGGTCGCCGGCATCCTGTATGTGTGGATCGTGTGCGTGGGGGCGGCGACCATTGTGAAGGAGCGTGAACATGTCTCTTTCGACCTCGTCTACGAAAGCGTGCGGCCGCAGATGCGCCGCATTCTCGCTCTCACCGGTACGGGTCTGATCCTCGTACTTCTGGTTTTGACGCTTTACGGAAATTACGACTACATCGCGTTCACCGCCCATCAGAAATCCCCTACGCTGCGACTTCCCATGACGGTAGTGTTCAGCGCGTTCGGCGTCTTCATGGTGCTGCTCATCGTCAATTCGGCAATTCGCATCGTTCGTTTGATGCGCAGCGATTGGGACAAGGAACTCTGACATGAGCCTTGCTGCAGCTTTCATGCTGGTCCTGTTCATGCTGGCCGGTGCCATTGGGATGCCGATCGGCTTCGCGATGATCGTGAGTGGCTTCGCCTATCTGCTGGTCACCGGCAAGGACATAGGGCTTGTCAACGCCCAGGGCATCAATGGCCTGTTTTCCTCATTCATCCTTCTGGCGGTTCCGCTATTCATCTTCGCAGCCGAAGTGATGACCTCCTCAAGCATTTCCAACCGCCTGCTGCAGTTTGTTGTCTTGATTGTCGGCCGGGTGCGCGGCGGCCTTGCCTATGTAAACATCATTGTCAGCATCATCTTTGCCGGGATGAGCGGTAGCGCGCTGGCTGACGCTGCCGGTCCGGGCAAATTGATGATTGATATGATGACGCGAAACAACCGTTATCCGCGCTCCTTTGCAGGCGCTTTGACGGCGGCCTCGGCAACGATAGGGCCGATCATTCCACCCTCCATCCCGATGGTCATCTATGGTGCCATCTCGGGAACCTCCATCGGCGCGTTGTTCCTGGCCGGTATCGTTCCCGGTCTGCTGATGGGGCTGGTGCTGGCGATCCAGACATTTTTCGTCGCGCGGCGCAGGAATTTTCCAGTGGAGGCGGCCTTCACCATGCCTGAGGCGCGGCGCGTCTCAATGAGGGTCGTGCCGCCACTCATGCTGCCGGTGATCTTGCTAGGCGGCATCTATTCCGGCGCGGTTACGCCGACGGAAGCGGCGGCCGTTGCTGCACTCTATGCCATCATTCTTGCCATCATCTATCGTGACATGTCGTGGGGCAACATGTGGCAGGTCTTGTTGAACTCTGCGCGTGGTACTGCCATCGTCGCGATCACGGTGGTCGGCGCGCTGTTCTTCAATTATGTGGTGGCTAGCGAACAAATTCCGAACGCAGTAGCGGAATGGATCGCATCCATGTCGCTTTCGCCGACCGCCTTCCTGTTAGTTACGGCCCTGCTATTCCTGGTACTTGGCGCGGTGTTCGATACATTGCTGATGCTGCTAGTGATGGCACCGATCCTGCTGCCGTCCGTGCACGCACTCGGCGTCGACCCGGTGCATTTCGGCGTGGTCATTATCGTCAACATGATGATCGGGCTGATTACGCCGCCCTACGGAGAATTGCTTTTCCTGATCAGTGGCGTTTCGAAGATCCCACTGGCCGAGCTTATCAGGGAGATCTGGGGCTTCATTCTGACCTTGTTGGTCGCCCTGTTTCTGATCATCCTGTTTCCTGATCTCGTGCTCTTCATTCCGCGCGCTGCCGGATATTAGTGCATGTCGCCCAAAAGTGTGCAGCGGTTTTTCAGATAACGACATGCATGAAAACAAAGGCTTAAAGCACTCTGCATGAGCCCCTTTAGACGCGATGGGCTTTAAAGCGGAGTTCAACTTTTCAACGGACGTGGGGTATGCCGCAGCGACTATGAGATGAGTTTCGTTGCGGCGGCACGATCGAGCGGCTTTGAAAAGTAATACCCTTGCGCACTGCGGCAACCCATCTGGCGCAGCAGATCGACATGAGCCTTGGTTTCGGTGCCTTCCGCGATCACGTCCATGTGCAGGTTCTTCGCCAGATCGAGGATCGTCCGAACGATTTCGCGTCCCTGTGTCTGCGTTTGAAGTGCGCTGATGAATGACCGATCGATCTTCAATGTGTCGAAGGGAGTTTGTGCAGGTAGCTGAGGGATGAGTAACCGGTGCCGAAATCGTCAATGCTGACACGGACGCCGAAACTCCGGAGTGACTGAAGGATTCCTACCGTACGCTCGGCATCCTGGATCGTCACGCCCTCGGTAATTTCCAGGCGAATGGTCTCCGGTTTCGCGCCGCTGGCTGTGACGGCTTCAATGACCTGCTCGACGAAATCCGGCTGGTGGAACTGGCGGGGCGAGACATTGACGCTCATCGTCAGCGGTTTATCATCGCGATGCGTTTTCTGCCATTCGGCCAACGTCATGAAGGCCTCGCGCATCACCCAGTTTCCGATATGGACGATGAGACCGGTTTCCTCGGCGATGCCGATGAAATCGGAAGGTGGAACAAGTTCGCCCGAGTTGCGCTGCCAGCGCACGAGCGCTTCGAAACCGGTCAGGCGCTCAGTCTCCAGTGCCACGATCGGTTGGTAGTGCAACACCAGTTCCTTGTTGATCAACGCGCGGCGCAGGTCGCTTTCAAGCGAAAGCCGCCACTTCGCAATCTCGTGCAACGCCTTGTCGAAGACTTCGATCCGTCCGCGCCCGTCCGTTTTTGCGCCGTACATTGCAAGATCGGCATCACGCATGATGTCAGCGGCATTCGCATAACCGGTATCGCTGGAGGCGACCCCGATGCTCGCCGAACTGTAGATGTCCTGTCCTTCAATCGAAATTGGCAGGCGGAGTTCGGCAAGCAGGCGCTCGGCAATGTCAACCGCGACACCGCTATGGCTGAGCCCATCAAGGAGGACGGTGAATTCGTCGCCACCAAGCCGCGCCAGCGTGGTGAAAATGCCGAGATTGCCGGGTTCTTCGGCCTCGACGAGCGCAGCGCCAAGGCGCGAGGCAATTGTCGTCAGGAGGTGATCGCCGGCGGCATGTCCAAGACTGTCGTTGACCAGCTTGAAGCGGTCGAGATCGATGAACAGGACGGCGTAGCCCCTGTCGGGCATGCGGCCATGTTCCGCAACGGCTCTTTCGAGACGGTCCATGAACAAGAGCCGGTTCGGCAACGCGGTCAGCGGATCATGGGTGGCGTCGTGTATCAGCTTTTCTTCGGCATGCTTGCGCTCGATGACACGGCCGAGTTGTGTGCCAATTTGCGCCATCAGGGTGAGTAGCTGGTCATCTGGCTCAAGCGTTTCGCGAGAAAAGAACTCGACGACCGCCATGACATCGTCGCGAACGAGAACGGGAAACGCGAAGGCAGAGCGCAGCCCGCAAGCGCTGGCCACGTTCGCGCGCGGAAAATTAGCGTCCTGCGTGACATCGACGATCCACGAAGCGGCTCCGGTCTCAAGGACACGACCGCCGAGCCCCACGCCGGATCGAAATTCGACCTGCAGGCTCTCCGACAGAAAATCGGCGAAACTCTCCGCGTCCGCTACGTGCCAGAAACGCGTCGGAAGCAGACGTTTGGCGTCGTCGTCGGCGCGCATGTAGACATTGCCTACCGGCCAGCCGGTGTGCCCGCAGATCGCCTCGACGGCGAAGCGAAAGCATTCCTCTACAGTTTCGCTGTGGTTGACCTTTGTTGCAACAGCTTCCAGAAGCACAAGCTGCTGCTGATTGTTGTAGAGGTCGCGCAACCCATTTTCCGCGATGCTCTCGGCTTGCAGGCGCGCTGCACGTTCGCGTTCGAGCCGCCGTTCCAGTTTGAGGATGCGCAGGTTGAGATCAATTGTCAGATCCGCCGCTTCAGCGGCCTGGTTCAGGCGGGCCATCTGACCTCCATCGTGCATCGCTCGTCACCATGCTTCATGCAGCCGTGATGGGTTATTTCCACTTTTTCGCCGAAGAGTTCAGCCGCTCCTTCCATGAAACCGTGCGCCAGGTCGCACATCTTTCGTGGGGAATTGTAGTCCATGAACATGGATCCATTTTCGCCGGGGCGGAAGTGGAAGAACGGACAGTCTGCGCCGGGATAGAGTTTGCGAACTTCCGGGTGGATCATGCTGTTGACGGCCAGCGTGAAATCACGCGCCGTGGCATGTTGATCGAACAGCGCGGGATAGGTTTCCTTCAAGACGGGCATGGCACGCCGACCAAACCACCGCAGAACCTCGCCGCGCGTCATGCCCAACCGGTTGCCGGTGGCATCGGACAATGCGGCGATCTCTGCGTCGGAATAGTTTCCGAGCGAGGTATAGGCGCCATCAAGACCGGTTTCGTCGAGAAGATCATCCCAGACGTCGGGCCCGTGTTCGCGGCGCACGACCTCTTCGAATACGTTGAATATAATGCCCTTCACTAATCCCCCTCGCGTCGCAGCGAACAATCGCCAGAGACGCAGCCGTCACGCTTGATCGTGATCTGATCAACTAAAACTTAAATGCTAATTAATTGAAAACAGTCGCTGTGCCGTGTCGCGCTGGACGATCCGGCTTGGGCACCATGCTTCCTTTCCAAGTGCTCACAGAGCTTCCTCCAGTGCTACCGGTTCATCGTCCTGATGCGCGCCCGACAACGCAAAGTGTCTGGATTTAGAACACTGATTCTTAACCTCATCTTGCTAGCTAAAAGGGTTAAAATTGAAGGAAGTTGCGCATTGGCTCCACGTATTCTCGTTGTTGAAGACGACCCTATCGCCTGTGAGGTGGTAGAGCGCACGCTCATCGCCGACGGGTACGATGTTGTCGTCGCTCGCGATGGCATCGAGGCTGTCGAGTTGACAAAACATGGCTCATTCGACCTGGCGTTGATCGACTACAGCCTGCCGGAAATAGATGGCCTTGCTTCGGCGCGTCTCATCCGTTCAATGTCAACACGCGAAATTCCGACCAAGTTGGTTGCAATTACGGGCAATGGATCTGCGTTGGCCGAGCGATCCGGTGCCTCGGATGTGTTCGATCATATGCTGCCCAAGCCTTTCGCTCCGGAAAAACTTGCAGCATTTGTGGCAAAGGCTTTGCGGCCTGTCGAAACTGAGGAAAAGGCGCGAAGGGCCGATGAACAATGGCGACTGATCGGGTTGAAGCGCCGTCCAAAGGCTTTGTGTATCCCCGAACCAGCCGCTCCGATGGCCCGGCTTCTTGCCACCGCCTTCGAATGTGTTGACCGGTCGACCGATTTCGATCTGATCCTGCTGACGGACGTGACAGGTGTTGACGCTGTGGCCGCAGTCCGTTCGATCATCGACCGTGCGGCACAAGTACCGGTGGTCGATTGCACTGGCAAGGCCATGCTGGGCGCGGATGCCGCGCTCGAATATGGCGATGAGGAAAGCTGGAAAAATGTAGCCGAGACGCTCAAGTCTTATGATGCCCGTCGCTCTACAGTTAACCAGACGGCCGTTGCCGGCGGTGCGAAAATGCGCCTTCTCGCCAGCCTCTATGTTTCAGGGCAGGGGCTGAGGCCGATACTCGATCCGCAAAGCCGGACCTTTATCTGCTTTTCAGGTTTTCGCAATCATGACCAGGTCATCGCCGATGCCACAAGTCTGGTATCGCAAGGCTTCCTGAAACAGGCGTTTGTCGAGCGGTTCCACTGTTGCCCCGGCTGTGAATCACGGCGTCTCAATGTTCGGGAGGAGTGCCCGTCATGCCGGTCTTCCGATCTGAGCGAGACCCCGTTCATTCATCATTTCAAATGCGCCTATCAGGGCCCTGAAGCTGATTTCCGTGAAGGCTCGCGGCTGATTTGTCCCAAGTGCCGGGCAATGCTGCGCCATTTCGGCGGCGACTATGAAAAGCCGGGCACGATCATGACGTGCGGATCATGCGCCGAGTGGACGTCGGAACCTGCCATCGGTTTTGTGTGTGTCGACTGTGGTGTTCATGTCGATGGCGATGCGGTTGCGACACAGGATGTGCACGCTTATGACTTGACAGAGGCTGCGGTGTCGATGCTGACAACGCATTCGCTTCAGGCCACGCGTCAGATGGCATTGTCATCGGGTGATTTGCCGCAACACTTGCTGAGCGAACTCGACCGGTTGGCTGGAGACATGCGGATCGGCATGGAAACGCTTGCTGTGGTCGAAATCAGCTACGGAGCGCGCGATGCAGTGGTCGAGGCTGCCGGTGCCGAGACATTTACGAAGCTGCGTCAGCTCTTTATCGAAAATCTCACCAATCTCCTCGACGAATACGGTGTTGTCGTTGCTCATACGGAACGCGATTTTGTAATCGTCGATTCCGGTCGTGCTGATTCCCTGCCGGATTTCGCATCGAGCCTTCTGGCGGAGGCTCACACAGTTCTCGGCACCGATATACAGCCAGAGGCTCGCGTCGTCGAAATCGGCCCCGCGCGGGCGACGGCTTGATGGAGACAATTCGACTAGGTTTTGATTTTCTGGCTGCCCAGACGGGAACAAGCCTGCTCTACATCTTCTGGTACACACTGATATTCGAGTTTCCACGCTATTCTCTGACATTCGTGTCGGTGGCGCTTGGTGCAATTGCGGCGCGCAAGATGTCGGCAAACAAACATGTGCCGGTGCCCCAATCGGCCAGGCCACAGACGCTTAGTGTTCTGGTTATCGGGCACAATGAAGCCGGCAAGATCGAACGCTGCATCCAGTCGTTGCGTGAACAATCCCGCGTTCCTGACGAGATCGTTCTCGTGAGCGATGGCTCGTCCGACAAGATGGCCGAAGTGGCAAGCAGACTGGTGAAGGACGGGTTGGCCACGCGTGTGCTGACGTCAAAATATCGTGGCGGCAAATCAGGTGGAACCAACCTTGCGATACGCTCTACCAAATGCGACATCATCGTGATCGTCGACTGTGATTGTTCGTTCGACCGATATGCAATCGCCAATTTGATCGCGCCATTGTCCGACCCCGCAATTGGCGGTGTGTGTGGCGATATCGTTCCAAGAAACGGACAGGAAAGCCTCGTTTCCGGTTTCCAGGAAATCGAATATCTTTTGACGATCTCGCTGTCTAAACGGATCGGAAATGCGCTCAATCAGGTTGTCTGCCTCTCGGGCGCGTTTGGTGCGTTCCGGGCGGAAGCACTCAAGACAGTCGGCTTGTTCGATGTGGGTGGCGGCGAGGATCTCGACGCCACGATGCGCCTTCGTGATCGCGGATGGCAGGTCGTATTTGCGGAAAATGCAATCTGCTACACCGATGTCCCAACAAGTTTCTGGGTGCTAGCGCGCCAGCGCCTCAGATGGGAGAGGGATTCCATCTGGGTCCGGTTTCGCAAGCATTGGCGCATCATGTCGCCGTTCCACACGCGTTTCAGGCTGAGTGAAGCATTCCATCAGTGGGACTTCATGCTTTTCAGTGTAGCTGGAGCCGTGATCTTCCCGATTTACACTGTCTGGCTGTTCGGAATGTATGGCTTCTTCGCCCTTCCAGTGCTGTTTGCCATTCAGGTGGCGATGACCGGGCTGGACCTTTGTGTTCTTGCTCTGGCTGTGATCGTGACAGGACGATCGGACACTATCCGGTTGATACCTCTTCTTCCCGGATTCTCGTTTTTCAACGGATACATCATGAAGAGTGTGCGCCTTCTGGCCTACATTCAGGAGGTGTTCCTCTCTTCGTCGCGCAAGGACAATTATGTTCCCGAGCGCGTTCGATCTGTACGGAGTTGGTAGAACATGCAGCGGATAAAAAACGCCCCACCATCGATGCAATGGTCAACCAGCAGAGGGGATCGACGGCTTCGTGGAGTCGGCGGTTTTACTTCCTCCTGCTCGGTGTTCTCGGGGTGACTATCGGCCATTACCTCATCGGCGATCTGTTTCTGCTTCGGGCCGAGGGCATCGTGCTTGCCGAGCGCAACGTGGTTGCCGCGACTTACCTTGGGCGGGTTGCCGACGTTCGTGTTCGCGAGGGTCAAACCGTCAATGAAGGCGATGTCCTGTTGCGAATGGAATCGCCGGACATGCTGCGCGACATAGCGGATCTGGCTGCGCGCAATGCAGACCTCGACCAGCGACTAAGCCAGATGAAAGTTCGCTCAGGCGCCATCGGCGTGATCTTGCCGCTTGCCGAGCGCCGAAATGCGGAAAACACAAAGACCGTCGCCAGGATCGATACATTGTCCACGCAAGGTCTCGTGGCTTCAACCCGCATGGACGAGGCGCTTACTTCGCGCCTTGATTCTGCTGCACAATATGCAGAACTCTCGGGTGAGGCGGATGTGTTGGAGGCCAATATTCCAAGCCTGACGAATTCCATATCCCGCTCTGGCGAAGCACTCGTCAAACTCGAGGAGTTTTATGGAGATGGTTTGGTTCGCGCGCCGCGTTCCGGTGTCGTTGGATCGCATGTTCCCACACAAGGCGAGGTGGCAAAGATCGGTGACGAGCTTTTACAGATCAACGGTACAAAGACCTATGTGCTCGCATTCCTGTCAGATAGCTATCTCTTCCAGGTACGGCCTGGTGATCGGGTCACTGTAAAATCGGGCAATGCAAGTTCGATAGGAACCATTGATGAAATCCTGGGCGTGGCCGATGCCTTGCCGCCCGAATTCCAGAACATGTTTCGCCCGCGCGACCGAAGCCGTCTTGTGCGCATCGCCATACCTGAAAACGACGCCTTCGCGGTTACGCAAAAAGTTGTGGTGGGAGGCTGCGTTGCCGGATGGTGCTGGAGCGGTCAGATTTGAACGAGGAGACTGTGTTGGCCGTTGCTGATCCCCTGCATGATCTGAAGTTGCGTTTCCTCGACAGGTGTCGGGAACATGCCGGGAGCCTCAATGAACTGGTCGAAAATCCTGAGCGGATCAAACAGGGGTCCGATATGGGGAGTGTCGTGAAAATCGTTCACTCGATTGCGGGAACGGGCGGGATTTTCGGGTTTCATGAGATGAGCGCCAAGGCTCACGAACTCGAAACCGTGCTGATAGCCAAGGGTCCGGCAGATCAACCGAGTGCACTTCAGTTGTTGAAGCTGTTGTGTCGCGAAATCTCACATGTACTTGCCAGCCATGAATGTGAGACCGGACGCAGCGAATTTGCCGCCAATTCCTAGGAAAATTCGTCCTGCCGGGTCACCCGATGGTGAATTCGAGCCGTGAACCAAGCAAGACCGCGAGATCGAAGCCCATGCATTTCAACAAGCGGATCGGCCTTATTTTTCTCCTGGCCGTTGTCTATGCGGCTTCCGGGGGCCTCGGCCTCCAGCTTGCGCCGCCGCCCGGATATGTGACGATCATCTGGCCAGCATCGGGTTTTGCGCTCGCGGCGCTGCTTATGTACGGGCCGGGTCTATGGCCCGGTGTTTTCATTGGTTCCTTCGCCCTCAACGCCTATGTCGGCGGCGTCTATGGCGATGCTGGCTGGAATACTACTGCGTTGGCTGTTGCTGCTGCGATTGCGGCCGGGTCGACGTTTCAGGCCTATTTTGGAACGCATGTTCTTCGCCGGCTTTTCGGGGTGCCGACTTCCCTGAATGGAGCGCGGGACGCCCTGGTGTTCAGTGCCATTGCCGGTCCGATTTCGTGCCTCGTGGCTTCCAGCATCGGGGTAGCCGCATTGTTGGGTGCCGGTCTCGTCCCGCTCCATTCTGTGGCGAGAACCTGGCTTACGTGGTGGACTGGCGATCTGGTCGGGATCGCGGTAATCCTGCCAATTGCGGTTTTCAACCCTTGGCGACCGTGGAGCGTGCGCTGGTCCGGGCATCCGCTGGCAGGTCTGACCGTAGCGTCGCTCATTGCACTCCTCATCCCTCTCGGCTTGACCCTTTATGCGTGGAAGTGGACCAGCGAAACAACATTTGAGCGCAACAAGGCAGCCTTTGAGGCACTGGTCGACGACAACGAAAAGGCACTTCGCCATCGTCTCGATTCCTACCTTCAATCGCTTGAC
Organism: Mesorhizobium sp. G2-6-1; assembly: GCF_055809095.1. Taxonomy (NCBI): domain Bacteria; kingdom Pseudomonadati; phylum Pseudomonadota; class Alphaproteobacteria; order Hyphomicrobiales; family Phyllobacteriaceae; genus Mesorhizobium; species Mesorhizobium sp. G2-6-1. Next base: position 2,783,152 of record NZ_CM147896.1, read on the forward strand.
GGAATTTCCGGATTTTATGTGGCTTCCGGCCACATAACGCGGCGGGAGTGGAGAACCTATGTCGACGCGCTCGAGATCGGGCGTACATTGCCGGGCATAAATGGCATCGGGTTCATCAGCGCCGTCAATCCCGATGATTTGACGTCTTTTCTCCAGGGCGCGCGTGACGATGGAGTTGCCGACCTGGCCATACACCCGGCCTCGTCGTCACCGGCGCTGTTCATCATCCGCTACATAGAGCCCCTTGCAGCGAATGCCGCCGCTGTGGGCTTGAATATCGCTTTCGAAAGTAACCGCTATGCTGCCGCGTTGCATGCGCGTGATACGGGACTTCCGACAATAACCAAGCGGATTTTCCTGGTGCAGGACTCGACTAAAAGTGCCGGATTTCTATTGCTTCGGCCTTTGTATCGAACAGGCATGGCGACCGGCAATGTAGAGGAAAGGCGGGCCGCATTTGCAGGTTGGGTTTATGCGCCTTTTGTCGCCAATCGCTTCATGGACCATTTGACGGAAAGTCAGGACCGGGATCTCAAAATCGGCATATTCGACGGCACCGAAGCGGATCAGAACGAACTCATCTATTCCAGCACCAATCCGGGTTCGCCGGTTCGTCAGGCCCAATACACGGTGACCCGGACCCTGCCGATCATGGAAAAGAAATGGACCATCGTGTGGAAAAGCACGCCCGCATTCGAAGCGGGGGTCAGCACAAAGGAGGCATCGCTCGTCCTGACCGGGGGGATTTTGCTGTCGATGCTTTTTGGGGTCTATCTGCTTTCTTTTGCTCGCCGTGAAGAACAGATCCGGCGAACGGTGGTTCGCAAGACACAGGAAATTACCGCGAAAGAGCAGCAGAATCGCTCGATTGTGGATACTGCCATTGTGGCTATTCTGCTGTTTGACGAAGATGGTGTCGTTCTTTCTGCAAATCGGGCGGCCGAGGAGATTTTCGGCCGGAGCGAGGCCGACATGGTTGGTGATCGCGTCAACCACCTGCTCAGTTCAAACGTGAACAAGAGTTCTCGTGATCTGCTGCGTCGGCTGGCCCAACGTGAACGCGGGCATCTCGAATATGATGGGGCCATCATTGCCCGAAAAAGGATGGCTCACAGCTTTATCTCGACCTTCAACTCAACAACTGGGTGACGGAGGAAGGGCACACGAGATACACCGCCCTTGTCCGCGATGTTTCAGCACAAAGGCGCATGACCATCGCGTTGGAGGAGGCGGAACAACGCTGGAATCTGGCGCTTCGTGGCGCGAACATCGGTGTCTTCGACATTGATGTGAAGACGGGTACGTCGGTGGTCTCTGACACATGGCGCACGATGCTCGGCTTTGAGGCTGACGAAAAAATCGACCCACAGGCTGAATGGTTGACACTTGTTCACGACGACGACTTACCGCTCGTCCTGGCGGCGAACCTTGAATGTTTGGAAGGGCGCACCCCGCGATCAAAAGCCGAGTACAGAATTCGCCACCGGGACCAGTCTTGGCGTTGGCTCAGATCGGAAGCGACGGTGACCGAACGTGATATCAGCGGGAAACCGCTGCGCTTTGTTGGCACGCAGACAGACATTACAGCCCTGAAAGACGCACAGGTTGCACTTGAGGCGAGCAAGGAGAGGCTGAATTCCGCCATCGAGAACGCACCGATCGGCATGGCGTTGGTCGAGCCAGAGGGCCGGTGGATCAAGGCCAACGATGCATTGTGCAAGTTCTTCGGATATTCCGAAGCCGAGTTTCACAAGATCGATTTCGCGGCGATGGTGCATCCGGAGGATGTCGGCGCGGATACGGAACTGGTCGAGCAACTTATCAGTGGGAAAATTGACACCTATCAACTGGAAAAGCGTTACGTCCACCGGGATGGCAGCACATTGTGGGGCCTGCTCTGCGTTTCGGTTGCACGCAATCCCGACGGATCGATTGCCCATTTCATTTCGCAGATTCAGGATATCAGCCATCGCCGGGAAATGGACCGGATGAAAAGCGAGTTCATTTCCACCGTCAGTCACGAATTGCGTACGCCACTGACGTCGATCCGTGGTTCGCTTGGTCTCATTACCGGGGCGATGTCGAAAGGCATTCCGGACGGCGTCATGCGTCTGCTGACCATCGCGCACAAGAACAGCGAACGCCTGATCCTGTTGGTCAACGACATTCTCGATCTTGAGAAACTCTCGGCGGATAATGTCAGCTATGATCTGGTTGAGAAAGATATCTGCCACGAGGTGCGCCAGGCCATCGACGCCAATCAGGGCTATGCGGATCAGTTAGGTGTATCGCTCAATTGCCATTGCAGCGATGGGGAGGCAAACGCTGAAATCGACAGTTCGAGATTCCAGCAAGTGCTCTCAAACCTTTTGTCAAACGCGGCCAAATTCTCGCCGACTGGTGGAGATGTCATCGTTGAAGTTTCCACCGTCGGCGGCGCGGTCAAAGTGTCGGTGACGGACAAAGGCCACGGAATACCACAGGACTTCAGGGGCCGGATTTTCACGCCCTTTTCTCAGGCGGATGGTTCAGCCACGCGCGTAAAAGGTGGAACCGGGCTGGGACTTCACATCTCCAAGCAGATGATCGAACGCATGGGCGGCACTATCGATTTCAAGAGTGTCGAGGGAGAAGGTTCAACGTTTTGGGTGGAAGTGCCATTGGTGCAGAGCGATGTAGCAAGCCTCTTGTCAATCATTGCACCGATAACTGAGGAAGCCTGCCTTTTGAATGTCTTGCACGTGGAAGACGACACCGATTTTTGCGCGTTCTTGTCGGCTGCACTAAGGGGGCAGGTCAATATTGCCAATGTGCGTACACTGGGCGAAGCCAGAAGCCGGATGCCGCTGTCGCAATACGATCTGATCATTCTCGATCTTGGTCTGCCTGACGGTGAAGGTCTGGACTTTCTGGACGAGATTGAGAGCCTGGATGGAAAACCCGTTATCGTTTTGACCGCGACCGAATGTTGCGTGGACGACCCGCGTGTCAGCCGCGTCATCATCAAATCAAAGATGCCCGAGTCCGAGATCGTCGAAGCCGTGCTGGCTGCTGTCCATCAAGGGCGTGCATCTGATAATCCAGAGCAAATGAGCGCAGCGGTATCGTAGAGCAGGATGAGGAAAAGCGGGTAGTTCAGGGTCTTCTTAAATATCATTTTTCTCGAACGATCTGGTCAAGCAGATCCCTGACCTGGCTGCCAAGCGTCATCGGATCGAACGGCTTCGCAATGACGCCCACGATATTCATGGCCATAAACTGAGCCACCTCGTCCGGTTGGGTGCGTGCAGTCACGAAGGCCACCGGTATGTCACGTGTTGCCGGGTTCGAGGTCAGCTTTTCCCGCGTCATCGGTCCATCCATTTCAGGCATCATGACATCGAGCAACACGATGTCGGGCTGCCATTGCTCGGCAATCGAAACAGCCTCTATCCCACTTGTCGCGGAGCGGACTTCGAAGTCGGGGTCAAGTTGCAGACACATCACCGCAACTTCGCGGATATCCGGTTCGTCGTCGACATAAAGGACTTGTTTTGCTCTGCTCACTTTCAACCTTTGCTATAGGCACAATCCGAAAACCGTTACCCACTTTTCGGCTCGATGCTTTTGAGAGGTTCGGCTTTTGATAGAACCACCGAGCCGTGACCACAAGAGAAAGCGGTGGATTAACGCACTCCGTGCGTGAAAGATTCGATGTATTCGCGATCAACCCAGTCGCGATAGCAGCGAGACCAGTTCGCCCTGCCTGTGCGTGCCGGTCTTTGCGAAGATCAGCTTCAGACGCTGGCGCGCGGTTTCCCGTGTAATCGATTGAACGTCGGCGGCATCGTTGAGGGCCCGACCGCTGACCAGTAGCGCGGCGAAGTTTGCCTCTGCGGGGGTCAACCGGAAGGCTGCGCGATACCGCATTTCCCTTGACTGGGGTTCCGTTTGCGGATCAGCGAAAATCAGGACGGCATGGGCATGCAATGAGTGCTCAAGCCCAAGTGCAGATATGCATAGACCTTCAACCAGCAAAGGCAGCCTGTCGGGGCGGGCGATGACCGCTTCGACTTTGTGTGCCTCTCTTCGTTGCGAGTGCCCGGCGTTGGTCATGGCATGGATAAGTGCTTGCAGAGCGTGGTTGCTGGCAATGGCAACAGCCTGGAAGCGTCCGTTTCGGACGATAAGGCCGTCCGGTGAACTCTTCAACATGCGCTCGCATGCGACGTTCATGGCGAGGATTCGTCCCTCCTTGGTGAGTACCGCTGCTGCATGACCTTGATCACCCAGCGCCGACAGGCTGGTCGAGAGGCAGGAGGTTTCGAAGCGTTCCGCAAGGCGCACGATACGCCGGAAATGTTCGGCAAGAGGCAACATTCGATCGGCATCTTCGGGTGTGAAGAAGCCTTGTTTGAAGTTGCGCAATACGCACATCGCCCATTGCTCGCCACCGACATTGAATCCTATTGCCGCAAAACCCGGATAGCCTTTCTTCAAGTAGAGGTCATTGTAATGCGGCAGAACCTTGCGCTCATCATCTGTCGCCAATTGGTGTTCGATGATGACCGCCGTGTCCGACCTTTTCAGGAGCTGCCATCCGCGTTCGGAACGATAGTGGTTGTTGTGCCAGCCATCGGCAAGGAAATCCGGAAGGAAGTCGTCATACGCCTCTGAAGTCGGCAGCGGCCCCGTATTGAGACCAAGCGACTTTGGATAGAACATGATGGCGGCGGCGTTCAACGCCTTACTCATTGCGTTCAGTGCATCACGCCACGCGTCCGGTGAAGCGACGGCCTCGTAGCACAGATCGATGGCGTGTTCGATGAGGAGTTGATCCAACTGACGCCCTCCCTCGTCAATTGCATAATGATTTATCTTTCAACCAAAGAATGTAGGCGTCAAGGATAAAATCCAACACTCATGCAGAGTGTGCCAAATTCCACTGCAACCTGTGATCTATTCAGCAATTGAACCTTGAGACCCCCAAATGGGAGGTGTCGTCTCTCCATACTTCACCTAACGTCCAATATTCAGTCGCTGGGGTGACAGTTGTTTCAAGATAATTGGGGAGAGAAATTGTGAAACTGGATGCAAGGCTTATGTTCGTGATGCTTGCTGGCACTGCCATGGCAGGTTGCAGCAGCACCAGAGATCAGACCGGGTCTATTGTCGCGCCTGTGGCACCTTATGCTGATGTTTACAGCGCGACATATGCAAAGGCCAATGCCAACGTCATTTCGCAATTGCTTGTCAAGCCTGGCGACAAGTTGGAGGGAGGGGCCGCAACGGTGGATGAGACTTTTGCCACCGGTGCCCGTGAGGCATCGGCACCTCAAAAAGTCGTTATCGAAAAAGCCGCTGATGGCTACGTGTTAAGCTACGCCGGGCAGTCGGTCCATTTCACCAACGCAGATTTGCAGAACAACAGCTTCTATGAGCAAACGATGCCGGACAAGAATGGTGACGCGAAGAGTATCGGTTACCTGTTCACTGTAGCCAGTGCAACAACGCCCGATGCGCTCGCTGCTGCAGATTCCAGCATGGTGCCTTTGGGTTTCGGTGTCAGAACGACGAGCCAGGGCGTTGCCACTGCCGACAATGGCGAAGCATATCGCCAAGGCTATACAATCGTTGGAGCCGAAACCGATCCGAGCGATATGCCGAAGACCGGTTCGGCCAGCTATAAAGGCTATGCACGGATTGAAGCCTTCAACAAGAAAGCTGACTACACCAAGGATTCGCCCGACCGCGTCATTTATCGCGGCGCTTCCACGATCAATGCCGATTTCGGAGCGGGCACCGTCGACGGGTCGATCGACTTCAAACGAAGCCAGAAGCGCACCACCATAAACGGTAATGGACCGGAGACGGACATCTCGGCGGCGGGCGCGTCAATCGCGCTTGATAAAGCCGACATCGTTGCCAATGGGTTTTCGTCGAACTTGTCAGCAAATGCGGCAGCGAGCCAGATCATGACGAATGATGGCATTGCCGATGACATCGAAGCAAAGGCGGTCGGAAGGTTCTACGGCACGAACGCTGGACAGATAGGCGCGATTGTCGGCGGGGATGGCAGCAGTCACGCTGTGACAGGTATCATCACCGGCGACAAGACTCCTTGATTCAAAAGGAAATCGCAGCGGGCGTCAAACGTCCGCTGCGGTGCCGCTGCTCCTTGAAACGCCTGTCAATGATCGCGGCGTCCTTGCTGCTTGGGTGTTCGGTTGCGGCCGCTGAAAGTGTGTCGTTGCTGGACCGGATTGACGGGGCGGTTGCTTCGGGAAAATTCGCGGACGCCAGGGATTTGGCGGTACAGGATGCCACGGACCGCGGTAATCGATGGCTGGTTGCCTATGTCGACGCTTATATCCTGCTCAAGAGTGGGCGGGTGAAAGCCGCCGAACGCATTGCCCGGAAAATTGTAGCGGAGGATGGTTTGGCGGTGCGCCGCCGCCATCTCCTGATCAATGTGCTGATTGCGGAGGGCAAGTACAGGCAGGCGATCTATCACATACGTCAAAATCTGCGGCGCGTGAGAGACCCACGGATGCATCGCGAATATGAGCGGTTGCTGATGCAATATGACAAAAGCCACCCGACCAGCGGAACCTCACTTTCGGTAGGCGCGAGATCCATCAACCAACACCACGCAGGGAACGAGCCAGAATGTCGTCTACCTGAACGGGTTGCCGTTTTCGATCTCGCCCGATTTGCGCAAACGAGCGGGTGCCACGGTCAATATCGGTCTCTCGGCTTATCGAAATTTCGTGACAGGCGAGAATAGTGAGATCGTTGCATCGGCAGCGGCCAGCCTTGAGGCGGGCATCAAGGACAACTCCACGAACCTGTCCACCATCGCGCCCGAGCTCCTTTTCGTTCTCCACATGGACGATGCAACGCTTTGGGCAGGTCCGGTCGCTGAATTTCAGTGGTCGAAATTTGATCCCTATGCGGTGCGTCTTGGGGGAGTGATAGGGGCAAGCTACGCGCTGTCGTCACGAGATGTCCTGGGTTTGCGGATGCGGGGAACATCGCAAACCTATCCGGACTATGCCTATATGGATGGATACAAGTTTACGGCAGGCGCGACTTGGGCGCGCCAATTAACGCCGTCGCTGTCGCTCGATCTGGGCGCGCGGTTTGAGCGCGAGAAAACGCGCGCCCCGCATTTGACCTACAATGGCTATCGAGTTCGCGCCGGTTTGGGCAAGACGTGGCAGAACGGCCTTTTCACCGATATATCGGCGGCTTTTGAGGACCACTCCTACACCAATCCCTTCCCGTTGACCGGTGTTGCGAGAAAAGACCGTGAATTCGAGATTCAGGCCGGGTTCTCCTATGAGAAGCTGAGCCTGTTCGGCATTGTCCCCTATGTGGGGCTCAGATACACGAAACACGCATCGAATGTCGCCCTTTACGATTACGACAGCAAAGACTTGATCTTTGGCGGCAAGAAAAAATTTTGAAGACACGGCGCAGAGCGAAAGCAACCATTTCGCATTGAACGGAACAGGGACGTGCGCGTGCCAGCGCGCCGTTCAAAGCGCGTCGCGCATTTGAGGGTTCATCCCGGAATTTGGCGGAGCGGGTGTTGGATCAACCGGAAAGGTTCGCCTATCCAGGCTTTGCAGCAACCTGGCGCGATGTATTGACAGGTCAGCTCACCGAATATTGAGACACTTGAAAAATCATACGTATTCGATGAGGGAAAAATAAACCAAACCACCACGGATGCAGTGCTTTTTTCTTTTGTATGCATTTCAAATTCTGGCGCTTCTGGGAGGATACTGTTAAACTTCTTGTCTATGGGGGGTCATGGCGTCTGTCTCGCCAATGCTGATTTCCCCGACAATGCGCCGAGGGCGCGACGAGGGTGGCGTTCTTTTTACGCCAGACGAGAGCCAAAATGGATCAAGGCTCGATCAAGGCTGAGCGGCAGTATGTCCGTCAGCTCGCGACAGTCGTTTCCATAGACGCGGCTGAATTCTCGCGGCTGATGGGTCTTGACGACGAGTTCGCCGTCGCCGCATTCGAAGAGCGCCGCGACATCATCGTCGAGCGGTGCCGTGCATTTGGCGGGCGCACTTTCGGCGATGCCGGCGACAGCATCATGGCCGAATTCGGAAATCCGATCGAGGCCTTGCGTGCGGTGTTCGATTTCCAGGAGCGTATCGTGGCACTCAACGCCGCTGTCGAGCGGGATTTGCGGATGCCGTTTCGGGTGGGGATCAATACCGGCGACGTTATTGTTCGCGATGGCCGTCTTTATGGCGACGATGTCAATATCGCTGCGAGGATTCAGGAATTTGCACCCCGCAACGGCGTCTCGATCTCGGAAACAACCTGGCATCACGTAAAAGATAAAACGGCGACGGAATTCACGGATCTGGGCGAGTTCATGTTGAAGAACATCGCGCTTGCCGTTCGTGTCTTCATTGCGGGGCGCGATCAGACCGACTCACCGCCAACACAGACGATCGCCACCGTGGCATCGACCGATCATTCGCAGAAGCCGCGCCGCAACGGTCCGCCAGCCATCGCGGTGTTGCCGTTTTCCTGTGACAGCAGCGAAGCCGATATCGAATATATGGCTGACGGTATCGCGGAAGATATTATCCACGGTTTGTCCAACACGAGATGGTTTTCGGTTATCGCGAAAAGCTCCAGTTTTCAGTTTCGCGACGATACGCTTGGAACAAAGCTTATCGGCAGTGCGCTGGGGGCGCGCTATCTCGTTAGCGGGTCGCTGGCGCGCAAGGGCGAGCAAATCCGCCTGAACGTCTCCCTGGCGGATTCGACGAATGGACGGCTGGTCTGGTCGCAGAGGTTCGACCGCGAATTCATCGGCATATTCGAACTGCGGGACCAGATCGGCAGCGAGATCGTTTCAATCCTCGACAAGGAGGTCGATAGAGCCGAACAGGTGCGCACTTTTCAATTGCCCTGGGAAAGCCTCGAGATCTGGCAGCTCATACGACGCGGACGCTGGCACATGCAACGGCGCACGCGCGCCGACACGGAGCTTGCGCGCGACTTCTTCGAGAAGGCCTATCACGAAGATCCAAATTCAAGTGCCGTACTCAACGAACTGGCGTGGTGGTATTTTTGGCGGGGGTGGTTGCGTTTTGGCGACGGCGACGGCGACGATCTTGACAAGGTTGCCGAGTTTGCGCGCAAAGCCCGGCTGATGGACAGCCTCGACGCACGCGCCCATGCCCATCTTGGTGCCGTCGATATCATGCGCAGAGAACCGAAATCCGGGATCGGGCATCTGGCCGAAGCACTCCATATCAACCCGAGTTTTGCCTTTGCTCATTCGGCGATGGGCAGTGCTCGCCTGCTTCTGGGCAATGCCGGCGATGCGGTTGCGTTCTTCCTCGATGCGGATCGCCTCAGCCCGTTCGATCTCTATCGGTTTCACAATCTTGGAGAATTGGCGGCGACCTACTGCATGCTTGAGGACTGGCCGTCGGCAATCGCGACTGCGGAGCGTTCTCTCAATCTGTCACCTGGCTATTTCTACGCGCGGTTCCTGAAAGTCGGCGCATTGGCGCGCAATGGGCAGCAGGAAAAGGCGAGGCGGGAGCTGGAGGTTTTTGCAACCCGCCATCCCGATTTTTCCGATCAGCGGATTCACTGGATACCTTTCGTGGACAAGACGGCAAGCGACTTTCTTATCGCGAATTTCGAACTTGCGAGATGAGCGGCAAGCAGATGCCAAACGCACATCAGATGAGCGCGAGATTGCAAACGATTGCCACGCTCAACGATCCCATACCGGAGTGGACGATTGTGAAAAACCTCACATACGCGGATTGTTCGCGAATGTAGCTCCAAATGGTCGATATCGCGATGTGGCGAATGGAAGGGAACTTGAGCAGCATGTTCAGCATCAAGTACTTCAAGGGTATTCGCGAGGCGCAGAAAAGCCAGCGCCCGCTGTCGGCATTGCCGCCATTTGATCTTGGCCGATTGAAATCCAAGGGTTTTGCAAGCCGCATCACTGGTTATCTTTTTGACGATCCGCGCTGGGCGCTGGCATTGTTGCGTCGGTTTTGGCCGAACCTGGCCATAAGCAATTTCCTGCTTGTCACCCGTGCTGACGATGTTCGTGACATTCTGGAGCGCGGCGACGATTTCGAGACACCCTATGGACCCGAAATGGCCGAAATGGCGCGAGGATCGGACTTCATACTCGGTATGCAGGATGGCGCGGACTACCGGCAGCTGAAATCGTCGGTTTTGAGTGCCTTTCCGCCAGCCGAGATCGAAGCCGTGGTCAGGCCGATCGCCGCATTCCATTCAAAAGACATCATGACCAGAGCGAGCCCCGGTTTCGATACGATTGGCGGTTTGATGAAGGTCGTTCCGGTGCGCATCTGTCGCGATTATATCGGCATCGAGGTCGACGACGAAGCGGAGTTCGCGGATTGGACGGTGGCGCTGAGTGCTCTGTTCTTTTCCGATCCCACGGCCAGCACGGTTATACGCGAACTCGCCGTGGTGGCAGCCGACCGACTGATCAGGGTCATCGACCGTTCGATTGAGGCGATCCGGTGTGAGGAAGTGCAGCGCGATGTGCCGTTAGCCAGACTGGTGGCCATGTTGGATCAGGGTCGCCTTTCATTGGCCGATGTCCATTCGGTCATGATGGGCATGATCGTCGGCTTTGTTCCGACCAATCTGCTGGCCGGCGGCAATTGTCTCGAAGTCATCTTCTCGCGATCCGAGGCGCGGCAAGCTGTCGATGAGGCATTGGCAGATAGCGATACGGACAAATTGGACAAAGCGATCCGGGAAGCGATGCGTTTCAAGCCGATCTGGGTCGGTCCCTGGCGCTATACAGCGCGTGACACAATCATTGCAAAAGGCACGCGCCGCGAGCGAAAGGTCAAGGAGGGTACGGTGGTGATGCCGGCAACGCTTTCGGCGATGTTTGATCCCGCAGCCGTTCAAAATCCAAATGACTTTGATATGTCACGCCCGGATCACGACTATCTGGTTTTCGGGCATGGCATTCACCAGTGCATCGGCGCGGAGATTGCCAGGGTCCAGATCGCGGAGAGCATGCGTGCTCTTTTCGAAAAAAGGGCATGCGCCGTATGGCTGGCAAGGCTGGCCGCATGAAGCGCGTGGGAACTTATCCAGAAAGCTTCAAGGTTGATTTCGAACGCCAGGAGCTTTGCAAGACAGTCGCACATTCAATGGTGACTGTGGTCTGTCCGATCAAGAACACGACCTCGCTGGACGAGTTGCGTACCAGGATCGCTACCCTTGGAAACCCTGCTACGGAAGACATTTGTGCGGCGCTGAATGATACGGGCATCATTCATTTCACCAGTATTGCGGTCGTCGAAACCGAAATGCCGGATGATGGTTCGGCGCAGGCAACCGGGGTTCTCGTTCTGGAGGTTTCGGGTGATGGAAGCATTGACGATGTGATCGATGCGGTTGCCGTAGGGATCGGGCAGCACATCCGGCCAATATTCGAGGAGGATTGCGGCTTGCCGGCCAAAGGTGAGCTGCGCGATTATCTGCGCAAGCACAATGTCGAGATTTCGGCCTCGTTTGGCAGCAATGCCGGGCTGGTGTTTTCGGGTACGCCGGGGCACTCGGTCGAGCGCATACAGGCAGAAGCCGAACTGGCCGAAACGGTTCGCTTAATCGTTGAAAAGCCGCGCCCTGAAAATGGCGGTGCAGCCAAGGTGCTGGCCGAAGTCCGGCAAGCGATCAAATCGGACGAAAGATTCAAGTGGGCGTTTGAACCGGCTGAAAGCCTGCTTGAGAAGCCGAAGGGGAGTTTGTGGAAGGCCACGAAGGCCACGCTCCTTAATCCGATCGTGCTCACCATCGTCACCGCGTTCATCCTCGTCTGCTGGCGGGTCACTTATGTGCTCGTGTTCAGCAATCCGACCGGATTTGTGCCTGGCACAATACTCATTGCCGGTACGGCGCTTCTGTTGACAGTGCTCGGATTGCTGTCGCTGGCCGCGCTGGTCCTCGGCTTATATTTTCTTGCGCTGCGGCGTCTCGAAAAACGCGACCTTCCCAATGATACGGCGGTCGATCTTAACAGGCTGGATAAGATCCTCGCCCGCGAGGACCGGTGGCAGCAGAATCATCTGACCGCGGTTTCGACAATGAAGGCGGGAACCTTGAGGAAGCTCGCATTGAGGCTGGCGTTCTATCTGATCTCGATTTCGGCGCAGAAGGTCTTCAAGCCGGGTATTCTCGGTACACTCGACACCATACACTTCGCCCGCTGGGTGGCGGTGCCGGGTTCCAACAGATTGATGTTCCTTTCCAACTATGGCGGCAGCTGGGAAAGTTATCTCGAAGATTTCATCGCCAAGGCCAGCCTTGGTCTCAATGGCGTGTGGAGTAACACCGAAGGCTATCCGCGAACTCGCTGGCTTTTTCTTGACGGCGCATGTGACAGCGACCGGTTCAAGCGCTGGGCGCGCCGGCAACAATTCCCGACCCTGTTTTGGTATTCGGCCTATCCGCATCTCAATACGATACGAATACGCATCAATTCGAAAATCAGGCGCGGAATCGCCACCGCCTCGGAATATGAAGCGCGGGACTGGCTGAGCCTGTTCGGGTCACTACCACGCCCGCAAGTGGAAACATCGGTGGGCGGCGACACCAGTGCACCCGTTGCGTCGGTGGTAGAGCAACTGGAAACCGGTGAGATACAATCCATCTTCTTCAGTCCGTTCGGTTTGCTGGAAGCCGCGCAAATGCTGGCGATCCATGTGCCGGAGGATCTGACCAGAACCCAACGCAAGACCTGGCTGGAATATATCTGCAAGAAGACAAGTTTTGGCGATGGCATGTGGCCGGAGCGGGCGATGGTGGTGGCATTCGGCCCCGAGGGGCTGCGCCGTCTTGGGCTCGATGGGGGCGTTGATGCAAATCCCTTGGACAGTTTTCCTGTCGCCTTTCGCCACGGCATGGGCAACCCGGAACGGAGCCGTATTCTGGATGACGTCGTAGAAAGCAGGCCCGAAAAATGGCAATGGGGTTCGCTCCAAAAACCTGTTGATGTCATGGTTGTATGTTTCGCCAAGAACATCGACACATTGAAGGCTGAGGTTGCTGCTGTCGAAGCACGAACGGCGGATGCCGGAATGATCGTTCGCGCGCAATTGCCGTTGGCGATCCGGCGTCAGGGCAGGCGGGCTGTCGAACATTTCGGTTTCGTTGACGGGGTGTCGCAACCGATTGTCAGGGGAACCGCCAAAGCTAATGCCGATGTGGCCCCGATGCATCTTGTTGCACCCGGTGAGTTTTTATTCGGCTACCGTGACGAGCATGGCTTTTATCCGGCTTCACCGAATGTCGAGGCGACGCATGATCGGAACGGCATTCTGCCGCTGGTGCCAGGAAATGCCCAAGCTGATAAGCAGCGACAAGCGGCGCACGATTTCGGCAGAAACGGTTCCTTCCTAGTGGTGCGCCAGTTCGAGCAGCATGTCGATGCTTTCCACGACTATTGCAAGGCAGCAGCAAAGCAGGTTGCAAATGAGACGGATAATTCGCAGGTCAACGAACGGTGGATCGCCGCGAAGATGCTGGGCCGCTGGCCTGATGGCTCGTCGCTGGTGCGCAATCCTGACGGTCGGCCCAAGCGAGGCGCTGACAATGACTATTCGTTTGGCGTGGAAGACCCGCAAGGACACAAATGCCCGCTCGGTGCGCATGTACGCCGATCAAACCCGCGCGACTCGCTCGGCGAAGATCGGGACATGCAAATCAGGATCACCAAACGCCATCGCATTATCCGGGTCGGACGAACTTACGAGAAACCGAAAGATGCGGGCGACAAGGCCGAGCAGGGACTTCTGTTCATGTGCCTGAATGCGGACATTGAGCGCCAGTATGAATTCATCCAGCAGACGTGGATCTCATCGGCCACGTTTCAGGGACTTATTGCTGAAAAAGACCCAACGATCGGATCGCGCAGCGGCGAAGGCCGTTTCACCATACCTTCATGGGAAGGAGCGACCGTTTTGACAGGAATTCCGCAATTCGTGACGACGCGCGGCGGCGGTTACTTCTTCATGCCGAGCCGGTCGGCGCTGCGCTATCTCATCTCTCGGCTATGATGTCCGCGTCGATCATGATCCCATTTAGCCGCTTGATGTTCTAATCGTCATTTTGAAAGTCGGCGATGTGGCGCAACGCACAGGCGTTGTTGATGCGCAGGCCGCCGCGCCTGATTTCGATGAGGGAGCGGGTGCGCCAATCATTGAGCGTCTTGTTGACGGATTCGCGCGTGGCTCCGAGGAAGTCGGCGAGTTCCGATTGCGAAATTGGAAGCCATCCTTCCCGGTCTGCCATCATTGTGGCAAGAAATGCCAGGCGTTTGGCCAGTCTGGCTTCTATTCCGAAGAAGGCTTGATCGCCGAGTTCACCACTGACCCATCGCAACCGCGCGCACAGAAGTTCGATCATGGCGCGGACAAGGGCAGGGTGTTTTTCGATGCGGTCGTAAAGCTGGGTTTGACTGAGCGAGACCAATTCGCATTCGGTGCGGCAAATCGATGTGGCGGTACGGGGCTGGCCGTCGAGTGCGCCGATCTCGCCGATCAGGCTTCGCGGAGTTTCGATATTGGCGACGAGCTTCTGCCCCCCGGTGAGTAGATTGCAATTTCAATTGCACCGCTCATGACACCGTAAATGCGGTCTGAGGAGTCGTCCTGGACAAACAGATGCCGGCCGGCCGCGTAGCGTTCGGCTTTGCAACCGCTAAAGAGAAGATCGAACAAATGCGGATCGATCCGCGCTAGCTGCGGTAAAACATTTGCGTCATGCGCCAACTGGGAAGCCATAGCGATTTCCCGTTTTTCATGTGGTGCCAATTGTACGCCAAATGCGGGCATGATCATAGCTCTAACCTCGATCAATCAGTTTAGACCGGACAATGGCGACACTGTCAGGCATGCGGGTTTTTTGCCTATCCCTGGTGCGGCGGGAACACCTGCTGATTGGCGTCACCGGCTACACGGTCATCCAGCCTTCGACCATTGCGTAGTGAACAAGTGCAGCGCGCGTTCGTAGACCAAGCTTTTCATTGGCGCGTTTTCGATAAGTTTCCACCGTCTTGACGCTCAGGTTGAATTTCGATGAAATTTCCTTGTTGCTGAAGCCCTTGGCTACCAGCCTCAAGACCTCTTCTTCCCTGTCGCTGAGCCCCTGTGTTTCGTCGAAAGCGTTCGTGCGCGACCATGTCACCTTTGAAACGATCGCCGGATCGACATAAATTCCGCCGGCGCAGGCTGCGCGGATGGCAGGAACCAGCGTTTCGGCGGCTGACCGCTTCAACACGAAGCCCCGCGCCCCGGCCTGCAACATTTGCTGCACGCAGGCAGGCTCTTCATGGGAGGTGAGCACCACTGTCATGACTTCGGGACAGTCATGGCACAGCCTTTCCACAAGCATGAGCCCGGCGTCACCGGGCAGGGATGCCTCGGAGATGACGATATCCGGCTGTGTTGCTTCGATGCCTGAAATTGCTGTCTCGATGTCGTTGGCCGTGCCGACCACGACGAAATCTCGCTGGGTTTCCAATAGCGCCTTGATGCCCAGAAGCATCACAGGATAGCTATCCACCAGAAAAACGCTTTGACGTATCGATGTTTGGTTCATTAATGCCTCCCAGTTGTCTGGGAGGCGGCACCAACAGGTTTACCCGAAGCAGGTGCCGCCGCCGTGGAATCATCTTATCGCGACAAGTCTTTTAGCTGTGCGACCCATTTCACATTCGCATGCGCCTTTGGCGAGCGAACGAGCAGACGGGGTGGTTTTGGCCTGTGAGAAGATGCGCGGCATCTGGGGCATCCTGCCACTCAAGCGGCTTGTCTCCCGAGTTTGTTCTTGTAGTGTTTTCCCTTACACATGTAGTGTATTTGCGAAATTACTGTAGTCATTCTTCCCTTCCAAATTTAGGGATTTACGTGACTTGTACGAATACTTATTTTTCCGCATCGTATTTGTGTCGAACGTAACGGTTTGTCATTGGAGATCGGCATCCCGTTATTTTTAAGTCAACCAAATATGGGAGAAATCAGATGAAACGACTTCTTATTGTTGCGACAGCACTTCTTGCGATGACCGGTTATGCTTCAGCGTTTTCCATTGGGAGCGGGAATGGCAACGGTAATGGCAATGTCGGATGGGGCAATGGCAATGGCAATGGTAATGCCAATACCGGCGCGTTCAATGGCAACAACAACGGCAACGGGAATTTTGGCGCCCTCAACGGCAACCTCAATGGTAACGGCAATGCTGGTGCCTTTAGCGGCAATGGCAATGGCAATGGCAACTGGGGTTTCGCCAACGGTAACGCAAACGGCAACGCCAATACCGGCATCGGAAACGGCAACGTCAACGGTAATGGAAACTTCGGTATCGGAAACGGCAGCGGGAACGGTAACGGAAACTGGGGTGGCTTCAGCGGCAACTTCAACGGCAACAACAACAACTAATCGTTGTTAGTCGATTGGTCGGGGTCGCTTCTGGATTCAAGTTCGGAGGCGATCCCGTCCAGCAGTTCCATAAATGAGAACAATCCAAGTTTGAGGAGAACAACCATGAAACGTTATATGGCAACTGTTTTGGCCTTTACCGGGCTCATGTCCCTCGCGCTTCCAGCCAGCACTGCCTATGCCTTTTCGGCCGGCAACGGCAACGGCAATGGCAATGGCAATGTCGGGTGGGGCAACGGCAATGGCAACGGCAATGCCAATACCGGCTACGGAAATGGCAACGGCAATGGCAATGGCAATTTCGGGTGGGGAAATGGCAACAACAACGGCAACGCCAACTTCGGGTGGGGTAACGGCAATGGCAACGGCAATGGCATGCCGTCGGCTGATGGGAATATCGGCTATGGCAATACCGGAACCGGAAATATTGGAGCCTTCAATGGCGGCAGCGGCAATATCGGTGCCTTCAATGGCAACAACAATGCCTCAGGCACTTCCGGCAATGGCAATATCGGTTCGTACAACGGCAATTTTAATGGTGGTACGTTCAACGGCAATGGCAATATCGGATCATTCAACGGCAACTACAACGGTAACTGAAACCCGCATTGAACGGAAAAAAGGCACGCGTGCCATCAAACGTTTGGGAGGATGTTGTGACATCTGGACTCATCACGTTCTCAGTCAGAGCCATTATATTCGGGATTGTTCTTGCAGGAATAACTCCACCAGAGCCGGCTGCGGCCTTTGAAATGAGCATTGGCCGCGGCAACGGCAACGGGAATGGCAATTCTGGCAACGGAAACGGAAATTTCAATAGCGGCAATAACAACGGCAACTATAATTCTGGCAATGGAAACGGCAATTTCATGACCGGAAACAATCAGGAAATTGCGATATGGGCGATGATGCCAGCCGCAAATATCTCAAAATGTATCGCTGGCTACAAAACATGCCGTCACCTTACGCCGCGCCCGGCTACATTCCTGGGCTGCCCAAGGGGTTTCGTGTTCCGAAGGGGTTCGAATTCGACTGCGGAGCCAACAAGAAACAGTAGGTGACTGACGGTCTGGAGCGATTTCGGGAAAGTGACATGCGCCGCGTCGAACCTTGCCGTTTCGTCGCGGATGTACGTATTGCGGGGCCGGCGAAACATGGAGAATTTGTAATTTTACGCGAGCGCATAATCGAGTAGATTTTGATGCGCGTGTATTTGTGTCAGGTATTTTAGAGCATCGGGTGACTAAATGGGATCATTCTGCCGGAGGGAATTTGTGGCAAGGCCGAGGGGACCGGTGACGGTCGTAGCGGGACTACGGCCGAACCGGAACCCGATGGATTTGACGCAAATTCACCCGGCCCTTCGGGTTTCCGATCGGCGGACGCCCACTGCGTCGAGGCGCTCGAACGATGGAACCCCATCGCCCTTCGCGTCTCTCCTTGTGGATCGCCGCCCCGCTCGTGAAACAGAATTGATTCCATTTAATCGCCCGATGCTCTAATGCTGGAAGAATTCGGACCGTCTCTCTATTTCGCCGACGGGCCGACCGTCTCGTTTTACGGCTTTCCTTACCCGACCCGCATGGCTGTTGCGCGTCTTTCGGATGGCGGACTGTGGGTGTGGTCGCCGATTTCCCTGAATGATGAACTGGTCAGCGCGGTCGAGGCACTCGGACCCGTGCGCCACATCGTATCGCCCAACAAAATCCATCATCTTTTCCTGGGAGAATGGGCCAAGCGGTGGCCCGATGCACGGCTCTATGCGCCTCCGGGTCTTGCGCGCAAGAAACCGGAGCTTCGCTTTGACGCCGAGTTGCACGATGATCCCGAAGCCGTTTGGGCCGCCGACATCGATCAGGTGATTTTTCGCGGTTCATTGGCAATGGAGGAGGTGGCGTTTTTCCATCGGGCGTCTCGCACTGCGATCGTCTGCGACCTTATCCAGCGACACGAGCGGGAAGGCATGTCGGGATGGAAAGGCAAGTTGATGCAGCTCGATGGCCTGGTGGGTGAACATGGCAGCACGCCGCGCGAATGGCGTGCCAGTTTTCTTGGTCGTGGACCCGCTCGCGCTGCGCGCCAGAAAATGCTGGGCTGGAAACCTGAGCGCCTACTGATCGCGCATGGAGAATGTGCACAGACAGGAGCAACGACGATTATCAGTGAGGCGCTTGGCTGGATGTAAAACCGCTGATGTTCCGGGCGGGACGTCCAAAACCGGTTTCACCCGCCATAAATGACCGCCTCGGGGATTTCATATCGCTCCTTTCCGCCCATGCGGATTAAGTAAAGATCGGCCATTTTTTCGAAGGTGACGGCCATTGTGGCATCGGTGGTAATGGGATCGCCGGCACGAAATTCGATGTATCGCTCCTTGCCCCCGGCAGAGCGATCCAGACACTCGCATTGCCGTTTCCACCCCGCGTAGCACGAAACGAACATGTGCCGGTTGGCTGACCTGGAGCCGTGGAACAAGGCACCTTTCCACTCGCTTCAGAATTGACAATGCCGTCAGAAGACGGCGCACTCGCCTCGGCGACGTAATGGCCGTTGACCCATCCCGTGAATTTCTGATCCGCACCGGCCTCGATCTGGCACCATCTGGCGTTATCAGCCATTTGACAGCCCATGTTGCGAACGCGGTCGCCATTGGCGAGTTTGCCAATGACCTTGTTACCCGTTCCTGGCCCAGCGCGAACATTCAAAGTGTCGTTGGCTGCGATATTCCTGACCATCCAGAAATCAGGCCCCCCGTCAATCCGTCTGCATAGTCGGGGTTCATCTTGGATGGTGCTTGTGCTGCACTGGCGTCGACGGAGATCGAGAGCGAAAAATTTGCGGTTTCGTGACGCCGCGCTGCATTCCTCATGAGATAAACCCGAATGCGGTAGTCGCCGCTCACCGGCAAAGTGCCGTCGAAATTATCGCCTTCGGTCGATCCGATATGAATTGCCGACTGGCTGTCTATCGGCGAGAGATTGAAATAGGCCGAGGCATTGGTGGCCTGGAAGTCGATTGCCATATTCTGGCCCGCGCTGGCGCCCAGAATATAGTCGATGATTTCGTCTCCCTTGATTTTGCCTTTCAAGGTCGTACCCGACAAACCTTCCCCGAAATGTACGCGTTCTTCGTGAATGGCTTGCGCATTGGCAAGACTGCAAATCAGCCAAAGGCATGTTGCCAGAAATGCTGTGCGCATTGCTTTATCTCCTGTTCGATGGGGTCGGCTGCCCCGGTATCGTTCCAACAGTGCTTCGTCGAAAGGTCGATCAAAACAGCCCTGTCATGACAGTGAAATCGATGGACGTGGTTTTCGTGCTGGCGGAATCGTCCGTTGTGACCAGGGTCATGCCCTGCTGCATGCGCTTTTCTATCTCCTTTCTGATTTTCGGATGGGCTTTTATGCGCCGCAATGTGCGGGCACCGTCGCTTGCGTTGCGCTTGGAGGAAAACCCGGAAGCAACCCAGGTCAGTTCATTGCTGCGTGCATTTACCTTGGTCAGTGTGTAAACGCGCTGGCCCAGCGGTTTGTTTGGCGAAACGATATCCGCCTTGCCTGTCGCAACGACCTTGCCATTCTCCCAGACGATAACCGAGCGGTCCTTGCGGCTGACGACGACGCTGGTGGACGACCGGTTTTCGACGCGGCCTTCTGAATATTGGCGCTGCTTGATCGCGCGATCGATGGCGGCGAATTCGCTTTTCGCATAATCGCCAAGCACCATGCCGGGGTGAACGACGGAGGCGGGATGGGAATCATTGTCGGCAATCACAACCGTCATACCGAGCTTGGTGACGGAAAAAAGCAGTTCCGAAAAGGCCAATGGCAGTCTGACGCAACCGTGAGACGCGGGATAGCCCGGTAGATTTCCGGCGTGCAGTGCAATGCCGGACCAGGTCAACCGGTTCATGTTTGGCATCGGTGCATTGTTGTAGGTCGATGACCTGTGATGTTTGTCCTTTTGCAGGATTTTAAACACGCCGGTGGGTGTTGAATGTCCTTGCTTTCCGGTCGAGCAGGTCGAGGCGCCAATGCGAACGCCATTCCGGTAGACATGAACGACCTGATCGGGGATCGATACAATAATGAGAACGGGGCCGCTGGGTGAGCGCTCCGGAAACCAGCTGAACTCACCGTTCCTCAAAAATTCAGCCGTCTTGTTTACGCGCACGGCGCTAACGGCAAGCTTCGTGACAGCTGCCAGTGAAACTGCGGTCGATGCGACAACTGCCACTCCAAATTGTCGTCGGTTCATTTGAACTCCTTCATTATAATCCGTGTTTCCCTGAGATTCGATCCGTTCACATAGTCAAAGCACCTGATTTCGAAAGAGAGTCATGAAGTTCTCGTAAGTGCTTGTTTTCATGCGCATTTTCTGGCGATGTGCTTAGTCATCGGGACTGTTCGCTTGGTGGCTAACATTGCGCAGAATGAACAAGCCATACACAAACAGCGGCAGGACGAAGAGGATGAGAGAAAACTGCTTCAGTATTCCAGTGTCGACTGGCGGCGCATTGCCTGTGACGGCTATCGACATCATCAAGAAAATACTGAAATCCCATAGGGTGTGAAAGATGATGATTGGAAACAATGAGGACGTTCTGATGCGCAGGGCAATGTAGAGAACGCCGCTCATGAAGGCTGCAATTGCTTGTATGACCGCTACTGGCAGGTCTCCGGTGACGAATACGTTGAGCACATGAACGGCCCCAAAGAGTATCGAAGAAAGCCAGACCGCCGGCCAGATGGAAACACGGGTGCGCAATCCCGAATAAAGGATTCCCCGGAACATCAACTCTTCTGAAATTCCAACCAGCGCGGTGTTGATCAGTACGAACCATATTACCCCGGCAGGGGGCAGACCAAGGGCCAGGATCAGTGTGAAAAAGACGATGAGATAAAGTGCCGGAAACCAGAAGACGAGCAGTGATCTTGGTGGGCTTGGTGCGCGCAATCCGACATCGTGCCATCGAAACGCGACAATGACTGCGATAAGAAAGACGCAGGCGAAAACGAACTGGAGGCCGATGCCTCCTGTTACCAGCTCGTTGAGCGAGTGAG
Organism: Mesorhizobium sp. G2-6-1; assembly: GCF_055809095.1. Classification (NCBI taxonomy): domain Bacteria; kingdom Pseudomonadati; phylum Pseudomonadota; class Alphaproteobacteria; order Hyphomicrobiales; family Phyllobacteriaceae; genus Mesorhizobium; species Mesorhizobium sp. G2-6-1. The sequence goes on from NZ_CM147896.1 coordinate 2,804,689, forward strand.
CTTCCGACGAAGCGCCAAATGTCGCCCCGTATATGGTGATCACGATCCAGACCACGTAAACGCCAAGTGAGACGAAGAGCCGATTTGCGTGTGAAAACATCATGCTCTCCTGAGTGAGCGCCATGAGGCGTCGGAGTGGTTCAACGAACGAAGCGACCGGAACATTGGTAATCTAGGGCGTGTGGCGTTTTAAAGGGTTCATTTTGCGGCCTTTCTTTTCTTGTTTTCATGCATGTCGTTGTCCAAAACCGCTGCGCGTTTTTGGGCGACATGATTTAGCGCACAAATAGAAACCGGCCGTTCGACCTGAACCGGCATTGGAAATTGCGTCCCGTATGTTTGATCCGTCCATAGACAAAATAACTGCTCCCGGCGAGTTGGGGCCTGCGCGTTTCGATGTTTGTTGGGCGGGTGCCGAATTTTGCCGAGGCCTCACCCCGGCAATAGGCCGACATTTGACGAACCGACACACTGGCGCGGCCGCTGCCATTGTTGCCGCCGGAAAGGGTTGAAGGATCAAAACGGCGACCCTGAAAGCGAAATGTCGCCCGCCGCCCGTCTGATCGCCCGCAGCGAAAAGTCAGCGAATACCATGTCACCGGTCCTGGAATGGTATCGACTACAAGTCCGCCAGCATGGCTTTCGCTGTCGAGTACTCGGTAAGAACCCTGGCATATTCTGCGCGCATCGCGCAGGCAATCCCTGCTGCGTCCCTTGCACTTTACGCGCTGGGCTCGTGCGTTGCTGCTTGGAACCCGGACGTTTGAGGCTTCGCGCAAATAGCGCCCCGCGGCCCAACCGGTGAAACTGCCGTTGCGCGCCGATATCTTGCACCATCGCTGATTGCCGGATTTGCGACATCCCATGTTGCGCACAAGCGTCCCGCTGGCGAGCCGCGCAATAATGCGCCCCTTCGTTGACGGTGCGGTGCGCACATTAAGCGTATCGTTCGAGGCTATGCCCGCGACTTGAAGGTAATCCGGTCCGTCTGCTTCGGCAAAGGCGGGGGATATCGAGAGCCCGGAAAGAAAGCAAAAAACGCAAAACAGAAAACGCAAATTCAGCATGGTTTGATCCTCAAAAATTGTCTGCGCCGATCCGCATGGCCGGAAGTGGAGTTCTGGGCGCGTAGCAAAAGGTTCGACCCATGGTCACAGGCAAGAGCGCCGCCGCTACTTCGCCTTTTTGACCCATGGGGCGATGTAGAAACTCGGCTTGGCGCTTTCGGCACATCGGTTGTCGAACTTTCTCGTCGGGTCGTTGATGAAGGCAACACCCATATCGGCGACGCAATGCTGATAGATGACGGCACCGTGCCCCGCTTCGGGGATGATGAAGCTTTGACTGTTAGGCAGGGTTTCAGTTGCAAGCTTTGCCCAACTCGCGGCCGTTTGAGTATCCCATGTGCTTCCGAACGAAAGCGTTGGTATATCGCTGACAACGGGATCGTGGATGCCGGCGCGTGGATGCGGCTTGAACAGTTCGCACACGGAGAACAATTCTTTTGCGCTCTTGTCCCAGTTCGTGCGGATCTGAGGATAGTCGAGGGACGATGTCAGTTTGCGGTAGCCTTCCAGTGAATTGTATGGCCGATCCTCCTGACATGCATAGATGAACAAGTGAGCGTTACCCACGATGTCGTGCTCAAGCCGCCCGGCGGCGGTGCGGATGGCGTCGAAGGCAGTTGAAACCTCGGTGTCCGACATGGCGTTGACCAGCGCGAGGAGACGTTCCTGGGCTTTGCCGTCAAAATTGTTGGCTATGAAGCGGCGCAATAAATCTTTCGACGGTACTGCATTTTGCAGCGCAGCGTAATCGGCAAGAGCTGCACGCGCCCGCTCGGGGCTGGAAACGATGGGGCCATTTGCCTTCGACATTTCCTGATCGAGGAGTGCAGGCAACGGGCCAAGTTCGCGATCACGACGCAAGGCTTCCTTCAATTCGTCGATAGAGAGATCCAGCGCCTTGCCGCTGGTCTTTGCGATGTCTGCATTTGTCAGCACGAGTTCGAGCAAGCGTTTTTGATCGTCGGATAATTTGGTTCCTGCCTGTCGGGCTTCGTCCGGTCCGGGTTTGTTGATTTCAAGGTCCTTGTCACTGAGCATCTGGAGAGTTGGCATTTTGTCGGCACCTGCCATCTCGTAGATGATGGCAGGGAGATAGGGCGTATAGCTGGCGTGGTGATAGTCTCCGTTTCGCTTTTCGAAGAGCAGCGAAACGACCCCTGCCGGCAGTTTCTTGCCGTCTATCGACAATTTCCCCGCCGCAGCGTTGGCGAAAGCGTCGTTGAGTTTTGTGCCAAGTTCGGGGTAGGCGCCATTGCAATCCTTGTCGGCCTTGCATTCTTTCAACAATGCCAGGATCGCTTCATTTTCGGGCACGGCGAGCGTGTCATACAAGCGCACCGAAAGTGGCGCGACGCCGTCGATGATGACCGCACGAAGCCCCTCGGGCGCGCTGCGCATCACCTCAAGGCTTAGCTTCGTCCCGTAGGATATGCCGTAGAGATTGTAGGTCTTATAGCCCAGCGTCTTGACGATGGAACGGACATCCAGCGCGTTCTCATATGTATTGTAGTTTTCAAGCCCGACACCTTGGGCTTTCAATTCGGCGATACAGTCCTTGAATAGCTGTGTGGACTGTTGGTCGCTGTCTCCGGCATTCGCATGGTCTACATTCCCGCGAGCAATATCGACGACGTTTTCCGTGAGGGCTTTATAGCAAGTCGTTGACCGGCCCGACAATCCTGCCGCGCGCTGATCGAACATGACAATATCGCGGTTCTGCCGCCATGGTTCGAACAGAGAGGCAAAGCCCTTGATGCTCTCGAGAATCCCGCTACCCGGACCACCGTGCAGGTGAACCAGGGGATCGGGTTCGGGATAGGTGGAATGTGATTTGAGTACCGTAAAAAACAGGTCAAGGCGCCGGCCATCCGGTGTGGCGTGGTTTTCCGGTACGTTAACGGTGCCGCAGATGATTGTCTGGCCTTCGATCTCGTCGCGGCCAAGAGGGCGCGGGCAGGCTTTGATGGTGACGGGCGTGGCAGTATCGTAGCCACCAGTTATAAGTTTTTCGAAAGCGGATGTATCGGGATTTCCACTGATGAGTGCGATGATCAAGGCAATGATCTTGTCGTATACCATCAAGTCCGCTCCGAAATTGAATAATCAACTGATCCGTCTGGCGAGGCACGGCTTTTATTCGTAGGTTAGCCGCGCAACGCCAAGACGATCAATTCGCATATTGTTCAATCAATAGCCGCATTCACTTGGCGCGACAGTATCGACGGACTGATAGCGGCCTTCGTTCGTTACCACTTTTGCGCAGGTGCCCGAAGCGCCGTTCCACCAAAATGCGGTCAAGCCACGTGTCCGTGCCAGTATGAAACCGCGCGATTGCAACTGCGTTTCGCCGGACGATCCACGCGCGTCAACAAGATCGGAAAGGTCGGCAGGGCCAGCCATACTAACGGCAGGACCAGGCATGGTGACAGCAGGTTGGCGCATATTGGAACCGCTGCTCTCGCAGCCTGCGAGCGCGAGACCCACAATTGTCATAACCACCAGTTTCTTCATAGCTTTTCCTCGATCATTGGGTTGGCGAACCATATGGTCGTTGCCACGGGTTTAACTTTTCCATACCCGCATAAGTGCCGACATTCGTCTAATGACAAATATCCTCGATACATGACGTCAGATCATAGTGTGTCTTGCGGATACGCGTCGGATCGGCGCGAAGCACTGGTGGGTATGGAGTTCGGCCTGTCACGCCGAAATCACACGGCTCCAGCATAAATCGGTTGTTTATTGTGAAGAAACGTGGCGTCCTATGCCAAGTTTCCTTTCGATTTCTGGCCAGACAGATGTGAATGCCCTCGGAACTCAAACATAATTTGCGCGCGCTACAAGCCTTTGAGGCTGTTGCACGCCTTCAATCGATTTCCAGGGCGGCCGATGAACTGGGCGTTACCCAAAGCGCGGTGAGCCATCAGGTTCGCCGGTTGACGAACCAGATCGGTGAGCGGCTGATGGCCAAATCCGGGCGTGGGGTAGCCTTGTCTGCGGCAGGCGAGAAACTCGCGCGCAATCTTCGCTTCGCATTTTCCCAGATAGACCGCTCCATTGCCGAGGTGATAGGCAGCAACCGTGAGGTTGTGCGGCTTGCGCTTTGCAGCAGCTTTGCGCCCGGCTGGCTTATACCGCGACTTGCCAACTTCTACGCTTCGAACCCTGAGGTCGATCTGCAGCTTAGAATGTATGCACGCGATCCGGAACTGACCGATGAGGTCGCTGATGCCTTCATCACGACGCTACCCGAAGAATCTGGATTTTGGTCGTTGTTTTTGCGGGCGGAGATTCTGCTTCCCGTTATCAAGCGGGAACCTGTTTCAGAAAGTGCCCCCAGGCTGATCACCACAGACATGGAACCGGGGCGAATTGGCAATGACTGGAAAGAATATTGCGCGATTTCGGGCTTCGAATTCAATTTGCCCGATGAACAAGGCTGGCTGTTCGCATCTCACTATGTGGTCGCAATGGATATGGTGAAGGCTGGTTTGGGAGCGGCACTCGTCCCGGATTTTCTTGCCGAATCCGATCTGAATTCCGGAAAGCTGGAGTTACTCAACCCTGCTATCATGCCGACAAATCAGGATTATTATTTGTGCATCAAGGAAGCTCGCCGGTCAGAACAGGCGCTCGATGCGGTTTCACGGTGGTTCAAGGCTGAATTGCCACGAGAAGACATAAGCGTTGCGATATAACCACGCTGGTCGCGCAAGTCGCGACGCGTACCAGAATGGCAGTTGTCCGGCTTGGGAATGGATGTGGTTCGGTGCCTCTGAAGCGGATCATCTGTTCACCCAATCCCTGACGAAAACCGTTGCGTATTTTCCTGGAATTGCTCTGGCAGGAAAGCAGGGAGTAATGATGCGAACCGAGAAGAACGAAATCGAGAATGATGGTCGGTCTATCAGCCCTTCGGCGGAACGCAACAAGGCGCCCATTGCCGCCATTCTGAAACGTGTTTTGCCCGCTCATGGCAAGGTGCTTGAGATCAGTAGCGGCACGGGGCAACACATCATCCATTTCGCCCGCGAGATGCCGGATTTGATGTGGTCGCCAAGCGAGCGCGATGAGGCGGCGCTCCAATCAATCGCACAGTGGATGGCGGCAGAGGCGTTGCCAAATATTCTGCCTCCACTGCGTCTCGATGTGACTGAACTGCCGTGGCAAGTCGGGAATGCAGCGGCGATCGTTTGTCTCAATATGATTCACATCGCGCCCTGGTCTGCCGCGGAAGGTCTTTTCCGAGGCGCGCAAGCCACCCTTGACCAAGGCGGTATTCTCTTCCTCTATGGTCCGTATCTGCGCCATGATCGGAAAACCTCACCGAGCAACGAAGCATTCAATGAAAATCTGCGTTCGCGCAACCCGGAATGGGGCATACGCAATCTGGAAGATGTTGCGCGCTGCGCTACGACGCACGGCTTCGGCCCGCCGGAAATCCATGAGATGCCAGCGAACAATCTGTCGGTGATATTCCGCAAGCAATGAATGAGAAGAGGAGACGCCGCCGGTCTTGCGTCTGATGGTGCTTCTTGTTCGTTGCAGGTTAGACGGAGCGGGTGACGCCGCCATCGACGCGGATGTTTTGACCGGTAATATATCCAGCACCTTCGGATGCCAGAAACGCAATCGTTGCCGCGATTTCCTCGCTGGTGCCATAGCGCTTCATTGGCACACCTTCACGACGTTCTTCGGTCGCGGGCAGACTGTCGATCCAGCCGGGCAGGACGTTGTTCATGCGGATGTTATCTGCGGCATATTTATCTACGAATATCTTGGTGTAGGCGGCCAACCCGGCGCGGAAAACTGCGGATGTCGGAAACATTTCGATGGGCTCGAATGCCCAGGCGGTCGAGATGTTGATAATGACGCCTGATTTCTGCTTCTGCATTATCGGTGCAACGAGGCGGGCGGGGCGCACGACATTCAGGAAGTAGGTGTCGAGCCCTATGTGCCAATCTTCGTCGGATATTTCCAGAATGGGCGCGCGAGGGCCATGTCCGGCGCTGTTGACGAGTACGTCGATGCGTCCCCATTTGGCAATCACTTCATCGACGAGGCGGGACAAGTCATCATTTGACTGGTTGGAGCCGGTGATACCAATACCGCCGAGGCTCTTAGCCAGTGCCTCGCCTTTGCCTGAGGATGAAAGGATCGCCACCTTAAATCCATCGGCTGCCAATTTGCGTGCTGCGGCGGCACCCATGCCGCTGCCACCAGCCGTGACGATTGCAACTTTATCTGTATTCATGGTCTTGCTCTTTCATGGGAGGACGAAATTCATTGTGTATCATGCTCATAGTGGCAGTGCCGTGCGATTTCGTCTAATCAGAAAAATACGCGCGTGCCTGTAGGAAAACTATCGGATGACCTCTCGCCAAGGACCACTTCGCTACCCGCCGCTCAATGCCTTGCGCATGTTTGAGAGTGCGGCGCGTCACCTCAATTTTCGTGTGGCTTCTGAAGAATTGGGTGTCACGCAAGGCGCAGTTGCTCAACAGATCCGGGCGTTGGAGCAGGATTTGAAAGTCAAACTGTTCGATCGGCTGCCGCGCTCGCTGGCTCTCACCGATGCCGGGCGCATATATCTCAGCCCCGTGCGGCGCGCGCTTAAATTGATTGCCGAGGCAACAGAAGAACTGCGCCCGCAGAAAACAGTTCTATCGCTCAGCGTTACGTCTTCTTTTGCAACGAAATGGCTGATTCCTCGCCTTGGTAAATTTACAGACCTCAATCCGGATCTGGAAGTGCAAATCCTGGCAACGAACGGCCTGTCGGATTTTCAAAGTGACGGGGTTGATCTCGCCGTTCGACACGCCAGGCCGCCATTCAGTTCTGGGCTTCGCGCCGACCTGTTGTTTCCGCTTCAGTTGTCGGCAGTTTGCCGCCCGCATCTTCTCAAGACGCCGGATCAATTTCTGACGCCAGAGGATTTCAGCGACCAAGTTCTACTGCATGATGGACACGGGTTCTGGCCGTTATTCTTGCAAAAGGCTGGTGTCGAGATCTCTTTGAACAGGTTCAAATCTCGGAAATTCTCGCATGAATCGCTTGCTATCGATGCTGCAATTGCTGGACAAGGAATTGCGCTTGCCAACGAAGTCTTGATCAAAGACGATTTGATACGCGGGACATTGGTTCGTGCGCTGAGGTACATCTACTGCGACGACTATGGGTTCTTCGTCGTCTCACCTCGAGAACCACGAAAAGCCGATCAGGTACAGATTATGCGCAATTGGCTTTTGTCGGAAGCTGAAATGTTTCTTCGGGACAAAGCTCTAACAGTCCGCAGCGATTGAGTTAAAGGCCAACGAGCCGAAGCTATCCCGGCAAACTCTGTGACTATTTCGGCGCGAACGCTTGCGCGCCTTAAACATTGAAGCGCACCCAATTACGCGCAATTCTTGAACATTCGACTTGATTGCAAGACACATGTTCATTACTCATAGCGCAGCGGTAAGTTCATTACGGAGGAATTTAATATGGCCATCAATGTCGCACCGATTGGACTTGCACGCGATCTCAAGGAGCGAGCCAGTTCGACTAAGCCTATCCGTATCGGGCTTATTGGCTCAGGCGAGATGGGCACTGATATCGTTACGCGCGTTGCGCATATGTCGGGCATCGAGATCGGAGCGATCTCCGAACTGAATATGCCATCGGCACATAAGGCGGTTGATATTGCCTATCGCGAAGAAGGCCATTCACGCGAGATTTCCAACGACGCGGCAATGACGGCAGCAATGGAAGCCGGCAAAGTGGCGGTGACCAACGATGCCAGCCTGGTGATCAACAACGATCTGATCGATGTCGTGATCGACGCCACCGGGGTCCCGGCAGTTGGTGCGGAGATCGGACTGCGGGCCATGGAGCATGGCAAGCATCTGGTGATGATGAATGTCGAGGCGGATGTGACCATCGGCGCTTATCTTAAAAGCGAGGCTGACCGGCTTGGCGTGACCTATTCGCTTGGCGCTGGCGATGAACCATCGTCTTGCATGGAACTGATCGAATTTGTGTCTGCGATGGGCCACCCGATCGTTGCCGCCGGCAAGGGCAAGAACAACCCGCTCAACATTGATGCGACCCCTCCGGCCTATGAGGAAGAGGCGGCGCGGCGCAACATGAATGTGCGCATGCTGGTCGAGTTCGTCGACGGCTCCAAGACGATGGTTGAAATGGCGGCCATTGCCAATGCGACCGGGTTGGTTCCAGACAAACCGGGTATGCACGGTCCGGCTGCGACGCTTGGCGAATTGTCCAAAGTTCTGGTGCCCGAGAAGGATGGCGGTGTTCTTTCAAAAGTTGGAGTGGTTGACTATTCCATCGGTAAGGGTGTTGCCCCCGGTGTGTTTGTCATCGCCGACATGTCGCATCCGCGTATTTCAGAGCGGATGGAAGATTTGAAGATGGGCACGGGCCCTTACTTCACCTTCCACCGGCCGTATCATCTGACGTCGCTGGAAGTGCCGCTGACCTGCGCGCGCGTCGTGCTTTACGGCAAGGCCGACATGGTGCCGCTGGCAAAGCCGGTTGCCGAAGTGTGCGCCGTTGCCAAGAAGGATATGCAGCCGGGTGACAAGCTCGATGCGATCGGTGAGTTCTGCTACCGCGCCTGGATCATGACAGCGCAAGAGGCGCGTTCTGCCAAGGCGGTTCCATGTGGTCTCCTGCAAGGCGGGTCGGTGAGCGCGCCGATCAAGAAGGGCGAATTGATCACCTATGCCAATGCCGCACCGGCAGCGGGATCGAAGATTGCGGAACTGCGCGCGCGCCAGGACAAGCTTGTCTATGGCACGGGAGGTTGATCATGGCGGTATCCAGGAAATCTACGGCTGAAAAGGCCGCTTCGACCAATATGCCGTTTGCCTATCAGCAATATACGCCTGCACAATTGAAAGACGTGTTGCGCAAGATGTATCTCATCCGGCGCTTCGAGGAAGGTGCCGAAGACTGCTATACGCGCGGTCTCATTCACGGCACCATGCATCTGTCCATCGGGCAGGAGGCCAGTGCGCTCGGCATTTGCATGCCTTTGGCGGAAGACGACCAGATCACCTCGACGCATCGCGGCCACGGTCACTGCATTGCAAAAGGGGCGGATGTCAAAAGAATGTTCGCCGAGTTTTTCGGCAAGACGACCGGCTATTGCAAAGGCCGTGGCGGTTCGATGCATATTGCCGACGTGGCCAAGGGAAATCTTGGCGCGAACGGCATCGTTGCCGGCGGCATTCCGATTGCGGTCGGTGCTGCGCTGACGGCCAAAAGGATGAAGACCGGCAAGGTGGTCGTGTCATTTTTTGGCGATGGCGCCAATAATGAAGGGGCTTTTCACGAATCCCTCAATATGGCCTCGATATGGAAGTTGCCGGTTATTTTCGTTTGCGAAAACAACGGCTATGGCATGTCGACTTCAACCGAGCGCTCGACCGCGGTGAAGAATATCGCCGAGCGGGCTGCGGGCTATTCGATGCCGGGCGTCATCGTCAACGGCAATATCTTTTCGGAAGTTGCAGAAGCTTCGCAAAAGGCCATCGAGCGTGCGCGCGCAGGCGAGGGGCCGACACTGATCGAATCCAAAACTTATCGCTATCGTGGTCATTCCAAAAGCGACCGAAACCGCTACCGGACCAAGGAAGAGATCGAGGACTGGATGTCGAACCGCGACCCGATCATGCTGTTCGAGACCGAGTTGAAGGACTTCGGCATCATTGACGACGCTGGAATTGATGCGGTTCGTGACGCGGTAAAGCAGGAAATCGCCCAAGGCATCGAGTTTGCCAAGGAAAGCCCCGCGCCCGAGATCGGGGATCTTGGCAGCTTTGTCTACACGGAGGCCGCGTGATGGATGTTGCCGTGCGCGAACTGAGTTACGCCCAAGCCATACAGGAAGCCATGGGGATTGCCATGGAAGCCGATGAGCGGGTGTTTTTAATGGGCGAGGATATAGGCGTCTATGGCGGCGCATTTCAGGTGACCGGCGATCTGGTGGAGCGATTCGGCACGGATCGGGTGATGGATACGCCGATTTCCGAACTTGGTGGTGCAGGCGTGGCGGTTGGTGCTGCCATGACCGGTATGCGGCCGATTTTCGAGTTTCAATTCTCGGACTTTGCGACGCTTGGCATGGAGCAAATCGTCAATCAGGCGGCAAAGATGCGTTTCATGCTGGGTGGCGAGGTTTCGGTACCTGTGGTGATGCGTTTTCCGGCGGGTTCGGGTACCGGTGCTGCTGCCCAGCACAGCCAAAGCCTTGAGGCTTGGCTTGCCCATGTACCCGGCCTGAAAGTCATCCAGCCGGCAACGCCGCATGATGCCAAGGGCATGTTGTTGGCCGCCGTTGCCGACCCCGACCCTGTGATGATATTCGAACACAAATTGCTCTACAAGATGAAGGGGCCGGTTCCGGAAGGTCATTATACCGTTCCTATTGGCAAAGCCGAGATACGCCGAGAGGGAAGCGACCTGACCATCGTTGCTACGTCGATCATGGTCCATAAGGCGCTTGAGGCAGCAGAGACGTTGCAGACTGAGGGACTCGACATCGAGGTTATCGACCTCAGGACTATCCGGCCCATCGACAAGGCAACGGTGATAGAGAGTGTCAAGAAAACCTCACGGCTATTGTGTGTCTATGAGGCGGTGAAAACGCTGGGTATCGGCGCAGAGATCAGCGCGATGATAGCGGAGAGCGAAGCCTTTGATTATCTCGATGCGCCGATCGTGCGGCTGGGCGGGGCGGAGACGCCGATTCCCTACAACCCAGACCTGGAAAAGGCGACCGTGCCACAGGTGCCCGGCATCATTGAAGCTGCTCGCGACCTGATAAGAGGGAAACGCTAGATCATGGCGACCGAGGTTATTCTTCCCAAGGTCGACATGGACATGGCGACCGGACAGATTTCACGCTGGTTCGTCGAGGAAGGCGCTGTCGTGAAACAGGGCGACGTGCTGTTCGAGATCGAGACAGACAAGGCAGCGATGGAGATCGATTCGCCAACTAGCGGTATTGTTCGCAATATTGTTGGCAAGGAAGGCGTCGATATTGCCGTTGGTGAAGTTGTCGCCTGGATTTATGCCGATGGCGAAGATGCTGGAGATGTGCCGGACAAGGCTTCGATTCCTGCCGCCAAGGAAGACGTGTCGCCGGTGCAGGCAGACGCGGTTGGCAAAACCGACGGTGTGAAAGAGCGGGATTCGGGCGCGGATTCATCTGGGCGAGCGGAAGGCGCGGGCTCTGCGGGCGAAACCGGACAATCGGGAAATGTTCGCGCTACGCCGCTGGCCCGCAGACTGGCCCGCGAAGCGGGGATCGCGATCTCTTCGATTTCGGGCACTGGCCCGCATGGGCGTGTTGTGAAGGCCGATGTGGAGGCAGCGGTTGCCGGTGGTGGCAAATCACCCCCTCTGCTCTGCCGGGCATCTCCCCTCAGGTGGGGAGATCGGCAATGGCAATGTCGGTTTGCATCCTGCTCCGGTCTCCGATGCGTCGGTGCTGCGCCTGTTCGAGGAAGGATCTTACGAACTGGTTGCGCATGACAATATGCGCAAGACCATCGCCAAGCGTCTGGTCGAGGCAAAATCGACGATCCCGCACTTCTACCTGACGCTCGATTGCGAACTGGATGCGCTGTTGGCCTTGCGCAAGCAGTTGAATGATGCGGCACCGATGAAGAAGACCGAAAAGGGCGAGACGCCAGCCTACAAGCTCTCGGTCAATGACATGATCATCAAGGCCATGGCGCTGGCGCTTGTTGCGGTGCCGGACGCCAATGCGTCATGGACCGAAAGCGCCATGGTCAAGCACAAGCACGCCGATGTCGGGGTTGCGGTGTCGATCCCCGGCGGGCTGATTACGCCGATCGTGCGCAGGGCGGAGGAAAAGTCACTGTCTACGATTTCCAACGAGATGAAGGATATGGCCAGCCGGGCGAAAAGCCGCAAGTTGAAGCCGGAAGAGTATCAGGGCGGCACGACGGCGGTTTCCAATCTTGGCATGTTCGGCATCAAGGATTTTGCTGCGGTGATCAATCCACCCCATGCGACGATCCTTGCGGTCGGGGCAGGTGAGCCGCGCGCAGTGGTCAAGGACGGCGAGATCAAAATCGCTACGGTGATGTCGGTGACGCTTTCCACGGATCATCGGGCCGTTGACGGGGCACTTGGAGCCGAACTCATCGGCGCCTTCAAGCGGCTGATCGAAAACCCCATGGCAATGCTGGTGTAAACCCGCGATGAAATGTCCGTTGCCAGTTGCGCGACTTCGCTCCATCATGGGTAAGTGACGAAATCGACATGGCGCATTTGTATATGCGCAAGGAGGTCAGAATGCCGGCATTCGGTCCAACGGAAGTCAGGAACCTCGTGTCCAAGGTGATGGGCGCTTCGCCTGCCGATATCAGGCTGGTCGCACAAAGGCTGCACGATCACGCATTCGAGCCGCGCATGACCGCGCAGGATACCGAAATGTTCATTCGCGAACTTGGCTATGAAAATCTGGAGGCATTTTGCGCGGATATCGGGTTGCCAACTCATATTGCGGAGCGGTGGGGCCGGTTTGGCGTTTCCGGCGAGATGCGCCAGGTCTTCACGCTGCTGGCAAGCCAGCGCAAGCGGATGGCGGAAGCCATTGCCGAATTCGAGGAAATGACGCATGTCGGCATCGACGATTTCCTGCGTGAGCGCGGGCTGATCTGAACCCTATAGAGGTTCCAATAGCGCGGCTGCGGTTTCACTGTCGGTAATCAGGACGTTGGCTTCGACGGCTTTCAAGGCTGCATGGATTGCCGCGATTTTTTGTTTGCCGCCCGCGGCCAGCACGACATTGGGAATGGTGCTGACGACATCGAGACCAATGGCCATGACACGTTCATTCACTTCGTGATCGACCAGTTGGCCGTCGGCTCCGATGAAATAGGACAGCATGTTCGCTACCGCGCCCTTGGCTTTTAGCGATGGGATCAGCGAAGGCGCGACAATGGAGTGACTGAAGATCGTGGCGGTGGGCGTGATTTCTCCCACCGTGAGAAGTGCGATGTCAGCATTGGCCGCCCTGTTGCGAACGTCGACCAGTTCAGGTTGTCGCCAGAGAAATTCGCGCAAGGATGGATCGTGCAGGACTACCGGTGCGGTGATTTGATAGCTATCAGCACCAAAGACATCGGCGACCTTGGCTGCGACGATCGACGGATTGATCCACTGTGAATGCGGCAGACCGCCGACGAGGCCGATTACGGACGCGCTTTTGAGTGGCCGACGCGCCAAAAACGCTAGTGAGGCATGAAGTGTCGCGCCGCCACCAATGGCCAGCGTCATGTTATCTTGCATCTGTTCGCCCAGATAGAGCGCCACCGCATGACCAATCGCCTCTTCAAGATGCTGCGCATCCGATGGCGTTGGCACGACCACTGCAGCGTCAAGGCTCCAGCGTGTCTCCAGGGCGCGTTCAAGCGCTATCTGGGCGGCCGTTTCTGCGTTGATGGTGGTGATGACGATGCCTTCCGAAGTGCATGCGGCAAGCGTGCGCATGACCTTGACGCGGCTGACATCAAGCCTGGCTGCAATTTGCTCCTGGGTCAGGCCTTCGACATAGTAGAGCCACGCCGTCTTTACATTGAGATCGGAGGATACCATGGGCGGGCGCGGCCTTGGTTTTTGGTGCCTGTCGTTTGCCATTTCCGATCCCTCCTTTTTCGCCCGCTTCCGGCATCGCTATGGTAGTTTGCCGGTGTGACGACTTTCTCATTGTAGTTTTGTTCATTTGTATTTGACAACAAACAAATGAACATGTCTTATGTGAACAGGCACGCTGTCATATACAGGTCATATGCGCCGTGCAGGGAGGAGTAGCAGTGCCGGGCCGCAATGGTTGGGTGCCGTTACGCGCAAATGGATCAGGAGGTCCCATGAAGACTCATTTCATCAAGTTGCTGGCAAGCCAGATAGCACTCGCTGCATTGGTTTTTGCTGGGTCAGCCAGTGCCGAATCGCTGACACTTTATACGTCACAACCGGAAGCGGACGCTGCGAAAACCGTGGATGCCTTCAAGAAGGTGCATCCGGATGTCGATGTAAATATCTATCGCTCGGGCACCAGCGATATCATGACCAAGCTTGCGGCCGAATTTGCTGCCGGTAGCCCGCAACCGGACGTGCTCCTCATCGCCGATGCTGTCAGCATGGAGCTTTTGAAGAAGGACGATCGGCTAATGCCTTATCCAGGGGTCAATCTGGATGGCATCGACGAAAGCGCCTACGACAAGGACAAGACCTATTTCGGTTCCAAGCTGATCACGACCGGCATTGCCTACAATACGGCTGCGGCGGAAAAGCCCGAACATTGGGCCGATCTTGCCAAGCCTGAATACAAGGATGGTCTGGTCATGCCCAATCCGCTCTATTCGGGTGCGGCGGCCTATCTTCTCTCCGGGTTCACGGGCGATCCCGACTATGGTTGGGGCTTCTTCGAGAAGCTGAAGGAAAACAACACCATCAGTGTGCGTGGCAATGGCGCGGTGTTGAAATCGGTCGCCAGCGGTGAAAAGCCTTACGGTATCCTCGTCGATTTCATGGCCATGAATGCCAAGAAAAAGGGTTCGCCCATCGAGTTCGTTTTCCCATCGGAAGGCGTACCCGCGGTGACTGAGCCTGTTGCCATTCTCAAGACGGCCAAGAATGTCGAAGACGCCAAGGCGTTCGTCGATTTCATCTTGTCGGATGAGGGCCAGAAACTCGCACTGGAAATGGGCTATCTTCCGGCCAAGGCTTCGGTCGGTCGTCCTGACTGGTTGCCCGAAGGCGTCAATGTCAAGGTCATGTCGTTCGACACCAAGGCCATTGTCGAAACTACCGACGCCAACAAGGCGAAGTTCTCCGAACTGTTCGGCGGCTGAGACACTCTACCCATCAAAGGGCCGGAAAATATTCCAGTTTCCGGCCCTTTTGTGTGATTGTACGGCGATCTTCGGATTTGCAGGTTTAGCCCTTTCAGGAACCCAACAATGCGTGCGAGCGTGAAGGAAAGTCGGGGTCAGGAACTGGTCCTGACGGCGGCGGTAGCCGTTGTCATAGTGCTGCTTTCGCTGCTGCCTATGCTACGTCTTCTCAAAGAGATCGTGGCACCGGGCGGGGTGATTTCAGACGCGGCAATCCGCGCCGGGGTAACAAGCTCTGCAACTTGGATTGCGACCGGTCATACGCTTGTCGTGGGGATCGGGGGCACCATTCTGGCGGTGTTTTTCGGCACGCTGGTGGCGCTGCTGGTGACGCTCACCGATGTTCGCGGACGTGGCGCGCTGGTGCTGTGCTATGTCATGCCGCTGATGATCGCGCCGCAGGTGACGGCCCTCGCATGGCTGCAATTGTTCGGCCCGGCAAGCCCGTTTCTCAGGCTGCTGGGCATGGCGCCGCCGCTTGGTACGCGCAATCCGCTCTATTCGACCGAGGGCATTATCCTGCTGCTTGGCGTGCAATACGGTCCGCTGGTGTTTTTGCTTGTCAGGGCGGGTTTGCGCAAGCTGCCGCGTGAGTTGGTTGAGGCGGCGCGCTCCGGTGGGGCGGGATGGTTCACGGTGCTGCGCACGATTGTGTTGCCATTGATGACACCGTCGATCATGGCGGCAGCCGCGCTTGCATTCGTCTCATGCGTCGGCAATTTCGGCATTCCGGCTTTTCTCGGCATTCCGGCCAATTATCTGGTTTTGCCAACACTCATCTATCAGCGGCTTGCCGGTGGCGGCCCGGCGGTTCTTGGCGAGGCGGCGTTCCTGTCGGTACTGATCGGGATCATCGCGATGGCCGGTATCATGGCACAGGAGGTGATGAGCCGACGTCGCGATTACCGCATCAGTTCGACTTCTCTGGCAGCCGAACCCTATGAGCTTGGTCGTTGGCGCGTACCGGTGCAAGTCGGCATGTGGACATTGATAACGGCGATCCTCATTCTGCCCTTGTTCGGCTTGGCACTGACCTCACTGGTTCCGGGCTACGGCATTCCGCTGAATTCTGCGACTGCGACGCTCGATAATTACCGTTTTGTTTTGTTCGAGCATGATGCAGCCAAGCGCGCGTTCTTCAACAGTTTCTGCCTTTCGATTGTTGCGGCATTGTTTGCCGTTCTGGTGGCTGTGCCGGTTGGTTATCTGATTGCCTGGGGCAAGCAGAAGTGGGTTCGCCTGCTCAACCTGTCGGTCGAGTTGCCCTATGCCTTGCCCGGTGTCGTTCTGGCGATTGCTTCGCTGCTCCTGTTCCTGCGGCCAATCCCGTTTACCGGCATCCAGCTCTACAACACGGTCTGGATCATCCTCTACGCCTATCTCGCCCGCTTTCTCGTGCTGGCCTTGCGTCCGACAGTAAGCGGCTATCACCAGATTGACCGAGCGTTGGAAGAAGCTGCGCAGGTTGCTGGTGCGGGGCTATTCGTGCGGCTTAGAACCATTGTTTTCCCGCTCGTCGCGCCTGCTGCCATTGCAGGCGGCCTGCTGATTTTCATGACGGCACTGAGCGAACTTACAGTGTCGGCGCTGCTCTGGGCGTCGGGATCGGAAACCATTGGCGTGGTGATGTTTTCCTTCGAGCAGGGTGGCGATTCCAATTATGCGGCGGCAATGTCGGCAATCACCGTGGCGATCACGTTTACGCTGATGCTGATGACCAATCTGCTTGCCCCCTATCTTCCAAGTGGAGTGCTGCCATGGCGGGACTGACGATAAGCAATGTCTCCAAGACGTTCGGGAATTTCGATGCCGTCAAGGACGTGTCTATCGAAGTCAAGGACGGTGAATTTCTCGCCGTTCTGGGCCCCTCGGGTTGCGGCAAGACAACTTTACTGAGGCTTGTTGCCGGCTTTGAGAAGGTTACCGGCGGCGAAATTCGCATTGGCGATGCGACGGTATCAGACAGCAACGGCAATGTGCCGCCGGAAAAGAGGCGCGTTGGCATTGTCTTCCAGAATTATGCGCTGTGGCCGCATATGACGGTAGCGGAAAATGTCGGCTATTCGCTGAAAGTGGCCAAGGTGGACAAGGCGCTCGCCCGGCAAAAAATTGCTGATGCATTGGCATTGGTCAATCTTGAGGGACTGGCGGATCGTCGTCCGGCAAATCTTTCCGGTGGCCAACGCCAACGTGTCGCGTTGGCGCGCTGTCTGGTTGCCACACCGTCGCTTGTCCTGTTCGATGAGCCGCTGGCCAATCTCGATGTGCATCTTCGCGCCTCCATGGAGGATGAGTTCGCGGCGTTTCACAAGCGAACCGGCACAACCATCGTTTACATCACACATGATCAGGCCGAAGCCATGGCGCTGGCGGATCGTATCGCTGTCATGGATCAGGGGCGGTTGGCGCAACTTGCTTCGCCGCGTGAACTCTATCGTGAACCAGCCAACGAAATGGTTGCGTCATTCATTGCCCAGGGCATCGTTTTGCCTGCCACTGTACAAAGCGAAGAAGCAACCGGGCGCATTCATGTCGAAGTGTTGGGGCAAGACCTCGAAGTGCGCTGCCGACCAGGTGAACAGCCGCGCTCCAACGCAAAGATTTGCATCCGTTCGTCTGATATAGAAGTGGCGGCGGCCGATGCTGCGGGCTTTGACTGCCTTGTCAAGCGCGCGGTTTATAAAGGCGGTACGGTGCGGGTCGAGTTCTCGCCGGTATCTGCACCTGATCTTGATCTTCATTTCGAGCACCCCGAACCATTGCCGTTCGAAAATGGCGCGCGGGTCCGTTTGCACATCAAGTCGGGCTGGCTGATTCCGGCTGAGGCGGCAGCATGACAATGCAGGTCGATCTCGCCGGTGGCTTCGGCGAAAAGGGCCGAACCAGTGTGGTGGTGAACCACGAAGGCAAGCATGTCATGCTGGATGCCGGCATCAAGGTCGGCGCTTCCGGGGCTGAATATTATCCGGTATTGAACGTGGCGGCTGATGAGATTGATGCGCTTTTGATTTCACACGCGCATGAAGACCATGTGGGCGCTCTCAACTGGCTGTTATCAAAAGGCTTTCGCGGGCGAATATTGATGACAGCCGAAACCCGGGATGAAGCGCCAGCGACGCTGGAAGCCTATGCCGATGCAGACCTTTTGCGGGCCTTTCCGTTTCCGCAAGGGCGTGTTGAAATTTTTGAACCGGGTGCCGTTCTGGAAGTTGGCGGGCTGACGGTCAGGACCGGGCGTTCCGGTCATGTCGTTGGCGGTGTCTGGTTTGCGGTCGATGACGGCGAGAGCCGGTTGGTTTATTCGGCGGACGTGGTGCCAGACAGCAATGTCTTTGTAATGGACCCAATTCCCCAGTGCGATATTCTGATTCTCGATGCTTCCTATGGGGCCGACCCAGTGCCCGGTCCGGCGCGTGCCAAGGCCATTGCGGATTGGATATCATTGCAGAAGAACGGTTGTCTTTTGCCCACACCATTGTCCGGCCGTTCGTTGGAGTTGATCGCGGCAATACCCGGCACTTTCGCTATTCATGCAGACATGCGAGCCTCACTCGAAGCGCAGATCGATGCGGGTGCGGCACTTTTGCCGGGTGTTGCGGAGATGCTTCGCCAAAGACTGGGCGTGGCGATCGATTGGACAGACGCGGAGCCTTTGCCATCATGTCCGTTGCTGGTTGATGATGGGATGGGCAGGGCCGGGCCTTCCTCTCGCCTGTTGCCGCTGGCCGATGCAGCGGGGATGCCAATCCTTCTTACCGGACATTTGCCCTCAGGGACGCCGGGACAGATACTCCACGCTGCGGGCCGCGCGGAATGGATCAGGATGCCAACACATCCGACTGTTTCGGGCAATGTCGATATCTGGGAAACGGCCGGTTGCCCGATGGCGTTGGGACATTCATGCGAGGCACGCGACCTAGCCGATCTTGGCGCGCATATTTCGGCGCTGAATGACGGGTATCGCACTGGCGACAGTCTGGCCGTCTCACAAGGAAAACCCGTATGCGCATCCTGATTTCCAACGATGACGGTATTGATGCTCCCGGCATTGCCCGTCTCGTTGATGCTGCGAAAACAGTGAGCGACGATGTCTGGGTGGTTGCACCGGAGGTCAAACATACGGCAGCCGGTCCCTCACTGACGATGGCGACGCCGATCACGATGCAACGCAAGGATGAGCAGCGTTTTTCTTGTTCGGGCAGGCCCGCCGATTGCGTTATCGCTGCAATGGCGTGGCTGTTTGCGAATGAGCGCAAACCCGATCTCGTGCTTTCGGGTGTCAATGACGGTCGCAACGTGGCCGAGGATCTCGCTTATTCCGGCACGCTTGGCATTGCTCGTGAAGCAACGTTCTGGGGCGTTCCGGCCATCGGGTTTTCCCGTGTGAAGAACCCGGCTTATACGTCCGGGGATGAGGTGTGGCTTGGTGGCCTGATTTCATCCTTGTGGGATGGGCGGGCCGACTGGGCACGGGAAGGTCATTGGCTGAGCGTCAATCTGCCATCCACTTTGCCCGCGGCGGTTCGTCAACCTCGTATCGGACGAGACAAGATCGGGCGCAGTGCGGATGTGCTGGAAAGCGATGGAGACCGCACGGTGATCGCGTTTCCGCGGGGGCGTGCTCATTCGACCAGCATTGGCGATGAAAACGCGGTTCTCGATGATGGTTTCGTCACGATCAACCGGCTCAACTGGTTTGGAGAGACGCGGTTGAAAGACGGCTTTGTCAACTCGCTTGCACAGCCCTGATCGAAGCGCGACGCCCTTGCCGGGCAGGGGTTTCAGCGCACAAAACCCAACTTTTTCAATTGAACGCCGACTTCGTTCCAGTTGGCGCATGTCGCTGTCGCGCCGCATGAGGTCAGTTTTTCACCATGCCCGGTGTAGCTGTGGCTGCCGCCTGTGTAGCCAAGAGCTTTCATGTCGGCAGCTACCGCACCTTCGATACCGAAGGGCGAGTCTTCGATAACGATGCAGTTTGTGGGGTCGGCTTTCATCTTTTCGGCGGCAAAGAGAAAAATATCGGGTGCCGGTTTGCCGCGCTTGACCATGGAAGACGAGAAGATCGCGCTGCCAAAAAATGCCGCCATGCCGGTTACATCAAGGCTGTGATGGATACGTTCGACTGAAGAAGAGGATGCGACGCAACGCTCGGTTCGCAGTTGTGAGAGAAATTCACCAAGACCAAGTGTTGGCGAAAGTTCCTCGGAGAAAAGGATTTTCGTTTCTGCCCAGATGTCGTCGCCAGCGTGCTCGGGAAATTGATGGCCGGTCAATTCCTTGATGCGTTCGATGATGTCCGATTGCTTCATGCCGATGCATTGGGCAATGATGTCGGCACCGACCCCGCTCATGCCGTGCTTTTCGTAAACCCGCTCATAGGCGCGCGCGGCCAATGGCTCGCTGTCCACCAGAACCCCGTCGCAATCGAAAATGATGAGCTTTGATCCCCGCACTTATTACTCCACGTTCAATTCGCAAATTTTGTACATCGCTATCGGTATAAAGCGAAATGTTCAATAGACGTGCGGGTTGGTATTAATGCGGCGACGCATTTTCACCTGAAATTGCTGGTGGAGGGGATTGCAATATTTTCTGGATTGCATGGCGTGATGCGGCTTGATCAGGGGCGATCCAGTTTGGTTCGCTGCCAAGGAAACGGTCGAGGAACGCTACCGCATAGGCTGGCATTTCCGCGACGTTTTCGCGGTAAGACCACCATGTGCGCAAATCGTCGGCGCATTTGTCTATCGCTGGTGCGGTGCCGAACTCCTGCTCATGAATCGCTGAGACGGCGGAAACACAGTAGTTGGTATAGAGAAACCCCTCGGGCCAGAAATCGACGATTTCCGAACCTTTTTCCAATGAGGCCATGGAACTCCGATCCGGTGAGGTTGTCACGACCTTTGCCGGATTTTGCCGAATCAGTTCGCGTAAAACCAGGCCTGCAGCGAAAACAATGAAGTCGGCGCGATCCACATCGGCAAAACGCTTTTGTTTCTCGACGATCTCTATCCAGTCAAGGAATGCACGGGTCAGGCTGGCGTCATCAATCTGGAAACGCAGGCCATAGGCTGAGGACACCGCTTTGGCATTGGCGCGAAAAGTGGCGCGAAACCAGCGTAATCGTCGCAAACGATGGCGCAGATCAGGCATCGAGGCCAACTCATCCTTGAACCTCATGTCCATCGGCATATCCTCTTCAGGTCCAAGCCTAGCACGTTGGCAGGCCGGGTAATATCACACTGTTAGAATCATACATATTGACAGTTGAGAAAACAAATGTTCTCTAATTAAGCATGTTGCGCCGCTCGGCGTGTGACTGACAAAGGCTTGGGAGGAAGGGCCTTATGGCAATTTGGCAATGGGCATTGTTGCTTATGGCAATCGCCTGGGGTGTCCAGTCCTTCGGGGTGTGGCTCCAGATGCGTCATTACTCGGATGTCTTCAAGGGCGTCACGGAAAAGTACAGTGACGGCTTTGTCGGAGCCGGTAATTTTCGCGGCCGCTTCAAGAAGGGGACCATAGCTCTTCTCGTGGTGACGCCGGACCTTGTTGTACGGCGGATCATGACCATGACCGGCCGTTCAGTTTTCACCAAATTCAAGCGACATGAAAAATTTGAGGGCGTGGCCCTCGATGAGATCCGGTCCAATCCTGCAATCATGGGGGAGGGGGAACCCGGTGTGGCCGAGGCCGTAAAGCGGGCGATCGAGCAGATCGATCGGACGCGGTCGGAGCCAGCGAAGCAGCCGGGCAAATCCGGTTTGAGTGCAGCAAGCGCATAGAGGGCGCCGTACGCCGGCTGGGATTTATCGGCAAACGCGGCATAAGGAGGAGAAATGTCTGTAATTTCAATGTTGGCGCAGCATGCTGACATGGCTGTGCAGAACCTGCATGTCGCAGGTTCCATGGTCTCGGATGCTGCATTGCACGGCAAACTCGCCGTCGAACATGGGGCCGACCATCTGGTCGTTCTCGCACAAGCGGACAGCGGCAATATGACCGTTGATCAGTTCAGGGAGAAATTGAGTGAAGTAAAACCAGAAGAACAGCTTGGCTGGCTGACGGCTATCGGCAAGTATTTTATCGGCATATTCCAGAAGGGTGGCGAAGTCTTCGCCGGCTTTGTCGTCGGCATCATCCCGACGCTTGTCGTTTTGATGACGGCATTCTACGCTGTCACAGAACTGGTTGGTGAAGAACGCGTACATGGTCTGGCGCGTGGTGCCGGCAGGATTGCACTGACGCGCTACACCTTGCTTCCGCTTTTGGCCGTATTCTTCCTGACCAACCCGATGGCCTATACGTTCGGGTCGTTCCTGGAAGAAAAGCACAAGCCAGCTTTCTATGACGCGGCCGTTTCATACGTGCATCCGCCACTGGGGCTGTTTCCCCACATCAATCCGGGTGAGTATTTCGTCTGGGGTGGTATTCTGGTTGCGCTTCTTGAACTTGAGAAAAATGGCGCGGTTGTAGCCGGATATCACATCAAGGTGGCGATCTGGTACGCAATCGTCGGCCTTATCGTGATCTTGCTCAAGGGCATGCTCACAGAACGTATCACTGCGATCATGGCACGTCGCCAAGGCGTCGAACTGTAGGCGGGCGGGAGAGATATCATGATCAAGACATATAAAGCCGTAAAGATATCCAAAGGCTCGCAAGGCTGGGGTGGTCCACTCGTTATCGAGCCGACCGAACAGCGCAACAAGATCGTGTCCGTGACAGGCGGCGGAATCCATCCTGTTGCTGCATTGATTGCGGAAATGACCGGCGCCGAAGCCGTTGACGGGTTCAAGGCCCCGCCAGTTGAAGGCGAAATGGCGGCGGTCGTTGTTGATTGCGGGGGGACCGCGCGTTGTGGGGTTTATCCACGCAAGCGCATTCCGACCATCAACCTCACCCCGGTCGGGCAATCTGGACCTCTGGCCCAATTCATCACGGAAGACATCTACGTTTCAGGCGTCAAACCTGCCAACGTCACTATGGCGGACGGGTCCGAAGCGGTGACGACTGCAGGGGAGCCGCATCAATGGCTTCAGGTAGTGGCGGCTCATCTTCCGGGGCGGCGGCGCAAGCCTTGCCAAGCGAAGGCGGCCTTGTTGGAATGATCAGCTCGATCGGTCGCGTCATGGGCCGTGTGGTCGGCATATTCTTCAATGCCGGTCGACGCACCATCGATCAGATCATTCGCAACGTGCTGCCATTCATGGCGTTCGTGACCATGCTGATCGGTTTGATCCTCTATACCGGGATCGGTGACGTTCTTGCGCAACCGATGGGACCGCTTGCCAATAATATCGTTGGTCTGCTGATTATATCGGCAATTTGCGGCCTGCCATTCCTGTCTCCGATATTGGGGCCGGGCGCGGTTATTGCGCAGGTTATCGGCGTGGCCATTATCGGCCCACAGATAGCCAATGGCACGATTGCACCTGCAATGGCATTGCCGGCGCTGTTTGCCTACAACACGCAAGTGGGTTGTGACTTCGTTCCGGTTGGTCTGGCACTTGGCGAGGCCAAACCCAAGACTATTGAAATAGGTGTCCCGGCGGTTCTCATCAGCCGTCAGGTCATGGGGCCGGTTTCCGTGCTGATCGCATGGGTATTCAGCCTGTTCGTCCTTTAGTAAAACAAGAGGTTCGCCACATGACTGTTCTGTTAAGAACGCGGGTTACTGAAATTGGGCCCGAAGTGGCGGACCTCGCTGAAGGCGGCGTCGTCATCCTGTTTGCGGATGGCTCGCCTCCTGAACTTGCCGAAGTTTCCGTGCTGCACAAGGCGGAGCAGGAACCAAGTGCTGGCGCACCGGCTATTGGTGCGTCGATTGCCATTGGATCGGTCGAGGCAACAATCACCGCTATCGGTGAGACTGCCTGGGCAAAAGTGCGTGAAATCGGCCATGTTGTCATTTCGTTCAACGGGGCATCAGATGCCGAACGACCGGGCGAGATTTGCGCATCGCCGGTCGCGCTTGACCAACTCGTTGCGGTGTTGAAGCCTGAGACCGTGATTACAATCACCGCCTGAGATCAATTTGCCGCCTTCCTGCAAGAGCGGCCGCGTAGAAACCTGAGTATTTGTCATGGAACGCTCGACAATTGTCAGAGTGCACGAAGGATTGCACGCCCGTCCGGCCACACGGTTCGTCCAGCTCGCCAAAAGCTTCGAGTCCGAGATCGAGATCATCAAGGGCGAGAAGGCGGTTAGCGCCAAGAGTTCGGTCAAGCTCATGCTGCTCGGGGTCAAGGAAGGCCAGGAGGTTACGGTTCGGGCCAATGGAGCCGATGCCATCGAGGCGCTCGAAGCACTGATCGGGTATCTCGAAAATCCGCAGGCCGGTCTGGATGGAGATGCAAAACCGGGCGATGGCGAAAATGGCAAGGAAGTGCCTGATACTGTTGCGGTTTCAATGGGTGAGACCAAGAAAGTGCCGGTTTGTGATGTGAAGTCGGCACTTACCGGCATTGCGGCGAGTGAAGGTGTGCATCTTGGCCCTGCTTTCGCTCATTTCCCGCCGGAAATAGCAGGGCAGGCACACCGCCTTGATTCACATGAGATCGACGCTGAAATAGGAAGATTTTCGACAGCCATTGCTGTGGTGCGCGCGCGCATGGACAAAGTTCTGGCTGATGAGAAACTCGGCGGCGGCGACCGGGGCATTGTCGCAGCGCTACGCGATATAGCCGGTGATGAATCACTGGTCAGCGAGGTCGAAACCATGATCCGCGACGGAGCCGATGCGGTTTCGTCGACTATTGCAATCAGTGAAAAACTGGCGGCCGAATTCAGCGCGGTCGATGATCCTTATTTGAATGCGCGCGCCGATGACATGCAGGCTGTGGGACGGCAAATCTGTCTCGCTTTGCTTGGGCAAGACGATGTCAGCCTAGAGGACATTCCGCAAGGCGCGGTGCTGATTGCCGATGATATCGGCGCGTGGGATCTTGCGCGCGCACCCTCAAACGGATTGGGGAATTGTATGCGGTCATGGCGGTGCCACGTCGCATATAGCCATAATAGCGCGCTCTCACGGTATTCCGGCAGTTCTGGGGCTGGGTGAGCAGATCGAGAAGTTGCGCGATGCCAGAGAACTCGCAATCGACGGCTTTGGTGGAATGGTGGTAGCCGACCCCGATGCCGAGACACGTGCTTCATTCGACCAGCGGATGAAAGAGGCCGACGCGGAGCGTGATGCGCTCGGTGTTTTCAAGGATGTTATTCCGGCTCTGGCTGACGGTACACTTATCGAAGTTGCGGCCAATATCGGTTCGCTTGAGGAGATTGAGGCAGCGCAGCAAGCAGGTGCGATGGGAGTTGGCCTTTTTCGCACGGAGCTATTGTTCATGCGCCATATGCATCTTCCATCGGAAGATATGCAGGCCGAGACCTACAGTGCGCTGGCCAGTGCGTTTGCGCCTCATCCCGTTATCGTTCGCACGCTCGATATTGGCGGTGACAAGCCTATTTCCGGCATCGAGTTTCCTGAAGAAGAAAACCCGTTTCTCGGTTGGCGGGGTATTCGCATGTGTCTTGAGCGCCCGGATATTTTCAAGCAGCAGCTTCGCGCGCTGCTTCGGGCCGCCGTTCATGGCAATCTGAAGGTCATGCTGCCGATGATTTCGGACATCGATGAAGTCAGGCAAACCCGCCTGTTGATCGATGAATGTTGCGACGAATTGAAAGCCGAAGGGGTGGCGTTTGGAACCTTCTCGCTAGGCATCATGATCGAGACGCCTGCCGCGGTTCTGATTGCGCCAATGCTGGCGAAGGAAGTGGCCTTCTTTTCCATCGGCACCAACGATCTCACTCAATATGTGATGGCCGCAGACCGCCTCAATCCGGCGGTTGCCAAGCTCAACGATGTTACCAATCCGGCGGTGATGGCAGCGATTGCAATGACAGCCAAAGCCGGCGTTGAGGCTGGTATCATGGTTGGCATGTGCGGCGAAGCTGCGGGGCGCCCAGACCTCATTGCGGCCTTCGTCGACATGGGCTTGACCGAGCTCAGTATGAGCCCGGCATCGATTTTGCGGGCGAAGAAACGAATAGTCGAACTGGCGGCGAAAACAGCGTGATGGTCAGCGAAGATGAAAGAGCAACATCGCGAATATCGGCGTGAGTTCGGCCATCGGATCGGCTCCGCGGCAGGCTGCCAGAATCCGTTCCTGACGGGCTTCGATGGCCAAGGTCGCGATCTCGAAAACATCGATTTCCGGCGCATCCTCGGAACAGATAGTGGCAAGGCCGCAGGCAAGGACGATCGGTGCAAAGCACAAGAGTTCCAAGGAGTGGTTGGCATCGAGCGGTTCAGCCTGCGTCGACGTGGAGGTCTCGATCCTGAGGGGGCGTTGGCCAATAAACTCGATGAGCAACCCCGCACACAATTGCGCGGCCAATGCGAGCCGTTCGGTCTCAACGGTTTCAGCAACGAGGGCTTTCAGGCGTTCACCATGTCGCTTCAGCATGGAAGCATGGACAGCAGCAAAACCGGTTTCGTAGACACGGCTCGTATCGGCTTTACTTTTGGCCAGTGCGGCCTTGACCAGATAGTACATGTCGCGTCGGAACAGGCGTTCGCCCGATAGGTAAGATTGTTTATGTGCTGATGGAAAATAGCTTCCGAAGCCTTTGGCAATGCCGGTGTCGTCGTGTCGTTCATGCGGGATCAAAGTTTCCGCAACCGTCATTGCATCATCGAAGGCGCTTACCGCGTGCCCCATGAGGCCTTCGATCTCGCGAAATGGAAAGGGAGCGGTCTTGTTTTTCTCTGCGGTGAACGAAAGGCTGGCGGTTCCGTCGTGGCGGTGGCTGCGGATAATCTGGCGAACATCGCGCAGTCTGTCCTTCAGATTGACGCGGACCTCTTCGGAGATTTCTCGCAGCATCGTTTTGCCTCGGGTTTGTCATCTGTGATGCGCCGTGAGGCGCAGCGTCGAAAGTCGGATTGTGTCCATCATGCTGGCGCGGTCAATAGACCATATTGCGCTGAGACGTTGAAACATTATGAGATGTCTGCGAAATCTTGAAGGAGAATCGTGAATTGGCCAGAAATTCGCGGGGGAGCGTTGGGTCGACAGTGGGCGTGAAAAATCAGTCAGGTGCAACCAATCATATGGCGAGCGAGAGCAGAAGCGACCGCCTGCGGATCTGCGCGGCCTGGATGTATTTCATCGAGCAGATGACTCAAAATGAAATCGCGGATGTGCTTGGGGTCGGGCGCGTTACCGTGGTGCGGATGCTGGCTGACGCGCGCACACGTGCCGAGGTCAAGATTGCCATTGAAAGCGATCTGGTTGAAATCGTCAGGTTGGAGCGCGCGCTGGAGAAGACATTCGGTCTTGATGAAGCGCTGGTTGCTCCGCTATCTGGCCCCGGTGCCGATCCCATTCCGGCGATTGCTGCTAAAACGGGGAGTTTCTTGTCGGAAACCATGAAGTCCGGTATGCGCGTTGGCGTCGGCTGGGGGCAAACACTGTTTAGCTGTCTGCCCTTCATCAATTCCAAAACGCTTACCGATTTCAAGGTCATTTCGCTGCTCGGCGGCGTTGGTGTCGCGCGCCGTTTCAACCCAGCCGAGTTCGCATGGCGCTTTGCACAGGTATTTCAAGGCGACGGTTATCTGATTCCCACGCCTGCCGTTGTCGACAGTATCGAAACCAAGATCGCCTTGGTCGAGCGGTGCGGTTTGCAGGAAATTTTTCACATGGCGGATGCGCTCGATGCGGTTCTTGTCAGCATCGGCGGCATCGCATCGGCGACGACATTTTATCGTGGTGGCTTCCTCAAGGAAGCTGAACGCGAAGCCTTGGTTGAGCGCGGTGCGGTTGGCGATCTCCTGTTCCATTTTTTCAACCGCAAGGGCGATCTTGTCGATCATCCTGTCAATGATCTTGTCATGTCGGCTGAGGTCGATCGGCTGCGAAAAGCACCGATGCGTATCTTGACGTCAGGTGGTGGAGAGAAGGTTGAAGCCTTGCTCGGCGCCATGCATCTCATCAACCCCACTGTATTCATCACCGATGAAGAGAGTGCGCGGCGGATGCTGGAATTGCACACGCCTTAGACCCGCCCCAAGGGAAAATCTCTGTGCCCTTTTCCAACGATTGCACCTGCGCGGGGACTGGCTATTGCCTCCTGCAAGACAGGGTGCAATCAGCGTCTTGCATGTTCGCATTTTGAATACGGCTCGATAGGCAGTTCCATATACAATGCGACTGCGATCATGGCTCGAATGCCGTGCCGTGGCGCGCTTGCAATCGGTAGCGGTGGCCGGGATAGACAAGACGGGCAAGTGAAACGATTTGCCTCGCCGACCATGTGCGCCGGCGGATGGTCAGGCACGGTTCGGTGCGCAACATTGTCAGCAATTTGCACTCCCAGGTTTTGGGCATGGCGGCTTCGACGACCTGTTCGGAACCATCCATCGGCGCTGTAATGCCCAAATAGGCGTTGGGGGTCATCACCGAGAAATCCTGTTCGAGGTAGGCGGGTGCTGCGGCCGGATTGACGAAACGGTCTTCGATCTGAACGGGAACGTCGTTCTCCGAATGGACGATCAAGGAGTGAAAAACGGTTGCGCCAATTTCGAGTTCAAGTGCGTCGGCAACTTCGGGAGACGCAGAGATTTCGGCCAAAACAACCACTGTGGCAAGGTGATCGTGGCCGCGCTCGGTGATTTCGTCGGCAATGTTGCGGACTTCGGAGAGGGTGGAATAGCCTTTGTGTTCGGCAACAAACGAGCCGACGCCACGGATGCGGATCAATTCGCCTTCGCTCGCCAGTTCGCGTAGCGCACGGTTGGCGGTCATCTTGCTGACCCCAAGTTCGGCGACCAGTTCGTTCTCGGATGGAACCCTGTGCTTTGGTTGCCATTCTCCGCGTCGAATACGATCGACGATCATTTGCTTTACGCTGGCATAGAGTGGCGTCGTGTCGCTGTCGGCCAATTCGCGTTTCATCTCGCCCGGGCGTTTCATGGCTGTCTCCTCGTGCGCAGATGGTGCTGCAAAAATTACTATATGCCTCTTGCGTGATGCAGAATACGCAATATGCTACCCTATACAACCTCCCGATATTGCGATCGTCGAAATCGACCGAATGCGGGTAAGCTGGCGGAAAGATCGGTGCATTGCGGCCAAAGGCCCTTCACAACGCAGAGGAGACTTCGATGAAATTTCATACCTATGTTCTGGCTAGTGCTTTGGCCATTTCGAGTATTGCAGCACCGGCTGCGGCCAAGGACTGGAAAACAGTGACGATCACACTGGAAGGCGCTTATGCGCCCTGGAACATGACCAATGCAGACGGAACGCTCGGCGGTTTCGAACCTGAGCTTGCAAAAGTGCTTTGCGAACGGGCGAAAGTCGAGTGTAAACTGGTCGCGTCCGACTGGGATGGCATGATCCCCGCGCTCAACGCGGGCAAGTTCGATATGATCATGGATGCACTCTCAATCACGGAAGAACGCAAGAAGGCAATTGACTTCACGATACCTTACGCAGCAACGCCTGCCGCTTTTGCGACGGCGAAGGACAGCCCTTTGGCTGACGCGGCCGGCACGGGAATGAGCGTCAAGATGGATGTTGGCCAGACGGGCGTCAAAGACATTGATGCGCTGAAAGAAGCCTTCAAGGGAAAAACCATCGGCATTCAAGCCTCTACGGTCTATGCGAAATTCGTGTATGACAATTTCGGCGATATCGCCACCATCCGCGAATACAAGACCGGAGCCGAGCGCGATATTGACCTGCAGAATGGACGCATAGATCTGGGCTTTGACGACAGCGTTTATTTTGAAAGCGCATTTGAGGCGGCCGACGGTGCTCTGGTCTTTACCGGCCCGCAAATTGTCGGACCCATCTGGGGTGCGGGTGAAGGCCTCGGCGTTCGCAAGGCCGATACCGACCTGCGCGACATGTTCAGCGGTGCCATCAAATCCGCTCTGGCCGATGGCACAGTCAAGACGCTGTCGATGAAGTGGTTCAAGACCGACGTTTCGCCTCAATAAGGATTGTTTCGGCGCTTCCATCGGAAAATGGAAGCGCCGTCGGCACCGTCGCGTATCCGGTGTCGAGCCGCAGATTTTGGCAGGTGACAACTACAGGACAGGTTGTTTGGCGCGTTGAGATGCAGAATCAATTCCGCAGTTTATCGTATTGCAAATATTGGATATTTTGAACCATTCGGCGTTCTCGCATCCACTGCTCTCGTGTAGCGCCCAGCGCGAAATTCGATGCAAATCTCACTTGAAATGACGCGCAAACTGAATTCCCGTACGAGGCGGAAAGTTTTTTGAATGGCGACGCTGGAACTTCTTGGCTTTGGTTCTAATGGATGGGGAGCACTGCTTCTCGTTGCGACACTCATAACGCTTTGTGTCACGGCGGTAGCCTTGGCGATTGGCGCGGTGCTGGGCGGCGTGGTTGCTGCCGCCAAATTGTCTGGAAACGTTGTGCTGGTCGTACTTGGCAACGCCTATACGACAGTGTTTCGTGGCGTGCCGGAACTCCTCATCATCTATCTGATCTATTTCGGCGGTTCATCGGCAATGACGGCTATCGGCCAGGCGCTGGGCTATGAGGGGTTTCTCGGGCTTCCCTCATTTGCGGCTGGGGCGCTCGCCGTCGGCATCATATCTGGGTCTTATCAAGCAGAGGTTTTCCGCGGCGCTTTTCTTGCGGTCTCAAAAGGTGAGATAGAGGCGGGTCTGGCCATTGGCATGAACCGCGCCATGCGGTTGCGTCGTATCATCATGCCGCAAGTGTTGCGCTACGCGATTCCCGGCATCAGCAATGTCTGGCAGTTAAGCCTCAAGGATTCTGCACTGATTTCAGTGACCGGACTTGCCGAACTGATGCGCACGAGCCAGGTGGCGGCGGGTTCGACGCGGCAATATTTCCTCTTCTTCATTGTTGGCGGGTCTCTTTATCTCTTGCTGACCAGCCTTTCGGATCAGGTGTTCAAGCGGGTTGAAAGGCATGCCAATCGCAGCATGCCCTCGGCCATGGGGCAGGTTTGAGGGGCACGACGATGGATTTCGCTTTTCTTTCCGAGACCATGGTAACGCTGCTCAAGGCGCTGCCAATGACACTTGCGCTTTTTTCGTTGTCGGTTGTCACTGGCTGCCTGCTTGCGCTTATCGTTGTATGGATGCGGGTTGGCGGCAATCGTTATCTGTCGGCTTTTGCCAATGCGTATATTTTCGTCTTTCGCGGTTCGCCGCTGCTCATTCAGATGTTCCTGATTTTCTATGGCCTCGCGCAGTTTTCGGCCATTCGAAATGGCCCGTTGTGGCCGTTTCTGCGCGAGCCGTTCGTGTGTGCGGTGTTGTCGCTTGCGCTGTGCACGGCCGGCTATTCGGCAGAGATATTCCGAGGCGGAATTCGCTCCGTGCCGCCGCGCGAGATCGAGGCGGCGCGCGCCATCGGAATGTCGGGATTCCTTCTGGTTCGCCGTATTCTTGCTCCCGTCGCGCTGCGCTACGCACTTCCGGCCTATTCTACGGAGGTGGTTTTGATGATGAAATCAACATCGCTTGCAAGCCTTGTTACCGTTTGGGAGGTAACAGGCGTGGCGCAACGCCTGATTTCCCACACCTACCGCACGATGGAAGTGTTCCTGTGTGCGGCATTGATCTATCTCGTTCTCAATTTCATCGTCCTGCAGGCTATGGCTTTGCTGGAATATTCCCTTTCCCGCCATCAGCGCGCTGCCCCAGAGACGGCAAAGGCGTGACGGAACGCCCGGAGCGACCATGACCGATACATCCCGCCTTTCGGTTCGTAACATTCGCAAGAGTTTCGGCGCTCACGAGGTTCTTCGTGGGATATCGCTGGATGCGCAGGATGGTGATGTCATTTCGGTTCTTGGTGCGAGTGGTTCGGGAAAATCCACCTTTTTGCGCTGCATCAATCTGCTCGAAATCGCCGACGATGGGGATATCTGGGTCGATGGCGAGCAAATTCGCATGGCCCGCAGCAGCGGCAAGAACCGCCCGGCCAGCCAAAAACAGGTGGATCATATCCGTTCTGAACTGGGCATGGTGTTCCAGTCGTTCAATCTTTGGTCCCACATGACCATCCTGCAAAACATCATCGAAGGTCCGGTGCATGTTTTGAAGCGCCCGCGAGCGGAGTGCATCGCTGAAGCCGAAGCGATCCTCGAAAAGGTTGGCATTGCCGAAAAACGCCATGTCTATCCAGCACATCTTTCAGGTGGCCAGCAGCAACGCGCAGCCATTGCACGGGCGCTGGCGATGAAGCCGAAAGTCCTGCTGTTCGATGAGCCAACCTCGGCACTTGACCCGGAACTTGTCGGTGAAGTGTTGCGCGTCATGCGGGCGCTGGCCGAGGAGGGCATGACGATGCTTGTCGTCACCCACGAAATGAGCTTTGCCCGCAATGTTTCAAACCGGGTTGTCTATATGCGCGAGGGGCTTATCGAGAGTTCGGGTGCGCCAGATGATATGTTCGGAGACGCTGCATCGCCGTCCTTTCGCCAGTTCATCGGTCATTTCGGAAGCTGAAAAAATCAGTCAGAACGTGGCTGCGATTTTGCGGCGCTCCAGGCGTTGTAATTCATGTCTTGATCGGTGCGTTTGAGGCTGCTTCGTGGCCGGTTTACGTCTTCAAGCATGCCCATTTCATTGGCCTGTGTGTTGTTGGCAGGCTATTGAGCAATTGATCCTCGGCGTTTTCGGTGGCAATTCCATGCTGGGGTCGCATTGATGGTGGCCGAAACGGCGAGGGCAGTATGGGCAAGAAAATGCCGAAACCGCACTTATCGCGGATAGGAGAGGCGGGTCCTGGTACGGGATCGAGCGTGCATGCATCGCTTGCCAACGAGATCGGCCTGCGGATTGTACGCGGCGATTACGCACCGGGCTCCATCCTTCCAAATGAAGCGCAATGGGCGGAAGCCTTCAATGTCAGTCGTTCAGCAGTGCGTGAGGCGATCAAGATGCTGATGGCCAAGAGCCTGCTTGCCTCGCGTCCGAAAATCGGAAGCCGTGTTGAACCCAAGGAACGGTGGAACCTGCTCGATCGTGACGTGCTTGCCTGGTATGCGACATCGCCTGATCGCGAGGCGTTTTTGAAATCAGTGCAGGAATTTCGCCACATCATCGAGCCGGAAGCGACGGCTCTGGCAGCGATGCGCCGCAGCGATGAACAGATGGTGGAAATCAGCGACGCCTGCACCGCGATGGGGAGGGCCACGACGCTCGAAGAGCGAACGCAGGCGGATACGCGCTTTCACCTGGCGATTCTTCGGGCATCAGGTAACGATCTTCTGGTTCCGCTTGGCGTGTTGATCGAATCGGCCTTCACCCATCTCTTCCTCTATGTGACGCGTGAGGGTGATGATCTGGATGTCGCGCAAAAACTGCATGAAACCATTGCCAGAAATATAAGGCTGCAACAGCCGGAAGCTGCACGGCGAGCCGTGCGCAAGCTGCTTGCCAATACGGACGAAACTATTGAGCGTGGTCCTTGAATTCGGAAATCGGCGTATGGCAAGGATTGCAACAGGTCTGACCGAGAGTTTGATTCCGGTGAAGGGCGTAAGCCATTGATACAGCGACCCAATGTCTTGTTTATCTGTGCTGATCAATGGCGGGCGGATTGCATTTCCTTGCTTGGGCATCCCAATGTCCGCACCCCCAATCTCGACGCGCTTGCTGCAGACGGTGTGCTGTTTCGCAAGCATTTTGGCCAGTGTACGCCTTGCGGCCCCTCCCGAGCCAGCCTGTTGACCGGGCTATACCTGATGAATCACCGCTCCGGCCGCAACGGTACGCCGCTCGATGCGCGCCATACCAATGTTGCGCTGGAAGCGCGCAAGGCCGGTTACGAACCGACGCTGTTTGGTTATACGGATACGAGCATGGACCCGCGCGGGCGCGATCCTGCCGACCCCGTCTTGACCGGCTATGACAAGGGTGTATTGCCGGGTTTTGATACGGGTTTGCATCTGCCCGATGATATGAGTGCCTGGATCGCCGATCTTGAGGCCAAAGGCTATAATTTGCCAAACGGTCGCGACGATGCTTTCCGACCACGCCAGCCATTCGACAAGCCTGATGATCGCGGCTTTCGTTTCATTCCAACCGTTTTTCCAGCCGAAGATAGCGAGACTGCATTTTTGACGAACCGCTTTGTCGAGTGGATGTCGCAAAGGCAGGCTGAGCCGTGGTTTGCGCATTTCGTGTTCTATCGCCCGCATCCGCCGCTCATTGCACCTGAACCATACAACGCGCTTGTCGATCCCAAGGATGTCGATTTTCCGGTGCGTGCGCCTTCGCTGGCGCAGGAAAAACGGCAGCACCCTTTACTGGGCTACGAACTTGATCGGCGGAGTGAACCGGGGCTTTACGATGCGCACAGTCCGTTCGATCCGGTTTCGGCAGATGACCTTGAAATCCGCCAGATGCGGGCGGCTTATTATGGCCTGATCTCAGAGGTGGATCATCATCTGGGCCGCATCATCGACCACCTTAAAGCAACGGGCGAATATGATCGCACATTGATCATCGTGACCAGCGACCATGCTGAAATGCTTGGTGAGCACCACGCATGGGGAAAGGAAATCTATTTCGATAAGGCGTTCCATTTGCCGCTGGTGATCCGCGATCCGCGACCCGAAGCCGACGCTGCGCGCGGCAACCAGGTCGATGTTTTCAGCGAGGCTGTCGATGTCATGCCGACCATTCTCGATTGGCTGGACCTCGACATTCCACGCAGTTGCGATGGGCGCTCACTTCTTGCGTTCGTGCATGGCAATATCCCGGACAATTGGCGCAAGCATGTGTTTTTCGAGCACGATTTCCGCTCGGTGAAGGCGCAGACGGCTGAGACTGCACTTGGTTTGAGTTCGGATGAATGCAGCTACGCGGTGATCCGCGATGATCGCTACAAATATGTGCATTTTGCAGCGCTACCACCACTCCTGTTTGATCTGGTGGAAGACCCGCATGAAATGCGCAATCTGGCCGGCGCGCCGGAGATGGCTTCGACTGTGTTGCATTATGCCCAGAAGATGCTGGACTGGCGGCTGGTCCATGCCGAGCGCACCTTGACCAATATGCAGCTTACCAAGGAAGGGGTTTATTCGCGCCGTTGAATTTGGCGCTACTGGTTATCCTTGTCCTTCGGGGCATGGAACCTCAGGCGATTTCAGGGATTGAGTATACTCGTCTGTCTGAAGGTAAAATAAACGAGGCGCAGCAAACTGTTTCATTTCCGGTTCATCAAGGCTATGCATAATTGGAACCGAGGTCGCATGTCCTGACGACGTTGCGACGGATGCGTGTTTCACACCGATCAATTCAGACAAGTGCATTGTGGTGTCTTTACGAGGGTTTCAGGAGTTCAGTCGAATTTTAACTTTGTGCGTTAAGTTGCCGTGATGCGGCAGAGTATCGGGCACAATGCAGGATGGTCATCAACAGGGCGCACCCTATGGCGTGCCCTGCTTTTGGTGTTTCTCGGATATTCGGTGCTCGTTTTCACGCATATGCCGGCACAGGCTTTTGAGCTTTTTGGCCTGAAATTGTGGGGTTCTTCGAGCGAAGAGGATGTCGATATTGTCGATCCGCTGCGCTATTCCGTTGTCATCAATGCGCCCGGCGCTGACGATGATCTGAAGAAGAAACTGGAAGCGGCTTCTGCGCTCAAGAGCGATGAAGAGCGCCCTGTGTCAGGGTCTCTGGGCCTTCTCACCAAAGCGCGCGGTGAACGCGAGCAATTGGTTGCAGCACTTTATGCCAATGCCCGGTATGAGGGTATTGTAACAATCAAGATCGCTGGCAGATCGATAGACGATCTGGCTCCCGATGCTGAATTCACTGGGCCGCAGCCTGTGCCAGTTGTTGTCGATATCGAGCCGGGACCGGAATTCACGCTCGGCAATATCCGTCTGGCGGGCGATGCAGCAGATCTTGCAAGCGCCGATTTCGGGTTGATTACCGGCGGTGAGGCCGGGTCGGGAACGATTCTGAAGGCCGAGGGTTTGATCGTTCGCGCTTTGAAGGAGGAAGGTCGGCCTCTTGCGGCTGTCACCGACAGAGAGATCGTTGCCGATCACAAGACGAGGACGCTTGATGTGACCTTGACCGTGGCGGCGGGGCCTGTTGCCGGGTATGGCGACACGACCGTTGAAGGTACGGAAAAGGTGGATCGTGAATTCACTGAATATATGACCGGGTTGAAACGCGGTCGCCAATATTCGCCCGAAGAAATCGATGAGGCGCGCGACCGGTTGCTCGGTCTTGAGGTGTTCAACAGCGTGACGCTGAAAGAGGGCGATCAACTCGATGCGGATGGCAATGTTCCCATTGGTGTCGAGGTCAGTGAGCGCAAGACCCGCTATTTCGGCATTGGCGGTACGGTATCGAACACCGAGGGTCTTGGGCTGGAAGGTTATTGGGGGCATCGCAACCTTTTTGGCCGCGCCGAGAAGTTGCGTGTCGACGGTTCGATCAGCGGCATAGGTTCGAACGACCTCACCAAGTTGAACTACAATGCAGGGGTCATGTTCGAAAAACCCGGTGTGGTTGGTCCGGCTTCGAAATTTTTCGCCAACCTCAAGACCGTCTACGAGCACCCCGATGCTTATGACCGTTTTTCGGTCAAGGGCGGGGCGGGGCTGTCTTATGAACTCACCAAGAAGCAGACGGTATCGGGCGAATTGTCACTCGATTATTCCAAGATTACCGATAGTTTTGGCGT
The DNA here is from genome assembly GCF_055809095.1 of Mesorhizobium sp. G2-6-1. Lineage (NCBI taxonomy): Bacteria > Pseudomonadati > Pseudomonadota > Alphaproteobacteria > Hyphomicrobiales > Phyllobacteriaceae > Mesorhizobium > Mesorhizobium sp. G2-6-1. The sequence goes on from NZ_CM147896.1 coordinate 2,841,424, forward strand.
GAATGACTATCTCATTGCTTCAATTCCGCTTCAATATGTCTTCGACAATCGCGATAATCGGCTAAATCCCACCAAAGGCTACAGATTACTGGCCTATGTGGAGCCCAGCTATGATATTTTGAACGGGACGACCTTCGTCAAATTGAAGGGTGAGGGGTCGGCCTATCAGGCACTTTCCGAAAGTGGCAAATTCGTTCTCGCCGAGCGCGCCGCCATCGGTTCGATCATCGGTGCCAGTTTGCAGGACGTTCCGGCCGACCGGCGCTTCTATGCCGGTGGCGGTGGCTCGGTACGCGGCTACGCCTATCAGGGTATTGGTCCCAAGGATGCAGGCGGCGACCCGATTGGTGGCCTGTCATACTTCGAGACATCGGTGGAAATGCGCGTAGCCATTACCGACACGATCGGGGTCGTGCCGTTTGTCGATGCAGGTACTGTCTCTACCAAACAGTTTCCCGATTTTTCCGACTTAAAGGTGGGCGCAGGCGTCGGTCTGCGTTATCTGACGCCGTTCGGACCGCTTCGGGTTGACGCAGCCGTGCCGCTCAATAGAGGGCCGGGTGACCCAAGCTTCGGTATTTATGCCGGTATTGGTCAGGCATTCTGACGAAACAGAAAGCGTATAGCGACGCAATGAGAATAGTTAGACGCATCATGCGTGTGCTGTTTATTGCGGTGGTCATCACCCTGGCTACTGCGATCGGCGCAATTTTCGTTCTGACCACGACAGATCGTGGCCTGTCCAATCTGGCTGGCCTTATTTCCGATGCGGCCTCCTCGCCGGAGCGTAAGGTGACGATCAGCGGTATCGACGGTATCTGGTCCGGTAATCTGAGTGTCGCCCATGTGGTAGTAGAGGATGGCAAAGGCCCTTGGCTGGTTTTGCGCGAAATCGCCGTTGACTGGTCACCGCTGGCACTGTTGTCCAAAACGTTTCGTGCCGAGCGCGTAGCGGTGGGGCGTATCGAGGCGGCGCGACTGCCGGTAGCCGACCCGAAAGCCGAACCGGTGAACAGTGGCGGCACGTCGCTGCCTGTCTCCATTGACATCAAACAGATTGAATTGCCGGAAATTGCGCTTGGCGAGGCGCTCGCCGGTGCAGGCATTGCGGAACTGTCGGCCAAGGGTGCCGTACATGCCGATCGCTCTCCGCTGGCCATCGAAGCCGACATCAGTGCAGCGCGCAATGACGGCAAGCAAGGTTTTGTCGATGCGTCGATCCACTTTTTGCCTGATGAAAACAAGCTCGATGTCGATGTGAAAGCGTCTGAGCCGGCGGGTGGTATTATCGCCAATCTCCTGAAACTCCCCGATGGACCGCCGGTCAATATCGAGTTGTCGGGCAGCGGCCCGCTTGCTGACTGGAGCGGCAAGGGTGCCTTCAGTGTCGATGGGCAGGTCATTGCGCAATTGTCGGGACGCCATCAGCTTACCGACAAGGGCAACAGGATCGAGGCCAAAGGCGATGGCGACTTTGCGCGGTTCGTACCCCCACGTTTCAAGCCGTTGCTGGCTGGCAAGTTGACTTTCGATCTTGCCGGAACCGCGACTGAAGCAGGCGGCATCTCCATCGAACACGCAACGATTGCAAGCGATGCTGTCAAAGGCGAGGCGAAGGGGACCATCAACCCCGAGGGTGCCAGCGATTTCGCGCTGGAATTTGCGTCCGCCGGGCCAACTGTTCCCCTGGCACTTGGCAGCGAAGAAAGTCCAATTGATATAGAACTTCATTCGGCTTCGCTGCGCGCCTTCGGTGAAGGCCGTGCGCCAGCGATCGATATTCAGGCGCGTTTGGCCAAGGTCGCCACGGAAGTCACGAAAGTCGACAATATCGCGCTGGTTCTGCATTCCGACGCTTTTGATGTGGAGCGTCGCACCGGCCCGATTTCGGGAACGGTGACCGCAGACAAGATCGGGCTGGATAATCCGACAATCGCGCCACTGATCGCTGGCAAGATTACTGCGCAGGTGGATGGCCAGCTATCCGAAGATACGATCACTGTTGATCGAGGGCTAATAACCAGTGATGCGCTCAAGGGTAACTTCGATGGGCAGGTTTCGCTCGCTGATGGTTCAATCGAACTCAATGTGAAGGCGGATGCTGCATCAGCCGCCCTTCCGGTGGCCGCACGTCCTGTACTTGGCGAACGCACGACGCTTTCCGTGGCGTTGGCCCGTGATACCAATGGCAATGTCACCGCGAAGGCGCTGGACCTTTTGTCGGGGCCGGTGTCGGCACAAGGTAGCGGCAGTTTCATCGATGGTCAGATCGAAGCAGACTTGCAAGGTGGGCTTTCAGATATTTCAACACTGGCCAAGGACGCTACCGGTTCCATCGAATTCGCAATGACTGCAAAGGGTGAGCCTCTTGCTCCAGACGTTTCCCTGAGCGTTGAAAGCGACAAGCTGGTCGTTGCCAGCCGTGAGATAACCGGATTGAAGCTTAGCGTGGGCGGCAAGGCCGACTTGGCCAATCCGGCTGCGGAAATGTCACTGGCGGGGATGGTTGCTGGTCAGAAACTGCAAGGCGAAGCGGTGTTGAAGACGAACAACGCTACGCGCTCCATCAACGGATTAAAGGTTTCACTGGGTCAGAATCGCATTGGCGGCGATCTCGTGCTTGACCAAGCCTTCCTGCCCGAAGGCACGGTGTCGTTTGAACTTCCCGATATCGGTCCGCTCGCTGCTCTTGCGCTTGAACAGGCGGAAGGCGATGTTCGCGGCACCATCGTCTTTTCCAAAACGGATGGCGCGCCTCAAGTTGCGGTCAAGGCGACAACGGCCAAAATTTCGCGGGGCAATCTCTCGGTGGCCGATGTCAGTGTGGATGCGCTTATTGCCAACTATCTGGACGCCCCGGCGATTTCGGGAACGGTCAAGGCCAGAACCGTTACATCCGGTGCAACCGTTGTCAGCGGTATCGATATCGATCTGACACGCGACGGTGCATGGACCGGATTTTCCGGGGGAGCCACCGTCAAGGATATTCCCGCCGAGGCGGTCGGCAGGGTGAAGGTCGCGGATGGCACGACCACGGTTGAACTGACATCGGGGCAGGCGACTTTCAGAGGTGTGAAGGCGAGTATTGCCCAGCCGTCGCTCATCACTATAGCAGACGGCAAGACGGCACTTGAGAAGGTCGTGTTGGCTATTGGCGGCGGCACGGCGACGATTTCGGGGGCTGTGGCTGATGCGCTCGATATAGCTGTTTCTCTTTCGGGGGTGCCGATCTCGGTCGTCAATAATTTCGCGCCGGGGCTTGATGCCGGTGGCGCTGTCTCCGGTACGGTAAAGGTGACGGGTGCTGCGGCAAACCCCGTGATAGACTATGACATAAAGGCGGATGGTGCGCAGGTTTCGCAGGCCCGAAATGCGGGTTTCGGGACAATGAATGTGGCGTCTGCCGGGACATTTTCGAACAACAAACTCACTTTCGATGCCACCATCACGGAAGGTTCGGGCCTCAGCATGAAAGGTGGCGGCACAGTTACGACAGCGGGCGTGCCGAACCTTTCGCTTGATTTTTCCGGTGACGTGCCCTTCGGCTTTCTGGCGCAGAAAATGGCGGCGCAAGGCCTTTCGCTAACCGGGGCTGCTCGTGTTGTAGTGAAGGTTCAAGGCGCGGCGACGGCACCTGTCATCAGCGGCGTCGTGCGCTCTACGGGCGCGCGCTTTGTGGCGGCGGCATCAGGGCTGGCAATCAACGACATCGACCTTGAGGTTTCACTAGGCAATGGTGTTGCAACCATCAACCGGCTTACCGGAACATTGTCGACGCGCGGCAAGCTTTCGGTGGGTGGCACCATCGGCATAGACCCCGCATCCGGGTTTCCGGCCGATCTGAAGGTCAAACTTGTCGATGGGCGCTATACTGACGGAAGGATCGTTACGGCCAATCTTTCCGGTGATCTCGCGGTGACGGGCCAATTGACGGCGGCACCAGTGATTTCAGGTGTAATCAATCTAGGGCGAACCGTTATTACGGTGCCTGAGAAACTTCCCGGCTCGTTGTCGGCGCTTGGGGTTACCCATAAAAATGCCTCTGCGGCGGTCCGGGAGCAGGATGAGGCGTTGCGCCCGGCAAGTGGGGGCGGAGGTGGCGTCAGCGGCCTCAGCCTGGACCTGACGGTGAATGCGCCAAGTGAAATCTTCGTTCAGGGCCGTGGGGTGGATGCAGAATTGGGCGGCAGGCTCAAGCTTTCCGGACCGGTTTCTTCACCGCAGGCGGTGGGTAGATTCACCCTGCGGCGCGGTCGCTTGTCGATCCTTGCCAAGAGGCTGAACTTTACCGAAGGTACATTGACCTTCAATGGCTCGCTCGTGCCCTATATCAATCTGGTGGCTCAATCGACGGCATCGGATGCGACGGTGACAATCACCATTTCGGGAGAAGCGACAAATCCGAAATTCGCCTTCTCATCGGTTCCGGCTTTGCCCGAAGATGAGGTTCTGGCGCGTCTGATCTTCGGCCGTTCCATGTCCAATCTTTCTCCCCTACAAATTGCGCAGCTTGCCGAGGCGGCAGCGCAGCTTGCCGGTGTCGGCGGCTCGACTTCGCTTTTGCAAAATCTGCGCAATGCGATTGGCGTCGATGATCTCGACGTTACCACCGATGATAAAGGCAATGCTGCCGTTTCAGCCGGCAAATACCTCAATGACCGTACTTATGTGACCATCCAGAAGGGCGAGAAGCCGGGTTCAGGCAAGGCGCGGATAGACCTCAATGTGGGGCGCGGCATCAAACTGCGTGGCGAAGCGACTGATGCGGGCGAAGCAAAAGGCGGCATTTTTTACGAGAAAGAATACTGAGTTGGTTCTTCTCTATTATTCTTGACCATCGTTTTGGCTGCCCGGCACGCCTACATTGTTTTTGTCGAGACATACTGACGCTAGGTTTTGTGAGGATGTTTCGCCATTGTCCGGCCTCGCAGATCTCGACTTAAACCCATATTGAGTAACAAATTTGCGTCAAGTTTGTCGTATTTGAGCGAACCGGTACTTTCGCAAAGATGCACATTCCCGTTGGAGTTTTGCACCTGGTTGTTTTTGACATCGCGGCCAGGATGCGAAATGTTAAGGCGGAAAGCCAACAATGGGAGTCTTTCATGACAATTTACAAAAGTGACGGTGATCGCGTTCCTGATCACATTCTGACCATGGCAGAGGAAGCCAAGGCAGGGCGGGTTGACCGCCGCGAATTTCTGGCTCTCGCCAGCGTATTTGGTGCTTCCACGGCAATGGCTTATGGCCTTATCGGCCTGAGTGTTCCAACGCCCGCACAGGCGCAAGAGACCGGCAAGAAGGGCGGCACCTTGAGGGTCGCACAATGGGTCAAGGATCCCAAGGATCCGCGCAAGGCTGACTGGTCGGAGATCGCCAATGCCGAGCGTCAGGCGCTGGAGCCGCTGGTCAAGTACACCCGTGATTACACATTCCGCCCCTATCTGCTGGAAAGCTGGGACGTGAATGACGACGCGACCGAATACACGCTTCATGTTCGTCCAGACGTGACATGGACCGATGGCAGCACGTTCAATGCCGACGATATCATTTTCAACCTGCACCGCTGGGCCGACAAGAGCGCCGAGGGCAACTCAATGCCCGGACGTCTTGGCACCCTGGTGGATGAAAAGACCGGCAAGCTTGCCGAAAGTGCTGTGACCAAGGTTGACGACATGACCGTCAAGCTGACGCTGGCCACAGCCGACATCTCGCTCATTCCAAACTTGTGCGACTATCCGGGTCTTGTTGTTCACAAGACGTTCGACGAAAAGGGTGGCGATTTCAAAGCCTGTCCGATCGGTACTGGTCCGTTCGAGCTTGTCTCCTACGATGTCGGCCAGAAGGTGGTCTACAAACGCCGTGAAGATAACAAGTGGTGGGATGGTGAAGTCTATCTCGATGGCATTGAGTTCATCGATTATGGTACCGATCCTGCTGCCATGGTGAGTGCTTTTGAAGCTGGCGAAGTTCACACCAATTTCGAGACCTCGGCCGACTATGTGGAGATTCTCGACGGGCTCGACCTAGTCAAGTCCGAAGTGGTGACGGCTTCCACCATTGTTTGCCGTACCAACGTTGCCAACAAGCCTTATGACGACCAGAAGGTTCGTCAATCGTTGCAGCTTTCGGTCGACAATAATGTTGTTCTTCAACTCGGCTACAATGATGCCGGTAGCGTTGCGGAAAACCACCATGTCTGCCAGATTCATCCGGAATATTTCGAGTTGCCGAAGGTCGCCCGTGATGCGGAGAAATCCAAGGCATTGATGGCAGAAGCCGGCCAAGCCGATTTCGAGCATGAGTTGATCACGGTCGATGAGGATTGGCACAAGAACACAGGCGATGCGATTGCCGCGCAGATGCGCGACGCTGGCATCAAGGTGAAACGTACAGTTCTGCCAGGTTCGACCTTCTGGAACGACTGGACGAAATATCCACTGTCGATGACCAACTGGAACATGCGCCCGCTAGGCGTGCAGGTTCTGGCACTCGCCTACCGCACCGGCGAAGCATGGAACGAGGCCGCCTGGTCCAACCCCGACTGGGATACAAAGCTCAATGCCGCTCTCTCGGTATCTGATCCGGTCAAGCGCAAAGCGATGATGCAGGATATCGAGCAGATTCTGCAGGATTCCGGCATCATCATCCAGCCATATTGGCGCAAGCTCTACAGCCACTCGGTTGCCGCTGTTAAGAATTACGGCATGCACCCGACATTCGAGCATGACTATGGCAAGGTCTGGCTAGACGAAGCCTGATGGACATGGTCCACAATGGGAGAGGGGCAGCAGCCTCTCTCTCTGCTTTCACAACATGATTGCAGATCGCTTGTCTTCGGTGCACTGTGCCGAGGAGACTGGCGATTTCGTGCAAAAATTCAGGGTTGAACGCGTCTGACCCCAACCCGAATGGCAGGGGCACACAATGCTATCTTTCGTTCTTAGACGTTCCGGCACCATGGCGTTGACGATGCTGTGCCTTACGCTCGTAGTTTTCTTTCTGGTCAATCTTGAACCCAGTTTGAAGAAGCTGGCAATCAGTCAGACGGAAATGCGCACTTCAGCCGACCAGCTTGAAAGCTGGCTGGAACGGAATGGCTATCGGCAGAATTTTTTCGTGCGTTACGGCCAATGGCTTGGCGTGATGCAGAAGCAGCCGAATATCGACCCTAATACCGGTGAGGCCGTGCCACGGTTTCATTTCTGCAACGAATCTGCGGTTCCGACATATTCCGGCATCCTGCAAGGTGACTTCGGGTGCTCCACGAAATTCAAGACGACGGTGGCAGCGAAGCTTTTCCTGCTCTCGCGGCGACCGGCATCCTGATGATGTGGGTGCTGATCGTCATGATACCAATATCGCTGCTGATCGGCGTTCTGGCCGGCATGCGCGAGGGTCTCGAACGGATCGAACGCTTTCTGTTGCCTCAATTGCGTCGACGGCGACGCCTGAATATGTTTCCGGCGTCATTTTCACCGTTATCTTCGCGTCGTGGCTAGGGTGGCTGAACGGCTCTGCGGCATCGGCAAGCAGGGGAATTACATTCTATAATTTCACGCTGCCGGTGATGACGTTGGCCATATACGGTATCGGTTACATTGCACGAATGACGCGCGCCTCGATGGTCGAGGTGATGACGCAACAATATATTCGGACCGCCCGGCTCAAGGGATTGAGCTTTCGAAGTGTCGTTATCAAGCATGCGTTGCGCAATGCGTTGATCGCACCATTTACCGTTATCATGCTGCAATTTCCCTGGCTGCTCACCGGCGTCGTTATCGTCGAGGTGATGTTTCGCTATCAGGGCTTTGGTTACACGCTGGTCGAGGCTGCCGGCAATAATGACATCGATCTCTTGCTAGGCTGTTCGCTTGTGTCGGTGTTCATCGTGCTGATCACACAGCTCATTTCAGATGTCGGCTATGCGTTTCTAAATCCGCGCATCAGGGTTCAATAGGGGGAGACGGGGCTGATGCAGGTTGAATATCTAAATGCATTCGAAATCGTTATAGGCGTTATCGTCCGCTTTTGGCCGGTTTGGATGGCTCTTGCCATCATTATGGGCTCGAGCTACCTCTACAAAACCAAGCTTGGCCTGTATGGCCAGCTTTTTGACAGCATAGTTGGCATGGTTGGGGTCGGGATCTGTCTTTTCTGGCTGTTTACGGCAGTTTTTGCCTCGGTGATCTCGCCTTTCCATCCGCTTATCCAGATACCCATCATGAAGGATGTGCTGCCGGGGGCGATCGAGCCCAAGTCAGGCCTCGCTTATCTTTTTGGTGGAGACAAGCTGGCCCGCGACGTGTTTTCGCGTATGGTCTATGGCAGCCAGATCGTGCTGATCATCGCGCCTGCGGCGACCGGCTTTGCGCTGATGGTTGGCATCACACTCGGGCTGCCTGCCGGTTATTATGGCGGCAAGATCGACACGGTCCTTTCGTTCCTTGCCAACCTGGTTCTGGCTTTCCCGGTGATCCTTCTGTTCTACCTGCTGGTGACGCCTGGAATTATGGATACACCCATTCCCTACGGCATGGCCGGACTGTTCTTTCTGTCTCCAATCGTCTTCTTTTCCGTTCTGTTTTGGACCCGGTTTAAAAACCGGCCCGATCGCATCTACGTGCTGCTTGGCCTGACACTGGTGATTGGTGGATGGGTTTATGCCGGACTGGTGTTCGATGCCGATCCCTTTGGAATCGTCCACATCGACCCCAACCAGTTGAATATCTTCGTGGCGGTCGTTTTCGCATCCAGTCCGGGGGTCTTCCGCATCGTGCGGGGCCTCGTCATGGACATCAAAACGCGAGACTATGTGGCGGCGGCGCAAACACGCGGTGAATCGCCGTGGTACATCATGCTTTGGGAAATTTTGCCAAATGCACGCGGTCCGCTCATCGTCGATGCCTGCCTGCGTATCGGTTACACCACGATCCTGTTGGGTACGCTTGGCTATTTCGGTTTGGGACTTGCGCCTGAAAGCCCTGACTGGGGCACGGCGATCAAGGATGCCAGCCGCTTGCTTCGCTCGCACATTCATCCGGCGCTTCCGCCGACATTCGCATTGATGTCATTCGTTCTGGGGCTCAACCTCCTGGCTGACTCGCTGCGCGAACAATCAATGAAAGACTGATGGAGGCACAGATGAACGAGACCGTTCGAAATCCAGCCGAGCCGATCATCGAAATCGAAAACCTGTCGATCTCATTCTTCACCCGCAAGGGCGAGATTCCCGCAGTGATGGACTTCTCGTGCAAAGTCATGCCGGGAGAGGCGATGGGGATCGTCGGTGAGAGCGGTTGCGGCAAGTCAACCGTATCGCTGGGCATCATGCGCGATCTTTCCAATATCGGAAAGATCGTCGGCGGCCGGATCAAGTTCCAGGGCAAAGACATGGGCGAGCTCACCGAAGATGAGTTGCGCGCCATTCGTGGCAACAAGATCGCCATGATCTACCAGGAGCCGATGGCGAGCCTCAATCCGGCTATGAAGGTTGGCCAGCAATTGATGGAAGTCCCGCTGATCCACGACAAGGTGCCAGCGGAAGAGGCGTACAAGCGTTCGCTTGATATGGTGCGTGCGGTCAAACTGCCCGATCCTGAGCGGATCATGAAGTCCTTTCCGCACCAGCTTTCCGGTGGTCAGCAGCAGCGCATCGTTATTGCGATGGCGCTCCTGTCCAAGCCGACGCTGCTTCTACTTGACGAGCCGACGACGGCGCTCGACGTTACCGTGGAAGCGGGCATTGTCGAACTGGTGAAAGGTCTTGGAGAGCAATTCGGCACGTCGATGATTTTCGTGTCGCACAATCTTGGGCTGATCCTTGAAACCTGCGACCGTATTACCGTCATGTATTCGGGCGAGGCGGTGGAAACCGGCAAGATCAAGGACGTGTTCGACAGGATGCGCCACCCTTACACGCAAGGACTTTTCCGTTCGATCCCACTGCCGGGAGCGGACAAGAATTCGCGCCCGCTCATTGCCATTCCCGGTCAGTTGCCGCTTCCGCATGAGCGCCCCAAGGGCTGCAATTTTGGCCCGCGTTGCCACCATTTTGTTGAAGGGGTGTGCAATGCGGCGGAAATTCCGATGATTCCTATCGAAGGTCATGACGGTCATTTCAGCCGCTGTGTGCGCTTCAATGAAATAGATTGGGATGCGTTGCCGCCCGATGTGAAAAAGACCAGCGAACCGGTCAAGGCTGGCGCGCCGATGTTGAAAGTGGAAGATCTCAGGAAATATTATCACGTTGGCGCCGGTGGAGTGTTTGGCGGCGGTGAGGGGCGAACTGTCAAGGCAAATGAGACCATCAGTTTCGAGGCACGCGAGTCGGAAACGGTTGCCATCGTCGGTGAGTCGGGTTGCGGCAAATCCACGCTCGCCAAAGTCTTGCTCGGCCTTGAGACCGCGAGTTCTGGTGAGGTCACGCTTGGCGATACCTCGATCCAGTCGACTGAAATCGAACATCGCAGCGTGGAGACTGTGTCGTCAATTCAGATGGTGTTCCAAAATCCCTTCGATACTTTGAACCCCAGCCATTCGGTCGGATCGCAAATCATCCGCACGCTGGAGAAGTTCCATGTCGGGAACAATCCTGAAGAACGCCAGCAGCGCATGCTTGAACTGCTCGATCTGGTGAAGCTTCCGCGCGCCTTCGCCACGCGCAAACCGCGTCAGCTTTCCGGGGGGCAAAAACAGCGTATCGGTGTGGCGCGCGCCTTTGCCGGCAGCGCCAAGGTGGTGGTGGCAGACGAGCCTGTTTCGGCGCTCGACGTTTCCGTTCAGGCTGCCGTCACCGAATTGCTGATGGATATCCAGCGCGAGAACAAGACGACCTTGCTGTTCATCAGCCACGACCTTTCCGTGGTGCGCTACATCGCCGACCGTGTCGTCGTGATGTATCTCGGCTATATTGTGGAGCAAGGGACAACGGACCAGATATTTGCACCACCCTATCATCCCTATACGGAGGCGCTGCTGTCGGCGATCCCGATTGCTGACACAAGTGTGGTCAAGAAACATATCGTGCTGGAAGGCGACATCCCGTCGGCCATGAATCCGCCATCGGGCTGCCCATTCCAGACACGGTGTCGCTACAAGGACAACGTGCCCGACAATTTGTGCGAGACGAAGGTCCCGCCTCCTAAGGACCTTGGAGATGGGCATGTGAGCCTGTGTTGGCTATCTGATGAGAAACTGGCAAAAATGGAGCCCGTCATCAGCTTCGCCAGTGATAGCAGCGATAACGAGGTGTCCTAAGGCTGGTGGGGTAACTACAGTCAGCGAGGTGGTAATCTTATCGCTAGGGTGTGAACCCAATTCAGGATATTGATTTTGCTTATGAAAGTGTGATTCACAGCCTCCGTCGATGGAGGTTATCATGGCACGATTTGATCTGACTGACGAGGAGTGGGCCATTATTGAACCGCTTCTTCCGGCTAAAGGACGTGGTTCGAAGCGCAAAGACGACCGCAAGGTTCTCAACGGCATTTTCTATATTCTGCGAACCGGGGCTCCCTGGCGCGATCTTCCGGAGCGATACGGGCCGCGAACGACGGTTTACAATCGCTACACCCGCTGGGGTGAGCGTGGGGTTTGGCAAGGGATATTTGAGGCCCTTGCGCGCGAGCATGAGGATAGTCTGGTCTTCATCGATGCTTCCATCGTCAAGGCTCACCGCGCAGCGGCTGGGTCAAAAAGGGGAACTGGAAGAATGTATTGGCCGCTCACGAGGCGGTCGCACAAGTAAGGTTCACGCGGCCGTAGATGCTGCAGGGCGCCCGCTGCGACTGGCGATCTCCGGCGGGCAAATGCACGACAGCCAGATGATGGACGCTTTCCTCGACTGGGAATATCCACCGCTCGCCATCGTCGCAGACAAAGCCTATGGCAGTCGCAAGATCAGGCAGCAAATTGCTGACGAAAGTGCGCTGGCCGTGATCCCGTCCAAAAGCAACCAGCGCACCATTCCACACGACGCAAACCTTTATGCCCAAAGAAACGTCGTTGAGCGCTTCTTCTGCAACATGAAAGACATGCGCCGATTGGCTACACGGTTTGAGAAAAAGGCTCGAAACTTCCTCTCAATGGTGCAACTCTTCGCTATCAGATGTTGGGCAAATTGAGTCCAGACCCTAGATTGATGCGTCGACGGGGCACCAGATAGTGCTAGGGGCGTGCGTCAAGAGCCGCAGCGTTGCAACTGTGTGGCGTATTTTCGTGCCATATCATCGGTTGCGCGGGCGTAACGCTGTATCGCGGTATTGCCGCGCCAGTCGCCGCGCTTGAAAGCAGTCCTGCCCAAATAATAGGCGAGATAGAGGTTGTAAGTGTCGTTGCGCGCAATACCCAGAGTGTCTGCGGACTTTGCGTGATACCAACCGACGAAATCTACCGCATCTGAGAAACTGCTTCGGCGCGCGGTGAAGTTGCCGGTTTCACTGCGGTATTGTGCCCAGGTTCCATCAAGCGCCTGCGAATAACCATAGGCGGTCGATTGACGCTTCCAGGGAATGAAGCCAAGAAGCTTGGTGCGGGGCGGTTTGGCGTTTCCTTTGAAGCCGGATTCCTTGCGTACTGTCGCCATCAGAACAGGCACCGGCACACCGTATTTCCGCTCAGCGCGCGTTGCCGCCGATTGCCAATTGTTGATCCAGCCATCGCGTTGGTCGAAAACGGAACATACGTTGTTGATGTGGCGGGGCGCGGTTGCACAAGCCGAAAGGGCAAGCAACGCAAGGATCGGTAAAACTCGATTAAAACTGGACACACACATGTGCCGACCAATAGACGCAAATCATAAAGGGAGTGTTGCGCCGCAAATTAACCACTTCGACGATGCTGGTGTGAGTTCTTAGCAGTAGAAACGACATTTTTGTCGTTTTTTATAAAATTTATCCTGCGAAATGCCGGTTTTTATAAATATCTTTCCAGACGTGACGTATTATTGATAGCGAAGCTCGGCGTTGGGGCATTTGATGCGGATATGACGAGATCCCGAAGCAAACGTAGTTCCAGTCGCACCCGTTCGCAGGTTGATGCGGGAATTGGTCAATTGCCTGCGCGGCAAGTCGTCAATCCCTATCCACCGATGGCGCTGTTATCGGCCGATCAGGTCGAGGCGATCCATGAAGCCTCACTGCACATTCTGGAAAATTTTGGCATCGAAGTGATGAGTTCGCACGCCCAGTCGCTGTTTCAGAAAGCGGGTGCGAGCGTTGATCTGGCAACTCAGACTGTTCGCCTTGATCGCGGGCTGGTAGCGGAGGCTTTGACGACAGCGCCCTCTGCTCATGTTTTGACACCGCGTAATGTGGCGAATTCCATCCATCTTGGCGGCAATTCAATCAATTTTACGCTTGTTGCGGGTCCGCCCAATGTCCACGACATGGAGCGGGGACGTCGACCGGGAAATATGCGCGATTATTGCGACCTTGTCCGCCTGGCGCAGCATTTCAATTGCATTCACATGCTTGGCAACCAGGTTTGCGCGCCGGTGGAACTGCCATCGAACACCCGTCATCTCGACACTTATCTTGCCAATCTGACGTTGACCGACAAAAGTTTCCATGTTTCGGCCATAGGGCGCGGCAGGGCGCTGGATGGCATTCGAATGATGGCAATCGCGCGCGGGATGACGCTTGAACAAATGCGCGAGGATCCCGGTGTCACAACCATCATCTCGGTGAACTCACCGCGCCGCATCGACGAGATGATGGCTGAAGGGCTGATGACGATGTCAGAATATGGCCAATCGGTATGTGTCACGCCATTTACGCTGATGGGGGCGATGAGTCCCGTGACATTGGCGGGCGCGTTGGCACAGCAGAATGCCGAAGCCTTGTTTGGCGTGGTGTTGACCCAGCTTGTGCGGCCGGGTACGCCGGTCATGTATGGGGCGTTTACCTCCAATGTCGATATGAAATCAGGCGCGCCGGCTTTTGGAACACCTGAAAACACCAAAGCCAATATCGCCTCAGGGCAATTGGCTCGACGTTATAAGCTCCCTTACCGCACGACGCCGGGTTCGGCATCAAATGCTGCGGATGCGCAAGGCACTTACGAGACGCTGATGGCGTTGTGGGGCGCTGTTATGGGGCATGGCAATCTCGTCTACCATGCCGCCGGTTGGCAGGAGGGCGGGCTCACGGCGTCGTTTGAAAAATTCATCATCGATGTGGAGTTGATCCAGCACATGATGGAGTTTTTGCGCCCTATCGAGGTCAACGAGAACGAACTTGCGGTTGAAGCGCTTGGTGCGGTTCCAACAGGGGGGCATTTCTTTGGTGAACCGCATACGCTGGAACGCTATTCGACCGCTTTCTATCAGCCGATACTGTCCAACTGGCAAAACTACGAGGCGTGGACGGAGGCTGGCAGTTGCGACGCGACAGCGCGGGCAACTGGATTATGGAAAAAGGCGCTGACTGATTATGTGGAACCGGTGTTGGATGCTTCGGTGCGCGAGGAACTCGATGCCTATGTTGCAAAGCGGAAGGAGGAAATCGGGGTGGGTGAGCCATAATTTGGCGTGAGCCCAACCCAACCCCAAAGTGTGGTTATCCACCTCCCGTCTTGATTCGAAAAACTATTGCAAGTTATTCAAATAGCTAAGAATTGTGGGATAAGAAATCATCTTCCGGGCGCGACCATGGCAAAATGAGCGCCTTGCGGGTCGGTGCAATTGACGACCCATTGGCCGCCGGGCACCTCCATCGGACCCATCACCACCTTGCCACCATTATCTGTAACCCGCTTTGCGGCTCCATCTATGCCCTCGACATTGAAATAGAACTGCCAGAAGGGTGTGGGCATGTGTTCGAGCTTGTTCATGATGCCCCCGGACTGCTGATCGTTGACTGAATAAATCAGATAGATGCCCATCTCGCCCATGTCGAAGGGATGATCCTTCACCCAGCCATACTGGTCTGAATAGAAGTCGAAGGCGGCTTGCCAGTCGGTCGTGTAAAGCTCGTGCCAGCCGACATGGCCGGGTGTTTCCATAGCTGCTGGTGGCTGATCTGGTTCATTCGGTTGCAGCAACATGAATGTTGCGCCTTGTGGATCGGCAACGACAGCGAAGCGTCCGACGCCGGGAATATCCGACGGTTCACGGTGCACCTTACCGCCCGCCTTTATCAAGGATGCGGTCGCTGCATCGGCATCGGAAGCATGGATGTAGCCCAACCAAGCGGGAGGCATCCCCATTTTTTGGGCTGGTTCCGGCAGTGTCATCATTCCCGCGACGCCACGGTCGCCAGCTTTCACGACGATGTAAGGTGGCATATCCGCAGTGTCACCGAATGGTTCGGCATTCCACCCTATGACGGCCGTGTAAAATGCCTCTGCCGCTTCGAGGTCGCTCGTCATCAGCTCATACCAGAAGAAGGATTTCTGTGCCTTTGTCATTGGTGTCTCCCTGACCGTTTGGTGAAACTATGTGGCGCTGCTGGAAACTCCGGCAGATGCTTAACCTAGGACGGACGATGCGACAGAATTCCGACATATTGCGGAAAAATTCCCGATTTATGCGCGTGGGGATTAAAACATGATAAAAATCATCATATTTTATATCAATAAAATCAAGGTGTTATCCATAAAATTGACCAATTGATAAAAAATCTGGATGTGGTAGCGTTCTTCAAAACCAAAACATAAGGGGAAAGCGGAATGGCGACAGGTCATTTCAAGGAAGGCATTGCCGCTGGTCGGCTTTCGCCCGAAACCTATTCGGACAATTTTTCAGATCTGCATCCGCCACTCACCAATCATGAGGCGCTGGTCGAGGCTGATCGCTGCTATTTCTGCTACGATGCGCCTTGCATGAATGCGTGTCCGACAGCGATCGACATTCCGATGTTCATTCGCGAGATTTCGACGGGAAATCCACTCGGTTCTGCCAAGACGATTTTCGACCAGAACATCCTTGGCGGCATGTGCGCGCGCGTCTGTCCGACCGAGACATTGTGCGAGGAAGCCTGCGTTCGTGAGGCAGCAGAAGGCAAGCCGGTGCAGATCGGGCGCTTGCAGCGTTTCGCAACTGACATTGCCATGCAGGAAAACAAGCAGTTTTATGAAAGAGCAGCCTCGAGCGGTAGAAAAATAGCGGTGGTGGGGGCTGGACCTGCGGGCTTGGCGGCGGCTCATCGCCTGGCGCGCTACGGCCATGAGATCACGATCTTCGAGGCGCGCGCGAAGGGGGTGGGCTCAGTGAATATGGCATTGCAGCCTATAAAAGCACGGATGATTTTGCTCAAGCCGAAGTCGACTATGTGACCGCTATCGGCGGCATTGACATTCGCTACGGTCAGGTGCTTGGGCGCGATTTTAGCCTGGATGTGCTTGAGCACGACTATGACGCGGTATTCCTGGGCATGGGTCTTGGCGGTATCAACGCCTTGCGGGCGGATGGCGAAGACGCGCGCGGGGTCGAAAATGCGGTCGAATTTATCGCTGTGCTGCGCCAGACGGAAGATCTCGCGAAGCTTCCGGTTGGACGGCGCGTCATCGTTATTGGCGGCGGCATGACGGCAATTGACGCTGCGGTGCAGTCCAAGCTGCTTGGCGCGGAAGAGGTGACCGTGTGCTACCGGCGCGGCAAGGACGACATGAATGCCTCGGGTTTTGAGCAGGATTTGGCTGCGGCCAATGGCGTTAACATCCGGCATTGGCTGCAACCCAAGCGGGTGATTGCCGAGAATGGCAAAGCGACGGCCATCGAACTGGAATATACGGCCATGAACAAGGATCGTCTTGTCGGCACGGGGGAGGTCATAACCCTTCATGCCGACCAGATATTCAAGGCCATCGGTCAGACATTTGTTCCAGATTCGGTGAATGGCAAAGGTGCGTCGCTTGAAATGGAAGGCGGGCGCATCAAGGTCGACGCGGAAGGGCGCACCTCGCTGCCCAAAGTGTGGGCCGGTGGCGACTGTGTGCGTGGTGGCGAGGATTTGACGGTGACATCAGTGGCGCATGGCCGCGATGCTGCCGAAAGCATTCATCGGACATTGACCTCGAACGGGAGGGCATAAACATGGCAGACCTACGCAATACTTTTGCCGGGATCAAATCGCCGAATCCCTTCTGGCTGGCTTCGGCACCGCCTACGGACAAGGCTTATAATGTCGTGCGCGCCTACAAGGCTGGCTGGGGCGGCGTGGTCTGGAAGACGCTTGGCGAGGAAGGCCCGCCGGTCGTCAATGTCAACGGCCCGCGCTACGGTGCGATCTGGGGTGCTGACCGCCGGGTTCTTGGAATCAATAATATAGAACTCATCACTGATCGGCCGCTGCAACTCAATTTGCAGGAGATCAAGCAGGTCAAGAAGGACTGGCCGGATCGAGCCCTGATTGTCTCGCTCATGGTGCCTTGCGAAGAAGATGCATGGAAGTCGATCCTGCCACTGGTTGAAGAGACTGGTGCCGATGGCATCGAACTCAACCTCGGCTGCCCGCACGGCATGAGCGAACGCGGCATGGGTGCTGCTGTCGGTCAGGTGCCTGAATATATCGAAATGATTGTGCGCTGGTGCAAGCAAACCACGCGCATGCCGGTCATTACCAAGCTTACGCCCAATATCACCGATATTTGCAAGCCGGCCCGTGCCGCGCATTTGGCAGGCTCGGATGCTGTGTCGTTGATCAACACGGTCAACTCGATCACGTCGGTTAATCTGGATACGTTTTCGCCGGAACCTTCGATTGACGGCAAGGGCAGCCACGGTGGCTTTTGCGGGCCTGCGGTGAAGCCGATGGCGCTTCATATGGTGGCCGAAATTGCCCGGGATGCTGAAACAAGTGACCTTGCTATTTCGGGGATCGGCGGCATTACCACATGGCGCGATGCAGCCGAATTTCTGGCGCTGGGCGCGGGCAATGTGCAGGTCTGCACGGCGGCCATGACTTATGGCTTCAAGGTCGTGCAGGAAATGATCACTGGCCTTGAGAACTGGATGGACGAGAAGGGACATCGCAATCTCGACGATGTGATCGGGCGTGCGACGCCTAATGTCACGTCATGGCAGTATCTCAATCTGAACTACATTGCCAAGGCGCGCATAGATCAGGATAGCTGCATCAAGTGCGGCCGCTGCCACATTGCCTGCGAAGATACTTCTCATCAGGCCATTACATCAATGGTCGATGGTGTGCGTCATTTCGAAGTGATGGAAGATGAATGCGTCGGTTGCAATCTTTGCGTCAATGTATGCCCGGTGGACAATTGCATCTCGATGGTTGCGCTTGAACCAGGTGTTCTGGATGAGCGCACGGGCCAAACGGTTTCGGCAGACTATGCCAACTGGACGACCCATCCCAACAACCCGATGGCAAAGGCTGCTGCGGAATAGGGTGCAGGCTGATTTGAAAGAGCAGCGCCATTGCGCTGTTTTTTCATTTACTTATTGACGATAATATTTATCCGGGATAATTAATGTCCATGATAGGAGAATGCTTCCATGAAGCTTGGTGAAGGTGTCGAAGCTGCCATCCATTGTGCTGCCATGTTGGCAGGGGTGGAAGGGTCTGCGACCTTGTCGGGTGCGACAATGGCAGAAGCGTTTGGGGTGTCGCCAAGCTATCTGCTGAAGCAGCTGAATGCGCTGGCTGGTGCCGGTGTTCTGGAATCGGTGTCTGGCCCTTCCGGGGGTTACCGGTTGGCTCGGCCGGCGCAAGATGTTTCGTTGCTCGACATCGTGCTTGCGGTGGAGGGGACTGCGCCAGCATTCCGCTGTGGTGAAATCCGCCAGGGCGGACCAGTCAGGCTGCCAGCGTCGGCCTATGCAAAACCGTGCGGTATCAATGTTGCCATGCTACGTGCCGAAAAGGCATACCGTGCTGCACTTGCTGCTGAAAAACTTTCCGACATTGTTGCGGATTTCAACTCTGACGCCGACCCGCGTTCGGTCGCCGCCAATTGCGCATTTGTCGAGCGTCATCAACGTCCGCAAAAATCTGTCCCACACCTACCGTTACAAAGGAGATAATATCATGGAACCCCGGTTACAGTTTTTTGCCGCGGCACCAGCGCTGATGAAGCAGGTGAGCGCCCTGAACATGGCGGTCGAGCAGTGCGGCCTGGAAAAGGACTTTTGCATCTCATCAAGCTGCGTGCATCGCAGATCAATGGGTGTTCTTTTTGCGTCGAGATGCACAGCCGTGAGGCGCGTCGCGATGGCGAGAGCGAACAGCGGCTGTATCTGGTCGCGGCATGGAAGGAATCGCCACTATTTTCCGAGCGTGAGCGTGCAGCTTTTGCCTGGGTCGACGCGGTGACGAAGATCGCGGATGCTGGTGTTCCCGATGAATTGTACGAGATGGCTTTGAAGCATTTTTCTGAAGAAGAGCTGACCAAGCTGACGGTGGCTGTCGGCATGATAAATATCTGGAACCGTTTGTGCGTCAGCTTCCATGCTATTCACCCGGTGGATGAGGCAAAGGCAGCATAGCATCACGTCATGGCGTATTGCCGTTTTATAAAGACGGCGGCGATGATCGCGGTGGCGTCAGGCCGTTGATGATCAATTGCTCAAGAAAACGGGCGGCGTCCTCGAAACGGGCGTCGCCGCTGCGGTCCGGCCCGAGAACGGCGCGTACCTGAACATCGAAGTCGGCATAATGCTGGGTCGTTGCCCAGATCGCGAAGATCAGATGCCTGGCATCGGTCCTGGCAAGTTTGCCTACGCGCATCCAGCCGTCAATGATTTCGGCTTTGTCATCCACCAAACGTTTCAATTCCCCTCCAGCATCGGCATGATGCGTGGCGCGCCTTGCAGGATTTCATTGGCAAACAGCCTGCTTTCGCGGGGAAAGTCGCGCGCCATTTCAAGCTTGCGGCGGATGTAGCTTTTCAGTTCGCTAACAGGATCTCCGGCGTCGTCGAAGTCGCGCAATGGCGCGAGCCATTTCTCCAGCAAGCGCTGCATCAGCGTTTCATGAATGTCTTCCTTGCGGCGAAAATAGTAAAGCAGGTTTGGCTTCGACATGCCCGCCGCCTCGGCAATCTGGTCAATGGTCGCGCCACGAAAGCCGTTGGCCGAGAACACATCCAGAGCTGCCTCAAGGATCAATTCCCGTTTTTCCTGCTGAATACGTGTACGTCGTGGAACTGGAGCTTCCATGTCTGCCTTCATTCCATGCGCGCCAAGACTTCGGCTGAAATCTGGACCAATGCTCTGGACCAGCTTTTGCTGGCTTGTGGAACGCCCCCCAAGAGTGGCATTTCGGCTACTAATCTCTTGACCGCTCATATGGCGGTGCTAACGTTTGTCCATTCGGTCAAAAATTCGTAGCATGAAATTGCGTCGAGGACCAAGCGTTGGCCGGATAGAAACAATAACGAAGGGAAGCTTGGTCATGTCAAACCGGCTCAAAGTAACGCCAAACGATCTCAGTGCATTCTGGATGCCGTTTACGGCCAACAGGCAATTCAAGCAGACGCCACGTATGTTGGTTGCTGCCAAGGACATGCACTACACGGCGAGCGATGGGCGCAAGATTTTGGACGGCACGGCTGGGCTGTGGTGTGTCAATGCCGGTCATTGCAGACCAAAAATCACAGAAGCGATCCAGCAGCAGGCTGCTGAACTGGATTATGCCCCGGCGTTCCAGATGGGACATCCCGTTGTTTTCGAACTGGCCAACAAGCTGGTTGATGTCGCTCCAAAAGGTATGGACCATGTTTTCTTCACCAATTCCGGTTCGGAATCGGTTGATACAGCACTGAAGATGGCAATTGCCTATCAGCGCGTCAAAGGCGATGGCGCGCGCACCCGGTTGATCGGCCGCGAGCGCGGCTATCATGGGGTTAATTTCGGCGGTATTTCAGTTGGCGGCATCGTATCGAACAGGAAAATGTTCGGTTCGCTTTTGACCGGTGTCGACCACATGCCGCATACGCATCTTCCCGAAAAGAACCAGTTCAGCAAGGGTGTGCCGGAACATGGCGCGGAACTGGCGAACGAACTGGAGCGGATCGTTACGCTGCATGACGCCTCAACAATCGCTGCCGTTATTGTCGAGCCCGTTGCCGGTTCGACCGGCGTCATCTTGCCGCCGAAGGGCTATTTGCAAAAGCTGCGCGAGATTTGCACCAAACACGGCATATTGTTGATTTTCGATGAGGTGATTACCGGGTTTGGTCGGCTCGGCACGCCGTTCGCGGCTGACTATTTCGGCGTTACGCCCGACATCATCACCACCGCCAAAGGCGTTTCCAACGGCGTGATCCCGATGGGTGCGGTATTCGTGTCGAAGGAAATTCACGATGCCTTCATGACCGGGCCGGAACATCTGATCGAATTCATGCATGGCTATACCTATTCGGGCAATCCGATGGCATGTGCTGCCGCGCTTGCAACGCTTGATACCTACAAGGAAGAGGGTCTTTTGACTCGTGGCGCGGAACTGGCACCCTATTGGGAAGAGGCGCTGCATTCCCTGAAGGACGAGCCGCATGTCATCGATATTCGCAATATCGGCCTGATCGGTGCTATCGAACTCGAGCCGATTGCGGGCAACCCGACCAAGCGTGCGTTTTCCGCTTTCGTCAAGGCTTTTGAACGCGGCGCGCTGATCCGAACGACCGGCGATATCATTGCATTGTCACCGCCGCTGATCATCACCAAGGGCCAGATCGACGAGTTGGTCGACCATGTGCGTGAAGTGTTGCGGATGATCGACTGATTGAAGATTATGACGGGCGCCGACAACAATGGCGCCCGTCGCACAATGGTAATGAAAGGAAAACATATGTCCGCACCCGGCGAGAATCTACGAATCAATTCAGACCGTTTGTGGGATTCCTTGATGGAAATGGCGAAGATCGGCCCCGGCATTGCCGGAGGGAACAATCGCCAGACTGTGACCGACGAGGATGGTGTTGGCCGAAGTCTTTTCAAGACATGGTGCGAGGAAGCAGGTCTTGAAATGGGCCTTGATCAGATGGGCACCATGTTTGCCCGTCGTGAAGGAACCGACCCGGATGCGCTGCCGGTCTATGTTGGCAGTCACCTCGATACGCAGCCGACGGGCGGCAAATATGACGGAGTTCTGGGCGTGCTTGGCGGGCTCGAAATCATTCGATCGCTCAACGATCTTGGCATCAAGACCAAGCATCCCATCGTCGTCACCAACTGGACCAATGAAGAAGGCACGCGCTATGCGCCGGCTATGCTGGCTTCGGGTGTCTTTGCTGGTGTGCATAAGCAGGATTGGGCGTATGGCCGGGAAGACAAGGAAGGCAAGCGTTTCGGTGACGAACTGGAACGGATTGGCTGGAAAGGTGACGAGGAAGTTGGCGCGCGCAAGATGCATGCATTCTTCGAATTGCACATCGAGCAAGGGCCGATCCTTGAAGACGAAGGCATTGATATCGGTGTCGTTTCGCACGGGCAGGGTTTGAAATGGCTGCAAGTGACATTGACGGGAAAGGAAAGTCACACCGGTTCCACACCAATGCCGAAGCGACGTAATGCGGGACTTGGCATGGCGCGTGTTACCGAATTGGTGCATGAAGTGGCGATGGACTACCAGCCAAATGCCGTCGGTGCGATCGGTCACGTGGAGGTCTATCCGAATTCGCGCAACATCATCGCCGGGCGCGCCGTTTTCACCATTGATATTCGTTCACCCGACAAGGCGACGCTCGACGCGATGGATGAGCGTATCCGCGCGGGAATCGAGACAATTTGCGAGGCACTGGACATCGGGTTCGAAGTTGAGCAGGTCGGACATTTCGATCCGGTCACCTTCGACGAGAACTGTGTGAAAGCTGTTCGCGATGCAGCGAAACGGCTTGGCTATTCTCACCGCGATATCGTGTCGGGGGCAGGCCATGATGCGTGCTGGATCAACCGGGTCGCCCCGACGGCCATGGTGATGTGTCCTTGTGTGGATGGGCTTTCCCATAACGAAGCTGAGGACATATCCAAGGAATGGGCGACGGCTGGTGCCGATGTCTTGTTTCATGCTGTTGTCGAAACGGCTGAAATCGTAACGGATGCCACGACCTAGCCGGATATGACGGGCAAAATTACAGATTGAACTGTGGTGACGAAGTGCTGCGCGCCGGGAAACGCGTATCCAATAAAACGAACAATATGATAGACCGAAATATGGGGAGCGAGAAAAATGTCAAAGGTCATCAAAAACGGTACTGTGGTGACAGCCGACCGCACCTATAAGGCGGATGTGCTGTTCGAAAATGGCCAGATCATTGGCGTAGGGCCGGACCTTCACGGGGACCAGGAGTTCGATGCAACCGGGTGCTATGTCATGCCGGGCGGCATCGACCCGCATACCCATCTCGAAATGCCGTTCATGGGTACTTATTCGGCGGACGATTTCGAGAGCGGCACGCGTGCCGCCCTTGCAGGCGGCACGACGATGGTGGTGGATTTTTGCCTGCCTGCACCCAAGCAGTCTTTGCTGGAAGCGTTGCAGAGGTGGGACAACAAGACCTCCAAGGCTTCCTGCGACTATTCCTTCCACATGGCGATCACATGGTGGGACAAGCAGGTTTTCGAAGAGATGGCCCAGGTTGTCGATAGAGGCATTACCTCGTTTAAGCATTTCATGGCCTATAAGGGCGCGCTGATGGTGGACGATGACGAATTATATGCTTCGTTCAAGCGTTGTGCGGACCTTGGCGCGTTGCCGCTGGTTCATGCCGAAAATGGCGACGTGGTGGCCGCACTTTCGCAAAAACTGCTTGCTGAAGGTAATAATGGGCCCGAAGGCCATGCTTATTCGCGACCACCCGGAGGTGGAAGGTGAGGCGACCAACCGCGCCGTGATGATTGCCGATATGGCCGGTGTGCCGCTTTATGTGGTGCATGTGTCGTGCGAGCAGAGCCATGAAGCGATCCGCCGCGCCCGTCAAAAAGGCATGCGGGTCTTTGGCGAGCCGCTGATCCAGCATCTGACGCTGGATGAGAGCGAATATTTCGACAAGGATTGGGATCACGCGGCGCGCCGCGTCATGAGCCCGCCGTTTCGAAACAAGCAACATCAGGACTCACTTTGGGCGGGCTTGCAAGCCGGGTCGCTGCAAGTTGTGGCGACGGACCATTGTGCCTTCACCACCGAGCAGAAGCGCAATGGCGTTGGCGATTTCACGAAAATCCCGAATGGTACGGGCGGGCTTGAAGACCGCATGCCGGTGTTGTGGACACGGGGCGTCAATACCGGTCGCCTGACCATGAACGAATTTGTTGCGGTAACGTCCACCAATATCGCCAAAATCCTCAACACGTATCCGAAGAAGGGTGCCATCGTTGAAGGTGCGGACGCCGATATCGTGGTTTGGGATCCGAAGCGCAAGAAGACGATTTCATCGAAAAAGCAGCAGTCGGTCATCGACTACAATGTGTTTGAAGGCTTCGAGGTGACCGGTTTGCCACGCTTTGTCTTTACGCGTGGTGAATTGGCCATCGAGGAGACTGACGTCAAGTCGAAACCCGGTCATGGCAAGTTTGTGGCCCGCGAGGCAAATGGAGCGGTCAACCGGGCGCTATCGACCTGGAAGGATATTTCTGCGCCGCGCAAGATAGAGCGCACCGGCATCCCGGCGACCGGGGTGTGAGCAAGGTGACAATGCATTCACCAATGGGAGCAGGAGCGAGCTTGACGCCAGCCAAACAAACCGTTGTCGAGGCAAGCAGACTTGGCCTTACATTCCAGACCAGCGATGGGCCGGTACAGGCGCTTGCCGATGTCGATCTGAAAATCAGCAAGGGCGAGTTCGTCTCCTTTATCGGGCCGTCGGGTTGTGGCAAGACCACTTTGCTGCGGGTAATTGCCGATCTGGAGAAACCGACATCGGGTGCCATTGCCGTCAATGGCATGACGGTTGAGCAGGCGCGTGAGGCGCGGGCTTATGGGTATGTTTTTCAGGCATCGGCGCTGTTTCCCTGGCGTACGATCGAGCGCAATGTGGCCTTGCCGCTTGAGGTCATGGGCCTGTCGAAATCCGAACAGAATGAACGCATCAAGCATACGCTCGATCTGGTCAATCTGACGGGTTTTGAGAAGAAGTATCCGTGGCAGCTTTCAGGCGGGATGCAGCAGCGTGCTTCTATCGCTCGGGCACTGGCCTTCGATGCCGACCTTTTGTTGATGGACGAGCCGTTCGGTGCGCTCGATGAAATCGTGCGCGACCATCTCAACGAACAATTGCTGGAATTGTGGGGGCGGACCAACAAGACGATCTGCTTCGTTACGCACTCCATCCCCGAGGCGGTTTATCTGTCGACACGTATTGTTGTCATGTCGCCGCGTCCGGGCCGTGTCACCGACATTATCGAATCGACGTTGCCGGCAGAGCGCCCTCTCGATATCCGCGAGACCCCGGAGTTCCTGGCAATTGCCGCCAGAGTGCGTGACGGCTTGCGGGCCGGTCACAGCTATGACGATTGAGGCCGCTGATCATGGACTCATTTCGTGACAAGATTGTTCCGGTAGTCTCAATTCTGGCGGTCACTGTGGTCGTCTGGTATGTTTTTGCCGTTGTTCTCAACGCGCCATTCCAGCGCGACCTTGATCGTCGCTCGGGAGAAATGCCGGGGACGGTCGAATTCATCGGCAAGACGCTGACACAGGCCAAGCCGACACTGCCGACGCCAGATCAGGTGGCGACAAATTTCTTTGAAAACACCTTCATGCGCAAGGTTACGAGCAACCGCAGCCTCGTTTATCATTCGTGGGTGACACTTTCATCGACGTTGCTCGGCTTTGCTTTCGGGACGCTGCTGGGCATTCTGATTGCCGTCGGGATTGTGCATGTGACAACGCTTGATCGAAGCCTCATGCCGTGGATCATTGCGTCCCAGACAATCCCCATTCTCGCTGTTGCGCCGATGATTATCGTAGTGCTTGCGGCGGTCGGGATTACCGGTCTCATCCCCAAGGCGCTGATCTCGACTTACCTGTCGTTCTTCCCCGTTGCGGTCGGCATGGTGAAAGGGTTGCGCTCGCCTGAGCTGATGAATCTCGACCTGATGCACACTTATAATGCCAGCCGTTCGCAGACGTTCTGGAAGCTGCGTATGCCAGCTTCAGTCCCTTTCCTGTTCACGTCGATGAAGGTGGCCGTGGCGGCCAGTCTGGTGGGGGCAATCGTCGGTGAATTGCCGACCGGTGCCGTGGCAGGCATCGGTGCCAAGCTTCTTGCCAGTGCCTATTACAGCCAGTCGATCGACATGTGGGCGGCGTTGGTGGCCGGTTCCGTGGTTGCCGCTTTGCTGGTGGTGAGCGTCGGCATTGTCGGTCGCTTCGTTGAACGCTCGATGGGCGGGAGAGCGGCATGAGCGGCTTCAAGTTCTCATGGCAGGCGGTTCTGGCTCTCATATTGTGCCTGATTGCCATCTTCATGGGTGCCATGACCTCGCCTGAAGCGGCGGCAGCGGGCGAGTATCCCTATCAGGCGACGAAGTGGATTATCCTCGGACTGCTTGTCTGTTCGGGGTTGGTATCGTTGGTCAAGATTGGGCCGGTCATTGAGGCGGTGTTGCTGTTTGTCGGGGCGCATGTTGCGGCGTGGCTTCTCATCCGAGGCATTGCCGGTTTTGAGGGAACGGCGAAGGCGCCATTCTTTCTGTTGATTGGCGCGGCTTGGCTTCTTGCTTGGCGCTGCGTAACTGTGCTGTCTTCAATGCAGATTGGATTGCGGCAGATTTCCATCGCGGTTCGGCTCGTCATACCGACGATCTTTGGTGTCTGGATTCTGATCATCTGGGAAGCGGTGACCCGCGGTGCCGGCATTCCCTTCATCTTGCTGCCGCCGCCAAGCGCCATTGGCGTGCGTATTGCCAATTCGCTGCCAATCCTGGCTGCGGACGTCAATCAAACGATCTTCAAGGCGGTTTTCATCGGCTATGTTCTTGGGTGTGGTTCAGGCTTCATGGCTGCGATCCTTGCCGACCGCGTGCCGTTCATGCGTCGAGGTCTGCTGCCGATTGGCAATCTGGTTTCGGCTCTGCCGATTATTGGTGTCGCGCCAATCATGGTCATGTGGTTCGGTTTCGACTGGCAATCGAAAGCAGCTGTCGTCGTTCTCATGACGTTCTTTCCAATGCTGGTGAACACGGTTGCAGGTTTATCGGCGTCAGGGCACATGGAACGCGACCTGATGAACACTTACGCATCCAATTACTGGCAGACGCTTTTCAAGCTGCGTCTGCCGGCTGCTGCCCCGTTTATCTTCAACGCCCTCAAGATCAATTCCACGCTGGCGCTGATTGGCGCAATCGTTGCCGAGTTTTTCGGGACGCCGGTGGTTGGCATGGGTTTTCGTATTTCAACCGAAGTCGGCAGAATGAATGTCGATATGGTGTGGGCTGAAATCGCAGTTGCAGCACTTGCGGGTTCGGTTTTCTATGGTGTCATTGCTCTCATCGAGAGAGCTACGACATTCTGGCATCCGTCTGTCCGAGGTGGATAGACGTGCTGGGGCTTGTTGGCTACCACGCTCCAAATCCTGATAGTCAACAGGTCCTAACGAATGATAGGCTTTGAAACTTAACTCCAGAGGGTAACAAAATGAAAAAACTGATACTTCCCATGCTGGCCGGTGCGATGTCGCTGGCTGCTTTCCAGGCAATGGCGGCTGACAAGGTGACGCTGCAATTGAAATGGGTAACGCAGGCCCAGTTCGGTGGCTATTACGTAGCCAAGGACAAGGGCTTTTATGAAGAAGAAGGGCTCGATGTCGACATCAAGCCGGGTGGTCCCGATATCGCGCCAGAGCAGATAATTGCCGGTGGCGGTGCCGATGTTATCGTTGACTGGATGGGCGGTGCGCTGGCTGCGCGCGAAAAAGGCGTCGGGCTGGTAAATATCGCCCAACCGTTCAAGAAAGCCGGCATGGAGCTGGTCTGCCCGGCAGATGGCCCCATCAAGACTGAAGCCGATTTCAAAGGCCACACACTCGGCGTCTGGTTCTTCGGCAACGAATATCCGTTCTATGCGTGGATGAACAAGCTTGGCCTTTCGACTGAAGGCGGGCCCGATGGCGTTACCGTGCTCAAGCAGAGCTTCGACGTTCAGCCGCTGATCCAGAAGCAGGCGGACTGCATCTCGGTTATGACCTATAATGAATATTGGCAGTTGATGGATGCAGGCTACAAGCCGGACGATCTGATCGTGTTCAACTACACTGCAATGGGCAACGATCTGCTTGAAGACGGCCTTTATGCGCTGGAAGACAACCTCAAGGACCCGGCTTTCGAAGACAAGATGGTGCGTTTTGTGCGCGCTTCGATGAAGGGCTGGAAATACGCCACCGAAAATCCTGATGAGGCTGCCGAAATCGTCATGGATAATGGCGGGCAGGATGAGAACCATCAAAAACGCATGATGAGCGAAGTTGCCAAGCTGGTTGACAATGCCGATGGCAAGCTCATCCCGGAAGCCTATGAACGGACGGCAAAGGCGTTGCTTGATCAGAAGATCATCACCAAGGAACCCGAGGGTGCCTATACGACTGCCATTACGGATAAAGCGATCCAGTAATGCGCGAGAACTAAGGCGGCTCCGTTTTTAATAGAACCACTGAGCCGCGCCAGAAATTAAAAGAACGGCGTCTCCGATTTCACATCAGAGGCGCCGTTCTCTTGACGGGAAGCCATGCATCGATTGCGGTTTGTGCGACTTCATGATCCATGCCGTCGGCAATTTTCTGCTGCATTTTGGGCGTTTGACGGTGATAGATTGCCATAAATCAGAGCGGGATGCGGGGGGAACCGGTGCCCACTTTTCCTCATCCCGCTCTAGCAATTCACAGCGAGGAACATCATGACCGCTCCCAAGCAATCCAGAACTCATATCGGCAATCACAAGCTCCATCCTGAAACGCTGATGCTGGGTTACGGCTTTGATCCGCAACTTTCGGAAGGAGCCGTCAAGCCGCCGGTGTTCTTGACCTCGACCTTCGTCTTCAAGTCGGCTGAAGAGGGGCGCGACTTCTTCGATTACACATCCGGCCGCCGTGAGCCGCCGAGTGGCACAACATCCGGGCTTGTCTATTCCCGCTTCAACCATCCAAACAGCGAAATCGTCGAGGATCGTCTGGCCATCTACGAAAACACCGAGGCTTGCATCCTGTTTTCATCCGGTATGTCGGCAATTGCGACGGCTGTGCTTGCCTATGCAAGGCCGGGCGATGTGGTGCTGCATTCACAACCGCTTTATGGCGGCACTGAAACGCTACTTGCGCGCACGCTCGCTGGCTTCGGTATCAGTGCTGTCAGCTTCTCTGACGGCGTTGACGAACAGGCGGTACGCAAGGCGGCAGACGAGGCAACCGCAAAGGGGCGGGTTTCGATCATATTGGTGGAGTCGCCGTCCAACCCCATCAACAGTGTCATCGACATCGCATTGATGCGGCGCATTGCCGATGAACTGGGCAAAAGTCAGGGTTTTAGACCAGTGGTGATGTGCGACAACACGCTGCTCGGCCCGGTATTCCAGCGCCCAATCGAGTTTGGCGCAGATATATCGCTTTATTCGCTGACCAAATATGTCGGCGGACATTCAGATCTCATCGCGGGTGCGGTTATGGGCAGCAAGGAGGTGACCAAGCCGATCAAGGCGCTGCGTGGCGCTATCGGTACACAACTGGACCCACATTCGTGCTGGATGCTTGGCCGCTCATTGGAAACGCTGTCGATCCGTATGAACCGCGCCAACGTCAATGCCCAGATTACAGCCGAATTTCTGCGTGACCACGCCAAGGTTGCCAAAGTCCATTTTCTGCCATTTCTGGGAGAGGAAACGCCGGCAGGCAAGGTCTTCAAAGCGCAATGCAGCGGTGCTGGTTCGACCTTTTCATTCGATATTCGCGGCGGGCAAAAGGCGGCCTTTGCGTTCCTGAATGCACTTCAGGTGTTCAAACTTGCGGTCAGCCTCGGCGGCACGGAATCGCTTGCGAGCCATCCTGCGGCGATGACCCATTCGGGTGTACCCATCGAGGTGCGCGAACGCATCGGCGTGCTGGATACGACGATCCGGCTTTCGATCGGCGTCGAGCACCCGGACGATCTTGTCGCCGATCTGGCACAGGCACTCGCCGTGGCTTGATCGCTGCACACTTTTCCTTGAATTGCTCTAACGCTTTTCGCGGATGTCCGATAATGTTCGCGACGGCGTTATCGCTTCCGGGTCAAGTTTGATTTCGATCAAGGAGGGCTTGCCGCTGGCTTGCGCGCGCTCGAATGCGGGAGCGAATTCGGCGGTTTTTGCGACCGTTTCACCGTGTCCGCCATAGGCGCGGGCGAGGGCGGCGAAATCGGGGTTGATGAGGTTTGTGCCCGAGACGCGGCCTGGATAATCGCGCTCCTGATGCATGCGGATGGTGCCGTAAATGCCGTTGTTGACGACAATGACGATGATGGAAAGGTCATATTGCACGGCGGTGGCAAATTCCTGCCCATTCATCATGAAGCAGCCGTCACCAGCGAAAGCGACCACGGTTCGTTCTGGATAAAGAGCCTTTGCGGCGACCGCGGCAGGCGTGCCATAGCCCATGGAGCCGGATGTCGGGGCGCTTTGCGTGGCGTAGCGTTGGAAATTGTAGAAGCGGTGTACCCATGTGGCGTAGTTGCCGGCACCATTGGTCAGTATGGCGTCGTCCGGGAGAACTTTTTCAAATAGTTGATGATCGGGCCCATGTGAACCTCTCCGGGACCGGTTTCGGGCGGTGTCGACCATTTCAGATAATCAAGGTGAAGGGCTTTCGTGTGGCTTTCCCACACGGGTGTTTTGGCCGGCTTTCGTGACGCAAATGCTTCTACGAAAGCTGATGGCGAGGCATTGATGGCGAGTGTGGGGCGATAGACGCGGCCCAATTCGCTGGTGTCGGGGTGGATGTGAACCAGTTTTTGCTCAGGATATGGGCTTTTGAGCAGCGTATAGTCGGAAGAAGGCATCTCGCCAAACCGGCCGCCAATCAACAGGACCAGATCGGAAGCCTTGATGTACTCTGAAAGTTTCGGATTGATACCAATGCCGACGTCGCCCGCATAATGCGGGTTTAAATGATCGAACAGCATTTGACGGCGAAACTGGACGCCAACCGGCAACGCCCAATTGGTCGCCAGTTGCTTCATATGAGCGACGGCTTGTTCGCTCCAGCGCGTGCCACCGAGTATCGCGAAAGGCCGCTTTGCTTCGGCAAGAAGTTCTTCAAGCTTTTCAAGTTCGGTTGGTCCGGGCCTCGTTTCAACCGGGGTGAAGGGCAGGGCTGCGGGAGCGTCCGCAAGGCTGGTCAGCATGTCTTCGGGTAATGCGATAACGACCGGACCGGGACGCCCCGACGTCGCAATGGAAAAAGCGCGTGTGAGGATTTCAGGGATGCGCTCTGCATCGTCGATCTCGGTTGCCCATTTTGCGATGGGGCCGAAAAAGGCGCGATAGTCCACTTCCTGAAAAGCCTCGCGCTCGCGCGCTCGCGTCGCGATCTGGCCAATGAACAGGATCATCGGAATCGAATCCTGCATCGCTATGTGGATGCCCGGCGAGGCGTTGGTTGCGCCGGGACCGCGTGTGACGAAGCAAATTCCGGGGCGTCCGGTCAGTCGGCCATGACAATCCGCCATCATTGATGCTCCGCCTTCCTGGCGGCAGACGATCGTCTCGATTTTCGAATCGTGCAGGGCGTCGAGAACCGCCAGATAGGATTCTCCAGGCACACAGAAAACGCGATCGACGCCGTTGGCTTCCAATGAATCTACGATAAGCCTGCCGCCGGTCTTCATGATTTGCCTTGCTCCAGTTCTGCGAGGATTTCCTGCGTATGTTCGCCCAGCCTTGGCGAAGGACGCTGATAAGTGAGTGGTGTTTGCGAAAACATGATCGGGGCGCGAACCGAGGGCAGATGATTGCCATGACCATCATCGAGGTCGATGCGCATGGCTCGCGCAATTGCCTGTGGATCAGCAAAAGCTTGACCAATGTCATTGATGGGGCTTGCTGGTACGCCGGCTTTTTCCAACATGACAAGCACGGTTTCACGCTCCATCAATGAGAGGGCTTTTGTCATTACCTCGCGCAAGGCGGCACGATTGGTGACGCGCGCTGAATTGGTGGCAAAGGCCGGATCGTCGGCGAGTGATTCATTGCCAATGGCCGCACAGAATTTGCGGAACTGGCTATCATTACCAACGGCGAGGATGAAATGGCCATCCTTGACCGGCAGCACCTCATAGGGCGCGATATTGGGATGCGCATTGCCCATTTGTACCGGGGGCGTGCCCGAAACCAGATAATTCAGGTTTTGATTGGCCAGTACGGACATTTGCGTATCAAGCAGCGCCATATCAAGATGCTGGCCGTCACCAGTGTTCTCGGCATGGCGAAGAGCTGCCTGAATGGCAATGACCGAATAAAGACCGGTGAAAATGTCAGTGACGGCAACGCCGACTTTTTGCGGCTCGCCACCGGCTGCACCGGTGATCGACATCAGGCCGGACATGCCCTGAACGATAAAGTCGTAGCCGGCACGCGCGGCATAGGGGCCGTCCTGCCCGAAACCGGTGATCGAACAATAGACGAGGCTCGGATTGACCGTTTTCAGGCTCTCATAGTCGAGACCATATTTCTTCAGCCCACCAAGCTTGAAATTCTCGATCAGGACGTCTGCGGTTGAAACCAGTTTGCGGATCGTCGCGGCCCCTTCGGGCGTGGAAAAATCGACCACAATCGAACGTTTGCCGCGATTGCAGGAATGATAATAGGCGGCTGAAAGGTTCTCGCCGTCCTCGCCGGTGACGAATGGCGGACCCCATTTGCGGGTGTCGTCACCCTCGGGGCTCTCCACCTTGATGACGTCGGCACCGAGATCGGCAAGCAATTGACCAGCCCAGGGCCCGGCAAGGATGCGAGCCAGTTCGATAACGCGGACGCCTTTCAGCGGAGTTTCGGCCATGAGTCACCAAACCATAGATTGGACGTGAACGGGCGGTTTTCTAGAATTGAGTCGATTTCGATTGAACAGGTGAACCGATCTAGCAATCGACGGCTGTGATGTCACGATAGTTGCAATGGGCCAATAACTGGACGCCGCTATTTCAGTGTGCGGTCGATCCATGCAGCAAAGTCGTTCATGACGGTGGCGCGGTTTATCTCGTTGAGGCTTTCATGGCGGGTATCAGTGTAGATTTTCATGTCCACATTTGAAAATGCCATTTTCCTCATTCTCGCTGCCAGTTGGCTGACGGCCTTGCCTCCATTCGTTGCAGGGTCGCTTTCACCGCCGACCAGATTGATCGGCAAGTTCTTGGCCATTCCAGAAAAATTGGCGTTATTTGCGCCATGCATGATGAAGCCGAACAGATCGCGCCACAGCGAAATCGAAGCATCCCAGCCGCAGAGCGGATCGGCAATGTAGGCATCCACTTCCGCCGCATCGCGCGAGAGCCAGTCGAAGAGTGTGCGATGATCGGGTATTGCCTTGCCCCATGCCTGAAAGGTCAGCTTGGGGAGCAGGCGCGATGGCACGTCAGCTCCTAACCTGAAACGCTCCCAGGCAAGAACCGCCAGTGCGGCATAAGCAGGCGCGCCTGCTGAAAAATTGGCATTCCAGATGGCCGCGCCATGAAGCCGGCGTGCATTGCGTAATGCAAAATTGAGAGCAATGAGCCCTCCTATCGAATGGCCGAAAATGATGACCGGCAGATTGGGGTGTTCGCCGGCTATCAGATCGTGGACCGCTTCAACATCGGCCAGAACCTTCAAGCCGCCATCGGCTTGACCAAATCTGCCTTGGGGGCGTCTGGCGCTGTTGTCAGGCCGTGGCCGCGATGATCGTGTGCGTAGACGTGACAACCGTGTTCGGCGAGAAATTCAGCGAAATGGGCATAACGCGCGCCATGTTCGGCAAGGCCGTGATTGATCTGGACGACGATGCGGGCCGGGGCTTTCGCATTTTTCCAATAGAGATTGAGGTGCGCACCGGTTGGCGATGCCAATGTTGTCTGTCTATCAAATGGCATGGCCTGCTCCTGTATGCGATTTTGAATATGCGATGCTGTGCGCGTCAAGACTGGCAAATGTGTCATGAAAGCAGAGAAAACCGGAAAGCGATTGCCGTTTCGCCGCTCATCGCCTACATAGCCCGCAACTTCCATTCATTTTGACGGGGATAGTGCGCGTGGCACGGCAATTTATTTATCACATGGCCGGTCTCAACAAGGCCTATGGCACCAAGAAGGTGCTGGAAAATATCCATCTCTCTTTCTACCCCGACGCCAAGATCGGTATTCTCGGACCCAACGGGGCCGGTAAATCAACGATCCTGAAGATCATGGCCGGGATCGACAAGGAGTGGAACGGTGAAGCATGGCTGGCCGAGGGGGCAACCGTCGGCTATCTGGCTCAGGAGCCTGCTCTCGATGCCGAAAAGACCGTGTTCGAGAATATCATGGACGGCGTTGTCGCCAAGACCGCCATCATCGAGCGCTATAACGAACTGATGATGAACTATTCCGAGGAGACGGCCGACGAATCGGCCAAGCTCCAGGATGAAATGGACCGCCTGAACCTGTGGGACCTTGAACAGCAGGTGGAAATGGCGATGGAGGCTTTGGCCTGCCCGCCCAAAGATGCGGATGTGACCAAGCTTTCGGGTGGTGAGCGCCGTCGTGTGGCGTTGTGCCAGCTGCTTTTGCGCCAGCCCGACCTGCTATTGCTCGATGAGCCGACCAACCATCTCGATGCCGAAACCACTGCATGGCTTGAAAAGCATCTGCGTGCGTATGCCGGTGCGGTGATGATCATTACCCATGATCGCTACTTCTTGGACAATGTTACCGGATGGATCCTCGAACTCGACCGTGGCCGGGGCATTCCTTACGAGGGCAATTATACGAAATATCTCGAAGCCAAGGCCAAGCGTCTCAAGCAGGAGGGTCGTGAGGATGATTCTCGCCAGCGGGCGATCGGCCGCGAACGCGAGTGGATAGCGTCTTCTCCGAAGGCGCGCCAAACCAAATCCAAGGCTCGTATTCAGGCATTTCAGGATCTTCTGGAAGCAGCCGACAAGCGGCGGCCCAGCGATACACAGATTGTCATTCCCCATGGTGAGCGGCTCGGCAATGTGGTGATCGAGGTTGAAGGACTGTCCAAGGGGTATGGCGATAAACTGCTTATCGACGACCTTGAATTCAAATTGCCGCCTGGTGGCATTGTCGGTGTGATCGGCCCGAACGGCGCTGGTAAAACAACGCTGTTTCGCATGATTACCGGTCAAGAGAAGCCGGATGGTGGCTCGATCCGCGTTGGCGAGACAGTCAAGCTTGGCTATGTCGATCAGAGCCGCGATCAGCTTGATCCGGGCAAGACCGTTTGGGAAGAAATCTCCGGCGGTGCCGAAGTCGTTAAACTTGGCAAGTTCGATGCCAATACCCGCGCCTATTGCTCGTCATTCAATTTCCGTGGGCAAGACCAGCAGCAGAAAGTCGGCAATCTCTCAGGTGGCCAGCGCAACCGCGTTCATCTGGCCAAGATGCTCAAGACCGGTGGCAATGTGCTGTTGCTCGACGAACCAACCAACGATCTTGACACGGAAACTTTGGCCGCACTTGAAGATGCACTGGAAAGCTTTGCCGGTTGCGCCGTTATCATCTCGCATGACCGCATGTTCCTGGATAGGCTGGCGACGCACATCCTGGCTTTTGAAGGCGACAGTCATGTCGAATGGTTCGAGGGCAATTTCGAGGACTACGAGCAGGACAAGATTCGCCGTCTCGGTCCCGAGGCCGTCAATCCGCACCGCATGACATACAAGCGCCTGACGCGGTAGAAAGTGACGAACCGCAATGCCAGACTGGTCCGCCGCCCAATATTTGAAATTCGAGGATGAGCGGACACGTCCGGCGCGTGATCTTGTTGCGCAAATTGCAGTCGCTAGCCCGAAGCATGTGGTCGATATCGGCTGTGGGCCGGGCAACTCGACCGAACTTCTGGTAGAACGCTGGCCTGATGCACAGGTCAGTGGTTTCGATGCATCGCCGGACATGATCGACAAAGCGGGCAAACGCCTTCCACAGGTGAATTTCGAGCTGATGGATGCCGCAGTGTGGCAACCGAAACAGCCGGTCGATGTCATTTTCGCCAATGCGGTGTTTCAGTGGCTACCCGAGCATCCGGCCATATTGCAGCGCCTGATGGGGCTTCTCGCGCAAGGCGGCGCGCTTGCCGTGCAAATGCCGGATAATATTGGTGAGCCGTCGCATCGGCTGATGCGGGAGGTTGCGAGCGAGGTGCCTTTTGCTGAAAAGATCGCTGCTGCGGGGCGCGAGCCACTACCTTCACCGACATTTTATTACGATCTTCTGTCGCCTCTGGCGGACCGGATCGACATCTGGCACACGGTGTACAATCATACGATGACCAGCGCGCAAGCAATTGTCGAGTGGTTCAGGTCGACCGCCTTGAAGCCGTTCCTCGATCCTCTCGATGAAGATGAGAGGAAAGATTTCCTGGCACGCTATCTGGCCAAAATATCTGCGGCCTATCCGCCGGCCACTGATGGTAAGGTGCTTCTGAGATTTCCACGCCTGTTCATTGTGGCCAGACGGCTTTAAGTGATCTCGTGATGCGTGAAGCTGGCTGGTGGCACCGGAGCCATGCAGTTCATATATGCGCATGGCGGCGATCGCTCGTAGAACGGATTGAACATGCAACGCGTCACAATCAGCGGAATCGGCATACAAATTCCCGAGGCCTCGATTACCAATGAAGAATTGGTCGAGAGCTTCAATTCATGGGCCGATGTTGAAAATGCCCGCCGCTCCATTGCAGGGCAGGATTTGCTGCAAAAGTCCGACAGCGCCTTCATCGTTCATGCGTCGGGCATCAAGACGCGTCATGTGATAGAGAAAGACGGCATTCTCAATCCGGCACGCATGGCTCCCAATATCCCGGCGCGGCCAGACGATGCCCTGTCGGTTCAGGCTGAATTCGGTATCGCATCGGCGCGCAAGGCGTTGGCGCATGCAGGAGTTGCGCCGGCCGATGTCGACTTCGTCATCTGTTCGTCGTCGCATCTGCAACGGCCTTATCCCTCGATTGCGATCGAAATCCAGCACGCACTGGGAACGCGAGGTTCGGGGTTCGATATGGGGCTTGGCTGTTCTTCGGCGGCTGCTGCCTTGCATGTTGCGGTCAATCTGGTGCGTTCAGGTGCGCAAAAAAGGGTGCTGGTCACGACGCCGGAAATTATCACCGGCCATCTCAATTTCCGCGACAGGCAGACGCATTTCATCTTCGGTGACGCTTCGGTGTCCATGCTGGTGGAAGCTCTCGATGATGGTGAGGAACGCGCGGGGCGTTTCGAGGTTCTGGATACGAGAACCTGGACGCAGATGTCGAACAACATTCGCACCAATCTTGGCTATCTGACGCGAACAGCGCAGGCCGACCCTTACATGATCGACCTTGAAGGCAATATGATCAAGCAGGTGGGCAACAAGGTCTTCAAGGAAGTTACGGTTGCCGGGCACAAGTTCATTGTCGAATTCTTGGCCGAACACGGGCTGACGCCGCACGGAATCCGCCGCTTCTGGCTGCATCAGGCCAATGCGCGCATGAACGCGATGATCCTGCGCCTGGCGTTCGGCCATGACGTTGATCATGACCGGGCGCCGATGGTGATCGACCGTCTTGGCAATACAGCCGGGGCAGGGGCTATCGTTGCGCTTGGTGAAAACCATGCCGATATGAAATCCGGTGATTTCGGCCTGCTTTGTGCGTTTGGGGCCGGTTACTCGATTGGCGGTGCGCTGCTCAGGATGATGTAGCGGTCTGCGGCGTGGAGTTGGCTTTCTATCGCCTGTCTCAATCGTCATCATCGGGGTCGAGCAAACGGGTGGCGCGCCATTTGGTCAGCCATGTATTGATTGGCTCTATGACGAAAAAACGTGCCGCGTCGCGGTCATAACCCTCCGCCAGCAATTTGTCGTAGTCGGTATGGGTATGTCGAACATGTGCAATCGTTGCCAACCACACGGCAATGGATGGCGGCAGCGTTTTCATATGCGGGGCACCAGCGTCGGCGCGTATCTTTTCCATGTCGGCGAAAGGGGCCAACGGTAAAAGCGCAGTCAGTGCCTTGGCAATAGCGCGCCGGCGACTTGTTTTTCCACTCACTTTGTATCCTGCTCGTCAGTGCCATCTTGTGCAATACAATCGACCGAGGCGAGATAGGGCTTGATATCGATGACGGGTGTAGCATCCAGCACGTCGATTGCGTCTAAATCGATCCGGCCGCTGGCCAGATCAAGCG
The DNA here is from genome assembly GCF_055809095.1 of Mesorhizobium sp. G2-6-1. Taxonomy (NCBI): domain Bacteria; kingdom Pseudomonadati; phylum Pseudomonadota; class Alphaproteobacteria; order Hyphomicrobiales; family Phyllobacteriaceae; genus Mesorhizobium; species Mesorhizobium sp. G2-6-1. Next base: position 2,879,701 of record NZ_CM147896.1, read on the forward strand.
CGAGCAATCTGGCCGTGTGCAATCCAACCGGGTTGGGGCGAACGGGTGAGCGCAATGCGAAAACCCCTTTTACCTCTGATGCATGGCGTGGCTTCTGGATAATCAGATTCCGCGGTGAATGATGCAGCCATGTCAGAATATTTATGTGGGAGAAGCCATCCAGGCCCCGCAGGCCGTCGCGATAAGGTGGGTCGATCAACAGGCTGGCGGGCTTTCCTGTTTCTCGCGCGGCACGCATGTTCTTGGGGCACGTCTCGCGGGTGGTCCATGGTGAAACAATGCGGCCAATGAAGACGACATGGCCATCGGCGTCCATCGTGGCCGGATCGTGTTCCAGGCGCTGCTCTCCGTCTCTTTTATCAAACATGGGTCACTGTCTCCGTTAACGGTGCATCGGTGTGCCGCAATTGCCGAGCGGGCGAGATTGGCATTGCGCTACAGGCAAAAATAACATAAACATATCTTTATATCTTTTCGAAAATGAAGACGCGCCATGCATGTTTCGCTCGATACGATGATTGATATCCTGAAGGCTGCTGCCGAATCCAGCAGGCTTCGCATTCTGGCTCTGCTTACACGCGGCGATCTGACCGTCTCCGATATTACCGAAATTCTCGGGCAGTCGCAGCCGCGCGTGTCACGCCATCTCAAGCTGCTTCAGGAAGCACGGTTGATCGGGCGTTATCAGGAAGGGTCGTGGGCATTTTTCCGCCTTTCGGATACAGATGCGGCGCGCGAGTTCGTGCACGGGCTTATCGGTGGCATCAAAGACGCCGATCCGCAGATCGAGCGCGATCTTGAGCGTTTGGCGACTGTTAAACGCAAGCGTCAGGAACGTGCCGCCAAATATTTTTCGCAAAATGCCGCAAGTTGGGACCATATACGCTCGTTGCATGTGCCTGACAGAGCCGTCGAGAACGCCCTGCTAAACCTTGTCGGCAAACGGCCATTTCAGTCAATGCTTGATCTCGGCACGGGGACAGGGCGGCTTCTGGAACTCTTTGCCCCGCTTTACCGTCGCGGCGTTGGCATTGATATGTCGCGTGAAATGCTGACGGTGGCGCGTGCCAATCTGGACAAGGCTGGCATTTCCAATGCGCAGGTGCGTCAAGGCGACATCTTTTCGCCGCCGGTCGAGCGCGATGCGTTCGATCTTGTGACCATCCACCAGGTTTTGCATTATCTTGATGATCCAGCCCGCGCCATCAGGGAAGCAGCTCGCCTGCTGCGCCCTTCGGGTCGGTTGATTATCGTCGATTTCGATGCCCATAATCTGGAGTTTTTGCGCGACGAACATGCGCATCAGCGCCTCGGCTTCTCCGACAAACAGATGTCCGAATGGTTGGACGAGGCCGGGCTCGATGTCGAGAAGAGCCAGGATTTCGAACCGCGTGGAGGCTCCCAGGCCAAGCTGACGGTCAAACTCTGGCTCGGTCGTGATCGCCGAATGCTGATTGCCGATCCCTCACCGGAGAGCCAATCACTCAACAACCGTCAAATCGGGGAAATTGCTTGATGAACCAGTTTCGCTTCTCGCGCAGGTCTGACATTGGCGACAATATCAGGGTTTCCTTCGAATTCTTTCCGCCAAAGAACGACGATATGGAAAGAAGGCTCTGGCAGACAGTCAAGCGGTTGGAACCATTGCGGCCCAACTTCGTATCGGTGACTTATGGTGCCGGTGGTTCGACGCGCGAGCGTACGGCGCGAACTGTGAAGCGCATTCTGACGGAGACGAGGCTGATCCCGGCAGCGCACCTGACCTGCGTCGATGCCTCGCGCGGTGATGTCGACCGGGTTGTTCGCGAATTTAGCGATATGGGTGTGACCCGCTTTGTGGCGCTGCGTGGCGATCCGGCAGAAGGTGCTGGCAGCGCCTATCAACCGCATCCGGAAGGCTATGCGAACGGTGCCGAACTGACTGGCGCGCTGAAAGCGGCTGGAAATTTCGATATTTCTGTCTCGGCCTATCCGGAAAAGCATCCTGAGAGCCCGGATTTCGTCACCGACATCGACATGCTGAAACGCAAGGTCGACAATGGTGCGACACGGGCGATTACCCAGTTCTTTTTCGATAACGATCTTTTTGAACGCTATGTCGAGCGGGTGAGGCGGGCTGGCATCTATATCCCGATTGTTCCGGGTATCCTGCCAGTCCACAATTTCGCTCAGGTCGCCAATTTTTCCTCACGTTGTGGCACGCAGGTTCCTGCGTGGCTGGCTGAGCGTTTTGACGGGCTTGAAAATGATCCGCAAACTCATGCGCTGGTGGCATCCGCGGTTGCGGCCGAGCAGGTCATGGATCTGGTCGAGCGCGGCGTCGGCGATTTCCATTTCTACACGATGAACCGCGCTGATCTGGTTTTTGCCATGTGCCACATGATCGGTATCCGTTCACATGGCCCGGTTGCGAATTCAGCGGCAGCATGAGCCAAGCCGGGATGATTTTCGATATGCACTGACACCAATAATCAAAAAGGCCGGGTAAAACCCGGCCTTTCCGATTGTTTGCTTGTCAGGTGCTAACCTTCTGCCGCTTGCGCGGGGTTATGGAAGAACGCCCATAATGAGAGCGCCGATGAAAGCAAATGCAGCGCAGATCATTAATGCGTTGATTGGCCTCGTAAGTCCCATGGATAGCCTCCTCAGTTGCAAAGCTATGGGGGAATCTAGGGTCATTTGCATCACAGGCAAGCAGAAAATATGCTGCATTGCGACGTAAATGTGAAATCCTTCACTCAATCGATCTAGCTAGGCATTGAAATGATTTGGCAATTTAACACTGGCGCGTTGTGAATAAACTGTGGCGCGATCGTGTCATTTTTTGTGAACGAGCCGCCCGTCGATCGTGATGAGGCCAAGACCGATAAGGATGATCCCGCAAAGTTCGTAGACCTCGATATGTTCGCCGAGAAACACAATGCCAAGCAGGATGGCGCTGACTGGCACGATCAACGTGACCAGAGAAGTGTTGGTGGAGCCCGCCGAGGCAATGAGATTGAAAAAGAATATAGGCGAAGGCGGTCGACACCAATGCGAGTGCAAGGATTGCCATCCAGACGGGCAGCGAAGCAGAGAAAAGCCCCGCCGGCCCCTGTGTCAGAAGAACGATGGGGAGCATGATGATCGTGGACGCCGTTAGCTGCCCTGTAGCGACGATAGGCGGAGGTAGACCCCGGAAATAGCGGGCGACCATGAATGCGACGGCATAGGACAAGGACGCACCTATCAGCGCGAATTTCGCCCATACAGGACCACCGAGACCGGCCAGCAAACCCGGCCCGATCATCACCGCAGTCCCGGCTATGCCAAGTGCAATTCCAGCAACCTTGTTCCACGCCAATTGTTCGTCGCTGGTCAGGACGGCTGCGATGATGAGCGTCCAGAAGGGGGTGGTTGCATTGAGCACGGAGGCCAGCCCGGCGCCCAATTCGGTCTGGCCTGCGAATATCAGCGAAAAGGGAATGACATTATTGGTGAGCGCCAACACGAAGAACATGCCGGCGTGAGGCAATGCCAGGCGAAATGCGGGGCCGCGTGCCCCAAGGTAGATATGGAGTGCGACCGCTGCAATAGAGACGCGAAACAACACCAATGTCAGCGGATGAACCTCCGACACGGCGATGCGAGCGAAGAAGAATGATCCGCCCCATATGGTGCCAAGGACGATGAGGAGCGCCCAGTCGATGAGCGTCATTGGCCCGCGTGTCGCAATTTTGGTCGTTGTCGTCATGTGATTGCCCTGATCAATATGCCCAAAATGGCGCTACCTCTCGCTTGTCATAGATCAGTGACAGGCGCTTGCCACCCGAAACCGGAGCATTGTCAGATTGGTGCCCATCTGTGGCCCTTGAAACGGGTCGTGTCTGAAGGGATTCATGGGAATACACTTCATATCATTGTTTTCACGCATGAGATGCGCCAATGGCGCAATCAGGGGAGGAATTGTTTTCGTTTACGCCTGCCTGCATTAATTGTGAGTGAGGAAAATGAGGACTGGCATGATGCAGCGATTCGAAAATGCACGAGAAGCGGCACTGGCGCTGAGGCCCGACGATCCGATTTACTGTTTTCGGCCGCAAGTGTTGAAAGCGGACGCCGTACAATTCATGGGCATGTTTCCGGGCAAAACCGCTTATGCGGTCAAGACCAATGGCGAGCCAATGGTGCTCAAGGCGTTGGTGGAAGCTGGCGTCAATGCGTTCGATGTTGCGTCTCCCGGCGAATTCGCGGCTGTGCGTCAGGTCTCGAGCGATGCGGAGATGCTCTATATGCATCCGATCAAGGCGCAGTCGGACATAAAGCTGGCGCTGGAAAAATATGGCATTCGCGTCATCTCCATCGACCATGAGGACGAAATTACCAAGCTGACCCGCGTCGTGCGTGCGCTCGACATTGATCCCGGCTCGATCACCGTCTTCGTAAGGGTGCAGACCAAGGGCCACGCGGCCTATGAACTGTCGAAGAAATTTGGTGCGGGGCCGGCCTATGCGGTTGAACTTGCCGAGCGCCTTGCGCGCACTGGCTATATGGTTGGCCTGTGCTTCCATGTCGGCAGCCAGATTGAAGATCCTGATACCTATGAAAGGGCGCTCGCTTCAGCAGACTGGATCCGCAATCGCCTGAGTTTCGAGTTGGCGGGGCTTGATGTCGGCGGTGGCTTTCCGGCAGAGTATGGCCATGATCCCAACCGCAAACATGTCGAAATGCCCTCGCTCGGGCAAATCATGTCGCGCCTATCGGGCGACCTGAAGGAGTACCAGTTCGACACGATGCCGCTGGTGGCTGAACCCGGCCGGGTGATCGTGGCGCGGTGCTTTTCTCTCATCGTGCGGGTGCTATTGCGCAAGGGCAAGCGCCTTTACATCAATGACGGCATCTGGGCGTCACTGTCGGATTCATGGACAGGCAAGATAACGCTGCCCGCGCGTTTCATCCCTGATCCTGCAATCCGTTCGCGTAACGGTTCGGGCAAAAAGATCGTGCCATTCAAGGTATGCGGTGCGACTTGCGATTCCGTCGATATTTTGTCGCGGCCATTCTGGTTGCCTGAAACGGTCGATACCGGCGACTGGATCGAAATCGGCCATATCGGTGCCTATTCGTTGTCGCTGCGAACGCGCTTCAATGGATTTTATCCCGATACCTTTGTCGAGGTGACGACACCGTTTGACGAAGGCGAAGCGCCAGAGGGATTTGCGAGCCTGGAGACAATGGCGGATTGAACCCACCAGCGTGCCGGAATTTGCCATCCGATTGACTGCGTTGCGCTTTAGAGTTTTGCCAGCAATTCCTGGGTCGGCCAGCCATCGACGGCAATGCCGAGGCGGGCCTGTTCGTTGCGAACGGCTTCGCGCGTATTGGTGCCCAAAATGCCGTCGATGCCACCAACATCGTAACCCATGGCTACCAGCTTCGTTTGAAGCTCCTTCATCTGGTCGCCGTTCAATCCGGGTTCGGGGTTGCGCTGATCGAAGGGCGGGGCACCAGCAAACCGCGTCGCCAGAACGGCGGCGGTCAAAGCGTAGGTGAATGACTGGTTCCACTGCAGATAGACGTCGAAATTGTCATAGGCGAGAAAAGCCGGTCCCTTGCGGCCCATCGGCAGAACAAGACCGGCTTTGAGGCCATTGTCGATGAGCGGTGTCCCGTCGGGCCTGACAACACCCCACTGCGACCATTGCGACAGCGACAGCTTGTTGGTGCGCCCCGTCTCACCCCAGGGCAATTCATCGGGCACGCGAACCTCTTCAATCCACGGCTGATCGCGTTTCCATCCGCGTGAAAGAACCTTGTTGGCCGTGGTCATGATGGCGTCGGGGGCGGAGCCACGCAGATCGACTATCTCGTCGCCGTCGCCGTCCACGCCACGCGCCAGATAATCGGAGGGAAGTATCTGTGTCTGGCCGATTTCACCGGCCCAGGCCCCCTCTACATCGGCGGGCAGCACGCGCCGGTCAATCAGGGTCAATAACGGGATTATCTGTTGGCGGAAGAGTTCTGGTCTGCGGCAGTCATGAGCGAGTGTGACAAGAGCGTTCAGGGTGTGGAAATCTCCCTGTACCGCGCCAAAATCCGTCTCCAGCGCCCAGAATGCGGTGATAATTGGTGGCTGGACGCCAAATTCCCGGTCGGCGCGGGCAAAGACATCGGCATATTTCTTGAGGTTCGCGGCACCCTGCTGGAGCCGATAAGCCGAAATCATGCGGTCGGAAAACTCGATGAATGTCTGCGTAAACACGCCTTGAGCACGATCTCGTGCAAGCACCTTGTTGTCGAGTGAGGCTGCTTTCAGCGCTTGCAGGCCAAGCTCGCCGACGCCACTGGCTTTGGCTTCGTTTGCGATTTCCTGCTTCCAAGAGCCAAAATCGCCGCCGCATTCCTGAGCAATGGCCGGTATTGTTGCGATGGACAGAAACAGTGCCGTGAGAACAGTGGAATGCGGTCGCATGAATGCCCTTACGGTTTGAAACAGCGTATGCCGATACAGCGTTGAAAACATTATTCGGCATCCTGCACAGGTGTTGTCAACGGGTGTTTCGTTTCAGCCAGCTTTTCCAGCTTGAGGCGCTGCCGTTGAAAACATTGATGTCGGCGTCGCCCCTTATTCCCGGCACGACGCCGGTTCCCGTATATTGCCAGAAGGTGAACGGATGGCTTCCATAGCGTTGTGTGGGGTGGTCGGCTACCGAGCGAAGCCAGTAGGGATAGCCGCGGAAGGTGGACAGGTTATTGTCGTCGAAGAAGTCGATCGAGGTGTAAATGATCGGTTTCTTGCCAAAATGCTTTTCGACGATTGCCAGGAAAATGGACATTTCCTTGCGTACCGTTGCCGCGTCTGGCCGCAGTTTGCAGGTCGGTGACAGAGGATTCCATTCCATGTCGAGGACGGGGGGCATGGCTGAGCGGTCATTGGGCACATTTTCGATAAACCAGCGAGCCTGTTCGGCGGCGGGGCGGCAGAAATAATAGAAATGATAGGCTGCACGGGGAATGCCTGCTGCCTTGGCGCGGTGCCAATGTTCGGAAAAATAGTCGTCGACCCGGTCGCCGCCTTCAGTGGCCTTGATGAAAGCAAACGAAATGCCGCTTGCCTTAACCTTGTGCCAATCGACCGAGGTCTGATATTTCGACACATCGGTGCCGTGCACGGCATAGTGCCAGGGGCGCTTTTTTCCCATTGGTGGGGGTCGCTGTCCTTGAATCTGGGAGCGTGGCTGTTGGCTCTTGACGCTTCTGATGTCGCCGGGGACATTACCGGGGCGAGGTCATCAATGGTCGAGCACGCACTGAGCAGCGTAAGTGCAATAAGCAACGCAAATCGGCGCATCGTATCTCCAGGACGGTTTCAGCAGGCCAATTGAGGGTTTTTTTGCGCAGGGCAGGCCGCTCCCCACTATCACCATACCTGTCAACGTCATGGTTCAACATGGTTGATATTCGGTTGATGGGCTCGACAGAGCGTAAAATATGCGAAAACAATAGCTCCAAATATTTAGGGTCACGACCCTGGCGTGTGTTCGAGGCAGACAATGGGAATCATCCTGAGAATCGTGAAATGGCTGCTCATGATGCTGATAATTGCAGTGGTCGGTGTGTTTGCGTGGCTTTTTTCGCGCCGCCAGACCTGATCCGCGTCGGTTCCGGCTATTCGGCCAAGATCGTCTGTTCAAACGTGTTTTTGGCTGGGCGCGATGCCAATGACGTGCTGGCGCTTGATGTGCAGGCACCGGGCCACCCGCTATTGAAGCTTATGTCGGTTTCCGTCGACAGAGGGGCAGGCACCGTATCGGCCGGATTGTTCGGCATTTTGGGCAAAAGCGTTGCGGTTTACCGCGATGGTCTTGGCTGCACCAATGTACCTGACGGCAAGGTTGATGCCGCCAAGGCAATTACCGGACCGCAATTGCACCCCGCGCCGGAAACTGACGCTTTGTGGCCCGCAGGCGAAGGTGTTGCAGCCTCACAGCATCCCGATGTTGAAAAAATTCTCGACGATGTCGTGTTGACGGGCAAGGGGATGCGTGCCGTCGTCGTGGTCAAGGATGGGCGCATTGTCGGCGAGCGTTACGGCGACGGCTTTTCCGAAAAGACGCCGCTGCTCGGCTGGTCGATGACCAAGACCGTCAATGCGGCAATTCTCGGCACGCTGGTCAGGGATGGCAAGATTGCACTGAACAGGCAAAACCTTGAGGAACAATGGGCGGACGATGGTCGCGCCGCGATCAGCATTTCGGACCTGATGGCGATGTCGAGCGGGCTGGAATTCAACGAGGACTATGGTGACGTCACCGATGTGACGCGCATGCTCTTTCTGGAACCGGATATGGCGGGCTTTGCCAGCGCCAAGCCGCTTGCCGGAGCCGTTGGCAAGGTCTTTTCCTATTCAAGCGGTACAGCGGTGTTGCTATCGCGGCTTTGGCAGGATGCGGTTGGCAATCCGAAACAGGCACTGGAGTGGCCGCGCTCAGTGCTGTTCGATCCGCTCGGCATGAAAAGTGCCGTCCTGGAGACGGATGAAAGCGGCACCTTTGCCGGTTCATCCTATCTCTATGCGAGCGCACACGACTGGGCGCGCTTTGGCCAATTCCTGTTGCAGGATGGCATGTGGGACGGGAAGGTGGTGTTGCCCACCTCTTTCGTGGCATGGATGCACGAGAAGGCACCTGCATCGAAAGGCATCTACGGAAAGGGGCAATTGTGGCTTGAAGGGCCAGGCGACGAGCAGAGGCCCGGCGCGGGCGTTGCAGCCGGATTGCCTGCCGATACATATTGGCTGGAAGGTCACGATGGCCAGTCGGTCCCTATCGTACCTTCCGAGCGTCTGGTGGTCGTTCGCCTTGGCCTGACACCTTCGCGGCTTGGTTACAGGCCGCAGGCAATGTTGTTGATGCTGGTGAATGCACTTCGCCAACCGCGATAAGTGTCACTTTTTGCCATATCCTCCCGGCGTCGGCGTTGTGAGAATGATTGCCTCACCTGCCTCCAGAACGGTCTGATCACAGGCTTTGAGTGTTTCGAGACTGCCGTCATTTCGTCGAACCTTGGTGGAACCCGCTTCCCCGGCACCGCCGCCATCGAGCCCTTCAGGCGCCCGGTTACGGTGCGACGACAAGATTGCGCATTCCAGTTTTTCAAGGAAACGGATGGTGCGTTTGGTGCCGTCACCTCCATTCCATGCACCTTTGCCGCCGGAATCTTCGCGAATGTGGAAATCTTCCAGAAGAACCGGGAAACGAAGTTCCAGAATTTCGGGGTCGGTGAGGCGCGAATTGGTCATGTGCGTATGGACGCCTGATGTTCCGGCAAAGCCGTGCCCATCATTCATCTGCCCGGCAGGCGAGCCCGAACAGATCGTTTCATAATATTGGTATTTGGCATTGCCGAAGGTCAGGTTGTTCATCGTGCCCTGTGCGTTGGCCAACGCACCCATTGCACCGAAAAGCGCGTTGGTCACATGTTGGGACGTCTCGACATTTCCAGCGACGACTGCGGCAGGGTAGGTCGGCTTCAACATCGAGCCATCGGGGATGACAATATTGATCGGGCGCAGGCAACCGGCATTCATGGGAATATTATCTTCAACCATCACCCGGAAGGCATAAAGCACGGCTGCGCGTGCGACGGGTTCTGGCGCATTGAAATTGTTTTTCATGACGGGTGACGTGCCAGTGAAATCGACGGTTGCCTCGCGCTTTTGCCGGTTGACGGTGATTTTTACCTTTATCACTTGGCCTGTGTCTGTCGGATATTCATATTCCGAACTGTCAGGCAGGCGCTCCAGAACACGCCGCACGCTTTCTGCCGCGTTGTCTTGAACGTGGCCCATATAGGCCTCAACGACCTCAAGGCCGAAATGGGCGACCATCTTCTTGAGTTCCGCCACGCCTTTTTCATTGGCGGCAATTTGCGCTTTGAGGTCGGCGATATTCTGATGCGGATTGCGCGCAGGGTAGGCGTGGTCGCTCAGCAATGCGTGCAATTGCTTTTCCCGGAATTTGCCGCGTTCAACGAGTTGGAAATTGTCGAACAAAATACCTTCTTCATCGACGGTGGTGGCAAGTGGCGTCATTGAACCTGGCGCGGTGCCGCCAACGTCGGCGTGATGCCCGCGCGCTGCCGTCCAAAACAGAATCTCCTTGTCGGCTTCGTCGAAAACCGGCGTTACAACAGTAATATCGGGTAGATGAGTGCCGCCATTATAGGGCGCATTCAGTGCGAAAACGTCGCCGGGATGAATGTTTCCCGCATTCAGGCGGATGATTGTTTCAACCGACCTGTCCATCGAACCCAAATGCACCGGCATGTGTGGCGCATTGGCGACCAGCGCACCGCTGCGGTCGAAGACGGCACAGGAAAAATCCAGTCGTTCCTTGATGTTGACCGAATAGGCGGTGTTTTGCAGCGTGACACCCATCTGTTCGGCGATCGACATGAACAAATTGTTGAACACCTCCAGCATCACCGGATCGGCTTCGGTGCCAAGGGCTGCCGCGCGTTGCTTCTTCTCGATGCGGCGCAGCAAAACATGGTTTTTCGCTGTGATCTCAGCCTGCCAGCCCAATTCGATGACAATCGTCTGGTTTGGCTCGATAATCAGGGCTGGGCCGGTGATTTTATGCCCGGGTTTCAGCTCGTCTCTGCGAAAAACACCGGCATCTCGCCAGGCTCCGTCAGTGAAAATCGGCCTTGTTTTGCTTGTAGTTGCGGCGCAATCCTCTGTTTTTGAATCAGGCTCACTGCTGGTTTTGCCTGCCGTGTCCATCCCCTCGACGGCGACTGCTTCCACGATCATGGGTTTATCAGGGTAGACAAAGCCGAACTGTGCTTTGTGAGCCGCCTCAAACTCCGATCTCGCTTGGGCAATTGAACCATGCGTGAAAGGCACCTGTAGTGTCGTGTCGGTGCCGTCATAGCGAATGTGAAGGATTGGTCTGGCGGCGATTGCGTCTTCGGATATCCCTTGTGCCGTCAGTTCCTCGAAAACAGCCACGCGCAAGGCTTCGATCTCCGTGGAAATGAGAGGCATCGCCTCGTCGGACAGCGGTTCCAACAAGGCTTGCTGGCGCGCGGCAAACACGGAAGAAAGACCGATGCCATAGGCGGACAGCAAGCCGGACAATGGATGGATAAGCACTGCTTCCATGCCAAGCGCATCCGCCACGAGGCAGGCGTGTTGGCCTCCGGCACCGCCAAAGCAATTGAGGAGATATTCGGTAACGTCGTAGCCACGTTGCACCGAGATCTTCTTGATGGCGTTGGCCATGTTTTCGACGGCAACGGTGATGAACCCTTCTGCGGCCTGCTCAGGGGTGCGGCCATCCCCCACTTTGCGGGCCAGTTCCGTAAAATTCTCACGCACGATCTCAATGTCGAGCGTCTGGTTCTGGTCGGGTCCGAAAATGGCCGGGAACAGGTCCGGCTGGAGTTTTCCGAGGATGACATTGGCGTCGGTAACGGCCAGCGGACCACCGCGACGGTAACAAGCGGGGCCGGGATTGGCACCTGCGGAGTCCGGGCCGGCGCGGAAGCGACCGGCTTCATAATGCAGGATCGAACCGCCGCCAGCAGCAACGGTATGAATATGCATCATTGGTGCGCGGATGCGCACACCGGCGACCGTTGTGTCGAAGGTGCGTTCATATTCGCCGTCATAGTGCGTCACATCCGTCGATGTGCCGCCCATATCGAAGCCGATGACCTTGTCGAAACCGGCGAGTTTTGCGGTTTCGACCATGCCGACAACGCCGCCTGCCGGGCCAGACAGCAAGGCGTCCTTGCCTTGGAACATGGTCGCGGCCGTCAGCCCGCCGGACGACATCATGAACATCAATTCCGGCTGAGAGCTTCCAGTCTTGTTGCCCTGGGCTTCAATCCCCAATTCATCGGCCACCCGTTTTACGTAGCGCGACAGGATTGGCGAAAGATACGCATCCACAACGGTTGTATCGCCTCGACCGATCAGCTTGATCAGCGGCGAAACCTCATGGCTGACAGAAACCTGGCCGAAACCAAGTTGGCGGCAAACTTTTGCCAGCGCCTGTTCGTGTTCGGGAAATTTCCATGCATGCATGAAAACGATTGCCACAGCGTCGATACCATCGGCCTTTGCCTTTTCGATCTCCGGTTTTATTGCGGCAATGTCGAGCAAGCTTTCCACGCAGCCATCGGCCAGCACGCGTTCATCGACCTCAATGACCCGTTCATAGAGCTGTTCAGGCAGGAAGATTTCCTTGGCGAAAATGTCGGGCCGTGCCTGATAGGCAATTTTCAAGGCATCGCGAAAGCCTTTGGTAATAAGCAAGAGGACGCGGTCGCCCTTGCGTTCCAGAAGCGCGTTGGTGGCGACGGTCGTGCCCATCTTGATAGTGCGAACAAGCCCTTGGGGGATCGCTGCTTGCGGCGCTACTCCAAGCAATGTGCGAATGCCGGCAATGGCGACATCGCCTTGAGCGTCCGGGTTTTCCGATAACAATTTCATCGGATGCAAGCCGCCGTCCGGCGCAACTCCAACGACATCGGTGAAGGTGCCGCCGCGGTCGATCCAGAAGTCCCAAGCCGTGCTCATCAAGCCATTCTCCGACGCAGTTCATCGCTCTGATAGGCTGCAAAATATGAAGCGACAATGCTCCAGAACCCGGATGCGTTGTTACATCGGGAAACGCAATGTTACGAAACGATCTTTCGTTGAGCACATTTATCATTCAACCAGCGTCTGGTGGAGGCGTTGTAACGATGGAGAAATGTCATGAAAAAGTTCATTCTGGCTTCGGTGTCGGCTCTCGCGCTGCTCGGCGTGGCAGCATGTAGCGACAATGGCGCAGACAACACGACCACGCAGAGCACCAACCCGCCCGCAGCCGAGCAACCGGTTGCGCCCGATGCGATGGCGCCGTCGGACGACACGGTGCCACCTGCTACGGATAATTCGACGACGCAGGGCATCGTGCCCGTACCAGATGACGGTACAACACAAGATAGCGGAGATGGAGCCATGGCACCTGCGCAGCCTGCGCCTGCCGTGCCGGTCCAGTAACCCGCGATTAAGTCAACCTGCGAATAAGTCAGCAGGCGATTTGACGATGAGGGAAGGGTCGGGAAACCGGCCCTTTCTTTTTCTGCCCGTATTTCCTGCTCGTGTCGGGGGATATGCACTTCACGTCTTGATCGTAACAGAGTGTTCGCTTTAAGAAGCCGCATGTCGATTTGGTTTCGCATGAGCGACTTTCTGGCGCGCGTTTCATCCTCAGCGTCTTCGGGCATTGTTGAGGTGGTTGAAGCCGTGCGCACCGTTTTTTCCGGCGATGCGGAGTTGCGCCGCCGCGTTGCCTTCTCGGTAGCGATGATTGCGCTGTCGGCGAAGATGGCCAAAGCCGACGGCGTTGTAACGCAAGACGAAATTCGCGCCTTCCAGTCCATTTTTGAAGTGCCAAGGGAAGAGGCGCGCAATGTCGCGCGGCTTTATGATCTGGCGAAGCGTGATGTCGCCGGGTTTGAAATCTATGCCGAGCAGATGGCGAACCTGTGTGGCAGTGGCGCCAGGAACTGCATGATGCTCGAGGATATTCTCGACGGCCTGTTTTACATCGCGACCGCCGACGGGGTTTTACATGAGGGCGAAGGCCGGTTCCTCAATCGCATCGCCGAGATTTTCGAGATCGATGAACAGCACTATCTGACCATTCTGGCGCGCCACGTCAAACTGGGCGCTGCCGATCCGTATGTGGTTTTGGGAATTGAACGTGGGCAACCGCTGGCCGAGATAAAGAAGCAATATCGCAAGCTGGTTGCCGAGAACCATCCAGACAAGTTGATTGCGCGCGGACTGCCGCAGGAGTTCATCAAGATTGCGACAACACGGCTTGCGGCAATCAATGCCGCCTATGAAATGATTGAGCGGGGCCTGAGGCCTGCATGAGCGGTTTTTTGCCTGACGAGGCCAGTGCGGAAGTCAGGACTTCACCGAATTTTGGCGCGCCGGTGGGAATGCTGCGGCCAGACATGATCATCCTTCATTATACCGGAATGCCAAGTGGCGAGGCGGCCGAAGCGTGGCTTTGCAATCCGGCAAGCGAGGTTTCATCGCATTATCTGGTGCATGAAGATGGCCGGATCGTCCAGATGGTGCGCGAAAATGATCGGGCATGGCACGCTGGCAAGAGTTCGTGGCGGGGCGTGCGTGACATCAATTCCTGCTCGGTGGGTATCGAGATCGTCAATCCCGGCCATACGCTTGGCTACCCAGCCTTTCCCAAACGCCAGATTGATGCCGTTATCGGATTGTGTCGAGGTATCATCGCTCGCCACTCGATCTCCAATGAGCGGGTATTGGCGCATTCCGATGTGGCACCTGGCCGCAAGGTTGATCCGGGTGAGAAATTTCCCTGGAAATCATTGTTCGAGGCAGGTGTCGGCCACCTTGTAACAGCGGCGCCGGTTCGCAGCGGCGCGGTTTTGCGGGCAGGCGATGCTGGAGCGTCGGTCGAAAACCTTCAAACGATGCTGGCACTTTATGGCTATGGTGTTGATATCACGGGTACGTTTGACCATCAGACCGAGATTGTGGTGGAAGCCTTCCAGCGACATTTTCGACCACGAAAAGTCGATGGCGTTGCCGATGGATCGACTTTGCGGACGCTTTCGAGACTGGTGGATTCCATTTCGACAAGTGTTGTTTAATTCAGATTTCCCTGTCGTCAGATTTCAAGACGTCATTCAAAGTGACTTGCGTGGTCATTATTGACACAAATTCACCGTTCAAAGCCCCGCCTGTGCAGGCCTTGGTGCTCTCTTTGAAGATATTCCAGCCTAGATGAAGCTTTTCCGCGTGATATATTTCGTGCGGCCCAAATAGAACAGGTTCACATGTCTAAATTGTCCGCTTTAGCGGCAGCTTTCGCTGCCGGTGTAATGAGTATTGCTGTTAGTACAGCACATAGCGCCTCGCTCAGCCCGCGCATGGATCACGATCTGGATGCGACCTTGAAGGTGGTGGATAAAACGCCCGACGCGGAGAAAGGTTCCAAACCGGTCACCGCAAGAAGCACGCCGTTGAGCCCGCGTATGGATCGGGGGCAAAGCGTTGCCCCGAAGGCAGTCGCGAAAGCAAAGAAAACTGATCCGGCAAAGAGCAAGACTGCCAAGTCGAAAAAGAACACCAAAACGGCCAAGTTGAAAAAGAGCACCAAGCCGAAAATCGACCAGACCAAGACAGCGTCAATTTCGTCGAAAGGTGCTGGCAAGGATCGTCGGTATTCGAAAATTATCGCCCGCTATGCGGCAAGCTATGGCGTTCCGGTCTCGCTTGCCCATGCTGTCATCAAGATCGAAAGCAACTATCGGCCAAAGGCGCGTGGCAGTGCTGGAGAGATCGGCCTGATGCAGATCAAGCCATCGACAGCGCGCATGATGGGTTATAGCGGCTCGACGAAAGGCCTTTACAGCCCTGAAACCAACATCAAATATGGCATGAAGTATCTTGCAATGGCGCGCGATCTTGGTGGTGGCACGACCTGCGGGACCATTTTGAAATACAATGCGGGCCATGCCGCCAAGCGCATGAACCCGGTTTCTTCCGCTTATTGCAGCAAGGTCAAGGTTCAGTTGGCAGCACTTGGTTCGCCGGCATAATCCTTCCCCAAGGCGTTGCTGGATTTTGCGAAAGGCGAGCCCGTTTCATCTTTTCGTTTGCCTTTTGGGGCTCGACATTCTTTATACCGCATGCCAGCTGGCCGGGCGGCCGCACTCATAAAGCTGAAAGGCTGTGAGTGAGGAAAGTCCGGGCTCCATGGAAACACGGTGCCGGCTAACGGCCGGCGGGGGCGACCCCAGGGAAAGTGCCACAGAAAGGAAACCGCCACGGCTTGTCCGTGGTAAGGGTGAAAGGGTGGGGTAAGAGCCCACCGCGCGACCGGCAACGGAAGCGGCATGGTAAACCCCACCGGGAGCAAAACCGAATAGGGGCGGTGCGAGGGGCAACTCTCGGGGGCTGTTTCCGGCTCACCGTTCGGGTAGGTTGCGTGAGATGCATGGCAACATGTGTCCAAGATGAATGGCCGCCACGTTCTCGCGCCGCAAGGCGTGAGGGCCATACAGAACCCGGCTTACAGGCTGGCTGGCATTTTATCGTTTCCGTTCAGCATCCTGGATGCGTGAACGGACAAACTGAATCATCCAGAACTGATCGCGACCCAAATATTGTCGTGGGTCGCCGATGTTTGTCAGGATTATATTCGGTCAAGTGAAGCTTCTATTGCCGCCCACAGTTCCTCTGCCGGTTCGCAACCAATCGACATGCGCACAAAGCCGGGTGGCACGGCGTCGCCGCGGCGCGTGCGCCGTTCGGCTGATGTGTGGACGCCGCCGAACGATGTGGCCGACTCCATCAATTCGCAGCCATTGATGAAATCTTCTGCGGCATCTTCCGAGGGCAGGACGAAGCTGATGAGGAAGCCAAAGCGGTTCATCTGAACCCGTGCCAGATTGTGTGACGGGTCACCATCGAGGCCGGGAAATCGCACGGATTTTACCTTGGCGTGCGCCTTGAGACGTGGTGCGATGAATTCGGCTGTGTTGCACATGCGCTCAAAACGCACGTCAAGCGTTTCCAGACCGCGGTGAACAAGCCATGCCTCAAACGGACCGGGGATGACACCGCATGTCTTGCGCCAGTCCTGCACCGAAGCGATGATATCGGCGTTGCGGCTTGCGACATGGCCGAAAAGTACATCCGAATGTCCATTTGGCGCTTTGGTGTCGGCTGCCACAACAATGTCTGCGCCAAGGTCGAGTGGCCGCTGGCCAAACGGCGTCATGGTGGTGTTGTCGACGACCAGAAGCGCGCCTGCCGTGTGGGCCGCTTTGGCGACGGCAGCAATGTCGCAAATGTCCAAACCGGGATTTGACGGCGTTTCCATGAATGCCAGCTTGTAGCCGGCGAAGTCTCCATCCAGAAATGAAGCCGTCGGGCGCGTGTCGAATTCGACGCCGAAGTTTTTGAGGAAACGCTCGCCAATGGCGCGTGTCGTGGGATAGCCATCACTGGCGATCAAAATGCGGTCGCCTGCCTTGAGAAGCGCAAAGAAAACCGCAGAAATAGCACCCATGCCCGAGGGAAAGCCTACGCATGGCGCGTCTTCCATATGGGCGAGCATTTCTTCTACCGCATCCCATGTCGGATTGCTGAAGCGGCCATACTGGTGAAAGCCTGTGGCATCGCCGGGAGCGTGAAAAATCGCCGCCATCGTCAGGGGCAGGGGAATAGGATCGCCTTTCGCATATTTGTGGCTGCGCAAATGAGAGAGTGAAGCGGCGCGCGATTTCGCAGTGTCGGACATCTGGGCGGTCAACTTTCTACGTTCATGGATGATGTGTGGCGGACGCTATCCCTGCCAACGATGCGCTGCAAGTGAGACGCATTGCGCCAACCGATCTAAACGGTTCGTTAGGCTTAATGTTCGATAAAGGACGGATGCCGCAACATGCTTCCTGTGGTTGCAATACGTGGATTTGTGATGCCTGTTCCCGTTGACGCCCATGGTTCCCCATGTTATCCCATTCGCATTATCAAGCCTTCGTTTTGTGTCAGCGTGAAGTGTGCGCCAGACGGGCAGCCGTGGCAGGCGCGCGTATGAGCGTTTTTGCGTTCACCAGCGAAGGCTGGGTCGGCCAGGGTCGCGCTGCGGTGGCGCGAACGAAATGATGGAAAGGGGTGCGGCGGCGCAAGCGGCTGTAACGTTGCATGGACCGTTTTCTGTCAAGTTCTGTGAACAGGATCGATGCCAAGGGGCGGGTTTCGGTTCCGGCGCACTTTCGCACTGTCGTGCAGAAGCGGGGCTATTCGGAACTCTACGCGCTGCGTTGCCTCGATGTTCCGGCGATGGATGTTGGCGGGTTGGACTTGCTCGATCGCTACGAGCAGCGCATTGCACAAGAAGACCCCTTCCTGCAGGCAGCCGACGACATGTCGTTCTTCTGTCATGGCGACGGCGCGTTTCTGAAACTCGATCAGGACGGACGCATTCCGGTCACGGATTTCATCCGCGAGCATACCGGCATCGAGGCGGAAGTCGCTTTTGTGGGGCGCGGAAATTTTTTTCAGATGTGGGAACCGGGCAAGTTGGCGGCTTACGGGGCGCAGGCGCGCGCCCGATTGTTGCAGCTTCGGCAGGGGACGAAGCCTGGGGAGCAACCGGAATGATGACAGGCCACGGCGATGACCTCCACGCCGTTGGCGGACCGGCCCGTCACATTCCGGTGCTTCTCGCCGAAGTTCTGGAAGCTGTTGCTTCGAAGCCGGGCGATCTCATCATTGATGGCACTTTCGGCGCGGGTGGCTACACCGAGGCCATTCTGGCAACTGGCGCAAAGGTGGTGGCGATCGACCGCGACCCGGACGCGATTGCTGCCGGCAGGTCGCTGGAGCAGCAGGCCGAAGGGCGGCTGACATTGGTCCAGGCGCCATTCTCGACGATAAGCGACCATGCGGCGGATGCCGACGGTGTGGTGCTTGATATCGGCGTGTCCTCGATGCAGCTAGATCAGGCCGGGCGTGGTTTTTCGTTTCGCACTGATGGACCGCTTGATATGCGCATGGCGCAGACCGGCGTCAGTGCCGCCGATGTCGTCAACAGCTACAAGGCGGGCGATCTTGCGCGTATCTTCGGTTTTCTTGGTGAGGAACGCCATGCCGGGCGTATCGCGCGCATGATCGAAGCGCGCCGCGAAAACATCCTTTTGAGCGCACGCTTGAGCTTGCGGATGCCATCGAAACGCATGTGGGGCGCGCGCCCAAGGACAAGATACATCCTGCGACGCGAGTTTTTCAGGCGTTGCGCATCTACGTCAATGATGAACTTGGCGAACTGGCCAAGGCTCTGTTCGGTGCCGAGCAAATCCTGAAGCCCGGCGGGCGGCTGGCTGTCGTGACATTTCATTCGCTGGAAGATCGTATCGTCAAACGCTTCATTGCCGACCGTGCCGATGCGGCCGCTGGCTCGCGTCATATGCCGGAAGCGCATGTGCGCGCGGCGACGTTTCGCAAGAAAGGTTCCGGGGTTACGGCAGGAGAGGCTGAACTGGCACGTAACCCTCGCGCCCGTTCGGCACGTCTACGTGTGGCTGTGCGCACCGATGCGCCAGCGCGCGACGCAGATTTTTCCATTTTCGGTCTTCCAAAGCTTCCGGGCATTCGTCAGACAGGCGGGGTATAAACACGTGTTTCGTACCAGTGATATAGTTCTGATCGCGGTCATGGTCTCGGCTGCCGCCATGACCTACACGATCAAGCGCGACGCCGAGATTCAACTCGACAAGGTTCACAGCCTGCAAGCGAAGATCCGTACTGAAGAAGATACGATCGACCTGCTCAAGGCGGACTGGAGCCTTCTCACGCAACCGGCGAGACTTCAAAAACTGACCAGTCTCTATCAGGAACAACTCAATCTGGATGTCGTCAGTCCGCATCAATTCGCGACAATCGAAGACTTGCCGCAGCGCCCCTTGACGATTGAAGACATTACCTCGGCCGATAGTGCGCAAACGGCGAATGATGGCAAAGATCAAACCACGACAGGAGCTATCCAGTGATTGGCAGGTTCGGTTTCCTGAAGCGCCGTCGCACAATTGGTGATGATGGGTCGATTGTCGTCGATGCCGCGCGCAAGGCAACCGGCGGCAAGACGAAGACCCGCGTTGTCATGACGATGGCTGTGTTCCTGGGCGTCTATGCCACGATTGGCGGGCGCTTGATCTATCTCGGCTTCCAGAGCCCTGATGGATCTGGCGCACCGGCCAGCCGCGTAACTGCATCAAGGCCGGATATTGTGGATCGCAATGGTGAGATCCTTGCGACCGACATCAAGACGGCCTCCCTATATGCCGAACCGCGCCATATCGTTGATGCTGACGAGGCCATCGAGAAGCTTTCAACGGTGCTCAAGGAAATCGATTACGAGCAGACATATCGCAAGCTGAAAAGCGGCGCAGGGTTTGTGTGGCTACAGCGCCAGCTTACGCCCAAGCAACAGGCCGAGATATTGCAACTTGGCATTCCCGGCATCGGCTTTCGCACCGAGAAACGCCGGTTTTATCCGGCTGGCGAAACGGCGGCCTACATTGTCGGCATGACCAATATCGACAACAAGGGCATTTCAGGGCTTGAAAAATATATCGACAGTCAAGGTCTGACCGATTTGCAACAAACGGGTCTTGCTGTGGCCGATGATTTGGCTCCGGTGAAGCTTTCGATGGACCTGCGCGTTCAGCACATCGTGCGTGACGAGATTGCGAACGCGATGGAAAAATTCCATGCGATCGCGGCTGGCGCGGTCGTTCTCAATATAAAGACGGGTGAGGTCGTGGCGATGTCATCGGTCCCCGACTTTGATCCCAACAATCCCTACAATGCACAAGACAAGGACCGTTTGAACCGCATGTCAGCGGGTCTTTACGAGATGGGCTCCACCTTCAAGAGCTTTACGACGGCGATGGCGCTGGATTCCGGCAAGGTGACGCTCGACAGCACATTCGACGCGACGCGCCCGATCAGGATCGGGAGCCAGACCATTCACGATTTTCACGGCAAACACCGCGTACTGACGGTGCCGGAAGTGTTCATCTATTCTTCCAACATCGGATCGGCCAAGGAGGCGGATGTGGTGGGGATCGAAGGGCATCGTGAGTTCTTGCATCGATTGGGCATCCTTGAGCGGATGCAAACCGAATTGCCTGAAGTCGCGCGCCCGGTCGAACCCAAAGTGTGGAAGAAGATCAACTCCATCACGATTGCGTTCGGCCACGGCGTATCGACCACACCCTTGCAAACGGCTGTTGGTTGCGCGGCGTTGATGAATGGCGGCTATCTGATGAACCCGACCTTTCTGCCTCGCACGCAAGAACAGGCAATGGCTGAGGCCAAGAAGGTTATCAGCGAAAAGACAAGTAATGACATGCGCTATCTTTACAGCCTGAACGCGGCAAAAGGGTCCGGGCGCAATGCGCGGGTTCTCGGCTATCGTGTCGGGGGCAAAACAGGTACGGCAGAAAAGGTCGTCAATGGCCGCTATTCCCATGACAAGCGGTTCAATGCGTTCGTTGCCTCGTTTCCGATGGATGATCCACAATACATTGTCTTGTCGATCATAGATGAACCGAAGCCGGAAAAGCCGGGCAAGGGCGCGACTGCTGGTATGAATGCCGCTCCGATTGTCGCGAATATCATCCGCCGTTCCGCTTCGATGCTTGGCGTGAAGCCAGATTTCAGCCATGAAAATACGCCAAAGCTGGTATCCTTTGAGTGATTCTTCGGGCGTGCTGAAGTTGGTGCGCCGCATTTTCGCGATGACTGGGTTTTTATGAAGCTGAGAGAATTAGCCGGAATCTTGCCTGTTGAAGATGTGCCTCTGGCCAGCACAGAGGTTTCCGGAATTTCGTCAGATTCCCGTCACGTCAAATCGGGAATGCTGTTTTTCGCACTCGCGGGGTCGAAGGCAAACGGCGTTTCCTATGCTGCCGAAGCGGCAATGCGTGGTGCCGTGGCCGTGGTTGTCTCAAAAGGTGATAGCGCGCCCGATCTATCCGTTCCCGCAATTGCAGTCGATGATGCGCGACAGGCGCTGGCGCTGAGCGCCGCGCGCTTCTTCGACGGGCAACCTCAGACCATGGTTGCGGTCACCGGAACCAGTGGCAAGACCTCGGTTGCAGCATTTACGCGTCAGATTTGGGAGCAGACAGGATTAGGCGCTGCTTCAATCGGCACCACCGGTGTCGTGGCTCCGGGGCGCAACGACTATGGCTCGCTTACAACACCTGACCCGGTTGCGTTGCATAAATTGCTTCGCGAGCTTGCCGATGCAGGCGTTACCCATGCTGCGATGGAAGCATCCAGTCATGGACTTGACCAGCGCCGCCTTGACGGCGTGAAATTGGCGGCGGGTGGATTTACCAATCTGGGCCGCGACCACATGGATTATCACCCGACAGTCGAGGACTATCATCGCGCCAAGCTTCGCCTGTTCGATGGGCTGCTTCCAAAAGGGGCGCCGGCTGTTATCTTTGCAGATGATGCGTGGTCGCAACCGACCATTGAGGCAGCGCGGGCGTCGGGTCTTGATGTTCTAACGGTTGGCCGCAATGGTACTTTCCTGAAAATGAAACGCGTCGAGCATGAACGGCACCGTCAACGCGCCGAGATCGAGGCTGATGGCGCGCTTTACGAGATCGATTTGCCATTGGCTGGCGATTTCCAGATTTACAACGCGCTGGTGGCGGCCGGCCTTGCCATCGCCACGGGGACGCCTGTCGCCAAGGCATTGAATGCGCTGGAAAAACTCAAAGGTGCGCCGGGGCGACTCGAACTTGTCGGCACGACGGATAAGGGTGCGCCGGTTTATGTCGATTATGCTCACAAACCGGATGCATTGGAAAATGTGCTGACCTCGGTTCGTCCGTTCACGACCGGTCGGATTGTCGTCGTGTTTGGCTGCGGCGGCGATCGTGACCGGGGCAAGCGTGCGATCATGGGTGAGATTGCGGCACGGTTGGCCGATGTCACTATCGTGACCGACGACAATCCGCGCACGGAAATTGCACAGACAATTCGCGCTGCCATTCTGGCGGCTTCTCCCGGTGCCATCGAGATCGGCGACAGGCGACAGGCAATTCGCGAGGCTGTTGCCATGCTGCATCCCGGCGACACGCTGATCGTTGCAGGCAAAGGGCATGAAGAAGGCCAGACGATCGGCACGGACACATTTCCATTTTCCGATCATGGGGAAGTTCGCGCCGCACTCAAGGAGCGTGTCGCATGAGCCTTTTGTGGACCTGTGATGCGCTGGTTGCGGCGATGAACGGACGCCCGTTGGGTGAGATGCCTGCGGGTGTATCCGGCATTTCCATCGATAGCCGAAGCCTCGTCCCTGGCGACGCATTTTTCGCCATCAAGGGCGATGCAATGGACGGCCACGATTTCGCGACGGCAGCGACCAAGGCCGGGGCAGCGGTGCTTGTCGTCGCGCAAGGTCGCCTGCCTGCGCTGGGTCGTTTGACCGCGCCAATGATCGTCGTGCCTGATGTGCTGGTGGCGCTAGAGCAACTGGGGCAGGCTGCGCGGGAGCGTTCAAACGCGAAAATCATCGCGGTAACGGGCTCGGCTGGTAAAACCACGACCAAAGAGGCGTTGCGCCATGTCCTGGGTTCAATTGGCAAGGTGCATGCGTCAAACAAGTCGTTCAACAACCATTGGGGCGTGCCGCTCACTCTGGCGCGTATGCCGGTTGATTGTGACTATGGCGTATTCGAAATCGGCATGAACCATGCGGACGAAATCCGCCCTTTGGCGAAAATGGTGAGGCCGCATATTGCAATCGTCACACTGATTGCAGCGGCTCATCTCGGCCATTTCCGCAATCTTGACGAGATCGCCAGGGCAAAGGCCGAGATATTCGAAGGTCTGGAACCGGATGGGGCAGCACTTCTCAATCGTGACGATCCGCGTGCGGCAGCGCTCAGCAAGATGGCGCGTGCGGCGGGTGCTGCACATGTACTCGGGTTCGGGGAAAACGCGCGTTCGACCTACAGGCTGATTGATTGTGTGTTGTATGGCGATCACTCGATCATCACCGCAAAGATTGGTGGGCAAAAGATTGCCGCGCGCATTGGCGTTCCCGGCCGCCACATGGTGCAAAATACGCTGGCCGTTCTGGGAGCAGCGCATCTTGCAGGTGCAGATGTTGCCAAAGCGTCACTGGCGCTTGCCGATCTTGCGGCTGAAGCAGGACGGGGCAAACGCTACCTGCTGGCCCACCCGCGAGGCTCATTCACGCTTATCGACGAAAGCTACAACGCCAATCCTGCCTCGATGAAGGCAGCGATGGATTTACTGAATACCACGTCAATTCCAACCGGGGGAAGGCGCATCGCAGTGCTTGGCGATATGCTGGAGCTTGGTGATCATTCCGCCAAACTGCACGCGGCGCTGGCTGAAATCATCGTTGGAACCAACACATCGACAGTGTATCTCGGCGGGCCACAGATGAAGGCGCTGGCCGACGTGTTGCCGGGCGATATCAAAACCGAATACCGTGACGGGGCGGCGGAGCTAGAACTCGTTCTGCTCGATGTCGTGCAGCCCGGCGATGTGGTCATGGTGAAGTCGTCGAAGGGGATCGGCTTTGCCAGGCTCGTCAATGCATTGCTCAAGAAATTTCCAATAGAAGCTGACAATTCAAAACGGATCTAGCGGGTCCGGGGGACGAAGACCGCATGCTAACGCTACTTGTCGAATTTGCTGACCGGATCACGGTTTTCAATGTCTTTAGATACATTACGTTTCGCACCGGCGGCGCTTTGATAACCGCTGTGCTGATCGTTTTCATCTGCGGACCGGCGATCATCAATTCGCTGCGCATCAGGCAAGGCAGAGGGCAACCTATCCGGGCGGATGGACCGCAAACACATTTCAAGAAGGCTGGAACGCCGACAATGGGTGGGCTGATGATCCTGACGGGTATCATCGGCTCTTCATTGTTATGGGCAAACCTCACCAGTGTTTATGTCTGGGTTGTCCTGCTTGTGACACTCGGGTTCGGCGCGATCGGCTTTTACGACGATTATCTGAAGGTGACGAAACAGTCGCATCTCGGCTTTTCCGGTCGGGCACGCCTTACGCTCGAGTTTCTGGTCGCAGGGGTGGCGGCATGGGTCATCATGCATGCGGGTCAGGAGCCATTCTCATCGTCGCTGACGTTTCCGTTTGCGAAGCAATGGATCATCAATCTGGGTTGGTTTTTTATCCCGTTCGCAGCTTTTGTCGTCGTGGGCGCGGGCAATGCGGTCAATCTGACCGATGGTCTGGATGGGCTGGCTATCGTTCCGATCATGATTGCCGCGGCTTCATTCGGGGTTATCGCCTATCTGTCGGGTAATGCGGTGTTCGCCGAATATCTGCAAATTCATTTTGTACCCGGCACTGGTGAACTGGCGGTCATCCTTGGCTCGGTGATCGGCGCGGGACTTGGTTTTCTATGGTTCAATGCACCACCTGCGGCCATTTTCATGGGCGATACCGGATCGCTGGCTTTGGGGGGACTTATCGGCACCGTGGCTGTTTCCACGAAGCACGAGATCGTGCTTGCCATCGTTGGCGGTCTGTTCGTAGTCGAAATCCTGTCGGTGATCATTCAGGTCGGTTATTTCAAGATGACCGGAAAGCGCGTCTTCCTGATGGCACCGATTCATCATCATTTCGAGAAGCTTGGATGGACTGAAAGCCAGGTCGTCATACGCTTCTGGATTATCGCCGTGATCCTGGCCCTGATTGGCCTTTCGACCCTCAAACTGCGGTAGCAATGTCCGTGATCCCAGCAACAACCTTTGCAGGCAAACGCGTAGCGATCTTCGGTCTTGGCGGATCGGGGATCGCGACAGGGCGTGCGCTTGTGGCGGGCGGGGCTGACGTGCTGGCATGGGATGACAATCCTCAAAGTGTCGCCAATGCCGCTGCGCAGGGTATTGTGACAGAAGATCTGCGCGGTTGCGACTGGAGTTCGTTTTCCTCGTGTGTCCTGTCGCCCGGCGTGCCGCTGACCCATCCCAAACCGCACTGGACGGTTGAAATGGCGCGCGGCGCGGGGGTGGAGGTGATTGGCGATATCGAACTGTTTACGCGCGAGCGGATCGCCAGCGGGTCCACCCCCGCCTTCATTGCCATCACTGGAACCAATGGCAAATCAACGACCACGGCGCTGCTTTCGCATATCCTGAAGTCTGCCGGTCGCGATTCGCAGATGGGAGGCAATATCGGGCGCGCGGTGATGACGCTCGATCCACTGGCGGCAGAGCGTCACTATGTGGTCGAGTGCTCCTCGTATCAGATTGAACTGGCTCCCTCGATCAATCCAACTGCCGGTGTCCTTCTCAATCTCACGCCCGATCATCTCGACCGGCACGGCACCATGCAGCACTATGTGGCGGTGAAGGAGCGGTTGGTTGCGGGCAGCGAAACGGCGATCATCGGGGTTGATGATTCCTATGGCGCACAAATTGCCGATCGGCTGGAGTGGGCAGGCAAGGATGTGGTGCGTATCTCCAAACGCCTGCCATTGACTGATGGTTATTTCGCTGATGGCGAGAATTTGATGGAAGCCGTTGGCGGCCGTTACAGCCGGATCGGTTTTCTGGAAGGTATCGGTTCGCTGCGCGGTCAACACAACGCGCAAAATGCGCTCGCGGCTGTTGCCGCCGGCCTGCGCGTGGGGCTTGAGCTTGGCGAAATCCAGGCGGGTCTTGAGAGTTTCCCCGGTCTTGAACACCGTATGGAACAGGTTGGCCGCAAGGGCCATGTTTTGTTCGTCAACGATTCAAAGGCTACCAATGCGGATGCGGCGGCACCTGCACTGTCGAGTTTTCGTCGCATTTACTGGATTGCCGGTGGCTTGGCGAAAGAAGGCGGTATAGAGCCGCTGCGTCCCCTGTTCCCGCGTATCGCCAAGGCTTACCTGATCGGGGAGGCAGCACCGGCGTTTTCGGCAACGCTGGGTGAGAACGTGCCTTACGAGATTTCAGGTACGCTGGCGTCGGCTGTTGAACATGCGGCGCGTGACGCGCAAGACGATCCCAGCGGCGAGGCCGTGGTGCTGTTGTCGCCGGCTTGCTCCAGTTTCGACCAGTTCAGGAATTTTGAAGTTCGCGGCGAAGCCTTCAGGCAAGTTGCGGCTGCTATTGAAGGCGTGAAGCCCATTGGAGGGACACGATAATGCAAAGCCGTCTCGACACAAGCCCGGTTGCCAACTGGTGGTGGACGATTGACCGCTGGTTTCTTGCCGCATTCCTGTCGCTGATGGGACTCGGCATTGTGCTGTCTTTTGCCGCAAGCCCTGCGGTCGCCGAACGTATCGGTCTTGATCCTTTTCACTTTGCTACGCGCCAGATCATTTTCACGATCGCGGCACTTGGCGTCATGTTGGCGGTATCGTTTCTGAATGCCCGGCAAATCCGGCGTCTGGCTCTGGCCATGCTGTGCACGATGCTGGTGCTGATGGTGGTCGTTTTGTATATCGGCGTCGAAGTGAAAGGTGCGCGACGCTGGGTTTCCCTGATGGGCCTATCCATACAGCCCTCGGAGTTTTTGAAACCTGCTTTCGTTGTCATGTGCGCGTGGTTGTTTGCTGAACACAAGCGCCAACCTGAAATTCCCGGCAACCTGTTTGCGATGATCCTTCTGGTCCTGGTGATTTCGCTCCTCGTGGCCCAACCGGACCTTGGGCAGACCATGCTGGTTGCCGGAACCTGGGGCGTGATGTTTTTCATGGCTGGCCTTTCTTGGGTATGGATTTTCGCCTTGGGCATTCTCGGCCTTGGAGGGGTTTATGCCGCCTATGAGGTGTTTCCCCATGTTGCCGGGCGCATCGACCGGTTCATGACCGGTGAGGGCGATACGTTTCAGGTCGATATGGGACATGAGGCGTTGGTGAATGGAGGCTGGTTTGGTGTTGGTCCGGGCGAGGGCACCATAAAGCGCGTTATTCCAGATAGTCATGCGGATTTCGTTTTCGCTGTTGCCGGCGAGGAGTTCGGCCTGATCATGTGTTTTGCCATCATGCTGATCTTTGCTTTCATCGTGCTGCGAGGCTTGAGTTCTGCGTTCAAGGAACATGATGATTTTTCGCGCTATGCGATTGGCGGTCTCGTCACGGTGTTTGGCCTTCAGTCGGTCATCAACATGGCCGTGAACCTGCAATTGATGCCAGCCAAGGGCATGACGTTACCCTTCATTTCCTACGGTGGTTCGTCGCAAATCGCGATTGCCATCTCGATGGGCATGGTGTTGGCGCTGACGCGCAAGAAACCGGAAAAACGCAAGCAATCAGGCTTTCTCGGTCACGCGCAGCGTGTCATGCCGGCGCAATAAATGGCGAAAGGGGTCATATTGCTCGCGGCGGGAGGAACCGGCGGCCATCTCTTTCCAGCCGAGGCTTTGGCGCACGAACTTGGCGAGCGTGGATGGATTGTCCATCTAGCCACCGATGATCGGGCCGAACGTTTTGCCAGCCATTTTCCGGCGAAAGAAGTGCATCAGATCAAATCGGCGACGATCGGTTCGAAAAACCCGGTGGCGCTGGTTGCGACATTCTGGAAACTCTGGCGTGGTGTTCGTCAGGCTTCGGTCATTCTCAGGCGTATCAAGCCGGACGTGGTGATCGGCTTTGGTGGTTATCCGACGTTGCCGCCTCTGTATGCCGCAACCAGACGCAAAGTGGCGACGCTGATCCATGAGCAGAATGCCGTCATGGGGCGTGCCAATCGGGCGTTGGCGTCGCGCGTCGATGCAATTGCAGGCGGTTTCCTGCCACAGGACAGCAGTTCGGCCGGTGTCAAGACGGTGGCAACCGGAAACCCGGTGCGGCCACAGGTTCTGGCGGCGTCAAAAATGGCTTATGCGCCTTCTCGTGATGGAGAGGCGTTTCACTTGCTCGTCTTCGGCGGAAGCCAGGGCGCTCAATTCTTTTCCGATGCGCTACCCGAAGCAATCGCCCTTTTGTCGAGCGCGCAACGCCAGCGGTTGGAAATCACACAGCAGGCGCGCGCCAACGACGTGGCACGGGTTCGCGCAGATTATGCCAAGCTTGGCATTGAGGCTCAGGTGTTGCCTTTCTTCACGGATATGGCTGAGCGCATGGCGCGTGCACAATTGGTGATTTCCCGCTCGGGCGCATCGACGGTATCGGAAATTGCGGTGATGGGCCGCCCAGCACTTCTGGTGCCTTATCCCTATGCGCTGGATCACGATCAGGCGGCAAATGCAGCGGCGTTGGCGGCTGCCGGTGGCGCGCAGGTTCATCCGCAATCAACCCTGTCGGCAGAGCGTATCGCAAAACTCATCGGCGACCTCATGGATGCCCCAGATGAACTTTATACGATGGCCGAAGCTGCAAGGTCAGCCGGAAAACCGAATGCGACACGCTTGCTCGCCGATCTGGCAGAGGCTATTGCCTCGGGCGAATCGGTGGATGAATTCAGAAAGGACATGCACGCATGAAGATGCCGCAGACGATCGGCCTTGTGCATTTTATCGGCATTGGCGGTATCGGCATGAGCGGTATTGCCGAAGTCCTGCACAATCTTGGCTACAAGGTGCAGGGATCGGATCAGGCCGATGGTGCCAATGTGCAGCGCTTGCGTGAAAAAGGCATTGAGTGCTTCGTGGGCCACCGTGCCGAAAATCTTGGTGATGCCGAAGTCATCGTCGTTTCTACCGCAATCAGGAAATCGAATCCTGAACTGATGGCGGCGCGCGAAAGACTGCTGCCGGTGGTTCGCCGTGCCGAAATGCTTGCCGAGTTGATGCGCTTCAGACAGGCTGTCGCGATTGGCGGCACGCATGGCAAGACAACGACGACATCGATGGTGGCAACGATCTTGGAATCGGGCGGCTTGGACCCGACGGTCATCAATGGCGGTATCATCAATTCTTACGGCACCAATGCGCGCATGGGCGATGGTGAGTGGATGGTGGTGGAAGCCGATGAGAGCGATGGCACATTCTTGAAACTGCCCGCCGATATTGCCGTGGTGACGAATATCGATCCGGAACATCTCGATCACTATGGCAGTTTCGAGCGTGTCCGCGAGGCTTTTTGCCAGTTTGTTGAAAACGTGCCGTTCTATGGTTTTGGTGTCATGTGTACCGATCACCCGGAAGTTCAGGCGCTGGTCGGGCGCATTGAGGACCGGCGCGTCATCACCTATGGCGAGAACGCTCAGGCCGATGTGCGGTTTACAAACCGTCGCATGGATGGCGCGATTTCGGTGTTCGATGTGGTCATCCGCAGCCGTAAATCTGACAATGACGTTGTTATCAAGGATTTGCGCCTGCCCATGCCGGGGCATCACAATGTTTCCAATGCGACTGCTGCCATTGCTGTCGCGCATGAACTTGGCCTGTCTGGCGATGCGATCCGCAAGGGCATATCGGCATTTGGCGGTGTCAAGCGGCGCTTCACGCATACCGGTTCGTGGCACGGCGTCGAAATCTTTGACGATTACGGGCATCACCCGGTTGAAATCAGCGCTGTCTTGAGTGCGGCCCGGGATGCAGCGGCAGGGCGCGTTATCGCCATTGCCCAACCGCATCGTTACACGCGCTTGCACGATCTGTTCGACGATTTTTCCGCGTGCTTCAATGATGCCGACACGGTTCTCGTCGCTCCTGTCTATGCAGCCGGTGAGGACCTGATAGAAGGGGCAACTTCGGAAGCATTGGTCGCGCGCATACGCGCTGGCGGGCATCGCGACGCGCGCTACATCGATGCTCCATCCGCCATTGCGCCACTGGTGCGCAGCCTAGCAAAATCCGGCGATATCATCATATTTCTGGGTGCGGGCAATATCACTCAATGGGCCTATGCCTTGCCCAGGGAACTTGATGAGGCAGCAGCTTGAGCCGTGGCGATGAATTGCTTGAGACGCTCAGTGACCGGCTTTCCGGTCTGCGGGGGCGTATCACTCCAAACGCAGAAATGGACAAGATCACCTGGTTCAGAGCAGGCGGGCTTGCCGATGCCTTGTTCCAGCCGGCGGATGAGGCTGACCTCGCGGCTTTCTTGAAAGTCGTTCCCGAAAACATCCCGCTCACGGTCGTCGGTGTTGGCTCAAACCTACTGGTTCGCGATGGTGGCATTCGCGGGTTTGTCATCCGCTTGTCGGCAAAAGGATTTGGCGAAGCCAAGGCGATCAGTGACACGAGGATCGCTGCCGGTGCGGCAACGCCGGACAAACGCGTTGCGGCAGTAGCGTTGGAAGCAGAAATCGGCGGCTTTCATTTTTATCATGGTATTCCTGGGGCGATTGGCGGAGCCTTGCGCATGAATGCCGGGGCCAATGGCACGGAGACGTGCGAACGTGTCGTTGAAGTGCGCGCGCTTGATCGCCAGGGCAAGCCACACACCTTTACCAATGCCGAGATGGGTTATGCCTACCGCCATTCTGCCGTGGCGAGCGACCTCATCTTCACCTCAGCGGTTTTTGAAGGGACTGCCGAAGACAAATCCTCGATCAAGGCAGCGATGGACAGTGTCCAGCATCATCGTGAGACGGTTCAGCCTATACGTGAAAAGACCGGCGGTTCGACCTTCAAGAACCCGGAGGGCAGTTCCGCCTGGAAGGTAATTGACGATGCCGGTTGCAGAGGGCTGATGATTGGTGGCGCACAAATATCACCGATGCATTGCAACTTCATGATCAACACCGGTGCGGCAACGGGATACGATCTGGAGCATCTGGGCGAGACGGTGCGTGCGCGGGTTCTCGAACATTCCGGGATTCGTCTGCATTGGGAAATCAAGCGCATTGGCGACTTCCGTGCCGGTCATACGGTCCAGGAATTCCTCGGGCAGTTGCTCTGAAGACTCACCTCGGCAGTTTTCTTCGTTGTTTTGCCAGAAAGTGAATCTCTCGGAATCTTAAAGGCTTGCCAGAGAATCAACTCTCTGATTCTTTGGGCAAAAGCGTTTCCTGAATTGAGTCGTTTTGTGCGTAGGTCGAATTTTCCGTCTGGGGGGCAACCTGTCGGAAGATTCTGGCTCTCACATTGGGGAACGATGTTGGTGGCCCGCCGCGAGGGGAAGACGGCGAATGAAGAAAAAACACGTAGCTGTCCTTTTGGGTGGTTTTTCGGCTGAGCGGCCGGTGTCGTTGTCTTCGGGCAAGGCTTGCGCCGATGCTCTCGAAGCTGAAGGCTACAAGGTTACGCGGGTCGATGTCGGCCGCGATGTCAGCAGTGTGCTCGATAGTCTCAGGCCCGATGTCGCTTTCAATGCGCTGCATGGCCCTTTCGGCGAGGATGGAACCATTCAGGGCATCCTGGAATATCTCGCCATTGCCTACACCCATTCCGGCGTTCTTGCTTCCGCACTGGCGATGGATAAGGAAAAGGCCAAGAAGATTGGCAAGATTGCTGGCCTGCCGGTGGCGGAATCGAAGATCGTCGATCGCTTTTCGATCGGCGACAAGCATCCCATGCAGCCGCCATATGTGGTCAAGCCGGTGAATGAGGGGTCGAGTTTCGGCGTCGTTATCGTCAAGGAAGGGCAGTCGCATCCGCCGCAGGTCATCGCTTCGTCGGGCTGGAAGTATGGCGATACGGTGATGGTCGAGCGATATATCCATGGACGCGAGTTCACCTGTGCGGTCATGGGTGATGTTGCGCTCGGCGTCTGCGAGATCGTGCCAACGGGTCATTCATTCTACGATTATGATTCAAAATACGTTGTCGGGGGTCAAAACACGAATGCCCGGCAAAAATTTCACCGAATATTTACCAAAAAATACTGACACTGTCGCTTAAGGCTCACCAAGCGATCGGGTGCCGGGGCGTGTCCCGGTCAGACTTCCGTTACGACGACCGTTACTCCGAAAATGGCGAGGTTGTCTGGCTGGAGGTCAATACCCAGCCGGGCATGACGCCGACGTCGCTTGTGCCTGAAATTGCTGCCCATGCGGGGCACTCGTTCGGCGAATTGTTGAGTTGGATGGTGGAGGACGCTTCGTGTCTGCGTTGAGAAGGGGACGGCAAATGCAAGACGGAGCCAGCGGCTGGACGCTGTTTGGTGCTTCCGTCAATGTCGGCCATTTTGTGCTGCCCCGGTTGTTGCGTCGTCCTGCGCGTCTGTTCGCGCGGATTTGCGATGGCAGTTTTCAAGCACCAAGATTTGCGGCAACCATTGTTTCTGCTGCCCTGCTTTCATCCAGTGTCGCCTATGGTGCATATCTTGGTGGGCATCTTGATGATTTCGTTCAAGGGGTCACGGCTCGAACCGGTTTTGCTGTCGATCAGATCAAGGTCGTTGGAAATCGCGAGACTTCCGAGATTGATATTCTCGACAAGCTGGAACTGAACGGCTGGACCTCGCTGGTAGGATTTGACGCGACGGCCGCGCGTGATCGAATTGCCTCTCTTGCCTGGGTGGAGTTTGCCGCCGTGCGCAAGATTTATCCGCATACGCTTGAAATCCGTGTCGATGAGCGAAAAGCATTTGCGCTTTGGCAGCAAGGCTCATCACTCAATGTCATTGAACGTTCCGGGCGCGTCATTGCACCTTTTTCCGGTGGCGCGTTGGCGGCCTTGCCGTTGATTGTCGGCCCCGGTGCGCCTGAGCATGCGCCGGCTTTGCTAGCCATGATTGACAAATTTCCGCAACTTGCAGCCCGAGCGAAAGGATATGTGCGCGTTGGGGATCGGCGATGGGATCTGAAGCTTGATAATGGAGTGACCGTAAAGCTGCCCGAGAGTGGCGAGAATGCTGCGCTTGCAAGTCTTGTCAAGCTGGATCGCGAGGACGGATTGTTGAGCCGCGATATCGTGGCTGTGGATATGCGTCTTCCCGACCGGTTGGCATTGGAATTGTCGCCCGAAGGGCTGTCCGCGCGCAAAGTTGCTTTGGCCGAAAAATCGAAGAATGCCGGTCGCGGTCAGGAGAAGAATATATGAGTTGGCTCGGCGGACATGGCGATGCAGCTTCGCGCCGTTCGGGGACGCTCACGGTCCTCGACGTGGGATCAAGCAAGGTCTGTTGTGTCGTTGCAAAACTGAAGCCATGCGAGGATGGCAAGCTGTTGCGCGGAAGGTCGCACCGAATTCAGGTGATCGGCATAGGCCATCAGAAATCGCATGGCGTGAAATCGGGGGTGATTGTCAATCTCGATCAAGCGGAACGCGCCATTCGTCTTGCCGTTGATTCTGCTGAGCGCATGGCCGGTCTGACTGTCGATCCGCTGATCGTCAACATGACTGCGGGACGACTGAAAAGCGAAACGTTTTCGGCTACGATCAATCTGCGTGGCCAGGAAGTCGATGAGTCCGATATCAAGCGTGTGCTTGCTGCGGGCGCGCGCCAGGCTTTGAAGGCCGAGCGTGAAGTCATTCATTCGCTGCCGGTCGGATATACGCTCGACGCTGAACGCGGTGTGCGTGACCCGCGCGGCATGGTTGGCGATATGCTGGGCGTCAACATGCATGTGCTGACGGGTGATGCAGCGCCCTTGCGCAATCTCGAACTGAGTATCAATCGCTCGCATCTCTCCGTTGAGAAGATGGTGGCGACGCCTTATGCCAGCGGGCTTGCCGCACTGGTTGACGATGAATTGGAAATGAGTGCTGCCTGCATCGACATGGGCGGTGGCACGACGACGATATCCATATTTTCCGAAGGCCGGTTCGTTTTTGGCGACTCCATACCGGTCGGTGGCAATCACGTTACGCTGGATATGGCAAAAGGCCTGTCCACTTCGCTTGAGGCTGCGGAACGGTTGAAGGTCATGCACGGGTCGGCCTTGCCGGGAAGTGCCGATGATCGTGATCTGGTCTCCATTCAACCCATTGGTGACGATACCGAGACGGTGCAGCAGGTGCCGCGCGCCGTCATGACGCGTATTATTCGCGCCCGCGTCGATGAGACGCTGGAAATACTGCGCGACCGTATCAACAAGTCGGGCTATGGCGCTGCGATTGGCAAGCGGGTCGTTCTGACCGGTGGTGCCAGCCAGCTATCGGGTCTGCCTGAAGCAGCGCGCCGCATTCTTGGTCGCAATGTGCGCACCGGGCGTCCGCTCGGAGTTGCCGGTTTACCGGAGGCGGCCAAGGGACCGGCATTTTCGACGGCGGTCGGCCTCATGATTTATCCGCAGGTGGCAGAATTTGAGAGCCGCGCTGCAAAAGGCATTTCCGGTTTCAAGATGACCGGAACGGACGGAAAACTGCATCGCATGAGTCAGTGGTTGAGAGACAGTTTCTAGAGTTGGCGGGGACAGCCCCATAGGCGGCCGCGGCGGCGAAGCGGCGGGAAAGGCAAAGGACGAGGACAATGACCATCAATCTGCAGAAGCCGGATATTACCGAGCTCAAGCCACGCATCACCGTATTCGGTGTTGGCGGCGGGGGCGGTAACGCTGTCAATAACATGATCACCGCGGGTTTGCGCGGTGTCGAGTTCGTGGTGGCCAACACTGACGCACAGGCGCTGACAATGTCGAAGGCCGAGCGATTGGTCCAGCTTGGCGCGCATGTGACTGAAGGGCTGGGTGCTGGATCGCAGCCGGAAGTCGGTCGGGCCGCCGCCGAAGAGTGCATCGACGAGATCAACGATCATCTGTCCAATACACATATGTGCTTTGTTACCGCCGGCATGGGCGGTGGCACGGGCACAGGTGCTGCTCCCGTTGTTGCGCGCGCCGCGCGTGAAAAAGGCATTCTTACCGTTGGTGTGGTGACAAAGCCTTTCCATTTCGAGGGGCAACGCCGCATGAAAACGGCGAATCAGGGTATCGAGGAATTGCAGAAATGCGTCGATACGCTCATCGTCATCCCCAATCAGAACCTGTTCAGGCTGGCGAACGACAAGACGACCTTTGCCGACGCCTTCGCCATGGCCGATCAGGTGCTCTATTCGGGCGTCGCCTGCATCACCGACCTGATGGTCAAGGAAGGCCTGATCAATCTCGACTTTGCCGATGTTCGCTCGGTCATGCGCGAAATGGGCAAGGCGATGATGGGTACGGGCGAAGCTTCGGGCGAGGGCCGTGCAATGGCTGCTGCCGAGGCCGCAATCGCCAATCCGCTGCTTGACGAGACTTCGATGAAGGGTGCAAGGGGCCTGTTGATCTCGATCACGGGTGGCCGTGACCTGACGCTGTTCGAGGTTGATGAGGCCGCGACGCGAATCCGTGAAGAAGTGGATCAGGACGCCAACATCATTCTGGGCGCGACGTTCGACGAAGAGCTCGAAGGCGTTATTCGCGTGTCGGTTGTTGCGACCGGCATCGACAAATCAGCCGTCGATATCGCTGCTGCTCCGATCGCCATACGCCAGGCGCAGCCGAAATCAATCGCTCGTCCAGCCGCTCCAGCGGCGGAGGCGCGCCCGGCAATCGCGGCTCAGGACGTCCGTTCCGACCCGGTTGCGGAAGCAATCCAGATGGCGGAATCAAATGCGGCAGCAATGACGCCGCGCCCAGTGGCAACAGCACAGGCCGACGAGTTTCGTCCGCAAAGCAAGTTGTTCCAGGCACCGCCTGCGCCAGTTCAGGCGCAGCCAGCCGCACCCCAGCCTGTCCAGCAAGCCGCGCCTCAGCCCATCCAACAGGCCGCGCCACAGCAACCCCGGCCGACGCCGCAACCGATTGCCAGCGCACCGCAGCAACGGATGCCTCGGGTCGAGGATTTTCCACCGGTGGTCAAGGCCGAACTGGAAGCCGGCACGCATCCTGCCGATCACGAGGATCGCGGACCAATGGGCCTCCTGAAGCGCCTGACCAATGGGCTCACCCGCCGGGAAGAAGAACCTGCCCGGTTGCAGCCAGCGCAACCGCGCGAAGCAAAATTGCGTCAGCCCGGCGCAGAAGTGCGCCGCCTTGCCACCCATGATCCGCAGCTCTATGCGCCACGCCGTGGCCAGTTGGACGATCACGGACGGGCTGCCGCGCCTGTACGGGAGAATCAGGACGAAGATCAGCTGGAAATTCCAGCCTTCCTGCGCCGCCAGGCAAACTGATTCCTAACGGAATGTAACACTCGTTAACAGGCGGGCGAGCAATCGCCCGCCTGTTAACCTATATATATCAATAAAATCAATACGTTGTACGATCCATCTCAATTGCCTCGCCGTTACAAGAGGTAAAAAAGCGTGATTTGGAGTCTGCCTAGCGCGCCATTATCTTCGCGGTGGCACAAAATGGTATGTGGATTCTTGGGGAAATAGTCCTTTTGCCTGTGCCATCAGGAGCCGCGAACTCGATATAGATAGTGCGGACACGATGAGCTTGGGCATACGGGGATCGATTTGAACGGTTATCAAACGACAATCAAGTCGCGTGTTACGCTTGCTGGAACCGGTGTTCACAGCGGCAAACCCGTTTCCTGTAGTTTCGTGCCTTCCGGTGCCGATACCGGCATCGTTTTCCAGTTTTCAGATGGAGTTGAGCCGGGCAAGGAAATGCGCGCGCTCGTCTCGGAAGTCGGCTCAACCGATCTGTGTACGATGCTTGGCGATCCGGCAGGCCAACATGTTGCGACCGTCGAGCATTTGATGGCTGCCCTTCTCGGGCTTGGAATCGACAATCTCATCATCGAAATCGATGGTCGTGAAGTCCCGATCCTCGATGGCAGCGCCACTCTTTTTGTTGACGCGATCGATGAAGTCGGCATCGAGGTACTTTCTGCAAAACGGCGCTTCATTCGTGTCGTCAAGCCGGTTCGGATCGAAAATGGCGCGTCGTGGGCGGAATTTCGTCCTTATGCGGGAACGCGGTTTGAGATCGAAATCGATTTTGAAAGCCCGGCCATCGGCCGCCAGCAATTTGCCTCCGATCTCAATCCCGATATTTTCCGCCGCGACATTGCGCGGGCGCGCACGTTTGGCTTCATGAAAGACGTTGAACGGCTTTGGGCCGCTGGCTATGCGCTGGGTTCCTCGCTGGAAAATTCGGTGGTGATCGGCGACGACAATCGCGTCATCAATATGGGCGGCTTGCGTTATCCCAACGAGTTCGTGCGCCACAAGACGCTCGATGCGATGGGCGATCTTGCCTTGGCGGGTGCGCGTTTCGTCGGCTGTTTTCGCTCTTATCGCGGCGGTCACAGGCTGAATGCGGCCACGCTTCGCCGTCTGCTGTCGGACCGCACAGCGTATGAGATTGTTGAAACGACGCGCGTTGCGCGTGGCCGCACTGCCGAGATGAGCGCCGTCAGCGCACCTGTCTATGCGCCTTGGGTGATCTGAGCCTGCTGCCTCAGGCTATTGCTGCTTTCAACCGTCGTTGCAAAAATGCATCACGCGGATTGCGATTGTTTCATTGCGGCCTGACTTGTCGGCGCGCCACAAAAATGTGCGATTGCCAGTCGATAGCGTTGCCCGGCAAGGTAATTATGGTCTATGGCTGCTCGCTGATGACTGAAATGGCGCCGAAAGGGCGAAATCCAACCATGTTTTTCAAACGGGCTGATCGTATCAAGGTGCCGATGAAGGCCCTGTTCATGGCATTTTCGGTAATTGGGGCTCCTCTGCTTTTGTCGGCGTGCATGTCGTCGGAAAAGGACATCGACCTTTCGACATATGTCGATCAGACGGAACCGGCCGATGTGCTTTACAATCAGGGGCTCGCCAATCTGAATTCGGGCCGCCTGAAAGAAGCTGGCCTCAAATTTGCGGCTGTCGACCGTCAGCATCCCTATTCCGAGTTCGCCCGCAAATCGATGGTGATGAGCGCGTTCACGAACTACCGTCAGGGAAACTATGACGACGCGATCAGTTCGGCCAAACGCTATCTGACGCTTTATCCGTCCACCGAAGATGCCGACTATGCCGAGTACATTATCGGCCTGAGCTATTTCCGCCAGATCAAGGATGTTACCCAGGACCAGAAGGAAGCGCGTCAGACGATCCAGGCGATGCAGGATCTGGTCACCCGCTGGCCCGATTCCGAATATGCGGAGGATGCGAAAGCTAAAATCCGCTTCGCCACCGATCAGCTAGCTGGCAAGGAGATGCAGGTTGGGCGCTACTATCTTGAGCGGCGTGAATATATTGCCGCAGTAAAGCGTTTCCGTGCAGTGGTGGAAAATTATTCCAATACACGCCATGTCGAAGAGGCGCTGGCGCGGTTAACCGAAGCCTATTTTGCGATGGGTCTGACGCAGGAAGCGCAGACGGCTGCTGCCGTGCTCGGTCACAATTATCCGAACAGTTCCTGGTACAAGGATTCCTACAAGCTGCTGCAGAGCGGCGGGCTTGCGCCGCGCGAAAATGCCGGCTCGTGGATTTCCAAGGCTGGAAAGCTGATCACCGGCTGACGATGCTCGCCAGACTGTCGATCCGCGATATCGTTCTGATCGAAAAGCTGGATATCGATTTTTCGGCGGGATTATCCGTGCTGACCGGTGAAACCGGAGCGGGCAAGTCGATCTTGCTGGATTCCCTGTCTCTGGCGCTTGGGGCGCGTGGTGATGCGTCGCTGGTGCGTCACGGCGCGGCGCAGGGCCAAGTGACAGCGGTGTTCGATGTGCCGCGAAACCATCCGGCGCGTGCGCTGCTTTCCGATAACGCGATTGAGGATGATGGCGACATCATCTTGCGCCGGCTGCAAACGGCGGACGGACGCACGCGGGTTTTCGTCAACGACCAACCCTCCAGCGTTTCGCTGATGCGTGAAATCGGGCGTTGTCTGGTTGAACTGCATGGCCAGCACGATGAACGCGCGCTTGTCGATGCCAGCGCGCACCGCGAATTGCTCGACGCCTTTGGCGGGCATATGGGGGCAGTCGTCGAGACGGGCGAGGCCTGGCGCAATTGGCGCAGCTGCGAGCGGGAACTGACGCTTCATCGTTCGAGATCCGAGGCAGCGGCACGTGAAGCCGATTATTTGCGGGCCTGCAATGCCGAGCTTGATCAGCTTGACCCGCAACCTGGCGAGGAGAGCGAACTGGCCGAGTTGCGTGCGTCGATGATGCGCGCGGAAAAGATCGCTTCAGAAATTCATGACGCGCAAGATGTGCTTTCGGGGCCGTCTTCTCCCTGCCACAATTGGCGAGCCTTTTGAGGCGGCTTCAGCGCAAGGTTGGTGATGCGCCGGGGCTGCTCGATGAGGTGGTGACCTCGCTTGACGAGGCGCTTTTGTCACTTGATGCAGCACAGTCCGGTGTCGAGGAGGCGCTGCGCGCCATCGAGTTTGATCCGCAGCGTCTTGAGAAAGCGGAAGAGCGCCTGTTTTCGTTACGGGCGGCCTCGCGCAAGCACAATGTCGCGGTAGATGATCTGGCGCAACTGCGTGACACGATGGCGGCCGATCTTGTCGATCTCGATGCGGGTGAAGAGCGGCTGCACGGGCTGGAGAAACAGGCGGCTGCCTTGCGCCAGCTTTATGATGAAACGGCTGCGCGTCTTTCGATTTTGCGTCACTCTGCGGCAACCGGGCTGCTCAAGGCCGTCATGGCGGAGCTTCCCGCCCTGAAACTGGAACGGGCCGAGTTCATTGTCCAAATGGCGAGCGAGACGGAAGATCGTACCGAGCAAGGCATCGACCAGATTGAATTTTGGGTGCGCACCAACCCCGGAACGCGCCCCGGCCCGATGATGAAGGTTGCATCGGGGGCGAACTTTCGCGTTTTCTTCTGGCCCTCAAAGTCGCGCTGGCTGATCGGGGATCAGCCCCAACGCTGGTTTTTGACGAAATCGACAC
Organism: Mesorhizobium sp. G2-6-1; assembly: GCF_055809095.1. Taxonomy (NCBI): domain Bacteria; kingdom Pseudomonadati; phylum Pseudomonadota; class Alphaproteobacteria; order Hyphomicrobiales; family Phyllobacteriaceae; genus Mesorhizobium; species Mesorhizobium sp. G2-6-1. Next base: position 2,919,925 of record NZ_CM147896.1, read on the forward strand.
TGGTGTTGGCGGGGCGGTGGCCGATGCCATCGGGCAACGTCTGGCCAGACTGTCGCGGCAGGTGCAGGTTTTGTCGGTTACACATGCACCGCAGGTGGCGGCGCGCGCCGAGACACATTTCCTCATTTCCAAATCGGGCGGTGCAGACCGGGTTGCCACCGGCGTGACGGAAATGGATTTAACGGCCCGGCAGGAAGAAATCGCGCGGATGCTTGCAGGTGCCACGATCACGGATGAGGCGCGCGCCGCAGCGCAGCGATTGCTGCGAGAAAACACGGAAGCGGCGACCTAGGCCATTTCCCTCCTCTCGACGAGAGTCAGGATGTAGCTGTAGGGTGTTGATTGCGCGGGTTTTCTTGCACAATTTTCTCCCTCATCGTGAAAGCTGTCTTATGGTCATGCGCTATTCGTGAGGAAGACACGCCATGCCTGAACAATCGGTTGATGACCTCACCGAAGCCGAAGCAGCTTTGGAACTGGAGCGGCTAGCCATGGAGATTGCCGGTCACGATCTGCGCTATCATGGCGAGGATGCACCGACGATCTCGGACGCAGATTATGATGCGTTGCGTCGGCGAAATCTCGCGATCGAGCAGCGCTTTCCCGAGCTTGTTCGCGAAGACTCGCCTTCAAAGGCTGTCGGCGCGGCGGTGTCGGAGAAGTTCGGCAAGGTCACGCATGTCGTTCCCATGTTGTCATTGGACAATGCCTTTCATGATGAAGACGTAGCGGATTTCGTTGCGCGCGTCCGCCGGTTTCTGCGGCTCGGCGCGGATGAGCCCGTTGATTTGACGGCTGAACCCAAAATCGACGGTTTGTCCTTGTCGCTGCGCTATGAAGCTGGGCGCCTTGTAACGGCGGCGACGCGTGGCGATGGTCAGGTTGGTGAGAATGTTAGCGCCAATGCGCGCACTGTCACTGACATTCCAAATGTCCTGTCAGGCGACTTTCCCGACATTCTGGAGGTGCGCGGCGAGGTTTACATGGCACATGCCGATTTTGCCGATCTTAACCGGCGCAATGGCGAAGCAGGCAAGCAGACATTCGCCAATCCGCGCAATGCCGCCGCCGGTTCTCTGCGCCAACTCGATACCGCGATCACGGCCAGTCGCCCTTTGCGGTTCTTCGCTTATGCCTGGGGCGAGGTGAGTGAGCTTCCCGCCGATACCCAGATGGGCATGGTCGAGGCTTTTCGGCGGTTCGGGTTCAAGGTCAATCCATTGATGAAGCTTTTCGACAGTGTAGATGGTCTGCTTGAACAATATCGCTTGATTGAACATGACCGCGCTGCACTGGGCTACGATATTGACGGTGTCGTCTACAAGGTGAACAACCTTGCCTTGCAGGAGCGGCTTGGTTTCGTCTCACGTTCGCCGCGTTGGGCGATTGCGCATAAATTCCCGGCTGAAAAGGCGACGACCAAAATTGAGGAGATCGACATTCAGGTTGGGCGCACCGGTGCCTTGACCCCGGTCGCCAGGCTGAAGCCTGTAACAGTCGGCGGCGTCGTCGTCACCAATGCGACGCTGCACAATGAGGACTACATCAAGGGCATCGGCAATAATGGCCAGCCGATCCGGGATGGGCGCGATATTCGCGTTGGCGACACCGTTCGTGTGCAGCGGGCAGGGGACGTTATTCCGCAGATCATCGATGTTCTCATTGAAGAACGCCCGGAAAACAGTGCGGCATATGCGTTCCCCACTGTCTGTCCGGCTTGCGGCAGCCATGCCGTGCGTGAGGAAGGCGAGGCGGTGCGGCGTTGCACTGGCGGTTTGATCTGCCCCGCGCAGGCGGTTGAACGGCTGCGCCATTTCGTGTCGCGCGGCGCTTTCGATATTGAGGGGCTCGGCGAAAAGCAGATCGAGTTTTTCTTCCAGGCACAAGATCCGGCGCTGCGCATCCATTCGCCAGCGGATATTTTCACGCTGAAGGCCCGCCAGGACGCATCGCTGACCAAGCTTGAGAATATAGAAGGCTTTGGCGCAACGTCCGTGCGCAAACTTTATTCAGCAATCGATGAACGGCGGCAGGTGGCGTTTTCGCGGTTCCTGTATGCGCTTGGCCTTCGCCATATTGGCGAAACCAATGCCAAGCGGCTGGCCCGTCATTTCCTGTCTTTTGCTGCATTTCGGGAGGCCGGAGAAAACGCGGTCATGCCGGTTGGCAAGGGCGACCCCGGCAATGGCGTATGGCAGGACCTCAATGGCATCAACGGAATTGGCGCAATCGTTGCGGAAGCGGTCGTCGATTTTTTCGGCGAAGACCATAATCGTCAGGTGCTGGATGCCCTGCTGGCTGAGGTGACACCGCTTGATGAAGAGGTAGTGGGCGGCGTCGATTCACCCGTTGCGGGCAAGACTGTGGTATTCACCGGCTCTCTTGAGAAAATGTCGCGCGATGAGGCCAAGGCGATGGCCGAAAAACTTGGTGCCAAGGTTTCCGGGTCGGTATCGAAGAAGACCGATCTTGTCGTGGCCGGGCCGGGGGCCGGATCAAAGCTGAAACTCGCCAGCGAGTTGGGCATTGAAGTGATCGCCGAAGACCAGTGGTTTGCCCGTATCGGCAGGACGTAACGCACGCATCAAGTCTGCTGATCGTTTGGCTCAAACGAATTCGTGTGACACGACACCGGGTAGTGCCTACATACGGCCTTCCCGGTGTCTCGCACACGAAATTCTCATCATTGTCCGGGGGAATCTGGACGAATTTCGGTTACGGAAAGAACACTGGAAAGTTCATGATCTTGGTGTGGTTTTGGGATTTTTAGTTCGTATCGGAGACCATGAAATCAAATGAAACGAACTTCAAATCCACCACTCCAGGAAGGTTTATCCATGTCGGCGGACGCTATATCTGCGCATTCAACGCGGGGTGAGTTCTGGCAGGGTGCGCGTCTTGGCATACCGATTGTTGTAGCATCGGGGCCGTTTGCCATGCTCTTCGGGGCTATCGCGGTCGATAACGGATTTTCCGTTTTCGAGGCGGTTCTCATGACTGCCAGCGTATTTGGCGGAGCCAGCCAGATGGTCGGCATCGAACTGTTTGGCCATCATGTTGCACCTTGGCTGATCGTACTTTCGATCTTCGCGGTCAATTTCCGGCACGTTCTTTATTCGGCATCGGTTGGTCGTCACCTCGCGCACTGGACACGGGCGCAGCAGGTCATTGCCTATTTTTTCCTTACGGACCCACAATATGCCTTTACCGAAAGCAAAGCGAAAAGCGGGGCAAAGGTCAGCTTTGTCTGGTATATGGGCGCAGCACTCATGGTCTATGTTTCGTGGATTATCCTGACCGCTCTCGGCGCGTATTTCGGCAAGATCATTCCTGACACCGGCGCTATCGGTATCGATTTCCTGCTGCCAATCTACTTCCTCGGTCTGGTCATGGATTTCCGCAAACGGCCGCTGTGGTTGCCAATCGTTGTTGTCAGCGCTGTCGCTTCTATTGTTGCCTACAAAACCGTGGGATCGCCGTGGCATGTCTCGCTTGGTGCATTGGCGGGCGTGGCGCTCGCCGTCATTCTTCCATCCCGCCATAGCGGCATTGGCGTGGATACGGGAAAATTACCATGAGCATCACGTTCTGGATCATCATTGGCGGTGCTGTTGCCACTTATCTCACCCGGATTGGCGGTCATCTGGTGTTGTCGCGTTTCGACAGCATTCATCCGCGTGTCGAAGCTGGGCTGAATGCCGTGCCCGCAGCCGTTTTGACAACACTGGTAGCGCCTGCTGCCCTTGGCGCTGGACCGGCCGAATGGGCAGCACTTATCGTTGCAGGGCTTGTGTCGTTGCGTGGCGGATTGATGTCGATGTTTCTGGCAGGAGCGGTGGTGCTGATCCTTGGCCGACAATTCGTCGGTTAGAGCAATTCCAGGAAAAGTGCGGTGCGGTTTTCCCAGAATTGCGTAAAAAACTCGCATCAGCCTTTTTCATCGCGCGGCAAGGGTGCCGTTGCGTTCTCAAGCCAGGCCAGCGTTTCTCCATCAACGAGCGGCCCGATCTCGGCCTGCACCCGCGCGTGATAGGTATCCAGCCAATGCAGTTCATCGCGCGTCAGCATATCCGGGCGCAACAGCCGCTTGTCGAAGGGCGCGAGGGTCAGCGTCTCAAATTCGTGGACTGCAATATCTCCACCCGGCAGGTTTTGCGCTGGTGAGACGAGAATGAGATTTTCCAGCCGGATGCCGTAGTGTCCGTTCTTGTAATATCCCGGTTCGTTGGACAGGATCATGCCTTCCAGCAGTTTTTGCGTTCCGGATTTGGCTATGCGTTGAGGGCCTTCGTGTACCGCGAGGTAGGAACCGACACCGTGGCCGGTGCCATGCGCAAAATCGAGCCCATGCTGCCACAAGGCACTTCGCGCGATCGCGTCGATTTCGGAACCACGCGTATTTGCGGGAAAGCGTAGCGTCGAAATGCCGATCAGACCTTTCAAAACAAGCGTATAGCGCTCGCACATTTCTTCGCTTGGCTGGCCAATTGGTACGGTGCGGGTAATGTCGGTGGTCCCGTCCTGATACTGGCCGCCCGAATCCAGCAGGAACAGTTCGCCTTCACCCAGCTTGCGGCTGGTGGCGCGCGAAACGCGGTAATGCATGATGGCGCCATTCGGGCCGGCACCCGAAATGGTGTCGAATGAAATGTCGCGTAGCGGCATTTGCGCTTCTTCACCAGTCTGGCGGCGGCATTCTTCAAGCTTTTTCACGACTGCAATTTCGTCGAGGCTATTCGGCTTTTGCCTGTCCAGCCAGCACAGCAGATTGGCAATGGCTGCGCCGTCCCGGCGATGAGCCGCACGCGAACCGGCTATCTCGGCCCGGTTCTTGGTAGCGCGGGGAATGCGTGCCGGATCGGCAGCCTCCACGACGCTCCCGCCATTCTCCTCAACCAGCATCCGCAGTTTTTCGGCAGCAAGCGCCGGGTCGAGCGCAATTTTCGTGCCGTCCCCTTTCGCGCCGTCCCTTTTTGCATCGTCATTGGCCAGTGCGGCAAGCGCCGGCTCAAACTCATGCGGTTCGTGCAATTGCGTAAGCTGTGTCAGATAGGCGCCAACCTCGCGTGAAAATTTGCGGCTGTCCATGAACAATTGGTGGGTGCCGTTTGAACCGAGAATGGCAAATCCGAGCGCCAGCGGCGTATGCGGTACGTCGTTGCCGCGAATATTGAATGCCCAGGCGATGGATGAGGGGTCGGTCACAACGGCATGGGTCGCGCCATCTTTTTCGATCGCGCCAGCCAGGCGCGCCAGCTTGTCTTTGGCCAGTTCTCCGGCAAAGGCATTGGGGTGGATTTCGACCGGTGCCAGCGGCGGTTCGGGTTGATCGGTCCAGATCGTGTCAATCGGATTGGTTTCCACCGGCACCAGCGTCGCACCTGATTTTTCTGCGGCCTCGCGCAGCGCCTTCGCCTCACCAAGCGTATGCAGCCACGGATCGAAACCGAGACGCGCGCCCTTGCCAAGGTTTGTCTTGATCCATTTGGCGGGCGGATTGTCGATCAGGCTTTCAATGGAAAAGATTTCGGTATCGACTTCATTGCGCACCTGCAACGTGTAGCGCCCGTCGACAAACATGAAGGCCCGGTCGCGCAATATCAGGGCGACACCTGCCGACCCGGAAAAGCCGGTCAGCCAGCGCAACCGCGCCGCACAAGCCGGGACATATTCGCCCTGATGTTGGTCGGCGCGTGGGACCAGAAAGCCGTCCAGTTCGTTTTGGGCCAACCATTCGCGCAACTCTTTCACGCGCGGCTTGCCTACAGATGGATCACCGGACGCATCGAAGGTCTGAAACATCGAAATCTGCTTTCTCAAAATAATTCGTGCGAGCCTATCCGCATGGCAATTAACTGACAATTGCCTGACATATGGTCCAGCCGTCTTTACCGCTTGAGATGGATCGTTACCCATCCGTCGAGGTGCAATGTGCGGACATGGCGGAATTTCTGGTCAATATAGGCTGCAATGACGGCATCGTGTTGCCGTTCCAGAATGCCGGACAAGACCAGCGATCCGGACGCTTTGACATGGTCGGGCATATGCGGCGCGATTTCCATCAGCGGACCGGCCAGAATGTTTGCAACAACGAGATCGAAGGGGCCGCGCTTGGCAAAGACGGGATGGCCGAATCCCGGTGCGGTCACTGTTTCCACCAGTTCGGAAACTTCATTCAGCGTGACATTTGCCGCCGCCACATCAATGGCGACAGGATCAATGTCGGTTGCAAGGACCGGGATGCGCGCCAGCTTGGCTATGCCTATGGCCAGCACGGCGCTGCCGGTTCCCAGATCGAGTGCATTGGCGGGGTGCTCCGCCTCGATGACGCTTTCGAGCATTTCAAGGCATCCGGCTGTGGTGCCGTGATGGCCGGTGCCGAAGGCAAGCCCTGCTTCAATTTCAATTGCAATATCATTGTCGCGGCGTTGCTCGCGGTCATGTGCGCCATGAACGAAGAATTTTCCGGCGCGCACCGGTTTCAAGCCTTCAAGTGAAAGCGCGACCCAGTCGATATCGGGCAGCACTTCCCGCTCGATCGCCAAATTCACCGAAAGGTCAGCGAGGAGCGAACGCAGGCGCACTTGAACCGCATCAATGTCGCCGTCAGCGTAAATCGATACCTCGTGAATAGCGTGGTCCTCGTCGATTTCGAGTATGGCAAGCGGCCACCCGTCTTCTTCAAAGACCGGTTCCATTGCCGCGAATATCCGTTCGGCCTCGGCCTTGAAGGTTCTCAGGTGGAGGCGCGTCTGGGTCATGACCGGCGGCAATCCGATGTTGTCAACCTTTCGCGGCAAGCCGTTTGAGCTTGGCGATGGCATTGTCCGAACTCTCGCCATAAGCGATGGTGCCGGCAAAGTCACCTGCATCATTGAGCAGCAACACCGATGCGGTGTGATCCATTGTGTAATCACCGTCATCCAGAGGCACTTTTTTCCAGTAGATGCCGAACGATTTGGCCATGGCATGAACCTTGTCGGGAGCGCCGGTGATGCCCGTAATGCGGTCCGAAATGTTGCTGATGTATTTGTCCATGGTTTCGGGTGTATCGCGCTCGGGATCAATTGAAACGAAGTAAGCATGAATGTTCTTGCCTTTGTCGCCCATCGTCTTCAGCCAGCCGTTCATTTCAAAAAGTGTCGTGGGGCAGACCTCGGGACAATGGGTGAATCCGAAGAACACGAGGCTTGGATGACCGCGCAGCGCCTGTTCGGTGATTGGTTCATCCTTCTGGTCAAGCAAGGTAAATGACGCGCCGAACGGTTCGCCACCATAGTGCCCACGATACCAGTCGAAAGTCAGCCAGCCGATGCCGGCTGCCATCAGAACCAGAATGCCGACCAAAATTGTACGCATCATGAGAGAAATTCCAGGCTTGAGTGCAGGCAAACAGTTTCAGGCGGGGACATGCCCGAAAATGTTGAAATTGACGAATAACAAAATGGTGCGCACGCCAATCATGGGCGCGACGTTAGCTTTTCCAGAGCCCTCGGCAAAGATGATCTAATGCCGCAAGCGCCATGCGTTTACGTAGACGTTGCTTGAAAAGCGCCTTCCTCACACCCAATTGGGTTCAACCGTCGCAAACCGCAGGAGTGTCCTTTGCGAAACCTGATCAGCGGTGCTTTGGCCGCATCCTTTATATTCATTGCAGGTACAGTTTCGGCTAAGGAGGTTGGCAAGGTTGGTGTTGACTGGCTCGGCAATGACATCGTCGTCGAGGCGATCAAAGACCCGAAGATCGAAGGTGTCACCTGTCATGTTTCGTATTTTGATCGCGGGGTTATCGACCGCCTGCAGAAAGGCAACTGGTTCGAAGACCCTTCCGATTCTTCCATTTCCTGCCGCCAGACGGGACCGCTCAAGATCGGGGATATCGACATGAGTGCTGACGGTGAGGAGGTCTTCAGGCAGGGCATCAGCCTGATCTGGAAGAAGCAGGTGGTCAATCGCATCTATGACAAGGCCAATGACACGTTGATCTATCTTTCGCATTCGCGTCAGGTGCAGGACGGATCGGCCAAGATGTCGATCACCACGGTGCCTCTTTATGGACAGAGCGTGGAGTGGAGCAACGGCAAGCCGCAATAGCAGCGGCTTGCGATGTGCGTAGCGGCGTCGTACAGGCGATCATGGACGATAGCGAACATCCGACGCCAAAAAATGCCGAGCCGCGTATCCATCCAACCGCCGAGTTGAAGGGGTGTCGCCTTGCCCCTTTTGTTTCGGTTGGCGAACGGGTCATCCTGCGCGACGTCACCATTGGTGCCTTTTCTTATTTCGAGCGCCATTGCGAGGCGATTTACACGACCATCGGCAAATTCTGCTCGATTGCTTCCAACAGTCGCATCAATGCGCTTGAACATCCAATGGAACGGGTGACACAGCACAAGGTCTCCTATCGTCCCAACGAATATTTCCGCTATCTGGGTGTCGATTCGAGCTTTCGTGAGAGGCGACGCTCAAAACCCGTTACCATCGGCCATGACGTATGGATCGGGCATGGTGCCGTGGTGATGCCGGGTGTGACGATTGGCAATGGTGCGGTCATTGGTGCCAATGCGGTGGCGACGCATGATGTTGCGCCCTATGTCATCGTCGCCGGTTCTCCGGGTCGAGTGCTGCGCCCGCGATTTCCAGCGCATATCGCCTCGCGGATAGATGCCCTTCAATGGTGGGAGTGGCCAGTGGAGAAGCTGGCGCGCGCGATACCCGACATGCAGACAATGCCCATCGAGCTATTTCTCGACCGTTGGGAACATGAGGCATCTTAACCTAAACACTTAATATTAATATTTGGAAAATGGGTTGTATGATGTAAATAATGCAATCTATAATTGCATTATTTACATCATGTCATATTCTGTCCTTGGAGATAACCACCCGAAGCGGAAGGAAATCGTAAACACTCAAGGAGAATATCATGAATAAGTTTGCTGTTATACTTGCTGTTGCAGCGGTTTCCTTTTCAGCCGCGGGCGCTCAAGCCGGTGGTTGGGGTTCGGGTGGAAATTCGGGCTTTTCAAGTGGACTGATCAATGTCTCACCGTCGGTCGGGCTCGGCAATGTTGCCGCGTTGAATGGTATCGGCAATGGCAACGTCGTGTCCGGCATTTTGAACGGCAACAGGACGAATGTCGGCGGTGTGCTCAATGGTGCCGGTGTGAATGGCGTGTTGAGCGGGATCGGTGCGACCGTGTTTGGCGGCGGCGATAGCTGCGGCTGCAAACACCGCCGCCGCCACTAAGCGGCTGCAAAAAAGCAAAAGACTGCTCGTTGCTGGGCGGGAGGGGTTGCGCCCTCCTGCCTATATTTTTGCGCGCACACCAACAAAAGCATCCAGGCTGTGCTTTTTTACATCATAGATCGTTTGAAGTGTTTTCGAATAATCCACGCGCAGCACGATTGCTGTCGATTTGCTTGCCTGAAAAGTTGCTTCGGCATAGATGCCCTGGCTGCGATCCTCATTGTCGAGCAGCAGGTTTTGCTTGATTTGCCAGAATATGCCCGATGCGATTGCGAAATTATCGCGAACCTTCATGCCGGCTTCCAGTTCTGCTCTTTGCAGCCATGAGGCGAGAGGGTCGTCGCTGTCGGTGCTCTCATGGCGGGCGAACCATGTGCCGCGCAGGTTCAAATCATAGGGCAGTTGTTTGGCGAAGCTTATCCGCCATACTGGTCTGAGATCGCTGTAGATGCCCTTTGTGCCACGCAATCCTTCGACACCGAGTGCCACCGCAAGCGATGAGCCATCGGCTGCGGTGAATTCCATTTCGCCACGGAGCCCATATTGGGTGAGCGATAGCGCCACCGGTGGAAAGCCGAGTTGTTCGGCAGACAAGATCAGGGCGGAGGCGGAAACGCCGAATGCAAAGCTTGCCACGGTGCGCGTAATTTTCGCGGCCAACTGCAACCGGTTGGTGTCCGGGTCCAGTCTGACGGGGGCTATCAGGTCGGCCTCGAAATGTGTCGGACCGGTCTTTTCGTAGCTTTCGCTGGCGTCGAGGATCAGCGATGTGGCGTTGCCGAGGTCCAGGCCCAGTTGCGTGTTTGCACCAAATATTTGCTTGCGTGCGCGGGTTCCGATGACAAACTGGCCTATCGTCAGGTCGTCGCCAGTGTCCGCGATATGGTAATTCAGCGATCCTCGCAGTTCGAGGCCGGGCCGAAAGCGGCGAAAGGCTTGCGCCGACAGTCCAAATGCCCGGTCGTTTTCGATCGAGATGTGGTCGAAGCGTGTTGCCTGCGCATCGGCCCTGAGGCTGGCGTTGGCATCGTCGTCACCCCATTGGCGCTGGAGGGAGCCGCGCAGCAACGTATACCAGTCGGCAATGGCGCGGGGGCCATCCAGTGCGTTACTGGTCCAGTGCCGTTCGAGACTTCCCGTATTTTTCGGAGCGTTGGCTGGTTCGCAATGGACTGGCGTTGCCATGCAAAGGCTGAGGACAATGGCGCTGCTGGCAGCCGAGAAGTGCGATTGGTATCTGGTTGTGCGGTTCGACGTTTTCTTCGGCAGCACTGTCTGCATTCTCCGGCGGCCAAACCCCCTCCGCCATGCGGGGTGGCGAAGCGGAAGGGGTCGGAGGTAACCGCCCTGGAGCGGAAGGTACAGGCGTTCTTGCCTGCATGAAGACAATCGCATGACAATCATAAAGTGTTATTTATATTTTAAACAATTTTATGGTGTAGTCGGTTGTAATCGAGCACTATGCAACCGGCACGACGATCGTGATATTCCTGATGGTGTTCTGATCCAGAACACGCAAAACCGCGATGGCGCGGCAATCCAGGCCAAGCTCGACGCGTTAATCCGTGCCAGCAAAGCGGACATTCAGTTTATCGGCATTGAGCATCTGACCGATTCAGAAGTCGAAAAAATCTGGACGACTTATGAAAAGGCAGCCAGGCGTCATGACGGCAAGGTTCGCTCCAAGACGAGCAAAACCACTTCGCATAAGCGAACCGCCGGAAAGCGCGCGGCGTGAATTCGTGGAAACGACAGTTGACCTTCCATGCTCGGCTTGCGCATGTAGCCCGCGCAACGGAGATGGTTTCTTGACGGATTGGGTTGAAATCCTGCGCCAGCAGACGGCGGATGGTGAACAAATGGCGCGCGAGGTGCCTGAAATCCTCACCACAGCGGGCATCAATGAAGAGCAGGTGCGCGCGCTTTTCTCCGAACTCGAGAAGCAGGCCGATTTTGTCGAGAAATTACGTATGGCGCTGGAGAAGTTCGGCCACGACTTTCCAGTAATCGAGGAGGCTGAACGGCTTGAGGAACGTTATGGCGACCTTGCTGCTTCTGTTGCGGAAAAACTGAAGGCAATGCGGGCCTGACCACCACACGCCAAACATTTGCGCTGTCCGTGCGGATTTGTTGTTGTGCCCGGCCTTTATGCATCTGCCTTGGAAATTGATGTTTCCACCTGGGCTTGCCCTTCAAGCGTTTTGTGGACGGGACACAGGTCGGCAATTTTAAGCAGCCCGGCGCGCTGGTCATCGTCAATGTCGCCGCTGATCATGATGGAGCGCGAGAAACGGTCGATCTTGCGAGCCGAATCCGCATTGTCGCTGTCGGCGGCATGAGATTTGGAATGGGTTACGTCAACAGTCACTCCCATCAGGGGGATCTTCTTGCGTTTTGCATACATGCGAAGGGTAATAGAGGTACACGCACCGAGTGCGGCTGAAAGAAACTGGTAGGGCGTGGGGCCAAGATCCGTGCCACCGACCGATTTTGGCTCGTCCGCCAGAAGATGAAATTTCGCGTCGACTGAAATGCGCTGCAACATGGCGGTAGGCTCCGCTTCAACGACGCGTACCACGCCTTCCGGGTGGTCCGCATTGACGGCGGTGGCCGGTGTGCCGATATAGCGCGACACCCACGCACCGATGACCGAAGCGGCATATTCGGCATCTTCCTTTCGTGTCAGCAAATGGTCGGCCCTGTCGAGGGAGACGAAGCTCTTGGGATGTTTTGCTGCATCAAAGATTTCACCGGCATTTTCAATGCCGACATTCTGGTCGATGGGGGAGTGAAGGACGAGGAGGGCGCGTTTCAACGAACCGATCGCCTTCTGCAAATTGGCTTCGGCGACATCTTCGACGAAACTTTTCTTGATGAGGAACGGTCTGCCGGCAAGCATGACTTCGGCTTCGCCTTGTTCCTTGATCACTGGCAAGGACGCGCCCATCGCTTTCAGGACATGTTCGGGTTCGGCCGGAGCGCCGATTGTGACAACGGCCTTGCATTCGGGGATGCGAGAGGCCGCCGCCAGAACGGCCGCACCGCCAAGCGAATGGCCGATCAGAATGGCAGGCGCTTCCAGCTTTGAGCGAAGGTAGTCGGCTGCGGCAACGAGATCATCGACATTGGACGAAAAGCCTGTATTGGCAAACTCCCCACCGGAATGGCCAAGGCCGGTAAAATCAAAGCGCAGCACAGCAATTCCCAAATCCGCAAGGGTTTGGGCGATGGCACGCGCGGCGGCGATGTCTTTCGAACAGGTAAAGCAATGCGCAAACACCGCGCAGGCACGCGGCCGATCTCGCGGCATGTCGAGCCGCGCGGCCAGCATCGCGCCATCGTGACCGGGAAATTCGACACGACCATTCGCCATATTTTGCTCCAGAATGCGGGGACACGAAACTTGTTCATCGTGCCCGCTTTCAGGAAATTTGCAAATGACGCATGGGTGAACAGGCCTCTTAAATGCGAGGCCATCAGACGGGCAGCCGTTCAAACGCCCTCAAATTCTTTTCACAAACCCATCCAGCACCTTCTTCTGGCCGGCCTTGTCGAAATTGATGGTGAGTTTGTTGCCTTCGATCGCGGCGATATTACCATTGCCGAATTTCTGATGGAAAACGCGGTCGCCGACATTGAAGGCAGATGCGGTGTCGGCCACGGACTTGGCAACAAGTTCGCCATCGATGGTGTGGGATTTGACGGATGTGCGGCCAGCGCCGTAGCCACTGTCAGTTTCGCCGTAGCCGATGCGCTCGACCCGGTGGCCGGAACGCGTGCCCCAGTTGCGGCTGGTTGCTTCGGTGCGGTTGACCTGTGCGCGCTGCCAGCCGGGGTGGCATAGGTGTTGGAGAAGGCACCGGACTTTTCACCGCCTGAATTGCTGCGGCCAGAGCCTGCGCCGACATTGTCGAAACGCGATGCGCCATATGCGTTCTGGCGTGTGCCACCACCGCCATAGGAGTTGCCGTAGCCACCATAGGAGTCGCCCGCATCGGCAACCTCGATATGTGCCTCGGGCAGTTCTTCGAGAAAGCGCGAGGGGATGGTGGACTGCCACAGGCCATGAATCCGGCGGTTGGACACAAACCACAAATGCAGGTTCACCTTGGCGCGGGTCAATCCGACATAGGCGAGACGGCGTTCTTCCTCCAGGCCGGAACGGCCCCCTTCATCCAGTGCGCGCTGGTGTGGAAACAGGCCTTCTTCCCAGCCAGGCAGGAATACGGTTTCGAATTCCAGTCCCTTGGCCGAGTGCAGCGTCATGATGGAAACGGCATCGAGGCCTTCGCTTTTTCGGCGTCCATGACCAGTGCGACATGTTCAAGGAAGGAGCGCAGCGATTCATACTCCTCCATCGAGCGGATCAGCTCTTTCAGGTTTTCCAACCGCCCCGGCGCATCCGCCGAGCGGTCGTTCTTCCACATGTCGGTGTAACCGCTTTCTTCGAGAATGGTTTCGGCCAGTTCGGTGTGTGGCGTGTTTTCAAGTGCTGCCTGCCAGCGTGCGAAATTGGCTGCAACCTCGCGCAATGCGGCTCGCGGCTTGGGTTTCATTTCGTCGGATTCGGTGAGTTTTCCCGCAGCCTCCAGCATTGGCACTCGCAAGGCGCGGGCTGTGTCGTGGACCTGACGAATGGCCGCTTCGCCAAGACCGCGCTTGGGCACATTGACGATGCGCTCAAAGGCAAGGTCATCGGCCCCTTGCGCGACAACGCGAAGATAGGCCATCGCGTCGCGGATTTCCTGGCGCTCGTAAAAACGTGGGCCGCCAATGACACGATAATTCAGACCGATCTCGATGAAACGGTCCTCGAAGGAGCGCATCTGGAAGGACGCGCGCACAAGGATCGCCATGTCGTTGAGGGGATGCTTGCGACGTTGATAGGCCTCGATCGTCTCACCGATAGCACGGGCTTCCTCGTCTGAATCCCATGCAGCGTGGACATTGACCTTGGGGTCTTCGGGATCGGGGTTGTCGGTGAACAGGGTTTTGCCAAGCCGTCCCTCATTGTGGGAAATGAGGTGGGCGGCAGCGCCAAGAATATGGGCGGTGGAGCGATAATTGCGCTCCAGCCGGATAACGGTGGCACCGGGGAAATCCTTCTCGAAACGCAAGATGTTATCGACCTCGGCTCCGCGCCAGCCATAAATCGACTGGTCATCATCGCCCACGCAACAGATATTGATCTTGTTGTCGCTTGCGGGCGCCTGGAGCGAACTTGCCGCTGTGCTTTTCGGTCGCTGGGCGAGCAGGCGCAGCCACATATATTGAGCGGTGTTGGTGTCCTGATACTCGTCGACCAGAATATATTTGAACCTGCGATGGTACTCGCCCAGGACGTCGTGATGGGCGCGCAAAATGCGAATCGGGTGGCACAAGAGATCACCGAAATCGCAGGCATTCAGGGTTTTCAGGCGATCCTGATAGGCCTGATAAAGCTCGCGGCCCCGGCCGTTGGCAAAGGCGCGCGCGTCGCCTTCAGCGATTTCAGAGGGGCCGAGGCCCTTGTTCTTCCATCCGTCGACCATCTGGGCAAAAATACGCGGTGTCCAGCGTTTGTCGTCCAGCCCTTCGGCTTGAATCAGTTGCTTGATGAGACGGATAACATCGTCAGTGTCGAGAATGGTGAAATCGGAGCGCAGGCCGGCAAGTTCGGCATGGCGGCGCAGCAGTTTGACCCCGATTGAATGGAAGGTGCCGAGCCACGGCATGCCCTCGACCGCTTCGCCGACGAGCAGGCCGATGCGCTGTTTCATCTCACGCGCGGCCTTGTTGGTGAAGGTGACGGCGAGGATTTGCGAAGGAAAGGCGCGGCCTGTCGCAAGAATGTGGGCAATGCGGGTGGTGAGAACGCGCGTCTTACCGGTACCGGCACCCGCCAGCACCAGAACCGGACCTTCAGTTGTCTCGACCGCCTTGCGCTGCTCGGGGTTGAGACCATTCAGATAGTCGGGTGCGTTGTTGGTGCCATGGCGGGCCGCCATAGCGCGCGCGGCGATGCCGGACGGGGCGGCAGGGCGCGCATCCGGTTCGTCGAAGAATGGCATGTCGTCTGGAGAGTCGGACATCATGCTCGAATGTAGTGATTCGGGGCAGAAAGGCTAGCTCATAACCTTGGCAGTGTTGGGCTTTTGTTCTGGCGTGCCAGCCTTTGTGCGCGTAAAATTTCGTTCAAAACGGGTGCGTTGCTACGAATCGCAATGAGGTGTCGCCGCAAATCCACACCAATATTTTTCTCTAAAGTGTGACGAGTTTGTTCTTGCCCCTTGGACAAGGTCGGTTAAGTCTGTTGTGTCGACGTGCGATGAAATGGTTTTTCAGACAGGGAGATCATGGTCGACAGTAGAGGACTGGAAATGGACGACAATTTCGACAAGGCAGGAATCGCCGTCATCATCATATTCGGCGCGCTCATCATTGGCGGTCTGATGGCAGCCAATCTTGGCGTTGGCGACCGCAATGGCTTCCTGTTTGCGCTTGGCGCGGGGTTTGCCGCGTGGATTGCAGGACATGCCATCTTATTCGACCTGCCGCGCATTTATGCGGCGCTGGTGGGTATTGCGGCATTGATGGCGGTCGCATCGACGCTTTCCTATGCGTTCTAGGCTGTGCCCGCATCCGCACCCGTTGAGTAGCTATTCGCCGTTTTGGAGATAGCCACGTCTGGTGCGTGCCTGTGTGAGAATGGACCGCCAGCGTATCAGGGCAAACGGGATCGGGCTGTTGTTGCGGGCAATGCGAAATATCTCGTCGTTGAGATTCTTCAAAGAACGCCAGAAATCATAATCGGTGAGGTTCGGGTCAACCGTCAATCTGTCCACCTCGACCTTGATATCCTTGGCCATTGTCGTCTCCCAGATCGGCGCTTGCCGGAAATCGTGCATCGTCATGCCGCGATTTTTCCGGTGCATGGCTGATTCGATCAACGCATCGATGTTGCCTGTGCACGTTTATCACTTGTTAAGGTTAACAGGTCGCGGAAACGGTTCAGGCGGTCTTGCGACGGATACCAATTGAACGCCCGGCCCGTTCGGGTGCGGGCAGCGCCGTGTGGGCCGCGCGCATCGCCTCGACCCGTTGCATGATGTCGTTTGGGAAGGGCGCGACCTTGGGGCCGGTCATGTCGACATGCAAGGAAAGCGATTCCGACGTGGCGGCGAGCCAGCCATCGACGTGGCGAATTTCCTGATAAGCGCGCAACCGCTTGTCGTCATGGTCGAGAAGTTGGAAAGTGACGGTTACCTTGTCGCCGAGATGCAATTCCTGCACGTAGCAAACGTGGACTTCGGCTGTGTAGATGGTCAGTTTCCGCTCTTTTGCGTAATCCGGGCCAAGCCCCATGACTTCGTAGGCATCGTCCGAGCAGCGGTCGAACAACACGTTATAATAGGCCATATTGAGATGGCCGTTATAGTCGATCCAATCTTTTTCGATGTCCATTGCGCGGGAGACGAAAGGAGCGGCAGCGGTCATGGGAATTCTTTCTCTTGCGCAAGGAACAGGCAGATGAGAGGACAAACAACAAAATCCAAAGGCTGACAAGAGTGGGCTTTGACCCATTCGCGGAGGAAACATGGCTCTGAGCGACTTGAGAGTGGTTGAACGCAACGAAGATGGCATCACCACGGTGCTTGGCATTCTCAAGCAGCGGTTCGATGAACGTTTCCAGACAGGGCAATCGATCCGCGCCCAACATGCGCACACGACGACCTATATTCCCACGCAAGCGCCGGACGGTGTGGTGTTTCCAGAATCGAGCGCGGAGATTCAGGAGATTGTGCGCATATGCGCCGGGCATCGCGTGCCGGTCATTGCATTCGGGGTTGGAAGCTCGCTGGAAGGGCATGTCAACGCGCCGGGTGGCGGTATTTCGCTCGATATGGCGCGTATGAACCGCATTCTGACCGTCAATGCCGAGGATCTCGACTGCACGGTCGAACCGGGTGTGACGCGTGAAGACCTCAATCATCATTTGCGCGATACGGGCCTGTTTTTCCCGATTGATCCGGGTGCGAACGCG
Organism: Mesorhizobium sp. G2-6-1; assembly: GCF_055809095.1. Taxonomy (NCBI): domain Bacteria; kingdom Pseudomonadati; phylum Pseudomonadota; class Alphaproteobacteria; order Hyphomicrobiales; family Phyllobacteriaceae; genus Mesorhizobium; species Mesorhizobium sp. G2-6-1. Next base: position 2,937,198 of record NZ_CM147896.1, read on the forward strand.
TCACTAGGCGGGATGGCGGCAACGCGCGCTTCCGGCACAAATGCCGTGCGTTATGGCACGATGCGCGAGAATGTCTTGTCGCTGAGTGCCGTGATGGCTGATGGTGAATTGATCACCACGGGAAAGCGGGCGCGAAAAAGTTCAGCCGGGTACGATCTTGCACGGCTCTTGGTGGGGTCCGAAGGAACGCTTGGCATCATCACCGCGCTGACATTGAAGCTACAGGGCATTCCGCAAGCGATTTCGGGTGGCGTGTGCCCGTTTCCAAGTCTTGAAGCAGCCTGCCAGACGGTCATTGCGACAATCCAGATGGGCATTCCAGTTGCACGTATCGAACTGGTCAACGCATTGCAGATGCGGGCCATGAAAAATTACTCGAAGCTGGATTACCCCGAAAGCCCATGCCTGTTTCTCGAATTTCATGGCAGCGATGCGAGCGTGGCAGAACAGGCGGAGGTTTTCGGCATGATCGCCGAGGAGCAGGGCGGCGGTCCGTTCTTATGGACAAGCGTTGCCGAGGAACGCACGAAGCTGTGGAAGGCCAGGCATGATGCTTATTGGGCATCGTTGACGCTCAGGTCCGGGGCAAAAGGGCTTTCCACCGATGTCTGCGTGCCGATCTCGCGTCTGGCGCAATGTGTTAGTGAGACTGAGGCCGATATTGCGGAAATGGGGTTGATCGCGCCGATTGTCGGGCACGCGGGAGACGGCAATTTCCATACGCTGGTGTTGATGGACCCTGACGACAGGGCAGAAGTCGAAAAGGTCGAGAAATTCGTTGCACGGCTCAATATGCGGGCCATCGACATGGAAGGCACCTGCACCGGCGAGCATGGAATTGGACAGGGCAAAGCCGGATTTTTGCGCCATGAACACGGCCACGGTGTTGATGTCATGCGCACGATCAAACAGGCGCTCGATCCGCTGGATATTCTCAATCCTGGCAAGATCATACCTGCCAGCTTTTGATAATAACATGCCAGTGTGGTGGATTTGAAGTTCGTCACATTTGATTTCGAGGTCTCCGATACGAACTTCAAATCCTGAAACCGCACTGGAATTATAAGTTTGCTAGTGTCCTTATCGAATCTGTAATTCGTACAGCGCCACTCGAATAATGATGCGAATTTCAGATTCGGGACACTGGCTGGTCATCCACTTTGCGGAAATGAATTCCGAAAACCTGTAGTGAGCGGGCGATGCGGGGAATTTGCCTCTTTATCGACACGCCAATGCGGGTAGAGTGCGCGCAAATTGTCATTGATTTGCCGTGAGGGAATGCTCGCTCGCCTGTTTGTCATTGTTGGTGGTCTTTTGGTACTGGTGCTATGTGCGGCACTGGTAGTGCCGCCGTTTATCAACTGGACAAGCTACCGGGCCGATTTCGAGCGTGAGGCAAGCGTCATATTGGGGCGTAAGGTAACGGTGCGAGGCGAGGCAACCGCCCGCCTTTTGCCTTTCCCATCGGTGACATTTTCTGATGTTTCAGTTGCGGGCGGGCCGGACGGTCAGCCGGCGATGGTTGTCGATACGTTTTCGATGGATGCGGAACTCGCACCTTTCCTGCGTGGCGAGGTGCTGATTTTCGATATGCGTCTGGTGCACCCCAAGGCGACAATCGACATTGGCGATGACGGCACTGTCGATTGGGTGGTGCGACCGTCATCACCCTTCAATGCGAAGCAGATCGCAATTGAAAAACTGACGGTGACTGACGGACAGATAGAACTGCGCCACCAGGCTGGCGGGCGCAATCATCTGATCTCGGAGATTAATTCGACGATATCGGCCAAATCTCTATTTGGCCCGTGGCGGGTGGATGGTTCGCTTTTGTTCGATGGGATAAGAACCCGGCTTTCTGCCTCGACCGGTCTTGTTGGCGACAATGGCCAGATGCGGTTGCGGCTCAAGGTCGACCCGGATGCTTATCCGCTGACAATCGAGACTGACGGAAATACGCGCATCGACAAGGGCGCGATTGTCTATTCGGGGCAGTTCAAGATTGCCGGGGACGACAAGAATTCTGGCATGCTGCGTGGAAATGATGGCCAGATGGTGAAGGTCAGTGCTGCCAAGGCTGAACCGGGCTACAGGCTCACCGGATCATTCCAGCTCGACCATCGCAATCTCGATGTCGATGCATTTCGTTTTGAAACCGGGCCGGTTGATAATCCCTATACGGCAGACGGTACGGCATCTGTCGATCTTGGCCAATCGCCGCATTTTTCGATCGTGGCTACTGGTGCGCAAGTGCAGTTCGATGAAGCGGTGGGGGCAAAAGCCGGTAAGGGGCTGACCCTGGAGCAGCGAATAGATTCGCTAAAGGCGGCGCTGGTCCAGATGCCAAAGCCGACGATCCCCGGAATTGTCGAAGTCAAGCTGCCCGCCGTCGTGGCTGGGGATACGACGATCCGGGATGTTCATCTTTCAGCCGAGCCGGTCGATGGGGGTGGGCGGTCAAATCCCTTGCGGCGACGTTGCCCGGTCGCGCGAAGCTTGAAGCCAAGGGGAAACTCAGTGTCGAAGACCAGTTCGGCTTTGCCGGTTCGCTGCTTTTGGCAGTCGGCCAGCCGTCCGGTTTTGCAGCGTGGTTGTCGAAAGATGTCGATGAAGCTATCCGGCGTCTGCCTTCGGCTGGATTTAACGCCAATGTGGAGATGACGGATCAGAGCCAGACGTTCAGCGATCTTGAACTGATTCTTGGCCAGGCCAAGTTCAACGGTCGCATCGTGGCCAACGAGCCGCAGGACGCCAGGCCATCGGTTGAGATGCAACTTGAAGGTGGCAATCTCGACGTTGACGGGTTGGCAGCGTTTGCCTCGCTGTTTGTCAGCGACAAGGGTGCCAATCGCTTTCTGGACCGGGATCTCGACTTCAAGATCAAAGCCGGACCGGTCGATGCTGGTGGTTTCACCGCCGACACGATTGACACGGCGCTGAGGCTTCGCGACGGGTTGCTGGAGATCGACAAATTGTCGATTGGTGGTCTGGCTGGCGCTTCCATCAGCGCGACGGGCCGCATCAAGGATTTTCCCGATAGCCCCACCGGCGATCTTGATGCGTCGATTGTCGCGGTCGACCTCGCACCTTTGATCGATATGGCGGCCGCGCATTATCCCGGCTCCGCTTTGCTGCGTGGATTGTCGGCGCGCGCACAAAGCTATTCCGGTCTGTTTGAGGACGCCCGTATCGACCTGGTGGCGAGTGCGGCTGAAAATAGCGACGGGAGCACCGGGGTGGCGCTGAGCGCGCAAGGCAATGCGGGCGCGTCGGCCTTTTCAGGCTCGCTTTCGGCGCAAGGTGCCAGGGATGATATTGCCAATGCGCCGCTGACCCTGACTTTCAGCGCGAAGAACGACGACGCGACCTCTCTGTTGGCGTTGGCCGGCCTTCCGGCGCTGCCATTGGGCATGGTTGGTGCGGGGATCGCGGACGTTTCAGCCAAGGGAACGCTTGGTGGCGGTCTGTCAGCGGTATTTGATCTGGCGGGTGCAGATTTCAAGGCGCATTTTGACGGAACAGTTGCTGATACATGGCAAGGTGTGGCGGCCAAAGGTAAAATCAGGCTGGATGCCAGCGATATAGAGCCGTGGATGATGACGACCGGTGTCGGGCTGCCGGGAATGGGTCTGGGAACTGCGCTGACGCTGGATGCCGATGCAGATTACGCAAACGGCCTTCTGGTGTTGAACAACCTTGCCAGCACCGTCAATGAAGCCGCGATATCGGGCGACATCAACGCGGATATCAAGGATGGAAAGCCGCATCTGACAGGTGCGCTTGTGCTGGATGAGCTTGATCTGGACCCGGTCGCGGTGATGCTGTTTGGCGATGCCGCATTCGCATCCGTGCCGAAGGGGTGGCCGACTTCGCCTTTCGCGAAAAGTGCGAGCGTGCCCTTCAGTGCTCAGGTTGATCTTAATACCGCCACGCTTGCCGCCGGACAATTTGCTACTGCCTATGATGCGACGCTGTCTTTCAAACTTGATCGTGAGGGCATGCGCGTTTCGGGGTTGAAGGCAAAGCTGTTCGGAGGCGAGGTCAGCGGATTGTTCGAATTGAAGAACAATGACGGCACCGGATTTCTTTCAGGTCAAATGGAACTTGCCAATGCCGATTTGACCGCTGCACTACCTGACGCGGGAATTTCGGGCAGAAGCGACTTTTCGACGACCGTAACGACCAGTGGCAAATCGGTCGATGCGATGATTTCAGCGCTATCAGGCTCGGGAACCGCATCGCTGAAAGGTATGAGCATCGCCAATCTGAACGCGGACGCATTCGCAGCCTTGATTGCCAAGGCCGATGCGATTGGCCGCGACATTAATGGAGCAAAGACGGCTGCGTTCGCGCCAACCATTGCCGGTTCGGGTCGTTTTGCGGCTCGCGATACCGACGTGGCATTCGCCATAGCAAACGGAACGCTGCGCGCGCCGCCGGTTACGCTGGAGGGTGCGGCGGCGCGTGTTTCTGTCGATCTCGGGGCGGACCTTGCCGCCAGCACAGTTAGCGCGCGTGGGACCATTATCTATCAGGCAGGTGATGAGGCACTTGTCGGTTCGGAACCGGCGTTGAATTTCACGGTAGAGGGAACGCCTGGAAAAACGCGGCGCGTATTCGACAGCGAACCACTGGCACAATTCTTGACGCAGCGGGCGCTTGAGAAAGAGCAGTTGCGAGTTGAAGCCATGCAGGCTGTGTTGCTGGAAAAGCAGCGATTGAGGCGCGAGACGCGCTATTACGCTGCTTTACAAGATGAGCGTGAACGGGCAGCCGAGGAACAGCGCCAGAAAGAGGAAGAGGCGCGCCTAAGAGCCGAAGCCGAGGCCAAGGCTGCGGCAGAAGCTCGCGCCATTCAGGAAGCCGAGGCCAAGGCGCAAGTTGAGGCCAAGGCCAGGGTGGAAGCAGAAGCAAAGGCACGCGCAGAGGCGGCGGCAGAGGAAGCGGCGAGGCTGGAACAGGAGCGTCTCAAGGCTGAAGCTGAGGCCAAAGCTGAGGCAGAAGCCCAGGCCCAGGCGCGCGCTGAAGCTGCGGCAGAAGAAGCGGCGAGGGCGGAACAGGAGCGTCTCAAGGCTGAGCAGGCCGTGAAGGAGGCCGAGCAAGAAAAGGCGCGGCGCGCGGCTGAACAAAACGCAATCGAGCAATTGCCGGGTGTTGAGCGAGCCCCTTAGCGCCCACCGTCAACCCGTCCCCACAAACTGATCCGGTATCGAAGCCGGAGCCATTTACGATCGACAATCTGCTGAGATCGCTGGGTGGAGGCTGAACAGGCGCCACCTCGAACCGGATGCGGCGGGTGTTTTTTCAAGGTTTCGATTTTACCCAGTCCAGCACGCAAAGCCTGAGCGCGGATGAAAGATTGGCCTCGCGTGGGCGGGTTTCGTCGATCTCGGCGATAAGCGTGGCAAGAGGTATCTGGCGTATTGCGGCGATGGCGACCAGTTCATCGTGGAACGGCTTTTCAAGCGAGTAGCTTGTGCGATGGCCGCGGATTGTCACAGATCGCTTTTGGACCAGCGTCATTGATCACTATCGTCATTGGGGAGGCGCGCGCGGCGGTGGTCCTCAAAGAAACGATCCGCTTTCTGGCTGATCTGCTTGTCGCGCGCACTTTCAGCCTTGCTGCGGCCATGAAGTACGCGGTTTTGTTCCGCGATGCGTTCCTTGTCCGTGCGCGCTTTTTGCTTGCGTACCAGGCGAAGGTTTACGACATCGGCCACAGCGCAGTGCTCCAGACCAACTATTTCTTGCGAAAAGCGTCGAGTGATACGACATCGGCGCTCTTGCCCTCTTCGGGTTCGTCCTTGTCGGCTTTCTTTTCGGTTTCAGTGGGTTTTTCTTTTCCGAAGTTTTAGCCGGCGCAGTGATGGCGACAAGCTCGCTCTCTGGGGTGACCTCGGTTTCGTCCGTTTCGGTGGCTTCGGCCTTCACATCGAACTCCAGTTCGAAGTTTACCGACGGATCATAAAAGCCGCGTACGGCCGAGAACGGAATTTCCAGCTTTTCTGGAATGTCGGAAAAGGACAGGCCAATTTCGAAACCGGTGTCGGTCACTTTCAGGTCCCAGTACTGGAACTGGACAACGATGGTCATCTGCTCCGGGTAACGTTCATGCAGGCGGCTTGAAATGCGCACGCCCGGCGCTCCGGTAAGAAATGTTATGAAAAAGTGGTGATTGCCCGGAAGACCGGCGCGCGCAACCTCAGCCAGAACCTTGCGCATGACGCCGCGCAATGCCTCTTGAGCCAGTATGTCGTAGCGGATGTGGTCGTCGGCCATGTTCAATCCCGTTGAATCATCGGCATAGCTGTAATCAAGCTTGGGCGCGGCGTAAACCGCATATCAGAACTTGTAGCAACTGGATTGTCAGTTGTGGTGCTAATTTGCTCGCTCATGTGACTATTGAGAGCGCCGTGCGTCCATTTAGACGCACAAAGGACGCTCTTTCACATTGATAGAGCATCGCGGCATTGCGAAAACCGGCAATCACTTTCCGGTCCGATACTCTGGAGTCCGCTGCAACGTACCCGCCACTGAATTCCGTGAACTTTCGGCATCGGGAAAGGAAAAGTGGAGGTTTCTGTTGCCAGGTACCTCCGAACCCCGCCTAGAAGTGCGAACCGCTAGGACTTAATTTGAAGCGATCGCACAGCTTACGCTGCGAGACGTGCTTCCGCATAGTTGTCGTTTGCAACTACAAGTTTAGCCCGATAACGGTGGTACAATGCCGGGCAAAAGTACGATCTTTACACCTTCGTCGATCCTATTTCGCCCCCAGCAAAAGCCGCTTCACGTAAAAGAAGCGGTTTTTGGTGGAGGCGCCGGGTACCGCCCCCGGGTCCGAACGGCTTATTTCATCGCCCATTTATCGCCATAGTCGGTCAAGCCGACGAGACGAATATAGGGGGCGTTCGTGGCAAATGGAAGACTTGCAAGCACACTTCCTTGATGCGCTGTCGTCACAGGCTTGACTTGGCCGCGGACTTTCCCGATGGTTCGCAAAGGTGCAAAGAATCCCAGTGCGGCGCACAGGTTGCAATCGTGGATATTTGCCCTGGCAATGAGGATTTACAATTCCGACAGGGGACGATTGTATGGCCGACTATCTTGCAGACGTGAAGAAATACGATGCCGGTGCTGATGAAGCGGTGGTGAACAAGATCGTGAAGCATCTGGGCATTGCGCTCAGGAACCGGGACTCATCCCTTGTTTCGGCAAGCGACCAGAAGGAACTCGACCGGGTTCGTGATAGCTGGGGCGTCAAGAAGCTTGGGGTGGCTGCGGCAGCGGCTGAAGCATCGGTGGCAAAGGTAGCCAAGACGATGGCAGATGATCGCTCGAAGGGACGCGTGACCTTCTATTATCTGGTGGCCAAGGATCTCGGCAAGCTCGGCTCACTCTGAGACGAACTGCGGTGAATTATGCCTCGGTGCCGTTTGGTGCCAGCAGTCACGTGACTGATAGTCGCGTGGCTTGAGCATGCATTGCGGCCCAAGAGTTGTGCGACATGGTTTGCTGCCAATGGTTTGGTGTGTCGTGAAGATGCTGTCGGGGCTATGATGCCCCTAGTGGTTCGATTCCGACATTTGCATCCGCCTTGTGGACACGCCCGGGCAAATGTCTGAATCAAAGAAACCACTAGGAACTTATTGACTCTCGTGGAACTTTTGAATTTGACATTTGAACGAGAGGCTGACGGTCCTGACCCTAAAATGTCAAATTCGTTCCACTAGACAATGATGCCCCTAGACAATGATGCCTTGAACATGGAATCAAGACGAAGCCAATGAGACAGTATCTGGATCTTCTGGAACACGTTCTCGAAAATGGCGTTGACCGTGGTGATCGCACAGGCACCGGCACGCGTTCGGTGTTCGGCCATCAGATGCGCTTTGATCTGGCGCGGGGGTTTCCTGTCACCACCACCAAGAAATTGCATCTCAAGTCGATCATCCATGAACTTTTGTGGTTCCTGGCTGGCGATACCAACATAAAATATCTGAACGAGAACGGCGTTTCCATCTGGGATGAATGGGCTGATGAGAACGGTGATCTCGGCCCCGTCTATGGCCGCCAGTGGCGCTCATGGCCGGATGGGGATGGAGGTGAGATCGACCAGATTGCGAATCTTCTCATCGAGTTACGCCGAAATCCTCAATCACGACGTTTGATCGTTTCGGCGTGGAACCCGGCGCAAGTCGAGGCCATGGCGCTGCCGCCCTGCCATTGCCTGTTTCAGTTTTACGTTGCCGATGGGCGACTATCCTGCCAGCTTTATCAGCGTTCCGCCGATATCTTTCTTGGCGTGCCGTTCAACATCGCGTCCTATGCGCTGCTCACCATGATGGTGGCGCAGGTGGCCGGGTTGAAACCCGGTGATTTCATACACACGCTTGGCGATGCGCATATCTATGCCAATCATTTCGAGCAAGCGCGTGAACAGTTGCAACGCTTGCCCAAGACATTGCCGACAATGTGGATAAACCCGGCTATCGACGACCTTTTCGCCTTCCGCTTCGAGGATTTCCGGCTGGAAAATTACATTGCGGATGCAACGATCAAGGCACCGATTTCGGTTTGATGATGGCGCAACGGCGCTCTACGGCAATGCCTGATCCGCTACGAGATGGCCGTTGCCGACATCACGAAGGGTAAGGCGTTCAGGGTTATCACCGATATTGCGGGTGGCGCTGCGGATTTCCTGATCCATACGTGCGAAATTAGGGCGGCGTTTTGCCGGATCGGGAACGGGAACTGCTTCAATCAGCCGTTTGGTATAAGCGTGGCGCGGATTGGCAAAGACCTGATCGCGGCTGCCCATCTCGACGATCTGGCCAAGATACATGACGGCAACCCGGTCGGAAATGTTTTCGACAACCGCCATATCGTGCGAGATGAACAGGTAAGCGACGCCAAATTCCTGTTGCAGTTCCTTCAGCAGTTCCAGAACGCGAGCTTGCACGGATACATCGAGCGCCGAGACGCTCTCATCGGCGATGATGAGTTTGGGCCGCAAAGCGAGCGCGCGGGCAATGCACACGCGCTGGCGCTGGCCGCCTGAGAATTCATGCGGATAGTGTTCCATCTGCGAGGCGGCTAGGCCAACACGCTCGAACAGCGCGGCGACACGTTCGCTCCGCTCTTTTTTCGTGCCGATGTTGTGAATGAGTAGCGGTTCAGCGACGAGATCACCAACGCGCATGCGCGGGTCGAGCGAAGCATAGGGGTCCTGGAATATCATCTGCACGTCACGGCGCACAGCTTTGCGGTCTTCGCCAGCGAGTGAGGAAAGATTGCGCCCGTTGATCGTGATTTCGCCGGTGAAGGGTACGAGCCCGGCAATTGCCTTGGCGGTTGTCGACTTGCCGCAACCCGATTCACCGACCAGGGCCAGCGTTTCGTTTGAAGCTATGGAGAAGTTGACGCCCTCGACTGCATGGACCCGGCGGGTGACGCGGCCGAAAAAGCCGCCGCGCACATCAAAGCGCACATGCAAATCCTTGACCTCGGCGACTTGCGGTTGCGGCTGCTCGGCCACTTGCCTGCTGGCATTTCGGCCCTGACCGGTGCCGATGCGCGGGACGGCGGCAAGCAGTTCACGCGTATAGACCTCTTTGGGGGTGGCAAAAATCTCGTCTACGGTTCCTTCCTCGACCATGCGCCCATTGCGCATGACGATGACGCGGTCCGCCATTTCGGCGACGACGCCCATATCGTGGGTGATCAAAATGAGGCTGGTACCGCGCTGGCGCTGTAAGTCGCGCAACAATTCCAGAACTTCGCCCTGCACGGTGACATCAAGGGCGGTGGTTGGTTCGTCGGCGATCAATATGTCGGGTTCAAGAGCAAGCGCCATGGCGATCATTACCCGTTGACGCATGCCACCGGACAATTCATGGGGAAATTGCTTCAAGCGGTTTTCAGCCTCGGAGATGCGCACGGCATTCAAAGCGTCGATGGCGTGCTGGCGTGCGCCATCTCGCGACAGGTCCGTGTGTGTCTCGATGGCCTCGATCAACTGCCTGCCGATGGACAAGACAGGATTGAGGGAGGTCATCGGCTCCTGAAAGATCATGGCGATGCGATTGCCACGGATGAGTTGCATGCGCCGCTCGTCCAGTTGTGACAGATCGGTATCGCCGAGCCGGATCGAACCAGCAGCGATGCGTGCCGCGGGTTCGGGCAAAAGCTGCATGATGGCCAGCGACGTCATCGATTTGCCCGAGCCGGATTCGCCGGCGATGCAAAGCGTTTCGCCGCGAGCAAGGGCAAAGGAAAGACCCGAGACGACGTCGCGTTCGCCGTCGTCGCCGCGCACCGTGATGGTGAGAGCGTCAACTTCGAGCGCCGTTTCTGCCGGTGCAGTCGCGGTCGGGGCGCGAACCCCGGACCGCTTGTTTTTCATGGCGTTTGCGTTCATTCGAAGATGCAGCGCGGGAAGTAGAAGGAAACGACCCAGTTTGGCATGTCGACGATTTCACTGATTCTGAGATCGCCGCACACGGAAACCAGCATGTAGGCATCCACCGCGTCCATGTTGTAACGGGCGGCGAGCAGGTCGACCATCTGGGAGACGGCTTCTTTCGCCCCGCTCATCAGGTCGGCTCCGATGCCGGTCGTCACTTCGTAGCCCTTGGCGTCCAGATGGCGTGTCACCGGGCCCGGCGTGGTGAAGCGCGGCATTTTCAAGTGCGCTTCCTTCACCAGATCGAGCGTCAAGACGACGTTCATCGGGCTTTCTATGGCCGTTCCGCAAACCTCACCGTCGCCTTGGGCGGCGTGGGTGTCGCCAACGGAAAACAATGCGCCAGCAACTTCGACAGGTAAATAAAGGGTGGTTCCAGCTGCCAGATCGCGGATATCGAGATTGCCACCGACCCGCCGTGGCGGGACCACGGAATGCAACCCCTTTTCAGCCGGAGCATTGCCAATGGTGCCAGCGAACGGCTTTAACGGCACCCGGCCATTCTTGCCGAACAGTGCCGGTTCGAGGGAAGCCGCATCATATTTCCAGATGTTCAGGGCCGGTTCCTTGAAGTCATCGGCCAGAAGCCCGAAGCCCGGAATGTTTGCCGTCCAGCCGAAGCCGGACGGTTTGAACTCTTCGATCGTTACTTTCAGCGCATCGCCAGGTTCTGCTCCGTCGATAAAGATCGGCCCCGTCACGGGGTTGATCTTGCCGAAGTCGAGGCTGGCGATGTCGCCAACCCCGCTGTCTGGTTTCAACTGGCCGCCGGACGAGTCGAGACACTCGAACTCGATGGTCGAACCGGGAGCCACCCGCTCGACCGGGACAAACGAATTGTCCCAGCCGAAATGGTGGTGGCGTCCGTGGATGGTGTAGTCGCAGTTACTGCACATCGTTCAGATACACATTGTCGTAGTTGATCGGGATATGGACGGGGTCGACATAGAGATTGTCGGCACCGCCCATGCGAGCGGATTTCATGGTGAAACGCTGTTCATTGAACACTGGTGCCCACGGCGCGTCTTCCATGACCTTGTTGTAGATATCGCTCCACATCTTGAACCGCTCGCCGGCCTTGGCCGGATCGACAATGGAGTCGGCTTCGGCGGCTTTCTTGTCGAGGTCTTCATTGCAATACCATGACCAGTTCCAGCCACCGGGAACCGCACCGCCACAGCCGAGGATAGGTCCATAGAAATTGGATGGATCGGGGAAGTCGGCAATCCATGCCATGCCACCCGACCAGATCATCGGCGCGCCGTCCTTTTCACCGCCAGCGGCTATGACATTGGCCTGAGCAAGGGCCTGAATGTCAGCCTTGATGCCGATTGCGGACAAATCCTGCTGGATCGCCTGAGCAATGCGCGGGTTGGGATCGGTGTTCATGGCGTAAAGTTCGGTCTCGAAGCCGTCGGCAAAACCGGCGTCCGCCAGCAGCGCCTTGGCTTTATCGACGTCATAGGCATATCCCTTATAATCCTTGTCATAGCCGGGCATTGTGGGCGGCAATGGCTGGTTGGCGGGAACGGCGCGGTTGTTGATCAACTGGACGATGCGGTCCTTGTTGATCGCCATGTTGACGGCCTGGCGCACCTTCACATTGTCGAAGGGGGCCATTGTGGTGTTCATGGTGATGTAGCCGGTGTGCAGTTGACCGCCTTCCACAACAAGGGCTTTCTGTGCCGGGTCGTTCATGACTTCCTGGAATTTGGCGGGCGGGATGCCGTCACCGGGAACGTCGATCTCACCTTTTTGCAGACGCAGCAGCGCCACGATCGGCTCCTGGCCGATTTCGAATGTGATCTTGTCGAGATGGGGCAGGCCCTTGTGCCAATAATCGGGGTTGCGCTCGAAGACGACGCGCTGGCCAAGGGTCCATTCGGCCAGTTTGTAGGCACCGGTTCCCACCGGATGCTTGCCGAAATCAGCGCCGTATTTCTCGACTTCTTCCTTGGGCACGACATGGGAGAAGTTGATCGCCATGACATGCAGGAAGGTGGCGTCCGGTCGGGTCAATTCGATCTTGACCGTGTAGGGATCGACGACAGTAACGCCGGCCAATCCTTCGGCCTTGCCGGCAGCGGCGTCGTCATAACCCTTGATCGAGGCAAAGAAGCCGGAGCCGGGGCTTTGTGTCTTGGGATTGGTGACGCGGTCGAGCGAATATTTGACATCCTCGGCGGTCATTTCGCGCCCATTGTGGAATTTCACGCCCTGGCGCAGCTTGAAGGTGAAGGTCTTGCCGTCGGGAGAAATCTCGTAGCTTTCGGCAAGGTCGGGGACAAGGTTTGTGGTGCCCGGCTCATAGTCCATCAATCCGTCGAACAGACTCTTGATCATCGACCAGTTTTGCCAGTCGTAACCGATTGCCGGATCGAGCGTTGCAACGTCATCCTTGTAGGTGATGATGATGTCGCCGCCCTGCTTGATGTTGGGGTCCGCCTGCTGATCGTCTGCGTAGGCAGAAGACAGGCCAAGCACCAGCGCAAGTGCCGATGCGGCGACTGTTGATGTCAGAAATCTTTTCATCTCATGTTCCCTTTCTCTGGTTGTTATCTGAGCTTGATACGCGGATCGATGAATGGTGCGACAATGTCGGCAAGCAGGTTGCCGAGCACGATGGCGAAGGCTGATACCAGCGTGACGCCCATGATGATGGGAATGTCGACGCGCTGGATGGCCTGCCAGGCAAGCTGGCCGATACCCGGCCAGCCGAACACGCTTTCGACGACGACGATACCGCCCATGAAGATACCGATGTCGATGCCGATCATGGCGACGATGGGCAGGATGGCGTTGGGCAGGGCGTGACGCAAAATGACGGCACCGCGAGCCAGCCCCTTGGCGCGAGCGGTGCGTACATAATCCTGGCGCAGCACGTCGATCATGGAAGAGCGCATCATGCGCGCGTACCAACCGGCCCCCAATACGCCCATTGTCAGCGATGGCAGGACAAGATGGTGCCACGTGCCGTAGCCGCCTATGGGAAACCAGCTAAGCCGCACCGCAAAGACGTAAAGAAGAAGCAGGCCGACGACGAATTGCGGAGCTGATACACCGACGAAGGAGGCGACCATCAAGGACTGGTCGGTGGCGCTGCCGCGCCTGATGGCTGCCCATAGCCCCATGCTGAGGCCGATGACCAGTTCGCAGATGATGGAGCCCAGCATCAGGAGTAGTGTTGCCGGCAGGCGTGAGACGACGAGTTGGGTGACTTCGGAGCGCTGGATGTAGGAGCGGCCAAGATCGCCACTGACGAGATGGGTGAGATAGCGCCAATACTGGATGATGAAGGGTTGATCGAGACCGAGTTGCTGGCGGATGCTTTCAACCGTTGCCGGTGTGGCGCTGCGCCCGGCGATCTGGCGCACAGGGTCGGCTGGCAACAAATAGAGCAGGGCAAATGTGATGAACGAGACACCAAGCAGGATCATAGCTGACTGTATGAGGCGGCGTCCAAGATAGGCGATCATGAGCGGCCCCTTTGCGTCGGGTCGAGAATGTCGCGCAAGGCATCACCGACAAGATTGAAGGCAAGCGCCAGTATCAGGATCGCGGCTCCGGGGATGAAGACGAGCCAGGGGGCCGATTGGAAATAGGTCTGGTTTTCGAAAATGATGTTGCCCCATGAGGCAATGGGTGGCTGTACGCCAATGCCGAGATAAGACAGCGTTGCCTCAAGCAGTACCGTGGTGGAAATGCCAAGCGTTCCCCATACGATGATGGTTGGCAGCAGATGAGGCAGGATATGCTTGAACAGAATGCGTCCGCTACTGGCCCCCAAGGTTCGTTCGGCGTCGATGAATTCACGCTCGGACAGTGAGCTTGTTTCGGTGTAGATGACGCGCGCTGTCTGCACCCAGTTGACCAGCGCAATGACCATGGCGACGATCCACAGGCTCGGTTCGAATATGGCGGCAAGGCAGATGGCCAGCAGAAGTGCGGGAAAAGCCATCATGAGATCGGTAAAGCGCATGAGAATGGAGCCGATCCAGCCACGGAAATAACCGGCGGTGACACCCACAAGGCTACCGATGACAAGTGCTACGCCGTTGGCAACAATGCCGATGATGAGCGAGGTGCGCGCGCCATAGAGAATGCGGGTCAGGAGATCGCGGCCAAGCAGGTCCGTGCCGAGCAGGAATGTTGCGCTTGGCGGCAATGGCGAGCCCTGCAGGGTGAGGCCATCGAACATCTGCGCGTAGGGATCGTATGGGGTCAGCCAGGGCGCCAGAATTGCGCCGGTGACGACGACGGCGATAATGACGAGACCGATCAGGGCCAGCGGCCGGGAGACAAGTTGCTGAAACACGCCCGCGCGTGGTTTGGCCGCGACGCCTGTGTCAACGGGAAGATCAGGCGCGATGGGATTGGTCATCACTCTCTTCCTTATCGGCTTCCTTGCCGGTCATTGCCACGATGCGCCGTGCTGCGTCTTCAAGATTGACTTGCCAACTCATGGCCAGCGATCTGAGCTGCGCATAGGCTTGTTCGTCGTCGATACCGCCTTGTGCCGTCAAAGCCGCGACAGCGCGCACGATGGTTTGCCGCTCGGCCACGCGGTTGCGTAGCGCTGTGATTTCAGTGGCGAGTTGACGGCGCGCCTCAAAGGACTGGCGGGCAATGAGAAGGGCGCTATAGACGCCTGCAGTGCCGACGGGCTTCAGAATTTGAGCGTTGGCGTTTTGGGACAGAGCCCATTCGATGCGTCCGGGCGCTTCAGAACCGATAAGCGCAATGAGCGGCATCGGCGCTTCGCCGATCTGCCAGGGAAACTGTTCGTCAAAGCCAAGATCGGCGTCAAAGAAAACAAAATCCGCTGCGAGTGCTTCGGCTGGCAGTTGCGGCCAGCAATCGGTGGTTTCCAGCCCGATTGCTGCCAGTTGACGGGTGATGGCCTGAACGACGGGATGGGGCCGATGCAGGACGAATGCTTTTGCGCCACCCAGATTGGGGATGCGGGATATACGGCTCATGACACGACCCTCAAATTAGGGCGTGCAAAGGTCGTGCTGCGGTTGTAGTGCGACAAATAGGGGTCCGGGGCGATGGCATCGATGCGGCTTATCCGTTCAAAACCAGTGCCGTTGATGCGCCCGATTTCGACCGGAAGTGTCGCGTGCTGGGTGTGCGGATCGACAGTGATTGTGCCAAGTGCCGTGTCGTATGCGGTGCCGGCGAAGGCGGTTGGCAAGTCTGCATAAGTGGCCTGGGCATTGGTAGCCAGCACATTGGCCAGAACCTGAACCGAGGCGCTGGCGGCAGCTTCAAAGGACGATGCGGGGGCTTCCGATATTGTGTGAAGTGGTGCATCCGCATTGTGAAAATAAGGGCCTGCCGAAAGGTGGCCATTTCCCGCAGTGCCGATTGCCGGGAGTTCGCATTCGGAGAGATTGCACGACAGGATCGGGCAGCGCTCTGCGCCGAAGTGCGGGTCTTCGCGTGCAAGTTCTGCATAGGCGGCAAAAAAAGCATAGGATGAATTGCCGATAAGATTGTTGAGAATGAAATCCGGGCGGGTGGCGCGGATTTCCTCGATCAGCCGTGACACGTCGGGTTCGCCAATGGGCAGATAACGCTCGCCGAGAACGGTTCCGCCTGCGTCGGCGATCAGGTCACGGGCGACGCGATTGGTTTCCCAGCCCCATATGTAATTGGAGCCAAGCAGGAAGCCGTTTGTGCCGAAGCGCGGGATGACATGGGCAAGCAGCGGCACGAGATGCTGGTTGGGGCAGGCGTGCATGTAAACGACATGGTCGTTTGCTTCGAAGCCTTCATATGGACAGGCATACCAAAGCGTTCCGCCAACCCGTTCAAGGGTAGGAATGACTTCCTTGCGGCTCCATGAGGTTACGCAGCCGATGACATGGCGTGCTCCGGTCGTGCGCAAGATGTCCTGGCACAAGGGGGCGTAACGGTCGATATTGCCTTCGGCGTCGCGTTCGACAGGAACAAGCTCGATGGTGCCTGCCGGATCGGCGTTAACAGCGGCGATGGCGCGCATGACGCCTTGGCGGCAAGCGTCCGCGATCAAGCTGTAGGTGCCGGATCGCGAATATAAAACGCCGATTTCGATACGTTGCTTCAACCCCATCCCCAAAAATGACAATGCCCCGCAGCCAGCGCCGCAGGAGGCGTGGCATACGAGGCATGTTTGCCGTCCGGCGGTCAGAACCGGTATTTTCTTCAGCCTATTGCTTGCACGCCGTCAGTCAAGCAGGAAATTGAAGACGCCCGTGCCTGGCACTGATGGCGCACTGATGCCTTCCATTGTTATATTCATTCAGATATATCGAAATCAGCTATCATCGCTAAAACGATTGCGAAATGGTGAGGAGTATGATGCCCGTTCAGTGCAGTTTCGGACGGAGTTTATTGGTGGCATTTGGCGGATTGGCGGCAATGTTGATTGCGCCGGTGCCGGCGGCGCAGGCCGGTGAACCGATTGTCGTATTTGCCGCGGCCAGTCTGAAGAATGCTCTCGATGCGGTGAACATTGCATGTAAGCCCGATGCGGGTGAAACGGCCCGGATTTCCTATGCTGCGAGTTCGGCGCTTGCGCGCCAGATTGAGCAAGGAGCACCTGCCGATATCTACATTTCCGCAGATCTCGACTGGGTGAAATATCTGGCGGACAAGGGGTTGATCAAGACGGAGAGCGAGGTTCGGTTGCTTGGCAACAGGATCGTCCTGATTGCACCAAGGGAGTCGACGCTGGAAGCTAAGATCGAAACAGGGTTCGACCTTGCCGGGTTGCTTGGCAATGGCAGGCTTGCCATAGGCGATGTGAAGGCCGTTCCGGCGGGGAGATATGGAAAGGCCGCGCTTCAATCGCTCGGATTGTGGGATGGTGTCAAAGACAAGCTGGCGCAGGCCGAGAATGTGCGTGCGGCCTTGAAACTGGTTTCCCTGGGTGAGGCTCCACTTGGCGTGGTCTATGCCACCGATGCGGTTGCAGAACCGGGCGTCAAAGTGGTCGGCGCGTTTCCTGACAATTCGCACCCTGCGATCATCTACCCTGCTGGCCTGATCGCTTCTTCCCAATCGGGGGATGCACCAGCTTTCATGACGTGCCTGCGAACCGCCAAGGCGCGCAAGCTTTTCGAAGCGCAGGGCTTTTCCGTGCTCGTGCCTTCTGAAAATTGAGAGAACACACGCACTCATGAGCTGGTTCGTGCAACTTACACCGGAAGAATGGAATGCGGTTCAGTTGTCGATCAAAGTGGCAACCGTGGCAATTTTCGCCAGCCTTCCACCCGGTATTCTGATTGCTCTTTTGCTGGCGCGAAAGCAATTTTGGGGCAAGACGCTTCTCAACGGTCTGGTTCATTTGCCGCTGGTGCTGCCGCCAGTGGTTACGGGCTATCTCCTGCTGTTGAGTTTTGGTCGAAAGGGGCCGGTTGGCGCTTTTCTTGCCGAACATTTCGGGATTGTCTTTTCATTCCGCTGGACGGGTGCGGCACTTGCCTGCGCCGTGATGGGCTTTCCGCTAATGGTGCGGGCAATCCGGCTTTCAATCGAGGCTGTCGACCGCAGGCTGGAGGCGGCGGCAGGTACGCTTGGAGCTTCGCCGTTATGGGTGTTCGCTACAGTTACATTGCCGCTTATCTTGCCCGGCCTGATTGCCGGAGCAATCCTTTCCTTTGCCAAGGCGATGGGAGAATTTGGCGCAACGATCACCTTCGTTTCCAACATTCCGGGTGAAACGCAGACATTGCCATCGGCGATCTACACCTTCACTCAGGTGCCGGGGGCGATGCCGGCGCACTTCGGCTGACATTGATCAGTGTGGTCATTTCGATGGCAGCTCTGGTGGCATCGGAATTACTGGCGCGGCGTGTCGGCAAGCGGATGGACATCGAATGACGATCTCAGTCGATATTCACCACAGCCTGGGTGCGTTTGGTGTTGAGGCCCGCTTTGAAAGTGCTGGGCGCCTGACCGCGTTGTTTGGCCCGTCCGGTTCGGGCAAAACCTCATTGATCAACATCATCGCAGGCTTGATCCGCCCGGACGAGGGCCGCGTCGAGGTGGATGGCCGTGTGCTTGTCGATATGCAAACTGGCCTGTTCGTGGCAAAACACCGGCGACGCATCGGCATTGTATTTCAGGATGCGCGGCTTTTTCCGCATATGAATGTGAAGAGCAATTTGCGCTATGGCCTGTGGTTTACGCCTGCGTCTGAGCGTTATTCGCAGTTCGATGCCGTGGTCGAGCTTTTGGGGCTCGGCCCACTACTGGAACGCAGGCCGGGAAAATTGTCGGGTGGCGAAAAGCAACGTGTTGCAATTGGCAGGGCGCTGCTTGCCAGTCCCAAATTGCTGTTGATGGATGAGCCCTTGGCTTCGCTGGACGAGGCGCGCAAGGCCGAGATTTTGCCATATATCGAACGGCTTCGCGATGAGACGAAAGTCCCGATCGTTTATGTCAGCCACTCTCTTGCCGAAGTCGGGCGGCTGGCAAGCGATGTCGTTGTGCTGGCGCATGGCAAGGTCACTGCGGCAGGATCGACCAGCGCCATCATGCAGCGGCTCGACCTTTTGCCTGCCGAAGAACGCGATGAGGGCGGCGCAGTCCTCGAAACGAAGATCGTCAGCCACGATGAGGGTTTTGGCATGACAGTTCTGGGGTCTGTGGCAGGAGATATTCGGGTGGCGCGTGTCGATGCACCGATTGGTGCGCCGGTTCGCCTGCGCATTCGGGCGCGTGATGTGATGATCGCGACCGAACAACCGAAGGGGTTGAGCGCGCTCAATATTTTACCTGGCAGCATTGTTGCGCTGGATTCCGGTTCCGGGGCGACCTCGGAAGTGCGTATTGATTGCAATGGCGCGGTCATTCTTGCGCGCATTACCGAGCAATCACGGCAGATATTGGATCTGCAGCCGGGTCTGGCAGTGTTTGCCATTATCAAGACTGTAAGCTTCGGCAATGCCAATGCATCAGCCTTTCCGCACGTGAATATGGTGGCGACATGATGCTGGCGGCCATGACATGCGTAATATTCACAGAAAATAGCGTTGCGAAGAAATTCCGTGTTTGGGTATGGAATAATTTCGGGATGAACACATGCCGTCATTAAGTTTGCGGATAAATCTTGATCCTGAAGGGCGGGTAGGTCCGGGCAAGATCGAGCTTCTTGAGCATATTGCCGCCTTCGGTTCGATCTCGGCTGCGGCGCGCGCAATGACAATGTCTTATAAACATGCCTGGGATCTGGTCGAGGATATGAATAGCGTTTTCGGCAAGCCGCTGGTTTCGGCGCAAACTGGCGGCAAACGCGGTGGCGGTGCGCAACTCACGACGGTTGGCCTTGCCATTGTCAGCCGCTACCGGGCAATTGAACGCGCGGCAAATTCGGCGGCGGCGATGCATATGGAAGCATTGCAGGCCGAGATCGACGCCGGATGATGGCTTCTTGTTCTTTTCCGCAATTCTAGGCGGAAAACCGCTGCACACTTTTCCTGGAATTGCTCTAATCCCCGTCCGGTTCTCCCGGCTTGCGCAACAGATATGTGTCCATGATCCAGCCCTTGCGGTTTCGCGCATCACTGCGGGTCTGGACGATCTCGTCTCCAATATCGGCAAGGGCGCCGGAAATGATGATCTCGTCGGGTGTGCCGAGATAGGCACCCCAATGGATGAAAATATTCCTGTCTGCGATGGTCTGGAACGCGCATTTGCCGTCGAGCATGACCACGACGCTGCCGGCGTTGGCAGGCATGCCTTCTTTCGTCAGGCGTCGCCCGGTCGTGATCAGAACCGGATCGCCGATGCGGTTCAACGCGATTTCGTGACTGGCGGCGAGCGCCTGTATGGCGGTGATGCCGGGGATGACTTCGACAGCGAACTCGACATTGCCGCGCTGTTTGACGCGTTCGAGAATGCGCAGCGCGCTGTCATAAAGCGATGGATCGCCCCAGATCAGGAATGCGCCGCATCCGCCGTCGTCGAGTTCGCGCGCGATCAGGTCTTCGTAGATGGAGGCAATTGCATCATGCCAGTCGTCCACGGTGTCGCGATAAGAAGATGAAGGCTCCGTGCGCGTTGGTACGTCGAACTCGACGCGTCGCGAATTTACATTGGTGACGAAGCGGTCGCAAATCTCGCGGCGAAGCTCGGACAAGTCGCTCTTTTTGGCTCCTTTGTCAGGGATAAACAGGACATTGGCGCGGTTCAGGCCGCTGATTGCCTGAACGGTCAGATGATCGGGATTTCCGGCTCCGATGCCGATGACAAGAAGCGTGCGCATGGGCAAATCTCCTGCCTGATCGGGCCGCTTGTGTCCAGAGGGTGCATTGCGTTACAGGCGCGCTAAACGCAGCGGGGGCAGTGGGTCGGTTTTGCGCCCCCATTTTGCGATGGCCAAGTGCTTGAAATTTTGTGCCCCAAACAAGGCCGTTGCAAAATGGATGGGATGGCAGCTTCTCTGAAATGACCTTACGTTGCAGCGGCTTCAGTCATTTCGATCAGCTGAATGAGATTTCCGCAAGTGTCATCGAAAACCGCCATACGAACAGGTCCTGCATCCATCGGCTCAACAGTAAACTCTACGCCCAATTCGCCCAGTCTTTTCCGCTCCATATCAAGGTTCTCCACCTGAAAAGAATGCGCGGGAATGCCATCGGCTACCAGTGCTTCCTTGTAGGGCTTAACAGCAGGATGATCGCTTGGCTCAAGCAACAACTCTGTTCCTTCGGAGTCTTCATTGGACACGACCGTCAACCAACGGTTTTCTCCTAGTGGAATGTTGTTTTTCACCGTAAATCCGAGGATATCGGTGTAGAATTTCTCTGCTTTGTCCTGGTCATCGACAAAGATGTTGGTCACATAGATTTTCATGTTTTTACCGTTCGGTTAGTGTTTCGCAGTGCATAGCCGCCATTTGTATAACCGTTGCAAAACCGATGGTTCTTGCAACGCATTGTCAGATGCGCGTGACGTGATTTGCGAGTTTGTCTAGCGTCTGAGCACCAAACTCCACCGCACCAAAGCCAATGACGATAGCGCGCCGTTCTGGCGTCGGGTGCATCTGACGCAATGTCACGACCGTCTTGCCGTTATCCTGTTCGTCGAAGGTAACCAGCAGTTGAAAGCAAGCCGGGTCGTTATCGGTGTCTGTGCCATGATTGGCCTCGATTAGTCTTGGTTCCTCAATGCGCAGAAATTCCATGCGATTTGAAAAACGAGTGCCGTCTGGCGCAACCATGTCAAACCGCCACAAGCCGCCCTCGCGAATGTCGATTTCATGTGTCTCAATACTGAACCCATCGGGTCCAAACCACTGCACTATCTGCTTTGGGTCGCTCCATGCGCGAAAGGCCGTGTTTCGGTCTGCGTCGACTGTACGAGCAATGACGATTTCTTTATCCAGAGGCCATGAAGCCCACTTGGAAACGCTATTTTTAGTGTGTTCATCCATTTGATTCTCCTTTCTTTACATTTTCCAGATGTGCCTCAAATCGGTCAAAACGCTCTTCCCACTGTTGGCGATGAGTGGCCAACCAATCCTCTGCGTCTCGCAAGGCGTTGGGATTCAGCGTGCAAATGCGCGTCCTGCCTTCTCGATGCGATATGATAAGGCCAGCACTTTCCAGAACGCCAAGATGTTGAGTGAATGACGGCAGTGCCATAGCAAAGGGACTGGCCAGTTCGGAGACTGTCGCAGAGCCTTTGCTTAGGGCTTGGATCACCGCTCGCCGTGTCGGGTCGGAGAGTGCGTTGAACGCGTTGTCGATGGGTTGATTATTGTTAGGCATAAACCTAACTATATACCGCGCGTTACGCATGTCAATAATAGTTAGGTAAATACCTAAATTTCAATATCGCACAAGCGGCTATAGGGAGCATTTGTCAGATTGTGACATCAACAGAGCGGCACTCTTGCTCGTTAAGCGAAAAGTTCAAACTGACCCTCTACCGAGGCCGGATAAGGCTATGAAGGCAAACGGGAAACCGATAGGGTCGCGCCGCAATGCGATCACCACGCATCGCCAAGATGGCACCGAAAGCGGGAATGACGAATGATGAATGTCGCGATCTATGTCGCCATTGCCGAAAACGGTGTGATCGGACGCGATGGCGGCTTGCCGTGGCGGCTTTCCAGCGACCTGAAGCGGTTCAAGGCCGATACGATGGGCAAGCCGATCATCATGGGCCGCAAAACCTTTGAAGGGATTGGCCGGCTTTTGCCGGGGCGCTTGAATATCGTGGTCACTAGAGACACGGCTTACAAGGTGGAAGGCGGCGAGGTCGCCCATTCGCTGGAGGATGCCATCAAACTGGCCAATGTGCGTGCGCGGTGTTCAAATGGCGTAGATGAAATCTGCGTGATTGGCGGCAGTCAGATTTATGCGCAGGCGCTTAGGCTGGCGGATCGACTGCATGTAACCCATGTGCTGGCCGACATTGAAGGTGATGCGCGCTTTCCGCCCATCGACCCGGCGCAGTGGGCCATCGTCAGCGAACAGGATGTGCCAGCGGGCGAGAAAGACAGCCACGCAACGCGCTACACGGTTTACCATCGGCGCAACAACGTGCAATGAGGGGCCGAAAAGGTCGCGACCGATCGTCTTCTTCGCTCATATGAGGCGCAGAAGGTGAGCGATTACGTTGAAAGCGCGCCTTGGCGTCCCTATAGAGTGTAGGACAAAGGATTCTGCGCCGCCTTGTTGGCGCATGAGGGAACGCAAGCGAGAGGACATTCATGCCCTGGAACGATAAAAGCGGAGGCGGCGGCGGCCCTTGGGGCGGCGGCGGCGGAGGCAGCGGCGGAAATAATGGAGGCGGGCCCTGGGGGCAGGGGCCAAAGGGGCCAAGTGGGCCTCAGGGATCGCCCCCCGATCTGGAAGACATTATCCGGCTGGGGCAGGACAAGCTTCGCCGGGCGCTGCCCAATGGCGGCGGCGCCAGCCCGGCAATGATTGGCCTGATAGTCCTGGTCCTTCTGGGGTTATGGGCATTCAAGGCCATCTATACGGTTCAGCCGGATGAAGTTGCCGTGGAACTGCGCTTCGGTAAGCCGAAGGCGGAACTCTCGCAACCGGGCCTGCATTTTCATTGGTGGCCGGTCGAGACCGTTGAGACGGCCAAGATCGCCGAGCAACTCGTCGATATCGGCGGCGGTACGCGCAACGACAACAGTTCCGGTCTGATGCTGTCTGGCGATCAGAACATCGTCAATGTCCAGTTCTCAGTGGCCTATCAGGTCTCCGATCCGCGCGCCTATCTGTTCGATGTATCGGACCCCGATGGCATGCTTCGCCAGGTTGCCGAAAGCGCCATGCGTGAAGCGGTAGGCCGGCGTCCGGCGCAGGATATTTTCCGCGATGACCGTCAGGGCATTGCCGAATCCGTGCGCGGGATCATCCAGACCACGCTGGACGGCTATCAGGCGGGCTTGAACGTCAACGCCATTTCGATCGAGGATGCAGCACCGCCGCGCGAAGTGGCCGATGCCTTCGACGAAGTGCAACGCGCCGAACAGGACGAAGACAGGTTTGTCGAACAGGCAAACCGCTATTCGAACCAGAAACTCGGTCAGGCCCGCGGACAGGGCGCGCAGATCCGGGAAGAGGCGGCAGCCTACAAGAACCGCGTCATGCAGGAAGCCGAAGGTGAGGCGCAACGCTTCATCTCGGTCTATGACGAATATGCCAAGGCGCCCGATGTCACGCGCAAGCGGCTTTATCTGGAAACGATGGAGAAAGTGCTGAAGGATTCAAGCAAGGTGCTCGTGGAGCAAGGTGCTGGGCCGGGGGTTGTTCCCTACCTGCCGCTGCCGGAGCTTCAGAAGAAGGCCGCGCCTGCGCCCGCGCCAGCAAGCACTTCGGTGACAGCAACGGAAGGGAACCAGTAACATGGCAAATCGTCTTCCCATTGTCGCCATTGTCGGCGCTGTCATCCTGTTCCTGATCTACTCCTCGATATTCGTGGTCAATGCCCGCCAGCAGGCCATTGTCCTGCGCTTTGGCGAGATCGTCGACGTGAAGTCGGACCCGGGCGTCTATTTCAAGGCACCGTTCCCGTTCTTCGACGCCGATACCGTGCAACTGGTTGAAAACCGGGTGCTGCGCTTCGATCTCGACAATATTCGCGTTCAGGTTTCTGGCGGCAAGTTCTACGAGGTCGATGCCTTCATCGCCTATCGCATCTCGGACCCACGGGTGTTTCGTGCGGCTGTTTCGGGCAGCATCGAACTTGCCGAGCAGCGGTTGCGCACACGTCTCGACGCTGCATTGCGCCGCGTTTACGGCTTGCGCGATTTTGAAGCGGCACTTTCCGAAGAGCGTGCTGTGATGATGCGTGAGGTGCGCGACCAGTTGCGCCCCGATGCAACCTCGCTTGGGCTGGAAATCGTTGATGTGCGTATCCGGCGCACCGACCTTACGCAGGAAGTTTCGCAACAGACTTTTGAGCGCATGAAGGCCGAACGCTTGGCCGAAGCCGAACGGCTGCGGGCACGCGGCAACGAAGCAGCGCAACGCATTCGCGCCCGTGCGGATCGTGAAGTGGTGGAAATCGTTGCCGAGGCGCAAAAGGAATCGGAAATCCTTCGCGGTGAAGGCGATGCCGAACGCAGTGCGACCTTTGCCAATGCCTATCTGCGCGACCCGGAATTTTTCGATTTTTACCGGTCGATGGGCGCTTACAAGGAAGCCTTGGACAGCGCCAGCGGAACGACAATGGTGTTGTCGCCAAACTCGGAGTTTTTCCGTTATTTCCGTGACTCGGCCAGTGAAGTTCCGTCGAAGGCAGCCGCGCCAAAAGCACCGGCAGCAGCACAACCAAGCACCGGCCAGTAAGGCCGGTGCAGGATTTTCTGGCGGCTATGGGCCTGGTCCTCGTCTTTGAGGGCTTGATCTATGGCGGCTTTCCTTCGCTGGCCAAGAAATTGGCCGGCGAAGTGCTATCCATGCCGGAAAACGCGCTGCGCGTGGCCGGCCTTGTGGCGGTGGCAATTGGCGTCGGCATCGTCTGGCTGGTGCGCCATTAGAGCAATGCCGGGAATGTGCGGCGCTATAGAGTGCCAAACCCGGCGTGTGGTGTGGATTTTCCGATAGTTTGATTGAGTGCCGGGCGGGGCTGGCGTGTGGCCATGCGCCGGAGTTAGATGTAGGAATTATTTCCTAATTATATATTTGACGTACCAAGAGCGGAAATGCGATGATCTCGCGACAGGTCACTGCTGAGATAAAGGAAATAGAGGCAACTGCCGAAATGATTGACGCGGGGCTGGATGAGAAGTGCGAACACCACTCTGAAGCTGACAAGCAGCATATGCTTGAATCCGTCTACTGGACATTGACCTATGCCAGTCGCTCCGCTTCTTCCACTAAATCATGGAGATAATTCACATTAAGTTCTGCCACTGCAATCGGTGAGACGTCTTGAAGGCGTTTCCCTAAATGGTGAGTAGGTGGGGTATAGGTCCTGTCGCCCCTTGCAGTGAAAGGGACAAGTACAGTGGTAGCCGGAGTTCTTTGAACGCGCACCGGCTTGCCATCAAGTGCGGCGACTCGCATACCGGGAGGGGCGGACCACCTTCGAAAGATACAGCGGTCTCAAATCCTGAAAAAATGACCACATTGGAGAATGGGCCCCGTCAAGTCTGAGAATGTTGCTAAATCCATTCCCCGCGACACCAATTTCATGTCGTTCCGGTCTGACTTGCACAGCAGAGCCAAGGCCGTGTTCATCGTCATTTCGTGCTTCGAACATGTATTGAAGGAGGGGATCACTTTTTCGAGCTTGTTTCTTTGCGCCGAACCACTGCATGGCCTGCGGGGAGGTTTTTGCGCCTTGCTCTAGAACTGTGTAGACGTTCTTTGATGATGTTAGAACTATGTACCAACTATCGGAAAAGTCCCTGAACGTGTGACTAGACTTCAATTCTGCAAGCGCCTTTCGCGCAATACGAAGTCGTCCTTTGGCTTTTTCAATGGCTGCTAGATTCATGTCAGAAAACCCCAAAGACAAAGACCAAGAGAAGGGCGGTGTGGTATTGCACCGCCTTACTCTATTGCTCACGGACATTCAGGAAGGCTCAGGAGATTATTTGGCTCATCGCCGTCCGCTTCCGTCTTAAGATACTTGTTGCCAAATCGGCTCTTAGCCACTTCAACATAAACTCGGTCGCTCTACGAAAAAACGCCACTCTTTTTGTTCAATTTTGCCTATGGCGTCATAGTTGGTTAGCTTCCACTGCTTCGTCTCGAAGCCCCCGACATGGGTGATCCGCTCAAATGGGTTTAGGCGATCGTCTTTGTTGATGCATTTTATTTGGGCAGTGCTTGTCACGTCAAATTGTCCTGTGCTGTTGCCACAGGGAGTTTGACGTAATCTACCAAGAACTTCATGTGCCGAGCCGCCCTATGGCTTGGTTGCGGTAATGGCAGCGAACTTCCGATTCGCTGCCATTACTATTTGACGGCAACCATAAGGCGAAAAGCAAGCCTCCTATGCATCCATTCCCGCGATTCACAGGGGGTGTTTGTTCTTCTTTCGTTTTCGTATAAATTTTTGAGCTTTTTGCTTTGGCGATACCGGCTTCGCCAATCCGCCGATAGGTCAGGTGCTAGCCTTCAATCATTGCAAGCAACTTGTTATGGCGCTTGGTGTCTGTGACCTTTAGCGCCGTGTGTCGATTATTTCGGAAATCGAACTCGGTAGGTCTGCGGCCATCACGGCCGATATTACCCCCTCTGTCCTGCCGGACATCTCCCCCTCAAGTGGGGAGATTGGCCAGTCGTCATTGATGGTGCTTGTTGCGCAAGGCCGGTGATTGACGAAAGACAAAATGAAGGTTGATCTCCCCACTTGAGGGGGAGATGTCACTCCTTGACCAATTTGGCAGGACAGAGGGGGTGCGGAGGCACGCAAACACTATGCAATTGCACAACCGGGCGGCCCGGCGTGTCGGTCGCCGATAATGTGGCGGCTTGGCAACTGGGCGAACCGGGATGGCCGTTCACTTCTTCGTTTTTGGCGACAATCAGTGCAAAAGCGGTTTCTACTTCTGGCCGAATTGCTCTATTGAAGGACAATGGCCGCAAACGTGCCGTATTTGATGCCATCATGATGCGCGCACTGAACTTGAACGCCGATTTTTCACAAATGCCGGGAGCCTTGTTGATGACAGTCGAATTCCTTTTGTCCGCGGTGAGAAAGACATTTATCGCCGCAGCGGCCCTTGGTCTGGCCGGGACATTTGTCGTGCCTTCGGCTGTTTCGCCGGTGTTTGCGCAAAGCAATGGCCCGGCATCGGTTGCCGATCTGGCCGAAGGTCTGCTTGGCGCAGTCGTCAATATCTCGACCTCGCAAACGGTAAAAGGAACGGAAGGGCCGGGCGCGGTTCCCATGCCGCAATTGCCGGAAGGTTCGCCGTTTCAGGATTTCTTCGACGAGTTCTTCAAGGATCGCGGCGATGAAAGGGGCAATGGATCGCGAAAGGTTCAATCGCTGGGGTCGGGCTTTGTTGTCGATGCCGAACAAGGTTTTGTCGTCACCAACAACCATGTCATTGCCGACGCCGACGACATCGAGGTCAATTTTTCGGATGGCGTGACGCTGAAGGCAGAGCTGGTCGGCACCGACACCAAGACCGATATCGCGGTTCTTAAAGTGAACCCGGCAGGCCACAGTCTGACGGCAGTGAAATTTGGCGATTCCAGCAAGATGCGGATCGGCGATTGGGTCATGGCCATTGGCAACCCGTTCGGCCTTGGCGGCACGGTAACTGTCGGCATCGTTTCGGCGCGCAATCGCGACATCAATTCAGGCCCGTATGACGATTTCATCCAGACGGATGCGGCGATCAATCGCGGTAATTCCGGCGGGCCGCTGTTCAACATGAATGGTGAGGTTATCGGCATCAATACCGCCATCATCTCGCCGTCCGGCGGCTCCATCGGCATCGGGTTTTCCATTCCCTCGCAGCTTGCTGCCGGCGTGGTAAGTCAGTTGCGCGAATTTGGCGAGACGCGGCGCGGCTGGCTTGGCGTGCGCATTCAGCCGGTAACGGATGATATTGCCGAAAGCCTCGGCATGAAATCATCGAAGGGCGCGCTGGTGGCCGGTATCATCAAGGGCGGGCCGGTCGATAATGGCTCCATTCAGCCCGGCGATGTGGTCACCAAATTCGATGGCCGGGAGATTGACGAAATGCGCGATCTGCCGCGTATCGTGGCCGAAAGCCCGGTCGGCAAGGCCGTCGATGTGGTCATTGTGCGCAAGGGCGTGGAACAGACGGTCAAGGTGACACTCGGGCGCCTTGAAGATGGTGAAAAACTGGCCAGCAACGAGGACGGCAGTTCCGATACCAACGGCGCTGAAGAAAACGGCAATGCCGTTGCGTCAGCCTCGGTGCTTGGCATGACGATTGGTGAGCTTGACGATGATGCGCGTACAAAGTTTGGCATCGCCGCTGATGTTGCCGGGGTCGTCGTCAGCGACGTTGCAAAGGATTCGGCGGCGGCGGACCGCGGCATTCAGCCGGGCGAAGTCATCACCGAGATCGCGCAGGAATCGGTTTCGACACCGAAAGATGTCATGGACAGGATCGCCGCGCTGAAAGAGCAGGGCCGCAAGAACGCGCTGCTGATGCTTGCGTCAAAAACCGGAGAGCTGCGCTTCGTGACTTTGCGGATGGATTGAAGCGGAGCGAAGAAGCAGAGTCCGGAAAATCCGGCAAGTCTCTGAGTAACTACAAGAAAAGGCGGCTACGATGCCGCCTTTTTCCGTTTGGCCCATTCTTTGGCCGTCATCCGATAGAATTTATGGCGTTTCAGATGCGGGTGGCTGTCTGGCACGCCGGGATGGTCGAAATCCCGCGCGGGATCAGCCGTCATGCCCAGGCGTTCCATTACCGAAAGCGAGCGGTGATTGGCGACCACCGCGAAAGACACGATTTCACGACAGTTCAGCTTCTCGAAGCCAAAGGCAAGCCATGCCTTGGCCGCTTCGCTGACATAACCGTTTCCCCAAAATTCCGGAGCAAGACGCCAGCCGATTTCGATGGTTCCCTGCGGCATGAAAGGCGTGTCTTCGGTCTTGCTCAAGCCGGCAAAACCGATGCATTCACCTGTCGTAGCCACCTCAATTGCGCTCCAACCGAAGCCATTTTCGTCAATTTTGGCGCAAAACTCATCCATTTTGGCGTCAGAATCGGTTCGATTTCGGCGAAAAGGAAAGAATTCCATGACTTTTTCGTCGGAATTTATGCGATGAAACAGGTCGCGATCACCTTCTTTCCAGTTTCGCAAGACCAGGCGTTGGGTGCGAAAAAGGGTCATTTGCTGAACTCGTCCAGACGATATCCTTGCAGATAAAGCAGCGCGGTGAGATCGCCGTGGTCGATGCGTACCTTGGCTTCTGCGGCGACGGAAGGCTTGGCGTGAAGGGCAACGCCCGTGCCGGCAAGGTGGATCATGTCAAGGTCGTTGGCCCCGTCGCCGACCGCGATTGCGTCATCAGGCGCAAGGCCAAGGCGAGCGGCAATTTCGTTCAAGGCGTCGGCCTTGGCAGCGCGTCCGAGGATCGGTTCGCTGACTTCGCCGGAGAGCCGCCCTTCATGCTCAATCAGGTGGTTTGCACGGTTTTCATCAAAGCCCAGTTGTTGCGCGATGCGTGTGGTGAAAACGTCAAATCCCCCGGAAACGAGGGCGGTCCATGCGCCATTGGCGCGCATGGTGGCGACAAGCGCGCTGGCACCTGACGCAAGGGTCAGCCGCTTGTCGATGATGGTGTCGATGACGGACATGTCGAGGTTTTTCAAGAGCGCCACGCGCTCCTCAATGCGGGTTCGAAGGCGATTTCGCCGTTCATCGAGCGCCGGGTAATTTCGGCGACATGGTCTTTGAGGCCAACCTCGTCGGCGAGTTCGTCGATGCACTCCTGGTCGATCATGGTCGAATCCATATCGGCGATGAGGATTTTCTTGCGGCGGGTTTCAGACTGTTGAACAACGATATCTATCGGCGCGGTGCCCAACGCTGCGCGCAAAGTTGCAATGGTTTGTTCTGTAGTTGTGCCTTGCGGAAGGTCGAGATCGCAGGCGATGCCTTCGGCAAGCCATGTGATGGCGCTTGCGTCGACAGCCTGTAACGCCTTATTCGCAAGGGGTACGCCAAGAGCGCGAGCGCAAGGATGGGAAATCAGCGTGGCAATGAGTGGCATTGACGGTTCCGGCGCAGAGGCGTTCGAGGGGCGCATAAAGAATGCGATCCTGATAGCGGGACCAACCGCCAGCGGCAAGTCGGCGTTGGCGCTCGACCTAGCCGTTCGTACTGGCGGCGTGATCGTCAATACGGATTCCATGCAAGGCTATTCGATCCTTGACGTGTTGACGGCGCGTCCGGGCAGGCAAGATCAGGAACGCGCGCCGCACCATCTTTACGGTCACATTCATCCATCAATGGCCTACTCCACCGGCATGTGGCTGCGCGATGTGATGCGGCTGATCAATGACGGCATGCTTGACGATAAGCCGGTCATTTTCGTTGGCGGCACCGGTCTCTATTTTCGTGCGCTGGCTGAGGGCATTTCTCCAATGCCGGACATTCCTCACCATATTCGAGAACACTGGCGCCAGGCGTTGATAGAGCAGGGGGCTATGAGGCTGCACCAGATCCTGACGAGCAAAGACCCGGAGATGGCGGCGACGTTGCGCGAGGGCGACGGGCAGCGCATCGTGCGGGCGCTGGAGGTGCTCGAGGCGTCCGGGTGCTCCCTCCAGAAGTGGCAGGCGGCGCGCGGTCACCCGCTTATCGACCACGCCAGTGCAAGATTTTTCGTCATCGAACCGGACCGAAGCGAGCTGGTCGAACGCATTGAAAAGCGTTTTGATCAGATGGTGGCGCGCGGAGCGATCGAGGAGGTGCGCAGTCTTGACGCCTTGCAACTCGATCCTGCGTTGCCGGCGATGAAAGCGATAGGCGTGCGCGAACTTCATGCGGCCATTGAAGAAAAGATATCGCTTGCAGAAGCGGTCGAGCGTTCCAAGATCGCGACACGCCAATATGCGAAGCGCCAGGTGACGTGGTTTCGCCATCAACTGGGCGCGAATTGGCAGCGACTGGACCCGGCCAAAGGCCACAAGATCGGGATTTAGTATTGCAATTGAATACAATTTAAACGAATATTGATGTGTTATTATTCGCGTATTGGTTGCTTAAATTAACGATTGGTAAGGATGCTGCCGGCATATTGGACCCGGGCAACATTTCGGCGGGTTATCAATGCGTTTCCACAAGGCGGAATCGGCATTCTTCATTCTTGTTTTCATGATCCTTGCCGCGGGCTTGGTGCTGCTTCACGCCTATAGCGTTCTCCAGAATCTGGCTCCCGATGTTTGGCAGCCGGACAAGATTGCCGACATCGTCTATATATCGAAGCTCCTGTTCATTTCGGGCATTCAACTGAGCGTGGCGCTGATTTTCGGGATGTTCTTCATCTACCCGCTGATCCGCAGACAGTTGCGTGAAGAAGGCAAGTTGCGCGCCATGACAGTGTCACTGAGTGCGCGCTCGGACACCTTCCAGCTTGCCGCGCTCACCGATGGCCTGACGGGAACGCAAAATCGCCGCTATTTTGACGATGCGTTGCGAGAGTACCTTGAGGAATTTCATCGCATCGACAAGCCGGTTGGCCTGATGATCCTCGATCTCGATCATTTCAAACTGGTCAACGATACGCATGGCCACGATGTGGGTGACGAGGTCTTGAAGGCGATCGGCAGCTGCCTCAAGGATATAACGCGCTACCATGACGTGGTGGCGCGTTTGGGCGGCGAAGAGTTTGCGGTGGTGACGCCAAATATGGATGCCCAGCGGCTGGCCAGATTTGCCGAACGAATCCGAAATTCAATTGCCGCCATCACCATTCGCACAGGTGATGTTCACCTGAAGGTAACAGCGAGTATGGGGCTTGCCGTATGGGATCGCAAAGAAACGGCTGAAGAACTCTATCGACGCGCTGATCGCCAACTCTACGAAGCAAAGCGGCAGGGCCGCAACCGGGTTTGCGCCTGAGGCATTGATGGAGGTGGGAGGCACCGAACCTCTGCGCGTCATCAATGCAGCTTTTCTACTTTATCTGAAGCCTTTCCGATCAATTTCGGAACCGACGCTTGGGCCATTGGTTATCCACCAGACGATCAAATTCATCAAATCGGAGACACTTATGTTCAAACCGTTGGATGCCCCGGAAAATGTATGGGCAATGAAAATTTCAGGTGATGTGAGCGTGGAAGACGTTCACGCCATGTATGCTGAACTGGACGCGATGCTCAAGGCCAACAAGACCATTGGCGTGGTCATGGACATAGGAGATTTTAGCGATGCTTCACCCGAAGCGATTAGCGCTGATGTGAAACATGAACTTAGCCTGCTTGGAAACATCACACAGTTCAAGCGCATGGCTCTGCTGACTGACAAGAAATGGATATCCTATCTTGTCGAGCGCCTTGATCCTGTTATTCCGACAATGAAAATGAAAATATTTTCGTTGGGTGAGTCAGAAGCAGCGATCAATTGGGCCGCTTCCGAATGAAGCAACATCGCGTCTAAAGGGATTCATGCAGGGTGCTTTAAACTTTTGTTTTTGTGCATGTCGTTGTCTGAAAACCGCTGCACACTATTGGGTGATATCCACTATTCGCTTTGCGGGCGCAGGCCGAAAGTTGCGGGTTTCAGGCCGTAGCGAAGGTCGAAATCGTCGTCGGCCTGGATGCGTGGCTTGACGACTTTGCGGTAGTCAGGATCGCCAGCTTGGCGCCCGGCATCTACGGCCTCGGCAAACACCATTGACTGCTGTGGCTTTGGCACGTTTCTCAAACGGTCGACGATTGCGGCGAGATTGACATCCTGTCCGGTGTCGCCAAGCGTCGTATCATTTGGCTTGTTCGCGCCGGGTATCAAGGAATCATCGAGCTTTTCGAATTTCAGGCGCATGGTCGTTGCGATGCCTTCACCAAAGGCAATCGCTTCGCGCTGGCCCATCGAAGACAGGAACGACAATGTAGATGCCGAGGAATCGGCAATTGCCGAGCGGATAATCGCCTGATCCTGCTCGTTGGCGAGGCGCATGGCGAAGAATGTCGAGCACTGTGACAGGATCGTCGGATCGAGTTCGCCGGGGCGCTGGGTTACGATGCCGAGATAACAACCATATTTGCGCCCTTCCTTGGCGATGCGTGACAAGGCATAGCGGGTCGGCGCAAATCCGAGGCGGGAATCTGCCGGCATGTAGCGATGGGCTTCCTCGCACAGAACAAGCAGACGCAACCGTCCCTCGCTCCAAAGGGCGAGGTCGAAAGCGAGGCGAGCCAGAACCGAGCAGACGGAATTGACGACCTCTTCGGGCATGCCCGCCATTTCGAAACAGGTGACCGGACGGCCATCATGCGGGACGCGGAAGATGTTGCCGATGGTTTCGTGGATGTTGTCTTCGATGAGCCGAGAATTGAACATGAAGCGGTAACGTGGGTCGGATGCTGCCGATTCAATACGCGTCTTGAGGGATTTCAGGAACGGGCGGTCAGTCTTGCTATCGAGGAGGCCGATACGCTCGTCAATCTGCTTTATCAGGTCGGCGATGCGGTAGGGCACCGGTGTGTCGGCCGTCATCGCGTCCGCGCCGCGCCGGACATAGGCACCAGAACCCGGATTGCGGTACAAATTCTTGGCCACCGGGATAAGGTCGCGAAGGATATCCACTTCTTCCGTAATGGAATCGTGCCCGCGATACAAAACTTCAGAAAATTCCTCAAGCTTGAACATCCAGAAGGGGAGATCGAGCGTCGTGGAGTCAACCCTGACACAATATTCCGGCAACGATGCGGCAAACTCGTTGTGAGGGTCGAGAATAAGGATTCTAAGATCGGGACGTGCCTCGATCGATTTGCGCAAGAGCAGAGATACGGCGGTGGATTTGCCAACACCGGTGGTGCCGACAATGGCAAAATGGCGAGCCAGTGTGTCGTCAATCGCGATGTTCGCGTCGATCTGGGTGTCCTGCGCCAACGACCCTATGGTTACCGCACGGCGGCCGGCGAGATCATAGACTGCTTGCAGGTCGTGGGTGCGGATGCGATGAGCGGGTGCGCCGACATGCGGATAATTGGTGATGCCACGATCAAAGATCGGCACGCCATCATCTTCGTGGCTGTCACGCACCTCGCCGACGAGTTCGACTTCGACTTCGATGGGGTTCGGTGTGTCGTCTTGCCAGGTGCGATCCGATTTTCCTATGCCATAGACCAAACCCACGGTGCGGGTTGAGCCGAGATTGATGGAAATCATCTTGCCGACGACCCAGCGGTTGCTCTCGTCAGCGGTTTCATCGGCAATAGCACTTATGATCGCGTGTCCGCCGTCGCATTGCACAATATGGCCGAGGATACGGTCCTCTACCTGTTGGGCGGCTCTGCGTTCTTGCGAAGTGGTCTCACCACCATTGGATTCTGCGTTCTACAAACATATAGGACCCCCGTTCCCTGACCCTTTTTCATACAGGGTTCGGGTTAAAAGGCAGTGTTTGGTGATGGTTTAGAGAAAGTTCCCGATTCTGTTCCGATTTTACGATTTCGACAGAAGGGGGCGTTGATCTGGTAAGTGAAGTTGCCAGGGGGAAACGGTGTGCGGGAATTTGCGAGAGCAGCAGTTGACAGTTCGGCAAGTTCGCACTTATTGTCCGCGCCCATGAACAGAATAGTCATTCTCGTAGTAGGAAAGCGCATGGGCAAGGTGGTGTAACCACCGGGCGAAAGCACCATGCGCAGACACAGGCTCCCTCGGGGGCCTTTTTTATTGCCCAAAACAGGATTAAACGACCAACACGCGCCTTAGTAGCGAAGACAAAACGGGATCGGACGGATGAGCAACGGACAAAACGAGCAGCGCGAAATGACAGGCGCCGAAATGGTGGTGCAGGCGCTGATCGACAACGGCGTCAAACATATATTCGGCTATCCGGGCGGCGCGGTCCTTCCTATTTACGACGAGCTTTTCCAGCAGGAGGATGTCGAGCACATTCTGGTGCGCCACGAGCAGGGTGCGGGTCATGCAGCCGAAGGCTATGCGCGCTCGACCGGCAAGGCGGGCGTCATGCTGGTGACATCTGGTCCGGGTGCCACCAATGCGGTGACGCCGTTGCAGGATGCGCTGATGGATTCGATCCCGCTGGTGTGCCTGACAGGGCAGGTGCCAACCTCGCTGATCGGCTCCGACGGGTTTCAGGAATGCGATACGGTTGGCATTACGCGCCCGTGCACAAAGCACAATTGGCTGGTGAAGGACGTCAACCAGTTGGCCGCGACCATACATGAAGCTTTCCACGTGGCGACCACTGGCAGGCCAGGTCCAGTCGTGGTGGATATTCCCAAGGATGTGCAATTTGCCAAGGGCATCTACGTGTCGCCGCAGATTGCGCCACGCACAAGCTACAGGCCCAAGGTGCAGGGCGACCTGGACAAGATCAAGGCCGCGATGGAGATGATGGCGGGGGCGAAAAAGCCCGTTCTTTATACCGGTGGCGGTGTCGTCAATTCCGGCCCGGAAGCATGTCAGCTCCTGCGCGAACTGGTGGACCTGACCGGCTTTCCGATCACCTCGACACTGATGGGGCTTGGTTCATATCCGGCATCCGGCAAGAACTGGCTTGGCATGCTTGGCATGCACGGCACCTATGAAGCCAATATGGCGATGCATGATTGCGACGTGATGGTCTGCGTTGGAGCCCGGTTTGACGACCGTATTACCGGGCGACTGGATGCATTCGCGCCGAACTCCAAAAAGATCCATATCGATATCGATCCATCGTCGATCAACAAGAATGTGCGCGCCGATATTGGCATCATCGGCGATATCGGCAGGGTTCTGGAAGATATGGTGCGACTGTGGCGGGCGAGCGCCAAGGCCGACAAGAAGGCGCTTTATCCGTGGTGGGAGCAGGTCGCCAAATGGCGGGCGCGCGATTCACTTGCCTATAAGCCGAACTCCGACGTCATTATGCCGCAATACGCGATCGAGCGGCTCTACGAACTGACCAAGGATAAGGACACATATATCACCACCGAAGTTGGCCAACATCAGATGTGGGCAGCCCAGCATTTCCATTTCGAGAAGCCGAACCACTGGATGACTTCGGGTGGACTTGGCACCATGGGCTATGGATTGCCGGCAGCACTGGGCGTGCAGGTGGCGCATCCCGACGCTCTGGTTGTCGACATTGCCGGCGATGCCTCGGTGCAGATGACCATTCAGGAAATGAGCGCGGCGGTGCAGCACAATGCTCCGATCAAGATATTCATCCTGAACAACCAGTATATGGGCATGGTGCGCCAATGGCAGCAGCTCTTGCATGGCAACCGCCTGTCACATTCCTATACCGAGGCGATGCCCGATTTCGTCAAGCTTGCCGAGGCCTATGGCTGCCATGGCATTCGCTGTGACAAGCCGGGCGAACTGGACGATGCGATCAAAGAGATGATCTCGGTCAAGCTGCCGGTGATCTTCGATTGTCGCGTGGCGACCCTTGCCAATTGCTTTCCGATGATCCCGTCGGGCAAGGCGCATAACGAGATGCTTTTGCCTGACGAAGCGACGGACGAAGCCGTGGCAAATGCCATCGACGCCAAGGGCAGGGAACTGGTGTAGGCGATCAGGTGGCGCGGTGGTGTTAAAAGCCGCGTAAAAACAATAAACTGGCTCAAGACCTCAAGATCGAGATTCAAATATGAACGCGCAGCTTCAACCCACCGGATCGGCCTATTTCATCGCCAAGGAAACCGAAATACCCGAAACCCATACGCTATCGGTATTGGTGGACAACGAACCGGGCGTGCTGGCGCGGGTCATCGGTTTGTTTTCCGGGCGCGGCTACAATATCGAGAGCCTGACCGTTTCGGAAACCGAGCACGAACAACATCTGTCACGCATCACCATCGTGACGCGAGGCACGCCGCATGTGCTGGAACAGATCAAGCATCAGCTGGAGCGCATCGTTCCGGTGCATCGGGTGGTCGACCTGACGGTTCGCGCCCATGAACTGGGGCAGGATCGTCCGCTGGAGCGTGAACTTGCGCTGGTGAAGGTTGCAGGTACCGGCGATGCCCGTGTCGAGGCGTTGAGGCTTGCCGACGCGTTTCGCGCGCATGTGGTAGATGCCAATACCGAACACTTCATCTTCCAGATCACCGGCAAGGGTACGAAGATCGATCAGTTCATTGCGATCATGCGACCGCTCGGCCTTGAAGAAATCTGCCGGACCGGCGTTGCCGCGATGAACCGCGGTGCACAGGGGATGTAACGCGCACAGACTGTCGGGTTTTGCCGAAGCCTGTTGGTCTACAGATATTTGCGATCTGGAAATTTCATGCATTCGGAAAATATGGCAATAATGCTGACCTAAAGCACGTTGCGTTCTAAGGGATTCATGCAGGGTGCTTTAAGCCTTTGTTTTTGTGCATGTCGTTGCCTGAAAAACCGCTGCACAGTTTTGGGCGGCATGCAATAAATGGATGCGCGCCGATGACATTCGACACACTCCTTGCCTTGATGGTCTATGCTTTGGTGGCCTCGATTACACCGGGCCCGAACAATCTGATGCTGTTGTCGTCCGGGGTTAATTTCGGGTTCGCTCGTACCATTCCGCACATGGTGGGCATTGGTGTCGGGTTTGTCATATTGCTGCTTGCCGTTGGGTTCGGTCTTGGTGCGGTGTTGCTGGCCTTTCCATTTCTGAGCACAGCATTGAAGGTCGCAGGTGGTGCTTATCTGCTCTATCTATCGTGGAAAATCGCCACCTCCCGATCAGTTGCAGGAAAGGCTGAGAGCCAGGCGCATCCGATGAGCGTGCTCGATGCTGTTGCATTCCAATGGGTCAATCCGAAAGCCTGGGTGATGGCGGTCACCGCGATGGCACTCTTCACCAATCCGCAAAGGCCGTTTCTATCGGTGGTGTTGGTTGCCACGGCATTCGGTGTGGTGAATTTTCCGAGCGTGTCCGTATGGGCGGGCTTTGGTACTGCATTGCGTGGCTTTCTGTCCGACCCGGTGCGGCTGAAATGGTTCAACATTTTGATGGGTATCCTGCTGGCGGCAACGCTGTGGCCGATGATACGGTAAATTTCGGAGGCGGCGATTGCCTCCTTCTTGAACGCCTGAACATCCGGGAATAGGTTTTCACGATGTCTCATGACCATGACCACGACAATGAACTTGATCCATTCGCCGCACGGGTGCGCGCTTTGGAGACCATCCTGACGCAAAAGCGGTTGATTGACCCCACGGCAATCGATGTCATCGTCGATACTTATGAAACCAAGGTCGGCCCCCGCAATGGCGCAAAGGTCGTTGCCAAGGCGTGGAGCGATGCCGGTTTTGCCGATTGGTTGAAGCGTGACGCGACGGCGGCAATTGCCTCGCTTGGGTTTACCGGCAGGCAAGGTGAACATATGCAGGCCGCGTTCAATACGCCGGACACGCATAACCTTGTCGTTTGCACGCTTTGCTCCTGCTATCCCTGGTCGGTTCTGGGCTTGCCTCCGGCCTGGTACAAGGCACCTGCCTATCGCAGCCGTGCCGTCATCGACCCGCGCGGCGTGCTGGAGGAGTTTGGCGTTGTGCTGCCCGCAGACATGAAGATCCGCGTGTGGGATTCAACTGCGGAACTCCGCTATCTCGTCGTGCCGCTACGGCCCGACGGCACCGAAGGGCTTGGCGAAAAAGAACTGGCTGAACTGGTAACGCGCGATTCGATGATCGGCACGGGACTGGCGAGGCCGGCAGCATGAACGGGCCGCACGATCTTGGCGGCCAGATGGGATTTGGCCCGGTTGCGCCGGAAAAGGATGAACCGGTCTTTCATGGCGAATGGGAAAAACGCGCGCTTGGGGTGACGCTTTGCGCAGGTGCTCTTGGGGCCTGGAACCTTGATGAAAGCCGCCATGCGCGGGAATCACTCGCTCCTTCGGACTATTATTCCTCAAGCTATTACCAGATATGGATCAAGGCGCTGGAGACGCTGCTTGTGCGCCATGGGTTCGTCAGCAACGCCGATCTGGCGGCTGGCAAGGCAGTTAATGCAACGGCTACGACGAAGCGGGTTTTGAAAGCGCAGGATGTGCCCGCTGTGCTTGCCAGAGGTGGGCCGTGCGACCGGCCGATTGACACGCCCGCGCGTTACAAAGTGGGCGACCGTGTTCGAGCGAAGAATTTCAATCCTGTCGGCCACACGCGTTTGCCACGCTATGCCAGAGCGCGGCAGGGGGTCGTTGAGGCTGTGCGCGAAGGTTTCGTCTTTCCCGACAGCAATGCGCATGGCGCGGGCGAGGCCCCGCAGCGGATTTATACGGTGGTGTTTGACGGTGTGGAAATTTGGGGCGAGGAGGCTGACCCGACGCTGACTGTCTCTATCGACGCCTGGGAGAGTTATCTTGAACCTGCATGAGGGCGTTGTAGCGGAGGCGCCGGTCTTCGATGAGCCGTGGCAGGCGCAAGCCTTCGCCATGACCGTGGCATTGCACCAAAGTGGCCTGTTTACATGGGCGGAGTGGGCACAGGCACTTTCGAGCGAGGTCAAAACGCCTGCTGCCGCGGCAGACGGCCACGACTATTACCAGCATTGGCTTGCAGCCCTTGAAAAGCTGCTTGCCGCCAAGGGGGTGGCCGGGAGGGTCGAGATCGACGTGTTGAGTGCTGCGTGGGAGCGCGCGGCACATGCGACGCCGCATGGCAAGCCGATCCTTCTGGAGAACGACCCGGGCAGCGTGCAGGCAATGAGCATCGAGTGAACTTGCCTTTAGTCACCGAATCCTGTCTCACCTTCATATGGAATTTTCTCCTCAACAAGACGATGCGCTGAAGCAGGTAGCGAAATGGCTGAAAGCCGGAAAGCCGCAGCTTTTCCGGCTGTTTGGCTATGCAGGCACCGGCAAGACGACCTTGGCGCGCTATTTTGCCGAGCATGTCGACGGGCAGGTTCAGTTTGCGGCTTTCACCGGCAAGGCGGCACAGGTGTTGCGCTCAAAAGGGGCCGTCAATGCCCGCACCATCCATTCGCTGATCTATCGTCCGCGCGGCGAGGAAGCCATTGAAGACGAGGCGACGGGCAAGACCTCGATGTCGCCGACGTTTTCGCTGAACCGTCAAAGTCCGATCTCGCGTGCCGCGCTTGTCATCATCGATGAATGTTCGATGGTCGATGAGCAGCTTGGCCGCGATCTGATGAGTTTTGGAACGCCGATCCTCGTGCTGGGCGATCCGGGGCAGTTGCCGCCGATTTCAGGAGGTGGGTTCTTTACCGAATATGAGCCGGATTTCCTGCTGACCGAAATTCACCGGCAGGCTCGCGACAATCCGATTATCCGCCTGGCTCTCGATGTGCGAGAGGGGCGCGAGTTTGTCCGTGGCGACTATGGCGCGGCGCAAGTGATCGGCAAGGAGGACGTGACACAGGATCTGGTGGTCGAGGCGGATCAGGTGCTTGTGGGTACGAACCGCACCCGACGGCGCTACAATCAACGGCTGCGTGAACTGAAAGGTTTTAACGCCAATTATCCGCAAGCCGGCGACAAGCTGGTGTGTCTTCGCAACGATCCGGCCAAGGGTTTGCTTAACGGCTCATTGTGGAAGGTGATGACGGCATCGCGCGAAACGGTGAAGCCGGGCATCAATCTTCTTGTTTCGCCCGAAGAAGACGATCCTGATCGCGGTGTTTCCAAGATCAAGCTGTTAAAGGCCGCATTTGAAACGCCTGATGCCGAAATTTCATGGCAGCAGAAGAAGCGATTTGACGATTTCGACTATGGCTACGCGCTGACGGTACACAAGGCGCAAGGGTCGCAGTGGAACAACATCGTGCTGTTCGATGAGAGCTGGGCTTTCAAGGAAACACGCCAACGCTGGCTTTATACCGCGATCACGCGGGCGGCGGAGCAGTTGACGATCGTTCGTTGAGATGGCTTTCCTCGAATCAACAAACGCCAGCAAGCTATTGATTTACATTCCGTTTGATGACTCTTGGTCGCTATTTTTCACTTGGTTGTGCTTCCAGCCATTTCCACGCCTCGGCCTCGTCTTCAGCTTTGAAATGCCTGAGTTGGGTTGGCAATGCGGGTGAGAAAAAGCCGATCACGTTACCGGTCCAGTCGGGCTCTCCGACGGTGGCGCAGCGTTTGATATGGCGAGCCGCCAAAGCCTTGCCCTGTTCGAGTGTGTCTTTGTCGATTTGCAACCAATCGACACCATCGTGATCGTATAGACGCACAAGAACATCTAGTTGCGGGTGAAGCGCATAGGCGGCTTCCAGCAGTCCGAACAGATTTTCTGCATCGGCAGATGAGACATGACCGACGATATCCATGGCAAAAAGGGTGTCTTTCGTCGTTTCAATACGGCGAATTGCCGGAACTTCATCGAGAAAATTCATGATGTGTCCTTCGCTGGCGTTTACTCTATGTGTATCTGGAACACAGAAAACCCCTGTCTGTTCCCATCAAAGGCAAGTATAGATGCGCTCCGCGAACGATCTGGAGCTGGAAATGCCTGCGAAACTGTCGGTCAATCTCAATGCCATCGCCATGTTGCGCAACCGGCGCGATCTGCCGTGGCCGAGCGTGACAGGGCTGGGGCGCATTGCACTTGGCGCAGGCGCACACGGGCTGACGGTACACCCGCGCCCCGATCAGCGGCACACGCGCTATTCCGATCTGCCGGAAATCCGGGCGCTCGTCGATGACGAGTTCCCCGAGGCCGAATTCAATATCGAGGGCTATCCGACAGAAGAGTTTTTGCGCCTTGTGGAAGAACATCAACCGGAGCAGGTGACGCTGGTGCCCGACGACCCATCGCAGGCGACGTCCGACCACGGGTGGAACTTTGCCGAACAGGGCGCGTTCCTGACACCAATCGTCAAGCGTCTGAAGAAATCGGGCTTTCGTGTTTCGCTGTTTTCCGATGCGGATATGGATGGCGTTAAGGGAGCGCGAGACACGGGCGCGGACCGGATCGAGCTTTATACGGGGCCTTATGCGCAGTCACATTCCGATTCCACAAAAGCGGCGAAGGAATTGGAAAGACTGGGAAAAGTGGCTGATGAGGCGATTGCGGCAGGGTTAAAGGTCAATGCTGGGCATGATCTGGTCGTGAGCAATCTGCCCGCCTTGATGGGACGCGTTCCGGCGCTGAGCGAAGTGTCTATCGGGCACGGGTTGACAGCGGATGCGCTGGAGTATGGCATGGCCGCGACGATTGGTAGATTCCTGAAGGCCTGCGGCTGGTGACGCGGTTTTTGCGGGTCATGGATATAAGAGCCCTTACGCAAAGGGACTTGATATTGCGTTGCAGCAAGAGTAGAGCACCGCGCGCTTAACGGAGTCTTGTCAATGGCCCTTGCCGACAGCGATAGCGAGGCAGAGCCCGTCGAACAAACGAGCCAGTCCGAGCATACGAAGCAGGCAACACAAGTGTTGATGCTGGGTGCTCTTGGTGTCGTCTATGGCGATATCGGAACGAGCCCGATCTATGCCTTTCGCGAGGCGTTGCACGCATCTTCCGGCATGGCCCTGCGCAGCGATGTGCTTGGCATGCTGTCGCTGATTGTGTGGGCGCTGACCATTGTCGTGACGAT
The DNA here is from genome assembly GCF_055809095.1 of Mesorhizobium sp. G2-6-1. Lineage (NCBI taxonomy): Bacteria > Pseudomonadati > Pseudomonadota > Alphaproteobacteria > Hyphomicrobiales > Phyllobacteriaceae > Mesorhizobium > Mesorhizobium sp. G2-6-1. The sequence continues at coordinate 2,980,294 of NZ_CM147896.1, forward strand.
AAAATACGTCGCGTTCGTGCTCAGAGCCGACAATGAGGGCGAGGGCGGTACGCTATCATTGATGGCGCTGGCGCGAAGCGCTTACCCTGCCGGATCAAAAATGATCCTTGGCATCGGCCTTTGCGGTGCCGCGCTGTTCTTTGGTGATGCAATTATCACGCCGGCCATCTCCGTCTTGTCGGCGGTCGAGGGTATCGAGGTGGTGACGCCCAATCTCGATTCGTACGTCGTGCCGATTACTTTGGTGATCCTTGCTGTTGTGTTTTCCGTGCAGCGATTTGGCACAGGGCGCGTGGCGATCGTCTTTGGCCCGATCATGGCGATCTGGTTTGTTGCGCTTGGCGCATCGGGCTTGTTTCACCTTCTGGACGACCCGTCCGTGCTGTTTGCCATCAACCCCTATTATGCCGTGGCTTATCTGGTATCGCAGCCGGAAGTGGCTTTCGTAACCGTTGGCGCGGTGTTTCTGGCTGTTACCGGGGCTGAAGCGCTCTATGTCGATCTTGGCCATTTTGGCCGGCGGCCGATTGTCCTGACCTGGTTTGCCATTGTTTTTCCCTGTCTGCTTCTCAACTATTTTGGCCAGGGGGCATTCGTTCTCGCGCATGGCGGCAAGCCGGAGAATCCGTTTTTCGAAATGATGCCCGAATGGAGCCTCGCGCCGATGGTGGGGCTGGCCACGGCCGCGACCGTCATTGCCAGCCAGGCGGTGATCTCGGGTGCTTTTTCGCTGACACGACAGGCCGTGCAACTCAATCTCTTGCCGCGCATCGAGGTGCAACACACCTCCGAGATGCAACTGGGACAAATCTACATGCCGCGCGTCAACCTGCTTCTGGCCATCGCGGTCATGCTTCTGGTGGTCGGCTTCGGCAGTTCCAGTTCGCTGGCGTCGGCCTATGGTATTTCGGTGACCGGCGAGATGTTGATGACGACGGTGCTTTTGTTCGTGGTCATGCGGTCGCTGTGGAAGTGGAAGTTTGCAGCAGCCTTCTCGCTGGTTGTGCTGTTCGGGATCATCGATAGCGGGTTCTTCCTGGCGAATATCGTCAAGATTGCCGATGGCGGTTGGGTATCCATCGGAGCGGCCTGTATCATGGCTCTCATCATGGTGACGTGGATCAAGGGCAGCCGTCATCTGTTCGACAAGACAAGGCGAAACGAAATCCCTCTCGACTTTCTGGCTGGAAACCTTCTCAAGAAAAAGCCGCAGCTCGTGGCAGGAACAGCGGTTTTCCTGACAAGCGACCCTTTGAGCGCACCGACTGCGCTGATGCATAGCCTCAAGCACTACAAGGTGTTGCACGAACAAAACGTCATCTTGTCCGTGGTTACGGCACAACAACCGACTGTGCCGGATAAGGAGCGCGTCAAGCTTGAAACGGTCAATGAGCTGTTCATGCGGGTGACGCTGAATTTCGGCTATATGGAACATCCAAACATTCCGCGCGCGCTGGCCATGTGCCGCAAGCAGGGCTGGAAATTCGATATCATGACGACCTCGTTCTTCCTGTCGCGGCGCTCGCTCAAGGCTTCTTCCAGCTCCAATATGCCGATGTGGCAGGACCGCCTCTTTATCGGATTGGCACGCTCGGCGGCGGATGCGACCGAATATTTCCAGATCCCGACCGGGCGCGTGGTTGAAATTGGCACACAAGTGGCGATTTAGCGCGGTTCCGGGAAGTGGGCGGTTTTCCACCCAAGACTGAGTAAAAATTCGGAGCGGTTCGGCGTTGCGACGAGAAGTGCTTGCGCTGGCTTTAACAGTCGGGCATAAACCGAACCGTAACGTACGGTACTGAGTCGGCGATGTTGCATTTCCTTTGGAAAGATTTGTGTTGCAGGTGATCGAGAGCGAAGTGGGAGAGAGGCTGACGGCGCGCCAGATGGACGTGCTGAATGCTGCTTTGCGGCTGTTGGTCGAGGAAGGTGACAATCTCACCATGACGGCGGTTGCGCGCCGGGCAAGCTGCTCGAAGGAAACGCTCTACAAATGGTTTGGTGGCCGAGATGGCCTTTTGACGGCAACCGTCCAGTGGCAGGCTTCCAAGGTACGGGTGGCACCGCTCGATCAGGCAGGGCTGGACCTGGTTTCGCTGACGGCCAGTCTAGAAGGGTTTGCGCGAGATTGGCTCAAGGTGATTGCAAGCGACACGTCCGTCGCGCTCAACCGGGTGGCAGTCGGGCACGCCGGATCGGGAAAGGACAATCTCGGTGCAATCGTGCTTGAGAATGGACGGTTTGCCTTGGCTCGACGTCTGAAACCGGTGCTGGAAGCAGGCAGGCAGGCGGGGCTTCTCACCTTTGACGACGCCGAGACGGCGTTTCGCACATTCTTCGGGCTGGTTGGCCGGGACGTGCAGATCCGCCTGTTGCTTGGCGACCGGCTGGAATTGACTGTGGCGACGATCAACGGCGATGCCGCGCGCGCGACGCAACAGTTTCTCGCTCTTCATGGAGCAATGAACGGCCGCAAGGCCACTGACATCAAACGGGAAGGATAACAGAATGCGTGTCTATTATGATCGCGATGCCGATCTCAATCTCATCAAGGGCAAGAAGGTTGCCATTATCGGCTATGGTTCGCAGGGTAGGGCACATGCGCTCAACCTGAAGGATTCCGGTGCGAAAGAGATAGCTGTCGGTCTCAAGGCTGGCTCGGCAACCGCCAAGAAGGTCGAAACAGACGGGCTGAAGGTCATGACCGTTGCGGATGCGGCCAAGTGGGCTGACCTGATGATGATGGCGACGCCCGACGAATTGCAGGCCGACATCTACAAAAACGAGATTGCTCCGAATATTCGTGACGGTGCGGCGATTGCCTTCGCGCATGGTCTCAATGTGCATTTTGGCCTGATCGAGCCGAAGGATACGATCGATGTCGTGATGATTGCGCCGAAGGGCCCCGGCCATACGGTGCGTGGCGAATACCAGAAGGGCGGCGGCGTGCCATGTCTGGTTGCCGTCAATCACGACGCATCGGGCAATGCGCTCGATCTGGCGCTTTCCTATGCCTGCGGCGTTGGCGGCGGTCGCTCCGGCATCATCGAAACGAATTTCCGCGAAGAGTGCGAAACCGATCTGTTCGGTGAACAGGTCGTGCTTTGTGGCGGTCTGGTCGAACTGATCCGTGCTGGTTTCGAAACGCTGGTGGAGGCTGGTTATGCTCCCGAAATGGCGTATTTCGAGTGCCTGCACGAAGTGAAGCTGATCGTTGACCTGATCTATGAAGGCGGTATCGCCAACATGAATTACTCGATCTCCAATACGGCGGAATGGGGCGAATATGTCTCGGGTCCGCGTATCATCACAGCCGATACCAAGGCTGAAATGAAACGGGTTCTCAAGGACATTCAGACCGGAAAATTCACCAGTGAATGGATGCAGGAATACCGGGCAGGCATGTCGCGCTTCAAGGGTATCCGTCGCAACAATGACGAGCATCAGATCGAGGAAGTCGGTGCCAAGCTCCGCGCCATGATGCCGTGGATTGCGAAGAACCAGTTGGTGGACAAGGCCAAGAACTGAGCAAACCCACGAATTCCAGTCTGCGCAATTTTGGGATTTACCGATTACGCGCAATTGGCTGGCGAAACTTGTTCACACGCCGATGGAGAAATCCGTCGGCGTTTTCGCGTTTCAAGCTGTGCCATTTCGAAACGTCGATGTTGGCACGAAAATCGCTTTGTCAGAGGCAGGGACAAGGACGTAGGCAAATGGATATGAACAGGGACAAGCAGAACGGCCATGCAGGCGTTTCAGCCGAATGCCGTGCGTTCGCGCGGCGACGCGTATTGAAAGGCGCTACGCTCACCTTCAACAAGGGGTATGGTGCGATGGAGTGCGTGGTGCGCAATGATAGCGAGGGTGGCGCGCTGTTGGAATTCGGAGACGCCTCTGCCGTGCCGGCGTTTTTCGACCTGAAGGTGAACGGTGCCGATGCATCGCGTTCAGTGCGGGTGCGTTGGCGCACAATGACCAATGTGGGTGTCGAGTTCACCGATTAGCTGTTTGATGACGCCGTTGCCAACGGCGTCATTTCACGATGTGGCGGCTATGAACCCGTCACCGATAAGGTGAGTAACAGGGCTTGCGCGGACCGTGATATGGCTGAAACGTATTGTCCCATGCCCTATACGAGCGATAGCGCGAATAGCACCAGTTGACGTGAGAATTGGAGAGGCGGCGCGGCCGAATGTGACGCCGGGGTTCTACATGATATCGATAAGCAGGCGCGCCGAGGCCAAGGCCGAAGAAGATGCCGGAACCGCGATAGAAATTGCGATGGCGTCGCTGCCGTTGGTGAAACCGGCGGCCCTGACGATATTGCCGTTTGCGCCATCGCTTTTCTGCTTGCTGGTTATTGCCTGCCCAGCCTTCACGCACAGGAATGACGCCTGTTTGGACGCTGTTGGCCAATGGAATGGCAGGTGCCGATGCCGGTAGCGGCCCGGCCAGCGATTGCGCTGAAAGCGCGCCAACCAGACAAAAGGCCGACAGGCCTGCTTTCACAGAGAATGAAAGAAATGGTTTCATTTTACGCTCCAAATGTTTGTTGGCCCCGCGCCACCACACTAGGATTTCATGGCACGATGGCGCTTTAAGAATGAACGAGGGATGAACGCGATGGTTCCCTGAGTTAACGGAACCGTGTTCGGGTGCCCTTGTATTCTGCTTCGCTTGCAGGCAATGGTCACACCATGTCGCTTCGTCTTGCTACCTTCAATGTCGAGAACCTGATGAACAGGTTCGATTTTTCCGGCTACCGCAATCAAACCCGCCAGGATCGAACGCTATCCTTGTTCGATATCAAGAGCGAAGCTGAATACAGGTCGCTTGAGCAGGCGCGCGCCATCGCGCATTCGGACGACACCCGCCAGTTGACGGCATTGGCCATCGGTGCTGCCCGCGCCGATATTATCTGCATGCAAGAAGTCGATAATATGGAGGCGCTCAAAGCCTTTGAATATGGCTATCTTTTCAAGATGGTGGGGAAGGCTACCGGCAAAAATATACCACTGCCGGAAATGATCTCGCGTGGTATCGATGTTGCACTGATGATGCGCGAAGAGACAGCGCACGGCCAGCCAATCGAATTCGTGCGAATGACCAGCCACGCGCATGTGACTTTCGATGATTTCGGGCTGCACACGCCGGAACTCGCGGCCGTGGGGCAGGAGGCGCATGAACGCATTTTCCGGCGTGACTGCCTGGAAATAGACCTGAAAATCGGTGGCTTGCCGATGACGCTCTATCTTGTCCATTTCAAGTCAATGGGGCCGCCGCGCAACGGCATGGATGGCCGCGAGGCGACAATGCCGGTTCGCATCGCGGAGGCGCAGGCCGTTCGCCGCATTATTGAAGACCGGTTTGGAAAGCAGCATGCCGCCAACAAACGCTGGGCGATCTGCGGAGACATGAACGACTACCGGCAACGCCTGAAAATCGACGGCGATGCGCATGACGGCTATCGCTTCGAAGTTGCCGATGACAGCGAGTCTTGCCTGAATGTCCTGCTTGCCGGTGGGTTTTGCGAGAATGTGGTGGAGCGCCGCCCGGAAATGGATCGCTGGACGCTTTACCACACGCGCGGACCGCAGGAGCGGCATCTGTGCCAGCTTGATTATATTCTGGTGTCGAAAGCTTTGGCGGCCCGCAATGAGAGCGCCATTCCCGATATCATTCGCAATGGCCAACCGTGGCGCACGCCTTTTCCAACGGGGCAGGAGATCGAACGTTTTCCTCGCGTGGGATGGGACCGTCCAAAGGCATCCGATCATTGTCCCGTGGTGGTGACGCTGGACATAGTGTGAGGGATTGCGACGCGTGATTTGCGATTTGCCGCGCGATGTCATCTTACCGGTCGATATTATCGACGTGCGGCTGGACCCCGGCCAGCATCCCTTCGAGCGCGACAATGCGCAAGCGATTGCCGCTAATTGGGAATGCGAGGTGGCGCAAAATCCCGCGCTATTCGACGGCACTGTGGTTTTGCTATCGCAGCTTGCCTTTCGCGAAGGGCGGCTTTCCGGTCTTTGCCATCCGGTGCGCTATGCGACGTTTCTGCATTGGCGCAACAACCGCGAAATGGCGGGAACCGAACACGCATTTGCACATGCGATGCTGGTTTCAAGCGATGGCGCGCTCATTACCATCAGAATGGCACCACATACCGTCAATGCCGGTTGCGTATATTTTGCCGCCGGATCATTCGAGCCATGCGATTTCCGCGACGGGCTGGTGGACGTCGAATTCAACATGAAACGTGAAGTCGAGGAAGAGACCGGCCTCGACCTTGACCAGGCTACGCGCGACAGCCGGTACTATGTGCTGGCGGGCGGAACGGGTATTGTGATTTTTCGCCGCTATGTCATGGCGCAACCCGCCGATGAGATTGCCCGGACGATCAAAGCCCATGTCGCTGGCGAGGACACCCCGGAAATCGAAGGCCCGGTCATTATCCGCAATGCGCTGGATATTCCTGTGGGGCTCATGCCCCACATGCGGCCGCTGGTCGATTGGCATTTTGGCGGTGCTGGCAAGCAGGCGTCGGCCTGAATAGCGACTATTCGTGCCTTAGTGCGTCGATCGGATTGAGGCGGGCACCGCGCAGGGCGAGGAAGAAACCGAACACCATGCCAATCAATGCTGAAAAGCCAACGGCGAGCATGATGATTGCCGGACTCGGGGCAAACGGTATCAATAAAAACAGCGATGCGGCTCCGGCCAGCGACAGGCCAAGGAAGATGCCGATAATGCCGCCGAGAAGCGACAGGACGGTTGCTTCAACCAGAAACTGGATGAGGATGTGTTTTTCCTGTGCGCCAATGGCAAGGCGGATGCCGATTTCCCGCGTCCGTTCCGTTACCGAAACCAGCATGATATTCATGATGCCGATGCCGCCAACGAGCAGGCTGACACCGGCGACGGCCCCCAACATGCCGGTCATGGTGGTGGTGGCGCTGGCCATCGTATCGGCGATCTGGGTCAAGTCGCGGATCGAAAAATCGTCCTGCCGATCGGGCGTGATGCGGCGCGTGTCGCGCAATATGTCCTCGACGCGTGTTTGCAAAACGCTCGTCGGGGTGGCGTCATCGGCTGCGACATAGATGGTTTCGATATTCCGGTTGCCGGCAATGCGCCGCTGATAGGCGGCAAGCGGCATCAGGATGATATTGTCCTGATCCTGCCCAAAGCCGGTATAACCCTTGGCTTCGAGAAGGCCGATAATCCTGCAATTGGTTCGATTGACGCGAATGATTTCGCCGTCGGGATCGCCCGCGCCAAAGAACTGCTGACGAACCGTTTCTCCAATCAGGCAAACACCCGTGCCGCTGCGGGTTTCCGATTCTGAAAATGTTCGGCCGGAGACGATTTTCCAGTCGCGCGCTTCCAGAAACGTACTGTCGGTTCCGGTGACGCCAACAGTCAGGCTTTCAGTGCCGTAAATGACCCGCACCTGTTTTTGCGATGCCGGTGCAATGGCACGCGCACCGTTCAGGTGTTTGGTGAGTGCAGCAAGATCTTTGCCATCGAGTGGGCGAATGACGACATCGGGTCCGCTCGGGCCACCGCGTCCGGGAGGGCGGCCGGAACGCACAACCAGCAGGTTGGAGCCAAGCTTGGCGATGTCGGCCTTGACCTTCGCCGTGGTGCCCGACCCGATGGTAAGCATGGCGATGACGGCGGCAACGCCGATGACAATGCCGAGCAACGTCAGGAACGAGCGCAGCGCATTGCGGCGAACGGAACGAAGGGCAAGGCGCACGGTTTCCCAAATCATGATGGCACGGCCTCGTTGTTGGCGGTGTCGGACTCGACGCGGCCATCAAGGAAGCGGATGGTGCGTTGCGCATGTTCTGCCACGTCGGCTTCGTGCGTGACCATGACGATGGTGAGGCCGAGTTCCGTGTTCAGGCGGGTTAGAAGATGCATGATCTCCTGGCTGCGGGCGGTGTCGAGATTGCCCGTTGGCTCATCCGCGACCAACAGCATCGGTCTTGTCACAATAGCTCGCGCAATCGCCACACGTTGTTGCTGGCCGCCTGAAAGTTCGGCTGGTGTGTGATGTTCGCGCCCGCGCAAACCGACTTCGTCCAAGGCGCGCATGGCAAGTTCACGCCGCTTCGAGGCGGCGACGCCGCGATAGATCAATGGCAGTTCGACATTTTCCGCTGCGGTGGTGCGTGGCAAGAGATTGTAGCCCTGGAAAACGAAGCCGACATAGAGGTTGCGCAAGAGTGCGCGCCGGTTCCTGTCGAGACGACCGGCATCGACGCCTTTGAAGGAATAGGTTCCTGCTGTTGGCGTGTCGAGGCAGCCGATGATGTTCATCGATGTCGACTTTCCCGAGCCTGACGGCCCCATGATGGCGACAAATTCGCCGGGCGCAATGGACAGATCAACGCCGGCGAGCGCGTGAACCTGTGTTTCGCCCTGACCGTAGGTTTTCCAAACCGCGTCGAAGGTGATGAGTGCGGGCGCGGCCATTGGACCTAACCCTGTTGCTGCGATGCCGTGATGACCTGATCGCCTTCAGCGAGGCCCGACAATATCTCGGTCAGTTCGCCGTTGGTAGCACCGACTTTGACATTGACGGCAAGCGGCGAGCCATTCTTCAACACGTAGAGCGTGCGCGTGCCGTCTGCCGGCTTCTGGTTCTGCTGTGCCTGGCGGTTACCTCTTGAGCGGCGCATGCGGCCCGTGAACATGCTCAGCAGGCTGAAGCCACGATCTTGCCGAGCTTCAGAAGGAGAAAAGCGAAAGGCGGTCGAGGGAACGGCAAGGACATCGTTTGCCTGTCTGGTGACCACGGTGACGGTTGCGGTCATGCCGGGGCGAAGCAGCAGTTCGTCATTGGCGACTTCGAGGCGCGCGTCGTAGGTGACGACGCCATCGGTGGTGACGGAGGCGTAAGAGATGTCGCGGATAGCTGCATCGAATACGCGCTCGGGAAAGGCATCCACTGTGAAGCGAGCCTGTTGGCCCGGCTTGACGGTACCAATGTCGGCTTCGTCGATCGCGGCCTTCAACTCCATCTTTTTCAGGTCTGCGGCGATGACAAACAGGATGGGTGCTTGCAAGGAGGAGGCGACAGTCTGGCCGGGATCGACGGAGCGTGTCAGAACCATGCCGTCGATGGGTGCATAGATGGTGCTCTTGTCGAGGTCGGTTTGCTGGGCCTTGAGGTCGGCATTGGCGATTGCGAGATTTGCCTCGGCGCTATCGAGAGCACTGGCTGAGCGGTCGCGAGTGGCGGTTGCGGCTTCCAACGCCTGATCGGTCGCCATGCCACGCTTGGTCAGGGCCGTGGCGCGCACGAAGGCCTGCTCGCTCTCTTTCAACGTGATTTTGGCATCATCGACCTTGGCCTGCGCGGCCCTTGCAGACGCCTTGGCACGTTCGATCTGGACCTCGAGCTTGGAAGTATCGAGAACGGCGAGCACGTCGCCGCGTTTGACCTGCTGGTTTTCGCTGACTGGAACCGAGCGGACGACGCCCGACAACTCGCTTGAAATATCGACCTGCGTGAGGGGTTGAAGCGTTCCCGTCGCCGACACTTCGATGGTCAGGTCCGAAAGTGCTGCGGGCGTAGTGGTGTATTCGATCTTGGCGGGAGTCTCGGCATAAAACTGGTAGCCGATGACAGAAGCCGCGATGACAATCAAAGTGAGGAAGGTGTACAGCCAGACATTTCGGCGCTTTTTGGCCGCACCGGTGCCGTCAAGCCCAAGAGCCGTTTCGATAGCGGAATCCGATTCCGCCTTTGGCGGATTGACAATCTGGTCCACACTGGACCCCTATTCTGCTTCTTACGTCCCTATAAGCAACACATCAGTGCTTATGGCTTGAATTTCAAATTAAATTTCGCCCATGTTTGGGCCAAGACATGGGATTTGTGGCAATGCAGGGACGCAACTACCTGATTTATGACGTGTTTACCTGTGAGCGCATGAGCGGCAATCCATTGGCCGTGGTGCTCGATTGCGATGGCTTGGATGAAGCGGCCATGCAGCGAATCGCGCGGGAGTTCAATTATTCCGAATCCGTGTTCGTATTGGCACCGGACAATGACGCCCACCGGGCACGTATTCGCATCTTCACACCGGACTATGAAATGCCGTTTGCCGGACACCCGACCGTCGGCAGCGCCATTGCGCTTACCGAGCTGGAAGAAGATTGCGGCGCGGCGGGTATATTCGTGCTGGAGGAAAACATCGGGCCGGTGCGCTGTGCGGTCAGCAAGGTGGGTAGCGTAACATTTGCCGAGTTCGATCTGGCAAAATTGCCGGAGCCGATGGAACTTTCGGTGGATGCCAGCGCAATTGGTGCGGCGTTGGGGCTCGGCCCGCATGAGATCGGATTTGAAAACCACCGTGTATCCTATTGGTCTGCCGGTGTTCCTTATGTGACGATCCCGGTGGCCGATCTGGAAGTGGCGTCAAGAGCGCGGCTGGACAATCAGGCCTGGTCTGAACTTGCCCCGCGCAAGAGTGACTGGGCGTTTGCGAGCCCCTATGTCTACTGCCGTGAGACGGTGAACCATGACAGCGCGTTTCATGCGCGCATGTTTGTGCCCGGCAATCCTTCCTACGAAGATCCCGCGACAGGATCGGCGGCGGCGGCCTTTGCTGGAGCGATCATGCATTTCGATGGACCGGGCGAGGGGATCTCGCGCCTTTGGATAGAGCAGGGTCTCGAAATGGGGCGTGCCTCAAAAATCCGGCTTGAAATGGAAGTGGAACGGGGAATTTTGACCGGTGCACGCATTGGCGGCCATGCCGTCAAGATCGCGCAGGGGCTCCTCTATATCTAGTGCATGTCGCCCGAAAGCGTGCAGCGGTTTTTTAGACAACGACATGCGCAAAACAAAGGCTTAAAGCACCCTGCATGAACCCCTTTAGACGCGATGTGCTTTAAGCCATTCGACATTGGTGAGACAGTAGGTGTCACTTTGATGCTGTTTCCTCATCGCTTCCAGTGGGAAGCGGGGTCATATATCCACTGCCTGCGGTGCGTCAGGTAGACAGGGCTCGGCTAATTGTCGCGAAATAGCTTCGCGGGGCTGGACATGCCAGATAGTGGCAGTTATATGCGCGCCAACGCTGGTTTTTCCGGCGGCGTGGGTGTGTAGCTCAGTTGGTAGAGCAGCTGACTCTTAATCAGCGGGTCTACGGTTCGATCCCGTACACACCCACCAATGATTTCAATGGGTTATAGTATTAGGTTTTCTGAGATTCTGATTTTGGGTAACAAGATCGGTAGCAGAATTCTTTTCATGAGATTGCGAGCATATGGATAGCCACGCGCGAGGCTTGAAGTCTAAGGGGTATCAAACATTGTAGTTTCTACGGTTGGGTTTGGAGAGTGCTGAACTCTCATCGGCTGTGAATTTTCACTGGACCGGAGCCTCATACAGTTGGGCGCAATGCAACTGCTTTCGCTGCACTTTCAGATGTTGGCACAGGGTTATCGACAGCGCGATTTTCGCTCTTATAGAAATGCCGAATTGTACTTTACAATCAGCATGAGAGACCTGCTCGAAGTAGGGTCCAAGCCCGACCCGATTTTACAGCCATCACAGAGTGAAAGCCTCTCCACTAGAGCACATCGCGTCTAAAGGGGTTCATGCAGGATGCTTCAAGCTTTTGTTCTTGTGCATGTCGTTGTCTGAAAAACCGCTGCACACTTTTGGGCGACATGCATTAGGTGTCGGCGTCATCATAGCGTTGTCAGTCGCGTTCGCCTTGGATGGTGCTTCCGCCTCAAACCTCCATCGAGTGTGGGTGCTCATCCCGGCTTGCTGCCATGACGATATGGGTCAGGAGAGGCCTGCCGCCGTGGGCGCACCTTCATTTCAAATGCTTCTGATGCGTTGCAATTTCGCGACCAGCGCGATATTGCATTGATATTCGAAACAGTGGCGTTTCCAAGTTCAGCTGCGCAATATCTACGCGCGCGGCTTGCGTATGGCTGCATTTGCTGACTTGGGCGCCCATAGATGGCATGTTCGCATGAAAAGTGATGACTGGCGCATCGGTGCGTTGTTTTCTCGCAGTGGCGTAACTGCTGCAGCAGAAATTGCCGAGGCAAATGCGACATTGTTGGCCACCGAAGAAATCAACGCTTCCGGTGGGGTTCTGGGCCGGCAAATTGCGCCCGTTTTTTATGATCCTGGGTGTTCGGCCAAGCAATACCGGGATCTTGCCGTGCGCTTGCTTACCCAGGATGGTATCCGCAACATCTTCGGTTGCTACATGTCTACCGCACGCAAGTCGGTGCTTCCCGAGGTTGAGGCTTATAGAGGTCTTCTGTTTTATCCAACTTTTTATGAGGGTTTCGAGTATTCAAAGCGGTGCTTCTACACGGGGTCTTCGTCGAACCAGAACGCGGTACAATTAGCGCGATATCTCGTCGAGAATTTCGGAACGAGAATACTCCTTGTCGGCTCCAACTATGTATTTCCATATGAGTATAACAGGGTTGTTACCGACCTCGTGATACAGGCGAACGGAAGTATCGTTGACGAGATGTATGTTCCCGTTGACGCTGTTCGAAAAGATTTTGACCATGTTTTCAAGCAGATCAAAAAACTGAAACCGGACGTGGTGGTTTCAACGGTTGTGGGAACCGGCGCGATACTGCTCTATGAAGCCTATAAGGAAGCTGGCTTTGATACAGACGTGATGCCCATAGCCAGCCTGACAACCACAGAAGCGGAAGTTGCAGAAATGTTACCGGAGGTGGCCGTCGGTCATCTGACGTCTGCATCATTTTTCGAGACATTGGATACGCCGGATGCCAAGCGCTTTGTTGCGGCATTCAAAGCGCGGTTCGGTGCGAATGCGCCTGTTACGGCCAGTGCCGAAGCCGCATATTTCCAGGTGCATCTTTACGCAAAGGCGTTGGCGTTGGCCAAGACAGACGAACCCGAAGCAATAGCCAGCCATTTGGCGGGATTGGAGTTTGATGCGCCGCAAGGCCGGGTGCGCATTGATCCGGACAATCATCATACGGAACTCTGGTCGCGTATTGGCCGGATCAATTCGGAAGGGAAGTTCGATATTGTTTGGCAATCCGAAACAAGGATCAAGCCGGATCCATACTTCGTCTCGGTGTCATTGAATGACTGGAAGATCACACCAAATCGACAGAAGCAACAAGCTTAGCGGATTCGGACGGTGTCGACCAAAATCCTGGAAGACCTAAAAGGGCTGCGCGTTCAGGTAATTCACCCTCCTGATCGCGAGGGCGTGGCACTCGTCGAACATCTTCGACGCATCGGTTGCAATTGCGAGGCAACCTGGCCACTTCCCAAGGCCATAGAATCTTCGGCCGTTGTTGTGCTTGTTTCTATCGAACGAGAAAATCGCGATAAAATCCTGCGCCTGTTCCGGACGGCGCAACCTTCGGACCCGGCATTATTGGCGGTGGTCTCATTTGAAGATCCCAGCACGCTGCAAGTCGTACTGGAATGCGGCGCGCTCGCGGTTATTGAACGGCCTATTCGACCGTTCGGCCTTCTCACTAATCTGACAATTGCCCGGTCACTGTGGCTGGAACGGCAGAACGCTGGCAAGCAGAATCCGCAAGCTTGAGCGCAAGCTTGCGGGCAACAACAGAATTCTCAAAGCCAAGGGGATTCTCATGGAAACGCAAGGCTTAACAGAGCGAGATGCATATGAAAGCATCCGCAAGCAGGCTATGTCGAAGCGCTTGTCGATGGACGAACTTGCGGCGGCGATAATCAATGCGCATGAACTCTTGACCTACAAACAGTTACATGAGTAGTATGAAAAATAATTGACGCTCAGGAATTCTGTGCGTTCGTGGTGTGTGACAATGCTGTCGCCACCCATAGGCTGGGTAGCCCGCAAGTCCTTGTGAAAGGATTGGCGGGTTTTTTTGTTTATGATTTGGCCAACAGTGTTGTTGGTCATGCTGATGCAAGCTGGCGCTGCTCGCGTATTCGCTGGCGATTTCGGATGAACCGCTGCGGCGCTCGTTCCGACATGGAAAACGATGCAACGACCAAGCCATCATCTGGCCTGCCAGCCTGATAATGCGGACGAAGACCTATTCTCATTTCATGGGAGAGGACGCCGGTTATTGGAGTGAATGCCGGGAAATCAGAAAGCAAAAAAGCCCTTTCGAGGGCGGAGCGACAAATAACAAGACGCCATTCAATGGCGCTGGCGCAACACGAGAAGAAAACAAAAAAGCACCAAAGCGTGCACTAGGAGGAGCCATGAAAAATCAATCTCGTCGTACATTTCTGAAAGCAACCGGTCTCGCTGCTGCCGGGCTGGCAACGCCGTCCATTTTGCGACTTGGCGACAAAGCCTGGGCCGCAGATGAAATCCCGGTAGGTATCATGTATTCGCTGACGGGCACCACGGCGATCGTCGAAAAGTCGATGAATCAATGTGCACAGATGGCAATTGATGAGATCAATTCCAAAGGCGGTGTTCTTGGCCGAAAACTGCGCGCAATAATCGAAGACCCCGCATCCGAGCCTCGCATTTATAGCGAAAAGGCCCGCAAGCTCGTCATTGACGATCAGGTACCGGTCATTTTCGGCTGTTACACAACAGCCAGCCGCAAGGCCGTTCTGCCGGTGGTCGAGCGGCGCAAGGGTCTGCTTGTCTGGCCAACCTGGTATGAGGGTGAAGAGTGTTCCAAGAACGTACTTTATGCCGGCTCGGCAGTTCCAAATCAGCAGCTTGAGAATTCCATTCCCTGGCTGCAGAAGAACCTCGGCAAGAACAAGCTGTTCATTGTCGGTTCGGACTACGCCTTCCCGCGCGGCATGGCCAAGACGTCGAAGACCATATGCGAGAAGATTGGTATGGAAGTGGTGGGTGACGAATATCTGCCGCTTGGCCATACCGAATGGGCCTCGATGGTGTCCAAGATCGGCTCAAGCGGCGCCGACGTAATTTTCTCGAATGTTGTTGGTGACTCTATCGTCGCCTTCTATCGCGAATTGCGCAATCAGGGCTACGATTTCGACAAGCTTCCATTATGCTCATCGACTACGACGGAAGTCGAGATCAAGGCCATGGGGCCAGAATACGCCTTGGGCAGCTACGTTTCCTTGCCTTACTTCGAGACCGTCGATACGCCGCAAAACAAAACTTTCGTGGAAGCGTTCAAGGCATATGCCGGCGCTGACGCCGTCACGCACGCCGCCATGGAGGCTGTCTATATCGGCGTGAATATGTGGGCTATGGCGGCGGAGAAGGCTGGCGACGTGTCGCCCGAAGCGGTCGTCGCCAGCGCCGGGGGCCTCTCCTTCGACGCGCCGCAGGGCAAGGTGACGATCGATCCCGAAAATCTGCACAGCTACCTGACGCCCCGGATCGGCAAGACACGGGAAGACGGCTTGCTGGATATTGTCGACGAGTATGCCGAACCTCTGGTGCCGCTTCCATATTCGAGCGTTGGCGAGACTGCGGACAATCGGATCTGCACTACGTCAGGTGCCAAACTTTAGCAATTAGCTACTGCAAAGTGTGTCGGTCGGCGCTTTCGTGGTGCCGGCTGGCAACCTCGCAACCGGCCAGGCAAGAGCGACATGGAAACATTTGTTATAGGGCTAAGCATTGCGTCCATATTGTTTATGGTCGCCCTTGGGTTGGCGATCATCTACGGCACAATGAATGTCATTAATCTCGCCCACGGCGAAATGGTGATGATCGGAGCCTACACAACTGTGTTGGCAACCACTCATCTTGGGTTCAACATCTATCTGTGTTTACCTCTGGCCTTCCTCGTAACGGCTGCATTTGGATTTGTTATCGAGAAAACGGTTGTTAGCCGTCTCTATGGGCGATTACTCGATACACTTCTGGCGACCTGGGGCATTGCCCTCATCCTACAGCAATTGGTGCGCATTCATTTTGGCCTTGGGCTGTTTGGAATTGAAATAGAGGGGTTGGGTTCTGGCCTGCAGAACGTTCCCGTTCCGTCGGAACTCCAGCAGGCATTCCATGTGTTTGGTGCCAATATTCCCGTTTATCGCACTTTTGTTTTCGCTATGGCGCTGGCTCTCGGTGCGGTTAGCTGGTGGCTAATATTCAAGACACGGTTTGGGAGCCAACTCCGTGCGGTTTCTGTGGCGCGCAATACAGCGGCCGCATGCGGTATTAATGACAAGCGCGTCAATACACTCGCCTTTGCCTATGGCTCGGGTCTGGCAGGGGTGGCTGGCGTCCTTGTCTCCGGTTTCAAGACTGTGTCGCCTGACATGGGGACACCCTATGTCGTGGACGCATTCCTTGTGGTGGTTGCTGGTGGCGTCGGCCACCTATTGGGGACATTTGCGGCTGCCGGCATTCTCGGGGAAGTCCAGAGTTTTGTGGCAATGTGGCTCAACGATGTCTATGGGCGCACCGTCCTGTTCATCGTGGTCATCCTTATTCTCCTGTTCAAGCCTCAGGGTCTCTTCGTAACGAAGAGCCGTTGAATTTGATCGAAACAATGATGATTGGTTGACAGCAACATGGACGGGCGAATGAATTCACGAATAGCCACCCTTGTCGCGTACGTAGCGTTCTTTGCCGTTCTGCTGGTGCTTCCATTTTTCCTGAGCAGCTTCTGGACCAATAGAATTGCGACTTATCTCGTCTATTCCCTGTGCGCTTTGAGTATCTCCATGTCGTGGGGATATGCGGGCATCCTTAGCCTCGGCCAAGGTCTGTTTTTTGGCATGGGCGCCTACATGTTGGCGATGTCTCTTACACTCGCCGTGCCGGAGAACAATCCGGTCCCGGAGTTGATGCTGCTCAACATGGAACCTGATGCGATACGCGATCTTTGCTGCGTGACGACCGGTTCGTTCCTGTGGATTCCATTTCGATCCGTCGCGGTGGGGATGATTGCCGGCATCGTCGTTCCATGTTTGCTCGCTCTATTTATCGGATATGTGATGTTCAAGCGGCGCACGACCGGCGTTTATGTAAGCATCATAACACTGGCATTTGCCTTGATCGGGCAGTTGCTAATCATCAATAATCAACCGTTGACCGGTGGCTTTAATGGATTGGCCAGCCTCGCCTTGCTCAATGTGGGCGGATTCGAGTTCGATCCCTACGGACCGAGTATTTATTATCTCGTCACCTTCGTTCTGCTCGCAGTCATCCTTCTTGCCCGTTACCTATTGTCAGGTCGCATAGGTCAGGTTCTCAAGGCGATACGCGAGGATGAGGCGCGCGCGCGATATCTCGGCTATGATGTTGAGAACTATAAACTGTTCATCTTTTGCGTTTCGGCTGGAGTGGCTGGTCTGGCGGGGATGCTTTTCACGCTGACTTCCGAGTTCGCGACGCCGTCCCTTATGGCCACGTCGTTCAGCATTTCAATGGTGATCTGGGCCGCGACTGGAGGGCGGGCATCTCTTCTTGGCGCGTGTATAGGTGCCTTGATGGTGAACTTCATCGGTTCGCTTGCCAGTGAGAGCGTAACGTTTCAGCCAGTGTGGCCGATCATCCTGGGTGCCTTGTTCGTGTTTGTCGTCCTGGTCATGCCGAACGGAATTGCGGGGATATTCAAGAGCTTTATCGAAAGCCGGTCGGCATCCAAACTCGCTGAGGAGGGATAGTGTTGTGACAGCAATTCACATGAATGTGCACGCTGAAGCCGCTGCGCCTGCCTCCGCCATACTTCGGACACGCAACCTGACCGTGAGGTTTGACGAGTTTCCAGCCGTGCAGAATGTCGACCTGACGATTGGGGAAGGCGAATTGCGGGTGGTGATCGGTGCGAATGGCGCAGGTAAATCCACTCTTCTTGACCTTCTATGTGGCAAGACGCTGCCTTCTGAAGGTGAGATATGGCTGCGCGATCGCAACATTACAGGTATCGGAGAAGCGGCAATTGCAAGGAGCGGTCTGGGCCGCAAATTCCAGACGCCAACGGTCTTCAAGGATATGACCGTACTGGAAAACCTTCAGGTTGCCAGCAATCGGCAGGTCCGCGTTTTCCAAAATTTACTTCAGCGAGTATTGTCCAAGCCGAGTGATCGGGAGGCTGAGGTAGCCGAGCGAACCGGCTTGCTTGGTTCGATCAACCGAAAAGCGTCAGAGCTTTCGCACGGACAACTCCAATGGCTCGAACTTGCCATGGTCCTGATTCAAGGCCCTGAAATCATACTTCTCGACGAACCGGCGGCTGGCATGACCGCAGCCGAGACCGAGAAGACGGCAGAATTACTCCTCGATCTCGCCGGCCAGCACACGGTTATGGTGATCGAACATGACATGGCATTTGTTCGGCAAATCTGCCGCACGATCACCGTCCTGCATCAGGGGTCAGTTCTGGCCGAAGGAACGGCGGAGGAGATCGAGCACAACCCTGCTGTCATTGAGGCATATCTTGGATCGGCGACGCTCAGCCATGCTTAAAATCAGCAACATCGACGTGTTCTACGGAACCAGCCATATTATCCACGATCTCAACCTGGATATCCGCAAGGGCGAAATTTTCTGCATTCTCGGCCGTAATGGTGTTGGCAAAACGACACTCCTACGTAGCCTGTTGGGTATCGATGTCCGCACATCGGGAACGATCGAATTCGATGGTACCGACATAAGTCGCTTTCTGACTTATCAGCGGGCCCGATATGGAATCGGGTATGTCCCGCAAGGTCGCGAAATCGTTCCGGGCTTGTCTGTTCTCGATAATATTTTGCTTGGTTGCAATGCGCGTGCCGATGGTCAGGCGTCGGTGCCTCCATTGGTGTGGTCGTTATTTCCTTTTCTCAAGGATCATCTCAACCGGCGTGGCACCAACCTCTCAGGCGGTCAGCAGCAGCAGCTTGCGATTGCCAGGGCGCTGGCAACCGATCCACGAATTCTGGTGCTCGATGAGCCGACGGAAGGCATCCAGCCCAATGTCGTGGAAGAGATCGAGAAAGCCATCATTTCCCTCAACCGCGATCATGGGCTGACGATCATTCTCGTCGAGCAGAAGATCCGTTTTGCCCGCACTGCGGCCCATCGCTTTGCCATTCTTGAGAAGGGTCGGATTGCTGCGTCCGGTGAAACCACCGAACTCAGCAACGATCTGATCCACAAGCACATGAGCCTGTGATCATGGGGGTCAACTGCATGTCGAGTTTCTACCAGGAAGGATTTGTTGAATGATCCGTGTCGAAAGCATTCTTGGCAGCAGGGTAGATCCGGCCTTTCACGACAGGATCCACCATTTGGCCCATCATGACGCGGTTGCCGTCGTGACTGTCGCGACTGACGATCTCGCCCGTCGCAGATTGCTGGCGCGCACGGACCGGGGCGAGGAGGTCGCGATCACCCTGCCACGCGACCAGAAGCTATATGACGGCGCGGTTCTTCTTTTGGAGGCCGACCGTGCCGTGGTGGTGCGCGCTGGCGAGCAACGCTGGCTAAGGATATCTCCGCGCTCAGTCAGTGACGCGCTGGAACTTGGCTATCATTGCGGCAACCTTCATTGGCGTGTGCGGTTTGACGGCGATGACGTGTTGGTAGCGCTGGATGGACCTGCCGCAAACTATGCAGCGCGCATCGAACCGCTGATCGCCGCAGACCGCGTAATTCTGACGGAGGAACGGCAATGAGCGGCCCTGTTCAAGCAGGGTTCCTGTTGGCGTTGCAACACGCGGACAGCCAGTTTCCGTCGGGCGGCTTTGCGTTTTCGCAAGGACTTGAGGCATCGGCGCAACTCTCTGACAAGCTTGGGCCATTCGATTTTGCGGGCTTCATCGAGATGCAAATCCGGCATCGCTGGGCGAGTGCCGATCGGGTTGCGTTGGTTCGCGCGCACCGGCTTTGTGGCGATCTGGCTTTGCTGGTCGAACTCGACCACGAAGTTGAAGCATCGACATTCATGGCCGGGCTGCGCGCAGGCTCCAAACGTAACGGGATGGCGCTGCTGACCACCCATTCGCGCACCGGAACGGCAGGCGCGGCAAGCTATCGCGCCATGGTGCGTGAAGGTCGGGCCTGTGGTCACCTGGCGGTTGTTCAAGGTCTGTTATGGCAAGCACTTGGTCTCGACGAGGCGAGTGCTGTTGCAATCGGCGGCTATCAAGCCGCTGCCTCACTAGCCACAGCCGCGGTGCGTCTCGGCATCGTTGGTGCGATCGAGGCTCAAGCTGCGATCGGAGCGGCACTTCCGCAAATCGAGGCAGCCTGCGCTGAACCGCTGGCGGACGATGAGCCGCTTCGCTCTTTTACACCGCTGAGCGAGATAGCGGTGGCTTTGCATGGCACATCGGGTCAGCGCCTGTTCTCCAATTAGGGAATGGCGGTGGCTTCGAGTGTGTCACGGGAACTGGAATGAGGAGGATTGCCTGCCATGTTGTTGACCCCAACCGAACTTGAACGGCTGACGATCTACACAGCCGCCGAGCTTGCTCGCAAGCGCCGCGCCAAGGGCCTCTTACTCAATTTCCCCGAGGCTGTGGCGCTGATTTCCGACGAGATTCTCGAAGGTGCGCGAGAAGGGCGTTCTGTTGCCGAGATGATGTCGGCTGGCTCCCAGATACTCACACAGGCCGACGTTATGCCCGGTGTGGCTGCAATGCTGCCGATGCTGCAAGTGGAAGGGACGTTTCGTGATGGCACCAAACTGGTCACCATCCACGAACCGCTGCGCCCCGTTGCGGGTGGTGAGGTGGACAATCTCGAACCGGGTGGGATCATACCGGGCGAAGGTGACATCGAACTCAATGCCGAACGCCGCAAGGCCAAGCTCACGGTCGTCAACACTGGCGACCGCCCGGTCCAGATCGGATCGCATTTTCATTTCTTCGAAGCCAATCGCGCACTGGAGTTCGATCGTGAGGCGGCCTTTGGCATGCGGCTCGATATTCCCGCCGGAACAGCGGTTCGCCTGGAGCCGGGACAGGAAAAGGAAGTCTCACTGACCACATTTGGCGGCGACCAACGTCTGTCGGGCCTCAATGGGTTGACCGATGGGCAAGCTAACGATCCGAAGGTCAAGAAAGTGGCGCTTGAACGCGCCAAAGCAGCCGGATTCCGCGGCGCATAGAGGAGGAAGCATCATGGCTAGACTTTCACGGCGCGACTATGCGGCAATGTATGGTCCTACCACTGGAGATGGCGTGCAACTCGGCGACACGAGCCTGGTCGCGGTTATTGAACATGACCATGCTGTCTATGGCGACGAGTGTTTGCATGGCGGCGGCAAGACATTGCGCGATGGCGCAGGCATGGCCGCCGGCGTTACCAGCGCAGAGGGCGCACTGGACTTCTTGTTGTGCAACGTCACGGTAATCGATGCCGTGGTTGGCATCGTCAAGGGTGATCTCGGCATCAAGGATGGCAAGATCGTCGGCATCGGCAAGGCCGGTAATCCGGCTATCATGGACGGGGTCGATCCGCGGCTGATTGTGTCTGCGGCAACCACGGTTCGCGACTGCGAAGGGTTGATCGCCACCGCCGGTGCGATCGACGTGCATGTTCATTTCGACAGTGCCCAGCTTTGCGAACACGCCATTTCGTCCGGTATCACGACGATGCTTGGCGGGTCGTTGGGGCCGATCACAGTGGGTATCGATTGCGGCGGAGCATTCAATGTCGGCAAGATGCTGCAGGCCGCGGAACAATGGCCGATCAATTTCGGCTTTCTTGGCCGCGGCAATTCACACAAATCAGCCTCGCTCGTCGAGCAGATGGAGGCGGGCTGTCTTGGTCTTAAACTGCATGAAGACTGGGGTTCCATGCCGACGGCAATCGACACCTGCCTGAGTGTGGCAGAAGATCTCGATTTCCCCGTTCAGATACATACAGACACGCTCAATGAGTCGGGCTTTCTCGAAGATACGCTGGCGGCTGTAAAGGGCCGCACCATTCACATGTACCATACCGAAGGTGCGGGCGGCGGCCATGCGCCCGATATCATCCGCGTGGCCGGCGTGCCTTGGTGCCTGCCGTCTTCGACCAATCCGACCAATCCCTACACGATCAATACCTTTGACGAACATCTTGACATGACGATGGTCTGTCATCACCTCAACCCGGCCATTCCGGAGGACGTGGCTTTCGCCGAAAGCCGCATTCGTGCGCAGACCATCGCCGCCGAAGATGTCCTGCATGATATTGGTGCGATCTCCATGCTTGGTTCTGACAGCCAGGGCATGGGCCGGATCAACGAGGTAATTTGCCGGACATGGCAACTTGCCGACAAGATGAAGAAACAACGCGGCCCCCTACCTGAAGAGGCCGCCGGTCTTGGTGACAACGAACGTATCAAGCGCTTCATTGCCAAATATACGATCAATGCGGCGCGGACCTTCGGCATTGCCGAGCATATCGGCTCTCTGGAAGACGGCAAGATGGCTGACATCGTCATCTGGCGTCCGGCATTCTTCGGCATCAAGCCCGAACTCGTCATCAAGGGCGGTTTCATCGCCTGGGGTGCGATGGGTGACAGTGCAGCTTCTCTGATGACCTGTGAACCACTGATGCTAAGGCCGCAATGGGGTGCGTTCGGGCGGGCCAAACAGGCGCTTTCGGCCTGTTTCGTCAATCCTTTGGCCATTGAGCGGGATATTGCTGCAACGCTTGATCTCAAGAAATCGCTGTTGCCTTCGCGCGGCACGCGCAGCCTGACGAAGAAGGACATGCTGCACAACGATGCCTGTCCCGAAATTCGGGTGGACCCGCAAACCTTCGATGTTTTCGTTGACGGCGAACTGGCGACCTGTGAGCCCGCTCACGAACTGCCGTTGACGCAACGCTATATGCTGAGGTGATGCGATGAATGTTCAGGTTTCTTCCGGCGTCGAGGCTCCTTCACGCGTGGGTGCGGCTCGCATCGGTATTGGCGGCCCGGTCGGCTCGGGCAAAACGGCATTGATCGAACGCCTGATCCCGGCATTTGCAGAACGTGGCGTGTCGCTGGCAATTGTCACCAACGATCTGGTCACGGCCGAGGACGCTGAGCGCATCCGCCGTTCAGGTCTGATCGACCCGGCTCGCGTTGCCGCAGTCGAAGCGGGTGCCTGTCCGCATACGGTCATTCGTGAAGACCCGACCCTCAATATTGCTGCTGCCGACGATCTGGAGGCCCGCTTTCCTGAAGTGGAACTGATCCTGATTGAAAGCGGGGGCGATAATCTGGCCTCGACCTTCTCGCTCGATCTTGTCGACTGGTGGATGTTCGTCATCGACGTTGCCGGAGGCGACGACATCCCGCGCAAAAACGGGCCGGGCGTAATCAAGTGCGATCTACTGGTCGTCAACAAAATTGATCTGGCACCGCATGTCGGCGTCGACCTGAAGCGCATGGAAAGCGATGCGACTTCGGCGCGATCCGGGCGATCGATTGTGCTCACAAATTGTCGCTTGGGTGAGGGCATAACCGCAATCACTGAGCGTATCATCAAGGAAGTGCTGTTCAGATGACAAGTCACTGGCCTCAGCCCATGCAATTGGCGTCGCAACCGTCTGCTGCCTTGAATGGCGATGGTGTCGGGCGTTTCGAGGTGGAGCTTCTGCGTCATGGACCGCGTACGCGTATCGGCCGCCAGTTTGTCTCGTATCCCTTTCACCTGACCCGGCCATTTGCTTTGGACGCAGCGCTTCCATCGCTGCTTACCATTTACCAGCAATCCTCATCGGGAGGTCTTTATCGCGCCGATCGTTTGTCGTGCCGTTATGAAGTTGGTACCGAGGCGGCGGCTCACATCACCACGCAGGCGGCAACGGTCGTGCATGATTGCCATGGTCAGCCTGTCACACACACAACCAAAATCACTGTCGGTGAGGGCGGGTTTCTGGCGCTTACACCTGATCCGCTCGTGTTGTTTCCGGGCGCGGCGTGCAGGACCACGATCGAGGCAGGCATCGCTCCCGGTGCCGTGCTTTTGCTGGGTGATGCCTTTTGTAGCCACGATCCGCAAGCCCGGTCGCGGTCCTTTGACCAACTCAGCAGCGACGTCACAATCCGGGATGAAGGCGACCGGCTGCTTGTGCGCGATAGTTTTCAGGTGTCGGGATCAGCATTGATCGGGAAGGCCTCGCCAATTGGGGATTGGCGCGTCGTTTCCAATTACATGCTCGTGGGGGAGGCGGCGCGGTTGCCGGACCGTGCTGCCCTCGATGTTCTGGCAGGCGATGAGCGCATCGCCGTCGGGCTTACCGAACTTGCAAACAATGCCGGATGGGGGGTCCGCTGTCTCGCGACGGATGCGGTTGCAGCGGGCGTTTTTTCGGAACGTCTCTTTGCCCTGGCGGTACGCGAAGCCCTTGGTCAATCGCCGGTGCCCCGACGCAAGTAGAAATCCACGAACGGACCCGATGGGGCCACGTCAATTCTGATCAACACGAATGGAAGGAACCAGATAATGAACAGGAACCTGCTTAAATTTGCTGGCGCTGCCGCAGTTCTGGCAATCACATCACAGGCGGCTTATGCGCATGTCGGCGTTGGTCAGGCCAGTGGTTTTGCCCATGGTTTCTGGCACCCTCTGGGAGGGTTGGACCATGTCCTTGCAATGGTCATGGTTGGACTTCTGGCCGCTCAACTTGGCGGTCGCGCCGTCTGGCTCGTCCCGGCAGCCTTCTTGTCAGTTATGATGATTGGCGGTGTATTGGGGATGGCCGGCATTGCCGTTCCGCTCGTGGAACTTGGTATCGGCCTGTCCGTCGTCGTTCTTGGTGCGGCGGTTGCGCTGGGCATGAGGATTGCCGTGGTTTTCGCCATGGCGTTGGTTGGCTTTTTTGCAATATTTCATGGCTACGCCCATGGCGCAGAAATGCCCGAAACCGGATCCGGCTTGGCCTATGGTGCGGGTTTTGTCTTGGCAACGGCAATGCTTCATGCGGCGGGCCTTGGTTTTGGTAGCGCGCTGTCGCGTAAAATCGACAATACAGGTGCAAGTCTCGTCAGGGTTGCCGGCGGTGTCACCGCCGTCGCCGGTGTGGCAATCGTTGCCGGTCTTTTTAGGAAAATCCGCACCAACTGGAGTTCGCTGCGCCGAGGTTCAGCGCCGGAATCAACCAACCGAAACGACAATGACAGAAAGCACGGGAGGCATAGACAAATGGGGAAAGTTGTTTTCGACCTGTGCGGGGAGACGGGGCAAGCCTCTACCCCGAACACACGACGATCTTCTCCGGTGCCCGTCCGGGTTTCGCTTCCTGCACTCAGGGAGCCATTAAACCCTGAATCTTCGGATGCCGTTCGTGGAATTTCGCGTGCTGCCGCCGATCGTCAGACCCGGTTTAGCGAACAGGGATTGTTGCAAGCATCCATAGGGCGCAAGGTGCGCGACACGCGACGCCACCATGATGTGAACGGTGCCCGCCTGGCCGAGGCGGCGGGAATATCCGTCGGGATGCTTTCTCGCATCGAGAACGGCACCATTTCTCCTTCGCTTGGAACACTTGAAGCTTTGGCAGGGGCGCTGGGATTGCCCATAACATCGCTGTTGCGCCAACATAGCGAGACGAGAAAAGCCATATTTGTCAGGGCAGGAGAAGCCAGGGCTGTTCAAAGGGCCGGGCGGCAAAATGAGGTTCGCCCGCGCCAGCCCGTTGTTCATCGAGCCGCCAGCGCTGACGGCACCACGGTCGAAACGCGACTGGTCGAATTTACGACGCCTACTTCTGAATTCCCAAGAGTCAGGCGTGATGGCACGCATTTCCTGTACGTCCTGGAGGGAGAACTGATCTACCGGAACGAGAAGAACCGCTATCGCATGCGCGCGGGCGACAGCTTATCTCTGGGTGCGAATGTACGCCACGGTCTTGCCGATCTGCTGACATTGCCCGTGCGGCTCCTTTGCGTCCGCTCGTTTCGAACGGCGTAGCTTTCTCGGGTTGGCGCGAGAGGTTGGCTCCATGAGGCCGTTTCGACTGGTGTGGTAGGTAAACCATGTTATATTAGCAAACAGCGTTTTAATGTCAGGGGTAAGTTCCGATAGTCGCGACATAAGCAGCACGGGACAGGTGGTCAGAAGCTGACCAACAAGGGAGCAGAACAGTGGAGAACAGCAACAGGCTCACATCGAGTGTCAAATTTGGTTGCGGCTGAAGATGGCATCAACGAGCGAACCCTGGCGTGTTGGCGTGCTTTTTCGCAGACGGGCGTCACCGGCTCCATTGAGGAGACCCAGCTCAAGGGTACGATGCTGGGCATTGCCGAAATTAACGCGGCAGGCGGAATAAATGGTCGTGAAATTGTGCCGATCATCTATGACCCAATGTCCAGCACCGAACTTTATTCTCATTTCGCTCGCAAACTGCTCATCGAAGATCGCGTCACGACTATTTTTGGTTGTTACACCTCCACGAGCCGCAAGGCGGTCCTGCCGCTTATAGAGCGCGTAAATGCTCTATTGTGGTATCCAACCCGGTATGAAGGTTTCGAGTTTTCGCCCAATGTCATCTATACGGGTTCGTCTCCCAACCAGAACACGATAGAGCTGGTCAATTATCTCGTTGCAACGCATGGGAACCGGTTTTATCTGATCGGTACCGACTATTCATATCCTCGCCGCACCAATCGAATTGTGCGCGACCTCGTATGCGGTCAGGGCGGTGCAATCGTCGGTGAGGAGTATATGCAATTCGGTGCCGACGCCAACGACTTCCGCCCGATAATGCGCAACCTCCGCGACCAGAAGCCCGACGTGATTTTCTCGACAATCGTGGGTCAGGCGATCTCGCATTTTTACCAGGCTTATGCCGACGTGGGCTTCAACCCGTACACGATGCCGATCGGCAGCCTGAACACCTGCGAGGCCGAGCTTGGCGTCATGGGGCGTGATGTCGGAGCTGGCCACATCACTGCTGCGGCTTATTTCGAAAGCGTGGCAAATGATGATAACGCGCGTTTCGTGCGTCAGTACAAGGCGCGTTTCGGTGAAAACCAAACAACGAACATGTGCGCCGAGGCCGCGTATTTTCAGGTGCACCTGTTTGCGCAAGCCGTGGCGGAAACAAACAGCATGGAGACAGATCTCTTGCGTCCGGCCATTCTTGGGCGCGAGATCGCCGCACCCCAGGGACGGATAGGAATAGACTACAAGAATAGCCACGCAGAGTTATGGACGCGGATCGGCCGGGCCTCGGATGAGGGGCGTTTCGATATTGTCCGTGAATCGATGGTCGCGCTGAGGCCCGACCCGTTTCTCGTGACCTGAGATATGGAAGTTGTTGTGCAACCTTTGAGGCGAGGCAACGTCGTGAACAGTTCAAATTCTCCTCATGGACTTGCCGGTACGGGCGCAGACGGGTCGCGTCATGCCAGCAACGCACCGCCGAGGGCGACACGCGCCGGCAATAGTTCCGGCAAGGAGTTGCGTCAGTCTTCGATCCTTCTTGTTCACCCACGCAACAGCGAGGGTGACGCCCTTGCACGCGAAATCAAACGGCTGGGATGTCAACTCGAGACGACCTGGCCGCCACCGAGCATACCGCCGCTGGGATTTGATTTCGCATTGGTCGCATTGGACTACGATATGCTGACCGCGGCGTCGTGGTTATCTGGTGCGCCGCCGCTGCCGGTGGTCGCTGTCATTGACGGTCAAAGGGAATTCCCGCCGACGTGCTGCGTCTTTCGAATGCGCAAGCAGTCTTGGCCAAGCCGTGTCTGCCAGCCGTTATTCTTACCAATTTGATCCTGGCACGCCAGATGTTCAGCTACGAGCGACGCCTCTTGAACAAGGTCGCGAAACTCGAGGAAACATTGCATGCATCACGCCAGATCGAGCAGGCCAAGCACATCCTGATGCAGCAGCGAAACATACGCGCTAACGAGGCTTATGACCATTTGCGCCAGCAGGCCATGAGCAAGCAAAAATCGGTCGCGGCGATTTCCGCAGCACTGGTTGACGCATTCGAGCTGATAGAGTAACGTTCATGTATTCGCGAAGCAAATTGCTCGCGCGGTTCCGAAGGAACTGATACTGGCGGCAAAAATGCCGTTCTCCATAGAGGATCAAAGCGAACCTCGCGCAAACTCAGTAATACTGAGTGCGTGGGGTTTTGTGCTGTTCTGTCAATTGTGTCTGGCGGGTGAGAAAATCATCCGCGAGTCTTGAGGAATATTGTGCCCGGTCAAGCAGGTTGGGCAAGAGGAAATTTTATACTTGCAGCCGATGCAAGGCCGCGCCCGTTTGGCTCGGTCAATCCTGAGCCATGTCCACTACAAAGGAACTCGTTCGATGAAAGCAGAACTCTCTCCACCGGTTGATTATGAAATCTTCGATCTCGGCGATGTCGCGCTTCAAAAAGGGGCGACGTTGCGCAATGCAAAGCTTGCTTACAAGACCTTCGGCAAGTTGAATGCGAACAAGGACAACGTCATTGTGCTTTTGACCTATATGGCGTCAACGCACTATGACAATCAGTGGGTTATCCGGCCGGGCAGCGCGCTGGACCCGGAAAAGTATTTCATCATCATTCCAAATATTTTTGGCAATGGTCTGTCTTCATCGCCAAGCAATATGCCTCCTCCCTACAATCAGGCACGTTTCCCGGTCGTTACGTATTACGATAATATCAGGGCCCAGCACCGGCTGCTTACCGAGAAGTTCGGTATCAAGAAAATCAAGCTCGTCACCGGTTGGTCGATGGCGGCAGCCCAGACCTTCCATTGGGCTGCGCTCTATCCAGATATGGTTGAAAACATCTGCCCAACGGCCGGGTCGGCCAAAACGGCGAGGCACAACCATGTCATGCTCGAAGGCGTCAAGGCGGCGCTTACTGCTGACGACGCTTTCAACAATGGTTGGTATGAAAAGCAGCCTTTCAAGGGATTGCGGGCAATGGGGCGCGTCTATGCCGGGTGGGGCTTTTCCCAGGAGTTTTACCGCAAGGAGGAATATCTCGAGATCGGCTATTCCTCGCTTGAAGATTTCATCATCAGTTTCTGGGAGCAGTGGTTCAATCTTCGCGACGCCAACAACATGGTGGCGATGATTAACACATGGCAAGCGGGCGATATCAGCGACAACGAGCTTTACAATGGCGATTTCGTCAAGGCGCTCAATGCGATCAAGGCAAAAGCTATCGTGATGCCAGGCAGTTGCGACCTTTATTTCCCGCCCGAGGACAGCGAGTTCGAGGTGGCCAATATGCCCAACGCGGAGTTTCGCCCAATTCCATCGAGCCATGGGCACTTTGCAGGTGGTTCGGGCCTCAGAGATGCCGATGTGAAGTTCATCGACGACGCCTGGCGAGAGTTGCTGGGCTCCTGACACGCAGAAATCACCAATGCATCGGAATCCGGTTTAGGAAGATTCCGGTTTTTAATCAAAATGTTAGAGCGCCATTTGTGTGCCCGGTTGGGTAAACGGCGCTTCAGGCCGACTTTCAAGCAAGACACAAATCGGCTGACCGATCCGGGTCGGCCACAACACAGGGGATTCTAAAAATGACAATAATGACGAACATGAATCGCAGGTCATTTCTGAAGTCAACCGCAGGCGCGGCGACCGGGCTCGGTCTCATCGGTGCGGGAGGAAAGGCATTCGCCGATGAAGATACCATTCCTATCGCCAGTCTCCTCGACCTTTCTGGTGGTCTCGACGCGCTGGGCAAGCCGATGCAGGATGCCATCACCTTTGCTGTCGAAGAGATAAATGCGGCGGGTGGCTTGCTTGGAAAGCAGATCAGCCTCGTCACCTACGACACCCAATCCGACATGCGGCTTTATCCGCAATATGCGCAGCAGGCCGTTTTGAAAGACAAGGTCGCTGCTGCTTTCGGCGGCATCACGTCGGCATCGCGCGAAGTCATGAGGCCGGTCTTCCGGCGTATGAACACTCTCTATTTCTACAACACGCAATATGAGGGCGGCGTTTGCGACCGCAATATTTTCTGCACCGGCATTACGCCCGCGCAGAAACAGTCGAAGCATGTTCCTTATGCCATGAACAAATGGGGTAAGAAGATTTACACGCTGGCGGCCGATTACAATTACGGCCAGATCACTGCTGACTGGACGCGCAAATACTGCATGGACAATGGCGGCGAGATCGTGGGGCAGGATTTCTTCCCGCTCGATGTCACCAATTTCGGCTCGACAATCCAGAAAATCCAGGAAGCGAAACCCGATTTCATCTACACCGTGCTGGTCGGCGGCGCGCATCAGTCATTCTATCGTCAGTGGGCCGCGGCTGGAATGAATACGCGTATTCCGATGGCATCGACAACAATGACGATCGGCGGAGAGCAGAAGTTCCTCGCGCCGGAGGAAACCAACGGTATCCTGCTGTGCTTCAATTACTTTGAGGAGTTGGATACGCCGGCGAATAAAGCCTTCCTCGACCGTTTTCATAAGCGTTTCGGTGCCGACTATCCGTATGTGACGGAACTCGCCATGGCGACATACCAGTCCGTCTATCTGTGGGCTGAAGGTGTCAAACGTGCAGGCACGGCTGAAAGGATGCCGGTTATTGAGGCGCTCGAATCGGGCATCAGTCTCGATCTGCCAAGTGGCAAGTTTTCGATCGATCCACAAACGCATCATGTGATCATGGATATCAACATCGGTCAGATCGAGGACCGCAAGATAAATATCCTCGAAAGCTATCCGCAGCAGCATTCCCTTGACACATCGGCGGTGTGCGATCTCGAGAAAAACCCTGACGACAACACGATGTACGTCATCAAGGTTTAAGCGATCCAGACAAATAGCGAGGCGTTCGGGCGGGGTAATGCTCGAACGCCAAGCAACGACCCAAAGGCTGTGTCAATTATGGACCTGCTCGTTGTACTTTCAATCGAGGCTTTAAAAGCCGTCGCAAGCCTTGCGCTCATCAGCGTCGGCCTCGCAATCGTATTTGGCATGATGCGAGTGATCAATCTCGCGCATGGCGAATTCCTGATGCTTGGTGGCTATGCTGCAATCGTCGCGACAAAGGCGGGGATCAACATCTGGGTCGCCACCTTGCTGATCAGTCCGCTGGTCGTCGGACTCATCGGGATCGTCATTGAACGAACCATCATACGCCACCTTTATGGACGCCCCCGCGACACGATGCTCGCAACCTGGGGGTTGAGCCTTTTTCTCGTTGGCCTGACCACGACGATATTCGGCAATACCACGGAAGGCATTTCGGCACCGGCAGGGTCGCTGCAAATCGGCAATTATTATATTGCCGCCTATTCGCTCATCATCGTGGTGATAGCGGTCGTCGTGTTTGTCGCGATCTGGGCGGTCTTTCGCTACACGCGCTATGGGTTGATTGCACGCAGCACCATGCAAAACGCCGACATGGCAGCGGCGCTGGGTGTCAATCCGTCAACTGTTTATGCCGCAACCTTTGGCATCGGCGCGGGGCTCGCGGGCCTGGCTGGCGGCGTCATGGCCCCAATCACCGGGATCGTTCCAACGATCGGTGCGGCTTATGTCGCCAAAGCTTTCATTACCGTCATTGGCGGTGGCCCGGCGATACTTGTTGGAACGGTGTCGGCATCGGTGCTTTTCGGAGCCATCGACCAAGTCATTACCTATCTTTCCACTCCGGTTATCGGCGAAGTCGCGTTGCTTGCGGCAGCCGTGATCCTGCTCAGATTCATGCCGCAGGGGATCACAGGGCGCTTCTTCAGGAGGGCATCATGAGTTCAGTGTTTAACGGTGCCAGTGGGCTTGTCGCCGGGGCGATCCTGGGCCTGGCCGTGCTGCTTGTGGTGCCGCTTTTTGCCGATCCGATCATGATGATCGAGCTGACGTCCTATGTGATTTTGGCCATTCTGGCGCTTAGCCTTGGTCTGGTGTGGGGGTATGGCGGAATTCTCTGCTTCGGCCAATCCGCATTCTTCGGTATCGGTGCATATGCCTACGCAATTGCCGTCATCAATCTTGGCGACAGCACAATCCCGATCGTCCTTTCCGTGATCGCTCCCGCTCTGTTTGCGGCGCTGCTTGGTTACTTCCTGTTCTATGCGCGCATAACGGACGTCTATTTCGGAGTTATCACACTGACGGTAACACTGATCCTCTATAAATTAATGGGCTCCACCTCCGGTTCCCAGTACATGATCGGCAGCGCCCACATTGGCGGCTACAACGGCATTCCGGCACTGCCGCCACTCAATCTGCCCGGTCGACCAGATGTCTTTCTGTCTTTCGATGGCCTTTACTATGCATCCGGGCTGACTTTGCTGGCCGTGTATATTGGTCTTCGCGTCATGCTGAAAAGCCGCTTCGGCCAGGTTGTCGTGGCCATTCGCGAAAACGAGCGCAGAGCCGAGTTGCTTGGCTACGATGCGCGTTTCTACAAGCTCGCAGCTTTCACGATTGGTGGAGGGATTGCCGGGCTTTCAGGATGCCTGTTCGCCAATTGGGGAATGTTCATCAGTCCCGACGTTTTCGGTCTTGCCCAATCCGCACAGGTCATCATCTGGGTCATCGTGGGTGGCACGGGCACATTGCTGGGGCCAATTGTCGGCTGCTTTGTCGTTCAGTGGATTGCTACGCAACTTGGCACTCAACAATTGCTCAATGCCAATCTGGTGCTGGGAAGCATTCTGATCGGCTTCGTGCTTCTGGTGCCAAAGGGCATCGTGCCTTCAACGTTCGATCTTCTCCAGCGAGCTTATGTGCGCCGCGCGCCTGCGCCAATTGTGCGCCCGGGAGGCGTGCAATGACGGATCAATTCGTTCTGGAAACCCGCGGTCTCGAAAAGCGGTTTGGCGGCGTTGTGGCCATCGCCAATGTGGACTTCAAACTCAAGCAGGGCGAACTTCGCTGTTTGATTGGCCCCAACGGTGCAGGCAAGAGTACCTTCTTCAAGATGTTGACGGCGCAGTTGCAGCCAACGACAGGGAAAATCCTGTTCGATGGAGTTGATATCACGCAGGCACAACCGCATCAGGTCAGCCAGATGGGGGTTGGTATCAAGAACCAGGTGCCGGATGTCTTCAATAATCTGACGGTCAAGGAAAACATCTCGGTGGCCGCGCGCTCCCGGCATGGCAGGTCACAAGCCTCGACAATCGGTGGCGAGGTAATGGATCGGCTGGGATTGACGGGTCTCGCGGGTCGTCTGGTCGGCGAACTCGCACATGGCCAGCGTCAATGGGTCGAACTTGCCATGGTGGTTGCGCTCGAGCCGAAACTCATACTGCTGGACGAGCCTGCGGCAGGTATGAGCGCCGATGAAACCGATCGGACTGCTACCCTCATTCGTGAGGTCAACAAGACAGCGGCAATAGTCGTGGTTGAACATGACATGCAGTTCATCAAGCAGATCGCCCATACCGTCACGGTCTTTCATCAGGGGCAAGTCCTCGTTGAGGACACCATGGACAAGGTACAGGGCAATGAGCTGGTCCGTGAAGTGTACCTTGGGAAGGCTGACGATGATTGAGGTTACAAATCTTCACTCAGGATATGGCCGTATTCCGATCCTGAACGGCATCGACTTCAAGATGAAGGCGGGAGAAGTCGTTGGCATACTTGGACACAACGGCATGGGCAAAACCACGCTGTTGCGGACCCTGGTCGGACAGATCAAGACGACGAAAGGCAAAGTCAGTTTGAATGGTCGCGATATGACGCGTGCAAACTCAGCTACGCGCGCCCGTGCCGGCATTGGTTATGTGCCGCAGGGTCGAGACATTTTCCCCCAACTCACAGTGATGGAGAATTTGAGGATGGGCGAGATCGTGCGCGATGGAGACAGCGCCATCCCGGAGATATTGGAGCATTTTCCGGTTTTGAAGGATCTTCTGGACCGGCCGGGCAAGGGGCTTTCCGGCGGTCAGCAACAGATACTTGCTCTCGCGCGTTGTCTTGTCGGCCGCCCCCAGGTGATTTTGCTCGACGAGCCAACCGAAGGTATTCAGCCATCGATAGTCGATCTTATCGCCGAGAAACTGGAAGAATTCAAAACCGCGCTCGATATTGGAATCATCCTAGTCGAGCAGGATATCCGCTTCATTCGCAAGTTGGCGGACCGTGTTCTGATCATGCAGAAAGGCTCACTCGTCGCAGAGATATCACCGGACGAGCTTTATGATCGTGATGCGGTGGATGCGCATCTGGGTATCTAGATCCATGCTCGATAATCCCTGTCCTTCATTCTGGATGGTCTCACACTCAAATCGGTATTTTGAATGCTCAGGTTGAATTCCATAGTGGGTCTCTCAACGGACAGGCAGATTGGCACACAGCTACATCTGCTCGATCACGAAGGGCGCGTCGAGTTCATCATGCTCGATGCCTGTGAGATCACACGCCGCCATCTGTCAGCCACGACTGACCGCGGAACGCCGTGTCTTATCACTTTATCGCGCGCGCAGCGGCTTGTGGACGGCGCGGTGCTGCTGCTGGAAGACAAACGGGCTATCGTGGTGCGCGCCCAATCGGAACGATGGTTGATATTCGACGCGGTTGATGCCGCTGCCGGGCTGGAGCTTGGATATTACGCCGGCAATATGCATTGGCCCGTGCGGTTCAACGGCAGTCACCTCCACATTGTCGGGGAACTTGGTTCGGGTCATGTCCTGGATCGTTTGCACCACATCTTGAACCAAGGAACAGTCAAGTTCCTTGGCGAGAGCAAGTGACCGCACCGGTTGGTGTTGAGCGCCCCAAATTCAGGGCAGGGTAGCAGTCAAATCTGGCTGCATTTTTGCACAACGAAAATTCGATTTCACAATCGTAGAAGCCTCGCCCTGTGCGCTGTCCCGTCACGAAAGCGAGATATTGCGTGACGTGAATTGACGGGAGCGGATCAATGCAACCCTACGGATTGCCGGACTTCTATTGACATGCTTCCTAAGTAAGTGAATTATACATTAGGTGTTGCCTGTCTCGGGAACGCCAGTAGGTGGCAGTGGAAAGGGAGTGTTATGAAACGATCGCAATTTTTGTCCGGCGATAGGTCTCGCTTACACAAGTATCTTACCCATGCAGCGGTAGGCGCTGTAGCGGCTTTCACGATTGCTAGTACTCTTGCGACAACAGCTTCGGCGGAAGCAATCAAACTTCAGATGGTGGGCTCCTGGGCGCCGGGTGTCTCGCGCGATGCGGATATCGCCATTCGCTTCATGGATGAAGTTAACAAGCACGGCGAGGGCAAGGTCGAAATTATCTACAAAGGTTCGAAGGAAGTGGTGCCGACATTTGACCAACCAGAGGCGCTCGTTCGTGGCGTTTTCGATGTTTGGTATGGTGCCCCGAATTACTGGGCAGGTGTCGTTCCCGCCGGTTACATTACGGAAATGGCAACCACAGATCTTCCCGACCTGGGACCGGGATCAGACCTGTATGACTTTATGGTCAAGATGTATGAGGCGAAGGGAGTTCGTTATCTCGGCCATTTTGCAGGTGACGCCAAAACCGGCGCGCATGCCATGATGGTTCAGAAGGAAATCTCCAAGATCGACGATCTGAAAGGGCTCAAGATTCGAGTTCCTCCGTTGACACGGTTTTTTGTTGAAGCCGTTGGCGCAGAACCGGTTACGTTGCCGCCGGGCGAAATCTACATCGCAGTCGATCGCGGAACTGTGGATGGGTTCACATGGCCCTATTTCGACGGCTTTACCGGATTCGGATGGGAAAAGATCACGAAGTTTGTCATCGACGAGCCACTTTACAGAAATGGCATCGGTATCAACGTCAATCTCGATAAGTGGAATAGTTTGCCTGAGGATGTGCAAGCAATCATGATTGATGCTGTTTCGAGCACCCAGCAATGGGCGCAAGGCTGGATTGCCGCTCATGAAGTGACCGAGTTGAAGGGCATGACGGATGCGGGAATGAAGAAGCTCGAACTGGATGATGGCGAGTCAGAAAAATGGGCAAAAATCGCCAACGATTCAATGTGGGCCCATTTCAAGGAGGCCATGCCTGAAGATCAATACATGGAAGCTCGTAAATTACTTGGATACGAGTAGATAAATTCATTTGGCTCAGTGTTTAATACAGCGCTGAGCCAAATTTCTACATGAAATTGCACTTAATTTTCTGATTGTTAGCAGATAAAACAACAGGAGCGCCTTGGGCATGACGTCAAAATTGCAAAGAATAGCACGCGTTTTTGACCTTTTGCTTTTGTCCAGCGGCGTTCTGGCGGGCGTGCTCATGATAACAATCATGACCATTGTGTGCGTCAAGGTGTTCATGCGCTACATCCTCGGCATTGGCTGGATTGGTGTCGATCAGATCAGTGGTTCCCTTTTGCTTTACATAACATTTCTGGGTGCCGCCTGGGTTCTTCACAGAGAAGAGCATGTATCGATAGATATTGTGTTCAGCCGTCTGTCGCCGAATGCGATGAGGATACTAACAATAATAACATCAATAATATGCGCTATCGTCTGTTTCATTGTGTTCGTGTACGGAACAAAAGAAGTAATTTATTCGATGAATAGAGGAATTCTTGTTGCATCGGAATTGGAAATACCACGCGCTCTAAATTTATTCATTATTCCGGTCGGTTGCTTTTTGCTTTTCATACAATTTTTGCGTCGAGCCATTTCTGCGGCCAAATCGGGTGCCCCGACTTCCAAAGGCAACCTTGAGGGTGTCGTATAATGGAGTGGTGGAACTATATGATCTTTTTCTTCGGAGGGCTGGCACTCCTCCTCTTGACCGGCATGCCTGTGGCCTTTGCTTTCATGCTCGTCAATGTTGTTGGCGTTTACCTGTTCTGGGGAGGTTCAATTGGGCTTGGGCAGCTTATTTTATCCATTGACAGCTCTGTAAATACGTTCGTTCTGGTGCCGGTTCCCATGTTCATCCTCATGGGAACGGTGATGTTTCATTCCGGCGTCGCATTCAAGATGATCGATGTGCTGGATGACTGGCTTGGCCGCATAGCAGGGCGTCTTTCTCTGCTGGCTATCGGGGCAGGTGCCCTTCTTGCGACGCTGACCGGCGTGGCGATGGGCAGCGTTGCGATGCTGGGTTCAACGCTCGCGCCGGAAATGAAAAAGCGTGGGTATTCAAATTCCATGACATTGGGGCCGATACTCGCCAGCGGCTCCTTGGCCATCATGATTCCGCCAAGTGCGCTAGGTGTGGTGCTGGCAAGCCTCGGCAAGTTTTCGGTGGGCAAGCTTTTGGTCGGCATCATCTTGCCGGGATTGCTGCTGGCATTATCGTATGCAGCCTACGTTGTCATTCGCTGCACAATCAATCCGTCTCTGGCGCCACCCTATGAGGTCGAGCCTGCGCCGCTTGGCAAGCGCATGAAGGATCTCTTCTTGTATGTCGTGCCGCTTCTATCCGTAATTGTCGTGGTCATCGGAACGCTGTTTGCCGGTATTGCGACGCCGACGGAAGCTGCGGCTGTTGGCACCTTACTTTGCTTCATCCTGGCTGGGCTCTACCGGAAACTTAACTGGAAGATCGTGAAGAGCGCGGTCGGTTCTGCAACGTCCATCACCGTCATGGTGTTTGTGATCCTGACGGGTTCGGCTGCGTTCAGTCAGGTTCTCGCGTTCATCGGGGTCACATCCGGGATAACAAATCTCGCTCTCGGGCTGGACGTTCACCCTATCGTGCTTCTGATCTTCATGCAGCTCGTGGTGTTTTTCATGGGCATGTTTCTTGAGCAGACGTCCATTCTCCTGGTTACCATTCCGGTATTCATGCCGATCGTTACAGCACTTGGCCTCGACCCGATCTGGTTTGGTGCGATCATG
The DNA here is from genome assembly GCF_055809095.1 of Mesorhizobium sp. G2-6-1. NCBI lineage: Bacteria > Pseudomonadati > Pseudomonadota > Alphaproteobacteria > Hyphomicrobiales > Phyllobacteriaceae > Mesorhizobium > Mesorhizobium sp. G2-6-1. Next base: position 3,017,907 of record NZ_CM147896.1, read on the forward strand.
CTTCTGAACCTTGAACTGGCAACCCTGTCGCCTCCGTTCGGGCTGTCGCTTTTCGTTATGAAAGGCATTGCGCCCCCGGAGACGACCATCATGGATATCTACAAGGCGGCCATGCCCTATGTGGGGATCAATATCCTTGTGATGGGGCTGATGATGCTCTTTCCGCAGATCGTATTGTGGCTGCCGAGCATGATGAAGTGATGCAGTTTGCCAAGTTATTCGCCTGCGTGCCGTTTCGGGAACCCGACAATGCTGGCGCAGATTTGTTCGCGGTTATGATGAGTCGTTAGATGAGAGCAGCCCAGTTCGAATATCACGTCGCCGACAGTCCACATAAGGCCGTCGAGCTTCTTGCAGATCTAGGCGATGAAGCGCGGCTTCTCGCAGGTGGCTATAGTCTGGTTCCGATGATGAACCTGAGGCTGGCTCGGCCTGAACATCTCATCGATATCAATGAACTTGGCCTCGACAAGATCGAGAACGTAGAAGGTGCAATTCGTATCGGTGCGCTCGTGCGTCATCACCAGTTGCTTGATGATCCGATAATCGCGGCCAGGCTGCCACTCTATCGGGAAGCTGCATCGCACATTGCGCATCCGACTATCCGCAATAGAGGGAGTTTTGGCGGCAGTCTGGCGCATGCCGACCCGACTGCCGAACTCGTCTTGTTAGCCGTACTGCATGACGGCGTGGTTGTTGTCGCCGGTAGGGATGGTGAGAGGCGCATAGCGGCTTCGGAGTTCTTCAAAGGTGCGTTCACGACTGCGCTTGACGCGGCTGAAATGATCGTTGCCTTCGAAGTTCCATCGGCAGTTGAGAATTTCGCTGGTGCGTTTTTCGAAATTTCGGAGCGTCATGGTGATTTTGCAATCGTTGCCGTGGGGGCACTTGTTCGTGCTGAGGAGGGCAAAATCGCTGAAGCACGCATTGTTTGCGCAGGTGCCTCGTCGGTGCCGATACGAAGCGGGGAAATTGAAGACCGGCTTGTAGGCATGTCTCTCGACAAGCCGGACGCGCAAATGATTGGAAGCGCGCTCGCCGCTGCAATAGAGCCGCCATCCGATATCCGGGCGACTTCGACATACCGCAGGCATCTTGTGTCGGTTCTCACTGAACGCGCTGTTGCAACCGCGTGCCTGCGTGCAGGTGAAATGAAATGAGCACCATACATTTTCACGTCAACGGCAAACCGCACACGCTCGACGTTGAGCCGAGGCGGCTGCTTGCAGATGTCTTGCGCCAAGATCTGGAATTGTCCGGCGTACATATTGGTTGTGCGCATGGTGCCTGCGGCTGCTGCACCGTACAGATCAACGGTCGCCCGCAATTGTCGTGCCTGACATTTGCCGCACAGTGCAACGGGGCAGAGATAAAGACGACCGAGGGTCTTGGCGGAGCCGGTGCGGATCATCCGTTGCAAAAAGCGTTCATCGCAGAACATGGATTGCAATGCGGCTACTGTACTCCCGGCTTCCTGATGTTGCTTGAGCCTTATGTGGAAACGGCGATCCAGAACAAATCCATGCCGAAGGACGACGAGATCCGCAGCGCGATTTCAGGAAACATATGCCGATGCACCGGTTATACCGGCATCATTGCCGCTGTGCGTCGGGCCATCAAGGACGGCATGGAGGCGGGAAATGAGTGACCGCGCAGATAACCCCAAAAGCGTTGGCGCACGCGTCTCGCGGCTCGAAGACCCGCGCCTTCTCTCTGGTCGCGCGCGCTATATTGACGACATCAGGCGTCCGGGAATGCTGCACATGGCGCTGGTCCGTGCGCAGGTCGCTCACGCTGAAATTCTGGAAATCGATACTGAAGCTGCGCTTGACGAAGCGGGGGAGATTTTTGTTTTCACCGGCACCGACACCGGTGATCTCGGCGTGACGGCAAACCAGGATTTTGACGAGTTCCAGAAATCAACCCAGCCAGTTCTGGCCAAAGGCAAGGTCCGGTTCGTCGGTGAACCGGTAGCCGCAATTCTGGCTGACGATCCGTACCGGGCGGAAGATATCGCCGAACTGGTCTTCGTCGATTACGAGCCTTTGCCGGTTCTTTCCAACATGAAGGTCGCGTTGGCAGATGGTGCGCCTCTCATGTTTGAAGACTGGAAAGACAACCGCTTCGTTGAGCGCCAGATGATGGGAGGCGATTTGAAAGCAGCCAAGGCTGCTGCCGTTCATGTGGTAAAGCGCACCTATCGCACTCACAGGCAGGGCGGCAATCCGATGGAATGCCGCGGTGTGGTTGCCGAGTATGACAAGACCGATGAAACGCTGACGGTTTGGTCTTCGACGCAGATTCCACATCTGTTGCGCACATTCCTGGCCGAGCAGCTTGACTGGCCGGAGAACAGGTTGCGCGTTGTTGCACCGGAGGTTGGCGGCGGCTTTGGCGTCAAGGGACAGGTTTTTGTCGAGGAGGTTCTCGTTGCCTGGCTCGCCATCAAGACTGGCAGGCCGGTCAAGTGGATCGAAGACCGGCGTGAACATCTGCTGGCCAGCATTCATGCTCGTGAGCATGAACACACGCTTGAAGCCTATCTCGACGCCAATGGTCGATTGCTCGGTCTCAAGGCTGATATCAGCGTTGATTGCGGTGCCTATTCGACATGGCCGTTCACCGCAGGAAGCGATCCGGGAATGGCCGCCAAGGTTTTGCCCGGACCCTATGACTTTGGCGCATATGAAGCGACGTTTCGCGGCATCGCCACCAATAAATGCCCGACCGGGACCTACCGCGGTGTCGCTCGACCTTCTGCCGTTTTCTCGCAGGAACGCTTGATGGATGACATTGCCGTCGAGTTGGGCATCGACCCGATCGAACTTCGGTTGCGCAATATTATCCGCTCGTTCCCCTACAAGAACGTTCTTGGTTTTACCTATGATGAAGGTAGCTATGCTGCGTGTCTGGAAAAGACCCGGGAACTGCTGGAAAAAGATTTGGTGGAGGCGAAAAACCTCACCAATTCGAACCGGAAACGTATCGGTGTGGGAGTTGCGTGTTTCATCGAACAATCGGCGCATGGGACACCGGATTTTACCCGCCGTCGAGGGCCGATTGAAACCGGCTACGAAAGCGCTCGTGTCGAGATGATGCCCGATGGCAAGGTGTTGGTTGTAACCGGAATGCAGAGCCATGGTCAGGGCCATGAGACGACATTGGCGCAGATATCTGCCGATGCTCTTGGCGTGTCGCCATCCGATGTGCGTGTTAGGCATGGCGATACCCAGTCGACCCCTTATTCTGTCGGCACCTGGGGCAGCCGTGGAATTGCACTTGGCGGCGGTGCGGTGCATCTGGCATCCGTCGAGATCGCGCAGAAGCTCAAGGCTATCGCCGGAGAAGTGCTTAACGCTGGCAATCATGAGATCGTTTTGCGTGATGGCCGCGCATTCCTGGCGACCGATGCGGAGCGTTCGGTTGCCGTCAGCAAGCTTGCCCGCGCTGCCCAGCGAAACCTTTCCATGGCACCCTCGGGCTTTTCGCCTGGCCTTGAAGCGCATGCGGTGTGCGACGGCCCGCCGGATGGCACCTATTCAAATGCCGTTCACAGCGTCGTAGTCGAAATCGACATGGATACGGGCAAGATGAATTTGCGCCGCTACTTCGTCGTTGAAGATTGCGGAACCGTGATCAATCCGATGATCGTCGATGGCCAGATCACTGGCGGCGTTGCTCAAGGGATTGGCTCGGCCCTTCTTGAGCATTTTATCTATGACGAGGAATGTCAGCCGCTCACTGCGAATTTTGCCGACTATCTGATGCCGACGGCACCTGAAATCCCGGATATTGAGACTTTTCATTTCGAGACGCCGACGCCGCTTACGCCCCTTGGCAGCAAGGGCATGGGCGAGGGTGGGGCAATCGGGCCTGCGGCGGCGATCGCAAATGCGGTGTCGCATGCGCTGGGAGTCCCCGTTGCTCAAACCCCGCTTGGGGCCAATGCCGTCTGGGATCTGATCGAAATAGCCCGAAGTAAAGAACGCGGCGCGAGCGCCAATTGAGGAGTGCAGGATGGATCTTGGCTTAAAGAACAAGCGTGCCCTGGTTACTGCGGCCTCGCGCGGTCTTGGGCGTCAGTCGGCGCTGGCATTGGCTGGTGAGGGCGCGCGGGTGGCTGTTGCCAGTCGCGATGCCAAGAAACTTGCCGATATGCTCGACGAACTTCGTGAAGCCGGCGCGCCGGATGTCTGTGCTGTCTCGATGGACTTGTCCAATCCCTCTGCCATCGAACAAGGGGTTGGCGAGGTGGCGGAGCGTTTTGGCGGTCTGGATATCGTTATCGGCAATACCGGTGGTCCGAAATCCGGCCGTTTTCTTGATATCACGCTTGAAGAGTGGAAAGGCGCCGCAGACGAAACACTGTTTGCCATGGTGCAACTGTCGCGCACCTCAGTGCCGCATCTGCACAAGGCAGGGGGCGGGCGCATTATTTTTATCACCACTGTCGGCACCAAGATCGTGCAACCGGATATGGTTTTATCCGACGCTCTGCGCCTCGGGGTGCTCGGTGTGGCCAAGTCGCTATCGCATGAGCTGGCACGCGACGGCATCCTGGTGAATTGCGTGTGTCCTGGCCCCATCGCCACTGATCGCATGGAAGACCTGATTGTTGCGACGATGGAACAACAAGACCTCAACCGGCGTGAGGCTGAAAAGGTTTGGCTGGACGAGGTTCCAATGGGATGCGCAGGCAGCCCGGAAGATTTCGGCGCGATGGTTGCAATGCTTGCGTCAGGTAAGGCGTCTTACCTGACAGGCCAGGCCATCGCGATCGATGGTGGAAAATCACGCGCCTATTGATGCGGCCTACCTAGTGTCCCGAATCCGAAATTCGCATCATTATTCGAGTGGCGCTGTACGAATTTCGGTTTCGATAAGGACACGAGCAAACTTATGATTCTAGTGCGGTTTCAGGATTTGAAGTTCGTGTCGGAGACCTCGAAATCAAATGTAACGAACTGCAAATCCACCACACTAGAGCGTGCTGGCAATTCAAGGAGAGTTCGACAATGAAAAATCAGTATGACGGCGGCATGGCCATGGTGGAATGGTTTAAACGCGCCGGCGTGGAAACCGTGTTTTCGGTGTCCGGCGGGCCGCTTAACCCGATCTATCATGCCTGTTCAGCCCTTGACTTGCCGTTGGTTCATACCCGCCATGAAGCGGCCGCGTGTTTCATGGCGGAAGCGTCGGCGCGCGTGACCGGCAAGCCCGCCGTTGCCGCCGTGACCCTGGGCCCCGGCGCGACCAATGCCGTGACACCGGCGCTGGTTTCCATCATGGCGGGGACGCCGCTCCTGATCATCGCGGCCCAGGCCCCGCTTGCGGCCATGGAGCGCGGGGCCGGCATGTCCTGGGACCCGCACCCGATATTCTCGAGCGTCACCAAGTGGTCGGCTCGGGTTCTTGACGTGAATCGTATCCAGGAATATCTCGATATCGCCTGGCGAAAAATGTGGGCTGGTCGCCCCGGACCGGTTCTGCTGGAGGTTCCGGTGGACGTGCTGTCAGCCATGGCAAGTCAAGAAACATCTTCCAATAGCATTGCAAGGCCCTCGCTGCCCCATCTCGCAGCGGCAGATGGCGTGCAATTGTCAAACGCGATGAAGAAGGTACGGCGCCCGCTTTTCATCCTCGGCGACGAGTTGTTTTGGGAACAGGCACCCAAACTCATGCAAGTCATAGAACGCCACGGCATGCCATTTGCCACCATGCGCCTTGGTCGAGGCAGCGCCGATGAAAACCACCGGCTCTGGGCTGGTCCTGCCTATATCGCTTGCAATGGCGCGCTGCGCCGGTCACTGGCGGAAGCAGACAGCATTTTCCTTCTGGGGCATCATTTCGAATTCGATCTGGGCTTTGGAGACGGGGTCAACCCGCAAGCCCAGATCATCCAGATTGCCTCGGATCCAGAACTCCTTGGCCGCAATCGCGCCGCAACACTTGCCATCCAGGCAATGCCGTCAAGTGCCATTGAGGCGATGGCAGGCGAAGTGGCAATGGATGTCGATGCGGATTGGGTGAGTGAAATCGTTGGCGACTGGAACCGCGAACGAGACGCACAGCTTGGTGATAGCAAAGGCAATGCCATGCACCCGGTTGCGGTGATCGACGCTGTATTTAACGCAGCTCCTGAAAACACGATTTACGTGTCTTCACATGGCAATATCGATTTCTGGGCGGATGCACGGTTACGCTTCAAGACCCCTGGGCGCTATCTGCGTGCCGGGCAGTCGGGAGCCCTCGGCGCGGAACTGCCCTATGGTGTCGGCGCAAAATTTGCCGACCCTGATGCACCAGTGATCGTGTTCGTTGGAGATGGCGCGGTGGGTTATGCGGTTACCGAACTCGACACCGCAGAACGCCACGACCGGCCAATTGTCGTCGTCGTTCTCGACGATGAAATGTGGGGAGCGATCGCCCTTCCGCAGAAGATGTCTTACGGCACCGTTTACGAGATGGATTTGCCGAGACGCGACTGGGTGAAAGTGGCTGAAGGGCTCGGCGGTGGCGGCACGCTGGCGCGTACCGTTGAAGAGGTTGGGAATGCCGTGAAGGCGGCAATCGCGTCAGGCAAACCGCAAATTGTCCAGGTGCCGGTGGCAAGTGTTCTTAGCCCCTACATGGACTTCATTTCCCATTGAACAGCATGACAACGCGCAGGAGAACGGCATGAAACGTTGGAACAAGAAAGATAGCGAACCCTTTATCCCGCCCGCTCATTTTGGTGGTCTGCACGTCTGGAACATCGTCCCATTCGAGGGGCGCAATTTCGCGGTTCAAGTGTCGACCGTCCCCAAGGGCGGCGGTGGAGAAATGCATCATCACGACAATTGGGCGCAGGTATTTTATATCGTCAAGGGCGAGCTGACATTCGATACGGGCTCGGAGCGCTTCACCCTCCATGAAGGTGAAAGTGTCCTGTTTGACCCCAAGGACCCGCATTACACGCTCAACGAAGGTGAAGGCGAGAATGTCAGCCTGGTCATCACGGTAGATCAAAGTCAAAAGGCCGAATAGCTATGGAAGTCACCCAGAAGGTATATATCGCGCGAAGCCCGGATCAGGTCTGGACGTTCATGTCGGATGTGGCCGCGGTGGCAAACTGTGTTCCGGGACTGGAATTGATCGAGCAGCGCGACGATGGCGTTTATGTAGCATCCTTCTCGCTAAAGGTCGGACCGTTGAGCGCCAAGCTCAATGGTGAAGGCACGATGACCCTTGAAGAGGAAACGAGAAGTGCGACCATAGAGGGCAAGGGCGTCGACCGGCGAGGCGGGTCGCGCGCCAAGGGGGCAATGCGCTATCAGGTTTCAGCGGATGATGCCGGTGCCGTCATCGACGTCAAGGCGGACTTCACATTGAGTGGCCCTCTGGCGCAAGTCGGGCGAACCGGCATCGTCAATGACATCAGCCAAAGCCTGACACAGCAGTTTGGCGAAAATCTCGAACGAAAACTGTCGAAACTATATGGCGGAAATGCCGACGAGCCCGCCGATGATAACGAGAAGACGAATGACAGGTTCGATGCGGGCCAGGCTATTTCCACGTCCATCAAACGTCGGGTCGTAAGTGGTTTAAAGCGGCCATTCGGTTCGAAATAAACGTTAGGGTCAAGACCCTAGATGCACCGCACCCGGCTTGCGACGTTTGCTCAGTTATTTTTCGCACGAATCCAGATACCCCTTCAGGGAGATGATAAATGAAGATGAAAATGTTGATCGGTGGGGATTGGGTTGATGCGACATCTGGCAAAACCATCGATTGCGTCAACCCTGCCACCGAAGAGGTGTTTGCGAATGTACCGGCCGGTGGCGCGACCGAAATTGCAATGGCTGCGGCGGCTGCGCGCGCGGCCTTTGAGGGGGCTGGAGATACAGCACGGGGCAACAACGAGGCAAGGTTCTCAGAGGTATCGCCAAGGGCATAAGAACGCGCAAACAGGAATTGGCTGCTGATGAAACCATGGATGCCGGAAAGCCGGCGGCAGAATCCGATTTTGCAATCGAAACAGCGGCAGTCATTTTTGACTATTTTGCGGAACTTGCCGAAGAGTTGGGTGCGAGAGGCGAGGAACAGGTAAAGCTGCCCGATGGTGGCTTGCGCACCAGCGTTACCTACCGCCCCGTTGGTGTCATAGGCATGATAACGCCATGGAACTTTCCCTTGGGGCAGGTGACATGGAAAGTAGCTGCCGCGCTTGCCGCTGGCTGCACTTGTGTCGTCAAGCCATCTGAATTCACCAATGTGACGCCGCTAAAGCTGGGAGAGATCGCGCTTGAGGCGGGATTGCCAGTTGGAGTGCTGAACATCGTGACCGGGCTTGGTGCTGAAGCGGGCGAAGCGTTGGTGCTCGATCCAGAGATAGACAAGATTTCTTTCACGGGTAGCACCCGCACGGGCAGCAGGATAATGGCAATGGCGGCACGCGATCTCAAGCGTGTCGGCCTTGAACTTGGCGGAAAAAGTTCCATCCTTATTTTTGACGATGTGGACCTTGACCATGCAGTGGAATGGGCGGGCTTCGGCGTTTTCGTCAATCAGGGGCAGGTATGTAGTGCTACCGCACGGGTTCTCCTGCACGAAAATTGCGCAAGCGAATTTCTTGTCAGGCTGAAGGCATTTGCCGAGCGCATAAGAGTTGGCGATGGTGCCAACAAGAATGTGCAGATGGGACCGCTCATCAACAAGATGCAATATGAAAAGGTCACCGGATATATCGAGGCAGGCCGCAAGGAAGGCGCGACCCTGTTGACAGGAGGCAACCGCCCGCAGGGGTTGAATACGGGATATTTCATCGAGCCTACCATCTTCACCGATGTGCGCCCCGATATGACGATCTGGAATGAGGAGATATTTGGACCCGTCATGTCCGTAATGACATTCAAGGACGAGGATGAAGCCGTCAGACTGGCCAACGATACGCCTTACGGGTTGGCGGGAGCCGTTCTTTCCGCCGACAAGACGCGTGCCGAGCGTGTCGCTGACAAGCTGGATGCCGGTGTGGTCTGGCAGAATTGCAATCAACTCGTGGTAGTGCAGGCGCCGTGGGGCGGGGTGAAGAAAAGCGGCATGGGCCGCGAACTCGGTCGATGGGGGCTGGAGGAGTTTTTGGATACCAAGCAAAAGACCCGTTGGCAAAATGACGGGGCAGGTCTGGGTTGGTACTGAGCGGGAGGAGCCCGTACTTTTTGCGGGATTTTTTGCGCAAAGCCCCGCGCAATGCCCGGCTACCGGCCTCCAGCATTCGTTGACGGACACCGCTGTTATTGTGGGTATCTTCGTCCTGGCTGTCCCATTTTCCGTTCCAGATATCAGGCCTCGACCGGCTCTGTTGAAGCATTTTCTCAAAGCCGCTAAGTAAGGGTTCGCTTCATGCGTTTTGTTAGCAATTACACTTGATTGCAAACTTACTGCGATATAGCGACGCCAACCTGTTTAGGAGAAGATCATGAGCGATGCGCCAGCGGCAAAAGCAAAGAAAACGGTAGGCAATGCTGGCCGCAAACATTCCTATATTCCGCGTGATCCCGTCGCTACCAAGAAGCGCATTCTGGACGCGGCAGTCGTTGAGTTTGCAACCAAGGGCTTCAGCGGTGCCAGGGTCGATACGATCGCCAAGACCGCGAAGGCGAATATGCGGTTATTGTATCACTATTTCAATGACAAGGAGCAATTGTATATCGCTGTCATTGAAGAGGTGTATCGGACAATTCGTCTGGCTGAGCAGGATCTGCATATCGAGGTTGATGACCCCAAAAAGGGCCTGGAACGTCTGATCGACTTCACCTTCAGCCATTTCCACGACAATCCCGAACTTATCAATATTGTCATGAACGAGAATATTCTTCATGCAAAATATCTGAAGAAGTCTGATCTGGTGCCCAAGATGACGACGAGGCTGTCGAGTTCAGTCCGCTCGTTGCTGGAGAAAGGTTACGCATCTGGCGTTTTCGTGCGTCAACCAGATCCCGTACAACTGTGGTTGACGATATTCTCCCTGTGCTGGGTGCATCTCTCCAACAAATTCACGATGTCGTGGACATTACAGGTCGATCTGACCGATCCCGAGTGGCTGGCCAATCGTCGCCGCCATGTCCTCGATGTGATCATGTGCTATCTGTGTGATCCGGTAGGGGACAGGGCATGACGTATGTAGCATCTGCGTCGGGGTGACGTTGGACGTCATTCCATATTGAGCGCTTGACTGCGCAGCAGATATTTCTGGATCTTACCCGTCGCGGTTTTTGGCAAGGTTCCAAACACGAATGTTTTGGGAACCTTGAACCCGGCTAGATTGGCACGGCAGTATTCTGCCAATTCCGATGCGCTGACGGGAACAGCGTCTTCCTTGAAGTTGACGAAAGCACAGGGGTGTTCGCCCCATTTTTCGTCTGGACGCGACACCACCGCAGCCTCGAGAATGGCTGGATGCCGGTAGAGAATTTCCTCGATCTCGACGGAGGATATGTTCTCGCCACCCGAGATGATGATGTCTTTGGCGCGATCCTTGATCTCGATGTAGCCATCTGGATGGCGAACCGCGAGGTCGCCGGTATGAAACCAGCCCCCAGCCAGGGCCTTGGCGCTAGCCGCCGGGTTCTTGAGATAGCCCATCATCACGGTGTTGCCGCGCAGCAAAATCTCGCCCATCGTCTCACCGTTCCAGTCAACCTCGGTGAAGGTATCCGGATCAGCGACGATTGCGCCTTCAAGGGTGACAAGATTGACGCCTTGGCGCGTATTGATCTTCATGCGTTGTTCGAGTGGAAGTGCGTTCCATTCCTGATCCCACTCGCATATCAGGCTCGGCCCGGTGGATTCGGTCAGCCCGTAAATATGCATGACATTGAAGCCTGCATTTTCGATCGCCTCCATAACTGCTGTCGGCGGCACCGAACCGCCCGTCAGGACGTTGACGGGCAGGTCGAAATGGAGGTTTGCGATCTCTTGTGTGTTTGCCATCATGCTGAGCACAACCGGCGCGGCGCTCATATGTGAAACCTTCTCGCGCGCAATGAGTGAAAAGATGGTGGATGGATCGATTTTGCGCAAACAGACATGGGTTGCGCCAACTGCCGTTACGGCCCAGGTGTGGCTCCACCCGTTGCAATGGAACATTGGCAGCGTCCAAAGATAGACGGAGTTTTCGTCCAGATGGGCGGCCAGCGCATTGCCGAGCGCATTCAGATAAGCCCCCGATGATGGCAGACGACCCCCTTGGGGTCGCCCGTTGTGCCGGAGGTGTATCCAAGGGTGATGGCCGACCACTCGTCGGTGATGGTCGCGGCAATGTCGTCCGGGTCACCCGAGGCGAGAAAGTCCTCGTATTCATCGTCGTGCCCGCCGCCAATGATGATGACGGGGACCGCTGCGCCGATTGTTGCGAGAGCAGCTATAATCACCTCGCGATATTCGGCATCGACCAGTATCAACCGCGCCTCGCCATGTTGCAGGCAAAACCCTATGGCTGCGGCATCCAGACGTGTGTTCAGTGCGTTGAGCACGGCACCAATGCGCGGTGCCCCGTAGTGGGCTTCGAGAAGTGCCGGAACATTGGGAGCCAGTATCGCCACAGTGTCTCCTTCGCCGATCCCTCTCTTCTCGAGTGCGGAGGCAAATTTCAGGCAGCGTTGGTGGAATTCGCGGTAGGTGAAACGCCTGTCGCCATCGACCACTGCGATCTTGTTGGGGAACGCCACGGCCGAGCGCGCCAGAAATGACACCGGGCTCAGCGGTACATGATTGGCGGGTCCCGGTTCGAGATGGCGGCGGTAAGAGTTGGGTTCCAATGGTGCGACCTCTGAAGTGGATGATCACGTTGCGGATGGATCAGTTCGCGCCGTTAGTGCCCGCTTCATCAAAGAGATGTCAAGCCGCTACGCACGCGCTGTTTCGACGTTCAAGTTCGCCCGCAAATACACAAATTCGAATGAACGGTGTTGACAATCTGATTTGTAAGTATTTTATTACTTACGCACTCTAGGGAGGAGTAAGTTAGTGGCCAATCATCTGAAATCATCACTCTTGGCGCTCGCCTTTGCCTTTTCGGCAAGCGGCGCTTTAGCAGAACCCATCAAGATCGGAATCAATCAACCATTGACGGGATCGGTGGCGGCGTCCGGCAATTTCATCACCGATGGTGCGAAGCTTGCCGTCGAGGCAATTAACGCAAATGGCGGTCTTCTGGGCGAGCAGGTCGAATTGATCGCCGAAGACAATAAGAGCAATCCGAGCGAAGCCGCAGCCGCAGCCGAAAAGCTGATAACACGCGACGAGGTCGTGGCTATGGTGGGTGCCTGGGGGTCTTCCTTCACGCTGGCGGTCATGCCAAAGCTTGAGGAATATGGTGTGCCGATGGTCGTTGAAACGGCATCGTCGAGCAAGATCACCAGCGCCGGCAACCCATGGGTATTTCGTATCGCGCCGACCTCGGCAATGGAGGCCAAGGCTTTTGCGCCATCGGTTGCCAAGTTTGGAATCAAGAAAGCAGACTTCCTGATCGTGAACAACGACTGGGGATTAGGTGCTTCTGCTGAGTTTGGTAAGATGCTGAACGAGCAGGGCATCGAGACCGGCTTGGTCGAGACGATGGACCCGGCAGCTCAGGACATTTCGGCTCAACTGGCAAAAATAAAATCTTCCGATGCCGATACACTGTTCGTTACCACCGGTTTCGAGCAACTCAGTCTGGTGTTGAAGCAGGCTCAGGCTCAAAGCCTTGATCGGCGCATCATCACGACCGGAGGATCGCAGTTTCCTGATCGTCTGGCCGAACAGTTTGGTTCCGCTGCTGAAGGTAGCTTCCATCTTCTGTTTTTCGCACCGTGGTTTCCTGATGCCGCAGCCAACCCGGATGTCGCGAAGCTCTATATCGATGCGTGGAACGAACATGGTTACGACAAGTCCGGCCTGTCCGACGGCTTCCGCGGTTATGATGCGATCACTGCGATCGCCGCTGCCATCGAAAAGGCAGGCAAGGCTGACCGAAAGGCAATCCGCGATGCGCTTTGGCAGGTCGATGTCAAAGGCGTGAACGGAGACATCAAGTTCGACAAAGTGGGCGTCGAAGGCAGCGAAAGCGGTCAAAATTCCCCCAATGTCTACGTCATTGAAGTCAAGGACGGCGGTCTCGTACTGCCGGAGCTGTAACAGCCCTTTTAATATCTTGAGTGCAGTCTCCACACCGAAGTTCTGCCGAACTCTGGAGCCTGCACTCATGACTTTGTGTCAAGACGCGACAGGGAGCCCACGGCTTTGGAACAGCTATTACAGCATCTCGTCAATGCTATGGTTTTGGGGTCTACCTATGCCCTTCTCGGAATAGGTCTGACATTCATTTTCGGCATTATGCGTGTGGTGAATTTCGCTCATGGCGAGCTCTACACGTTCGGCGCATATATGGTTTATCTGTTCTCCGTTGTTCTTGGCGTGAATTTTTTGCTGGCAATTGTCATTGCCATCGTGCTGGGCATCCTGCTTGGCGCGGCTATAGAGTTTACCCTTTTGGGCAAGCTGCGTGGCGCAGACATCGACACCACCATGCTGGTGATGATCGGTGTCTGGATCATCATGCAAAATGTCGAGCAACTGGTATGGAGTGGTGTTGCCAAAAACATTCCCACACCGTTCCCCGGCGAGCCGCTTTCGATCGGACTGGTTTCTGGTGGCATGGTCGCGCATCTTTGTGTTCGTCGTCGCAATCGCGCTGATTGTCGGCTCGCAAATGCTCATTCAGCGCACGCGACTTGGAATGGCGATGCGCGCCACGTTTCAAGAGCGCGACACAGCGGCATTGATGGGCATCAACATCAACGTCATTTACCTTGCCACCTTCGCGCTGGGTTCGGGGCTTGCGGCAGCGGCCGGCGCGCTTCTCGGGCCGATCTTCATCGTCATGCCGTCGATGGGTAACCTTGCCGTTCTAAAGGCATTCGCGATCGTCATTCTGGGTGGCCTCGGCAATATGAAGGGTGCCGCCATCGGAGGGTTCATTCTCGCACTCGTGGAGGAATTCGGTGCCGGTTACGTCTCGTCGGGCTACCGCGATGCGATGGGCTTTCTGGTCATCATCCTGGTTCTCATGGTCAAGCCAACCGGCCTGTTTGCCAGATCGGAGCGTATCGGATGACTGCGACCTTGCAATGGCTGTTCCTGGCTGGTCTGGCCTGCATCCCCTTTGTCCTGAGCGATCAGTATTTCTTCCACGTTCTCATCATGACGGGTATATTCACCATCGGCGCGATGAGCCTCAATCTGTTGCTCGGATATACCGGACAACTCAATCTCGGACATGTCGCATTTTTCGGCATCGGTGCCTATTGCAGCGCACTGGCCTCGCTTGGCTTCGATCTGAAGATCACGGACAGCTACACCTTTGTCCTGGGGCGGCAGCCGGTATGGCTTGCAATATTGAGTGGTGTGGTCGTGGCCGGGCTTTGCGGCTGGTTTGTCGGCAAGCTGTCGTTTCGCGTGCGTGGCGCCTATTTCGTCATCGTGACGATCAGTTTCGCGGAAGTGGTGCGCCTCGTTGCGCTAAATTGGGTCGATTTAACCGAAGGTCCGATGGCGCTGAACAACATTCCGTCGATGGCCTTCAGCATTCCATGGCTGGAGGATGGCCCTTTGCAACGCAAGGTCGCCGTCTACTATATCGTGCTGGCTGCGGCGCTGCTTTCCTACCTGATCATCCAGCGCATTGTCCGCTCGCGGCTTGGACGCGCCATGGCCGCATTGAGAGAAAACGAGCCTCTGGCCAAATCCGTCGGCATCGATGTGACGCGCTATCTGGTGTTGGCGGCTGTCGTTTCATCAGCAATTGCTGGAGGCGCAGGCGGGCTTTATGCGCATTACGTGCGCATTGTCGATCCCGACGTGTTCCTGTTCATTTACACGGTGACGATGGTCATAATGGTCATATCGGGTGGTAAGGGCACTCTGGCAGGGCCAATTGTGGGTGGTATCATATTCGGCTTGCTGCCCGAGTTCCTGCGTGGCCACACGCTGCCGGAAGTGCAGTGGATTCTCTACGGCGCGTTGATGATCCTGATCGTCTTCTTTCTTCCCCATGGCATTGTCCCGGCGGTGAAGAAGTGGGTTGAGAGACAGCGCAACGGGACTTCCATAGCAAAACCGTCGCTCGACAAACGCGTATCGGAGCAGAAGGGATGAGTATGGCCAGCCAATCCGCTGCTCAGCCGGTGCTATCCGTCAACAATCTGGCCGTTCATTTTGGTGGGTTGGTTGCCATTTCGGATGTCACCTTCTCCGTAAACAAGGGCGAGGTCGTCAGCTTGATCGGCCCGAATGGTGCGGGCAAGACGACGGCGTTCAACGTCATTTCCGGTTTTCTTGCGGCAACAGACGGAGAGGTTATCTATAATGGCCGCCGGCTAAACGACCTCAAGCCGCATCAAATCGCCGAAGCTGGGCTTGTCAGAACATTTCAAAAGACCAGCGTTTTCGGCAATGATACGGCGCTCGACAACGTCCTGACCGGTTTGCATCTGGCCGGTGCGGCCTCCAGTTGGCAAACATTGCTTAATCTACCGAATATTCGGCGCAAGGAAGCCCAACTGCGGGAGCAATCTCGGCAGATCCTGGATTTCGTCGGGCTCAACCACAGGTCGGAAGAATTGGGCGGGTCGTTGCCTTACGGCGAACAGAGATTGCTTGAGATCGCCATTGCGATTGCCGCCAATCCGACACTTCTTTTACTCGATGAACCTGCTTGCGGGATGAACCCGACCGAGGCACTAAATTTCCGCAAGCTGTTGAAGAAGATCGGCGAGCGCGGGATCACCATCTTGCTGGTTGAGCACAATATGCGCATGGTGATGGGCGTTTCAGACCGCGTTGTCGTGCTTAACCAGGGCAAGATAATTGCCGATGGCATACCCGCAGATGTTCAAAACAATCCTGAAGTCGTGCAGGCATATCTCGGACATGGGTCGCAACAAAATGCTTGAAATCGACAACATCGAATGCCGCTACGGCGCGATCAATGTTCTGCACAAGGTTTCCTTGCAGGTTCAACAAGGCGAATTCGTTACCCTTATAGGAGCGAATGGCGCTGGCAAAAGCACGACGTTGAGGGCTATTTCAGGCTTGCTGCCACCGGTTGGGGGCACCATCACATTTCTGGGCGAGGATATTACGAAGGCATCGCCGCGCCGTATTCTGGAGATGGGCATTGCCCATTGCCCGGAAGGGCGCAAGATTTTCCCTCACTTGACCGTTCAGGAAAATCTGAAAATCGGCTGTTATCTGCGCACTGACTGGAAGCAAATGGCCGACGACATGGATGCGATGTTTGACCGCTTCCCGATACTTGGCGAGCGGCGTGACCAGGCTGGTGGAACTTTGTCGGGTGGCGAGCAACAGATGTTGGCGATCGGTCGGGCACTGATGTCGCGTCCGAAGCTCGTCTTGTTCGACGAGCCCTCGCTGGGGCTGGCTCCAAACAACGTGCAAAAGACCTTCGAATATATCTCGGAGATCAATCGGCAAGGCACTACCGTCTTGATGGTCGAACAGAACGCCTATGCTGCGCTGGAAATGTGTGACCACTCGTTTCTTTTGGAATCCGGAGAGGTGACACTCAAGGGCAGCAGCGCGGATTTGATAGCGAATCCGCATGTGCGTCACGCCTATCTCGGCGTCGAGAGCGATGGCGAAGAGTAAGTGATGGCGTAACAAGTCGGATTAAATCACCTGACCGGAATGTCGTGAATTCGTGCCTGAAAGCGACGGTTTGAAGCGCGCTGAACCGATCCCTTCAAACATTGCTTTCTCCAGTGCTGGGTCAGCAGCAACAAGCGATTGAGCCAGAGCTGTCGATCCGGCTTTTTCTCGTAACCGGCCCAAGGCGGGGTTGACGCGTGAATTATAAGTAAGTACTTTATTACTTAATGAATGGGATAGAATTTCGAGCGAGGTAGCAATCATGACGGCGGTATCGAAAATAGCGGCAGATACGCTCACCAAGCAGGAACTGGAGAGGCTTTCGCCTCGCGAACTGCGGGCGGCATTTCGCGACGGACGTTGGAGCGGCGGCACCGAAGGGCTCGCACGTGGCTATGCCCAGGCCAATTTGATCATTCTTCCCAAGGAGGTCGCCCTCGAGTTCATGATTTTCTGCGGGCGCAATCCAAAACCTTGCCCGATTATCGAGGTGACGGATCCCGGCAGCCCGATGGTTACCCAGTGGGCTGATGCAGACCTGCGTACCGATTTGCCGCGCTATAGCGTTTATAAAGAAGGCAAACTGATCGACCAGCCGACCGATGTCCTCAACTATTGGCGTGATGATCTTGTCGGCTTCCTGATCGGTTGCAGTTATTCCTTTGAGGAAGGATTGCTCAATGCAGGAATTCCGCTTCGCCACCAGCAAGAAGACAAGATTGTCTCGGTTTACACGACCAATGTGCCTTGCGTTCCTGCGGGGCGCTTCGGCGGGCCGATGGTCGTTTCGATGCGACCGGTCAAACGAGATCAACTGGTGCGCGCGATCCAGGTGACTTCACGTTTTCCTGCGACCCACGGCGCGCCGGTCCATATAGGCGATCCGTCGCAAATTGGCGTCGATCTGAACAAGACCGATTTCGATACGGGTGTGTTCGAGATGGCTGAAGACGATGTGCCGGTATTCTGGGGATGCGGCGGCACGCCCCAAGCTGTCGCTCTGGCATCGAAGATCGACTTCATGATCACGCACAAGATCGGACATCTGTTCGTTACCGACAAGCTTTCCGAGGCGGTTGCCGCGATTTAAGGCGCGGCATCGACGGAAGTTTTCAATTTTTCAAGTGGAGGTTATTTCAGTGAAGGCTGCTCTTTATCATGAATATGGTTCGCCGGATGTTCTCAAATATGAAGACGTTGATACGCTTCCGTTAGGTCGCACAGATGTTCTCGTCAAAGTCCGCGCAACATCGGTCAACTGGTTCGACATTATCGGACGCAAGGGAGAGTATCGTCCAAACTTGGGTTTCCCGCACATTCCGGGCGGCGATATCGCCGGGGAGGTGGCCGAGATTGGCTCGGAAGTCACGAACGTCAAGATTGGCGACCCGGTGGTGGTTTATGCAACGGTCGGCTGCGGGCATTGCGAATCCTGCCGCGGGGGCGAGCCCAATGTCTGCTTGAACTACAAATATTATGGCTCGGCTCTTTGGGGCGGATACGCGCAATATTGCACGGTGCGTTCGCAAAACCTTATTCCGCTTTACAAGGGCCTCGACTTTGCCGAGTGCGCCGCTACCAACATCACCTTCCTGACTGCCTGGCATAAATTGGCACGCGCCAATATCCGGGCGGGTGAGGATATCCTCATTCATGCTGTCGGAAGTGGTATCGGGCTGGCCGCATTGCAGATCGCCAAGTTGCATGGTCTCCGGGTGATCGGGACTGCCAGCACCGATGAGAAGTGTGAAAAGGGGCTCGAACTGGGTGCCGATCACATGATCAATTACAAGAAGATGAATTTTCGCGAGGAGGTACGGCGTCTGACCGGCAAGCGCGGTGTCGACGTGGTATTTGAACATATCGGCGCGGATGTCTGGGAAGACAGCGTCATGAGCCTGACGCGCTTTGGACGACTGGTTACCTGCGGTGCCTCGTCCGGCTATCGGGTCAGCATGAACGTTGCCCATGTCTGGCACAAGCAATTGACGATCATCGGTTCCAATCATGGCACGATAAATGAACTGGCAACCATCGTGAAACTGCTCGAGGCCAAGAAACTTCGCCCGATCATAGGTGCGAAACTGCCGCTGAAGGATGCTGCCGAAGCACATCGTTTGGCCGAAAGCAGAAGCGTGTTCGGAAAAATCGTTCTCGAACCGGAGCACTGAGAAGCGAACGCGGGTTGTTAGTTAGGGTCTGGCCGTATTGAGGGAGGGTGAGGTGATGGGCGTGTTTCGTTGCTGTTAGTCTCCTTTCTTCAAAAAGTGGATGTTGGCGTGAGGTGAAGGAGGCAATATGTCTGATAAGAACGTTTTGAAGTTGAGTGGCCGCTACGAGGGCTCGGCGCTGCTCAACGCTCACCGGAACATCCAGTCGACGCGCCTGGCAATGCTCAGCGGCTTCACGGTTGAGGATCTGCAGAAAGCCCAGACCCGTCTATCGGCATGGCCGGATTATGAGGTAACGCCGCTGCATCATCTGCCCGGCGCCGCAAAACGGCTCGGGCTGGGCGCACTTTATTGCAAGGACGAAAGTCGCCGCCTTGGTCTGGCAAGTTTCAAAGCGCTTGGTGCAGTCTTTGCCTGCGTCAGCGAAGTCTCCCAATTGCTTGCCTCGCGTCTTGGCAATCAGGTTTCCGATGTCGATCTGCTGGGTGGAGCGTATCGCGATGATCTCGGTGATGTGGCCCTGGTCTGCGCCACCGACGGCAATCACGGCTTTTCTGTCGCCAATGCGGCGCGCCGTATGGGCTGCACCGCGCGCATCTATATTCCAAATGGCGTGAGTGCCGGGCGTGAACAGGCGCTGCGCAACGAAGGTGCGCAGGTCATCCGCGTCGATGGCATTTACGATGAGGCTTATGAGGCGGCAGAAAATGATGCCCGCAGCGCCGCTGGCGCAATGATGATTTCGGACTCGGCCACGGCGCACTATACCAAAATTCCCGCTTTGTGCATGACCGGCTATTCGGTCATGGCCCGCGAATTCGTTGCGCAATTGGGCGATGATTTACCGACCCATATGATGCTGACGGCAGGTTGTGGTGGTCTGGCCGCGGCAATGATCTCGTCGCTGCATCAGTTGCTTGGCGATCGCGCACCAAAGTTCATCATCGTCGAGCCGCTCAAAGCGGATTGCGTTTTTGCCAGTGCGATGGCCGGCAAATCGACGATGATTGGCGGCGATCTTGAAACCATAATGGGCGGTCTGTCGTGTGCGGCGGTTTCATACCTTGCCTGGCCGACAATCGAATCTGGCGCGTTCGGGTTCCTTCGCATCAGTGATGATGCCGCCGTTGCAGCGATGCGCCTTTTTGCCCGGCCGCAGGACGGCGACCCGTTGATCGTCGCCGGTGAGACGGGTGGAGCCGGTATGGCTGGCGTGCTTGCGATTTGTGACGATGCCGATGTGCGCAAGCTATTTAGCATGGACGAGCAGGCGAAGGTTCTGGTCATCAATTGCGAAGGTGCGACCGACCCCGAACAGTACCGCAAGCTT
Source organism: Mesorhizobium sp. G2-6-1 (assembly GCF_055809095.1). NCBI lineage: Bacteria > Pseudomonadati > Pseudomonadota > Alphaproteobacteria > Hyphomicrobiales > Phyllobacteriaceae > Mesorhizobium > Mesorhizobium sp. G2-6-1. The sequence continues at coordinate 3,038,097 of NZ_CM147896.1, forward strand.
GCTCTTGGCGAGCATGAGGGCGGACAGGCCTCGTAAAGCCGGTCGTTGCCGGCGTTGGGGGTAAGCGTGACTGAGACGAAGAAGCAGGGCATTGGCGCACGCCTTCCACGCAAGGAAGACGAACGGCTGATGCGCGGGCAGGGCCTCTTCGTGGGCGATATATCAATGCCCGGACTTCAGGATATCGCGTTCTTTCGCAGCCCGATTGCTCATGGCGAAATCAAGATAATCGATGTCCCGCAGGACTGTCGTGACAGCGTGTTCACGGTCGATGATATGGTTTCGGTCAAGCCGATCATTGCCAATTCGGGTTTGCCGGGGTTCAAGCCATCGAGCCAATGGCCCCTGGCCAAAGGCAGGGTGCGCTTTGTCGGTGAACTGATCGCCATGTGCGTTGCCGACACACGCGCCACGGCCGAAGATTTGGTTGGCCGCCTCAATGTTGAAATCGAGGCGCTGCCGGTATTGGCGGATTCTGCTGTGGCACAGAGCAGCGATGCAGCGCGGGTTCACGAGGATTGGCCCGACAACATCTATCTGGAAACCAGAATTGAAAAGGGTGAGCGCGCCGTTCTGGAAAATGCCGCGATCAAGGTCGAACGCGAAATCAAACTAAGCCGTCAATGCATGGTGCCGCTCGAAGGTAAAGGCACCGTAGCATGGTGGGATTCGCGCCTTGGTCAACTCGTCGTCTACACGTCCACGCAAGTGCCTCACATGTTGCGCACCGGCCTTGCTGAATGCCTCGGTCTGGAAGAGAGGCAAGTCCACGTTGTTGCGCCAGACGTCGGTGGTGCTTTCGGTTTCAAATGCATCTTGCAACCCGAAGAAGTCTGCATTGCCTGGCTGGCAATGACATATAAGCGCCCGTTTCGCTGGCTTGAAGATCGGCGCGAGCACCTCGTTGCGGCGGCCAATACGCGTGAGCATCACTACAAGATTACCGGCTATGCTGACGCCGATGGAAAACTGCTTGGCATTGAAGCCGACGTGTCGGTCGATGTCGGGGCCTATTCGGTCTGGCCGTTTTCCGCCTGTCTGGAATCGGCGCAGATCGCAAGCATCCTGCCTGGCCCGTATCTTATGCCCTATTACGCGTGCCGCACGCTTTCGGTCGCCACAAACAAGCCACCCTTCACGCCATATCGAGGTGTGGCGCGCACCGGGGTCTGTTTTGCTATCGAATTGATTATCGATGCGATCGCGCGTGAAGCCGGGCGCGAACCGTTCGAGGTCAGGTCGGCCAATCTGGTACGCCCTGAACAAATGCCGTTCACCAATATCACCGGTAAATTGTTCGATAGCGGCGACTATCCGGAAAGCCTGCGCCGGGCAGTCGAAGCGGTCGATTTACCCGGTCTGCGTGCGCGTCAGGCTTTGAAACGGGACGATGGACGATTGATCGGCCTCGGATTTTGCACCTATTGCGAGCAGGCCGCGCACGGCACCACGGTGTATGCAGCCTGGGGTATTCCCATGGTTCCGGGGTTTGAACAGGCGACGGCCAGAGTTACACCCGATGGCGGGCTTGAACTGCGGATCGGTGTCCATTCGCACGGGCAGGGGATGGAGACATCGATGGCGCAGGTTGCGACGGAGATACTCGGCATCGATCCGGCAAAGGTCAGCCTTATTCACGGGGACACGGCGTTGACGCCATATTCGACAGGCACCTGGGGGTCGCGGTCGATGGTGATGGCAGGCGGGGCGGTTTCCAAGGTCTGTCAGGTCATCTCTGAGCGGGTGAAGTTGATTGGGGCTCATCTCCTGCAAACCACCCCGGACAAGGTGAAAATTGCCGAGGGTCGGATTTTCGGAACAGGGGGCAGCGTCAGCCTCGCCGAAATTGCCCATGCCTGGTACAAGCAACCCGAAACCCTGCCGACAGATGTGGCCCATGAGGGCCTTGAGGCGACCGCTGGTTACAAGCCCCAGGTCGATAGCGGCACTTTCAGCTATGCGACTCATGCGGTCACAGTGGCGGTGGACCCGGAATTCGGCGGTGTGGAAATTCTGGATTATGTGGTGGTCGAAGATGGCGGTGTGCTGGTCAATCCACTGATCGTCGACGGTCAGATAATTGGCGGCGTCGCGCAAGGTATAGGCACCGCGCTCTATGAAGAGTCGCCATATAACGGGGACGGTCAGCCGCTGGCTTCAACCTTTGTCGATTACATCATCCCCGGTCCGTGTGAAGTGCCGGACATCAAGATCATTCACATGGAAACGCCTTCGCCGTTCACGGCGCATGGCGTCAAGGGTATAGGCGAGGGCGGTGCGATCGGGCCACCGGCAGCTATCGCCAATGCAATCAACGACGCGTTGCGCCCTCTGGGCGCAGAAGTAACGATGACACCCGTGACACCGCATCGCTTGCTTGCCGCCATTGCGGCGGCCAAGGGCACGACCGTGGGGTCGTCGCAATCATGAAACCGGTGGAGTTCAATTACAGCCGACCGACAACTATTGCCGAAGCCATTGGTCTTCTCAAAGCAAATGACGGCGCCAAGATCGTGGCTGGTGGGCAGTCGCTCGGGCCGATGCTTAACCTGCGGCTGGCGCAGCCCGATCTGCTTGTCGACATTACCGGTATTCCCGAGCTGACTGAGGTTCGCGAGGAGCCGGACGCCATCGTTTATGGCTCATGTATCAGCCATTCCTCGTTTGAGGATGGCCGAGTGCCGGATGCCACCAATGGATTCCTGAAATCGGTTGCCGGTGGTATTGCCTATCGCGCCGTGCGCAATCGCGGCACGATAGGTGGCAGCCTCGTTCATGCCGATCCGGCTGCGGACTGGATGACGACGCTGACGGCACTGGACGTCGAGTTGATAATTGCTGCCGAGAAGGGTGAGCGTCGCGTTCAGATCGCCGACTTCATGACGTCATCATTTGGCGTGGCACTTGATGACGGCGAATTTCTAACTGCGATCAGGGTTCGAAAATTCTCTCCTAAGGCACGATTTGGCTATTTCAAATTCTGCCGAAAAGTCGGTGAGTTCGCCGAGGCGATGGCAGCAATCGTCATCGACCCGGAACTGAGCATTTTTCGTGGCGTGGTCGGAGCAACAGATTCAAAGCCGATCATCATTGCTGATCTCGGCGCTTTCATGCCGGAGACGACGACGGTCGAAGCGAGCGAGACGCCACTTGAGCGCGCCCGGCAATATGTTTGCGGTCTGCGGATTTCCGACGATCCGGTTTCGTGCGCCATGCATGGAAATGCCTTCGTGCGTGCCATGCGACAGGTGATGTGATGAATAGTCTTCGACTTACCGTCAACGGGGTTTCGGTCACGCAAACCATTGAGGCGCGCACCAGTCTTGCCGATCTGTTGCGAGAAAACCTGCATAAGACCGGTACTCATCTAGGTTGCGAACAGGGAGTGTGTGGGGCCTGCACTGTAATTGTGGACGGTGTTCCTATTCGCTCCTGCATCAGTAGTGCGACCGGCTGTAGCGGTGCTGAAGTGCGCACGATCGAAGATTTTGACGACGACCCGCTGATGATCGAATTGCGGCAAGCCTTCAATTCCTGTCACGCACTTCAATGCGGGTTTTGTACACCGGGAATGCTGATTATGGCGCGTGACATTGTTGAGCGGCTGGGCGATGCAAATGAAGCGCGTATTCGTCTTGAGCTTGCGGGAAACCTGTGCCGGTGCACCGGTTATTCAGGCATCGTCAAGGCGATCCGCTCGGTCATTGTCGCCCGGCAGAAAAGTGGAAGCTCTGCATCCGAGCGTACATTTCCGGGATTAGGCCCGGCTGGTTCGGGGCATTGTTCGCCAAGCGAAAAGATATCAACCTCACCGGATGCGCTAGGTCAGCGGGCGACAACATCTATTGCTGCGGCCAAGCCGGAACTCAACGCACCGGGCAAGATTGGCGCGTCGGCTTCCAGCGTCAAACAATCTTTCATTGTCGATTATCCGCCGGATGTCGTTTGGCAACAATTTGGCGATGTGCCAGGGATGATCCGATGCATTCCTGGTGCCACACTGATAGCTGAGACTGAAGACGGGAACTTTCAGGTCAATATGCGCATCAAGATGGGGCCGATTGGGGCGCAGTTTTCCGGTATAGCTACCCAGGAACGTGATGGTCGGACTATGACTGGCGTCATCTATGGTTCGGGGCGCGATGCGCGTAGCGCTTCCTTGGCACGCGGCGAACTTGGCTATGTGCTGCACGGGGAGAAAGACGGGAGCGCCACACGTGTCGATATGAATGTGAAATATGCGCTTTCAGGCGCACTCGGCCAGTTTGCCCGTGGCGGCATTGTTACCCATTTCATCGGAGCCATAACGGCGCAATTCACTGAGAATTTGCAGCGTTCCCTGTCGCTCGGTCCTTCCGAAACGATGAATGATGTTGATGAATTGCGACTTGCAGGCAGTTTTATGGTGGCGTTGAAGTCGTGGTTCCACGAGTTGAGGTGCAAGTTGTTTTCGCGATAGAGCGATTCCAGAAAAGTTTGCGGCTCCTTTCCGTTCGCCCGATGCTCTAATCGACCTATCGCAGATATATGCGCTGAGGATCAAGTTCACGAAGCAGGTGGAGTTCTTCCGGCGAGGGTGGCTCGCTGGTTTCAAGATTGTCAGGGACTTCTGGCAAAAACGACATGTTGGCAAGCACATCGTCAATCGAAACATCAGGGTGCAATGATTTTACCGAGAGCCGCCTTGTTTTCGGATGGAAGTCGAAAGTGCATAAATTGGTTATGACCTCGAGCACGCCGCCAGTGATCAAACCTGATGCCGTGCGCGTCATGTTGCCGGATAAAAATCCCGGACTGGTGATAAAATCGACGGCTTCAACGAAGCGTTTGCGTTCGTGAGGCATGATCACGATTGTCTTGACGAGGCTCGATATATCGTTGCCGCCACCGCTGCCGGGCAGGCGCGTGGTCGGGCGCTTGGTATCGCCCAGATAAGAGCTGTTGACGTTGCCATATTGATCGATCTGCGCGCCGCCGATGAAGCCGATGTCGACATAGCCGCGCTGTAGCAAAGCCAGCACATCGGTCGCGTTGAGGAGCATGTTGGCTTTTTCTGCCGTGCGCATCTCATTGGTCGAAAGCGGCAATTGCCCCGGCTGGATGAAAGGTCCAATGATGCCGCCTTCGAACAGGATGGTCAGATGTGGTGCGTGGCGGTTTTGCGCCAATGTTGCTCCCAACAGCGGCACCCCAACGCCTGCGAATATAATCTGGCCATCAGACATTGCGCGCCCGCACATCACGGACAGCAATTCCGACGTCGTATAGCCTGGCTCGGTTTTCACGGTTCCCATCCTGCGTTCCTATGCCTTGCTGTCGAGGCCGAGATTTCGAACGAATTCACTCCAGTTTTTCGGCCCGAAAACATGTTCGCGCATATAGGCCAGCGCGGCATCGACACCGCCTTTGCGGGTCTTTTCGGAGTATTCGCCCATGATCTCGTAGTCCGGGTAATAGTGACCGGCGCATTCATGTGGTGCTGCGCCGAAGGGACACTCCACCACCGCATCGACGGCCATGAATGGAATCCTCGTGTGGTCGGGAGCCGCACGGATCTCGTCGTTGGAGACAATTTTCTCGGTGGTCAGGATTACCCTGTCGGCGGCCATGGCAATATCGGCGTCCATGAAGGGCAGTCCGTCATACTGTGCGTTGCCATAGACATCGGCTCGCTGCACATGAATAAGCGCGACGTTGGGGTTCAGTGCCGGCAACAACATTACCTCGTCGCCGGTATAGGGGCAGCGCATCGTCTCAAGCGGGTTTTGCAGCGCCGCTGGCATGTCTGATCCCATCATCACCCGTGTTGGAATGAAGGGTAAACCCATTGCGCCGGCGCGATACATCATGCCGAGGCTCATATGGCTCCATTCCTCATAGATGACCTTGCCGTTCTCGACGTAATCGCGCATCACCCGTGACAAGCCCCAGATGATGCCCTGGCTGAACCAGCTCGTCATGTATTTGTCGACGCATCCGCCAGCGAGAAGGAAATCTCCCTCGGTCGAAGTGATACTGCGCGATACGGTGAGATGGCGTTTTTTCTGACGCACCAATTCCCAAACGAGAGCGAAAGGCGTGCGCGAAAACGTATTGCCGCCAATCGCGACATGATCATGATCGTTGATTGTCGCCACTGCTTGCGACAGGCTCACGACTTTCTCGCGCAGGCCGCGATCACGCTTGGCAAGACGCTGGCGCAGGTCAAGGTAAGGAACTGCCTCCGAGGCGGTCGTCATTTGTCACTCTCCTTACAAGTCAATCAGCGGCTTCATTCGAGTGTTATTATGATGTTGTTTTTCGCGTCGAGCCGTGCGGTTCCGTCAGGTGGGATGGCGCATGTGGTGTCATATTCTTCAACGATGCAGGGGCCTTTGCGAGGTTGGGAAAGGGCAGAGCGCGCAATGATTGCGGTATCCAGCCAGCCATGCTCACGGCCGAAATAGACCTTTCGCGAGACCTTTTCGGATTTGAGATCTCCGCTATGCTCCTGCGGCTTGCCGGGTTTGGCCGCACCGGGGCGGGTTGCCAGCCCTGCGACCTGAATATTGATGACCTGAACCGGTTCATCAAGAGATGCACGATGCCCATAAGTTCTTTCGTGCTCAGCACCGAAGGCCTCTTCGATCACGGCCAGATTTTCCTTCGACAAGGGGCCGTCAGGAAGTGCAATGCTTATTTCGAATGTCTGGCCCTTGTAGCGCATATTGGCGAAGCGCTTGAGCTGCATTTCATGCTCGGCAAATCCATCAAGACGTAACTGGTCGCGGGCTTTTTCATCAAGCCGCGCCCAGCTTTCCAGCCACACGTCCGGTTCGACTTCACGCAACAGACGCCGCACCGTTTCGCTGTAATAGTGCTCGACGTCGGCATGCAGCAGCCCGTAAGCCGAGAACAATCCGGCCGAGGGTGGAACAAGGATCGTCTTGATGCCAAGCTCGCTTGCCATGCCGGCGGCAAACAAGGCACCGTTACCGCCCAGCGCAAATAGTGTGAAGGTGCGCGGGTCGCGGCCGCGTTCCGACGAGACTGCCTTGATGGCGCGAATCATGTTGGAAATGGCTATCTGGCGCGCGCCGTAGGCGGCGGTCGTCACATCGACACTGAGTGGTTGCGCCAACAGCCGGTCGAAATGTTCGCGCGCGCGCGCGGCGTTGAGCTTCAGCTCACCACCGACCAGGTAATCCGGGTTGATATAACCGAGGATGACGTTGGCATCGGTAACCGTCGGGCGTTCGCCGCCTCGGTCATAACAGACCGGGCCGGGGTGCGCGCCTGCGCTTTCGGGGCCGATCTGCATCGAACCGCCAGCATCGATCCAGATGGTCGATCCACCGCCGGCACCCACTTCGGCGACATCGATGGCCGGGACCGCGAGCAGGTAGCCGCCTCCGGTGAGCAATCGAGATGAGATCATGATGCCGCCGCCGACCGAATATTGCTGCGACAGGACAAATTCGCCGTTCTCGGCAACCGATGCCTTGGCGGTCGTGCCACCCATATCGAAACTGATAATGTCGGGATAACCGCTTTCCACTGCATGGCGAACCGCACCGACGACGCCCGCTGCCGGACCCGATTCAACGATATTGACGGGCTTGAGCGAGGCTTCTGCCGCGGTGGTGAGGCCGCCATTCGATTGCATCAGAAGGATCGGCGCCTTCATGCCTTCACCGCGCAGCGTGTCGCCCAGATTTTGCAGATAAGACGCCACGATGGGCATGATGTAGGTGTTGACGACCGTTGTGGATGTCCGCTCATACTCTTTCATCTGCGGCAGTACGTCGAAACTGATGCTGTAAGGAAGGTTGGGGGCGAGATCGCGTATGACCTCAGCGATCAGCTGTTCATGTGCCGGATTGGCATAGGAGTTCAAAAGACAGACAGCGATGCCTTCCACCTGTTCGGCCAGCAGGCGTTGAACCGTCGCCTCGACTTCGGCGCGTGACAGTGGCGTGGTGATCTCGCCCTTCGCGTTCACCCGTTCATCGACTGTCAGCCGCAGGTAACGCTCGACCAGCGGAGCCGGTTTATCCCAATGAAGGTCGTAAAGTTTGGGCATGCGCAGATTGCGAATTTCGAGAATGTCGCGAAATCCCTTTGTGGCAATCAACCCGATGCGCGCACCCTTCAGTTCGAGGATCGTGTTCGAACCGACGGTGGTGCCGTGCAGGAACTCGCTGATACGGTCGATGCTCAAACCGGCGGGCTCAAGCGCACCGGCCAATCCCTCGGTGATGGCTCTTGCGTAGTTATCGGCGGTCGATGACACTTTCTTGGTGAAGGTCTCACCTTTTTCGTTGACCACGACAAGATCAGTAAATGTTCCGCCGATATCAATACCGACGCGGCATCCGGCCAATTTTGGTTTGTCCAACATTGCGTTCTTCCTGAAAATTTGTTTTCGGCCTCAATTGCCCCAGTTCACAAATTCTGCCGCTTCACCGCGCGCGACAGTCATCTCGGCGCGTAGTTGCGTTGTTGCCGAATGATCGATTGCAAGAACCTCTTCATCCAGAACGACGCCGTAATCCTCTCGTGCAGAATTGCGGCTGACGAGTTCGTCCCGGACATCCTTCAACACGGCCGCCGGATCTCGTTCGAGCGGATTTCCCCAACCGCCGCCGCCGGGAAGCACGTAGCGAAACTCGTCGCCCTCGCTGACATTGATCGTGACCTTTGAACCGATGGTGTCGTTGGTCGTATTTGGATTGAGACTGACCGAGCCCGGCTGGCCCGCCTTGCCGCCGTAAAGCCCGTAGGGGCGAACGGTTTGCCGGTCGGCGCGGATCTGCAGGATCGCGTCGGGGACATTTATTCGATAGTCGCGATAGAATGGCGCGCCGCCACGGAATTTCCCCGCACCACAGCGATCCATGGCAAATTCATAGCCAAGAATTTCGATCGGATGTTCTGACTCGATCTGCTCGACTGATTGCGAGGCCATATTGACGAAGATATTGGAGATACCGTCGATGCCGTCCGCCCAGGGACGACCGCCCCATGTGCCGCAGGAAAAATCGACATAGACAAAACGCTCGCCGCCGGGGTCGAAACCCGCAACAGTAACGCCGACATTGCCGCCGTCTGAAGCTGCGAAAACCCGATCCGGCACCATTTTTGCCAATGCACCAAAGGCACAGTCAACCATGCGAAAGCCTGTCAGTGCGCGCGCCGCACAGGCTCCCGGCATCGCGACATTGGCAATAGTGCCTGCCGGTGCAATCGTCTTGATGATGCGAAAGACGCCATCATTATTGGGGATTCCACCGGGAAGGATCGAGCGTAGAGCAGTGTATGATGCGGCTTCGGTTACCGAAAGCGTGCAGTTGATGGCGCCTTTCACTTGTGGCGCGCTGCCCGTCCAATCAAACTCAACGGTTTCCCCCTTTTTCCTGACGGTGACGAACAACCTGATCGGGACGCCGATATCCATACCGTCGTCATCTATCCAGTCTTCGAACGAATATTCGCCATCCGGCAGTTCGCTCAAGGCGGCTCGCGCCAACCGCTCGGTGTAGTCGGTAATCTCATCCATATGGGCGCGAGATGCGCCAAGTCCGTAGCGGGTGGTCAGCATCAGCACTTTGCGCTGGGCAATTTCGCAGGCGGCAAGTTGTGCACGGAGATCGCCAAGGAGTTGGACCGGCAAACGCACATTTGTTCTGATCAGGGTCCACAGCGCCTCGTCATTTCGACCCGCGTCGATCAGTTTGAGCGGTGGAATGCGCAGGCCTTCCTGGAATATCTCGGTCGAATTGACGGAGTTTGAACCGGGTACGTGACCGCCGACATCGACATGATGGGCGGTCGTCGCAGCAAAGGCGATAAGCGTCTTGCCGGAGAAAATCGGCTTGAGAATAAAGATGTCGGGTAAGTGCATGCCGCCCTCGAACGGGTCGTTGAGGACGAACACGTCACCATCGTTGATGTTGCCACGGAACTTGTTGATCACGGCTTCAAGGGCAGTCCGGATCGAGCCGAGATGGACTGGCAGGGTCAATCCCTGTGCCACAAGGCGACCTTCGGCATCCGCAATGCCTGTCGAGAAATCCATATTGTCGCGCAAAACCCCTGAATAGGTCGTGCGACAAATGGTGACCGCCATTTCGTCGGCGATGGAAAACAACTCGTTCTTGAAGAGCTCGAAGTTGATGAATTCATCGCCTTCCGGCTCGGCTGCGGATGGATACGTCATCACACACTCCCTACCTGCGCATTCTGTCGTAAGTAAGTATTCTTTTACAACGAACATTGTCAATGGCCCGCAAGCCAATAAATGGGCAATTTCGTGCCTTCGGCTGATGATGATCCCTGAAAGTGGAGCTGTCATCGCCGTGGGAAAAGCGGAATTTGTGGGTGCAAAGCCATGCCTCGATCTCGCTATGTGCGAGAGGGTGCGGCGGGACGCTCGTGAACGAATTTCGGGCAGAAAGCCGCCGCAGACCCGAGTTGTCGTGGCGGCACTGCTATCAGAGCGGTTCAGCTTTTGAGGAAATCATCGAACCGCTCCAAGTATTTGTTTTTATGTGATTTCAAGCGGAAAACGCACAAGGTGAATTGGAGGAGGCGTTTCAGGCTGAATCGCAAGGTGGCCGGGTTATTTCTCCGACACACCTGCCTCGTCAAAACTGGCCATGTGTGCGTGACATTCGAGTGCCGAACGCACGATATTGATGGCAAGGCACGCACCTGAACCTTCGCCCAGCCGCATTCCCATATCCAGTAGCGGGGGCATGCCAAGCGCCTCAAGCAGATTGCGATGGCCTGCTTCGGCGGAAACATGAGCCGCCATCGTGTGAGCAAGGGCCGTTGGATTCAGCTTTGCCAGTGGTGCGACTGCGGCGGTGCAGACGAAGCCGTCAAGTAGCACTGGAACGCCGTTATGGCGGGCGGACAGTGTCGCGCCAAGGATGGCTGCAAGTTCGCGCCCGCCAAGGCTGGCTGCAATTTTGAGCGGGTCGTTCAATGCAGTTTCATGGCGCTTCAGGCCTGCATCGATGGCAGTTATTTTTCGGGCAAGCCCGGCATCATCGACGCCGGTTCCGCGTCCGGTCCATTTTTCGGCGTTACCGCCGAACAAGGCCGCACAAAGCGCGGCAGCGGGTGTGGTGTTGCCAATTCCCATCTCGCCGAAGCAGACAAGGTCGAGGTCTTTCGTCACCATGTCGTAGCCGGTTGAAACTGCTTTCAAAAACGCCGTGTCGTCCATGGCGATTGTTTGGGTGAAATCGCCGGTTGGTTGTTCGAGTTCAAGCGGAACCACTTCAAGTTCAGCACCTGCAACACGTGACAATTGGTTGATGGCAGCACCACCGCCAGCGAAATTCGCCACCATCTGGACAGTTACCTCGGAAGGGAAGGCGGATACGCCTTGGGCGGTGACGCCATGATTGCCTGCGAAAACCAATACTTTCACGCGCTCCAGCCTTGGCATGTCGCGGCTTTGCCAGCGCGCCAGCCATTCGGCGATGCTTTCCAGACGCCCGAGGCTGCCTTGCGGTTTGGTCAGCGTGAGTTGCCGGGCTGCGACGGCTGCGGCGGCTTCAGGGTTTCCAGCCGAAAGTTCGAGGCAGGCCGAGCGAAGTTCTTCAAGCGATTTAAAAGGCATAGCGGGATAATCTCCAAAAGTGAATCAGGTAAGAACAACGGAGGCGACCAACAGGATTGCGATCTCCGAAAGCTGTTGCAATGCGCCGAGCGTGTCGCCGGTTTGACCGCCGATCTGGCGCAGGCAGAGTGCGCGAAAGGTAAAAAATATCGCGCCAATCACAAGAACCGCAGCAAATGCGCCGTTCAAGCCAAGGCAAAGCAGTGCGATGAAGCCGATTGCCAGACTGATGGCCGCAGTTTGTGCTGTGACGGCACCTGCACCTGACGAAAGCCCGTCCGTGCGGGCAGGTGGCAAAACATGCATGAAGCCGGCAAGCAAGCTGCGTGAGGCAGCGTGGGCCGCAACGAGTGCCAGGAGGACATGAACTGGCTCTGTCAGTTCGGCAAGGGCGCTCCAACGGAGCAAAATCGAGAACAGGAGTGTGCTGGCACCATAAGCGCCGATGCGGCTGTCGCGCATGATTTCGAGTTTTTTGGCCTGCGTCTTGCCGCCGCCAAAACCATCGGCAACATCGGACAGGCCGTCTTCATGCAGACAGCCGGTAACAAGTACGGTTGCGGCGAGCGAAAGCGCTGCTGCCGGTGCGGTTGAAAGGCCGAATTTTGCGGCAAGCGCATAGGTGCAAGCACCAATTAGCGCGACGGCCAGACCCGCGAAGGGCGCTGCCCAGATGGCGGTTGCGAGTTTACGGCCCTGAAAATCCAGCACCGGCAACGGAAGGCGCGTGAAAAAGACGAGGCAGAGCGCGATGTCGTCAAATATGCGGCGGGGCGAGGGCATTTGAGCTATTCGCCCCGCGCTATGGCATGGAAAAATGTGCCGGTGACATGGCCGCGCTGCCCCCGGAAGGCCCTACGGCGTTGCCTTGACCGTCCGCGAGATCGGCTAGCGGCTGGTCAATGCCGTGGTCAATTGTCTTGGCGTAATGAAATTCGTGGCCGCGCACGACTGTGTCCTTTTTTCCGATCGGGCAATCGGCAAGAAGCCGTGCCTGCCTGTAACCAAGATGCATTTTGCGTTTGGCAAAGCTGGTGGTGTGGCCAAGCAGAGCGAGCATGGCGTGGGTTGTTCCGCCAGCATCTTCCAGCGCCTCACCCAGCACCATGAAGCCACCGCACTCGCCATGAACCGGCTTGGTTCTCGCGAAAGTCTTCATGCCGGTTTGAAAATTGGTCGCTGTTGCAAGACGACCTGCGTGCAGTTCGGGGTAGCCGCCGGGAAGCCAGCAGACATCGCAGCTTTGATCGGGTGCTTCATTTGCCAATGGTGAAAACGGTATGATCTCGGCACCGCAATCATGCCAGTGATTGGCTGAATGCGGGTAAAGGAAGGTGAAAGCCACGTCCTGCGCCAGCGCAATGCGTTGGCCAGGAGGCGGCAGAGCACAGGCGAAATCGCCAATTGCTGGTGTTAGCGGTGTTGCCAACTCCATCACCGCATCGAGGTCGATTGATTTTTCGACCATATTGGCAAGCAGATCGATGAAAGCCATCAGGTTTTCATGTTCGCCTGCCTGTACGAGACCGAGATGGCGTTCAGGCATGGTGAGCGCAGGATCGCGCAGGATGGCACCGACGACCGGCAAGCCAAGCGTCTCTATGGCTTCGCTGCATAGTTTGCGGTGCCGCTCGCTGCCCAACCGGTTGAGCACAATTCCGGCTATGCGCACGTCTGGATGATAGGTGGCAAAGCCCTTGGCAACGGCGGCGACCGTGGTGGATTGGCCTGACACATCAAGCACCAGAAGCGTGGGGATGCCATAAAGCGCGGCGAGGTCGGCGGCGGAACCCGAGCGGCCCGCAACGCCGGGAATGCCATCGAACAGGCCCATTGCGCTTTCGATCACGACGAATTCGGTATCCGAAGCGGCGTTTTGGGCAAGACCGTTGAGCAATGCTGGAGCCATTGCCCAACTGTCGAGATTGACGCCGGAAAGGCCAGTTGCAGCGGCGTGAAAAGCCGGATCGATATAGTCGGGGCCGGATTTGGCGCCGCGCACGCGAATGCCCCTTCGCGCCAGCGCCCGCAAGATACCGATGGTGACACTGGTTTTGCCGGAGCCGGAGCGCGGCGCACCAATGATGATGGCGCGTGCGTTCATGATCTGCCTGCCAGTTGCTGGCGCAATGCGACGATTTCTCCAACGACAATCAGGCCCGGCGAGGCGAGGCCCGCTGAAGTGGTTTCATCGGCAATCATTGCCAGAGTGGAGGTGACAATGCGTTGCCGGGGTGTCGTTGCTGCCTCGATGACAGCTGCCGGTGTTGATGGTGCAAGGCCACCTTCAATCAGCGATGCGGTGATGAGTGCCAGGTTGCTCATGCCCATATAGACGACGATTGGCTGACCGGTGCGGGCAAGGGCATGCCAGTCGAGATCGTCGCCGGTGCCTGCGCCGTGGCCTGTCGCCAGGATCACCGCCTTGTTGATGCCGCGCATGGTGGTGGGAATGCCGGCGGCCGCCAGCGCGCTAAGCCCGGAAGTGAGGCCGGGAAGGATGCGGAAAGGAATGTTTTCGCCCGCCAGCGCCAACGCTTCTTCTCCGCCTCGCCCGAAAAGGAAGGGGTCGCCGCCTTTGAGCCGCAGGACCTTGCGCCCATCATGCGCCAAACGAACGAGCAGGGCGGTAATGTCGTCCTGCTTCATCGAGGGTTTGCCGCCGCGTTTTCCGACGAAGAAATGCTCGGCGTTTTCGGCCACCGCAACGATTTCGGGCGAGACAAGAGCGTCGTAGACAAGGGCGTCGGTTTCGCCCAGTGCTGCCAACACTTCCAGTGTCAGGCAACCGGGATCGCCGGGGCCGGCACCAGCCAACCAGACTTGACCGGCTTCAAACGGGTGCGGATTGAAGTTCAAACGCGCGAGTGCGCGCTCGGCCGTTCTCTTGGTGTTTTTGTTTTCGGTGGCTGCGCTCATAGCGTGTCTCGTCCGCGAAAACGGCGCTGATAGGAGGCGTCATACAGCGAGCTTTCCGTGAAATTCTCGGCTGCAAGCGACTTGCCAACGAAAATGATGGCGGTGCGTTCGATCGGGTTTGCGGCAAGCTGGTCTTCAATGGTTGCGAGCGTGCCGGTCAATACGCGCTCGTCCGGCCATGAGGCGCGAAAGACGACCGCAACGGGACAATCCAAGCCGTAAAGGGGCGCAAGTTCGGCCACGACCCGATCGATGGCGTGAATGGCAAGGTGAATGGCAAGCGTTGTGCCCGTGCGGCCAAACGCGGCCAGGGTTTCATCCGGCGGCATTTTCGAGGCGCGGCCCGACATGCGCGTCAATACCAGACTTTGGGCAATTTCGGGGATGGTCAGTTCGCGCCCAAGGGTCGCGGCAGCGGCAGCGAAGGCAGGCACGCCCGGTGTCATGGTGTAGTCGATTCCATGCTTTTCCAACCGACGGATCTGTTCGGCGACGGCGCTCCACATCGAAAGATCGCCGGAATGCAGGCGGGCAACGTCATGGCCTGCCTTGTGGGCGGAAATATATTCGGCTTCGATTTCGTCCAACGACATGGGAGCTGTATCGATGAGCCTGGTACCGGGCGCGCAATGTTGCAGCAATTCGGGCGACACGATGGACCCGGCGTAGAGACACACGGGACAAGTGGCGAGGCGGTTTGCGCCGCGCAGCGTGATCAGGTCGGCGGCGCCTGGACCCGCGCCGATGAAGTGGACGGTCATAATGCCTCTCCAGATACGGCAATTGCGCAAGTGACAGGCCCAAGAACTGTGCGGGGCCGAGCAAATGGGCATGCTGGCCGGCTGCTGCCAGTGCAGCCGTTTCAGATACCGACGGTGTGCCGGACACTGCCATGGAATATGCGGAGCGGGTCAGGCCGCGCAGCGAAACCATTTGAAGGGCTGCGGCATCCACCAGAAAAACAGGAAGTTGAAATTCCTGACCGGCCGCGAAAATGGCATTTTCGTCAGTCTTGAATTTGGCGGTGGCCAAACCCGAAAGGGATGCGCGGGAAAGGCTGTGAACTTGAAGGGCCGTTTCAACAGCGGCAATGATTTGCTCAGTGCTGACGCCGCTGCGGCAGCCGATGCCTGCTACCATCATGATTTCATCCAATTCCATTGCGTGATCGGCATTGCCGGACGCCAACCCTGCATCGCGCCGATGGAGCCAGCGCGGGCAATAGCGATGCGGGTCAATTCACCGCCGAGCGATGCGTGGCGGGCAAGCAGCATTGCCTCCATCTCAAGCGTGACAGCATTGGCAACGAGGCGTCCGCCAATGGGCAAGGCTTTGATGGCAGCGTCGAACACGCCGTAATCGGTACCGCCACCGCCGATGAAAATGGCGCTTGGTGTTTCCAGTCCCGCCAGTGCCTGGGGGGCTTCGCCCTCGATAATTGTCAAGCCGGGCACGCCGAAAGCATCTGCGTTGCGCCCGATACGGGCGGCGCGCTCGCTATTCGCTTCGATGGCGATGGTGCGCATCGACGGATCGGCCAGCATCCATTCGATGCCAATGGAACCGGAGCCGGCACCAATGTCCCACAAGAGTTCGCCGCGCCGGGGGCCAAGGCTGAAAGCGTGAGAGCGCGAACCTCGCGTTTGGTGATCTGGCCATCATGTTCAAACAGGTCGTCTGAAAGCCCTGCGGCAAGCGGAAGGATGCGCGCCTGCGGGGTTGATTCAATTTCCAGCGCCAGAACATTCAGAGGATTGATGTTTTCGAAATTGAAGGCATCGGCACGGCATGTCCGCGCTGCCTCGTTGGGCCCACCAAGCGCTTCGAGCAACGTCAGGCGACTGGGACCAAAGCCGAGTTCGACAAGCAGGCGGGCAATTGCCGCTGGTGCATCGCCATCGGATGTCAGCGCGATGATGCGGGCGCAGGGGTGAAGCAGCGGCCGGATCAGGTCGAGCGGGTGAGCATGAAGAGAAACGGTTTCAATGTCTTGCAGCGGCCAGGCGAGGCGAGCGGCGGCAAGCGAGAAGGCCGAAGGTGCGGGGATGACATGCATGTCTGCCGGGAGCACATATCGCGCGAGAGTGACGCCGATGCCGTGCATAAACGGATCGCCCGAAGCAAGCACGCAGACCTTGCGGCGGGCAAGAGCCAGCACATCGGTCATCTTGGCGTCGAATGGAACCGGCCAGGGTTGAGGCTTACCGCTGATGAGAGAGGCGGCTAGTTCAAGATGGCGCTTGCCGCCAAAGACGAAGTCGGCGCGGGCGATTGCCTGCTTGGCGTTGTCGCCCAGACCCGCTAAACCATCTTCGCCGATGCCGACGACTGTCAGCCATGCAGCGTCAGCGGCGTGTGTATTGTTTTCAGCAGGCATGATGACCCACCGCATTTTGATCCTCGGAGGAACGAGCGAAGCGCGGCAACTGGCTGCCAGATTGGCTATGCGCGCCAATGTCGAGCTTGTCTTGTCTCTGGCGGGGCGCACCGAAAATCCGGTCGCGCAGAACGTGCCAACGCGAACCGGCGGTTTTGGTGGTGCCGACGGGCTGGCGACTTATTTGAAACAACACAGGGTCGATCTGCTGATTGACGCGACGCATCCCTATGCCGCGCAAATTTCTGCCAATGCGGCCATCGCGGCGATGACTGCGGATGTGCCGATATTGGCGCTTCGCCGTCCCGGATGGTGCGTGGTTGATGGCGACAGATGGACGATTGCCGAGGATGTCACCGCCGCAGTTGTGGCGCTGGGTACGGTCCCGCGCCGCGTTTTTCTGGCACTTGGCCGCCAAGAGGTCGGAGCTTTTGAAGCGGCACCGCAGCACCATTATCTCGTGCGCAGCGTCGATCCGGTCAAGCCGCGGCTCAACGTGCCGGATGCGCACTATATTCTGGCGCGTGGTCCGTTCGCGGAAGCAGATGAGCGGGCGTTGCTGATCGAGCACGGCATTGATGTGATCGTGTCCAAGAACAGTGGCGGTGCGGCAACATATGGCAAGATCGCTGCCGCCAATGCACTTGGAATCGAAGTCGTGATGATCCGCCGCCCGCAATTGCCGGACGTTGTTTGCGCCGCAAGTGTCGAAAGGCTTGTGGAATTGGTCGATCATCGGCTTGGCCTTGTGGCGGAGCGCGGCGTGTAGACCAGCGCCGGTTTGTCGCCGCGCCTGATGATGCGGGTTTCGGGCGAACCGATGATGATGCAGGTTGCCATGTCGGCCATTTCGGGTGCAGCCTCGGCAAGCAGGCTGACATTGATGTGTTCATCCGGGCGTCCGGCGGCGCGCCCGAAGATGACGGGCGTGGTACCGGGCAAGATTGCGGTGAGACATTCGAAAGCCCGTCCAAGCTGCCAGGGGCGAGCCTTGCTGATCGGATTGTAGAGAGCGATGACAAAGCCGGCACCTGCCGCTGCCAGCAGGCGCAATTCGATAAGATCCCACGGCTTTAGATTGTCGGACAGCGAAATGGCACAGAAATCATGGCCAAGTGGTGCGCCGATGCGGGCGGCGACGGCGAGCATGGCGGTGATGCCCGGAACAACAGCGATATCTATGTCGTTCCACGCGGCCGGGCCTGTTTCGATTGCCTCGCAAATGGCCGCAGCCATGGCGAAAACGCCCGGATCGCCGCCCGATATGACGGCAACATTGTGGCCCGCCGAAGCTTTCTGCAACGCTTCATTGGCGCGGGAAAGCTCCTCGCGGTTGTCGGACGCTACGCGTGCCTGGTCGTGCCGCAGATCAAGCCGGTCGAGATAGGGCTTGTAGCCGAAGAAGAAACTGGCATCAGTGACGGCGCGGCACGCCTCCGGCGTTATTTGATCGGTGTTGCCGGGACCAAGCCCGATGACGGTGAGCCGGCCAGTCATAGAACTAGTCCCGATGCGAGTTCGCCCGGTCGGTTCACCCAACCGGCCACCAATACGATGCTGAAATAGGGTGCCTGATCGTCGGCTTTTTCCATGAGCCGTATCGATGAGCCATTGGTCATGGTGCCGCGCTCGACATAGACGGCCTTGTCCAGCTTGCCCGCCGTTTTCAGTGCGCGCCTTATCTTTGGCAGGTTGCGCCCGACTTTCATGATGACGGCGGCGTCGGTATCGGCAAGACGGCGCGTCAGCTCGAATTCGCTCATCGTGCCGGGAAGCACACTCAGGACATCGTCGCCTTGTACGATGGGTTGGCTGGTTGCCGACCAGCAGCCGGACATTGCGGTAACGCCGGGAATGACCTCGGTGGGAAAGCGATGGGCAAGCCTGACATGGAGGTGCATGTAGGAGCCGTAAAAAAGCGGATCGCCTTCGGATAGCACGGCAACGGTACGCCCCGCGAGCAGATGTTGCGCAACAGTTTCAGCCGACTGTTCATAGAAGGCGAGGATCTGCGCCTTGTAGTCGTCATGATCCTTGTCGATCTCGGTGGTGACGGGGTAGTGCATCGGCAGTTCGATGACACCGGGTTTCATGTGCCCATCGACGATGGTGCGTGCATTGCCATTCCCGTTGCGTTTGGCAAAATGGGCAACCACGTCTGCCTGCGCCAGCGCCCGCACTGCCTTCAGAGTCATCAGTTCGGGATCGCCGGGTCCGGTGCCGACACCGATCAGCCTGCCTTGCATCTTGTCTGTCACAGCCCCGGCCTCGCCAATGCGTTGAGGGCGGCGGCTGTCATGGCGCTGCCCCCCAGTCTGCCGCGCACAATGGCATAGGGGACGCCGTAGGATTGTTCTGCCAGCGCCTCCTTGGATTCCGCAGCACCAACGAAGCCGACCGGCATTCCGATGATGGCAGCAGGTTTGGGAGCGCCATCGCGCAGTTTTTCCAGAAGATAGAAGAGCGCTGTCGGCGCATTGCCGATGGCGACCACGGCACCCGCCATGCGCTCGCCCCAAAGGTCGATTGCAGCAGCGGAGCGGGTATTGCCAATTTCCAGCGCGCGCGATGCCGTGCGTGGATCGCGTAGCGTGCAAATGACGTCGTTGCCGGCGGACAAGCGGGCGCGCGTGACGCCTTGCGCCACCATTTCGGCATCGCAGAAGATGGGTGCGCCCGCATTCAGCGCCGAACGCGCCGAACTGACGAAATCATCGGAAAAGACGAAATTTTTGGCTGCCTCGACCTGTCCGCAGGCATGGATCATACGAATGGCGACATCGGCTTCGACTGGTGAAAAGCGCGTGAGATTGGCCTCGGCGCGAATGATAGCAAATGAGCGTTCATAGATCGCGGTGCCATCATGAATGTAGTCATATGCGCTCATGCTCGTTCCCGTTGAAAAGCAGCGTTGATTGTGGTGGTGCCCAGCCGCGCCAGACAAGCGGCTGTTGTCTCGGATGTGTGGCGCGAGGTGCGAACCAATTCGACGATGTTGCCAAAGCCGGGGAACATATCCCGGCGTCGTGGCGCGGGTTCGGGCATGTCCCTTGCGGTGCCATTGACGACAAGACCGCACCCGCGCTCGGTTCCGATGATTGTCAGCGTTGCTGTACCGGGATGGGCGCACCCTTTGGCGCAACCCGAAACGTGGAGCGTGAACGATCCATCGAGGAAATCGCCAGACGCGATCGAGATCTCCTGCGCAATGGCGCGGGTTTCGATATGCCCGGATGCACAGGCAGGCGTTCCCGGACAGGCCGCGATGTGGTTACGTGGATCGGCGGCTTCGGTGATGAAGCCCATTTCGGTCGCGATCCGGCGCAGGCTTTGGCCAGCTTCAGTGCTCAAACACGTGAACAGCAGACAACGATGCAGGGCGGGGCGGATATCAGTGACCCCAAGAGTGATTGCCTGCTCAGTGAGATTGATGATCGTCTCGGCTGGCATGGAGCCGAATGGCAGGGCTATAGCGAGGGCATAAACGCCGTTGGCGAGAGGTAGAAGCCCGCTTGATGCAGGCATTGGGTCCGATGTGTGTTGCTGGACGAATTGATGTGTTTCGCGCGCCGGTTCTTTGCTTCCGGGCTTGTCCCCTTCAAGCAGAGAATTCGGCAGTTTCGTGCGGGGTATCTCGGTTGCCCGTCCCTCGCGTCCAAGTTCCGCGATGGATTTGAGTATCGAGATGACCGTGACGGGTGCATCTTCCTCGGACACGACGCCAAGAGGCATGGCAGTTGAAGCATTGCCAGCAATGGCCAGTTGCCATTTTACTTTGTTCTCATGGCATGTTGCGACAAGGCGAATGTCTGCAATCACGCTGTCCATGGTGATTTGCCCGCCACCATCGACAATGATGGAGACTTTTGGGCCAAGTCTCTCGGTGATACCCAAGGAATTTATGGCGGCGCGGATTTTGATCGCCAATGGTAGGGGGTTGGCGACTTCGTGCGGGTCCAGCCCGGCCAGAGGGCCGGTTTCGACGGGCACGCCAGTGCGCACGGCAATGCCGAGGGCATCGACATATGCCGCCAAATGGCGCGCGCTGTGTTCGCTCAACCCGCGTATTTGCAGGCTGCCGCGCGCGGTCACTTCCATGATGCCATTGCCATGCTGGCGCGCGGAGCGAGCCAAACCGATCAAGGCATTGGGCGAAATGTCTCCAGCAACCGGACTAAGCCGGACCAGAAGGCCGTCACCGGTCAGCATTGGCGCAGAAAGGGCGGGACAGGTGCCGCGCCGGGAAACAATACTCATGCCGCGACCCCTTGCGATTGCGCTTCGGCAATGAGAGCGGCGAGGTCGTCGTCTATGGAATTGCGCAGCGGGTGCCAGAGATCGCGACGGCGAGCCGAGAGGAACCTTTCGGCGATGAATTTCGCGGCTTTCGGGTTCTCGCGCAAAATGAATGCCCGAACCGAAGTGTCGCCTAGATAGGCATCATGCACGGCTTCGATCAGATTTCCGGGGATGGCATGGGTGGTTTCAGCAAAGCCGACAAGGCGGTCGACCGTTTCGGCGAATTCGGAAGCGCCGCGCGGGCCGTGGCGCATCTGGCCCTGAATGAAGCGTGGATTGGTCGCTCGAGCGCGCACGACACGCGATACCGCATCAATGATGGAGCGCGGTTTTGGCCGCATTGGATCGGTCGTGTCCAGGACAACCACATCGGCATTTCCACCAAGTGTTGCCAGTGCCGCCGAAAAGCCGCCGATGAAGGCAACATCGGCTGAACCCTCCAATATGTCGCGGCCCGGATCATCGCCAGTGTGGACGAGAAGATCGGCATCGGCGATACGATCGGCAAAGGCACCCGGCGCGGCAACGCCTTCGCCCTCGGCCCCGCCATAGATGTGCGATGCAGTGGCGAGATAGGCGCGCCCCAGTTCTTCGCGGCTTTGCCAGTCGCCGCTGGCCAGCAAATCTTCCAGGCCAGCGCCATAGGTGCCGGGCGACGAGCCGAAAATGCGCGGGCCGATATTGCCGTCGGTGCGGGCGCTTGCTGCCAGCGGATTTTCCGAATCGTCTTCGTCACGCATCGCCACGGCTCTGGTGGCGGCGTCGATGAGGGCGATTTGCGTGGGGAACATGTCGCGAAACAGGCCCGATATACGCCATGTGACGTCGATGCGCGGACGAGCGATGGTTGCGGGCGGCAACACTTCTATGCCGGTCACACGGCCCGTCGCAACGTCCCATAATGGGCGGCAGCCCATAAGTGCCAAGCCTTGTGCGATCTCTTCGCCTCCAGTTCGCAGCGAGGCAGAGCCCCACAGGTCGATCACCAGCGAGCGTGGCCATTCTCCATGCGACTGGAGATAGCTCAACACCACCTCATCGCTTGCTGCCTTGCCGAGGTCGAAGGCGGTGTGCGTGGGCATGGTGCGCGGATCCGCGGTGAACAGGTTGCGCCCGGTCGGCAAGACATCTGCGCGCCCACGCGAAGGCGCGCCGGAAGGACCGGCGGCAATGTGGCGGCCATCGAGCGCGGTCAGGAGGGTCGCCTTTTCCGTTGCGGCACTTTGCAGACGAAGTGCGTCCGTTTCGGCTTCGCCACAGCGTCCATAGATATGCAAGCCATCCTTGATGGTGAAATCCTTGAGATCGCAAAGCCAGGCGTCGATAAGGCGCAATGCCTCGTCGGGCGCGTCCGAGGTTGCGACGCCTGCTTCGGTGGCAAGGCCGGTTCGGGTTGCCGTTTCAACGATCAGTTTGGCAAGTCGGTCGCGGCGGCGGCGGTCAAGACCGTCGGCTTGCGCATATTCGTCAACCAGTTGTTCGAGCCGCTGCTGGTGTTCGTCCAGTCCGGCTCCTGTCAGGGGCGGGGGAGATGGCCGAGCGTGACGGCGGCTATGCGCCGCTTGGCCTGTGCTGCCTCGCCCGGATTGGAAACGATAAACGGATAGATCACCGGCAGCGAGCCGGTGACGATTTCGGAAAACACCCGGCGCTGAGTGCCACCGTCTTGCCGGGTAGCCATTCCAGCGTGCCATGCGCACCGACATGAATGATCGCATGAACGTCAAGCGATTTTTGTAACCAGAAGCCGAATGCAATGAGCGCATGGCGGGGCGGCCGCGTCGGGTCATGATAGTCGGTGCGGCGTTCCGCGATGCGCCCACGATCAGGCGCTAGAGCGATGGTGACATTGCCGAAACGTGCGGCGCGGAAGTTGAATTCGTCCTCGCCGGACTGCGCCAGTTCGTTTTCCGCCGTTCCCCATGTGGCCTCGACCGCAAGGCGTGCTTGGGATGGCAAATGTCTGGCGTGCGCATTGTAGGCTTCAAGCGTCAGTCCATCATTGCCATGTTCGATCTGGTCAAGCAACGTGCGCGGCGATTGCGGAATCCCATCAATTGCATAGCCGCTTTCCTTCAGGTCATGCAGCATGGCTATGACGCTTGAGGGAACGTCGAGGCCGACAGCATAGCCGGTGCGTCCGGGCGCACTTGGGTAATCGGGAATCAGGATGACAATACGCCGCTCTGCATGTGCTGTGCGCTGCAAGCGGATGAAGGCGGCAATGCGCTTTGCCACCTGAGTGATACGGTTCGGCTCAGTGCGATTGGTGAATGCATTGAAGGCAAGTGCTGCGTCGGCTTCGTTCTCGGCCTTGAACGAGATGGCACCGGCTAGAATGCGGCCATCGAGTTCGGGCAAGACGACATGCATGGCGAGGTCGGCGGGGACCAGTCCGCGCTGGTTTTTCTCCCACGCGTCGCGGCGCGTCGTTGCAATGATCACCTGAAAAACGGGTACATTTGCGCGGTCGAACAAGGTTTCGGTGCCGGGTTCGGCTCCAGAAGCAAAAGCCGTGGCCGTGATGATGGCGGCAGGGTTCAATGTTGCAAGGGCGGTTTCGACGAAAGCCAGTGACGTGGGTTCCTTGAGGCTGGACACGAAGATGGGAACCGCATTGATGCCGTCGCGCCTCAATTCAGCGGTTAGCGCGTCAATTGGCGCAACATCGGCGGCCAGCATCATAGACCGGTAGAACAGGATGGGAACGACAGGTGCGCTCTGGTCAAAATCTGGTTGGCTGACGAGGCCTTTTCCCGGTTCGTAGTAACCGGCTTTGGGGATTTCAACGACCTCGGTCTCAATGGCTTCCGTGCCGGAGAGCCGGGCAAGGCGGCCAACCAACGCTTTCATGTTGGCCGGGCCGCCTTCGCGGAAATAGTCAAGCAAACGGTCGAGTTCGTCGCGGGGCAGGGTCGATGCTTCGACAAGCCGCAAATCTTCATCGCGGCACTCGCCGGGCAGCAATGCCAGCTTGATGCCTTTTTCACGCGCGATTGAAGCGAGTTGGTCGCAACCGTAGCGCCACCATTCATAGCCGCCGAGAATACGCACGAGAATAACTTTCGCATGCCGGGCGACAGTGTCGATCCAAAGATCGACGGACATGGGATGGCGAAGATTGCGCAAAGCTGCAAGCCGCATGGTGGGCAGGTTTTGCGCATCCTGGCGCCATGCGGTGGCAAGGCCAGCCAGATCACTGTCGGTAAAGGACAGTGCTACCACATCCGCCGGGGATTGGCGCAGATCTACCGGCTCGATGAGATCATCGAGCGAGGCGGAAGTGGTGGTCAGGATGTGCATGGTCTGGCCTGCTTCATCCGTTGATGCGCCCGTTCTTCACCGAAACTTACCCGATCAGGATTTTTTCGATTGAAGGCCGATTGATGCCCTTCAACCCGATGACGACAAGATTGGAGCGGCGGTCCTCGTCAGGTGTCCATGCCCGATCGTAGTAATGGTTGACGCGCGCGCCAACGGCTTGAACCAGAAGCCGCATCGGCTTGCCGTCGACTTCGACGAAGCCTTTCACGCGCAGCACGTTTTCTTTCTCGGCAGCGGCTGTGACGCGTTTTGTCAGTTCGGTGGGATCGGCAATGGCGGCGATGTCGACAACGAAAGTGTCGAAGTCGTCATGTTCATGCTCGGCCTCGTTGTCGTGATGGGATTTGCGGTTGTGAATGTCGTCTTCAACAGCCAGGCCAAGGCCGAGCAGGACTGACGGATCGACGTTACCTTGTACAGTCGCGACAATCTTGACGGCTGGTGCAATATGCTCGCCGATGAGTGCATTGGCGCGCGCAATGCCCGCTTCATCCATCAAGTCGCCCTTTGTCAGGATAACGAGGTCGGCGCAGGCCACCTGATCTTCGAATACTTCTTCAATCGGATCGTCATGGTCGAGCGATTCGTCCTTGGCGCGCTGGCTGGCAAGCGCGTCCATGTCAAAAGCGACCCGCCCTTCGGCAAGGGCTGCGCCATCAACGACGGCGATGACGCCGTCTACCGTGATGCGGTTTTTGACCGTTGGCCACTGGAATGCCTGCACCAGCGGCTTGGGAAGTGCCAGCCCGGAGGTTTCGATCAGAATATGATCGACTTTTGGAGTGCGAGACAAAATCTGGTCGAGGGCCGGTACGAAATCATCGGCAACCGTGCAGCAGATGCAGCCATTAGCCAGTTCGACGATATTCTCTTCGGGGCAGGTGTCGATGCCGCAACCGCGCAGGATTTCGCCATCGACGCCAATGTCGCCGAACTCATTGACGATGAGGGCCAGCCGCTTGCCGCTGGCCTGTTCCAGCAAATGACGGATCAGCGTTGTCTTGCCGGCACCGAGAAAGCCGGTGACTACTGTGCATGGCACACGCGAGGCGGTGGCGGTCATGGTCAATCCTTCAGGATTTCGAGGGGAGGGATGCGCGCGACAAGGCCGCGTTTCAGGGCGTCGGGGCGGCCACGCCACGGAATGAGACCGTTTGTCGAGTTTGCGAAAAGCCTGGCTCCGGCGACAAGATCGTCGCCGCTGGTTGCAGTCAGATCGCCGAATACGTAGCTCCAGGCACCATCACGCAGGAGTGCCGCGCTGAGGCGGCGCTTGCAATTGCCAAGACATTCGACGGTATGGACGCGGACGTTTTCGTCTTTTGCGGCGCGGCGCGTATCGTCTGCCAACAGGGTGCCGGCACGCGGATGGTTGTCGCAACCGCTTTCGTCGCGGCAAGATGCACAGACGATGACAGTTACGAGCGCCGGAGCATCCGTGTCCCCGGGATCATTGTTGACTGTTTTGGCCGGAAAACTGCCATCTTGACGCAAAACCACGCTCCTTGTCTGGGGCACCCGCCAGACGGTCGGAATTTCTGTTCAAACGGCAGGTCTCCTGGCTCGCGGGTCGTCGCCTTGTTGCCGCCTTCCCGGGAACTTCCCCAGTGGTGTTCGGCCTGGCTCGTCGCTTACAGTTGCGGGGACAGCTGCGGACTAAAGATCTTACGATCCTGCACCGCATTCCCTCTTAGCTCCTCTCTGTTGGGAGAGGAGACCGTCTGTTGCGGATTTAGGCTTGAGAGGGTGGCTGTGTCAACGGGGGCTACGACGTTGCAATGTCTGCAAGCGACGCACCAAGATTGCCCGCTGGCGTGATTTCAATTCGCTCGAGGCCAAGCCAGAGCTGCATTGATTTTAGCTCCGCGAACAGTTCCCGCGCCGTATTGTCTGGTGCGCCGGGTTCGCCATAGGCTGCGTGAACGCGCAGGATGCACGCGGGGCGGTCGGCCTTGAGGTCGACGCGGGCGACGATCCTGTCACCCAACAGAAAGGGCAGCACATAATATCCGTACTGGCGCTTGTCGGCCGGCGTATAAATTTCGATGCGATAGCGGAACCCGAACAGGTTTTCGGTGCGCTTGCGCTCAAAAACCAGCGGATCGAAGGGGGCGAGCAGAGCACGGGCCTCGATCTTGCGCGGCAACCGCGCGTCCTTGTGGATATACGTCTGCTTTTCCCATCCTTTGATGCGAACAGGTATCAGGTCGCCTTCCTCAACCAATTCTTCGATGCGCCCCTTGATGTCGGCAGGCGAAAGCCGGAAATAATCACGCAGGCAGTTTGCCGTTGCGATGCCATGGGCGCGGGCCGAAATGCGCAGCAATTGACGATGGGAATCAGTTGGAGAGGGCGTTGGCATTTCAAGTATGGCAGGCGGTAGCACGCGCTCGGGCAAATCGTAGAAACGCTCGAAACCACGCCGGTAAGCGGTGGTGATGTGACCAGCCCAAAACAGCCATTCGAACGCATGCTTGGCCTCGCTCCACCCCCACCAGCCACCGGTTCCCTTCTGGCCTTCAAGGTCCGAGGCGGCAATCGGGCCACGTTCAACCACCGCCTGATAGATAGTCTTTATATAGTCGGCACGCTCCCGCCCGAATTTTGCCAGTCCGCGGTACATTTCCTCGCCGTTTTCGGCTCGGCGCATGCGCCAACGCATCAGCGGATAAAATTCGACGGGCAACAAGGAAGCCTCATGCGCCCAGTATTCGAACAAAAGGCGCTTTCGCGAGGTGGCGGCATTGTCGAGCATAGCCAGTTGATAGGGGCCGGCGCGAGAATAGAGCGGCATATAATGCGCACGCACGACGGCGCTGACAGAATCGATTTGCAGGAGACCGGTGCGCGAAAGTGTTCTTGCCAGATGCCCGCGATTGATGATGCCAGCGGGCCGTGATTTTGCGAAGCCTTGTGCGGCCAGCGTAATGCGGCGGGCTTGGTTGACCGAGATTGTGTCGTTCATTCGTGCCTTCTCATGATTGTTGCCAAGCCAGGGGAACGCCTGTCTATGCCTATCCTAGCAGGGAAGGTGGCAATCTATGTCAGGAGAAAAAGTGGAGTGTAAAACGAAGGAAAACAAAAGAGCACAGACTGCTCCCGTTGCATCGTATAAAGGAGACTGCGCCACGTTTTGAACAAGGTTTGACTTGCGTCGCAGGAGTGGCTGCGCTAACCCTCGCCGCATTGCAGCATGAGACCGGTCAAACGGTCCGGCGGTGAACTGTCGCGCTTCCGTAACGGGTCCTGCTGCTATAGAATCAGGCGGATAGGCCGTTAACGGAAAGTCGCAGCATGAACGCATTGTTGAGTTCGTATCTGCCCATAGTTATTTTCATCGGGGTCGCGATGGTGGTGGGGCTGGCGCTTATTGTCGCTCCCTTCCTGGTTGCATACCGCAATCCCGATCCGGAAAAACTTTCGGCATATGAGTGCGGGTTCAATTCCTTCGATGACGCACGCATGAAGTTTGACGTCCGCTTTTATCTGGTTTCGATCCTGTTCATCATTTTCGATCTGGAAGTGGCGTTTCTGTTTCCGTGGGCGGTTTCCTTTGGTGATATAGGCATGCTTGGCTTCTGGTCGATGATGGTTTTCCTCGGCGTTTTGACCATCGGCTTTGCCTATGAATGGAAGAAGGGGGCGCTGGAATGGGATTGACCGATAATTCCGGCACACTGGTTGCGCCGAGCCCGAAAGGCATACTGGATCCGAGTACCGGCAAGCCGGTTGGTGCGAACGATCCGTTTTTCCTCGGCATCAATGACGAGCTTTCCGACAAGGGTTTTCTGGTCACCTCGACGGATGCGCTGATTACATGGGCGCGCAGCGGTTCGCTCATGTTCATGACATTTGGTCTGGCATGCTGTGCGGTCGAGATGATTCACACGTCGATGCCGCGCTATGACAGCGAGCGTTTCCGGAGTCGCGCCGCGTGCCTCACCTCGCCAGTCGGATATCATGATCGTTGCCGGGACGCTGACCAACAAGATGGCACCTGCGCTGCGCAAGGTTTACGACCAGATGCCGGAACCGCGCTACGTGATTTCCATGGGGTCGTGCGCCAATGGTGGCGGTTATTACCACTATTCGTATTCGGTTGTGCGTGGTTGCGATCGCATCGTGCCGGTCGATATTTATGTTCCGGGCTGCCCGCCGAGCGCGGAGGCTCTTTTGTATGGCATTCTCCTTCTGCAAAAGAAGATTCGCCGTACCGGCACGATTGAGCGGTGAGCGATCATGAGTGAAGCACTCGAAAGTCTTGCCGCCCATATCGAGGGTCGGCTTGATGCCAATATCGTGGAAAGCGTTATCGCTCATGGCGAATTGACGCTGACGGTGAGGGCTGAGGATATTGTTGAAACGGCGCGCTTCCTGCGCGACGATCCTTCATGCCGGTTTGTTTCAATCATCGATGTCTGCGGTGCCGACTTTCCAGCGCGGGTGCGGCGTTTTGACGTGATCTACCACTTCCTGTCGCCGACAAAGAACCATCGTATCCGCATCAAGGTCGAGGCAGCCGAGGACACCGTCGTGCCCTCGATTACCGGGGTTTTGCTGGTGCCGACTGGTATGAGCGTGAAACTTACGATCTTTACGGCGTGCTTTTTTCCGGCCATCCCGATTTGCGTCGGCTGCTGACCGATTATGGGTTCGAGGGCCATCCGCTTCGTAAAGACTTCCCACTGACCGGTTTTGTAGAGGTGCGCTACGATGATGAAGCCAAGCGCGTTGTCTATGAGCCTGTGGAATTGAAGCAGGAATTTCGCGATTTCGATTTTCTCTCGCCATGGGAGGGTACGGATTACGTGCTGCCGGGCGACGAGAAAGCCAAGACGAATTGAGGCGCGGTAATGGCTGAAACCTCCGTTCGCAATTTCAACATCAATTTCGGTCCGCAGCATCCTGCAGCGCATGGCGTGCTTCGCCTCGTGCTGGAACTTGACGGCGAAGTCGTCGATCGGGTCGATCCGCATATCGGGCTTTTGCATCGCGGTACCGAGAAACTGATCGAGCACAAGACCTATCTTCAGGCTGTGCCTTATCTCGACCGGCTCGATTATTGCGCGCCAATGAACCAGGAGCACGCGTTTGCGCTTGCTGCCGAGCGTCTGCTTGAGATCGAAGTGCCGAAGCGCGGCCAGCTTATCCGGGTTCTCTATTCGGAAATCGGCCGCATCATGTCGCATCTTCTCAATGTGACGACGCAGGCGATGGATGTTGGCGCATTGACGCCTCCGCTATGGGGGTTTGTCGAGCGCGAAAAACTGATGGTGTTTTATGAGCGTGCCAGCGGTTCACGCATGCATGCGGCCTATTTCCGCCCGGGCGGCGTTCATCAGGATTTGCCCGAGCAACTGATCGAGGACATTGGCAAATGGATCGATCCATTCCTTAAATCGGTTGACGATCTCGATGTGCTTTTGACGCCGAACCGTATCTTCAAGCAGCGCAATGCCGATATCGGCGTCATCTCGCTGGAGGATGCCTGGGCTTGGGGATTTTCGGGCGTGATGGTGCGTGGTTCTGGTGCGGCTTGGGATTTGCGCAAATCGCAGCCTTACGAATGTTATGCCGAACTCGATTTCGATATTCCCGTTGGCAAGAACGGCGATTGCTATGATCGTTACCTGATCCGCATGGAAGAGATGCGCCAGTCTGCCCGGATCATGCGCCAGTGCATCGATCTGTTGCTTGGCAAGGAAAGCAGCGGACCGGTTTCAAACATTGATGGCAAAGTGGTTCCGCCCAAACGGGGGAAATGAAACGCTCGATGGAGGCGTTGATTCACCACTTCAAGCTTTACACCGAGGGCTACAAGGTTCCCGCTGGCGAAGTTTATGCAGCCGTGGAAGCGCCGAAAGGCGAGTTCGGCGTCTATCTGATTTCGGATGGAACCAACAAACCTTATCGTTGCAAGCTGCGTGCGCCAGGGTTTGCACATCTACAGGCCATGGATTTCCTGTGCCGTGGTCATTTGCTTGGCGACGTTACGGCAGTTCTCGGCTCTCTCGATATCGTTTTTGGTGAGGTCGATCGCTAATGTCCGTCCGCCGTCTCGCAGATGCCAGTATCCAGCCAGCGACGTTCGCCTTCAACAGGGCGAATGGGGCTGCCGCAAAGCAATGGATCAAGAAATATCCCAAAGGGCGCCAGCAGTCGGCGATCATCCCGTTGCTCATGCTTGCGCAGGATCAGGAAGGCTGGGTGACCAAGGCGGCGATCGAGACCGTCTGCGACATGCTCGAAATGCCTTATATTCGCGGCCTTGAGGTTGCGACTTTCTATACGCAATACCAGTTGAAGCCTGTGGGTACCCGTGCTCACATACAGGTTTGCGGGACGACGCCATGTGCTTTGCGCGGGGCGGACGGCTTGATGGATGTGTGTCGCTCCAAGATTCACCACGACCAGTTCCAGACCAACGACAAAGGGACATTGTCGTGGGAGGAAGTTGAATGCCTGGGCGCTTGCGTCAATGCGCCAATGGTCATGATCTTCAAGGATACATATGAAGACCTGACGCCTGAGCGGCTTGAAGAGATCATTGATCTCTATGATGCCGGCAAAGGTGGTTCGGTGACGCCGGGGCCGCAGAACGGACGCGTCTATTCCGCACCGAGCACCGGGTTGACTTCGCTGACGAACGAAAAGGCGGTTTTGAAATCGACACGCGGTCAAGCGAGTAAAACGACGGCCAAGACGACCAAAAGCTCCACTTCGACTGCACCTTCCAGAGCCGGGAAGCCCAAGACCGATGCGCCAGAGACCAGCCCGGCACTAAAATCGCCTTCCAAGGCCAAGGTTAAATCCGCTGCGGAGAAGCAGGCGAGCGTTTCCGCGCCGAAACATTCGGCTGCCAATGCCAACAAGGCGGCACCCGAGCATGGCGGTGGTGGTAAACAGCGTAGTGGTTCCAGGTCCAAAGCCGCGCCGGTTGGTGCAATCAAGGCACCTGGGTTGAAAGGCAATGCTTCGGCGAAAAAGCAGCAGGAAGTGCCAAGCCCTCGCTTGATGACAAGAACCGTCCATCTGTGGTCAAGAAGCCTGCGACGCCGGATGATCTGAAGCTGATTTCGGGCGTCGGCCCCAAAAATGAGAGCGTTCTTCATTCGCTGGGCATTTATACATTTGCGCAGGTTGGCGCATGGAAAAAGGCAGAACGAGACTGGGTTGACGGCTACCTCAATTTCCACGGACGGGTTGAGCGGGAAGATTGGGTGAAGCAGGCCAAGGCGCTCGCCAAGGGCGGCGTTGCGGAATACATCCGCGTATTTGGCAAGAAGCCGGTCTGAGGAACGAAGAGATGCTTGAGGACAAAGATCGTATCTTCACCAACATCTACGGCCAGTTCGACCGTTCGCTGAAAGGCGCGATGGCGCGCGGGCAATGGGATGGCACGGCCGGTATCATTGCCAAGGGTCGCGACTGGATCATTAACGAGATGAAGGCCTCCGGCCTGCGTGGGCGCGGTGGCGCGGGTTTCCCGACGGGGTTGAAATGGTCGTTCATGCCAAAGCAGAGCGATGGGCGTCCGAGCTATCTCGTCGTCAATGCCGATGAATCCGAACCCGGCACCTGCAAGGATCGCGACATTATGCGCCATGACCCGCACACGCTGGTCGAGGGTTGCCTGCTTGCCGGCTTCGCCATGGGAGCGGTTGCCGCCTACATCTATATTCGCGGCGAATTCATTCGTGAACGCGAGGCGCTGCAACGTGCAATCGACGAGGCTTATGAGGCCAAGCTGATCGGCAAGGGCAACAAGAACGGCCATGATTTCGAGATCTATGTGCATCATGGTGCAGGGGCCTATATTTGCGGCGAGGAGACAGCGCTGCTGGAAAGCCTTGAAGGCAAAAAAGGCCAGCCACGGTTGAAGCCGCCATTCCCTGCCAATGTGGGGCTTTATGGTTGCCCGACGACCGTCAACAATGTGGAATCGATTGCGGTTGCCCCGACAATTTTACGGCGCGGCGCGTCGTGGTTCTCGTCGTTTGGACGTGCGAACAATGTTGGAACCAAACTGTTCATGCTGGTTGGCCATGTGAACACGCCATGCACCGTCGAAGAAAGGATGGGCATTACCTTCCGCGAACTCGTGGAAAAGCATGGCGGTGGCATTCGCGGCGGTTGGGATAATCTGCTTGCGGTCATTCCGGGAGGCGCATCGTGCCCTGTCGTCAAGGCCGAGGATATTATCGATTGCCAGATGGATTTTGACGGGTTGCGGGAGAAAAAATCCTCCTTTGGCACTGCCGCCGTCATTGTCATGGACAAGTCGACGGACATTGTGAAAGCCATTGCCCGGCTTTCCTATTTCTTCAAACACGAAAGCTGTGGCCAGTGCACGCCATGCCGTGAAGGGACCGGCTGGATGTGGCGGGTGATGGAACGTCTTGTGCGTGGCGAGGCGCAAAAGCGCGAGATCGACATGTTGCTTGACGTGACCAAGCAGATCGAGGGCCATACCATTTGCGCGCTGGGCGATGCAGCAGCATGGCCGGTGCAGGGGCTTATCCGTAATTTTCGCCCGGAGATCGAAAGGCGCATCGACGAATTCACACGCAATGCCGATCAAGTTCGGCCTGTGCTTGCCGCAGCCGAATAGAAATAACTGAGAAAGTGCGGGCGAAGTCCGAATTGAGGAAACCAGGAAGAGGGCAAAAAGGAAGAAACGACATAGGAGAGATGACATGTCGAAATTTCCCATTCCCGATAATTTGACGACCAATATGAACGAATTCGAGAAAATGAGCGAAGACCTGACCAAATTGATGCCGAAAGAGATGGCCAGTGCCGTCAATCTGTTTGCGCATCCTGCTGCGGGCATAGCGGCCATGTCGGCGCTCAGTGTGGGCGTGGCCAGTCAGACGTTCGGGTTGTGGCTTGGTGCGCTTTCCGGGGCTGCGCAAGCTTCACAACGTCTGTTTGAACCGCCGGTTGATGATGTGCCGGATGCTGACGTTTCGGACGATTGTGGCGCCCCCCGTGCGGGCAAGACGGCGACTGCACCAAAGGCGCGGGTCGCGGATGTGCCGGCCCTTACAGTTGTTGGAGCGCCAGTGAACGCCGAGGTGATGCCGGAAGATTACCGCCAGCCGCAAATAGCTGAAAGACCGGCGACCCCGGACGACCTCAAGGCAATATCGGGAGTTGGGCCAAAACTCGAGACGGTTCTCAATGGTTTCGGCGTTTGGACCTATGACCAGATTGCAGGTTGGACGGTTCCTGAAATTGCATGGATGGAAGATACGCTCGGTTTCAAGGGGCGTGTCAGCCGTGACAACTGGATTGGGCAGGCTGCGGAATTATCCGAAGGCAAATTGAAACATTGAAGTGAAGCCGGGCACGCAAGCCGTGCCCGGAACTGGAATTGCGGCGGGAGCCGACAGGGTTCGAGGCGATATGGCAAAGCTGAAGGTCGACGGGAAAGAAATAACAGTACCCGACCACTATACGCTGCTGCAGGCGGCGGAAGAGGCGGGCGCGGAAGTGCCGCGTTTCTGCTTCCATGAACGGCTGTCGATTGCCGGCAATTGTCGCATGTGTCTGGTCGAGGTGAAGGGTGGACCGCCCAAGCCGACCGCTTCATGCGCGATGGGCGTGCGCGATCTGCGGCCCGGCCCGAATGGCGAGACGCCGGAAATGTTCACCAATACGCCGATGGTCAAAAAGGCGCGCGAAGGGGTGATGGAGTTCCTGCTCATCAACCATCCGCTCGACTGCCCGATCTGCGATCAGGGTGGCGAATGCGATCTGCAAGACCAGGCGATGGCTTTCGGCGTCGATCTCGTCGCGCTTCCATGAGAACAAGCGCGCAGTTGAGGACAAATATATCGGTCCGCTGGTCAAGACGATCATGACGCGCTGCATCCATTGCACGCGCTGTGTGCGCTTCACGACCGAAGTGGCGGGCATTTCCGAGCTTGGCCTGATCGGGCGCGGCGAAGACGCGGAGATCACCACCTATCTCGAACAGGCGATGACATCGGAACTGCAAGGCAATGTCATCGATTTGTGTCCGGTCGGCGCGTTGACTTCCAAGCCATATGCCTTTCAGGCGCGACCGTGGGAGCTGACCAAAACGGAATCCATCGACGTGATGGATGCGGTTGGTTCGTCGATACGTGTTGATTCGCGGGGCCGTGAAGTGATGCGCATCATGCCGCGCAATAATGATGCGGTGAACGAGGAGTGGATTTCCGACAAGACCCGCTTCATCTGGGATGGGCTGCGCACGCAGCGCCTCGACCGGCCCTATGTTCGCCGGGATGGCAAGCTGGTGGCGGCAAGCTGGAATGATGCTTTCGCTGCGATCAAGGAGGGTGTGTCCAAAACCAGCGCTGACAAAATCGGCGCAATCGCTGGCGATCTTGCTGCTGTCGAAGAAATGTACGCCTTGAAGCTGTTGATGACTTCGCTTGGTTCCGGCAATCTGGATTGCCGGCAAGATGGTGTGGCACTTGATCCGGCGCTTGGCAGGGCGAGCTATATTTTCAATCCGACAATCGAGGGGATTGATGAGGCCGATGCCATCCTGATCGTTGGTTCCAACCCCCGCTTTGAGGCATCCGTGTTGAACGCGCGTATGCGCAAGCGTTTCCGGGCAGGCCCGCTGCCCATTGGTGTCATTGGTGAATTTGGCGACCTTCGTTACGATTACGAGCAACTTGGCACTGGGCCTGAGGCGTTGAAGGAACTGGTTGAGGGTAAGGGCAAGTTCTTCCAAACGTTGAAGAAATCCAACCATCCGCTTATTATCGTGGGGCAAGGTGCGCTGGCGCGTACAGACGGTGCAGCCATACTCGGTCAGGCCGCCAAGCTTGCCAGCGCGGTGAATGGCGCGCGTCCTGACTGGAATGGCCTTGCCGTTCTTCATCATGCAGCGGCGCGGGTTGGCGGTCTCGATATCGGCTTTGTTCCGGGCGAGGGCGGCAAAGCTGTTGCCGATATGCTGGATGCGACGGACGTCTTGTTCCTGCTTGGGGCAGATGAGCTGGATATGAGCAAGGTCAGCAGCAAGCTGGTCGTCTATATCGGAACGCATGGCGATGCGGGCGCTCATCGTGCCGACGTGATTTTGCCCGCGGCGGCGTACACGGAAAAGTCTGGCACCTATGTCAATACGGAAGGGCGTGTGCAACGAACCAACCGCGCAGGTTTTGCGCCGGGCGATGCACGCGAAGACTGGGCCATATTGAGGGCGCTGTCGGACGTGCTTGGCAAGACGCTGCCTTTCGATTCGCTGGCGCAGCTACGGGCGAAACTCCACGAGGATTACCCGCATCTTGCGCATATCGACCAGATCGCGGCCGGCGATGAGAAAGACATTCCCAAGATTGCCAAGGTTGGCGGGCGGCTGAACAAGGCAGGATTTGCTTCGCCGGTTGGAAACTTCTATTTGACCAACCCGATAGCGCGCGCCTCTGCGGTGATGGCGGAATGCTCGGCGCTTGCCAAGAGCGACTTCAAGCAGGCGGCGGAATGACGATGGACAGTTTCTTCTCTTTTTATGTGCTGCCGGCTTTGATCATCCTGTTGAAGTCCGTTGTGCTGATCGTCGTTCTTCTGATCTTCGTGGCCTACATTCTTTATGCCGACCGCAAGATCTGGGCTGCTGTGCAGTTGAGGCGCGGGCCGAATGTCGTTGGGCCGTGGGGTCTCTTGCAGGCGTTTGCCGATCTGTTGAAATTTGTCTTCAAGGAACCGATCATTCCATCGGGCGCCAACAAAGGCGTTTTCCTGCTGGCACCACTGGTTTCTGCCGTTCTCGCACTGGCTGCGTGGGCGGTAATTCCGGTCAGCGAAGGCTGGGCGGTTGCCAATATCAATGTCGGTATTCTCTATGTTCTCGCCATCTCCTCGCTCGAGGTTTACGGCGTGATCATGGGCGGCTGGGCGTCCAACTCGAAATATCCGTTTCTCGGCGCGTTGCGCTCGGCCGCGCAGATGGTGTCCTATGAAGTGTCCATCGGCTTCGTCATTGTCACGGTTCTGCTTTGCGTCGGGTCTCTCAACCTGACCGACATCGTACTTGCGCAGCAAGATGGCCTTGGCACGCGCCTTGGTCTTTCCAATTCATTTCTGGATTGGCATTGGCTGTCGCTGTTCCCGATGTTCGTCATCTTTTTTGTCTCGGCCCTGGCAGAGACAAACCGCCCGCCCTTCGATCTGGTCGAAGCGGAGTCGGAACTGGTTGCCGGCCACATGGTCGAATATTCGTCGACGCCCTTCCTGCTTTTCTTCCTCGGGGAATATGTAGCTATCGTATTGATGTGCGCGCTTACCACGATCCTGTTTCTTGGCGGATGGCTGCCGCCTTTCGATTTTGCCCCGTTCACCTGGGTTCCGGGCGTGATCTGGTTTGTGCTCAAAGTATGCTTCGTGTTCTTCATGATCTCCATGGTGAAGGCGATCGTGCCACGCTACCGCTATGACCAGTTGATGCGCCTTGGCTGGAAAGTGTTCCTGCCGATCTCGCTGTTCATGGTCGTGGCGACTGCTGCCTTCCTCAAATTCTCGGGGTTTGCGTGATGTCTGCTCTTTCTCATGCCGCCAAGTCGCTGCTGTTGCAGGATTTCGTCATCGCCTTTTTTCTGGGGATGCGCCAATTCTTCGCGCCCAAGGAGACGATCAACTATCCGCATGAAAAAGGGCCGATTAGTCCGCGCTTTCGTGGCGAACATGCGCTGCGGCGCTATCCGAACGGCGAAGAGCGCTGCATAGCCTGCAAATTGTGCGAGGCGATTTGCCCGGCTCAGGCCATCACCATCGAGGCCGGTCCGCGCCGCAATGACGGCACGCGGCGCACGGTGCGCTACGACATCGATATGGTGAAGTGCATTTACTGCGGCTTTTGTCAGGAAGCCTGCCCCGTCGATGCGATTGTCGAAGGGCCGAATTTCGAGTTCGCGACGGAGACGCGTGAAGAGCTTTATTACGACAAGGACAAGCTTCTGGCGAATGGCGATCGCTGGGAGCGCGAGATCGCGCGCAACATGTCTTTGGATGCGCCGTATCGCTGATTGGTGAGTGATGGACGAGCCGCAACGGCTCGTTTAAGGAACACGCGACTTCGGCTGCGCAAGTGGAACGAAGTCCAGAAAAGCGAACATGGCACATTGCCTCTGTTCGATCCTAGGAAAGCCGGGGGAACCCATGTTGAACGGACTAGAGGCGGCCTTTTTTACCTCTTCGCCTTTGTAGCGGTGGGGTCGGCCTTTATGGTCATCTCATCACGCAATCCCGTGCATTCCGTGCTTTTTCTTATATTGACGTTTTTCAACGCAGCCGGGTTGTTCCTGCTGGTGGGTGCCGAATTCCTGGCGATGATCCTGCTCATTGTCTATGTCGGCGCGGTGATGGTTCTGTTCCTGTTCGTTATCATGATGCTTGACGTGGACTTCGCGGAGTTCAAGAGCGGAGCGCTGCAATATGCGCCAATCGGCGCAATGGTCGGTCTTATCCTGGCTGCCGAGCTTATCGTGGTAACCGGCGGTTTCGTGCTGTCACCTAAACTTGGCACAGCAGCGGCAATGCCGATCCCCGATCTTGCCGAGCGCAGCAATACGGCGGCTTTGGGCGACATCATCTACACGGATTACATCCACTTCTTCCAGATGGCGGGTATCGTTTTGCTGGTTGCCATGGTCGGTGCGATTGCGCTGACGCTCAGGCACAAGCAGGGCGTTAAACGCCAGAGCATCCCGGCACAGAACGCCCGCACGCCGCAGACCGCGATCGAGGTGCGGAAAGTCGAAACGGGGAAAGGCATCTGACATGAGCGTCGGCATTGGACATTACCTGACCCTCTCGGCGATCCTGTTTACGATCGGCGTGTTCGGCATCTTTCTCAATCGCAAGAACGTCATCGTCATCATGATGTCGATCGAATTGCTGCTGCTCGCCGCGAACATCAATTTCGTCGCCTTTTCCTCGGTGCTGAATGATCTGGTGGGGCAGGTGTTCGTGCTATTCGTGCTGACGATTGCCGCCGCCGAAGCGGCCATCGGGCTTGCCATACTTGTAGTTTTCTTCCGCAACCGCGGCTCCATCGCGGTGGAAGACGTGAATATGATGAAGGGTTAGGAATGTATCAGGCTATCGTCTTCCTCCCCTGATCGGTTTTTTGATCGTCGGCCTGTTCGGTAACGCGCTTGGCGCCAAGGCATCGGAATATATTACGTCCGGTCTCCTGGTGATTTCAGCGGTATTGTCGTGGGTTGCTTTCTTTGCCGTCGGCTTTTCCGAGACGGAAGTGTTTACGGTGCCGGTGCTGCGCTGGATCGAATCTGGCGGTCTTGATGCGGCCTGGGCCTTGCGTATCGACACGCTGACGGTGGTCATGCTGGTTGTCGTCAATACGGTTTCGGCGCTGGTTCACATCTATTCGATCGGCTACATGCATCACGATCCGAACAGGCCGCGCTTCTTCGCGTACCTGTCGCTGTTTACCTTCGCCATGCTGATGTTGGTGACCTCCGACAACCTCGTTCAGATGTTCTTTGGTTGGGAAGGTGTTGGTCTCGCATCCTATTTGCTGATCGGTTTCTGGTATAAAAAGCCGTCGGCGAGTGCGGCGGCAATCAAGGCGTTTGTCGTCAACCGGATTGGCGATTTTGGCTTCGCGCTTGGTATTTTTGGCGTGTTTGTGCTGTTCGGTTCGGTCAATCTGGGCACGATTTTTGCCAATGCAGCGACTTTCATTCCTGCCGAGCATGGTGCTGACGCTGCCGCACATGGCGATACGGTGTTGAATTTCCTAGGCTACGCGCTCGACAAGCAGGCGGCAATGACCGTGGTTTGCCTGCTTCTGTTCATGGGTGCCATGGGCAAGTCGGCACAGGTGCCGCTGCACACATGGTTGCCCGACGCCATGGAAGGCCCAACGCCGGTTTCCGCGCTTATCCACGCGGCCACCATGGTGACGGCGGGTGTGTTCATGCTGGCTCGCCTGTCACCGCTGTTCGAGTTGTCGCATACGGCCCTTCTGGTGGTGACCTTCATCGGGGCGATCACGGCATTTTTTGCCGCGACGGTCGGTCTTGTGCAAAACGATATCAAGCGCGTCATTGCCTATTCGACCTGTTCGCAGCTTGGCTACATGTTCGTTGCACTCGGGGTCGGTGCCTATGGTGTTGCGATCTTCCATCTGTTTACGCATGCCTTTTTCAAGGCGCTTCTATTTCTTGGCTCGGGGTCCGTGATCCATGCCGTTTCCGACGAGCAGGATATGCGCAAGATGGGGGTTGCGAAAACTCATCCCGACCACCTACTGGATGATGGTGATCGGTTCGCTGGCACTGACCGGTGTCGGCATTCCGGCCACGGTGATCGGTACCGCAGGGTTCTTTTCCAAGGACGCCATTATCGAAAGCGCCTTTGTTGGTGAGAACGCCGTTGCCGGTTTTGCCTTCATTCTTCTGGTGATCGCTGCCTGCTTTACGGCGTTTTACTCGTGGCGTTTGATTTTCATGACCTTCCACGGCGAGCCGCGAGCAAGCCATGAGGTCATGCACCACGTTCATGAATCGCCACCTGTGATGCTGGTGCCGCTGTTCGTTCTGGCGGCGGGCGCGCTGTTTGCGGGCTTCCTGTTCCATGATCAGTTCATTGGCGAAGCTTACGGCGAATTCTGGAAAGCGTCTTTGTTCACGTTGCCCGGCAACCACATACTGCATGAGATGCATGGGGTGCCGCTGTGGGCGAAACTGTCGCCCTTCATTGCCATGGTCATCGGCTTTCTTTTGGCCTGGCAGTTTTACATCCGTTCGCCGCAAACGCCGAAGGAACTCGCCGCGCAACATCGCGGTCTATACGCGTTCCTGCTCAACAAGTGGTATTTCGACGAGCTTTACGATTTTCTGTTCGTGCGTCCTGCCAAGCGGATCGGTCATTTCCTCTGGAAGACGGGTGACGGCAAGATCATTGACGGCCTTGGGCCGGACGGGATCTCGGCTCGCGTTGTCGATGTGACGGATCGTGTCGTCAAGTTGCAGTCCGGCTACCTTTATCACTATGCCTTCGCCATGCTGATCGGCGTTGCCGCACTCGTCACCTGGATGATGCTCTGATGACCGACTGGCCCATTCTCTCAACGGTCACTTTTCTGCCGCTGGTTGGCGTGCTGCTCGTTTTGCTGATCAGCGACGAAAGCGACAGCGGCCGCCGCAACATTCGCGTAATTACGTTGCTGACGACCGTGTTTACCTTCGTGGTATCGTTGTTCGTCTGGATCGGCTTTGACAATGCACAGGCCGGGTTCCAGATGGTCGAAAAGCATGGCTGGCTGGATTCAGGCATTTCCTACCATATGGGCGTCGATGGCATTTCGATGCTGTTCGTCATCCTGACGACCTTCCTGATGCCGCTTTGCATCCTCGCTTCATGGGAAGCGATCCAGAAGCGCGTCAAGGCGTATATGATTGCCTTTCTGCTCCTGGAAACATTGATGATCGGCGTCTTTTGCGCGCTGGACATCGTGTTGTTCTATGTCTTCTTCGAAGCGGGCCTGATCCCGATGTTCATCATCATCGGTGTGTGGGGCGGCAAGCGGCGCGTCTATGCCTCGTTCAAGTTCTTCCTCTACACGCTGCTCGGCTCGGTCCTGATGCTGCTGGCCATCATGGCGATGTTCTGGCAGGCGGGCACCACCGATATACCCACACTTTTGACACATCCATTCCCGGCCAGCATGCAGACATGGCTGTGGCTTGCCTTCTTTGCGTCGTTTGCCGTCAAGATGCCGATGTGGCCGGTCCATACCTGGTTGCCTGATGCGCATGTCGAGGCGCCGACCGCCGGGTCTGTCATTCTGGCCGGTATTCTCCTGAAAATGGGCGGCTACGGATTCCTGCGTTTCTCGCTGCCCATGTTCCCGCTCGCGTCGGAAATGTTTGCTCCCTTCGTGTTCACGCTGTCGGTCGTCGCCATCATCTACACATCGTTGGTGGCGCTGATGCAGGAGGACATGAAGAAGCTGATTGCCTATTCCTCGGTCGCGCATATGGGCTATGTGACGATGGGAATTTTCGCCATGAATGCCGAGGGCGTGCAGGGCGCGATTTACCAGATGCTGTCGCATGGCCTTGTTTCAAGTGCGCTGTTCCTGTGCGTCGGCGTCATCTACGATCGCCTGCATACGCGTGAGATCGACGCCTATGGCGGTTTGGTCAACAACATGCCGAAATATGCGGTGGCGTTCCTGATTTTCACCATGGCCAATGTCGGCCTGCCGGGCACCAGCGGCTTTGTCGGAGAGTTCCTGACCCTGCTTGGCGCATTCAAGGCCAATACCTGGGTTGCCGTATTTGCGACCACCGGTGTGATCTTGTCGGCGTGTTATGCATTGTGGCTTTACCGCCGTGTCGTGTTCGGTGCGCTGACCAAGGAAAATCTCAAGAGCATGCTCGACCTGTCGGCGCGCGAGAAGGCGATCCTCTATCCGCTGGTGGTGCTGACCATCTTCTTTGGCGTGTATCCTGCACCTGTGCTCGACGCCACGGCGCAGTCGGTCAAGGCGCTGGTTACCAATGTCACCGCATCCATCGACGCCGCGCAGACCGCGGCTGCGAACTGACTGGAGAATTAGCGAACCATGACGCCGGAACTCTCTTCCAGTCTCGCCCTGCTGACGCCGGAGCTGATCCTTGTCGTTGGAGCCCTCGTGCTTTTGATGATCGGGGTTTATTCCAATGGTCGGCCAAGCACTTTGGTAACAACTCTCGCGGTCATCATCATGGCTGGGGCGGGCGCATGGCTTGTGTTGTCCGTCGGTGAGGGCAGGGCATTCGGCAATTCCTTTGTCGTTGATCCTTTCGCGCGTTTCATGAAGATACTGACCCTGGTCGGGGCCATTGCTACGTTGGTGATGTCGATCGGTTTTGCCAAGGCCGAGAAATTCGACACATTCGAATATCCGGTGCTGGTCATGCTGTCTTCTACCGGCATGCTTTTAATGGCTTCGGCCAACGATATGATTGCGCTCTATATGAGCTTCGAGCTGCAGTCTCTGGCGCTTTATATCATCGCTGCCATCAACCGCGACAGCCTGCGTTCGAGCGAAGCAGGTTTGAAGTATTTCGTGCTTGGCGCGCTTGGTACCGGCATGATGCTTTACGGTATATCGCTGGTTTACGGCTATACGGGCTCCATTGATTTCAACGTCATTGCAAGTGTTGTGAGCGGAGAAGAGCGCCAGGTTGGCGTCCTCTTCGGTCTGGTCTTCATTCTCGCTGGACTGGTGTTCAAGATCTCGGCGGCCCCGTTCCACATGTGGACGCCGGATGTTTATGAAGGCGCGCCGACACCGGTCACCGCATTCTTCGCCGTTGCGCCAAAGGTTGCGACGATGGCGTTGATCATGCGTCTCGTCATGGATGCCTTCGAGCCTTCGGCGGCCGATTGGCAGCAGATCATCGTATTTGTCTCGATCGCGTCAATGGTACTTGGTTCATTTGCCGCCATCGGGCAGCGGAATTTCAAACGGCTGATGGCTTATTCCTCCATCGGCCATATGGGGTTTGCATTGGTTGGCCTTGCCGCCAATAGCGAGACGGGCGTGCGCGGCGTTATCATCTATATGCTGATCTATGTGGCCATGACGCTTGGCACTTTCGCCTTCATCATCGCCATGCGCCGCAAGGATGGGCAGGTCGAAACCATCGGCGATCTGGCAGGGCTTTCGACCAGCAATCCGGTGATGGCGACCTTCTTGACAATCCTTTTGTTTTCGCTCGCCGGCATTCCACCGCTCGCCGGCTTCTGGGCCAAGTGGTATGTGTTTCTCGCGGCTATCGATTCAGGGCTCTACGCATTGGCGATCATCGGTGTCCTGTCATCCGTGGTGGCTGCGTTCTACTATCTGCGTATCATCAAGATCATGTGGTTCGACGAACCTGTCGGCGGCTTCGAACCGATGGCGGGTGAATTGCGCGTGATTCTTGGAGCATCGGGTGCCTTCGTATTGTTTTATGTGCTGATCGGCGGGCCGATCAGTTCCTATGCCGAAGCCGCCGCCAAGTCGTTTTTCTGATGGGGTTTTCGCTCGCGCCGACGGCGGTATCCAATGGATACCGGCTTGACGTGTATGATGTGGTTGGGTCCACCAATGCGACGGCGCTTGAACATGGGCGCGCAGGCGATCCCGGAAATTTGTGGGTGGTTTCCAAGAACCAGCAAAGTGGGCGAGGCCGACGCGGGCGGGCATGGATGTCGCCCGAGGGCAACCTTGCGGCAACTCTGCTGGTGGTCGCTGATT
The DNA here is from genome assembly GCF_055809095.1 of Mesorhizobium sp. G2-6-1. Classification (NCBI taxonomy): domain Bacteria; kingdom Pseudomonadati; phylum Pseudomonadota; class Alphaproteobacteria; order Hyphomicrobiales; family Phyllobacteriaceae; genus Mesorhizobium; species Mesorhizobium sp. G2-6-1. The sequence goes on from NZ_CM147896.1 coordinate 3,081,888, forward strand.
TTGAACCCCGGCTTGCTGCCACGCTTGGCTTTGTTGCCGGTCTGGCGCTTGCCGATGCGCTCGATGCTGTTGCGCCAAAAGCGAGAATATCAGTTGGCGTCGATGGTGGAAGCGGTGAGCACCGCAACCGGTTTGAATTGAAATGGCCAAATGACGTGCTGGCGTCGGGAGCCAAGCTCGCGGGCATTCTGCTGGAATCGGTCATTTTGGAGAACGGGCGTTTTGCGGTCGCTGTCGGCATTGGGGTCAATGTTGTGGCAAGCCCGGATGGATTGCCTTATCCGGCCACGTCCTTGAAGGCCTTGGGCGCGAGTTCTGATGCCGAAACGCTGTTTCTGGCATTGTCCGATGCCTGGAACGAAAATGCACGGGTGTGGAATGGCGGGAGCGGCCTTTCAGATGTGCGGCGGCGTTGGCTTGAACGCGCGGCAGGTTTAGGCAGCGAGGTCGCCGTGCAGATTGATGGCAATGTTGTTCGCGGCAGCTTCGAGACGATAGACGAAGACTGCCGTTTCGTGATCCGTGAGAAATCCGGCTCGATCGTTACAATCGCTGCGGGTGACGTGCATTTTGGTGCGGTCGCCTCGCTTGGTGCGACCTGATCCGCAAGGAAGGAAATATAATGGCGAAAGCTGATAGCGCTGAACTTGTCTTCGTGCCACTCGGCGGTGTTGGCGAGATTGGCATGAATTTCGCTCTTTATGGCTATGGGCCGAAAAATGCCCGCGAATGGCTCATCGTCGATGTCGGCGTGACCTTTCCCGACGCCGCACATCCGGGCGTTGATCTGATCTTGCCAGATACACGCTTCATTGAAGAAGATATCTCCAACCTGCGCGGTATTGTCATTACGCACGCGCATGAAGATCATTACGGCGCCTTGCACGACATCTGGCCGCGGCTGAAAGCGCCAGTGTGGATGACGCCGTTCGGGGCGGGACTGCTTGAGGCCAAGAGGCAGGGGCAGCAGAATGCTCCGAAAATCCCGGTGACAATTTATCGAGGCGGAGACAAGTTTACTGTCGGGCCGTTCGAGATCGAGGCAATTCCGGTTGCGCATTCCATCCCCGAACCAATGTCGCTTGCCATCACGACGCCGGTGGGCACGGTCGTTCATACCGGCGACTGGAAGATCGACCCGGAGCCCACTCTTGGGCCGAAGACGGACGAAGCCCGCTTTCGCGCATATGGCGATAAGGGTGTCCTGGCGCTTATCTGCGATTCCACCAATGCGATGCGGGAAGGGGTTTCACCTTCGGAGCAGGAGGTTGGTGCCAGTCTGAAAACCATTATCGAACAGGCTAAGGGACGCGTGGTCGTCACCACGTTTTCGTCGAATGTGGGGCGCATCATTTCGATTGCGCGGGCGGCGCGCGATGCCGGGCGCAAATGCCTTGTGCTTGGACGGTCGCTGAAGCGTGTCATCGATGTGGCGGGCGAACTTGGCTATATGGATGGATTGCCGGAGTTCATTGCCGAAGAAGACTATTCTTTCGTCGACCGCCAGAACATGGTGGTCATATGCACAGGCAGCCAGGGCGAACCGCTGGCGGCCCTTGCCAAGCTGTCACGAGAAGAAATGAAGTCAGTCGGTTTGACAGCAGGCGATATGGTGATCTTTTCGTCGCGCACCATTCCGGGCAACGAAAAAGCAATCCTTGAGATTAAGAACAGGCTGATAGATCTTGGCATGAAGATCATGGAGGATGACGATGCGCTGGTGCATGTGTCGGGCCATCCTCGCCGCAGCGAACTGAAGCGCATGTATGAATGGGTCAAGCCGCAGATCGGTGTTCCGGTGCATGGCGAGGCCGCGCATCTGGTGGCACAAGGCTCGCTGATGTCCATGTCGGGAATAGGTCAGGTCGCGCAGGTGCGCGACGGTGACATGCTGAGGCTCTATCCGGGTGCAGCGGCCATCATCGATCAGGTTCCATTTGGCCGAGTCTACAAGGATGGCAGGCTGATTGGCAGTGACGAGGCGATGGGCATCAGAGAGCGGCGCAAGCTGTCTTATGCCGGTCATGTTGCGGTTAATGTGGTGCTGGATGACAAATATGAACTCGCTGGCGACCCCGATCTTGTCGCAATTGGTGTTGCAGAAATCGATGCCAGGGGCGAACCTCTCGAAGAATTGATGATCGATGCGGCAATCGGCGCTGTGGACTCCATCCCCAGACAGCGCCGAAAAGATTTGGACCTCGTTCAAGAATCGGTGCGCCGCGCCGTTCGCGCTTCGGCAAACGAAGTTTGGGGCAAGAAGCCGCTTGTGACGGTGTTCGTCACACGCTGATCTTGCTGCAAAGGAGAAGACCATGCTTGGCCGCCTGAACCATGTTGCCATCGCAGTGCCCGACCTTGCCAAGGCAAGTGCGGGTTATCGCGAGACGCTGGGCGCGCAGGTGACGGAGCCACAAATATTGCCTGAGCATGGCGTGTCGGTGGTTTTTATCAATGTCGGCAATACCAAGATAGAATTGCTGGAACCGCTTGGTGAGAACTCGCCGATCGCTGCTTTTCTGGAAAAAACCCGGCTGGCGGCATGCATCACCTTTGTTATGAAGTGCCCGATATTGTCGCGGCGCGCGACCAACTCATGAGTGCTGGGGCGCGTGTTCTTGGCGATGGCACCCCAAAGACCGGTGCGCATGGCAAGCCGGTCTTGTTTCTGCATCCAAAAGATTTTTTCGGCACGCTGATCGAACTGGAACAATCATGAACTGGGTATCATTCACCGCAATTTTTTACGTCATATGGTGGATTACCCTTTTCGCCATTCTGCCGTTCAACGTAACCACACAAGAAGATGAGGGTGACATTGTGCCCGGCACGATGGCGAGCGCCCTGGCTCAATGCGCATGTTGCGCGCGGTGATTTGGACAACCGTGATAACGTCGATTATTGTCGGCATTCTTTTTGGGTTGACGGAAGGGCTTGGGTTTGGGTTCAGCGATCTTCCGCAGATGCTGCCGACCTACAACTGACGTTTCAACTTGTTGTGATGGTTGAGGTTTCTGTCTGAAAGCCTTGATCTGAGGGGCTTCATTCCATTTGAACCGCGGACCGAAAAGCGGTTGCCGGTTTTCGGAATTTCGCGCGGCTCTTTCAAAGCGACATGCCGTAGAAGCGGTGACCCCTAAATGAATTCCATCTGCTGGTGGGTACTGGACTGCACAAAAAAATGCAAGGCCAGAAGCCTTGCAATTTAACGCGTCCGATCTTTATTCCGTAAACGGCGGCTGCGAATTACCGCGCCAAGATCGCATCCTCCCAAGACTTTGACCGCGCAGGAGAGCAGATTATCTCTGCCCCCGCTATTATCGCGGCACACTAGACCAACGCTGTCAGTAGAGTCACTAGAAATTTTCTACAGAAACAAAAATTAATGTGCTGCATTGCACAATTATTCTGCAGGCGTGAGCAAAATCCGATCAGCTTGCGCGATACTATGTTTGACGTCTGGCGCGGGTTTCAATTCGGTCATGAAATGGCTATGAAGTGCCGGCAAACAAACCTGCCGCGCGCCGATTCTGGTGCCGCCATTTTCGCATACGGACCAGATCATGCGTTTGTCACGCTATTTCCTGCCCATTTTGAAAGAGAATCCGCGTGAAGCGGAGATCGTTTCACATCGCTTGATGCTGCGTGCCGGTATGATCCGCCAGCAGGGCGCAGGAAGTTTCTCGTGGCTCCCGCTTGGGAAACGAGTACTCGACAAGGTCTGCAACATCATTCGTGAGGAGCAGAACAGGTCAGGTGCGCTGGAAATCCTGATGCCGACCATTCAAGGGGCCGATCTGTGGCGCGAAAGCGGCCGCTACGACGACTATGGCAAAGAGATGTTGCGTATCAAGGACCGCCATGAACGCGATATGCTCTTTGGGCCGACCAACGAGGAAATGGTGACGGAGATTTTCCGCTCCTACGTTCGCTCCTACAAGGATCTGCCGCTCAATCTCTATCATATTCAATGGAAGTACCGCGATGAAGTGCGCCCGCGTTTCGGCGTGATGCGCAGCCGCGAATTCCTGATGAAGGATGCCTATTCCTTCGACATCGACTTTGAAGGTGCGCGTGCGGCCTATAACCGGATGTTCGTTTCCTATTTGCGCACGTTCACGCGTATGGGGCTTCAGGCAATTCCGATGCGTGCCGACACGGGGCCGATTGGCGGCGACCTTTCGCATGAGTTCATCATTCTTGCCGATACGGGCGAAAGCCAGGTGTTTTGCCATCGCGATTATCTCGCGCTCGAAGTGCCGGGTGAGGATACCGATTTTGCCAATGCGGCTGAAATCGGCAGTGTCGTGAAAACATGGACGACACCCTATGCCGCTACCGACGAGATGCATGACGAGGCTGCATGGGACAACCTCCAGGAGGCTGACCGGGTGTCGGCCCGCGGGATCGAGGTTGGTCACATCTTCCATTTTGGCGAGAAATATTCAAAGCCTATGGGAGCGAAAGTGACCGGGGCCGATGGCAAGGATCATTTTGTCTCAATGGGCTCTTATGGCATCGGGCCATCACGGCTGATCGCGGCGATTATCGAGGCCAGCCATGACGAAAATGGCATCATCTGGCCAGACTCCGTTGCACCTTTCGATATAGGTCTTATCAACATGAAGGCAGGCGACGGCGAATGCGACCGAGTTTGCGATGACCTCTACTCGATGCTGACAGGTGCTGGCAAAGACGTTCTTTACGACGATACCGAGCAGCGCGCAGGCGGCAAGTTTGCGACCGCGGATCTGATCGGACTGCCCTGGCAAATTATCGTCGGGCCGCGTGGCGTTGCCGCAGGCGAGGTGGAACTGAAGAACCGCAAGACGGGTGAGCGTGAAACGTTGCCGATTGCTGCTATGGCGAAACGCCTTGGTGTGACGGCATGAACGAGGCTACAGCGGCGCACATGTCGCAAGATGCGGGCGCGTTACAAAGCGCGGGGCCGTTTTCCGGGTTTGAGCGCATGGTCGCGTGGCGTTATCTGCGCTCGCGACGCAAGGAAACCGTTATCTCTGTCATCGCCTCTATATCGTTTCTGGGCATCATGCTTGGCGTTGCCACGCTGATCGTGGTGATGGCGGTGATGAACGGTTTTCGGGCCGAACTCTTGACCCGCATCCTGGGCGTGAACGGTCATCTGATCGTAACGCCAATCGATCTGCCGCTTGAGGATTATGCGGCCGTGGCGGGGCGCATCAATGGTGTGCCGGGCGTCAAATATGCCATTCCATTGATCGACGGGCAGGTGCTTGCACAAGGCAATGTCGGCTCCGGCACAGGCGCGCTGGTGCGCGGCATCCGTGGTGAAGATCTTGGCAAGGTTTCTATTGTCGCCAACAACATCAAACATGGATCGCTGGTCGGTTTCGACAAAAGTGAAGGCGTTGCCATAGGTCGTCGCATGGCGGAAAGCCTTGGACTTGTGCTTGGCGACACCATTACGCTGATTTCACCGGATGGAGATGTTACACCGCTTGGCACAACGCCGCGTCTGAAGGGATATCCGGTCGTCGCGATCTTTGAAGTCGGCATGTCGGAATATGACAGTTCCATCATCTATATGCCGTTTTCGGAAGCGCAATTGTACTTCAATATGGAAGGCAAGGCGCAAACCATCGAAATCTATATGGATGATCCCGACAATGTCGATGCGTTAAAGCCCAAGGTTGAAGAGGCGGCGCAGAGGCAGATTTACCTGACCGACTGGCGCCAGCGAAACCACACATTTTTCTCTGCGCTACAGGTCGAGCGCAATGTGATGTTCATGATCCTGACATTGATCGTTCTGGTGGCGGCGCTGAACATCATCTCCGGTCTCATCATGCTGGTGAAAGACAAGGGGCATGATATTGCCATACTGCGCACCATGGGGGCATCGCGCGGTGCCATCTTGCGCATTTTCCTGATGACGGGCGCAGCAATCGGGGTGATTGGTACGTTCGCCGGCGTGGCGCTCGGTATCGTCATTTGCCTCAATGTCGAGCGCATCCGGGAATTCTTTTCCTGGATTTCAGGCACGATCCTGTTCAACCCGGAGCTTTATTTCCTTAGCCAGCTTCCGGCAAAAATGAATTTCGGCGAGACTGCTTCCGTCGTCATCATGGCCTTGGTTTTGTCTTTTCTGGCAACCCTGTTTCCGGCATGGCGTGCTGCCCGGCTCGACCCGGTTGAAGCGCTGAGGTACGAATAATGGCCGAGGTCATTATCGAACTGAAAGCCGTTGAACGCCATTATGTACAGGGGCAGCGCAAGCTTACCATTCTCAATGGAGCCAACTTCTCGCTAAGGCGTGGTGAAATGGTGGCGCTGGTGGCGCCGTCGGGCACCGGCAAATCAACGCTCTTGCATACGGCGGGACTGCTGGAACGGCCGGATGTTGGCGATGTGATACTCTCAGGGCGCGCGTGCGGACGTTTGAACGACGCGCAACGGACATCCATACGCCGCAACGATATCGGGTTTGTCTATCAGTTCCACCATTTGCTGCCGGAATTTTCGGCACTTGAAAACATCATGATGCCGCAACTCATCAAGGGTTTGCAGCGTCCTGACGCGGCCGAGCGGGCTGCTCAGTTGTTGGACTACATGCAGATTGGTGATCGTGCTCACCACCGGCCTTCCGAACTTTCCGGGGGCGAGCAACAGCGGGTCGCAATTGCGCGCGCGGTTGCCAACGCACCACTGATCCTGCTTGCCGATGAGCCGACCGGCAATCTCGATCCGGTGACTGCCTCTTATGTTTTTGAAGCGCTGGAGGCTTTGGTTCGCCAATCCGGCCTAGCAGCGCTGATTGCCACGCATAACCATGAACTCGCATCGCGAATGGATCGGCGCATCACGCTTGACGATGGGAAAGTGGTGCCACTATAGGGCGCTGTGCATCTGATCGGACGCACAAAAACGCTCTGACGCGCTGATGAGCATCGGAATATTCCGGAAAACCAGCTATCGCATCTCGCACGATGAACCAACCACGCCCGGTTTCTGTTCATGAGCGGCATCAACACATCATTAACCCTGGCAATCAGACTTGCGGGCTTTTCGCAGGTAGTACAATGATCGCCGTTGACAATTGAACAAAATTAGAACAAAAATAGAACATAACAAAAACAGGAGAGATTTATGACCGATCTTGTTCAGGATGTTGTGTCGCTTGTGTGCATGAGTGCCTTCCTCGTTTCCATGGCGATGTGGATTGGAGCGATGTGAAAACGGGTCGGTGAGGGGCATGCCTCACACTGACGGATTGGACCGGCGTTAAACCTTTGTTGCCGTGGACGGCGCTAGGCTATTCTTGCGAATGCATGAGGTGATGCCAAGTGTCGATGATAGTGACGGTGGGTCTTGTGGCCTGCAATGTCGGTCTGATTTTTGTGCTGATGGCAATGCCTCTCGGCGTGCGGACGGTCAGGCATAGCCGTTTAATGCCGATAGGTCGGCGGCGTCTTTGGCAATCGCTGTGGCCGCTTGGCGCAGAAGCGGGATGGTCTGGCCAAATCGTTTCGGCCACTCCACTGAATGATGAAGGTATGGTGCGAATAAGATCGTCCTGGGAGGGACGGGATGGCCTGCCGATCGAGCGAACGGTTCTGCTGGAGGATGTGACAAACGATGCGCGCTTTTCCATGCGTATTACTGACGATCTCGTCGCTTGATGCTGCGTTCTGGGCGCATTATCGCGAAACCACCGAGATCATAGCTGAAGGCAGCGGCGCGCGCGTAATCGTTAGCCAAACCGACCGCTATCGCGGGGCTGCCTTTCTCGCGTTCAGATATTTTACCATGCGGCGGAAATTGGCGAAGCTGGAAAGCTGGGCTGCGACCGGACATTACAGCGAGGGCGGATGGTTTGAGCATCCGCTTAGCCAGATCGGCTTCGCTGTTCTTTCCGCGCTTATTTTATGGCCGTTGTTCGGTCTGAATTTCGGTGGACTGATGCTCGCTGCCATACTGACATTTGTGGTGGCCTTGCATGAACTTGGCCACATGGCGGCATTCAGGATGATGGGTCACCGCAAGGTCAGAATGATTTTCATACCTCTGCTTGGTGGTATCGCTATTGGTGGGCGTCCGTATGACAGCCGCTTCGAAGTGGCATTCGTGGCGCTGATGGGTGCCGGCTTTTCGGCGCTCCTGGTGCCCGTTGCGATTGCCTCGAGCGTGCTCGCAGGTGCAGAAGGGTTCCACGCGGGGGCGGCGCTGCTTGCGACGTTTGCAGGTTGCGCCGCCCTTTTCAATATTGCCAATCTTGTCCCTGTATGGAAATTCGATGGCGGTCAGGTACTTCGCCAGATCTGTCCAAATCAAGTGACTCTTGGATTGTCATCCTTCTTCCTCCTGTCGGCATTTCTTGTGTTGGGCCAACAGGCAGGTATGTCGTCAGGTTTCCTTATTGTGGCTGCTGTTGTGTTTGCGATCCTCAGTCTTTTGACGGCTGGCAGTAGTGTCAAGCCGCGTTACGATCTCAAGCCGATCCGGACCTTTGACCGGATCGCGATGGCCGGGGCATTGGTGTCGGTTTTCGTCATTCATGGCTACGGGCTGCTGTGGGCGTCAGCAAAGCTTTCGCTGATCTGACAGGATTACTGAACCGTTCCCGATATCGGTTTTACGCAATCGCAAACTGAAAACCGCTGCGCATTTTTTTGGAATTGCGCTAAAATTGTGAACTCGACTTCAAGCACCGCTGCGCGTGGCGGGTTCGCGTCAACCCACATCCTGTATCTCTTCGATGCCGGTAAAAGCGGTTGCACCGAAAACATCTTCGAATGCGGTTTTCAGCGCTGTATCAAGGTCGCTGATTGTTACCGGCAGGCCGAGATCGACAAGGCTGGTAACCCCATGATCTTCTACGCCACATGGTATGATGCCGCTGAAATGGCTCAGGTCGGGCTCGACATTGATGGCGATGCCGTGAAAACTCACCCATTTTCTAAGGCGGATACCGATGGCCGCAATCTTGTCTTCGGCCGGTGATCCATCGCGGCTTGGGGGCGATCGGGCCGAACCACCCACACGCCAACACGGTCTTCACGCCGTTCGCCCCGCACGTTGAAAGCCGCGAGTGTGCCGATAATCCATTGCTCCAGCGCAGCAACGAATGCGCGAACGTCTTCGCGCCGGCGTTTGAGGTCGAGCATCACATAGGCAACCCGCTGCCCCGGTCCGTGATAGGTATATTCACCACCACGCCCGGCTTGAAAAACCGGAAAGCGCTCGGGTTCAAGCAGGTCGGCGACACGGGAGCTGGTGCCGGCGGTATAGAGCGGGGGATGTTCGACCAGCCAAACCAGTTCATTGGCCTCGCCACTTCGGACGGCATCGGCGCGCGATTCCATGTAGGCGAGGGCGTCCGGATAGGATGTGAGACCGGGTTCGATACGCCATTCGACCGGAGCGGATCCGGGAAGTGGCAGGAACGATGTGGCGATCTGGCTGCGTGCAGGCATTGGTTGTCTCGAAGCTATCCTGCTTCATATGGCGTCAATTCAACAAAACGTCCAGTTTGCTGCGCGCGATACCCATGCAACTCATTTATCGGGGCAATGGGCGAGTGAATTCCTTATCTGCACGAATATTGCCGTGCATGCTCTTGTTTAGCCAGAAGCGATTTGCTAAACGCCGCGAGCCGGAGTAGTCCGGCCCTCTACCACGTGCGGTCGTGGCGGAATTGGTAGACGCGCAGCGTTGAGGTCGCTGTGGGGCAACCCGTGGAAGTTCGAGTCTTCTCGACCGCACCAAAATCGCCGTCATTTGGAGCCAGTTCGTTCCTCAAAAGTGCACCATCCTGCCGCGTTCGGCTCCATATAACTCAATGCCGTCGCGTGCTTGAACGACCAGAAGATCAAGCTGCGCTACCGGGCTGTGACGACGCGCCGCCAATTGGTTCGGGATTTCCGGTCGCCCATTCCACTTGCCAATTTTGGCGCAAGTTGCATTTCATTTGATATTGCGGTGCTTTGCACGCTAGACGTGGCCTTCACGATTTGCCGGAATCTCGCCCGCGGGAGGCGCGCCAATGGAAAGCCAGGACGAGAAGGCGACCGGCACACCGGACGCCCAGTCCATTCATGACGAGGTTTACAGCGAGGACGGCGTCATTCAGTCGTCGTTTCTGGCACGAATAGGTGCGGCTATCGCTGAGCGCGATACGCTGGCTCTAAAAAATGACGTAGACGATCTTCATCAGTCGGAACTTGGCGATCTGCTTGAGGCCTTGCAGCCGGAGCAGCGGCGCGCGCTGGTCGAATTGCTTGGTTCTGATTTTGATTTTTCCTCGCTCACCGAGGTCGATGAGGCGATCCGCCTCGATATCGTCGACAATTTGCCGAATTCGCAGATTGCCCAAGCGGTTCAGGAGCTGGATTCGGATGATGCTGTCTACATTCTGGAGGATCTCGATCAGGTCGATCAGGATGAGATTCTTGCGCAGCTTCCGTTTACCGAACGCATCAGGCTTCGCCGCTCTCTCGATTATCCGGAAGAAACTGCGGGTCGGCGTATGCAGACCGAGTTTGTCGCCGTGCCGCCGTTCTGGACGATCGGGCAGACGATCGACTATATGCGCGACGATAAGAATCTTCCCGACCATTTCAGCCAAATTTTCGTCATTGACCCGACGTTCAAGCTTTTGGGTGCGATAGATCTCGACCAGATCCTGCGTTCCAGGCGTGCGGTCAAGGCTGAAGACCTGATGCATGAAACGCGGCATGCGATTCCTGCGACAATGGATCAGGAAGAGGCTGCGCGCGAATTCGAGCAGTACGATCTTCTGTCTGCTGCCGTTGTCGATGAGAACGAACGTCTCGTCGGTGTGCTGACCATCGACGACGTGGTCGATGTCATCCAGCAGGAAGCCGAGGAAGATCTTCTGCGCATGGGCGGTGTCGGCGACGAAGAACTGTCGGACACTGTGTTTACGACCTCACGCTCGCGGGTGCCGTGGCTTCTGGTCAATCTATTCACCGCGTTTCTGGCAGCCTCGGTCATCGGCCTGTTCGACCGAACAATCGAGCACATTGTGGCGCTTGCCGTGTTGATGCCGATCGTGGCCGGCATGGGGGGCAATGCCGGTTCCCAGACGATGACGGTGACGGTGCGCGCGCTCGCGACCAAGGATATCGATATCTACAATGCGTGGCGCATCATTCGCCGCGAAATGGGCGTTGGCTTTATCAATGGCGTGGTTTTCGCCATCCTGATCGGCATCGTTGCCGCCATCTGGTTTCAGGACCCCAATCTTGGCGGCATCATTGCCGCTGCCATGGTCATCAACATGTTTGTGGCTGCGCTGGCAGGAATTCTGATTCCGCTGCTTCTCGATCGTTTCAACATCGACCCTGCGGTCGCTTCGGCTGTTTTTGTCACGACTGTCACCGACGTCGTCGGTTTCTTCGCATTTCTCGGCCTGGCAACGTGGTGGTTCGGGATTTCCTGATCCGGAAAAATTCTCAGGGGTACGCGCGCAAATGTTGCGGTGTTTGACTTTTACGTAAACGCTATGCCAAATTCTGCCCCGCGTTATGCGTTCCTCAACTATGAGGTGCGAGAAGACCGTTTCAGGGCAATGAGGGCAATTGATGGTGGACAGTCAACGCGATTTCGCGCCGACTCGTGGAATAACGATGCGAGAATATTATTCCATTACCGAACTGACCCGAGAATTCGGCATATCGACGCGAACTTTGCGCTTCTATGAGGACGAGGGGCTGATTCTACCGGTGCGTCGCGGTCGTACCCGATTGTTTCGCCCTTCGGACCGTCAGTTGATCCGGCAGATCATGCGCGGAAAACGGCTCGGCTTTTCAATCAATGAAATCCGCGAGATTATCCAGATGTACAAGACGCCGCCCGGCGAGGTCGGCCAGCTTAACCTGATGATCAAGCAGATCGAGGAGAAGCGCGCGGAATTGCGCCAGAAGCGGCGCGACCTTGAAGAGACTTTGGCGGAACTGGATCATGCCGAAGAATTATGTGTGGAACGCCTGGCGGAGCTTGGCGTCAATACATGATGGTTTTGCGCTGCTGATTTCGCCCGGCCTGATCTCGGAAAATTAGCAAGCCTTCTATATCCAGCGGCGTACTTTCTTTGCGTAATCGCGGTATCTCTTGCCGAATTTTGCTGCCAAAGCCTTCTCTTCTTTTTCGATTGCGAGCTTTCGCGTGGCGAAGGCGGCGAGAAATGCGAACAGCAGAAACCAGGGAATTCCGGTCAATAAACCGATTGCGATCAACAGCAATGTGTTTGCGAGATATAACGGATTTCTCGTCGTGGCAAAGGGACCGGTTGTCACCAGATGATCGGGTGGTGCGTTGGGGTTGAGCGTCGTCTTGGCGCGTATCATGGTGCGGATTGAGGTGATCCACAACGCTGCGGTTGCCAGTACCGCCAGACCGCCGATGGCAAAAAGCAGGTAGCCGAGAAGCCCGCCAATCCACGGCAAGGGGTAGAGAAGGCCGAGCACGGTGCTGGCGGCAATCGCGACGATGTAAATGACCGGTGGCCATGGAATGCCACCCCATTTTGCCTGCTTGTCCGTCATTTCGTGTCCCTCCCGATCATGTCGTTATCTGTGCTTAGCGTACACTGAACGGCAAGTTCGCCAATATGGGCCTTGCTCTGGGGGCTCTGGTTGCCGCTGAACACCGCATCCAGACTGTTTTCGGTTTCCAGCGCGTCCAGCATGCACACGCAATAGAGGGAGCAGAATTCAGTGTCGCGCTTGTCTTCGCATGATGCTTGGCAAGAACTCAGGAAGGATTGCTGGCGCGTTTCGACATGGGCTGGCATGACTTGCGAAAACAGCCACACACAGGCGATCAAGACCGGTTGATGGATGAGGTAGAAAGCGAGGCCGTGGCGTCCGGCGAAAATCAGGGGATTTGCCCAGCGGCCGGGCGAGATTTTCCTCAGCCATGCCAGAAGGCCGGCCGATGTTGCCATTTTCGTGACCGCAATTCCCGCCAGAACCACGCCGAACCACGGGAACAGCGGCACGTAGTCATTTGAACGTGGGTTTAGCGAAGACAGGCCGACCCACCATAAGGAAGGGTGATCGAATATGGCGGAACGAAGAAAGGCGGGTGCGGCGATTACCAGTGCTGCAATGCCAAGCGTCAGCAGAGATGGCAAGCGAAGGAAGACGAGACCAAGCAGGCTTGCCAACGCAATCTGATGCAAGATTCCGAAGAAGATGAACGCGTCTGGCGTTGCCAGATATGTTGCAAGGGTAATGGCAAGTGCGGCAACAGCCACCATCGCCAGCCGCTTCCAGAACCCGTTCCAACGAGATCCCCTTGCTGTGAGCCAGCACGAGGCTGACGCCGACCAGGAACAAGAAAGAAGATGCAATGCAGCGCGCGTAAATTTTCCATGCGCCGAATTCGGTCAAACCGGCAGAAGCGTAGCCGAAGAATTCGAGATCCCAGGCCAAATGATAGCTTGCCATGGCCAGGAGTGCTGCGCCACGTGCAAGATCAAGGAGCACGATACGCCCGGACTTTGCCTGAACAGTCTCGGCGCGTTCGTCGATGGTCATTGGGGCTCAAACTCGGTTTCGATCATGGGATAATTATCATGGGTCGCTCAGATGCAAGAGCAGAATTGCGGCAAGGTGCCGATTTGCGCAATGATTAAAGGGTGTTTGGGCCAGTTCAGGAAAGCTTTTGACAGCTTCGTATTTTGGCTTTTTCAGGTCGAAATCCTGCTACTGAGAGCTTAGAGACGACGGCAGATTGCGAAGTGAATCGGGTTTGCGATTCTCTTTCGGAGAAGCCAATGGCTATCCATGTTCGCCATCCGATCTGGCTTCAATCCGTGCGCCCGGCAGGCGCGCGCACATTTGCGTCTCTCTATGCGGTGGAATCATTTGCGCGTGCCATGGTCACGAGCGTAATTCCGATTCAGGCCTATGAAATACTGAAAAACGAGCAGGTCGTTTCGATCCTCTACACGGTCGTGTCGTTGCTCGGTCTGTCGGTCACGCTATTCATGCCAATGCTTATCCTGCGTTTCGCAAGGCGGTGGATTTATACAGCGGGTGCGTGCCTGCTGGGTCTTGGCTCGCTGTTTTTCGTCACCGATACGCTGGTTGGCCAATTGCTAGGGATGCTTTGCCGCGTCATGGGGGCAAGTGCGCTGTCGATCACGCTTAATCTTTATATCATGGACCATATTCGCAAGACCGATTTCATGCGCTCGGAATCGCTCAGAATGGCATGGTCCATGGTCGCGTGGACTGGTGGGCCGACGCTGGGCATCTTGCTCTATACACATTTCGGGCTTTATGCCGCGCATGGTGCCGTGGCGGTTGTCGCACTTGCGTTGCTTGCATTGTTTTGGACATACAGGCTCGGCGACAATTCGTTGATTGCACCGGGCAGGAGCCGCCCGGTCAATCCGCTTGCCAATATCGGGCGTTTCATTTCCCAACCGCGATTGCGGCTTGCCTGGATAATCGCATTTGGCCGGTCGTGTTTCTGGACGACGTTTTTCGTTTATGGCCCATTGTTAATGGTTATCGCAGGCGAGGGTGAACTTGCTGGCGGCCTGCTCGTGTCGGCAGGCAACGTGCTGCTTTTCACGGCAATATTCTGGGGCAAGGCGGGAAAGCGGTTCGGTGCTCGCCGCATCATGACAATGGCATTTTTCGTGATGGCTCTATTGCTGTTTGCCGCCGGGTCGGTTGGAACATCGGCGCCACTTCTTGCCGGGGCCTTGCTGCTTGTCGGAGCCTTTTTTACGATCGCGCTCGATTCACTTGGCTCAACCGTTTTCATGCGCTCGGTGCATGCCTATGAGCGACCGCAAATGGCTGCTGTCTACCGCACCTATCTCGACTTTTCGGAATTGACACCGCCGCTGGTCTATTCGGTGGTTCTGGCGTTCTTCGGGCTCGGTTCCGTTTTCGTGACCCTGGGGTGCCTCGTCGCCGTTTGCGGTGTCGTCACCTGGCGGTATTTGCCAAAATCCATGTAGTCGTTGTTGCTTTGAACCGGTGAAACCCGGTTGTCATGTTGCAGATACACTGGTGTGCTGGTCACGTATCCAGTTGTGGAAGCGATGCAAGTCGTATTCTTCGGGCATCAGAACACCAGCATTGTGAGCTTTGCAGTGCAAGCCTTTCTGATTGACCTCGCAGATCGCGGCGTCTTCTTCCAGCACCTGGGTTCCGAACGCGACAATGTTGTCTATATCGGACTGCGGCGCGCTCAAGGCTTCGGGCAGGAACAACCACTCCGCGGTAAGTTCGGTCTGTTCGGGACCAAGCGGCACCAGCCGCACAACGCGCACGTAATCGACGTGGCCAACCACAAACATTGAGGGCAGGCTGGTGACGTAAGTTTGCCCTGCCGCGCGTTCTTTCTCGGTCAGGCGTGGAAAGATCGGGCCATGCGCGCGCCCGTCACAAGACCATGTTTCGGCACCATCAGCCAGTTGGCCTGAAAATTCAGGCGCGTCATTGTCGGCGTGGCGTACCCATTGGGGATCGTCGTGGCGCTCCATCAGGCCTCGACCGTAAATTGGCACCAGCCGCGACAAATCCTTGTGAACACCTGGGCAGTGCAGGCATTCGTTGAAGTTCTCCCAGAATAATTTCCAGTTGCAGTTCATCACCTTGGTTAGCACATGGCCGCTCACCAGATTTTCCAGCGGCCAGTTGCCCAGATCGCCTGAGGATGGATCAAAGCACGCTTCAGCTGATCCTTCAGCTTTCTGGTCGAGATTGACGAAGACAAAACCGCGCCACAACGACAGCGCCACCGGGTAGAGCGGGTGGTCGCTCTTTTCAAAACCATCCGGTATTGCCTTTGATGGCACCCGCACAAGATCGCCTTTCAAGGAATATGACCAGGCATGGTAGGGGCAGGTGATGAGCCGTGCTTTCAGGCGTCCGGCGTCAACCTGGCAAAGTTGTGAACCGCGATGCCTGCAAGTGTTGTGAAACGCCCGCAATTGACCGGCTTCGTCGCGTATCAGCAGAATTTCCTGAGTGCCGATACGAAACCGCCGGAAAGCAAGTGGTTCGGCGAGGTCGGCTTCGCGGCAAACGAAGACCCAGTTTCGATACCATATCGCTTCGAGATCGCGCGCGAAATCATCCTTGCCCCAATAGTTTGAGGGCGGCAATGTTGGCTGTGTCCTGGTCAGGCCATTATAGCGCGTGCTGCTGTTTTGATCGGGTTGCATGACGGCTTCCTCGAATATGATAGCCGACACCGGACAGGCGGGTTTGTCAATTGCGGGAAGTTAGTCCGAGTTTGCGAATATGAGACAGATTGGGGCGGAAACTGGTTTGCCGCCTGCTGTGGTTTGCCTATAGTCCGAGCGGTGGTTTCAAGCGAAACCAAGAGGAAAATTTCATCACTATGAATAGCCTTACATTTGTCATCGGTGGCGCGCGTTCGGGCAAAAGTCGACACGCCGAGGAACTGATCAAGGCCTATGCTGCACCGTGGACCTATATTGCGACGGCCGAGGCATATGATGAAGAAATGCGTGAACGAATTGCACTTCACCGCTCGCGGCGCGGTGAGGGGTGGCACACTATCGATGCGCCGCTTGATCTTGCGGGCGCGATCGAAGCGCTTCGCGATGATGAACCGGTGTTGATCGACTGCCTGACCTTATGGCTTTCAAACCATCTTCTGGCTGAACATGATCTGGACCGTGAATGCGCGCGGCTGGCGCAATTGCTTTCTCATCCTCGTGGGCCATGGTTCGTCGTCGCCAATGAAGTCGGGCAAGGCGTGGTACCCGACAACGCATTGGCGCGCCGCTTCCGTGATGGGGCGGGGCGTCTCAATCAACAGGTGGCGGCAGTTGCCGACACTGTGCTTCTTATGGTGGCGGGATTGCCGCTCAAGGTGAAATGACATGACTGTTCTCAAGGATATGGCCGCTAGCGATACGCAAGCAGAGCGCCACAAGGCCAAGATGGCCAAACGCAAGGCTGTGCAAGATGCTGAAGTGGCGCAAAAAACTGTCGAAAAGGGCCTGTTGATTGTCAACACCGGCCCCGGCAAAGGAAAATCGACAGCGGCCTTCGGACTGGCGCTCAGAATGCTTGGTTACGGCAAGCGTGTTGGCGTCGTCCAATTCATCAAGGGCGCATGGCATACGGGTGAGAAAGATGCATTCGCAGCTTTTGGCGACCGGGTTGAATGGCACACTATGGGTGAGGGTTTCACCTGGGAAACGCAGGACCTCAATCGCGATATTGCCGCTGCTCAGGCTGCATGGGCCAAAGTGGTCGAGTTGATGGAAGACCCTACGATCAGCCTTCTGGTTCTCGATGAGTTGAATATCGCGCTTCGCTACGACTATCTCGATATTGATGAGGTGGTGTCCGCTTTCATGGCGCGCCGCGAGGGGTTGCACATCGTTGTCACTGGCCGCAACGCAAAGCCGGCTCTTGTTGAGGCGGCTGATCTGGTCACCGAAATGGGATCGACCAAGCACCATTTCTCCGCTGGCGTCAAAGCGCAGCAAGGGATTGAGTTCTAGTGTGGCACCACAATAGCAGATTGTGAGCTTGGCAGGACAGAGGGGGTAATATAGGTCGCGATGGCCGCAGAACTTGGCCGCAACTATAATGTTAGAGGAGTACCAAACCTGCCAGTATTCCCAACAGGGCGATCAATAGGCCGTCAGCCGCCTTATAGAGTTTGAGCGCGCGCCTTATGTCGGTGCTTGTGACATCGCGTCGGCCGCCTTCGCCCATTACGGCATCGTTGACCATTGCCCCGTCATAACTGCGCGGACCGGCGAGAGCCAGGCCAAGTGCGCCAGCCATTGCGGATTCTGGCCAGCCTGCATTGGGAGAACGATGTTTGCGGGCGTCATAAGCTATGGCGCGCAGCGCGCCTTTCGGATCAGCACCTTTTACAAGAAACGCTGCGATAAAAATAAGCAGCGCGGTCAAGCGCGAAGCCGGTAGATTGATCAGGTCGTCAAAGCGCGCGGCAGCCCAGCCGAAGGCTTCATGGCGCTCGGTGTGGTGCCCGATCATGGAGTCTGCCGTATTGGCGGCCTTGTAAGCAACTCCACCGGTCAATCCACCAATGGCGATCCATAGTGTGGGGGCAACGATGCCGTCAGAAAAATTCTCGGCCAGGCTCTCAATCGCGGCGCGGCTGACCCCCGCACTGTCCAGTTTGTCGGGGTCGCGGCCCACGATCATCGACACTGCCTTGCGACCCGCATCAAGACCATCGGAATCAAGAGCATCGGCAACCGCCTTGACGTGTGAAGCGAGGCTTCGTTGCGAAAGAAGCGTAGTTGCCAGAAGTGCAACAGCGATAAAACCATATACGCTCCGGGCCAACTGAGCTTCGATTGATAAAGCAATCATTGCCGGAAGCAGGATGAGGATAAAAAGTGCGACTATCCCCAACAAGCGACGCATCTTGTCGGGCTGGGACGCGCGATTGAGTGTCATGTCGAGAAAGGCTATCAGCTTGCCGATCCATGTGACGGGATGGCCGATGGCGCGAAACAGCCGATCCGGATACCCGATCTGCAATTCAACGATCAGTGAGATGAAGGCGATCAGGAGCGACATGGAATTTCTGAAGGAGGCATTGACGACGGTGGATCACGGCGGAAGCCTTGGTCGGGCGAGGGCGCTGTTTCCACAAGCGCGGGAACCTTTCGTCGATTTATCGACCGGCATTAATCCGCACTCCTACCCGCTTTTCGATGTACCCGCCAGCGCCTTGTCGCGATTGCCGGAAGTCTCGCGTGTTCGCGAACTCATGGCGATAGCCGCAAACACCTATGGCGCGCCGGACGCGACGAATGTGGTTGCAGCTCCGGGTACGCAAATTCTCTTGCCACGCGTTGCGTCGCTAGTGGTGCCGGGCAAAGTCGCAGTGCTTGGTCCGACCTACGCCGAACATGCACGCGCGGCGCGTATCGCGGGTCATGAGGTGATCGAGGCCGTTGATCTTGGGGAACTCACTGAGGCCGATCTTGCCATTGTCGTCAATCCAAACAATCCCGACGGTCGGGTGTTGCGACGTAGCGAATTGTTGACGCTCGCGGCATCGTTGCGGGCGCGCGGCGGCTTGCTGATCGTGGATGAGGCATTCATGGATGTCGGTCCACGCGAACAAAGTGTGGCTGGCGATGTCGATGAGGGTGGTCTTGTCGTGCTTCGCTCGTTTGGCAAGTTTTTCGGTCTTGCTGGCGTTCGATTGGGTTTCGCGCTTTCGGACCAAAAGACGGCGACCTGCCTGGCTGATCAATTGGGACCGTGGGCGGTGGCGGGGCCTGCCCTTGAATACGGCATTCGCGCGCTTGCCGACATGGATTGGCGAGACGCGATGCGAGAGCGGCTTGTGCGTCAGTCGGTACGGCTCGATGCGCTTCTTGGATGTCACGGCATATCAGTCAGTGGCGGAACATCGCTGTTTCGCTATCTCCAGTTTCCGGCTGCACCGGCTTTATTTTCCGGGCTGGGCAGCAATGGCGTTTTACTGCGTCATTTCAATGAGCGCCCGCATGTGCTGCGCGTCGGTTTGCCCGGCGATGAGGGTGAATGGCTGCGGCTGGAATCTGCACTTGCGCAGTGGCGGGCAAAACGTGCCGATATAGCGGCCAGCGAGGCTTCGTGATGATCCATGTTTGTCCGCTTTCAAAGGTTGATGAAACCGTGGCCAGGGTTGGCGCGGGTCATCTGGTGACGCTTCTCTCGGGGCCGGATCAGATGACGCGGCCAGCGTCAATCGAGAGCCAAAACCATCTCTATCTCGCCATGAACGACATTGCCGAGGAACGCGATGGCATGACAATGCCGGGTGAGGTGCATGTGCGTCGCCTGCTCGCCTTCGTCGATGACTGGAAGCAGGTTGGGCCGCTCGTTGTTCATTGCTATGCGGGGATCAGCCGCTCCACCGCGGCGGCCTATATAATCGCAGCAGCGCTCAATCCTGCCCGCGATGAAGCCGAGCTTGCCGCAATGTTGCGCGCTCTGTCGCCTTCGGCCACGCCCAATCCGCGTTTGGTCGTGGTTGGCGATGTGTTGCTCGCGCGCGAGGGGCGTATGGTTGAAGCGATCAAGGGGATTGGTCGCGGATCCGATGCGTTTGAGGGAACGCCCTTTGAATTGAAACCCGGTAGCTGAGGGGTTCAGGAAAGCCAATCAGCCAGTCGTGCCTTTCGAACATCTTTCAGCAGATTGATAAAACCTTCGGCCTGATATTCGGCGGTGAGGCGACCCTTCTCGGGCGTGGCAATAGAGGCATCGCCAACGACGCCGTTGGCGTTCAGGTCGCTGGCAAGCCAGGCGAAGGCGTGCGTGCCGGTGTGGCGCAGCAGATCGAAGTTCTTTTCGGCGCGGGAAACATTCGATACGAAGTTTTCTGCCTTTCCCATATCGACCAGATCAGGGCGAAAATGCAGCATCAGCGATGTTTCGACATCGCCGCCATGGATGCCCTGGCGATCTTCAAGGTCAGTGTACATGCCTTCGGGGCGTCCAAAGCGTTGCCAGCTTGTTTTTACCGCCAGCATTTTCTCGCGCACACGAAGTTCGCGCGTGACAATACCCATGATTTCTTCGTTTCCGCCGTGTGAATTGACGACGACGACCTTGCGCACTCCGGCGCGCGCAATCGACAAACCAAGCCCGGTCCATGCGTCTATCAAGGTCGCAGGTGGCAGCGTCAGTGTGCCGGGTGCATGAAGGTGTTCGTTCGACTTGCCGACGGCCTGAACCGGCAGGATGCGAATGTCGAGGTCAGCGGGCAAGCGGTCGATGACAGTTTCCAACATGCCGTTCATGATCGAGGTGTCGGTCGAAACGGGCAGATGTGGCCCGTGCTGCTCGATTGCCGCCACGGGCAGTACCGCAATTGTCACCTCTGGATCTATGGAAGCATATTCGGTCGTCCGGTAATCGCCCCACCAAACGCGTTTTTTTGTTTTGCTCATGACATGTCTCAGTTGAAAAGTGATCTAGGTCGTAACGCCTTGCGCGAAATGTGTCGAGGATTTACCCGGCTGCAATGGCCTCAATCTCGACCTTGAATTCGGGCCGGGAGAAGCCAGAAACGATCATCAGTGTTGAGGCAGGCGCGGGATCGGTAAACAATCGATCGCGAACATCCATGTAGGGACGCATGAAGGCGCGCTCGGTGACGAATGCACTGATTCTTACAATGTCGCTCAACCCGAGGCCCGCTTCAGCAAGAACCGCTGCAATGTTTTGAAAGCACAATTCCGCCTGTGCCCCTGCATCATCTGGAACGCTGTCATCAGGCCCGATGCCAAGCTGGCCCGAACAAAGCACCAGACGCTTGCCTTCGGGAATTTCGATGCCGTGGCTATAGCGCGCAAAAGGGGGCTTGATCGATGTCGGGTTCAGGAATTTGAACATTGCAGTCTCCGTTTTATCCGTAACATAAAGCGCTGATGTCTGGCCCTTCAAGATGGCATCAACTGGTGCGGCACAATTGTGGACAGCAACCGGAAAATTGGGCAACATGCATTCGGTGGCATTGGTTGTGTTGCTGTTGAAGCTGGTAAAACGGCGCGAGAGCCAAAAAACAAGCCAGGCTCGGGGAATTGATCATATCAGGCTTGGCGCTAGTCGCGTCGAGATCCAAGAATGGGTGGAATTGATGTACAGGAAATTGAAGATCTCGATTGCGGCGGTTGCGCTTGTTGCGGCAGGCGTGGCAGACGCGGCGGCAAATGAAAAGGTGACTTTCGCCACCAACTGGTTGGCCCAGGCCGAACATGGTGGTTACTATCAGGCCGTGGTCGATGGGACATATGCGGCCTGCGGGCTCGATGTCACCATCATGCAGGGTGGTCCACAGGTGAGCGGGCGACCTTTGCTGCTGGCCGGCAAGATCGATTTCTATATGGGTGGCAATATGTTGCAGGCATTCGATGCCGTGCAGCAGGGCATACCATTGCGTGTTGTTGCTGCCTCTTTCCAGAAAGAACCGCAGGTCATCATGACCCATCCCGGCCAGGGCCTGGATAAATGGGAAGACCTGAAAAATGCCGATCAATACATTATCGGAGACGAGGGCGCGCAGAGCTTCTTTTTGTGGATGGTCAGCGAGTTCGGCTTCGATCCGGCAAAGCGCGTGCCCTATACATTCAACCCGGCTCCGTTCATCGCCAACCCGAAATCCATCCAGCAAGGCTATGTCACGTCCGAGCCGTTTGCCGTTGCCAAGGAAGGTGGCTTCCAGCCGAACCTGTTCCTGCTGGCGGACTATGGGTTCAACACTTATTCAACGACCATCGAGGCCATGCAGGATACGATCGACAATCGCCCCGAGGTCGTTCAATGCTTTGTCGATGGCTCGGCAAAGGGCTGGTACAACTATCTCTATGGTGACAATTCCGCTGCCAATGCTGCGATCAAGAAAGACAATCCCGATATTACGGATGAACAGATCGCGTTTACGATAGAGCAGTTGAAGAAGTTCGGCATTGTCGATTCAGGCGAAAGCGAGAAACTTGGCATAGGTGCGATGACGGACGAACATATGCAGAGTTTCTATGACAAGATGGTCAAGGCCAAGGTTGTGCCTGCGGGCATCGACATCAAGAAGTCCTATACGCTGGCTTTCGTCAACAAAGGCGTCGGTCTCGATCTGAAGAAATAGTACGACCGGAGCAACATGCTACAGGACAAGACAATGCAGGTGCCTGATGATGCGTCAGGTGGGGGCTCTGTGCTGCTTGCGTTGCGCGGTGTGGGCAAAGCCTTCTCCAATGGCGTGACAGCATTGCGTGAAGTCGACATGGCGGTGCGCGAAGGTGATTTTCTCAGCCTTCTCGGGCCATCAGGTTGCGGTAAATCGACTGCGTTGCGCCTGATTGCCGGGCTTTCGACGCCGACTGCCGGGTTGATCGAATGGGCAGGTGGCGCAATGGCTGACCGGTCTGACATCGGCTTCGTGTTTCAGGAGCCGACCTTGTTGCCTTGGGCAAATGTCTTCGACAATGTCTGGTTGCCGCTGCGGCTGAAAGGCATTTCGCGCGCCAAGGCGGCACCTGCGGTGATGGAAATGCTGGAACGGGTGCATCTGGCCGGCTTTGCCACGGCCGTGCCGCGCGAGCTTTCCGGCGGCATGAAAATGCGTGTCTCGATCGCGCGTGCAATGGTGACCAGACCGCGTATCCTGTTGATGGATGAGCCGTTTGCCGCACTCGACGAAATCACACGCTTCAAGCTCAATAACGATCTGCTCGATCTTTGGCAGGAGGAGCGTTTTACGGTGATTTTCGTGACCCATAGCGTGTTTGAAAGTGTGTTCCTGTCAAATCGCATTGTCGTCATGGCGGCCCGGCCGGGGCGGGTTTTCGAAGATCTTGCAGTCGATGCACCTTATCCGCGCGACGAGACGTTCCGAACGTCTCCCAACTACGCCGCGCTTTGCCGCAAGGCATCTGATGTCCTTGGCGAGGCTATCAAATCGGCAGATGGAGGTCCTGGTGGCGACAACTGACCAGATGATGGCCGCGACACCTCAAGTCGATCAGGAAGAGGTCCGGCGCCAACGGCAGGAGCGGTTGGAGAAAATTGGCAAATGGGTGTTGCCACTGGCGATCATGATCCTCGCAATCTGGTTGTGGGATCGCATTTGCGTGTGGAATGAAATTCCAAAATATATTCTGCCGCGTCCCGGCATCGTGTTGCAGACAATGTATAGCGATGCCGGATTGCTGTTCTCATCGCTTCTTGTCACGTTGAAGATCACCTTCCTGAGCCTGTTGCTTGCCGTGGTTGGTGGTGTGGGGTTGTCGGTACTGTTTGCGCAGTCAAAATGGGTGGAAATGTCGTTTTTTCCGTTCGCGATCGTGCTGCAGGTTACGCCGATCGTGGCGATATTTCCGCTCATCAACATCTATGTCGACAACCAGACAACCAAGCTTCTTTTGTGCGCCTGGATCGTGGCGTTCTTCCCGATCCTGTCGAACACGACGCTGGGGCTCAATTCGGTAGACCGCAATTTACGCGACCTGTTCAAGCTCAACGGGGCGACGCACTGGCAGCAATTGCGTTATTTGCGCATGCCGGCGGCGATGCCTTACTTTCTTGGCGGGTTGAAGATCGCCGGTGGTCTTTCGCTGATCGGCGCTGTGGTGGCAGAATTTGTGGCGGGAGCGTCCGGTCAATCATCGGGTCTTGCCTCGCGCATCATCGAGGCCGGATACCGGCTGAACGCGCCGCGCTTGTTTGCTGCGCTGATCCTGATTTCACTCACCGGCATTGTCATCTTCCTCGTCCTTTCGCTGATTTCACATCTGATCCTGCGGCGCTGGCATGAAAGCGCGCTGAAGCAGGAGCGATAGGTATGCTCCCACTGACTGCCGAAATGACCGACATACCAGATAAGGGCGGAATTAATCTCGAAGTTCGCGGGAAACAGAGGGGCCACCGGTGTCTCTGATCCCCAACGATCCATCCTATTCCCTCACCAATGCGCGTCTGCATTCGTCGTTGACGCAAGGGTTGGATGCTACTTTTGACCCCGATGGTTTTGCGCTTGCCGATATCGATGTCGCAAACGGCAGGATTATACGCATCGATGCGGCTGGTTCGCGGGGGCTTGCGCCCGATCATGCCGTCGATCTTGCGGGGAGGATCGTTGCGCCATGCTTTGTCGATTGCCACACCCATATCGACAAGGGCCATATTTGGGAGCGCCAGCCAAATCCCGACGGTACGTTTGCAGGTGCGCTTCAGGCGACAGACGTGGATCGAGCGACGCGCTGGAATGCGCAGGACGTTTCACGGCGCATGGATTTCGCGCTTCGCACAGCTTACGCGCATGGCACGGCGGCGCTGCGAACTCATCTCGACAGTATCTCACCGCAAGAGCTGGTTTCATGGCCGGTCTTTGAGGCGATGCGCGATGAATGGCGTGGCCGTATCGAATTGCAGGCTGCCTGCCTTGTCGGCATTGAGCGTGTGCGTGAAGCGAACTGGTTCAAGGGATTGGCCGAGCGGGTCGCGACCGCCAAGGGCATTTTGGGGGCGGTCACCTATATGGTGCCTGATCTGGAAGAATTGCTTGACCAGATGTTTGCCCTGGCGATCAAATATGATCTCGATCTCGACTTTCATGCCGATGAAACGGATGACGTGTCAGCAGCCTCGTTGCGAAAGATTGCTGAGGCTGCGCGACGCCATGATTTCGAGGGCAAGATTCTTGTTGGCCATTGTTGTGCGTTGGCACGGCAACCCGATACGGAGGTTCTTGAGACATTGGATAAAGTGGCGTGCACAGGAATTTCCGTGGTGTCGCTGCCTCTTTGCAACCTCTATCTGCAAGACCGCCGAAATGATGGCACGACGCCACGCTGGCGCGGTGTGACGCTCCTGCACGAGATGAAGGCGCGGGGAATTCCGGTCGCGGTCGCCTCCGACAACACGCGCGATCCTTTCTACGCCTATGGTGATCTCGATATGCTCGAAGTCTACCGCATGGCGACGCGCGTTCTACATTTCGACCATCCGGTCGGCAATTGGCCAAGTGCCATCACCTCGATGCCAGCCGAGGCTATGCGCCTTGACGGGTATGGTGTTCTGGCCAAAGCCGGGAAAGCCGACTTCATTGTATTCAAGGGGCGTAGCTGGACGGAATTACTGTCGCGCCCGGAGTCGGATCGTATCGTCGTGCGCGATGGCCGCGCTATTGAACGGCGGCTGCCCGACTATGGCGAACTCGATGATCTGATGGTGGGATGATGGATATTTCCGCGTTAAAGCGCGACCTCGACGGGCTGAAGATTGAGGATAACGCGAAGATCGTTCAGCAAAAAAGCCGGGATTTTTACTGGTACAGCCCGGT
Source organism: Mesorhizobium sp. G2-6-1 (assembly GCF_055809095.1). Taxonomy (NCBI): domain Bacteria; kingdom Pseudomonadati; phylum Pseudomonadota; class Alphaproteobacteria; order Hyphomicrobiales; family Phyllobacteriaceae; genus Mesorhizobium; species Mesorhizobium sp. G2-6-1. Next base: position 3,107,718 of record NZ_CM147896.1, read on the forward strand.
GTTGAAGCGCCAGCTTGACGATGTGAGCGCCGATCTTGTCGTCACGCCAAAGGATGAGGCCGAACTTATCCGGGTTCTTGGCGTCTGCCACAAGCACGGCGTTCCGGTTACGCCGCGCGGCAGCGGCACGGGAAATTACGGACAGGCAATGCCACTTTCGGGCGGTGTGGTGCTCAATCTTGCTGACATGAACGATGTGAGGACGATTGCGCCGGGGCGCGTGGTGTGCGGACCGGGTGCCATCATCGCCGATATCGACCGTGCAACGCGCGCGCATTCGAACCAGGAATTGCGGATGCATCCCTCGACCTACAACACGGCCTCGATCGGTGGCTTCATTGCCGGCGGTTCGGGGGGTCGGGTCCATCAATTTCGGCGGTCTGCGCGATTTCGGCAATGTGCTGCGCTTGCGCGTGGTGACAATGGAGGCCGAACCGAAGGTTCTGGAACTGACCGGCGAGGATTTGCACAAGGTCACCCATGCCTATGGCACCAACGGCATTATCACCGAAGTGGAAATGCCGCTGACAGCATCATATGAATGGGTTGACGTGATCGTCGGGTTCGACAGCTTCATGGCATCTGCGCGCTATGCCAATGAGCTTGCCTGTCAGGACGGTATCTTGACCAAGCTCATCACGCCGATTGCCGCCCCGGTTCCGTGGCTCTATTTCAAGCGCCACCAGAAATTCCTGCGTGAGGGCCAGCATATCTGCGCCTGTATGGTCGCTGCGCATTCGCTCGATGCGTTTCTGGCATTTACACGCCGAAAGGGTGGCGAGGTGGCAATGGTTTCCTCGCAACTCACATCGGATGAGAAGAAGGGCTTGCCGCCTGCGTTTGAACTGGCGTGGAACCACACGACGCTTCGGGCTTTGCGGGTCGATCCATCAATCACATATCTCCAATCGCTTTATCCGTTTCCGAACCAACTCGCGCTGGTCGAGAAAATGGACACGATGTTTCCCGGCGAGGTGTTTTCCCATCTCGAATTCGTGCGGCTTGATGGCAACATCACCTGCTTTGGCCTGCCGCTGGTGAAATTCACTACCGAGGAGCGACTTGACGAAATCGTTCGCACCTTTGAGGACAATGGCTGCCCGATTTTCAATCCGCATCGCTATACGTTGGAAGAGGGTGGTATGAAGCAGACGGATGCGGTGCAGCTTGCCTTCAAGCGCGAGGCTGATCCGCAAGGGCTACTTAATCCCGGCAAGATGATTGCGTGGGAGAAACCCGATTATGATTACCACTCGGGGCGAACATTTCTTTTTCGCGGACTGGAGCGCGTGGGGTGAGCAGTCCGCAATGAAAGTTCTTGTCCTCCATGCGCATCCCGTCGAAACGTCTTTTAATGCAGCGCTGCATGAATTGATCGTCAAACAGTTGGGCGCACATGGCCATGAGGTCGACGACTGTAATCTCTATGCCGAGGATTTCGATCCACGACTGACGCGCGCCGAGCGTCTGGCCTATCACGACGAACGTAGTGGTGACGACGGCGCTGCCCGCTATGTCGAACGCCTATTGTGGGCCGACGCAATGGTCTTGTCGTTTCCGGTGTGGAATTATGGATATCCCGCTATTTTGAAAGGCTTTTTCGACCGCGTGTTCTTGCCGGGAATTTCATTCAAGCTGATCAATGGCAAGGTTCAGCCGTCGCTGCACAATATCCGCAAGGTTTGCGCCATCACGACCTATGGCGGCAGTCGTTTCCGCGCCATATTGATGGGTGATCCGCCACGTAAGGCGGTGAACCGTTTGTTAAGGGCTACTGTACGCCCAGGCGCGTCTTGCAAATATCTGGCGCATTATTCCATGAACCTGTCGACAGATCACTCGCGTGAAGCTTTCATGCGTAAAGTGGCGGCGAGAATGGGTTCGTTCTGATGCGGGTTCTGGTGGTCTATTGCCATCCGGTTGAGGAAAGTTTTTGCGCAGCTTTGCGCAGCACGGCGCTCGAAGCGATTGCGGCGAAGGGGTGCGAGGCGCGCGTTATTGATCTTTACGCGGAAAAATTCGATCCCGTCATGCCGTGTGAAGAGCGTCTTGCCTATAATGAGCGTGCGCCGGCGGACCCTGCATTGCAGGTTCATATCGATCATCTCAAATGGGCCGAAGCCGTCGTCTTCATCTATCCGACATGGTGGTATGGGCTGCCGGCGATGCTGAAGGGCTGGTTGGACCGTGTCTGGGCAACCGATGTGGTGTTTGCCTTGATGCCCGACGGAAAGATCAAGCCGCTGATGGGACATATCGAGAAAATCGCAGTCGTGACAACCTGTGGTGCGGCGCGCTGGTGGTCGTATGTGGTTGGTCATCCCGGCCGCAATACGATCTTGCGCGGTATCAGGGCACTGTGCGGTTGGCGCTGCCGCACGTTGTTCTTGGCGCATTACAGCATGGATGCCTCGACTCCGCAAAGCCGCGCGGCGTTTTTGCGCAAGGTGAAGCTAAAGCTGGAGCGTTTCTGAGCCGAATGTCGTTCTATGCGGCTTCGCGACGGTAATTGGTGACGAACCGGCGTAACCTGTTGGCCGCCTCCTTCAACACCGGCTCTGGCTGACACAGGCTGATGCGAATGTGCCCCGAAGCCGCATTGCCGAAACTTGATCCCGGCATGACGCCTACCTTTTCAGCGTCGAGAAGGGCCCAAGCGAATTTCTCGTCGTCCGGTTCGATGGCACTGATGTCGAGCATGATGTACATGCCGCCTTCCGAGCCCCGCACGGTAACATCGTTCATGCCGCGCACGGTATCGAGAAACATGGTTCGTCGCGTCGAATAGCGCTCGGCGATCTCGGCGATACCGTAGTCGTTTTCCAATGCTTCGACGGCGGCCCGCGAAATGAAGTCGGGCATGCCATATGTGGTGACGAGATTAAGGCTGACCATCAAGTCGACAATCTCTTGTGGTCCAGTTATCCAGCCGATCCGCCAGCCGGTCATGCCGTGGCTTTTCGACATGGAATTGATGACCAGTGTCCGCTCAGCCATGCCGGATAGCGCGCGCGGCGAAATGTGCTCGCCGCCGCCAAGCGTCCAGTAAACCTCATCGGTCAGCAGCCAGAGATCGTGACGCCGGCAAATGTCGGCGATGCCTTCAAGCGATTTCAGCGTATAGACCGCGCCTGTCGGGTTGTTTGGCGTGTTGATGAGAATGGCGCGTGTGTTGGCCTTGACTGCATTTTCAATTGCCTGAATGTCAGGCTGGAAACCATCCTCGGCACGCGTTTCGACGACAGTGAAGTCGGCACCCGCAGCGCGAAACGTGCCGGGGTAGGTTGCATAATAGGGAGCCACGACAATTGCGTGCTCGCCGGAATCGATCGTTGCTTGTATGGCTGCATAGAGCGCAGCCTGTCCCCCCGGTGTTGCGATGACATTATCGGCGGAGGTTTCTACGCCTGTGCAACGTGTCGATATTTTTGCCATTGCCGCGCGCAGTGCTGGAATGCCGGGGAGCGGGGTGTAGTGATGGTGGCCGGCGCGAACGGCTGTGACGCACGCCTCAACCGTTTCATCAGGCGTGTCGAAGTCATGATCTCCAACCGACAGCATGATGATGTCTTCGCCAGCCTCGTGTCTGGTCCACGCCTCAAAATGCACTTCCCATCCGTCCTTGCCGGACGGGGTGATGCCGGAAATGCGTTTTGAGGGTGCTGCCATACTATGCTCTCAGTCTTTCGTTCTTGGGGTCCCAAAGCGGTTCATCGCCCTGCACGACGGCGTCAAAGCGTTCGCCAAAAATCTCGATTTCAATTTCGGTTCCGGGTGCCACGAGATCGTAGTTCAGCATGCCAAGTGCAATCGATTTGTCTACCCTGTGGCCCCAACCTCCTGACAATGTCTCGCCTACGATCGTTCCGTTATGCCAGAGCGCTGACATATAGGGGGCATCGCATTCTCCCGGATTGTTTATAACCAAAGTGACGAAACGCTTTGTGACACCCTGCTGTTTCTCATTGGCCAGCGCAGCTTTGCCCCGGAAATCGGGTTTGTCCCATTTGACAAATCGCTCAAGGGCCCCTTGCATGATCGTGTAATCGGTCGAAAGCTCCTGTTTCCAGGCGCGGTAACTTTTTTCCAACCTCAGAGAATCGAGCGCGAACATACCGAAGGGCTTCAGCCCATGTTTTTGGCCAACAGCCCATACCGTATCGAAGATTTCAGCCGTGTCTGCAACCCTGGTGTGAAGCTCCCAACCAAGCTCACCGGCGAAAGAAACACGGATGAGCTTTGCCCAGCGCCCGGCAATCGTTGTTTCCTGATGGGTCAGCCAGGGCTTGGCGAGATCTGCGTCGCACACATCCGCGAGGATTTTTCTCGAATTGGGGCCGGTGAGAATCTGAGTTGCGAATTCCTCCGTCCGATCGATCAACTTGAAGGGGGCGTTTTTAGGCATCCGCGATTGCAGCCACTCAAAATCATGCCATTGGGCAGCGGCTGCGGTAATCAGCGTCATCAGGTTTTCTTCGTGGCGCACGATCGACATTTCCGTGACAATGCGGCCATTGTCATCGGCAAAATAGGCAAGACCGATGCGGCCAATTTTCGGCACCAGACCTGTGATCTGCGTGCTCAGCCATTCAGCCGCGCCGGGACCATCGAGGTTGAAGCGCGAAAAACCGGGCAGGTCGAGAATTCCGGCGGTATCGCGTACGGCAAGGCACTCCTCGCGCACGCGCTTGTGCCACGGTCCGTCGCGGCGAAAAGTCTGCGTGGATTCTTCGGAAACGTCGTCGCCCTCTTGTGCATACCAATTGGCTCTTTCCCAACCATTGGCGACACCGAATTGTGCGCCAAGCGCCTTTATGCGATCGTGAATTGGTGACTGCTTGCGGTTGCGCCCCTCTGGCCAGGTGTGATGGGGAAAGTGGATTGCGTATTCGTTGCCATAAACCTCTTTGCCTTTGGCAATTGCATAATCCGGCTCTGAAGCGAATGCAGTAAAGCGGCGCGGGTCGCACGACCACATATCCCATTCCGTTTGGCCTTCGGTGATCCATTCGGCCAGAACCTTGCCGGTGCCACCGGCTTGTGTGATGCCGAACGTAAAGACGCAAGCCTCGAAGGCGTTTGGTACACCGGGCATAGGCCCGATGAGCGGGTTTCCGTCTGGTGTATAGGGGATGGGCCCATTGATGACCTTCGACAACCCCGCTGTTCCCAGAATGGGAACGCGCGCGACAGCGTCGTCGAGATAATATTCAAGCCGTTCTAGATCGTCGGGGAAAAGTTCAAAGGAAAAGTCATCCGGCATCGGATCGTCCGGGGTTGCCCAGTGGGCGCGGCAATTGCGCTCATAGGGGCCGAGGTTCATGCCGTTCTTTTCCTGCCTGAGATAGTAGGATGTGTCGACGTCGCGCAGAAGCGGCAGTTTCTTGCCTTGCTCTTTCGACCAAGCGGCAAGTTCGGGAATTTCGTCGAACAATATGTATTGGTGGCTCATGACCATCATCGGGACGGAACGTCCGAACATTTTTCCGACTTCGGCTGCTCGATAGCCTGCCGCATTGACAACGATTTCGCAGCGAATTTCACCTTTGGGCGTCTCCACGACCCATTCGTCATTTTCGCGGCGGGCACCCGTTACGGGGCAAAAACGGATAATCTTCTGCGCCGAGATCACGGGAACCCTTGGCGAGGGCTTGCGTGAGCTGTGCCGGATCAATGTCGCCGTCGCCGGGATCGTAAAGTGCGCCGCGCAGATCGTGCGTTTCGATGAACGGGTAGCGCTTCTTTATCTCATTATCGCCGACCATTTCGATATCCATGCCCTGATTGCGGCCCATGCTCTGGGCGCGCTTGAATTCGCGCATTCGTTCCTCGCTGTGAGCGAGGCGTAGTGAACCGGTCACATGGTAGTTCATCGGATAGTCGACCTCTTCGGCGAGGCGACGGTAGAGTTCGGTTGAATAGCGTTGCATATGCATGAGCGACCACGAGGTGGAAAAGGTCGGCACGTTGCCTGCCGCATGCCAGGTCGAACCGGAGGTCAGTTCGTTCTTCTCCAGGAGAACGCAATCAGTCCAACCCGCCTTGGCGAGATGGTACAATGCTGACGCCCCGACAGCGCCGCCGCCGATAATCACTACGCGTGCTGTCTTGGGTAACTCGGCCATTCGTGCTCTCCTCGAAAAAATGAAGATGTTGTTCAATAAACAGGTGGTGAAACCGTCCAGATAACCACGGCGGGCTCGGTTCCGGGATTGCGCCAGCGATAGGGTTTTCGTTCGAAGCGAAAACTGTCGCCTTCTTTCAAACGATGCCAGACGCCCGCTATCTCGATTTCGAATATGCCCGACGTGACATAGCCGGCTTCTTCCGTCGGGCGCTGGATTGGGGTTTTCAATTCGGCACCCGGTGCAAAGATCGATCGCACCATCTCGAAGCTACCGCCGAGATCGGGTGAAAGAAGTTCTTCCACCAGCCCGCTTTCGTTTGTGCCAAGTGAACGCCTGCGCCCGGAACGTACGATGACGCCGCGCTCGCTTTCGTTTGGTACGTCATGGCTGAAGAAAAGACTGACAGGCACGTCAAAGAGGCCGGCAAAGGCGCGTAAATCGCCGATTGACGGTGCAGAAAGACCACGCTCCACCTGGCTGACCCAGCCAACAGATCGTCCGAGCTTCAGGGCGATCTCTGCAAGCGTCATCGCGCGCGCCTTGCGCAAGGCGCGTATATCGCTGGCCAGCAGGTGTCCGGCACCATATGCTTGCCCTTGAAGTTCGGCTGATGCCATTGGCCGCTATGTTCTCTGTCGTGAAAATTTGTCCAGTAATTTCATGAAGCGGCAAGATAGTGAAAAGATCAAGAGATTTTTCACGTATTGACAGGATTTGCTTGAACGATACTCGCGGTTGGTGCAAAGGCACGTCCGTGAACGGCGATTGGGGGCGTCCGGTCGGAATCCTTAGCGAAAAGGTCCCGCAATGCTGGCACCGAAAGAAAACGGCCCAATCCTAGATGATGCAACGCGTGTTGACGAAGCAATCGTCTCGCGCCGTTCCGTACGTGCCTTCTTGCCTGATCCGGTGAGCGACGAAGTCATCCGTGCTATTTTGGACGTTGCGGCGCGGGCACCTTCAGGCACCAATATGCAGCCCTGGCGCGTCTACGTTACCAAAGGCGCGCTCAAGCAGCGCATCGGCGAGGCCATTCTCAATTCGGGCATTCGAGCGGAGAAGGTCCAATGGGATGAATACCGCTACTATCCGGACCAGTTTTTCGAGCCCTACCTGTCCAGGCGCCGCGCCAATGGGTTCGGGCTTTACAGCGCGCTTGGCATCGGACGGCGTGAAGTGGACAAAATGCGCGCCCAGCATGATCGCAATTTTATCTTCTTCGATGCGCCTGTTGGTTTGATTTTCACCATTGATCGACGGCTCAACAAGGGTTCGTGGATCGACTATGGCATGTTTTTGCAAAACATCATGATTGCGGCACGGGGCAGGGGGTTGCACACCTGTCCGCAGGCCGCATTCGCGCCCTATCATCGCCAAATCAGGCCGTTGCTCGACATCACTGATGAAGAAATCGTGGTGTGTGGCATGGCACTCGGCCTCGAAGACACGAGCAAGCCCGAGAGCGATTTCAGCACCGACCGCGCACCATTGGATGAATGGGTGACATTCGCGGAATAAGATGAGTGGACGGTCTGGTCGCGATGACTGCAATCGCGTTCACCCTTTTTGCCTTAAAACGCGTCGTGTCTAAAGGGATTTATGCAGGGTGCTTTAAGCCTTTGTTTTTGTGCATGTCGTTGTCCCAAAACCGCTGCACACTTTTGGGCGACATGCCTTACGCGTTGATCTCGTAACCGACCTCTTCGCTGGCATGGCATAGCGCCTTCCAGAAACTGCGGGCGAACGAGCGGAAGACATAAATGTCGAACTGATCCGCGTCCGTGCGCTGGATTTGCGCAAAGATGTCATGATGTGTCGTTGACCGTCCAGCCCCTAACGGGAAAGCGACCAGCGAAAAATCAATGGCGAAGAATTTCGCCAGCACCCATTCCGCCTTTGGCCCGGCCATGCGGGTCACGGTGCGGCCATGCGACAGGTCGGTTACCGTGCCGGTTGTGGAATTGACCGCAGTTGCAAAGGCAGCAACCAGGTCTTTCTCCTCATCAGTGACGATGAATTTTCTTGGTGCGAAGCCGAATACCGATTTCGTGGCCTTGCTGATGCCGCCACCGGCGCCGTCTGGCAAGGCGAGCCCGGTGACTTTGCGAATAGCGGCGATCAGCGCCTTTTCCTTGCCCGGCCATGCGGCGAGCTGCACAATCGAGGTCGGCGTAACTTGCGAAAGCACGACGCCGACACCATTCTCGAACTGGCCATATGAGCCTGCGCGCAAGGTCGGCTCCAGTGGTGACTGAGGTTCAACCATGCATGCGGCTCCCATCCGGGTCATAGAAGTGGTTGCTGACGATTTCGACCGGTCCGAAACGGTTGCGCAAGGGGTCGGATATGAACGCGCGCGTGCCGTGGCGAACCTTGCCGCCCTTGACGAGCGCCAGCGCGATATATTTGCCGAGCGCGGGCGAATAACAGCAGGCGGTGATATGTCCGATGGAACCGTGCGGATTGGCCTCATCAAGCTTCTCGACGATATGTGCGCCGCCATCAAGCGGCCGGTTGTCCATCGAGATGACGCCAACCAATTGAATGCGATCAGAAGCGATCAGCCCATCGCGATCCATCATTGCCGAACCGATGAAGGGCTTCTTTTTGGATAGCATCCAGTCGAGATGCAGATCGCGCGCTGTCGTGCGCCCGTCGATCTCGGCACCGGTGACATGGCCTTTTTCAATGCGCAGCGTACCAAGTGCCTCCATCCCGTAAGGCACGAGAGCGAAAGGCTTTCCTGCTTCCATGAGCGCTTGCCAGACGTGGGTGCCGTGACCAGCGCCGCAATAGACTTCAAAAGCCATTTCGCCGGAGAAGGAGAGGCGGCAGATCATCACCGGAACCTCGGCGATCTTGCCATGCACGATGCCCATGAATGGCAATGCCTCATTATCGACGGGCGTATCTGTGACGCATGCGGCGAGAATGGCGCGCGCCTTTGGACCACCGATGGCAGCGCCTGCCCATTGGTCGGTGACGGATGTCACGGTGACTTTCAAACCCGGCCAGATCACGTCGAGGAAATATTCCAGGTGCTGCATCACCTTGCCGGCATTGGCCGTGGTGGTCGTCATCAGGAAATCCTGCTCGCCAAGACGCCATGTGGTCCCATCGTCAAAGGCGAGGCCATCTTCGCGTAACATCAGTCCGTAGCGTGCCTTGCCAACGGCTAACGTGGAAAATTTATTGGTGTAAACGCGATCGAGTAACTCTGCCGCATCCGGTCCTTGAACGGCGATCTTGCCAAGTGTCGATACATCGACGATGCCGGCGGTCTCACGCACTGTTCTGGCTTCGCGCACATATGCCTGCTCGATAGTCTCACCTGCATGGGCGTAGATCATCGGGCGATACCACAGCCCGGCAGCGTACATCGTTGCGCCGTTGTCGATATGCCAGTCATGCATCGGCGTCAGCCGCTCGGGTTTGATGTCGCCATAACGTTCAGCCGCCAGAGAGCCGATTGAAACCGCAGAAAAAGGCGGGCGAAAGCGCGTGGTGCCAACTTCCGGGATCGGTTTGCCGAGTGCCGCAGCCATGATGGCAAGACCCGGCACGTTCGATGTCTTGCCTTGGTCCGTTGCCATGCCAAGTGTGGTGTAGCGTTTGAGATGCTCGACCGAGATAAAGCCTTCGCGGTGGGCGAGGCGGACATCTTCGGCGGTCACGTCATGCTGGAAGTCGACAAAACTCTTGCCCTTGGCGTTGATTTCGAAAACCGGCGCAGGATCGGGAGTTCCGGGACCTTCTTCGACCGCTGGCAGGCTGGCTTTTGCGGTTGCCTTGGTGCCTGTTGCGGCAAGCCCGGCGTCACGTCCTTCGGCGATGGCGGCAGCAGTGGAAAAACTGCCATTGAAGCCGCCCGCGCCAAGCCAGCCCTTTGTCTGTCTGGGTGGCAGGAACGCCTGCAATTTGGCGTTCCATTCTGCCTTGGCACCCGCCTGGCTGGCCAGATGGATGGCAGGAGACCAACCGCCTGACACCAGGAGACAATCAGCCTGGATGTTTCGCGCGGTGTCTCTCAATGCGTTGTCAGCCAAGTCAAAACGCTGAACCTTGACGCTGGAAAGCGCCTTGCCGCCTTCTGTGGCAACGACGGCATAGCCTGCAAGCATTTCGGCGTTGACGTCGCCAGCAAGGTTGAGCATGGCGTCTGAAATGTTTGGCCGCACGTCGATGATTGCAACAATGTCGGCACCGGCGTTCTTCAGGGCCTGTGCGGTGCGGTAGGCGGTGTCATTGTTGGTGAAGAGGGCGATCTTCTGGCCGACTGTGACGCCATACTCGTTTGCATAGCGTTGTGCGCCACTGGCCAGCATCACACCGGGACGGTCATTGCCGGGAAATACCAGCGGCCGTTCCAGCGCACCTGTTGCGAGTACGAGCGATGTCGGTCGCATGGTCCAGTACCGATGACGCGGTTCGCCCTTGCCCGCTCTTTCCTTGTGATCGGTAACGCGCTCCAATGCAGCTATGGTGTTGCCATCATAGTAACCCCAGACGGTGGTTCGCGGTAGCAGCCGGACATTGTCGCGGTTGCGCAGATCTTCGATCATGGCGAGAGCCCATTGCGTGGCGGGCATGGCGTCGATCGTCTCGCCAGACCAGTTGGCTGATCCGCCGAAATTTGGCTCAAGTTCCGCCAGGATAACCTGCGCGCCGGTATCAGCCGCTGTTGCGGCCGCCATTAGTCCGGCAGGGCCTGATCCGACGACGAGAACATCGCAAAAAGCGTTCATGCGCTCATAGCGCGCACTATCGGGAGCTGTTCCGGCGCGTCCAAGCCCGGCGGCGCGGCGGATGAAACGCTCGCAGAACATCCAGAAACCGGTGCCCTTCAATGGACCGATGGCTGGACCCACGAAGGTCTTGTAGTAAAAGCCGGCGGAAAGCAGCTTGCCGCCAAGCTGGTTGATGGCATTTACGTCCCAGGCAAGCGAGGGGAAGCGGTTCTGGCTCTGGGCGACCAGACCATTGTAGATCTCGATCATGGTTGCGGGAATGTTCGGCTCGCGAATATCGCCACGCAGTATTGTGACCAGTGCATTGGGCTCGTCGACGCCAGCCGTCAGAACGCCTCTTGGCCGATGATATTTGAACGAACGGCCAAACAGCGAAACGCCGTTCGCCAGCAATGCCGATGCGAGTGTGTCGCCTGCATGGCCGGTATAGGTGATGCCATCGAAGGTGAAACGAATCGTTTTCAGGCGGTCGATGCGGCCGCCGTCTTTATTACGACGGGCACTCATGATTTCGCTCTCCGCCGTGCTGCCGGTTTGGGCGGCGTGTGTTCGGCGGCAAATGCGGCACTGGAAATTTCATGTGTCACCGTATTGCGCACGACCCGCAGATGCGCGCGACAGCCGCCGGAATGCTGCCAGATCTCGTTATGGTCTCCGGCCGGGTTGAGTCGATCATATACATATGCGTTCCAGGCATTGAGGTCTTGCGAGTCAGGGGCCGGGCGCTCACGATTGCCGTCACCTTGATAGGTGAACTCGGAAACGTCGCGAAGGCCGCAATAGGGACAGTTGATACGCATTTTTCTTCCAAATCCTGATGACCAACAGGCGCTAGTGCAGCCGGGGCGTTGCGCCTTGGCCCTTATCGTCGATGAGAATGCCGCGATGGAAGCGGTCGAGCGTGAAGGCGGCATTCAATTCGTGTGGCTCATCCTTGGCGATGGTGTGGGCGAAACACCAGCCCGAAGCCGGGGTTGCCTTGAAGCCGCCATAGCACCAGCCGCAGTTGAGATACATGCCGGGCAGTGGGCCGGTGGCGATGATGGGCGAACCGTCCATCGACATGTCGCAAACGCCACCCCACGAGCGCAGAAGACGCGCTGGCGCAAGGCTTGGGAACAAAGCGAGCATCTCGGCCATGACTTCTTCGACAATCGGTAAATTGCCGCGCTGGGCATAACTGTTATAGCCGTCGAGGTCGCCGCCATAGACAAGGCCGCCCTTGTCCGATTGTGACATATAGAAGTGCCCCATGCCGAAGGTCACGACGGTGTCGATGAATGGTTTCAGCGATTCGGTTACGAAGGCCTGCAAAACATGGCTTTCAATGGGCATTTTGTCGATATCTGCCAGTTGCATGACGCGCCCGGTGCTGCCGGCAACCGCAACGGCTACCTTTTTGCCCTGATTTCGCCGCGTGTGGTGGTGACTCCGACAACGCGCTCGCCCTCGCGCAGAAATCCGGTGACTTCGCAATTTTCGACAATATCGACGCCACGCCGATCTGCACCGCGCGCATAACCCCAGGCAACGGCATCGTGTCGGGCGGTTCCCGCACGCGGTTGCATCAGACCACCATAAATTGGAAAGCGCGCGCTGCGCGAAACGTCCAGAGCGGGGATCAGGCGTGCGATTTCGGCTGGTGTCATCAGTTCTGCATCGACTCCCAGATGGCGCATGGCATTGCCACGCCGTGCAAAATCGTCGAACTGCGCTGGTGTATGAGCCAGATTGAGGCATCCGCGCTGCGAGAACATGACATTATAATTGAGGTCATGGGAAAGGCCCTCCCACAGCTTCATCGAGTGTTCGTAGAAACGGGTGTTGGCTGGCAACAGATAATTTGAACGCACCGCTGTGGTGTTGCGTCCGATATTGCCGGAGCCAAGCCAGCCCTTTTCCAGCACAGCGACATTGGTGATTCCGTGTTCTTTGGCCAGGTAATAGGCCGTGGCCAGGCCGTGGCCGCCACCGCCAATGACAATCACGTCATAAGAGGCCTTGGGCTCCGGCTTTCGCCACGCCGGCTTCCAATCCTTGTTTCCCCTGAGTGCATTCGCGATGAGCGAAAAGGCCGAATATTCCGCCATTATTGATATTCCGCCATTTTTCCGTTGTCAGTTCGTGGACGAAGCGCAGACTATAGAGCAGTCAACGTGGCCAAAGCCAATATTGCGCCATGGCTTTTCAACAAGCCGACCTCATGAATGAGCTGCGGCGGGTTGCTCCATGCTTTCACCGTCTTTATCAATGATGCAATGTCGATCCCACAACTCTTTTCAGTGAGTCGCAATCCCCTTATGCTTTTCCGATCTCTCTATGTCCTACGTGTGCTGGCTGTCATTGCCGCTGTGTTTGTGTCCTATGGCGCCATCGCACAAGAAAATGGAAAAACGCAAGAAAATGCTGCGTTGGGCGAGCCGTTGTCCTCCGACACGCAGATTGTCGATCAGCAAAAAGCGCTCGAATCGCTTTCCACAAAGACCGACGCCCTGGAAAAGGAAATCGCGCAAGACGCTGAGGATGACGGGAAACTCGTCGATATCCGCCTGCAACTTGTGGAACTTTCGCGTAAAGCTCTCGATAGCGCGCTTACCTTCCGACCTAAGCTAACTGAAATAAACGGTCGTCTTGATGGGCTGGGTGCTGCACCTGCCGACGGAGAGCCGGCCGAGCTTGAAAGTGTGGCAAATGAGCGCCAGACGCTGGTTTCGGAAAAAAGCCGTATCAACGCGGTGGTTGCAACGGCGCAAAACCTGTCAGTGCGTATCAATGGCCTGATCGACAAGATTGGGGCTATGCGCAGCGAGCTTTTCCGCAGTCTGTTGACGAAGCGCTACTCGCTTGGCGATGCGCTGAGTGGCAAGGTCATTTCAGATGCAGGTACGGAGTTCGTCCGGTTTAGTGGTGCCATTTCGTCATGGCTTTCATTTGTGTTCAAGTTCAAATTTCAGGCCATGTTGCTGGCAACGCTGATGGCGCTGGGGGCTGCTGCCGTATTGTTGATTGGCGGCCAGCGTATGTTCGGTCAGGTAATCATTGCTGACCCGGCCATCGAGAACCCCTCATATCTCAGTCGTCTCTCGGTTGCGTTCTGGTCGACTTTTCTACCCACGGCGTCGCTCGTGGTTTTCTTTGCAGCATCATTCTTTTTCTTCGATTCCTATCATGTGCTGCGTGGCGATATTGGAACGTTTCTCGCGACGATGATGGGGTTGATAATCATCGTTTTCTGCGTTTACCGGCTGACCAATGCCGCTCTTTCTCCATCATCGCCGAATTGGCGGCTTATCCCGATCGAGTCGAGGCCGGCGCGTTTGCTGGTGATACTGGCGACAGCGATGGCGGTCGTCATCGGCCTCAATAATTTCCTGGCGGTCGTCAATCGGGAGATGAGTTCGCCGCTTTCGGTTACGATTGCGAGAAGCTTTTTCGCGACGATTATCGTTGGCGTCATCATGATCCTGATGGGCACGATCAAACCGTTCAAGACGCACGAAGGTGTGTGGCGACCGTGGCCGGCATGGCTGCGGTACAGTGCGTTTGCGCTTGGTCTTTTCACCATACTCGCTGCGCTGCTCGGCTATATCGGCTTGGGGATGTTTGTAGCGCTTCAAGTCGTTGTCACCGGCACACTTCTTGTGACGGCCTATATCGGCTTTCTGTCGGCTCAGGCCGTCGGGGGCGAGGGCGAGTTTGGCAATTCGTCAGTCGGGCGATGGCTGACCAACAATGCCAAGATCAAAGACGGTATGCTCGATCAGGTTGGCCTTGCGGTTAGCCTTGTCCTGAATTTGATGATCGTGCTCGTGTTCTTGCCGCTTATCTTGCTGATGTGGGGGTTCCGGCCCGGTGATATCCAGGCATGGGGCTATAAGCTGGCGACAGGGATCACCCTCGGCTCGGTGACCATATCATTGACCGGCATCCTTGTGGGCGTTGTCGTTTTCACGCTCAGCTTTCTCGTGAGCCGCTGGTTTCAGAACTGGCTTGACGGCTCTGTCATGGCGCGCGGCAAGGTGGACGCCGGTGTGCGCAATTCGATCCGGCTGGTGGTTGGCTATGCCGGTATCGCCATTTCCGCCCTGATCGGCATTTCGGCGGCGGGCATCAATCTCTCCAGCCTTGCGCTGGTCGCGGGTGGTTTGTCTCTGGGTATTGGTTTTGGGCTTCAAAATATCGTTTCGAACTTCGTCTCCGGCCTGATCCTGCTGGCGGAGCGACCCTTCAAGGTCGGTGACTGGGTCGTTGCCGGTAACGTGTCGGGAACCGTCAAGAAGATCAGTGTGCGCGCGACCGAAATCGAGACGTTCCAGCGTCAGTCGGTCATCATGCCCAACTCGGAACTGATCAACAACGCCGTTGGAAACTGGACTCATCGCAACAAGTTGGGCCGCGTCGAGATACCAATCGGCATCGGTTATTCATCAGACGTCAAGAAAGTGCATGAGCTTCTGCTCGAAATTGCGCGCAGTCACCCGTTGGCGTTGAAAAATCCCGAACCTTTCGTACTTTTTTCTGGTTTTGGAGACTCTTCACTGGACTTTGAAGTGCGCGTGTTCCTGTCCGATATCGGCAATGGGTTGCTGGTTCAAAACGATATCCGGTTTGCAATTGTCGAAACATTCAACAAAGAGGGGATCGAGATTCCATTCCCGCAACGCGATCTCAATATCAAGCAGGACGTCATAGTTAAGCCGCGGCCGTTGGACGATGAGAAGGCGGTATCTGAGGTTGGCAAAAGTGAGCCCGCCAGTGCCGACAAGGCACCTTATGCGCCGAAAGGCCGGCGGAAAAGGAGCAGGCCCGATCCCGATTGACAATTGAGAGCCGCATTGTGAGCGTTAGCAGCATGAACATGACGTTCAGTTGCCGTTCACCTACATATCCCTATAACTTGTCTGCAAGGAAACAACACCTTGTGACGTGCAATAGAGGCGGTGGAAACACCGGAAACACAATGTGGAAATCACTGATCGCCGTCGCATTTCTCGTGTCAATCGGTGGTGTGGCCACCGCCGCCAGCGCGGTCAACAAGGATAGCGAGACACGCACGCTCGTCGTAACCGAAGGCGGTAGCAAGTCGGAATTGACGCTGGCCGGTGGCGAAACCACGGAATTTTGTCAGGATGGCTGCTTCGTCACCCTGCCGAATGGTGATCTTGAAGCACTTACAGGATCGGAAACCGTTGAAATTTCCGGCGGTGCAGCTCGCATCAAGTGAATTCCCGGTCATCTACTTTCACGCCAGGCTTTCGATGCGGCTGTGTTGGTTGGCCTTTTAACATTCCAGGTAATGCTTGCTTAACGACGCTGCGGAAAATGACCCGCTGAATGTCGATTCCAACGGCGTACCTTAACGTTCGCTAGTCTGTTCGTCGCTATACCCGAGCTTGGCCGCCTACAAGCGGTGCGGGTGAATGGCATAGGGCATAGAACATGGACGTGCGATCGGAAAGGAACGCATTACCGCTTGCAGTGGATCTCGATGGAACACTGATCGCAACCGACCTGCTATGGGAAGGTCTGTTCGCCCTTATCAAGAAAAATCCGCTGTTTCTTTTCTTGATTCCCTTCTGGCTTGCTGGTGGACCGGCAAGGCTGAAGCAAGAGATTGCCAAGCGTGTCGATATCGACCCGGCTTCATTGCCCTATCGCGAGCGATTGCTTTCGCGCCTACGTGCCGATCATGCCGATGGTCGAAAAATCGTGCTGGCGACCGGGACACCACGTAAATTCGCCGAGGCAATCGCTGCCCATCTGGGGATATTCGATCAGGTTCTCGCGAGCGATGGTCCAGTCAATTTGACATCTGCACGCAAGCGGGCCGCCTTGATCGACATTTATGGCGATGGGGGCTTCGATTATGCGGGCAACAGCCGCCACGATCTCGATGTTTTCGATGCGGCGCGGGCGGCTATCGTCGTGGCACCTGACCGCCATGCGTCACGCTGGCAGATGGTTCATGGCGGGGAACTCGTCGCGGGTGCGCGCCCTTCGTTCAAGTCCATTGTCAAGATGTTGCGTTGCCATCAATGGCTGAAAAACACATTGATTGCAGTGCCGATGGTCCTGTCGCATGAATATTTCAACAGCGATATGATCGTGGAATGCGTGCTGGCGTTCGTGTCGTTCAGTGCTGTCGCGTCGGCCATCTACATTCTGAACGATTTTTTCGACCTGGAACTTGATCGGCGTCATCCGACCAAGTGCACCCGTCCTTTTGCCAGCGGTGCCTTGTCCATTCCGTTCGGCCTTATGTCGATCATGGTGCTGCTTGCGGTCGGGCTGGGTGCCGGCCTATTTTTATCAGGCGAATTCCTTTTGGTGCTTGGCGGCTACATGGTCATCACAACAGCCTATTCACTGTCGCTCAAGCGCATGCTCCTGATTGATGTGTTGACGCTTGCCAGCCTTTACACTGTGCGCGTCCTGGCAGGTGCGGCAGCAACCGGGGTGGATGTCTCGTTCTGGCTTCTTGCGTTTTCGATCTTCTTCTTCCTCTCGCTGGCACTGGTAAAGCGCTATGTCGAGTTGCGCTCCTCAACCCTGACCGTGGGTGAACGCATCGCCGGGCGCGGCTATCGTGCAGAGGATCAGGAAATAGTCGCACAAGCCGGTATGGCATCGGCTTTTTCATCGGCGCTTGTTCTGGCGCTTTATATAGACAGCGACGCGGTGCGCGAACTCTATCCTCATCCCTGGCTGGTTTGGCCGCTTGCACCAATCGTTCTTTACATGACCATCCGGGTCTGGATTCTTGCCCGCCGCGACGAAATGAATGACGATCCCGTGGTTTTCATCATACGTGACTGGCGCAGCCAATTGGTGATCCTGCTTGGCGGCATTCTGCTCTTGGTAGGGGGCTGGTCGGTATGATTGCGGATAAATATGATAGCTTTGGCCGTGCGACGCCGCCGGCAAAGCAGGCCATGCCTGCTGATGAAGCAATCACACTCCTGAAGTCGGGCGCGGCGCGCGATGCCTCACTTCTGGCTTACGGCAATGGCCGCTCCTATGGCGATTCCTGTCAGAACGATTTCGGTTCTGTTGTCGATATGCGTGCCCATAACAGATTGCGCTCGTTCAACTCCGAAACCGGGCTTCTCGAAGCTGATGCGGGGATGCTTCTTTGCGAAATCATCGCCCATGCAGCGCCGTTCGGCTTTTTTCCCGCGGTCGTTCCCGGAACGCAGTTCGTCACACTTGGCGGGGCTATCGCGAATGACGTTCATGGCAAGAACCACCATCGGCGCGGGACATTCGGCTGTCATGTCGTATCGCTGTCCCTTCTGCGCTCGGATGGGTGCGTTTATCATTGCTCGGAGACTGAAAACACGCGGCTGTTCTGGGCCACCATCGGTGGCATGGGGCTGACCGGTCTTATTCTGTCGGCATCCATTCGCCTGATGCGGGTCGCATCATTCGATATCGTGGAAACGGTGACGCCGTTTCGCGACCTTGGCGAATATTTCAACCTTGCCGAGGCCGCTGACGAGGGCAATGAATATGCTGTTGCCTGGATTGACCAAACGGCGGGCGGTCGCAATTCTGGGCGAGGGCTTTTGCTCACCGGAAATCATGCCGCGACAGGATCGCGAACCGCCTCGCTGGCAGGCCGTCGGCTTTCAGTGCCGTTCCAACCACCATTCACCATGCTCAACAGGTCGTTCTTGAGAGCTTTCAATACGGCTTACCGATGGGCCAAGAGCCGCACGAAAGAGCCAAAAACAAGCAATTATCAAAGCTTCTTCTTTCCATTGGACAGTGTTCACAATTGGAACCGGCTCTATGGTCCACACGGCCTTTATCAACACCAGAGCGTCATAGCTGAAGACGTTGCTCCGGTGGCTGTGCCTGCCTTGCTTGCCGCTGCACGCGATGCGAGGCAAGGCTCATTTCTCACTGTCTTGAAGCGATTTGGCAAAACGCGTTCGCCAGCGCTTTTGTCATTTCCACGGCCCGGATACACGCTGACCCTGGATTTTCCCAATCGCGGTGAGCCAACACTTGCGTTGCTTGCTGAACTTGACCGCATCACCGTCGATGCCGGCGGTGGCGTCAATCCCTACAAAGACGCACGCATGAGTGCGGCGACCTTTGCGGCCTCGTTCCCAAGCTGGCAACGGCTTGAAGCGGTTCGCGACCCCGCATTTCAGTCGAACTTCTGGGCGCGTACTGTGGGTCAGTTTGGAGTGGCGAAAACGAGTGTGGCTGAAGCTGCGGAATAAGTGAATTGCGAATGCATCATGGTGAACAAACAAGAAAGTAACAATTTTACGTAAACTGTCTCTGATGCTTCACGAAATGTTTTCAGGTTTAAGTATAGATTTCGACTAACGCAGGATTGAGATGAAATACATCGCCTTCATATTGTTTACGGTCATGACGAATGCCGCCGCTCAGTTGATGCTGAAGCAGGGCATGATGACGCTTGGCCCTGTCTCGTTTGAAGGCGTCAATCCTGTATGGCGTCTGTTGCAGATCGTTTTCAGTCCGTGGGTGTTTTTGGGCCTGTGCACCTTCGTCATTTCGATGGCCTCGCATCTTTATGTTTTGTCGAAGGTTGAACTGTCGTTTGCCTATCCTTTTCTCAGCCTTGCCTATGTGGCGGTTGCGATCGTTGCCTATTTCGTTTTTCGCGAGGATCTCAATGGCTGGCGCATTGCCGGTATAGCCTTCATCTGCGTTGGCACCGTTCTGATCGCCCAGAGCGGCAAGGGAGCGGGTGGGCGCGACCATGAGAGCGCTGCAACGACACTTACGCCCGATACGATTACCACCAGTGAGATAGCACGATGAGACATGTGATTTTTGGCGGCGACGGTTTCGTTGGCCGCCATTTGGCCCCAAAACTTCTGGCCGATGGCGAGGAGGTAATTGTTGCGGATATCGTCAGAAGCGACCTTGCGCATTATCACCAGGCGAAGTTCGTGGAATGCGATGTCACCGATCCGGCTTCAATCCAGGCCGTTGGTCTCAAGGCTGACGATATGGTCTACAATTTGTCGGCCAAGATGCTCTCGCCAATTCAGGTGCGCTCAAAGCGTCACGATTTTTTCTTCCCCGTGAATTACTATGGCACCATCCACATCATCGAAGCGATGGATAGCGTTGGCGCGTCCAAGCTTGTCCATTTCACAACGGACATGATTTACGGCCACACGACCACGACGCCGATGAGCGAAGATCATCCGGTTGCGCCGCTTGGCGAATATGGCCTGTCGAAGCAGATGACCGAGGAAGTGGCCGCAGAGTGGCGCAAGCGCGGCATGCAGATCTCGTTGTTTCGCCCGCGTCTCATCATAGGCCCCGGTCGTTTGGGAATACTGGAAAAGCTGTTCAAGCTGATCGATCGCAATCTTCCGGTGCCGATGATCGGTTCTGGCAAGAACCCTTATCAGTTCATTTCGGTGTTCGACTGTGCCGAAGCCGCGCGCGCAGCATGGAAGGCTGATGTTCCAAATGAAGCCTATAATCTTGGCTCACTCAATCCACCGCCTGTTCGCGAGTTGCTTGGCGATCTTATCAAGCATGCGGGCTCCAGATCATGGCTCATTCCGACGCCCGGTTGGGCAGTCAAGCGCACGCTCGATCTGCTTGACCTGATCAACATGCCGCTTATGGACCCGGAGCAGTATCTCATCGCTGACGAAGAGTGCGTGCTCGATGTTTCCAAGGCGAAACGCCAGCTTGGCTGGGTGCCACAATATCGCGACGAGGACATGTTGATCGCGGCCTACAGCGAATACCGCTCCGGCAAGGACGGTCATGCGGTGTCTGGCGCCCATGTCCCGGCGGAATAGATTTTAGATTTTCCACGCGGGGTCCTTGCCTGAATTCGAGGCGGCTTTTTCAGGATCACGTGTTTACAGGAGTTATTGAATGACCGTCATGACCAAGCCAGAACAGCCTTCCGTTCGCACAATGGTGAACGCCCCGACGCTTTCGCCCACCGGTATCGCCAAGCCCGACCTGATTACCGTCGAGCAAGCTAAGGCGCTTGAGGTTGCGCGCATGACCGACCTGTTCAAGGCGCACATCAATCCCGGTCAATTGCATTTCATGAAGCTGCTCGGTTTTCACAAAATCAAGATCGAGCGTGCTGAAGGCATGTATTATATCGACCAGAATGGCCGTAAAATTCTCGATTTCTTCGGCGGGTTTGGCTCTCTGGCCTTTGGGCATAATCATCCGCGCATTCTTGCTGCCCGCACGGCGTTCCAGGAAGAGAAACGCCAGGAAATCGCCATTGCGTTCATGTCGCAATATGCATCTGCACTTGCGCATAATCTTGCGAAATGCTCGCCGGGTGAACTCGATATGGTCTTCCTCGGTTCGTCAGGATCGGAAGCCATGGAAGCTGCGGTCAAGCTTGCCGAGCGTGCGGCAGGCCCGAAGCGGCCCAAAATCGTCTATGCGGAGAACTCTTTCCACGGCAAGACCAAAGGCGTTTTGGCAATTACCGACGGGTCGCTTTATCGCGGCGACTTCAAACTTACCGATAATGTGGTGAAGGTACTTTTTGCCGACATCGAGGCGGTTGAGCGCGCCTTCCGTTCCGATCCCGAGATCGGAACCATCGTTTTGGAAACCATTCAAGGTGGTGGTGGTATCGTTCAGGCTGAGGCTGAATACTGGCAGAAATTGCGCGCACTTTGCGACCAGTATGGAGTTCTTTGGGTGGCCGACGAAGTGCAGTGCGGCTATGGCCGTTCGGGACGTTTTTACGCTTTTGAACATTACGATGTGGTGCCCGACATTACTGCGCTGGCGAAATCGCTTGGCGCTGGCAAGGCCGCAGTTGGCGCTATGATTGCGCGACGCGACGTCTACATGAAAGCTTATGGCACGCCGAAAACGGCCATGATCCATGCGCAGGCGACATTTGGCGGCATGGGCGAAGCGTGTGTCACGGCCATCGAGGGTCTCAACGTGCTTTACGATGAGGGCCTGATCGACAACGCCGCCGATACGGGCGCGTATCTCCTTCAGCGATTGCAGGCTTTGAAAGACAAATACCCGAAAATCATCAAGGATGTGCGCGGTCAGGGCCTTATGGTCGGGCTGGAGTTTCATGATTTTTCACAAACCCTGCCGATGGTTCTGCGCCCCATCGTCAGTGTTCTTGACGAGAAATTGAAAGGCTCGCTTTCAGGCTTTGTCGGCGCGCTGCTGTTGCGCGATCATGACGTTCTCGTTGCCTTCACCGAATATAATCGCAACGTGATCCGGCTGGAGCCGCCGCTGATTTGCCAGCGTGGTGATGTCGATTGCTTTATCGACGCGCTCGATAAATTGTTGGGGCGCGGCATCATTGCGATCGTGAAGGACTTCGTCAAAAGTCAGGTTCGCTGAGGTTATGTGATGCTGAAGCGCACTCCAATTCCTGACCCCTGACAGCACGGCTCACCAGAGCTTGTCTGGCGTGGGGCGAGGGGACATATGCACGTTTTGCCGTGCCGATTGGTGCGCTGGCTTTTGCGCTCTATATCCTGCTGACTGCGGCGAGCGCGTGGTTCATGCCTGACGCGAATTGGGACATGCTTCCCTACCTCGCCATTGCCGAGCAGGCCAACTATCCCGATGCGCAAGCTTTGCACGACTATGCCTATGGTGCGGTCAAGGCGGGTGTATCGGAGGGCGAATATCGGGCGTTGACCGATGATGGCGGCGGCTTCCGCAGCCATATGGCGCAAAACGCCAGCGATTTCAGTTCGCTGCTCGGCATGTACCGGGTCAAATTTCTGTATGCCGAAATCCTGTCGACCTTGAGCGCAGTCGTGCCGCCGGTCGACGCGATGCGGCTTGTCTCTGCCGTTTCGGTTTTGGCGTTTGGCGCTATCACGCTGATGTGGCTGCGGGCTGATGGCGCGCTGGCTCTGGCTCCGATTATCGGCGCTGTGCTCATCATGGCCGATTTTGGCGATGCGGCCCGCGCTTCAACGCCTGATGTCTTGTGCGCGGCCGTATTCATGGGCGGACTTCTTGCCTATATCCGTGGACGCGAAGTGGCGACTGCGCTGCTTTTATTCCTCGCCTTCATGGTGCGGCCGGACAATATCGTTTTTCTGGCGATTTTTGCTGTTCTGGTGCTCGTCTTCCGGCAAAAGACGTGGGGCGTCCTGCTTGGTTTCGCTGCGTCGTTCATCGCCTATTTTGCGATCTCGAAATGGGCCGGACATCCCGGCTGGTGGCCGCATCTGTGGTTTTCCAGCATAGAACAGCACTACAATATGGATGGCTTTTCTCCTCCGTTTTCGGTGACCGCCTATCTCAAGGCGTTTGCAGCCTCTCTGGTTCGGGCGATTGGCTGGAACACATGGGTTGGCGTTTCGGTGCTCGCACTTGCCGGATGGTTTGGAGCGGGCCGTGCCGGAATTCGCCTTGATCGACGCGCCGGTGTCTTGTTTGCGGCGTTGGTGCTTGGGGTGTTGGCGAAGTTCGTGGTGTTTCCCATCCACGATACGCGCATCTATTTTCCCAACTTAGTACCGCCGTTCCTGTTGCTGGCTGACCCCTTCATGATGCTTTGGGCATCGGGTGGGAGCAATGGCAAGCGAGCGCCAACGGCTGTTGAGGCTACTGGAGGAAATCCATGAGTTCGCTTTCCAATGTAGCGCGCATAGCTCTGTCTCTGGGCCTTCCCAGTGGGCTGCTTGATCGCGGGCCGTCGCTGCGAGGAACAAAGTTTCTGGCCAAGGCGGCGCTCAAGGCGCGCTTTGGTGGCGGACGGCCATTCCAGATGGTGAATGTCGGCGCCTGTGATGGCGCGCTGTTTGATGACGTGACGCCGTGGCTGCATCATATCCCGCGGGCCCGTGCCATGCTCGTCGAACCGATTCCCTATAATCAGCAGCGGTTGCGCGCCAATTATCCTGACAGCGAACGATTTGTCATTGAACCGGTGGCGGTAACAAAGTCGAAGGGAACGATTACGGTCCATACATTCGATGCCAAGGCGCTGGAAGCGGGAACATTGCCCATCGAATTTATAGGCTGCTCGTCCGTGACCGATACCAATTTGATGTCCGGCAAGAATGCATGGGGTGCCGAAGACGAGAACTTCACCAAGTTCGCGCCTTATCTGAAGGATATCGAAGTCGCCTCTGAGACGCTGCCAACATTGTTGGAACGCAACGCAATTTCCTGGATCGACGCTTTTCTTGTTGATTGCGAGGGTGCGGACTGGGCGGTGTTCGATCAACTCGATCTGGACCGCTATCGACCCGGTCTTATCAAGATCGAAATTGGCGCGTTGCCGGCTGAGGAAATCGGCCAGGTCATCGTGAAGTTGAAAACGGCAGGCTATCATGTCGGCCTTTATGCCGAAGATGTCTGGGCGTTTGCCTGAGAATAAATCTGATTGAAACTTGCACGTTTTTGATCCGGGTCGCGCTGCATTCTTCGAGTGTCGCAAACAGGCGGTAGCGTTAGCCTCACCGTCTGCATATTGTCGGCCGATCGAACGGGTTTGATGCCCGCCGGAACGGAGAGCGATATCATGAAATCTGAGGCACGCGCAGTCGTCATCGGGGGTGGCGTCGTCGGCGTATCAACGCTTTATCATCTGGCCAAAAAGGGTTGGTCGGATGTGATGCTGCTTGAGCGCAAGGAACTGACCTCCGGCTCAACCTGGCATGCCGCAGGTCTTTTGCCGCTGTTCAACGTCAGCTATTCGGTCGGGCAAATCCACAAATACTCGGTGCAGTTCTATCAGGAACTGCAAAAGGAAACCGGCATGAATGTCGGTTTCAGCAAAGTTTCCAACATCAGGCTGGCCCGCACCAAGGATCGTCTGGACGAATATGAGTATTATGCCGGAATTGCCGAGACAATTGGCGTGCCGGTAAAGATGCTGACGCCGGAACAGCTCAAGGAAATTTGGCCGCTGTGCGAAACGGACGGCATTCTGGGCGCCATGCAGCACCCCGATGACGGATACATCCAGCCGGCCGATCTTACGCAGGCTCTCGCCAAGGGCGCGCGCGATCTTGGCGCAACCATCCACCGCAACACGGTCGTAACCGCGATTGAACAGACCGATGACGGCAAGTGGCTGGTCAAGACCGACAAGGGCGATATCGTGACCGAGCATGTTGTGTCATGCACGGGCAACTTTGCCCGTAAGACCGGTGCGATGGTCGGCATTGATGTGCCCGTGATACCGGTTGAACATCAATATATCGTCACGGAGCCGCATCCGGCGATTGTCGAACGCAGGAAGCAGGGATTGCCTGAAATGGGCGTGCTGCGCGAAAGCGATTCTTCATGGTACATGCGCGAGGAAAATGGCGGTTTGCTGCTCGGGCCTTATGAAAAAGGCGCACCTGTTTGCTATGTTGACGGTCCCTCGGATGGTTCGGAATATGAACTGTTCCAGGAGGATCTGGAACGGCTGGAGCCGCATATTGAAACGGCTATTGCGCGGGTGCCGGCGTTTGCCGAGGTCGGTATCAAGAAAGTCTACAATGGTGCCATTCCATACGCGCCGGATGGCAACCCGATTGTCGGTCCCGCACCTGGCCTCAAGAATTTCTGGCTCAATGAAGGTCATTCCTTCGGTATTACGGCGGCCGGCGGTGCCGGTTGGCAATTGGCTGAATGGATCGTCGATGGCGAACCGACCATCGACATGATGGGCGTTGATCCCCGGCGTTTCGGGCCTTATGCGACGGAAGGCTATTTGAAGGCGAAGAACGAGGAATCTTATGCCGACGTCTTCACCATGCATTATCCCGACGAGGAACGCTCGGCAGCCCGCCCGTTGAAGGTTGCGCCGGTTTATGGCCGTATGCAGGAACTTGGGGCGGTATTTGGGTCCGTTTACGGATGGGAACGGCCGAACTGGTTTGCCCCTGCCGGGTATGAAGTGCCCAAGGAGGAGATTGGCGTCGGTGTTGACGTCATCACCAAGAAAAATCACGCAAAGCCGCTTGCAGATGGCCGAATTGTCGAAAAATGGTCATTCCGACGTTCCAATTATTTTGAGTATGTCGGTAATGAGGTGAAAGCCGTCACCAACAGCGTCGGCTTGCAGGATATGACCCCGTTCGCGAAGATGGAGGTTTCCGGACCGGGTGCACGTGCGTGGCTGGATTCCATTTTGGCCAATCGTATCCCCAAGAAGCGGGGCCGCATCGCGCTTTCGCATCTCCTGACGAAGAATGGCGGCGTCAAGAGCGAATTCACCGTCTACGAATGGAAGCCGGGGCGGTTCTATCTTGTTTCGGCCGGCGCATTGGAAGCGCATGACCATGATGTGTTGCGCAAACTGGCACCGACAGATGGTTCGGTGGTTTTGCAGGCCGTCACCCAGATGTATGGTGTTCTCGTGCTGGCTGGCCCGAACAGTCGCAAAGTATTGCAGAAGCTGACGCGCGCAAGCTTGACCAATGCGGATTTCCCGTGGCTGTCAGGCAAGGAAATCTCGGTCGGCACGACGACGACACATGCATTGCGCGTCAACTTCGTCGGTGAACTCGGCTGGGAATTCCATCACCCGATTGAACAGCAAAATGCCTTGTTCGATGCCTTGATGGAAGCGGGTGCGGAGTTTGACATCAAGCTGTTCGGCATCCGGGCCATGACCGCCATGGCGATTGAAAAGAGCTATCGTCTTATCTCGCGTGAACTCTCTATCGAATATTCGGCCTGGGAAAGCGGTCTTGACCGCTTTGTTCATCCCAACAAGGGCGACTTCATCGGCCGCGATGCGCTTGTGACGTTGCGCGAAAATGGTCCGAAATGGAGCTTCGTCACGATGGAGGTGCATGGCGTAACCGATTGTGACGCGCGTGGGTCCGAAGCGATTTACCGGAATGGATCGCTGGTTGGTCGCGCAACGCATGGCGGTTATGGCTTCCGTGTCGGAAAATCCCTCGCGCTGGCGATGGTCAAGCCTGAACATGCAGAGGCTGGCACGGAACTGGAGATCAAGATCCTTGGCAAATTGCACAAGGCAACTGTCATTGGTGAAAGCCCGTTCGATCCGGATAACGATGCGCTGCGTATGGATGCATAGGTCGCCGGTGCGCCTAATTGGACGCACAAAGGACGCTCTATCACTTTGATTGAGCATAGTGAGAATGTGAGTGGTTTGGCCCGGCTTCGCGGCCCAGCCATTGACCGAAATGTGAAAGCCAAGCGGTAACTATGCTGAAGCCGCTTGCCGCGCGGGCGTTTGCAGGCGCAATTCTTGCTGACAATATCTTCGTAGGGCCAATATCTTCGTAGGGTATTGTGCACACTCAACTGCCGCAGAATACCCTTCTTGGCCAAGGACGTACAGCTAGATCATAGACCGCAGACCATCTGCAAGCACTGCCGGGAACTGAAATGAGAAACTTTCTTTCCACTGCTGCTCTCGTCTTTTTCGACCTCGCTGCTACGGTCTTATTTCTCGTTGTACTGCGTCTTGGCGGCAGTTTATCGGTCGCAGTCGGTGCAGGCATGGGGCTTGGCATTGTCCAGATCGGATGGGAGATCGTCCGCCGCCGCCCGGTTGAAACCCTGCAATGGGTTGGCCTGATATTAGTTCTCGTCTCGGGTGCGTTGACGCTGCTGACCGGTGATGCACGCGTGGTCATGCTGAAGCCAACCATAATCTACGTCCTGATCGGCATTGTCATGCTGCGGCGCGGTTGGATGATGCGCTATCTGTCGCCCGTGGTGCGCGAAACGGTGCCCGATGTCGCGATGGTTTTCGGGTACATCTGGGCTGCGCTAATGTTTGTTACTGCCGTACTCAACATCGGCATGGCATTAAGCTTGGGCGCATTGGCCTGGGCCTCGTTCATGTCGCTCTGGGCGATTTGCAGTAAGGTTGGGCTATTCATTGTCCAGTATCTCACGATGTTTATCATTATACGCCGCCGTCTCATGACGCAAAGCGGCGAGGCCGGGACCACCGCGGCATGATTGCACTGTCACGATAGGCAGCCAAATAGCTGATCGTGTCATTTTGCGCCGGACAGCATTCCACCTTTCAATAAGGGAAGGGGAATTGCTGCGGGCTTTTCTTTTGCTGGCGGCATTTTTCGCGTATTGTGCATCATGTCTGGATCGCTTGGCGTAAGGCATATCGTATTTCTGGCAGCAATGCTCGTGGCACTGTTCGGCGCGAGGCAGCCTTCTCTTGCGGCTGAAGCGGTCGATGTCGAACTGGTCCTGGCGGTTGACGTGTCATTGTCAATGTCGCCCGTTGAACTGGAAATCCAGCGCAGAGGCTACGCGGCAGCACTCACGCATGAGAGCGTGCTTCAGGCCATCGCCGATGGTGCTTATGGCAAAATTGCCGTGGTCTATTTCGAATGGGCAGGTATCAGCGCACAGCAAGTCATCGTGCCGTGGTCGGTGATTTCAAACAGGGCTGACGCCGAGGATGTGGTTGCGCTTATGTCGGCGCGCCCACCCAACAGCGCGCGGCGGACTTCGATTTCATCAGCGCTTGAGTTTGGTGGAACTCTGTTTGACGAGAGTCCGTTTGAAGGCATCAGGCGGGTGATCGACATTTCCGGAGACGGGCCTAACAATCAGGGCGCGCGGGTCGATTTTGTTCGTGACGGTTTGGTCAAGCAAGGCATCACCATCAACGGTCTTCCGCTGATGACGAATGGCGGTATCATTACGGCATATGATGTTGCCGATCTCGATCAATATTACAGCGATTGCGTCGTCGGTGGTCCGGGTGCGTTCATGATACCGGTCAATGATTGGGCACAATTTCCCGATGCGGTTCGCCGCAAGCTGGTGTTGGAGCTTGCGGGCGTGGGATCGCCATTATGGGCGGCTGAGAAGTCAACCAGCCCGAAGATATTGCTTGTGCAAGCTGAACCGGAGAACGACTGCCTCGCAGGAGAAAAGAAGTGGCGTGATCGCTTCTGGATGAACAGATGAGCGATGTCGCCTGTTTGTGGTCGCCTGGTTGTGCTCCGGACACCAGTCTTCAGTTTCCCCGCAGCTCTGCTTACGCGGCCAACCACTGTTTTCTGTCGATGCGTTCCTGTTGCGGTGATCTGGCATAGAGTTCGCGGTAGCATTTTGAAAAATGCGAGGCGGAAACGAAGCCACAGGCGACTGCCACTTCCACGACAGGCATTGAAGACTGGATCAGCAGGTGACGGGCACGATCAAGCCGGATTTCGAGATAGTACCGGGCAGGGAGCGGCCCATTTCGGTGCGGAATAGACGCTCGATCTGACGGCGGGAAAGATCGACCTGGTCGGCGATCTCGATCAGTGACAACGGTTCTGACAAGTTGACTTCCATCAACTCGATGATGGTCAGAACCTTGGAATTTTGTACGCCAAGACGCGCACGCAATGGCAGGCGCTGGCGATCGGTCGGGCTGCGTACGCGATCTGTCAAAACTTGTTCGCAGACGCGATTGACAAGGTTTTCGTCGAAATCGTCGCCGATCAGCTTGAGCATCATATCCAGCGCCGCCGTGCCGCCCGCGCATGTATAGATATTCTGGTCGATCTCGTAGAGGTCGGCAAAGACGTTGACCTTTGGGAATGATTCGGAAAATCCGGGCAGGTTTTCCCAATGGATTGCGCAGCGCTTGTTGGACAACAGACCGGCAGCCGCCAGAACCTGTGCGCCGGTGCACAGTCCGCCAAGCGCGACGCCGCGATTGTACTCTTCGCGCAACCAGGCAAATGTCGACTTGTTATGGTATTTTTCGATATTTATGCCGCTGCAGACAATCGCCATTGACGGCCGGTCCGAGCCGGACATCTTCTTGCGCTCTTCCTCAAGCGAGGTGTTTACAGTGCATTCGACACCGTTGGAGGCGCGCACCGGTTTTCCATCTATGCTGGTCAGACGCCATTTATAGGCGTCATAGCCGAGCATTCGATTGGCCGACCTCAAGGGGTCTACCGCCGTCGCGAATGCGATCATCGTGAAATCCGGGACAAGAAAGAAAACAAACGATCTCTTGACCGGATGCCCGGTAGTTTCCAAATTCGCCTCCCGAATTTGCGACGAATATTCAACGTCGCTATCAGTATAGCGTCATCAGGAAAAACCTTTGTTGTCAATGGGCTGCGCTGTCGGAAATAGGGTAATTTTTTCCAACAAGATCCGCTGATCTTCCCTAACGTCAATATTGTGCCCAAGATCCGCCCCTTGTGAGGATCACGGGGTTCCCATTCATATGTTCGATGGCGCGGAAACTGGCTCTACAGTTTGCTTCGAACTGATTGATTTAGCGTCGGATTTTTTAAGAACATTAGCGGTATGGAGCAGGCGGGCGATAGAACGCGACTGCGTTCGTGCCAACCGCGACACACTTTGTCGTTTGACGCGCGAGTAGCCCTGATCGGAGATGCGGTTTCACTTTGTCAGGAGTTGCACCGAGCAAAAGCCGCCTTGGGTTTCCCAAAGCGGCTTGGATATATCATATGATTATCGCTGCGGATGCGGCGTCGAATTGTGACGGTTCAGGCGATGAAGCCCAACCGAGCAGCTACCACGGCACCAGTCTGGCCGGGCATGGTCGCGGACAGGCGCTGGCGCTCAAGTGCGGTTGTCAGATTCGTTTCACGGCGAGGGAAAAGTCGGGTAAGAAATTTCATGTCAATCTCCATTTAATCACAAGGACGATCGCCTTCGCGTTGTGGAGTGGGGCCGCTCGTTTTGTAATTGTCCCTATACGCTCAAGATTTTTAAAATCAGATCACAAAAACGAAGTGCATGATATGAAATGCGACACGGTCGAAAACAACAAAACACTCGGAATCTTGGAAAGGTTAGCAATTACAATTGGTTGATTACGACATCGCGTCGCTATGTGATTTATACATATGCGTCATGCGACGTTTGCATGGGTCGCGGAGGCAGTTGTTTGCCAAGCGTCACCCGCTGCTCGTTTTGAAGAGCAGCGGGAACGTCGCTGACGTTGCCATGTCTAGTTTGTTCCTGCCCAAGATCCTGCGCCATAATTGGATTTGATTCTGGTACCTGTCGCTTCAGGCCAGCCAATGTCTTTTTGCAACTCGAGTGGCAGGGCACGTATGGCGCGCTCGGTGCGATGACGGGCGCGCGCGCTGTTGAAATCTGCCGCAATGCGGCCGATGGAGGTCAAGATGGACATTTCATTCTCCTTCCATTTTGGCCGGTTTCCCGGGAGTTCAGTACAAGTTGCGTGGTTTGCGAATTCGTCACGAATGCGCTGTGCTGCGCGTTGAAACTCCTTCGATGGAGTTGACTATCTACGGATGTTCATGTTCAATCAAACGAAATGAAATCATGTTTTGTGTCAGAAAAATTGAAGGGTGATCCGAATGAACGCTCCCTTGAACCATCCCCTGCCGTTGCTTGATCTCGACGTTTTACGGACATTTGTAGCGATTGCGGAAACTGGCAGTTTCACGACGGCATCGACGGCGGTGTTCCGCACGCCGTCTGCGGTTTCCATGCAGATCAAGAAGCTTGAAGACATTCTTGGCCGTTCGGTTTTCATTCGCGATGCGCGCTCGGTGGCTCTGACCATGGATGGCGAGATGCTTCTCGGCTATGCGCGCCGTATGCTCACCATCAACCGTGAAGCAGTTTCGAAGTTTATCATCCCCGACATTGTCGGTGTGGTTCGGCTCGGATCACCGGATGATTATGGAGAGCGTGTTTTGCCACATGTGCTGAAGCGTTTTGCCCAATCGCATCCGTCCATTGCCGTCGATGTTACGATTGACCAGAGCGTCAATCTGCGCCGCCGTATGGATGATCGTGCGCTCGATATCACGCTGTTGACGAATTCATACAAGAACAGTGCCATTGGCTCGGAAACGCTTCTGACCGAGCCAATCGTGTGGGCTGGCGCCAAGGGGGCTGTGCGCATTTGCGCGAGCCGTTGCCGGTATCCATGTGGGAGGAGGGCTGTGTATGGCGCGCCGGTGCGCTTGAGGCGCTGGGGCGCGAAGGGCGCAATTACCGCGTTGCCTATATGAGTTCCCATACGGCCGGGCAGCGCGCCGCCATTCAAGCCGATCTGGCTGTCGCGCCGTTGCCGAAGTCATTCCTGAACTGCGATATGATTGAGCTTGGGCCGAAAGACGGGATGCCAGCGATCGGAAATTACGTGCTGGCAATGGTCGTGCCACCGGATGCCAGTGCACCGGTCAAGGCTGTTGCAGACCATATCCGCACAACTTTCGAGGTGTTCAAGGAAACCGGAAAGTTTTAGCGGCCCACGCGGAATCCGGGCCGAGGACATGGCGCGCCTTCAGCAGCCTGATTTACGAGGCAAAGATTCAAGCGGTAAGGTCAGCACCTTGCCAATCCGTCTGGTGCTTCGGCAATATCAATTGCGGCTGCGGCGTGCTGAACGTTCCTCGCGGGAACGCCGGCGTGGTGCCATATCACCTGCCAAAGCTTCCTCACTATTTGCCATGCGGGGCGGCAATTTGACGGCTGCCGATAGTTTGGGGAAGGGGTCCACCTTGTTGGGCAGCGCCATTGCGTCGATGAAAAGCTGCTGGAAGTGCGGCTCGAGTGCGGTTTCGATTTTCTCGATGCGGTGAACTTCCAACTCGATCTCGCGACGATGGCCGCGATTGAGCAGAGCCATCAGGGCGCCGGTTCCCGCAGCATTGCCGATCGCTTTTACTTCATCGAGATCGCAATCAGGGATCAACCCCAGAACCATTGCATATTTCGGGTCGATGAAAGAGCCGAAGGCACCGGCAAAGCGGATTGTGTCGACAGTCTCAACGCCTTGTTTTTCCATGAGCAATTTCACGCCGGCATAAAGTGCTGCCTTGGCAAGCTGGATGGCGCGAACATCATTTTGCGTAACAGTGATGCGTGGTTCGCCTTCGCGCAGCAGGTAAGAGAAAGTTCGGCCATTTGGAATGATGCGTGGGCTTTTCGCCGCCAGCGTCCCGTCGATCACGCCGTCCTCGGAAATGATGCCGCTGAGATACATTTCGGCGACCACTTCAATGATAGCAGAGCCGCAAATGCCGGTAACGCCAGTCTCTTTTACAGCCTCATCGAAACCCGGTTCGTCTGACCATTGCTCCGCGCCGATGACGCGATATTTCGGTTCAAAGGTCTCAGGGTCAATCCTGACGCGCTCGATAGCGCCGGGTGCGGCGCGTTGGCCACCGGAAATCTCCGCACCTTCAAATGCTGGCCCGGTCGGTGATGAAGCGGCCACGACACGTTGCCGGTTCCCCAAGACGATCTCGGCGTTGGTGCCGACATCGACAAGCAACATCATGCTATCTTGCCGATATGGTCCTTCCGACAGTGTTGCACCTGCCGCATCGGCACCGACATGGCCTGCGATGCAGGGCAGCATGTAGACGCGCGCGCCGGTGTTGATATTCAGGCCGATTTCGTCTGCCCATGTGTGGACGGCACCCGAGACGGCAAGCGCGAAGGGGGCTTGCCCGAGTTCTGTCGGGTCAATGCCGAGGAACAGGTGATGCATGATGGGATTGCAGACGAACACGGCATCGAGAATGTCGTTGCTATCGACACCACTCTCGGCACACACTTTTTCGGTGAGGTCGTTGACGGCCTCACGAACGGCTTTGGTCATCGCCTCGCGGCCGTCGGGATTCATCATCACGTAGGAAACGCGGCTCATCAGGTCTTCGCCGAAACGAATCTGTGGGTTCGATGTTCCGCTTGTTGCGACGATGCGACCAGAAAGTAATGAAACCAGATGCATGGCAATTGTCGTCGAGCCGATATCGCAGGCAATTCCGTAAGCCTCATTCTTGAGGCCGGGGGATAGCGAAATGATCGTTGGGCGCGAAGATTCCAGATCGCGGTGGATTGCTGCGGTTACAGCCCAGTTGCCTTTTCTCAGCGTGCTTTGCACCTGCGGCAACAGATGTTGCGAGACGAGTAGATCCTGCCAGCCCCAATCTTTTTCTAGCATCACCTTCAGGCGATCAAGATCACCCAATGGTTTGTGCATGTCAGGTTCATCGACCTCGATATAGCACAATTGCACAGCAGGATTTCGTTCGATAATGCGGTCACTTGCCGCTTTGCGGATGGTCTGGGCGTTGACCACAGTGTCTTGTGGCACGTCGATAACCAGATCGCCCTGGACCGTGGCCGAGCAGGACAGGCGACGTCCTTCCGGCAGGCTGCGGACTTCTGAATAACGTTTTTCTTTCGCGCCGACCGGCGAAATGTGATCGTTGGAGGAAATGATCTTGTGCTTGGCAAAATTGCCTTCTTGCACAACCACCTGACAACGCCCGCATGTCGCTCGTCCGCCGCACACGCTTTCAACATAGACGCCAAGCTGGCGCGCTGCATCGAGAACCGGTGTTCCAACCGGAAAACGCCCACGCTTTCCCGATGGCATGAAAAGGACGAGAGGATCGGTGATGTTAACAGGCGAGTTCATGGCGTACTGCTTTCCAATTACTTTCGGGCTGGCCGTGCCCTAGATCCCGTCCGCTTTGCAGCACTCGAGATCGATATGAGATTGGTCACCTTTGAATGTCAACGGCCCACTCGTGCTTCGCGCCCCCCGCGACGGCGGCCGCCGCTGGAATTGCCTTCGCTGGCTCCGTTGACCGCGGCAGGCGCGGCAGTTGCAGGTTCTCCCGGCTTGTAGTCCTTGTAGGTCTTGATCCAGTTCATGCAATCCTTGTCGGTGCCGTTGAGCACGTTGGCGGCGCGAACAGCCTCCATCTCCTGCGGACGAACAGGGTTCATGATCGCCGAGGTCATGCCCGCACCAATGACCATAGGAATAAACCCGGCGTTGATGCCATGCCGATGGGGTAAGCCGAAGGAAATATTCGACAGGCCGCAAGTGGTGTTGACCTTCAGTTCTTCACGCAGGCGGCGCAACAATGCGAATACCTGCCGACCGGCATCTCCAAGCGCGCCAATGGGCATGACCAGAGGATCGACAACGACGTCATGGGCGGGAATGCCGAAGTCGGCGCAACGCTCGACAATCTTCTTGGCCACAGCGAAGCGGACGTCAGGGTCCATCGAGATACCCGTTTCATCGTTGGAAATGGCAACGACCGGTACATTGTACTTCTTGATCAGCGGCAGGATTGCCTCGAGCTTTTCCTCTTCACCGGTAACGGAATTGACCAGCGGACGGCCTTTTGCAACTTGCAAGGCCGCTTCGATCGCGGCGGAAACGGAACTGTCGATGGATAGTGGCAGGTCGACGAGGTTTTGCACGATTTCCAGCGTCTTGACGAGAAGCGCGGGCTCGGTCTCGTTGGGGTTGACCGCAGTCACGCCCGCATTGACATCAAGCATGGTCGCGCCGCATGCGGCCTGTGCGAGCGCATCTTTCTTCACCGTTTCAAAATTGTCTTCCATCATTTCGGCGGCAAGTTTCTTGCGCCCTGTCGGGTTGATGCGTTCGCCGATCACGCAAAAGGGTTGATCGAAGCCGATAATGATCTCTCGTGTCGCCGAGGCAACAATGGTGCGGGTCATGCAATCTCTCCGTATTGATATAAAGAGTTCTTTATATCGTTATCTTTATTTGTACAAGCCAATGTCTGCGACACATGCTCAATTCGAGGCTTCCTTGACCATGTCGGTCTGAGTTTCGGTAATGTCTTCATGCAGGATCTGATCAAGCCGTTCAGCAACGAGCCGATCATCCGAGCGTGCTTCTTTACGCCATGGGCGACGCCCCTTCAGAACGCCTGATTCATCAACAATTTCCGCAACATATTCTTCTTGCCGGTAAGCCATCACATGGACGCCGGAAACCCCTTCGATTTCCTTGACTTCATTGATGATGTCGATGCAGATCTGCTTGCCTTCCTTCTTCTGATCCTGGGCGCCTTCGAGACGCTTGATGATTGCGTCGGGAATGTGGATGCCCGGTACATTCGAGCGAATCCATTTGGCGGTCTTGGCAGATGCCAGAGGCCCGACGCCGCAAAGGACGAAGGCTTTTTCGGTATAGCCAAGGTCACGGGCCTGTTTCATATATTCGCGAAACATCTCCACATCGAAACAGTACTGGCTTTGAACGAATTGGGCTCCGGCAGCAATCTTCTTGCCGAGGCGATGGGGACGGAAATCGTAAGGCGGTGCAAACGGATTGATGGCAGCGCCCAGGAAAAGCTGGGGTGGCGTGGTCAGTTTGCGCCCGGAAAGAAACTTGCCGTTGTCGCGCATGATGCGCACGGTTTCCAGAAGCGACATGCAATCGAGGTCAAACACCGGCTTGGCACCGGGTTGGTCGCCAGCCTGAACGCCGTCGCCGGTAAGGCATAGCACATTGGCAACGCCCATTGCGGCGCCACCCAGGACATCGCCTTGAATGGCTATGCGGTTCTTGTCGCGGCAGGCGATCTGCATGATCGGCACATAACCCATACGGGTCAAAAGTGCGCAAATCCCAACGGAGGACATGTGGCAATTGGCACCTGAGGCATCGACCGCATTGATGCCGTCTACCCAGCCTTCGAAAATCTTGGCCCGGTTGTATACATCTTCGGGGTCTGCACTATCAGGCGGATTGAGTTCGGTTGTCACGGCGAATTCGCCGCGCCGAAGAACTCTCTCCAAACGTCCTCTGGAGCTGTGGCCGGGCAAGCGATCAAGCGGCAGATCGATGCCTGCCGGGTTTTCGTCGCGGTCAGGTGGAAGTGGTTGTGTCATTTGGGTTCCCCGGCCTTGGCTGCTTGCCGTTCCGAAGCCGCCTGTGCGGTAACGCGCAGCCAGGCGGAAGTCTCGCGCAGCGACTGATCGACCGGCTTTTGCACGTTCAGAATGGTGTCGCCATTGACCATGTTGCGCGACCCTTCCCATGCCTTGACCCAGACGCAGGGCATATCGGGCTCGACCTCACAGTGACCATTGGCGCGCACGCCACCACAGGGGCCATTACGCAATTGCTTGGGGCAATTCATCGGGCAAGACATGCCGGTGGAAGAAAGGACACATTGACCGCACATGCGGCAGTCGAACATGAAGCCTTTCACGCGTTTTTCGATGAATTTTATCGGCGCTTCAACGCGGCCATAGCCTATTCCCCGCCATAGCGGATGCAACATGAGGAATACATCGGCAAACCTGGCGTAAAACCATTCAAGCAAGCGCGAATGGCGTACCGCCCATAGCCTGATGGCGAATGAGCGCTGGACACGTCGTTGGGGCGAAACATCCGACGGCTTGTAGTCCGTCTTGGGGGCCGCCTTCTTGACCAATGTCGCTTGCGTCACGCCGGACGGGCCGGTTGCAGGCGCTTTAGGTTGCGTGTCAGACATTTTCCTTGCCGCCTGCATCTATGAGAGCAACGAGTTTGGTTTTGTCGTACTGAGCATCGAGTGCGGCGAGCGCCTTGTCGGCTTCAGCCTCAAGATCGTCGCCGACTGGCACCGGGTCTGCCTTGCGCCAGTCTTCCAGGTAATCATTGCTTCCGCGTGCGCCACTTCTCATGGCGCACATGTCTATTGCCTCGATGAAACGTAACGGCAGTTCGCGCTTGGCGTTCTGCCTGCCTTTTTTCACGATGACCTGGGCGGGAATGTCGCGCCAGAAAACAACGATCAGATCAGCCATGAATTTTCACTCCTTGAGTTACCGAGCATTGCCGCATGCTTTGGTTTGCTGCTTCTCATGAGACGACGCGCGCGCATTCAAATGCGACGCGCGAAGTTACCTATTGCCACGTGTCAGACGAGATTGTGAAATTACCAGACGTGCTTCGTCAGGCCGGTCCACAGATAGAACCAGATGGTGGGGTGAAACCATAGTTTTGACAGCGGGGCGACTTCGATGGTTTCAAGCTTCCCGCTCATGGCATTTTCGAGCGCCTTGATGCAGATTTCGCGCGAAAAGCCGACCTGCAC
The DNA here is from genome assembly GCF_055809095.1 of Mesorhizobium sp. G2-6-1. NCBI lineage: Bacteria > Pseudomonadati > Pseudomonadota > Alphaproteobacteria > Hyphomicrobiales > Phyllobacteriaceae > Mesorhizobium > Mesorhizobium sp. G2-6-1. The sequence goes on from NZ_CM147896.1 coordinate 3,145,410, forward strand.
TAGCGCATAGCTGGCAATGGTGTCACCAGAAGCCGGCTTGCCACGCGCTTGCGCCAGGATGCCGCCAGTGTCGATGCCGGCATCGACCAAATGCAGTGTTGTGCCGAAATTTTCCGCATCACCTGTCGCCAATGCCCAATAACCGCCGTTCATGCCCCGATATTTCGGGGTGATGCCTGCATGGTAGTTGAGGACCGGGCATTGAATTGCCGCCAAAGTCTTGCGGTTCAGCAGTCGACAACCCGCCAGCAATATAACGGACGGTTTGTAGCTCTCGATGGCTGCGAGGCATTGTGGAGCATTGGCGGATGGAACCCGGATGATCGTTTGATCGGTTTTCGGAGACGTTTCAAGTTTTTGCGATGAAATCAGCCGTTCCATATGGTCAGTGCGCCAGCGTTTTGCCAGCCGTACCGCAATCATGGTCGCAAATTGCCCGCCAGCTGAAATCCAGCCTTGCCGTCTTGCCCGGCCAAGCAACAATTTTCGTTTTGATTCAGGCTCTTCGACAATGACGTTGACCGGGCCCAACTGCCTGGCGATAGCGTTGACCAGCGCCCAAATGTGCGGGCCGCCTTCGGTGATGATAAGGATTTTCGGTGCTTCTTTTCCTGCGGTCAACGTCTTGGCTCGATGATGTTGAGAAGCGATTCGCGTCAGATTTCACAAAGAAATGCAAACGCCGCGCCCACAGTCAAACGAAGCTTCATGAAATTCTTTCTGGATCACGATGATTTAGGGTCGAATCGATCCAAAATCATGAACGTGATCGATTCCAATAAGTTTGAGCGGGATGCGGGCGCAAAACCGGTATCCACTTTTCCTCATCCCGCTCTGGGCGAGCCATGGCGCACCGTTCTTGACTTGGGCAACTAAACGACAGGTGTCGCTGCCTGTGCAAGCCCTGCGGGGAGATCGCCATAGCCGGTTGCGCGGCGCTCATAGACCAGACCGAGCAATTTCGCGGCACTTTCAGCAACTTTGTCCAGTTCCGGATCATTGGTCTGGGCAAGGTAAATCAGTTTCTCGTAATTGCCGAAATAGTCTGCGATCAATTCAGGATGCTTGTCGAGACCAAGCGGTTTCATGAAAAAAGCATCGAACTGGCGGCAGAGAAAGTCGGTCATGTAGAACGACATCATGTCGTCGTCAGCGATTTTGGCATAGGCACCCATGCCCTGATAGAAGGCGAAGCAATGCGGGCCGGCCATGCGTTCGACGCCGTGTTTCTCGCAAACCCGGTCGAGCAAGCCGCCGGTGCCGCAATCGGCATAGCCGACGAAAATATGCTCGTAGCCTTTGGCCTTTGCTTCGACAATGGCTGCGTCCATCGCTGGCGCAATGCGATCAGGATAGAAGTGAAACTCGGCCGGAAGGCAGGTAAGTTCGAGATGTTCGAGGTGCAATTGCTCTTTTACAGCGAGAATTTCGCGCGCAATCATGCCGCAAGCGATGACCAATAGCTTGTTGCCTGGATGTGAGCTTTCTTTTTGCACCGGTGTCATGGAACCTGTCGAGCCGGCTTTCGTTAGTGTGGGGTGAAGTTAACAATAGCGAGAGGCAACGTCCATGAAGCTGTCAAACTCCGCACTCTTAGCCGCTATCGTTTGCGCTTTCGCTTTATCAGCTTGCGCCAACACCGTTCGAGGTGTTGGCAAGGATGTCAAATCGACGGCGCATGCAGTCGAAGATACTGTCGAAAACTGACGCGTCAGCTTTTCGTCAGGCGCTTGCACGCAAATTGTGCTTGCGGGTCATGAAGTCTTTTGCGGTTTCGACCGCAACGGCGGCATCACGGCAATAAGCGTCTGCACCAACAGCTTTGCCGAACTCCTCGTTGAGCGGTGCGCCGCCAACCAGCACGACATAGTCGTCGCGGATGCCTTTTTCCTTCATCGTGTCGATGACAACCTTCATGTAGGGCATTGTGGTCGTCAAAAGCGCTGACATGCCGATGATATCGGGCTCATGCTCTTCGATCGCCGCGAGATATTTCTCAACGGCGTTGTTGATGCCAAGGTCGATGACATCGAAGCCAGCGCCTTCCATCATCATGCCGACAAGGTTTTTGCCAATGTCGTGAATGTCACCCTTGACGGTGCCAATGACCATCTTGCCCTGCTTTGGCGCACCGGTTGCGGCAAGGAGAGGGCGCAGGATGAACATGCCTGCCTTCATCGCGTTGGCTGACAACAAGACTTCCGGCACGAACAGAATGCCGTCGCGGAAATCCTCGCCGACAATACGCATGCCCTCGACCAGAGCCTCGGTCAGAACCTTGTATGGCACCCAGCCGCGTTCGAGAAGGATATTGGTTCCCTCCTCAATTTCCTCTTTCAGACCATCATAAAGATCGTCGTGCATCTGCTGCACAAGTTCGTCGTCGGAAAGTTCGGAAAGAATGATCTCGTCGTCGGCCATGTTTTCTCCAACCCATGCTGTCGCGCGACCTTTTCGACGCGCATGAAAAACCTCACGCAATACCTATCGCTTTCGGTAGGTATTGCCATAGCTGATTTGCGACTTCCTGCAAAAGGAAAGCGACTGCAAATCTATTGGATTTCTTGTCGATTTTGCGACAGGTGTTGGCGCTGACTGGCCGTTTCAAATAAGGTGTATGGCTACGATCCTGCACAGACGACCGCATGGGCGGTCAAAAAGTTTTCAAGGAAGACAGAAATGAGCGAAAACGCGGCAGTCGATCAGGAAGCGTCGAAGGCAAGACGCGGGCGTGGTGCGAGTGGGGGCTGCCGCCCGGCGTGCGGCGCGATCCGGTGGCGGGCCCGGCACACAGCTCACCTATATAAAGCGCAAGATCAAAGTCTATGAAGTGCTGGACGAAGAAGGGCTGGCGCTGATCGAGAACAATACGGACATTGTTCTCGAAGAAACGGGCATTGTGTTCCGCGATGATGCCGAAGCCCTGCAATTGTGGAAAGAAGCTGGTGCCGATGTCAGGGGCGAGCGGGTGCATTTTCCCAAGGGATTGTGCCGGTCGCTACTGAAAAACGCACCTTCTGTTTATACGCAGCATGCGCGCAACCCCGAGCGTTCAGTGCAAATCGGCGGAAACGCCACGGTGTTCGCGCCGGTTTACGGGCCACCCTTCGTGCGCGATCTGGATGGCAACCGGCGTTATGCAACGATCGAGGATTTCCGCAATTTCGTGAAACTCGCCTATATGGCGCCGTCGATCCATCATTCCGGTGGCACGGTGTGCGAACCCGTCGATGTGCCGGTCAACAAGCGCCATCTCGACATGATCTATTCGCACATCAAATATTCCGACAAGCCGTTCATGGGGTCGGTGACTGCGCCGGAACGCGCCGAAGACACGGTTGCAATGGCCAAAATCCTGTTTGGCGATGATTTCGTTGAAAACAATACGGTCCTGACCAGCCTGATCAACGCCAATTCGCCAATGGTGTTTGACGAAACCATGCTGGGCGCGCTGAAAGTCTATGCGCGCCACAATCAGGCATGTATCGTCACGCCGTTCATTCTTGCCGGTGCGATGAGCCCGGTGACGGTTGCCGGTACGCTGACGCAGGTTCTCGCCGAAGTTCTGGCGGGAGCATCCTTCACCCAGTTGATTCGGCCCGGCGCGCCGGTCCTGTTCGGGACTTTTGCCTCGTCGATCTCGATGCAATCGGGTGCTCCGACGTTTGGTACGCCTGAGCCGTCGCTTGTTTCTTATGGTGCTGCACAGCTTGCGCGCCGCGTCGGCCTGCCGTTTCGTACCGGCGGTTCGTTGTGCGCCTCCAAGGTCGAGGATGCGCAGGCGGCCTATGAGAGCGCCAACACCTTGAACTCGACGCTGCTTGCCGGCACCAATTTCGTGTTGCATTCGGCAGGATGGCTCGAAGGCGGATTGGCATCCAGCTACGACAAGTTCATGATGGATATCGACCAGCTCGGCATGCAGCAGAAGCTCGCTGAAGGTGTCGATCTTTCGGAGAACGGACAGGCGATGGATGCCATTCGTCAGGTGGGGCCGGGCAGCCACTACCTTGGTTGCGACCATACGCAAGCCAATTTCCAATCAGCCTTCTACCGTTCATCGATTGCCGACAACAATTCCTATGAACAATGGCTGGCCGAGGGTGAAAAGACTGCTCCGCAACGCGCCAATTTGCTGGCAAGGCACTGGCTCGAAAGCTACGAAGCGCCATTCCTCGATCCCGGCACCGATGACGGGCTCAAAGACTTCATCGCCGAGAAGAAAGCGTCCATGCCTGACGCTTTCACTTGAAAGGAGCCCGATACAGGCCGGGCTAAAGTGGCTGACATTATTCACAAGGAAGTCTGGCGGAGCGCATTCTCCGATCCGGTCAAGAAGTGATGATGTCTGCGCAATCTTTGCCCGGTGCTGGTGCGGTGAAAGACGACCTTCTGGAAATGGTGAACGCTAGGCTTGCCACGTCCGGTCTTGTCGTGCGCGGTGGTTTCAATTTCGAAGTGGGCGATGCCGCCCCGCCCGGTCTTTTTGAAACGCCTGCCAGATCGCTCCTGCTTGTCGGGCAGGTGGGGGCTGGCGCATGGTCGCATTTTCAACGCTGGCGCGATACGCAAGCGCCAACGCTTGCCAACCCGCTCGATGCATGGTCGCGTGAAATCATAGGCGCCGTTGCAGCACAAATTGGGGCGAGGGCGGTTTCTCCAAATGACAAGCCTTACATGCCATTTCAGCAATGGGCCATGCGCGCGCAAGGTTTGAAGCCGTCACCACTCGGCATCCTTATGGATCCACAATATGGTTTGTGGCATGCCTATCGCGGTGCGCTGCTGTTTGACCATGAAATCACCGTCGCCGCTCATGATAAAACGATTCATCTTTGCGATACATGTGTCGGAAAACCCTGCCTGAAACCGTGTCCGGTTGGCGCATATTCGAACGCAGGCTTCGCTTATCAATCCTGCCTTTCTCATGTGCGTGGAACGAGCGGCGAGCCATGCCGCAGCACCGGTTGTCTTGACCGCAATGCGTGCCCTTTGGCACCGAATATCGCTATCCGGCCGATATGCAGGCTTTTCACATGGCTTCGTTTGCAAGGTAGCGGTTGCGCTTCTCATGTGGGCCATTAAGTGTGCGCGCGATCTGGATTGAAAATTATGCCGGTATGGCGCATGGATGGCGCATGCCTGAATACGGTGTTTTTGACGAAGCCGGTGGGCGGTGGCACTGGCAACAGTTGACGACGTTGTTTACTGAAGCACCCAATTGAGTTGGCCAACCAAATCGGGGCGCTTGATGCAAGCCTATGATATCGTTGTAATCGGTGCCGGTGCGGCAGGTATGTTGTGTGCGGTTGAGGCGGGAAAACGCGGCCGCTCGGTGCTGATCGCCGATCATGCTGGCGCGCCCGGCGAAAAAATTCGCATCTCCGGCGGCGGACGCTGCAATTTCACGAATATCAATGCGGCCCCCAGGAATTTTCTCTCACAAAATCCGCATTTTTGCATTTCGGCACTGAAACGTTACACGCAACGCGATTTCATCGCGCTTGTTGAGCGCTACGCCATTGCCTATCACGAGAAGACGCTGGGGCAATTGTTTTGCGACGGCTCAGCGCGCCAGATCATCGACATGCTGGTCAGCGAAATGCAAAATGCCGGCGTCGATCTGCATTTGTCGGCAAATGTCGGCAATATCGACAAGAATTCCGAGGGCTTTCATTTGACCATCTCCGGTCGATTGGTGGCTTGCAAGTCGCTGGTGGTGGCTTGCGGGGGCAAATCGATTCCCAAGATGGGGGCCTCTGGATTCGGCTATGAAATCGCCTCGCGGTTCAATGTGCCTGTTGTCGAGACGAGGCCGGCGCTGGTGCCGCTCACTTTCGAGGCTCAAACTCTTGCCAAATTGACGCCACTTGCCGGTGTCGCGGTCGATGCTGAAATTGCTTGTGGCAAAACGCGGTTTTCGGAGGCAATGCTGTTTACTCATCGTGGTATCAGCGGGCCATCGATCTTGCAGATTTCCTCGTTTTGGCGCGAAGGCTATGAAATTCGCATAGCCATGTTGCCGGGTCAGAATGTTGCGGATCTGTTGCGCGATGCCAAGCGCGAGAATGGGCGGCAGGCACTGCAGACGGTTCTCGGCAGGCACTTGCCGAAGCGATTGGCTCAGACGGTCACCGAAAATATCGGGTTTGAATGGAATATTGCGGGTTTATCGGATGCGCAGATAAAGATGGTGGATATTGCGGTCAATGACTGGCGCATCAAACCGGCTGGGTCGGAAGGCTACCGGACGGCAGAGGTAACGCTTGGTGGCGTCGACACTGATGCGCTCGACCAGAAGACGATGCAGGTCAAATCGGTTCCGGGTCTGTATTTTATTGGCGAGGTCGTTGATGTTACCGGTTGGCTTGGCGGCTATAATTTCCAATGGGCATGGTCGTCTGGTTGGGTAGCCGGACAGGCTGTCTAGGGTCAGGACCCATTAATCTGGTTGGACTGGTATGAGCAAATTTGTTCGGATACAAGTAGAAATCCCACAGGAAACCATCCGGTTTTCGAGGGCTTGCGACGCTGTAGGCGGGCAAATTGGCCATATCCTTTCGGACGGCGAAACGGCTGCGACCTGCGTCGTCGAACCGCTCGACCGGGGTGGACCCCGCTCTTCGCGCTTCTCCTTGCATCTCATTGCCGTTTCAGCCGCCATTTCAATCACATTAATGAGTCCTGACCCTAGATGTTGCGACGGCTATTCTTCCAGTACTTTTGAGAAAAACGTGTCCTCAGCCCAAGGATTTCCAAACAGGCTTCGTCCAACGGACAAATGATGGCGATGACGGTGGATGAAAGCGACGCTTCCGATTCCGATCTGATAGGGCGTGCGAAAAATGGGGACGCAGATGCTTTCGGCGCTTTGGTCGAGAGGCACTACGACTTTATCTATCGCGTGGCGTGGCGCTGGTGTGGGAAAAAGCGGATGCAGAAGATATCGCCCAGGATGTCTGCGTCAGGCTTGGCAAGTCCATCCGCGCCTATCGGGGCGCCAGCGCGTTCACCACATGGCTCTATGCTGTCACGTTGAACGCGGCCCGCGATCATGCACGCAAGACAACGCGCGAAGCGGCCAGGACTGCGGCCTATAGCGTTCAGATGCTGACAGAAGACACGGCGCCCAGCGAAGCGGATGAGCAGAGCGAAGACTTATGGCTTGCTGTTCGCAAATTGCCCGACAAGCAGCGCGATGCGGTGCTTCTGGTTTATGGGGAAGGACTGAACCATGCAGCAGCGGCGGAAGCGATGGCTATCTCCGAAGCCACCGTTTCCTGGCACATCCATGAAGCGAAAAAACGGTTGAAAGTGCTGATGCGCTCAGCCGGGGAAGTGTGACCATGGTGGATGACAACGAACTGAAAAGATTGCGAGATATCGCCGCTCCAGCACCGGACGCGCGGGCAAAGGCACGCGCCTTGCAAGCAGCCATGAGCGCCTATGACGGTGCTCAAAATATTTCGCCAGCCACCAAAGGATCAGTGACCAAGCCACGTCTCACCGAACGAGCACATAAGCTCTGGAGAGACATCATGGATAAAAAGCTGATCGTAACACCTGCCATCGCTGGCCTCGTGGCGTTGCCAATCGCTGGCTACACTGCACTCTATCTGTTGCAGGATTCGCCCTTTCATATCACGGAGGGGACTAAGGTCAGCGAAACGCTGGCAGATAAGCCAGCGCGTGAAAAAGCTGTCAAGCCTGCGGAATTGAAGAAAGCCGATAGTGAGCGCGACGATAACGCTACAGTGGCACCGGCCTCGCCAAAGGCCGAAGCTGCTGGCAATAGCCGTGAAATGCGGCAAGATGCGTTTGGCGGGGCTTTGCCTGCACCTGCTCCGTTGGCTGAAGCGATGGCCAATCGGTCGCAAACTGCACCTATGGCTGGCCTCAAGATGCAGGTACGGCCTTCAATTGCGCCAACCGACGCGTATCCACCGCGACAAGAAAACCGCGATCGTGTTGAGGATTTCAAAACCAATCCCGTTCGCTCCGTGGTTGAAAATCCTGTTTCGACCTTCTCGATAGATGTCGATACAGCCTCTTATTCAATGGTGCGGCGTTCCTTGAAGGAAGGCGTGTTGCCGCAACCGGATACCGTGCGCGTCGAGGAAATGATCAACTATTTTCCCTATGACTGGAAGGGGCCGACTGATCGGCAAACGCCGTTCAACACAAGCGTATCTGTCATGCCCGCACCGTGGAACCAGCAGCACAAGCTGATGCATGTTGCCATCAAGGGTTATGATGTTCAGCCAATGCAGCAGCCAAAGGCCAATCTGGTATTCCTGATCGATGTGTCAGGTTCGATGAATGCGCCAGACAAGTTGCCACTTTTGCAATCGGCCTTCCGGCTTCTGGTCAACAAATTGCAACCTGAGGATACGGTTTCCATCGTGACCTATGCGGGTAACGCCGGCACGGTTCTGGAGCCGACGAAAGCGACAGAAAAAAGCAAGATCCTTGCGGCGATCGACCAGTTGCAGCCCGGCGGTTCGACAGCCGGCGAGGCGGGCATTCGCGAGGCCTATCGACTGGCGCAGCAGTCCTTCGTCAAAGAAGGCGTCAACCGGGTCATGCTTGCCACTGATGGGGATTTCAACGTCGGGCAAAGTGATGATGACGATCTGAAGGGGCTGATCGAAGACAAGCGCAAGACAGGTGTCTTTCTCTCGGTTCTGGGTTTTGGGCGCGGTAATCTCAACGACCAGATGATGCAGACCATAGCCCAGAACGGCAACGGTACGGCTACCTATATCGACACGCTTGCGGAAGCCGAAAAAGTTCTCGTTGAAGATACGTCTTCGACGCTGTTTCCGATTGCCAAGGATGTCAAAATCCAGGTCGAGTTCAATCCGCAAAAGGTCGCGGAGTATCGCCTGATCGGCTATGAAACGCGGGCGCTCAACCGCGAAGATTTCAACAATGATCGCGTTGATGCGGGGGATATCGGATCGGGTCATTCGGTTACCGCGATCTATGAGATTACACCCAAGGGTGCCGCGCAACAGATCGACGATTTGCGCTATGGGCAGGCCAGCACGGACAATGGCGGCGTTGCAAATGCGGACGAATATGCCTTCGTGAAAATCCGCTACAAATTGCCAAATGAAGATACATCCAAACTGATCACGACACCGGTTACCCAAGCCAATGATGTTTCATCTTTCGATGCCGCTGGAACGGATCAGAAATTTTCCGTCGCGGTCGCCGCTTTCGGGCAGAAATTGCGAGACGAAGATGCTTTGTCGAGCTTCGGCTATGACAAGATCATGGGAATTGCTTCCGATGCGCGTGGGGCCGATCCGTTTGGCTATCGTTCCGAGTTTCTTTCTCTCGTGCGTTTGGCTTCCGCACTGAAGGGCGCGAAATAGCCTGTGATTAGCTTGACTGGGTGCCGAAAGGTGGAGAAACGGACTGTATGGTCGGCGATTTTTTGCCGGCCATTTGCTTTATGAAGTCCATAAAAATGTCTGGTTTCCTGCCATTGGAAAGCAACTTTAGCGTGTTATCTTGATTGTCACGCAGTTGAGGGCTTTGGAATGCGTATCGATGGCAATGCGGGCTGGGCATCAGTAGCTGCGGGCAGCAAAGCGAGTGAGCCAAGCACGGGATCGGCGGATACAAATCGTATCAAAAGTGATGTCGACATAGCACGGCAAACGGCGTTATCGGCGCTGCACAATGATCGATTTCGGATCATGCTGGAACAGGTCACCGCCCCGCTGTCATCCGACGCGATGATGATGCTGCGAACCGACGATGGTGGCGCGCGTACCGATCAGGCTTCCGTGTTGTCGAGCTACGCCGAAAACAGCGAATAAAGCAAACCGGCCTCGTTTTTCAGGCTCGGGCGCGGCGGCGCTCGCGGCGACCTTGCGATGTCTCGGGCGTGTTTGGTGTTGCAGCTTTGTTGCGCAACGGGCCAATGCGTTCAACGATATTGTCCAATGTCGGACGCGTGGTCTTTTTGTGGGCATCGAGTGCCTGGCGCATGGCGGCGAGATGGGCAAATGACGTGCCGCAACAGCCACCGATGATCTTTGCTCCGGCATCAACTGCCAGACGGACGTAATCGCCCATCAATTCAGGCGTGCCGGAATAGTGGATTTCCGTTCCATGAAATTCGGGAATGCCGCAATTGCCCTTGACGATTACCGTTGCTTCGGGACGCGCCTCTGTCATGTCGAGCAGCGATGCCAGAATATCCGATGCGCCGACGCCGCAGTTCGCGCCAACGCCAAGCGGCGCTTTGGCCAATCCGTCGGAAACGGCATGGATGTCTTTCGGCAGCAAGCCCATCATGGTGCGGCCAGCCGTATCGAAAGACCCGGTATAGGTGTAGGGTAGACCCACACGTATGGCCGCTTCGGCGGCCGCGCGGATTTCGTCGGGGGCGGACATGGTTTCGATCCATGCAACTTCCGCACCGCCAGCCTTGAGACCCTCGATCTGCTCGGCAAATGCTTCGACTGCTTCGTCATAGGTCATCGCACCGAGCGGCACCAGAAGTTCGCCGGTCGGGCCGACTGAACCGGCGGTAATTACCCTTCGTCCGGCCTTGTCAGCAACGGCGCGGGCGAGCTCGGCCGCGCGTTTGTTCAGTTCATGGACGCGATCTTGTGCGTGATGAAGCTTCAGCCGGTGGCGTGTGCCGCCAAAGGAATTGGTCAGGATGATGTCGGCACCCGCATCGACAAAGTTCTGATGCAGGCTGGTAATCGTGTCAGACGCGGTCTCATTCAAAAGCTCTGGCGCCTCGCCAGCCTCAAGGCCCATGGCGAAGAGATTGGTGCCGGTGGCGCCATCAGCCAGAAGCACGCCCTTTTCAGCAAGCAATGCGTCAATCGGGTTGGTCATCAGAGGTTCCGTTTTCAATAGCCTATTTGAAATAAGGATATAAAGAAATCTTTATGTCACGTCAATGCACGAAGGCATGGCTGAATCTCAAAATTCCACATCTGCCAGGCGGTGAACGAAACCAGCAGCTTCGTGCGCGTTTATTTCGGCGGCCCGGATCAGATTGTCGAAATGGCTGGTCAGGGTGCGAATGGGCTGTGTCGCATTCATCACGAGGTACATGTCGCCGACATAGATCGCCGCGCGATATGGTCCGAAGATGGTGTAGGGGATGGAATAGCGTGCGCGGCCATCATAGAAGAACAAGCGGAAGGTCGGGTAGAGATCGTCCAGCAAGGCTGCCATATGCAGCAGTTGTTCCCGGCGCATTTCCTGGGAAATCCACCCCAGACACCCATTCCATGCGCGAATATTTCCAGCGTATGGCGCGGCATGCAGACTTCCATGTCCGTTTCGGGCCGCCGGTTGTATTCAATACGGTACTGGGTTTCTATTGCCTGAGCCTGCTTGTTCCTGTTGGCAAGGCCCGCCTCGTAGTCGACCAGTGCTTTGGTGCGCAGCAGATCGGGTATGCCGGCCGGCACATATCTTATCTTGGTGCCGATGGCTTCGGCGTGCCATTTGGCAAGAAGCGTGCGGTCAAACCCATCCGATGCCTCCTCTATCTCCAGGCTTTCCCTGATCTCGCCGGTTACACCCTCGTCGTGGCTCAGGCCAAGCAGCCAATCGAGCGACACCTTGAATTCGGCGGCGATGTTGAGAAGCGTTTCGGCGCGCGGCAAGCGTGTCGACGCCCCTGACAGCAATTGTGAAAGTGCTGAGCGGTCAATACCGGCCGCGGTTGCGAATGCTGACTGATTTAGATCAGACCTTGTCAGGAGCAATTTCAATCGTTCACGAAAGACAATTGAGAGGTCGCGCTTGTCCATTTCGTCACCGAACCGTTGTTGAGGAGAAAATTCCGCTGATTCGCATTTTTTCCCGCGTTATGCGCAAATTAATCCAAACTAATGTTTACTAAGTATAACACTTGATAATTTATATGCGCAATCGCAACATTTTATGCGCATTGTCGCGTTGCCGTGTTGAATCGCTCCTGACACAATGCTGGCAGGAACCAAGGGCGGTTTCAGTACAGGGGCAACAACGTATCGCATGGAAATTCAGGGTAAAACGGCAGGCAAGAGTAACCGGACAGGACTTTTTCTTCAATCGAGTGGCCAACCGTGTGGCTGACCCTGTTCTGCTACGGGGTGTGGCTTGTTGCGGGCCTTTGGGTATGGGATGTCTATCCCATGTTGGCGCTGGCAATTCTGGTGTTTACTGTTGCGCTGCATTCCTCAATTCTTCATGAGGTGCTTCATGGTCACCCGACACGCAACGGGCTCGTCAACGAAGCTTTCGTGTTTCTGTCGATCGGGCTGATCTGGCCATTTCGTCGTTTCAAGACACTGCATTTGCGCCATCACGCCGACGAACGGCTGACAGATCCTTTCGATGACCCGGAAAGTTGCTATCAGGCCCTATGGCGCCATGAAGGCATGCCCGCGTTCATGAAATTTCTGCTCAAAGTCAACAACACGATGATCGGGCGTTTTGTACTTGGGCCGTTATTGGCCACAACCGGCTTCATCATCGCCGACGTGAAACAGATGCTTGCAGGCGATAAGGTCATTCGCAAAGCATGGCTGTTGCATGCAGCCAGCGTTGCCGTGGTCGCGCCCATCATCCAGTTCGGATTCGGCATCCCACTCTGGCTGTATATTCTGGTGCCGGTGTGGCTAGGTCACTCGCTGATTTCAATTCGCACTTTTGCCGAGCACCAGTGGTCGGAACTACCCGAAGGCCGGACATTGATTGTCGAGCGATCCGCGCTTTCTTTCCTGTTCTTGAACAACAACCTGCATTTCGTTCATCACAAGCAACCGGCAACCGCTTGGTATCGTTTGCCGGCGCTGTTTCGCGCCCGTCGCGAAGAATGGCTGGCCGCCAATAATGGGTATATCTATCCGAACTATTGGGCGTTATTGAAAGCCTATGCCTTCAAAGCCAAGGAACCCGTGGTCCATCCAGTCCTGCGCCGGGCGCCCGAACAGGGCAGGGCTTTCGCACCGCGCATGCGTACGCGCAGCCTTCATGGTCTGGGCACCGCAACAGTGCCGGCAGAGCCGCCAAAAGAATAGGCGCGCCGTCTTGAGCATTTCCTCCGTTATATTTTCGATGCCGTCTTGCTATTTTGCAAAGCCGGACCAGATTTCCGCATGAGTGCATTCCTTGCCGCTTTGCAGATGTATGACTGGCCCGAAGTTCGCGCTGACAATGATGCGCAATGGGCGCGGTTGCGCGACGGGTTTCGCCAAAAGCACATCGACGCGCCCGAGCATCTCGTTCGGTGCAATGCCGATATGTCACCGGTTCCCGGTGGCATCCGCGATGCAGCGGGGTTGTGATCGCGCCCGATCCAGCAACATTGCCACCTGATGAACTCGACTATCACACCCTATGGCGCCATCCTTCATTGCTGTTTGGGCAAACCTGCTGGGGGCCGATGGGACTTGGCCTGTCGAACCATGTTCAGGTCGTGGGGCAACCGAACTACGATGATTTCGAAGGCGGGGACGGCATCAACTATTCGAGCGCCATCATTATGCGGCGTGACAAAGACAGCGTTCCTGCCCCGGCAAATGGTAATGCCGTCCTCCCGGTCGAGACTTTTTGCGGCAAGCGTCTTGCCTACAATAGCTCTGATTCAATGTCGGGGATTATTGCGCTAACGCGCGATCTCGAACTGATGGGCAAGGATCTCTCTGTCTTTTGCGAACGGGTCGAAAGCGGCGGGCACCGCGCATCTGTGGTGATGGTGGCTACAGATAAGGCCGATGTTGCGGCGATTGACTGCAAAAGCTGGGCGCTGGCGCAGCGTTATGAGCCGACGGCCCACAATCTTGCTGTGATAGGCTGGACAGCCTGGCGCAAGGGACTGCCCTTCATTACCGCAGCAACGACGTCCACTGACACGATCGCAGCAATGGGCGAAGTGCTGGCGACGCAGCCATGAGCATTTTCAGCCAGCCATAAGCCTGTCATCGAGAGGGTATGTCGAGAGCTTCTCATTGCCTGTTTCGGTGATGAGGATTTGCTCCTCGATCTTGACGCCCTCGTGGCCGCCCAAACGCCCGATATAGCTTTCCACGCACATGACCATTCCCGGCTCGACTGTGCCGTCCGGGGTATCCTCGGTCCAGTCACTCGCATGGGGCAGGGTCGGATATTCATCGGCAAGCCCCACGCCATGATAGAGGACGCCGTAGCGGGTTGGGAAACAATCAGGTGGTGGAACAGCAGATTGCTCAACGAGTTCACGAAACGTGATACCGGGCTTCATCAGTTCCGTGTTGTAGGCAATCTGATCGGCAGCAATGCGAAACAGGTCGCGTTGCTCGCTTGATGCCGGTTCGTCGCCGCACAACCATGTCCGCGACAGATCTGCACAAAACCCGTAGGGGCCGATAAGGTCCGTATCGAAGGCAACCATATCACCCGCTTCGATGATGCGTGACGAACATTCCTGAAACCACGGATTTGTCCGCGGTCCCGAAGACAGCAGCCGTGTTTCTATCCACTCGCCTGCGCGTGCAATGTTGCCGCGGTGTAGTTCGGCCCACAGTTCATTTTCTGAGATGCCCGGTTTTAACGCCTGCTCCATCTCACTCATTGCAGCCTCGCAAGCGACAATGGCACGGCGCATCGCCAAAATCTCATCGGCTGATTTGATCAGGCGGGCGTTTTCCATCACCGCTTCGCCATTGCCGATCTCGATGCCCAGTCGGGCAAGTTCGTCCACACCTTCAGGATTTATGTGATCGACAGCTATTCGTCTGTTGCCGCCGCCATGTTCGCGAACGAGATCAGCGATGCCGCCTGCCCATCGGCGGGCCTTCATCTGCGCCAGTTCGCCGCCATAGAGATACATCCACGATACGGCCTGGCGCACTTCGTCAACGACACCCGAATGGTCGGAAAGGTGCTCGCAGGAGAAATAATCGAACAGAACCACGGGGCCATCAGTTGCGACGAAACAATGCCGCGTTGGATTGTGCGCGACCCAGAGCTGCATATTGGTGGTATCGGTGGCGTAGCGGATATTGACCGGATCGTAGAGCAACGCCCCGGCATATCCGCGCCGTTTCAATTCAGCCCGGATACGCTCAAGCCGGTATTTTCGCATGGCAGGCAAATCCGGGGCTGCGATACCGGCAGTCGCCCATTCCGCTTCTGCAATCGCACCGTAGCCCAGCACATGCTGGTTGAGTGCTGCCGCCTTCTCACGCGAGGCTTGGCGCAACGCTTCACTGGCGTCGGGCGTCACGCCAGGGTCGAATGGCATGATTTTTCGATGCCGTCCGAAATTACCGTTTGCCGAGGGTGTATCCATCACGAAAAATCAGGCCCGCATTTTTCCACCGCTTGGATCGAACAGCGGATCGATGTTGATGCGGGCAGGGCGGCGCTTGCCGAGAATTTCGATCTCGAACATGCCGCTGTCCGAATTGGTGGAAAGTTCCGTTGGCAGGTAGCCTTGCGCCATTGATTTCTGGACATAGTGCGCAAAGCCACCTGATGTGACCCAACCGACGACGCGCCAGTCGCCATCGACGATACCGCGTACTGCTGATGCGCCTTCTGCCGCCGTGGAGCCACGCACTTCCTTGCCCGCGCCATCGAAGCGGGGCGCGCCGTAACCGTGCGGCTTTTCAACGGAACCGTAATTGGTGGAGACCTTTGCCCAAATCGGTTCGTCGCCCATGACATCTGCATCAAGGGCGTCGACGACAAAGGACACGCGTCGCAGTGCCGGGCCTTCGGCCTGTTCCTTTGCGGCTGCATCGCGCCCGATGAAGTCGTTTTTCTCCATCTTGATGAAGCGCTCCATCGCACCCTCAAATGGGCCATAAATGGGCCTGAGTTCGCGAAACCAGGTCGGGAAGTTCTTTTCCAGCCGCATCGAAAGCAGCGCGCGCATGCCGAAATCGACAATGCCGAATTCTTCGCCCGCATTCTTGATGGCCGCATAGACCAGCCGTTGATAGGCAGGGGCCATCCAGATTTCATAGCCAAGGTCGCCGGTGTAGGTGATGCGGTTGACGATGCAGGGTGCGCCGCCGACAGCCATTTCACGGAAATCCATGAAGCGGAATTGCCCGGAGGAAATGTCGGTATCAACCAGCTTTTGCAGCAAGGCCTGGCTTTTCGGCCCGGCTATGGAGAGGCCGACAAGCGTCTGGTCGAAGCGATGGATGTGAACACTTCCATCTTTGGGCAGATGTGTTTCAAACCAGCGCATGTGGTATTTGGCTGCGGCTGAGGAGCCCCAGATTATGAAGCGCTCATTGCCCGCCTTGGCGATGGTGAAGTCGCCGATCATCTTGCCAAATTCGTTCAGCATCGGCGTCAATATGATGCGCCCGACCTTGGGCATACGGTTTGTCATCAGGCGGTTGAGGAAATCTTCCGCACCTTGGCCCGACACTTCGTATTTGGCGAAATTGGCGATCTCGGTCACGCCAACGCGTTCGCGCGTGGCGCGCACTTCATTGCCGATATGTTCAAAGTCGTTTGAGCGGTGGAAGGACACAATGTCTTTTGCTTCCGTGCCTTTCGGGGCAAACCAGAGCGGGGTTTCCAGACCCCAGCTATCGCCCATCACAGCGTTGTTTGCGATCATGGTGTCGTAAAGCGGCGTGGTCTGCGCTGGACGCGCAGCAGGCAATTCTTCATTGGGGTAGCGGATCGAGAAGCGGCGCGAATAGTTTTCACGCACCTTGGCGTTGGTGTAGCGCAGGCTTGCCCATTCGCCCCATCGGGCGACGTCCATGCCCCAGACATCGAAGCCCGGATCGCCGTTCACCATCCAGTTTGCCAGTGCCAGGCCGACGCCGCCGCCCTGGCTAAAACCGGCCATAACGGCGCACGCGCACCAGAAATTTGTGAGGCCTTGCACTGGCCCGACCAGCGGATTGCCGTCTGGCGCGAAGGTGAAGGGGCCGTTGATCACCTGCTTGATGCCGGCCTTCTCGATGCCGGGAAAATGCTTGAAGCCGATTTCCAGCGAAGGCGCGATGCGATCCAGATCGGGTTGCAGCAGTTCGTGGCCGAAATCCCACGGCGTATTGACCGGTGACCATGGCTTGCAGGCTTTTTCATAGGTGCCGAGGAGAACGCCATTGCGCTCCTGGCGGGTGTAGATTTCGCCCTTGAAATCTAGCACGCCAACCATTTCGCGGCCGGTTTCCTTGTTGAATGCCTCGACCTCGGGCATCGGTTCGGTCAACAGATACATGTGTTCCATGGCAAGCAGCGGCAGCTCAACGCCAACCATTCGGCCAACCTCACGAGCCCACAGGCCTCCGCAATTCACCACATGCTCGGCTTTGACGGTGCCTTGTTCGGTGACAACATTCCAGGTGCCATCCGCCTCTTGCGTCAATTCGGTGACACGATTGCGCAGGACGATTTCAGCGCCGAGTTTCTTTGCGGCCTTGGAGTAAGCGATGGTGGTGCCGGAAGGGTCAAGATGGCCTTCGACCGGGTCCCACATGGCGCCGACGAAATTCTTCTCGTCCATCAGCGGGAACATCGCTTTTGCTTCGGATGGCGTGATGAGTTCGGTATCCATGCCAAGATAGCGGCCCTTGGCGTGGGCAAGGCGCAGGAAGTCCATACGCTCCGGTGTGTCGGCCATCATCACACCGCCGGTCAGATGCAGCGAGCACGACTGGCCGGAAAGCTCCTCGATCTCCTTGTAGAGTTGCACCGTATAGGCTTGTAGCTTGGCGACGTTTGGGTCGCCATTCAGCGTGTGGAAACCGCCTGCCGCGTGCCAGGACGAACCGGAGGTCAGTTCCGAACGCTCGATCAGCATAATATCGGTCCAGCCCGCCTTGGCCAGATGGTAGAGAACCGAGCAACCGACGACACCGCCGCCTATGACAACTGCTTTTGCATGAGATTTCATGTAGATGGGTCCAGATGTATTGAAAGTGAATCAAGGAATACGTGGCTTCGCGATGGGACCAGACGTGGTTGCCTTGGTCGCAGTGCGGGTTGCTAGAAATCGGTCGGCGCACCGCCTTCGGCTCGCCGCTTTTCGACGAAAGCGTTGATTTCTTCGCGGATTGCCGGATCGATATAGGGTTCTTCGTAACTTGCGAGTCGCTCTTTCCAGACGCGGTTTGCCTTGTCCATTGCGGTTGGCGATCCAGCCTCCGCCCATGACTCGAAATTGCGCCAATCGGAAATGACCGGATTATAGAATGCGGTCTTGTAGCGGTCCTGCGTGTGCTGCGTTCCGAAAAAGTGGCCGCCCGGCCCGACTGATTCGATAGCGTCGAAACCAAGCGCATCTTCGGAAAGATCGAGGGGGTAAGGAACTCGGCAATCATCTGCAAGAGGTCGATGTCGAGAATGGCTTTTTCGTAGGAACAGCGTAGTCCGCCTTCAAGCCAGCCTGCCGCGTGCATCATCAGATTGCCGCCGCCTTGCACCGCACCCCACAGCGAAAACACGCTCTCATAGGCGGCTTGCGCATCGACTGCATTGGCCGCGCAGGTGTTGGATGTGCGATATGGAATCTTGTAGCGCCGTGCGAGTTGGCCACCGACCAGTTGCGCCTTCATATATTCCGGCGTGCCGAAAGCTGGCGCACCGGATTTCATGTCGACATTCGAGGTAAAGCCGCCATAGCCGACAGGCGCGCCTTTTTTCACCATCTGGGCAAATGAGATGCCGGCCAGCGCTTCCGCATTTTGCTGAACCAGTGCGCCAGCAATCGTCACAGGTGCCATTGCGCCCGATAGCGTGAATGGCGTCACGATCACAGCCTGACCCTTGGACGACATCTGGATGATGCCTTCCATCATCGGCACGTCGAGTTTCAGCGGCGAGTTGGTGTTGATGATGGTAAATACGGATGGCTCTTCGAGGAGTTGCTCGGCGCTGATGCCACGCGCGATGCGGGCAAGTTCAATGCCGTCAACATTGCGCTCCTTGCCCAGCGAATAGATGTGAAAGGCCTTGTCGGTCAGAAGCGCCAGATCGCGGATGCATTCAAGGTGACGCATTGAAGGATGAATGTCGATCGGCTCCACCGGGTAGCCGCCGGTGACATGAAGGATATTGTGCATCTGCGTCAGCCGCAGAAAATTGCGGAAGTCGGCCTGATTTCCAGGGCGGCGTCCCCGGTCCAGGTCAGAGCAATTGGGCGCCGAGGCAACCATTGCCATTACCAGATTGTTTCCACCAAAACGGACATTGTGCTCGGGGTTGCGCGCATGAAGGGTAAACTCTTGCGGGCAGTGGGAAATAAGTTCGAGGATCATGTCGCTATCGAAACGAACCCGATCTGATCCCTCGCGGACGTCGGCGCCATGAGCCTTCATGATGCGCCGGGCTTCATCGTGCAAAACGTCGACGCCTATTTCCTTTAGAACGCGCAGCGAGGCGAGGTGGATCGTTTCAAGTTCATCATCGGAAACCAGATTTGTCGGCACAAGCCCGTTTTTCAACTGGCGAAACGGCTGTTGCTCGAATGTGGTGGTTGCTCCTGTGCGTTTACCTGCGCGGCCGCCACGTCGTGCGCGGTCGGACGCGAGTGCCGGTTTGGCAGGGTGCAGCGCGGCAGTCATGGCAATCCTCATAAAATGCTTCAGTACCCACTTATAATGAACCGGTGGCCGTTGCGGTAAAGCGGAGGTGGCGACCATTAGGGCAAGCAAAACGACATTGGCGTTCACCGCGTCCTCTGGTCTTCCAACCTGAGCGCGCTGGCGTCTTTCGCCGTTTGCAGCACTGAAGATATATGGGCGAGAGCCGAGTCGTCGGCATCACAAGGAGACTGCATGACTGTCGCAAGCCGGATGGATTCGGGATCGGGAAATGTCCCTTGGGTGCCAATTGCCGGGGTAATCGCGACGGTTTCGGTCTTTGCCATTGCGCAAGGGCTCAGCTATCCGCTTTTCACCTTCCTCATGCAAAGGCAGGGCATGTCGCCCGCCTTGATCGGCCTGTCGGCAGCAATGACGCCTGTTGGCCTGATCGTGTCAGCACCGTTCGTTCCCATGTTGACCAAAAAGGTCGGAGCGCGTCGGCTTGCTGTCACTTGCGCCATTCTTGCGGCCTTTTTGTTCTTGTTGATCGGCATGCTGCAAAACGCGTTTGCCTGGTTTGTGCTCAGGTTTCTCATCGGGGTTGTCATTGATCCGCTATATGTATTGAGCGAGGTCTGGATGATTTCGCTTGCACCGCCCGCCAAACGCGGGCGCATCATGGGTATTTATACTGCCATTATCGGAGCGGGGTTTGCGGCTGGACCGCTAAGCCTGACATTGACCGGCTCGCAAGGATGGTTGCCATTTGCAATCGCCATCTGTGCCTTTCTGGCCTGTGCTGCATGTCTGGTTGCAGTCGGTAAAAAACTTCCGGAAATGATGAACGGCGAAAGTCACGCACCAATTGCATCGTTTTTCACATTGGCACCCGCATTGCTGTTGGCGGTGGCGGTCGCGGCGGCATTCGAGCAGAACATGTTGTCGTTGATGCCGGTCTATGGCCTGCACTACGGCATTGGTGAGCGCACCATGTCGGCCCTGTTGACGGTGATGATTGCTGGAAATATCGCCTTGCAAATTCCGCTCGGCCTCCTTGCCGAGAAGCTCAGCGCACGCAAGGTCATGATGTACTGTGCGTTGCTGACCTTGATTTGTGTCGCGTTCATCCCTCTGGCCATTTCCGATTTTCTGATCTGGCCACTGTTGTTCGTGATTGGGGCGGTTTCCTACACCATCTACACAATGGCGTTGATCGAGCTTGGCAACCGTTTTACCGGTGCGATGCTGGTGGCGGGCAATGCCGCTTTCGGGTTGATGTGGGGGCTCGGCGGGATCATCGGCCCACCTGTCGCGGGCAGCGTCATGCAAGTCATCGGAGTGCAGGGTCTGCCGCTGATGCTGGGTATCTTGTGTGCAACATTGCTGATTTTCTCAACGCTTCGGATACGCCAGAGGTCAACACTAGGATAGGGGTGCTTGTGCGATGCACCTCCAGTCAGCTACATTGCATATATGTGCGTTACAAAGGCTTATCTTCGCCTGCTTTCGACCGCTGTGACCCCGTCGCCGCGCACGCGTCATGCCGAGCTTTTGCGGTTGTGTGCGCGTATCGGCTATTCGCCGCCCGCCGATCTCTGAAGACCCGGCCCGGCCATTTTGCCGGATTGATCTGAAGAGGAAAGGCCAACCAAATGACCTATCAAAACTATTCGCTGAAACAACTTCAGCAAATCGACGCTCGCCATCATCTGCATCCGTTCACCGACCACAAGGAACTGCGTGAGTCGGGCTCGCGTATCATCACGCGCGCCGACGGTCCTTACATCTATGATTCCGATGGCTCTGAAATTCTCGACGGGATGGCAGGGCTGTGGTGCGTCAATATCGGCTATGGCCGCAATGAACTGGCGGAAGCTGCCTATACGCAGATGAAGGAATTGCCCTATTATAATACCTTCTTCAAATGCGCGACGCCAACACCCGTGCTGCTGGCGAAAAAGCTGGCTGAGCTTGCGCCGCGCTCCGTCAACCAGGTGATGTTCGGCTCGTCGGGTTCGGAAGCCAACGATACGGCGCTCAGGCTCGTGCGCCATTTCTGGGCGCTTGAAGGCAAACCGGAAAAGAACCGCATTATCTCACGCAAGAATGCCTATCACGGCTCAACTGTGGCTGGCACTTCCCTTGGGGGGATGGAAGGAATGCACCAGCAACTTGGCGGTGCGGTGCCCAACATCGTCCATGTCATGATGCCTTATGCCTATGAACTGGCGATGCCCGGCGAAAGCGATCATGATTTCGGCTTGCGCGCGGCCAAGGCGGTCGAGGATGCCATTCTTGAAGCCGGTGCGGAAAATGTCGCGGCTTTCATTGGCGAGCCGGTTATGGGGGCTGGCGGCGTCAAGATTCCACCATCAAGCTACTGGCCGGAAGTTGAGCGCATCTGCCGCAAACATGATGTGCTCTTGATGCTCGACGAGGTTATCACCGGCTATGGCCGCACAGGCGAATGGTTCGCCGCCCAGACTTACGGCATTCAACCGGATACCATCACCACCGCAAAAGCGCTGACGTCCGGCTATCAGCCATTATCGGCATTGCTCGTCGGCGACCGCATTGCCGAAACGCTGGTCGAAAAGGGTGGCGAATTCTTCCACGGCTACACCTATGCGGGGCATCCGGTGGCTTGCGCGGTTGCGCTCGCAAATCTCGATATTATCGAGAAGGAAGGTCTGATCGACCGGGTGAGAACCGATACCGGCCCTTATTTCGCCAAGGCGTTGCAGGAGCGTATCGCCAGGCATGGGCTGGTCGGTGAAACGCGCTCCATCGGCTTGATGGGAGCGATCGAGATCGTCAAGGACAAGGCGACCAAGGAACGCTTTTCGCCGGCAGGAAGTGCGGCCGTGCGAATACGCGATCACGCCATTGCGCAAGGATTGATGCTGCGTGCGACGGGCGACACGATGATTCTTTCGCCGCCCCTGATCTGGACGCGTGCAACGATAGACATGGCCTGCGAGCGTATTCTCAAGGCGCTCGATCTTACTGAAGCCGACTTGCGCAAGATTTAAAGCACCTAGCCAATAACAGGAAATTCAGACACGCTCGCAAGCAGTTGCGGGCGTTTTCTTATGTATCGATGAAGCGGATGCGTTTATCAATGACGACGGTATGAAACGCGTCGCAACGCAAAAACCGCGCCCCTGAATGGAACGCGGCATTGCCAGATACGCTTGGAGTTTCGCTACTCGACTACATGCGAAACCTACAAAATATACGGGCTTCGGTACGCAAAACCTGATCCGAAGCTCCGGGCGGATGCGATATGTCCGCCTCGAGAGCAGTTCTACAGGCACATCGTTACCGCATGGTTATCGAGAACTTAAGCAAACCTAAATATTGGCATTTTTGGCATTAAAGTTCCGAGAAACATAAAATGAGCGGGCTTTACTCGGCTTTACCGCGCAAAAAATTGATGATCCCGGAGAAATCCGTTCCGGTGCCACCCTGCGAATTGAAAAGCGCATAGAGTTGGGCGGCCTCAGCACCCAGCGGCGTAACCGCGCCAGCATTCTGGGCCGCCTGCTGGCTGAGTTTCAGATCTTTCAGCATCAATTCGGCGGCAAATCCCGGCTTATAACCGTTATTGGCCGGTGAGGTCGAAACGGGGCCGGGGACCGGGCAATAGGTGGTCAACGACCAGCATTGGCCCGAGGAAGTCGAAGCGACGTCGAAAAGGGCTTGATGCGACAGCCCGAGTTTTTCGGCCAATACAAAGGCTTCAGCGACGCCAATCATCGAAATGCCGAGGATCATGTTGTTGCAGATTTTTGCCGCCTGGCCAGCGCCATCTTCGCCGCAATGAACGATACGGCCCGCCATCGCTTTCAAGATCGGTTCGGCTTTGGCGAACGCATCCGTGGAGCCTCCGGCCATGAAGGTCAGCGTGCCTGCACTTGCGCCTCCGGTGCCGCCCGAAACTGGCGCGTCAATTGACAGCAGGCCATGCTTTTTGGCCACGTTATGAGCTTTGCGGGCCGAATCCACGTCGATAGTGGACGAATCGATGAACAAGGCACCTTGCTTGGCCTTCGACGCAATATCCTCATAGACCGACAGGACGTGCTTGCCGGCAGGCAACATGGTGATGACGATGTCGGCATCCTTCACGGCTGAAACAGCGTTGGCCATTACGGTAACGCCGTGGTCGCGTGCGACCGTCAGGTTTTCCGGCATCAGGTCGAAACCCTGTACTGCGTGGCCTGCCTTGACGAGGTTGGCCGCCATGGGATTGCCCATGTTTCCCAGGCCGATGAAGGCGATTGTCGTCATTAAAGTTCTCCCATTGTTCAGCGGCCTATCATGTGACGTGCGATGATGACGCGCATAATCTCGTTGGTGCCTTCGAGAATCTGATGAACGCGAAGATCGCGCACCAGCTTTTCGATGCCGTAATCGTGCAGATAGCCATAGCCGCCGAGCAGTTGCAGGGCATCATTGGCAATGGCAAATCCGTTATCCGTGACGAAACGCTTGGCCATTGCCGACCATTTCGAAGCGTCATGGGTCTTGGCGTCGAGTTTCGAGGCTGCCGCGTAAAGGAAGATGCGCGAGGCTTGAAGCTCCGTCTCCATATCGGCCAAGCGGAACTGAAGCGCCTGAAACTGGTTGATCTGCTTGCCGAAAGCCTTTCGCTGCGCCGTGTAGCCTAGAGCCTTGTCGAGCGCCGATTGCGCGCCGCCCAGCGAGCAGGCGGCGATGTTGAGCCTTCCGCCATCCAATCCCGCCATGGCAATGCCAAATCCCGCGCCTTCGCCCGATAGCATGTTCTCGGCGGGCACTTTGCAATCTTCAAAGGCCACCTGCCGGGTTGATTGCATGTGCCAGCCCATCTTGCTTTCCAGTGATCCGAAAGAGAGGCCGGGCGCGTCTTTTGGGACGACGATGGTCGAAATGCCTTTCGGTCCATCCTCGCCGGTGCGCACCATGACGACATAGACATCGCTGTCGCCAGCACCTGAAATGAACTGCTTGGCACCGTTCAGCACGTAATCGCCACCGCTTTTTACCGCTTTCGTCTTTAATGCTGCGGCATCCGAACCAGACCCCGGTTCGGTCAGGCAATAGCTTCCCAGCCATTCCATTGATGTGAGCTTTGGGACGAATCGCTGGCGTTGTTCTTCGCTACCGAAGCGGTCGATCATCCATGTCGCCATATTGTGAATCGAGATAAAGGAAGAAAAGCCGGGGCAGGCGCGTGCGAGCGCCTCAAACACCAGCACGGCATCGAGCCTGCCAAGCCCCGAGCCGCCGACATCATCGCGCACATAAATGCCGCCAAGGCCAAGCGGTCCGGTATCGCGGATAATATCTGCGGGAAAATGCCTGTCGCGGTCCCATTCCAGGGCGTTGGGCGCAACGCGATCATTGGCGAAGGCTTCTGCCATTTCCTGTATGGCGCGCTGATCCTCATTGAGTTCAAACTGACCGCTTGATCCAGTTGCAGCGCCGCTCATGGCATGCTCCCTATCTTACCGGGCCTGTTATCTACGCCCTGTCGTTTTTAGCTATGCGCGCCCGCCAATCTAGACCAATGATGCGGCCACGCAACCCGACCTTAAGCGCAGCGGTTGTGCAAAAATACATGTTCGAGGGTGAAGGTGACTGCAAATTTCAATGAACTTCTTGGCTCATTTCGCTCCTATGTCTCCGGTGTGGGAGTGGAGGACCGACAGAGCGCTTTCTTGCCGAGGTCGACTGGACGATGCCAGCCCGACAGTTGGAGGCGCATGCGCTGCCCTGCCTTTCTTATCTGGGACGTCTTGTGGGCATGGCTTCACCGTCCGAGCGCGACCTTGTGGCCTTGCTTGCGCGCCACGCTGAATTCCTGAATTGGGGACAGACCTACAAGGTTGAGGACTTCGGCCAGAATTTCCTTGAAAAATATGGCTGGATGGAGCTTTTCGGCACACGCGGTCATTTTTGCAATGACAGGGTCGCGGCAGGGTTTCTCATGCTGGGGCCGGAAGTGGTCTATCCCGATCACCATCATATCGCCGAGGAGATCTACATTCCGCTCACCAGTGGCACGGAATGGCGCATGGGTGACGAGGCTTTTCGCAAAAGATCGGGCGGAGAGGTGGTGCATCACGCGCCCAATGTCAGCCATGCAATGCGAACCGGTGAGGCGTCATTGCTTGCGCTTTATATGTGGCGTGGCGGACCATTGGCGCAGCGCTCAACCATTGCCGCAACTGCTGGCGGGCAGGAGATCTGACATATGGCCAAGGCAATCATGCTTCAGGGGACGGGGTCCGATGTCGGCAAGACGGTGCTTGTCGCGGGCCTGTGCCGCGTTGCCAGGCGACGTGGGCTCGAAGTTCGTCCCTTCAAGCCGCAAAATATGTCGAACAATGCTGCCGTCGCCGATATTCCGGGCGAAATTGATGGCGGAGAAATCGGCCGCGCCCAATGGTTGCAGGCCATTGCCTGCGGTGTTGCGCCATCTGTCCACATGAACCCGGTACTTTTGAAACCGCAGACCGATATCGGTGCGCAGGTCGTCGTTCAGGGCAAGGTTTTCGGTGAGGCCAAGGCGCGCGATTATCAGGTGTTGAAGGGCAAGCTTCTCGACGCGGTTCTGGATTCGTGGGCAAAGGTCGGCGAGGACGCCGATATTGTCATTGTCGAGGGTGCCGGATCGCCTGCGGAGATCAATCTGCGCGACCGCGACATCGCCAATATGGGCTTTGCGACACGCGCCGATGTTCCCGTCATTCTCGTCGGTGACATTGATCGTGGTGGCGTTATCGCGGCGGTCGCGGGGACGCATCTGATCTTGCCGGATGAAGACCGGCATATGATCGGCGGTTATATCATCAACAAATTCAGGGGCGATGTGTCGCTGTTTGAGGATGGGATTACGGCGATTGACCGGTTCACAAATTGGCGTTGTTTTGGCATCGTGCCTTGGTTGAATGCCGCTTCACGCTTGCCGTCGGAAGATTCCGTCGTTCTCGAGCGTTTGGCGTCGGGAGAAAAACGGGCGCTGAAAATAGCTGTACCGATGCTTTCGCGGATTGCCAATTTCGACGACCTTGATCCCCTCAAAGCCGAACCGCAGGTCGAGGTCGTGTTCGTTCCGCCGGGAACGCGGCTTCCCCAAGATGCCGGTCTGGTCATCATCCCCGGATCGAAGTCGACCATCGGCGACCTGCTTAAATTGCGCGAAAATGGATGGGATCGCGATCTTGCAGCGCACCGACGCCGCGGCGGCCATATTGTCGGCATTTGCGGCGGGTTTCAGATGCTGGGGAATGTGGTGCGCGATCCCTCTGGCATTGAAGGCTCCGCCGCAGAGGTCGAAGGGCTTGGCCTGCTCGATGTCGAGACGGTGATGGAACCTGAAAAGACCGTGCGCAATGTTTCGGCGCGTTCCACCCATTTCGATCTGCCACTGGAGGGTTATGAAATTCATCTTGGTCGGACAACAGGTGGTGACTGCCAAAATCCCGCCGTTGTCATCAATGGTGTTCAAGACGGTGCGACATCAGCCGATGGCAAAGTGTTTGGCACTTATCTTCATGGGCTGTTCGGCGCTGATGCGTTCAGGGGGAAGTTTTTGAATAGTCTCGGCGTTGTCAGTGCCGGCATCGACTACCGTGCCGAAGTAGAGAAGGCGCTGGATCAAATCGCCGTCGAGCTTGAAACGCATCTCGATTGCGATGCGATTTTCGCTATGGCGCGTTGAAATTGTGGTCGAAAGTCACCAGCCCATTGCCGCGCGCAAGGGGTTGGCGGGATCGGCCAGCAGCTTTGCGGCCAGCGCCAGGCACACAATGACCAGTAGCGGTTTTATCAGTTTTGCGCCGTTGCGGATGGCGAGGGAGGCGCCCAGCCGCGCGCCCAGAAATTGCGCAATGCCCATGATGATGCCGATTTTCCAGGCTATGGCTCCGACCATGGCAAAGATGGCGAAGCCGCCGAGATCTCGATGCGAAATTGAGAAGTTTGGTGTGGGCAGTGGCCTTTAACACTCCAAAGCCGGCGAGTGCCACAAAGCCGAGCATGTAGAAGGAACCAGCGCCGGGTCCAAATAATCCGTCATAGAAGCCAATGATTGGGACAAATGTACAGCCGAATATGAGCGGTGATAGCCGCCTTGCGCCGTCGAGGTCGTTCATGTTGGGCTTGAATGCAAAAAACAGTGCGATGGCGATGAGTACGATCGGCAGGGCGGCGCTCAATATATCGCCCGGCACGATCGTTGCGGCGAGTGCGCCAATGGCTGCGCCGAAGAAAGCCAGCAAGGCGGACGGCAATTGGCGGCGTGGGCTGACATGGCCCTTCGTTGCATAGGCAAGGGTTGCCGAGCCTGAGCCGAACAGGCCCTGCAATTTGTTGGTGCCAAGTGCTTCAACCGGAGAGAACCCCGCCAGAAGCAGGGCGGGTACAGTGATTAGCCCGCCGCCGCCTGCGATGGAATCGACGAACCCGGCTGCGAAGGCTGCGAAAACGAGGATTGCGACGGTCTGGAAGGCAAGATCGAACATCGGGTGCAGCACATATTCAGGTGAGGCAGGGAAGACACATTGCGTGTTCGATCACGGTAATGGCGATTGCGCAATGCCATTTCCACGCTAACTATGCGCGTGGTGTTTTCATAGGGGGACTGTTCATGGCCGTAGCTATGCTTGAGCGGATACGTTCGATCTTCGATGGCGATCCGGGAGTGCGCAAAGTGGCCGACGACCCGGTGCTTTCGGCTGAGTTGTTGATGCTGTTTCGGATGATCCTTGCCGACGGCACCGTCAGTGAAAGCGAGATGGATGCTTTTCGGCGCATCTGTCGCGAGGTATTCGGGATCGCAGATGCCAGTATCGATAGCGTCGTGGAATATCTGAACGAAATTGGCTACGAAACCAGCGGTTCGCAGGCGATCGCGCTGTTTCGCGATCTCGATATCGAGCGACGCAGACAACTTGCGCGCCACATGGCTGACATTGCCAAGGCCGATCAACATCTGGCGGCGAGCGAGGTGAAACTGCTGCGGCGTACCCTCGATCTTCTTGATATCAATGCGCTTGATGTCGTGAAGGGGCAAGATTAAACAACCGCAGATTTGCCTACGCCTGTTTGTGCAGCTTCCGTGCGATAGCGCGTTGCAAATCCGGTGCTGCCGCGACAAGTGCTTGTGCAGGAGCGGACTGCGGATGGTTGAGCACTTCATCCGTTTTGCCGCGCTCGACAATCCTGCCTTCATGCATGACCAACACTTCATCGGTTATCGCGCGGGCGACCGTCAGGTCGTGGGTGATGAACAGGTAGGCAATGCCGAGTTTGCCGTTCAATTCGGCAAACAGGTCAAGGATCTGGGCGCGGATTGATACGTCGAGCGCCGAAACCGGCTCGTCGGCTATCACCAGTTTCGGCCGGGTGATGATGGCGCGCGCAATCGACAGGCGTTGACGCTGGCCACCGGAAAACTCATGCGGGTATTTGTCGATATCGGCAGATGCGAGGCCGACCTCGTGAAGTGCATGTGTCACCATTTCTCGGCGCTCTGTGCGCGTGGGCTTTTCTTCAAGTACATGGAGCGGTTCGGATATCAGCCATTCAACGTTCTTGCGTGGATCAAACGAGCCGTAAGGGTCTTGAAAAACGACCTGCATGTTGCGGCGAAGCGGCTTTAACGCCGCCTCATTCCGGCCGGTTATCAGGTCGCCGCGAAATCGAATTTCCCCTGAAGTCGGTTTGTCGAGCGCAAGGACCATGCGCGCCAGTGTGGACTTGCCGCAACCAGAGCGGCCGACCAATGCGACAGAGCCACCGGGGGCTATTTTCATGGATATATCGTCGACTGCACGGGTCGGTGCGGCGCGGCGGAAAAACGTGGTGCGCCGTCCCTGATAATCGCGCGTGATGCCTCTCGTCTCAAGCAAGGGGGCGGTCGTCGCCACGTTGGTAAACCTGGCACGCGCCGGCACATGCATGGAAGCCTGGGCGAGTTGGCGCGTATAGGGATGTGTCTGGTTGGACAAAACCTGGGCGGTGTTGCCGGATTCCGTGACTTCGCCCTGCCGTAAAATAGTGATGCGCTCCGCCATTTCGGCGACGACGGCAAGGTCATGGGAGATCAACAGAAGGCCCATATTTTCTTCGGCGGCCAGTTCGCGCAAAAGATCGAGGACCTGGGCTTGCAGCACGACGTCGAGCGCGGTGGTCGGTTCGTCGGCGATCAGCAGTTTCGGCTTTAGCGCGCAGGCGATTGCGATAACGACGCGCTGGCGTTGCCCGCCGGACAATTCGTGGGGATAACGCGACAGCGGAAAATCCAGCGCGGGGAGGCCAACACGATCAAGGATGGCAATGGCACGCTCTTCGGCTTGCGCGCGGCTGGCTCTTGTGTGCCAGCGAATGCCTTCGGCGACCTGCTCTCCGATTGTCTTGACGGGATTGAGCGCCGTCATCGGCTCTTGAAAAACCATGCCGATATCGTCACCGCGTAGCGCACACATCTGGTCTTCGGTGGCTGAAAGTATGTCTATACCGTCGAAGGTGATGCGCCCTGTGGCACGCGCTGCATAGGGAAGCAATTGCATCACGGCGAGCGCGGTGATCGATTTTCCCGAGCCGGATCTCGCCCACCAGAGCCGTAACTTCGCCCTGCTTTACGTCAATTTCGACGCCATTGAGGATCGAGGCTTCACCGATTGTCAGCGAGAGGTTTTCGATCTCGAGAAGGCTCATCGCCGCCGCCTCGATTTCGGATCAAGGATATCGGCAATGCCGTCTCCAAGAAGATTGAGCCCGAGGACGGTGATGACGATCGCCATGCCGGGAAATATTGCCATCCACGGGGCTATCGTCATGCGCGTCTGGGCCTCGAAGAGCATGCGGCCCCAACTTGGCATGGGCGGTTGCGCACCCAGTCCCAGATAGGACAAGCCCGCCTCGGCCAGAATGCCAAGTGCGAACTGTATCGTGCCTTGCACCAAAAGCTGGTTGGCAATGTTTGGCAGGATGTGTTCAGCGGTAATCTGGCCCTTGCCTTTGCCTGAGGCGCGCGCTGCAAGAATGTATTCGCGTGGCCAGATCGACAACGCACTGGCGCGGGCGACACGGGCGAATACCGGTATGTTGAAAATGCCGATGGCGATGATTGCATTGACCGCGCCGGGGCCGAAAATCGCGGTAATCATGATCGCAGAAAGCAGAGCGGGGAATGCGAAAACGAGATCGTTCAGCCGCATCAAGGCTTCGTCGAGAAGGCCGCCACGAGCGGCCGCGAACAGCCCGAGCGGAACACCGATGCCCATGCCAATGCCGACCGCAATGAGAGCGACCGCAATGGAGTTGCGCGCACCGACCATGATCATCGACAGGATATCGCGGCCGAAATGATCGGTCCCGAACCAGTGGATCAAGGAGGGGGCTTGCGTCCTGTCGGGTATAATCAATTTCGTCACGTCATATGGCGTCCACATGAACGAAACGAGTGCCACGAGGGCGACAATCAGCGTGATGAGAAGACCGGTCAGAAATGAGCGATTGCGCAATGCTTTGGCCGCCAGCTTCGCGAAGCCTTCATCTGGCGTTGTGCTTTGCACGGTCATTGCCTGTGCCTCAGGCGTGGATCGACAATGGCATAGGTCAGATCAACGAGAAGGTTGACGGTAATCACGGTTGCGACCAGCAGCATGACAACGCTTTCGACCACGATCAGGTCGCGCTGGGTGATCGCCTGGAACAATAGCCTGCCAAGCCCCGGCAGATAAAACACGTTTTCGATAATGATCGTGCCGGCAAGCAGGAATGCGAACTGCAATCCCATGATGGTGACGACGGGGATCATCGCGTTGCGCAATGCATGACGCCACAACACGGCGCGATATGGCATCCCCTTGGCGCGCGCGGTTCGGATATAGTCTTCGTTCAAAACTTCTATCAATGCTGAGCGCGTTACGCGGGCAAGAATTGCCGCTTGCGGCAATGCGAGCGCGATGGCTGGCAGCATGAGTGCTTTCAGCGCAGATAATGCGCCGCCATTCCAGCCGGGAAATCCACCTGCGGGAACCCAGCGCAGCCAGACGGCGAAAAGATAAATCAGCAGTAGGGCGAACCAGAAATTGGGAACTGCGACGCCCAATTGTGCGGCACCCATCGAAATGGCATCGCCGCTGCGCCCGCGCCTGCTTGCCGCGTAGAGCCCGACTGGAATGGCAATGGCGGTGGATAGCGCCAACGCGATCAATGCCAGCGGCAGCGACACGGCGAGGCGTTCGCCAACAAGATCAATGACCGGTACGGAATAGGTATAGGAACGCCCGAAATCCAGGGATAGAAGCCCGCCCGCCCAATCGAGATAGCGCAGGATCAGCGGGGCATTCAGGCCCATCTGATCACGCAGTTGCTCAACTTGCATTGCGCTTGCGTTCATGCCCAGCATCAAGCGTGCGGGATCGCCGGGGATAATTTCCAGCACCGCGAAAACCACCAGCGACGCCAGAACCAGTGTGGCGGCTGCAATGGTCAGGCGCTTGAGGAGATAGGCAATCATCCGGCGGATGCCCCCAACATGACAGCCATCAACCGCACTCCCTGCGCCAAGCAGGCCAGAGTGGGTATCCCAGCCTATTCACGTTGGCAGACCCGTTTTGCAGTTCAGTCTGTCCACTTCACCTTGGTCAGATCGTTG
This sequence comes from Mesorhizobium sp. G2-6-1, assembly GCF_055809095.1. Classification (NCBI taxonomy): domain Bacteria; kingdom Pseudomonadati; phylum Pseudomonadota; class Alphaproteobacteria; order Hyphomicrobiales; family Phyllobacteriaceae; genus Mesorhizobium; species Mesorhizobium sp. G2-6-1. The sequence continues at coordinate 3,177,579 of NZ_CM147896.1, forward strand.
GCCTGGATCGGCGCATTTTTCCAAAGCCCCTCCAGCTTGGCGTCCCATACGCCTACCTTTGGCAGCTCGTACAAAAAGCCGACCACTGCGTCATCCGTCAGGATTTTTTGTGCCTGCCCGAGCAATTCGTTGCGCCTGGGTTCGTCGGCCGTAACGTTCAGTTCCGCGATTACCTTGTCGAAGGCGGGGTTGTCGTAATTGAAGTAATAATCCTTGCGCGCATAGATATTGATGTCGTTTGGCTCGGTGTGGGAGACAATGGTCAGGTCGTAATCCTTCTTGGTGAAGACCTGATCCAGCCATTGCGCCCATTCCACCGGAATGATTTCGAGGTTGATGCCGATTTCGCGCAATTGCGAGGCAATGATTTCACCACCCAGCCGGGCGTAGGAAGGTGGCGGCAGTTTCAACGTTGCCTTGAAGCCGTCTGCGAAGCCCGCTTCCTTAAGGAGTTCCTTGGCTTTTGCCACATCGTGCGGGTAGACGCCTGTCAGGTCCACATATGCCTTGCTGGCCGGGGACTGGTGAGAGCCGATCGGCGTGCCAAATCCAGCTGATGCGCCGTCGATGATCGCCTTGCGGTCAAGCGCGTAGGATATTGCCTGCCTTACCTTCAACTGGTCGAACGGCGGCTTCTTGTTGTTGATGGATAAAAGCGTTTCGCCCTCGGTCGAGCCGACCACGATCTTGAAGCGTGGGTCGCCTTCGATCTGTGCAACACCGTCCGGCTGGAAGAAGGGAAATGCCTGCACATCGCCTGACAGCAACGCTGGAACTGCGGCGGCGGCATCGGGTACGATGCGGAACTCGGCCTTGTCGAGGAAAACCGGATCGCCCCAATAATTTTCTGACTTCACCAGTCTGATCGCGGAGCCCTTGGCCCAGCTTTCGAATTTGAACGGGCCGGTGCCAATCGGCTTTTCCTTGTTTGTGTCCGCCGATTCCGGCGCCACCATCACCGCATCGCCCCAGCCCATATTGTAGAGGAAAGAGCCTTGCGGGTTTTTCAATGTCACCTTCACGGTTGCCGGATCGATGACATCAACGGTGTCGATATCCGCGAAAAGGCCCTTTTGTGCATTGACCGAGTTTTCCGCACGCGCCCGGTCAAGCGAGAATTTCACGTCATCTGCGTTGAAATCCGTGCCGTCATGAAATTTGACGCCGGTGTGCAGCTTAAAAGTGTAGATCTTGCCATCGTCGGAAATGGTCCAGCTTTCAGCCAGATCCGGCAGCACCTCGCCATTCGGGCCGATGCGGGTCAGGCCCTCGAACACATTGGCGTAGAGAACTTCGTCGATTGCAGCGGCAGCGCCCGCCGTCGGGTCCAGATGCGGGGGTTCGAGCGGTATGGCAAGAACCAGATCGGTGCGCGCTGCGTAGGCAGCGGTCGCGCTGCTCAACGCCAGCGCGCTGGCGACAAGAATGGCTTTCCAAATTCTCATGGGTCGACTCCCGAAGTTCCCGGCAAGGATGAAACAAAGCGTGGTTTGGCGATAGTGTAAATCATGTTTCGCATCGATATTGAGCTTTGCGTGCGATTATTGCGCTGGCATGTCAGTGCGCACCACCGCGCAGCAGCACGTTCAAACCAATCGCCATAACTTTTGCAGCATCGACCATATCATCTATGCCGACCCATTCGTCGGGCCGGTGGGCAAGGTCGAGAATACCCGGCCCATAGGCAATGCAATCATAGATATGGCCAAGGCGGGCAATGTGTTTCTGGTCATAAGTTCCCGGTGAAATCACATAGTCCGGTTCGCGGTCGAAAACCTCCATGATGCCTTGCGCCACAGCTTTGACAACTGGTGCGTCGCGCTCCGTCATCAGCGGCTGCACTTCCATCATATCGCGAATTTCGTAACGGAATTTGGGACGATCACGCGTCAGGCGTTCAAGGATCGACGTCACCTCGCTTTTGACGGCACCGATTTCTTCTTCGAGCAGAAAGCGGCGATCTATCGTCAGGCGGCAGGAATCGGGCACGTTGGGTGAGGGCAGGCCGGGGCGGAAGTCCTCTGTCTGGCCTCCGTGAATGGAATTGATGTTCATGGTGGAGCGGCGCGCACCCTCAGGCACAACCGGCATACGCGTCGACTTGCGATCGAGAGCGGGAAACAACTCGTTTTCGAAGGCCTGCAATACCGCGCCCATGTGGCGAACCGCATTGTCGCCAAGAAATGGCATGGAGCCATGTGCGATTTCGCCCCTGGTTTCGATTTCGGCCCACCAGACGCCGCGATGGCCAAGACAAATGCGGTCCTTGTTCAAAGGTTCTGGAATGATGACGTGATCGACCTTGGGTTTGGAGAAATAGCCAAGGCCGGCCAGATGGGCGACGCCGCCGAAGCCGCCCGATTCCTCATCGACCGTTCCCGATATTTCGATGGCACCGGGAAAATCGGGATAGACCTGCATGAAGGCTTCAACCGCGATGAGGGACGCGGCAAGCCCGCCTTTCATGTCGCAGGCGCCGCGCCCATAGACCCTGCCGTCCCTGACAAGACCGGCAAACGGGTCAACGGTCCAGCCATCGCCTGCTTCGACCACGTCGATATGCGAGTTGAAATGAACGCAAGGCCCCGGCGCGCGCCCATCGAAGCGAGCCACGACATTGATGCGCGGATAGCGATCCGTGTCGCCCGGTGTGCCTTCGGCGCGGATAAATTCCGTCTCAAAACCGCGTTTTTTCAAATATTCGGCAATGTACTGCGCACAGGGGCCGTACGCTTCACCCGGCGGATTGATCGTCGGGAAACGGATCAGGTCGGCGGTCAGCGCGACGAGGTCGTCACGCTGCTTTTCGACTGCATTCAAGAGTTGCTCATTCATGTACGAAGTTGAACAAAGAACGACCTCGCTTTGCAAGCTCCTTTGTGTCGCCGTTGTTGTTGCGAGTGACCGATGCGCCATTTTGGCACAATCTGTTTCAAATTTTCAGTAATTTTGTCAGGATTCGCTCAATATACATCTGGTAACGTCAATTGAACGCCATTAGTATTCAGTGAATACATTGCCAATTTCAGGCTTGGCTAACGCATCAGGGGGTAGTCTCATGAAAAAAGCAGGATTCACTGCTGCGCTATTCGCAATAATTCTATTTGGCTGGGCTGCTCCGGGCTGGGCCGCGAAGCTAGAAGCTCGCGTCGACATTTCAAAACAGACGATGACTGTCAAAAAGCATGGCCGGGTTGTTTACACCTGGCGCGTGTCAACGGCGCGCAGGGGATATGTCACCCCGCGTGGAACATGGCGGCCCAAGCGCCTGCACAAGATGTGGTATTCGCGAAAATACGATATGTCGCCGATGCCCTATTCGGTGTTTTACTATGGCGGTTACGCAATCCATGGCACCGGTGCGGTCAGAAACTTGGGACGGCCAGCCTCGCATGGCTGTGTCCGCCTGAAAACGGCAAACGCTGCGAAGTTCTATTCGATGGTGCGTGAAGTCGGAATGGGCAACACAAGAATTATCGTTACGAATTAGAGTTATTTCCAGACTTCGGCTTACTCGACCAAAGGGCTGCGCCCATGGGCAGCCTTTTGAAGGCACTGGTCGCTTATGCTCCCGGTTTCGATGGACCAAGTGGAAATTCCTTTGAAAATGCCGCTTTAAGGCATTTCTTTTCTTTTATTTCCCGATAGGCTTCGCCCTTAGGGAGCATTATTGCCAATGAGTCTGAAGCCACGGGTGGTTTTGTCCGAGCCGGTTGCCGACGAGGTTCGCAAAACAACATGTTACATGTGTGCATGCCGGTGCGGCATCAATGTTCACATCAAGGACGGCAAGATCCGCTATATTGAAGGCAACCGCGATCACCCGGTCAACAAGGGCGTTTTGTGTGGCAAAGGCTCTGCCGGTATCATGCAGCACTATGCGCCGGCGCGGCTTCGTGCGCCGCTGTTGCGCACAGGTCCCCGTGGGTCTGGCGAGTTCAAGGAGATTTCCTGGGAGGAAGCTTTGTCGCTTGCGACTGAGTGGATGGGCAATATTCGCAAAGACGATCCCAAGAAACTCGCTTTTTTCACTGGAAGGGATCAATCGCAATCACTGACCGGCTTTTGGGCACAACAATACGGCACCCCCAATTATGCTGCCCATGGCGGTTTCTGTTCGGTCAATATGGCTGCTGCCGGGATCATGACTATTGGCGGTGCCTTTTGGGAATTCGGAGCGCCGGATTGGGACCGTACCAAGCTTTTCGTGATGTTCGGCGTTGCCGAGGATCATGATTCCAACCCGATCAAGATGGGCATTTCCAAACTCAAGAAGAACGGCGCACGCTTTGTTTCGGTCAACCCGGTGCGGACCGGATACTCGGCGGTTGCCGACAACTGGATAGGTATCCGTCCGGGGACGGATGGCTTGTTGATCCTTTCGGTCGTCCATGAATTGCTCAAAGCTCGTAAGATCGACGTTGATTATCTGGTTCGCTACTCGAATGCGACATGGCTGGTGATCGATGCACCCGGAACAGTAGATCACGGGCTATTCGCGCGCGACGCTGAGGGCAAGACACTTGTCCATGAGACCGTGACCGAACGGGTCGTTGCGTTTGGAACAAAGGGGGCAAGGGCAGCGCTGTCGGGCCGCGTTCAGCTTGATGATGGACGTTTTGCAGTGCCATCGTTTCAACTGCTTGCCGAAAAATACTCGGATGAACGATATGCCCCGGAAGCCGTTTCTGAGGAAACCGGTGTTTCGGCGCAGACCATTCGCGGCCTTGCAACGGAGATCGCCCGCGTCGCCTTTGATGAGGCGATCAGCATCGACCAGCCGTGGACGGATATCCACGGCGAGCGCCATCAATCCTTTGTAGGCCGTCCGGTTTCTTTCCACGCCATGCGCGGCCTGTCTGCCCATTCCAACGGTTTCCAGACGACACGCGCGCTGCATATGTTGCAGGTTCTGATCGGTGCCGTTGACTGCCCCGGCGGCTTTCGGTTCGAGCCGCCATATCCCAAACCGATCGAAGCGCATCCGACGCCTCATGGACGGGCTGAGCATTTCGGCTCCAACAAGCCGCTGGCGGGGCCGCATCTTGGCTTTCCGCGTGGACCGGAAGACCTTTTGATCGATGCCGACGGCAAGGCCACGCGGCTCGACAAGGCGTTTTCATGGGATGCGCCGCTGGCCGCGCATGGCATGATGCACATGGTCATCGCAAACGCTCATGCGGGCGATCCATATCCGGTCGATGTGCTGTTTCTTTATATGGCCAATATGGCGTGGAATTCGTCGATGAATACCGCTGGCGTCATCAAGATGCTGGAAGACAAGGATGAAGCGACCGGGGAATATCGTATTCCAAAAATTATCTATTCAGATGCCTATTCTTCGGAAATGGTGGGTTATGCCGATCTTGTGCTGCCCGACACTACCTATCTCGAGCGCTACGACTGCATTTCGCTGCTCGACCGCCCGATTTCAGAACCTGATGCGGTTCAGGACGCTATCCGCTGGCCGGTTTTGGAACCTGATCGCGATGTGCGCTCATTCCAGAGCGTCCTCATCGACCTTGGGGCGCGGCTTGGTCTGCCCGGCTTTGTCGATAGTCGCGGCAAGGCAATCTACAAAGACTATGAAGACTATATTGTGAGCCATGAACGTCGGCCGGGAATTGGCCCCTTGGCGGGCTTTCGCGGGAGCAATGGCGACAAGGTGGGGCGGGGTGCGGCCAACCGCGATCAACTCAAACGCTACATTGAAAACGGCTCGTTTTTTTCCACGCATATCCCGATGGAAGCGCAATTTTTCAAGCATGCGAACCAAGAATATCAGGATTTTGGCGTCAAAATGGGATTTTTTGACACGCAAAAGCCCGTTATTTTCCAACTTTATCAGGAAACTTTGCAGAAATTTCGGCTTTCTGCGCAAGGTTTGCGTGAACCTTTTGCGCCTGAGACGCATCGTCAGCGCATTCTCGACGCGTTCGATCCCTTGCCGGATTGGTATCGCCCACTCGGGGAGGCGCTGGTTGACCGCGATGAATATCCCTTGCACGCCATCACCCAGCGTCCGGCTGCGATGTACCATTCATGGGGTTCGATGAATGCGTGGCTGAGGCAAATCCACACGACAAACCCGCTCTATGTGCCGGGCCCGATCTGCGACGAACTTGGCCTTGTCGATGGCGATTGGGCATGGGTGATTTCCCACTATAGTCGCATCAAAGTGGAGATTGCACGCACCGAAGCCGTCAATAGGACAACGCTTTGGACCTGGAATGCCATAGGCAAGCGGGCGGGTACGTGGGGCCTCGACAAGAATGCGCCTGAAGCCAAAAAAGGCTTTTTAATGAACCACTTGATCCATGAACTTCTACCGCCGAAGGGGGATGGGTTGCGCTGGTCCAATTCAGATCCGGTGACGGGGCAGGCCGCGTGGTACGACCTCCGGGTGCGTATCGAAAAAGCTGAACCGGCGGTGATAAGCGAGCCGCAGTTTGCGGCGATGGCCGAACCCGGCGGGGCTGAGCCGCATCCGGTTGAACTTCGCTATGGTCAGGAGTGGGGAAATGACTTCGCTACCATCTTTGCCGACACCGAAAAGCTCGGTCTGGTGATCGACCTTGATGTCTGTGTCGGCTGTCACGCCTGCGTGGTGAATTGCAAGGAATGGAATACGGGCGGATATGGTGCGGCGCTGTCCGACCAAGACCCCTATGGGGCCGATGTCTCCGGTGCGTGGCTGAACCGGGTTCATACGTTTGAAATTGTGCCCGATGGCGGGGAAGTGGTTGGCGAAGCAGGTGATGCGCGTATCGTGCATTTTCCCAAATCCTGCCTGCATTGCGATGATGCGCCGTGTGTCACGGTTTGCCCGACGGGTGCATCCTACAAACGCTTGGAAGATGGCATCGTGCTGGTCGATGAGGATATGTGCATTGGCTGCGGCCTGTGTGCCTGGTCCTGTCCTTACGGGGCCCGCGAAATGGATGTCGCTGCTGGCGTGATGAAGAAATGCACGCTTTGCATTGACCGTATTTATAACGAGACGATGGAAGAGGCTGATCGCCAACCGGCATGTGTGCGGACCTGTCCCACCAATGCACGACATTTTGGTGACTTTGCTGACCCAAACTCTGCCGTTTCGGTGATGGTTGCAGAACGCGGTGGCATCGATCTCATGCCGGAGCAGGGAACCGGGCCAGTGAACAAATACCTTCCTCCACGCGAACGAAAGCCGTTAGCTGCAAGTGCGCAAGCAATGCCTGTTGAAAAGACAGATGGCGCGACCGGGCTATTAGCCTGGCTTGATAACATGCTGGACCGTATCTGACCCATGCATCCAGCTCTCTCAATCATCATATTCACCACGCTTTCCGGCCTTGGCTACGGTTTGGCAGCCATATTGGGATTGGGTCTGCTCGATCCAGCAGCGCTTGCGACCAAGATTGCTCACATCCTTGCCCTTGCGCTGATTTCGGGGGGCCTGTTGTCGTCCACGCTGCATCTGGGCAATCCCCAGAGGGCGTGGCGGGCGGTGTCGCAGTGGCGTTCGAGTTGGCTGTCGCGTGAAGGGGTAATGGCGCTCATTACGTTCGTGCCGCTTTTATGGTCGGCATGGCTTTGCGTGTTCGAAAGCCGCTACGTTGCGCTTGTGGGCTTGACCGGTACGGTTTTCAGCGTTGGCACAATCTACTGCACCGCTATGATCTATGCTTCGCTCAAGTCGGTTCAAGCTTGGCATACCCCGTTGACGCCGCTTTGCTATCTGCTGATCGCTGCGGCTGGTGGGTTTGCATTTGCCAGTCTTGTCGGATTTTCAGGGGGAGGCAGCACACTCGTGTTGTCAATGCTGGCGGTGCTGTTTCTGATCGGCGCATGGTGCGCGAAACTGTACTGGCGCCGAAACATGCAGCAATCTGCACCAATTTCGACGATTGAAAGCTCTACCGGTCTGGGGGCAATCGGGCGTGTGCGCCTGCTAGAACGGCCGCATATGACGGAGAATTATCTGACGCGGGAGATGGGCTTTAAAGTCGCGCGCAAACACGCCGAGAAATTGTGGAAGATTTCCATCCTTCTTGGATGCGTCGTTCCTGTCGCGCTGTTGCTGGTATTGCTGGTGAGCGGGCAAGAGATGGAGGCCGCTGCCATGATCGCCACGCTGGCTTTGCTGTCACACATTGTCGGTGTGCTTTGCGAACGCTGGCTGTTCTTTGCTGAAGCACGCCATGCCGTGATGAATTATTATGGTGGGTAAGGTTTGTCGGCGGTTTTAGTTCTGACCGCGTAACGTGCGGCGGCGGCCACTAATCTGCCACCGTTTGTGAAACCACATCCACTGACCGGGATCTTCACGCACCCAACGCTCGACGACATCGGTGAGCAGTTGGGTGGTGGCCTGCACGTCGATATTGCCCTTCGCGTTTCGCGGCAGGGTCAATTTGTCTTCTATCTCCAGCCGAAACCGGTTACCGGGCAAACGAACGCACCGTGCGGGATAAACATCGCAATCATAGTGGCGCGCCAGCATGCCTAGCATCGGGTTGCTTTGGCAAATGTGACCAAAGAACATGGTTTCAAGGCCGCTTCTGAATTTCTGGTCGACAAGGACGCCAATATTGCCGCCTTTTTCGAGAATTGCGGCCAATGCAAACGAAGCTCCCGTCGATGAGGGCATCAATTCGCCCATGGTGGAACGACGCATCTTTTGAATGTAATTGGCCAGATAAGGATTGTTGGGTGGCCGAAACAACGCTGTGATGTTCATGCCGAATGTTGCTGCTGCAACAGGCAGGAGTTCAAAATTACCCAGATGGCCGGTGAAGAGAATATGCGGCTTTTCTTCACTTGCTATGTGCATGAAGTGATCTATGCCATTGACTTCAACGCGGCCCGGCGTGGTTGCTTCCGGGTCGAAGTCGAAGAGTTGGTCGAGGAAGATATATTCCGCGGCCAAGCGGGCCATGTTGCCCCACATGTCGAGGGCTATTGCGGATATCTCGGACTCACTCATATCCGGGTAGGCCCTGCGCAAATTGGCAAGTGCGACGCGATGGCGGCTGACAAGCGGGCCGATGCGCCGTGCAGCCTTATCCGCGAAATTGAGAGCGCGATCTGGCGGCAAAAGGCGTAGAACCGAGATCACCGCCATTGCCAGACGGGCGACCAGCCAATGATTGACCTGGCGCACACGACGCCCGAAACCGAACTTCAAGCTCCGTTTGAGCGAGCTAAGTGAAGGCGTCGTCAAAACTATGCCTCAGCCGACGCGCAGGATGATCTTGCCGAATACGTTGCGGTCTTCCATGCGCTTCAGGGCGGTGTCGATGCCGGCAAAATCGACCTCGGTGTCGATGACGGGATGTACAAGCCCTGCCGCCATTTTCTGCATGGCGTTTGCCATATTTTCCATACGGCAACCGAAAGACCCGAGCAATTTCAATTGCTGCTGGAACAATTGCATCAAATTCACCTGCGTCGAGACGCCAGAGGTGGAGCCGCAAGTGACAAGACGTCCGCCACGTTTCATGCAGAGCATCGAGCCTGCGAAGGTATCGGCCCCGACATGCTCGAACACCACATCCACGCCCTTCTTTTTGGTGAGCTTGCGCACGACCCCTTCAAAGCGGTCGTCGCGGTAGTTGATGACGTGATCTGCGCCAAGCGCCTTGGCTTTCTCGATCTTGTCGTTTGAACCAACCGTTGTGATGATGGTGCAGCCCATCTTCTTCGCCAACTGGATTGCGGCGGAACCGATGCCGGAGCCGCCCGCATGAACAAGGATCGATTCACCGGGCTGGAGTTTGGCATTGTCGAAGAGCATGTGTTCGACGGTGCCAAAGGTGACGGGTGCCACGGCTGCGCCAATCGCATCGACGCCGGGTGGGGCAGGGACCAGCAAACGGGCGGGCAGGTTGATCTCTTCCTGGGCAAATCCGTCAAGATGAAAACCATGCACGCCGGAAACATGCTCGCACAGATTGTCGCGACCTTCGCGGCAAGGGCGGCAGATGCCGCAGGTGCGCGCGCCATAAATGGACACAAGCTGGCCGGGCAAGAGGTTCGATACGCCCGGACCAACGGCTTCAACCTCGCCGGATGCTTCAGCACCGATGGTAAGGGGCAATTTGCGCTTGGCGAATGCCATGCCGCGCCAACCCCATACGTCGATGTGGTTGAGCGCCACCGCCTTGATGCGCAATCTCACTTCGCCTTGTGCAGGTGGAGGCGGGGGGCGAGATCAACGACTTCGAGATGCCTGTCCTCGATTAGCTGCAATGCGCGCATGGGGCGTGTTGGTTCCCTGATGGCGCATGACCCGGAAAAGCAAATGAGTGTCCGGGAAAGAACATGCGCAAAACAATAATTCAGGAGCGATCATTGCACGCCTTGATGGCGCTTGCCGCTCCGATTTGAAAGGTCGATTAGACCGGTTCCCGCGCCATGACAAGGCAAGTGTTCTGGCCGCCGAAGCCAAAAGAGTTGGAAAGGACGGTGCTGACGCTGGCTGTGCGCTTGATATTGGGGACGACATCCAGTTCGATTGCGGGGTCCGGATTGTCGTAATTGATGGTCGGCGGAATGACGCCTTCGCGCATTGTCATCAGCGAAAACGCAGCTTCAATGGCACCTGCTGCGGAGAGCGTGTGGCCGATCATGGATTTGTTCGACGATACCGGAATGGAGCCGATGCGCTCGCCAAATACGGTTGAAAGCGACATATGCTCCATCTTGTCGTTTTCCGGCGTCGAGGTGCCGTGCGCATTGACATAGTCGATCTGGTCCTCGTTAAGGCCAGCATCGGCAATTGCCGCGCGCACGGCAGCGATTGCCGGAGAACCATCCGGCTTGGAGCGCGTGCGGTGGAAATCGTCGGCCTTTTCTCCGCAACCACGCAGGATGCCGAGGACGGTAGCACCGCGCGCCAGCGCGCTTTCCAGCGATTCCAGCACAAGTGCTGCCGAACCTTCCGCCAGTACGAAGCCTTCGCGATCTTTCGAGAAAGGTTTTGATGCCCGTTCAGGTGCATCATTATTGGTCGAAAGTGCCGACAGCAGAGAAAAACGAATCAGCGCCTCCGCAGTGGCCGAACCGTCAGCCCCGATGGATAGAGCACGCTCGCATTCGCCACGCCGGATTGCCTCGACGCCAAGCTGGATGGCGGTGGCGCCAGAGGCACAGGCGGTTGAGAGCGTGATCGGCAGGCCGGTGGTGCCGAAGCGGTCGGCAAGCTTGTCAGCGATGTGGCCGAACTGCGAACTGTCGAACATTTCGGATGAATTCAGGCCCCGCGCCATTTCAAGAAGACGCTCGGGCGCGTTCTTGTCGTTGCCGCTATTGTAAAGCGCAAAGCGGTCACGCCAGTCAAGTTCAACCGGTGGGGAAGCCAGGAACAATGGCCCTGAGAAATCTTCGGGGTTGATGCCAGCTTCCGCGACCGCTTCCAGTGCGGCCGTTTCCGCCAGTTCATAGGTCAGTGCGCTTGCGCCTTTTGAACTTGATGGCAGGAAATCGACCATACCCGAAATGCGCGTGTTGAGATGATCGACGGGGAACCGAGAGATCGGGTGGATGCCGGACTTTCCAGCCGTGAGAGCCGCCCAGTTGTCGGCCTTGCCGACGCCAAGCGAGGTGACGACGCCAATGCCGGTGACGGCAACAACGGGTCTGCCCAGATGATCTTTCATATTGGCCATGCTCTTGCAGCCCTATTTGGCAGCGCCGACCAGCGCCATGCCTTCAAAATGGTGATAGCCAATCGAAGTTGCCAGTGCGGCGGTTACAAGACCATCCAACTGCCGCTCGGTGGCATCATCGAAAACGGGATACGCTGCCTTGTGATGCACGGCGAGTGCTGCCAGCGCGACGGCGAAGGGAAACTGTGCTTCCTTCATGTGACCGGTCATGGTCGAGAACCCGCGCGCAAAAATGTTCGAGCGTGCATCGATCGCTGCTTTTTCGGTGCTTGTGGCGGTATGGCTGCCGGATGCACCGGAAATTGCCATGAGTTGCGTATCGGGAAGATTTGCCGCTTCAAGCAGCGTCTCAATTGCAGTTGCCAACTCACCACGGGGGCGGCGTGCTCTTGCCGACACGACCGGTCCCAGGATCGCATAGGCTTTGCGGCCACGGCGTTCGGCATGAGCGCGTTGCTCCAGAACAAGGAATGCACCACCGGAGCCGGAGACAACACCGCCACCTTTTGCGCCTTGACGTTGCCAGACGGGTTTCCATGCGCCGCGATGCAAATATCCGGCAAGCTCATAACCGAGCAGCATGTCGGGATGTTCTGTCTGGAATGCGCCGCCGACCAACATATGCGTGGATTGCCCGGAGCGGATGCGCGCGGCTGCGGTTTCAACGGCTGCCACGCCCGCACCTTCTTCTCCCATGAACGTGCGCGATGAGCCGGTGACCTTGTGGACGATGGAAATGTTGCCCGCGAGCAGATTTGAAAGCTGAGCCAGAAAAAGCGTTGGCCTGAGTTCGGTCGTCAGCTTTTCATTCAACAGAACTTCACGGTCGCTGCGCTGTTCGGATGCTGCGAGAATGTCTGAATCAACCGCGACGTCGCGTTCGCCACCGCCTGCGGCGACAACCATATCCATGGATGCGCACAAGTCTTCATCGCCCTTGATGCCGGCATCGTCGAGCGCAAGGCCGGCGGCATAGGTGCCAAGGCGCTGCCATGTTTCCATCTGGCGCAGGTCGCCCCGCTTGGGAATTTGCAGGTTCCAGTCGATTTCGGGAAGCGGGTGGACCGTATATGGCGCAAAGCGTTCGTCATCGAGGTTTGGCCTCGACCCCGTTGCGGTCAGTTTCTGCCAATGTGCCTCTGGCCCTTCTCCAAGCGAGGAGACAAGGCCGATGCCGGTGATGACGACGTCATGGATGCTCATGGACGGCTTTGTCGGTCAGGCGGTGCGATGCGTCAAGATCACATGCGTGTTTGTGTACACGTCAGGCGCTCTTGGCCGCGACCAGTCCGTCGATCTTGGCGCAGAGGTTCTTCATGACAAAATACTCGTCAGTCGAGGCTTTGCCGTCATTGACTTCTTGCGTCCACTTTTCCAACGGCACCTTGATGCCGAATTCCTTGTCGATGGCAAAGACGATATCGAGGAAGTCGAGGCTGTCAATGCCGAGATCGTCGATGGTGTGGCTTTCGGGGGTGATGGTGTCGATGTCGATCTCACTGGTATCGGCAATGATTTTGGCGACTTTTTCGAACGTGGTGGACAAGGGCGTTTCCTTCGATTTCGAGCGGAACCTGCGAAGTTCTGTTTTGGCGCTGTCTAATCGGTTTTTTTGAACAGGAAAAGGCCGAATATGGGTGCGGCCGGTCAGAACGATCAGGAATGCGGTATTTATGCCATTGGTGGAGTGAAGCAGGAACCCGCAGATCGTCAGAAAACCACGCGCCCCAAAACATGCAGGCCGTCGTCTCGCGGTTCGACGATGACTGCCTCGCCTTCGCGTGGCGAAACGCCGGTGAGTTCCTTGATCGTCTCCAGGTGGGTTACCATGACAAGATTGTCGGAGCCTGAATAATTGGTGATCTCATTCATTATCGCTGCCATCTGCGCTGCCTTTTGCGCAGGGTCTTCAGCGGGTGGATCAAGCGGCGCAAATGGCTCAGGCTCACCTTCAAAGGCAATGCGCGCGGTTTCGAGGCATCGGCAGTAGCGGCTTGACTGTACACGCTCTATCGGGGCGGAACGCGCGCCGAACAATGCGCCGATCTTGCGGGCCTGTTGCTTGCCGCGCTGCGAAAGGTTGCGCTGCGTATTGCATTTGTCGATGTCGAAGTTCGCCGGCTCGCCGTTTCCGGGAGCCATCGCGTGGCGAAGCAACACGACGCGGCCTCCATCGCGCAATGCGGCCCAACCGGCTTCGGTTGCATGGGCGCTTAAAGGTATAAGGAGCAGAAACAACGCAATGAAAATTCGCAGCATGAGTGTCCTATTCCGGGCGATATGCCGGTTGATGGCATATAGGGACGATAAAGCCATCTGAAAAACAAGTGGAAGGTGGTTATGGCGTAAAAGCCGATTCGGCTGCTCACGATAGTAATTCTTTGCCGGGTGGATTCAGGCTGGCATAGTAATTACGTTGGGGGATGGCGTTGATCGTGCTGTGCTCTGTGCGCTATGAGCCGTGGCGATCAAGCGTGCCGCCATTTGCTGCGGTGTATGGAAAATTCTGATTCAGGTGCGTTTTTGCACCAAACGGAGGTACGTCGATGCTCCAGAAAACCAGCCATTTCATGCGTCAGGCCAACCTGATCAACGGTGAATGGGTGCAAGCCGATTCCGGTCAGACCGTCGACGTTATCAATCCAGCCACCGGGTTGAAGATCGGCACGGTGCCGAAATCGGGCAAGGCCGAGACGCGCCGTGCCATCGAAGCGGCTGAAGAGGCTTTCCAGTCATTTCGTAAAACATCGGCTCTCGAACGTTCAAAATTGTTGCGCAAACTGCATGACGCGATCATGGACAATCAGGACGTGCTGGCTGAACTGCTGACCATCGAGCAGGGCAAATCGCTTACCGAATCGAAGGGCGAAGTCGGCTCATCGGCTGCCTATGTGCTGTGGTTTGCTGAAGAGGCGCGCCGGGCCTATGGCGATGTCGTGCCTTCACCGTGGGCTGATCGGCGCGTACTGGTCACGAAAGAGCCAGTGGGTGTCATTGCCGCAATCACGCCGTGGAATTTCCCGTCCTCAATGCTGTCGCGCAAACTTGGACCGGCACTTGCCGCCGGTTGTACAGCCGTTGTGAAACCTGCTTCGCAGACACCGTATTCCGGCCTTGCATGGGGTGCGCTGTGCGAGGAAGTCGGTTTTCCCAAAGGTGTCGTCAATATCGTCACAGGTTCCGCTGGCGAAATTGGCGATGAGATTTGCGCCAATCCGCTGGTCAAGAAGATCACTTTCACAGGATCGACGGAAGTCGGCAAATTGCTGATCGGAAAATCCGCAGCGACCGTGAAGAAAGTGTCGATGGAACTTGGCGGCAACGCGCCGTTCCTCGTTTTTGACGATGCCGATATCGACCGTGCGGTTCAGGGCGCGATTGCCGCCAAATATCGCAATTCCGGCCAGACATGCGTGTGCACCAATCGTTTCTTCGTGCAGGCGGGTATTCATGACAAATTTGTGGAAAAGTTTGCCGCTGCCGCCAACGAGCTGAAGGTTGGGTCCGGTCTTGACGACGGCGTTCAACAGGGACCGCTGATTGACGTGAATGCGGTCGAGAAAGTCGAGGAATTCATCGAAGACGCGGTTGCCAAGGGTGGCAAAGTGATTTCGGGCGGCAAACGTCACGCACTAGGCGGTTCATTCTTCGAGCCAACGGTCATTTCGGGCGCAACGCCGGATATGAAATTCATGAAGGATGAGATTTTCGGCCCGCTGGCACCGGTCTTCAAGTTCGAGACGGAAGAAGAGGCTGTGGCACTGGCCAATGATACCGATTTCGGCCTTGCCTGTTATTTCTATACGGGCGACCTCGGGCGAGCCTTCCGCGTGATGGAAGGCTTGAAATATGGAATGGTTGGGGTGAATGAGGGCGTTATAACCACGCCAGAAGCACCATTTGGCGGCGTCAAGGAATCCGGACTTGGCCGCGAGGGCGGCCATCAGGGCATGGATGACTATCTCGATACGAAATATGTCTGCATTGGTGGACTTGGCCTCTGATCGGACCAAGCAATTGATCCCGGTGGCGCTGAGCCACCGGGGTTTTGGGCTTGAGCGATGAAAGACGGCGAAATCTTCGGTGCGACTGAAGACGGGGACGCTGTTAGCCGCTTTGCCATTCGCGGTGGCGGGCTGAGCGCCAAAATCATGAATTGGGGCGCGATCCTTCAGGATTTGCGCCTTTTTGGCCATGATGCCCCCCTGGTTCTGGGCTTTGACCGGCTGGAGCAGTATTTCAGCGATACTGCATATTTCGGTGCGGTTGTCGGTCGCTATGCCAACCGTATTCGCGATGGCCGTTTCACCATTGGCGGGCAGCGCTATGAGAGCGATCGCAATTTCCTCGGGAAGCATAGCTTGCACGGGGGCGCGCTGGGTTATTCCCGACGCCTATGGACCGTTTCATTGCATGGCCGGGATTTTGTTACGCTGATTTTGCATGATCCGGCCGGTACGATGGGATTTCCGGGCGCATTGGAGGTGAGTTGCACTTACCGGGTGAAAATTCCCGCAACCCTTTCGGTGGAATTTACCGCAACGGCAAGCGAAGCAACGCTGTGCAATTTGACCCAACATTCCTATTTCAACCTTGACGATGGCGGATCAGGGACGACGCTGGACCATCGCCTGATGCTGAACGCTGGAGCTTATCTGCCGGTTGATGCAGAAAAATTGCCAACCGGCGTGGTGCAGCCGGTGGATGATACGCCATTCGATTTTCGCCAGGTGCGGGCTTTGCGAATGGAAATTGATGGGTGCCAAGTGCCCTATGATCATAATTTTTGCCTGACGTCGGCACATGGACCGCTGAGGCAGGCGGCGTGGCTGCAAGGTGGATCGTCGGGCGTCGAAATGGAAGTTTGGACAACTGAACCCGGCCTGCAACTCTATGGTGGCCAGTATATTGCCACATCGGGGCATGGCCTTGATGGCATCGGATATCAACCTTGCTCGGGTGTTTGTTTTGAACCGCAAGTCTGGCCGGATGCGCCAAATTGGCCATATTTTCCGCAAGCGACACTGCGTTCCGGTGAGACTTATCGACATGTGACAGAATACCGGTTCAAGCTTCCGTAGTGTAAAATGGGTGGCTTCATGCGCCCATTCCAGTGTTGGTGCGCGAGTTTCAAAGGCTGGTTTGTTGTCGATACACTCACCGTGAGGAAGGGAGCAGGTTTGGCATCGCTTGGACGAACCATCATTGTGGCCATTGGTGTTGCGGGCGTGCTGATCGGCATTCTGGCCGCGATCTATGTGACCGAGTTTGGAACACCTGCCGGCCCGGATTTGGCACGTACAAAAAGACCATGAACGGTCTTTTCGTCGCCAGCATCAAGCCAGAAAAAGACACGCTTCGCCAAGGAGAGTTGCACGCGTGGGTGTTGACACTGGAGATGGCTTCGGGCGGCGCGCCGGTTGAGAACGCGGCGATCGATATTTCGGGCGGCATGCCCAAGCACAATCATGGATTGCCGACCAGCCCGCAGGTAACCGGCTATCTGGGGGAAGGTCACTATCGGATCGAGGGGGTGAAATTTTCCATGCGTGGATGGTGGCAATTGCGGTTCAACATTTCCGCAGCCGCCGGTTCCGATACTGCTTTGTTCAACATCATGTTGTGAGCCAAGGCATGTGGCGCGCACATCAATTTTGGCCGGTGGCGTTCCTCGTGTTGCTGGCAGGTTGCGGAAAGCCCGAATTCTCGGATGCGGAAAAGACGATCATCGCGTCACTGAGCCTGTCGGCATTGCCGCCGCTTAAAGCTGACACCACCAACAGATTTGCTGATGTTCCCGCCGCTGCGGCGCTCGGTTCGACGTTGTTTTTCGATCAACAGTTAAGTCGTGACGGCACTGTTTCGTGTTCGACCTGTCACAAAATCGACCGTCAGTTTCAAGATGATTTGCCGCGTGCAGTTGGTGTTGCTCAATCCAATCGACGCACCATGCCGCTTGCAGGTGTCGCCTATAATGCATGGTTTTTTTGGGATGGCCGACGTGACAGCTTGTGGGCGCAATCGCTGGCGCCGTTGGAGGACCCGCGTGAACATGCCGGCAATCGTGCGGCTTATGCCCATTATATCAAGGCGCGATATGGCGAGCGATATGAACGCATTTTCGGAGCCTTGCCTGATCTGTCTGACATTCCTGCCAATGCCAGTCCGCTCGGTACGGAT
Organism: Mesorhizobium sp. G2-6-1; assembly: GCF_055809095.1. Taxonomy (NCBI): domain Bacteria; kingdom Pseudomonadati; phylum Pseudomonadota; class Alphaproteobacteria; order Hyphomicrobiales; family Phyllobacteriaceae; genus Mesorhizobium; species Mesorhizobium sp. G2-6-1. The sequence continues at coordinate 3,195,410 of NZ_CM147896.1, forward strand.
CTGGAAAAAGCTGCCTGGAATGGCATGACGGAGCAGCAGCGAGACGCGATCAACCGTGTGTTTGCCAATATTGGAAAGGCAATCGCTGCATTTGAACGTTCGATTATGCCTCAACCAACGCGCTTTGACCGGTTTGCAAATGCGCTGGCGAGCGATGCGGACCTGCCGTCTGATGCGATTCTATCTGATGAAGAAATTCATGGTCTCAAACTGTTCATCGGCAAGGCGAATTGCGCAACGTGCCATAACGGTCCGCGTTTGACCGATGACGGTTTTCACAATGTCGGGGTGGCGCCAGTGGCGGGACTTGCACCAGATCGCGGGCGGATTGCGGCGGTAGGGCAGGTGAAAACTGATCCTTTCAACTGTGTTGGTGCCTACCGCGACGGCGGGGTGGATGCCTGTGGTGAACTGCGCTTCATGCGCGGGTCCGGTACGGAACTGGTCCGGGCTTTCAAGACCCCATCGCTGCGCGGTGCGGCGGCGCGCCCGCCTTATATGCACGCCGGCCAGTTCTCGACGCTTGAGCAGGTTGTCGAACACTATATTCAGGCACCTGCGAGCGCGGAAGGAATAACCGAGCAACATCCGATCCAGTTGTCCGAGCGTGAGCGCGCGGCGCTGGTGGCCTTTCTCAAGACGCTGGTCGAGTGAATTACCTGTCTTTCACCGTTTCCATCGCGACAAATGTCGATGTTTGTGCCACATGGGGAAGGCCCGAAATACGCTCTCCCAAGACGCGTCGATAGGCGGCGATGTCGCGGGTGCGCACTTTCAGGAGATAATCGAAGCTTGATGCTATCATATGGCATTGTTCGATCTCCGCCACGTTGTGGACGGCGCGGTTAAAGGCATCGAGTGCTGCCGAGCGGGTCTCGGAAAGTTTGACCTGGACAAAAGCGACGTGGCCTTCGCCCATGCGCTCATGGTTGATGACGGCACAATAGCCGCGAATGTAGCCGTCTTTTTCCAATCGCCTGACGCGTGCCTGCACCGGCGTTTTGGACAGGCCGACCTTCGTTGCAAGTTCGGCCATTGAAAGACGCCCGTTGCGGGCCAATGCGGACAGGATATTTCGATCTATGCGGTCTATATGATCTTCTGTCATTACAAACTCGGTTCAATTGATCTAATTTCTATCGTCACATTAGTTTGCATGGTCTGAGTTGTCGAATATTTTGGACCGACCGAAATGAGGCTTTGTGTTAGGGTTTCAACTGCGGTCTGGTTTTGGGCTGGACTGTCTTTTTGATGCAGCCGTTCCGATAGGATCGCCATGTCTACGCTCGACACCATTCGCCAGACTATCCGTGCCAATTATCTCCCGGTTGAAGACGCTGCCGTGAAGCGTCTGGTCGAGACAGTTGACCTGTCACAAGCCGATCGCACGGCAATTTCCGCGCACGCTGCTGCGCTGGTTCGTGCGGTGCGCGGGTCATCCGATCCGGGGTTGATGGAGATGTTTTTGTCGTCCTACGGTCTTTCCACCAAGGAGGGGGTGGCCTTGATGTGTCTGGCGGAGGCGCTGTTGCGCGTGCCTGACGCCGAGACGATGGATGATCTCATCGCCGACAAGATTGCGCCGCATGACTGGTCTGCGCATTCGGGCGGATCACATTCGATCTTCGTCAATGCCTCGACCTGGGCGTTGATGCTGACGGGCAGGGTGCTTGAGGAGGGCGAGAGCGGCATTGAAGGCACGCTGCGCGCCATGGTGCGCCGCCTTGGTGAACCGGTCATTCGCAAGGCGGTTGCCGCCGCGATGCGCGAAATGGGCGAACAGTTCGTACTCGGGCGCAATATTGCGGAAGCCGTAAAGCGCGGCCGCCCGATGACACAAAAAGGCTATCTCTATTCCTTCGATATGCTGGGCGAGGCGGCGCGTACCGAAGCCGATGCGCTTCGCTATCTGAAGGCCTATGCCGACGCGATTTCTGCCCTCAATGCTGGCACCAATGGTCCCGATATTCGCAAGAATCAGGGTATCTCGGTGAAGCTTTCGGCGTTGCATCCGCGCTATGAAGTTGCGCAAAAGGAGGCGATGCTGCCGGTGATGGCAGAGCGGCTCTTGTCGCTGGCACTTGCAGCGCGCCATGCCCGTATGGGATTGAATATCGACGCCGAAGAGGCGGACCGGCTCGACCTGTCGCTCGACGTGATCGAGGAAGTGCTGGCCGACCCGCGCCTTGCCGGCTGGAACGGTTTTGGTGTTGTCGTTCAGGCTTATGGTCCACGCGCGGCGTTCACCATCGACTGGCTCTACGGGCTGGCAAAGAAATATGACCGCAATATCATGGTGCGTCTGGTCAAGGGCGCATATTGGGACACCGAGATCAAGCGGGCGCAAATGCTTGGCCTCTCCGGCTATCCGGTGTTCACCCGCAAGGCGAATACCGATGTTTCCTATATGGCCTGTGCGAAGAAGCTTCTGTCGATGACGGAGCGCATCTATCCGCAATTTGCCACGCATAATGCCCATACGGTTGCCGCTATATTGTCGATGGCACCGAACCGGGATTGCTTTGAATTCCAACGCCTGCATGGCATGGGCGAACAGTTGCATGAAGCCGTTCGCAAGGCCGAGGGCACGCGCTGCCGCATCTATGCTCCGGTCGGCGCACATTCGGATCTGCTTGCCTATCTGGTGCGCCGTCTTCTTGAAAACGGGGCCAATTCGTCATTTGTCCACCAGCTTACCGACGAGGAGGTTGAGCCGGAGGAGATTGCGCGTGATCCGCTTGAATTGATTGAAAGTCAGGGTGACGCCGCTAATCCGAATATTGCCATGCCGCTCGATATTTTCGGCAGTGGGCGGCGCAATGCCAAGGGGTGGGATATCACCGACACTGTCACGCTTGCGGCAATCGAGGAGGCCAGAGCCGCGTTCACCGGGCCGGATCACTGGCATGCCAAGCCCATAAGCCGGGCTGCGGGATACGGGAATTCGCGTGCGGTGGTAAACCCCGCCAAGCCGGATGATGTGGTTGGCAAGGTGACGGAAGCCGGGGCCAAGCAGGCTGCGAGCGCGGTACGCTTTGCTGTCGAAGCGCAACCGGCATGGGCGAAAAGGCCAGTTGCCGAGCGCGCCGCGATTTTAAGAAAAGCTGCCGATTTATACGAAGCCAATGCTGTCGAGTTCTTTGCGCTTGCGACGCGCGAAGCAGGCAAGACGCTGGCTGACGGTGTGGCCGAAGTGCGTGAGGCGGTCGACTTTTTGCGCTTCTATGCAACGGAAGCGATAGATGCAGAGGCAGGAACGCAAGCGCGCGGCGCGATCGTCTGCATTTCACCGTGGAATTTCCCGCTGGCGATTTTTACAGGACAGATTGCTGCTGCACTGGTCACCGGCAATTCAGTTATTGCCAAACCGGCCGAGCAGACGCCGCTGATTGCGTTCCGGGCGGTTCAATTGCTGCGTGAGGCCGGTGTGCCTGAGGACGTCATTCAACTTCTGCCGGGTGATGGCTCAGGCGTTGGCGGACCACTGACGTCCGATCCGCGTATAGCGGGCGTATGTTTTACGGGCTCGACCGAGGTTGCCAAGCTGATCGAGAAGCAACTGGCAAAAACGGCAGCGCCCGATGCCATGCTGATTGCGGAAACCGGCGGGCTGAATGCCATGATTGTCGATTCCACAGCACTTCCCGAACAGGCGGTGCGCGACATTCTTGCCTCATCGTTCCAAAGTGCGGGCCAGCGATGCTCGGCTCTTCGCGTTCTCTACATCCAGAAGGATGTGGAAAAGAAAATGCTGGAAATGCTGACGGGAGCCATGAAAACGCTGAAGGTTGGTGATCCGTGGCACCTTTCCACCGATGTCGGACCCGTTATCGATGAAGAGGCGATGAGTTCGATCCGCACTTACTGCGCCGATATGGAGAGCGATGGCAAACTTGTCGCAAAACTTGACGCTCCAGATGGCGGCCTTTTCGTTGCACCGCATGTGGTGCGCGTCAAAGGCATCGAGGACATGCAGCGCGAAGTGTTCGGTCCGGTCCTGCATGTGGCGAGCTTCGATGCAGAGAAGATCGACGCCGTCATCGCTGCGATCAATCGTAAGGGCTACGGCCTGACGTTTGGATTGCACACCCGCATCGAGGCACGGGTTCAGCGCTTCGTCGATGGCGTCCATGCGGGAAATATCTACGTCAACCGCAACCAGATCGGTGCGGTTGTCGGGTCGCAACCCTTTGGCGGTGAAGGCCTGTCCGGGACAGGCCCGAAAGCTGGTGGCCCACATTATCTGCGACGCTTCCGCAAGGGAGCGGAAGCGGGAAGCGAATTGCCTGAAGGCCGTAGCGCGACACCCAAGGAGCTTGCAGACAATCTGCCGGAACCGGCGCTTGGCGGCTGGTCAGGCCGTCCTGACAGGGTCGCCATTTTGCGCAAGCATCTGCGTGGCAAGGGTGCGGCTTATATCGCTGCCGCCGCAGCGTTGGATTTCGGGCAGGTCGATCTGCCGGGACCGACCGGCGAGGCAAACACCTTGTCGCTTGTGGCGCGTGGCCGTGTCCTGTGTCTTGGCCCGGACGCCGAAACGCTACTTGCGCAGGTGATACAGGCGCTTGCCGCAGGCAATGCGGTCTTGGCTGTTGCGCCCAACGCTTCTGCCGCTCTCGCTTCGCTTACCGGAAAGGGGCTGCCGCTTGGCGTGATTGATGCGCGTTTTGATCCGGCCAATGCGGATGTGCTGCGTGTCGGTGTGGTGGCTTTTTCGGGACAAGTGGAAGCGGCAAGAGCCATCCGCAGCGTGCTCGCGGGTCGGGAAGGGGCAATTGTGCCATTGGTCAGCGAAGTGCTGAACCCGGTCGCTTATGCACATGAACGGGCCGTGTGTGTCGATACGACTGCGGCAGGTGGCAATGCGAGCCTGCTGGCGGCGGCGTGAGGCGCTTCATGCCCCAGCGCCAGCGCCTGTGATGTCAGGCACCTTCGACCGACGAAAAACCCTCGAATTGCGGATGGCCGTAAGTCGTCGGTTTGCTTGAACCGGCGTTCTTGTGAGAATTTCGGAAATTTTCCGATTTCGTCCAGGCGATAAAATCGTCCTCGCAGGCCCATACTGTGTGCGAAACAAACAGCGTGTAGTTTTCCTTTTCGTTGAATGCACCGCGTAACAGATGAAACTGCTCGAATCCCTGCATTTCCGTCAGCGTTGATTTGCGATTTTTCCAGACATTTTCGAAACCCTCCTCGGAACCTTTATGGACCTTGAACCGATTCATCGCGATGTACATGGGCTTTGTCCTTTCAAATGCCATTTTGTATTATGGACCACTTCGTTGTCAGCGAACGCCAAGCGGCACAGTGAATTTCCAGCTAGATCGCCCGGCTTGCGCGGGGATTGGCGGGAAAGGGGCAGCGCGACGGACAACGGCCAGCGCTGCGCGGTCAAGCTCGGACGAGCCGGAACTGCGCGCCACACTGACCGCGCCGACACCACCACCGGCGTTGACGACAAATGTGACGTGAACATCATTGTGGGCCTTCGCGCGCGCTGCTCTTGAAATACTGCGCACCGCGCGCCGCAGTTTCATGGCGACTTTTCCCGGATAGTTGGAAACGGCTGCGTTGCCAGCGGCGGAATTATTACCTCCCGCCGTCTTTGCAGCCTTGGTGCCCCTTGTCTCGCCGTCTGAAGCGCCGCTTTTCGTATCGGCATGGTTGGCTCCATTGGCACCGGATGCTGTTTTCTGCTTCTGCCTGGCAGGTTTCCTGAGAACCTTTTTGGTTTCATTTGCCTTGTTTTCGGGCGATGCAGTTTTCTTTGAAGAGACACGCGTTGCTTCAGGTGGTCTTGGCGTCGGGTGAGGGATATCCTCAATTGCTAGCTGTGCAATTCCATGATCTGGCACTGGCTCGATTGTCTCGACAGCTTGCCTGGAAGATTGGATCGTGGCGGGCGGTGCTTTGACAGTATTTTGTGTGGGAGCGACCTGAGCGGATTGAGGCTGCTCGACGCTATTCGCCACCACATTGTCTTCCACCGGGCTTAGCGATGTTGCCGTGAGAATTTGGGGAAGGGGGCTGGTTGAAACTGCGCTCGCCGGTTCTTGTGGTGCAGGCTCAACGCTTTCGGGAGGTTGAGGCGTCTGGATCGTTGTTGCCTGTAAGGGGTCAACGGTTTCCGCAGCGGTCGTCTCCGCCGCTGTTTCGTTCACCGGCTGAAGCGCTTCGACTGTTGCAACCGGTTGAGCTGTCATCGTTTCGACTGGCTTGGGCGTGAGTATACTCACCAGCGTCACATTGGTAACATCGGTGCTGTCTGGTGATATCTCGCCCGCCGATAGCTGATTTTCGGATGAATTTCCAAGGCGCACTGTACCAGCCTGATTTGCGCCTTCCATCAGAATGTCGTTTGCACCATATGCGGCGAAGGCAAGTGCCGCCGCTATATGAAAGATGCAGGATGCAGCGAGCGCCATGTTCCATTTCGGCCAGCGCTCAATGGTTTTTGCGTGCGCGGGATCAAGCGGCTCGCGCGGTGCCGAGGTTAGGGTGGAGTTCTTGTCGACCAGATAGACCTGCTCGAGCATGTCGCGTGACCCATGTTCGATCGCGCCATGAGGAATGGCAAAAGCGGGATCGGCGCTTTCCGGTGGCAAAAACGGATTGTCAGTGAGCGGCCAAACCGTGTTGCTACAAGAAAAGGTTGGTTCCACTCCCACGACGCCACCGTTTCTCGTTCATAGGCCGAAAACGATGCCGGTTCTGGTTCTGGTTTTCAGGCCATCCAGACAGGCGGTGGGCTTGATGCTTGTTCCAAGGCATTCGGTTGCGCTGTTGATCAAAACGCGGCTGATTTTAGTGCAATCTGTACCAGCCAGATCGAAGCGGACCACCTTGGTCTTGCCTGCTGGCAGGTCTTTGAAATCAAGCACAGTCAAGCGGTCAACAACGCCGCTATCGTTGAACAGGGCAATTTCAAACGCTGCCTTGGATAAGTCGGTGCCGAGGGCGTTGTTGACGACAAAGGTCAAGCGGCAGCCGTTTTGGGTGGGCTGTGCCGCGTTGAGTTCAAGATTGAGTGTCGGTGCAGGCTTTGCGTCTTGCGCGGACGCGACCGGTACGGCGATGCAGCATGTGGCTGCTGCCACAGTTGCGAGATAGCGGAGAGTTTTCGCTTTCATTTTAACCTCACGAGGCCGCGCCGCGAGAACGTGCCAGTTGTTGCCGAAGTGATCCGACGCATCATTCTCGTTCCTGGCACGATCATCCGTTGGCATATTTGACATCGATCTCCGTGTCGACTCTTAAGCCGGTACGACCTGTCTGCCGGCGAGGTTGGGAAGTTTAGCTTTGCCGCTCCATTCTGAAATCTTGAACAAATTGGTAAGGTATTGCATTGCAAAATAACATGACTATAAAAGTCATGAAATATGATCATTCTGATAATGAACGCATTTTACCCGGTTGGAGAGGGACAAAGCGCCATGAATACGCAAAATCGCGACGATTTCCGCTACGGGATTGAGCCTGTCGGGTCATATCGCAGGAATAGTACTGAAGAAGCGTCAGCTTCGGTGAAAACCCTCTCGAGCGTGGATCTTTTTCAAGGAACACGCGAAATCGGAATCGAACATTCTGGCGCTTTGTACCGATTGAGAATTACACGGCAGGGAAAGCTCATTCTCAATAAATAAGTATGGACGGAACGTGGCGCGCCTGACAGATCAGGCAGCAGGAGCGCGCCGCTCCAGATGGTCGATGCCAAGTGCATCGCGCATATTGGGTCGCGCGGCGACCAGATCGGCAATGGTGTGGCGCTCCAGTACGGCAAAGAAGGCGTTCAGCGCCTCGCGCAGCGCGGAATTCAGGCCACAACTGTCGATCAAGGGGCAATCGGCTGCATCATTGTCGAAGCATTCGGCCATGGAAAAATTTTCTTCCGTCACACGCACGACATCGAAAAGGCTGATCTGCTCGGGCGGGCGTCCAATGCGGACTCCGCCATTGCGGCCGCGCACCGTTTGAACCAAGCCATGTTCAACCAAGGGCTGCAAGATCTTGAACAGAAACAGTTCCGACACGGAATAGGCGGCGGCAATTTCGGGGATTCGGCTTAGCTGGTCGTTGTTGGCCGCGCAATACATCAAGATTCGCATGGCATAGTTGGTCTGACGCGTGAGCCGCATATTCGTTCCTCGCATAAATGCTGGCTGGAATATGGCCTATAGATTGGAACAATTCCAGACTGGCAGGCCAATATAGGTGAATTTTCTTGTCATCTTATATCATTGGCAATCTGCCTGCCAGTCTGACGGGTGCGGGGCGTGCCTCGCGCGGATGGTTGAAACTCCGTCCTTGCAATTTATGTTGCATCGCACAATATCTGCAAGGTCGATGAACGACTCGGGGAGGAACCCACGAGGAGTGCGACATGGAAAACGATTTTCCCAATGCCGGTCCCGTAACGGGGACGATCCGCCAGTTAAGGCCGTCTGATCTGGTGCGCTTTCGCGAGCATCTGTTGCGGCTCGATAGTGGCAGCCGCCGCGACCGCTTCAATGGTCTGACTGACGACGATTTTATCACGCGCTATGCCGAGCGTTCATTCGCCAATGGTACGACGGTGATTGGCTATGTCGAAGGTGTCGATGTGCGAGGTGCGGCCGAATTGCATGAGCGTGCCGAGGAGACGGAGCCGACGGCTGAAATCGCCTTCAGTGTTGAGCGGCACCTTCAACACCGGGGCATTGGCGGCAAGCTTTTCGAGCGCCTGATCGCACAGGCAAGAGGGCTTGGTTATACGCTATTGAAAGTTACCACTCATCCTCAAAACATTGCGATGAAGGCGTTGGCACGGCGATATGATGCAAGGCTCGTGTTTGAAGATGGCGAAACGCTGGGAACGATCCATCTCGCCCCGCTGCCTGGGGAGGCGTTCTTGTCCGAGCAAGGTTCATCCGTTGGCGAAAGATCACGCCTGAGTTGATGCGGTATCAATGAAGGCCGCCTTCCCAGCTTGTCGGATGTTATGAAAACGCCGCACGATGGGGTGCGGCGTTTTCAGTTTGCGCGTGTTGAGCGTGCAAGGTCAGTCTTCGTTTGCGGTAACCGTCAGGCCCAATGTCTTGGTGAGCGTTAGCGGATTTGTCATGCCGGCGGCCATGATAAGTGCAAACGGCGTTGGGGCTGTTGGCTTTGCAGAAATTTCGAGGCTCTTCGGATCGTCGAGGAATTTGCCGACGGCAGCCGAAACCTGTGCGGTGAGTTCGGGATTATCGAGCTGCGCCATGCCGAAGGGAATGATTGCCTTTACCTGATTTGCAATGTCTTTTGCCATCATGCCCTGCTGCTTGCCTGCATAAGCCAAGGCCTTTGCAGTCAGCGAATCGTCATCGAAGCGGATCGTCATTCCGTTGAATGTCAGTTGTTGCATCAGACCAAGCATGGCCATGCCCTGGGCCGACTTATCGGCACCTTCGGGCTGGCCCCCATCTTCTTTTGCATTTCCTGCATCGACTTGATGAAATCGAGCGTGTAGCCACTGATATTGAAGGTAAAGCCAAGCTTGCCCGCATTGTCGACGGCAATCTCGTTTTTTGTCAGTTCCAGCGTGCCGTCAGTGGGATTCCATGAGCCGGCAAAGCCCATGTTGCCTGTCACTGTTTGATATCCGAGGGCATTGATGGCCTCTCCGGATTTCGGATCCTTGACCAGTGAAAGGTCGCCAGTGAATTTCTCAGTGGTACCGGTGAATTCCAATGCCTTGCCATCCGCAGGCGGAATGACGTCGATGCGTGTATTGTCCATCGAAAACGCTGTTTTGTCTTCAAGCTTGACCGTCAGATTTGCAAGCTCGGCTGATTTGTACATGACCAATGAGGACATTGGATCGCTGTCGTTTTCCGCCGGCAGGGTCAGCCCATGCATCACAAATGGACTTAGTTCGATGGTTGCGTCGTCTTCGGTGCGCGAAAATGGTGCCGTGGAAAGGCTTTCGATGCTGTAACCGCCCTTGGCATCAACGATGCCTTCCAGTGTGATGTCGCCGACAGACAAGCCACCCTTTTGGCCCGTTGGTTTCAGGCTGACACCTTGCAGGACCATATCTGACGGGCTGCCGGAAATTCCGGTCCAGTCGATCTGCATGCCCTGATTGCTCAGCAATGTTTTCAGTCGTTCGGCAACGGCCTCGGTGTCCTGGGCAAATGCGGAATTCAGGGAGAGGCTCAATAGAAAGGTCGAAAATGCCAATTTCTGAAAAGTCGAGCGGTGGGTTCTCATCGCGGGCTCCAAAATGATACTGTGAATGATATTTTGCGGCTATTGTCTCACTTCAGGGAAAATCGGGCCAGAGCAAGACATTCATCGACACTATGGTCGAAATTTCGGGGAGAGGGCAATTGCTGGCGCGAAGTTACGGGAGAGGGTTTAACAGACCCTTGGCAGGGCGGTATCGTTGCCGATTTTGTGACTGGTTTTTTGTTTTCGTATCTGCTCTTGCCGCGAATCAGCACCTCGGATAGTTCAACCCCATGGGAAAAAGCCTTTTGCCACCCGGGGATGGTGGCGGTGACGCAATCGAACCGGTCGATCTGAAGAAAGCGCTGGAAGAGCGCTATCTGGCCTATGCGCTGTCGACCATCATGCATCGGGCGCTGCCGGACGTGCGGGACGGTTTGAAGCCGGTACATCGGCGCATCATGCACGCCATGCGGCTGTTGCGTCTTAATCCCGATCAGGGTTTTGCCAAATGTGCGCGCATCGTCGGTGAGGTGATGGGCAAGTTCCATCCGCATGGCGATCAATCCATCTACGATGCGCTGGTGCGTCTGGCGCAAGACTTTTCGATGCGCTACCCGCTGGTCGACGGGCAGGGCAATTTTGGCAATATCGACGGCGATAATGCCGCCGCCATGCGCTATACCGAAGCGCGCATGACGCAGGTGGCGTCCGAATTGCTGGCGGGCATCACCGAAGATGCCGTGGATTATCGCCTCACTTACAATGAAGAAGATGAAGAGCCGGTCGTGCTGCCTGGCGCATTTCCCAATTTGCTGGCCAATGGCTCATCGGGCATTGCGGTGGGAATGGCAACGTCGATACCGCCGCACAATGCGGCCGAGCTTTGCTCAGCGGCACTTTATCTGATTGATCGGCCCTACGCGTCTGTTGAAGAATTGATGACGACGCCGGCGCAGTGGGAAGGGCTCAAGGCGACGCCTGAGGGACGGTTGGCGTGCAAGGTGCGCGGCCCCGATTTCCCCACAGGCGGCATTGTCATCGACAGCCATGCTTCTATTCGCGAAGCCTACGAGACAGGGCGAGGCGGCTTCAGGGCACGTGCCACCTGGATGCAGGAAGATCAAGGCCGGGGCACCTGGAACATCGTTGTCACCGAAATTCCCTATGGTGTGCAAAAGGCCCGCCTGATCGAGAAGATTGCCGAGCTTCTTCTGGCAAGAAAGCTGCCGCTGCTCGATGATATTCGCGATGAGAGTGCGGAAGACATCCGCGTCGTTCTGGTGCCGAAAAGCCGGGCCGTCGATCCCGGAATCCTGATGGAGTCGCTGTTCAAGCTTACCGAGCTTGAGAGCCGGTTCTCGTTGAACATGAATGTGCTTTCGCGCGGAAAAGTTCCGAACGTATTGTCGTTGAAAAGTGTCTTGCAGGAATGGCTCGATCATCGCCGCGACGTCTTGTTGCGTCGCTCACGGCATCGCCTTGGCGAGATCGAGCGGCGGCTGGAAATCCTTGCCGGATATCTTATTGCCTATCTCAATATCGACGAGGTCATCAGGATCATCCGCGAGGAGGATGAGCCCAAGCAAGTGATGATGGCGCGTTGGTCGCTGAGCGATACGCAAGCCGAAGCCATCCTCAATATGCGCCTGCGGGCATTGCGCAAGCTTGAGGAAATCGAAATCCGCAAGGAATTTGAAGGCCTTAACGAAGAGAAGAAACAGATCGAAGCGTTGCTCGCATCTGATGAGAAGCAGTGGGCCACCATCAAATGGGAGGTGACATCGCTTCGTGAACGGTTTGGACCGGACACCCAAATCGGCAAGCGGCGGACGCAATTTGCGGATGCTCCCGAACATGATCTGACCGATATCGCCCAAGCCATGATCGAGCGCGAGCCCGTCACTGTGGTTGTCTCGCAAAAGGGCTGGCTGCGGGCAATGAAGGGCCATTTGAGTGACTATTCTGCGTTGACCTTCAAGGAAGGCGACAGTCTCAAACTCGCCTTTCATGCCCAGACCACCGACAAAATTCTGGTGTTCACAACAGGCGGCAAATTCTACACGATTGGCGCGGACCGGTTACCGGGAGGGCGCGGTCATGGCGAACCGATCCGTATCATCGTCGATATGGAGAACGACCAGGACATCGTTACTGCGTTCATCCATGAGCCGGCGCGCAAGCTGCTGCTTGCGTCCCAGCAGGGCAATGGCTTCATCGTGGTCGAAAATGAGGTTGTCGCCAACACCCGCAAGGGCAAACAGGTGATGAACGTAAAGGCTCCCGATGAAGCGAAAATCTGCGTTCAGGTGAGCGGCGATCATCTCGCCATTGTTGGTGACAATCGCAAGTTGCTGGTTTTCCCACTTGCCGACATTCCTGAAATGGCGCGCGGCAAGGGTGTGCGCCTGCAAAAATACAAGGATGGCGGTGTTCTCGATTTGAAAACCTTTGTCATGGCGGACGGGCTTTCGTGGCAAGATTCTGCCGAACGGACCTTTATCCGAACGCAGGCCGAACTTCTGGAATGGATGGGCGCACGCGCATCAGCAGGCCGGATGGTGCCTAAAGGATTTCCCCGCACCGGGAAGTTCGGCTAGAGCCATTTTCTGCCAGGGGTTGCGGAAACAACAAATATCTTGAGGGGATCGGTGGTAGTGTCAAAAGCTGACCTGCTCAAAGCCAGTTCCGATGTTTTGAATCACGTTTCTGCTATACCCCTTTGATTTCATGTTATTATCGATGATCGGTTGGTATTGCCTGCCGAGAGGCGATCCATTGTCATGTTCCTTTTCTTCTTTCCACATCAAACGCGGTGGCGACGCCGTCAGTGTGGCATGTGTGAGTGCGATCCAGTCAAAAAGGATTTGCCTCACTTGACTGCGAATGATCGTTCGCATAAATAAAGAGCGATCATTCATTCTCATTATTGGTGCGATAGTGGAAAGCCAGCCTGACACGATTGATGCCCTTTCTGCGCACGCGGCAGGTGAGACCAAACCTATGTCTCGTGCCGAGCGTCGTGACCAGCAGGTGCAACGTATACTCGATGCAGCCAAGATGTGTTTTGTGCGCTCCGGTTTTCAAGGCGCCTCGATGCATGAGATTTGCAGCGAGGCTGGCATGAGCCCGGGGGCTCTTTACCGTTATTTTCCTTCCAAAGAAGCGATTGTCGAAGAGATTTGCGAAGCCGACCGCAAGGAAGATGCCGAGATTTTTGCGCGTGTCTTGCAAAACCCGGATGTTGTGGAAGGCATTGTTTCCGGTGCCATGGCCCATATCCGGCATGTTCATGACACTGGCGCGGCATCCTTGTTTGCACAGATTTGTGCCGAGTCCATGCGCAATGCTGCCGTTGAAACGGTCTGCCGCAAGAATATGGATCAGGTGCAGGCCCTGTTTCGCGACTATCTGGGCGGCGCGATGGAACGCGGCGAGATTGATCCTCCCGTTGAACTCGACGTCTTGTTGCCAACTCTGATGGCGCTGGCGCACGGCATGGCGCTGAACGATTTGCCGTCGCTCGGTGTGCCAATGGAAAAGCTGGAAATTCTACTTCGTGCATCTGTCGTGGGCATGCTTCGACCTACCGGAAAATCTAACGCCCAAGCGTAAATTCACGAGCAGCTATCTACTCTTTTGTGAGCAAAATAATGTTACGACGCACTTCAATTACATTGCTTGCGGCTTCGCTATTTGCCGCCGCTTTTGCAGCTTTTGCCAACACTGCCTTGCTGGCTGGCGAAACACCGGCTGCTGACGCCCCGACGCCACCGTCGATCCGTGTGGTTGCAGCCGAGAAACGAAATCTCATCGAGACACTGTCCGTGACCGGGACGATCGTTCCGCGCCAGGAAGCTACTGCGGGCACCGATCTCAACGGGCTTACTGTGACCCGGTTGAATGTTGATCAGGGAGACCGGGTGGAAAAAGGGCAGGTGCTAGCCGTGCTCGACCGTTCATCGCTCGATACCCAACTTGCTCAACTCGACGCCAGCCGGGTTCAGGCCGAGGCCAGCGTTGAACAAGTTCGCGCCCAGATTGCGGACGCTAATATCGCGGTTCGCCAGGCAACTGAAACGCTGGATAGAGCCAAGGCGCTTCAAGCCAAGGGAGTTGCGACAAAGGCCGAGTTCGACAACGCCTTGAATGCTTTCGATAGTGCCAGCGCCAAGCAAATATCCGCGGAAAAGGCGCTTGACGCATCGCAGGCTCAACTCGGCGTCATTGATGCGCAAAAGCAGGTCGTTTTGCTGCAAATTGCAAAGACCGAGGTCAAGGCACCGGCTGACGGACTTGTTTTGGCGCGCAATGCCACGCTTGGCAGCGTTGTTTCTGCCGCAGGTGGGCCATTGTTTCGCATTGCCATTGACGGTCGTTTCGAATTGGCAGCCGATATACCCGAAACGTCTCTGCCACGCCTTGGCGAGGGGATGAAGGCGACAATCAATGTTGCTGGCAGTGAGCAGGCGATTGCCGGCCATGTGCGACTGATTTCGCCGGAGATCGACCAGAAGTCGCGTCTTGGTTCGATCCGTATCTCACTGGCTGCAAACAGTGTTGCACGCTCCGGAAATTTTGCTCGTGGCGAGATTGAAACGGAAAGCCGTGACGGTGTTGCCGTTCCCGTGTCGGCCATCATCTACAAGGGGCGCGATGCGTTTCTGCAACGTGTCGACGATGGGCGGGTATCGACCGTTGGAGTCGACCTGGGAGTGCGGGCCGACGGTTTTGTCGAGATCAGCGAAGGGCTGAAAGCCGGTGATGAAGTCGTTTCACGGGCCGGCACATTCGTGGCAAATGGCGATATGGTTACGCCGGTTCGTGACGAAAACACCGGAGCGATCAAGCCATGAACTGGAATTTTTCCGCGTGGTCGATCCGCAATCCGGTGCCGGCCGTTCTTCTGTTCATCGTGTTGATGGCGCTTGGCTTGATGGCCTTCGCCAAACTGCCGATCACGCGGTTTCCGAATATCGATGTGCCATTGATTTCGGTGAACGTGGTCGATCCGGGCGTGGCGACAAGCGAACTCGAAACGCAGGTGACCAAGCGTGTCGAGGATGCGGTTGCCAACCTTTCGGGCGTCAAGAACGTCATCTCGACCATTACCGAAGGCCATTCTCAAACGGTGGTGGAGTTCCGGCTGGAAGTGGCAACGCAAACGGCGCTCAATGACGTCAAGGATGCCGTTGAACGCATTCGTTCCGACTTGCCGGCAACGGCGGAGGCACCTGTTATCAGCCGTGTCGATGTCGAGGGGCAGGCGATCCTGACCTATGCGGCGACTGCGAAAGCGATGACGCCGGAGGAACTCTCCTGGTTTGTCGATGATACGGTGATCCGCAAATTGCAGGGCCTCAAAGGCGTTGCCCGTATTGATCGCTATGGGGGTGTCACGCGTGAGATCAAGGTGGAAATTGACCCAAATCGTCTCAATGCGCTTGGTGTCACGGCAGGTGATGTCAACAGGGCATTGCGCGCGGCCAATGTCGACCTGACCGGCGGCAGCGGTGAATTTGGCCAGCGCGACCAGTCGATCCGTACGCTCGGCGGTGCCAAGAAGGTTTCCGACCTTGAGGCGCTGGAAATTCCCCTGACAGGTGGCCGAAAAGTGAAGCTGTCCGACATTGCAACTGTTAGCGACAGTTGGCAAAAACCGAAATCGTTTGCCCGCGTCAACGGTCAGACCGTCGTGTCCTTTGGCATTTTTCGTGGCAAGGGCGAGAGTGACGTTGCCGTCAGCCAACGCGCTGAAGCTGCAATTGCCGAACTGGAAAAGGCTCACCCGGAGGTTTCAATCCGTGAGATCGACAATTCGGTGAGCTATACTGAGGGCAATTACGACTCCGCCATGGAGACGCTGCTTGAGGGCGCGTTATTGTCGGTTATCGTGGTCTTCCTGTTCCTGCGCGATTTCCGTGCGACGCTGGTTTCGGCGGTGGCTTTGCCGCTTTCAGCAATACCGACATTCTGGGCGCTGGACTTGATGGGCTTCTCGCTCAATCTGGTCAGCCTGCTTGGCATTACGCTGGTGGTGGGCATTCTTGTCGATGACGCCATCGTCGAGATCGAAAATATCGTGCGCCACATCAAGTCGGGCAAGTCGCCATATCGGGCGGCGCTGGATGCTGCCGACGAGATCGGTCTGGCGGTGATCGCGATTTCGGCAACCATCATGGCTGTGTTCGCGCCCGTGTCGTTCATGGGTGGCATTGCGGGTCAATATTTCAAGCAGTTTGGCCTTACCGTCGCCGTTGCGGTCTTCTTCTCGTTGTTGGTGGCGCGCCTGATAACGCCGATGCTGGCTGCCTATTTCCTGCGTGACCATGTTCACGAGGAACCGAAGCCCGGCTGGATCATGCAGAGCTATATGAGGCTTTTGCGTGTGACGCTGCGCTTCCGGTGGCTGACGCTTGGCGCGGGTGCGCTGTTTTTTGCGGGCTCTTTATACGCAATGGGTTTCCTGCCGTCAGGTTTCATCCCGCAGGAGGACTCCAGCCGCATCATCTTCTCAATGGAACTTCCACCTGGAAGCAGGCTTGAAGATACCCGCAACACCACCGACAAGGCGGTAGCGCTGATGCGCGAAATGCCTGAAGTCGAAAATGTCTACGTTATCGGCGGGTCAAACCCGACGGGGACGCTGGAGCCGCGCCTTGCAACCGTGGTTGCCGATCTCGTACATAAATCCGAGCGCAAGCTGACGCAGGCCCAGATTCAGGAAATTCTTTTGAAGAAACTGGAACAAGTGCCTGATCTTCGTGCCTATTTCGTCAATGACAGAGGTGAGCGTCAGTTGGCGTTCGGGGTCATGGGGACGAATGGCAAGGTACTCAGTGAGCAGGCACGCAAGATCCAAAGCGCGATGACTGCGACCGGCAAGTTCCGCGCTGTGTCGTCCAATGCGGCACTCGACCGGCCAGAGGTCATCATCGAGCCCAATCTTGAACGGTTGGCCGAGTTGGGGATCTCGACTGCGACCCTTTCCGAGACGCTGCGCATTGCAACGATTGGCGATGTCGATGCCAATCTGGCCAAGTTTACGGTTGGTGATCGCCAGATCCCGATTCGTGTCCAGCTTAACGAGGCAGCGCGCGACAATCTGGCGATTGTCAGCGAATTGCCGGTTCCAACTGCGTCGGGCGTTGCGGTTCCGCTGTCGTCGGTTGCCACCATCCGCTACGGTCAGGGGCCTTCGTCGATTGCCCGCTATAATCGCGAGCGGCGCGTAGTAATCGGTGCCGACATGGCACCGGGCGCGGAATTGAGCCAGGGACTTGATCTGGTTTGGGCCTTGCCGGAAGTAAAGAACATGCCAGCGGGTACCCGTATTCAGGAGACCGGTGACGCCGAAATAATGGGCGAGGTGTTTTCCGGGTTCGCGACCGCCATGACGACCGGCCTGATGCTGGTTCTGGTCGTGCTGATCCTTCTGTTCGGATCGGTCTTCCACGCCTTCACCATTCTGGGCTCATTGCCATTGTCGATCGGCGGCGTGGCGGCCGCACTCTGGCTGACCAATTCGGCAGTTTCCATGCCGGTGGTCATCGGCATATTGATGCTGATGGGTATTGTGACGAAAAACGCCATCATGCTGGTCGATTTCGCCATCGAAGAGGGCAAACAAGGTGTGCCGCGGCTGGATGCGATCATCGATGCCGGGCGCAAACGGGCTCGGCCCATCGTCATGACGACCATTGCCATGTCTGCGGGTATGATCCCGGCGACTTTGGCGCTCGGCGATGGCGGTGAGTTTCGCGCACCCATGGCTATTGCGGTAATGGGCGGTCTGCTGGTTTCGACATTCCTGTCGCTTGTGTTCGTGCCATCGCTCTTTACGGTGATGGACGATGCTTCGCTTGTAACGGGCAAATTTTTCCGTTGGGTGCTGCGTCCAAATCATCCTGACGAGCCAGATGCAATTGGCGAACCGAAAGCGGTTCTGCAGGTTGTTTCGCGAACGCCGGACATGCCCATAGCGGCGGAGTAAGTCCGGGGCGAGAGGACGCGGTTTCGCCTATATCTACTGTAATGCTAAAATGCGTCATGGCCGGTGGGGATAACCGCCGGTCATTTGGCCGTCCGCCATTTGGCTTTCGATCACGATTGCTACACTGTTATCGTTCATAGTCATTCGTGAGAGAATTATATATGTCGCGATGGTGGCCGGGCAGGCGGGAGAGATAGTCTTTGGAAGACGCGGGAATTCAGAAGAACAATCCGGAAGTGCGACTATTGGGCAGGCCGCCTTCGATGCGCGGAGCTGTCGTGCATCCGCTGTCGGCGGCGCGCTGGCTCCTCATCTTGATTGTCGCGGCTGCGGTCTATTTCTTTCACGGGTTTCTCGTTCCGGTTCTTGCTGCGCTGATCATCGCTTTCGCCAGTTGGCCGCTCTATCGCAGGCTTCTTGCGGCGCTGGGGGGCAACCGGACGTTGGCCGCGAGTTGCGCCATTGTCCTCATTCTGACATTTCTGGTCGTGCCGATATCGCTGGCTGGCAGCTATGCCTTCAATGAAGTCCATGAGTGGGTCATCTGGGCTATCGAAGCCAATCGCAGCGGTACGTCGACACCCCACTGGATCGCTGCCTTGCCGGTTGTTGGCGAGTGGCTGAGCGAACAATGGACGATGAATATCGACCATCCCGGCGGCATTGGCGAATTGATCCAATTGATCAGCGGCGCCAATATCGGCAGCATTTATCGTGGCATTCTTGCTGCCAGCGGCAGCGCGTTCGGCTTGCTTCTGGCGCTGCTTTTCATGCTCATCGCGCTGTTTTTCACCTATCGCGATGGAGCCTCCTTCGCCACACAGATCGACCGTATCGGCGAGCGTATCCTGCCGACGCGCTGGGAACGAATATCGCGTGTCGTGCCGGCAACGATCAGTTCAACTGTGACGGGAATGACCCTGATCGCCATTGGCGAGGGTGTCGTGCTTGGCACAGCCTACTGGCTGGCTGGTGTGCCGTCTCCGGTTACGCTTGGCGCGCTAACCGGCATCATGGCGCTTATTCCAGGTGGTGCGCCGCTGTCGTTTACACTGGTGTCGATCTACCTGGCGGCAAGCGGTTCGCCGTTTGCAGGTGGTGCGCTGTTTTTGTGGGGCGCGCTCGAACTGTTTATCGTCGACAAGACATTGCGGCCGAAACTGGTTGGCGGGCCAATCAAATTGCCATTTCTTCCAACTTTCTTCGGGCTGGTTGGCGGCGTCAAGACGATGGGCTTTGTCGGCTTGTTTGTTGGGCCGGTGTTGATGGCGCTGCTCGTCGCAATCTGGCGGGAGTGGCTACATGAAGTGGATGTGATCGACGAATATGTGCCAGCCGATGTCATCGAGCCGGAATCGATCGAGAGCGATGTTGGCAATTCTACCGATCAGGAAAAGCTGCCCCGAAAAATTCAGGCCGGGTGACGAACAGCAAGGGCGGCACGGCGTTTGCTGCCTTGATGCAATTGCCAAAGCGAGTGCGCAATCAGCGTGACGATGAGAATGGTCCCGCCGATCAGGCTGTTTGTCGTTGGCACTTCCGAGAAGATCATCCACACCCAGATCGGGGCAAGAATTGTCTCAAGCAGGTAGAACATGGCGACTTCCGGCCCGGAGATGTATTTCGGACCAGCGGCGAGGCAGAAAAACGAAATCGGCATCACAATTGCACCATTGGCAATGATCCACCACGGCTGGGAAATCTGGATACCGGTTTCCGACACCATGAATGCAGCAACGGCACAGGGGAGAACCACACCGACAAGCCCGGTAAAGCCCATATCCTTGCCGCTGGCGCGCGATACGGTGATGGCACTGGCAATGCACAGAGCTGATCCCAATGCCATCATATCGCCGAACAGACTACCGGTGCCTATCGAATCCCTGACGATAATCAGAACGCCGAAAATCATCAGCAGCATGGCAATGATGGTCGATGGCCGTGGCCGCTCCTTGAGGATAAGCCAGGACAGAAGCCCGGAGAAAACGGTATTGAAAGCGAGAATGAAAACCAGATTTGCCGTTGATGTATTAAACACGGCGGTGATGAAGAAGATCGAACCGACGCCGTAGAGTGTGGCGACCAAAAGCCCGGACCAGCCGGGAATGAGTTTCGGTGCTTTGGGTGTAATTGATCGCCAGATCGCCCAAATGACGAGGGCTGCGATAACTGTCGTGCCGGTTCGGACAAGCAGGATCGACCACGCCGTGCCGTCAGCGAGGCGGATCAATGGGATGTCGATCGTCAGGGTCATGCCGCCTATTGCGGTGATGAGCAGACCTTTGGAATGTTGATTGGATGCAGTCTGCATGGCTATTGGTTCCGGCTGGCGGATGAATATGCATCCATTTCATTTACAGGGGCGCTCGTCGGGCTTTTCAGGTCTCGCTAAAGCGTTCCCAGCCTTTGGGGCCGAGATGTTCCTGCGGCTGAAAGCGCATCTTATAGTTCATTTTGCGCGAGCCATTGACCCAGTATCCTAGATAGACGTGGGGCAATCCCATCGTTTTGGCGCGCATGATGTGATCTAGCACCATGAATGTGCCGAGCGATCGCGAATCGAATTCCGGATTGAAGTAGGAATAGACCATTGAAAGGCCGTCCGCCATCTTGTCAGTCAGGGCGACCGCCATCAGTTCGCCCTGGCCTTTGCCCGTAATGAAGGTGTCCGGGCCGCGTTTGCGGTATTCTATGATCTTGGTATCGACATGGGTGTCTTCGACCATCATGGCATAGTCGAGCACGGTCATGTCGGACATGCCGCCTTTGCGATGGCGGGCGTCGAGATAGTTGCGAAACAACGAATATTGTTCAGTCGAGGGTTCTGCATCGTGCATGGCGCCGATGAGATCCTCGTTATTTTGCAGCACCCGCTTCATGCTGCGGCCCGGTGAAAACTCCTGGGCGAGAATGCGAACGGAGATACAGGCGCGGCACGTTTCGCAAGCCGGGCGATAGGCAATGTTCTGCGACCGGCGAAAACCTCCTTGTGTCAGAAGGTCATTCATTTCCGGCGCTTTATCCCCGACCAGATGCGTGAACACTTTTCTCTCGAACTGGCCATCGAGATACGGGCAAGGCGATGGCGCTGTCAGGAAAAATTGCGGCGACTGGGTAGGGTGCTGCGTCATCTAGCCAAAAACGAACTCCATGATTCACTCCCCTACCTTGGCGTGCCTTTCGAAAAATTCAAGACTTTTGCATCGGAACCGGGCCGCCTTCCTCCTCAATGGCTAGCTGAGCGATACGCGAATCGCCACCATTGAGGTATGCCGCGATCACATGACCAACGGCAACTGCGCCCACACATAGTATCACGGATGCCGCGATATTGACCGTGGCACGCACAATTGCGCCATTGCGTAACAGGTCGAGTGTTTGCAAGCTGAACGACGAAAACGTTGTAAAACCACCGCAAAAACCGATCATAACAAAGAGCCGGATATTTTCTGGCGCGGGATATCGGCCATGCGACAGTGTCAATGTTCCAAACAGGCCGATGAGAAACGAGCCGCCGATATTTATCAGAACGGTGCCCCACGGAATACTACCGCTGATCGGCAGCGCCATTAATGAGAGGGCGTACCGGGCAAGGCTGCCGATGGCACCGCCTGCCATCACGAAAAGACATGTTAGGAAAGACATGCGCGCTCCTTGAGTCGAACGGGCATAAAAAACCCGCCGGCGGCGGGTTTGTCCAGACACACCCCTACCGCAATTGCGTTGCAGCAGGAGTCATCATCCCTCATGGGCGGTTTCGGGGGTACTCCATCCCCATCGCCGATGAGTTTATTCGCCAATAAGCTGTTTCACAAGGGCCTTGGTAAGGGATTAGCGGTCGCTTCGCGAAACCACGGTGCCCAAAAGAATGTCGTGGAGTGTGCGCTTGCGGTTCGTGAACAGTGCCACGAGCAGCACAAGTGGCGTCAAGATAACGTTGCCGGCCCAAAACAGCACGGAATGCACCACAGCGGTCAGGCCGTCGATCCGCTTGCCGTCCAGACGGTCCAGCCTGATCCCCATCATTTTCATGCCTGTCGTGGCCTGATCCTGACTGCCAAGCGTGTTCCAGATATAAAGGATAGCAACGAGCGGCACGAGAATGCCAAACAATGTCCAGCCAAGACCGAATGTCAGAAGGCCAAGAAAGAAAACCAGTATCGCGAAGGGAATGGTGAGCAGCGCCACGATCACATAGTCGATAATGAACGCAAAAATGCGTCGTGACCTCACACCTTCATAGGCCCGAACGTCATCCAGCCTGTTGTTGATGATGTCGCCGTCCAGCGCATGTGGGTTCATATCTCTCCCCAATCGTTACCGATCTTTTCAGATGGTGGATGTTGGCTGCTTTTCAAGATGCGGGCAAGTCTCGCATCATCTGTCTGAAGGATAGAAGGCAGCGAAAGCGATTGCGAGCCAACCGGTGATCAATAGCGTGCCGCCAATTGGTGCGGCCAGCGGAAACAGGCGCGAACCGAAAAAATCGCGTGCCAGCAAATCGCCGCTGAAGACGAGAAGCCCGACCAGTAATATCATGCAACCAATGCGCAGGATGCGGTTGGCGCGATATAAGCCGACGACGAGAAAGACCGGCGCATGCATCAAGAGAAATGACGCAGCCGTGCCAGTGAATGCGCCGCCATGGTGGGCCGCAGTAGCTGACAGCGCGACGCCGGATGCGCCGCAAAAACCACCAAAGAAAGTAAGGGCTCGATCTGCCCGGCGCCTGGATTTCTCATTTGCGTTCATGATTTTGCCCCATGTCAGCGTCTTTGCCGATGGTGTGTGGTGCCTGCAACATGGTGTTGTTGCGCCGCGACTGGATTGACCAATTATAGACGGCGCCGGACGCCATCAGAGCGCAAGTGCCAAGAAATACCGCACGCATGCCGTAGTGGCCGCCGACAAAACCGCCGAGCACCGGCCCTGCGACCTGTCCCACATATTGAGCGGATACCGCCATTCCAAGAACATTGCCTCCGATGTGATCAGGAACATTGTGGCGAATAACGCTGGTGATCGAGGGCAGGAGACCGCCAAGTGCCAGCCCCATCAAGAAGCGCAGCGCCACCAATTGCCAAGCCTGCGTGACGAATGCCTGCGGGATCAGGAGAAGGGCGGAAACAGCCAGGCCGGCGATGACGATATTCCAGTGCCCGACCCGGTCCGCCAGCTTTCCAAGGTATGAAGCCGAAAGAATGCTGCCAAGGGCTGCCGCAGACATGACGATGCCGGAGACAAGGGTAAGTCTGCTTTGGTCGTCAACGAGTTGTGCGACATAAACCGTTATGATCGGCTCAATCGACATATTGGCGAACATGAGCAGCATTCCGGTGAAAAGCATGGCGATAACGGGGCGTTTGTCGGGAATGGCGGCCCATGCGCCGTGCGACTTTTCCTTGGAGGATTTGGCCTTTCGCGGTTCTTCTCGAATGAAGAAGCTTGTCGCCAGAAACGCCACGAAGATGATGCCACCGGCAAGCAGGAAAGTCGCGCGGATGCCAATGAGGGGTGGCAAGGCACCACCAATCAGCGGGCCGACCAGATTTCCTGCCATGATGCCCGCCGATAGAGCGCCCAAAGCCCAGCCGGATCGTTCCCTGGGCGTTTGCATGGCGACGAGAATGGTTGAACCTGACGAATAGCCACCGGCAAAGCCGATCAGCAAGCGCAGCAACACCAGTTGCCACACGCTTTGCACCAACCCCATCAGCGACATGCAGACCGCCATGCCGAGGCTGGCGCGCACCAGCATCAGTTTGCGTCCAAAGCGATCTCCCAACCGGCCCCATAGAGGTGCAACCAATGCGGCGGCCAGAAAGGTGGCGCCATAGGCGATGCCCGACCATTGGACGATTGCGGCATGCCCTTGCGCGCCAAGTTCCTCAACGTAGATAGGGAGAAAGGGCAGCAATAATGTCATCGCCACGATGGTGGTGAATGAACCGGCAAAGCATACCGCAAGGTTGCGCCGCCAATGGATGTTGTACGCTGTTTCCTCTGCGGCGTGGGATGCGGACACGATGGTGCGGGCCTTGTTCTTGTCAGGCTGATCCGCTGGTACGGTCGAGAACGAGATCGGCCGCGCCAAAACTGCGCCGCGCTGTCGCCTGCTGATGCCAGTATGGATAAATCACTGGTGGCAAACTCACCGTGTTCAGCCGTTTTTTCTCGTCTTCGGAAAGGATGAGTTCGGCGGCGGCGATATTGTCCTTGAACTGTGCCTCATTGCGCGCGCCGATGACCAGCGATGTAACCGCTGGACGGCCAAGCAGCCAGGCGAGGGCGATCTGTGCTGCCGACACGCCGCGTTCCTTGCCGATCGCGTTCAGGACATCGACGATGCGCCACAGCCTGTCCTGATCGCGGATCGGCGGTTCATGCCAGCCGGATAGTTGGCGCGCGGTCTGCTGGTCGCGGCTGTACTTGCCAGATAACAGACCGCCCGCAAGAGGGCTCCAGACGAGAACACCAAGCCCCTGATCGACCGAGATCGGCAGCAATTCATACTCGGCTTCGCGTGCTTCCAGCGTATAGTGGATCTGTTGAGTGACGAAACGGGGCGCGTTGTTGCGGTCGCTGATGGCGAGCGCCTTCATCATGTGCCAGCCAGAAAAGTTGGAACAGCCGATGTAGCGGATCTTTCCTTGCTGAACCAAAGTTTCGAGTGCGGCGAGCGTTTCATCAAGTGGTGTCGTGCCATCCCATTCATGAAGGAAATAGATGTCGATGACGTCGGTCTTCAGGCGCTTCAGGCTTTTCTCGCATTCGCGTATGAGGTGGTAGCGTGACGAGCCTTCGTCATTTGGTCCGCTCCCGATTTTCAGACGCGCCTTCGAGGCGATCAGCATGTCGCCCCTGGGTCTTTTAGTGAACACTTCACCGATGATTTCTTCCGACAGGCCATTGGAATAGACATTGGCGGTGTCAATCAGATTGACGCCGGCATCCGCGCACATATCAATCAGGCGGCGCGCCTCTGTGACATCGGTCTTGCCGACTGCGGAAAATTTTCCTGCTCCGCCAAATGTCATCGTGCCCATGGTAAGCGTTGAGACTTTCAGGCCCGAACGACCGAGATAACGATATTCCATGTTCGTTCTTTCCAAGAAATGCAGGGCTGCGCGAGAGAGATGGTGACGCGCGTGGCGCTCAGCTCATCCTTTGAGAATTTTCGCGACGGCTGGTGCGAAATAGGTCAAAATGCCATCGCAACCGGCGCGTTTGAGCGCAAGCAGTGATTCCATCATCGCCCGCTCGCCATCGATCCAGCCATTGGCGCTGGCCGCCTTGATCATCGAATATTCGCCCGACACCTGATAGGCGAAGGTCGGCATGGCGAATTCGTCCTTCACGCGACGGATAATATCCAGATAGGGCAGGCCGGGTTTGACCATGATCATGTCGGCGCCTTCATGGATATCCTGCTCGGCCTCGCGGATCGCTTCATCGGAATTGGCGTTGTCGATGTAATAGGTCTTCTTGTCCCCCTTGAGGAGGCCGGAGGTTCCAATGGCATCCCGATACGGACCATAAAAGGCTGAATCGAACTTGGTTGCGTAGGACATGATGGCGACGTCGTGAAACCCGTTGGCGTCGAGGGCCTCGCGTATAGCGCCGATACGCCCGTCCATCATGTCCGATGGTGCGATGACGTCAGAACCAGCGGCGGCCTGCAATACGGCGGCGGCGGCAATCTGCGCAACAGTTTCATCGTTGACGATAATGCCATCGCGCAAAATGCCATCATGGCCGTGACTGGTGAAGGGATCGAGTGCCGCGTCGGTGATGATGCCGATTTCAGGCACGGCTGCCTTGATCGCACGGGTGGTGCGGTTGACGATGTTGTCAGGGTCGAGGATTTGCGAACCGGTCTGGTCTCGCAACTGCAAATCCACATTGGGAAAGGTGGCAATGGCCGGTATTCCCAATTTCGCTGCCTGCTCGGCTTCTTTCACGGCCTGATCGATGGAGAGGCGGAAAACACCCGGCATGGCATCGACGGGTTGGCGAATATCCTTGCCCTCGACGATAAATATCGGCCAGATCAGATCATTGACGCTCAGATGATTTTCGCGAACAAGGCGGCGCGACCAAGGTGCCTTGCGCATTCTTCGCAGGCGGCGCGATCCGGTGATTTCATCGACGCTGCGCTGGCCTGCCAGTCTGGCAGGTGTGAATTTGTTCATGGGAAAGCTCCGCGATTTCGCGTCTTTCTAGCATGCGATTTTGCCTGATACCAATGCGACATGGTTGTGCCAGCCGCGCATCGTGTGAGTGTATCGAGGCAGATTCTGGGCAGCTTGCATGGATGGTGTAAAAGCAGCGCGGCCGTGGCGCAAGCGATGGGCCTGCATTGACGCGCCTATATGCAACGCTTTAGCACATTGATGCCGGTAGTGTTTGCAGGGATTCTTTGGATATGGATTTTGGTGGTGGCGATGAAATCCGTTTTGAGCGGCGAGGCCGGACGGGCGTTGCAACGCTGACCCGGCCACAAGCTCTCAATGCGGTGAGCCACAAGATGGTCAAGGCGCTTTCCAGGGCGCTGACCGCCTGGGATGGGGATGATGAGATTGCCGCTATCCTGATCATGGGGGAGGGGCGGGCATTCTCTGCAGGCGGTGACATCTTGCAGGTTTATCATGCCGGTAAGGCGGGTGAGCCGTTCGTCGAGTTCTTTGCTGATGAATACAGGCTCAATGCCCAGATCGCGCGGCTTAACAAGCCCTATGTCGCATTGATCGACGGTATCGTCATGGGCGGCGGCTTTGGCGTGTCATTCCACGGTTCGCACCGCGTCCTGACCGAGAATGCAACATTTGCCATGCCTGAGGTTGGCATCGGTTTTTTTCCGGATGTCGGCGGCAGTTATATCCTGCCGCGTCTAGACAATGGTTTTGGCCTCTATCTCGCCTTGACGGGCAACCGGATCAGATATGGCGATGCTCTGGCCACCAGTCTTGCAACACATACCATCAAGGCGGCGGATCAAGTGGGCTTCATCGAAGCGTTCATAAAAAGCGGTGAGCCGGAAGCCGCTCTTGGTCAGTTCAGCACCCCAGCCGCGCCTGAGAGCGATCAACAGAAAATGGCATTGATTGCGCGTCATTTCACGCGGCCTTCTCTCAAGGCCGTTATTCGAAGCCTCGAAGAAGACGCGCCAGATGATGAATTTGCACAAAAGACGTTGGCCACCATCACCAGCCGTTCTCCAACAAGCCTGAAAGTGACATGGCGGCAAATCAATGCGGGCCTGGAGTTTTCCATGGATGAATGCATGAAGATGGAATTTCGCATTCTCAACCGGATGCTGGTCGGCCATGATTTTTACGAAGGCATCCGTGCCGCACTGATTGACAAAGGCTCGACGCCGATGTGGTCACCCTCTGACCTTGATGACGTCGACGCTACTGTGGTGGACGCCTATTTCGCACCGCTTGGCGACGGAGAATTGATCCTGTGAACGAGACATCGAGGCAGGTTGTTCTCCAACCTACGTTGGTTGAGATCATGTTCGTCTGGTTCATGCGCATCGTTGCCAGCTATTGCCTGTTGTTCGGCGTGCTCTACTGGATCAGGTTGATAGGCTATTATCCGGGGCCGTTGTTTCGCTTCGATCTGATGCCGATACACTGGCAGGTGGCAGCGACCTCATTGGCGGTGCTGTTTCCTTTTGCTGCGGCGGGGCTTTGGATGCTGGCCTCGTGGGGGCCGGTTATCTGGTTTATTTGTGCGGCAACCGAAGTCGTGATGTTTACCGGCCTATCGCAGATGTTCGGCCACCGTTGGCTTATCGTGGCCGCTCACGGTGCGGTTGCTGTGCTCTACATCATATTCAGAGTGCTGATCCATTTTCAGAAGCGACAAGCTCAACAGTAATTTCAAAGCCTTCCTCACGTCGGAGAAGAACATCCTTGCCTGTCATGCGCTTCGGTTCGCTATTTCTTTAGGTTAATTTTCGGCGTTTGCGTGACATTTCATTAAGCCTCTTTCCAAGACTGTTACCAGTAAGCTCTTGTTAGCCTTGGCGTTTAAGTCGAATTTTATGAGTATTCGATAGTGTCGGGCCCAAGGTGAGAGAAACAAAAAAATCACCGGGCGACAAACGAGAGGCAAAGACAATGATCAATTCACGTCCGGCGGCGAAGCCCGCAAACGTATCTGAGGATCGAAACGAGGCGATCCGTTCGCTATACATGGAATCGCTCCAGCTTGTTGAGCGGCTGCACCGCCGCCTTCTTGATGTCATCAAGGATGAATTCGACCGCAATGGCCGTTCTGACATCAATGCTATCCAGGCGTTGCTGCTCTTTAACATCGGCAATGCAGAACTGACGGCAGGCGAACTGCGCTCGCGTGGCTATTATCTCGGATCCAACGTTTCCTACAATCTCAAGAAGCTGGTCGATCTTGGTTTCATCAATCATCAGCGTTCGCGCATAGACCGCCGCTCGGTTCGCGTCAGCCTGACCGAGAAGGGCAATGAGGTCGCGGAAGTGGTTGCGGGCCTTTATGACCGCCATGTCGGTTCGATCGAGCATGTCGGCGGCATCAATACAGACGAATTCAAGCAGATGAACCGGGCTTTGCAGCGCCTCGATCGCTTCTGGAACGATACCATCGCATATCGGATGTAAGCAAAGTCGAGCGCGCCATTAGCAGCGCAGCCTGAAACTCCAGTCGCGGGTCGGTGCCGGAATGGCGCTGGCCCGCTTTTTTATCGCGCGATCACGCTGTTGAACCAACCAGCGCCACGTTGCCGCCATATTGGGATGGGAACGAGACGATGAATATTGCCGTTTCTTGATCTACACAGCGCGCCTTTCCAGCCTGTTTCAATTGGAACCTGAGGGTGCCTCGGTCGTTATTGAGACGATCTGACGACGCTATGGTTGGCGAGTTGTTAAGATTGGCAATTCTAGAGTGCAGGCCTAGAGTGCGGAACCTGGTCTGATGGCAAGCAGCTTGCGTTGATTGAAAACAAGTCTGGAACACCGATGAAAACGAACCGCCGTATCTTTTTGTCCGGAGCTTCCGCGCTAGCAGCGTCGGTTGTCGCGGGTGGTGCGAGTGCGCAAAGCGTGATTGACGACATTTTGAAGTCATCGCGCCGCGGAAATTGGGACGACACATTCGATGCGCGCACCAGCGACCGGGGAAAAGTAGCTTCGACGCTGCCAATATTCAGCGCCCAGACGATTTCTTTTACCGAACTGGCGATCACGCAATATCAGAACATCGTCGGGCGCGGCGGTTGGCAACGCGTTCCCAACACCAAGAAGCTGAAGCTTGGCGTTATTGACGCCGACGTGCTGCCATTGCGCAGGCGCTTGATGGTGTCTGGCGATCTCCCGCAAAATGCCGGCCTGTCGGAATCGTTCGATTCCTATGTGGACGCTGCGGTCAAACGCTTTCAGGCCCGTCATGGTTTGCCCGAAGACGGGGTGCTGGGCAAATATTCCTACGCAGCAATGAATGTTGGCGCCGATGTGCGTCTTGGTCAACTTCAGACGAATTTGGGCAGGCTGCGCGAAAGAGTAGGAACCCTTGGCGATCGCTATGTGCTGGTCAATATTCCGGCTGCACAGGTCGAGGCTGTCGAGAATGGTCGTGTCGTGCTGCGCCATACGGCAATCGTTGGCAAGGTCGACCGGCAGACGCCGATCGTCAATTCCAAGATCAACGAGATTATCGTCAATCCGTACTGGACTTCGCCGGCCTCGATCGTGCGCAAGGACATTATCCCCTTGATGCGCAAGGACCCCAATTATCTCAAGGATAGCCATATCCGCCTCTTTGCCCCCGATGGCAGCGAAGTTGACCCGATGACCGTCGATTGGTCGACGGATGATGCCGAGAAATACCGCTTCAGGCAGGACCCCGGTGCTGGCAATGCGATGGCTTCGGTCAAGATCAATTTCCCGAGCCCGGACGGCGTCTACATGCACGACACGCCGCAGCAAAGCCTGTTCAACAAGCTCATGCGTTTCGATCTCGTCAGGGTGTGTACGGGTTCAAAATGTTCGTGACCTCGTGACCTGGATTTTGCGTGATACGCCGGGCTGGAGCCGCCAGAATTTCGAAGCTGCTATCAAGACCGGCGAGAGCCAGCCTGTTGCGGTGACAAACCCTGTGCCTGTCCATTTCCTCTATGTCAGTGCATGGTCGACGGGTGACCGTGTCGTCCAGTTCAGAGACGATATTTATGGCTGGGATGGTGTTGATGAATTGCAGATGACGTCGTCGCTTTAATTTGCCTGCACATTTCTTGAAAAGCCGCCTGCGAGGCGGCTTTTTGCGTTTCGATAGTCTCCAGGGCGCAAAACCACTGCGTAGTTTCCTGGAATTGCCGCGTGACGCAATCGGAGCAGCAAATTTCGCGGGGCAAACATGGCGAGTGTCTATCAAGTGTGCTAATGCGCCCAGACCTCCGGACGCAGGGAAAAATAAGCCATGGCATTACAATCCACCGCTTCGACTTCGCTCGAATCTTTCTTTGAAACGACGCTTGCAGATGCCGATCCGGAAATTTTCGGATCGATCCGCAATGAACTTGGACGTCAACGTCATGAGATCGAGCTGATTGCCTCGGAAAATATCGTTTCTCGCGCCGTACTGGAGGCACAAGGGTCGATCATGACCAACAAATATGCCGAAGGCTATCCGGGCAAACGCTATTATGGCGGCTGTCAGTTCGTCGATGTCGCCGAGGAACTGGCCATCGAACGCGCCAAGAAGCTGTTTGACTGCAATTTTGCCAATGTGCAGCCGAATTCCGGTAGCCAGATGAACCAGGCTGTGTTTCTTGCATTGCTGCAACCGGGCGACACGTTCATGGGGCTGGACCTCAATTCAGGTGGACATCTGACGCATGGTTCTCCTGTCAATATGAGCGGCAAGTGGTTCAAAGTCGTCTCATACGGTGTGCGCCAGGATGATCATCTGCTGGACATGGATGAGATCGAGAGACAGGCGCATGAGCACAAGCCGAAATTGATCCTTGCCGGCGGCACGGCCTATTCGCGGGTTTGGGACTGGAAGCGTTTTCGCGAGATTGCTGATGCGGTTGGCGCCTATCTGATGGTCGATATGGCGCATATTGCCGGGCTCGTTGCCGGTGGTGTGCATCCTTCGCCATTGCCGCATGCTCATGTGGTGACAACGACGACGCATAAATCGTTGCGCGGCCCGCGCGGCGGCATGATCCTCACCAATGACGAAGACATTGCCAAGAAGATGAATTCGGCGGTTTTCCCCGGTTTACAAGGCGGACCACTGATGCACGTCATTGCGGCCAAGGCGGTGGCATTCGGCGAAGCATTGAAGCCGGACTTCAAACTCTATGCGCAAAACGTTGCGGCAAATGCCAAGGCGCTTGCTGCCAGTTTGAAGGAGACGGGTCTCGATATCGTTTCGGGCGGAACCGACAATCATTTGATGTTGGTCGATCTGCGTCCCAAGAATGCGACGGGCAAGCGGGCGGAGGCGGCTCTTGGCCGTGCCAATGTGACCTGCAACAAGAATGGTATCCCGTTCGATCCGGAGAAGCCTTTCGTAACATCCGGTGTGCGTCTTGGTACACCGGCAGGAACGACGCGCGGCTTCGGGCAGGCCGAATTTCACGAGATTGGCCAGTTGATTGCCGAAGTTCTCGACGGTTTGAAAGTTGCCAATTCCGATGAAGGCAATGGTGCCGTTGAAGCGGAAGTGAAGAAGAAGGTCGTGGCGTTGACCGAACGCTTCCCGCTCTACCCCTATCTGGGGTAACGAACGTATCTAAATCTTCTCGGGCTTCGCTATCCGTTGACGGCGGAGCCTGAATAAATTGAGTCATGAAATCTCACCAAGCATTTGATTTAGAACAAGAATACGCGGAAAAGAAGCTTCTGTTTCCCCTTATCTCTCTTTAGGGGCGCTTTGCCTGTGCAGCAAAAGGCTCTAAGCCTTTTTCTCCAAGAGAATCGTGCCGCAAAGGTTGCCAATGCGCTGTCCCTATTGCCAGTCTGAAGACACACAAGTGAAGGATTCACGTCCCGCAGAAGACGGGGCTGCAATCCGCAGACGTCGCGTCTGCCCGGATTGTGGCGGTCGTTTCACGACCTTCGAGCGCGTGCAATTGCGCGATCTGGTGGTGGTCAAGAAAACCGGGCGTAAAGTGCCGTTCGACCGCGACAAGCTGCTGCGCTCGGTCGAGATTGCGGTGCGCAAGCGCAATGTCGACCCTGAGCGCATTGACCGAGCGGTAACCGGCATTGTGCGCCAGCTTGAAAGCTCAGGCGAAACTGAAGTGGTCTCCGGTGAGGTCGGGCGATTGGTCATGGAGGCGCTGAAGTCGCTGGATGACGTCGCCTATGTGCGTTTTGCGTCGGTTTACCGCAATTTCCGTGAAGCCAAGGATTTCCATGAGGTTCTTGGCGAGTTGAAGGGCGATGAGGACGCTGGTTAGGTGATGACGGGGCGCGCCAAAGCCTCTCAGGATTTGTTGGACCGTCGCTATATGGCTGCGGCGCTCAGGCTTTCACGGCGCAATGCGGGGCGCACGTCAACCAATCCTTCGGTGGGCACAATTATCGTGCGCGATGATGGTGCTGGTCCGATGATTGTCGGCACTGGCGTTACCGCGATTGGCGGGCGCCCGCATGCCGAAGCCGAAGCCCTGTCCCAAGCTGGCGATCTGGCGCGGGGGGCGAGCGCATATGTGACGCTGGAACCGTGCGCCCATCATGGCCGCACGCCGCCTTGCGCCACTGCTCTGGTCAATTCCGGTGTTCGGCGCGTGGTTGGGGCGGCCAGCGACCCTGATCCACGCGTGTCCGGCAAGGGTTACGCGATACTGCGCGAGGCGGGGATCGAGGTGGTCGAGAAGGTGATGGCCGCAGAAGCTTCCGATCTGATGGCCGGATATCTCATGCGATCATTGAAGAAACGGCCTGAAGTGACACTCAAGCTTGCGCTTTCGCGTGACGGGAAAATTGGCGTGAAAGACGGTGGCCAGATTTCCATTACCGGTGAGATTGCCAGGCGTGAGGTGCATATGATGCGCGTTGAAACCGATGCGATTTTGATCGGGATTGGTACGGCACTGGAAGACGATCCGGCCTTGACGGTGCGTTTGCCGGGGCTGGAAAACCGTTCGCCGGCCCGCATTGTTCTCGACCGGGAAATGCGGCTGCCGGAAACGTCGAAACTGGTAGCCGGTGCTGATCGTGTGCCGCTTTATCTGGCCATCAGTCAGGCGGCTGATCAAGATGCGCGGGGCGCACTCGAACGCCGGGGTGTTCGTTTTCTTGGAACCGACACACATCGCGAGCGCATTGCGCTGCCGGAATTGCTGGAAGATCTTGCAGCACTTGGCATGGCGAGCGTGCTGGTTGAAGGTGGTGCCAGCGTTGCCAGGGCTTTTCTGGAGGATGAACTGGTCGATCGTATCGTCCTGTTCCAGGGAACGGGTGAGATTGGTGAAAACGGGATTGCGGCACCCATAGATGCCACGCGTATCCCGGCGGGTTTTCGGAAAGTGCGCAGCATGCGCTTCGACGATGACAGCTATGACGAGTGGGTGAGGAATATCTGATGTTTACGGGTATCGTTTCCGATGTCGGAACTGTCGATGCGATCAAGCCGCTGAAGGAAGGGGTCGGTCTGCGCATCGTTACGCGCTATGACCTTGCAACAATTGCGATTGGCGCGTCGATTTCATGCAGCGGTGTGTGCCTGACTGTTACCGGCTTGCCTGATACGGATTCAGATGAAGGCTGGTTCGAGGTTGAGGCCTGGGAAGAAGCGCTGCGACTGACAACAGCGGCGAAGTGGGGTACTGGAACGCATATCAACCTTGAACGGGCTTTGAAGGTTGGAGATGAGCTTGGCGGCCACATTGTTTCCGGTCATGTCGATGGAATGGCGATGGTTGTCGGGCGCAAAGATGAAGGTGACGCGGTTCGCTTCACGCTGGAGGCTCCACGCGAACTTGCGAAATTCATCGCGCCAAAAGGTTCTGTTGCCCTGGATGGCACATCGTTGACGGTTAACAAGGTCGACGGCACGCAGTTCGACGTTCTTTTGATCCATCATTCGCTCAGTGTTACGACATGGGGCGAGCGAGAAATTGGCAATCAGGTCAATCTCGAGATCGACACGATGGCGCGCTACGCAGCCAGGCTGGTTGAGGCGTCAAACCAGCGCCTTTGAGGCGAACTTGCAAAATTGAACCGTTCACCGGGTCACAACGCTTGCGGTTGGCTCCGCTTCGGCCTAATTGACCGGCTTCTCCGGAGACGCAAGACATATGGCCAAAGACAAGAAACCGAAGCTTCTGATTATCGAAGCGCGCTTTTACGATGATCTGGCCGATGCGTTGCTGGACGGTGCAAAGTCTGCACTCGATGCGGCCGGTGCAAAATACGACGTTGTGACAGTACCCGGCGCGCTTGAAATTCCGGCGGTTATCTCCTTTGCGCTTGATGGGGAAGCAGACGATGGCAAAGCTTATGATGGCTATGTCGCGCTTGGAACGGTGATCCGCGGCGAGACGCATCATTTCGACATCGTTGCCAATGAGTCGGCACGTGCGCTGATGGATCTTTCGGTGCAGGAATCACTTTGCATTGGCAACGGCATCATCACGACCGAAAATGACGAACAGGCCTGGGTGCGGGCAAAGCGGACAGAAGGTGACAAGGGTGGCTTTGCGGCGCGCGCTGCACTCACCATGATTGCGCTTCAAAAGAAACTTGGAACCAGATGAGCGTGACACAATCTTCAGATAACACCCAGCCGCCGGTTCGACTGGCCAACAAGCGTGGCGCCGCGCGTTTGGCGGCTGTGCAGGCGCTTTACCAGATGGACGTGGCTGGCAGCGGTCTACTGGAAATTACCGCGGAGTATGAATCGTTTCGCCTTGGCAAGGAAGTTGACGGCGCGCTCTATCGTGAGGCTGATGCGCAATGGTTTCGCGCCATATTGGCTGGCGTGGTGGAGGGGCAGAAAAACCTCGATCCGATCATCCGCCAGTCGTTGACCGAGGATTGGCCGCTTTCGCGTCTTGATTCTACGCTGCGCGCAATTTTGCGGGCAGGGACGTATGAACTGATGCAACTTGAACAGGTTCCCGTAGCGGTGATTGTGTCGGAATATGTCGACATTGCCAAAGCGTTTTATGCTGACGATGAACCAAAGCTCGTCAATGCGGTTCTGGACCGCGTGTCGCGCCGCGTACGCGGTGAAGGAAAAGGCAAGGGCGGAGGTATTTGATGACAACCGCCCATGTGAACGTTGAGCGTCAGGCACGGCGCACGGCGATCATCCTGGCCGCTGCGCAAGCTGTAGTCGGCTCGGCGGGGCCGATATGCTTTGCGCTTGGTGCGCTGGCCGGGCATTACATGCTGGATGCCGACAAATCCCTGGCGACCGCGCCGCTCACCGGATTTAATCTCGGCGTTGCCTTGGGCGCATTGCCGGCGGCGGCGATCATTCGCAGACTTGGCCAACGCGACGGTTTCATGACGGGGACCGGAATCACGGCGCTGGGCGCGCTGGTTGCCACAATCGCTCTTTTCCAGTCCAGTTTCTGGCTATTTGCCTTTGGATTGCTTCTGGTTGGGGTCGGCGGGGCTTTTGTCCAACAGTTCCGTTTTGCGGCGGCAGATAATGCGCCACCTGAATTCAAGGCGCGCGCGATTTCCTTCGTGTTGGCGGGCGGTATCGTCACTGCGGTGCTTGGGCCGCAAGTGGTCATCTTTACCAAAGACCTTCTGGCTCCGGTCATGTTTGCCGGGGCATTTGCAGCACTTATCGTGCTGGCGGCAATCGGTGCCATTATCCTTTTCTTCCTGCCTGCAAAGGCACCTGTGAAAGACCAGCAGGTGATTGTTGCGAGCGGGCGGCCCCTCATCGAAATCGTTACGCAGCCACGCTATGCCATTGCATTGCTTTGCGCGTCCGGCTCCTACGCGATGATGACATTTGTCATGACAGGCGCGCCACTTGCCATGGTGGGCTGTGGTTTCACCTCGGATGAGGCGACGCTCGGCATTTCATGGCATGTGATGGCGATGTTCGGGCCAAGCTTTTTACCGGCAGGTTGATCTATCGTTTTGGTGCGCCGGTGATCGTCGCCACCGGTTTTGTCCTGTTGATCATCTGCGGTCTCGTCGCGCTTTCGGGGATTGAATTGTGGCAGTTCTGGTCGGCGCTGATCCTGCTTGGCCTCGGCTGGAATTTCGGCTTCATCGGCGCAACCGCTATCGTCTCGGAATCCTACCAGCCTGAAGAAAAAGGCAAGGCACAAGGCTTCCACGATTTCGTCCTGTTTTCGAGCGTTGCCTTTGCTTCGCTGATGTCGGGCGCGGTTTACAACGCCTGGGGATGGAACATGCTGGCCTGGATCGTTTTACCCGTTGCCGTGGCCTGCCTTGTCCTGCTGGGGATGCTTCAGTTGACGGAGCGGCGCCAAGCTGCCTGACATATAGCTGGCGGGAATCGCTCAATGTGGCGAGGCGGCCTTCTCGATATAATCGGCAGGCAAAACGATTATGCACGCCTTTATCTAATCCTTTAGGGCGAAAACGGGGCAAAAACCGAACAATATCTTGACGTTCGCCGACCTGTTTCGCATAAGCCGCTTCGAATGATCGGAATCCGTGTGACGGAAAGCCGGTCTCGTCCCCATCGGTCCGGAGAGGGGTTCTTTCGGACCATTACTCGAGGAAACTCCGGCAATGACCATGCTTTACGTCGTCATCGCCTGCGGCCTGCTCTCTGTCGTGTACGCCATCTGGGCTACACAGTCGGTACTAGCTTCCGACCAAGGCAATGCGCGCATGCAGGAAATTTCAGCGGCTATCCGCGAAGGTGCGCAGGCTTATCTGACGCGCCAGTACACAACAATCGCCATCGTTGGTGTGGTGGTGCTTTTGCTTGCCTGGTGGCTGCTTTCCATCACGGCGGCAATCGGCTTCCTGATTGGCTCCGTGTTGTCGGGCGTCGCGGGCTTCATTGGCATGCATGTGTCGGTACGGGCCAATGTGCGAACCGCACAGGCTTCGTCCAACAGCCTCGCGGCAGGCCTTGATATCGCTTTCAAGTCCGGCGCGATCACCGGCATGCTGGTTGCCGGTCTCGCACTGCTTGGCGTTTCCGTTTATTATCTGGTTCTGACCGGCCCACTTGGTAATGCACCTGACAGCCGCGAAGTTGTCGATGCGTTGGTCTCGCTGGGCTTTGGCGCTTCGCTCATCTCGATCTTCGCGCGTCTCGGCGGCGGTATCTTCACCAAAGGTGCCGATGTCGGTGGCGATCTTGTCGGCAAGGTCGAAGCGGGCATTCCCGAAGATGATCCACGCAATCCGGCGACGATTGCCGATAATGTTGGCGATAATGTCGGCGACTGTGCGGGTATGGCGGCTGATTTGTTTGAAACCTATGCGGTGACCGTTGTTGCCACCATGGTTCTTGCCGCGATCTTCTTTGGCGGTGCGGCCAATCTTGCCGACGTGATGGCTTATCCGCTGGCGATCTGCGGTGCCTGCATCATCACTTCGATTGTTGGTACGTTCTTCGTCAAGCTCGGTGCAAACGGCTCGATCATGGGCGCACTATACAAGGGACTGATCGTTACCGGCCTATTGTCGATCGTCGGTCTGGGCGCCGCTACGTCGCTGACCATTGGCTGGGGTGAGATCGGTACTGTGGGCGGCATGTCCATTACCGGCCAGAACCTGTTCATCTGTGGTCTGATCGGCCTTCTGGTGACGGCACTCATCGTCGTCATCACGGAATACTATACGGCGACCGGGAAGCGTCCTGTCGTGTCGATCGCACAGGCTTCCGTTACCGGTCATGGCACAAACGTCATTCAGGGGCTGGCGGTTTCGCTGGAATCCACGGCTTTGCCTGCCATCGTCATTGTTGGCGGCATTATTGCCACATTCCAGTTTGCCGGTCTGTTCGGGACAGCGATTGCTGTGACGACGATGCTTGGCCTGGCCGGCATGATCGTGGCACTGGACGCTTTTGGCCCTGTCACCGACAATGCCGGTGGTATTGCCGAAATGGCTGGTCTGCCCAAGGAAGTGCGCCAGTCCACCGATGCGCTCGATGCGGTGGGCAACACAACCAAGGCTGTCACCAAGGGCTATGCAATTGGCTCGGCTGGTCTTGGCGCGCTTGTGTTGTTTGCGGCCTATTCGAACGATCTCCAGTATTTTGCGGCCAATGCCGAGAAATATCCGTACTTTGCCGACCTCGGCAAGGTCTCGTTCGACCTGTCGAACCCGTATGTTGTCGCTGGCCTGATCTTTGGCGGTCTCATCCCCTATCTGTTCGGCGGCATTGCCATGACGTCAGTGGGCCGTGCGGCAGGTGCAATCGTTGAGGAAGTGCGCAAGCAGTTCCGCGAGGATGCAGGCATCATGCAGGGAACATCCAAGCCCAACTATGCACGTGCGGTGGATATTCTCACCAAGGCGGCGATCAAGGAGATGATTGTTCCGTCGCTGCTGCCGGTTCTGGCACCGTTGGTCGTTTATTTCGGCGTGCTCATGATCTCCGGTTCCAAGGCTTCGGCCTTTGCGGCACTTGGTGCTTCGCTGCTCGGTGTTATCGTCAACGGCCTGTTTGTTGCGATTTCGATGACATCCGGTGGCGGTGCCTGGGACAATGCCAAAAAGTCCTTTGAAGATGGGTTCATCGACAAGGACGGCACCACGCATGAGAAGGGGTCCGAAGCCCACAAGGCTTCGGTGACTGGCGACACGGTTGGCGATCCGTATAAGGATACGGCTGGCCCGGCAGTCAACCCGGCGATCAAGATCACCAATATCGTGGCGCTGCTGTTGCTGGCGGTTCTGGCACACAGCTAGAGCAATTACCGGGAAAAGCGCGCAGCGGGTTTCCCGGAATTTAGTCAAAACAGATATTTGGAGCGGCTCAGAGAACCTATCAAGGGTTGAGCCGCTCCAAGAACCACCGATGGTTCAAATAAAAACCCGCGGATAATTTCCGCGGGTTTTTGGTTTGAAGCGGCCTGCTTTACAGTGAAGTGCAACCAAGCTCGTCGATTTTATGAAATTTGCGGTGGAAAACCGGCTTATAAATTTGCGATCGGCACTTTTACGAGCCGCCTAGCAAGCTGCCCGCGCCGCTCGGTGACAGTTTTCCGGCACCGCTGATGATTTGCGAAAGGAAGTTCTGGTCTTTGCCGCCTGTCGGTGTGGTGCGCGAAATGAAGTCGAACACCCTGCCATCCTTCAAGCCATAATTGGCGATATTGGTTACACGGCCATCGTCACCGAAATAGACGGCGAGGACATGTTGATCGACAAGCTTTGGCTTGGCAAAGGCAACCGCACGCTTGCGCGTCTGCGAGATGTAGTAGAAAACCTCATTGTCAAAGGTCGCGGTCGTTGAAGGCGTGCCGAGCGCCAGGAGAACCTGCTCACGGCTTGACCCGACGGGAACGAGGTCGATCGATTGCTGATCGATGACGTAGCCCTGGTGGAGCGTTTCACCCGGATTGACGTCGCCGAACATCTTTGACGTATTGCACCCCGAAAGTGCGGAGGCGAGAACGATTACCGACGCAATGCGAACGGAACCATACGAAAACGTTGACTTGCAATTCGACTCGCGCAACGACAACTCCATGTTATCAGCTTTGGGTGCCCGCTTGCGCGGGTTTGCAAAACCGGTAAACCAGCTTAGCGACCGATGCAACAAGGCAACCCCAACAAACAGCCCCGGAGACCGTCTTCAATGTTTGATCGCCTGTTTGGTCGCGAACGCCACGCTAACCGTGAAATCACCGAAGCGCTGTACGAACAAATCGTGGCGGCGGCGCGGCAGCCGATATTTTATTCAGATTGGAAGGTGCCGGATACGCCACTTGGGCGATTCGAGATGGTGTCGCTGCATATGTTCCTGTTTCAGCACCGCATGCATGGCGAAACCGGCGTCTCCGCGGACATTGCTCAAGTGCTGATCGACGATTTTTTTCAGGATGTCGAACATTCGCTGCGAGAATTGGGGATAGGCGACGTGGGCGTGCCTAAGCGTATGAAGAAGCTTGCCAGAATGTATTATGGGCGCACCGCTGCCTATGCGGATGCATTGGAGCATGATGACGATGACCGCGAGGCGTTGATGGCTGCCCTTGGGCGCAACATTATGCCGGATGCGGGTGATTGGCCGGAGGCAACTCACATTGTGCAGTATGTTTTGAACGCAAAGCATGTGCTGATATCACAGAAATCCGAGGCGATCTGTGCAGGCAAGTTGACCTTTCCTGCTGCAACGGTTTGAAGGTAGTCCGCGATGACGAAAGTAGATGAAAAAAGTGCGGTGTCGTTTGAGGCACATGTTGCCCGGCTCCCGCAAAATGGCTTGCCCGTAGTGATTGACGCGGACGAGGCGCAGCGCCAGCGGCTGGCGCGTGATCACGGATTGCTGTTGGTTGAAAATTACCACGTAGAATTGGTGCTAAGCGCCTGGAAGCGGCGTGGAATAAAGGTTTCCGGCACGCTCGAAGCCGACATAACCCAGACATGCGTGGTGTCGCTTGAACCGATCCGGACCCATATAGAGACGCAGGTCGAGGGGCTTTTTGCGCCTGACGGTTCCAAACTCGCACGGCCTGATGCAAATGAGGGTGGAGAGATCATGCTCGACGCCGAGGGGCCCGATGGCCCAGAGCCTTTTTCAGGCGATACGATCGATGTCGGAGCGTTTGCAGAGCAGTTTTTCGGACTCGAAATTGATCCCTATCCACGAAAACTAGGAGCTTGCCTTGACATTGCCGAAGGCGAAGGGGCACTCGAGAGCGAATTCCAGAAAAAGCTGCGTGTGCTGCTTGCAAATTCGGGAAACCAGGGTCGCTCTCAGAAAAGGTAGTTGTATGACAGTTCAAAACCGCTATTTTCGCCGGGCATCGCTTGCGAGCAAATTGAACCGTGAGATAATTACCGCGTGATCAGAATATCCATTGATGCCATGGGCGGAGATCACGGCGCGAGCGTGGTTATCCCGGCACTCATGGCGGTTGCGACCCGCCGCCCCGATATACGTTTCATCATTTATGGGCGTGAGGATGTCGTGCGGCCAGAATTGGACAAGTTTCCAAAACTGGCGCAGGTGAGCGAGTTCGTGGATTGCGAAGTCGTCGTCAAGATGGACGACAAGCCAAGCCAGGCTTTACGCCACGGTCGCTGGAAGTCTTCGATGTGGAAGGCCATCGAGGCGGTCAAGAACGGCACGGCAGATGCTTGTATCTCGGCGGGCAACACCGGTGCGCTGATGGCAATGGCGAAATTCTGCCTTCGTACCATGGCAAGTATTGACCGTCCGGCGATTGCCGCGATCTGGCCGAATCTGCGCGGTGAAAGTGTCGTTCTGGACGTTGGGGCCACCATTGGTGCGGACGCGCATCAATTGATCGATTTCTCCATATTGGGCACGGGCATGGCACGCTCGATCTTCGGGATCGAACGTCCGAGCGTTGGTTTGCTCAATGTCGGTGTCGAGGAGATCAAGGGCCAGGAAGAGGTCAAGGAGGCCGGGCGCATGTTGCGCGAGGCTGATTTGGCCTCAATGAACTATCATGGTTTTGTGGAGGGTGACGATATTGGCAAGGGTACGGTCGATGTCGTGGTGACAGAGGGCTTTTCCGGCAATATCGCACTCAAGACTGCGGAAGGCACGGCACGGCAGATTTCGGGCTATCTGAGGGCTGCCATGAGCCGCACCCTGATGGCGCGAATCGGTTATTTTTTCGCCAAGGGGGCGTTTGATCTGCTGCGCGAAAAGATGGATGTCAGCCGTTCCAATGGCGGTGTTTTCCTTGGATTGAATGGCATCGTCGTCAAAAGCCATGGCGGTGCCGACTCAGCAGGTTTTGCTGCTGCGGTTGAACTTGGCTACGATATGGTTCGCAATGGCCTGCTTCATAATATCGAAGCTGACCTCGACTTGTTCCACGCGCGAAATCCTCATAAGCAAGCAATAGCAAACCCCGCCGTCGATACCGACGAAGCCGGACAGGAAAAAGAACTTTGATCAGATCAATTGTGCGCGGTACTGGCTCCGCGCTGCCGCGCCGCATCATGAAGAATGCCGATTTTGAAGGCATGGTCGAGACTTCCGACGAATGGATCGCCCAACGAACGGGAATTCGTCAACGCCATATTGCGGCCGACGATGAGACAACGGCCTCGCTTGGGGAGGCTGCAGCCCGTGCAGCGCTTGCCAATGCGGGTCTGACGCCGGACGATATAGACCTGATCGTTCTGGCAACCTCGACACCCAACAACACATTTCCTGCGACCGCCGTCGAAATTCAACAACGGCTTGGCATGCAACATGGTTTTGCTTTTGACATGCAGGCTGTGTGCTCCGGTTTCGTCTATGCGGTGACGACAGCCGATCTCTATATTCGTGGCGGGCAGGCCAAGCGGGTTCTGGTCATCGGGGCCGAAACATTTTCCCGCATTCTTGACTGGAGCGACCGTTCGACGTGCGTTTTGTTTGGTGACGGGGCAGGTGCGCTCGTGTTGGAATCAAGCGAAGGCGAGGGCACGGTTGCCGAGCGCGGTATCTTGGCGGCAAGCCTTCGTTCCGACGGTACTCATAAGGAAAAGCTCTTTGTCGATGGTGGCCCTTCGACGACGGGCACTGTCGGCCATCTGAGGATGGAGGGGCGCGAGGTCTTCAAACATGCCGTGGGCATGATTACCGACGTTATCGAGGCGACATTTTCGCAAGCTGGCATCACCGCTGACGATCTGGACTGGTTCGTGCCGCATCAGGCCAACAAGCGCATTATTGATGCCTCTGCCAAGAAACTCGGTATCGCTGAAGAAAAAGTGGTTATAACCGTTGATCTTCACGGCAATACGTCGGCAGCGTCGGTACCGCTTGCGCTGTCGATTGCAGCGGCGGATGGACGCATAAAGCGCGGCGATCTGGTGCTTTTGGAAGCGATGGGGGTGGATTTACCTGGGGTGCCGTTCTGGTGCGCTGGTAAGTGCGTTGAAGATCAGTTCGGTCCTTGACCTAGGCGGATCAATTACTTAGTTTCGTCCGTTGTTTGTATTGATTGAATTTTTTAGCTGATGGGACGGTTATAATGGGGGAAAGACACTTACGCGTGCTGACCTTGCCGAGGCTGTATACCGCAAAGTCGGCTTGTCGCGCACAGAGTCGGCCGAACTTGTGGAAGCAGTGCTTGACGAGATTTGCGAGGCGATCGTGCGTGGCGAGACAGTGAAATTGTCATCGTTTGCCACTTTTCATGTGCGCTCCAAGAATGAGCGCATTGGCCGCAATCCGAAAACCGGTGAAGAAGTGCCGATTTTGCCGCGCCGGGTGATGACGTTCAAAGCTTCCAATGTGCTTAAGAGCCGTATCTTGCGAGCCCATCAGAACGGCAAGGCGAGGGACGACAAATAGGCTGGTTTGTTGCCACTAAAGCGCGGTGGAAAAGCTTGTCTGCTTTTGGCGGCGGCAGTTAAAATTATTCCCTGAACGATAGAATTGAGGCATTGTTCGCGCGTTAGCGAGGACTTTCCGGCTGATTCTCTGTATTCTGGGGCACCAGGTGCAGGGACCGAGTTCATTCTTGCCGATCGTGCTCCAACCAGCGAGGAGTTGCCCATGGAAAAGAGCC
The DNA here is from genome assembly GCF_055809095.1 of Mesorhizobium sp. G2-6-1. NCBI lineage: Bacteria > Pseudomonadati > Pseudomonadota > Alphaproteobacteria > Hyphomicrobiales > Phyllobacteriaceae > Mesorhizobium > Mesorhizobium sp. G2-6-1. Next base: position 3,239,254 of record NZ_CM147896.1, read on the forward strand.
CTGATGCGTTCCGCACGATAAGTGAGGTTGCCGAGGATCTTGACCTGCCACAGCATGTGTTGCGGTTTTGGGAGACGCGCTTCACGCAAATCAAGCCGATGAAGCGAGGCGGGGGACGTCGCTATTATCGCCCGCAGGATGTCGACCTTATCAAAGGCATTCGGCATATGCTTTACGAGCAGGGCTACACGATCAAGGGTGTGCAGAAATTGCTGCGCGAGAATGGCAATCAGTTTCTGGTTGCCATTGGCAGCGGAGACATGGCCGCTGTAGAGGCGATAGCACAGCGAAAACAGGCCGATGCGGTTACGCTTACATCTGCGACACAGCCACGCGCGGGTGACGACGAGATGTTGGTCGGGCAACCGAAGGTAAAGCCCAGCCGCCGCTTTTTTGGCATTGGCAAGAACGAAGAAGACGGTCCCGTTCAGGCCGACAGCGGCAAGCTCACGCGTGACAACCGTGCTCTCTTGCAAGAAACATTGTTTGATCTGCTTGAGTGCAAGCGGCTGCTCGATCAGGTTCGCTAAATCACAGTGATTTAGGATCGAACCGGTCCAAAGTCATGAACGTGGTCGATTCCGATGGTCAAGAGCGGGATGCGGGCCGAGACGGGGGTTCACTTTTCCTCATCCCACTTCAGGCGGGTGAGCCACAGGCCAAGACTGGAACAATACCACGTGTCATTCGTTTGTATTTCTTCACTATGCAGATGAAGGAATATGGAATGACCGTGTTTTCTCCGATAGCCAATTCAGATATTGAAAAGCAGATTGCAAGCCTGTCCAGAGAATTGGCAGGTTTGAAGAAAACTGTGTCCAGGCGCAGCGGCACATATGTCGAGGATGGCCGTGAGGCTGTGTCGGACTATTATTCCGATATGGTGGACAAGGTCAGCGAAAATCTTCCCGCGCTTGGTCGGCGTGCAAAAGCGATCGAGAACAGGGCACGTGACAATCCGGCCGCGACGGCGGCTGTCGGTCTGGCCGCGTTGAGTCTATTCGCCATGTTCGTGTTCAGCAGGCGCTGACGGGATTATCGGGTTTTACGCAATCGCAGGGGACAGCCGCAACCGCAGGGGAAAGCCGCCGGGTGCTTTTCCTCGAATTGCTTGAAGGTGATTGTGAAGTTGAACCCTGCTGGGTGGCGGGGCATTAATGGTCGGAGTGGCGGGATTCGAACCCACGACCCCTTGACCCCCAGTCAAGTGCGCTACCGGGCTGCGCTACACTCCGGACCGCGAAAAGCCTTATATTCTGTATGGTTGCGGTGCAAGTCCTAAATCCAACCTTTGGCTTATAACTGGCTGTTTGCACCAGTTTGGATGAGCGGCCGACAAAAGCGCCTCGCAGGTCGTGTTCAATTCGATGATTTCGTTCTGTGCCGCTCAAATCATTTCGGCATTTGGGGCGCGATATATGTCTGCCGCGCGATTATCTTTGTCTTACCGTTCTGCAAAGGCGCGCGACATGCTTTCGCGAATAGGCTTGGTCAAATAATCGAGGAAGGTACGCTCTGCCGTCTCGATCATGATTTCGACCGGCATGCCAGGTGTCGCGGAAAAGCCAGGAATTCGCGAAAGTTCCTTGGGTGAGAGTTCAATGCGCGCGAGATAGACCTCGGCGTTTGGAGCGCTTGGATCTTTCAAGGCATCTGCCGACACATAATAGACGTCGCCATTGAGGATCGGTGTGGTGCGACGATTGAGTGCGACGAGCGAAATGGTGGCTTTTTGACCGGGCTTTACAGCATCGATGTCCTTGCGCTGTATCTGCGTCTCGATAATCAGCGGGACGTCCGAGGGTAGTATTTCGAGGATTTTCTTGCCGCTTTCAATGACCCCGCCACCGGTATGATAATACATTCGCACGACAGTGCCGGTGACTGGAGCGTTGATGGTCGAACGCTGCATCAAGTTCTGGGCTTGGCGCGCTTCCTCGCGGATGGTGTCGAGATCGCCTTGTTCGGTTTGCAATTCATCCAGTGATTTTTGATTGAGTTCGCCAATCGTTTGACTGATCTGCTGATTGAATTTTTGAATTTGCGCGTTGGTTTCCGAGACTTCCGAGTCCAGGCGTCCGATCTGTCCTGTCGCATCTGCCATGGCGCGCTGGATGGCGTTCACTTCGGTTTTACGAATGAGACCTTGGGAAAGGAGCTTCATCTTGCCGGTGAATTCCTCCTTGAGGAAGGCAAGCTGGTCGATCATCGAATCCTTTTGCCGTTGAAAGCCTTCGACGCGAAACTTCAACGATTCGATATTCTGTTTCAGGAGACCGACTTCACTCTCCATCCGGTTTTGGGCGGATTTGAATGTCGCCAACTGACCTTTGACGATGGAGGCGATATCGCTATCGCCTTTGTTTTCGGTGATGATTTTCGGAAAATCGACTTCGGAGAGGCCCGCGACCTGAGCGGAGAGCCTCGCAATATTCGCCTCCAGCCGCGCCTGCCGCAAAAACAGCTGGCGCTGTTTAACCTGCGCGACAATACCGTCAAGGCGGATCAGCGGTTGACCGGCGGTGACATGGTCGCCTTCACTGACGAGCAACTCCTGAATAATACCGCCTTCCAGATGCTGGATGACCTTGTTTTCGCCTGTCGCAACAAAGCTGCCAGCGCTGATGACGGCTGCGGCCAAAGGTGCCGTGGCTGCCCATGTGCCGAAGCCGCCGAATGCAACCAGAACCAATATCAACCCGTATATTGCATGTTTCCTGATCGAGCGTGGCACGTCAGTGAACCATTCAATGTCATGGACATGGGCAACGCTGGTGCTCATTGGACTGCCTGTGGAGATTGATGGGCTACACGGTTGTTTCCATTCACGTTATTATATGGTGCGAGCGCCTTGAGCACGTCCTGGCGATATCCGAACATGGAAACGGTGCCGTTTGCCAAGAGCAGAATTTTGTCGACGCTGTTCAGCAAGGATGGTCGCTGCGTGATCGTGATAACCGTTATTTTTTCCTTTTTGGCATGATCGAGCGCTCGCAGGAGCGCGGCATCGCCTGCACCGTCAAGGTTGGAATTCGGTTCATCCAATACGACCAGACGCGGGCTGCCGAAGAAAGCGCGGGCGAGCGCGATGCGCTGTTTCTGGCCCCCGGACAAGGGGGAGCCATCGGAGGCAACGACTGTCTCGTAACCTTGCGCGAAGGTCGATATCAATTCGTGGACATCGGCGAGTGTAGCCGCCTTGAAGATGTCCTCGTCACTTGCATCATCGCGCATCCGTCCGATGTTGGCTTTGATGGTGCCGGGGAAAAGTTGAACATCCTGCGGCAGATAGCCGATGTTTTCGCCGAACTGGCGCTGATCCCAATTGCGAAGGTCCATGAGATCCAAACGTACATTGCCCGATGTCGGCAAGATTGAGCCAACCAACATCTTGCCAAGCGTGGTTTTGCCTGCACCGGAATCGCCGATCACTGCCAAGGATCTCGCCGGGTGCGAGCGAGAAGGTGATGCCGTTTAACACGACCCGCTTGGTGCCTTGCGGCACAAATAGCAACCGCTCGACATCGAGCCGACCCTGCGGTTTTGGAAGCTTCAAACGTTCGAAGTTCAGCGGCGAACCGCGCAACAATGCAGCGATGCGCTGATAAGCCGAGCGGGTATTGAGAAATTGATGCCAGCCTTCAATGGCGCCTTCGACCGGGGCGAGGGCGCGTCCGGCGATGATGGAGGCGGCAATGACCATGCCGCCGGTCAAATGGCCTTGAATGGCGAGATACGCTCCCCAACCCAACATTGCCACCTGGGTAAGCATGCGAACGCCTTTGGAGACGGAGGCGGACATGACGTTGCGGTCTTGCGCAATAACCTGTGACTTGAGTGATCCGGCGGTATCCATCCCCCAAATTTTTACGGCTTCGGGGATCATCGCCAGCGCATTGATGATCTGGGAATTGCGAGACATGGAATCCAGATGCAAATTGGCTTTGCTCTGGAAATTGCCCGCATCGTGAAAAGGACCGGCAGTGAGGCGCTGATTGATGACGGCGATGACGAGCAGCAGAAGCGCTGAAATCACCACGATGTAGCCGAGATGTGGATGCACGAGGAAAACCGCCAGCATGAAAAGTGGCGCGAGCGGCGCATCCAGGAAAGAAAGCAGCGTGCCCGATACGAGGAAGGCCCGCAATTGCTGCAAGTCGCCAAGTGTCTGATATTCGCGCCCGTTGCTGTGAAGCGAGGCGCGTGCCGCAGCACCGAGGATGGACGATCCCAATTGAGCCGCGACTTCAACTGCCGTTCTCATCAGAATAAAACGGCGGATGGCGTCCAGTACGGCGTTCAGTATGACCGCACCAGCGATCAGAATGGTCAGCATGACAAGCGTATCGACTGACCGGCTGGTCAGCACCCGATCGGAAATCTGGAACAGATAGACGGGAATGGCCAGAACGAGAATATTCGTGGCAACCGTAAATGCCATAACGACCATGAGATTGCGCCGAACGGCTTTTACACCGGCCTTGAGATTGTCGGCGAGATTGATCGTGCCGAGACGGCGGTGGAAAACATCCGCGGGATGGGTGGCCGGCTTTTTAATTTCGACGGCTTTGCGGTTCTTTTCCGATGGCGCATTGTCGGCCTTGATCGGATCTGCGTCGCCATCAATCGATTTTAGACCACCGGCGGAAATCGGCGTTTCAACATGCTGTTCTTCTGGTTCTTCGATCGCGAACTGTGGACGATCTTCCAGATCGCCAGATGATGTGTCCGGGCCAGATGGTATTGCGGCTGTCTGTTCGGGGGTGTCGTCATTTCCCTCAAACTCCTGCGGTGCTGGAGTATCTGGCTCAGACGAGGCCTCATCGCTCGCGCTTGTATCACCGTCTTCGTCATCAGTATCGGTATCGACCTCAACCGTTTCGGCCGGTTTTTCAGTCTCAGTGTGAACCTCGGTTGCCGGTTCATTCGGGGTGTTTTCACGGATAAGGACGTCGGCATCCAATTCGCGGTGAGAACTTTTCCTCAAGCCGGCTGCGATGCGGTCGATCTCGGCCATCAGAACTTCAAACGAGGTGTTAAGCTCGTCCACAGGTGCTGTTATGAAATCCGCAGATGCGCTTTCATCATGATATGACCGCCCATCGACTGCCGATGCAGTCGCGGTCGCTCCCTTGGTGTCGCCGACATGCTTATTCATTGTCTTCGCGAAAGCTCTTTCGTTATGACAAGACGGATTGCATTATGTCGCTATGACCGGGGTGTATGCCAATATCGTCTTTCAGGGGTGTTGATGTTTCCTGATGGCCCGTTTGAAGCATATCGTCGGCGAGAAACGCTACGGCCTCGTTGACCAGATGATCGCCATTGTTCACCTCCAGCACGTGATCGGTCCTTATGATGTCGGTTTGGACGAGAAGCTCATCTGAATAGTGCTCGCCGCCAAAATAGGTCTTGCCAAGCGGATCGACGCTGGTGATCTGCGCTGTATTGATAAGGGCGTTAGAGCCGGTGGTGATCGACCATGCCGCATCTTCGGCGATGTTGGCTGTCTGCATCGTCGCCGCGATCTGATCAGCGTCGCCCAACACATTGGTCTGTTGAATATATTGCAGATCGTAGATGCTGCCGGAGATGTAGAGAACCTTGATCCCGATAAGCCCCAGAAACGCGCTATCGGTGAGTACGCTGGAGGTGAGCGCCTTGTTGCCTCCAGAAAAGTCATCAATTGCGCCCTGGAACGCGTTGGGCATCTGCGATGCGGTGCCGCTGCCGATGTTGGTGATCTGTGCTTCGTTCCAAAGGAGATTGTCGCTGGTCGACAATGAACCCTGACCAGATGTGTGGAAACCGGGGATGCCCCCAACTACATCGTCATCCAGCAGAATGTTCGTTTGCGAAATGATGTTGGCATTGAAGTAATTGCCGCCAACCAGAATGAGGTCGTAGTGATTTCCCAGGTCAGCGATGGACAGTGCATTGATTGTCTGGTTTGCGCCGGTGCCGATTATCGAGGTAACGCCAGCCGACGATGATGCGATGACCATATCGTTGTCGATGACGAAATTGTGCTGCTGAACCCAGTTCAGGGAAACGAAGTCGCCGGAGATTTCAGTAACCGCCCAAGCTCTTGGGAACATCATCTGGCCGTCATCGGTGGCTGCGTCATCGTGACTGACGATTTCCGACTGCTTGATCGAGGCGATGTTGAAGGCGTTGCTCGAATGACTGGCTGAAGCACCCCAACCGGACATGCTGGCACCGACTGAATCCGAGTCGCTCCAGGCATTCACCTGAACGATTGCGCTGAGATTGAAGTGGTTGCCGGCGACAGCAACGACATTTCCTTGCAAGGCATTGTTGATCAGCGACGCCGAATTGACCAGAGCATTGGTGCCCGTGTTGATTTCGACGGAGGTGGAGAGGCCCGAGCCACCTTGCCCCTGGACTGCGCCAGATACCGCGCTCACGCCTAGCCCAAGAACAAAGTTGGCGCTTCCAACTGGACCGCTGTCAACGGAATCCTGAGCGTCAGGCGCATCCGCATTTTCTTTGACCAGAGGTGAAGCTGCGGGAAGGTTGTCGTCAAGTTTGGGAGCCTCGGCAACTTCCTTGCCGTTCACGTACAGGGCACCGCTTGTTGGGCTTTCGACTGCCGCGACATGAGTTTCAGTCGATGTTCCATCGGCGTGATTTTCGATATTTGTGGCGCTGGTAATGACGGGACCGTCAGTCGTCTCTTGGTGCGTCGAAGTATCCAGCGCCTGATCGGAGCTTTTCAGTTCCGCGATGAAGGCGTTGATGGAATCGGCTGAATCGGTGATGAACAAGCCGATATCGTCTGCCGAACCCAATCCGCCTGGCGGAGGGGTGAGTTGGAACCCATCGGCTTGATCGGCCAGTGTTGCCAAGGTTGCGTTGGCATTGACGATCGAACTGAAAATGGCATCGCTGCCGCTGGTGTTGACGAAATCGTTGTCAAACAGGTTGTTTTCCTGAAGGACTCGGCTCGCCACCGAGCCTGGCGGATCTATTTCCAGCACCTTGCTGCTCGATGAATTGGTGTGGTGCAGATAGTGCTTGGGGACATAGCCCGGATAAATACCAAGTTGCGCGTGCGCTGATTCCGGGACCATCACCGGCAGGTAGGCCGGTGTGCTGTGCGGTATGAACGGTTCCAACGGCCGCGCGGCCGGCACGTAATGCAGGCCCGGTTCCGGGTCGTCGAGCGTGTATGGTGACTGGAAGGAAATTGGTGCGTGATCGTCTTGTGGCGCAATGTCTTGATGTGCGCGCACCGCAACGAATTTGAGATAGTCATCGCGCATCCGGTTCTGTTCAGATGCAATCTGAAACAGCCCGACGAAGTGGGCGATTGCCTCGGTGATTCTGTCCAGATGCACGGAATCATCCTTTGGTTTTTACGTTGCTCCCAGTTTGGCCGGGACTTTTGGTGTCGAAGGCGGCTACGCGGAGAGAATTCCGCGTAGCCGGTATTCAGTTAGCCGGATTTAGTGGCTCAGGAGTCGTCGCCACCGGTGTCGACGTTATAGTCACCACCAACGACGGTCTGGCTGAGCAGATTTTCCATCATGTTGGCACCCATGACGATGCTCTGGTTGAACGCTGTCGTATCGATGATTGCGTCAGCCGAAGCTTCGGACAGGCCGTTGACATAGGTGTCGCCAATATTGTGGGAGCCCCACATTCCTGCATCACCACCGCCAGCGCCGTCGCCGTTGGTTATCATGCCGCCCATGCCGCCGTGACCGCCATTGCCACCGGTGGCTGCGCCACCCATGCCGTCGCCAGCCACTGGAACAACGATGGTATCGCCGCCCCATGCCATGCCGCCGTTACCGCCGTCACCGCCGAGGCCAGCGCCGATGCCGAAGCCAGCGCCGTTACCGCCACCAAGGCCGAGAGAAGCAGCGTCGCCGCCATTCCCGCTGTCGCCGCCGGAGCCACCGTTTCCAGCGTCTCCGCCTTCGCCATTACCGAGGCCAAGCGAAAGTGCATCGCCAACGGCGCCTGATGTTCCATCACCGCTGTTGCCGCCTTCGCCATTGCCGCCGCCAAGGCCGAGGGCATTGCCGCTATCGCCGCCATTAACAGCGCCGCTTTGACCACCAGTTCCGGTACCAGTTCCTGTACCCGCACCAGAGGTGTTCGAGCCAGCGCCGCCGGTGTTGTTGCCATCGGTGTCACCACCGACGCCAACGCCTACACCAACCAGGCCGAGGCCAAGACCGGCAGCATCGCCACCATCAGAGCCTGCAGCACCGCCTTCGCCGCCTTGTGCGCCGGAAGCACCGCCACCGAGGCCAGCAGCGTCGCCACCATTGCTGGTGCCGCCATTGCCGCCATTGCCGCTACCAGCAGCACCGAGGCCAAGGCCTGCCGCATCACCGGCATCGCCGGAGTCAGCTGTACCTGAAGCGCCACCAAGTGCGCCTGAGAGACCAAGACCTGCGCCAATGCCGCCGTCGCCGGAGGAGTTGCCACCTGTCGAATTACCACTCTGAGCGCCCTGTGCGCCAGAAAGACCAAGGCCTACACCTAGGCCGGTGCCTGAGCCGGTTCCGGTCCCTGCGCCGCCACCGGCGCCATTTCCTGAAGTCGTATCGCCGCCCGCGGCTGCCCCGATCGCGCTGCCCCCAACGCCGAGACCTGCCACATTGACGCTATGGCCGCCTGCCGCGCCATCTGCGGAACCGCCGCCGCCGCCTGCACCGCCAGCACCACCGGTTGCCGAGAGTCCATCAGCTGATGTTGCAGTTCCAGCAGTGGCGTCGCCATTCTGTTCGAAAGTACCGTCGTTCGAGACATTTGCGCGGCCAAGATGGTCGTTGTCATCCAGATTGTTAACCTGAGCGACTGACAGGGCAGAATCGTTGCCTGCACCCGTAAGCGAACCATTCAGGAAGTCGTTGAAGGATGCGCCATCGCCGGGATTGTAGAAGATCTGGCCGTCATGATTGACCAGCATCTGATCGACCCGGGCACCGCCACTCATGTCGATATCGGCGAAATCGTCATCGCTGGGCTCGTAGCCGGTCAGGTCAAGCGAAACATCCACGGTCGTTTTCGTGGTGTTTGTGTTTGTGTTGGTGCTCGACGATTCATTGTGGTTGACATTGCCGTTCAGGTTGCCATTGAGGCTGGCATTGGCGTTCAGGTTACCATTTCCATTCAGGTTACCGTTGCCGTTGCCATTCAGGTTACCGTTGCCGTTACCGTTCAGGTTACCGTTGCCGTTACCGTTCAGGTTACCGTTGCCGTTGCCATTACCATTCCAGTTTCCATTCTCGCTTTCGGAACTGCTGGACTGGAATTGGCCCTGGCCTTGACCTTGACCTTGGCCTTGTGCCTGTAGCTCAGCTTGAGCCTGAGCCTGGAATTCATCCTGGCTCTGATTCTGACTTGGGTCAAAATTGTAGTTATTGTGATGATTGTTTCTAGACGCACCCATAGCGGTCACTTTCTCTAAAATGCCGTGTCAGCGTGACCCTATTCATCTTTTAAAGGGCCTTGAGCTGCGCAGCGGTTGCTTTCAGGGATTGGCTCGATCAAACAAATTCAGTAGCAGGACACAATATTGCATCCATGCCATCCAGTCCCCACTTGCTAAAACGAGCATCAATTTCTTGAAATTCGGGCACACCAATTCTTTCGGCGAAAAAAATGTTCTTCGCGCCGTCGCGGTAGACCCACAATCAATCGAACACTCGTATCCCTTTACCTTGGGATAGCGGCAGTCTGTTCTCAGGTGAGTTTTTAGCCTAGTCGTACATTAGAGCTAGATCGTTGAGGTATCCCCCATTTCGGTCTTGTCGGTGAGGGGCTTACGCAAGGGAAAATCGCTTTGATATCAAATGTAAGAGAAGAACATCCCGGCAAGATCAATGTATTTAGAATTAACCTCGGTTAATGGTCCCTACCTCTTTTTAATTATGCAATGAATGGTGGATAACGTGCCTAGAATAGCCTCATCTGTTGCTTGTTGGCATTCTTGGGGCACGGGATCGCGAATCTTGGCGGCTAGAGCATCGGACCGAAAAGTGGTTGCCGGGTTTCGGAATTCCCCGATGCTCTATCAAAGTGAGAGAGCATCCTTTGTGCGTCCAATTGGACCCATGGCGCTGCAGGCTGGCGCGTGGAAATGAAGTTGAGGGAAACTTGGTGATGGTTGGTGAGCAAAAGAGTATATCGGCGCCTGGACGCCCCAATGCGCAAGGGCTCGATCAAATCCTGCTCCTGCTTGGCAGGCTGAATTACACCTGGACCAATACCGAGAGCCTTCTTATTTATCTGATCGCCGGTCTTGCAAGGGTCGACAAGCAAACGGCAATTGTCATCTTCCTGACGCTCAATACGACGAGAGCCAGAATGGATCTGGTTGAGCGCCTGACCAAACTGCCGAAAACGCCGGACAAATGCGGAAACGATATCCGCGCGCTACTCGATCGGCTTGGGCAACAATCGAAACTGAGGAACAAATACAGTCATTGCATCTACTCCTTCGACGAGAAGGGTGACATTTCGCATACGCAACAGATGCGAATTTTCGACGGCAAGGAATCGATCAAATACGGAAAGATCGAAGCACTTGATGAGATCGAGGTCGGCCGGATTTCAGACTGCATCAATGATATCGCGGATGTGAACAAGAAGATCTGGGATGTCGTGCGGGCCAATAAATTTCCTACCTGAAGCTGCGTCGGCTCTAAAGATGCGAACGCCGCTGAAAGCGGTATTCCAGTGCGATTCCTCCCCATATCATGCCAAGCAGAAGATAGAAGTGGCGCCAATGGTCGGTATCGATGAAGGTGCCAAGACCGATGTGGCCGAGATAGACAACATAGGCGCACAAGACATAGGGCTGCCATGGCCGATCGCGCAGCAATAGGCGAAAACCGGCAGCCAGCGTCCACAACGTCAAGATGAGGTATGAAGCGAAGCCGAGCCACCCGTAGTCCATCAAGGCTTTGAGCCAAATATCATGGGTGTCTTCGCCATATATCTGGCCGAACACAAGGGGACCGATGCCAAGCGGGTGTTCGGTTGCCAGCCCAAAGCCGATGGCATAGCGGGCAAAGCGGCCCAGCCGTGCCGAGTCGTAATCCTGCGCGAGCTGGGCGCGGTTTGAGAACATTTCGGAGACGCCGGGAATCTGCAAGATGACAAGCATCGCAATGACAAGCAGCGCAATGGCTGCGATGCTCATGACGACGATGCGCAGCCTGAAACGGCCACTCATGCTTTGCAAAAACAAGGCTCCTGTGAGGAAGATTGCCGCGACAGCAAACAGGCCCCATGCGCCGCGCGAAAAGGACAGGAAGATGCCGCCGACAATGATGAGCAGTGGCATGGCAATCAGTGGCATGCGCGTTATCGGACCGGTCAATAAGAGATAAAGCAGGTAGATGCCGGGAAGCACTAGGAACGGCCCGAAGACGTTGGGGTCCTGGAAAACACCTGCGGCGCGCCCATATCTGGTGAATATCTCGGCACCGGGAAAAGCGTGAAAATAGCCCGCTATTCCGAAGATTGAAGTCACCACCGCCGACGTAACATATGCGATGAAGATGAGGCGATACAGATCCGGTCGCTGCGCCGTGACAGATGCAAAGAATACTGCGGTAAACGCCAGGAAGATCGATACGGACAGATAGAGCGGCGTTTCCATGAGATCGGCCATCTGGGTCATCGATATGAAGCCGCCAATGTTGAACGACACCAGCAGGATGAGAAGAGGCACGCAAGCACGCGAAATTCTAAGGCCCAATACCGCCCAAACGCCGATCAGAGCGACCATGTAGATGTCGTAGGGTGCCGGTTCATGAATGACGAAGCCCGACAGGAAAATGCCGAGAAAGACAGCGCCCGAGGCGATCAACGCGATCAGCTTGGCGTTAACGGCTTCCGGTGCCAGCTCATTTGTGACGGTGCTCAATACGCATTTTCCGTGTTGAGGAGACGTATTGGCGTCAGTAACAGGATTTTGAGATCAAACAGCAAGGACCAGTTCTCAATGTAGAAAAGGTCGAACTCGGTGCGCATTCTGATCTTCTCGTTGGTGTCCATTTCGCCGCGCCAGCCATTGATCTGGGCCCAGCCGGTAACGCCGGGCTTGACCTTGTGGCGCGCGAAATAGCCGTCGACGACTTCGTTGTAGAGAAGGTTGTGCGACTGTGCCGCAATCGCATGCGGGCGAGGGCCGACCAGCGAGAGCGAGCCAAAGAGTGCGTTGAAGAACTGGGGTAGTTCGTCAATGGATGCCTTGCGGATAAAGCGGCCTACGCGGGTCACGCGAGGGTCGTTTCTGGTTACGGTGTTCTTGGCCGACGGATCGGATTGTTCGGTGTACATGGAACGGAATTTATAGACTTCGACGATCTCGTTGTTAAAGCCGTGCCGCTTTTGCTTGAAGAGAACGGGGCCTTTGCTGTCGAGCTTTATCGCAATGGCGGTTGCCAGCATGATCGGCGAAAATACAATGATCCCAATAAGGCTGAAGACGATGTCGAAAGCGCGCTTGGCGACGGAATCCCAGTCGTTGATCGGCTTGTCGAAAATGTCGAGCATGGGTACGGCGCCAATATAGGAATAGGCGCGGGGTCGGAATTGCAAGGCATTGGAGTGGGCTGAGAGGCGAATATCGACCGGCAGCACCCAAAGCTTTTTCAGCAGTTGCAGGACGCGCCTTTCAGCGGTGACCGGCAGCGATACGATCAACATGTCGATACGTGCGATCCGGGCGAATGCAATAAGTTGTGAAATTGTACCGAGCTTCGGATAACCCGCAACAAGCGGCGGCGAGCGCTTGTCGTCGCGATCATCAAAAATGCCGCATATGCGGATGTCGTTGTAGGGTTGGCGCTCAACGGAACGGATCAGATTTTCCGCTGCCGGTCCGCCGCCGACGATCACTGCCCGGCGCTCCATGCGTCCGTTGCGGGCCCAATTTCTAATCACCCTGGACATGACCAGACGCAAGCCGAAAATAAGCATGAAACCGACGACGAACCAGATGCCGAAGATCATCCGTGAAAAGTCCTCGGTGATCTTCATGATGAAGCCGGTCAGTGTCATCAATGCAAAAGCACCCGCCCACATCAGAAGGATGCGGGAAAAATTGGAAACCGGGCGCATCAGCGCAGAAACCTGATAGCAGTCGCTAAGCTCAAGCATCACCACAGCAAGGAGCGATGCGGTTGTCAGCACAAGTGGATATTGCCAGGCAAGATGCGTGAACGCACCGAGGTAGAAGCAGTAAACCGCAATTCCTGACAGAAACAAAACGGCGAATTCGGTGATGCGCAACACACCGCTGACCATGACCGGTGACATGGTGTCACGACGGTATTGGGATGCGACGTTTCTGGCGACCTCGTTCAGGTCAGCAGGGGTGTTTTCTCCTGCCGCTCCTTCGAGTTTGCGCACCGCATCTATCGAAAAGCGGCGTGCGGGATCGATTTCATTCATCAGACTGCCTGTCAGCTTTCACAGGCTGATATCAAAAGAGAGCTAAGAAAGCCTTGAACCGGCAGATTTATTTGAACAATCAGTGCTGTACCCCGGAGATCAAGGCTTATTTTTGTATCGCAGAAAAATAGGCTTTCTCGATTTCGCGCGCCATCACGTCGGCTCCGAAACGCGCCTTCAATTCAGATGATGGGGGCATCAACGTCCGATAGGTATCAAGATCGCTCAGTGCGTTGCTGATCTTCTTGCCAAATTCGACAGGGTCAGGCTGAACAAGGGCTGGCGATGTGGCACCGAAAATCTCGGGGATACCCCCGACCGATGCCGCTACCATCGGCTTTCTCGCCGCAAGCGTTTCCAAGACGATGTAGGGCATTGCTTCGGCACGTGAGGGAACGACGACAAGCTGCCCCAGTGCAAACGCTTTTCGTGCTGGCATGGGGGAAGAAAATGCACCCGGTCTGCGAGACCGAGACGTTTTACCTGCGCATGGTATTTCTCGAGATCATCACCTGCACCGACCATGATCGCGTTCAGCGGACGAGCAAGCAGGCTTTCGGCCCGGACGATGGCGTCAATGAAGATATCGGGGCCCTTCAGGTCGCGCATCATGCCGATATACAATAAATCCGCGGCGTCGGGAGGGCTGGTTACCGGCTCGAATTCGGGGGACCGAAGGCCGTTGTAGACGAGGCTGTTGGGAATTGGCGGTTCGCCCACTTTCTTGCGGTATGCGCGCCGTTCGTAATCGGACACGAACAGCAGATGATCGGTGAAATAACTCATGAACCGCTCAATGGCGAAGAATGTCTTTCCCGTGACAGTTGCTTCGTCGTAATGAAGGCTACCCCCATGCGGTGAATAAAGACGGGCTACGCGAGACCTTGAAACCCGTAACAGTGAGCCGAAAAGACGGGCATATGTTCCCCCTTTGCACCGTGCCCATGAAGCACGTGCGGCTGCAATTTCTTGATGATCTTGAATGTACGCCAAGCTGACGCAACATCTCCGGGGCCTATGTGGCGTTGCATGCGGGTGCGGTGAATGCCCAGCGACAGGCTATCGCCAATATCTGCGAACAGGCGCTCCTCGAAATCACCGCCCGTGCTCGAATCGCACACGATGCCGACCGAATGTCCTGCTGCGACCTGCGCCTCGGTTAAATCACGCACATGACGGAATATTCCACCCACAGGGGAACGAAAGCAGTGAACGATCCGTAATTTGTCGGGCACGTCTTCAGAACAAGCGTTCGCGGACATAGACGGTATCGCCGGGCATCAATGGATCGGAAGTCCTGACCCTGCCGGTTATTACCTTGCCGTTGATGTCGCGTGTGATGTCGACGCTTTCCTGATTGGCCCGCGGGGAAAATCCGCCGGCGATTGCGATCGATTTTTGCACTGTGAGGCCCGGAACATAGGAATATTGCCCAGCCGCTCCCACTTCGCCCATGACAAAGATTGGCCGATAGCGGTCAATCTCGACCGATACATCGGGGTCGCGCAGATATCCTTCACGAAGTTTGGCCGCAATGGCACCTTCCATCTGTTGCGCGGTATGACCACGCGCCGGGATTGCACCAACAAGCGGGAATGAAATGTAGCCCGACTGGTCGACGCTATAGGTGTTGGTCAAGCCTGGCTGTTCGAAGACGGTCACACGCACACGGTCGCCTGCGCCAAGATGATAGGGCTGATCGAGAACTTCATGAAAAGCCGCTGGTGTTGGCCGATAGCTGGAACATCCAGCAAGCATGGCTACAGCAAGAAGCGCACTAGACAAGACAGCGTGGCTTTTCATTACGAACTACATACCTTCGACTGGCCGCCGTCGGGATGCGGCGAACTTGCAGGATCAAGCCGGATTATCATCCCGTTAGGGTTAATGGCGGGTAAAAGACGCGGTCTGGCCATGCCAGATAACAATGTAATCGGGGCAGGCGTGACCGCGTCAAAGCCTAATAGATGCTTACAGCGATCTTAACGGGTGAGTTACCATAGTTGTTTACGGTGTTCCTGACCCATTTTTCTGGAGTAGGGCGCATGTCAGGTGTTCAATCGACGGCAGCGGATATCGATGTCGATCTCAGGCAGCTTTTCGCGAGCCTTGCGAAGAACTGGTTGCGCATTCTCATCGTCGCTTTGGCTGTTACCGGCGTGGCGCTGCTGATCGCCTGGATGTCGACGCCAAAATACAAAGCCGAAACAAGGCTTTTGATCGAAACGCGCGAGTCAGTCTTTACGCGCCCCGATGCCGGT
Organism: Mesorhizobium sp. G2-6-1; assembly: GCF_055809095.1. NCBI lineage: Bacteria > Pseudomonadati > Pseudomonadota > Alphaproteobacteria > Hyphomicrobiales > Phyllobacteriaceae > Mesorhizobium > Mesorhizobium sp. G2-6-1. The sequence continues at coordinate 3,254,961 of NZ_CM147896.1, forward strand.
CAAAGTGATCGGCCCATTCTCGACGAAGAAGGCGTCACCAGCCAGGTTCAGGTCATATCGTCGACGGACATTCTCAAGCAGGCGGCTGAAAAGCTCGATCTTGCCAAATTGCCTGAGTTCAACGATGCGGCGAACATGTCGTTTGTCAGCCGTCTTTTGGTGATTGTCGGGCTCAAGAGTGATCCCAACGAGATTCCGGAAGAAGAGCGTGTTCTCAAAAACATGCGTGAGAAGCTCAATGTCTATCGTGTTGAAAAGTCACGCGTTATCGTCATCGAGTTTTCGTCTGCCGATCCCAAACTTGCGGCCTCTATCCCGAACGCCATTGCTGAGGCGTATATCTCGGTTCAGGGCAACGCCAAGCTTGCGTCGAATTCTGCCGCGACCGATTGGTTGGAACCTGAAATCAAGGATCTGTCGCAGCGGGTCAAAAACGCTGAGGCCAAGGTTGCCGACTATCGCGCGCAATCCGATTTGCTGATCGGCCAGAACAACGCATCATTGGCCACGCAGCAGCTTTCTGAGCTATCCAGCGAACTCTCACGGGTACGTGCGAGCAGGGCGTCGGCTGAAGCAACGGCTTCCAGTGTGCGCAAGGCATTGCAAGGCGGCGCTTCCCTCGATGCCATACCGGAAGTGCTATCTTCAAACCTGATCCAGCGGCTGCGCGAGCGCCAATTACAGATCAAGACGGATATTGCCGATCTGTCTACGACGCTTCTCGACAATCATCCGCGTATTCGCTCGCTCAAATCGCAGCTTGCCGACCTCGACAAGCAAATTCGCGACGAAGCCGAGAAAGTTCTAAAAGGACTGACGACTGAGGCGACGACGGCGCAGGGGCGCGAGAGCCAACTTGTCGCCGATGTCAACAAGATGAAGGCGCAGGCGGCGCGTGCCGGCGAACAGCAAGTCGAACTCAACGCATTGGAACGGGAAGCCAATTCCCAGCGCCAGTTGCTTGAATCCTACATGACACGCTACCGCGAGGCGTCATCTCGCCAGGACCGCAACTATCTACCTGTTGACGCGCGCGTGTTTTCACTGGCGGTGACGCCAGCGGAGCCATATTTTCCGAAAATCATTCCCATTGCCACGGCTGCCTTTACTGCATCGCTTTTGATTATGGCGGTCATCACGCTGTTGCAGGAACTGTTTTCAGGTAGAGCCATGCGCCCTGCTTCAGGCACAAGGCCAACGCTTGTCCAGCAGGTTGCAATGCCCGGCGGGCCGTATGTGCGAAATGGAATAGACGGTGATCTGAGAACCGCAAATGACGATTGGTCGCATTCCTCGCAAACTGCATCTGCCAGTTTGGGACTTGGAGAGATCGACATCGAAAAGGCGGTTGAAAAGCTGATTGCCGGAGTTGCCAACCGTGCGATATTCGTCTCACCGGAAGGCGACGAAGCGGCGGCAAGTTCCGTCCTTGTTGCGCGCGAAGTGTCGGACGCCGGATTGCGCGTGCTTCTGCTTGATCTGACGGCAACGGGGGCGGCTTCGAGGCCGATGCTGGAAAGCGGCGTGTTTGCGGGGATTACCAACCTGCTCGCTTCAGAAGCGCAATTCAGTGACGTGATCCACCCCGATCACTATTCGGACTGCCATGTTATCCCCGTTGGAACGGCGGACCCGGTACGCGCCATGCGCGCCGCAGACAGGCTGCCGATCATCATGCAATCTCTGACTACGGCATATGATCTGGTTGTTGTGGAGTGCGGTCCGAGCGACGCTCAGGGTATTGCGCGTCTAGTCGGCGAGGATGATACGGAAGTCTTTGTCAGCGTGCTCGAGCCGGATGAAAATGTGGTGCAGGCTGCGGTTGGTCTGATCGAAAACGGGTATCCGGAGCTGATGTTGGTAACGCCAGTTGGCCATGAGCCACCGGTGCCAGGAAAATTCGCAGCCGCTTAAGCGCGTCGTATTGGCGTTACTCGATCACGATGATTAAGGACGGGACGCGGGCGCAAAACCATTACCCACTTTTCTTCGGATCGCTCTAACCGGATTTTGGGTTTCCCTTGGCCCCGGTTTTGCGGCGAACGGTCTTGGCCAAAGACCACAGGGTAGGGCTGTTTTTGACGTAAGCCTTCATTTTGGCATTCAGCTTCTGGCTTTGGGCAAACAGATTTCCTTTCAGGGTAAGCGGCACCAGTGCTTCAAAGTGTTGTGTTTCGATGTCGCACCATTGGCGCTTGTATGGTTCGTCCCCAACCGAGAAATCGTAAACGCCAAAACCCTGTTCGCAGGCTTCTTGTATATTGTCGTAGAAGAGAAAATCACCCGGGCTGGCATGTGTGAGTTCGTCGTCGGCGAATGCGCCGAATTCGCATATCAAACGCCCGCTCGATCGGCTAGCCCCGGTGATTGCACGTAACTTTCCGTCGACTTCAAACCCATGCAGTACGAATATAGGTGACGGTTCGGATGCCGCGCCTGCGAAAAGTTCGTGGAAGAATTGGCGAACCTCCTCATTCGCGAAGACATCAGCTATGCCCATTTGGCGGAAGCGCGATTCTTTCATTGCGAAGAACGCATCGAGAAGAATTCTCGTTTCGTCTCGGGATTGTGCCTGAATGCGCCGGTAAGGGCCGACGGCTTCGAACTTGCGGCTTTGCGAACGGTGCTTTTTTCGTTTCCGCTTGGCGCTTGTTCGCTCCAGAACAGCGTCGAACCCGCCGTCAAGATTCACGGCGAGCGAGATGTTCGGGCTTTGGAAGTGGTTCAGCAGGAGCAACGGGTTAGCATGCCCGTCCATTTCCGGTAGCAGTCGCTGCAAGGCGATGGCGTCAACATCTGGCCGGGTTTTGGCAATCTTTTCAAGAAGCAGTTGCATGTGCGATGCGGTAATTTTTCCAAGCCATTCCGTTGCACAGGCGGGAAAGTTTCCGTTGGCATGCCCACCGCCCATGAATTGAGCGATTTGAAACGGACCTGAATGCTGGATCTCCAACGCAAGCGCCAGAGCCGGGCGCTCGTTCAGGCTCAATATTGCTATGATTGTATCTGGCGCGACATTGGCCGCCCAGTGCTGCACCCATGCGCCACTTTGCGCCGGTGCCGAAATGCCGGTTTGGCAGAGCGCTTTATAGGCCGAAATCGCCTCGTCAGACGCGTTGGAGATATGAACCTGCATCCCATAATCCGATTTCGCGGGATGTGCGGTCATGGATTTGGAACAATCACTGTCTTCAAATGACGCTGTAGCGTCAGTCATCCTTCGGTCCTTCAGGTGTAGCTGTTACTACTTCGCAATTTGTTCTTTCGCGTTGGGTGCGTCCGCCAACCTACGAGAAAAAGATGAAGGAATGGATGATGGACCCTGTGATTGCAGGGCCGTTGAGAAAGCGGACAATTCAGTTGCGCGGGCGAGGCTCCAGGATGAGCCATTTGATGATGCCCATTGCCGGTAAAATCCAGAGCAGGCCACTGAAGACGAAAAAGACGAGATGCACAAGAGGTCCGGATTCGGACAGTTGCGCTACAGCTACGATCGTTGCGACGATGGCATATACGATCACCAACAACACCAGCAGCACGGTTCCAATGAGCTTTTTCAGGCGAATGGGCATCGACAACAATCTCTTCAGAGCTATTTTGCTCCCGCTTAGGCCGGATAACGCATATGTGCAACCCGATCGGTCTGGCGCGACGGCGTGCCGCGCCATCGGACCTTGCCACGAGGGAGGCTATAGTACACCAATCCGCGACTTTCATCCGCTGGACAAATGCTCATGGCTTCCATCGACGATTACTCATCGCTTCAAACGGCACAAAACCGTGCCAGTCATAACCGTGCCCTTATCAGAGGTTGGCTTTACGGGGTTCTGGTTGTTCTGTTTGCGTTGGTGCTGGTTGGTGGTGCGACACGGATGACGGATTCGGGCCTGTCCATAACAGAGTGGAAGCCGATACATGGGGTCATCCCACCGCTCAATAAGGCTGAATGGCAGGAGGAATTCCAAAAATATCAGCAAATCCCCCAATATGCCGAACTCAATCAGGGAATGAGCCTCCAGGCGTTCAAGTCGATTTTCTGGTGGGAATGGGCTCACCGCTTGCTGGCGCGTGGCGTCGGCTTTGTTTTCGCGCTGCCTCTGGTGTTTTTCTGGGCGTCGCGCCGCATCGAACGTGGGCTTGCGCCCAAACTGGCCGGTATTCTGGCGCTCGGCGCATTTCAGGGCGCTGTCGGCTGGTGGATGGTAACTTCCGGTCTCGCCGATCGTATTTCAGTCAGCCAATACCGTTTAGCCACGCATCTCACCATCGCTGCCCTGATCTTTACCGCGACGATGGTGGTGGCGCGCGGTCTTGCACCACATTCCGGGAACCCCGCAGATCGCAGGACGCAGCGGATGGCCGGGATCATCGTGCTGATGGCTTTATTTCAAATCTACCTTGGTGGGCTGGTCGCAGGGCTGCATGCTGGGCTTAGTTACAACACGTGGCCCTTGATGGACGGAAGGCTTGTTCCCGATGGCCTGTTGGTCATTGAACCATTGTGGCGTAATTTTTTCGAAAGCCCCAAAACGGTTCAATTCTTACATAGGATTGGCGCGTATGTGCTGTTTGGCTTGGCTTTGTGGCACATGATCGCCACGCATCGCCGCTTTGCCGGAACCACTCACGCGCGACGTGCAGTTCTTTTATTCATCTTGGTGGCTGTGCAAGCGTCAATCGGGATTTCGACCCTGATCATGCATGTGCCGCTGCATCTTGCACTCACGCATCAGGGTTTTGCGCTGATCGTGCTGGGTTTTGCCGCAGCACATTGGCGCGGCACGAAGGGTGCTTATCCGCTACCTCACGCTGGCGCGGTTGCACCTTAATCGCGCAACTTCCGAGGCGGCTGTGCATACCATTGAAATGCCGCGACCTGTCAGTGCTTGGTGGCGAGCATCAGGTCCAGATTCTGAACAGCGGCCCCCGATGCGCCTTTGCCGAGATTGTCGTAAACCGCGATCAACAGGGCTTGTGCCTTGGCATCGTTGGCAAAGACGTAAAGCCTCATACGGTTGGTGCCGTTGAATCGCTGCGGATCGAGTTCAGGAACGCGCTCCACATGTTCATAGGGCGCGACTTCGACCATTCCATCTTCAATGCCAGCGAAATGGCCGGCGATTGCAGCATGTAAATCGATACCCTTTGGTGCCTTGCTTAAACTGCCAAGTTGCAACGGCACGACTGTCATCATTCCCTGAGCAAAATTGCCGACGGCTGGTTGCATGACCGGGTCATGTGAAAGCCGGGCATAGGCTTTCAATTCGGGTATGTGCTTGTGCTGGAGTGTCAGCCCATAGGGCAGGAATTCCGACGCCTTATCGCCCTTGGCAACGTAATCCTCGATCATCGGGCGGCCACCGCCGGAATATCCCGAAATACCATTTATGGTAATGGGAAAATTTGCGGGCAAAAGCCCACTTGCGACCAGTGGTCTGAGCGAAGCGATGGGGCCTTGCGGCCAGCAACCGGGATTGGCAACACGCATGGCGGCGGCGATCTTTTCCGGCTGGTCCTTGTCAAGTTCAGCAAAGCCATATTCCCAGCCATCCGCAACGCGATGCGCGGTTGAAGCATCAATGACGCGGGTGGTGTCGTTCTCGATCAGGGACACGCTTTCTTTTGCGGCGTCATCCGGCAGGCACAGGATCGCGACGTCGGCGGCGTTCAGGTATTCGGCACGCGCGGCTGTTTCCTTCCTGCGTTCTGTGGGAACGGAAATAATCTCGAGATCGCTGCGTGCCGATAAAAGCGCCCTGATCTGGAGACCCGTGGTTCCGTGTTCTCCATCAATGAATATTTTCGGTTTCATTCCTGCCATTCCGCCTTAAATGCCGTGTCCAAGATGTTCGCCATTCGCCTCTTGGTCGCCTGTTTTTGATCTGGCTTTGCGTTCGGCCACAAGGCCAAGATAATGCATAGCTACCATCGAACCGGCGATGGCGGTTATATCGGCGTGATCGTAGGCGGGCGCAACCTCTACAATGTCGGCGCCGACAATATCGACCTGGCCGATCTGGCGAAGCGTTGAAAGCATTTTTGCCGAGGACGGGCCGCCCGCAACAGGAGTACCCGTGCCGGGTGCGAAGGCAGGATCGAGGCAATCAATGTCGAATGTGACATATGTCTTTCTGCCGCCGGTGCGCTCGACGATGGCATAGGCGATGTCGGAGGCGCGCATTTCCTCGATTTCATAGCCGTGGATCATCTTGATACCGCATGTTTCGGGCGCATGGGTGCGGATGCCTATCTGGATAGAGCGGTCGGCATCTATGATGCCTTCCTTGACGGCGCGCCCGACGAAGGAACCATGATCGATGCGCTTGCCGTCGTCTGGCCATGTGTCTTGATGAGCATCAAACTGGACGAGCGCCAAAGGACCATGCTTGGCGGCATGTGCCTTGAGCAACGGCCAGGTGACGAAGTGATCGCCGCCGAGTGTCACCAGAAATGCGCCGGATTTCAGGATTTTAGCTGCTTCGCGTTCAATCGTTGCCGGCGTCTTCTGGTGATTTCCGCTATCGAGCAGGCAGTCGCCATAGTCGACAACGGCCATGTCCTCGAACAGGTCGCGTGAGAAGGGATATTGTGGGTCGGTGTCGAGGATTGCGGAGGCGCGGCGGATCGCCTGCGGGCCGAAGCGGGCACCGGGCCGATTGGTAACAGCAGCATCGAAGGGAATACCCCACACCACGGCATCTGCGCCTTTCACGTCTTTCGAATATTTTCGACGCATGAAAGAAAGCGCGCCGGCATATGTCGGCTCGGATGCGGAGCCCGATTTGCTACGGGCGGTGAAGGCATGGTCGATGGTGCTATTTGACATCGTGGATCTTTGTCTCTGTTGGTCGCGTGCAACAATTATAGAACCGGCACGAAACTTGCCAGTCTTCTCGTAGAGAAGTGAAAGGGCGTTGCAAAATGCCCGTGCGGGACAGGATGTGACCCAACGTGACGCAAGCGGTATTTATTGATGCGTTTCCAAGTAGGACAAAAGCGCTGCCGATCTCCGGTGAACGCTTCGCCGTGCTGGATTCCTGGCGGGGAATTTGTGCCTTGCTGGTGGTCCTGTTCCATTTTCCAACGAGTTCCATTGTTTCGCAGAACGCATTTGTCGGCTCGTCGTATCTGTTTGTCGATTTTTTCTTCGTGCTTTCCGGGTTTGTGATAGCGGCAAGTTATGGCGGCCGTCTCGACGACAGGGCAGCGGTTGGGCGCTTCGCCTTGGTGCGCTTTGGACGCATCTATCCGCTGCATCTGTTCATGCTTGCGATGTTTATTGCTTTTGAGCTTTTACGATGGTTGTTGCCGCAGCTGCGAAATGCTGGTGGAGAACCATTTTCCGGCGGTACGGACCTGTCCAGCCTGCTTAGCAACCTTCTATTGCTGCATGGGATGGGCATTGAGGGCGGACTGACGTGGAATGCACCCAGCTGGAGCATCTCGGCGGAATTCTTCACTTATTTGCTGTTCGCCACGGTGATGATCCTCGCTGGAAACAGGGGCTGGATATGGTTGCTCGCGGCGGCGGTGACTGCGCCTTTGTTCCTGCTCGCTTTTTCCACCCGGCACATGGATGTATCTTATGATTTCGGTTTCATTCGGTGCCTGTATGGATTTTCACTCGGTGCTTTGCTGGCGTGGTTTAAACACGAATCGATATTGAATGCGCGACAGGCGCTTGCGCGGACGGGGAACAATCAACTTTGGACGTTGATCGAGGTCACAACGATATTGGCGATCATTCTGTTCGTAGCCCTGGCTGGAGACAATGAGGCCAGCATTGCGGCTCCGCTGGTATTCACCGCGGCACTTTTCGTCTTTGCGCATGAAGCAGGCAGCATCAGCCGACTGTTGCGCGGACCTGCCATGCTCACACTTGGTGCAATGTCATACTCTATCTACATGGTTCATATCTTCATTCAGCGTTGTATGATCAATGTTGCAGATTTACTGCAGCGTAAATTCGGGCTGGATATTGTCGGCGGTCTGACGTTGCGCGGTGACACAACAGTTGGTTTTGGGCCGGGCGCACATTGGATCGGGCTGGTGGCGGTTGTTGTCATGATCATAGCCACGCTTATTGCCTCGTGGCTTACGTGGCGGTTTGTGGAAATGCCCGCTTTGCGCTGGTTTCGCCGGATGGCAAAACACATCTGACGGCAAATTGCTTGCCTCTGCGTTCGCGGGGCAAGCAGGTTTTCCGCGGTGGCATGGATATCGCCAGTTGGCAGGCATTGTTTTCCATCTTGCGCAGATGGCGCTGCTCGCCAATTGACCATGGGAGCCACTGCTCTATTCTCTTGAAAATAGCTACCACACTAGTGGCACGAATGGAGCAATGATCATGGCCAAGCAATCGCAATCGGAGTCGTTTATGGACCTTTTCGCCAAGTTCGGCCGGGACCTGAAAATGCCAAATGTCGATGTTGACGCGATCCTTGATCATCATCGCAAGAATCTTGAAGCATTGGAGGAATCGGCAAAAGCCTCTGCTGCCGGAATCTCCTCTCTGGCAAACAGGCAACGCGAGATGGTGGAGGAGGCGATGCGTGAAATCACCGATATGGCACAAAACTATCGCGCTCCGGGCGATACAAAGGAAATGGTGGCCAAGCAGGCCGAATTTGCCCGCAAATCCTTTGAAACTGCCGTCAAAAACACCAGCGAAGTGGCCGATCTGGCCAAAAAATCGGGATCGGAATCCGTGGAAATATTGCGCAAACGTATCAAGGAAGCCACGGAAGAGGTTCGCAAGGGCTACGACAAAACCAAATAGGCGCTGCCATTTATCGACCTTTGATGTGAGCGCAGCGTGGGGCGGGCTGTTTGTGCCGTTGCATCCAACAAGTCGGTCACGCAATCAGCCATGTCGAATTGACATGAGGCATTTTTGGCGTCAGGCAAACACAATGAAGGCAATCAGAAAGGGCAGGAATGACGAAGCAGCCACCTACCTTTGAAGAATTGAAGACGCTGGTTGGTCAGGAACTCGGCGTTTCAGACTGGACCGTCATAGATCAGGAGCGCATCGACAAGTTTGCCGACTGCACGGGCGATCATCAATGGCTCCATACAGACCCTGAGCGGGTGAAGCGCGAAAGCCCGTTTCGCGTCACGATTGCGCATGGCTATCTTACATTGTCGATTATCGGTGCACTCAGTCAGGAAATGGACATTGCGCCGGAAAATACGCGGGCCGTATTTAACTATGGCATGGACAAGGTGCGTTTTCTGGCTCCCGTGCGGGTCGGGTCGCGCGTGCGTCTGCATGCAACCTTGATGTGGGTCGAAGACAAGTCCCCCGGTCAATATTTGATGAAGTTTGCCAATTCCATCGAAATCGAAGGCGAAGAAAAGGCGGCGCTGGTTGCCGAGACGCTGGTCATGTTTTACGAGCGGCGCAAGAGAGCATCCGCCTGACCAATGTCTTCAGGAAACACCGGACACCATTTTTCCTGGAAATGCTAGAATTGCGTCACTACGCCGATGCCTAGGCCCTCGAAATTGTCCATTGCCATCAATGCCTGCGGTGCTTCTTCCAGGCTGATGTGCTTGCCCAGCAAAAGTTCAGGCTTGAGTTTGCCCTTGCCGATCATGTCCATCATTGCGGAATAGCGGAAAGCCTGCATGCCGTGGCTGCCGCGAATTTCGAGCTCAAAAGCGATGACTTTCGACATGGGGATCGCGGCCTTGGCGTGTTCGCCGAGCATCAAGCCTACCTGAATATGGCGACCACGGCGACGCAGGTTCGATACCGAATTGAAACAGGTGGTGGGATGGCCGAGCGCGTCCACTGACATGTGGGCACCGCCGTTGGTGATCTGCTTGACTGCCTTGACCACATTGGGCGTCGTTGATGCATTTATGGTGGCAACTGCGCCGATTTTCCTGGCGAGATCCAGTTTTTCCTCGGTGAGGTCGATGGCCACGACATTTGCGCCCATGGAACTGGCAATCATGATGGCCGACAGGCCGACGCCGCCGCAGCCATGCACGGCGACCCATTCGCCCGGTTTGACGCGGCCTTGGTCGACAATGGCGCGAAACGAGGTGACGAAGCGGCATCCAAGACTGGCCGCGGTGGCAAATTCCATCTCTTCGGGAATGGCCACCAGATTAACGTCGGCAAAGTCGAGAGCAACATATTGCGCGTAGGAACCCCAGCTTGAAAAGCCCGGCTGAAACTGGTGTTCGCATACCTGATGGTTGCCAGAGGTGCATTCAAAGCACCGACCGCAACCGCCAACGAATGGCACGGTAACGCGGTTTCCGGTTTTCCATCTTGCCACATTCTTGCCGACCGCTACCACAGTTCCGGCCAGTTCATGGCCGGGTACATGGGGCAGGCGAATACTCGGATCGTGGCCCATCCAGCCATGCCAATCGCTGCGGCACAGACCGGTTGCTTCAACCTTGACGACGACGCCATCGGGCGAGGGCATCGGATCGGCAACGGTTTCGATTGTCGGTGCTTCGCCGAATTTCTCGAAAAGAACAGCTTTCACAAAATGGGCCTTTCAATCATGACAACGCTTCGGCGTCGATCTGGTGTTGCGGTGCGGCTTTTTCAAAAGCGGGCATGGCCATGCAGGCTGCATGGATGCGGGCAATGGTCGGATAGGGCGTCATGTCTACCTTGAAGCGAGCGTTGTTGACCACTTGCGCGACAAGACAGATATCGGCGAGGCCAGGTGTGTCGCCATGGCAGAATGTTCCGGTTTGCGGTGACAGGCTCAGCATCTTTTCAAGCGGCTGGAAACCCTCATTGACCCAGTGCCTGAACCAGTTGATGACATCAATATCGCCAGCACTAAACAGAGTGCGAAGGCTGGTAAGTATGCGCAAATTGTTGATGGGATGGATGTCGCAGGCAATCATCTGAGCCAGCATTCTGACCCGCGCGCGGCCAGCGGCATCGCCTGGCAGCAATGGCGGCTCGGGAAGGGTTTCGTCCAGAAACTCGATGATCGCCAATGATTGAGCAAGGAGCTTGCCGTCGCTCCAGACCAAGGCCGGAACCAATCCTTGCGGGTTGACCGAGAGATAGGCCGGTTCCAGATGTTCACCGTGGCGCAGATGGTGCGCGACATAGCGGTAGGTCACACCTTTCATCTCGAGCGCAATGCGCACACGGTATGAGGTGGAGGAGCGATAATAATTGTGAAGGATGATCTCGCTCATTGAGGTTTTCCGATCATCAGGTCGATTGCGCCAATCCCTTCGATCTCTCCCCGCACCTGATCGCCGGGCAGGAGCGGCCCGACGCCGGCGGGCGTGCCTGTGAAAATGAGATCGCCTGCTTTCAGCTCGACCGCCTCGCTGCAAATCGCAACGATATCGGAGATTGGCCAGATCAGTTCGGTGAGATCGCCTTCCTGTTTCACCACACCGTTGACCGAAAGCTGAATTTTCCCCTTGTCCGGATGGCCACATTGTTGCGCTGGAACCAATGGACCGCAAGGGGCTGAACGATCGAAGCCCTTTGACCAGTCCCAGGGCTTCGAGGTCTTTTTTGCTGCTTCCTGCAAATCGCGCCGCGTCAGGTCGATGCCGGCAGCGTAACCCCAAACATGATCGAGGGCATCTTTGCGCGCGATACGAAAGCCGTTCTTGCCAATGGCGGCGACAAGTTCAATTTCGTGGTGAAAGTTTTTGGTCAGCGGCGGATAAGGAATCGTTGCGCCGGAATCGACAACGGCGTCAGCCGGTTTGGTGAAGAAGAAGGGCGGGTCGAGCGCGTCATTGCCAAGTTCGCGTGCGTGCGCGGCGTAGTTGCGACCGACGCAGAAGATGCGGCGCACCGGAAAACGTTCGTTCTTACCAGCAACGGCAATTGATGGTGTCTGGGGCAGGGGCAGTGAAAAAGCGGTCATGCTCTATCTCGCTTTCGACGCGACAATTCACGGTGAAACGATTGATTGTCGCATTTTTCTCTACCTTCAACTGATTTGTTCGAGCGGGCAAGAACGGCTTTGGTTCAACATCACGCTTGCGTTGAAAAATGCGGGGCACGCCATTGCAGCGTCTTGCATCGGCTCATGATGCGGTTTACGCCCTTGGCGCTTTAGTGAGGATTGGTCTGGTCATGCTTGACATCAAGTGGATTCGTGAGAACCCCAAGGTTCTGGTTGATGCGCTGAAGAAGCGCTCCTGGTCCGATGGCGAGGCGCAATCCACAGTTGACGGCCTTGTTGCAAGCGACGAAGCGCGGCGTGCGCATCTTGGCAAATTGCAGGAGGCGCAAGAGCGCCGCAACGTCGCCTCGAAGGAAATCGGCAAGGCGATGGCTGCCAAGGACATGGCATTGGCCGAAACGCTCAAGGCTGAGGTCGGTGAGATCAAAACCCTTATCCAGAATGGCGAGGCGGAGGAGCGTCGTCTGGACAAGGAACTCAATGATGCATTGGCTGTCATTCCCAATATTCCGCTGGACGACGTACCGGTGGGCAAGGACGAAAACGACAATGTCGTGTTGCGAAAAGTCGGCAAAGTGCCGGCGCGCCCCGAATGGGTGAAAGAGCATTTCGAGATCGGCGAAGCGCTTGGCATGATGGATTTCGAGCGCGCGGCAAAATTGTCGGGTTCGCGCTTTACCGTGCTGAAAGGGCCGTTGGCACGGCTGGAGCGGGCGCTTGGCCAATTCATGCTCGACCTGCACACCACCGAGCACGGCTATATGGAAGTGCAGCCGCCCTTGCTGGTGCGCGACGAAGCATTGTTTGGGACGGGACAGTTACCCAAATTCGAGGAAGACTTGTTTTTTGTGAATCATGGGGAGGCTCGTCTTGGTCTCATCCCCACCGCCGAAGTCCCTTTGACCAATCTGGTGCGTGAAGAAATCACTGCTTTTGAAAACCTGCCGCTGCGCTTTACTGCGCTGACGCCGTGTTTCCGTTCCGAAGCCGGTTCGGCTGGCCGCGACACGCGCGGCATGTTGCGTCAGCACCAGTTCTACAAGGTCGAGATGGTGTCGATCACCGATGCGGAAAATGCGATTGCTGAACATGAACGCATGACCGGATGTGCCGAGGACGTGCTGAAACGGCTGGACCTGCCGTTTCGTACCATGACGCTATGCACTGGCGACATGGGATTTGGCGCGCGCAAGACTTACGACATCGAGGTCTGGCTACCCGGCCAGGACGCTTATCGCGAGATCTCGTCGTGCTCGGTTTGTGGCGATTTTCAGGGGCGGCGCATGAATGCGCGCTACAAGGACAAGGACGGAAAGGGAAATCTGTTTGTCCATACACTGAACGGTTCGGGTGTTGCCGTGGGCCGCGCCCTTATCGCCGTCATGGAAAACTACCAGAATGAAGATGGAAGCATAACCATTCCTGAAGCCTTGCGGCCCTATATGGGTGGTACAGAAAAGATCGAAGCGAAATAATGCGCATTCTCCTGACAAATGATGACGGCATTCACGCCGAAGGCTTGGCTTCTCTGGAGAAGGTAGCGCGCACGCTTTCCGATGACGTGTGGGTGGTTGCGCCCGAGACTGATCAATCGGGCTATGCGCATTCGCTCTCCATTTCCGAGCCGCTTCGACTGCGCAAAGTCGGTGAGAAACACTTTGCCGTTCGCGGAACGCCGACCGATTGCGTTATCATGGGCGTGCGCAAGATCATGCCTGAAATGCCCGATCTTATTCTTTCCGGTATCAATTCCGGTGCCAATATCGCCGATGATGTGACATATTCGGGCACGGTGGCCGGTGCGATGGAAGGCGCGTTGCTTGGCATTCGCTCCATCGCCATCAGCCAAGCCTATCGCTATAGTGGCGAGGACCGCATCGTTGCCTACGAGACAACGGAAGCCCTGGCTCCGGCATTGCTGGGTAAGTTGATTTCGACGCCGTTGCCAAATGGCGTTCTCCTCAATATCAATTTTCCCAACTGCGCACCGCAGGAGGTCGAAGGCACGGTCATCACTTCGCAAGGCAAGGTCGTTCACAGCCTGTGGATTGACGAGCGGCGCGACGGGCGCGGCCTGCCATATTACTGGCTTCGGTTTGGTGGTGAACGGGCGGAAGGCAAGAAGGGCACTGACCTTCATGCCTTACATAACAGGCTGATTTCCGTCACGCCTTTGCAGCTTGACCTTACCGCCCATGAGTTTCGAGATCAGCTAACCAAGGCGATTGCATGAACGCTACGCTGGAAGACCGCGAGGGCTTTGCCGCCTTTATGCTTCGTTTGCGAGGCAAGGGCTCTGTTGCAAAATCATTGATTGCAGCGTTTGAAGCGACGCCGAGGCGCGATTTTCTGGCGGCTCAGTTCAATGGCATTGCGTGGTCAGACCGGATGCTGCCGATTGAATGCGGCGAAGCAATCGAAGGTGTCGATTTGCAAGCCGCGATCATTGCAGCACTTGCCATCGAGCCCAACCATCGCGTTCTGGAGATCGGAACCGGGTCGGGCTATACGGCTGGCGTATTGTCGCGGCTTGCCGCGCGCGTGGTAAGCGTTGAACGTTACAAGACACTGGTCGAACAGGCTCGCCAGCGGCATGAAGCGCTTGGCATTTCCAATGTCATCATTCGCCATGCCGATGGATCGAACGGGTTGTCGAATGAAGGTCCGTTTGATCGCATTGTCGTATGGGCGTCATTCGATAGCTTGCCCCGGTTTCTGCTTGATCAATTGTCGAGCAGTGGCATCGTCATCACGCCAATCGGGCTGGAGGAAAGTGAGCAAGTGGTTGCCAAGCTCACAAAGGTCGGCAGCCGCTTCGAGCGCGAGGACATCGGGATGGTGCGGCTCCAGCCGATTTTGCCGGGCATTGCCGCAGTCATCTGACGGTTTGGTCAATAAAATCTGAATTGAATCAATCGGCTTAACGCGCCGGTAACATTAACGCGCTTTAATCATACGCAGTTTGTATCGGGTATGTGTGGGTTAGTGCGATGCAGTTCAGTATTATGAAAGCAGATGGGCGCAAGCTGGTTCTTGGTTGCGCAATGGTCGTAACTGCTGCGGCCGCATCAGGATGCAGTTCTCAGGTTGCGCGATTCAGCGATGGGCTGGACGGTATTTCAACCGCTTCAACTGCCAATCAGCGTGCGATCATCAATGGTCCGGTCTCACAGCCATATCCGGCTGATACCGTTGCCATCCAGCCAGTCCCGACTGATGGCCGTTATGCGCAATCCGTGAGCCGATCGAGCCTGCAGCCGGTTTCGTCACAGCCATTGCCTGCTGTTACACAGGCGCAGGTCTCGCAAGCCGCACCTCAAGTGGCTGCGGTTTCGTCAAATCCAAATAATGTGCGTGTTGTAGCTGCTCCGCCTCCGGTCCGGGTTGACCGAACCACAACGGGAACTGTTGTTTCGTCGGCCAAGCCTTTCAAGAAGGCGTCGGTGGAAACCCCGTCCAGAACCATTCAATCTAAGACCATGCGCTTGCCGAGCGACCATGTTCCAGTCCCATCCGCTCCGCGAGCGGAGAGAGTGGCCGTGTTGCCGCAACAGCCCAAGTTGAAAGACAGCAAGACGGCAGCGTCGGTGGATGCATCGGCCGCCAACAATGCCAAGTCAAAACCGAGGGACGCCAATATTGCCTCCCGGTCGGGGGCGGGCTCTTATAAGGTCCAGCAAGGCGACACGCTTTCCGCAATTTCAAGACGAACCGGTGTTAGCGTGGTTGCGCTGAAGCAGGCGAATGGAATGCAGGACGGCTTTATCCGAATTGGCCAGACATTGAAGGTGCCGTCTGGCGGGGCGCAAGCTGTCGTTGCTGCCAAACCGGTCGTCGACCCAGTCAAGACAGCATCGACGCCGAAGTCGGCAGAGGCAACACCAACGCAGAAACTTGCTTCCTACACACCGCCGAAAAAAACCGAAAAGGTTATTCGGCAGGCGGAAAGCGATGACGTTGTTGCACCAGACTCAACCGGCATCAGCAAAATGCGCTGGCCGGTTCGCGGGCGGGTGATTTCAAGCTTCGGTGGTAGTCAGGGCAGCGATGGCATCGACATTGCCGTCCCGAAAGGGACGCCGGTGAAAGCCGCTGAAAACGGTGTCGTTATCTATGCGGGTAACGGGTTGAAGGAGTTCGGCAACACTGTTTTGGTGCGCCACGAGAATGGTTTGGTGACGGTCTACGGCAATGCGAGCGAACTGACCGTGTCACGCGGCCAGAAGGTCAAGCGCGGGCAGGAAATAGCCGTCTCGGGCATGAGCGGCAAAGCAGATTCGCCGAAATTGCATTTTGAAGTGCGCAAGAATTCCGCGCCGGTCGATCCGACTACTTTCCTGGAATAGAATGATCGGCAATGGTCAGGCGTAACCTGCACGTCAAAGTGGTTTGCCCAACCTGCCTGCAAGGTCTTGCGTGAATTGCCAGGCAACGCGCCCGGATCGGCTGCCGCGGGTTGTCGCCCATTCGAGCGCCTCGGCCCGCAATTTGTCGGGCGCTATCTCCAGATCGTGAAAGCGCACATAGCCTTCGACCATTTCGAGATAGTCGTCCTGCGAGCATTTGTGGAAGCCAAGCCAAAGACCGAACCGGTCTGACAGCGAAACTTTCTCCTCCACGGCTTCCGACGGGTTGATGGCCGTCGAGCGTTCATTGTCAATCATATCGCGAGGGAGAAGGTGTCGGCGGTTCGACGTGGCGTAGAAGATGACGTTTTGCGGCCGCCCTTCGACGCCGCCTTCCAGCGCCGCCTTCAACGACTTGTAGGATGTGTCGTCATGGTCGAATGAAAGATCGTCGCAAAACAGGATGAAGTTGTAGTCGGCACCCTTGAGGATTGTCATCAGCTTGGGCAGAGTGTCGATGTCCTCGCGGTGGATTTCGATCAACTTCAAGGGTTGCTTGTATTTTGCCGAGTCATTGATGGCGGCATGAACCGCCTTCACCAGCGACGATTTGCCCATGCCACGCGCGCCCCACAGCAAAACATTGTTGGCAGCAAAGCCCGAAGCGAACCGTTCGGTGTTGTCGACCAGAATGTCGCGGACATGATCGACCCCGCGAATAAGTGCGATATCAACGCGATTGACCTTGTGAACCGCTTCCAGGAACCCCGGATCAGCCTGCCAGACAAAGCAATCTGCCATTGAAATGTCTGTAATCGGTGCTACCGGAGGGGCGAGGCGCGACACCGCTTCGATGAGGCGGTCAAGTTTTTGACTGAGTGCGTCGAGGTCGTTGTTGGGCATGTTTTGTCTTTTGGTTGTGGTTTTGAAAGGCGTGTGACGCTCTAACACGGGCCAACTGGCTGGAAAAGCATTGGGTTAGACCGTGCGCGCGGTTGCAATGGCGGCTTTAGCGATTATATTCCGGCAAAATTTTATGGGCCGATTTGCGGCTTTCCTCTCGGTTCAGGAGTTCCTTCATGTTCGTCACACCGGCATACGCCCAAGGTATTGGTGCCAGCCCAGACATGTTTGTCAGCATTTTGCCGTTTGTGCTGATCTTCGTGGTTATGTATTTTCTGATCATTCGTCCCCAACGCACGCAGATGAAAAAGCGCAATGAGATGATTGCCGCGATTCGGCGTGGCGATACAGTCGTTACGGGTGGCGGGTTCGTTGGCAAGGTGACAAAGGTGATCGACGACAACGAACTTGAGGTCGATCTCGGAGGGGCCAAGGTTACGGCTTTGCGCTCGACAATCGCCGACGTACGTGTGAAAGGCGAGCCAATCGCCAATCAAAACGCCAAAAAGTAACCGCATCAAAGGCGATCATCGATTTTCGCCTGAACGGACCTAAAGCATGCTTTATTTCTCGCGCTGGAAGACGATTGCGATTTGGGTAGTCGTACTGCTCGGACTGCTGTTTGCATTGCCCAACCTCTTTTCGCCGTCGTTCCTTGCCAAGATGCCGGACTGGCTGCCGAAGAAGCAGATGACGCTCGGCCTCGATCTTCAGGGTGGTTCGCACATTCTGTTGAAGATCGACCCGAACGACCTGATCAAAGATCGCCTTACGAGTGCGCGCGATGAAATCCGGGTAGCCTTGCGCGAAGCCAAGATCGGCTACACCGGTCTTTCTGGTTCAGGGAGAACGGTTCAGGTCCGAATCCGTGACGCAAACGAGATCGATGCTGCCAAGACGGCGTTGAGTTCGCTGACGGAGCCCGTTTCGACGGGCATGTTCAGTGGCGGCAGCGTTGTGGAAATGAGCATGGAGGAGCCGGAGCCGGGGCTGCTCAGATACACAATGACCCAGGCTGGTATCGACTACCGGACATCGACGGCACTCAGCCAGTCGATCGAGGTTGTGGGGCGTCGCGTCAACGAGCTTGGTACGACCGAACCCGTCGTGCAACGTCAGGGTACTGATCGAATTCTCGTTCAGGTTCCGGGCCTGCAGGACCCGCAGCGCCTGAAAGAGATTCTCGGCCAAACCGCCAAGCTGACATTCCAGATGGTTGATCCAACAATGTCGGTGCAGGACGCCCTTAGCGGGCGAGCGCCGGCCGGATCGAGCGTGATGTATTCCAAGGATGATCCGCCGGTTCCGTATCTGATCGAAAACCGCGTCATTATTTCGGGTGAGAACCTTGTCGATGCGCAGGCAACATTCGATCAGCGCACCAGCGAACCGGTCGTGTCTTTTCGTTTCGATTCAAAAGGCGCGGCGCGTTTCGGCCAGGCGACACAGCAGAATGTTGGCAAACTGTTTGCGATCATCCTCGATGGTCAGGTGATTTCAGCACCACGGATCAACGAGCCGATTTTGGGTGGCTCGGGGCAAATCTCCGGCAATTTCACGGCGCAGAGTGCCAACGACCTGGCTGTTCTGCTGCGCGCGGGTGCGTTGCCTGCAACGTTGACAGTGATCGAAGAGCGCACAGTTGGCCCCGGTCTTGGCCAGGATTCCATCGACGCCGGCAAGATTTCCGGCATCATTGGCTCTGTTCTCGTCGTCGTCTTCATGGTTGCCGTCTACGGGTTCCTGGGCCTGATCGCCAATATCGCGCTCATCGCTAATGTCGGGATGATCGTGGCGTTGCTGTCACTGCTTGGCGCGACGCTGACATTGCCTGGTATTGCGGGTATCGTCCTGACCGTTGGCATGGCGGTCGATTCCAACGTGCTGATTTATGAGCGTATTCGTGAGGAGCGACGCAACGGGCGTTCGGTGATTCAGGCCATCGACACCGGCTTTTCGAAGGCGCTGGCTACTATCGTCGATTCGAACCTGACCACCCTGATTGCAGCGGTCGTTTTGTTCTTCCTGGGCACTGGTCCGGTGAAGGGATTTGCGGTTACGCTGGCAATCGGCATCGTCACAACGGTGTTCACGGCATATACGCTCACCCGCTGGCTTGTCGCGGAGTGGGTCAAGAGGCGTCGGCCGAAGGAATTGCCGGGTGCGCTCGTCACGCTTGTTCCTTCGGGCACGACTGTGCCGTTCATGGGAATTCGGCGATGGACGTTCACGCTTTCCTCCGTTTTGACGATAGCATCGTTCCTTGCCTTCTTTACAATTGGCCTGAATTACGGCGTTGACTTCAAGGGTGGGTCGCTGATCGAAATACAGGCGCTGGATGGAACCGCTGATCCCGGCGATATTCGCTCGCGATTGTCAGATCTCAACATCGGCGATGTGCAGGTGCAGCAATTCGGTAATGATAGCGAGGTCCTGATTCGCGTCGCCACCCAGGGTGACGGCGACAATGCAGACCAGAGCGTCATCACAAAAGTACGTGACGAACTGCAAAGCGACTATAATTTCCGGCGGGTGGAGACGGTCGGTCCAACCGTTTCCAGCGAACTGGCAAGGCAGGGGACGATCGGTGTCATCGTGGCGCTTGGTCTGGTTCTGATTTATGTCTGGTTCCGGTTCGAGTGGCAATTTGCCGTTGGTGCTATCGTGGCGACCATCCATGATATTGTCATGACGGTCGGCTTTTTCGCCATATCGGGGGTCGAATTCAATCAATCCTCGATAGCCGCGATTCTGACGATTGTGGGTTATTCTCTCAACGATACTGTTGTGGTCTATGACCGAATTCGAGAGGATTTACGGCGCTACAAGAAGATGCCTCTGCCGCAATTGTTAAACAATGCGATCAATGAGACGTTGGCCAGAACCACGATGACGGCGATGACAACGGTCCTGGCGTTGCTGGCATTGTTCCTCTTTGGTGGTGAAGTCATACGATCGTTCACGTCCGCGATGTTGTTCGGCGTGATTTTCGGCACATATTCGTCGATCTTCATTGCTGCGCCACTTCTCATCCTCTTCCGGTTGCGGCCGTCGTCGTGGACTCGCGAAGAAGAGAAGCCGGAGGTTGGCAAGACAGTGGCGACGACCTGAGGCAACGTGACCAAGGGTATCGTCATTCGTGAAGCGCATTTCCCGGGCCGGGCACCGATAGAGGCATATGGCAATGGCGGATTTCGCTTTGCTGACATGTCTCATCGGGGTTCCATCCTGTGCCTGACGTCAGGCATTTACGGGTGGGAACCGGCCGATTGGCGAACTGTGAAAGTGACGGATCTGGACAAAGTGTTTGCTGAGGCTGGCCAGATCGAAATCCTCCTGTTCGGCTTGGGCAACGATTTACAGCCGCTGCCTGCCCCCTTGCGTGCGTCTTTGAAAGAACGCGGTATTGCATCGGATACGATGTCGACCGGAGCAGCGGTGCGGACCTACAATGTGCTGCTGGCGGAAGACCGGGCGGTGGCTGCCGCTTTGATTGCGGTCGACTGACATGCAAGCCATCTCGACGTTCGTCATGGACGCGGTGCGTGCTGCGGATCATGAGCGGTATCTTGCGACACTTTATGCTCCGTCAGACAAGCGCGATGCTTTGTTTGCGCTCTATGCTTTCAATGCGGAAATTGCGGCTGTGCGAGATCGCATCCACGAAGCACTGCCTGGCGAAGTGCGGGTGCAATGGTGGCGCGACGTTATTGCCGCCGGGTCTGGCGAGGCCGGCACCGGCCAGCCTGTTGCCGATGCGCTGAATGCTACGATATCGACATATGCGTTGCCGAAAGCCGCTTTCGACAACTATCTCGAGGCGCGAATATTTGATCTTTACGACGATCCCATGCCCACGCGCACCGATCTTGAAGGCTATTGTGGCGAGACGGCTTCTGCGCTCATCCAGCTTGCGTGCATGGTGCTGGACCCGAATGCTGCGCCAGACTATGCCGAACTGGCGGGAAGGGCAGGGTGCGCGCAAGCGATGACCGGTCTGCTTCGCCTCCTGCCGCTTCACAGGGCGCGCGGCCAGTGCTTCATCCCTGCCGACATCCTGGTGGCGGTCGGTTCATCGCCGCAGGAATTTATCTCCGGCGATGATGGTCCCGGTGGGCAGCGTGCGGTAGAAGCCATGATCGAGCTTGCCAATGAGCACCTGGCCGCATTTGAAAAGCGGGCAGTGGACATACCGGTGTCGCTGCGTTCTGCATTTTTGCCGGTAGCCCTTTCGTCGGTTTACCTGGCGAAAATGCGCGGGCACGAGGGTTCATTGTTGCGCGCAGGGGTACGGGTTTCCGCACTCCGCCGTCATCTGATGCTGTTGCGGCGTGCAATGCGCGGTTGGCCAGCCCCGCAGGATTTATGATTCGATCAATAGAGCGTTCGAATGCGGTTCTTCGATCTCAGGACCGCAAGCTCTGCTTAGAGCATCGGGCGACTCAACCAGCCGCGGCAATCGTCAAGCGCGCGCGCTGTCACCGCCTTCTTCTTGGCAATTGTCTTTTCCTTGCCACGCAGGCGTTTTCCTTCCGGTTTTGGTATTTCCATCGGTGGAAACAGGCCAAAATTCACATTCATCGGTTGGAATGACCGTTTGCCGGGTTCATCGCTGGAAAGGATATGCCCTCCGGTGATGTGGTTGAGCAGGGCGCCAAATGCGGTGGTTATCGGCGGCAGGCTAGCTTGATGACCCAAGCGTTCTGCTGCCGCAAAGCGACCGGCGAGCAGGCCGATGGCCGCGCTTTCCACATACCCTTCGCAACCGGTGATCTGCCCGGCAAAGCGGAGCCCTGTTCTTCCCTTCAACTGCAAAGAGCTGTCAAGCAAGCCGGGTGAATTGATGTAGGTGTTGCGGTGCAAACCACCCAGGCGGGCGAACTCGGCGTTCTCAAGACCGGGTATGGTGCGGAATATGCGCACCTGTTCGGCATGTTTGAGTTTGGTTTGAAAACCGACCATATTGTGAAGGGTGCCGAGTGCGTTGTCTTGGCGCAATTGCACAACGGCGTAGGCCTTGACCTCGGGGTTATGCGCATTGGTCAATCCCATCGGCTTCATTGGTCCGTGGCGCAGTGTTTCGACGCCGCGTTCAGCCATGACTTCGATTGGCAGGCAGCCGTCGAAATATGGCGTGCCTTCCCATTGCTTGAACTCGGTCTTGCCGCCTTCGCGCAATGCCTGAACGAAGGTTTCATACTGCTCCTTGTTCATCGGGCAGTTGATATAATCCTTACCGGTTCCTCCCGGTCCCACCTTGTCGTAGCGCGACTGAAACCAAGCGATGTTCATGTCGATTGAATCAAAGTGAACAATGGGTGCGATGGCGTCGAAAAATGCCAGGGCGTCAGCCCCTGTTGCCTCAGCGATGGACCGGGCAAGTGACGGCGCCGTCAACGGACCCGTCGCAATGATGGCCTGATCCCACTCGACCGGTGGCAGTCCGAACACTTCCTCACGCATGATGGTGATGCGGGGATGGTTTTCTAGACGTGTTGTTGCTGCTTGCGAAAAGCCGTCTCTATCGACCGCCAATGCGCCACCGGCGGGAACCTGATGTGCGTCGCCACACGCCATGATGAGAGAGTTGGCCAACCGCATTTCCGCATGCAGCAATCCCACGGCATTGGCTTCAGCATCGTCGGAGCGAAAGGAATTGGAACAAACGAGTTCGGCAAGCCCCTCCGTCTTGTGGGCATCGGTGCCGCGCACGGGGCGCATTTCGTGTAAAATGACAGGAACGCCAGCCTCCGCCGCCTGCCAGGCGGCTTCCGATCCGGCAAGGCCGCCGCCGATGATGTGAATTGGTTCGATGTTCATGGGCGTGGAGATAGTCTCTCCGTTCCGCGAAAGCAATTGCGCGTTGGTGTTGCGTTCAACAGATGTGGACAATCTCATAAACGACAATGCCCGCCGGGGGAGGAGATCCAGCGGGCATCGTTATGGTGGTCGATTTTCGGGAGGAGGTGAAAATCGACCATATCGCCATTGCCGGGGAGGAGGTCGGCACTGGCGAAAATCCTGCTCGCCAATCAAAGAGGGCGGCACTCGTTCCGATAATAGCGCCCGCTGCGGGAGGAGGTGCAGCGGACGCCATTTAGGTGGTCAGCCCATCGGGAGGAGAAGGCTGGCCGCATTCTCACCAGTTTCGGGGAGGAGGTCGAAACCGGCGAAAATGATTGGTGTCAGTTCGCTTTGCGAGCGATCTGTTTGATGTCGTCACGCATGATGCCGAGATCTTGAAGCTGGCGGTTTGACAGGCGACCCAATTCATTGACCGTGTCGCGGTAAACGCGCCAATTGCGGTAGTTGCGTATCAGGCTCATTGTCTTGGTTCCTTTGGTTCAGGCTGATATCAGCCTGGCAGGTCAGGCTGACCGGCGTGCCACGAAGTGAATGTCACCGCGATTCAGGCCAAGGTCGCTCAGTTCGCGCGTGCTCAGGCGGTTCAGCTCCGATACGGTATCCCGGTAGCGGCGCCAGTTACGATAGTTGCGAATCAGGTTCATCTCAGTTCTCTTTTCGTCTTTGTGTACAGGGCAAAGATAGGTACGCCGGTGCTGACGTGAAAGTGCTATTGCCGCATGGCAGCAATGCGTATTGTGCATTGCAGCATTAACGGATTCCGACAGGCTGAGGTGAGACGGGTCGAGATCGCCATTCCCGTTTTGGCCACCCAAACCGCAGCTTGATCGACGCTCGGTTCAGTTGTCTGCACCAGTTTGCAGCCATCGGAATTCCGTTCCTTCCCAAGTCCCGCAAGCTGACAGCCATTTGACAGCCGCGTTGTGGGACATTGCAACCTGTCAGCCTGCAAGGGTTTGTCCGAGCAATAACCAACGTGGAACGCTTCTCCCATGAAACAGATCGCTCTATCTTTCCTCGTGATCGCTGCCTCCGGTGCCTATGTATGGCAACAAGCGAACAAGAACCCCGCCAATGACTTGCCTGGCTCGCGGCTTTCGGCAAATGCCACGGAACTGCTCGCCGTTGAGCCGATGCAGGCTGATGGCCGCAGCAAATCTGCTATCAAATCGGATCGTGTTGAGAGTTTGGAACCTCTGGCGCGGGTCAAATCCAGTTCCGACAACGAAGGCGGCCAATTCAGTCATGACCGACAGGCAGGCACCGCGACTGTGCATCCGGCGAAGTTCGAGCGGGCCACGCCAATTCTGGCAACGCTTGTTCGTTCAACTTTGGCTCCTGCCGCCGAAGTTCCTGCGCCAGCGCCTTCCTTCGATGTGACGCCCGCTGTCTATGCGCCTATTCCACAGCCTCGACCGGCATACCCGCAATCGCAGGGCTTTGTCGCTCGCGCTGGCATGACGAGGGTTGGCGCCGCATATGTTGACGGCACCTACACTGGCCCGGCCTCTGATGCTTACTACGGAATTGTCCAACTCCGGGTGCTCGTACAAAACGGCCGACTCACGGCGATGAAACTGCTTAGCTACCCCTCCGATCGCCGCACGTCGATCCGTATCAACCGGCGAGCCTTGCCGCTGCTGCGCGATGAGGCGATCAGCGCGCAAAACGCCAATGTCGATATTGTTTCGGGTGCGACTCTGACCAGCAGGGCGTTCATCCACTCGCTTCGTGGCGCGCTGAGACAGGCGTCGTCATAACAAACCATGAGCGAAACGCGAATTCTGATGGGAATGCCCGTAACGGTCGATTTCAAAGACGTATCGGACCGCAAGCTTGTTGATACAGTGTTTGCCTATTTCGCTGCTGTTGACCGACGTTTCAGCACTTACAGAACCGACAGTGAAATCGCCATGATCAACCGCGGCGAGATAGCGGTGAAAGACTATAGCCACGACATGCGTGACGTACTGGCGCTAGCGAACATGACGAGGAAAGAGACCGTCGGATTTTTCGACATTTGCAGGCCCGGTGGTTCGCTTGACCCTTCCGGCATCGTCAAGGGCTGGGCGATCCGCAACGCGGCCAGGATAATCCAGAGAACAGGGAACAATAACTTCTTCATTGAGGCGGGAGGCGACATCCAGTCCTGCGGAAAGAACAAGTCAGGGGCCGACTGGAGCGTCGGCATTCGCAATCCGTTCAAGGCGGACGAGATCATCAAGGTCGTCTACCCAAGAAACCACGGGGTCGCGACCTCCGGCAACTATGCGCGGGGCCAGCATATCTACAATCCCCATAGACCAGAGACTTCGATCACCGACATCGTCAGCCTGACCGTTATCGGCGCAGATGTACTCGAAGCAGACCGCTTTGCCACCGCTGCCTTCGCCATGGACAAAGACGGCATTTACTTCATCGAAGAGATGCCGGACATCGAAGGTTACATGGTTGACGTGAATGGCCGGGCCACCTCCACCAGCGGATTTGGACTGTTTAGCAAGCCATGATCAAGATCATCGACCGATTTCTTGAGCGCCATACAATGTACAGGCTGGTCCTGTATTATCTGATTGCACTGGCGGGCGCGGCTCTTGCTTTCGGCTTCATCGGGCTTGCACCGCAAAATCCGACCGCGCTCCTTTGGACATCAGCGTTGGCGCTGCTCACCTGTTGGGCGACCAATCGGGTCTTTAGTCATATATTCGCGGTTCCGGCCAACAACGAGTCCTTATACATCACAGCGCTCATCCTTGCGCTTATTCTGGACCCTATCCTGCCCTCGGACCTGACAGGGACGGGGGCGGTGATATTTACTTCAGTCTGGGCGACCTCATCCAAATTCATTTTTGCCTTCGGCAAGAAGCATCTGTTCAATCCTGCTGCTTTCGGTGTGGCTTTGTCGGCGCTTCTACTCGACCAGCCAGCCACCTGGTGGGTGGGAGGCAACTTGCCCCTGCTTCCCATCGTGCTGGTCGGTGGCCTGCTGATCGTGCGAAAATTGCGTCGGTTCGACCTCGTTGCAACCTTCGTTGTTGTGACGACGATTACAGCGCTGTCGACCGCCACATTTTCGCGCTACGGTATGATACTCACGGAAAGCTTCAGCTCGTCGCCGCTGTTGTTCTTTGCGTTCATCATGCTTACGGAGCCTTTGACAGCGCCAACGACGCGCTGGCCTCGTATCGCATTTGCGGCAATCGTCGGTTTCCTGTTCGCTCCGACTGTCCATCTCGGTTCATTTTATCTTACGCCTGAACTTGCATTGCTGGCTGGCAATCTATTCGCCTTTGCAGCGGGCCCCAAGGGACGCTTGATACTCACGCTGGAACGGATCGAGCGATCGACGCTCGACAGCTACGATTTCATTTTCAAGGCACCCCGCGCACTTGCCTTCAACGCGGGCCAATATCTTGAATGGACGCTTGGCCTCGATCATCCTGACAGTCGCGGCAACCGCCGTTATTTCACCATCGCCTCGGCACCCACGGAAGAAAAAATCCGGCTGGGCGTCAAATTCTATCCATCGCCGAGCGCGTTCAAACGCGGTCTGCTCACCATGAAACCGGGCAGCCGGATCGATGCGTCGCAACTTGCCGGCAACTTTACCCTACCATCCGGGCAGGAAACCAAGATCGCCTTTCTGGCCGGTGGCATAGGCATTACGCCGTTCCGCTCGATGTTGCAGTACCTTCTCGACAGGAAGGAAGCGCGGCCGATCATCGTTCTCTACGCAACGGAGAACCAGCAGGATATCGCCTATCGTCATGTGCTCGATGCTGCCCGCAGCGAGCTTGGTATCAGGACTGTTCACGCCGTGGCACGTGATCCGGACCGTGGCCAGTATTCGGGCTATATTGACGAACGTTTAGTTCGCGTGGCAATTCCAGACTATCTTGAGCGTACCTTCTATATTTCCGGGCCTCAGGCCATGGTCAAGGCATTGCGTCGGATGTTGCGGGCCATGGGTGTGCGCCGCTCGAAAATTAAGGTCGACTATTTCCCCGGCTTTGCCTGACTCCGGTCCGTTAAAGCTTGAGTCGGTCAGGCCTTGGGTCCATCAGACCTTGCGCGGCAGGCTAATCGACACCACCAGTCCCGGTGTGGCATTGGTGATCGACAGACGCCCACCATAGGCTTCCACTATATCTGAAACGATGGCCAGGCCGAGGCCACCACCGCCGTTGTTGTCGAGTTGAACGCCGCGCGACAGGACGGATAACCTGTCCGTATCCGGTATGCCGGGGCCATCATCGGCCACGACTATTGTCAGTTCGTCATTGGTTTCGATGGCATCAATATGAATCGATGATTTGGCGTAGCGTGTCGCATTCTCTATGAGATTGCCGAGAATTTCGGACATATCTCCTTCATCTATGGGTGCCGACAATTCATCCGCCACACCGATGATATATGACATTTGCTGGCCCCTTGGCGTCCGTTTGACCACGGAAATGACGCCGGCGGCGATGGTCGCCACGTTGCACGATGCCGCGCCAGAAAGGCCGGGCGCTACACTGGCGCGTGCCAGCTCCTGTTCGACATGGTTGCGAATTGCGCGCGTGCTCTTTTCGATCTCGTCCGCCAGTTCCGTCTCGCCTTTTTTCCGCAATGCGCGGATATCTGCGGACAAGACCTGCAGTGGCGTTCTCAAACCGTGGGCAAGATCAGTGGCGCGCGTCCGGGCACGCGCCAGGGCTTTTTCCTGGACGTCGAGAAGACGATTGATTTCATCGGCTAGAGGCTGCACCTCGCGCGGCGGCTTTACATTCAGACGCGCGGTACGGCGTGCAATCACATCGCTAACTGCGATCCGAAGATTTTCCAATGGCGCCAGACCAACCGTGATCTGGATGAAAAACGTCACCATCAAAACCACTGCCAGCAGAGCCAGAGCGGGCGCGAGGTCGCGCACATACGCGCTTACCGATACCTCCACACTTTGGTGGTCTTCGGCTACGATTGCGCGAAATGACCGACCGTCCGCATCGGTTATTATCCGCGCGACTGCAATGGCCAGTTCCCCACGAGGGCCTTTGAATTCATTTATCTTTATCAATTTCCCGCCGGTTGTCGGTTCATCCAAAGCAAGCGTCATGTCCCAGAGGGAGCGGGAGCGTTCGAGGTTGCCGGTTGCGATGTCTTCAATCTGCCAATAATAGCCTGAAAAAGGTTTGGTGAACCGGGGGTCGGATAGGGGTGGCGCAACCGCAAGGCTGCCGTTGGCGGCAAAACTTGCAGCAGCGATAAGGCTGTTGAGGTCGAGAGTGAGTTCGCTGACTACGCGGCGTTCGACATTCAGCTCGAACAGATAGCGCAACCCGACGCCTGCGATGGCCAGAGCAACAAGAATGGAGATGGTTGCCGCCGACCACAGTCTGAAGCGGATGGAATTTCCCATCATCGGGTATCTTCGGGCACCCGATACCCGAAACCCCGCCGTGTTTCGATAACATCGCCTCCGATCTTTCGGCGCAGCCGCGCGACAATGACCTCAATGACGTTGGGATCGCGATCATTGCCTGAATCATAGAGATGCTCGGCCAACTCCGTCGTTGCGACAACGCGCCCTGCGTGATGCATCAAGAACGCCAGGAGTCGGTATTCCAGCGGCGATAATTGAACGGGAACGCCGTTGTCAGAAACGTGCATCTGGCGGGTATCCAGTATCAAGGTACCCGATTTCAGCACGGGTGCTGCCTGTCCGGCTGAGCGACGCAGGAGCGCTCGTAGTCGCGCCAGCAATTCCTCCATCTCGAACGGTTTTGGCAGATAGTCATCGGCTCCCGCATTGATACCTTCAACGCGTTCCCTCCACATGCCGCGTGCAGTCAATATCAGGACAGGAAATGCGCGTCCGTTGGCGCGCCAGCGGTTCAAAACTTCCATACCGTCAAGCTTCGGGAGTCCGAGATCAAGAATGGCGGCGTCATAGGTCTCAACATCGCCAGCGAACCAGGCCTTTTCGCCATCGTCCACCATATCGATTGCCATCCCGGCAGCCTTGACAGCAGCAGCGATGTCCATGGCGATGCGTGGCTCGTCTTCTACGAGCAGGATTTTCATCAGCCGCTTTTCCCGTTACGCATGAAAACCCCGGCGCTGGCATCGACGTCGACAATTCTACGCCGGCCATTCTTGGCGATGATCTGAAAGCGATAAATCCATTTATCGCTTATGCGCAGCAGATCGATGCCGACAATGTCGCCAGGAACCCTTGCGCGAACGATGTCGATAATATCGGCAAGTCCCTTTATTTCGCCATGCTCATAAAGCTCTCTCGCCTGATCGTGATCGCCATCATTGTCCTCATCGGCGTAGGCCGATAATGGCATTGCCACGACGAACCCGACCAGACCCATTATTACCATGCGTCGCAATAGCGCCGTCATATCCGTATCCGTGGTGCATTCAGACCCATAATATCAGCATCAACGTGTCAGGGATGCGATTGTGGATTCGTTACTCTCGGCAGCATTCGCTTGAGGACATCATCCTTGCGGATGTAATGATGCCAGAGAGCGGCGGCGGCGTGCACTCCAGCAAGGATGAGGATCGAATTGGCGCTAAGCTCGTGCAAATCCTTGATGAAACTGGCGGCGGTGCGGTTGGGAGACAACGGGGCGGGGATGGTGAACAAACCAAAGAAGCTTAATGCATCGCCTCTGAACCATGTGAGAAGAACGCCAAGAACCGGAATTGTCACAAGTAACGCGTAAAGCAGAAAATGTCCGATCTTGGCCAATTTTCGCTCAAGGGGCGGCATCTCGGCTGCAAGCTGCGGCGTGCCTTGTAACGTACGGAGGCCGATTCGAAGAATGACCAGCGCGAAAAACAGCAAACCAAATGAAATATGGAACCACCAGACGAGATCGCGATTTGGATCTCTGCGAGGGAACAGGTCTTGGACGTAGGTCAGTGCGTAGAGACCGAGAACCAGAAAAATATGGTCCAGTGCAGGAATTTCTGAGAACTGTTGTAGGTTGGGCTCATTCAAATCGTCCAGTTTCTAACATTCTTGTGATCCCGCACAGCCCCATCGGCGTTCTGCTGGCCACTCATATCCATAATGGTTTCCGGCTCCGAGGAAATTGACTAAATTGGCACGAAAAGAACCTGAGGGCGACTGAGTTCGCGACGGGGACTAAATGGATCGATCACCGAGTATGATATGGACGACCTGTCATTTTGCTGACAGTCATTCCATGCTAGAAATCACGACGATCCATAGTGGTGGCGCTGACAGTGACACGATGCCGGCTTCCACGCGGCGGCTTTTGTAACCGGAACAGGATCGTACCCGTATCGATCAACCATTTTGGAAGACACTTTTCGAACCGGTCTCGAGTCATCGGGAGTGGCTTGTACGACGTGAATTATTTTCGTGTTACTTATATTTTGGAGAATCAACACGATAGCGGGGTGCACCATATAAGTATGCTAAATCAATGGTATGAATACCAAATAGATCATGGTGGACAGTAACTAAAAATTACAAGCTGGGAACAAAGCCTTCAGGTATTGTATGAATTCAACTACTGACACGAAATGACCGGTGCTGATCTACACCCAAATACCACCTAAAACCCACAGGTGTCTCCGGTCATGAGGAGACATTTGCCGCAGTCAATTCGTGAATTTCTACAGCAAGATAATGCTCGCCGCTGAATTTCTGTTGACCAAGAGCACCTTGGATGCGGACCGTTACTGGACAGGTCGCTGCGGGGCAAAAGAAAAA
Source organism: Mesorhizobium sp. G2-6-1 (assembly GCF_055809095.1). NCBI lineage: Bacteria > Pseudomonadati > Pseudomonadota > Alphaproteobacteria > Hyphomicrobiales > Phyllobacteriaceae > Mesorhizobium > Mesorhizobium sp. G2-6-1. The sequence continues at coordinate 3,285,731 of NZ_CM147896.1, forward strand.
CAACGGAGGGAGGGCCCACCGTTGTTTGACTGCAATGCTATCGCGATCTGGAATTAGTTGGCACCGCCAAGCTGCTTTGTCTTCTCACAGAAATTGTTATGGAGTTTCTCGGAATCGCTGTCACATTCCCCCATCATCGTGTCCCGATCATCTTGCGACAGGGCCATCCATGCGGCCTTGAATTCATCGTCCGGGCGCATCGTTTTCATAGTAGAGTCAGTATAGAACGGCGACATCACTTGAGGGTTGTCCAACACGCCGCCTGCGAGAGCAGCACCGCTCACTGTGGAAAGGGCTAACGCACCTATACAAATCATCTTGATGTTCATTTCTGGCTCCTTTTACAATTTGAGATCGTAGTGGAACGATCAACCTATAAACGAAGCGGGACACCGGAAAGTTCCATCTCTTGCGCCCCGGTTGGTAAAATGTGAGCGTTCAGCCGCAGCGTTTCGCGCAGGATCTTGGCCGGATGTTTCTGGTGACTGTCATCCTGCTAGCGTGCGAAATGGCCATCTGAAATGCCGCCGGAAGGGATACCCTGACGGTTACCCAATTCAGTTCAAGGCGCGCCGAGCGTGACAAGCGAACAAGTTGTTCTATGTCGTCAAAGTGGTGCGGACGCCGCGCACCATACTTCATTATAAATCAATATTTTAATAGCTCGATGCTGTAAAATGACGCTGTAATTGATTTGAGTGTCAAATTCACTAAAAATGTGAAAAGATTAACAATATCAATAGGATATAGACTATTATCGCGCTCGGGCGTATTATCACGGCTGACGACCGGCACGGTCGCTGAATCGTACGCAAAAAAATGCCCCGCGCACCGACCAAAGTTTGCGAGGCATTTTTCAAACAAAGAAAGAATGCCGTGACTATACATCATAGCCAAACGAATAATCAAGACCTATCTGACTTGCTTGGGCCTGACCCGCTGCCGCAAATAGGCACCAACCTTGCCGTCGCGCTCGACCTGGCAAGGCGAGGCTTCGCTGTATTTCCATGTAAGGAATGCGGACCGAAGGGTGTTATCAAAAGCCCGTACACACCCAACGGGAAGGATGACGCCTCGATCGACCTGGCGCAAATCCGGGCATGGTGGTCGGCTCACCCGAAGGCAATCATTGGGCTACCGTGCAAGCGCAACGGATTGGCTGTGCTTGATCTCGATCGCCACACTGCTGAGCAGGATGGAATCGCGGCATTGCGCGGCTTGGGTTATGATCCTGATAGTCTTTCGCCATTCATAGTCGACACACCATCTGACGGTCGGCATCTGTATTTCCGATATCAGGAAGGCTTGGGAGATTCGCACACCCATTTGCCGGATGGTGTTGAGATAAAAGCAAGCGGCTATGTGATCGCACCCGGTAGCGCTCTGGCTGATGGGCGGCGATACCGTGCCTATGGCGAGCTTGAAGTGGCCGCACTGCCAACATGGCCGACAAGCCTCTCACCGGCTCCCGTTAGTGATAGTTTCGATTTGTCGCGGCTACTCGGACCTGACCCGCTGCCGGTTGATTGGGCGGAAGTGAATCGCGCGCTGCCATTCGTATCGCCTGACTGTGACAGGGATACGTGGGTCAGGGTAGGCATGGCGCTGCACGCGGCCAGCGACGGCAGCGATGCTGCATTCGAGATTTGGAATACATGGTCAGCCACGGCCACCGAAAACGGTAAATATAAATCCGGCATCATGCACAGCCAATGGCGTAGTTTTGGCCGCAAGTCTGGCATCGACATAGGGACACTGTTTCATATCGCGGGTGAACACGGTTATGCGCACGGGCCGAATGTAACCACGGACGATTTCGAAGATCTGCCGCCGCTGGATAAGCCCCCTTGAAAGATTGGCGCTTGCTACTCGACCACGACAAGGAAAAGCGACTCAAAAAGACCGCTTACAACATTCGAATCATTGTTGAGAACGACGCGACCACGGCCGAAGTATTCGCGCTGGACGAATTCCGGCACCGCAATTTCATCTCCAAGCGCCCCGGCGAGAAGCTGCCCGGCGAACATTGGCAACCTGGCACGGTTCAAGATATTCACGAGACCGCTATCAGGGATTGGCTGAGCGCACCGAAGCGCAAAGGCGGATGGGGAATTGACGCTTCCAAGGAGAACGTTCGCGGCGCAATCGATATTGCTGCGCACGGCAGGCGCTTCCATCCCGTCCGGGACCGCTTGGCGACATTTGAGCATGATGGCAAGCCACGCGGCGAAGCACTGTTCATCGAATACCTAGGTTGTCCCGATACTCCCTATTTTCGCGAGACCGCGCGTCTGACGTTGCTAGGCGCAGTGTCGCGCGTCTTTGAACCTGGACACAAGTTTGACTTCATGCCGATCATTGAAGGACCGCAGGGCGTTCGCAAATCCACTTTCGTGAAGGCGCTCGGGATGGGATGGGCAGGCGATCCCGCAATCAATTGGGGCGACGGGAAGGAAATTCTCGAACAGACCGAGGGGTTTTGGCTAATCGAAGTCCCAGAACTGTCTTCTATGAGTCGGGCCGAGTCGAATGACATCAAAGCCAACTTGACGCGCACCGCAGATACGGCGCGCCTTGCCTATGGGCACAACCCCGTCACACGGCCGCGCCAATGCGTTTTCATCGGTACAACCAATGATCGGGACTATCTGAAAGACCCTAGCGGCAATCGGCGATTTTGGCCTATCCCTACTAACGGCACCATGATCGACACCGATAGACTGACGCGTGAAGCGCCGCAAATATGGGCGGAAGCCGTTGGCTGGTATCGCACAATGCGAGAGGCACAGCCGCGCGATGATCTGTTCCTGGCGTTGCGCGGTGGCAGTGCGGCCGATGCGCAGGCGTTGGCCTTGCAAAGCAGTCGGAAAGCCGAGACAGCCGAAGATGCTTTAGCTGGCCAAATAGGCGCTTGGCTCGAAATGCCGGTCGGCATCGATGAACGGTTTGACGACCTCGACGCGGATGCGCCGAAGACGTATCGCGCTGCCACCTGTACATCTCAGATTTGGGGCGAGATGTTGCAGATGCGTGGGGCTATGCCAACGAATGAAGCAATGAGGATCGGCAAAGCCTTGGGGATTATCGGCTGGAACAAGTCGCCGAACAAAACGACGCATCCCGAGTTGCGGCGTTACGGCAAATGTAGCGTTTACACTCGGGGTTGAGGAAATGAGACACAGCTTATCTTCTCCCCTATCTCCCCCTATCTCCCCTTCAGGGGGAGGCAGTTTTCACCTTCAAATTCAATGGCTTGCAGTCATATCTCCCCCATCTCCCCCTTTTTCCTAAAAGGCTAGAAAATCCGGGAATGACACACAGCAGCAGATAGAACACAGACAATCCCCCTGATTCTTGAAACGCATGGGATTCAGGGGAGATGGGGGAGATGGGGAGATGGTTGACTGTATTCGATCTTCGATCCTACCGCATTTCCTCGGGTCCTACCCAAGGGCTGCCGGTTCGGGGGGCGCTGAACCGCGAACAAACACGCTTTGCAGAAATTTTATAGAGATGAGTTGCCGTGATGGACTTAAACACATCTGACCTGTCGGACCTATTGGGCTACGACCCGCCCGCCGTGACCAAGTTGCCCGCAACGGTTCACGAGTCCGCCCTGGCGAGCCTTCTAGGCATTTCACGGCAGGCTATCGGCGATCACGTTAGACGGGGCATCCTTAAGCGCGTAGGACGCGCGCAATTCGATCTTTCGGCTTCGGTCGAAGCCTATTGTCGGCATCTACGGAAGCACGCTGCCCGCGCCGGCCGGCCAAGTGAGGGCGGTGATGCGCTGAAGGCTGAGCGCTTGCGGCTGACCCGTGCCCAGGCTGACGCGCAGGAAACCAAAAATCATCAACAGTCGGGCGACCTTGTACCTGCCGAGGCAGTAAGCAGGGAATGGCAGTCAGTCCTTCGCGACGTGCGTGCGGCTGTCCTGGCCGTACCGAGCCGCTACGGGGCCACCATGCCACACCTGACCGCAAACGATGTTGCCGCGCTCGATCGAGAGATCCGGGCAGCGCTCGAAGGGCTAGCAGATGGAAACGCTTGAGCGAATACGGCGCGAAGCGCTCGAAACGTTGCGCCCGCCCGCGCACATGCCGTTGGCAGATTGGATCGAAGCCAACATCTTTCTGCCTTCGACCGCTTCCGCCACACCTGGCAGAATGCGTCTTTACGCCTATCAGCGCGGCATATGCGATGCACTGGACGATCCTGATATATCGGAGATCGTCATTCAAAAGTCAGCACGTATTGGTTTCACGGCACTGCTTGCTGGCTATATCGGGCACACTGTCGCAACCGCACCAGCGCCTATTCTGGCAACACAACCGACCGCCGACGATAGCCGCGCCTTCAGCGTTGACATAGAATCGCTATTCGAAGCATCACCTGCAATTCGGGGCTTGATCTCGGACGATGCGGATGAGTCGGGGCGCTCGACCATGATGCGGCGGCTCTATCCTGGTGGAAGCCTGGAATTCCTATCAGCGTCCAGCCCGCGCGCTTTTCGTCGCAAACTTGGCAAAATTATCATAGCAGATGAGGTTGACGCATATGCACCGACAGATGAGGGCAATGTGCTCGATTTGCTTCGAATGCGCAGCCAAACCTATCGCGATAGAAAAATTGTTTTTGGTGGCACTCCTATCTTCGATCATGGGCAAGTCACACAGCTTTATGAAACCAGCGACAAACGTGTATTCGAAATTTGCTGCCCAGGCTGCCAAGAACACTTTGAAATAAAGTGGCAGCACGTGAGATGGGATGAGGGGCAGCCTGAAACCGCCCATGTCGTTTGCCCGTTGAATGGCTGCATCATCGAGGAAAAAGACAAGGTGCAAGCGGTAGGGCGTGGGCGCTGGCGTGCAACAGCGCCCGAAGTGGAAGGAAGGGCAGGATTCCGCCTGAACACGCTTGTAAGCCCGCATTTCAACGCCAGATGGTCGAAACTGGTCGATGAGTTCTTGCAAGCAAAGCGCAGCCCGGAAACTCTGCAGACCTTCACAAATCTTGTCTTGGGCGAGCCGTGGCGCACTGAGGGTGAGGATTTTGACGAACATGAACTGTTCGGCAGACGTGAAGCCTTCAGTCTCGACTCGCTGCCTGACGATGTTTTGTGGCTGACCGCGGGAGTCGACTGCCAAGACGATCGCCTGGAGGCTGTTATTTGCGGACACGGATTGAACGACTTCTATGTGCTCGACCATCGCGTGTTTTGGGGACCGATCCACGGCGAGTCCGTTTGGTACGAGCTTGACTCAATGCTCCGCGAGACTTGGAAGCATTCGCACGGCGCAATGATTGGCATCAGCGCGGCTTGCGTCGACTCTGGCGATGGTGGGCATACTGAACTTGTGAACGCTTTTGCTCGACCTCGATTTGGTCGCCGCGTCGTGCCGATCAAGGGCGTATCGGGCTTCAGTCGCGCCGCATTGGCAAAATCTGGTAGTCAGCATCTTTGGCTTGTCGGGAGTGATGCCGTGAAATCGCAGTTATTCGCGAGAATAGCGCGATCAACCGGAATCCATTTTAGCGAGGATTTACAGCCGATCTTCTTTGAGCAACTGACTAGCGAAAGGCGCGTGGTGCGGTATAGCCGAGGGCAGCCGATCGCCAGGTTCGAACGCATAAAGGGCAAGCGGGCCGAGACCTTGGATGCTACCGGCTATGCTTGGGCCGCCCGATCACTGATAAACCAGCATGCCGAGCGGCGCGCCGAGGAACTTTCGAACCAAGGCGCGCCAAGGCGTGCACCTGCAGTAATTCGCTCGAAGTGGTTAGAGTATTAATAAGTAATTATGCTATACTTTTACCAATATCTCTCAGATTCCTATAGTCTGGTTTCTCATCAAGCACTAGAGATGTCAAATTAAAATTGCTATGTTTCTCTTCTGTATTACTGAACCAAGCACAATTTGCACTACCATCACCTATCGTCTCGATGGTCATTGACGGTCCGCCTGATTTTAGCTTAACAACATCACCTGCTTTTAAGTCTGACATAAAATGCTCTCCATGTTAATGCTGGCACAATATTTCGAATCGCTATGAACGTTGGGCCATCACTGCAATCATAAACAGAAAGCCGACGCCAACGCCAGATTCATCGATCGCCGCTTCACGAATATGCTGGACCAAGCGCGGCAGATCGTCAGTTGTCGCGCAATCTTCGATCAACCTGGCAGCACTCTGGCGACCACGTTTGTTTTCATCAAGCCATGTGTTCACAATATAGCTCCGTTCATTAACAACGAAGTCATAAATTCATAAATATATATTTCAGTCAACGCACGTTTAAAACAAGAATCTAACATTAAAAGTGAAATCTATTATGAAAAACCGGCAAAAGCATTTTCAAGGTTCTTCGTTGTAACGCGAATACTGTGTCTTTTCATCCAATCAGCGACTAAAAGCACGGCTATTTCGTATGGAAAACCTGCTTTGGCGCAATTCAGTGCAGCTCGCTGTGCTTGCTTGATCTGTCTGGCGTTCATTTTCAACTCCAATTTGATGACCTGCGCGGCACCGTTAAGCGCCGCGCAGGTCGTGTTGAATCACGGCCAGGAGGTTAGCCGCTTCAACTGCGCACTCCGGGGCCGATTCCTTCGCACGCCACTTGAATATGAATTTAATCCTAACTATAGTTCATGTCAATAGTTACATTAATTTCACCCCTTAAGTGAATGATTTCACTAATTAATTGTAACTCATAATCTATTGACATAATCCATAGTGTAGGATTATATGCCTCACATGGAGCTTACAATCAAAGACCTTGCGAATGATATTGCGGCTGCTGGTGTGCCATTCGAAACCGCGCGGCATCGCATCACAAGCTATGCAACTAACGCCTTGCTTTGTGTTCGAAGAAGCGGACCAAGAACCTCACCGAACTTGTATCGACCCACTGATTCTGCCGTGGCTATCTTGCTTAGCGCACTTCAGGATTGCGGCGTTGCTGACCTCGATTTGCAGCGCGATGTCAGCGTCACGGCTTATTGCAAGATCGATCGTTGCCTGGCGGGACTCGCCAGGGGTGAAGGCTGGTCGCTGGTGATTAATGTCTATCGGGGACCGTTCGGGCGTTTCAACAACGTGGACTTGATTACCCATGACCAACCCGCTTTCGCACCCATGCCTCTCGAATTTGCGCCGCGTGGCGCGATCATCGTCGTCGTTGATGAAATGCTGAAGCCCGTTATCCGGCGCATTTCAAAGCCAAAGGGCCAATAAAATGGGTCTGCTAGATCGCTTTTGGAAGCGTACGACCGCACCGACTGCCGTGCGCCGGTTTGACGGTGCTGCTGGTGGTCGTCGCGGTGGCGGGATGGGAAACTTTGGACGCATCAACCCCGAAGTTGCTGCTGCTGGTCAGTCTCTCGCATCACGCGCGGAGTACCTCACACAGAACAACCCTTGGATTGCACAAGCTGTCGCAAATTGGGCCGGTGCTCTTATTGGTCCTGGTATCATGCCGAACGCTAGACATCCCGATGCTGAAACCCGCAAGGCATTGAATCAGTATTTTGCAGCCTGGTGGGATGACGCCGATATTGAAGGCCGCACCGATTTTGCGGGCTTGCAGGTAAACCTTGCGCGTTCGATGGTCGTTAATGGTGAAGCGATTTCGCTGTTGATTGGAACCGATGATGGGCCGCGCCTCCGGGTGCTCGATCCTGCTTTGATCGATTCCAGCAAAACCGATTATGAGCTTACATTCTCGGGCATCGAACTGAATGAGAACGGCAAACGTCTTGCCTACTGGCTGCTGCCGGAAAAGGCGGGCGACGTGTTTGCATCGTTCGCACCATCGCAAAGAGTTGATGCCGAAAGCGTGCTTCACGTCTTCAAGCCGGTATCACCTGGACAAGTTCGGGGTGCTTCCTGGTTAGCGCCGATCATCTTGCCCGCATCTGATTTCGACCAATACTGCGACGCCTTGCTTATGTCTGCGAAGATTGCAGCGATGCACGCCGGTTTTATTGTAAACCAGAACGGAACCGGCGACGGGCAGCTTTATGATGAGGCGGAACCCAAGCTTGAACCCGGTGCGCTGACTCGTCTTGCGATGGGCGAAGACATCAAGTTCAATTCACCTGCCCAACTTCAACAGGCCGACGCCTTCCTGAAACACAGCCTCCGGCAACTTGCTGCCGGTCTTGGATTGCCAGAATTCTTGCTGTCGGGCGATCTCAGCCAAGCCAACTATTCGAGCTTGCGGGCTGGACTGCTACCCTTCCGCCAGCGTGTCGAGCAAATTCAATATGGCGTACTAATGCCGCAATTTTTGGCACCGTGCTGGAAAGCCGTCATTTTGCACGGCATCCTGAGCGGCGAGATTGAGGCTCCCGACTTTGGGGAAAATCCCGACTCCTATTTGCGTGCTGACTGGCTTCCACCAAAACCGCTGCAAGTTGACCCGTTGAAAGACACGCAGGCAACCGTTGCCGAAATCGACGCTGGTTTGACCTCCCGCCGCAAGGCTGTGGCTGAGCGCGGATGGGTGCTTGAAGATTTGGACGCCGAAATTGCAGCCGATGGCGATCGCAAACCTAACGCTACGGAAACTGCTGACCCATCAAAGAACAAAACGGAATCCAAAGATGAACATTAAGGTAACAGCCGATCCCAGGAAGGGGCGACACCACATCAATGTGAAGGCCGATGGGGATAAGCTAACCCGAAAGCTAACTTTTGACGGTAGCGCCCTCGAAACCAAGCCCGGAAGTTATCTGGAGACGATGACCGTCAGCGCGATCATTGCCACCAAAGCGCCTGTGTTGCGGCGATCGGGCAAGGGCAAGTTCCTCGAAGTTTTGTCGATGCGTGGGTGTCGCCTCGAAAAAGGCGAAGATTGGCCGCTGCAACTCGACCACTCAAGAGACAGCCGCGAAACCGTTGGACGCGCACACAGCGTCAAGATCGAAGGCGACACGTTGGTCGCGGAACTTCGCTTTTCTACCGCCGAAGACGTGTTGCCGATTGTCCAGCGCGTAGCTGACGGAACGCTTCGCCATCTCTCCATTGGGTACGTAGTGCACCGCTGGACCGAGTCCGTCGATGCCGATGGCACTCGAATAAGAACCGCCGTCGATTGGTCGCTACTGGAAGTTTCGATCACCCCAATTCCCGCAGACCCGAATTCACAGATCCAAAGGAGTATTAACATGGATCCCAACGACGATATCACAGAACTGACCCCGACGCTGCGTCGGGCTGAAATTCGAACCATTGGCCGCGCTGCCAATATGAGCGCCGAAGACATCGACGATATGATTGATCGCGATCTCGATCCAGTTGCAGCGCGAGCGGAAGCCTTCGAAGCAATGCAGCTTCGCCAGCGATCAACGCCGCGCATCCGCGTGGTTGCGCAGCATGACGACCCTGCAGCGATCGTGACCCGCGCATCCGACGCACTTGCCTTCCGCATGGGCGCCGCTGAGTTGCCGGAAGCCTCCCGCGAGTTTTCCGGTATGAGCTTGGTTGACCTGGCTCGGGATTCTCTCACTCGATCGGGTGTTAGCGTGCGCGGGCTATCGGTTGACGAGGTTTTCCAACGTGCTGCTAACGGCACATCGGATTTCCCGCTTGTCGTTTCGAATGCTGCCAACAAGACATTGCTCGAAACCTATAAGGCAGCCGAAAGCCCACTGAAGACGCTAGCAAGGCAGCGCACGCTTCCAAACTTCAAGGAAAGCTCGACTCTTCGTATGGGCGGCATGGGCCGACTGGAATCGCTGTCAGAGCACGGCGAGATCACGGCAACGTCGCGGGCCGAAGCTGGTGAAAAGCTCAGCCTGACGACTTATGCGCGCCGTTTCGACCTCACACGCAAACTTATGATTGATGATGACGCGGGCGCTTTTGGCGATATTGTTGCAGCGCTTGGGCAGTCTGCGGCTGCAACCGAGGCCGATCTGCTGGTCTCGCAGTTGCTCGACAATCCGAAGATGGCAGACGGCAAGGCAATATTCCATGCTGACCACGGCAATCTTTCGACGGGTGCGGCGTTGGACGAAACCTCGCTGTCCGCAGTCCGCCTGATTATGCGCCAGCGCAAAGACCTGGACGGCAAGACCTTGATTTCGGCAACACCGAAATACCTGGTCGTTGGGCCGGAACTCGAAACGACTGCCGAGAAGCTGCTGTCAGCAATCCAGGCAATAAAAACCGATGACGTGAACCCATTCGCGGGCAAGCTGACCCTACTGGTCGAACCAAGCATCGATGACGGTCAATGGTATGTCTTCGCAGATCCCGCACGCCTCGCCGGTCTGCAATACGCATATCTTAGCGGCGCCCAAGGCCCGCAGATACAGCGGCAGGAAATGTGGGATACGCTTGGCGTTAGTTTCCGCGTGTTTGAAGACTTCGGCGCCGGCTGGATCGACTACCGGGCTGCGCAGAAGAATCCGGGCACATAATGGCAACGCTCTCACAATTGGTAGCCATGCGCGAAAAGCTGTTGGAGGCCCGTTATTCGGGTCTTCGCAGCGTGCGCGACTCAAATGGCGAGGAAGTCACTTATCGGTCTAACGCCGAACTGGCTTCCGCACTCGCAGCAATCAATAGCGAGATTGCCACGGCCGAAGCCGAGCTTGGCTGTTCTCGCATCATCTATCCCGTAACAAGCAAAGGACTTTAAAATGAGCACCAATTACATTCAGCCAGGCAACACACTGACTATCACGGCAACCGCTGCGGCCGCATCTGGCGAAGTCGTGACCGCTGGTAGCATTGTCGGCATTGCAGCAAATACCGCGGCAATCGGTGACAGTCTCGACATCGAAACGACTGGCGTTTGGGAACTCCCGAAGGTTGCAGCGCTCGCCATCACCTTGGGCGACGTAGTTTACTACGATGCTGGAACTGGTCTTGTGAACAAGACAGCCTCCGGCAACACGAAGCTAGGTGTTGCGGTCACAGCCGCAGCCAATCCAAGCGCAACCGTCAGCGTCCGGCTCTCAGCTTTCTAATTCCTAGGGGTCCTTGTTACCCTAGGAAACTGGCGTGGGCGGTGCCCTTGGCGTGACAGTCGCCGCCCACGTTCTTTCTGCTCATTGCAAAAGTACTGACAGGTCATTCGCCAATCCGGCCTTTTCATGCTTGTCGAGCAAATCGCTATACCATTGCATCATCTTAACGCGCGTTTGCCAACGGTCGCCGCGATCGTAAGCTGCGCGAATTTGATCGTTGGGGGCGTGGGCAAGCTGATGTTCAATTGCCATAGGATCCCATAATTCCGATTCATTAGCGATTGTCGAAAACGTTGATCGGAAGCCGTGCACAGTTGCCCGCCTGTGATAGCCGCAACGGTAGAGCGCATATAGCAAGCAATTCTCGGAAATCGGCTTGTGTCGATAGGGTCCGGGCAATACCCATTCGCTACCGTTTCCCAATTCTTGCAGTCGTTGGAATATCCACTTTGCTTGCCGACTGAGTGGCACCTTGAGTTCGCGCTTCATTTTCATGCGCGGGGCAGGGAGGCTCCAAACGTCTTTATCAAAATCGAACTCTGCCCACTTGGCAAAGCGAATTTCATCGGTTCGGACGACAACATGTGCAACCGCCTTCAAGCCGAGGCGAGTCGATTCTTCCATTGGCGTATTGGTCAACCGTACGAAAAATTCTGGCAAATCACCTTCCTTCAGCGCTGCCCGGTGCGTTTCCTTTGGTACGGGCTTCAATGCGACGTGCAAATCTGCTGCCGGGTTGAATTCAGTGAGACCGCCCGCAATCGCATATCGAAAACCGTGCTCACGAATTGATGCGCACGTCTAGCAGTGTAGACCGCTTCGCGATTTTCGATTTTGCGGATGGCTGTTAGCACTTGGGGCGGTTTGATGTCGGCGATTGCCTTGGCACCGAACGCGGGGAATATATCTCCCTCCATACGTGCCCAGAACCGCGACGAATATGACGGCTTCCACCTTGACTCGTTCGCCTTGAACCATTCTCGCGCAACTTGCTCGAATGTCGGCCGGCTGTCCGGCGCACCGTGTGCAACCCCAGCCGGGTCTATTCCGGCCTTCACTTGAGCTTTCAGTTCGTCGCGCTTGTCGCGTGCTTGGGCGAGACTGGTTTGCGGATAGGGGCCGAAGTTTGCTGTTCGCCGCTTGCCATCAAACGCATAATCGCATCGCCATAATTTCGAGTTGTTGGGTTTAACCAACATAAATAGACCGTGACCATCAGTGAGATTCCACGGCTTCCCACGTGGCTTGGCTTGTCGGCAGTGAGTGTCAGTTAGCTTCATTTCGATCCCCAATATACAGCATCGACTCAAAAAATACAGCATCGACGCTGTAAATCAACCGTGCTGCATTGGTGCGCATTGGGACGGATAAAGCACTAAATTGTTGAAATTATGCAATTTTAATGTGAAATGCTGTCGAGGAAATTCGATAGAAATCATCTTCTGGTGCGGACGCCGGGAATCGAACCCGGATGACCGAAGTCGAGGGATTTTAAGTCCCTTGCGTCTACCAATTCCGCCACGCCCGCACTGATGTCACTGGTACTTGAGCTTTCCCGGATTGCAAGCCCGGGCATGATATCTTTGCTCGCTTTTGTGCACTCAGTACGACTTCGCCGGATGCCGCCAGCGTAGATAGAGATCATAGATTTCATTGAGAAATGATGTCTGGTGAAAGCCATACACGGCGTCTACATATTCGCCAGTGTCCCGAATCCGAATGAAACGAACTTCAAATCCGCCACAGCAGCCTACCATACGGAGTACCCCATGACAGCGCCTCTCTTCCAACCGATCACGCTGGGCGATCTGACATTTCCCAATCGCATAGCCGTGGCGCCGATGTGCCAATATTCTGCGGACGATGGGTCGGCAACGGACTGGCATCTTCACCACTGGATGAACCTGGCAATGTCCGGTGCCGGCATGGTGACAGTGGAAATGACAGATGTAGAGCGTCGTGGGCGCATTAGTCATGGGTGTCTTGGTCTTTATTCGGATTCAAATGAAGCAGCGGCAAAGCGTGCGCTCGACGCGGCAAAACGTGTCGCAGCACCGGGAACCAAGTTTGGAACCCAGCTTGCTCATGCGGGACGAAAAGCCTCGAAGCAGCGTCCGTGGGAGGGCGGTGGTTCGTTGCGACCTGACCAGGATGCCTGGCAGATAGTTTCATCGTCTGCCATTGCTTATGATAAGGGATGGCAGGTGCCGCATGCGCTCGATGATGACGAAATTCTGCAAACGATCCAGCATTTTGCAGATGCAGCGCAACGCGCAGAACGGGCAGGTTTTGATTTTCTGGAGCTGCATGCCGCGCATGGTTACCTTATTTTCCAGTTCCTCTCGCCGCTTTCCAATATCCGCACCGACCGCTGGGGCGGTTCGCTGGAAAATCGTATGCGCTTCGCTATCGAGATTGCCAAAGCGGTCAGGAAGGCTGCTCCCGGCCTTATGCTTGGCGCACGGCTTTCCGTGACAGAGTGGGTAGAAAATGGCTTTGATGTGGACGAGGCTATCGAAGTGGCCAAAGCCCTCAAGGCGGAAGGGGTTTCCTACCTTTGCTGTTCGAGTGGTGGCAATTCACCTCTTCAACAAGTGCCAACCGGTGTCGGTTTTCAAGTTCATCTGGCTGAGGCCGTAGGCAAAGGTGCGGATATTCCGACGCGCGCGGTAGGGCTGATCGTTGACCCCAAGCACGCCAACAGTATCGTTGAGGAGGGGCGCGCCGACATGGTTGCTCTGGCACGCGCATTTCTTGCCGATCCGCGTTGGGGTTGGCGCGCCGCTGCGATTTTCGGCGAGACTATTCACGTCACTCCGCAGCTTGACCGCTCGGTGACGACCATGGAGCACTGGATGAAGGCTGCTGGCTGACGCGGTTCGAGCCGCCACATCCGGTCGATCAACACGAGAAAGTGATCTGGACAGGACGTGGCGGCTTCGCTTTAATCGAACTCCTGCCGGTTTCGGCTGTTTGGTAACGTGGTGTGGTGTCTTGCAGGTTTGCACCGATTGTTGCACTCATCTGTGGGGCTTTGACTTCTGCGGGTCCCGCATTCGCGCAATATTGCGAAGGCTGAGTGCATGACCTTTCAGGCCACTATGATTTGATGAAGGGGAATGGCTTTTGGCGGTGCACTCGCGGCAACCGATGAGACCCGCTTTGCGTTGACAGTCGAAATTCATCCACCAATCCGGTTTCCAACAGGAGAACTACAATGGCAAAACTGACCTACAAGATTGTCGAGCATGACGGTGGTTGGGCCTACAAGGTTGGTGAGACATTCTCCGAAACGTTCCCTAGCCATGCAAATGCACTGCGTGCGGCAGAGATTGCTTCAGCCGAGCAGCAGGTTGCCGGTTCTTCCGATGGTATCCAGTATGAAGATGCGCAGGGTAAGTGGCATGAAGAACTCGCCGATGGACGTGATAGGCCACAAACCGAGGTTTCTGATTGATTACGGCCGTCGCGTACCAAAGTACCTGACCGCAGGGTAGTCATCGGAACCCGAGGCAATCGGGCGGACCGATTGCCTCGGATGCGTGATCAGCCGTGAAGTTTCGCCGTAATTTCCGCCACGCGCTTGCCCTGAAATCTTGCACCTTCCAGTTCCTGCGCAGACGGCTGGCGTGAGCCGTCGCCATTACTGGTCGTTGTCATTCCGTAGGGCGCACCACCGCGCACCACATCATTGCCCATTTGTCCCTGATAGGCATAGGAAAGGGGCACAATGATCATTCCGAGATGTTGCAACATCGCCTGAGTGCTGAGCAATGCCAGTTCAGCGCCGCCATGCTGGGTTGCCGTTGAAGTCATCACCGAACCAACCTTGTCGAGCAGTGCGCCCTTGGCCCAAAGCGGGCCGGTCTGGTCAAAGAAATTCTTGAGTTGCGAGGCCATCGCGCCATAGCGCGTGGAAGCACCTATGATGATTGCGTCATAGTTTTCGAGTTCAAGTGGATTGGCGATGGGTGCGACTTGATCGAGTTTATAATGTGCAGCCTTTGCGACCTCTTCAGGCACCAGTTCAGGCACACGTTTTACCGTCACCGTTGCACCCGCCTCACGCGCGCCCTCGGCGGCTGCGTTGGCCATTTGCTCCATGTGACCCCAGCTTGAATAGTAAACAACCAGTACTTTTGCCATTTCCATCTCCGATTATTCGACGGCGGAGTGACCTCCGCACAGGTCCTTATCTAGGCGACGAATCGTTCACTGAAACCCATGCATTGGCAGACAGATTGTTCACTGTTATTGCGCCATTGCTGACGGCGGCGGGTAGGGGTATGTGACAACCAACCGTTATTTGCCGGAGCTTTCCATGTCTGAAATCGTTACCGCCGCAATGCTTGTCATTGGCGACGAAATCCTTTCCGGTCGCACCAAGGACAAGAATATCGGCCATCTCGCAGACATCATGACTGCGGTCGGTATCGATCTGAAGGAAGTGCGCATAGTCGCCGACGATGAAGATGAAATAGCATCTGCCGTGAACGCCGTTCGGGCGCGATACACCTATGTGTTCACGACGGGTGGCATTGGCCCGACGCATGACGACATCACAGCCGACTCGATGGCCAAGGCTTTCGGGGTGCCGTGCGAATACGACTCGAAGGCTTATGCGATGATGGAAGAAAGCTACGCCCGGCGTGGTGTTGAATTTACCGAGGCACGCAAACGCATGGCCAGGATGCCGCGAGGGTCCGTCCATATCGACAATCCTGTCTCGCTGGCGCCGGGATTTCGCATCGGCAATGTCCATGTCATGGCCGGGGTGCCGTCGATTTTTCAGGCGATGCTTGATAATGTTGTGCCGACATTGAAGACGGGAATGAAAATGTTGTCAGCGTGCGTCGAATGTCCATTTGGAGAAGGGCTGATCGGTGGGCAGCTGGGGGAAATCCAAAATACCCATCCCGACACCATTATCGGCTCATATCCAAAATTCAGTGACGGCAAATTCTGGACGGAACTCGTCATTCGGGCTCGCGTGCAAGAAAGTCTGGACGTTGCCCGCGCCGCGGTGGAAGATATGGTCGCCGGCTTGGCCAAGGCCGGATAAGCGGAAGCGCTGAATTCGGAACCAGGAAGCCTTTGGGTGCGTTGTTATGCATCAGTGAAATCTCTCATCCCCGATGAGGTGAATTATGAAATTCAAAACCATCGTCGCCATTCTCCAGAACGAGCGGGATACCGGACGTGTCCTCGATTGTGCCATACCGCTGGCCAGCCGCTGTGAAAGCCATATCATCGGCATTCATGCCGAGGCGCTGCCGGTTTCGTATACTGCTGCCACCGGTTTTCCGGATACAGAGTATTTGCAGGTCTCGGCGGAACTCAACAAGCAGCGGACGG
This sequence comes from Mesorhizobium sp. G2-6-1, assembly GCF_055809095.1. Classification (NCBI taxonomy): domain Bacteria; kingdom Pseudomonadati; phylum Pseudomonadota; class Alphaproteobacteria; order Hyphomicrobiales; family Phyllobacteriaceae; genus Mesorhizobium; species Mesorhizobium sp. G2-6-1. The sequence goes on from NZ_CM147896.1 coordinate 3,302,065, forward strand.
ACAGCGTTCATGCCGCGTTTTTGCAACGTATCGAGCGTGCGGGCGTATCTTTCGACTGGCGAGCCTTTGAAAACTTTTCCGGTGATAGTGCATTGTCTGGTGTTTCCAGTGCGCGCTGCGCCGATCTGGTAATTACCGCCCAGCACGATGGGGATGACGATTCTGCGTCCGATGTCGACAGATTGATCTACGATGCGGGACGTCCGGTCCTGATCATACCATCTAACGGCGAAGTCACATCTGGTTTCAAGCGCGTCTTGCTGGCATGGAATGGCAGCAAAGAAGCCGCTCGCGCAGCTTTTGACGCTCTTCCGCTCATGATTGAAGCGGAAAACACGGAAATTCTGCTGATTGACCCCCGGAGATGCCGGACGGAAGCGCAGATGAGGCAGGTGTCGATATAGCGGCGGCATTGGCGCGTCACGGGGTGGCGGTCAGCGTTTCCGTGCAGTCGTCGGAGGGAATGTCTACTGAAGAGCTCATTCAGGAGCGGCTTGTTGAAAACCATGCCGATCTCCTCGTGCTCGGTGCCTATAGTCATTCATGGTTGCGGCAGCTTCTCTTTGGTGGAGTCACGCGCAGCGTGCTTCGCTCTTTGCCGGTCGCGGCATTTCTTTCACGCTAAAGCACGTCGCGTCTAACGTGATTCATGCAGCGTGCTTTAAGCCTTCGTTTTCATGCATGTCGTTGTCCCAAAACCGCTGCACACTTTTGGGCGATATGCAGTAGGCGTTTGTTCCGGCCTTTTGGGTATTTTTTTCGGGACAATGGTTTGTCCTTGCCAAGTGTGGTGTTTTCCCGCTAATTCCGCGCGCATTCCCTTGCCGTTTGTGTGCGATTTTGCGCCCTTGGAGTGCCTGCCATGTCTCTTCCTGAAAAAGCTTTCCCTGTGTCATGGGATCAGTTTCACCGTGACGCACGCGCGTTGTCGTGGCGGCTTTCCGGGGTGAATGGCCAATGGAAGGCAATTGTTTGCATTACTCGGGGGGTCTGGTGCCAGCCGCGGTGATCTCGCGGGAACTCGGAATCCGGGTGATCGAAACGGTTTGTGTGGCGTCCTATCACGATTATACGTCGCAGGGACAATTGCAGGTTCTCAAGGATATCACGCCCTCATTGCTCGAAGATGACGGCTCAAGTGTGCTGATTATCGACGACCTTACCGATACCGGCAAAACGGCAGCAATTGTCCGGGCGATGCTTCCCAAGGCGCATTTTGCAACCGTTTACGCCAAGCCGAAGGGGCGCCCACTGGTCGACACGTTCGTTACGGAAGTCAGCCAGGACACATGGATATACTTTCCGTGGGATATGGGGTTCACCTATCAAAAGCCGATAGCCGACGACCACACCGGCTGATCCAAACAGACGAAACCGTTGGTGGGGATGCGCGGCTTGGGTCCTGACCCTAGGTCTTCTGCTGTCTTGATATCGCGCGCCATATTTTTACTTTTATAACACGAGATTAGCTTTAGAATTCGTGAGACGGCAAACGAATCTGGCAAGGCGTTTTATTCTCATGCTCGTGCGGCCAAACGCGCAAGAACATCTGGCAGGAAGAGTACGCAAGCTCTTCGGCACAGTGCCTTGCCGTTTGCAGGTCGCGGCTTTGCCGTGGCGTGAACAGGCTCAGGGCATCGACGTCATGCTGATTACGAGCAGGGATAGCGGACGCTGGGTGCTGCCGAAAGGGTGGCCGGAAGCGCGCGAACCCCTGTGCGATGCAGCGGCGCGGGAAGCCGCAGAAGAAGCTGGTATTTCCGGCGTGGTATCGCGGGTCGAGGCGGGGCGTTATTATTATGCCAAGGCGCTGGCGTCTGGGGAGGAAGTCCCCTGCGAGGTTCTGGTATTCCCGCTAAAGGTCGATACTGCCGCTGACAGATGGAAAGAGCGACGTGTGCGCACCCGCAAATGGGTTGCGGGTTCAGAGGCCGAACACATGGTAGCTGAGCCGGATCTCTCGCAGATCATCAGCTATTTCTGCGCCAATCGACATGAGTTCGCGTTTTAGCCTCTGTTGAATATCAACACGCGAGTGGCGTTGTTTCGCAAGGGATCGATGCAGCCTGCTACAAGTCTTCGTTTCCATGCCTGTCGTTGTCCCAAAACCGCTGACACTTTCAGGCGACATGCTTTGGAGCGCCGTGTCGCAGTAATTTTCACAACTGCCGCGAAACAGAAAAGGCCGCCCGAAGGCGGCCTTTTGAGGGTTATGGCAAGATGCCTATTCGGCGTCCTTCGCCTTTTTCTTTGGCGCAGCTTTTTTCTTGGGTTCTGCTGCCTCGTCGGTGTCCTTGCTGCTGGCTTTCTTCGCAGCCGCTTTTTTGGCGGGCTTTGGCTTCTTGACCTCGTCTTCGTCGTCTTCGGCCATCAGCTCTTCCTTACTCACCTTGTTGTCGGTGATGGAAACCAAGCCAAGGAGGTGGTCGACAACCTTTTCCTCGAACATTGGCGCACGCAGTGTGTTGAGGGCTTCGGGATTGCTGCGATAATATTCGAACACTTCCTGCTGCTGGTCGCCGGGGAAGCGGCGCACCTGTTCAAACAGACCGCGCTGCAATTCCTCATCGGAAACCGTAACACCGGCCTTTTCGCCAATTTCAGCCAGGACGAGGCCGAGGCGTACGCGGCGCTCCGCCAGCTTCGTATAGTCGCCGCGAGCTTCTTCTTCGGTGGTTTCCTCGTCGGTGAAGGTGCGACCTGCCGCTTCGAGATCACGGTTGACCTGATTCCAGATGTTGTTGAACTCCGCGTCGACAAGTTTTGAAGGCGCTTCAAACGAATAGGACGAATCAAGTTGGTCAAGAAGCTGACGCTTGACCTTCTGTCGGGTCATCGAACCGAACTGGTTCTCGATCTGCCCGCGAACAACCTCACGCAGACGCTCCAGCGATTCGAGACCAAGGGCCTTTGCCGTTTCGTCGTTCAATTCCAATGGGCCCGGCTTTTCGACACCCTTGACGGTTACGTCGAAGGTGGCTTCCTTGCCAGCAAGGTGGGCAGCCTGATAATTTTCCGGGAATGTCACGGTGACCTTTTTCGTCACCGACGTTGGCTCCAACGAGTTGCTCCTCGAAACCCGGGATGAATTCCTTTGAGCCCAGCACCAATGGCTGGTCCGTGCCGGCGCCGCCGGAGAAGGCTTCGTCGCCGATCTTGCCGACATAGTCGATCGTTACGCGGTCGCCATCGGCGGCCTTGCCGGTCTTTGCTTCATAGGAGCGGGTTGATTCGGCAACGCGTGTGACCTGTTCGTCAATCTCGGATTCGGGAACGTCGTAAACCGGACGGGTTACCTTGATATCCGAAAAATCCTTGATTTCGATCGCCGGGATGACTTCATAGTTGAGGCTGAACTCGAAATCGGCTCCGCCATCCAGGATTTTTTCAGCTTCCTTTTCGTCCTCGGTCATGACCACTTCCGGCTGCATCGCGGCCTTTTCACCACGTCCGGTGATGATCGTGCGAGCATCGTTGAGGATCTCGTTGACCACTTCGGCCATGAACGACTTGCCATAAACCTTGCGCAAGTGCTGAACCGGCACCTTGCCGGGGCGAAAGCCGTTGATACGGACTTTGTCCTTGGCATCCATTAGCCGGGCCAACAGCTTGGTTTCCATGTCGGTGGCCGGCACGGTGACCTTGATCTCGCGCTTGAGACCAGAATTGAGCGTTTCGGTGACCTGCATCATCAAACCTTTGTTTTCACCAATGGGGCTGCCAAACGGTTCTTGCCGTTACAGCCTGCCGGTATCGTTCTGCCGGGAGTGGCTTTTGGCGCGAGATCTGATTGAAATGACCAATTTATGGCTCAAATCACCCGAAATACGCTCCAAAATGTGAATAAGTCTTTGTTTTTCCTACTTCTTATCACATTTTGTGGAAGTGGATCGTCGCGTCCCGTCACATTCGACACGCCTTTTGTCATAGGCTAGGCCAATTTTCAACCATCTTCGCACCAATCAGCCAGCTTCATCTGGGCTTTGACATTGACAGAATGATGACTACGTGTGATTTGCGGCATTACTGCGGATGTGGCGGAACTGGTAGACGCCCTGGATTTAGGTTCCAGTGCCGAGAGGCGTGGAGGTTCGAGTCCTCTCATCCGCACCAATGTCACTATGCCTTCGTTTCTAAAAATGTGGCCTTCATCTTCAAAAATTAGTGCGCCGGTTCAGGTCGTTGGCGCGATTGTCATGTCGGGCTTGCGTGGGCACAGCATCCGTGTTTGCGGTTAATACACGTCGAGCCTGAAAGGTTTCATGCAGCGCCCTAAACCTTTGTTTCATGCTTAGGGGCAAACGATTTTCGGTGGTATTGTCTTTAATTGCGCAATTTTGCGTGAGGGTGGCCCGTTTGCCACCTTTCAACCGACTATAATTACGGAGGGTACGCATATGCCGATTTTCGTAGTTACCGGGAATTACACGTCAACTGCCATGAAGGGGATGATTTCAAACCCGTCTGATCGCGAATTGGCGACCAAGGCGCTCGTCGAGTCGTCGGGAGGGAAGATGCACTCCTACTATATGACGACGGGGGAAAATGATTTTCTGATGATTGTGGAAAGTGCGAATGGATCTGACATGATCGCACCGCTTGTCGTCGCTGGTGCGACCGGAACCGTATCAAATCTAAAGACGGTTCAGGCGTTCTCGAGCGCCGAATTTTTGGCTGCCCAGAAAAAGGCAAAGCAAATCGCCTCTCAATTCAAAGCCGCCGGCTGATATTCGGCGTCAATAAAATTCGTCGCCGATGTCTTTCTTGGCAACTCGCTGCCCTGCAGATCATAATTGCGTGGGGCAGCTTTTGACAGAAGAAGCATGGCGGCCAGAACAATTCCCGGCCCGGATTCGCTGGCGGAGGCGCAGAACAACCAGCGTGATACCCGCAGCCCTTGCCCCTCGCGCTGGCGTTATTCTGCGTCTCCTTGTGTGAATGTGCCTGACGCGGACGCACAGCGCCATGGAAATACATTCTTAACCTTAGTGCCTAAGGTTAATCCTGCCGGCGTTCAAAACACTATGCGCGGCGCAGCTGCGCCAATAGGCGCTGGGTCAAGATCACGTTCAGCAGCGGCTTCAATAATTTAGAGCGGGATTTTCCGCCGTTCGTACTTACATGCCGTCTATGAAGTCGAGCACCGATTGGTTGTATTCTTCGGGTGCCTGGAGCATCGCGAAATGGCTGGCATTGGGCAGAATGATCTCTTTTGCACCCGGGATGACTGAAGCCATATAGTCGGTATGCTCGCGTTTGATTGCCTCATCATGATCGCCTGCAACGATGGCAATCGGGGTTGAAATGGTGGCCAGTTCTTCCTTGCTCCAATTGGGCTGGCTTGCCCACATGTGACTTATCTGCTCGACGAAGGAGTCATACTGGTCGGGGGTTTTCGACAGCCTCGCATAGTCTTTCCCGGACCGTTCGATGTAGGCACCAAAGGTTGCGTTGGTTTCTACACCTGGGTCGACGCCATCGGTGGTTACATTGGCGGCCTGCGCATAAAGTTTGGTGAGGCGCTCAGGGTGATGAAGTGCAATATCGATACCAATGATACCGCCGTCGCTCCAGCCGACCAGTGCCGTCTTGTCGATTTTCAGATAGTCGAGCAGAGCCAGATAGTCCGACGCCATCAAGTCGTAGCCGAAAGGCTCGTCTGTGCGCGTTGAGCGGCCGTGTCCACGACTGTCGGCAACAATAACCTTGTGCGTTTTGGACAGGGTTGCCACCTGACTTGACCAGATGTCGGCATGTCCAAGACCACCGTGGATGAGCAGCACGGGATCGCCGGCGCCGAATACGGCATAGTACATTTCGATGCCGTTTACGGGCGCATAACCGCTGTCATCGGCTTTTGGCATGGGGGCTGGTTCCGGCAGGGTTTGCCATCGCTCCTCGGCACCCGCGGTGGCCGCGAAAAAGCCAAACAGAAGAGAAAGGACAGCGAATTTCAACAAACGGCTCATCAGTTCCTCCATTTCCAGTGTTCTGAATCTGAAGTTCGCATCATTATTCGAGTGGCGCTGTACGAATTTCGGATTCGATAAGGACACTAGCAAGCTTATGATTTTATTGCGGTTTTAAGATTTGAAGTTCGTATCGTAGACCTCGAAATCAAATGGAACGAACTTCAAATCCACCACATTAGCAAAACGGATTAGGAAACGACGCCATTGGTTTGTCAACATAACAGTTGATCGGCAATATGAGGGAGCGGGGTCTTATCTGCCTGTCGCGATCGTCAGCACCTTGAACGGCGTCGTTATAACGATTTCTGCGACCGAGCCGACTGTCTTGCCAATGCCTTCGCCAAGGTCGCTAATCGGTTGACCCGGGTCTACATCTGCGGAGGCAAGGCTCGCAGGCGTCTGCAATTGATCGCCAAGCAGCTTTACCAAAATCGGGTTGTCGGCAAATTTCGCATGGTTCAACCGGCTCGCCGACTTGGCCTGCGTGAGATCCACGACAACGACGCCGTAACTGGCAAGATCGGCTGCATCGCCATAATCGCCGACCCGTGGTTTGTCGCCGGACAGGATGCTGGAGAGTTTGAGCGCCCGATCATCCGATGAGAGCAGGAGCGTGAACGGCTTGTCAGGCTTGCCGTAGCGGATCATCTGCTTCTTGAAGACGTCCACGTCGATATCTGGCGACGCCAGAACGACATAGCCGAGTTTACCGCCGAGATCGCGGTCACCGGTGATGGCAAGCTGGCGCAAAGCCTCCATCGCCACCCATGTGCCCATCGAATGAGCGATGATGTCGATACTTTTGACCTTGGTCCGGGCAAGCATGCGCAATGTCGATTCGAGATCGTCGCGCGCTGCGTTCGAGCTTTCCTTGTCGTAGATGTAGCCCGTTGTCTTGCCACTCGACGCCCATGAAAAAAGCACGGGCGTGCCGGGATAGTTTGTGTCGTTGACGATTTGTGTGATCCGGTAAATGCCGTCGTCAAAGCCGTTGTTGAAGCCATGAACGAAGACGAGCGCGCGGTCGCCTCGCTGGACAATGTCGGCACCCACGGCCTTCGCAAATTGCGGAGCACCATCGTAAAAGGTGACGCGCGATGCAGTGAAATCCTTTGCGGGGTCGCTGGGTGCAGCCCCCTTGGCGCGCTCGATGGCGCCAACCTTGTGGATCTTGGGTACCGTTATATCGACGCGGGCGAAACTCGTGTCCAGCGAACGTTCGCCGTCGAAGACTTGTCGCGGCTCTTTCAGAGCTCTCTTGCGTGTGGTGGCGACATATATCTCGTGGGTTGCGGCAATATCGGATGCCGGTGCAGAAATCGCAGTCTTGTTGAGAAGGTCGTGCGTTTTTGACCCGGCACAGCCGGCTATTGTTGACAAAAGAGCTAGGACGAACAGCGGATTTACACGCACAAATACATCGCTCCTTGGCTGCAGTATGTATGAGGCTGCAGAATGGCTGGCAAATGCTACAAGCGCCAACAGAGTGAGGTCGGCTGGAGGTTCGTTTATATAGTGGCTTTCCGGCAGAGTCGAACCTTGCCGGTGGCTACATGACGCCACCGGCAATCTGTTTGCCGAGTTGATTGATGCGATCGGTGACATCGCGCTCGCTGGCAAAACCGTCATCTGCGCGCAGGCGTTGACCGAGCATCTTGATCATGGCTGGGTTGTCGGCAAATTTGGTGTGATTGAAAGTATCGCCACCTTTGGCATCCGAAAGATCAACGACGGTCACCCCATATTCGGCCAGGTCGGCGGCGTTCTTGTAGTCGCCAACACGGGGGCGCGAGCCGGCAATCAGACCGGAAAGCCTCAACGCCCGGTCATCATCGGACAAAAGCAGAATGAAAGGTTTGTCCGGCTTGCCGTAACGGCGCATCTGACTTTTGAACACATCGACATCAATGTCCGGAGAGGCCAGCACCACGTCGCCGAGTTTGCCGCCGAGGTCGCGATCACCGGTGATGGCAAGCTGGCGCAAGGTTTCCATCGTCACCCAGGTGCCCATCGAGTGTGCAACGATGTCGATACGGCGCGCGCCGGACTGTGCCAGAAGCCTTAGCGTCACCTCCAGCTGATCGCGCGCCGCGCTGGCGCTTTCCTTGTCGTAGACATAGCTGGTGGTGGAATCGCCAGAAGCCCAGGAAAAGAGCACGGGCGTTCCCGTATAGCCGGAATCATGCACGATCTGGGTCAAGCGGTATACGGCATCATCGAAGCCGGTGTTATAACCGTGGACGAATAACAGGACACGTCCGCCGCGCGCGGCGATATCGGCATCGAGCGCCTTGGAGAATTTGGGCGATGTGTCGTAACCGGCCACTTCGGACGCCATGAAGTATTTCGAGGGGTCGTCCGATTTGCCGCGTTTGCGACGCTCGATTTTGCCCGTCTCGTGACTGCTTGGCACGGTGACATTGACGCGCGCGAAGTTCAGCGTGGCTGACCGTTCGCCATTGAAGACCTTGCCGGGGTCGTTTGAATGCTCGCGCGTGGTTGCAATGAAAATCGAATGATTGCCGGCGATCTGAGATACCGACGCGGTAATGACCGCGCTGCCAAGTATTTCCTGCGCTGGCTTTCCAGCGCAGCCGGTAATAAGGAGCGAAAAAACAATCGCGAGGATGATTTTCAACGGCACTTCAAATTCCTGTCCGGGTCGAAGCCCTCACGGTCGGGGCTTTGGCTTTGTTCGCAGGCTTGCGGACAGCCATAGTGCGGCGGAAGTAAGTCATTCGCGGCGCAAAGGCGCGCGAGCCCATATGAAAGCATCATGGTGTTGCGCAATTGCCGAAATGACGGCAGGAACGTAAGTGCGCTTCACAATCAGGACGACATCATGACACGCTTTGCTGACAGGGTTTCCAATGCGGCGGCTGCCGTTCGCGAGATATTCCCGCAAACGCCTTTGCAGGAAAATGCCTACCTTTCCCGGAAATTTGGCGCGCGTATCCTGTTGAAGCGTGAAGATTTGACGCCGGTGCGCTCTTACAAGATCAGGGGAGCGTTCAATTTCTTCCGCAAGACGCTTTCTGACGGCAACAAGGCCAAGTTGTTCGTGTGCGCATCGGCCGGCAACCATGCTCAAGGCTTTGCCTTCGTCTGCCGCCATTTTGGCAAGAAGGGCGTGGTGTTCATGCCGGTAACCACGCCGCAGCAGAAGATCGACAAGACACGGCACTTCGGTGGCGAGTTCGTCGAGATAAAGCTGATCGGGGATTTTTTCGACGAGTGCTATCGCGCTGCCCTCGATTTTTGCGAAACATCGGGCGCCCACATGGTGCCGCCCTTCGATCACCGCGATATCATCGAAGGACAGGCGACAGTTGCCTATGAGATCGCCGAACAGATGGCAGACGCAACCAAGCCGGACATGGTTTTGTTGCCTGTTGGCGGGGGTGGGCTTGCAGCGGGCATCACGCAATATTTTGCTGATATAAACATGCAAACTCGCTTTGTTTTCTGTGAGCCATCGGGGGCACCGAGCTTCAAGGCAAGTCTTGAAGCCGGCAAGCGGGTCAAGCTTGCTAAGGTCGATAATTTCGTTGATGGGGCTGCCGTGGCCGAGATTGGGCGGGAGAATTTTCGATTGCTCAAATCGTTTCCCGCAGACGCGACCAAGCTTATTCCTGAAAACCGCCTGTGTGCGACGATGAACGAGATGCTCAATGTCGAAGGCGTGGTGCTGGAACCGGCAGGGGCATTGGCTATTGATGCGCTGAAGGAGTTTTCGCGCGCGGAACTCAAAGGCAAGACCATTGTGGTGGTCGTGTCCGGTGGCAATTTCGATTTCGAGCGATTACCGGACGTGAAAGAGCGGGCGCTACGCTTTGAGGGGTTGAAGAAATATTTCATCATCCGCTTTCCGCAGCGGCCCGGCGCATTGCGTGATTTTCTGGAAATGCTGGGGCCGGATGACGACATCGCCCGCTTTGAATATCTGAAGAAATCGGCCCGCAATTTCGGCTCGGTGCTGATTGGCATTGAAACGAAAGACCGACGCAATTTTGAGAAGCTTGGAGCAAAATTCGAGCGCGAGGGCGTGCAATATCAGGACATCACTGACAATGAGACGCTGGCGGGCTTCATCATATGACGAGCAAGACAAGGCGTGGCGTTCATGTCGTGCTCTTTCGAGGGGTAGGCGGAGCGACGCAACTTCCCGTGGCAGCATTGAGAGTGGCGCTGGGAGAGGCCGGATTCGGTGACGTGTCGACTTATATCAACAGCGGTAATGCCGTTTTGTCATCACCGTTTGATGAAGCAAAGACCCATGAAATTATCGCTGCAATTGCGAAGAAAAGCTTCGATTTCGACAAGGCGATCATGCTGGTGGATAGGGATCGCTGGCAACAGCTCATTTTGGACAATCCATTTCCGCAAGCCGTTGATGAGCCGACCAACCTGCATGTATTCGCCTTGCAAATGACGCCCGCTGAGGAGGATGTGGAGGCGTTGAGGGCGCGTTGCCTTGGAGGTGAGCAATTGCAGGTGAGAGATAATTTTCTCTACCTGCATGTGCCAAGTGGTTTTAGCGCATCCAAATTGCCACCAGTTCTTGACCGCGTGCTGAAAACGGTCTCGACGGCGCGCAATTGGCGAACCGTGCTGGCTCTGGGCAGGATAGCCGCCGCAGTGGAATAGGCTGAAGCCTACCAGTTTCCGGTGTTTGTCATCGAGGCCCAAGGCTCGGCCTTTTCCTTCGCGGGGCCTTTTTGAAGCAATTCGATCGAGATGCCGTCCGGTGATTTTATGAAGGCCATGTTGCCGTCGCGTGGTGGCCGGTTGATGGTGACGCCCTTGTCCATCAAATTCTGGCAGGTCGTATAAATATCATCGACCTCATAGGCCAGATGGCCGAAATTGCGGCCGCCTTCATAATTTTCAGGGTCCCAGTTGTATGTGAGTTCGACCAGCGGTGCCCTCTCTGCAATGCCGCTTTCTTCGTCGCCAGGTGCGGCCAGGAAGATCAAGGTGAAGCGTCCGGCCTCGTTTTCGTAGCGACGCACTTCTTTCAAACCCATCTTCGCGCAATAAAAGTCGAGCGAGGCCTCGATGTCGGCGACACGAACCATGGTGTGCAGGTAGCGCATGAAATTTCTCCACAATGTTGCGCTGAAACATAGTGACGGCTTCTCGCTGCGGCAACCATGCGGGTAGTTTGGGTGTGTCGGAGATCAACTATTCATGTATTTGCCGAATGATCCCCGAAAAAAGGCAGGTCAGGTCTTGCGCATACCGGAACCGGCAGTGCTATTCTTAGGTTGAGAATCAGTAGCGGTATTTCGACAGAGGGGGCATTCTTATGGGGGAAAAAGCCTCTTTCATGAGGCAGGACGCAGCCATTAGTGATGGTGCAAAACCCGGCGAAAGCGGCGCTTCAGTCGATCTTGTCGAGGTTTCCGGCGCGATCAAGTGGTTTGACGTTGCCAAGGGATACGGTTTTATCCTGCCAGATGTCGCCAATCTGGGTGATATCCTGCTTCATGTGACTTGTCTCAGGCGCGACGGATTTCAGACGGCGATGGAGGGTGCGCGCGTCGTTTGCATGGTCAAGCAGGGTGAGCGCGGGCTTCAGGCTTTCCAGATACTTTCCATGGATACGTCGACAGCGGTGCACCCCGCCGAAATTCAGGAACAACGCTATGCCACGGTTACACCGGAAAGCGGGCTGGAGCGCGCGCTGGTGAAATGGTTCAACCGAACCAAGGGCTTTGGTTTCCTGACCCGTGGCGAGGGCACAGAGGATATCTTCGTTCATATGGAGACGCTGCGCCGCTATGGCGTTGCCGAATTGCGGCCGGGGCAAGTTGTGCTCGTGCGTTTCGGGCGTGGTGACAAAGGCTTGATGGCTGCCGAAATCCATCCTGACATGGGCACTTTGCCGGTCTCGCACTGAGGCGTTTGCCGGTCCGATTTCTTCTATTTTTGCCCTCTGATCCGTTGAGCCTGGCTACGGGGTTTCACATTTATATGCCTGCCCGGTGATTTCGACTCGCAGTAAAATGCGGTAGGGGTGTTCAATGGCATTGAATAATTCCATGAGAGCCGGCAGGCTTGTAGCTCTATGCACCGCGCTGCTTGCGGTCATGGTTCTCCTATGGTCGCAAGAACCGGGTAGGGCTGACGGCCAGGCAATGCTGCTACCGGTCGATCCGGTGCCGTTGGTTGCCGTCACTGCCAGCGGAGAACGTATTTTCGCTGTAGAGATCGCCGACGATGGGTCCAAGCGGGCTGCCGGTCTGATGTTTCGCCAATCAATGCCCGATGATCGCGGAATGCTGTTTGTTTTTGACGACACGCGCGAAGTGGGATTCTGGATGAAAAACACGCCGATGCCGCTTGATCTGTTGTTCATTGGGCCCGATGGCAGGATAAAGGCAATCAGGCAGGGCGAACCGCAGTCGGAAGCGGTGATTTCTCCGGGCGAACCTGTTCGCTACGTGCTTGAGTTGAAAGCTGGAACCGCAGCGAAGCAGGGCATTCATGAGGGTGATCTGGCTCGGCATCCGGCAATTGGCGTAGCCCCGGTTCCCAGCGATTCACCCGTTTCCGGTAGCGATTGAGGCAAGGCACAGGAATCTCACCCATGCAGTTCTTTAATCATCAGGGATTCGATCTTGCCTATCTCGACCGCCAACCGCATGCGGGCAAGGGCGATCCGGTTTTACTCATTCATGGCTTTGCATCCAGCCATTACGTCAACTGGGTTTCGCCGGGGTGGTTCAAAACGCTGAATGATGCCGGATATCGTGTCATTGCATTTGACAATCGTGGCCACGGTGCATCTACCAAGAGCTATGATGAGGCCGACTATACGCCGTCAGCAATGGCTTCGGACGCCGCAGCTTTACTTGATCATCTCGGCATAGAACGGGCTCATGTCATGGGCTATTCCATGGGCGCACGTATTTCTGCATATCTTGGGCTTTCTCATCCCGACATGGTTGCGACGCTTGTGTTTGGTGGTCTTGGCAGCGGCATCATTGACGGTGTCGGTGATTGGGACCCTATCGCCGATGCATTGTTGGTTGATGATCCCGCCGAGATCACCCATCCACGCGGTCGGTCGTTTCGTGCCTTCGCCGACCAGACAAGAAGCGACCGGCGCGCATTGGCTGCGTGCATTGTGGCTTCGCGCGAAGTTTTGAGCGAAGCTAAAATTGCCCGTATTGCCCAGCCGACATTGATTGCCGTGGGAACGAAGGATGATATTTCCGGGTCCGGCGCTAAACTTGCCGCCTTGATGCAAAATGGCGTGGCCTTTGATATTGAAGGGCGCGACCATATGCTGGCGGTGGGTGACAAGACGTTCAAGAAGCGCGTTCTGGAATTTTACGCCGGCAATTCCATGTAGCGCTCATCAGAGCGGATCGATGCCGGCATTACGTCTGGGCCGGAGTTATGCCTGGCGGTTCCTCAGCCTTTCCAGCGCGCGCGCCAGGTTCTTACGTGCCGGTTGTTCGAATTGATCGTTAAACGCCTTGCTGTGATACACATTCGGCCGGTCCAGAAACTTCTTGAGAACATCACTGCGTCCCGCAATCCATGCCGTTTCGGGAACCCAGGAATATTCAAGTCTCACTTGCTGCTCGTATGCGTCGAAAATGTCTGGCGCTGCGCCAAGGATTGCCAGATCCATATCAAGGAACAAGGCGGCGTCATCGATTGCCGCTTGGTCGCCGAATAGCGGCAGTTCATGGGTGGCGCTGGCCAGTATCATTGCCGCGATGCGATCAATCCTTTTGGCGTCAGTGCGCTCGGCCAGCCGGTTTTGCGCGAGTGAAGCGCTGCGTGCTTCGTTATCTGAGGCGCGGCTGTCATAGATTGCATCGTGGAACCAGATCGCGGCCTCGACGGCTGCCGGGTCGCTCAGGTCCGCGTCATGGATGCGTGCCAACTCCAGCATTGCCTGAATATGAGCGAGCCCGTGATAATGACGGCTTTCATGCCGATATAGTGCCGTCAATTCACGGCGCAACGATTCGTCAATGAGTGGTGCGGCCATTGATCTTCCCGAGCAATTTCATACTCCCAGTGCTGCGGCAATTTTTGGTGCCGCGTCATGCCAATCCTCAACTATCTCGATGTCGTCCGGCGTCGGGGGCAGGAATTCACGAAGTGAATTATCTGCCATCAGATGAAAAAGATGGATATCTGGCACCGCCTCACGTGCCGACATCAAATTGGGCGGTTGATCGTCAACAAAGGCAATAGGGCGGCCCTTGTTGCCGCGCAGCTTGGCGACGGCGGGGCCTTTGGCCATTTCAGTGGTCAGCAAGGGGTAGCGAAGACCGAGCGTATCGAGATAAGCGCGCCGGGTTTCACGATGCCTGTGCGGCATTGCCGTCAAAAGGACGATTTCGATCCGGTCCCCGAACATGGCAAGCGCATCGGATGCGCCATCGGTAATGCTTTGCCAATCGGCCTGGCCGTCAAAAAATTCGTCGAGCAGCGCCTTGACTTGCACCTGTTCGGCAAGCCTGCCGCTTGCGCGCTCGGCAATGTTCCCAGTCAGGCGAAACGAGGTCATGGTCAGGCCGTAGCCTCTTTCTTCAAGGAATTTCGGAAAGGGTCGGATGAATTCCAGAACAACGTCGTCGACGTCGAGTACCAGAAGCGGTCTGTCGTCAAGGGCGAGTTCGGCAATCTGGCGTGCGGTTTCGGGATCATCGCTCATATGGATTGCTCGTAGCCGTGATCGCCAAGTGGCAGGTGTTTCATTGCCTCGCCGATTGAGGCCGGCTGCACGCCTGATTGTTCGGCGAAATGCATCAGTGTCGGTTCATGTGCCACGATGAACTGAAGGACACCAGCCAGAAAGCCGGGTTCTGCGGCTGCGCGCCTGATGGCAGAAGCTTCAATGCCCGTCACAGCGAGAAACCGAGGCAAAAGATCTGGATCGGAGGCAATAAAGCCTATTGCCTTGATGGCAACTGCCTCTGCCTGTTCGCGCATTGACGTTGAGCCTGTCATCACTACCTTTCCCGTTCGAGGGTGAATGATTCTGCCTTGGGATTAGTCGCAAGTACCCGTGACGACAAGCTGCAAGCAAGCACAATGCAATGGCCAGACCATCAATATTGGTTTTTGTGCAAGTGATTTCCGTTTCGTCAATCATCTTGCGGTAACGTGGAACTCGGGTTTGGTGCGTTTGCGAAAAAGCGCATAACGGTATCCATCCGCTTGCGGGGGGCCGGGACGGGAAGTCGATGCCGAAAAAAGTAATGATCGTAGAGGATAACGAGCTCAACATGAAGCTCTTTCGCGATCTCATCGAGGCTAGCGGATATGAAACCGTGCGTACGCGCAACGGTCTGGAAGCGCTCGACCTGGCGCGCTCCCACAAGCCTGATCTTATCTTGATGGACATACAGCTTCCCGAAGTGTCTGGCTTGGAGGTCACGAAATGGCTGAAGGAAGATGATGAACTGCACGTTATTCCGGTCATTGCCGTGACGGCTTTTGCCATGAAAGGCGATGAAGAACGCATTCGCCAAGGTGGATGCGAAGCCTATATTTCCAAGCCTATTTCAGTACCTCGTTTTATCGAGACCATTAAATCCTACCTTGGTGATGCCTGATGCACATTGTTTCAACAAATAGGGGTTTCAACAGATCGGGGGCGGTATAGATGACTGCCCGAATTCTTGTCGTCGATGACATTGCAGCCAATGTGAAGCTGCTCGAAGTAAGATTGCTTGCAGAGTATTTCGACGTGCTGACAGCGTCTTCCGGCCCCGAAGCGATCGAGACCTGCGAGTCGACAAAGGTCGATGTCGTGCTGCTCGATGTGATGATGCCGGACATGGACGGTTTTGAGGTTTGCCGACGTTTGAAAAGCGATCCGGCAACGTCGCACATTCCCATCGTTATGGTCACAGCGCTCGATCAGGTGGCGGATCGCGTCTCGCGGATTGGAGGCAGGCGCCGACGATTTTCTTACCAAGCCGGTCAATGATCTGCAGTTGATGACGCGGGTCAAAAGCCTGGTTCGTCTCAAAATGTTGACGGACGAACTGCGCCTTCGCGCGGCCACCACACGCAATATCGGCATTGAAGAATTGCTTTCGCGCAATTTTGCCACTGACAATACGGTCCCAAAAATCCTCTTGGTCGATGAACACAAAAGTTCGTATGAGCGGATCAAGAAATTGTTGAGGGGGATCGCCGATCTCGACATTGTAACCGATCCGCATGCCGGGTTTTTTCAGGCAGCAGAAGCGCCTTACGAATGCGTCATGATTTCTACCGGCTTTGCCGATTTCGATCCGTTGCGTCTGTGTTCGCAATTGCGTTCGCTCGACCGCACACGTTTCATGCCAATCATGCTGATCGCGGATGAAGGTGAGGACGACCGTCTTATCAGAGGGCTGGAACTCGGTATCAACGACTATCTCATCAGGCCGATAGACGCTCACGAAATGACGGCGCGCTTGCGTACACAGGTGCGCCGCAAACGCTACAATGACCAACTACGGGCCAGTGTTACGCAGACCATAGAAATGGCGGTGACCGATCCGCTTACAGGTTTGCACAATCGCCGCTATCTCGACAGTCATTTGAAAACATTGTTCGATCGCGCCGTGGCACGGCGTCGCCCATTGTCATTGATGATTACCGATCTTGATCGCTTCAAGTCGATCAACGACACACATGGACATGACGGTGGCGACGATGTCTTGCGTGAATTTGCGAGCCGGTTACGCAAGAATGTGCGCGGTATCGACCTTGCATGCCGCTTTGGCGGCGAGGAATTCGTTGTCGTTATGCCCGACACCGAAGGCGCTGTGGCCGAAAAGGTGGCAGAGCGTATCCGGGCTGAAATTGCGCAGCTTCCCTTTGCTGTCGGTCAGGACGGCAAGCTTGTGGAAGTGACGGTCAGCGTGGGTGTTTCATCAATCCTGAAGGGCGTCGATACCATCGAAGGGCTGATGAAACGCGCTGATGTTGCCCTTTATGAAGCCAAAAGTGGCGGCCGAAATCGGGTGGTCGCCAAGGCTGCTTGAGTGCGCAAGGTCGAAAATCTCGTCAAAATAATACGGTTACGAATTTACCTTAATCCAAGCAAGTCGTGTGCTTTGGTTAAGAAACTATTGATTATGATTATATCTTGCGCAAATGTCCCGTTGCAAAAGCAGGACAGTGCCAGGCGCGAGGTTTTACTGCCAGGGCAGTCCGAAAATGCCCCGCGATGCTCAGGTCCGCCGCATCTCCTGGGTCCGTGGGGTTGGCCGGCCGGCGTTGGTGAATAGTGGCCTCCTCGTACCGCTGCCAACTGCTGGTCGGCCCCCATTTTTCTTGACCATTGCTATTGGGATTGTCGAAATATTTCAAGAAACAAAAACGCCGCCCAATGGGCGGCGCTTTTTCATTCTGAGGAGTGACCAGATTACTTGATCTTGGTTTCCTTGAATTCAACGTGCTTCCTTGCAACCGGGTCGTACTTGCGGAACGAAAGCTTGTCCGTCTTGGTGCGGCTGTTCTTGCTGGTTACGTAGAAGAAGCCGGTATCGGCGGTCGACAGAAGCTTGATCTTGATATTAGCAGCTTTGGCCATGATGTTTGTCCGTTGGTGTTCGTGAGGTTAGAGCCGCTATTGCACGGGGATATCGCCCGGACGGCGGGAAACTTGGCCGGACACATAAAGAATGCGCCCGTAAAGTCAAGTCGTTGCCATGCTCATTGGCCAAAGTGCAGCGGCGTTTGCGCTTTGCCGTGCGAAGGGTCGTGGCAATTCAACTGGTATGTGCAAGCAATTTATCCGCCATTTCAGGGAAGAAATCGGTCAGTGCGCGGTGCTTACCGAACATCATATCATATTGGAGGTAGCGGAAGTCGCGGATCTCGGGATCGATTTCCTTCTGCCTTGACCAGTCGGCCGTTGCTGTGCCTTGCGTACTCAACAGGACATTGCGGTCAACAACTGCGTAGCGGCCGTGTAAATCCCCTAGAAAGCCCGTATAGTAAGGATGGGTGATGCCTGCTGTGCGCAAGATATGGAACGGCAGGAATGACGGGCTGACTGCGCCGAGATTTTCCACCGGTCCCATCTTGTTCGACCAGATGACAAGTGGTGTTGCATGGTGGGCGAGCATTTGTGGCGCGGGCTCCCTGCGCGGCGCGACATTGTCTTTGAGAAACCCTGTCTCGACATAGACGCGGCCAAGCGGCGGCAGATGGTCGCCGAAGAAGGCAATAATTGTCGGGCGCTCGCGTTTTTTGGCCCAGTCGACAAGACGCTGCAATTCCCGATCCGCATCGGCGGTGCCTTCTGCATAACTCTGCAGCGAATCACGCGCCCACTGCGATGTCGACGCCTCGACATGATGGGTGGGTTGTTTGTAGCGGTTCGGCTCATATGGACCGTGGTTTTGCAGGCTGACCGCGAAGAAAAAGAACGGCGCGTCAGTGGCGTCCGCTTCGCGGATAATTTCGTCAGTCATTGAAGCATCGGACGCCAGTGGGCCGCGCTTTTCAAGCAATGGCAGGTTTTCTTCTGATCTGAATTCGGTAAAGCCGAAATCCGCATAGACGGGCTTGCGGTTCCAAAACCAGTTTGTGCCGGGATGAATGGCATGTGTCTCATACCCTTCACTTCCCAGAAATCTAGCCAGAGAAGGAACCGGCGCACGTACATATTGCTGATAGGGAATGCTGCCTGCGGGCAGGAAAGCATTGGAAAAACCTGTCAGCGCCTCAAATTCGATGTTGGCGGTCATGCCCCCGAATTCAGGTGAAAACATAGTGCCGGATTGCATTGCACGCACGGTGGGTAGCGGATCCGGGGTGATTTTGACGCCGGGCAGAAGCGTTGGATCCCAGAAAGATCTCGCTCATGACAATGATGATGTCGGGCTTTTGCGCAGGAAAGGATGCCGCAGCCGTTGGCCTTGGGATGGCATCAATTGTTTTCTCGGAATAGCCATTGGGCGCACTCACATGAGCCATTGGCACGTTGAGCGCAAATGCCAGCGCGAACCCGTTGCTGGCGTAATTTTCCTTCTGGTCCCACATCATCGGGATGATTTGCAGCCGGTCGCGTGTCCAGGAAAATGTCGCGTAGTCCATGAGCGAGGCGAAAAAGGCCAGCAAGGGCAGGGTCAATACGAGGCGCGCGACACGCCCCTTGTATGGCATTGCGGAAACGCGCCGGTGCCAAAGGCTCCATGTGAACACCAGAAGAGCCAGCGCGGCAATTATTCCGACAGCGATGGCGATGCCCATGATCGGGCGCTCACGCACGAGGAGTGGCATCAATTCAAAAATCTGGCGCGCGAACAGGAAATCCGCCGGGTAGAGCGGGTCGCCGAGATAAAGTGATTTTTGATGACCAACAAAGGCAAGCGCCATTGTCAAAGGGGCGACGACCAGCAATCCCTGATAGATACGCCCAAGTATGGCGTCCAGACTGACAAGGACCAGTGCAAACAGGATTATCGTGGTCCAACCGGGCTTGAAGGGCTGAAGGAAGAAAGCCACCGTTTTGGAGAGATCGCCACGATAGATCAACTCGATGGCAAACACCAAAGCGGCTGACGCCAAGATTGTTATGGCCATGTAGCGCAGGCATATCAAAGCGGGTCTGCGCAGGCTCGGTGCCTTTACAGGGCAATCAGGCCTCGATGTTACAGAGGTAACAAGCGTACTCTTTACCAACTCAATTTCCCCGAATGCAGGCGCATGTCATGAAAATGTCATGCTACCGTCACGAAAAGCGAGCGTGTGTGGCAAAATTGGGAAGTTTGAGCGAACATTTCATGTTCGATTTTAATCATGCGTGATCGCCAAGAGGTACGAGACCGGTGTCAGTTTGGCGTGAGTAAACGAGGGCGTGTGGACTTGACTTGTCCGCCCGGTATGCGCGACACGCAGGCAAGAACAGGATATCGGGGCGGGTTACATGGCCATCGCATTCACTTTTCCGGGACAAGGCAGTCAGGCTGTTGGCATGGGCAAGGAACTTGCCGATCGCTTTCCTGAGGCACGGCGCGTTTTCGAGGAGGTCGATGAGGCGCTCGGAGAAAAATTGTCCACGCTGATTTGGGACGGCCCGGAGGAAGCATTGACGCTGACGGCCAATGCGCAGCCTGCGCTGATGGCGGTGTCGATTGCTGCTCTGCGTGCACTTGAAGCAAATGGCTTTTCACTCAAGGACCGGGTTTCCTACGTTGCAGGTCATTCGCTCGGCGAGTATTCGGCGCTTGCGGCTGCGGGTTTCGTCTCAGTGGCTGATGCCGCGCGCCTGTTGCGCATTCGCGGCAATGCCATGCAGGCGGCTGTTCCGGCGGGTGAGGGGGCAATGGCTGCAATCATAGGTCTGGAACAGGCTGACGTGGAAGCTTGCTGTGTTGAAGCCGCAAAAGGTTCTGTTTGCCAGATTGCCAATGACAATGGTGGCGGCCAGTTGGTGATTTCCGGCGCGAGACCCACGGTAGAAGTCGCGGCAAAGCTTTGCAGCGAAAAAGGCGCGAAGCGGGCTTTGATGCTTCAGGTTTCGGCACCTTTCCACTCGGCCTTGATGGCCCCTGCCGCCGAAGCCATGCGCGTGGCATTGGCAGATGTTGCCAGGCACGCCCCCAGTGTTCCAGTTGTTTCCAACGTGTCCGTTGAACCGACGACCGATCCCGATTTGATTGCCGCGCGCCTTGTCGAGCAGGTGACAGGGCGGGTGCGCTGGCGCGAAACGGTGGAGTGGCTGGGCGCAAACGGCGTCTCGACACTTTACGAAATTGGCGCTGGAAAAGTTCTGTCGGGGCTGGCGCGACGGATCAACCGTGATATCGCAGCCAGTGCAATTGGTACGCCAACCGACGTCGATGCGGCTTTAGTGTCGCTAGGCTGAGGATCGTCCCACTGAACTTTCCCTTGTGAAGGGCGCGCTTTCGAGGAGGCACAAATGTTTGATCTGACAGGTCGCAAGGCAATCGTCACCGGAGCTTCTGGTGGCATTGGCGAGGCGATAGCGCGCATTCTCCATGCGCAAGGCGCTACGGTCGGCCTGCATGGAACGCGGGTTGAGAAACTCGAGGCGCTGGCGGGTGATCTTGGCGAACGGGTGATGCTGTTCCCGGCGAACCTTTCCAACCGCGACGAGGTCAAGGCGTTTGGTCAGAAGGCCGAGGCTGACCTCGAAGGGGTCGACATTCTGGTCAACAACGCTGGAATCACCAAGGATGGCCTTTTTGTGCGCATGTCCGACGAAGACTGGGACAGCGTGCTTGAAGTCAATTTGACGGCTGTGTTCAGGCTAACGCGGGAACTCACGCACCCCATGATGCGTCGCCGGCATGGCCGCATCATCAACATCACCTCGATCGTCGGGGTGACCGGAAATCCGGGTCAGGCCAATTATTGTGCATCCAAGGCAGGCATGATCGGCTTTACCAAATCGCTCGCTCAGGAAATCGCCACGCGCAATATCACGGTCAATTGCGTGGCGCCGGGCTTCATCGAATCAGCTATGACCGGGAAGCTCAACGACAAGCAAAAAGAATCGATCATGGCAGCTATTCCCGCCAGGCGCATGGGAACAGGCTCGGAGGTGGCTTCGGCGGTGGCATATCTGGCCTCCAATGAGGCGGCATATGTGACGGGCCAGACCATTCATGTGAATGGTGGCATGGCGATGATTTGAGATTGGCCCAGCTGCGCGGGTGAAATAAAGGTGTTTCGCCTTGGACCTCGGACGATTTTCGTGTAATCGGCTCGCAGCCCGGCGTTTGGGGTAAAATTTTGATCTGCCGCCGTTTGCGTTGTTGGCAGGACTATCTTTCAGCTTGATTAGCGGCATTTGGACCGCTAACGAAGACAAACAAACATAAAGACGAGGATGCCCACATGAGTGACACCGCAGAGCGCGTCAAGAAGATCGTTATCGAGCATCTTGGTGTTGAAGCCGACAAGGTATCGGAACAAGCGAGCTTCATCGACGATCTGGGCGCGGACAGCCTCGATACTGTCGAACTGGTTATGGCTTTTGAAGAAGAGTTCGGCGTCGAAATCCCTGACGATGCCGCCGAGACCATTTTGACGGTCGGCGATGCCGTAAAATACATCGACAAGGCGTCGGCCTGATATTTCGGGCGGCCAGTATCGGGAACCAGCGATGAGACGTGTCGTCGTCACTGGCCTTGGTCTACTTTCCCCGTTCGGTATGGGCGTGGAACACGGCTGGAAGGCACTTTTGACCGGTCGTAGCGCTGCAAGGCGTGTTACCGAGTTCGAAGTTGACGATCTGGCGTGCAAGATCGCGCATGTTATCCCGCGTGGCGATGGCGAGAACGGGACGTTCAATCCCGAGTCTGTGCTTGAGCCAAAGGAACTGCGCAAGATCGGCGATTTCATTCTCTACGGGATCGCCGCTGCCGATGAAGCGCTGGCCGATCTGGGGTGGCAACCCAAGACGCATGAAGAGCAGTGCGCGACTGGTGTTCTGATTGGTTCGGGCATTGGCGGCATTGAGGGGATTGCTGAAAACGCGATCATTCTGAAGGATCGTGGGCCACGACGGATCAGCCCGTTCTTTATTCCCGGACAGATCATCAATCTGGTGTCTGGCCAGGTTTCCATCCGTCACGGTCTCAAAGGGCCAAACCACGCGGTTGTAACGGCCTGTTCCACTGGTGCGCATGCCATTGGCGATGCTGCCCGGCTGATCATGTGGGGCGATGCCGATGTCATGCTGGCGGGCGGTGCGGAAGCGCCTGTAACGCGTCTGTCTCTGGCCGGATTTGCTGCATGCAAGGCGCTTTCAACCCAACGCAATGACACGCCCGAGACGGCTTCGCGCCCCTATGATGCCGACCGCGATGGTTTTGTCATGGGAGAGGGGGCCGGTGTCGTCGTTCTCGAAGAACTCGAACATGCTAAGGCGCGCGGTGCCAAAATTTATGCCGAAATTACCGGCTACGGCCTGACCGGTGATGCGCATCACATCACGGCTCCAGCCGAAGATGGCGACGGCGCGTTTCGCTGCATGACGATGGCTCTCAAACGGGCAAATCTGAAGCCATCGGATATCGACTATATCAATGCCCATGGCACTTCGACCATGGCCGACACGATCGAACTCGGCGCGGTAGAGCGACTGGTTGGAGATGCGGCATCGAAGGTTGCGATGTCATCGACAAAATCGTCGATCGGGCATCTTCTCGGCGCTGCGGGTGCTGCCGAGGCGATCTTCTCGATTCTGGCCATTCGCGATAATGTCGCGCCGGCAACGATCAATCTGGATAATCCAGAACGCGTTACAAGCATCGACCTTGTTGCCAACAAACCCAAGGCACGCCAGATCGATGTGGCGCTTTCCAACTCTTTCGGCTTCGGCGGCACCAACGCATCGCTCGTCTTTCAACGCTTCAACGGTTGACGGATTGGCCGTGGCAATTTTGCGTGCGGTTACCGCCTTGCGATTTTCGCCATATTCGCTCCTATTCTGTGCTGGCGCATTGGCTGAAGAATCACATGGCAGAACGGTATGAACACGACCCCTGGTGGCGACGGAGAATTTGGGCGGCGAGAAGTGCCACCGGCACCCTCACAAGGAGCGCCATCGGGAGCCCCATCGGGACCCATTGTACCCAAATCCGCGAGTGAGGCTTTGCGGCCTGAAGCAGGTACGCCACCACCAAAGCGATCGCGCGCCTCGCGTAGCCAGATCATCGTATTCATGAATTTTGCCGTCTCCCTCGTATTGCTCGTGGTGCTGGGTGCAGGCGTTGGACTTTATTTCGGTCGGCAGGTTTTTAACGAAGCCGGACCGGCTGCCAACGGAGACACATTTCTGGTCAAGCCAAATACGAGCGTTCAAACAATCGCCGACCAGTTGGAAAGGCGCGGATTGATCAGCGATTCTCGCATCTTCCGAATGGGCGTGCGCGCCTATGGCAACGATCAGGCGCTTAAAGCCGGTGAATATGAGATCAAGCCGCTCGCCTCCATGCATGAGATCATGAATCTCATGAAAAGCGGCAAATCAGTGCAGTATTCGCTGACGATACCGGAGGGGCTTACAGTCGAACAGGCGTTTGAGCGTATTGCGTCGCATGAGATATTGACCGGCGACATGCCGACAAGCATGCCGCAAGAGGGCAGCATTGCAACCGATACGCTTCGCTTTACGCGCGGTGCCACGCGCCAGCAGATGATCGACAAGCTTATTGCCGATCAAAGCGAATTGGTTTCGCAGATTTGGGCGCGGCGTTCGCCTGACTTGCCGCTCGCAAATGTCCAGGAGTTCGTAACGCTGGCGTCGATTGTGGAAAAGGAAACGGCCAAGAGTGGCGAACGATCACGCATTGCCTCAGTGTTCCTGAACCGCTTGACCAAAGGGATGCGGCTACAATCGGATCCGACCATAATTTATGGTCTTTTTGGGGGAAGGGAAAGCCTGCCGACCGGCCTATCTACCAGTCGGACATTGACAAACCGACGCCGTACAACACCTACACTATTGACGGTTTGCCGCCGACGCCGATTGCCAATCCCGGCCGCGCGGCCCTTGAGGCGGTCGCCAATCCCTCCAAGACCAAAGACCTGTATTTCGTTGCGGATGGAACCGGGGGGCACGTCTTCGCTGCCACTTTGGATGAGCACAATGAGAATGTCGCCCGCTACCGGGCATTTCAGAAAAAGCAGGCAAGCGAGGCGGCAAAACCCGATGCGCAACAGCCGAGCACCAATGGCGAGAGTGGAGCAGGAGCCAGCGTGGCCCAATAAGATGATGAGACTATTATCGGGTGTGGGCGAATGAGCTTGCAGAGCATGACCGGGTTTTCCCGCGCAGCCGCCAATCACAACGGCAGCGCGCTAACGTGGGAAGTCAAGTCCGTCAATGGCAAGAGCGTTGAAGTCAGGATGCGATTGCCGCAAGGGTTTGAGCGTATCGAACCTCAAGTGAGGCAGGCGATACAGAGGCGCTTTGGGCGCGGCAATATTCAAGCGACACTGAGCGTTACACGCGCGCCGGGTTCGCAGGCTCAACCCGCAGTCAACGAAGTGTTCCTGAAGGATGTAGCGAGCCTTGCACAACGCCTGCAAGAGCAATTCGGCACGTCTCCTGCAACCGCTGACGGACTGCTTGCGCTGCGTGGTGTGTTTGAAATTCCGGAAGCGGTAGAGACCGAGGACGTTCGAACGGCTCTCGACAAGGCCATATTCGCGTTGCTCGACGAGGCTTTGGCAGGATTGGAACAGGCACGTCAAACCGAAGGCGAGGCGCTGGAGGCGGTGCTGTCGGCTCAGCTTGATACTGTCGAGGCTTTGACATTGCGAGCCGAAGCTGATCCTTCACGCGAACTGGCGGCAATTCGCAAGAAAATTGGCGAGCAGGTGCGTCTATTGCTTGATGCAGGAGCAAATCTCGATGAAGGCAGGCTTCATCAGGAGGCGGCATTTCTTGCCACCAAGGCCGATATTCGCGAAGAGATCGACCGCTTGAAAACGCATGTGATTTCGGGAAGATCACTGCTTGCCCAAGGTGGGGCGGTGGGCCGAAAGCTCGATTTTCTTGCGCAGGAATTTAACCGCGAATCGAATACTTTGTGCTCAAAATCTAATGCTGCCACCGTGACGGCCATCGGGCTGGAATTGAAGGCAGTTGTGGACCAATTTAGAGAACAGGTCCAGAATCTGGAGTAACGGATGCCTGTCAACAATACCGGTTCCCGCATTCGCAGACGGGGCCTGATGCTTGTTCTGTCTTCACCATCAGGCGCGGGAAAATCGACCATCGCACGAAATCTGATGGAGCGTGATTCTGGTTTCGAGCTTTCGGTAAGCGTTACCACGCGGCCTCGCCGTGGCAGTGAAATCGAGGGTCAGCATTATCATTTCCGGTCGATGCGCGAGTTCGAGGTTTTGCGCGACAGTGATGCCCTGCTTGAATGGGCAGAGGTTCACGGCAATTGTTATGCAACACCTCGCGAACCAGCCGAAAAGGCTATGGCCGAGGGGCGTGACATGCTCTTTGACATCGACTGGCAAGGTGCGGAGCAGCTCAAAGAGAAGATGCGTGGCGATATTGTTTCGATCTTCATTTTGCCGCCATCCATGAAAGAGCTGAAAGGACGGCTGAAGAGGCGGGCCGAAGATCAGGAAGCCATTATCGAGGCGCGGGTGAATAACGCGCGCGCCGAGATTGAGCATTGGAATGAATATGATTTCGTCGTCGTGAATGACGATCTCGATGAGGCGTTCAAGGAAGTGCAGGCCATTGTCACGGCAGAACGCTTGAGACGCGACCGGCGTCCCGGCCTATATGATTTTGTCTCCGGCCTGCTCGATGAAAAGGTCGATTGACGCGACGCCCGCTCGATAACGCGACGTGAATTGCTCATATCGCGTTGGCAAGCTGCACGAATTCACTGACACTTAGCGTTTCGGCACGACGCGTCGGATCAATGCCATTTTGGTGGAGCAATGCTTCTCCACCCAGGCTCTTCAAGCTTTGACGCAACATCTTGCGCCGCTGCCCGAACCCAGCTTCGGTAACACGGCCAAGCTTTTTGACGTCAGCTTCGAGTGGCAGGGCGCGCGGAACCAGATGAACGACCGATGATGTGACTTTGGGTGGTGGCGTGAATGCCTGCGGTGGCACGTCGAAGACGATGTTCGCTTGCGTTCTCCAGCCAGCCAGAACGCCAAGCCGGCCGTAGGCATCGCTGCCGTGAGGCGCAACGATGCGCTCGGCGACTTCGCGCTGGAACATCAATGTCATCGACGTGTAAAATGGTGGCCAATCGCTGGTCGTCAGCCAGCGGACAAGCAGTTCTGTCCCGATATTGTAGGGCAGGTTGGCAACGATTTTGACCGGACAGTCGGTGGTGAGTGCGGCGAAATCGGTTTTCAACGCATCGCCGGCAATAATTTCAAGGCGGTCCGGATAATGATTCGAGATTTCCGCGAGAGCGGCAATGCATCGTTCATCGCGTTCGATTGCGATTACCCGTCGTGCGCCTCGAAAGAGCAGTGCCCGGGTCAGGCCACCGGGGCCTGGTCCAACTTCGATTACTGTTGTTTGCGTGAGATCGCCAGCCGTGCGCGCAATCTTGTCTGTGAGGTTAAGGTCGAGCAGAAAATTCTGGCCAAGCGCTTTCTTTGCCTTGAGGTCGTAGTGCTCGATCACGTCGCGTAGTGGCGGAAGTCCATCAATGCTCATACAATTGGGCTCATGCAACTGGTGCCGTTTGTGCTGTATGCGCTAATTGGTGGGCCAGTTTCAACGCCGCAATCAAGTTGTCGGGACGCGCAATACCTTTTCCGGCAATGTCGAATGCCGTGCCGTGATCTGGCGATGTGCGGATAAAGGGAAGGCCAAGCGTGATATTGATTGCTTCATCGAATGCAAGGGCTTTCGCGGGGATCAATGCCTGATCATGGTACATGCAAATTGCGGCATCGTAACCGGAACGCGCGCGGCTATGGAACATCGTGTCGGCGGGCAATGGGCCGAACGCGTCGATGCCTTCAGCTCGTAATTTTTCAATGGCCGGTTTAATGACAGTCTGATCTTCTTTGCCCATGGCACCATCTTCGCCTGCATGTGGATTGAGACCGGCAACGGCAAGCCGCGGTCTATTTAGCCCAAAGCGCGTTTGAAGGTCGAAATTGGCAATGCGTACGGTCGAAACAATGAGGTCGCAGGTAAGAGCGTTTGGCACTTTAGCCAGCGGGATATGTATGGTGACTGGTATCGTGCGCAGTTGCGGCCCTGCCAGCATCATGACGGGCGTCACTTTTTTGCCAGTATGCCGGGTGGCAAGGTGCGCCAGATATTCGGTGTGGCCTGGAAAGCCGAAGCCCGCATCATACAGAGGTTTTTTTGCGATCGGGCATGTTACGACCGCTGCCGCCTGACCGTTCAAGCAATCGGCCACCGCACGGTCTATGGCTTCGATCACGCCGGGTGCGTTGTCTTTTACCGGGCTGCCGGGAGTATCCTTGAAGCGGGCCATGAGTGGGACGACCGGAAGAGCAACCGGAAATTGTCCAACTGCCTGGCCGGGTTCGATTTCACTGATCTGAATGTCGGCCCCGAGCAATCGTGCCCTTGAGGCAATCAACGCGGGGTCGCCAAGCAGATAGAAGGGCGGGACTTCGCTGGATGTGCGCATTTGCCAGGCAGCAATGGCAATTTCCGGGCCTATTCCGGATGGGTCCCCGACACTTAGTGCGAGCGGAATATTGGATTGAGGCATTGCGGATCAGCGTTTTACGATACGGGCCCGCTTCTTCAACTCGTCCATGTATTTTTTGCCAAGTGCATCCGCTTTGCCATCTGTGGCACCTTCACTTTGAAAGACCATTTGCGCAACCTTGTCATCCGACACTTCGTGCGCACTGCATACGCCGATGAACTCCACACCACGGTCGGTTACGCGCACAGCGGTGGCCGCACCTGTCTTGGTCTTTTTGATTTGTTCTGCCCAGTCGGGCGGCAATTGCGGTGCAAGCACGCGGCCAAGATCACGTACTGTCACGTCAATCAGACCTTTGGCGAAATCATGAGTCGTATCACAGCCATTGAAGCGGCCACGCATAGCTTGCGCTTCACGCTTGCGCTTGCTCAAAATGGCATTTCGCTCCTTCGCTGGAACGACGAATATGACTTGCTGAAGCATGTATTCAGTGGCGGTCGGTTTGTTGCCACCATTGTCCAGCATGCGGCGCACAACGTCCTGTTCGCTCATGCCGCCGCCGCCTTGTTCGGAGCGATAGCGCGCGCTGAGCGCCTGGTTCCACGCCATTTGCGTGCGAATGAATTCCTTGAAATGCTGCTTGGTTACGCCCGATTGTGCCATGATTCCGTCAAGCTGGCGAAGCTTCATCTTGTTGGTCGAGGCAAAGCGCGCATAGGCGTCGGAAACCTGCTTGTCACTTATACGGATGCCCAACCGCTTGGCTTCCTCAAGGCGCAGCGTCTGTTCAATCATGTCATTGGCGGCGTCACCCTTTCTGCGTTGAAGGCGCAGAAACGCTGCACGATGTTTGATGTCGCCGCTGGTGATCGGTACATTGTTGACAATGTATTTGATCTGGTTGGCCATTGCCGGTGGTGCCATTACCGCAGCGCCGAGCAATGTTACGGCGAATAATAGAGCAAAGCTCGCGGAAAGGATCAATTTCCTCATTGAATGCGTCCCGGTTTTTCTTTGTTCATGTCCATGGACCGAATGTCACTTGTCCATGCCAGCCTTATGAGGCGAAAGCGTGTCTACTCACATCAGGTCTCACTGTGTGAAATTACTTGTGGCTGAGCCAAAATCGCCGAGCGTACGGAACGAAATATTGAACCCTACATTCTGCGTAACTTCTCTCGTTGCCGTACTGCGAGACTCGGAAAATGTCATGAGATAGGTAAAGCACTCGTCGGCATAGCCAAACCCTATGCCATCTGAAACGAGTACGTTGGTTTCCAGATCGTAGGTGCCCGATCCGAATAGTCGCCAATTTTCGTTCAAACGCGCTGAACCGCTCAACGACACTTCATGCCGGTCTTTTTCAAATCCGTAAGAGGGTTGTTTTTCGATGAATGCGTATCGCGCGGAAACCGAGAAGGGCTGGCCGCTATAGCCAAGCTTCACCTCCGTGCGGCGAACATCAAATGTCTGCTCGTCGAAGCGCCCGCTCAGTGAGGCCGAGAAACCAGTGGGGTTGGCAAGGCCGACCAGTCCCACGTAATCGGATTTATTGGTGTCCAGTCCGGAATTCGCGCCTACATTGACCAGATCCGAAGACGCAAACGAGTTGCGCCCGCCAAGTTGATAGGATTGGCCAAACAAGGCGTTTGTCGTCCAGCCATTGTCATAGCTGCCGGAGTAACGAACGCCGATATTTGCACGGGTGCCACCTTCGATACGGTCATATCCGGAAAATTTGTCACGTTCGAACAAGGTCGAGGCGTCGAACACAAAGCTTTGAGCATCCTCGTTTGGAACGGCAAGGCCGCCGACATAACTTTCATTGGGGCGCATGAACAATTGGGCTGTTGGTTCCAGAACATGCGACGAGCCGACATTGGAAAAAGGATCGGCCAGCGCCATTCCAGCCCGGCCGTCGCCATGCCGCGGAAGAAAGAGGTTCGCATATCCGGTGTCGAGCCGACATTGGTGGCCATGGCGTTGACAGCCGTGAGTGACGCTGCGGAGGCGTTGACATAGCTGCCATCTGCCTGAAAAGCCAAAAGCGGCGTAATCACCATGCCGCTATCGGTTACGAATGATCGTTTCCACTCGACTTCACCCGTCAAGCGCCCGGTTTGCCCTTCGATGCCGCGCACACGATGGACTTTTCCTCCAATGAAAGCCTGGTCAATTTCGCTGCGGTGGATCGCTCTTGCATTGACATTGAACGACAATTGCCCGCCGCCCAGAGGCGCATCAGGAATATAAGCGTAGTCGAGGGAGGGAAGCACCCAGGGTTGAATGCCGTTGCGGGTAGATGCCGAGGTGTTGGGCGCGTTTTCCTGCACTTCGAAATGCATCGCGCGCAGATCGAAATAGTTTCGACCATTCAAACCGGTCAGGTAAATCTCGGATCTGTGAATATATGGCTTGAAACCGTCAATGGCGTAGGTATAGGCGAAATTCTTGTCCGTTTGCAGCAGCGCTTCCCAGCCGAAATTCCACCGGGAATTGATGGCGAAATGGCCCTTGGTCCCCATCATACCGCGAAATTTTGTCGGATCACCGGCAGGACCGCTATCAACGGTACCCGCAACGAATGCTTCAGGTTGCTTCTGGTTGATGCCGGCAATCTTGAAATTGTATTCGCCATTGTTGAAACGCTGGCGCCATTCTGCCTCTCCAAGGAAACCCTGCTTGCTGTAATAGGTTGCCTTGGCCGTGAGATCGTAAGTTGGGGACAGCGCGAAATAGTAAGGAATTCCTGCGCTTACACCAAGCCTAGTGTTGTAGTTGATGTTGGGGAACAGGAAGCCGCTTTTGCGTTTCACCGTCGGGTCGGCAATCTCAAAGACCGGCAGATAGGCAATCGGGAAGCCGAAGAACTCAAAGTTCGAATTCTGGAAGCGAACAGTTTTCTTCTGGCCATTCCAGATGATCTTGCGGGCCTTGATGCGCCAGATCGGCGCTGAATCGGGTTTGTCCTCACAAGGTTCGCAAGCCGTGTAGACACCATTATGGAATGTCGTCAGGACGCCGCCCATGCGTTCGGCGCTTTCAGCCGCGAAATATGTTTTGTCGATAGTCTCGACGCGCAATGCATTGATGAAGCCATCGGCAAAATCATCAGTAATATCAACATGTTCAGAGTTTATCTTAGTGCCATCACTTTGAACGATCTGGACATTGCCACTTGCAACG
The DNA here is from genome assembly GCF_055809095.1 of Mesorhizobium sp. G2-6-1. Lineage (NCBI taxonomy): Bacteria > Pseudomonadati > Pseudomonadota > Alphaproteobacteria > Hyphomicrobiales > Phyllobacteriaceae > Mesorhizobium > Mesorhizobium sp. G2-6-1. The sequence goes on from NZ_CM147896.1 coordinate 3,333,365, forward strand.
AGACGCTGGGTCTTGCGATCATATTCGACGCGCTGCGCAACGAGGCGCGTACCGGCATATTCGATCTGCACGCCTCCGACGGCCGTGACTGTCTGTTTGTCGTTGTCATAGACGAGCGTGTCCGATTCCAGCAGCATTTGCGAGCCGGAAGGCACATTTGGCGCAATATCCTGGATTGTTTGCGCCACAGAAGGCGCAACCGACATGCCGTAGGCGAGAAGACACGCCAAACCGCTCACCCCACAAAGGAGTGCCAAACGGGTCGGTCGACTATGCTGCAAAACCGCCCCCTCACTAGCCATCTTCCTTGTAAAGCAGGAATGTTACCCCAAAAAACATTGCCACAACAACCGGGAACCATGCCGCGACTATAGTCGGCACGAATCCGGCCACGCCAAACGCTTTGACGAGAACCGATACGACATAAAGCAGAAAGCCGGCAACAACGCCACCCAGAATCATAGTTGCCGACTGTCCCATTCTTGCAAAACGCATTGATACCGTTGCGGCAATCAATGTCATTGCAACCAGCAGGAAAGGTAGCGCCACCAACGAATCGAATTGCATGGCAAAGGCGTTGGCACTCAGACCAAAAGAACGGGCAATCTTGATCTTGGCTGGAAGGTCGTAAAACGGGATGGTTTCAGGCCGTGCGAGCCGTTCCTGCACAAATTCGGGTTTGAGGTCCGTCGGCACGCGGTCGGTGGCTTTGGTCTGCTTCGTTCCATCGCTGGACAGGATGCTGACGTCGCGAAGGTCCCAGTAACCGTCACGCAGGTACACATGGCGCGCGTCTTTGCGTTCAACGATGTTGCCGTTCGCATCAAGTTGAAAGAAGGCCGCATCCGACATCTCAAGGCCCTGATTGAGAATGGCGCGTGCGCCGATAATCGTATCTCCAGATTTGGTTTTCTGACGAATCCAGGGAGCGGATGCGGCTGAAACCGTATTGGATTTGCCTGATCGAAGCAGGCTTTCGACCTGTTCGGAGCGTGAGTAACCATAGGCGGCCAACGGATTGAGAACTCCGACGGCCAGCATGCCGAACAACAGCGCGCCAGTGCAGACCGGCAAGAGAAATTGCCATGCGGAGATGCCAGCTGAACGGGCGATGACAAGCTCATATTTGCGATTGAGCGAGACCAGCGTCGTCATGGCTGAAAACAGACCGACAAATGGCATAGTTTGCAAGACAATCATCGGCACGCGCAAGGCCGATATGGCGATGCCTGTCTGATAGGTGAATCCTGGCAGGCGTGCGGTGCGGCTGACCAGTTCAGTAAGGTCGATCAGGAAAACCAACGCGAAAATGCCAAGGAAGAACCATGTGGTGATCGCGGCATAGCGAAAGAGGAAGTAGCGGCGAAGGGTCCAGCCCATCACGTGTCCCCCCTGCTTGTGTTCGAACTTGCCGCGCGTAGCCCAAAGGCGGCCAGCTTTTTCCTGATGCGCCAATAAAGTGCGAAAACGCCATCAGCCCAGCCGACAGGCAACTCCATCGGGCGAAAGGTCTTGATAAACCACAAGCTGACGAGCGCGGTGATAATGGGAATGGCAAATGTCACATAGCCATATATTGGTTGCGTTCTCGACTGGCCTTCCACGAAAAAGGCCACCCAGCGCACAAGAAGGGCGATGGAGATCGTCGTAATCAAAGGATGGATACGGCCTTCGCGGTGGGAACGGGCGTCTCCGGCCACTGCCAGAGCAATCAGAGCGAAGGCCAGGGGAAACATCCATTCCGAAAAACGTTTGTTGAGTTCGGTGCGAAACGATCCAGGGGTGTTGTTGAAAACCGAGTCGTTCGGGTCGGGGTGAAGTAGATATTGGGTGGTCTGGTCCTTTGGAAGCCGGAAGTTTCCGGTGTCCTCGGCGTTGAATGCGGACAAATCGAACGCGTAAGAGGTGAAACGCACGACTGATACGTCACCTTTGAGGGATTTGCGATGGACGACGCCATCATGCATCACCAAGGCCTTTTCGCCGTCTTGATCCACGACCGCGCCAGTCTTTGCGTAGTAAATGAGGTCAACGCCTTCCTGGCGTGAATCGGCAACGAAAATTCCGCCAAGCTGATTGCCGGGTAGACGTTCGCCGACCTGCACGAACAAACCATCCTCGATTTTGCGGAACGTGCCCTCCTGGACAATGAGTGACAGGAAATCCGCCCGGGAATTTGCAATGAGGTCGCGATTGCGCTGACGCGCATATGGCTCAACGCCATTTTGTACCGCAAAACAGAAAATGCTTGCCGCAAGAGCCAGCAGAAGCACCGGTTTTGCCACCGTCCATCTGGAGGCACCGGCCGCACTGACAACCACAAGTTCGGAATCGGCATTCATGGCGCTCAATGTTTGGGCAACCGCTCCTGCTACCGCGAAGGGGATGACAATGGGGATGATCGTCGGGATGATGAGGGTGGCGACCTCGAAGAACGTGAATGCCGACTGGCCGCTGTCTGTCACCAGATCAATGCGGGCAAGCACCTGCGTCGTCCAGACAATGGTCAATGTCCAAATCAGCGCTCCCAGGAACAGCAGGAGCGCGCGCCGCAATATGTAGCGTTCAACGACTTTCATTCAAACGGAATCTCGGTTGGATTCAGCCGGTTTAGCGACTCCGGGCAAATTATCTGCCCGGCGGCGCATGCACAACAGGTGTGGATCTTTGGTCCCGTCCGGGATCGCTCTTTCACCTTTGCAGTGTCCTGCATGAATGGATAAAAAAGCACCAAGTACCATGGTTAATCAATGCTTGCGACAAAAACGGGTGGCAAGGCGCGACCAATCGTCCGGGAATAAATCGTAATTGCAGTTACAACAGATAAGCTCGATACCATTGCCATTGGCAATTAAACGACGAAATGTCGTATTTCACGCAGTTCATCCGAAAGCAGGATTTCATGACTTTGATATCATCCGTCTCCTTCGCCCGGTTTAGCGCACCCAAAAAGGGGAGCGTTTATCTGCTGATAGCTGAAGACGCAGATTTTGGTGAGGCTTGTTTGAATTGCGATCCAGCAAAGTCTCTTGGACGCGCGTCTCCTGCCGCTGGTTTTACCGGCAAATTCGGCTCTTGCGTAGAAGTGCTGGCACCGCAAGAAACGTCTTTGGAACGGCTGGTAGCGATCGGCGTCGGCAAGGTGGCGGAATTGGACGAGTACGCATGGCTGAAACTTGGAGGCAAAATTGCGGGCCTGTTGCAAAAAACTGATGATGCAACAATTGTGCTTGATCTGCCCGACTACACGGTAAATGGGGCAGATGCTGCCAATCTCGCAGCGGGCCTGTTGCTGAGAAGCTATTCGTTCGACAAATACAAGACTTCCAAGGCGAGCGATGACAAAGCCGCCAAGCGCAAGCCTTGCAAGGCAACTATCCTTTGCGCCAATGCTGCGACAGCAAAGAAGGCGTTTATCGCAGTGCGGGCTGTTGTTGATGGTGTCCTTCTTGCTCGTGATCTCGTCAACGAACCCGCCAATGTGCTTGGCCCGGTAGAGTTCGCGGCGCGCGCCAAGGATCTCGAATCACTTGGTGTAAATGTCGAAATTTTGGCGGAGAAAGAACTCAAGAAGCTTGGAATGGGCTCTTTGCTTGGCGTTGCCCAAGGATCGCCGCGGGGCGCGCGCTTGGCTGTCATGCAGTGGAATGGCGGCAAAAAAGACGACAAGCCAGTCGCGTTCATTGGCAAGGGAGTTACTTTCGACACTGGCGGCAATTCGATGAAATCGCCATCAGGCATGGAGGAAATGAAAGGCGATATGGGTGGTGCGGCAGCCGTTACCGGGCTGATGCATGCCCTGGCTTCACGAAAAGCGAAGGCCAATGTCGTCGGTATTATCGGTCTCGTCGAAAATGCTGTCGATGGCCTTGCGCAACGACCCGGCGACATTGTCACGTCAATGTCTGGCCAGACCATCGAGGTTCTCAATACCGATGCGGAAGGCAGGCTCGTTCTGGCCGATGCCCTTTGGTATTGCAATGAGCGTTTTCAACCGAGCCTGATGATCAATCTGGCGACCCTAACCGGGGCCATCATGGTTGCACTGGGACAGCACCATGCGGGGTTGTTTTCCAACAATGACGAGTTGGCGGCACGGTTGACCGGCGCCGGGTTGGCCACACAGGAGAAGCTATGGCGCATGCCGCTTGGGCCTGAATATGACAGGCTGATCGATTCGAAAAATGCAGATATGAAGAATATCGGGGGACGCTATGGCGGGGCCATCACCGCAGCCCAGTTCTTGAAACGGTTTGTAAAAGACACGCCGTGGGCGCATCTGGACATTGCCGGAACCGCGATAGGTGCTCCTTCAAGCGATATCAATCGTTCATGGGCGTCGGGATTCGGTGTAAGACTGCTCGACCGCCTGGTGCGCGATCACTATGAAGGTTAGGAAATTTAAAAACTGCTTGCCGGGAAATGACTGAAATCCTGTTCTATCATATGACTGAATCAACCCTGGAAGACGCGCTTCCCGGTCTGCTGGAGCGGAGCGTTGCACGCGGGTGGCGTGCACTGGTTCAAACTGGCTCGGAAGAACGGCGCGATGCGTTGAACCAGCAATTATGGACATTCCGCGACGATTCATTTCTTGCCCATGCAACGGATAAGGATGCGTTTGCCAGCGAACAGCCGATCTTGCTGACCACCGACACGGACAATGACAATAGTGCAAACATCCGCTTTCTGGTCGATGGAGCATCGCCGCCTGACCTTGAGGGTTATGAGCGGGCCGTTTTCCTGTTCGATGGGCATGATACGGATCAGGTTGAGGCGGCGCGAGGACACTGGAAGACCATGAAAGCTTGCGGTCACAGCGTCACTTACTGGCAACAGACGGATGATCGGCGCTGGGAGCGCAAGGCTTGACCTGTCGATTGTCGCGTTGCGGGTGGATTACGGGAACCGATTGATGCGTCTGTTGTTCTTGCTGATTTTGCTCGCCGGGGCTGGCGTTGGTGTGGTCTATCCTTGGGCTGTAACCAATTTCTCGGGTCATGAGATCGGTAGCTGGCCTGTTTATGAGGGGAAAACCTTCATACCGGTCGATATACAACTGAAGGCAGGCGATACACCGGTGCGTGTGCTTGTTGATCTGACAACGAATGCAGATCAGATCATCTCGTCCGACCATACCGTACTTACCGTTACGGCCTCCCATGCTGGCAAGACGATCCTTGCCAGGGCATTGAACTTCAAAGGTAATCCGGTACCGCGCGAGCAAAGCCCGCAAGTGTCCGCCAGGATTTTCCGCGACGATGGCGGCTTGATTCAAACCGTCAGCGATGGCAGCTACCATTTTGTTGTTGGTCGCGGCGATGCGGAGAACATTCTGATCAGCAAAGTGGATCTGGTCCTTCGTTCAGGCAGCGCAGAAGTGGATAAGCGCCTTCAACCAATAGGCATCTCCCTCATGGCTGTTGGCTTTATCGGACTGGTTCTGGCATTCAGGAAACGTAAAGTCGGCCGGCAGGAAAATCCGAACTCACAACCACCTCCAACACGCTGGGGCAGGGGCGGTGACACTGGATAACCGGGTCTTGTCCTCCAAACATGGCGCGCCAGAATGAACTATCGTCACGCCTATCATGCCGGAAGTTTTGCCGATGTTGTCAAACACATCGTTCTGTCGCGGCTGATCGAATACCTCAAGCAGAAGGACAAGGCGTTTCGGGTTATCGACACGCATGCCGGTGCGGGTGTCTATGATCTGGCTTCGACAGAAGCGGACAAGACCGGCGAATGGCGCGGCGGCATAGCAAAGCTGATGGCCAGTCAGGACAATGAAGACGTAGCAGGTATGGTCGCGCCATATCTGGATGCGGTTCGGGCGGTCAATCAAAGTGCAAGCTTAAGAAAATATCCGGGTTCACCGATGATTGTGCGCCATCTGCTGCGCATTCAGGATCGTCTTTCCGCCATAGAATTGCATCCGCAAGATGCCAAGCGCCTGAAAACGGCGTTTGAGGGGGATTTCCAGACGCGAGTTATCAAGCTCGACGGCTGGCTGGCGCTTGGCGCACATTTACCGCCCAAAGAAAAGCGTGGGTTGGTGCTCGTGGACCCGCCTTTTGAAGAGGACGGCGAGTTCAATCGTCTTTTGGAGGGGTTGCGAAAAGCATATCAACGCTGGCCGGGTGGCATGTACGCGCTTTGGTATCCGATCAAGGATCGCGCGGCTGTCGCCGAGTTCAGGCGAATGCTTGCCCAAACTGGTATTGCCAAAGTGCTCGACATCTCTTTCGAGGTCAGGCTTGGTTCAGGCGAACCTCGGCTTGATGGAACCGGGATGATTGTTGTCAATCCACCGTTCACGCTGGCGGGAGAGTTGCAATCCCTTTTCCCAGTGTTGCATCGCCTGCTTGCGGTCGATCAAGCAGCACCGTGGAGTGTCGCGTGGCTGTCGCAAGACAATCAAGGTGCTTGACCGCACTGGCCGAAGTCCTCAAAGTGCGGCAAATTTGCTAGAAGAGGTCGAAATGACTCGTTATAACAGTTCCACTTTCGCAGTTCTTTTCAGCATTTGTGCGTGGGGTGCCGGTGCGGGCGTCGTTTACGCTGCCGATCTTTCGACTTATGTCGATGATGGTGATGCGAGTGTTTGCAGCACGCCGGCGGTCTTGAGCAAAATCACGCATCGCTTCAACTATCAGGTGCACAATGTGCCCAATCTGCCAGATGTGCAGATTGCTGATTTTCAACGCATTCATCTGCATCGCAGTGAACCGGCAAGTGAAAATTGGCAGATCGCGCGCCATTATTGCGGTGCAACGGTGGCGTTGTCGGATGGGCGCGACCGTGAGATCTGGTACCTGATCGAGGAAGGTCAGGGGTTTGCGTCGCTCGGCGATAATGTCGAATTCTGCGTATCGGGCTTCGACCGCTGGAAGGTATATAACGGAAGTTGCCGCGTTCTGCGGTGATCTGTCAAAAGCGTTAGAATGGTCGTTTTGTAGCGAACGCACCGATTTCCTGTAGCGGATTGCATTTTTGTGGCTGGCCGTTACTTCTTGTTTGCCGCTGACGCAGGTGCAGCCGTCAAACAGGAAACGAATATGCTGAAATTACTTTATGCTTCCGCTTCTCCCTACAGCGCCAAAGTTCGCATGGCGGTTGTCTATGCCGGTCTTGACATTGAAGCGGTCCCGACGAAAACCGATGATGCGCCGGTATCGCTGATTGGAGCCAACCCACTTGGCAAAATTCCGACGCTTCTTCTTGATGACGGGCGCGCAATCTATGACAGCCGCGCGATTACACAGTACCTGAACCGCCAGTCGAAGAATGTTCTGTTCCCGCGTAATCCCGACAAGCGACTTGAGGCGGAAGTTCTTGAAGCATTGGCTGACGGTATCTGCGATTGCGCATTGTCAGTGGTTTATGAACGGCGTTCACGACCTGAAGAAATGGTTTCCCAAGACTGGATCGACAAACAATGGGGCAAGATTGTCCGCTCGCTTGACTATCTGAATGCCAATCCACCCAAATTGCCCAAAAAGATTACGGCTGGTCAGATCGCCTTGCGTGCAACCCTTGGTTATCTGGCATTGCGATTTCCCGGCAAGTGGGAGCGCGGGCGTGGCCGGTTGACGCGCTGGGCGGCGCGGTTCGATGCAAAATTTCCCGAATTGAACGCTTACATTCCCTCCTGAGGGCGACAACAAAAAAAGCCGGGCTTGTTAGCCCGGCTTTTCATGTTTGCGACTTTGACGTCGGATCAGAACTTCATGCCGACGCCGAAGGTGACGCGGTTGTCGCGCGAACTAACGCTACGCGTTCCGGCACCTGTCGTGAAGTTGTCGCTACCATAGTCGGTGTAGCGATATTCGACACGGCCAAAGACATTGTCGGTCAGCTTGATGTCGGTACCAACGCCGGCGGTCCAGCCGAGCATGGTATTGCTGTCGCTAACGCCGCCTTGGGTAACTTTCAGGCGCTGGGCAGCACCACCACCGGTACCATAGAGCAGGATGTCCGGGCTGACTACGTAGCCGAGACGGGCACGCAGGGAGCCTTCAAAACCGCCCTTGGATGACGTGCCGGCATTGCTGCCCTTGACGCCATTGTAGCCGATCTCACCTTCACCACCGATGACGAAATTTTCCATCTGGTAGTTATAGCCGGCGAATGCGCCGCCCAGGAAACCGTCAGTATTGACCGTATTGCCGGGCTCTTCGGTGCGGCCGCTGAAGCCGTAACCGATATTCAGACCGGCGTATGGGCCAGCCCACGAGGCAACCGGAAGTTCAGCAATCGGCGCAGGTGCCGGTGCCACATCCATAACTGCGTCTGCGGCGAATGCTGGAACCGCGGTGGCAAAAGCGAAAAGCCCGATAGCTACCGCAGCTGGACGAGCAAATTTGAGATTGGTAGTCATTGTTCTAACTCCTTAAGCCACTCACTCAGGCTTGCTTGGTGTGAAAGACGTGTTTGCCGTGGGAGGAAAACAAATACGTCGCTCATAGGTTCCGGAATTTGGTGGGCAAATGAGGCCGAAGCGAATTTGAAGTTGGGTCATTCCCTGTCACAAATGCGGCTGAACATAGGCGTTGCATCGTTGCAACACAGATGTCAGTAGCGTTGAGCGTGTTTGGCTGTAGTGGGCTTGGAGCAAGGGCTTGGCCCGCCTATATAGCCTCTTCCAACGGCTTGTACCGAGACAAACGGGAAGCTGTGGGGCTGATCTCGCCACAATGTTGCCTCAGGAACGAATAGCAGGTGAATGCATCTAAATACGCAGGACCAGATGGATGGTTGGCAAAAGGCGAACCGGGTTAACTCGGGACAGGAAGATAAATGATGCAGGGCACCGGCACAGTTCTGGTAACGGGTGGGGCGAAGCGGATTGGACGAGCCATTGTCGAAGACCTTGCCGCGCATGGCTTTTCGGTTGCCATTCACTGCAACAAGTCGCTCGATGCCGCGCGTGAACTGGCGTCAAGCATCAACGATCAGGGTGGGCGCGCAATTGCCGTTTCGGCGGACCTGACGGATATGGTCGCGACAACCGCATTGATTGGCCGTGTGCAAGACGAATTCGGACCGGTTCTCGCTGCTTGTCAACAATGCCTCGGTTTTTGAAGCCGATTCGGCGCTTGATCTCGATTGGGCCAGGTGGGACGACCATTTTGCCATTCATGTGAAGGCACCGGTGATCTTGACGCAGACCTTTGCAAAAGCACTTCCCGCCGATCAACGCGGCCTGGTTGTCAACATTGTCGACCAGCGCGTATGGCGCCCTTCGCCGCGGTTTTTCTCTTACACATTGTCGAAATCGACGCTGTGGTCGGCAACACAGACAATGGCTCAGGCACTTGCTCCACATATCCGGGTCAATGCAATTGGCCCTGGTCCGACATTCAAGAGCAAGCGTCAAAGCGATCAGGATTTCCTGAATCAAACTGAAGGGCTGCTGTTGAGGCAGGGGCCGGAACTTGACGAGTTTGGTGCGACGATCCGCTATTTATGGCAAGCGCGCTCGGTAACCGGCCAGATGATCGCATTGGATGGCGGTCAACATCTGGCCTGGGAAACACCAGACGTCATTGGCATTGGAGAATGAACACCAAAGTGGCGCACAGCAAAGCAGGCAATAACGTTCCCGGCGACGATCTTCCCGAAGTCGTGACCGAGGATGGAATGGGCGTTGAAAGTGGCGTGCCTGTGGCTGCGAACGTGTCTTTTACCGCTATCGACTGGACACCGCAAAAAGGTGACACAGATGGGATGATCGGTGCCGAGGTCATCCAGACGCTGGTCAAACGCCTGCCCAATGCACCCGGCGTTTACCGGATGATGAATGCCGCTGGCGATGTTCTCTACGTTGGCAAGGCGCGCAGTCTGAAGAAGCGTGTCACGCAGTATGCGCAAGGGCGTTTCCACACGTTTCGAATTGGCCGCATGGTTCGAGAAACGGCGACGATGGAATTCGTCGTGACCCGTACCGAAACCGAAGCGCTCCTTCTGGAAGCGAACCTTATCAAGCGGTTGCGGCCACGTTTCAATGTATTGATGCGCGACGACAAGTCGTTTCCCTATATTCTCATCACCGATGACCACGCGTCTCCGGGTCTTTATAAACATCGCGGCGCACGCTCTGGTAAGGGTAATTATTTCGGCCCTTTTGCATCGGCGCGGGCGGTGACCGAAACCATAAATTCGCTGCAACGCGCCTTTCTTTTGCGCAATTGTACCGACTCGTTTTTTGCAAATCGCACGCGTCCGTGTCTTCTGTTCCAGATCAAGCGATGTGCCGCGCCCTGTACCGGCGAAATCTCGCATAGTGACTATGCGGCGCTGGTGGATGAGGCGAAGGCATTTCTGTCGGGTCGCAGCCGCAAGGTAAAGGCAGAGATTTCGTCTGCTATGCAGGCGGCTGCCGAGGACCTCGATTTCGAGCGTGCCGCGATCTATCGCGACCGCCTTTCGGCCTTGGCGCATGTGCAAGGCCATCAAGGCATAAATTCCCAATCGGTGGACGAAGCCGATATTTTTGCCATTCATCAGGAAGGCGGTCAGATCTGCATCCAGGTGTTTTTCTTTCGAACCGGTCAGAACTGGGGCAATCGCGCCTATTTTCCCAAGGCGGATCCGGCTCTCGAAGCGGCGGAGGTGCTGGGTTCATTTCTGGCACAGTTTTATGATGACAAGCCGGTTCCTCGCACAATCCTGTTATCGCATTGCGTCGAGGATCAGGATTTGTTGGGAGAGGCTCTGACAAGTCGTGCCGGACGCAAGGTGACGATCAGTGTGCCGCGACGGGGCGACAAGAAAGAACTGACAGACAATGCAGTGCAAAATGCGCGCGAGGCATTGGGGCGGCGTTTGGCGGAGACATCGACCCAGACGAGGTTGCTGGCGGGGTTTGCCGAGACCTTTGGACTGGCGAAGCCGCCGGTGCGGGTCGAGGTTTACGACAATTCCCACATTATGGGTACGAACGCAGTCGGTGCCATGATCGTTGCCGGACCTGAAGGGTTCGTCAAAAATCAGTATCGCAAATTCAATATTCGCTCGACCGATATTACACCCGGTGACGATTTCGGCATGATGCGCGAGGTCATGCAGCGTCGATTCTCAAGGCTTTTGAAAGACCACGGCGATGCTCAGGAAAGCGGACCCGACGGGGAGACCGACGACGACCCCATGCCATCCGAATTTCCGGCGTGGCCGGATGTCATCCTGATTGATGGCGGACAGGGGCAGATGTCTGCCGTGCGAAAAATTCTCACCGAAATGGGTGTCGAGGATCGCGTTGTCGCAATTGGCGTTGCCAAGGGGCAGGATCGGGAAGCTGGGCGAGAGCGGTTCTTCGTCAAGGGAAGAGGGAATTTTACGCTGCCGGTACGTGATCCCGTTTTGTATTTCGTGCAGAGACTTCGTGACGAGGCGCATCGTTTTGCCATTGGTTCGCACCGCGCCCGCCGCAAGAAGGACATGGTGAAGAACCCGCTCGACGAAATCAGCGGTATTGGTCCCGGACGAAAGCGGGCGTTATTGCTACACTTTGGCACAGCCAAGGCGGTTAGTGGTGCGGCAATCGAAGATTTGAGGACGGTTGAGGGCATTTCGGAGCGTGTGGCGAAGCTGGTTTACGATCATTTTCATGAGAGTTGACGCATTACAGCCCATATTGGTGGCCAGACGATTTTAGCCTGTTGACCCCTCACGTCGCCTTCTGCTTGAAGTATCCAAGCAAAAAGAGTCTGTATCCCATGGCCAAACGCGCTTTCAACCTGCCGAACTTGCTCACCTACGCCCGAATTGTCGCGGTGCCGCTGGTTGTTCTGTGTTTTTTTCTGGAAGGTCATTTGAAATCCAGTGACTTCGCCCGCTGGTCTGCGCTGGCGATTTTCATCATTGCCAGCTTGACGGACTATCTGGACGGCTATCTGGCACGCGCGTGGAAGCAGACATCGAACATCGGCAAGATGCTCGACCCGATCGCCGATAAGTTGCTGGTGGCGACCTGCCTGTTGTTGCTTGCTGCCGATACTGATTGGCGCGGGGGAATTGCTGGCTGGTCGCTGTGGGCTGCAATCATCATCTTGTGTCGCGAAATTCTGGTTTCGGGCCTGCGCGAATATCTTGCCGCGCTTAAGGTCAGCGTGCCGGTGACGCAATTGGCCAAGTGGAAAACAACCATCCAGATGGTTTCGATCGGTTTTCTTCTTGCCGGACCTGCTGGTGACAAGATCTTCCCTTACACAAGCCAGACCGGCTTGGTGCTTTTGTGGGTGGCTGCAATCGTTACGCTCTATACCGGCTATGATTATTTCCGCGCCGGTCTGAAGCACATCATTGACGAGTAGGACGATGAAACTCATCTATTTCGCCTGGGTGCGTGAAAGGATCGGCAAATCGGAGGAAGACGTGACGTTGCCTTCCTCTGTTGAAACGGTCGCCGATCTCCTGGTGTGGCTGCAAACGCGCGGCGAAGAATATGAAAATGCGCTGCAATATCCTGATGTCATCAGGGTGGCGCTCGATCAGGAGCATGTCGAGCATGGCGAAAAGATTGGCACCCCTCGCGAGATCGCACTTTTCCCGCCCATGACGGGGGTTGAGTTGGCTCCCGTCTCGATTGTTCCCAAAATCCGTATCCAGACGGAAGATTTCGATGTTGGGGCCGAGGTCGCGGAACTGACGGCTGGCCGAACCGATATCGGTGCCGTCGTTACGTTTACAGGGTTATGCCGCGACGAAGCGGGAAAGCTGGCCGCGCTTGAACTCGAACACTATCCGGGTATGGCTGAAGCCGAAATCCGCCGTATCGCGGAGCAAGCGGCCGAACGATGGCCTCTCCTGGGCCTTACGGCCATACACCGCACCGGCAAGCTTGCTCCGGGGGCTCAGATTGTCCTGGTGATTGCGACGTCATCGCACCGGGCTGCGGCATTCGATGCGGCGAATTTCCTGATGGATTATTTGAAATCCAGAGCACCGTTTTGGAAAAAAGAATCTCAGGCTGATGGCTCTCAGGGCGGCTGGGTTGAAGCAAAGGACGCTGATGAGGCAGCAGCGGCCCGCTGGAAACGGTGACGCCAATCCGGCTCTGTTTCTTCTGGATTCCGAATATTACCTTATAGCAGCCATTTATTTTCCTCATTTACCCCATCCATTGTCGGTCCTGCAAATGAGGTAGGACATGCTGGACAAGGTCGCTGAATTATTCATCTTCGGGTTTGTGCCCATGATGGCGGGCGCAATTGCGACGCCGAACTCTTCCGTTGCCGCTGATCGTGTTCTGAACGGCGAGGTTGTCTATCGTGAGCGCATAGCCTTGCCGCAAAATGCGGTGCTCACCGTTCAACTTGTCGATATTTCCCAAAGCGATGCGCCTGCGACTGTTTTGGGAACACAGAAGATTGAGCAGATGGGGCAGGTTCCTGTCCAATTTGCGATCAAGTTTGACCCATCACTGATCCAGCCGCGTATGACCTATACGCTGCAAGCTCGCATAACGGTGGATGACGAGATCTGGTTTTTCACCACCGATCATCACCCGGTGGATTTGACCTCAGGTGGCTTAAAAACAATTCTTCTGATGAAAGCCTGACAGGTTCCTCTTCGCCTGATCTTGTTCGGGTGGCGATTGACCCAAGGCCGTGTTCCGAAAGACAAAACCCGAGGCGTATGCCCCGGGTTTTGTTCATTCCTGAGTATGTTTTAGCTGATTATCCGACTACTTCGGTAGCGGAGAACCAATATCTGATTTCTTCCGCTGCCGTTTCCGGCGCGTCGGAGCCATGCACCGAGTTTTCGCCAATCGACAGGGCATGAACCTTGCGGATGGTGCCGTCGGCGGCGTCGGCTGGGTTTGTTGCTCCCATCACTTCGCGGTTCCTGGCAATTGCATTTTCACCTTCCAGAACCTGCACGATCGTTGGTGCCGAAGACATGAATTCGACGAGTTCGCCGAAGAAGGGGCGCTCTTTATGGACGGCATAAAAGCCCTCTGCTTCACGGCGGCTCATCCACACACGTCTTGATGCAACAACGCGCAAGCCTGCGTCTTCCAGCATCTTGGTGATGGCACCTGTCAGGTTGCGCCGGGTTGCGTCGGGCTTGATCATCGAAAAAGTGCGTTCGAGCGCCATAAGGTCGTCCTTCTGAGATAGGGGAATTGGTTGGTGGCGGCTCTATACAAGCCGCGCGAACCCTTGCCAAGGGGATGGAACGACGGTGGCGCTTTAGGGCCTGTTGAATATCAGCGCACGAGGCTGCGTTGGCGCTGAAATCGTTGCTGAACAGGAGGAAAGCGCAAGGAAGTGTGGGCCACTTTCGAGCATTTCTGACGTATTCAGGAGCGATTTCAACCCAACCCCAAAGGGGCCGCGTGCAAATGAGCCATTTCTGCGTCGCTCGTCGTCGAATATGCCCTGCATGTCCTTCCTTCTCACTTCTAGAACTGGGCTCATTTTCACCGCGGCGCAGCCCGTACGGCGATATTCAACAGGCCCTAAGCAGCGGCAGCCGTTTTGCGGCCCAGCCCATCGTGAAGGTCCAGGCATCGCTCAAACCAGTCGCGTATGCGTGCATCCTCGTCGTCCAGAAATGCGTAAGTCGATGATACGCGCACCCACTGCAGAGCGCCGAAAACAATGTAATCGGCAAAAAGTGGAGAACTTCCACCTATGAATGGTTGAAATTCGAGCATGCTGCGAAGCGGATCAAGTCTCTTACGGAATGCCGGCAGATGCACATCGCGTTCTGCGCCTACTTCTTCAAGATTCTTGCCATAGCGTTGTTCGCGGCTTGTGCGGAAATAAGTCTCGTTTTCCTCATCTAGTGAATGACAAATCTCCAGGAGGGCCGCAGAGCCCAGAAAAGGGTGGAGTTGTGTCACCGCCCAACGCTCGATGAAGCGAGCCATTGCCTTGCCGCCTTCACTGCCAAACAAGGTTGGCCGGTCAGGATAGGTGTCGTCGAGATAGGTGGCGATTGAGAAGGAATCAACGATGACGTTGTCGCCGTCACGGATAACTGGAACGGTTTTCGCGATCCCGTTCTCGATTTTCGGGACGTCCACAAAACGTGTTGGAACGCATTTGAAATCCAACCCCTTATGGGCCAGTGCCATTGTCGCTTTCCAGCAATGCGGGCTGAATGGACGCTTTTCATCGCGCCCCACAAGGTCATAGACAAGAATGGTCATTGGCGTATTTCTTTCCAGCGGTTAGGTAATCTTGGCAGAGTGTCAGGGAACTATAGGACAATCGATGAGAAAACACTTCATGATGTTTGCGGCCTATAATCAATGGGCCAACAGTCGTATCTACGATGCCGCTGCAAATCTCGACGAGGATGAACTCACACGCAACACGGGTGCCTTTTTCGGTTCGATGACAGGAACACTCAACCATGTATTGACTGCCGATCGCATCTGGATGAATCGCTTTACCGGCGAGGGTGATTCACCGGCTACGCTCGATGCGATCATTCATGAGGCGCTTCCCGCATTGCGTGTTGCGCGCGAGGTGGAAGATGAGCGCATTGCCAAGTGGGTCGATGGGCTCAGTGAAAAAGCGCTGGCTGGCCGCTTTTCCTATATGACGGTGACTGACATGCGCACCGTGTCGCAACGGCTTTCACCGGCGCTCAGTCATTTTTTCAATCACCAGACGCATCATCGCGGCCATGCCCACATGATCCTGACAATGTTGGGCCGCCCGTCGGTGCCGCTTGATCTGATCTATTTCCAGCGCACGCAACAGGGACGCGCATATGCATGATTAGCGGGCGCAAGTGCCCTGCGGGGCTTGCGGTTCGCGGGCGTCCCGTGCAAAAGCGCCGACATGCTTACAATCAACGATCTTTCACTTCGCATAGCAGGCCGCCTGCTTCTCGACCACGCCTCGCTGGCATTGCCCGCCGGGGTCAAGGCTGGGCTTGTGGGTCGCAATGGAACGGGCAAGACTACCCTGTTCAAGGCGATTACCGGCGACATTTCGGCGGAAACCGGCTCAATCGACCTGCCGAAGAACACGCGTATCGGTCAGGTTGCCCAGGAAGCGCCTGGCACCGAAGAACCACTTATCGAGATCGTGTTGAAAGCCGACAAGGAACGCGCGGCACTTCTTGAAGAAGAAAAGACGGCGACGGACCCGCATCGGATCGCCGAAATTCATATTCGTCTCGCCGATATCGACGCGCATTCGGCCGAATCGCGCGCCGCCACCATTCTTGCCGGTCTGGGATTTGACGATGACGCACAACGGCGTCCGGCTTCGTCATTTTCCGGTGGCTGGCGGATGCGTGTTGCACTGGCCGCCGTCCTGTTTGCCGAGCCTGACCTTTTGCTGCTTGATGAGCCTACCAACTATCTCGATCTGGAAGGTACGCTTTGGCTTGAGAATTATGTGGCAAAGTACCCCCATACCGTTCTTCTCATCTCGCATGACCGCGATCTGCTCAATCGCGCTGTCAATTCCATCGTTCATCTCGACCAGAAGAAAATGACGTTCTGGCGTGGTGGCTATGACCAGTTTGAACGCCAGTTCACCGAACAGCGTGAATTGCAGGAAAAGGGCAGGGTCAAGCAGGAGGCTGCGCGCAAACATCTGCAATCCTTTGTCGATCGCTTCCGGGCCAAGGCCTCCAAGGCAAGGCAGGCGCAATCGCGCATCAAGGCGCTGGAAAAGATGAAGCCGATTGCATCGATGGTCGATGAGAATGTGCGGCCATTCAGCTTTCCCGAACCGGTGAAGACCGTGGCTTCGCCAATCATTGCGCTTTCCGATGTCAATGTCGGTTATCAGCCCCATCAACCGATATTGAAGAAGATGACGTTGCGCATCGATGCCGATGATCGCATTGCATTGCTTGGCGCCAATGGCAACGGCAAGTCGACTTTCGCCAAGCTCCTGTCCGGTCGACTAAAAGCCGAAACCGGGACGATGACCGTTGCGCCGGGGCTGAAAGTAGCGATTTTCGCGCAACACCAGCTGGACGATCTCAGGCCGCAGGAAAATGCCTATGAGCATGTGCGTCGGCTGATGCCGGAAGCACCTGAATCGAAGGTTCGCGGGCGGGTTGCGCAATTCGGTCTTGCAACAGAGAAGATGAACACCGCCGCCAAGGATTTGTCTGGTGGTGAAAAGGCCCGGCTGCTGATGGGCCTTGCGGCTTTTGAGGGACCGAACCTGTTCATCTTCGATGAGCCGACCAACCATCTCGACATCGATTCACGCGAGTCCTTGATCCATGCGCTCAACGAATTTCCGGGTGCCGTTATCCTGATTTCGCATGATCGGCATTTGCTGGAAGCGACCGCAGACCGGTTGTGGTTGGTCAAGGATGGCGCAGTTCATCCCTATGATGGCGACCTTGATGATTACAAGACGCTGGTGACAGGCGGATCGGGAGATCGTCGTGAGCGGCGCGAAGCCGAAAAGGCATCGAAGGCCGAACGGCGGCGCGAAGCCGCCGCGCGGCGCAATGCGCTGGAACCCATCGCCAAGGAGATAAGGGCTACCGAAGCCTTGATGGACCGCTTGCGCAAGCGCATGGATAGCATCGAAGACGAGCTTGCCGATCCGGCGCTCTATGAAAAAGACCCGATCAAGGCAACGCGGCTGGCAAAGGAACGAACGGAACTGTCCGGCCAGGTCGCCCGGCATGAGGAAAAATGGCTGGAGATGTCGGCACAATACGAACAAGGCATCGCCGAATAGGCGCGTTTCCCACCGCTGCGCAGTTGTTCCAGCTTGGTGGGCCAGAACCATAGTTTACCTACTCCCGGTGGCCAGAACATTGTAAGCTGTTGCGATGAACCAGCATAGCAAGCCAACTATCGGTCACTCGGCCTGTCCACATGACTGCCCATCGACCTGTGCGCTCGATGTCGAAATTCTCGGCCCGGATCGCATTGGCCGGATTCATGGCGCAAAAGACAACAGCTATACGGCTGGGGTGGTATGCGCCAAGGTTGCGCGCTACGCTGAACGTATTCATCATCCCGAACGGTTGCTGAAACCGCTGGTGCGCACTGGTGCCAAAGGGGATGGCAACTGGAAAGAGGCCAGTTGGGATGCGGCGCTTGATCTTGTCGCCGAGAAATTCATCGCCGCGGAAGAACGTTATGGCTCGCAAACTGTCTGGCCCTATTTCTATGCAGGCACGATGGGATTGGTCCAGCGCGATGGCATCGAGCGATTGCGCCATGCCAAGAAATATTCAGGCTTCTTTGGCTCGATCTGCACGAACCTGGCGTGGACCGGCTGGATAATGGGAACTGGTGCCTTGCGCGGTGCCGACCCCCGCGAAATGGCAAAATCCGACTGCGTTGTGATCTGGGGAACCAATGCCGTTGCGACCCAGGTCAACGTGATGACGCACGCGATCCGGGCGCGCAAGGAACGCGGCGCGAAGATCGTTGTCATAGACGTTTACGACAATGCGACGATGAAGCAGGCCGATATCGCCCTGATCGTTAAACCCGGCACCGATGGTGCGTTGGCATGTGCCGTCATGCATGTGCTTTTCAAGCAGGGCATGGCTGATCGCGCCTATCTCGAAAAATACACGGACGATCCCAAGGGGCTTGAAGCTCATCTGGAAACAAGGACGCCTGAATGGGCTTCGGTGATTACTGGCTTGCCTGTGACCGAGATCGAAGCTTTCGCACAATTGGTAGGCACCACAAAGCGCACGTTCTTCCGCCTGGGCTATGGATTTGCGCGCCAGCGCAACGGTTCAGTGAATATGCATGCGGCTTCCTGTATCGCCGCCGTGACCGGCGCATGGCAATATGAAGGCGGCGGCGCATTCCACTCGAACTCCGGCATTTACAAGCTCAACACCGATATGCTGGAGGGAAGGCGGCTTCGCGATCCAGCTATCCGCTATCTCGATCACTCGCGAATAGGCCCGGTTTTGACCGGTGCTGCCGATGCACTTTATGGCGGACCGCCAGTGACGGCATTGCTGATCCAGAACACCAACCCCGCCAATGTCGCACCGGACCAGCGTCTGGTGAAACGCGGTATGATGCGAGACGATCTGTTTATGTGCGTGCATGAGCAATTCATGACCGATACGGCCAAACTTGCCGATGTGGTTCTGCCAGCAACGATGTTTCTCGAACATGACGACATCTACAAAGGCGGTGGCAACCAGCACATTGTTCTTGGCCCAAAGCTTGTCGAAGCGCCGGAGGGGCCGCGTACCAACCATTTCGTCATCGAGGAATTGGCAAAACGTCTTGGTGTCGGGGACATGCCGGGCTTTGGCATGAGCGAGCAGCAGCATATCGACATTATGCTCGGTAAAAGAGGGTTGGGGAGTTTCGCATCGTTCAAGCAAGACAAGTGGGTAGATTTGCAACCGGCGTTCGAGGATGCGCATTTTCTCAATGGCTTTGGCCACGCTGATGGGAAGTTTCGATTTCGACCTGACTGGACGAGGCAGGCGGCTCCAAATCGCCCACCGAAATCCATGGGCGTGCTTGGTCCTTACCAGCGTCTTCCCGAGTTTCCCGATCATGTCAATCTGATCGAAGTCGCGGACGAGGCGCATCCATTTCGTCTGGCGACTTCGCCTGCGCGCAACTTCCTCAATTCGAGCTTTACCGAGACGCCTGTTTCAAAAGCCAGGGAAGGCAGGCCGCAACTGATGATCCATCCCGAAGACGCAGCGGCGTTGGGCCTGGGTGATGGTGAGCGTGTCGAAATCGGCAATATGCGTGGCGAAATCGTTCTACATGCAAAGTTGTTTGAGGGTGTGCGACGCGGTGTGGTTATCGCCGAAGGCATATGGCCCAATAGTGCTCATGAGCGTGGCGAAGGGATCAATGTGCTGACCGGTGCCGATGCTCCCGCACCATATGGAGGCGCGCCTGTTCACGACAACAAGGTTTGGGTGAGGGCGGCGTAGCGCCCATTGCGGTCAGTTCAAATCTCTTGGTCTGATGAAATGGGTCAATTCAAGGGTATTGAAAGACAAACTCAGCCACGTGCCGGAAAATTGGAAGCGTGCCAGCGCGCATGTCGGAAACTTGTCATGCAGTGCTCGCAAGACTTCCGGGTTTGAATTTTCAGACGCCAGGCGTTGCGCGAAAATTTCAAGTCCGGGGTTATGCCCGAGTAGCAGCAGGCAGTTGACGCGGTCTTTCGTTTTCCGCGCTTCGGAAAGAAAAGCCTTGTCAGATGCTTCATAGAGATCGTCGGAAAACTCCACCTCGCATTGCTCTTGTGACCACTGGGAGGTGACCAGTTGCCACGTTTGGCGTGTGCGCACTGCCGTGGAGACGAGAGCCGCTTGCGGCATCCAATCACGTTTCACCAGCTCTTGCCCTATCAGCGGGGCGGCTTTCAACCCTCGTGGTGCAAGTGGACGGTCGAAATCATCCAGTGAAGCGTCATCCCAACTCGATTTGGCATGGCGCAGCAGGAGGAGTTGTTTCATCTGGAGTCCGGTTTGGCAAAAATCGGATTACGCGCGTCAGGGTGTAAAGCGTGCGAGCGCTTCAAGATCGATAGGGTCGCGCAAGGCTGTGGGCGAAATGATCGCCTGATGTTCGCTTTCGACGATTTGATCGCCTGTGGCGAAGATCACTTTTCCACCTGTCATGGTGGCCTTGCCTTCCGCTACAAGCTGCAACGCCAGAGGAAAAAGATGATGTTCGGCCTGAAGGACGCGCGCGGCGAGTGTGCTTTCGGTGTCGTTGGTCAGAACTGGCACGGCTGCCTGTGCGATGATCGGTCCATCGTCCATTTCCGACGTTACAAAATGGACCGTGCAACCGTGAATGCGAATGCCTGCCTCGAGTGCGCGCCGGTGGGTCTCAAGACCTTTGAACGCCGGGAGCAGGGCAGGATGGATGTTTATCATGCGGCCCTGCCATTTTTCCACGAAACCGCGGGTCAGAAGTCGCATATACCCGGCGAGTACGACGATTTCGGCATTGAATGCTTTTAATGCCGCGTCAATGGCGTTGTCATGCTCCTCCTTGCTTGAATAGTCGGCCCGCACCAATGTGCGCGTCGGTATTTTCCGCGCGGTGGCGACGGCAAGACCGGCAGCATCAATCGTATCAGAGATGACCCCGACGATTTCAACCGGATAGGCGGGTTCGGACGCGGCATCGGCCAAGGCGGTCATGTTGGAGCCTCTTCCCGAAATCAGGATCACAATGCGTTTTCTGGGTGTGCTCATAAGTCGATTGACCCCCGATAAATAACGCCGACGTCCCGGCGCGGTACTATGCGGCCAATTGACGTGACCGTTTCACCGGCTTCCTGCAGCACGGCGGCAACCTGTGCAGCCTGACCGGAAGCAACAACGACGACCATTCCGATGCCGCAGTTGAAAGTGCGCATCATTTCTTCAGATGAGACCTCGCCTGTCTTTGCCAGCCATGAGAACACCGGTGGCACGTCAATGGCGTCGAGGTCGAGTTCAGCGGCGGATTCCCTGGGCAGGATACGGGGAATGTTTTCGGGGAACCCGCCTCCGGTAATGTGGGCAAGGGCTTTTATGCCGTGCGTGCCGCGCACTGCTTTCAAGACCGATTTGACATATATGCGGGTCGGTTCCAGCAATGCTTCGGCTAGTGTTTGGCCGGGAGAAAACGGGGCGTTGTCGCTCCAGGCAAGGCCACTTGTTTTGACGATGCGGCGAACGAGTGAGAAGCCGTTGGAATGCACACCTGAGGAAGCAAGACCAAGCAGAATATCGCCTTCGATGATATCGTCGCTTGGCAGCAATTGCCCGCGCTCGGTTGCGCCAACAGCAAAACCGGCCAGATCGTAATCCTTGCCGTGATACATGCCCGGCATTTCAGCCGTCTCGCCGCCGGTCAAGGCACATCCGGCCAGGCGGCAGCCTGCGGTTATGCCGCTGACGATTGAGGCACCTTGTTCCGGATCGAGCTTTCCGGTGGCGAGATAGTCGAGAAAGAACAATGGCTCGGCACCCTGCACGATAATATCATTGACGCACATGGCGACAAGGTCGATGCCGATCGTGTCATGCTTGCCGGATTCGATGGCGATTTTGAGCTTCGTGCCGACGCCGTCATTGGCTGCGACCAGAATGGGGTCGGAAAAACCGGCGGCCTTGAGATCGAACAATCCACCGAAACCACCGATTTCGCCATCGGCACCTGGTCGGCGTGTTGCCCGCACCAGTGGCTTTATCTTTTCAACCATGAGATTGCCAGCGTCGATATCGACGCCAGCCTCGGCATATGTTAGCCCGGTTTTGCGTTCGGCCATTGCTTGTTTCCTGCTCTTGCGGGCTCTTCGCATGAACGGCATTGCCTCGCAAGACAAGGCAATGCTCTGGCTATGAATAGAGCGGGGAAAACCGTCGACAGCAAGTAACGGTTTGCCGTCTCTTGCGATTTGGCGATGATTTGACCATCTGTCATGAGGATAAGCGGCTAGAGAGTGCAGTGACAATTCCCAATCTGATCACGATATTGCGGTTCTTGCTGGTGCCGGTTGTGGTACTCGCGATGCTCAAGTCGCGCTGGGAACTGGCATTCGCCGGTTTCGTCATCGCCGGTATTTCCGATGGTGTTGACGGGTTTATCGCACGTCACTTCAACCAGCGTTCCGAACTTGGCGCCTATCTTGATCCAATGGCGGACAAGGTGCTACTGGTCAGCGTTTTTGTGGTGATGGGCTTTATCGGCGAATTGCCGTTGTGGCTTGTTGTTACTGTTGTATCCCGTGACGGGCTCATCATCTGCGCAGTGCTTTTATCGACGATCATGGGCAACCCGGTCGAGATGAAGCCACTGATGATTTCAAAGGTGAACACTGCGTGCCAGATCGTTTTGGCCGCAGCAGTGCTGGCCGAATTGGCGTTTGCGCAGAGCTTCGGGCCGGTCAGGCCGGCATTGATAATCATGTCCGGCCTCTTGACCGTAGCTTCGGCGGCAGCCTATCTCGTGGCTTGGCTGAGGCATATGAGCGGCGATGGCGAAAGCAGCACACCAGATTTCTGATGACAGCGGCACGCAAGCCGTGACATCGGCAACGCTAAGGCGCCATATGCGGTTCTGGCTCTTCGGCACCATTGCGCTTGCCGTTTTCTTCTATGTTTTCAGCGACATTCTCCTGCCCTTTGTTGCGGGCATGGTGCTCGCCTATTTTCTTGACCCGGTTGCCGACTGGTTGGAACGGCTTGGTCTGTCGCGGGTGATGGCGACAGTTGTTATCTTGATCGCCTTTATCGTCGTTTTGATCCTCGCATTCGTCATCCTGATCCCGGTTCTGGCAACTCAGATGGTGGAGTTTGCAGGAAAACTGCCTGACTATCTGAGCAAATTGCAGGCGCTTATCACCAGTTTTGATCCGCAATGGCTGGAACAGAAATTCGGTGTTGATGCTGCTGGATTGAAAGAAGGCGTGAATTCGCTGCTCACGTCGGGCTTCGGATTTTTGACGACGGTGTTCCAGTCGATCTGGAGTTCGGGTGTTGCGCTTATTTCGATCGTGAGCCTTTTTGTGGTGACGCCAGTTGTTGCTTTCTACATGCTACTTGACTGGGATCGTATGGTTGCCGTTGTCGACAGTTGGGTGCCGCGCGACAATGTCGAGACGGTTCGCAAGATAGCCACCGATATCAACGGGGCGACCGCTGGGTTTGTTCGTGGCCAGGGAACCTTATGTCTGGTTCTCGGGACGATGTATGCTGTGGGCCTGACGCTGACGGGTTTGAATTTCGGTGCTCTTATTGGCCTGTTTGCTGGACTGATCAGCTTTATTCCATATGTCGGGTCAATGACCGGGCTGGTGCTGGCGGTCGGTGTTGCGCTGGTGCAGTTCTGGCCTGACTGGATCATGGTTGTCGCTGTGGCGGCGGTGTTCTTCGTGGGACAGTTTATTGAAGGTAATATTTTGCAGCCCAAGCTGGTGGGCAAGAGCGTTGGTCTGCATCCCGTCTGGCTGATGTTTGCTCTTTTTGCCTTCGGCGCTCTTTTGGGGTTTGTCGGGCTTCTCATTGCGGTGCCAGCCGCGGCGGCGATTGGTGTTCTCGTACGATTTGCCATTTCGCGGTATTTGGAGTCGCCACTTTACAAGGGTGATCAAAAGAAGGGCGCTCAAGGCGAGCCGGTGAGTTCTTCGCCGCAACCTCGTCCCCGGCGAAACCGCAAGCCCCGCGGTCAGGCGTGATATGGCGCAGCAAGCGGACAGGCCCCGCCAATTGCCACTCGATCTTGGTCACGGGACCGGCTATTCGCGCGACGATCTGATTGTCTCGCGCTCGAACGAGCAAGCCGTGGCGTTGGTTGATGGTTGGCCGGACTGGCCCTCACCAGTTGTCGTACTTGCGGGGCCGGCGGGATCTGGCAAGACACATCTGGCATCGATCTGGGCGGCTAATGTCAATGCCGTGCGAATTGATGTGGCGAAAATCGGTGAGTGCATCGTGGATCTGGGGTCGCGATCGGCGCTGATTGACGATGTTGATGCAGCGAAGATTGATGAGCAGGGGCTTTTTCATCTGATCAACGCGGTGCGAACGGCCGGCACGCAATTATTGTTGACGGCAAGGCGCTTCCCAACCGCCTGGGGTGTTGAACTGCCCGATCTGGTTTCGCGTTTGAAGGCGGCTGCAACCGTGGAAATCGACGAACCTGATGATCTTTTGCTTACAGGCGTGATCACCAAGCTGTTTGCGGATCGCCAGGTCGAGGTCGATTTGCACATTGTCCAATATCTGGTGCGACGCATCGAGCGCTCATTGGCAACCGCCATGCGGGTGGTGGAACGCCTCGATCAAGCCGGATTGGAACAGCAGAGCCGTATTACGCGCGCCCTGGCATCGCAGGCAATAAGCGCAATGGATGAAGGCCAGACGGAATTCGAGCTTTGATCCGGCTGCTTTGCTCGTCATCCAGCCTGCGTCACGAAACATCATGTTTCCCGCGCCAACCCGGCCATATGAAGATAAGGAAAAATGGTCGGAGTGGAGAGATTCGAACTCCCGACCCTCTGGTCCCAAACCAGATGCGCTACCAGGCTGCGCTACACTCCGAACAATGTGTTGCCTATTGATTTCGGCTTCGCAAAGCAAGAGCAAAAACACATAGTCTTGCCGTTGGCAGGATTGCACAGTAAGCAATCATCGAGCGGTGATGTCCGCTGACGCAGAAATGAGGTTCCCATGTCCGTGCGCATTTTCAGCCCTACCAAGACCGCCATGCAGTCGGGAAAAGCAAAAACCGGATATTGGGTGCTCGAGTTCGATCCCGAGCAACCAAGAAAGATCGACCCTTTGATGGGCTACACAACCTCTGGCGACATGAAAAGCCAGATCAGGCTTTCCTTCCAGACCAGAGAAGAAGCGATTGCCTATGCCGAACGCGAAGGCCTTGCCTACCGCGTGGAAGAGCCCAAGGAACCAAAGCGCCGGCAGATTTCCTATTCCGATAATTTTCGCTATGACCGCAGAGTGCCTTGGACACATTGACGCACGATTATTTTCAACCCTGTCTGCGGATCATTGATAAAAGGTCAGGAATCAGGCGCTAGCTGTATCATTGTAGCGTGCATTTGTTTGGTCCCGTAGCTCAGATGGATAGAGCACCGGCCTTCTAAGCCGATGGTCGCAGGTTCGAGTCCTGCCGGGATCGCCAATAATTTCAATGTCTATCCGCTTGCCGACGCCTTGATTTTCGCCGCTACACATTGCCATCGAGCATCGAGATGTTGCCGCCTGCATGGCGCTCAAGACGGCCAGCGAGGTCCAATTCGAGCAGGATCATCGTGACTTGCGCGGGGTGGAGGTTTGTGTGGCGGATGATCTCGTCAATCTCCATCGGCACTGGCCCGAGAGCCTCGATGACGCGGGCGCGCTCATTGTCGTCCGGCGGTGGAGTTGCCACGAAGTCCGCAGGCTCTTCCAAAGGCAGGCTTTGGGGCATTGAGAGCGGTGAAAGCGGCGCAAGCGTGCTCAGCACGTCGGCAACTTCGGTCACGAGGATCGCTCCATCCTTGAGAAGCCCATTGGTGCCGCCGGCACGCGGGTCGAGTGGAGAACCGGGTACGGCGAAAACCAGCCGGCCCATTTCACCCGCCAGCCTTGCGCTGATGAGGGAGCCTGAGCGTTTTGCGGCCTCTACTACCAGCAAACCCAGAGCCATGCCGGCAACGAGCCGGTTGCGACGTGGAAAATCCTGCGCGCGCGGTTGCCAGCCGAATGGCATTTCAGAAATGACTGCGCCGCCGTGATCGACAATTTCATCGCAAAGACCGACATTTTCCGGCGGGTAGGGCTTGTCGAGACCGCCAGCCAGCACCCCTACCGTACCGGTTTCAATGCTGCCACGATGTGCGGAGGTGTCGATACCCCGCGCCAGACCAGATATGATGGCATAACCATTGCGGCCAAGCTCGGAGGCGAGCGCGCGCGCCATTTTTATGCCTGCCAGAGATGCGTTGCGGGCTCCGACAATTGCCACGCCGGGCAAATGAAATACCGCTGCTGCACCCTTCAGCGCCAAAACGGGCGGCGGATGGTCGATTGTTTTCAACAACGGCGGATAATCCGGTTCCCCAATGAAAACGAAATGTGCGCCGAATTTCGTGGCCGTTTCTATTTCCGCTTCCGCGTCATGTCTGGAAGGAATGCGCACAACGCGTCTGGCGCCGCCCGATGCTATTAGTTCAGGCAGCATTTCCAGGGCGATTTCCGCCGAACCGAAGCGATTTATCAATTCGCGAAATGATGCAGGCCCAACATTGGGCGTGCGGATGAGCCGGAGCCAGGCAAGTTGTTGCCGCTCGCTAAGACGCGGGCCGGACTGCATCTGGTTCACCGCGTGGCTCCAATCCTGCCCTCGGTGCCTGCTAAAAGACGTGAAATATTCTCGCGGTGCTTCACAATGAGTATCAGGCTCATCGCCGCAAAAAGTCCTGTGATCGGGAGCGGCGCGAGGAACAGCAGGGCGATTGGTACGGCAACTGAAGCGGTTAGTGCTGCAAGCGACGAATAGCGAAAGACGATGGCTATCAGTAGCCAGATGGCGGCGAAGATCAATGCAACCTGCCAGACAAGACCAATCAACACGCCAAGATAGGTCGCAACACCCTTGCCACCTTTAAAGCCCAGCCATACGGGGAAAATATGCCCGATGAAAGCACCGAAACCGGCCCACATGCCCAGTACCGGGCCATATCTGGACGCTATAAAAACGGCAGCGGCACCCTTTAGCATATCCAGCAGCAAGGTTGCTGCAGCGAGCCCCTTGTTGCCAGTTCTCAACACATTGGTTGCGCCGATATTACCGGAGCCGATAGAGCGCACGTCGCCCATACCGGCTGCGCGTGTAAGCAACAGGCCGAATGGAACCGATCCCAGCAAATAGCCGAGAACCAATGCTGCGATGGGAGCGTAGATCATGTTTCCCCAAAAATACGCCGCTGCTTGTTGGCGCCAAAATAAATACGCAGAACAGCTTAGTGATTCTATCGAAAGCTGAACCGCTTTAAGCTGCGAATACTGTGCGACCTGCAACCATTGTTTGCAAGACCTTGCCTTGCAGGCGCGCACCTTCAAAGCAGGTGTTTTTTGAACGTGAACGAATGTCGCTCTCGCTGACGATCCATGGCTCATCGAGGTCAACAAGTGCGAGGTCGGCAGGTGCGCCGGGTTTCAGTGTGCCGCCGGGAAGGCCGTACAGGCGCGCGGGTGCCGTTGATAAGGTTTCGACCAGCCTGAGCAGTGAGATTTCATCATTGTGATAGAGACGCAGCGCCACGGCCAGCAGCGTTTCCAACCCTATAGCGCCGGCAGCGGCATCGGCGAAGGGCAGGCGCTTGGTGTCCACATCCTGCGGATCATGTGAGGAAACGATCAGGTCGATTGTCCCGTCCCTGACAGCTTCGATCATTGCCAACCGGTCCTCTTCTGCGCGTAAGGGGGCGCAAGCCGGAAGAATGTGCGGTACTCGCCAACGTCGTTTTCGTTGAGCGAAAGATTGTGGATCGAGACGCCTGAAGTCACGCTGGCACCATCGTCTTTGGCGCGTCGGATTGCGTTGCTCGCCATTACTGTCGAAATTTTGGCTGCGTGATAGGCACCGCCCGTCAGACGTGCCAGGGCAAGATCGCGCTCCAGCGGAATTGTTTCTGCTTCGCGTGGGATTCCGGGAAGGCCAAGCCAACTCGCATATAGCCCCTCGTTCATGACGCCTGCGGAGGCGAGTTCAGTATCCTGCGTTTCATGGGCCACGACCGCATCGAAATCGCGAGCGTAGGTCAAGGCGCGCCGCATCACAAGTGCGCTGGAAATTGTGTGACGGCCATCCGTGAACGCCACGGCACCCGCCTCGCGCAGCAGCCCGAACTCGGTCATCTCGCGGCCTTCGAGCCCTTTGGTGATGGCTGCGGCGGGGAAAATATTGACCGTGGCGGTGTCTTTCGCAGTCCGCAGGACAAATTCGACTAAGGCGACATTGTCGATAACCGGGTCTGTGTCGGGCATCATGATGATTGATGTAACACCGCCCGCAGCGGCGGCCACACTTGCCGAGGCTATGGTTTCGCGATGTTCGCCACCTGGTTCACCGATAAACACGCGGCTGTCGATCAAGCCTGGAATGATTGTCTTGCCGCTACAATCTATGATTTTCGCTCCCTCGGGCGCACCCTGATTGAGAACGTCGCGACCTGCGGCAACGATTTTGCGACCATCGACGATAATGGTGCCGACCTCATCCATGCCGCGCGCTGGATCGACGATGCGGGCACGGTGAAAGACGGTGACGCTCATTGGTCGCTGCCTTCGAGATTGCGGCGCGGATCGAGAAGCGCTTCCATTGCCGCCATGCGCACGGCGACACCCATTTCGACCTGTTCCTGAATGACGCTTTGCGGGCCGTCGGCAATTTCCGAGGCAATCTCGACACCGCGGTTCATCGGGCCTGGATGCATGACCAAGGCATCGTCTTTTGCCGCTTTGAGTTTTTCTGCATCAAGACCGAAATAGCGGAAATATTCCCTCACCGAAGGCACGAAACTTCCAGCCATGCGTTCGCGTTGCAAGCGCAACATCATCACGACATCGGCGTCTTTCAAGCCCTCAGCCATAGTGCGCGAGACAATGACACCCATGCGCTCGATACCAGCCGGTAGCAGCGTCGAAGGCGCAACGACACGCAACTGCGCTCCAAGAGCATTGAGGAGAATAATGTTCGAGCGAGCGACCCGCGAATGCAGGATGTCACCACAAATCGTGACGATCAGCTTTGAAAGCGGGCCCTTGGCGCGCCTTATCGTCAAAGCATCAAGTAACGCCTGAGTGGGATGTTCGTGGGTGCCATCTCCGGCATTGATGACGGAACAATCGACTTTCTGCGCGAGGAGAGCTGCCGCACCAGCCGATTGATGGCGTATGATGAGAATGTCGGGGCGCATGGCATTCAGGGTCATCGCCGTGTCAATCAACGTTTCACCCTTCTTCACCGACGAACTTGCGACCGACATGTTCATGACATCGGCACCAAGTCGCTTGCCTGCCAATTCGAATGATGATTGCGTCCTGGTGGATGCTTCATAAAAGAGATTGATTTGCGTGCGCCCGCGCAGCGTCGAGGTTTTTTTCTCGGATTGGCGCGAAATCGCTACCGCGCGGTCGGCACGGTCGAGCAGGATTTCAATGTCGGTTGGCGACAGGTCGCCAATACCCAACAAGTGGCGGTGAGGGTAGAATGGCAGGGACGAGGCGTCGGTCATCACAAGGCGTTGCTATAGGGCCAC
The DNA here is from genome assembly GCF_055809095.1 of Mesorhizobium sp. G2-6-1. Taxonomy (NCBI): domain Bacteria; kingdom Pseudomonadati; phylum Pseudomonadota; class Alphaproteobacteria; order Hyphomicrobiales; family Phyllobacteriaceae; genus Mesorhizobium; species Mesorhizobium sp. G2-6-1. Next base: position 3,363,082 of record NZ_CM147896.1, read on the forward strand.
TACATTGACCTAGCAAGCACTGCCTTTGGATAGTTGCGCTTCTCCCCGGTATTTTCATCGCTTGTGGTCCTTGCCTTGGGCTATAACGCGCGACAACTTCGGATTCGTGGCCGAAGCCAGTTGTGGCCATATGGGGCCAGATGGGGATAGTGCGTGAGCGACGATGTGACGAACCAGCCGCCGCCAATGATTGGAACCAATGCCTGGCGTGGCGATCCATTGCTGATTCAACTGGCTGAACAATTTTCAGAGCCGGTTCGCAAGGAACTTGATGGCATTGGCCGTTTCGTGCTGTCGCACGAAGCGCAGGAGCTTGCGCGTCTTGCCAATGTCGAGACGCCGAAACTGCGGACCCATGACCGGCAGGGTCGTCGTCTCGATCTGATCGAATATCATCCGGCCTATCACGCGCTCATGCGCCGTTCTGTGGCCAATGGGCTGCATTCGTCTATCTGGGAAAATGGCGATAGCGAGATTGGCAGGCGGCATCAGGTTCGCGCCGCCCGCTTTTATCTGACGGCGCAGCTCGAAACCGGGCATCTTTGCCCCATCACCATGACCAGCGCATCGCTGGCTGCACTTATGGGAAGCGCCAAGCTGTTTCGTGAGTGGGCACCGCGCGTGACAACGCGCAAATATGACCAGACTCAAAAGCCACCCGTTGAAAAAGCGGGACTGACGCTCGGCATGGGGATGACCGAAAAGCAGGGAGGCACGGATGTGCGGGCCAATGTCACCCGCGCCGAGCGTGCTGGCAGTACGGGTTTTTACCGGCTGACCGGTCATAAATGGTTCATGTCCGCGCCTATGTCGGATGCTTTTCTGTTGCTTGGGCAAGCGCCTGAGGGATTGTCGTGTTTCCTTGTTCCGCGCGTTCTTGGCGATGGATCGGGCAACGGGTTCCATTTCCAGCGGTTGAAAGACAAACTCGGCAATCGCTCGAACGCGTCGTCCGAAGTGGAATTCACCGGCGCGGTCGGCGAGATGGTCGGGGAACCCGGTACCGGAGTAAAGACCATCATGGATATGGTGACGTTGACGCGGCTTGATTGCGCCGTTGCATCTTCTGCGATCATGCGGGCGGGACTTGCCGAAGCCGTTCACCACACGCGCCATCGCACTGTGTTTGGCACCAAATTGGTCGACCAGCCACTCATGCAGCGGGTCTTGGCCGATATGTCGCTCGATGTTGCGGCGGCAAGCGCATTGTCGTTCCGGCTTGCCCGGTCTTTCGATGAAGCTGCCAATGATCGCGGGGAGGCGGCTTTTGCCCGCGCCATGACGCCGGTTGTCAAATATTGGGTCTGCAAAATAGCCCCGGCATTGCTTTTTGAGGCGATGGAGTGCCTTGGCGGCAATGGTTATGTCGAAGAAGCACCGCTGGCTCGTTACTACCGCGAGGCTCCGGTGAATGCGATATGGGAAGGTTCCGGCAACGTCATGGCGCTGGACGTGCTTCGCGTGCTGGAACGCGCGCCCAGTCTGTTCGATGATGTCTTGGCGGGTATCGAGCGTGATCTGGGTGCTGGCGGGCATGGCACGATCAGCGTGTTGAAGGCGGCAATGCAGGTTGCATCGACCGATGAGGGGTCTGCCAGACTGTTGACCGAGCAATTGGCACTTTCGGCCGCGGCTGCGGAATTGCGTCGGCTGGGTGCGGGGCGAATCGCCGATGCCTTTGTCGAGACGCGTCTGGCCGGTCAGTGGCGCAATACATATGGCATGCTCGATTCGCGCCATGATGCGCGCCTGATCCTGGACACGCTTTATCCGCCGGTGAATTGATGCGTTTCGCGTCAAATTCACGCCTTGTGGATTTGCGTTAACCTTAACAAATGGTTTCCATTGCAGCGATTGGCTGCAAGGCCCACTGTCATGGTTACCGAAGCAGGATGAACCATGCGGTATCTGACGACGATATTCTTCTCGATTGACTGGGCGTTGTTTCTCGTCGTCCCTTCGCTGTGTCTTGCAGCGCTTGTCAAATGGCAGAGCTGTAGCGAACTGGTGCGTGCTGGCAATTCCAGCCAGAGACCATCTCAAATGGCGAGGTATCTCTGATGCGCTACATTCTTGCGCTTTGGGCAGGCCCGCTGGTTCTTTTCTGGGGCTGGTTTTTCCTGTCGCTGAACGACATGAATTTCGGTTATGTCATGCTAAGTCGCCCGCTGCATGACTTTGTGTTTGAGATATATGGAGAAATGCTCGGGATTGATCCTGCTATCATTCCGGGAATGGTTGCCAAGGCTTGTGTGGTCGATTCGTTCTTGCTCGCGGCAATTCTGGCATTTCGGCGGCGCAAGGCCATCATCGGTTGGTACATGGCCAGAAGAGAGAATGCGGTAAACTCAACCGGCCCGGCTGAGGTGGTGTATCCTGTCGAGAGCACCTTGCAGGATAAAGGCCGCAGCCGCCGAATCGATCTTCCCGGCTCGTTTGTTCCGAGAGAAGTCCATCTCGATCAAAGTACGCTCGGCAGCCACGGTCGATAGGCGCTCGTCCCAAAAGATAAATGGCAAGTCCGTCAGTGGCGCCATATTGCGCACAAAGGCGCGGGATTTTTGCGCACGCGGCCCGTGCGAACCGTCCATGTTGATGGGCAGTCCAATCACGATGGCACCGACATTTTCCTTTTGAAGAAGTACAAGCAGCGTCGTCGCATCCAGCGAAAATTTCCGCCGCATGATGACCGGGCGAGGGTGGGCAAATGACAATTGTTGATCGGAGATGGCAACGCCAATCGTCTTGTCGCCCAGATCCAGCCCCGCCAGCGTCTGGCCAGTTCCCAGTTTTGCGGAAACCTCTTCGATTTCGATGATCTTCAAGGGCTTTCCTTTGACATGCCTTATCAGCGTTCTATCCTTAGTTCAGTGGACCCGAAAGTGGGAATTGGTTTCGGAAAAATGCTGAAGACCGGACCAATGAGATAGAACAGGTATTGTGCTTGTGGTCGTGCGTAGACCGTCGCACCGGCAGGAAAATAGAGGTAAGCAGCAATGAAACTGACATGGTATGGGCATTCGGCGTTTTGCGTCGAAACTGCGGACGCAAAAATTCTTATTGATCCGTATCTTGTCGGCAATCCTTCGTGGGAAGGTGGCTGGGAGCAACCTGCCGAGAATGTTACCCACGTTCTGCTGACACATGGTCACGACGATCACATCAACGGTGCGCACGAAGTGCTCAAGAAATCAAATGCCATGCTTGTCGCGAATTTCGAACTCTGCATGTATCTGGTGGGCAAGGGTGTGAATGCAGACAAGATCAATCCCGGAAACATTGGCGGGACTGTCGATTGCGGCGCGTTCACGACGACATTTGTGCAGGCGCTGCACTCTTCTTCAACGTCGGGCGAAGGTGGAACGAATACCTATCTCGGCAATCCGGGTGGGCTGGTGCTGCATTTCCAGGGCGACAAGACGCTCTATCACATGGGTGATACCGACATTTTCTCCGACATGGCGCTCATCAACGAATTGCACGAACCGAAAATCGGGATTGTTCCCGTCGGGGACCGCTTTACCATGGGTGGGGCGGTGGCCGCATTGGCATGCCGGCGCTTCTTCAAGTTCGATACGGTCGTTCCCTGCCATTTCGGGACATTTCCGATCATCGACCAGACACCGGAGAAGTTCGTCGCCGGGCTGGAAGGATCAGGTGTCAATGTGGCGCTGCCGGAAATCGGGCAGACTGTCACTCTTTAAGTAAAAGTGCCGCTCCATGTAGATGGTGGGAATGTGCCAAGGATGCGCTAACAACGCGCTCTCATGTTGCGCCGCGTGCGCCGCGCCGCTATAGCCCGGAGAACATATTTCAGAGGCTAATTCCAACTGAGGCCAAGCATGTCTGTTGATCTACCAACCGTGAAGCGCGTTGCGCGCCTTGCCCGCATAGCAGTGAGTGAAGATGAGGCTTCGCGCATGGTTGGCGAACTCAACACCATTTTGGGGTTTGTCGAGCAATTGCGCGAGGTTGACGTTTCCGGTGTCGAGCCGATGACGTCCGTGATGCCGATGGCGATGAAAAAGCGGCAGGACATGGTAACGGACGGCAACAAAGTTACCGACATCGTGGCCAATGCGCCTGCGACCGAAGAAAACTTCTTCCTGGTGCCGAAGGTAGTGGAGTGAACTCATGGCAATTGAGATTGCCATTGAGAACGCGCTTCAGGACGATGTTCGAGGCATGGTCGCGGCGCTTAATGCTCATATGATGCCGCTTACGCCGCGGGCGTTCCAATTCCAGCTTACTGTGGAACAGATGGCAGAACCGACGATCACATTGTTTGTTGCGCGCAATGCGCAAAATGACGCCATAGGCATGGGCGCGTTGAAAATGCACGAAGCCGGGCTTGGCGAAGTCAAGCGCATGTTCACTTCGCCCATAGTGCGCGGCCAGCGCGTCGGGTCGCAAATCTTGCAGCACATCGAGGCTCATGCGCGCGACAAGGCCATCAACAGGCTGGTGCTGGAGACGGGGGAGGCCCCCGGTTTCGAACCGGCTTACCGTGTTTATGAGCGTGGCGGCTTTGAAGTTTGCGGCGCTGTTCTCGACTATCCCGATTCCGGTTATTCTCGATTCTACGAAAAGAAGCTTTCCTGATGAGCGATCTGACAAGACTGACGATTTCACAAGCCCGCGAAAAATTGCGCGACAAGGAAATTACTGCAACCGAACTCACCGGGGCATATCTCGACGCAATCGACCGGGCCAATCCGACGTTGAATGCTTATGTTGCCGTTACCCACGACAAGGCGCGGGAAATGGCCGGAGCGTCGGACGCCAAACTGACCAGGGGCGAGGGCGGCGCGCTTGAAGGCATTCCGCTTGGCATCAAGGATTTGTTCGCGACCGAAAATGTCCATACACAAGCCTGTAGCCACGTCCTTGATGGTTTCAAGCCGCGCTATGAATCAACGGTTAGCGCCAATTTGTGGGCCGATGGGGCTGTCATGCTGGGCAAGCTCAACATGGATGAGTTCGCAATGGGCTCATCCAACGAAACATCCTATTACGGCCCGGTCATCAACCCTTGGCGGCGTGCGCAAGACAATACGCAGTTGGTTCCCGGTGGGTCTTCTGGCGGTTCGGCAGCAGCAGTTTCAGCGTTCTTGTGCGCCGGTGCGACGGCCACCGATACGGGTGGTTCGATCCGCCAGCCTGCTGCATTCACGGGCACCGTTGGCATCAAGCCTACCTATGGGCGGTGTTCACGCTGGGGTATCGCAGCCTTTGCCTCGTCGCTCGACCAGGCGGGGCCGATTGCCAGAGATGTGCGCGATTGCGCTATCTTGTTGAAATCAATGGCGTCGGTGGATGCAAAGGATACGACTTCATTCGACAAGCCCGTAGCTGATTATGAAGCGGCTATCGGCGGGTCGATCAAGGGTATGAAGGTTGGCATTCCGAAGGAATACCGTGTTGATGGTATGCCTGAAGAGATCGAGGCGCTGTGGCAGAAAGGTATTGCCTGGCTCAAGGATGCGGGCGCGGAAATCGTCGATATTTTCCTGCCACATACGAAATATGCCTTGCCGGCCTATTATATAGTGGCTCCAGCCGAAGCCTCATCCAACCTCGCGCGTTATGACGGCGTGCGCTATGGATTGCGGGTTCCCGGCAAGGATATTGCCGATATGTACGAGAAGAGCCGTGCAGCCGGGTTCGGCGACGAGGTCAAACGCCGCATCATGATCGGAACCTATGTTCTTTCGGCGGGCTATTATGATGCCTACTATTTGCAGGCTCAAAAAGTGCGCACATTGATCAAGCAGGATTTCGAGAAAGTATTCGCCGCTGGTGTCGATGTCATCTTGACACCGGCAACGCCGTCGGCTGCTTTCGGGGTTGCCGATGAGGATATGGCTGCCGATCCGGTGAAGATGTATCTCAACGACATTTTCACGGTGACCGTGAATATGGCAGGCCTTCCCGGAATTGCCGTACCCGCCGGACTGGACGCTAAAGGGCTACCACTTGGCCTGCAACTTATCGGACGTCCGTTCGATGAAGAGACGCTGTTTCAGACTGCCCATGTGATTGAACAGGCTGCCGGCACCTTCCAACCGAAAATCTGGTGGTAAAATCCATTGCCCGTGCAGGCGATGCGCGATCCTCTATTTTTCCACGATTGAGCGTTGGCGCTTGGCAAGGGCAGGTTCGTTCACGACGGCGGCGCGCGCTGCCGAGAAGAATTGACGGCGCACCAGAACGACCAGAAGAAGCAATGTCGACAGAACAAATAGCGCCGGGCTTAGAAACCAGCCGAGATAGCCGATCGAAAAGAATATGCCACGCAGGCCGGAATTGAAGTGTTTCCCGGCCAGCTTGTTCATTTCTGCCGCACGGCGCACGGCTATTTCCGAAATTGGGTTGTGGGCGTCCTTTCCATGCTGGATCGGTACTGTTCCAATCAGAATCGCGCAATAGTTGAACAAACGATACGACCAACCGAATTTGAAGAAGGAATAGGCAAGGATAATCATGAGTCCGACAACCTTGAACTGAAAGAACTCCGGCGATGGCGCATGGCTGAAGGGTAGGTCGCTCATAATTTCGATGACCTGATCTGATGCGCCGAGGAGAGCAAAACAGCCGCCAACCGCAAGCAGCGAGCTTGATGCGAAAAAGGCCGTGCCTTGCTGAAGACCGCCCATGATGGCGGTGTCGACGATACGAATTTCGCGCTCGGCCATTCGGTACATCCAGATTTCGCGCTGCAAATTCATGGCACTATTGAGCGAGACGCGGCTGACCAGTTTGCTGTCGGAGGCAATTGTGTGCACGATCCACGACAGAAGGAAGAAAATCAGCGCAGTGATATCAGCGACAGTCAGATGAAATGAATTGCCCATATGTCCGCTTTTGTCGTGAGGAATGGGATTGACTGGATAGATATAGCCTCGTTTGAAAGCTATGTCGCGCCAGGAGCAGTCAAAGTCGGCGAATGCAGCGCGATGGTCTCGAAAAGAGCAGAAACATCGTTCCTGATCGTGTATGAACGCAACGTAATATGGCACCGGTGATTGCCTGGGAGATTTGGCGCGTGTTTCTCTCTGTTTTTGACCTCTTCAAAATTGGTATTGGCCCGTCAAGTTCGCACACGATGGGGCCGATGACGGCGGCTGTGCGCTTTCTCGACGAGATTGCGAGCGACGATTGGCCAAGACCTGTTGGTGCAAAGGTTGAGCGGCTTGGAGTGAGCCTGCACGGCTCGCTCGCCTATACCGGGCTGGGGCACGGTAGTGATCGCGCCATCATTTTGGGATTAACCGGTTTGACGCCGGATACCGTCGATCCGGACGAGGTCGAAGATCTCATATCCAGAATTGGTGCGGACAAGCGCATATCGCCTCCGGGGCATTCGCCCTATCGCTTCGATCCCGCTGCCGATCTGGTGCTGGATAAGAAAACACCGCTGACGGGTCATGCCAACGGCATGATGTTTTGTGCTTACGATGGTGACGACAGGCTGCTTTTGAAGCGGATTTATTATTCGATTGGCGGCGGGTTCGTCGTCTCGGATGAAGAGCTTCAGCTCTTGAAGGCGCGCGGTTCGATTACGGCTGAAGGAAAGAAAGTGCCGCATCCTTTCAAAAATGCAGCGCAAATGCTGACGATGGCAGCCAGTAGCGGGCTTTCTATCGCTGAAATGAAGCGGGCGAACGAAGAAACACGGATGACGAGCGAGGAGCTTGACGCCGGGTTGGATGGCGTATGGGACGCCATGATCGGTTGTATCGAGCGCGGTCTCTCACAAGATGGAATTATGCCGGGCGGCCTGAAAGTACGTCGAAGGGCCCGGCAATTGCATGACAAACTTCAAGAGCAGTGGAGCCAAAACCGCCCAAACCCACTGCTGGCCAATGATTGGCTTTCGATTTACGCAATGGCGGTGAACGAGGAAAACGCGGCCGGTGGTCGCGTTGTAACGGCACCGACCAATGGCGCGGCTGGTACGCTTCCCGCCGTCTTGCGTTACTGGACGCATTTCCATCCCGATGCCGATAGAGCGAGCATCCGCGACTTTCTGCTGACCGCTGCTGCTGTTGGGGGCATCATCAAATCCAACGCATCCATTTCCGGGGCGGAAGTCGGCTGTCAGGGCGAAGTGGGATCGGCATCTGCCATGGCCGCCGCCGGTCTTTGCGCGGTTATGGGTGGCACGCCTGAACAAGTTGAAAATGCAGCCGAAATTGCGTTGGAGCATCATCTTGGTATGACCTGCGACCCGGTTGGCGGGTTGGTTCAGGTTCCTTGTATCGAGCGAAATGCGCTTGGTGCAGTCAAGGCTGTTACGGCGGCGTCGCTGGCTATCAAGGGAGATGGCAAACATTTTGTGCCGCTCGATTCAGCAATCGAGACGATGCGCCAAACCGGCCTCGATATGAATGAGAAATACAAGGAAACCAGCCTTGGCGGCCTGGCGGTCAATCTCGTCGAGTGCTGAATGGCTTGTGCAAAACACTGTTGTACATTGAATGCTGTCTGAGCCGGCGTTAGGTTCGAACCATGCATCTCAATATTGTAAAGCTATGTGTCGGCTGTGAGAGCGTCGAAGACCTTGAGGGCTGGGTCGCCTTGCGTCTTGAGGAGCGCCGCCGGGCAGGCGTGCCGGTTGAGCACTACCACACAACGCGAATGATGCCGACGCGTGGTGCCGAGATTACCGATAGTGGATCGCTCTACTGGGTCATCAAGGGCAATGTGCAGTGCCGTCAACTCATCACGGAAATCCGGCCCTTTACCGACACCGATGGGATCAAACGGTGTCATCTGGTGCTTGACCCGAAGATCGTGCGCACAAGGTGGCAACCGCGTCGTGCGTTTCAAGGGTGGCGCTACCTGAAAGCGACTGATGCACCGGCTGATCTTGGAAAAGATGCGCGCGGTGTTTCGGAAATGCCTGTCAAGCTTCGGCAGGAATTGGCAGAATTGGGCCTTCTGTGATCTGAATTTTGCATGTCAGCACTTGCCAGAGGGGCGCGGGTAAGGAACATTTACCTTGCAGGATACCTCCAAACGCAAGATGGCGTGAGAAATTGGGCATATTGATTGCGATTGTCGTTTCGTTTTTTGCGCTTCTGGGCATGGCGCTGGTATTTTTGCGCGCCGACCCTGGCAAGTTGGCGCGTGCGACGCGTGCGCTACTGCCGATACTGTTGGCAATTATCGGTTTCGCCATTCTTGCGTTCGGCCATTCACCGGTTGGGGGTGTTATCCTATTTGCAGCGCTTGCCTGGTACGGATCGTTGAGGGTGAAACGAGGCCCCAATCACATGACGAGGCCCCCGGCGCTGGTTCGTACAGCGGCAATCGAGATGGAACTCGACCCCCGGACAGGACAATTGGAAGGCTTGGTGTTGGCCGGGCGCCATGACGCCAAGGTCTTGAGCGCGATGGGCCTTGACGAACTGATAGATCTGTATCGGGAACTGGTTGCTGACCCGGAAAGCCGAACGCTTCTAGAGGCGTATCTTGATAGCAGATTTCCCGTCTGGCGCCATGACCTTGAGGCGAACAGTGGTCGCCGGCTGGGTATTGCGCCAGGTTCTGGCTCCATGACTAAGGAGGAGGCCTACGAGGTCCTTGGTCTTGAAGCGGGTGCTGCCGCGTCTGATATCCGCAAGGCGCACCGCCGCCTGATGCAACGCCTGCATCCCGACGTCGGTGACGGCATCTCTGTCCTGGCGGCGCGGATTAACAAAGCCAAGGACGTTTTGCTCTCCGATCACGAATAGTTCTCCTTCGATCCGATACATTCCCGGGAGATGGAATTGAGCGACGCCTATTGCCTTGTGGCGTAGCACTCGATGTTTTTCTTCTTTAATGCGTGGCAGGCGTTTCTGGCGGCGCCTTTGGAGCCGAAGCCGCCAAACCGGGCACGAAAATAAGTAACGCCGTCATTGTTGAAGGCTGTGGTGAATGCCTCAGCCTTGCCAAGAATGGCCCCTGCCTGCTTCGATGTTTTATCGAGCAGCGCTTTGGCTTCGGTTTTGCTCGGCGATGACGCGACCTGAACGACCCATCCGGACGGCAATGATGCGGTATTGACGGGATCGACTGTTTCAGGTTCGGCGTAGGCAAAGGGTATATCTGACGGTGCCGCAGCCTTCGCGCCATTTGCTGGCGCGGGGATCGTTGCCATGTCTGCTGATGCCACAACGACTTCGGCTGTTTTGACCGGCCGGTTATCAGGTGTTGGGGCATCGTGTTTGGGCAACATCACTTTGGCAAGTGCGCCAATTGGCGAAGTCGCATCAGATTTCGCGATGAGGTTGCCACCTCCGCCGCGTGAAGCCTTTGGTAAGTATGTCTTGATCAACCCGGCCATTTTTCGGTCTCGTCTGGCACCTGTCGATCCACCCATGACAACGGCGACAAGATGACGCCCGCCGATCGACACGGACGACACCAGATTGAAACCCGATGCGCGTGTGTAGCCGGTTTTGATGCCGTCGACGCCTTTGATGCGGCCGAGCAGGCGGTTATGACCATTGATACGGCGCTTGCCATACATGAATGAGCGTGTCGAAAAGTAGCTGTAGTACTGCGGGTAGTGTTCGCGTAGCGCTATTCCAAGCGTTGCCATATCGCGGGCTGTCGTAAATTGCCCCGAGTTTGGCAAGCCGTTCGCATTGCGAAACACAGTCCCCTTCATTCCCAATGCGCGCGCTTTAGCGGTCATCATGCGCGCGAAATTTTCTTCACTGCCGCCAAGTGTCTCTGCCAACGCTGTCGATGCGTCATTGGCCGACTTGGTGACCATTGAGAGAATGGCGGTTTTGACGCTGATCGAACCGCCCTTTTTGACACCGAGCTTGGTGGGCGGTTCTGCGGCAGCGTGGGCAGAAAAGGTGACCCTTGAGGATTTGCTGATCTTGCCTTTCGAGAGCGCCTCGAACGTCAGATAGAGCGTCATCATCTTGGTAAGCGATGCAGGGTATCTGCGCGAATTGGCATTGGATGAATAGAGGGTCTTGCCGGTGTTTGCATCGACGACAATGGCTGCATGCTTTGCGGCTTGTGAAGGCACAGCGAAGGCAAACATAAACACCAACGTCAAAGCAAGCGCCGAAGCGATGCCTGAAAGGCGCGCTGGTTTGGAAACGATACTCGATACAGGCTGACGCACTGTTACATTCCCTTGAGATTTGTTTACGCTGGAGGCGAGTAGCTTTTGGCTCATTTTGAGAGAACCTACGCGGGCAGCGTTACCAATCCGTTTATGGTAACCAGCGCGTTCACCATTTTTGTTTCGATTGAATCAATCTTTACCCATGCCAGCCCGCTAAGCGACGGTGACAACGTGCATGTACCGGCAATTGACTTCTTGTGCATCGCAGCAGATATTGTGTGCGTCGCACAATCGACCAATGCCAACCGTCGAACGGAGAGAGCATTCCATGACCGAGACGAATGAAGATTTCAGCAAGTACGGCAAGGACTTTGCCGATTCCACATTGAAAAGTTTTGAGTCACTTTCCAATTCCGCGCGTGAAATTGCCGAGGAAGCTAATTCTTATGTGCAGAAGAGCTTTGATTCGGGCAATTCCGCATTCGAAAAAATGATGACGGCCGACTCATATGAAACTGCCGTGGGAATACAAAGTGATTACGCCAAGCAGGCTTATGAGTCGTTTGTTGCCGAGGTTACCAAATTCAGCGGTCTTTATGCGGATTTGGCAAAAGACGCTTACAAGCCATTCGAATCGGCTGTTGCCAAGGCGAAGTGATTTAGAGCGGCTCAGCTTTTCACAAAATCCTTGAGCCGCTCCAAGCCTTTTTTAGCAATTCTCACCGGCAACCGCTGCGTACTTTTCTTGGAATTACTCAATTTTCCAGATAGTGTTGGCTGTTTGGTGCCAAAACAGACCCGGACGCGAAAGCGGTGCCGGGTCTTTTCATGTTTGATTGGAATAAGATACCGCACGGGCCACTAATTTGATTTTCTGGCAAGTTTAGCGCCTCGCCATATTGTCAGCCAAACAGAAGGGCTTAAAATTGGCAGTTGAACACCTACATGTCGATTGGGCATGAAGGTCGGACCTAGAGGCAGGGTTAAGTGACAAGCAGTTTGGTTGCTACCAGGAATTTGGCGCGCTTGCAGAGCGGTAGCGACGGCAATGGAAACGGTGCCGGGCGTGGTACTGCGGTCATCACCCGTTCAAAAACCAAAACCAAGAAGCCCAGCCTTTACCGGGTTCTCATTCTCAATGACGATTACACGCCCATGGAATTCGTGATTCACGTTCTGGAACGGTTTTTCCAGAAGGACCGCGAAGCCGCGACGCGCATTATGCTTCATGTTCACAATCATGGGGTTGGCGAGTGCGGGGTCTATACATTCGAGGTGGCCGAGACCAAAGTGTCTCAGGTCATGGATTTCGCCCGACAGAATCAGCATCCGCTTCAATGCGTGATGGAGAAGAAGTGAGGTAGCATGCCGGCATTCTCCCAAGGCTTGGAAAAAGCACTTCATCATGCACTGACGCTCGCCAATGAGCGTCATCATGAATATGCGACGCTCGAACATCTTTTGCTTGCGCTCATCGACGATGGCGAGGCAGCCGCAGTCATGCGTGCGTGCAATGTCGATCTGGATGATTTGAAGCACACTGTTCTTACCTACATCGATACCGAACTGGATAATCTCGTTACCGGATATGACGAGGATTCCAAGCCGACCGCCGGTTTCCAGCGTGTCATCCAGCGCGCGGTGATACACGTCCAGTCATCGGGGCGCGAGGAAGTCTCAGGTGCCAATGTGCTGGTTGCAATTTTTGCTGAACGCGAAAGCCACGCCGCCTATTTCCTGCAAGAACAACAGATGACCAGATACGATGCGGTCAATTACATATCGCACGGCATCGCCAAGCGCCCCGGGATAGCGGAAAATCGTCCACCCCGAGGGGCTGAGGATGACCAGATTGGCGGCGGCGGAACCGATAGTCAGGAAGAAGGCGGCAAGAAAAAGCAGCAGGATGCGCTTACCGCTTACTGCGTCAATCTCAATGACAAGGCCAAGGCTGGCAAGATTGACCCGCTGATCGGTCGTTCATCCGAGATCAGCCGCACCATTCAGGTTCTGTGCCGCCGCTCCAAGAATAACCCGCTTTATGTGGGTGACCCCGGCGTGGGCAAGACGGCGATTGCCGAAGGGTTGGCCAAGAGAATAGTTGAAGCCGATGTTCCTGAAGTGCTGTTGGACGCCACCATATTTGCTCTCGACATGGGGATGCTTCTTGCCGGAACCCGCTATCGCGGTGATTTCGAGGAACGATTGAAGCAGGTGGTCAAGGAACTTGAAGAATTTCCTGGCGCAGTGCTGTTCATCGATGAGATCCACACGGTCATCGGGGCAGGGGCGACATCAGGCGGTGCGATGGATGCGTCGAACCTCTTGAAGCCGGCGCTTTCTTCGGGGGCAATTCGCTGCATTGGCTCAACCACCTACAAGGAGTTTCGCCAGTTCTTCGAGAAGGACCGTGCACTGGTGCGCCGGTTCCAGAAAATCGATGTGAATGAGCCGACCGTCGAAGATGCAATTGAAATCATGAAAGGGCTGAAGCCCTATTTCGAAGAATTTCACAAGGTCAAATATACGGGCGACGCGATCAAGGGAGCCGTCGAATTGTCGGCGCGCTACATCAATGATCGGAAACTGCCAGACAAGGCCATCGACGTCATTGACGAAAGCGGTGCTTCACAGATGTTGGTGCCGGAAACCAAGCGCAAGAAGACCATCGGCATCAAGGAAATCGAGGCGACGATTGCCACTATGGCACGCATTCCGCCAAAGACGGTTTCGGCGGACGACGAGAAGGTTCTATCCGGTCTCGAAGTGGAGTTGAAACGCGTTGTCTATGGTCAGGATACGGCTATCACGGCGTTGACATCGGCAATCAAGCTGGCTCGCGCCGGGCTTCGGGAGCCGGAAAAACCGATTGGATCGTACCTGTTTTCCGGCCCCACAGGTGTCGGCAAGACGGAAGTTGCCAAGCAGCTGGCAACGTCGCTTGGCGTGGAACTGATCCGCTTCGATATGTCGGAATATATGGAACGCCACACCGTTTCACGGTTGATTGGTGCGCCTCCCGGATATGTCGGGTTCGATCAGGGTGGTTTGCTGACCGATGGTGTGGATCAACACCCGCACTGCGTCCTGCTTTTGGACGAAGTCGAAAAGGCGCATCCGGATCTGTTCAACATCCTGTTGCAGGTGATGGATCATGGCAAACTGACCGATCACAATGGCAAGCAGATCGACTTCCGCAATGTCATTTTAATCATGACGACCAATGCGGGAGCGTCTGATGCGCAGCGCGCGGCTATCGGATTTGGTCTCGACCAAGCGCGAAGGCGACGATGTCGAGGCGATCAATCGGTTGTTCACCCCTGAATTCCGCAATCGCCTCGATGCGATCATTCCGTTCGGTACGTTGCCGGTGCCTGTCGTTCACCAGGTTGTGCAGAAGTTCGTCATGCAGCTTGAAGCACAACTTTCGGAACGGGGCGTCACCTTTGACCTGTCGAAGGAGGCTGTGGCCTGGCTTGCGGACAAAGGGTACGACGAGCGTATGGGCGCGCGTCCACTTGGCCGGGTCATTCAGGAGCACATCAAGAAGCCGCTCGCCGACGAAGTGTTGTTCGGCAAGCTCAAGAAGGGCGGCACGGTTCGTGTTACCGTTGAAAAGAAAGAGACTGGCGAGACAGGTCTCAAACTCGAATCGCTCGCCGACGAGGCCCCGGTGAAGCCGAAGAGAGAACCGGAAGAAGCACCAAAGGCCCGCAAAACACCTGCCAAGAAGGGGACGGCCAAGAAAACGGTTGCCCAAAAACCTTCGCCCAAAGACAAGGGCGGCAAACGAAGCCTCGTGCCGCAATTGCCGCGTAAGGGCTGATTGAAATACAAAACAAGAAGCCCCGTTTTCGGGGCTTTTTGTTTCAGGCTGTGCGTGAGGGAATTCCAGGAAAAATATGCCGCGGTTTGCCAACCGGGATTGCGTCAAAGCAAATAGTTGGTGCGGCTAGTGGTTCTATCAAAAGCTGAACCGTTCTAAATCTAGTTGGACGGCGTTTCGCCTTGAAGTGCCAGCGCCGCACGGATTTTCTCGACATTCGCTGCCAAAATTTCAGGTTTTTCCATTTCACCAGTATGCGGCTTTAGCGGCACGCCCTCGAACCGTGGAATGACATGAACGTGCAGATGGTAGACCGTTTGACCGGAAGCAGGTTCATTGAACTGCATGATCGAGACGCCGTCGGCCTCGAATGCCGCCTTGGTGGCGCGCGCCACCTTTTGAACTGTGGTCAGCAAGGATGCGAATATCGATGGATCGGCATCGAGTAAGTTGCGTGACGGTGCTTTTGGCACGACAAGGGTGTGGCCGGTTCCTTGCGGCATGACATCCATGAATGCCACTGTTGCATCATCTTCGTACACACGGTGCGAGGGAATTTCGCCGCGCAGTATCTTGGCGAAAATGTTGTTGGTGTCGTAAGTGGTCATGGTGCCTCGCAATCGATTCGACGCGGCATGTTTGGCATGAGACACTGAAGCGTCAAGGTGGAGATTGGCATGAGATGGGTTGTGGCAGGCTGGTTGCTGTTCATCGTATCGGCAGTGTTTTTCATTGTCTCGGCTTGGCGATCCGGCGATAATATAGCCCTTTGGGGGGCAATTTTCTTCCTTGTGGCATGTTTTTCGTTTCTGGTTCCAATCTCACGCGGGGAACGTCATTGAGCGTCACCTGAACGATCAGATTTGCGAAAAGGCATATGATCTTCGAGATAGTCGCTTACCTGTGCGACTTCGCTGCGTTCTCGCTGGAGATAGTCGGCAATGGCGCGTCTGAGGCCGGGATGGGCGATGTAATGCGCTGAATGCATGGTTACAGGGCGGTAACCTCGCGCCAATTTGTGTTCGCCCTGAGCGCCCGCCTCAACCACCTTCAATTTCTTCGCAATGGCAAAATCGATGGCCTGATGATAGCAGACCTCGAAATGCAGGAAGGGGTGATCTTCAATGCATCCCCAATTTCGGCCGAACAGCGCATCCGAACCTATGAAGTTGATGGCTCCGGCGATGTAACGCCCGTCGCGTTTTGCCATGACGAGTAAGATGTCGTCTGCCATGCGTTCGCCAATCAGTGAGAAGAATTGGCGATTAAGATATGGCCGCCCCCATTTGCGGCTGCCGGTATCCATGTAAAATGTGTAGAAATCGTCCCAGACGCGTTCGCATAGATCTGTTCCGGTCAACCAGTTGATGGTGATGCCCGTTGCGAGCGCCTCGCGCCTTTCCCTTTTGAGTGCCTTGCGTTTGCGTGAGGCCAATGTGGCGAGAAAATCGTCATAAGTCGCAAAATTCTCGTTCAGGAAATGGAATTGCTGATCTGTTCGATGCAAAAATCCAGCCGATTCGAGTGTGCCGACATCTGCTTGAGGCATGAACGTAACGTGAGCGGATGACACGCCGAGTTTTTCGGTTACCAGTTTCAATCCTGATGCAAGGGCAGTCTTGATACTGGTTGTATCCTCATCTCGCGGCACGAGCAGACGAGGGCCGGTCGCCGGTGTGAACGGGACCGCACATTGCAATTTTGGATAGTAGCGACCGCCGGCACGCTCAAAGGCATCGGCCCAACCATGATCGAAAACATATTCGCCCTGACTGTGGGATTTCACATAGCAGGGAATAGCGCCAAGCAATTTTCCGTCGGAGTTTTCCAGGCGCAGATGATGGCCCTGCCAGCCACTTTCCGCGGTGGCGCAACCTGATTCTTCAAGCGCGCTCAGGAAACCGGACGACAGGAAAGGGTTGTAACTCCCGTCCGGCGTTCGTGTTGTTTCACCAAGATTTGCCCATTCTTCAGGCGTAAAAGCATTGATGCTGGTTGCAATGCGGACAGCGTATTGCGCTGTTGCTGCGTCACTCGCCTGATCGCCTTGATCCATGTGCTTTACTTAGTGCATCGGACGACTAAATGGAATCAATTCTGTTTCACGAGCGCCTCGACGCAGTGGGCTCCCGCCGCTCGGGAACCCGAAGGCCAGGTGAATTTGCGTCAAATCCATCGGGTTCCGGTTCGGCCGTAGTCCCGCTACGACCATCACCGGTCCCCTCGACCTTGCCACAAATTCCCTCTGGCAGAATGTTCCCATTTAGCCGCCCGCTGCTCTAAGCGCCGCTTTTGGGTGTGCAAGTCCAAGCCGGTGGCCGCATCAGGCAATGCCACTCGTTTCCGGTTCAAAACCTTCGAATGTCATCTGATCGGCATATTTGAATGTGAGGTCCATCGCAGGTTGATCGCGCACCGTCCAGGTGATGACCGGCATGGCAAGCTTTTCGCGGACGAAGCTTACAAAGCGGTTTGGCAGGTCGCCAGCCGCATATGACGTGAACGCAATGTCATGGGCGAGCATCGCAAAATGCGCCTCGATATCCTGCTCACGCTTACCGCAAGCCGTGAGCCCACCAGGAATGCCAGGTGCATGCTCGGAGAAGTCGCGGATCAGCCAGTGATCGAATGACATGATCGCCGCCTTGCCGGTGTAACTCTGAAGCAGCTTTCCGACACTGGCAACAAGGCCGCTATCCCTTCCCGCTGTGCCCTTCACTTCTATGATGATGGGAACCCGTCCATCGATCCGCGTGAGCATTTCTTCAAGTGTTGGCGGATGGTCATCTGTTCCTCCGATCCTGAGGGCAGCGATCTCTGCCGCCGTCCTTTGCCAGATGAATGCATCCTCGCCCGTCAATCGTTTCAGGTCGCTGTCATGGATGACAATCGGCACCCCATCGGCAGACAGATTTACATCGCACTCGATGGCATAGCCGCGCTCTGCCGCAGCAGAGAACGCAGAAAGCGTGTTTTCCCATACCTCGTTGTTGAGATCGTGGAAACCACGGTGAGCGATGGGCTGAGCCGTCAGCCAGGATAGGGTGGACATGACTGTACGTTGCCCTAATCGACTTCAAGAATGGCTTCGATTTCGACCGCAGCGTTCAGTGGCAGGGCTGCCATGCCGACCGCGACACGGGCATGTTTGCCGCGTTCGCCCAGGACAGAGGCAAAAAAGTCCGAAGCGCCATTTCCCACCAGATGCTGCTCGGCAAAGCCGGGTGCCGATGCGACATAGACGTTGATCTTTATCAGCCGGCGAATCTTTTCCAGGTCGCCGAGAGCGGCTTTGGCTTGTGCCAGCACGTTGATGGCACACAATTTGGCCGCCTCCTGACCGGCTGCGGTGTCAATGTCGCGTCCGACAAGGCCGGTGACATGCAACTTTCCATCCTTTATCGGCAACTGCCCGGATGGAAACAACAGATTGCCGCTTCTGACGAAAGGGACATAATTGGCAGCAGGTGCGGCGGCTGCGGGTAGCGTGATACCCATATCGCTTAACCGCTTTTCGATTGTTTCACTCATGGTAATTCCTTATTGATGAAAAATGCTGCCGTGATGGTCCGCTCGAAAATGCTATTTTTGCCTCGCTTACGCCACGACTTTTTTTAAGCTGGTCCATTGTTACCTGCGGTGTGCCTCAACCGCCATGATCGGAGCCTTTCTATGCGCGCAACGCGCCTTGCCTGTTTTGCTGTTCTGTTGCCTTTCCTTTTATCCATGACCCCCGCTGTTGCATTGCCAATGTTGCAGCCGCACCGCGCGGTCTATGATCTGTCACTCAACAAGGCTTCGGATCGATCCGGGATTACAGGCATCACAGGGCGGATGGTCTACGAGTTTAACGGGTCGCCCTGCGATGGTTATACGGTGCAATTCCGTTTCGTTACACAGATCAGTACATCTGAGACGACAAGGTTGACCGACCAGCAAACGACTTCTTTCGAAGATGGCGAAGGAAAATCGTTCTCTTTCGTCACCAAGTCATTTGTTGACCAGAACCTCGACAAGGAGATCAAGGGGACTGCTCATAAAAAGGCCAATGGACTGACGGTTGATTTGGAAAAGCCGGACCGCAATACCATCGAACTCGGTGCGAGTCAGTTCCCCACTCAGCATCTGGAGGAATTGATCGGCAAGGCGCAGAAGGGTGAAACGTTTTACGAAACCACCTTGTTTGACGGGTCGGAAGACGCAAACAAGGTGATGACGACAACGATTGTGGTCGGAAAGCCTGAACAGGTAAGTAAGGACGATCCCGAATTGCCGGCGCTTGCCAAGCTTGGCAAGGATAAATACTGGCCCGTCGATATTGCCTATTTCGACGAGTCCAAGAAAAGCAGCGGCGAGGAATTGCCGGAGTATCGCATAAGTTTCAAGCTGCATGAGAATGGTGTGACGCGCGACCTTACAATGGACTATGGGGATTTCTCGATGTCCGGTAAATTGGTCAATCTGGTGCTGTTTGACCCCGCCTCGAAGAACGGCTGCAATCAGTAGCCGTCGCGTCTGCGAAGTGATGGCTGTCTACGTCGATGCGGCAATCTGGAAATGGGCTGGCCGGCGCTGGTGCCATCTTCTGGCTGATAACATGGAAGAGCTGCATCATTTTGCGATGCTTCTTGGCATCAAGCGTTCTTCCTATCAGGGGCCGCCCAAGACCTCTGCGCCGCACTATGACATCACAGGGCTTGAGCGCGACCGTGCCGTGCGCTTGGGTGCAATCGAATGCAGCCGCGAGGAGATTGTTCTCGTCTTCCGCAGAGTAAAAGTACCCAACGGGAAAAGGGCGCGCTGAGGTTCTGCTCTTCTTAAATCAGGGTGGCTTGCGCTTGCGCGCGCAAGTCTTTATATGCGCACTCATTCCACACACGGACTTTGGTGTCTGCCCGGGAGAAATCCGGCTGAAACCTCCGGTGGCGGCAAAGGTGAGACCAGCAGGGCGTAAGCCCTTCGATCTGGTTTTATCATGTGTCGTCAAGTGTCCGTGGAGGTCAACCGGAAAGGAACTAAAGAATGGCATTGCCTGATTTCAGCATGCGCCAGCTACTTGAAGCTGGTACCCACTTCGGCCACCAGACACATCGCTGGAACCCGAAAATGTCGCCTTACATTTATGGCGCGCGTAACAACATCCACATCATCGACTTGTCGCAGACGGTGCCTTTGCTGCATCAGGCGCTGAAACTGGTTTCCGATACGGTCGCACGTGGCGGTCGCGTATTGTTCGTCGGCACCAAGCGTCAGGCGTCCGATATCGTTGCCGATGCGGCCACGCGTTCGGCCCAATACTACGTCAATTCACGTTGGCTCGGCGGCATGTTGACCAACTGGAAAACGATTTCGAATTCGATCCAGCGTCTGCGCAAGCTTGACGAACTTTTGGCTGGCGATGCGCAAGGATTGACCAAGAAGGAACGCCTGAACCTCGACCGCGAGCGCGAAAAACTGGACAAGGCGCTGGGCGGCATCAAGGATATGGGTTCGACCCCGGATTTGATGTTCGTCATCGACACCAACAAGGAAGCGATTGCCATCCTTGAAGCCAAGCGCCTTGGCATTCCGGTCGTTGCGATTATCGATTCGAATTGTGATCCGGACAAGATCGATTTCCCCATTCCTGGCAATGACGACGCGGCGCGTGCGATCCAGCTTTATTGCGATTTGATCGCCAAGGCGGCGATTGACGGTATTGCTCGTCAGCAGGGTGCAACCGGTGTCGATGTCGGCGCTGCCGCCGAAGCACCGATTGAGCCCACAATTGCCGAGGCACCAGTTGTTGAAGCGCCTGCCACAGAGGCATCGGCAACTGATGCGCCGGCCACTGATGCACCTGCCAGCGACGCACCGAAAGCGTAATCGGTGAGGCCATTGCGCCTCCCTATTCTCCTTATACTGGCGCACTAAACGTCTAGATGCGGCGCATCACCGGTTTTTCGGTGGTGCGTATGCGCTTTTTGAACAAAGAGGCAAAAAATGAGCATTTCAGCAGCACAGGTCAAAGAGCTACGCGACCTGACCGGCGCGGGCATGATGGATTGCAAGGCAGCCCTTGCCGAAAATAATGGTGACATGGAAGCGGCAGTCGACTGGCTGCGCAAGAAGGGTATCTCCAAGGCAGACAAGAAGGCCGGTCGCACTGCGGCTGAAGGTTTGATCGGCGTCGAGCCCGGTTTGCGTGAAGCGGCCTTGGTCGAGGTGAATTCCGAAACCGATTTCGTGGCGCGCAACGCTGCCTTCCAGGAGATCGTGATCAATATTGCCAAGGTTGCATTGGCCTTTGGCGGCACGACTGACGTCGTTGCAGCGTCCAAATATCCCGGTTCCGAGAAGTCGGTTCAGGACACGATCAAGGATGCTATCGGCACGATTGGCGAGAATTTGGGATTCCGGCGTTCGGCAAAGCTCGTTGTCGAACATGGTGCGGTCGCGACCTATGTGCACAATGCGGTTGCCGACAATCTCGGTAAGCTTGGTGTGTTGGTGGCCATTGAAACCACCGGCAATGCACCAGCGGCGGCGGCGTTTGCGCGTCAGGTTGCGATGCATGTCGCGGCGACCAATCCACTGGCGTTGAACACCGACGAACTCGATCCGGCGGCGGTCGAGCGCGAAAAAGCAATTTTTGCCGATCAGGCACGTCAGTCTGGAAAGCCCGAGAACATCATCGAAAAGATGGTCGAAGGGCGTATGCGCAAATTCTACGAGGAAGTTATTCTGCTGAAGCAGGCGTTCGTGATCAATCCGGATGTCACTGTCGAGCAAGCCTTGAAAGATGCCGAGAAAGAAATCGGCGCTCCCGCCAAAATCTCGGGCTATCTGCGCTTTGCTCTGGGTGAAGGCATCGAGAAGGAAGAGTCCGATTTTGCAGCAGAAGTCGCGGCTGCGGTTAAGAAATAACTCCGTTTCACATACTTCCATGATTTTGTAACAAGGGCGTCGCGTGACATCGCGACGCCCTTCGTGTATCGGGTCAGCGCATTAGAAAGAAACGCTGGACTGTCTTGCGCGAATTTGCGCTTTGACCCATGCGACAACTCGAATTCTTGAGGATTAAATGACGGCCAAGCCCCTTTACCGACGTGTCTTGCTGAAAGCGTCGGGGGAGGCGCTTATGGGCGAGCAGCATTTCGGCATTGACGTTTCGGTTGTAGACCGGATCGCTGCCGATATTGCGCAGGCCCGTTCACTCGGTGTCGAAGTTGGCGTGGTGATTGGCGGCGGCAATATTTTTCGCGGTGTTGCCGTTGCTTCAAAAGGCGGTGACCGGATCACCGGCGATCATATGGGGATGCTGGCAACCGTGATCAATTCGCTGGCGTTGCGCACATCGCTGAACAAGATTGGCGTCGATGCGGTGGTGCTTTCCGCCATAGCCATGCCAGAAATTTGCGAGAGCTTTTCCCAGCGTCATGCAACTGCCTACATGGATGAAGGCAAGGTGGTGATCTTTGCGGGCGGAACCGGTAATCCGTTCTTCACAACCGATCTCGGCTGCTGCGCTACGTGCTGCCGAAATTGGTGCCGATGCCTTGTTCAAAGGTACTCAGGTCGATGGTGTTTATTCGGCGGACCCGAAAAAGGATAGCAAGGCTACCCGCTTTGAGCGCATCAGCCACGAGGAGGTTATCACCAAGGGCCTTGCGATCATGGATACCGCGGCAATTGCCCTTGCGCGTGAAAACAACATTCCGATAATCGTCTATTCGATACATGAGAAAGGCGAGTTTGGTGAAATTCTGAAGGGCGGCGGGCGTTGCACTGTTGTGGCGGACGCCTGACCTGTTGCGGATCGAGCGTCTGACCCGCTGGCAAGGCGGGTCAAATGCGGTGTTCTCAGTTTGAACCACTCACAGGCATGATCAGGTTGGCGGACAATATGTCCGAACGATCCGATCCGAGGAGATAAAGATGAGCGACCATTTTGATGATTTGAAACGCCGCATGGACGGGGCTGTGACCGCGTTCAAGACCGACCTTGCATCGTTGCGCACAGGGCGGGCTTCGAGCAATCTGCTGGATGCCATTCAGGTTCAGGCCTATGGTTCGGGCATGCCCGTCAATCAGGTGGCCACCATCTCAGTACCCGAACCACGCATGATTTCCGTGTCGGTTTGGGATAAGTCGATGGTCAGTGCTGTCGATCGGGCCATTCGCGAAGCGAATCTGGGATTTAACCCGATTGTCGATGGCACGAATTTGAGAATTCCGCTTCCTGAACTCAATGAGCAGCGACGCAAGGAATTGGTCAAGATTTCCCACGGATATGCGGAAAATGCACGTGTTGCCATTCGACATGTTCGCCGTGACGGTATGGATCACTTGAAGAAAATCGAGAAGGATGGCGAGATCAGCGAAGACGATCAGCACAAGCGATCCGACCAGGTTCAGAAATTGACGGATGAAATGATCGGTAATATCGACAGCTTGCTTGCTGATAAGGAAACAGAAATCATGCAGGTTTAGGGATGGCCTGATCTGTCGGCTGGAAGCGAGACTATGACAAGCCCGGCGCATGTCGCGATCATTATGGACGGGAATGGACGCTGGGCCAAGGCGCGTGGCTTGCCGCGTGTGGCTGGCCACCGCGCCGGTGTCGAAGCGTTGCGCGATACGGTTCGAGCCGCGCCGGAATTCGGCATTTCCTTTTTGACGGTCTATGCGTTTTCGTCCGAAAACTGGTCGCGCCCGAAATCCGAGGTCAGCGACCTCATGGGGTTGTTGAAGCTTTTCATTCGCCGCGATCTTGCCGAATTGCATCAAAGTGGCGTGCGGGTCAGGGTCATTGGTGACAAGGATGGCCTTCAGCCGGATATCAGGGGCTTGCTGGACGAAGCGGAGACGCTGACTGCGCACAATGAAGCTTTGACCCTGATTATCGCGTTCAATTATGGCGGGCGCGATGAAATCGTGCGTACAGCGCGCAAATTGGCGAACGCAGTGGTAAAGGGCGAGATCGCTGTGGACGAGATCACCACCGATCTGTTTGCCGATTCGCTTGATACGACTGGTATCCCTGACCCCGAACTGATCATTCGTACCAGTGGGGAACTTCGGCTTTCAAATTATCTCCTGTGGCAGGCGGCCTATAGCGAACTGGTTTTTCTGCCGTGCTTCTGGCCCGATTTCAGCCGCGATCACTTTGCCGATGCGCTGCGTGATTTTGCCGGGCGCGACCGCCGTTTCGGTGGCGTGGTTACCCGAGAAGCCGTTTCATGAACGGCTCTGCGATGAGCAACCTTCAACTTCGAATCATCTCGGCGCTCGTTTTGGCAAGTGTCGTACTTGTACTGACATGGCTGGGCGGCGTGCCGTTTCGCATGCTGGTTGCGCTGATCACCGGCACCGTTTTCTACGAATGGACACGCATGGCGCGGCCATCGGTCGCAAAAGGCATCGGTCTTCTTCCCGAATTGCTGGTGCTGGCCTTCATAGTGGCATTGGTGAGTGGTCTGTCGGCTAAAATCCTTTTGCTCCTGATCGTGGCCAGCGTGATTGTTGTTGCTGGGCTGTCTGCAATCCGCGGAGCAGGGCAGTGGGATGCCTGCGGTCTGGCCTATGCGACGTTATCGGGTTTCGCGCTCGCTTTCCTGCGCGGTGGCGATCATGCGGGGCTTGTCGCTATTCTTTTCCTGTTTGCAGTCGTATGGGCGACCGATATTTTCGCCTATTTCGTTGGACGTGCGGTTGGCGGGCCAAAGCTTGCCCCTGCCATTTCGCCGGGCAAGACGCAAAGCGGTGCGTTGGGCGGTACGCTCGGTGGCGTGGTCGCAGGGTTGGCCGTCGCAGCACTTGCCGGTGCGGCCAATCTTGCATTTCTTGCATTGGTTGCACTGGTGCTTTCGCTCGTCTCGCAAGTCGGCGATCTTTTCGAATCATGGGTCAAGCGGCGTCACGGACGCAAGGATTCCAGCGCGCTCATTCCCGGACATGGTGGTGTTATGGACCGGGTAGACGGGCTTGTGGTGGCGGCGCTGGCCCTGTACGTCATCGGCTGCATTGCGGCTTCGGTCGATTTTCCGGCGCACGGCCTGTTTGCCTTGTGAGCCTTAGCACGATGCCTGTCGGCCTGGAAATGCCACGCAAAAGCCCCGTTTGATACTGAAATCATGGTGCTGACGGCACGGCAAAGGAATTGAGGACGTATAGTGAGCGAAGTTCTGCACGCATTTTTCAGCACTGAAAGCTTTGTGCTTGGTACGCTGGTGCCCTTCCTGTTCGTACTGACCGTTGTCGTATTCGTGCATGAAATGGGGCACTATCTTGTTGGACGCGCGTGCGGCATTGGCGTCAAGGCTTTCTCCATCGGCTTTGGTCCCGAATTGGTCGGCTTCAACGATAGCCACGGCACGCGCTGGAAGCTTTGTGCCATTCCGCTTGGCGGCTACGTGAAATTTGTCGGTGACATGAATGCAACGTCGAGCCCGTCGGGTTCAGAAGAAACTGCGGCGTTGAGCGATGCTGAGCGCAAAATTGCCTTTCATACGCAGCCGATATGGAAGCGGGCTGCAACGGTATTTGCCGGCCCGCTGTTCAATTTCCTGCTGACAATCGCGGTATTTGCCGTCCTGTTTTCGATCTATGGCCGTCAGGTCTCGGAGCCGATGGTTGCCTCGGTTCGGCCCGACAGTCCGGCGGCTATGGCGGGTATCCTGCCCGGTGATCGATTCGTCAGCGTCGACGGTACGAAGGTCGAGACATTTGGCGATGTGCAGCGAATCGTAACAGGTCATGGCGGCGATGCGCTTGAATTCGTGATGCTGCGTGATGGCAAGGAGGTTCAGGTCGTCGCGACGCCAACGCCGATGGAGCAGGAGGATGCACTTGGCAACAAGGTCAAGGTCGCGATTATCGGTGTCGTCAACAATGCCGAACTTGGCCAGCCGCGCCTGATAACCTACAGCCCGGTGGAGGCGGTGTCAGCGGCCGTCAAGGAAACGGGCCATATCATCGAACGCACCGGCCAGTTTCTGACCCGTTTTGCTGTGGGGCGTGAAGACAAATGCCAGTTGGGTGGCCCGGTCAAGATCGCGGGCATGTCGGCTCAGGCTGCCAAACTCGGTTTTGAATGGCTGGTTCAGCTTGTCGCATTGCTCTCGGTGGGGATCGGTATACTCAATCTCTTGCCTATTCCGCCTCTCGATGGTGGACATCTGATGTTTTACGCGGCGGAAGCGGTTATCAGGCGTCCCGTCTCCGAACGAATGATGGAAGCTGTCTATCGGACAGGAATGATTCTGGTTTTGGCCTTTATGGCCTTCGTATTTTGGAACGATCTGTTCGGGTGCTGAAATCATGAAGAAAATATGGTCATGGAAGGGCCATATTGAGATGTCGTTTACCATGGCTAGGAATATGCGTGACGTTAAAGACACGCCCGATGGGGAAGTAAATACTTATTAACTAGAAACCTTGCGTGATGGAAAAATCCGGTTAATACGGTATGGGAATTTACCGCACGTCCGGTTTTCTCGCCGTGGGGACTACGAGAAAAGGTTATAAAGCCCGATGAAGGCAGCATCCAAATTTCTAGGCGCCGCGTCTGCGGCGGCTTTGTCTGCCGCCCTGGTTGTACCGGGCGCGCTCGCCGTTCAGTTTATCGCCGTGTCATCGGCCAAGGCTGCTGTTGTCAGCCGGGTGGAGGTGCGTGGAAATACGCGCGTCGATGCCGACACGGTTCGCAACTACATCACGATCAAGCCCGGCAAGTC
Organism: Mesorhizobium sp. G2-6-1; assembly: GCF_055809095.1. Classification (NCBI taxonomy): domain Bacteria; kingdom Pseudomonadati; phylum Pseudomonadota; class Alphaproteobacteria; order Hyphomicrobiales; family Phyllobacteriaceae; genus Mesorhizobium; species Mesorhizobium sp. G2-6-1. Next base: position 3,389,702 of record NZ_CM147896.1, read on the forward strand.
GTTTTCCAGCGCCGATATTGACGAGGCGGTGAAGGCACTGTTCGGCACGGGGCTGTTTTCCGACGTTCAGATCAATCGGTCAGGATCGTCTCTCGTTGTTACCGTGGCTGAGTACCAGATTGTCAATCAGGTGCTGTTCCAGGGCAACAAGAAGATCAAGGATGCGCAACTGGCAGGTTCGGTCCAGTTGAAGCCGCGCAGTTCTTATTCTCAGGCAACGCTTGATGCCGATGTCCAGGCTGTCAAGGATGCCTATGCCCGTATCGGACGTGACGATGCGGTCGTGACCACCCAGATCATGGATCTTGGCGACAACCGCGTGAATGTCGTTTTCAATATCAATGAAGGTGATCGCACCAAGATCGCGGCGATCAATTTTGTTGGCAACAGCGCCTATGGTAGCCGCAGGCTTTCCGACATCATCAAGACCAAGCGCTCGAATTTCTTGTCCTTTGTACTTCGTGACGACGTTTTCAGTGAAGACAAGCTGAAGGCGGATGAGGAACTGCTGCGCCGTTTCTATTACAATCACGGCTATGCGGATTTCCAGGTCGTATCGGCGTTCGGCGAACTCGATGATGCAACCAACCAGTACACGGTCACCATCACGCTCGACGAGGGTGCGCGCTACACATTCGGCGATATCAGCGTCGACAGTTCCATTCCCGAGATCGACGGTAGTTCCTTGCAGTCGGCTGTCGAGACCCGCAGCGGCGGCGTCTATAACGCCAAGGATGTTGAAGACACGATCATTGCCCTGACGGAGAAAGTGGCGGGGCAAGGTTATGCCTTTGCGCAGGTGACACCGCGTGGCAATCGCAACTTCGAGAATCACACCATTTCGGTGGTCTACACGGTCGATCAGGGCACCAAGGCTTATGTCGAGCGCATCGAAATTCGCGGCAATGGCCGTACGCGTGACTATGTGATTCGCCGTGAGTTTGATGTCAGTGAAGGCGATGCCTTCAATCAAGTGCTGATCCAACGCGCGAAGAAACGCCTCGAAGCGCTTGATTACTTTGAGAAAGTCGACATTTCAACGGCTCCGGGCTCAGAGCCCGATCAGGTTGTTCTGGTGGTCAACGTCGTTGAAAAGTCGACGGGTGAATTCTCTGTCGGTGCGGGCTATTCGACAGGTGGCGAATCGCCGGGACCATCGGTTCAAGGTTCTATCACCGAGCGCAATTTCCTCGGACGCGGCCAGTTCATCCGGTTGTCTGCCGGGGGTGGCAAGAATTCGCGTGACTTTGGCATCTCGTTCACTGAGCCATATTTCCTCGGACGCCGCATTGCAGCGGGATTCGACGTGTTCAAATCCACGCGCCAATATGACAAATATGACAGCGAATCGTTGGGCGCAACCGTCCGTTTCGGCCTGCCAATCACAGAAAACATCACAACGCAGCTGGCCTATAATATTTCGCAGGAGAAATATTCCTATGCGGATGGTTGTGTGAATGCAGCGGGCGGTCCCCTTGCCAGTTGCAATATCTCGCAAGCTATCATTGATGGTGTCGTCACTAGTCCTTGGCTTAAATCGTCTGTCAGCGGCAACGTGATCTACAACACCATCGACGACATGAAGAACCCGCATTATGGCATCTATGCCAATTTCGGCACGGAAGTTGCCGGTCTTGGCGGCGATGCGAAGTTTGTGAAGTTCACGGCACGCGGTTCGGTGTACGAAACCCTGTCCGAGGAACTGGACATTGTCGGTCTTGTTTCGGCCGGTGCTGGTCATGTCCAGAGTTACGGTGGCAATGGACTGCGCGTGTTCGATCACTTCCAGAGCAATGACCGCATGATCCGCGGTTTTGACTATGGTGGCATCGGTCCAGTTGACTCTGTAACTGGCGATCATCTCGGCGGCACGACCTATTTCAACGCCTCCGCCGAAGCGCAATTCCCGATGCCGATTATACCTGAAAGCTTGGGGTTGCGTGGCGCGGTATTTGCTGATGCAGCCACACTTTATGGCAACAAAGCTCAGACGACCACGCCGATTACAATCGGCTCATCGAGCATGCAGTGGCGTGCGTCGGTTGGTGTCGGCCTGATGTGGGCATCGCCGTTCGGACCGCTGCGCATCGACTATGCCGTGCCGGTTCTCAAGGAAGCGACAGACGACGTACAGGAATTCAATTTCGGTATCTCGACCCGCTTCTAAAGCGTGGTTGAAGACACATCCGGGCCGCGCTTGGCCCGGAATGTTGTGATCCGATCCAGCTGGATAATACTCTGGAATGACCGATCCGGTGTTTTTTGTGCCTTCACGCCGGTTTACGGCGGACGAGGTCGCGAATCTGACTGGTTCGACGCTGACCAATCCCGCTTATGCCGATGTGCCCATTTCAACCATCGCCTCGGCCACAGAAGGTGGCGAGGGGGCGCTCGTTTTCATCGACGGCAAGCGTAATGTCGCGCTGATGCCGCTGCTCCGCGCGGCTGCGGTGATCTGTCCTGCCGATATTGCCGATCATGCGCCAGCGGGTGTTGCGGTTCTGGTCAATCCTCGCGCGCAGCAGGCATTTGGCTTGGCGGGGCGGATGTTGCTTCCCACAGCGGCCACGCCCGGCCCGATGACTGCCGAGACAGGCGTTTCACCGCAGGCACATGTCGATGCGACCGCGCTGATTGAAGACGGTGCCATCGTTGAGGCCGGTGCGGTAATCGGACCGCATGTGGCTATCGGCAGCGGCACGGTGATCGCGCCCAATGCTGTGGTTGGTGCGTCCTGCCAGATTGGCCGCGATGGCTATATCGGCCCAGGCGTCACCATTCAGTGCGCGCTGATTGGAAATCGTGTGGCCATTCACGGGGGCGAGGATAGGGCAGGACGGCTTCGGGTTTGTGCCTGGTGCCAAGGGGCCGGAGCGCATGCCGCAAATCGGCCGCGTCGTCATTCAGGACGATGTGGAAATCGGCTCGAATTCGACCGTGGATCGCGGGGCTATGGCCGATACTATGATCGGCGAGGGGACCAAGATCGATAATCTGGTACAGATTGCCCATAATGTGCGCATTGGGCGTGGATGTGTCATTGCCGGCCATTGCGGCCTTTCGGGTTCGGTGACATTGGGCGATTTCGTCATGCTGGGCGGGCGCGTTGGCATTGCCGACCATATTACCGTGGGCGACCGTGTGCAGGTGGCGGCGTCGTCCGGCTTGATGTACGACATTCCCGCTGGTGAGCGCTGGGCTGGCCTGCCAGCGCAACCGATGCGCGATTTCTTCCGGGAATTGTCGGCAATTCGCGCATTCACGAAACATACCAAGGGGGAGAAGAATGGCTGACCCGGCCAACTCCATGCTTGAAACCGTCGATTTACTCGGGTTGATGCGTTTGTTGCCGCATCGCTATCCGTTCCTGATGATCGACAGGATTATCGAGATAGATGGTGACGATTCTGGCGATTGGCATCAAGAATGTCACCATCAACGAGCCGCATTTTCAGGGCCATTTCCCCGACCAGCCGGTCATGCCAGGTGTGCTGATTGTTGAAGCGATGGCGCAGACGGCGGGAGCCATCTGCATTCGAGGTGCGGGCGCTTCGAAACCATCGCTGGTGTATTTCCTGACCATCGACAATGCCAAATTTCGCAAACCCGTTGTTCCCGGCGATCAATTGCGTATTCATGTCAAAAAGATCAAGAAACGCGGCAATCTTCTCAAATTTGCCTGCGAGGCTCTTGTTGAAGGCGTAAAGGTCGCGGAGGCCGACATTTCGGCGATGATGGTCGAAAACGACTGATAATCAGGTGCTTATGAAAATCGAGACCATTATTCATCCGTCTGCCGTTGTTGAACCGGGAGCCCAGATCGGAACCGGGGCCAATATCGGCCCTTTTTGTTACGTCAACGCGGATGCGGCCATTGGTGACAATGCGCATCTGGTCAGCCATGTCTCGGTGCTGGGCGCAACGACGGTTGGCGCAGGCTGTAAAGTATTTCCGATGGCGACGCTTGGCGCACCTCCGCAAAACACCAAGCACAAGGGCGGGCCAACCACGCTTGTCATTGGCGCCAATTGCACGATCCGCGAAGGCGTGACCATGCATATCGGTACTGATTCGAGCCGGGGTGAGACCGTTGTCGGCGGCAATGGCTATTTCCTTGCCTACGCTCATATTGCCCATGACTGCATCGTCGGGAATAATGTTACGTTCGCCAATGGCGCGACGCTGGGCGGGCATTGCGAGATTGGTGATAACGTCAATATCGGCGGCCTGACGGCTGTTCATCAATTCGTGCGCGTTGGTGACAACGCCTTCCTCGGCGGGTGTTCGGCTATCGTGGGCGATGTCATTCCCTTTGCCATAGCGGTTGGCAACCGGGCCAAACTTCGCGGGCTAAACATCATCGGCCTGAAGAGAATGGGCCTGCCGCGTGCCGAAATTCACTTGCTACGCAAGTGCTACAACATGATTTTCGACCGTTCTGCTCCTGTGGGCGAGAACCTGGAGCGGGCAAAGGCAGAATTTTCACAATCGCCAACGGCCTTGAAAATCATCGACTTCATGAGTAGCCGTGGCAAACGCTACTACGCGGTGCCGCCGCTCAAAGGCAGCAGCGGCAATGAAGCCGATGACGACGCGTGAGGCCGACTTACATCCATTGACTGGTTCCGGTTCGCGTATCGGTATCGTTGCCGGAGGTGGCAATCTCCCTATTGCGGTGGCCGAAGGTGTTACCCGGCAGGGTTTGGTGCCGTTCGTCATTTTGGTTGAAGGTGAATGCGATTCCGGGGCCGGGTTGGATCGTTTCGACCATGAGACGCTGGCGTTGGAAGATCTTGGCTCGTTGATGACGGTGCTAAAAAGCCACGCAATAACCCATCTGGTGCTGGCCGGAGAAATCAAGAGACGACCTCGATTGATGGCGATGCGCTTCAATCTCGGCTTCTTCAAGATTGCCGGTCTTGCAGCGATGGCTTTGACGCGTGGCGATGACGGCTTGCTGAAAGTCCTCGTTAATGGGTTGGAGGCGCGCGGCATCAAGGTTGTCGGTGCCCATGAAGTTGTGCCCGATCTTCTGGCAAACGAAGGACAATTGAGTAAAGCTGCGCCTCAAAAATCTGACTGGAACGACATTCGTGCGGCGCGTTTAGCCGCAGAAGCGATTGGCGCGCTGGACATAGGGCAGGCGGCGGTAGCCATCGGCGGTCGCGCCATCGCGCTGGAAGGCGTTGAGGGAACCGATGGGCTGCTTGAGCGCGTGAAAGGCTTGCGCGGTCATGGTCGCATCGCTGGAAAGCGCCGCGGCGTTTTGGTCAAATGCGCCAAACCACAGCAGGAAGTTCGCGCGGATTTGCCGTCTGTTGGGCCGTTAACGGTCGAGGGAGCCTATTGTGCCGGTCTCGCGGGAATTGCCGTGGAAGCGGGACGCTCGCTGATACTGGACGGCCCACAGATGATAGCGCGGGCAAATGAACTTGGGTTGTTCGTGCTTGGTCTGCCAGCCAAAGGGGTAGATCATGACGGCTAAGGGTCCCTTGAGGGTCGCAATCATCGCCAGTGAAGAATCCGGAGACTTGTTGGGTGCCGATCTGGTGCGTGCACTCGCGAACGCTACGGGCCGCGAAATTCGTCTTGTTGGCGTTGGCGGTCGCCATCTGGAGGCGCTTGGGCTGGTTTCATTGTTCGATGCGAGCGAAGTTGCCTTGATGGGCATCAGCGCCATTGTACGTGACCTGCCGCGCTTGATACGCCGCATTGGCCAGAGTGCCGATGCCATCATCAATGAGAAGCCGGATTGCCTTGTCACGATCGATAGCCCGGACTTTTCGTTACGCGTTGCAAAGAAGGTGCGCGCTGGCGCCCCGTCAATTCCGATCATCCATTATGTCTGCCCAAGTGTGTGGGCATGGCGCTCGGGCAGGGCGAAAGCGATGCGCTCTTATGTCGATCGCATCTTGTGTATTCTGCCGTTTGAAGCGAAGGAACTTGAAAGGCTGAATGGTCCACCGGGCACCTATGTCGGCCACAGACTGAGCCAGGATGGCGGAGTCCTGCGTGCTCAGGAGGCGCAGACGATGGCACGCGATCTCACGGCTGAGCGGGTCAAGACGCTGCTTGTGCTGCCGGGATCTCGTCTGGGTGAGGTGCGGCGGTTGATCGAGCCGTTTGGAAAAACGGTGTCGATCCTGCGCAGCAGGGGCCATAAATTGCGGATTTTTCTACCAAGTGTGCCGCATGTTGCCGAATTTGTGCGCAAATCTGTCCTCAAATGGGATGAAAAACCCGAAATTATTCTAGAAAATGAGCGAAAATGGCAAGCTTTCGGCAAAGCTGACGCAGCCCTTATCGCTTCCGGTACGGTGTCCCTGGAACTGGCGCTGTCCGGCGTTCCGATGATTTCATGCTACAAGCTTGATCCGGTCATGCGTGTGGCACAGGGACTTATCAAGGTTTGGTCGGCATCATTGCCCAACCTGATCGCTGACCGTCCTGTCGTCCCCGAATTCTACGATCAGTATGTCAGGCCGCAAAATCTCGCCCGACAACTGGAGGCCCTGTTCGTGGAAAGCGGCCTGCGAACATGGCAAAAAGACGGGTTTGCCGAAGTCCGGAAACGCATGACAACACAGCGTTCGGCAGGCGATCTCGCCGCTGAGGTACTGCTGCGCCACATTAAATGAAAAAGCGTCCCTAAGGGACGCTTTTTAAATGGTTTTATTCTGTTTGATCTATGAAATACTTCTACGGTCGGAACCCGGTTTTCAACCCGGTTCTCCAAAATCATGAACGTGATCGATTCCAGTAAGTTAGCGCGGGATGCGGGCGGAAAACCGGTATCCACTTTTCCTCATCCCGCTCCAAGTCAACGCTTCGCGATGGGTACGTAGTCGCGTTCGGCAGAACCGGTGTAAAGCTGGCGCGGACGACCGATCTTCTGATGCGGGTCCTCGATCATTTCTTTCCACTGGGAAATCCAACCGACGGTACGGGCAACCGCAAACAGCACCGTGAACATGGTGGTGGGGAAGCCCAGCGCCTTGAGCGTAATGCCGGAATAAAAATCGACGTTAGGATAAAGCTTCTTTTCGATGAAATATTCGTCAGTCAGCGCGATTTTTTCAAGCTCCATCGCTATATCGAGCAGCGGATCGTCCTTGATGCCAAGCTCACCAAGCACTTCATGCGCGGTCTTTTGCATGATCTTGGCGCGCGGGTCGTAGTTTTTGTAGACGCGATGACCAAAGCCCATGAGGCGGAAGGGGTCATCCTTATCCTTGGCGCGAGCGATAAACTCGGGAATGTGATCGACGCTCCCAATTTCGCTGAGCATGTTCAACGCTGCTTCGTTGGCACCGCCATGGGCCGGGCCCCAAAGACAGGCAATGCCTGCTGCGATACAGGCGAAGGGGTTGGCCCCCGACGAGCCGGCAAGGCGAACCGTCGATGTCGAAGCGTTCTGTTCATGGTCGGCGTGGAGGATGAAAATACGCTCCATTGCGCGCGCCAAAACCGGATTGACCTTGTATTCCTCGCATGGCACCGCAAAACACATATGCAGGAAATTGGCGGCGAAGTTGAGGTCATTCTTGGGATAAATGAATGGCTGGCCGATGTGGTATTTGAAGGCCATGGCGGCAATTGTCGGCATCTTGGCGATAAGCCGCATCGACGCGACCATGCGCTGATAAGGGTCTGAAATGTCGGTTGAATCGTGATAAAAGGCTGACAACGCACCAACCACGCCGCACATGACCGCCATTGGATGTGCATCGCGGCGGAAACCGGAAAAGAATTTCGACATTTGCTCGTGAACCATCGTGTGGCGCGTCACGCGATAGTCGAAATCGTCTTTTTGTGCCTTGGTTGGCAATTCGCCGTAAAGGAGCAGATAGCAGACTTCGAGAAAGTCGCCATGCTCAGCGAGCTGGTCAATCGGATAGCCGCGATGCAACAGGATGCCAGCATCGCCATCGATAAAGGTGATTTCCGACTCGCAACTGGCTGTGGACGTGAATCCCGGATCGTAGGTGAAGGCACCGGTGGTGTTGTAAAGAGCGCCTATGTCGATAACGTCGGGGCCGACCGAACCGCTTCGCACCTTGAGCTCATGAGCTTTGCCGCCCAGTTCCAGTTTTGCGGTCGATCCGGTCATTGCAAACTCCTTTTAATTTCATGCAAACCTAGTCAAAATATCTTGCGGTGCAAAAAACGAGAACGCGGAGATATGCTGCTCTTTCGAGAACCGCGCTGGTTCTTATAGCCTATAATGTTGCATCGCAACAAACGTCTTTCAATGTCAATTTTGTTGTACCAGTGCTCCTAATCGATTTGATCGGAAATACGGCCAAGGCTTTCGTCGCGCCCGAGTACCGCCAAAACATCAAAGACGCCGGGTGATGTGCTTTTTCCCGTCAAAGCAGCGCGCAAGGGTTGCGCCACCTTGCCAAGTTTCAAGCCTGTTGCTTCGGCGTGGTCGCGAACCGCACTTTCGGTCGAAGTCGCGCTCCATTCAGCCAGCGCCTCAAAGCGCGGAAGCAGCGCCTTGAGAACATTTTTCGCCTCGGCGTTGAGAATGGATGCCGCTTTTTCGTCGAGCGATAATGGTCTTTCTGCTACCAGAAAATGCGCACTGTCGGCAAGTTCGACCAAGGTCTTGGCCCGTTCCTTGAGACCGGGCATGGCTTGACGCAGGCGCGCTATTGCGGCGGCGTCGAACTTCGTGGCCAAGTCGGCACCATTGGGCAAATGAGGCAGCGTTTCGAGGAAGATGCCGGTCAACCGATCGTCGTCCATTTGACGCATATGGACGCCGTTCAGTGATTCGAGCTTGGCAAAATCGAAACGCGCCGCTCCCTTGTTGACATCCTTGATATCAAACCAGGAAACCATGTCGGCCACGGACATGATTTCGTCGTCGCCGTGGCTCCAGCCAAGTCTGGCAAGGTAGTTCAGCAAAGCTTCGGGCAGATAGCCCATGGCGCGATAAGCTTCGACGCCAAGCGCCCCGTGGCGTTTGGACAGCTTGGCACCATCTGCGCCATGAATCAGAGGAATATGCGCCATTTCTGGCACTTCCCAGCCCATCGCCTGATAGATCACGGTCTGGCGCGCGGCGTTGGTAAGGTGATCGTCGCCGCGGATTATGTGGGTAACACCCATATCGTGATCGTCGACCACAACCGCGTGCATATAGGTCGGATTGCCGTCCGAGCGAAGAATGATGAAATCGTCGAGATCCTTATTTGGAAACCGCACTTCACCCTGTACCAGATCGCCGACGACTGTTTCACCGTCATGGGGTGCCTTGATGCGGATAGCACCAGGAACGCCTTTCGGGGCTTCGGCCGGATCGCGGTCGCGCCAGCGCCCATCATAGCGTGGAGGGCGGCCTTCGGCGCGTGCTGCCTCGCGCATTTGCGTCAATTCGGCTGGTGTGGCGTAGCAATAATATGCCTTTCCACGCTCGACCAACTCCTGTGCGACTTCGCGGTGACGTGATGCGCGTTCGAATTGTGAAATCGGTTCGTCGTCCCACTTCAAGCCGAGCCATGAAAGTCCATCGAGAATGGCTACTGTGGCCGCTTCTGTGGAGCGTTCGCGGTCGGTGTCTTCGACCCGGAGCAGCATTTTGCCGCCTGCATGGCGAGAATAGAGCCAGTTGAACAGGGCAGTGCGCGCGCCACCTATATGCAGGAAGCCGGTGGGCGATGGAGCAAAACGGGTAATGACCTTATCAGGCATGAAACTCTCAAATAGTGGGCGATATGAGCTTGCGGATTTTCGAGGCTCGCGCGTTCATGTAGCATAGACGATGGGGGTGCAAGAGGCAGACCCGATGATGGGGTCAGGCCGGGCGTGAAAATCAACAATGACATGAGGAGCGATATCAGCGAGCGATCGTTGTTTGCGCCTGAGTCAGGGGATCGTCCTCCGACCCGTCTTGTGCCGGCAGTCGCTGAAACGGCTGGTGGGTTTGCTACAGTGAACGACGGTGTCTTCCGATGGTGGCGAGGTCTTGCAGGTGGCGCGCGCCCTTCACGCGCCTTTTCGCTACAGGCGATATATCAAAACATCGTCATTGCCGCGACGACCGATTTGGACCGGGGTATAGCATTTCTGTTTGTGCCGGTATTCTTAGCGCTTGGTGCTCTCGGCTATTTCTCACTGAATTTTGAAATCGGTTTGCTGCGCCCGATAGTGGCAGTGGCGACGCTCGTTTGCGCCTGCTATCTGGCCCGACGACGGCACAAAATGTTCCTTTGCCTTGCGGTGATGCTGTTGATTGCCGCAGGTGTGACTGCGGCAAAGGTTGAAACCTGGCGTGCCGGAACCATGATGCTTGGTTCGCAAATATCGACAGCGCTGACCGGCAGGGTTGTATCAGTTGAACCGCTTGCGAGTGGCCGTATTCGCCTTACGCTTGATGTGATCTCGACTGCGCGCCCGAAACTTCGCTATCAGCCGGACCGGGTTCGCCTTTCCGCGCGGAAAATTCCACAAGGTCTGAAAGCTGGTTCAACGATCAACGCATATGTTCGGCTTTTGCCGCCAACGGGACCGGTGCGACCGGGAAGCTATGATTTCTCCTTCAAAAGCTATTTTGACGGGATTGGCGCGAGCGGGTTTTTCATGTCGGTTCCGCTATTACTCCCCGACACGCAGGCACCTCGTTTTGCGCAAATTATGTCGGCGGTAGAGAATATTCGCACCGACATTGCGGCCCATATACGCAGCCAGATCGAAGGTCCCGAGGGCAGTATCGCGGCCGCCCTTATTGTCGGTGTGCGGGCGGGTATTCCCGAAGAAATCAACGAGGCGATGCGCAAAACTGGCATCTATCACATCATTTCCATTTCGGGGCTGCATATGGCGCTCGTTGCGGGAACCATCATGGCTCTGTTGCGGGAGCTTTTGCGCTGTTTCCCGGACTTTCTTCGCGGCGGCCTGTCAAGAAATATGCTGCGGTCGTCGCGATCCTATGTATAGCCACGTATCTCGTGATCTCAGGCGTGTCGGTTGCTGCTGAGCGAAGTTTTATCATGCTGGCCGTGATGCTGTGCGCAGTGTTGTTCGATCGCTCGGCACTTACCATGCGCAATCTGGCAATATCGGCAATTGTGGTGATTTTGATTTCGCCGCATGAAGTCGTCGGACCGAGTTTCCAGATGTCGTTCGCCGCTACCGCGGCTCTGGTCGGGGCTTATGCTGCTCTGTCTGATTATCGTGCAAGGAAGGCGCCAGCAGCGGTGGCGACCTCACCGTCATTTGCAGGAATGATGGGACGCCGTTTTCTGGTCTTGATGGCAGGGCTGGCGGTCACGTCTATCGTGGCGGGTTGCGCGACGACGCTTTTTGCGATGTGGCATTTCCAGCGTGTTTCACCATTGAGCCTGCTTGCCAATCTTGCAGTCATGCCCATCGTGTCGATGATCGTCATGCCGTTCGCAGTCGTCAGTTCACTATTGATGCCGCTGGGTGTCGATGGGCCATTTCTTTACGTTATGGGCAAAGGCCTGACACTGATGATTGCAATAGCAGGCTGGATCGCAAAGCAATCGCCGATCGACGCTATTGGCCTGATCTCGTTGCAATCGGTATTGCTTGCCACGATCGCCCTGATCATTGCCACGTTGGCGACGACATGGTTGCGCTTGATTGCAATCCCGTTTGCGTTGATGGCACTGTTGACGATGGGCCATGTCAGAACGCCCGATGTGCTGGTTTCCGAAGACGGGCGGCTCGTGGCTTTTGCCATTGACGGGAAGGGACTTGCGATAAATCGGAGCCGGCCAAGCAGATTCGTGCTCGACAATTGGCGTCGGGCACTTTTTGCAGAAACAGTCATCAAGCCCAAAACAGTCAAATCGGACGCCAAGCCCTCTGACTTCAAAATTCAGCTGAAGGGCACGCCATTTTCATGCTCGAAAATAGTGTGTGTGGCTACGCATAGCTCAGGCGCGGTAATTGTCTTTGCAAAAACAATTGCAGTGGCAAAAACAGTATGCGCTTTTGCATCTTTGATAATCATAGATGACGCCACTGCGACCAATCCATGCGGGGATCGTGACGTGGCGGTTATCACCAAACGCCAGCTAGCGCGATCAGGTAGTGCAGCCATATTCTTCGGTCAGACGGCTACGAACAGCCCCCTGACGTGGAATACGCTGTCGAAAAGACCTACCGACCTTGGCATGCGCAGCGCCAGTTTTCGCGCGCGGCAAGAGGTCTTGCTCCATATCGCAGGACCAAGAAGACGAAAAAGTCAAAAGATACGACCCATTGATGTGGATCGGTACAGCGCAAACTGCTCTTAGCCGCAGTCTGGAACCTTTGCATTAGAGCAAGATGCGATGAGGCCCGGATCTGCGCGGAGAACGCGTTGCCGAGCCGTCAATAGCGCCGGATCAGTCCAACCAACCGGCCCTGCACCTTCACCCGATCCGGTCCGAATATGCGTGTCTCATAGGCGGGATTAGCCGCTTCCAAGGCAATGGACGCGCCTTTCTTGCGGAATCGCTTGAGCGTTGCTTCTTCTTCATCGACGAGTGCAACGATGATTTCACCGGGGGTTGCGGTAATGGCATTGCGGATGATCACCGTGTCGCCATCGAAAATACCGGCTTCAATCATCGAATCGCCTTTGACCTCAAGCGCATAGTGCTCGCCACCCATGATCATTTCCGGTGGCACGGAAATTGAGTGCGTTTTGTGTTGAATAGCGTCGATTGGCACACCTGCTGCGATGCGTCCCATGACCGGAATGGAGACGGAAGCTGCGGCATCGTCATTGCCGGCGGTTTGCAGCCGTGCAGGTTCCTTTTCCTGTCGGCCAAGGCTTCCCTGGATAACGCTCGGTGAGAATTTGCGGGCCGCATTCAATCCGGGTGCGATCGAATCGGGCAGCCTCAGCACTTCCAGCGCTCTGGCTCGATTTGGCAAGCGGCGGATGAAACCCCGTTCTTCAAGCGCCGTGATAAGGCGGTGAATGCCTGACTTGGATGCGAGATCCAGCGCTTCCTTCATTTCATCGAAGGATGGGGGATGCCACTTTCCTTCAACCTTTCATGGATGAAAAGAAGAAGTTCATGTTGTTTACGTGTCAGCATGACGGCCCTCGCTGATGCAAAATCAGAATCGGAAAACAAAACCAGAACAAACACTATCTGTTCCAGTTGTGTTCCGCAACCGTTTAAAGTTTAATGAATATGTTGACGTTTTGTTCAGTCCAACATCAGCACGCGGCACGATGAGCCGGGCGCTGCGGCTGCCGCATATGGCTCCCGGATGATAAGGCCATCGCAATCGGCCATCGCGCGCAGCATCGATGAATCCTGAATTGGAAACGGCGTTGCCATCAGCGTGCCGGCATTGTCGTGCAGTTTGGCGCGAATGTAATCCTGCCTGAGATCGTTCGCGGAGATTGCCGTTTCCAGGCGCGCTTCGCGAATGTCCTGCCTGAAGTGGCGGCCACCGAGGCGGGCAAGCAGAGGTTTGAGAAAGATTTGCGTGCAAACAAGGCTTGCGACGGGATTTCCCGGTAGGCCAATACAACGAATATCGCCAAGACGGCCAAACATCATGGGCTTGCCCGGCCGCATGGCGATCTTCCAGAAATCCAGCTTCATGCCTTGATCCACCAAAATGTTCTGGATCAGGTCCATTTCGCCGACGGAGGCGCCACCCAGGGTGACGATGACATTTGCACCACTTTCGATAGCCCGTTCGACCAAGCTTGTTATCGCCTCTTTATGGTCGGGGGCGATGCCCAGATCGAGTGCACGGGCACCAACCGATCTGGCGGCGGCCATCACGCCATAGGCATTGGAGGAAATGATCTGACCGCGGTCCGGCTGGCTGCCCGGCGGAAGTAATTCGTCGCCAGTTGCAATGATGGCAACCAAAGGCTGTTTCACGACACCGAGCCGTGGGTGGTTGGCCGATGCCGCTAGCGACAAGGCACGCGCGCCGAGCCGGCGGCCTTGTTCGATCACCACGTCGCCTTCGCAGAAATCGAGGCCGACGTGCCGGATATTGCGGCTTCCCGTTTTTGTATCAAACACTTCGACTTCATTGCCGTCCAATTTATGCGTGTTTTCCTGTATGACGACTGTGTCTGCGCCGTCGGGCAGGGGAGCGCCGGTGAAAATTCGTGCGGCTTCACCGGCTTTGACAACGCGAGGGAACACGTGACCGGCAGCGGCTGTTCCGATGACCTTCAATCGGACAGGTAGCGTCGCCAGATCTGTCATGCGCACGGCATAGCCATCCATCGCCGAAGCGGTAAATGGCGGTTGTGTACGCAGCGCCACAACGGGTTTTGCCAATACACGGTCAAAGGCGTCGGCCAATGCGATATTTTCGGATGGCAGCGGTTGCGTGTCGGCCAGCAGCCGCTCAAGTGCCTCCGCGACGGGCACCAGCGCCATTTTAGCTATCTGCCTTGAAGTGGCCCGACTTGCCGCCGGTCTTTTCCACCAGCCGGATGCCCGAAATCGTCATGGCGCGATCAACGGCTTTGGCCATGTCGTAAATTGTAAGACACGCGACTGAAGCTGCTGTCAGGGCTTCCATTTCGACGCCAGTCTTGCCGGTAACGCGAGCCAGCGCGGTGACTTTCAAGCCGGGAAGGGCGCTGTCAGGTTCGATATTGACGGACACTTTAGTAAGCAGCAAAGGGTGGCAAAGGGGATCAGTTCATGCGTCTTTTTTGCCGCCATGATTCCAGCCACGCGTGCGGTGCCCAAGACATCGCCCTTTTTGGCATTGCCATCGAGGATCATCTTCAGCGTCTGTGTCTGCATGGTGATGAAGCCTTCGGCGACCGCTGTTCTGGCCGTTTCGGCCTTGTCGCCGACATCGACCATATTCGCCTCCCCGTCAGTGCCAATATGGGTGAGGGATTTGGCATCAGCCATGGGAGGTCTCTTTGGAAGCGGGTTCGAGTCCTAGCAGTTCACGCGTTGCGAGGGCGACATCTCCTTGCCGCATCAGGCTTTCGCCAACGAGAAATGTACCAATCCCGCTTGCGGCCAATCGGCGGCAGTCTTCATGCGAGAAAATGCCGCTCTCACCAATAATCAGCCTGTCGCGGGGCACCATTGGCGCTAATCTTTCGGACGTTTCGAGCGTGGTTTCAAATGTTCGCAGGTTGCGATTGTTGATGCCGATCAGGCGCGAGGTCAATTTTAGCGCACGCTCCATTTCAGTTTCATCATGCACTTCAATCAGAGCGTCCATGCCAAGCGAAAACGCTGTTTCTTCGAGATTGCGCGCCAGTGCGTTATCGACACAGGCCATGATGATCAAAATGGCATCGGCACCCCATGCGCGTGCTTCATACACCTGATAGGGATCGAAAAGGAAATCCTTGCGCAATGCCGGCAATGCAACGGTATTTCGCGCCTTCGTCAGAAATTCGGGCGCGCCTTGAAATGAGGGGGCGTCCGTGAGAACGGAAAGACATGCAGCACCGCCATCGGCGTAAGCCCTGGCGAGCAAGGGTGGGTCGAAATCGGAACGAATCAGCCCCTTTGATGGGCTTGCCTTCTTGATCTCCGCGATCAGCGCGAATTGACCGGCGTCGCGCTTTGCTTGCAATGCTGCCAGAAAGCCGCGCGGGGCATCTGTGTCGCGTGCGCGCGTCTTGATTTCGGCAATGGGAACACGCGTCTTAGCCGCAGCTATCTCGTCGCGCTTATAGGATTCGATCTTGCGTAGAATATCGGCCATTTAGTTGCCCAATGCTCTAATCTAACCGTTGGAAACCTTGACCAGTTTCTCCAGGACCTCGCGCGCTCGTCCGCTATCAATCGCCTCGGCTGATTTTGCGATACCGTCTTCGAGTGTGGTCACCCTGCCAGAGATAACGAGCCCGGCACCAGCATTCATCAATACCGTGTCACGATAAGCACCCGGCGTGCCAGAGATCATGTCTTTCAACGCCTTTGCGTTGAATGGCGCGTCGCCACCGAGTAGCGCCTCTTTCGTGTGTCGTGCCAAGCCGAAGGTTTCCGGCGTCAGTGAAAATGTGCGAATTTTACCGCCGATCATTTCGGCGACCTGCGTTTCGCCAGTCGTGGTGATTTCGTCAAATCCGTCGCCATGTGCGACCCAGACATGCTCTGCGCCCAATTCTCTAAGTGCTTCAGCAACTGGTACGATCCATTCCGGTGAAAACACACCAACCATCTGGCGCTTGACGCTGGCGGGGTTTGACAGAGGTCCGAGTAAATTGAATATGGTTCTGGTGCCGAGTTCGACACGCGTTGGCCCTACATACTTCATTGCAGGATGGTGGGCAGGCGCGAACATGAACCCGACGCCAGCTTCCTCGATGCAGCGTGCGATCATATCCGGTGCGATGTCGATCTTGATACCTAGCGCGATGAGTACATCGGCTGCTCCGGTCTGTGACGACAGGCCACGATTGCCGTGCTTTGCCACAGGTACGCCGCACCCGGCGATGACAAAGGCTGAGGCTGTGGAAATATTGACGCTGTGGGAACCGTCGCCGCCAGTGCCGACAATGTCGATCGCGTCAGCAGGCGCTTTCACGCGCAGCATCTTGTCACGCATCGTCGCGACGGCTCCGGAAATTTCGTTGACAGTCTCGCCGCGAACCCGAAGCGCCATCAACAAGCCACCGATCTGTCCGGGCGTGGCATTGCCGGACATGATGATGTCGAATGCCTCGCATGCTTCCTCAAAAGACAGCGCGCTTCCTGAAGCGGCTTTGGCCAGATGTACTTTAAGATCACTCATCGTACTTTCGCCTGAGAAATTGCCGCGGGGTCGATGGTGACCTTGTACTGGGACTGAAGTTGCGCAACGAGTTGGTCGAGCAGGTCTTCTGACATGCCAGACGCAAACGAGTTCTGTACGTCTTGCGGTAATGAACTTGCATCGGCTCCGACGGGTTCGAATACCTGCGCTACCTTGAATATGATCTTGCCGTTACCGGTTGGTGTGTCGACCACGCCTGAGCCGCCTTCAGCGACTGCAAACATTGCGGCGGCACCTTCCTTGCCGAAGTCTACGTCGTCGGTCTCGCGCTTGAGTCCCCGCTTGGTTTCGGCTTGCAATGACAATTCGCTGGCGATTGCCTGAAGCTCGGTGCCAGCCTTGACGCGTTTTTCAAGCTCTTGAGCCTTGGCCTCGAGCCGCTTGGCGACTTCTGCCGCGGTCCAGTCCGCAACCACCTTTTGTTGCACCTCATCCAGTGTCCGGTCGCGCGCCGGTGTTACCGAATCGACTTCATAGAAGACGAAGCCATTGTCGGCAGTGTTCAGGCTGTCGTTTTCTATGCCTGCTTCGGCATCGAAAACAGCCTTGATGAGCGTAGGCGATTCCGGCAAATCCTTGATGATCGTGCCATCTGGTTTCTGGCCGGCACGGTCGATCGCATCAATGGTTACAACTTTCAGTTTTTGCTTGGATGCAGCCTCCTGCATTGTGTCGCCACCGGCGCGGGCGTCTTCATAGGCATCATGGACGTCGAACAAGATGCGGCTTGCCTCGCCTAAAGCCAAGTCTTTGCGAATCTGGTCCGATACCTCGGAGAGCGGCTTTTCGATCTCGGGCTTTATGTTCGTAACCCGCAGGAGTACCGGGCCAAAGGAACCTTCGACAACTTGGCTGACTTCGTTGACCTCGAGCGAGAATGCGGCATCGGCGATGGCTTTGTCGGAAATCTTGTCCTTTGCAAGCGTGCCAAGAAGGGTGTCGGCAGTCGTCTTGCCCTCTGCCGTTACGATCTTGTCGAATGTCGCGCCACTTTTAAGTGAATCGAGCGCTGCGTTGGCCGTGTCTTTCGATTTGAAAACGATTTGCTCGATCGTGCGCATTTCCGGCGTGGTGTAGCGCGCCTTGTTCTTGTTATAGTCGTCTTCGACTTGCTGGTCTGTGACAGCGCTCAAATCCATGATGTCTTTCGGCTCAAGTCGGACATAGGAAAATTTGCGGTATTCAGGAGCGCCGTAAGTTTTCTTGTTCGCATCGAAATAGGAAGAAAGCGCGCTGTCGGTGGGCGCTTCGATTGGCTCAACCAGCGACTTGGGCAGGGTCAGATAATCCACCGTGCGATCTTCGCCGCGATAGAGCGCCACCGCCTTGAGAAAGGTGTCTGGTGCTTTCATGCCATCCGAGACGGCTTCGACGATTTGCTGGCGTCTGGCAACCTGTCCACGATTCTTCAGATAGTCTTCAGGTTTCATGCCGACTTGGCGCAACACATAATCGAATGTCTGGCGATCGAACTGGCCTCCCGGTCCACGGAAGGCCGGGTCGTCGCGGGTCAGTTGTGCCAGACGATCTTCGGAAATGCCAAGGCCGAGCTTGCGTGCCTGCTCGTCCAGGACCGCACCTGACAGCAATTGGCCAAGCACCTGTCTGTCGAGGCCAAATGCGGTTGCCTGTTCCTGTGTCACGCGCTGTCCGAATTGCTGCGACAAAAGGCTAAGCTGGCGATCATATGCCAGACGGTAGTCATTCACGGAAACGGATGTGTCGCCAACAGAGACGACGGATTCGTGCCCGCCTATAGCGCCAGCAATCCGGCCGGTGATGCCCCATACGGCAAAACTCAGCACCAACAATAAAAGCAGGACCTTCGCGACCCATGTGTTCGCCGCGTTTCTTAAACTACTGAGCATGACCACTTCCGTATTGGGTGAATGAACGGCAATAGCGTCCTTATAGCTCACTGTCGATTGCTTTGTGGTCTGATTTTGGTACTGAGAAGGTCGAACAGAGATGCGCTACCCGGAGATTCAAACAATATGACGCCAGGAATTCACCCGCTTGTGGCCGGTAATTGGAAGATGAATGGAACGGGTGAATCGCTCAATGAACTCCGGATGATCGGCAATGGCTTCATGTCGGGGCTCGATACGGAGACGCATGCTCTTGTCTGCGTACCCGCGACATTGTTGACGCGTGCATCAGAGATATTGTCGAGCACGCCGGTTCGTGCCGGGGGTGAGGACTGTCATGCCAAGGAGAGTGGCGCGCATACGGGTTGTATTTCTGCGGAGATGCTAAAAGATGCAGGTGCGACGCATGTTATTGTGGGCCATTCCGAGCGGCGTGCAGACCAAGGTGAAGACGACGCCACAGTCAATGATAAGGCTTGTGCTGCCTGGCGGGCGGGCCTCGTTGCTATCATTTGCATTGGTGAGACGAAGGCCGAGCGTGAGGAAGGATCAACCCTCGATATCTTGTCGCAGCAAATTGCCGGGTCTGTGCCGCTCAATGCGACGCACGCCAATACGGTGATTGCTTATGAGCCTGTCTGGGCAATCGGAACCGGCCTGACGCCGACTGTTGAAGATGTTGCTTCGGCACATGCACATATACGCGCCAGGCTTGCCGACAAACTTGGGGGCTGCGCAAAGCATGCGCATTCTCTACGGCGGTTCGGTCAAACCTTCCAATGCGCTGGAACTGCTGGGTGTGCAGAATGTGGATGGCGCATTAATTGGCGGCGCCAGCCTCAAGGCGGCGGATTTTCTGGCAATCGCAGAAACCTATCGTCAGATGTAATTGGTGTTTAGCCGCCCGATGCTCTAACCCAGCGCTCACAGGGTGGTGAGGCACGGAGAAACCTGCGACAAACTCGTTGCAATGGGCCTGGCAACGCCCATATTCGAGTGGTGGGCTTGGAAATGCTGTAAAAGCATTGTATTGAGCCGCCCCAAACAGCTGGTCGCGCCCGCGATCGCATCAGGCTTGCCAGGATATGTAATGGAAACCGTTCTAATTGTCGTTCATCTCATGATCGTGCTCGCCCTTGTTGGCGTTGTGCTGGTGCAACGTTCGGAGGGCGGTGGCCTCGACATTGGCGGTGGCTCGGGCTTCATGACGGCGCGCGGTGCCGCCAATGCCCTGACACGGGCGACTGGCATTCTTGCTGCCGCGTTTTTTGCGACATCTTTGCTGCTGTCGATTATTGCTCGCTACGGTGACAAACCCACCGATATTCTCGACCGTGTGCCGGTAACGCAGGGTGAAGCGGGCAAGGGCGTTCTGGATCAACTTCCCGGTGCGACCACGCCTGCACCAGCTACTGCTCCCGCTTCTGACGCCACAACACCACCATCGCCCAGTGATAATGCAGCGCCAGCTGCGCCCGCGGCCGGTTCGGCGCAGCAGCCGGGTGCTGGCGAATCAACAGCGCCCGCCGAGCCACAGGTTCCCAACAACTGACGTTGAGCCTCCCGATTTGGATGCGCCATTGATTACTGTGGTTGTTTGAACACAGTTGCGACAATAGCTGTTTGAACATGACGAAACGCACAAGTCAGATAGTGCTTCTGACTTGAGTGGCGTCCAACTAATCGATTATAGCTTTCTTGCGGCGAGGCTGGGCATTTTTTAGTCCGGAGGGGCCGAAGGCAACAAGCATTTCTGATCGGATATTCGTTATGCAGCTTCGTAGCTTCATTTTTGCTGGCCTTTTGGGGGTGTTTTTCTCGGCACACCTGCATTCGCGGCGGTGCCGGCGGCCGACGTTTCGCTTCCAGTTGCTGCAAACACTTATGTTATAAGCATTGCCGCGCGGAGCCCATCATCGGAATTGAAAATCCTGAAGCGGAAGAAGAAGCCATCGGACGAGGATCTGGCGCGTATTCGGGAACTCGAAGTCAAGATCAAGGCTGATCGGGTTCTGGCCCGGAAAAAAGCTATTGCTGCAAAGAAAGCGGCGATGCGTGAAGTTGCCAAGGCGAAAGCTGTCGCTGCCAGAGAGGCATTTCTTGAGAAGACGAGGCGAAAAGACACGGCGTCCGATTCGTCCGTGGCAAGCGTCAAAGCATCGAAGGCTGCAAAGCCAGCCAAGTCTGAAAAAGTGCGGGTGCCTGCTGAGACAGGCAATATTGCAGTGACCGGCAATAATGGCGAACTGCGCAGCGAACCCACTGGCCAGAAATCGCAAAACAGGGGCCTGTTTGCTGGTTTGTTTGGTGGGTCTTCGGCCTCGACGCTGCTGCCAGAAACGCGCGCTCTTGATGCTGTTCTTGAAAACCGGGAGGCTAAGAGGCCGTTCCGCGTAAAGTCGGAATTTGAACCTCAGGACGTGAAATTTTCCGGCTATGGGGCTGGCACGATCGTCATCGACACGGGCGAGCGTCGCCTCTATCTGGTTGAGTCGGCGTTTACGGCTCGCCGTTATGCCATTGCGGTCGGACGCCAGGGATTGCAGTTCAAGGGAACGGTTGCCGTTGGCGACAAGCAGGAATGGCCACGCTGGATACCCACCAAGGAGATGCAGGAGCGCGAGCCGAAGCATTATGGTCAGTACAAGGATGGCATGGCCGGTGGTCCGGACAACCCGCTTGGTGCGCGTGCCATCTACCTTTACCAGGGCAAAAAGGACACCTACCTGCGCATTCATGGCACCAATCAGCCGCAATCCATCGGTTCCAGTGCATCGAATGGATGTTTTCGCATGATCAACGATCATGTCATGGACCTTTACAGGCGGGTAAAAATGGGCACCAAGGTCGTCATACGCTGACGATCAAAAAGCCACAGGCAAGGGCCGGCACAAGCCGGCCTTTTTATTTGTCAGTTTTGTTATGCCGGGAAAAACAATAGCGGCCGTTTTTTCTCTGGCGGAATCAGTTCGGCCGCGTTAAGCGATGGTTCCCATGGCGCGATATGTTTTCATCACCGGCGGCGTGGTCTCCTCACTTGGCAAAGGCATTGCTTCAGCAGCGTTGGGCGCACTGTTGCAGGCGCGCGGTTATCGCGTGCGATTGAAGAAGCTCGATCCTTATCTGAACGTCGATCCCGGCACGATGTCGCCCTATCAGCATGGCGAGGTTTTCGTCACGGATGATGGCGCAGAAACCGATCTCGATCTTGGTCATTATGAGCGCTTTACGGGCCGTTCCGCCAACAGTCAGGACAACATTACCACTGGGCGCATATACAAGAATATTATCGAAAAAGAGCGTCGTGGCGATTATCTGGGCGCGACCGTTCAGGTCATTCCTCACGTTACTGACGAGATCAAGAATTTCGTCCTCGACGGCAATGAAGACTACGACTTCGTGCT
This sequence comes from Mesorhizobium sp. G2-6-1, assembly GCF_055809095.1. Lineage (NCBI taxonomy): Bacteria > Pseudomonadati > Pseudomonadota > Alphaproteobacteria > Hyphomicrobiales > Phyllobacteriaceae > Mesorhizobium > Mesorhizobium sp. G2-6-1. Next base: position 3,411,714 of record NZ_CM147896.1, read on the forward strand.
TTCCGAGATCGGTGGCACAGCCGGTGATATCGAGGCAATGCCGTTCCTTGAAGCTATCCGCCAGTTGGGTAACGACCTTCCGCGCAACAACGCCGTCTACGTTCACCTGACATTGATGCCGTATATTCCCACTGCGGGGGAGCTGAAAACCAAACCGACACAGCATTCTGTCAAGGAATTGCGCGGCATTGGCATTGCGCCGGACATTCTGCTGGTGCGGGCCGATCGCGCCATTCCCAAGGAAGAGCGTCGCAAACTTTCCCTGTTTTGCAATGTGCGCGAGTCGGCAGTCATTCAGGCGCTTGATGTGGGCCACATCTATGATGTTCCGATGGCCTACCACAAGGAAGGGCTTGATTCGGAGGTTCTGGCGGCTTTCGGAATTGATCCGGCACCAAAACCGCGCATGGAGCCTTGGCAGGCTGTGTCGCGGAATATCCACAATCCGGAAGGCGAGGTTACCATCGCCGTGGTCGGCAAATATACCGGCCTGAAAGATGCCTACAAATCTCTCATCGAAGCGCTGTCTCATGGCGGTCTTGCCAACCGAGTCAAGGTCAAGCTCGAATGGATTGAGTCTGAGGTCTTCGAGAAGGAAGATCCTTCGCCCTGGCTGGAGAAGGTGCACGGCATTTTGGTGCCGGGCGGATTTGGTGAGCGCGGATCGGAAGGCAAGATTTTGGCGGCGCGGTTCGCGCGTGAACGCAAGGTTCCTTATTTCGGCATATGTTTCGGGATGCAGATGGCTTGCATCGAGGCCGCGCGTTCACTGGTCGGGATTGCCGATGCATCCTCCAGCGAGTTCGGTTCGACCAATGAACCGGTGGTTGGCTTGATGACCGAATGGCTGAAAGGCAACATGCTTGAAAAGCGCAAAGCTGCCGGCGAACTTGGCGGAACGATGCGGCTTGGTGCCTATGAGGCACGCCTGGTAGAAAAATCCCGGATAGCAGATATCTATGGGAGCACCGATATTTCGGAGCGCCATCGGCATCGCTACGAAGTCAACATTGACTACAAGGAACGGTTGGAAGCATGCGGCCTGGTGTTTGCCGGCATGTCACCAGATGGCGTATTGCCTGAAACCGTCGAATATCCTGACCATCCGTGGTTTATCGGGGTTCAATATCATCCGGAACTGAAAAGCCGTCCACTTGAACCGCATCCATTGTTTGCAAGCTTTATTGAGGCTGCGGTTGAACAAAGCAGGTTGGTTTAGAGCATCGGGCGGCAGAATGTTCCCATTTAGCCGCCCGATGCTCTAAGGTCTCTTTGGCCTCGGTGATGAGATGTACCGCCGTCTTGAAACGAGGCTGCCAATGATGCACACCGCCTTTTCATGACCCATCCACTCGACCATCTCGTATTACCGACCGCCAGTCTAGAACTGGCACGGGCGCGCTTGACCGCGCTCGGTTTTACGATCGCGCCAACCGGCGTTCATCCGTTCGGCACGCAAAATTGCTGTGTCTATTTTTCGAACGATACATTCATGGAGCCGCTTGCTGTGAACGATGCGGTTGCCATTGAAAATGCCGTTGCTGCGCGCAACGAGTTCGTGGCGCGGGACCAGCTATATCGTGCAAGATACGGTCAGGAAGGTTTTTCGGCCGTGGTGTTTGGAACCGATGATGCCGATGTCGACCATCGCCGTTATGTAGATGCCGGTTTTTGTGCGGGCGATCGTCTCGATTTTTCGCGCCCGTTTATCGATGCATCGGGCAAACAAGATACAGCATCTTTCAGACTGGCGTTTGCTGCCGGTTCGGATCGATCAGGTACATTTCTGTTTGCCTGCGAACGGGCCAATACACCGACAGTTGATCGAACAGAACTCCAAACCCATACAAATGGTACATTCGCAATCGCCGAAGTCGTCTCGATCAGCGCAGATCCGGCAAAACAGTATCCGCTGCTTGCTATTGCTGCTGGAGCGGACGTTGCGAACGTGCCATCTGCAAGCGGATTGGCTTTGGGAAATGCTCGGTTGACGATTATGGAGCCGAAGGATTTTGCGCACCGTTTCGGTTTTACGATTAGTGACCCATCAGAACTTCGTTTTGAGGCAGTCGTATTTTCAGTTGCGGATTTGGGCAAATTGCGGGTGTTGTTTGTATCCAATGGCGTCAATCACAACATGCACGACAGCCAGATCGTCGTTGCCCCGGCAGCGGGGCAAGGCGCGGTTTTCATTTTCGAGGAAAGAGCATGACAAAGCCCAATGCATCTGTGAGTGCTGGAAGCGTTGCATTCGACAATGCTGGCCCACTGACGCTTATCGCGGGGCCGTGTCAGCTGGAAACGCGGCAGCATGCTTTCGATATGGCTGGCAAGCTGAAGGAACTCGCACAGAAACTTGGCATCGAGCTCGTCTACAAAACCAGCTATGACAAGGCCAACCGCACATCGCTTGGCGGCACGCGAGGAGCAGGGCTTGAGGCCGCACTTCCGATATTTGACGACTTGCGCAAAGAGCTTTCTCTCCCCGTGCTCACTGACGTCCATACTGAGGAACAGTGCGCAATCGTGGCCCCGCATGTCGATATCCTGCAGATACCGGCGTTTCTTTCCCGCCAGACGGACCTACTCATCGCAGCGGCAAGAACCGGAAAAGTGGTCAACGTCAAGAAGGGCCAGTTTCTGGCACCTTGGGATATGAATAACGTGGTTGCCAAGATCGTTGATTCCGGCAATGCCAATGTGCTGGTCACGGAGCGTGGCGCGTCTTTTGGTTATAATACGCTGGTTTCCGATATGCGGGCGTTGCCCATCATGGCCGAAATTGGTGCGCCGGTTATCTTTGATGCAACCCATTCCGTGCAGCAGCCGGGCGGGCAGGGCGGCTCGTCGGGTGGTGAGCGTCGTTTTGTCGAGACGCTTGCGCGCGCCGCCGTTGCTGTCGGTGTCGCAGGGGTTTTTGTCGAAACGCATGAGAACCCCGACAATGCGCCCTCAGATGGTCCCAATATGGTGCCGCTAAAGGACATGCCAGCTTTGTTGGAACGCCTGATGGCGCTTGATCGGGTGGCCAAAGCTTGAGCAATGCGCACTGCCTGATGGGGCGTTCAACGGTTTGAGTTGGCGATCGCCGCAAGATTCAGCGGATGATCTGGACGATCAGGCGCGACGATTTTTCCTGCGTCGCATTTTGATCGTCGCATGATGTCAGGAAAGCCGCTGCTATCAGAAACAGGCTCACGATACCGCTCAACTGAGACATGCGAAACTCCCATGTGTTTCGCTCCCCGCGCATTCGAGACAATATCCGATAATATCGAGATAGGCTTCCCGTTCATCGATGACGAATGGTTTCGCATTCTTTCGCCGCGTGAATCGGCTTGTGGTTACATTTGAAGTAGGAACGGATTGCGTTTTTCCGCACTTTGGCTAAGACGTGGCACGACATTTCAATGATCTGAAAGGGATTTCACATGACCGCCATCGTAGATATCGTGGGCCGCGAAATCCTGGATAGCCGAGGCAACCCGACCGTTGAGGTCGATGTCGTCCTGGAAGACGGCTCGATGGGGCGGGCTGCGGTTCCATCAGGTGCTTCCACCGGAGCGCACGAGGCTGTTGAATTGCGCGATGGCGGCTCACGCTATCTCGGCAAGGGCGTGGAACGTGCCGTCGAGGCGGTGAACGGCGAGTTATTTGATGCGATTGGCGGCATCGATGCCGAAAATCAGATTCATATCGACCAGACCATGATTGAACTGGACGGCACACCGAACAAGAGCCGGCTCGGTGCCAATGCGATTCTCGGTGTGTCACTGGCGGTGGCAAAGGCTGCTTCGGAAGCGGCGGGACTGCCGCTCTACCGATATGTGGGCGGTGCACATTCACATATTCTTCCTGTGCCAATGATGAACATCATCAATGGTGGCGCTCACGCCGACAATCCCATCGACTTTCAAGAATTCATGGTCATTCCAGTCGGTGCACCGACGTTGCGTGAAGCCGTGCGCTGGGGTTCGGAAGTTTTTCATACGTTGAAGAAGCGTTTGAAAGATGCCGGCCACAATACCAATGTCGGTGACGAGGGTGGCTTTGCGCCAAATCTGAAGAGCGCGCAAGCCGCGCTCGATTTTGTCGTGCAGTCGATCGAGAAAGCCGGGTTCAAAGCTGGTTCGGAGATCGCCATCGGCCTTGATTGCGCGGCAACCGAATTCTTCAAAGACGGCAACTACGTCTATGAGGGTGAAAAGAAAACCCGCGACCCCAAGGCGCAGGCCAAATATCTGGCAAAACTCGCTGGCGATTATCCGATCATTTCGATCGAGGACGGCATGGCGGAAGATGATTGGGAGGGCTGGAAACACCTCACCGATCTGGTCGGCAATAAGGTTCAGCTGGTCGGCGACGACCTGTTCGTGACCAACTCCGCCCGGTTGCGCGATGGCATCCGCATGGGTGTTGCCAATTCCATCCTGGTGAAGGTCAATCAGATCGGCTCGCTTTCGGAAACGCTTGACGCGGTCGAGACTGCGCATAAGGCTGGATATACAGCGGTGATGTCGCATCGCTCCGGTGAAACGGAAGATCTCGACGATTGCCGATCTCGCGGTTGCGACAAATTGCGGGCAGATCAAGACGGGTTCGCTCGCCCGCTCCGACCGTACGGCCAAATACAATCAGCTTATCCGCATTGAAGAAGAACTCGGCAAGCAGGCGCGCTACGCCGGAACTTCGATCCTGAAAGCGTAAGTGCCCATTTTGCTTTAGGTCCTGTTGAGTATCGGCGCACGAGGCTGCGTTGGCGCTGATACTCAACAAACCCTAGTGAAAGGGCGGGTTATTTCCCGTCCTTTTTTGCTGCGACTTGCGTTGGAATGTTTCCGTTGTAACCGTCCATTAAGCACAATCAGGCGACAATGGCCCGAAAGGAAATTCGGTTCATGTGGACGCGCCAGCACAAGCAACGAAATACGGGACGGTTGATCATTCCGGTGCTTTGCGCGGTCTTTGTCAGCTATTTCGGATTTCATGCCTATCATGGCGAATTTGGAATGAATTCGAAGTATCAGCTGCAAGCACAGGCGACTGATCTCGAAGCGCGGCTTGCTTCCATAAATGCGCAGCGGGTCGAACTGGAGCGGCGTGTCCGGCTTCTCCATGATGGAACCATGGAAAAGGACATGCTCGACGAGCAGGCTCGCAAGGCATTGAACCTGTCGCATCCCGACGAAGTTATCGTCATGCTTCCGCAAAACGTGAATTAATCTAATTCAAGTTAATTGTACTAATTAGCAATAAAAATAGCCACTTACATGCATGACAGCCATGCATTTTTTCACATAGCGTAATGGTCCTTCCCATGCTAGCTTTTCCCCTCAGTTGGGAGGCTGGATCTCCCGCAATGTCCGTAAAGAGACGCCGACAGGGAGTTGATGCATGGCCACCGCCGCCAGAAAAGCGACAGCTAAATCCAAAGCCGATTCCAAATCTCGAAACCCTTCCGCTCCCAAGCCCGCCGATTTTTCAAAAGACGATGAGATCGCAGCATACAGGCATATGCTGTTGATCCGACGTTTCGAGGAAAAGGCCGGGCAGCTTTACGGCATGGGCTTCATCGGTGGGTTCTGTCATCTTTATATCGGTCAGGAAGCAGTTGTCACAGGCATGAAGATGGCCTTGATCGAAGGCGACCAGATGATTACCGCATATCGCGATCACGGCCACATGCTGGCAATGGAAATGTCGCCGCGCGGGGTCATGGCTGAACTTACCGGACGCCAGGGCGGCTATTCCAAAGGCAAGGGCGGCTCCATGCACATGTTCTCCAAGGAGAAACAGTTTTACGGTGGGCATGGCATCGTCGGCGCGCAGGTCTCTCTGGGGACTGGTCTTGCGTTCGCCAACCGGTACCGGGGCAACAAGAACGTCTCGCTGACCTATTTCGGAGATGGGGCGTCCAATCAAGGACAGGTCTATGAAAGCTTCAACATGGCGTCGCTGTGGAAGCTTCCGGTTATCTACATCATTGAAAACAATCGCTACGCAATGGGAACATCGGTGACGCGTTCGTCTGCCGAGACAGATTTTTCGCATCGCGGTTCCTCGTTCAAAATTCCCGGCGTGAAAATTGACGGCATGGATGTACGGGCCGTTAAATCCGCGGCTGATATGGCCACTGAATGGTGCCGTGACGGCAAGGGACCGATCATCCTTGAAATGCAGACCTATCGCTATCGCGGTCACTCGATGTCTGACCCGGCCAAATACCGCTCGAAAGAGGAAGTGCAGAAAATGCGCGCCGAGCATGATCCAATCGAGCAGGTGAAGGCCCGGTTGATCTCGAAAAAATGGGCGGCGGAAGACGAACTCAAGGCAATCGACAAAGAGGTTCGCGATGTTGTCGCGGATGCTGCCGAATTTGCTCAAAACGACGCGGAGCCGGATGCAGCCGAGCTCTGGACCGACATCGTACATTAAGGGAGAGGGCACATGCCGATCGAAATTCTCATGCCTGCGCTCTCACCGACGATGGAAGAGGGCAATCTGGCCAAATGGTTGAAGAACGAAGGCGATAAAGTGGTTGCCGGTGACGTCATCGCGGAAATCGAAACCGACAAGGCGACGATGGAAGTTGAGGCTGTTGATGAGGGCACCCTCGGAAAATTGCTGATTGCTGCCGGAACGGAAGGCGTCAAGGTGAACACGCCTATCGCGATTCTCCTGGAGGAAGGCGAGAACGCAGACGATATTGGCAAGGCAGTACAGCCTGCCAAGGCAAATTCGCAAGACGCCGCCTCAGAACCATCGACCGAAAAGCAGGTGGCTGAACCCGTTGCCGCCGCCCCCAAGGTTGAGGTTGCGGCGGACCCCGATATTCCCTCTGGCACGGAAATGGTTTCAACGACCGTTCGTGAAGCCTTGCGCGATGCCATGGCTGAGGAAATGCGCCGCGATGCCGACGTTTTCGTCATGGGCGAGGAAGTCGCCGAATATCAGGGCGCTTACAAAATTACGCAAGGCCTGCTTCAAGAGTTTGGAGAGAACCGCGTTGTCGATACGCCGATCACCGAACACGGGTTTGCCGGCGTGGGCGTGGGGGCTGCGATGAGCGGTCTGAAGCCAATCGTCGAGTTCATGACGTTCAACTTCGCCATGCAGGCGATTGACCAGATCGTCAATTCGGCGGCGAAGACGCTTTATATGTCTGGAGGCCAGATGGGCGCTCCTATCGTGTTTCGCGGGCCGAATGGCGCGGCGGCGCGCGTGGCCGCCCAGCATTCGCAATGCTATGCTGCCTGGTACAGCCATATTCCCGGCCTCAAGGTGGTGATGCCTTATACGGCGGCCGACGCGAAGGGGCTGCTGAAGGCGGCCATTCGTGATCCGAACCCGGTTATTTTCCTCGAAAACGAGATTCTCTACGGCCAATCGTTCGACGTCCCCAAACTTGATGATTTTGTGTTGCCGATCGGCAAGGCGCGGGTTCACAAGACTGGCAAGGATGTGACGATCGTCTCGTTCGGTATCGGCATGACCTATGCGCTCAAGGCTGAGGTAGAGCTTGCCAAGATGGGCATTGACGCGGAGATCATCGATCTTCGAACCATCCGCCCGCTTGACCTCGACACCATCATTGCTTCGGTCAAGAAAACAAACCGGCTGGTGGTCGTGGAGGAAGGTTTCCCGCAATCCTCGGTTGGCGATCATATTGCCAATCAGGTCTCGCAGCGCGCCTTTGATTTTCTTGATGCACCAGTCATTACCATTGCTGGCAAGGACGTACCAATGCCCTATGCCGCCAATCTCGAAAAGCTGGCTTTGCCCAATGTTGGCGAAGTGGTCGAGGCGGTGAAAGCCGTCACTTATCGTTAGGTCGGGCGGGAGGACAAGATGCCAGTAAATATTACCATGCCGGCCCTTTCACCCACCATGGAAGAGGGCAATCTCGCCAAGTGGCTGGTCAAGGAGGGCGACAAGGTTTCGCCCGGCGATGTCATCGCCGAAATTGAAACCGACAAGGCGACGATGGAAGTCGAAGCTGTCGATGAAGGCACTGTGGCCAGGATTGTTGTGCCGGGCGGCACCGAAGGCGTTAAGGTCAATGCGCTGATCGCGGTTCTGGCCGAGGAAGGCGAGGATGTTGCTGCTGCTGCGAAGGGCGGTGGGGAAACTTTTGCGAAGGCGGAAGCGCCCAAGGCTGAGGCTGCGAAAGACGAACCAGTAAAAACGGAAAGCGCGAAAGCTCCGCCTAAGCAGGCGGCTTCCAATGGACATGCTGCACCGTCGAGCGGTGAACGGGTATTTGCCTCGCCCTTGGCGCGCCGGATCGCCAAGGATGCCGGTGTCGATGTATCTGCCATATCCGGCACTGGCCCGCATGGGCGTGTTGTGAAGGCCGATGTGGAGGCAGCGGTTGCCGGTGGTGCGAAGGGGACAACTTCAGCTACAGCGTCTGCGCCAGCGGCACCCAAAGCGATGTCGGATGAAGCGGTGCTGCGCCTGTTCGATGAGGGGTCTTACGAACTGGTTGCGCATGACAATATGCGCAAGACCATCGCCAAGCGTCTGGTCGAGGCAAAATCGACGATCCCGCACTTCTACCTGACGCTCGATTGCGAACTGGATGCGCTGTTGGCCTTGCGCAAGCAGTTGAATGATGCGGCACCGATGAAGAAGACCGAAAAGGGCGAGACGCCAGCCTACAAGCTCTCGGTCAATGACATGATCATCAAGGCCATGGCGCTGGCGCTTGTTGCGGTGCCGGACGCCAATGCGTCATGGACCGAAAGCGCCATGGTCAAGCACAAGCACGCCGATGTCGGGGTTGCGGTGTCGATCCCCGGCGGGCTGATTACGCCGATCGTGCGCAGGGCGGAGGAAAAGTCACTGTCTACGATTTCCAACGAGATGAAGGATATGGCCAGCCGGGCGAAAAGCCGCAAGTTGAAGCCGGAAGAATATCAGGGCGGCACGACGGCAGTTTCCAATCTTGGCATGTTCGGCATCAAGGACTTTGCCGCGGTGATCAATCCGCCGCATGCGACGATCCTTGCGGTCGGGGCAGGTGAGCCGCGCGCGGTGGTCAAGGACGGCGAGATCAAAATCGCTACGGTGATGTCGGTGACGCTTTCGACGGATCATCGGGCCGTTGACGGGGCACTTGGAGCCGAACTCATCGGCGCCTTCAAGCGGCTGATCGAAAACCCCATGGCAATGCTGGTGTAAACCCGCGATGAAAACGGTGCTTTGCTATGGTGACTCGCTGACTTGGGGATACAATCCCGAAGGACCGTCGCGGCACCTGCATGAAGATCGTTGGCCAAGTGTGTTGCAAAGCCTGTTGGGGCAAGATGTCAATGTCATTGACGAAGGTCTGAATGGCCGGACAACGGCATTTGACGATCATCTGGCGGGTGCCGATCGCAATGGCGCGCGCATCCTGCCTACGATTCTAACGACGCACGCACCCATTGATCTGGTCATCTTGATGCTGGGCACCAATGACATGAAACCATGGGTGCATGGAAACCCGGTCGCGGCAAAACAGGGCATTCAACGCTTGATCGATATTGTACGGGGCCATGATTATCCGTTCGATGGGGCTGCGGCGCAGGTGCTTATCGTTGCCCCGCCGCGTGCAAGTTGCACCGACAATGTGGAATTCAAGGAAATGTTTGCCGGTGGCGATGCTGTATTTCAGCGGCTTGCTCCGCTTTATGAGGCACTGGCGGATGAGGCGGGATGCGGATTTTTCGATGCGGATGGCGCGGCTGTGACGTCTTCGCTCGATGGTGTGCATCTCGACGCTGAAAATACACGTAATATAGGTCAGGCGCTGGCTCCAGCCGTGCGTCTTATGCTGACACTTTGATCCAAGGAGATATCCGTGGCTGAGAATTATGACGTTATCATCATTGGTTCCGGCCCCGGCGGCTATGTTACTGCGGTACGCGCGGCGCAACTTGGCCTGAAAACGGCAATCGTCGAGCGCGAGCATCTGGGAGGCATTTGCCTCAATTGGGGATGCATTCCGACCAAGGCGCTGCTTCGTTCTGCCGAAATCAAGCATTATGCCGACCATCCCGGCAATTATGGACTCAAGATTGATGGTTCCGTTACGGCGGATATCAAGGCGGTGGTCGATCGCTCGCGCGGCGTTTCGCTGCGATTGAATGGCGGCGTCGGCTTTTTGATGAAGAAGAACAAGGTCGACGTCATCTGGGGTGAGGCGAAAGTCACGAAGCCCGGTGAGGTTGTTGTTGCCAAGACGGCGAAGAAGCCGATGGAACCTCAGCCGCCGGCACCGAAGGGCACGAAAGGTGAGGGTACCTACAATGCCAAGCACATCATCTTAGCCACTGGTGCTAGGCCACGTGCGCTTCCCGGAATCGAACCGGATGGCAAGCTGATCTGGACCTATTTCGAAGCCATGGTGCCGAAAGAAATGCCGAAATCGCTTCTGGTCATGGGTTCAGGCGCAATCGGTATCGAGTTTGCGTCATTTTACCGGACAATGGGTGTTGAGGTGACCGTGGTAGAGTTGATGCCAGCGGTGATGCCTGTCGAGGACGCGGAAGTCTCGAAATTTGCCCAGAAGCAATTCGAGAAGCAGGGCATGAAGATCATTCTTGAAGCCAAGGTGACGAAGGTCGAAAAGAATGCCAATTCCGTTACCGCTCATGTTGAGATGAAAGACGGCAAGACAGAAAAGATCACTGCGGATCGCATGATTTCGGCGGTTGGTGTGCAAGGTAATATTGAAAATCTCGGTCTTGAAACCCTGGGCGTCAAGACGGATCGCAGTTGCGTGGTGGTTGATGGTTATGGCCGGACCAATGTGGCGGGGATTTATGCTATTGGCGATGTTGCCGGACCACCCATGCTTGCCCACAAGGCCGAACATGAGGGCGTGATCTGCATTGAAAAGATTGCCGATGTTGCGGGCGTTCACGGCCTCGACAAATCGAAAATACCCGGTTGCACCTACTGCAATCCGCAAGTTGCGTCGGTTGGCCTGACTGAAGCGAAGGCCAAGGCGGAGGGCAAGGATATCCGCGTTGGCCGCTTCCAGTTCGCCGCCAATGGCAAGGCTATCGCGCTTGGTGAAGATCAGGGTTTCATCAAGACGATTTTTGATAAGAAAACCGGCCAGCTTCTCGGTGCGCATATGGTCGGCGCGGAGGTGACCGAACTGATTCAGGGTTTCGTCATCGCCATGAATCTGGAGACAACCGAAGAAGAGTTGATGCATAGCGTATTCCCGCATCCGACGCTCTCGGAAATGATGAAGGAAAGCGTTCTCGATGCCTATGGCAGGGCGCTCAACGCTTGATGGCGGGCAGGAGATGCCATTGATGGAATGCAGTCGCGACCTTTTCTTTGATTTGAAAAGGATTAGATAACCCTTGCTACGTCACAGCCATAAGGCTTCAAGGAACAATATCGGACGATAAATGGTAACTGTTCTCGACAACATCGCTAATCAGCCACGTGTCAGGCATCCTGAAAAGGCGCACAAGCCCGATCAGGACGTCTTGCGCAAACCTGACTGGATCCGCGTCAAAGCGCCCGTCTCGAAAGGCTATGCAGAAACCCGTGAGATTGTGAAGTCGAACAATCTTGTGACCGTGTGTGAGGAAGCAGGTTGTCCCAACATTGGCGAATGTTGGGAAAAGAAGCACGCTACTTTCATGGTCATGGGCGAGATTTGCACGCGCGCCTGTGCATTTTGCAACGTCTCCACCGGTATTCCGACAGCACTCGACCCAAATGAACCAGAGCGCGTTGCCCATGCGGTCAAGCAGATGGGATTGGCGCATGTTGTCATCACGTCGGTTGACCGAGATGATCTTGCCGACGGTGGTGCGCAGCATATTGCTGATGTCATCCATGCCATTCGCGCCGTGACTCCCGCAACGACAATCGAAATTCTGACGCCTGATTTTCTGCGCAAGGATGGCGCGTTGGAGATTGTCGTGGCGGCCAAGCCGGACGTCTTCAATCACAATCTCGAAACCGTGCCGTCAAACTATCTGACGGTGCGCCCCGGTGCCCGCTATTTCCATTCTATCCGGCTATTGCAGCGCGTGAAGGAACTCGATCCGTCGATTTTCACCAAATCCGGCATCATGGTGGGGCTGGGTGAAGAGCGTCACGAAATCCTGCAATTGATGGACGATCTGCGTTCCGCCAATGTCGATTTCATGACGATCGGGCAATATTTGCAGCCAACCAAGAAGCATCATCGCGTGATCCGCTTTGTTACGCCCGATGAATTCAAATCGTTTGAGACTGTCGGGAAAACCAAAGGCTTTTTACTGGTAGCTTCCAGTCCTTTGACACGTTCGTCACATCATGCAGGAGATGACTTTGCCAAGTTGCGTTTGGCGCGCGAAGCGTCTCTCAAGAAATCAGTGTAATTAGCTGATTTTATGCCAAAGTTTGAAGCTACACGCCGTGTGTCTCATAGCCCGGATGAGATGTTTGCCCTGGTGGCGGATGTCGAGCGTTATCCGGAATTTTTGCCGCTATGCGAAGCGCTTACAATTCAATCGTGCCGCGAGCGGGATGGACGCACCCTGCTGGTTGCGAGCATGAGTATCGGCTACAAGGCGATCCGGGAAACCTTCACCACTCAGGTTCTGTTGAAACCGGATGAGAAGGTCATCGATGTCAAATATATTGATGGGCCATTCAAATATCTCAGTAATGTCTGGCGTTTTGAAGCGGCGAGCGATGGCTGTTTCGTGCGGTTTTTTATCGATTATGAATTCAAGAACCGTTTGCTTGGCGTGGTGATGGGATCGATGTTTGACAGGGCGTTTCGCATGTTTGCGGAAGCTTTCGAAAAACGGGCGGACGCGATCTATAATTCGACGGATGGTGCTTAATTATATGCCGTTGAGTTGAGCGCTCTTAGCCCAATCGTCAGGGCATGTTTGACCGCCTCGCTCCTGATGAAATCGCGGCCACGGCCTTCAAAAATGCGTTGCTCCGTCGTGACAGGCTGACCCGCTACCGCCAAGCCAAACCAGACCAGCCCGACGGGCTTGTTCAAGCTAGCACCGCCCGGTCCGGCAATTCCTGTCACAGCCAAGGCAATGGCAGCATGTGAGCGCGCCAAGGCACCGGCTGCCATCTCCTGTGCGGTTTCAGATGACACGGCACCATGAGCGTCAAGAGTTGCGCCGGATACACCAAGCATTTCCATCTTGGCTTCGTTGGAATAGGTGATGAAACCACGATCGACGACCGATGACGATCCGGCAATATCAGTCAATGCTGCAATGATCATGCCGCCGGTACAGCTTTCTGCTGTTGCCGCGCGGATTTTTCTGCGGGTGCAGGCCTTCAAGAAGCGATCAGCCAATTCGTTCAGGTCGTTCATTCCGGCACCTCGCCGGGAAAGACCACGCTTGCGGTGGCAATCGCGGCAATACCTTCTTCGCGCCCAATGAAGCCTAGCCTCTCATTGGTGGTTGCCTTTACCGAAATACGTTCACCCGATATGCCAAGCATTGAAGCCAGAGTGGATGTCATGGCTTCGCGATGCGGGCCGATTTTCGGGGCTTCGCAAATCAGGGTGATGTCTGCATTGGCGATGCGCCCGCCACGGTCGCGAACCAGTTTGACTGCATGCTCAACGAAGATGTGGGAGGCTGCACCTTTCCATTTGGCGTCCGAGGGCGGAAAATGCGTGCCAATGTCACCGGCACCGCATGTGGCAAGCAAGGCGTCGGTCAGGGCATGAAGGCCGACATCGGCATCCGAATGGCCCGAAAGCTTCTTGTCGTGGGCAATTGCGACACCACAGAGCATGACATGGTCTCCCGCTTCAAAGCAATGAACGTCATATCCATTGCCGGTACGAACGTCCGGGTAGGCACTCGAATTTTGTTGAAGCCGTTGGTCTGCCATCGATATGTCTCTTGCCCATGTCAGTTTGACATTGTCGGGTGATCCGGGGGCAAGCGTCACGGGAATACGTGCCCATTCGGCAATCGCCGAGTCGTCGGTGAAATCCAGTCTGTGGAGTTTGTATGCTTTCTCGTGCGCCTCAAGTATGGGCTGATAAGGGAAGCCCTGAGGCGTTTGTGCCGCGTAAAGACCCGCACGGGAGACCGTTTCACCCACAAAGCCACCCATTGCCTCGCGCTTTAACGTGTCGGCTACTGGCAATGCGGGAAGTGCTCCTTGATCGTCGCTTACCAGATTGATGGTGCGTTCGATCAATTCGAAGTCCGCAAATGGACGCACCGCGTCGTGGATCAACACTTTTGCGGGGCCGTGCGATTTCAAGGCAAGAAGGCCGAGCCGCACCGATTCCTGCCGGGTGGGTCCACCGATGACGACGATAACACGGCCCGCGTGCGAGCCGGTGGCTTGTTGAAACAGGTCGCTGTCGTCGGGGTGAATCGCGACAACGACAACCCCGATTTGCGGGTGTTCCAGAAAAGTGTCCAGTGTTCTGCCTATGACAGTGCGTCCGCCGATAGCGCGGTACTGCTTTGGACCGTCGGCTTGTCCGGCACGCTCGCCCCGGCCCGCCGCAACGATGACCGCTGCGATCTTTCCCGCAGTATCTGCCACCGAATTTCCGCTCGTCTTTGCCATCGCCGACGCTTAGTGGGAGGCCGCGTTGAAGGCCAGCATTTTTAGAAAATCCCCATGTGTCGTGTCATTGTTCATTGCACTTTTCCCACAATATGGCTAGATATTGGGCAGTTGAAAAAGATGCGTGGTTTTTGTGCATGTTCGTATCGGCCAATCTGGCTTGCCCGTTGATGATTGGCGACGTTGAAATTCGCAATCGCGCCTTTCTCGCTCCGATGTCTGGTATCACCGATGCTCCGTTTCGCAAACGTGCCTACGCGCACGGTGCGGGGCTTGTGGTTTCGGAAATGGTTGCCAGTGGCGAACTGGCAAAAGGCCGGGTCGATTGCGGTCGACGTATTCGTCATTCCGGCCTGCCCGTCCATATGGTGCAGCTTGCCGGTCGTGAGGCGTCTCATATGGCGGAAGGCGCCCGGATTGCGGTGGGTGAGGGCGCCGATATTGTCGATATCAATATGGGGTGCCCGGCAAAAAAGGTGACGGGCGGCTATGCCGGTTCGGCTTTGATGCAAAATCTTGATCATGCTTTGACGCTGGTTGATGCGGTGATTGGTGCGGTTGACGTTCCGGTTACTGTCAAGATGCGATTGGGTTGGGATGAAAATGCGCTCAATGCCCCCATGCTTGCCAGTCGCGCCGAACAGGCTGGTGTAAAAATGGTGACGGTGCATGGGCGTACCCGCTGCCAGTTCTACAAAGGCAAAGCTGATTGGCGCGCCATTTCGCGCATCAAGGATGCGGTGTCTATTCCAGTTGTAGCCAATGGCGACGTCGATACACCCGAAGATGCTGCAACTATCCTGGCGCAATCAGGCGCAGATGCGGTGATGATAGGCCGCGCTCACTATGGCACACCCTGGCGGGCTGGGGCGATCATAGCCTCATATTCGGGTGCGCAGGCACCGGGACAGCCGATTGGCAGCGTTGCGCTGGCTGACTATATCGTTGCCCATTACGAGGACATGCTGGCGCTATACGGTATCGAAAGTGGATTACGTCAGGCCCGCAAACATCTTGGTTGGTATATTGACCGGCATATCCGCACTATTGCCGATCAACAACGCAAGGCGCTCCTGACATCAACCGATTATCGGCAAGTCGTCAGCTTGGTGCGCGAGATGTTCACCTCGGGTGTTTGCGATGCAGATGAGCGTGATGCCGCATGAGAACGGCACAAAGCCCATCTATCACTACAGCGGACGCCGCGCAGGTTGTTCTCAATACGATCCGTCGCCCGGTGATCATGGTCGATGCGAATGGATTCATCATCTTCGCCAATGCCGACGCGGAAGACTTCTTCCGATCGAGTGCGGCCATGCTGGCACGAAATAACCTGACGCAACTGGTTCCTTTTGGCAGCCCGCTATTGGCTCTTGTCGAACAGGTGCGAGAGCGCAAAGCACCGGTGAATGAATACCGCGTTGATATTTCGTCGCCGCGCCTCGGCGTTGAGAAAGTCGTCGATCTCTATGTCGCGCCTGTACCTGAATTTGCAGGATCAGTCGTTGTGATGTTTCAGGAACGCTCGATGGCCGACAAGATCGATCGCCAGATGACTCATCGCGGAGCGGCGCGCTCCGTCACGGGTCTTGCTGCGATGCTGGCACATGAGATCAAGAACCCGTTGTCAGGAATTAGGGGTGCTGCGCAATTGCTCGAACAATCTGCGAATGATGAAGATCGTGCACTTACGCGGCTCATCACGGATGAAACCGACCGCATCGTCTCGCTGGTTGATCGCATGGAGGTGTTTTCCGATGAACGGCCCATCGACCGGTATCCTGTAAATATCCACGTTGTTCTTGATCATATAAAGGCGATCGCAAAAAACGGATTTGCCAGCAGAATCAATATTTTTGAAGATTATGATCCATCGTTACCTCCAGTGTATGCAAACCGCGATCAACTGATCCAGGTGTTCCTCAATCTCATCAAGAATGCCGCAGAAGCTGTCGGCGGCGATCCACTGGGCGAAATTACACTCTCAACGGCATTCAAGCCCGGCATACGTGTGTCCGTTCCTGGCAGTCAGGAGCGGGTGTCGCTGCCGCTGGAATTCTGTGTTCACGATAATGGGTCCGGCGTTCCAGACGATATTTTGCCGATCCTGTTCGATCCCTTTATCACCACCAAGCCGAATGGGTCCGGGCTTGGTCTGGCGTTGGTAGCCAAGATCGTTGGTGAGCATGGGGGCATTATCGAATGCGATTCAACGCCGCGTGGGACGACATTTCGCGTGCTGATGCCCGCATGGAAAGAGGTGCCGTTCGATCATGACCTGGACGATGAAGGGAGCGTGCGATGATCAATCAGGAGAGTGCGCCTCAAGGCAGGATACTCGTCGCCGATGATGATGCAGCAATCCGCACAGTTTTGAACCAGGCCTTGTCACGCGTTGGCCATGAGGTTCGCGTCACGTCAAATGCTGCGACCCTGTGGCGATGGGTGGCGGCGGGTGAGGGCGATCTGGTTATCACCGATGTGGTGATGCCGGACGAAAACGCTTTTGACATGCTCCCCAGGATCAAGAGGACACGACCTGATTTACCTGTTGTCGTGATGAGTGCGCAAAACACATTCATGACGGCCATTCGGGCATCGGAGGCGGGTGCCTATGAATATTTGCCGAAACCCTTCGATCTGACCGAGCTGATAGCCATCGTGAACCGGGCGCTTAGCGAGCCACGACGCCCAAAAATCGATGTCCGTGCCGAAGATCAGTCCGAAACGATGCCGTTGGTTGGCCGCTCGGCTGCCATGCAGGA
The DNA here is from genome assembly GCF_055809095.1 of Mesorhizobium sp. G2-6-1. NCBI lineage: Bacteria > Pseudomonadati > Pseudomonadota > Alphaproteobacteria > Hyphomicrobiales > Phyllobacteriaceae > Mesorhizobium > Mesorhizobium sp. G2-6-1. Next base: position 3,429,050 of record NZ_CM147896.1, read on the forward strand.
CATTTACCGTGTGCTGGCACGCATGATGCAGACCGATCTGACGGTCATGATTGGCGGAGAATCCGGAACAGGCAAGGAACTCGTGGCGCGTGCCTTGCATGAGTATGGCCGCCGCCGCACCGGGCCATTCGTTGCGATCAACATGGCGGCGATCCCGCGCGATCTGATCGAATCGGAACTGTTCGGCCATGAGAAAGGTTCATTCACCGGCGCGCAAAGCCGTTCGTCCGGGCGTTTCGAACAAGCCGAAGGAGGAACTCTTTTCCTGGATGAAATCGGTGATATGCCGATGGAAGCACAAACACGCCTGCTGCGCGTCCTGCAACAAGGTGAATATATGACGGTTGGCGGACGCACGCCGATCAAGACCGATGTTCGCATTGTTGCGGCAACCAACAAGGACTTGCGCACGCTGATCAACAAGGGACTGTTTCGGGAAGATCTGTTTTATCGACTGAATGTCGTGCCGCTGCGCCTGCCGGCGTTGCGCGAAAGATACGAAGATTTGCCCGATCTGGTACGGCATTTCTTCAAACTCGGTGTCAATGACGGTTTGCAGGTCAAGCAGATTTCGGCAAGTGGTCTTGCCTTGATGAAGCGATATCAATGGCCGGGCAATGTGCGAGAATTGGAAAATCTTGTGCGCCGGTTGGCCGCTCTTTATCCGCAAGACGAGATTTCCGTCGAAATCATTGAGGCGGAGTTGAAAGTCGGTGATATGACGATCAATGGCGAAAGCAGCGGTGCCAGTCTGGATAATGTTTCCATCGGTCAGGCTATGGAGTACTATCTGCAACGGCATTTCTCGTCATTCGGTGATGATTTACCGCCGCCTGGCCTTTATCAACGGGTTTTGGCGGAGGTTGAATATCCGCTGGTCCTGGCTTCGATGACGGCAACGCGCGGCAATCAGATCAAGGCCGCCGAACTGCTGGGCCTTAACAGGAATACGTTGCGCAAGAAAATTCGCGAACTTGGCGTCGATACATACAAATCGGCCAGATAGAACCGGATTGGGTCGAGTAGGGTTTGCAGCCCGCTTCTTTTTATCCCCGGAAAATCGTTGTCGATTTCGTGATTTGTTGCATAATCGCCACAATGCGTTGCATACAAGTGACGCTAGTCTTGGTTTCAACGGTGGTATGGCGACACAATTTCCCAAAACGAGCGGGGTCCGTTTCCCAAAGAGCGGCTCGCATAACACACGGCGTTTGCTTGCGCTGCCTGGTGTGATCGCGATTGTCGGCGCGCTGCTGACGGCCGGGATTTCCTTTGCCATTCTCGTTGGCGTTACGCCGATTGCTCCCGATGCGACGACGACGCTTGCGCTGATCGGGCTGAACGCAATCTTTCTTGTGTTTTTGACGACACTGATTGGGCGCGAGATACATCGGATCGTGATGGCGCGTCGGGTTGGTAAAGCTGCGTCGCGTCTGCATGTGCGTATCGTTGCGATGTTCGTTCTTGTTGCCGCCATACCGGCCATCATGGTGGCGATCGTGGCATCGGTAACGCTCAACATCGGCCTCGATCGCTGGTTTGAAATACGAACCAAGACGATTATCAATTCTTCGCTGTCGATTGCCGATGCCTATGTTCAGGAGAACGCCCGTAATCTTCAGGGTACGACCCTGTCGATGGCCTACGATCTGGACAATGCGCGGACCTTGTATGGTCTCGACCGCACGGGCTTTCTTTCGCTCATGAGCAAGGAAGCAGTTGGTAGAGGTCTGGCACATGCCGCGCTAGTCAAGCCAGATGGCTCGTTTGTGATGAGCGCCAAAACAGACACGAATTTCGCGATGCCAGAGCCGCCATCCGGGGCGGTTGAAACAGCAGTGGATGGAAAGCCGGTGCTGATCGAGCCGCGTACACGTAACATCATGGGTGCCATCGTCAAGCTCAGGCAGATCGAGGGTCTTTACCTCTACACCATTCGTCTCGTCGATCCCGAAGTCATCAAGGCGCGCCAGATCGTCAAGGCCAATACAGACGAATACCGAGGCTTGAAGCCAATCGCCGAACATCGCAATTGGCTTTTGCGCTTCCTTACCTGTCGCTTACACTGATCATCATTTTATCGTCCATCTGGACCGGCATTGCCGTTGCCGACCGGTTGGTGCGTCCTATTCGCCAATTGATGGGCGCAGCAGACGAAGTGGCAACCGGTAATCTTGATGTCTCCGTGCCAGTTCGCCAGTCTGACGGCGACGTCGCGTCTCTTGGAGATACATTCAACAATATGTTGCTGGAGTTGAAAACCCAGCGCAACGAACTGCTATCGGCGAAAGATCTTATCGACGAGCGCCGACGGTTTTCCGAAGCCGTTCTGGAAGGTGTTACGGCCGGCGTGATCGGTGTCGATTCCGATGGTATTGTCACAATCGTCAACCGCTCTGCCGAAACCATGCTGGCGATGCCCGCAGAGGCAGCAATCGGGCAAAACCTCACGCTGTTGCTGCCGCTTGTCGGACGTGCATTCGAAATCGGTCGCAAATCCGAAAAGCCGGTTTATCGTGAGCAGGTGACATTTTATCGATCAGGCGCGGAGCGTACATTCAACATTCAGGTTACACTGGAAGAAGAAGACAGCGATACCGTCGACAAGTCATATGTTGTAACCGTTGACGATATTACCGATCTGCTTCAGGCGCAGCGCTCTTCTGCCTGGGCTGATGTTGCGCGCCGCATCGCACATGAAATAAAAAACCCGCTGACCCCCATCCAGCTCTCGGCGGAGCGTATCAAACGCAGATATGGCAAGGTGATAACCGAGGATCGGGAAGTCTTCGACCAATGCACGGATACGATTATCCGGCAGGTTGGAGATATTGGGCGAATGGTTGACGAGTTCTCGTCTTTTGCACGGATGCCCAAACCCGAAATGAAGGAGCTAGATCTACGCGACCCCTTGCGCGAAGCATCGTTCCTCGTCGAAGTTAGCCGTCCCGACATTTCATTCGAGCGCCAGTTCGGCGATGTGCCGATGAAGGGTACTTTCGACAATCGCCTCATGGCGCAGGCCTTTGGCAATGTTATCAAGAATGCTTCGGAGGCTATGGAGGGGATCGATCATGATGATGGATCGATCAATTCCATTCGAATTCGCGCCGGTCGGGAAGGGGCCACATTTCGCGTCGATATCATCGACAATGGCAAAGGACTTCCACGCGAGCACAGGCAACGCTTGCTCGAGCCCTATATGACGACGCGCGAGAAGGGCACGGGTCTTGGTCTGGCGATTGTCAAGAAGATCGTTGAGGATCATGGCGGTCATCTGGAGTTGAACGATGCACCAGATGAATTTTTCGGCGGGCGAGGGGCCATGGTCAGCATTGTCTTGCCGGTCGATGCGACCGCGTCACGCAAAGAACGCAGCGCAGCACCGGAAATAGAAACGGAAAAGGTCAACAATGGCGTCTGATATTCTCATCGTAGATGACGAAGAAGATATTCGCGAGCTTGTTGCTGGCATTTTGAGCGACGAGGGGCATGAAACCCGCACCGCGCATGATGCGGACAGCGCGCTCGCAGCAATTTCGGATCGTGCCCCTCGGCTTATCTTCCTGGACATCTGGTTGCAGGGCTCGCGTCTCGATGGGCTTGCGCTGCTGGATGAAATCAAGGTGCTCCATCCCAATTTGCCTGTCGTCATGATTTCCGGTCACGGAAATATCGAAACGGCCGTATCGGCGATCCGTCGTGGTGCTTATGATTTCATCGAAAAGCCGTTCAAGGCGGACCGGCTGATTTTGGTTGCAGAGCGGGCGATCGAAACATCGAAATTGAAGCGCGAGGTTTCGGACCTCAAACAACGCAGCGGCGAAACCTTTGATCTGATTGGCATGTCGTCTGCCATGAGCCAGTTGCGCCAGACCATTGAGCGCGTTGCGCCGACGAACAGCCGCATCATGATTGTCGGTCCATCGGGCTCCGGCAAGGAACTGGCCGCGCGCGCAATCCATACGCTTTCTGCGCGCAAGAGCGGTCCTTTCGTGATCCTAAGCGCGGCGGCTATCACGCCCGAGCGTATGGAAATCGAACTGTTTGGCACTGAATCAAACGGGACTGAGCGCAAGGTTGGGGCGCTTGAGGAAGCTCATCGAGGCATTCTCTACATTGATGAAGTCGCAGATATGCCGCGTGAGACGCAGAGCAAAATCCTGCGTGTGCTGGTCGAACAACAGTTTGAGCGTGTCGGCGGCACGAAACGGGTGAAGGTGGATGTTCGGATCGTATCTTCGACGTCACAGAACCTCGAAGCCATGATCGCGGAAGGACGTTTTCGCGAAGACCTTTATCATCGCTTGGCAGTTGTGCCAGTCGTCGTTCCGGGGCTAGCCGAACGGCGAGAGGACATTCCCTACCTTGTGGACAGCTTCATGAAGCAGATTGCGCGCAACGCGGGGATGAAACTGCGCCGTATTGGTGATGATGCGATGGCTGTGCTGCAGGCTCACAATTGGCCCGGTAACGTGCGCCAACTCCGCAACAATGTCGAACGTTTGATGATTCTGGCTCGGGGGGGATGCCGAGACACCGATTACCGCGGATTTGTTACCGTCCGAGATTGGCGATGTGATGCCACGCACACCTAACCAATCGGATCAGCACATTATGGCGTTACCTTTGCGGGAAGCGCGTGAGCAGTTCGAGAAGGATTATCTGATCGCGCAGATCAATCGGTTTGGCGGAAATATTTCTCGTACTGCTGAATTTATTGGCATGGAGCGGTCTGCTCTCCATCGGAAATTGAAATCCCTAGGCGTCTGATTTGTTACGAAGGATAGCCTAGGCCCGTTCAAGTTTGCGCAATATTTGTCTTGATGCAGGTGCCAGCGACTTCTATCGCAGTTTGCTTTGGGAATATGAGAGAGCATCCGCCAATTGCTGGTTAAGTACTGCACCTTCTAGCCCGGTTTGCGCCACCTCGTTCAAGCCTTGCATTTCAATGGGATTGGCCATTCGGATGTGGTTTTGTGTTGAACTGTTCTGCTTTCGAAATCGCATCATATGGCGGCAGGAGTTTCAGCAAATGATGGATGGCTGCACACTTGATATTCGAAACAAGTAGACTTTCGCGCAGTAGATGAAAATGTTGCGTTCGCATGAACGTTTTACGGTTGACCGGAGGTGGCCTGCTCCCTATGTTCCGCGCAATTTCCGGGGCACCGTTGAGCCTCGCGAGAGCGCGTAGCTCAGCCGGTAGAGCAACTGACTTTTAATCAGTAGGTCCAGGGTTCGAACCCCTGCGCGCTCACCAATGATTTCAATAGATGTTAGACAGTGTATCCTTGGAGATTGGGATTGGAGAATTCCAATCTCTCATCTTCCTCCATCCAGCCTGCCGATTTGCGTTAAGCGTTTTTGTGTGGCAGCTCAAGTAGCCAAGTGTTTTGGGACGTGATGGTTCGTGCATCCTGGTTGATAGTTGCACTGATACAGAAACGCGTGGCGTTGGATTATCATCTTGCCTCGTTCGTGGAGCAAGTCCTCGACATCGCGCGGCAACAGCGAGTATCTCATATACCTCATTGAGCGGGCTCGAATGCTTAGAATCAATCCGGCTGTGACGCGGAATCGTCGTCGATAAGGGTACCCAATGACAGCAATTGACGCGAATGGCATCAAGATTGAGGTGGAACGGCATGGTCCTGCGCAGGCTCGACCGCTTTTGCTGATCCGAGGGCACGGGTCGCAGATAATTCACTGGCCGGCAGCGCTGATCGATGGGCTCGTCAACAACGGATTTCACGTTATTGTCTACGACAACCGTGATGCCGGACTTTCGCAGAAATTCGACCATCTAGGCGTACCGGATATCAATGAACTGAATCGCAGGATCGCAAATGGTGAACCTGTTGATCCTCCCTACACGCTCAACGACATGGCGACGGACGGTATCGGCGTTCTGGACACACTCGGTATCCTGCGCGCGCATGTGCTCGGCATTTCGATGGGTGGGATGATATTGCAGGCCATGGCTTACCGATACCCCGACCGGCTGTGCAGCGCCACAATTGTCATGTCGTCCAGTGGTGAATCGACGCTTTCGCCGTCGTGGCCGGAGGTGGAGGAAATTTTCCTTGCTCAACCACCGAATCCTTATGATCGCGAGCAATGTATCGAGCACACTCTAATGTGCGACCGTATCTGGGGAAGCCCCGGATTTCGGTTCGACGAGGCAGATCGGCGCGCACTGATAGGCCGTGCATTTGATCGGTGTCACTGCCCAGATGGTGACACCCGGCAGTATGCTGCTGCGCTGGACATTCAGCAATTGCACGCCCAAATCGAGGAAATACAGATCCCGGTCCTGGTGATCCATGGGACGGATGACCCGCTTCACCCGATCGATCATGGCAGGGACATCGCAGCGAGAATACCAAATGCGGAGTTGATCGAGATCAACGGCATGGGGCATGATCTGGAGGGCGGCATCGCGGAGATTATCGCCGCTGAAGTATCGCGATTCACGAGACACGCTTCGAACATCTGACGTGCACCCCTCGATGTCAATCGGAATGGGAACGGCAAGCGACGCATTGTGTTTGCTATCGGCGCGAGAGCTACCGCCGCCGGATTTTGCCGATGCTATGACCAAAATTGCGCGAAAACGCTTTGCTCAATGCGGCCGGACCGGAAAAGCCGCATCGCTGGGCTATTTCCACCTGGCTGAGCTTCGTCGTTGCCGACAGATCGCGGGCACGATTGAGACGGAGGAGTTGGTAGTACCGACCTGGCGGCAATTGTAATTCGTCCAGAAACAAACGGTTGAGATTGCGCAGCGATACGCCGACTTGACGCGCAATTGCCCTCAGCGGTTGCGGTGCGTCAATGGTTTCGACCATCGCATCCAGCGCAAGCTGGAGAGAAGCCGAACCTTTGCCAGCCAGACGCCGAGGGCCACGACCCATCGTGGCCACCCGATCGGCGTCGTGTACGAACATACTTGAAACGTCGAATGCGACGGCCGCGCCGAAGCGCTGGGCGATGACCGATAACATAAGATCGAGCGCGGTTGAAGCGCCGCCACAGGTCTTGAATCGGCCGCATTCGACGAACCGGTCGTGCAACACGATTGTGTCCGGGAAGGTCTCAGCAAAATCCGATAAGACCTGCCAGTGAATCGTTGCGGGTGTTTCAGTGAGCCAGCCAGCACGAGCGAGAAGCCAGGCACCGGTATCGGCTGCAATGACTTGATCCGAAAGCGAAACAAACTTGTGCAGGGTTTGCATCGTTTTCGGTGTCGTGTGACCACGAAACCCATAGCCCGAAAGAACAATCAACAAGTTTGATTTTTTGGCACCGGCAACGGGCAGGTCAGGCGCAATTGCCAACCCGCTGGAACTTACAGCCGGCTCATTTGTCGGCGTAACGACCGACCACTGGATCGCGTTTTGCGTTTGGTCCCTGACGGCGCGAAGGGGTTCGAGCAGGCACGCAAGCACCATATTCGAGAACCCGTCGAAAAGGATGATGGTAACGATCAGTGCGGGCAAATTGGCATAATCCGATAATTTTACGGCACGATGAGACAATGATGTGTCCGCGTCAAGCCTGATAATTGTTGCGGGAACGGAGTACGTCCTGAGCTAACTCTTCTTGGCGAAGGGCTGTTGCGGGAGGCGGTTAATGGTCGGTCTGGAACTGCGCCTCAGCAAAATGGGAGGACGTTTTTCCGCGAGATGAGAACTGCTGCAGCCTGTCTTTCAAGCCCGATGAAAATGCGAAGCGTCGAGGGAAGATAGTCAATCCGTTGCGCGTGACGCTTTCGATGGTGGACAGGAAATCCGGGTACTCATCACACAGGCTTGCAGACTACATGAGTAAAAAAATCAATAACAACAATATATGGGAGATTTTTATGAACAACGAACTCCGTTTCCTTGCGGCCCGAACTGCTCAGGGAAAGCTTGATCGACGTGCATTTCTCGGTCGGGCGGCTGCGTTGGGAATCGCGGCGGCTACCGCCAATACGCTTCTGACAAACACGGTAAAGGCGGCTGGTTCCAAACAGGGTGGTTCGTTGTCTGTGGGCATGGCTGGCGGAGAAAGCACCAACTCACTCGATCCTGCACTGGCGGCGAGTGATGTTCCGGCGTTCAATCTGGCCACGATGGGCGACCGGTTGGTCGACGTATCGCCAACCGGCGAACTGGAATACAAGCTGGCTGAAGCCGTTGAACCATCCGCCGATGCGAAGGTCTGGTCGTTCAAGATCCGAAAAGGGGTCGAATTTCACAATGGAAAAACGCTGACCCCGGACGATGTTCTAAAAACGATGCAGCGCCATTCCGAAAAGGATTCCAAGTCTGGCGCGCTTGGACTCATGACCGGCATCGAATCAATGCGGGTCGATGGTGACCGGGTGGAAATTTCGCTTACTACAGCAAATGCAGACCTGCCTTACCTCATGACTGACTTCCATCTAGTCATTCAGCCCGATGGCGGAATGGAGAAGCCGGATGCCGGGATTTTTACGGGCCCTTACAAGATCGTCTCGAACGATCCGGGCGTCCGGCATGAGTTCAAAAAATTCGAGAATCACTGGAATTCCGCCGTTGGCCATTATGACCATGTTGAATTGCTGGTCATCAACGACTCGACCGCACGCAATGCTGCGCTACAGTCAGGCCAGGTTCAAATGGTCAACAATGTCGAGCCGCGCGTGGCGAACGCGCTGAAGCGATCGCCGGGCGTGACTTTGGCCAATATCTCGGGTCGCGGCCACTACGTTTTCATCATGCATTGTAATACCTCCCCGTTTGACAACAATGATCTTCGTATGGCGTTGAAGCTGGCTATCGACCGTGAAGATATGGTCAAAAAAATCCTCGCGGGCTACGGCTCGGTCGGTAATGACATGCCCATTAATTCTGTCTACCCGCTATTCGATGATACGATCCCGCCACGTAAATATGATCCTGATATGGCCACAGAGTACTATAAGAAATCTGGTCATGATGGCAGCCCGATCGTGTTGCGTACTGCCGATGGCGCGTTCCCTGGCGCTGTGGATGCGGCCGAACTTTTCCAGCAATCTGCCGCGAAAGCAGGCATACCTTTGGAAATCAGTCGCGTGCCGAATGATGGTTATTGGTCCGATGTGTGGAACAACAAACCGTTTTGTGCTTCATATTGGGGTGGTCGCACGACCCAGGACCTGATGTATTCGACAGCATATCTGTCGACAGCCGACTGGAACGATACCCGGTTTCTCCGCAAAGATTTCGACGCGCTAATCATTAAGGCGCGTGGCGAACTCGACAATGAAAAACGCAAAGAATTCTACCGTGAAGCCGGGATGATGGTTCGAGACGAGGGCGGAACCATTTGCCCGATGTTTAACGATTTCATCGATGCCTACAATGATCGGGTCGCAGGTTGGGAAAGTGATCCGAATGCCGGCATGATGAATAATTTTGCTGCGATCAAATGCTGGGCAGCCTAAAGCCATCGCGTCTAAAGTGATTCATGCATTGTGCTTTAAGCCCTTGTTTTTGTGCATATCGTTGTCCCAAAACCGCTGCACACTTTTGGGCGGCAGGCCCTAGTCAGCCACCCAGAAGATTGCAGAATCGTGCGCATGAATATCTTTGACCCAATTGGAATCAGGTCGTCTGGGAAATCGTAGTCTGGATTATGCAACGCGGGATGCCGTTCACCGGCACCCAGGAAGAACATCGCCGATGGCGCGTTGTGGCCGAATATGCCAAAATCTTCCGAAGCGCGCATCGGCAGGCTGTCTTCAGCGTGCAAGATGCCCTCTTCATTGAGTGCTTGTTGCAGATACTCCACCGCCTCAGGCGCGTTGACGCTGGCAACGAATATTTCATGATACTCGAACCGAGGTGATAGAGCATGCTCGCCAGCGATCTGTGAGACCAGTTTTTCCGCGCAGGTGCATAGACTTGCCATCAAGTCATCGCGCCGGGTACGCAGCGTCGCCCAAACCTCCGCACGACCGGGCGCGATGCCAAACACAGCTTCGCCCATCGTGACATGGGTGACGGTAACCATGCCGAAATCATCGTCGGCAAAGGTTCCGCTTCCAAGCTCTGGGAGCGCAGGCATTAGTTGACTTACCGCCAGCATTGGCGAAACGCCGGTTTCGGGCATGGATGAATGCGCGGTTTTTCCTTCCAGCACGATGCGTATGCCGCGGGAAGCACAGTTCACCACGCCAGTTTTAAGCCGCACTTGGCCGAAGGGCACGCCTGGCAAATTATGTAATGAGAAAGCGAAATCTGGCGCGATCTCACTGAAGCGAGGATCCGCGACGACGTCCGCTGCACCGTTGCCGGTTTCTTCCGCCGGTTGAAACAGCAGAACAACACGGCCTCGATCGGGTCTCTTGCGCTCGAGCTGGCGGCCAAGCGCGGCGAGGATCGTAGTGTGTCCGTCATGGCCACACATATGTGACTTGCCCGGTACGAGTGATGAATGAGGCGCGGCTGAAAGTTCGTGGATGGGCAGCGCATCGAGTTCCGAACGGAACATTACTGTCGGCCCCATCTTTCCGCTTTCATAGATCGCCGCGACGCCGTGCCCACCCAGTCCGGTCAACAGTTTGTCCGGCTTTGTATCAGCGAGAAAGTGAACGACCTCTTTGGCAGTTATTTCCTCTTCGTTCGATATTTCTGGATACTGGTGCAGCTTGCGCCGCCAGGCCGTAAGTTCGACAAGGTCCCGATTCGTCAGGGTCACGTTTCCATCTCCGCTTTTGTTACGGCCTCCATAACATACGCGTTTTTTTGGCACGTGCCGATCTGACCGAAACGTACCGTCATTCAATCCACTCAACTGGATTTTTGCGCCAGCCTGGACAATCCGTTGGCTGGTTTAATGAACATCGTAGCGCAATTCCTGCTCATTCTGGCGACTGTCTTGACGCTCCGGTGCCAAAACAAAAATGCCGACATCGACGGTGCCCGCCCTGAAACCTGCTTCGCAATAAGAGAGATAATAGTCCCACAATCTACGGAACCGGGTAGGGAACCCCATTGCTTCGATCTTCGGCCAGCCTTCCACAAACCTCTCTCGCCACTCGGCCAAGGTTCTGGCATAGCTTTGGCCGAAGCTATCCGTGGAGATTAGCTTCAATCCCGCAGCCTTGGCCTGATCGGCAATAATTTGTCTGGTCGGCAGCATGCCACCGGGAAATACGTGGCGCTGGATGAAATCGGCTGAATTTCTGTAACCGTCGAAACGAGTTTCATCGATGGTGATGACCTGAATCACAGCCGTACCGTCGTCTTTCAGACGGTCGCGCAACGTTTTGAAATAGACAGGCCAGTAGGTCTCACCCACGGCTTCCAGCATCTCGATCGAAACGATCCGGTCGTATTTTCCCTCGATATCGCGATAGTCGGTCAATTCCAGGGATACGGCATTGTCCAAATCTTCTTCGACCATTCGTTCTCTGGCATGGACAAGCTGCTCGGAGGAAAGCGTGACACCGGTTACCAGGGCACCTTGTTGCGCCAATCTGGACGCCAGCGCACCCCAACCACAGCCGATTTCCAAAATCTCATCACGTTCTCGCAGATCGAGTAATTCAACAATGCGCCCCAGCTTGGCGTCCTGCGCCTCTTCGAGAGTCATGTCCGGTCGTGCATAAAGTGCCGAAGAATAGGACATGCTTTGGTCAAGCCAGCATTTGTAAAAGGCATTGCCAAGATCATAGTGAAAGGAAATATTCTTGCGGCTGCCCGCCTTCGTGTTCGCCCGAAAAAGATGACGGAGGCGATTGAACATGCGCACTGGCAAGAAGCCCGAAATTTTTCGGTCAAGTTCTCCGAGGTTACGTGCTGCCAGTTCGAGAAACGCTGGAAGATCAGATGTCGTCCAATCGCCATCAATATAGGCTTCAGCAAAACCAAGGTCGCCATGGGTGACCAGTCGCCGGATTGCGCGCCAGCGATGCAGCACAAGCGTTGCTTCAGGTCCCGCTTTAGCCGCACGGTGTTCGATGCGATCACCCGCAGGTGTGACGATGGTGATACGTCCACATTCAAGTGTCGCCGCAAGACGTCGTATCAGGTACGCTGTCATGCCTTGGCTGCGCTGCCTTATATTCAACGCAGCGTGGCTTTCGCTATCGAAGGACATGGCGGGGCTCTTTCTCAATAAGAGGGTCGGCTGATTCAAGTTCACGACCAACAGTAACCGGCTGATCCGGTGGTGGCGGTCGGCGCTGGAGCCTCACACCCTTCAGCCAAAGCAGCAGCGCCTCCCAGTGGATGCCGGCGATCACTTTCAGAGTCAGTAGCGGGTAGGTGAGCAAAAGACGGGTCAATGCCGCATCGGTTAACGCGCGCTTCCTGGCAGCAAGCTTGGCGATGATCAGCGGGCCATGGTCATCATGGCCGGTAACAGAAACTGCAAGACGTTCGCCCGGTGGCGCGACGACGAAAGAATAGGCCATATCGGTCGTCAGGAATGGCGATACATACAGTGTTTTCCGGCTTTCCTGACGAATAGGTGCCGTCGCTCCCTTAGGCACGGAAATGAGGTAACTATGGCGTTGTCCGAACGTGTTGCTGACTTCATAAAATATAGCGGACAGCGAATTGTCCCGCCGATGACAAAAGTAAACATTGATCGGGTTGAACGCATAACCAAGGATACGCGGCATGGTCAGGAGCTTGATCGGGCCGCCGGTTTCCACATCCGATTCGCGCAAATGATCCTCAATTTTCTCTCGAATCGATATAGCTGAACCGTCGCCGTGATCCCGGTCGTAGACGCTGAATAGATTGAAACGATTATGCGAAAACAGGTGAAGCTCTTTTGCCAGCGTATCGACTTCGTCGAGGTCGAGTAGCAGATAGAAAATGCTGTAGCTGAGGCGGTGCTCCTTTGGCCGCAGTCGATGATGCATCAACTCGCCAGCATAGAGGGCAGAATGGAAATAGGTCATCAAGCCGCCTCGGTCACGGCCGGCGCCGACTCGCGAAGATTGATGCGCCCGGATTCTTCGCGCACGTTCCAGGGCCGCCGCACGCCGCCGATAGCTTCGGCAACGGCGAGGCCAGCCTGTAACCCGTCTTCATGAAACCCGGCGCCAAAATAGGCGCCGCAGAACCAGGTCTGGCGTACACCTTGCAGTGACCAGAGTTGCTCCTGCGCTGCGAGGGCTTTGCTATCGAAACCGGGGTGTCGATAGCCAAGTCGCTGCAATACCGCGTCAGGTTTGATTTCGCGGTGGGGGTTGAGAGTGAGGAATAGCGGCGTCTTGTCGGATATCCCCTGCAACCGGTTCATCCAGTAAGTTACCGCAAGTTGACGGCTGCCATGCGTTTGTTGCGACATGTAATTCCAACTCGACCAGACCCTTCGTCGGTGTGGCATCAGGTTGCTGTCGCAATGAAGGATGGCGTCGTTTTTGACATAGCTGAATGCGCCAAGAAGACGTTGTTCCTCAGTGCTCGGCTCAGCTAGCATCGCAAGCGCCTGATCGGCATGGGTGGCGACCACAACATGATCGAAACGGCGACGCTGACCGTCATGTCCGGCTAATTCGATACCGCCTGCCATACGATGGATCGTCTTGATCGGATAGTTTGGGACAATCTCCGCTATGGCTTTGGCGAGTACCCGTACGTAGGCGCGACTACCGCCATCAACGGTGCGCCAAATCGGGCGACCGGACAATTTGAGAAGGCCGTGGGTTTCACAAAACCTGATGAAAGCGGCGGCTGGATAGTTTCCGATATCGGCTGCAGGCGTGGACCAGATTGCGGCTGCCATCGGATAGAGATGATCGTTGCGAAACGCATCGCTATAGCCTGCCTTATCGAGATAGCAATCAAGCGAAATTTCGGCGAACGCGCCCATATCAAGTGGTGCCTCACGATAAAAGCGCACGAGATCGCGCAGCATCCGCCAGAATCTTGGATTGATCGCATTGCGGCGTTGCGCAAACAGGCCCCACATGTCCGTTCCCGAATATTCGAGACGCCCATTATCGAGTGAAACGGCGAAGGACATGTCGGAGGGTTTGGTCATGACACCGATATGGCTGAACAGGGCCGTCAGGTTCGGATAGGTGGCCTCGTTGTAGACGATGAACCCGGTGTCGACGGGCACCTCAGACACATCGACCGTATTGCTATGGCCGCCCAGCCGATTGTCGGCCTCAAACAAGGTTACCCGATGCTGGCGCGACAACAGCCACGCGGCGGATAGGCCGGAGATACCGCTGCCTATTACGGCGATATCCAGCGATTGTTTGCCGTCTCTCTTGAGATCATGCCTATGGCTGCAGATGTCCCCAGATCGTATTCCGGTGTTCAAAGGACTTTCCTTCTCTTCTCGAACTGCCAATATATACGAGGCTCCCTCCGCAATGGATCATATGAAACGTGATCCAACCGCCTCGCGGCAACGTAACAAGGGCAAATGAATGTCTCGCAGTTACATTTCGGGCAGATGCGCGCGCCCCAGGACTGGCCGGCAGCAGGGGACATCGAATTGAACCGCGTCGAAAGAAAAGATGCTCAACCGTCTCCCGACGAACAGTGCGCGCTCATTCAGGCCGTATCGATGGCCTGTGATCGAAGCGCATTTGCCGATCTGTTCAACCATTTCGCGCCACGCGTGAAGAGCTTCCTTATTCGATCCGGCCTTGATGATACCGTTGCAGAGGAAGTGACACAGGAAACGATGCTGACGGTGTGGCGAAAGGCGTCCTATTTCGATCCAAGTCGTGCTGGCGTATCGACGTGGATATTTACGATTGCCCGCAATCAACGGATCGACCGCTTGCGGCGCGGACGGACGAAATCGACGGAGCGCCTATTCGATCCGAGCGACGAGCCGGATGCGCCTTTGTCAGGTGAAGAGATAACAATCGCTACCGAGCGTGGGGAACGGGTACGCACCGCGCTCAGCATTTTGTCGGACGAGCAGGCAACGATCGTACGGCTTTCCTATTTTTCGGAGAAACCACATGTCGAGATTGCCCGTGAACTTGGCATCCCTTTGGGAACAGTGAAATCCCGTATCAGGCTCGCATTGAACCGCCTGCGCGCTCTGTTGGACAATGATCTATGACAATCCACCACCACCCAAGCGATGAAACACTTCTTCGTCATGCGACCGGCACCTTGAGCGCAGGGCTCGCACTCGTCGTCTCCGTCCATCTTGAGGGTTGCCCGGCCTGCCGTTCGCGTCGGGCTCAGTTCGAGGCGGTCGGCGGGGCATTACTTGAAGATATGCCACCGGCGAAACTTGCTGAGGGGGCGCTCGGAAAGATGCTGGAACGGCTCGATGTCGAGACAGTCGCACCAATGACGAAGGCCAAAGTTGCTCGCCACCGGGCAGAGCTGGCGATAGAGCTTCCCCATGCCATGCGCGACTGTGATATCGGCCCCTGGCGTTGGCTCGGGCCTGGATTCAGATGGAGCAAGGTTGGGATTGCCGGCAGTCCGGACGCCAAGATCATGTTGCTCAAGGGACGGGCTGGCTTGCGCCTGCCTGCTCATGGACATACCGACATGGAGTTTATGCAGATACTTTCCGGATCGCTTTCCGATGAACGGGGACGATATCTGCCGGGAGACCTCGACGAAGCGGGATCAGACGTTGACCACCAACCGATCGTTGGCACCGAATCCGATTGCATATGCCTGGCCGCATTGGAAGGGGACACGCGCCTTCACGGTTTTTTGGGGCGGCTTCTGCGTCCGATTGTCGGCTTCTGAACAGGCATGACGACGGTTCTCATCATTCTGGCGATTGCGCTTTCATGTACCATGATGCTTGCGTGGTTCGTTGCCGGACGCACCGGGCGCTCCGGATGGATAGATGCGATCTGGTCGTATGCCGTCGGCGCGGGCGGGGTGGCGGTATCGCTGCTACCCCTCGGGGCGAATGACCAGATCGCTCGTCAATGGCTTGTTGCGGGCCTTGCAGCCTTGTGGTCCTTGCGACTGGGGTCCCACATAGCGACACGTACGCTGCGCGGTGGCGACGATCCGCGTTACAAGCAACTGCGCAAGGAATGGGGCGATAATTTCAGGCGCAGGCTGTTCTGGTTTCTGCAAATTCAAGCGGCAGTGGCTTTCCTGCTCGTTGTAACCATCCTGACGGCTGCCCACCGACCGGGACATGGCCTTGGTTATGGCGATCTGCTGGGCATGGCCATTTTCGCGATTGCCATCATTGGCGAGGCCGTAGCTGACCGCCAACTTGCGCGCTTCAGCGCCGAGCCGGAAAACGAGGGCAAGGTGTGCGATACCGGGCTGTGGGGATACTCACGCCATCCGAATTATTTCTTCGAATGGCTTGTCTGGGTGGCCTTTGCAGCAATCGCCATCGATGGCAGCGGATCGTATATGTTCGGCTGGTTTGCGCTTGCCGGACCAGTCTTCATGTACTGGCTACTCGTCCATGTCTCCGGCATTCCGCCGCTCGAGACACATATGTTGCGCTCACGCGGTGAGCGATTTCGTGCCTATCAACACCGCGTCAATGCTTTCTGGCCTGGCCCGCCACGCGCCCGACACTCGAGGGCGAAATTCGAGGATGAAAAACCATGACCGGGATATCTTCTGCAATACGTCTTGTCGAACAGACCCCGCTACCCGATCCTTTGACCAATGTCGGGATTCAGTTTCTGGTGGGTCGCACCAAAAGGCATCTTGCATCGTTGCCAGCGCAGTGCGTGCACGATTTCATGCATGACATGGAGCAACATTCCATTGCCACTCACACTGATGCGGCCAATGAACAGCACTATGAATTACCAGCGGAGTTCTTTTCACTTGCCCTTGGACCGCACCGCAAATATTCATGCTGCCTCTATCCGCACGGTGATGAAACGCTTGCCGAAGCTGAGCTGCTTGCGCTGTCCGAAACGGTCGAACATGCAGACCTGACGGACGGCCAGCATATTCTTGAACTCGGCTGCGGTTGGGGCTCGCTGACCCTTTTCATGGCCGAGCGCTACCCCAACGCGAAAATAACCGCCGTTTCGAATTCCACGCCGCAACGGCTTTACATCGAGGCTGTGGCGCAAGCGCGGGGCTTGACCAATATTACGGTGCTTACCGCTGACATGAACGACTTCCAGCCATCCGGGCATTTCGACCGCGTCGTTTCGATTGAAATGTTCGAGCACATGTCGAACTGGTCATCCTTGCTGAAGCGTATCAGTTCGTGGCTGGCACCTGACGGGCGCTTGTTCATCCATGTCTTCAGCCACCGTAGCCAGCCCTATCGCTTCGATCACGGTAATCAAGCCGACTGGATTGCCCGGCACTTCTTCACCGGCGGCATCATGCCAAGCCATGGGCTCATGTCGATGTTTGCGGATATCTTCGAGGTCGAAAGCGACTGGCAGTGGAGTGGGTTGAATTATCAGCGCACTGCGCTCGACTGGCTGGCAAATTTCGATGAGAACCAGTCGCGGATCGACCCTATCCTCAGCGATGTCTACGACGCGGATGCAACTCTTTGGCGTCGGCGCTGGCGTCTCTTCTATTTAGCGACGGCCGGCCTGTTCGGCCATTCCAATGGCAAAGAATGGGGCGTTAGCCACTATCGCTTGCGCCCGGCGTGATGGATTTGACGCGTTGGGCATTTCTTCGATCAGTCTGGAAGCGCATCGGTGCATACGCCGCACATGACGACCCTTTGGTCGCGGCATGCAATCTCATCGCGCTTGTCGTAGCCTCCAACCAACCCTTCTATCCGCTCTATGTATATTGGACCGTCAGCGAACACATAGCACCAACGTTTTTCACGTTCCTGTCGACTCCGCTATTTCTTGCCGTTCCGGTTGTGGCCAGACGCTGGTCTACACTTGGTCGCGCCCTGCTTGCGGTGGCTGGCATGGCGAACACGGTTTTAAGTGCTGGCGTCTTCGGTCAGGCCTCAGGTGTAGAGATTTTCCTTATTCCCTGCGCGCTCATCGCAGCCGTGTTCTTTCGATCGACGGAAAGGCTCGTAGGTTTGGCATTGATAGGGTTGGCGCTGCTCATCTACCTTGGGTTGGGTGGCTCCTACGGTGCCCCCGTTCACCTTTATTCACCGAGTGAGTACCAAGCCTTCTTCAGATTGAACGTCATGAGCGCCAGTGCCCTGACTGTCTTCATCGGCCTTATCGTTTCCGGATTGCTGAACCGTGCCCCTTGATCTCGTCAGGAAACGGACGTGAATGCCCTTGAAATAAGGAAGCCCATCGTTGCGGCGAAGGCGGTCACGAACGTTCCCCAGCAGAGGTCGGCGATCGTTACGGCCACCGGCCAGTTTTTCAGCGTTGCCTGGTTGGTCAGATCGTAGGTGGCGTAGGCAAAGAAGCCGAGAAGCGCGCCGTAGCCAGCCGCCGTGGTCCAACGTTCTGTGGCGAGTGCCGGTGATATGGCAAACACAACGATGCCTGCGATATAGATGAGATAGAACAGCAGGGCTGGTACGAGCCTGAAATTTTCAAGCAACATCTCTCCCAACAATGGCCGGTACAGGCGTTGGGCGGCGAGGGTCAGCCAGATTGCATCGATGGCAAGAAACGCCAGACCTGTCGCGACATAGGCGATGCCGTAGGTTTTCATGGAATTCTCCTCGTACATCGCGAGCATTTAGCTTCTTGTACGTCGCGTCCTGATTTTCGGATCATTTGTGTTCCATCGAAATGCTGCCCAGTACCACTCCGTCAAATTTATGATCCGGGACTGAACTGCCTGCGTAAGAGAAACAGAACCAATATGGAATTCGGACACACAGGAAGTAAAAACATGTCCCGCCGCTTTGTTGCAGTTTGCACTATTTCCCTAACATGCTTGGGTATCATATCTGCCCAAGCTGGCAATCCGGATGGTGTGTGGATGCGCGACGACGGCAATGCCCGCGTGAAAATCGCCAAATGCGGGTCAAAGCTGGGCTCTGACGCACATTTGCTGATCTTCAGATATTACATTGCGCCGATCAATCGCGCCTGGAGGAGATCGAGTTTTGCACGCCCGTACATCTGTCTTTTGATGAGTTTCAGTCGCGTTATCTGACCTTCAGTTTGCCCGTTCGACCAAGGAGAGATGATGGCATTGCGGACGGCGGCAATGTCTTTTTCGACACCGCTGGCAAACGATCCCACAAGGCTGTTCTTAGCTGCTACAAGCCATCCATCGAGCTTTCGAGCTGTCTTCGAGCGGATCATGGATTGGAAGTCGCCAATGGCAGTGCGGGCGGCTACCAGTTCCGGAACGTGCACTTCGATCGCCGCCACCAGGATCGCCTCAGGTTTCGCCAAGTCATCGCGTGCGGTTGTCATCAGCCGGGCGATCACCCGCGCTGATGGCGTTCGCGCAAGCCCACTCTGGTTGGCCTTCTCCGCAAGGCGTCGCCGCTGAGCCCATTGCGAGACGACCCCGCTCTGTCCCGGAAAGCCCTTTGCTTTCATCTCCCGCCAGAGCGCCAAGGCGTTCCGCACGCCTTCGTCCCAGCGGTCGTTGAGCCACGGCAGCCAGCTATCCAGTGAACTAGGCCGTGTTCTGAAGACATCAAGGCGCTGGCCCCTTAACACGTCGCGGACAATCTTGCGGCTATGGCCGGTTTGCCGAACAATCTGGCGAATTGACGTTCCATTCTTCGACAGTTCCCGGATCGCTTCATTCGTCTCCTGGCGGCGCAGATATCCCTCGTACTGCAGCTTTTCCGCGTAAGTCAGAAGCTTGGGATCAACGATGTTGCTGCCGACCGCCTGCCTGATCTGTCGCATCGACTTGCCGACGGCATCGAGAAACGCTCGGCTGGAATTTTCCATCAGGTGCCAGCGGTCGGCAACCTGCTCAGCATCGGGCAACGCCTTTGCGATGGCCTTACCATAGCCGCCGCCTCGATCGCGAGCGACAATCGATATCGACTGATGCTCGGAAAGCCATATCCGAGAAGTATCCAACGCACGATCCGGCAACAGGGTGACAGGCCTTCGCCGTTGCAGATCGCAAACGATCGTTCCATAGGTTTGGCCGCGCCTGAAGGCAAAATCATCAATGCCTATGACGGTGAGCTCATCGTTTTGATCAGCAATACGGCGACGAACCACCCGCAGCAGTGTGTCGTTGCTCACCGGCATCATGAGGCGATTGGCAAATGCCGCGGCCGGTCTGCCGCCGAGCGCCAAACCGAGGTGGTGGACGATCGTCTCAAGCCGCTGAGTACGGCGGCCATAGCGAGCCAATACGCCGTTATCGAACCGTTCGCAGAAGATACGCCGGCCGCACAGAACGGCATCGCACCAAAACCGACGCGCCACAATCACCAACTCTACTCGCCGGCCGCTGAGGGGCAGGTCAGCGGGCCGGCGCACATATCTACTTTGAACTCTCCGGCTTGGCCGTCCACAGCCCGGACACGCTCCTGAGAGGTGGCGCGATCGTAGCTGAATTTGAACGCTGTCTGCGACAAACCTCACTTCATCTACTACAAAGCCGGACGGCGCGAGGCTCGTGCGCTGAAATCGATGTTGCATAAACTGATCCTCCGGTGAATCAGCAAAAGCGTCGCCCGCAACAGCAGCAAATGTGAGTCAGAGCCAAAGCTGTGTGCAACAAATCTCTGGATCAAAGATACGAGCAAGGGTGAGGAGGTTGGTGACAAGCTCATCATGTCGCTTGATCGAAAATCTGACACCAAGTTTTCCGGTACCGCTTTTGACCCCAAGCGGGACAGAACCTATTCGATGACTTTGATTGTCAGGCAAAAGAGGTTGACCACCCGTGGCTGCATTTTGGCGGGATTGCTTTGCCGGGATGTGAACTGGGCACCAGTAAAGTAAGCTGATCCACTTTTGACTATGCACCGACATCACGAAGATCGTCGTCTGGTCCTTTCATTTGAGAACAAGACGAAGGACAATTCGAATTGTGAAATCTCACCGAATCGTGATTCTATACTCCAGAATATCAACAAACTGATGCCGCTACGCTTTCTAGTGCTGCCTAAGGTTACGACCTGCGCCATTTACGCCCAAAGGGTCATGCTAATTGCGCCATCAAATTAGCACTATGCAAGCTGCTCGACGATAGGTTCAAGTTGGGTGCAAATTCACACTGGTGACGCCCTCAGCAGTAAATCACTTTACGAGGCGCTTAGGGAAAGCCTTAGTCGAGCAAACAGGCGATCCACCAGATTGCTACATTACACTGCTGCCAGGATTTCATGGCCTAAGCGGATGGTTTCGCTGATCAGCAGATCGAGGTCTTCGGTCTGGGTCCGATGATTGTTGATCGCTACCCGCAGGCAGTGTTCGTCGTGCACCGTCGTGTCCGATAGCGCCGCGATACCTTCTTCTTGCAGTCGCAGCATGACCTCGGTGTTGATCGGTTTCATCACGTCGGTCGCCATTGCCTGAGGTCGAAAACGGTAGCAGACGATGTTGATGCTGGTTGGTGCGACAAGTTCAAGCGATGGCTCGGCTTCGACCAGTTTGGTGAGATAGCGCGCTTGAGCGATGTTTTGATCGATCAGGCGACCGAACTTCTCGACGCCATGCTCTTTGAGCGCCATCCATACCTTCAGCGCCCGAAAGCCGCGTGACGTTTGTAAACCATAATCGTGCAACCACTGGGCCGACGCCAGGCCGCGTGGCATCTGTTCCAGATATTCCGGCGTGACCGCGAATGCTTCACGATGCTCGAATGCGTTGCGCACCAGCGCGCAGCCGACTTCGAATGGCGCATGCAGCCATTTGTGGGGATCAAGCGCAACCGAGTCGGCGCGCTCGATGCCGGCTACGAGGCTCGAATTGTCGGGCGCGATGGCGATCAATGCGCCGATACAACCATCGACGTGGAACCACAGGTTTTCTTCCTGGGCCAGAGTTGCGAGAGCTTGCAGATCGTCGATCGCGCCTGTGTTGACAGTCCCCGCCGTGCCAATGATGCAGGCAGGCAGGCATCCTGCTGCGCGGTCCTGAGCGATCGCCTCGCGCAAAGCCGCGATGTCCATCCGCAGTTCGGCGTCGGTTGGCACGCGCCGCAGCGCGCGATTGCCCAGGCCAAGCGATTCCATCGCCTTGCGGTGACAACTGTGAACCTGATCTGAAGCATAGAAACGCAGTGGCTTTTCGATAGCCGCAACGCCGAGTTCGCGAATGTCGATGCCCGCCTTGACATTGCGGGCGACCGTCAGGCCGATGATGTTGGCCATTGAACCGCCGCTGACCAGCGTGCCGCTGGCCGATGGTTGAAGACCGACCATTTGCTTGCACCAATCCACCACCTGAAGGTCCATCAAGGCGGCGGCGTGGTTGCCGCCACCGAGATTGGAGCCCTGGATCGCGGCCAGAAAGTCGCCCAGCGCGCCAGTGAAGTTGCTCGTTCCCATGTACCATGACCAAAAGCGTGGATGGATGTTGCCCATCGGATAGGCCATCACCGTCTCAGCCACCTCGCGATAGACGTCCTCCAGTGGTGCAGGTGACCGTGGCAATGGTGCATCGAAAAAGGCTTTCACCTCGGACGGCATTTCCCGCCACACCGGACGTTTGCGAACATCACGCAGATGGCCGATCGCATCGTCGACGATACGGTGTGACAGTTCCTGCATTCCCGTCCAATCGGTCGGGTCGAGCGTTTCCGTGGTCAAGGTCTGCCCCATTTGCTTCATGGAACCCATGGCATCCTCCCTGGTGTCAGCTTTATTGCGCGAACTGGTATCCCGGTGTCGAGCGCGACAGAGCTATTTCCGCCTCGTCCATCTCGGCCTCGATTTCGTCGAACATCGGGGTCGTCATGTAACGTTCGCCGGTATCGGGAAGCATGCACAAAATGACTGAACCGGCGGGCGCACCTTCCGCAACCTGTCGGGCTACCGCAAATGTTGAGCCACCGGAAATCCCGGTGAATATGCCTTCCTTTTGAGCCAGCGCCTTCGCCCACTTGATGCCCTCAGGACCGGCGATGGGCTTTAGTTCATCATATAAATGATCGTCGATTGCCTCCTGGAGTACCAGCGGGATAAAATCCGGTGTCCATCCCTGAATCGGGTGCGGCTCGAACGCCGGGTGACTGGAGGCGGGTGCCCCGGCGGGATCGCGTTCCTGTGGCTGGCCACTGCTGATAAGTTGAGCGTTGGCGGGTTCACTCAGAACAATGCGCGTTTCAGGACGCTCCCGGCGCAGCACGCGCGCGACACCGGCAAGCGTTCCGCCGGTTCCAAACCCGCTCACGAAGTAATCAAGCCGAGAGCCGGAAAAATCGTTGATAATTTCACGCGCGGTGGTGGCTTCGTGAATGGCGGCATTGGCTTCCGTCTCGAACTGGTGGGCAAGAAACCAGCCATTGGCCTTAGCCAATTCAACAGCCTTTTTGTACATGCCGATCCCCTTTTCCGCACGCGGCGTCAGCACCACCTTGGCACCCAGCATGCGCATCAGTTTGCGCCGCTCGACCGAGAAGCTGTCGGCCATCGTCACCACCAGCGGATAGCCTTTTTGCGCGCAGACCATGGCAAGTCCGATCCCGGTATTGCCACTTGTTGCCTCGACAACTGTCTGCCCGGGTTTCAATGCGTCGGTGCGCTCGGCGTGTTCGATGATGTTGACCGCCAATCGGTCCTTCACCGAGGATGCCGGATTGAAGAATTCGGCCTTCACGTAAATCGTTGCGTGGTCGACGCCGAGATTGTTGATCCGGATTGCCGGCGTGTTGCCGATCGTATCCAGAATACTGTCGAAAAGGTGCCCATGTCCCGCTGTCGTTCTGATGGTCGGACGGTCTTTCATGCTGGATCTCCCTGGTTGTGGCCGTTTGCCGGTGCATCGCCCGGAGGGACCAAATGGTGGCGTCATGAAAATTACATAGTCGCTGGAATAAGGTCTGTGGTCCATGCCCGTCGCAAAGGCACGGACCGGACTTGTTATTTGCTGAGCGCAAAGTGCGCTTGCGTCGATGCGCCGGAGTTCAGATATCCGAGTACGATTGCGACGAGGAAAAGGGCCGGAACGTCGCCGAGCATATGCCCCATTTCGTGACCATCGGTCAGCGCCTGTATGGCCATGACAGCGGCGTGCGCGGCACTTGACCATATGGTGAAGGATATCAGGCTGCTGTGCTGGGCGGGATTGCGAGAGGCGATGATCAGGTAGATGCCCAACACGGCATAGAGAGCGCAGATCATCTGCAAATAATATTCGCCCTGGCCGGCGTGCCAGACCCAACCCGATGGCCAAACAAGCCCGACCGGGTAGACCAGCAGGAATATGATACCGAACGCCGCAAGGGCGGTCTTCAGAAACTTCTCTTTTGTTTCGGCGTTCATTTTCGTGCCTTTCACGGTTTGAAGATGGAAATGTCGTCGTGGCAGGTGGTGGCAAGCCGCTAACCGTCCGCCTCCCGAATTTGATGCCGGATGCAGCCTGTCGCTTTTACTGATAGAATATATGCGGGTGAGGCAGCGTGGGAGTAAGCGTGGAAACGGACGTGGAAACCGCACAAATCGGCATGGACGGCCATAAAATTGGTCTTCAGGTGCAGATGCTTGGCTCTTTGTCGATTTTCCGAAACGGCATTCGTCTGGAACTTCCCGCGTCACGCAAGGTGAGGGCACTCTTCGGTTACCTGGCAATTGCACCCCATGCGGTTGGACGCAGTCGCCTTTGCGAACTGCTGTGGGATGTTCCGAACGACCCACGCGGCGAATTACGCTGGTGTCTTAGCAGGATGCGCGCCATCATTGACGAACCGGATCGCCACAGAGTTGTTGCATCTGGCGACATGATTTCCCTCGATCTTTCCGGCTGTTTCGTTGATGTTGCCGAGGTCGCCTCTGCGACCGGTCAGGGCCTCGAAACGCTCGATGCGCCGCGTTTGCAGGTGCTTTCGGCGCTGTTTGCCGGCGATTTCATGGAAGGGCTGGAGATCGAGCGAAGCCTGCATTTCGAAAGCTGGCTGCTGGCCCAGCGGCGGCGCTTCAGAGGCTGTCACACTGCCGTACTGGAGCAACTGGTTTCAAGCCTGCCCGACGCATCTGACGAGGTTTTTCCGTATCTGGAAAAATGGGTAGAACATGCCCCGTTCGACACTCGTGCCCATGTGGCGCTTCTTGGTGCGCTGGCGCGGCGTGGCCGTATCGATGCATGCGACGAACACCTAGCCGCGACCGCTCGTCTGTTCGATGCCGAGGATCTTGATTTCGGCCCCGTTCGCTCTGCCTGGAAGGTCGAGCGTGATCGGCGAGGCGCAGCACCCAACCCGATTGCGGCGGTGCCCTCCGCCAATTCGCCCCCAGCGGACATATTAGCTCCTGGTAGCAGCAGCGCGTCATCGCGGCGCGCGTCGTTGGCCGTGATGCCCTTTCTCGAACAACCAGACACGAGCAGCATTCGGGGCGGACTGGCTGATGGCCTTACCCACGACATCATCACGCGGCTGGCCCGGCTGCGCGACCTTTTCGTCATAGCGCGCGGTTCCGTTTTCGCGCTTGCTGAACGCGCTATTGGCCCTGAAGACGCCGGCCGACGCCTTAATGTTGACTATGTCGCCAGCGGAACCGTTCGCCGCCGCGATGACCGTATCCTGACCACAATCGAACTGGTCGAGGTTCGCTCTGCCCGGATCGTCTGGACAGAAACCTTCGATCACGTGCTGGACGCAGCCTTCATCGTCCTCGACGAGATCGGCAACCAGATCGTGTCGTCGATCACCAGCGAAATCGAGATCGTCGAGCGTAACCGCGCCATTCTCAAACCGCCAAATTCGCTCGATGCCTGGGAGGCCTACCACCGCGGCCTATGGCATATGTATCGCTTCACTCAAACGGAAAACGAACAAGCCCAGCACTTCTTCCGCATGGCGATCCGTCTGGACCCGACCTTTGCACGCGCCTATGCTGGTCTGTCCTTCACCCATTGGCAAAATGCTTTCCAGCACTGGTCCGATGACGTGCAGGAAGCCGACTGGGCGCTTCAATCCGCCAGCCAAAGCCTCATCGTTGACGATCACAACCCGGCCTCACACTGGGCAATGGGCCGAGCTTTGTGGTTGAGGGGGCAAAACGATGAGTCGCTCGGTGAGTTGACGCGGGCTGTTGATCTCAGCCCGAATTTCGCGCTTGGCCACTACGCATTGTCTTTCGTCCATTCCCAGACGGGCGACCCGCATGCCGCTATCCGGTCGGCCGACCATTCGCGTCAACTCAGTCCGTTCGATCCATTGCTGTTCGGGATGATGGGGGCCCGCGCAATGGCCCATATCCGGCTCGGCCAGTTCGAGGAAGCTGCCGAATGGAGCCTCAAGGCAGCAGGCCGCCCCAATGCTCATGCCAATATTTTTGCGATAGCGGCCCACTCGCTCGCTCTGGCGGGACGGGTCGAGGAGGGGCGCGCTATTGCCGCCACCATCCGCAAATCGCTGCCGCACTACAATGTCGACGATTTCCTTACCTCGTTCCATTTCGCGTCCGATGATGCGAAGCTGTTTCGGCAAGGCGCGCGGCAAATCGGTTTGGACTGATGCACAGCCTGCCTCCCTTCAAAAGTCAATCGCAAGATCTACGGTCTTGACGGAGTGCAGTTCTCGGCGGCGGTATCTTTCCGGCAATATTCTGATTCTCGAAACTGAATGGTTCCTCGTTAAATGAAATCAAAATTGACGTTAACCCGGCTCGAGAGCCTGTTGTTGACCGCCTGCGACGATCTGCGCGGCAGCATGGATGCCAGTGAGTACAAGGAATACATTTTCGGCATGTTGTTCCTCAAGCGCGCCAGCGATCTGTTCGATCAGCGCCGTTTGGAAATGAC
Source organism: Mesorhizobium sp. G2-6-1 (assembly GCF_055809095.1). Lineage (NCBI taxonomy): Bacteria > Pseudomonadati > Pseudomonadota > Alphaproteobacteria > Hyphomicrobiales > Phyllobacteriaceae > Mesorhizobium > Mesorhizobium sp. G2-6-1. The sequence goes on from NZ_CM147896.1 coordinate 3,455,796, forward strand.
CGCCGACCTCAACGCCAAAGGCATGAGTGCCGACGACATCGCCATCGAGCTGGAAGACCCAGATAACTACTCGGGCAAATACTTTTTCGTGCCTGAGCGGGCGCGTTGGAATGAGGGCTGGGAAACAGAACTTGTCGAGGATGGCGAAACCAGACTTGTGCAGCACCCAGCACTCAAGCATGTCAAGGAAAACGTCGGCACCACGCTGAACAAGGCTCTGGAAGCGATCGAGGACGCGAACCCCGACGCCCTGGAGGATGTTCTCAAGGGGATCAATTTCAACCGCAAGATCGGCCAACGCACGCTCGACGACGATACGCTCGCTGACTTCGTCCAGAATTTTGAAAAATACCGCTCCGGGACGAGCATTTTGAGTTTCCCGACCTGCTCGGCGCCGCCTATGAATGGCTGATCAAGTTCTTTGCCGATTCTGCTGGCAAGAAGGCCGGTGAATTCTATACCCCTGCCGAAGTGGTGCGTATCTGTGTCGAGATTTGCGACCCCAGGGAAGGCATGAGCGTATATGACCCGACAGTCGGTTCAGGCGGCATGCTGATCCAGACGCGGGACTATCTGCGCGAGAATAATGGTGATGCCAATGAGGTGTCGCTGAACGGCCAGGAGAAGATCGGTACCACCTGGTCGATTTGCAAGATGAACATGCTGCTGCATGGCATTTCGCATGCTGACATCCGCCAGGAAGATACGATCAAGGAGCCGCAGCACCTTGATGAGAACAATGAGCTGAGGCGCTTCGACCGGGTGCTTGCCAATCCGCCGTTCAGCCAGAACTACAGCAAGACCAATTTGAAATTTCCCGGGCGTTTCCCGGTGATGATGCCTGAAGGCGGCAAGAAAGCCGACTTGATGTTCGTGCAGCACATGCTCTCGGTGCTCAAGCACGATGGACGCCTCGCCACCGTCATGCCGCACGGGGTGCTGTTCCGGGGCGGCGAAGAGCAGGCGGCGCGCAAGCATTTCATCGAGCAGGGCTATCTCGAGGCGATCATCGGCCTGCCCAGCAATCTGTTTTATGGCACCGGCATTCCCGCCTGCATTCTGGTGATGAACAAGGCTGGCGCAAAACATTCTGATGGAAAGATCAAACGCGAACACGTCCTGTTCATCAATGCGGATCGCGAATATCGCGAAGGCAAGGCGCAGAACCATTTGCGGGCCGAGGACATCGACAAGATCATCGAAGCGTACCGATCGGGCAAGGATATCCCCGCCTATGCGCGCCGTGTACCAAAGGCGGAGATCGAGGCGGAGGACTACAATTGCAACATTCGCCGCTATGTCGATAACGCACCGCCGCCAGAGCCACAGGATGTCCGGGCGCATCTGCATGGTGGTGTGCCAATTGTTGAGGTGGACAACCTCGCGTATTTCTGGGTGAACTATCCGCAATTGCGCCAAGACTGCTTCGTGCCCCGCGACGAAGCATATTGTGACCTTGCGCCGGCTATTGGCCAAAAGCGCGATATTGCCAAGCTTGTCGCCACGCATCAAAGTGTGTTGGCCAGCCATGCGGCATTCATGCAGCAGCTCGAAGACTGGTGGCAGGCCAGTTTCCCGATTGTCGAAGCGCTTGCACCAGATCCCGAGAACCAGCACGAGCATGCGGGCAATGTCTATGTCATGCGCAGCACGATGCTGAGCAGCATCAATCAGGAACTCGCTGACCAGAAGCTGCTCACACCGTCCCAGGTGCGCGGTGCGTTTGCCAAATATGTTGACCTGCTCAAGGCCGACTTCAAATCCATCGCTGCCAGCGGCTGGAGGCCTGAGTTGATCCCGGGCGAGGATATCCTGCAAAGCCAGTTCCCCGAAGTGCTGGAAGACATGGAGAAGGCACAGGCACGATTGGGCGAGTTGCAGGCCCTTTTGCGGCGGCCGGTGAGGAAGACTTTGAAGATAGTGACGACAGCGGTGTCCTGCCTGCCGAAGAGGTTAAAAGCAAAAAGGCGGAACTTAAAACCGCCACCGCAGACTGGAAGGCTCAGCTAAAAACCATCAAGGATCTGGCCACCAACATGTTTGTCGAGCTGCAGGCGGCAGGATTGCTGCCCGCTGGTTCAAAAAAGGCCACCTATTGCAGCGAAGGTTTCACAGTCGGCAATCCGGTCTTTGACAATGGCCAGCGCATTCTCGATCTGGCCGCACAGGTGAACCACCAGTCAGACTATGCAGCGCCCCTGAGCGACGCCATTACGCTTGGCAAGCTTGGCTACCAATCGGCCCAGACCATCACCAAGGCGCTGGAGCAGCACAAGCTGCTGGAAGATGAAGTGAAGACGCTGAAGGCGACGATCAAGGCGATCGAGGGCAGGCGGGACGAACTGGTGGCCAGTGCGCGGGCAAAAATCTCGAATGACGAGGCGCGCATTGTCATTGTCGAGCGGTTGCGCAAAATCCTGATGCAGACCTATGCGGCCTATCTTCGCACCGACCAACGCGCCTGCGTCAAGGCCATCGAGAACCTTTGGTCGAAATACGCGGTGACGGCGAAGTCGATTGAAAAGGCACGGGATGAGGCCACGGCCAGGTTGCAGGGTTTTCTGGCGGAGCTCGGGTATGAGTGAGTGGAATGATTTCCAACTGTCGGAAATCGCAGACATTCGGATTAGCAATGTGGACAAGAAGGCACGGCAAGGCCAAGAGCCAGTTCGCCTATGCAACTACATGGACGTCTACTCGAATCCCTACGTTCGCGCAGAACTCGCCTTCATGGAGGCAACTGCCAGCCCGGCAGAAATAGAAAAATTCAGGGTCCTCAAAGGTGATGTCCTTATCACAAAGGACTCAGAAACCCCTTTTGACATAGGGATTTCGACCGTTGTTGTCGACGAGATTGAAAACCTCGTATGCGGGTATCATTTGGCGCGCATCAGGCCGAAGTCCTTGCTTGTCGATCCTGTCTACCTCTCCAAACTCCTCGGCACTGAAAGGAGCCAAAGATACTTCGCGCGGGTTGCGGCCGGGTCTACACGATATGGTCTTTCCAACGGAGCCATAGACAAGACCGCCGTCCGCCTACCTTCTGTTGGCCGACAGCGGTCGATCGCCACCATCCTTCAAACCATCGACCAAGCCATCGAGAAAACCGAGGCGTTGATTGAGAAGTACGGGCAGATCGAAGCGGGGATGATGCATGATTTGTTTACCCGGGGCCTCACCCCCGACGGCAAACTCCGCCCGCCCCGCGACCAAGCCCCCGAGCTTTACAAGGAAACACCTATTGGGTGGATTCCGAAAGAGTGGACGGCAAGAGATTTAAAAAGCATTCTCTTGGATGCTGGAGGCTACTTGCAAACCGGTCCATTCGGCAGCCAATTGCATGCTCATGAATATACTTCTGAAGGTGTCGAGGTAGTGATGCCTCAAGATATAAATGGGGGTCAAATATGTCTCGACCAAATTGCTCGCATTTCTAACACTCGTGCAAATACCCTTGAGAAGCACCGATTGAAAAACAAAGACATCATTGTTGCTAGAAGGGGCGATTTGAGTCGTGCTGCGGCGATAGGTGAAGACCATGTTGGTTCGATTTGCGGCACAGGGTGCTTTTTATTGCGGCTTGGCTCGAGCAGCCTAGATGCTAGATTTTTCAGTCAAATATATCGACATGATACAATCCAGCGTCAGGTAATGGGTTTGGCCGTTGGCTCTACTATGCCAAGTCTAAATAATGAAATCATGAGCAAGCTAATATTCCCGTATATGGTTACGACTGAACAAAATAGGATATCTGATAGGCTGGGACTGGTTGAGGGCAGAATCCTTGAACTAGTGGCAAATGCTGACAAGCTTAAGCTTCAAAAATCCGGCTTGATGCATGACCTTCTCACCGGCAAGGTCTCGGTCAAAGTGGACGAGGCCGCCAATGTCTGAATATACCGAGGTCGAGCAACCCTTCCTGAAGCAACTGTCGGACCTCGGCTGGACCAGCATCGACCAGGGTGCGGAGGTACCTCAAAATCCGCTCAAGAGCTTGCGGCAGAATTTTCGCCAGTGGATTTTGCCCGAAATCTTTGCCGCCGCCGTCTCACGCATCAACAAGATGGCCAAGGGCGGCGAATGGCTGACCAAGAAGCAGTTGCAGGATTTGCACGACGAGATTTCTCGCCAGCCCAACCGCACCCTGCTGGAGGCCAATGAAGCCATCCAGAAATTGCTGTTCAAGGCGCAGGTCGATGTCAACGAAGTGACGGGCGAACAAGACCCGATCGTTAAACTGATCGACTTTGCCAATCCGCAAAACAACAGTTTTCACGCCATCAACCAGTTTCGCATCGACACACCCGGCTGCGTGAAGCAGTTCATGGTTCCAGACCTTGTGCTGTTCGTGAACGGCATTCCGCTGATTGTCGTTGAATGCAAGAAGGGCGGCCCGACCTGCGCCAACCCGATGCCCGAAGCTTTTGAGCAGTTGCAGCGTTATATGAACGCCCGCAGCGCCACCAGACAGCAGGGTCTGAAAGAGGGCGAGCCACGCCTGTTCCATACCGCGATGATGCTGATCCGTAGTTGTGGGCTGGAAGCGGACTATGGCACCATCACCTCCGGCGAAGAGCATTTCTTTCCCTGGAAGACCCAGTGGCCGAATGATGATGCCACGGCCAAGGGCATGACCCAGCAAGAGCAGTTGATCAACGGCATGCTGACCAAGGCCAATTTGCTGAACATTTTGCGAACATGCTCGGTGTTCATGGACATTGATGGCGGGCCGCGCATCAAGGTGATTTGCCGCTATCAGCAGTTCCGTGCCGCCAACAAGATCGTTGAACGCCTGCGCAATGGCCACAGCGTTGCCGAGAAAAGCGGCGTCGTCTGGCACACGCAAGGATCGGGCAAGAGCCTGACCATGGTGTTCGTGGCGCGGATGCTGCGCACCTCCAAAGACCTGAACGATTACAAGATACTGCTGATCAATGACCGGATCGATCTGGAAGACCAGTTGACGGCGACTGCTGCGCTGATTGGCGGGCGCGTCAACACCATTGAAAGCGCCCAGGCGCTGCGCGCCGATCTGGCGAGCGACAGCTCGGACGTCAACATGGTCATGGTGCACAAGTTCCTGCTGCGCGACCAAAGCCTGCCGCTGACGGTGGCCGAAGCGCTGGGCACCTATCAGGCCATGCCGACCGGCCAGGTATTCGGGGTGGTGAATGCCTCGCCGCGCATCGTGCTGATGATTGATGAAGCGCACCGCACCCAGGGTTCGGATCTGGGTGACAATATTTTTGAGGCATTCCCCAATGCGGCACGGATCGCCTTCACCGGCACGCCGCTGATCACCGAACGTCATGGTGAGAAGAAGACACACAAGCGATTTGGCGAATATATCGACACCTACCGCCTGATGGACGCCGTCAACGACGGCGCTACGCTGCAAATCCTCTATGAAGGGCGCACGGCGGATTCCGCGCTCAACGACAAGCACGGCTTTGAAACCGAGTTTGAGAACCTGTTCAAGGATCGCAGCGACGAAGACCTGCTGGCCATCAAGAAGAAATACGGCGCCACCGGTGATATCCTTGAAGCTGAAGAGCGCATCAAGGCCATTGCCAAGGATATGGTCAGCCACTACTTGCAGCAAATCTTCCCCAACGGCTTCAAGGCGCAGGTGGTTTGTCATTCAAAACTGGCGGCCGTTCGTTACCAAAGCGCCATCACCAATGAGTTGAACGAGCGCGTGCAGGCGCTGAAAGCTGCGCCTGTTCCTGACCATGCGCTGATCAGGAAAGTGGAATTCCTGAAAGCTGCCGTGGTGATCTCCAGCGACGGGACCAACGAAGCCGCCTACATCACCGAGGCGCGCAAACAGGCCAAGGCCTGGAATGCGGTGGACAATTTTTGCCGGTCTTTCGATATGGACGATCCGGACAGGTCTCTCACCGGGATCGCCTTCCTGATCGTCTGCGACATGCTGATGACCGGCTTCGATGCGCCCGTTGAGCAGGTGATGTATATCGACAAGCGCATTCGCGAGCACACATTGTTGCAGGCCATCGCCCGCACAAACCGGGTCAAGAAGGGCAAGACGCGGGGCTACGTCGTCGATTATATCGGGCTGACGGAAAACCTCACCGATGCGCTGACCCTTTACGCTGCCGTTGACGAACAGCAGGAGCTTGCCCAGGGCTTAAAGAGCATCACGTCCGAAATGCCGGTTTTGGAGGAACGCTATCAACGCCTTCTGCAGATGTTTTCGGCAAACAAGGTCGCCAAGGTCGAGGCATTTGTTCAGGGCAAGCTGCCCAACCTCGAGGCTGACGCTGCTGTGGTTCATGCGGCCGTCAAGCTGCTCAAGGACGAGAAGTTGCGGGCGGATTTCGATGTCTATCTGAAGAAGTTTTTGGCGAGCATGGATATCATCCTGCCGCACCAGGCGGCGAACCCGTTCAAGGTGCCCGCCAAGCGTTTTGGTTACATCCTTCGGGTGACCAAGGAACGCTACAAGGATACAAGCTTGAACCTTGGTGATGCGGGCGAGAAGGTGAAAGACCTGATCAATGAGCATCTCATCAGCCTGGGCATCAACCCCAGGGTTCCTCCGGTTGAGTTGTTGTCCGATGACTTTATCGAAAGCCTCAATCTGCACGCCGCAGGAAATGCGGAAGCCAAGGCCAGCGAGATGGAACACGCCATTCGCAAGCATTGCACGGTGCATCACGACGAGGACCCCGCCTTTTACAAAAGCCTGTCTGAGAAAGTCGAAAACCTGCTCAACCAGCATCAAAACGACTGGATCCGATTGGCTGAAGAGCTGGAGCAACTGCGCACCGATGCCGCCGCTGGCCGGCAGGGTGGCGAGGACGGCATGAGCCGGGAAGCCACCACATTTTACGACCATGTTGCCAATCAAGCTTTTGACAACGGTATTGTGCCGCCCAAATCCAAGGCACAAATGAAGGTCGTGATGGAGGCCATCGTCGAGACCATGCAGGACAGCATTGGCAGCATCGATTTCTGGAACAATGCCGACAAGCAGAAGAAAACCCGTAGCGACATCAAGATCGCCCTGACGATGACCGGTATCGTGGAACTGAAAACCAAGCGAGAACGTATCGCGGTCGAGATCATGAAGCTGGCAAAAAACCGCCACACAGAGTTGCTCAAGGGCGCGACAGAAGGAGCATCGTGATGAACTCGCGTCGTGTTCTGGATATCGAGTATCAGCTGTTGCCTGGCACAGAACGCAGCACGACCGACATCGTCATCGAGCGCAATGGCGCAGTGGTGGTGCGCCCGCCCAAAAACCTCAGCCCGGAAAACGTCGACGCTGTGGTCGAAAGCAAACGCCTTTGGATTTACCGAAACCTGGCGGAGTGGCGCGATTTGAATGCGACCGTCGTCATCCGAGAATGGGTGAATGGCGAGACGTTTCTCTATCTGGGACGGGTATATCGACTATCGCTGATTGAGGGCCAGGAGGTGGACCTCAAGCTGAAGGAAGGCCGCTTTTGCCTTAGCCGCGATTTGATTGACAAGTCCGGCGTGAGCGCCGCAAAACGTGCCTTTGAAACCTATTACTCGGAAAACGGCCTGCGCCGCATCAAAGCCCGTGTTGCTTATTTCGCACCCAAAGTCGGCGTTAGCCCTATCTCGACGCAGGTAAGAGAACTCGGTTACCGCTGGGCTACCTGCAGCACCGAGGGCGCACTGTCGTTTCACTGGAAATGCATGATGGCTACACCCAGCGTCATCGATTACCTGGTGGTGCACGAGCTTTGCCACATGCATCACCACAATCACACAGATTCTTTTTGGAATGAAGTTGACAAAGTTCTGCCCGACTACGGTGAGCGCAAGGCCTGGCTAAGAACACACGGCGCTGCGCTGGACTTGTAAGGACCAGAATACGATGCGAGCTGTTTCCGTGGCAGCTTTTGCAAAAAATACAAAACCGATAAGCTAGTAAGCATTTGAAAAGGCTGGCGCGCCGGAGAGGATGAAACTGGGAACTCGTATGTTATTGTTTTCGCGATCCGTTTCTGAAAAATGCGCCGCTTGCCCGGACTTCAAAGAAGCAGAGCTTTTCAGCACATCCATCGGCATGTTTGGAGGGTGGTTCAGGAAAATGGCTCGAATCGTTGTCAATCCTCAATTGCTGAACGCTCTGGAGCGATACCTCGGATAGGTAGGCCTTTCACAAGGATATGGGCGGCATGTTGTACGGCTGCCTTTCTTGCACTGCTCCGAAGTCGCGCGGCTCGCCTGACATAAAATTCAGTGTCAATGGACCCGTCCGGCCGCCGAAGAATGGCGATATCAAGTTGCTGGGTCATGGTTTAATTCCTGTTTACTGACCATGCAGCGCAGCATGCGCCGGCTCCTCTGGACACGCTTGATGAGTGCCTTGCTGAATCCTTGTCTTTTCCTGATTTTTCCTTTGCCGCGATAGTGTCGTTAGCGCTTTGTGGTATCATCTTGCCATGCGCTATAAATTTGGTTCGTTCGAACTGGTCGAGGAAACCCGCGAATTACTGGAGCAGGGACGGCCGCGCACTACCGAACCGCAAGTCTTCGACCTGTTGTGCCAACTATTGCAGTCGCGTGGTCGCGTTGTCACTCAAGATGAACTAATCGCAACGGTTTGGAACCGAAATATCGTTTCCGACGCGGCAATCAGCGCTCGCATCAGTGCTGCACGAGCGGCCATAAACGACGATGGAAAACGCCAACAATGGATCAGGACGATGCCGCGTCGTGGCTTTCGCTTCGTCGGTGTGGTCGAGCAGTTCGATAGCGCCCACCCCGCTGCGATGGTCAACACCCAACCGGTGACACAGCAACAACGCGTTGCCTTTTGCCGTTCGAGCGATGGCGCACGCATTGCATATGCAACGAGCGGGCAGGGCTATCCCCTGGTAAAAGCGGGACACTGGCTCACACATCTCGAACATGACTGGCGCAGCCCGATCTGGCGGCCATTCCTTGATGCCATGAACAAGAAGTTCCGGGTTCTCCGCTATGATCAACGCGGCAATGGCTTGTCTGATTGGGATATCACGACGTTTTCGCTCGACGCCTTCGTTGACGACCTGGAAGCCGTCGTCGATGCGGCCGGTCTTGATCGCTTTGCGCTATACGGCACCTCGCAAGGTGGCCCGATTGCCCTCGCCTACGCCTGCCGTCATCCGGCGCGCGTCAGCCATCTGGTGCTTCACGGTGGCTTTGAAAAGGGGCGACTGATCCGACTGGCCGAAAGCGAGCGGGCGCAGGGCGAGGCCATTCTGACATTGATGCGCCACGGCTGGGGCAAACCCGATAGCGCCTTCATTAATGCCTTTGCCGCCATGTTCATTCCCGACGGCAGTCGGGAACAAGTTGAATCCCTGGTGGACCTGCAACGTCAGACAACGTCACCCGAAAATGCCGTCGCCATACGGTCCGCAGTGGATCGGTTCGATGTCAGCAATATGCTGGACAAGGTCGCCGCGCCGACACTAGTTATCCACGCCCGCCACGACGCTGTTCAACCACTTGATGAGGGTCGCCAACTCGCCGCGAGAATCGCCGACGCGGAATTCCTGATGCTTGAGAGCCGAAATCATGTGGTTCTGGAGCAGGAGCAAGCATGGCCGATACTCATCGAGAGACTGGGGCGTTTTATCCTCGAGAACGCAACCAGCACAGATTTTGCAAACCGGCTGCAAACCACGGATTACAGCAAGGACAAAAATACAACTAAGTCATTGAAATAATTGGCGCACCCGACAGGATTCGAACCTGTGACCTCTGCCTTCGGAGGGCAGTTCTAAAAGGTTTTCCCATGTTTTCTATGGTGCGACAATCCTTCCTAACCCTCTGAAATTACGTCCATATACCCCGACTGTCAATTACTGTTCTTTACTCGCGTATTCCCTAGTTTCCGATTTTGTGGTGAGTGTGTGGTGAGTTTTTCACCAGGGCGATTTCACATGTCGAAACTAACGAAGTCCATTGTCGATAGGGCGGAACCTCGAACCAAGCAATTCACGATATGGGATAGTGAGTTAAAAGGCTTCGGGGTTTACGTCCAGCCATCGGGGAGCCGAACATATTTTGTAGATTATCGAACCGGGGACGGTAGACGGCGTCGAATGACCATTGGGCGTCACGGCGCAATCACAACGGAACAGGCGCGCAAGCTGGCTATTGAGACAATGGGCGGCGTGGTGCTTCAGAAATCCGATCCCTTGTTAGAAAAGAGGACGCGACGGGCTTCGCTCACTGTTGCCGAACTATGCGACGCTTATGTTCTCGCGGCTGAAAAAGGGTTGATAATTGGCCGTAGTGGTCGGCCCAAAAAGGTTTCGACGCTCGCGACGGACAAGGGACGAATAGAGCGCCATATAAAGCCGCTGCTTGGAGCCAAGCTTGTTCTGGACCTGAAGCCTTCAGATATTGCGAAATTCATTCGAGACGTGACAGCGGGCAAGACAGCCATTGTCGAGAAATCGGAAAAGTTGCGCGGTAAAAGCGTTGTCCAGGGTGGGGCAGGGACGGCAAGCCGCACGGCGGGTTTATTTGGCGGGATCCTTTCTTATGCTGCCTCGGAAGGGATAATCGACAAAAACCCCGTTCATGGTGTGAAGCGTCCAAACGATAACAAGCGCCAACGGCGCTTGACTGCTGGTGAATTTAGAGCGCTTGCCAAAGTGTTAAACGAGGGTACCGAACCATGGCAATCCGTGGCCTGCATCAAGCTGCTGGCGTTTACTGGTTGCCGTCGCGGTGAAGTGGTGAGCCTGAAATGGTCTGAAGTCGATATCAAGGGTAGGGCGCTTCATCTGAGCGATACCAAAACGGGTCAGTCAGTGCGGCCTTTGGCAAATCCTGCGCTAGATGTTCTTAACGGTATCGAGCGCAAGACCGGGGCGGTTTACGTGCTGACCGGCATGCGTGATGAAACGCAACACTATGCAGGGCTCGCCGGGGCAATGGATCGGATAATGAAAGCGGCAAATCTGCAAGGCGTCACGGCTCACACATTGCGCCATAGCTTTGCGTCTGTCGGCGCTGACCTTGGTTTCAGCGATAGCACCATTGGGGCGTGTCTCGGTCATTCAGCAACCGGGATAACTTCACGCTATACACATAGGCTTGATTCGGTGCTGATCGCTGCTGCTGACAAGATTGCTTGTGAAATCGAAAATCAGATGGGCGGATAGGAGCCGTTGTAAATTGAAGTATTTGAGCTGCATCGGAAGCAGCAGAGACGCTAACCTTGCCAGTCTCCACAGCCTGAATGAGTTCTGGCGCACCTTCATCTTCAACCTTCCGGGCGCGTTGAAGACTATCAACGCTCACATTCATCATGTCGGCAGCTTGTTCTTGGGACGGCGAGCATACCGCAATTGCGGTATGCTGATTTGTGCCTCTTGGGAGTTTCGCCAACTTCGCCGCCACCATGGCGCGCTGGCTTGCTATTTTCAACTTGCGATTTGCAGATGGTGTGGAGGTATCTGCGAGTACGTAAGAACTTCGCGACGTCGCGAAGCTTGAAACCGACGCTGCTGAAATCCGCATCCGTGCCGAACGTCGCATCGGGGAACTGATGGCCGCGCAACGTGACGCGGGGTTGATGGCAACAGGCACAGCCGGAACTGGCAACGCCAATGTCACCGGTGGGTTGAAAGAAAACCCGCCGGTAGATCGCACACTCACCCTTGCCGAAGCCGGCATAGATAAGAACCTTGCAGATAGAGCGCGTCTAGCTATGCCGGGTTCATTGACTTCTGCGTCTCGAAATTGACGGGCTTCGTGAATGTCTTTGTGAGTAAGGCCGATGTCGGCGGCAGAAACCTTCTTCTGTTCTGGAAGAAGGTTTTGGTCCGCCCTTGTGGAAACTTCACCCCGTTCTTGAGCCGCGTCGTATTCATCCGCCAGCCTTCGTTTTGCCATTGCCTCGATTTCGAGAGCGTCGGCTTGGACGCGGTGAGACGCTGCAATCAGCGTGATGCAAATCAGCATACGAATCCCGAAAGCAAACTAGTCATCGCGTGTTTTGTACAAGCCCTTTCTCACTCAAGTAATCCCGCAAAATCGTCCTGATCGCTTCGGCCCGGGTGAAATGGTTCCCTACTTTTCGCTGAGCTTCAATATAGACGTCCAAATTAATATCCCGACAATCGAACAAGAGCTCTTCCAATGCAATTTGTGTGGCTTCGAAGCGCTTCATCCACGCGACAAAACCTTCTCCTGATAGATCAAGGAAGTAGCCATTTATCGATTGATCCAGCCGCACAACGATTTCGGAATTCATCGACCTGCCGCTTTCATCTGCTGCCTTCTTTATCTTTTCCCTCATGCCATCGGGGAACCGGAGGACGTATTTGTCCTGCGGCTGGAGCGGTTCTTTCGCCATCTCTTGATGCCCTTTCAGTGATTTTCCACAAGTAAGGCTAATAGCCATCATTTTTCGCTTGACGCAACAATGGCTATTAGCCATGGTGAATTTGTGGCTAATAGCCATCGTGAACAAAAGATGAAAGGAGAACTAGTGACTAAGACTTCTGTCAGTCGTTCCGCCGACAAATACATAGTCCGCCTGCCTCAAGGCATGCGTGATCGAATTCGCGAACGTGCGTCTGCAAATCGTAGATCAATGAATGCTGAAATCGTCCACTACCTGGACCGCGCTCTCGCGGGCCAATTGGAAGCAAAAGGCCCGGAAGCTGCGCTAACAGCCCCGAGCCATATCACCCAACAACCCGCTTAAGGATAGCAAAGATGATTATTGAACATAGCACTGCTGAAACTAGAAGCGCAAGGATCGACCTTTTAGACCTGTCGGACGAACTACTTCGCGCGGTCGAAATGGTTGAGTGCGTTGTCTTGGCTGCTCGCGGCATAGATGACCGTCGAACGATGAACGCAATATCGCGCGTTGGATACGACGCGGTTGATGCTCTCGAAGCTATCAAAACCCGCCTTGTGGACGCGGCGAAAGGCGGTGCGGCATGAATACCATGTCTTTAGATGACGCGCCTACTTTCATAGGAAATATTTCCGTTCTACTCGACAGCGTTGGCAACATTCTTCACACGGCAAGCTGCAACAGTGCGGCTACAGCAAATAGTGAAATCAACAGGGCTTCATCGTTGATTGCCATCGCCCACGATGCTTGCGAGACGACATTAGCGGCAATTGAGGCTGGTCCTGACTACCTTCAGCCAGAAAGCGCAGTCGTGAATGTGGGCCATGTGCTTTCAGAAATGATCGACTGCTATGAAACTCTTCGGGACAAGATCAACCAGATTCCGGGAAATGTGGACGACGCAACCGTTCGGTTCATGACGGAAGCTGCAAGCTCCATCATCGCCTATCGCCCATTTACAAAAGAGGACGAACGCCACAAGGCCCAATTCCTGCGCGAATATCTAAATGGTTCGATGCTCACTGAACCCGATCAAGACGCGCTCATTGCGTCTCTGATGCCTGACAGTGATGGTGCAGACGGGTGCTCTTCTGCGTTTCCTGACCCAGTGGTTGAACTCGGTGCCACCATTGGCGCAACCATGCGCCAGATGGCGATGCTTGAGGCCAAGGAAGGGCAAGCGAGCAGGGACAACAAGCGCTCCTTGCAAACTTACATTTCGAATACACGGCGTCACGTCGAAGATGCATATTTCGACCAGAAGGACATGCTTTCCCAAGTCAAGGCAACGAGCTTGGAAGGCGCAGCAATTCAAACCGCTCAAGTTATCGTTTCGCTGGAAAGAGCATGGGATCTGGTGCCCGAAGATCGGGATAGCCATGAAGACGAAATCATACGACGCGCTGTCAAGCGTATGCTCTTCTCGATCTTGGACGTTCTGGAAGCGAAGGCCGATAAGCGGATTTCAGAAACTGTCGAGCATGACTTTGACCTTCAACATATGAATCCTTGGGTTCCGGTTGAAGATAGCTGCCCGAAGGAGTTCCAATGAGCGGGCGTCCTCGGCTCCGTCGCAAAGACGTCCCTGCCTATCTGGCGGAACGTCACGGCATAGATATAGCCGTGGCGACGCTCAACAAGCTTGCCACAATCGGCGGCGGTCCTGTCATGCAGTACAGCGGCAGGATACCGCTTTATCACGTCGATGCGCTTGATGAATGGGCGAACATACGCCTTTCCAAGCCTGTCAGATCAACGGCGGAAAGAGGGTCCGCCGCTGCGTAGCTTAACACAATGATGAAAAGAACTAAACAAGAACAAATATTTTTCCATAATCTGCGGAAAAATGCGTAACCGTTTGAAATATCTGAATAATAAAAATGATAATAATGGGGAAAATAAGTCCAGACGATTAGACCCGATTCAGGCAGAGTGGTAAATTGTAGCGTGTTTGAGTTTGTTTGCTGACAGAAAGGAGGGGCGTATGGACACAAGCCCTAATGCGTACTCGGTAGATGCTTTTTGTGATGCCTACGGTGTGCGTCGAAATCTTGCCTACGACGAAATGAAAGCGGGTCGCCTCGAATATCGGAAGGTTGGCCGAAGAACGCTAATTCGCAGGATCGACGCAGATAGCTGGCTGAACAATCTACCCAAGGGAAACACTGATGAAAACAAAGAGAGTGAGCGGGATGGTTTGGCGACTGACCCCGCTCACTCTCCAAACAGCGTCAACCAAATATAGGAAGACAGCATGGAATGCATATCAGGCGATGTTGCGTCCGCCAATTCACAAACGAAGAAATCCAGAAAAGAACCGCGCAAGAGTAACCGTCCTATCCTGACGGCCAAGCGCGCGCGTGAACTGCTGGTATATGACCCTGAAACCGGAAGCCTCACATGGCGTATTGCCAGGCCGGGGGCTGTACGTGGTGCCTTGGTCGGCACAAGGACGGTTGAGGGATACACTCAGGTCGAGATTGATTATCGGCTGTATCGTGCGCACCGCGTCATCTGGTTGATAATGACAGGGCGTTGGCCGAAAAATCTGGTCGACCATATCAATAGAATGCGGGCCGATAACAGGTGGAAGAACCTGCGAGAGGCTACCAATGCCGAGAATTGCCGAAACCGTAAGCTCGATAATCGCAACACAAGCGGCCATATTGGCGTCTGCCCGTCTGGTCGCAAGTGGAATGCGTTCATTGGCTACAACAACAAGACAATCAATCTAGGCTTGTTTGACGATATCAACGATGCGGTTGCGGCTCGGCTTGAAGCTGAACGTGCGTTCTTTGGTGAGTTTGCGCGGGGGCAGTCAAATGCAGCCTGATCGCCAAACAACCATCAATAGCGCGGCGCAATGGATTGCTGATGCGAACGCGTCGGTAAGTCGCGCCATAATTCCACAAATAAGAGAGACGTTTCACTTGTCCATCGCTGACGCCGTTGAGGCAATTCGCGTGGCGAACGTGATCCGGGCGAGGTCTGGCTAATGTCAGCTCTTCCCATACTCAAACAAGAGCCGGTGCAAGAAATTATGGCACGGCTCTTCCGAGCGGGCTTCACACTAATCCCGCTCGGTGGTCCAGATGGCAAGAAACCACTCATTACGGGTTGGACCGACCGGCGCTTGTCGCTCGAAGCTTGCTTAAAGCGCATGGCGAACGGACACTCCCAGACGTACGGAGTTCGGCTCGATAGCTCGCTCGTCGTGGATATTGATACTGATAACGAGGAGACACGTAGTTATATTGCGGGTCGTTTCGATCCGTCGTCCGTCACTGTTCGGACTGCGCGGGGTATCCATCATTACTACCGCCATGACGGTATTGTTCCGCAGGCGGTTCGCACCAGCGATATCGCGATTGACTTCAAAGCTGGCAGTCACGCCTTCGTTGTAGGGCCTGGGTCAATCCGTCCAGATGGGAGCCGCTATTCCGCTTGTGATGGTGATTTAGCCTTCTCCACCTTGCCTACGTTTCGTGACCGTCAACCCCTGCAGACGGTGGCAAATGCAGGCAAGATACCAGAGGGTCAGCGCAATACAAAATTATATAAATGCGCGGTCGAGTATGCGCCATTTGCCGACAATTTTGACGGCCTTATGGCGGACTTGGTAGCGCTCCGCGATATCGAGTTTGACGACTCCGCCAGCGTTCCAGACAGCGAAATTTCAAAGGTGGCCGAATGGGCTTGGAACCTCCGTTTGGAGGGCCGCTTGTGGATGGGGAGAAATTCAGCCGTGCAGATTTACCGCTCAGTGGCGGACGCGCTTCTTATCCGAAAGGATGGCGCAGACGCTTTTGCCCTTTACTACGTGCTTGTCTCCAATCACGGGCATATTCCCGGCAGAACATTTGCCATCGTGCCGGATGCGATGATTGAGGCTGGCCATATCTCAATGTCCCGTTCTGCCGCCTACCGCGCCCGCGCGGTACTACTGGAGGAGCACCTCATTTCCCGCGTCAGGACCGGAAAACGCGGGCCTCATCGTCTTGAAGCCGACCAATTTCGTCTTAACAGCCCGCAAATGGCGGTTGCCCTCAAAGGTAACTCCAACAGCAGGGGGGAGGAGGGTTTACCAGTTATATTAATCCCATATGGGGACAAGAGATTGAAGGGGACGCGGCTTGAAGACGCAACACAAATTGGCAGATACCTGGCCGACAACGGAAAATGGTTTCGTGATTGTTGACGGGCGAGGCACCGTGTGGGGCCGTCAACTCTTCAAGACGAAGGGTGCAGCGGAAAAGACGGCGCGGTCCTGCGTTGCGCATCCCTATTCGATCTCACCCGCTCGCAGAGTCCGTTTCTACACACGCGATGAAAAGCGTCACCAAAAACTTTGCCACCTTCAATGCAGCATCTTGGTCGGGGATCCAAAATGACGATAGCTGAAAGAAAGGCGCGCGAAGCGTCGGAACGCGAAAACCCTTGGCGATCCCGCAAATTGATCCGCTCCGAACCTGCCGGGATGATATGCGAATTGCGCCGCTCTGATCTGACAGACTTTGGCAAAGCCCGTTTTATCTACCGTGATGGTGATTGGTATCGAATTGAGCCATCACGAAAGCTGTTTTGGTTTGATGTGATGGAATATCGGCCAACGGGAACAATTTTGAGTGCTCATCGCGTGGCTTCAGTTGTCAGCAAGGCCGAATACAAAATGAACGAATATTTCGGCGTTCGCGGGTTACGAAAACCAAGACCATACAAGCTCTATTGGAGGGCCGACGATTGAATCCTGCAAACAGCAATACACAGTCCTGGTATATCGTTCGCATTCAAACGGGCTTCGAATGCGCTAGCGGTGAAGACCTGCTCGGTATGGGCTTCACGGTCTATGTGCCGCAATATCGCAAGGAATACCGCAATCACCGAACCAAGGGCTGGTCCACGAAATATTTTCCGCTTTTGCGGGGATATATCTTTGTCCTGGCGTCTCAACATTGGGCGCGCATTGTGTCGTGCAAGAACGTCATCAGCGTTTTATGCAGCAAGGACTTTGGGGGCGATGGCGCTCCAGTGCCAATTCCAGATGATGAAGTAGGCAGGATGCGTGCGGCGCAAGATGCTGGCGATTTCGATCAACTACGTGTTCATGCCAGCGATGTGAAGGCCGGGGATAGGGTGCGCATATCAGAGGGTGCATTCGCTGGCATCAAGGCGACGGTAGAACAGGCGGGCGATCACAACTTGACGGTTCTTCTATCCCTGTTGGGTAGAGAAGTAAAAGCTGCTGTGCCTCTTGAAATCCTTCAAAAGACAGGTTAGTTTCGGTATCGAAATGATTTGGTGATTTGCCCGTCTGTGCGGGGCCTAAGTGCCACTCGCCGGGGTAATGTGGGAAATTCACCACCCACGCGCTGGGAAAGTGCGCCTAAGGATAGGGCTGTTGTTAAGGCCATCCCTTGTAATAGGAGAGGCCATCCTGTATCGGCGTCAACTCTTCAATTAGCTTATCGAAGCGCTTATGGATGGTGCCTAGTTCTTTCACCTCCAATTCGTCTTGCAGACGAGTAATTTCGCGACGTCGAGCCGATACCGGTGCTTTGAATGCTTCAGACGCAACTTTTCGCAGTTGTTCGGCAACGTCCGTAAGTTCGGAGGCAAGTGTCACGAGCATATCGGCTTCCTCGTAAATAAGCCTTCTTGCTTTGTGTCTGCGCATGGTTCCTCCCTGCTTTGTACAATCAAGAACATTACAAGAAATTGCCCCGGTGAATCCACCGCTTATACCGGCTATGCGGGCAAAGCTTCTCGTTCGCTCCTAAGAAGAACCTGTCGGGGCATAGCGCCAATTGGCGCGAGGTCATGAATGCAGGGAAGCGGAAGCGCCGGAATAGGGAGATTTATTCCTGCATGTCTGCGCAACCACAAAACAGCGTTGTAAAGCTGGCCACAAAGCAATCAATCCGGTCCGAGGGTTGTAGAACCACGCTTGAAAACATGCTCGATCTGGCCCGGAAGGGTGAACTGGTGGGCGTTGCTGTGGCTGGTGTAGATGCCGAGGGCTGCACAATGACGGCATTTGAAAGCGGGGAAAATCCGGGGACGCTTCTAGGTGCCTTAACCCGCCTGGAACATCGAATTATCCAATGGCAGGGATGCGAGTAATGGTGCCAAGGTCAATCCTTGCCCTTCTGGCGGTCCTCGTCCTTGCTTCATGTGCGACGCAAAACCCTTGCAACATCAGGGATTACCTCACACACCAATGGTGCCAGTAATGCGAGCAGGCAACCAACACCCAAACAGGCAAATTTGCCCGATAACTCGCCTGAAGGCTGGCGCGATCACGTATGTCTGACCTGACTGCAAAACAAGAAGCTTTCTGCCTCGCCTATTTCGAGACGGGCAACGCCTCTGAAGCTTATCGGCGTTCCTATGATGTAGGGGAAAACACCAAGCCGGAAACGATATGGCCTGAGGCTTCGCGTCTACTGTCTAGCCCTAAGGTGTCCGCAAGGGTTCAAGAACTGCTGGACGAAGCCCGGCAATTGGCTCTGGTTTCAGTCGGCTCGCTTACGCAAGAGCTTGAAGACGCCCGCACTCACGCAATGAAAAACGATAAGGGCGCTTCTGCTGCTGTCTCTGCAATCATGGGCAAGGCCAAGCTTCACAAGCTTCTGGATGAGGACAAGCAAGGCGGCGCTCTCACTGTGCAAGTGGTCATATCTGACCGGGATGCTTCCATCCTTTGACATTCAAACTCACTAGCAAGCAGGATGCGCAACTACAGTTGATGGGTTCTGACGCCACGCATGTCATGGCCTATGGTGGTGCGCGATCTGGTAAGACGTTTGGGTTTGTCCGTGGAATTGTGGTGAGGGCGCTGGCGCACAAAAGCCGCCACGCAATGCTTCGCTATCGGTTCAACCATATCAAGGCGTCGATCATCCTCGATACGCTGCCGAGTGTCATGGACATGTGCTTTCCCGGCGTCGCCAAAAGCTGCCGGATGGATAAGACAGATTGGTATTATGAACTCCCGAACGGTTCTGAACTCTGGTTCGGCGGTCTGGATGACAAGGAACGGACTGAAAAGATACTAGGTCAGCAATACGCGACGGTCTACCTGAACGAATGTTCTCAGATCCCGTATGCCTCTCGCAACATGGCGATGACACGTCTTGCACAAAATACGCCTTTAAGGCTCAAGGCCTATTACGACTGCAATCCTCCCGGCATGGCTCACTGGACCTACCGGCTGTTTGTCGAAAAGCGCGATCCTGACCGCAAGACTGGGCTTTCAAAGCCTGGAAACTATGCCGCGCTTGTGATGAACCCGAAGGATAACGAGGCCAACCTCCCGGCTTCCTATCTGGAAGAACTACAAGACATGTCGGAAGCCATGCGTCGGCGCTTCTGGCTCGGTCAATTCGCTGATGTGTCAGATTCGGCGCTATGGACATTGGAGCTTCTAGATCAGCAACGGATTGTCGATGGCCGGGTGCCTGAGATGGTCCGCATTGTCGTCGCGGTCGATCCTTCCGGCGTCTCTGGCGATGAAGACAAGCGCTCTGATGAAGTCGGCATTGTCGTTGTGGGTCTTGGCAAGGATGGCCGGGGTTACGTTCTGGAGGATTTATCCGGTCGCATGTCCCCGGCTCTATGGGGTGATGCTGTTGTATCAGCCTTTGAACGTCACGGCGCTGATTGCGTGGTGGCTGAAGAGAACTTCGGCGGGGCGATGGTTGCCGAGATTGTTCGTTCCGCTGCGTCAAGGCAATCAACGTCTGTTCCATACAGGGCGGTCAAGGCCAGCCGCGGCAAGATTGTGCGGGCTGAACCTGTGTCTGTGCTGTTTGAACAGCAAAAGGTTTCACTGGTTGGGCGGTTCGCTGATCTTGAAGACCAACTCTGCGCAATGACCACGGCGGGCTATGTAGGCTCCAAGTCGCCAGACAGGGCCGACGCTATGGTGTGGGGGCTGGCTTCTCTCTTCCCTGCTCTGACGAGGCGGCAAGACGGCCCCAACGGGCAATTGGCTCCACAAGTCAAGCTTGGTTACGCCAAGCACAAAAGGGGCCGTAAATGAAGCAGAATACTTCCGGGCTGCTGCCCTTCACCCAGACAGAAAGGAATTAGCTATGGCTGGCTTATTCAAGACCAAAACCCCGAAGGTTGAGCCTGCGGCTCGTATGCCTGACGCTGAAGATCCTGCAATCATTGCAGAACGGCGTCGCAAGATTGCTGAACAGCGATCAAGAAGCGGTCGGGAATCAACGATTCTGTCTGACAACCTGATCGGCGCAACCGGCAAGCTGGGCGCTTAGTTCATGGCTTTGTCGCCTGTGCAACAGACGGTTATCGACAACGGTAACACGTTGTTCAAGGACCGCTCCGGGCTCCTGCTTATGTGGCAAGAGTTTGCGGAACATTTTTACTATGAAAGAGCGTCCTTCACGACGCCTCTCGTTGTAGGGGCAGAATATGCGCAACAGGCGTTTTCGTCGGACGGTGCATTGTTCCGCCGTGAAATGGGGAACCTGTTTCAACCAATGATCCGTCCCGCCGATTTCTTTGAGGTCAAGGCAGCGGATGATGACAGGAACAAGAACAGCGATGCGCGGGCGTGGTTGCAGGAAGCGACCAAGCTTCAGCGCAAGGTGATGTTCTCTCAAGCTTCGCAGTATTACCGGACAACGGTTCTGGCCGATCATGACTTCGTGACATTCGGGCAAGGCGTTCTTGAAGTATGCCCTTTGAAGGATCGTTCGGGGCTATATTATCGCAATTGGCATTTGCGAGATGTGGCATGGTCGCAAGACTATACCGGCGCTGTGACAGATATTCACCGAAACGATACTACGACGCTTCGCAATCTGGTTACTACCTTCGGTGATAAGGTGCCGGAATCGCTTCGAAACGACGCCTCGCAAACTCCGTTCAAGACGGTGACTGTTCGGCACGTAGCAGTGCCGTCTTCGTCCTATGACTTCGATATGCCAAACAGGGAGAACCAGCCTTTCGTCTCGCTGTGGGTGCTTCCTGGGCATGGTGAAGTCCTCGAAATGGTTCCTCGCTCGTACAGGGGCTATGTTATTCCTCGCGGGCTGTCTGTTTCCGGGACGCAATACGGAAGTTCGCCGTTTACCTCGATCATTATCGCTGATGCACGAACGGCGGATTCTGTAGAGCGCATACTATTGGAAGCTGGCGAAAAGGCCGTTGACCCTCCAATGGTCGGGACGCTCGATGCGATACGGGGCGACGTGGGGCTGTACGCTGGCGGCATTACTTGGGTTGACGCCGAATATGATGAAAAGCTAGGCGAGGCGCTTCGCCCGTTGAACATTGATAGCAGCGGGCTTGGTTTCGGTTCTGACATGGCGCAACGCTTTGCAATGCGTCAACGCCTGGGTTTCATGCTGGATAAGGTCAGCTTGCCGGAAACAAGCGGCAAGACGGCCTATGAGGTTCGCAAGATTGTCGAACAACAGATGCGTTCACAGATACCTGTGTTCGGGCCTATTGAGGCAGAATATTCAGAACCTCTATGCTCTGAAACTTTCCTCGTCATGCGCTCGCTTGGTGCCTTCCCGGCGAGATGAGATCCCCGAATCTTTGCGTGGGGAGAATGTAGACTTCTCATTCAAGTCTCCACTGGCGGATTTGGAAAGCGACTCGCTAAAGGCCAAGCTCTCGGAAGGCATGGAAGTTATCGGGGCGGCTGCGCAATTTGACCCATCTGTCGGACAGCTTGCTGACCCGATGGCGATAACGCGCGATATGCTTCAGCGTATCGGTTGGCCTGAAGAATGGCTCAAGGATGAAAAGCGGCTCGCTGCGGCAATAGAGCAGGCGAAGAATGCACAAAAGGCGCAAGCTGCTGCGGCTGAGGTCGGGGGCGCTGCTGATGTAGCTAATAAGGCTGCACCAATGGTCAAGGCTCTGACGAGCGCCGGTGCCGCGTGAAGACGATACCCTTCGGCCCTGCAAAATATTCACGGCTCGATGCTTTTGCCGTCAAGGCTGTGGCAACCGGGACAGCAACTGAAGAGCAACAAAAACGGGCGCTGCATTGGATCATCCATGCGGCGGCGATGACGTACGACGAAACATTCGTTGCCGGTCAACCTGATGTTGCCGGGTTTCTGCAAGGTCGGCGTAGCGTCGGTCTACAAATTGTAAAGCTGGTCAACGTGCCGATTGATGCGTTGAAACCAGACGAACCAGAAAGGAAAGCTTGATGGCCGATGACACTCTAGCAGCGGGCGCGGCTGATGCCGAAAACCTCGCTCCGGGTGCGCAAGACGCAAACGTCGATGCGTCTGCTCAACAGACTTCTGAGGCTTCTGCTGACGCAACAGAAAAGGCAGCACCAAAGGGCGATGCCGGTGCCGCCGAAGCTGACGCAAAAGGCCCGTGGGGCGATGACTGGCGCGAACGGCTATCTAGCGGCGATGAAAAGCGGCTTGAGCGTCTAAAACGCTTTGCCTCTCCTGAAGCATTGTTGCAGGCACAAGAGGAAGGCCAGCGAAAAATCAGTGAGGGGCTCAAGGCAAAGGACAAGCCGGGGGACAAGGCGACTGACGAGGAATGGGCTGAATATCGAAAGGAACGCGGCATTCCTGACAAGGTCGAAGATTTTGTCAAATCAATTACTCTGCCCGATAACAGGCAGATTGGCGACATTGACAAGCCGGTTGTGGAAGCGTTTGCCGAACGTGCGATCAAGACCGGCATTGCCCCCAACGATATGTCTGTATTGGTCGATGAATATTATCGGATGCAGGAAGAGACGCAGTTTCAGCAAGCCGAAGATGATTCCAAGTTCCGCATGGAAGCTGAAACCGAACTGAAAGAGGCATGGGGCGGCGATTACAAAGGCAATATCGCTGCGATGCGGCCTTACTTTGAAAGCGTCGATCCTGATTTGTTTGATGCTCTCATGGGCGGGCGAACTGCTGACGGTCGCAAGATCGGCAATCATCCGGGAATTATGAAATTTTTCGCTGCAAAGGCTGTTGCTGAAAATCCCCTGGCAACGGTCCTGACGTCAAACAACCAAGGCGTTGCGGCTCTCGACACTGAAATTGCCACGCTCGAAAAGCGCATGGGTGAAGACCGCGCTGCATGGTTCAAAGACACGGCGGCGCAATCGCGCTTGCAATCCCTTTACAACGCCCGCGACAAGGTCAAGGCGTAGTATATCGGCGGCATATAACGGCTAACCCGCTTCGCGGCTCCGTTCTCCCGCCAATCTCCACAAAGCACTAGTCAGCACCAAGGCCAAAGAAGCGGCTCCGGGCAACCGGGCAACCCGCTACATGGCGCTGTGGTCAACCTGCCTATGGCTCTTTCCCAATCAATCGAAGGAATAGAGAAATGGCTGACACAGCCTTTATGAAACAGTACCGGCAGGAATACATTGCCGGGTTTGAGTTCGGCCAGTCGATGCTTCGTTCGACGGTCACAACCGAAATCATGCGACAGGGCAATGAGGCAATCTTCCTCGTCGCTGACAGTGGCGGGGCTGAGGCCGTGACGCGTGGCGTCGATGGTATGATCCCGGCCAATGTCGACAACGATAGCCAACTGACGGCTACGCTTGTCGAGTGGCATGACTATCGCAAGAAGACCAGTTTCAATATTTTCGCGTCTCAAGGCAATCAGCGCAGAATCATGCAGGACAATTCCCTGCGCGTGATGAACCGCCGCATTGACGACGATATTATTGCGGAACTGGCGACTGCCAGCAATGATACCGGAACGGCTGCAACTGGCTCTCTGGAACTTGTGACGCTGGCAAAAGGTATCCTCGGCAATGCCGATGTTCCGACCGAAGAAGAAGACAATATGTTCGGTCTGATGACTCCGGGAATGGAGGCCTATCTCTTGCGGGATGAGGCTTACACCTCGGCGGATTACGTTGAAATCAAACCGCTATCCGGTCCGGCACGCAAAATGCGCCGTTGGGCTGGCATCAACTGGATGGTTCATTCTCGCCTTCCAGGTCGCACAACCAACGCCGAAAAGTGCTTTGTCTATCATCGCAACTCTATCGGTCACGCCTGCGACACTGAAACACTGAAAGCTGTGGTCGGGTTTAACGAGGAACAGGATTATTCCTTTGCTCGGGTGTCCAACTTCATGGGTTCAAAGTTGCTGCAGAACAGCGGTGTCGTTGTCATCAACCACGATGGCTCTGCCATTGTTGCGGCATAAGGAGGTATGACAAATGGCATATGATGTCTCGAACTCCCCGAAGTGCATTCTTTCCGGTTTCGGCACGTCTGCGTCGATATGGGTTTACACCGATGGTGACGCACATACGGACGTGGATGCGACGGGGTATTTCACCAACGGCGGCCAGTTGGGAATGAAGGTTGGCGATATTGTCTACGTTCAAAACACAACTGGCTATACGACAACGCTCCATTCGGTGAGCGCTGTTAGCGCTGCTGGCGCGGCAACAGTCTCGTCGGCTGTCCTCGCATAGAAACAAGGCGGGGGCTTCGGCCCCCGTTTCCCTGTTTAATCGCAAAAGGAATAGAGTATGGCTTCCAAAGAACAGGCAGTTCTTGCGCCTCTCGGCGTCAATGGACTGAAGCAAGCGGCGTCTGTCCGCAATCAATACCATATCATCGCCACGGAAGGGACCAAGCCGGAAGACCTCATTGCTCCCACATACTGGCGACATGTCGCGCGTCTGATGCGCGTTGGTGACAAGATTGAAGTTATGGCCGTTGATGCGTCCTGGTATGCTGAACTGCGCGTTATGGAAGTCGGCAAGACTGAATCGTTTGGCGCTCGCGTAGCATTCACGCTCAAACCTGTGTCACTGGCGAACGAACACGTCTTGGCGCAGTTGAACGATTACGAAAGCCGCCCGTCTGGTTCTGGCTGGCAGGTCTTCAAAAGAGGCCAAAGCGAACCGGTCAAGAAAGACCTCCCTGACAAGAATGCGGCTGACAAGTGGATATCGTCGCAGCGCCGCGCAATGGCGGCTTAAAGCATGGCCGACAAGCTGAGCCTCTACAATGGCGGGTTGGTCAAGCTTGGTCAGCCACGTCTTGCCACGTTGAGCGACGAAGTGAAGTCTCGGCGCGCGATGGACTTTGCCTATGACAAGACGGTCAAGGGCTGTCTTGAAGCAGGGCAATGGAACTTTGCATTGCGCTTTGCTTCGGCAACGGCTTCGCCTTCACTTGATACGACGCTCGGGTATCGTTTCGTTTTTGAAAAGCCTGACGATTGGCTGCGCACGGTGGGTGTGACCGTCGATGCTTATGGCAAGGTTCCGCTTCTCGAATATGATGATCGTGCAGGGTATTGGTTGGCCGATATCGAATCGATCTATGTGCGCTATGTTTCCAATGATCAGGATTACGGGCTTGACCTTGGAAAATGGCCTGAAAGTTTCGTTGGCTTTGTTGAAACCTCCTTGGCCGTGGCGACGTGTGAAGAGATTACGGGTTCAAACACCAAGCTTGAAAAGCTGGAAAAAGATCAAGCCAAGTTCTGGAAGCGCGCCTCTAACCGCGACGTGATGAACGAAGCTGTCACAAAGTTTCCGCCTCCTGGGCGGCTTGTGCGTAGCCGTGCGCCTACATTCAGCACGCGGGAACGTGGCTGATAATGGCAAAGACCAATGCTCCGCTATTAGCGTTCAATCGAGGGCTGGTGTCATCTACGGCGCTTGTCCGGGTTGATGTGGACAGAATCCGCCTATCGGCTGAAATCATGACGAACTGGTTGCCAAAGACAGCCGGGGCGATGTTCTTGCGTCCGGGTCTTGGCTGGCTCGGTTCAAGTCGCAACGATGCGTTCGCAATCGACGTTCCGTTTGTCGCTGCAACCGATGACACGGCGCTGATAGAACTATCAGACGGGAAAATGCGAGTTCGTGTCGATGATACTTTGGTGTCGCGTGTAGCTGTTTCCACAACAATATCCAACTCCGACTTTGCAACGTCTTCTGGGTGGACCGATGGGTCAACTTCTGGCGGCGATGTGACCTTTACCACCTCCGGTCTTGTCCTCGATGCTGTCAATATTGGTGGGCTTGCGGTGTGCCGGCGTCAAGTCACGGTTTCAGCGGCTGATGCTTACAAGCGACATGCCCTAAATATCAGTGTTACGCGCGGGCCTGTTGTCTTCCGGTGCGGTGCAACATCTGGTGGTGACGAGTATATTTCTGAAACAACCTTGCGTACTGGCTTTCACAGTCTCGCCTTCACGCCATCTGCTGACTTTTGGGTGCAATTCCAGAATGATCTTGACGTGGATAAATTCGTTGCATCCTGCCAAGTGGCTTCAGCCGGGACAATGGAACTGGATATGCCGTATGTCGCGGCTGATCTTCCGTTCGTCAGGTGGGACCAGTCAGCCGATGTTCTTTTTTGGCCTGCGATGGATACCAGCAACGGCGTATTGAGCGCCGGTCAACAGATAGCTGGTCAATTGTACTGTATCAACCAGACGCGGGCCCGTTCTTTAGTGGCAGAACGGCGAAGGTGAAGCTGAAAGCTGGCGCGGTTCAAGGCAATACGACCCTCACGTCAGATAAACCGTTTTTCAAGCCTCAACATGTCGGCGCTATATTCCGGTTGTGGAACTCTGGCTATTATCAGCCGACAAGGCTTGGTGCCGAAGACACATTCACTGACTCGATTAGAATTTCGGGCGTTGGTGCAGATATGAATTTCGATGTTGTCCGCTCTGGCACATGGGCGGGAACATTGACGCTTCAACGGTCATTCGACGGCCCGGATTCGGGCTTTGTGGATACGATTACGGCTTCAAGTGCCGATGATAGTTCAGACATTACCGCAACCTACACGGATAATGGGCTAACGACGATCAAGCCGGGGTCGAGGCTCGACAATGCGATCCATTATTACCGAATAGGCTTCAAGACCGGCGCGTACACGTCTGGAGCGGCGGTTGTGTCTCTTTCCTATCGTGGTGGTGGTTCCCCTGGGATTTGCCGCGTTACAGGCTATACCAACAGAAATCAGGTCACAATCGAAGTGCTGAACGCTTTCAGCACCACGTTTTATACCGATGACTGGCAAGAAGGCGTCTGGTCGGATCAACGAGGCTGGCCGAGTGCTGTTGCCTTCCATAAGGGCCGGTTGTGGTGGGCTGGTAAATCAAGATTCATTGGGTCCATCTCCGATGACTACGAAAACTTTGATCCTGATTTTGAAGGCGATGCCGGTCCTATCAACAGAACGCTTGGTTCTGGTCCTGTCGATACAATCAATTTTATGCTGTCCTTATCGCGTCTCATTATCGGTACGCCTGGTGCTGAATATTCGATAAAATCGACTTCTTTCGATGAACCGTTGACGCCTGAGAATGCGCAAGCCAGTGATCCTTCAACGCAAGGGTCAAGGCACGGCGCGAACGCCGCAAAGATTGATGACCGGGGCGTGTTTGCACAACGGTCTGGAAAGCGCCTGTTTGAACTGGTGTTCAATCCTGACAATTACGAATACCGGCCTCACGATCTCATGCTTTTAACTCCCAACCTTACGGCTTCGGCTAATGTCGTTGGGATGACAGTGCAGCGTCAACCGGATACACGAATCCATGTCTGGCTAACAGACGGGACCGTTATTCTGCTGACCTATGAACCAACGGAAGACGTGACATGTTGGTCGAGGGTTGAGACAGACGGGTTTATTGAAGGCGTCGCTGTCCTTCCTGGTGAAGATGAAGATCGGGTTTATTACCGTGTAAGCAGGGTCATCAACTCGCAAACGAAACGCTACGTCGAGAAGATGGCGCTGGAATCTGAGTGCATTGGCGGCACGGTAAACAAGCAAGGTGATGCATTCATCATCATTGCCAATGTGACGGGAACGGTTGTTCCGGGACTGTCGCACCTCGAAGGCAAACAAGTTGTCGCGTGGGCTGAAGGCAAAGACCTCGGAACATATACCGTTTCGGGCGGCTCGGTCACATTGAATGAGGCTGTGACGGCTTCTGATGTGATGGTCGGGATTGGATATTCCGCAACATACAAGTCAACGAAACTCGCCTATGCGGCATCGGCTGGTACGGCTCTGGCTCAGACAAAGCGGGTAAATATGGTCGCGGTTATCCTTGGGTTGGTCCATAATAACGGGATTGAGTTTGGCCGAGACTTCTCCAATATGGACGGCTTGCCGCGTCTCTACAGGGGGCGTCCTGTAGATCCCCATGAAGTATTCTCACACTATGAGGAACCGGCAATTTCGTTCCCCGGTGAGTGGGATACCGACTCCCGCATTTGTTTACGTGCCACGGCTCCAAGGCCGTGCATGGTGGAAGCCGCGATTGTCGATGTCGAGACGAACGACAAAATTTGATGAAGCCTGAAATTATCCCGCTCACACATGAGCATATGCGTCAATGGTATGGCGAGCAAGGAAGCTTGCCGACTGTTAAGGGCGTCGCTGGGTATGTCGGCGGTGAACTCGTGGCCGTGGCGGGGTTCCGAATCTATCGGGGCGAAATACTGGCGTTTTGCGGGCTGAACGATAAGGCAAGGCCTTACAAGGTCCAGATGCACAAGACGGCGCTGGCGCTCATGTCTGACGCCAAAAAGCATCACAGGCGCATTCTGGCCCAATGCGATCCCGACGAACCAACGGCGGCTCGCTGGTTGTCAAGGCTCGGTTTTACTCATGAAGACGGGGACATTTGGTTATGGCGGATTTAGGTCTAACGACCATCCTTAGCCTTGTTGGAACTGGTGTTTCTGCTGTTGGCACGTTGGCCGCTGGTGCTGCTCAAAAAAGCGCGGCGGATTTCCAGGCTCAACAGCTTGAACAACAGGCGGCGGAAGAACGCGCTGCGGCGGGCCGCGATGCCGACCGCCAAAAGAGAGAGACGCAAATGTTATTGTCTCGGCAACAGGCGGTCGCCTCTGCGTCCAACCTTGGCGCGCTTGATGATACCGTTCTTGATCTGGCAGGCGACGTTGTTCAGCAGGGAGCGGTCAATGAAGGCATGATCCGATATGGCGGTGTTGAACGCGCAAAAGGCCGGCGCGCACAAGCTGCGTCGGCGCGGCTTGAAGGCAAAGCTGCGCAAACCGGCTCCTATTTTTCGGCGGCTGGCACCTTGATGGACGGCATAGGTTCCTTTGCGAAAGACTTCGGGGCAAAGAAAAAGCCAGTTAGCGGAAATTACATTTACGGCGGGGGCTTCGGCTGATGGCGTTGAAACTTCCCGGCGTGGAATCCCTTAGCGGTCCTGTCAGCGGGCGTTCTGGCCGCGCAATAGCCTCGGTCGATACTTCTGCCATTGGCCGGGGTGTCGCTCAATTCGGGCAAGGCGTTCAATCACTGTCTGCAAATCTGAAAGCGGCTGAGGCTGGACGCAAGAAACAGGTGGACAGCGAATCGGCTTTCGATACGCAATCGCGATATCTTCAGTTTGAGGATCAACAGCGCAAGTCGTTTTCCGATGCCATTATGAATGCGCCTGTTGGAGCTGGTGGGTTCGTCAAAAATCAGACGGGACAATACCAGAAAGCCGCAAAAGATTTCTTCTCGACGGTCCCTGATGACCTCAAGCCGGAAT
This sequence comes from Mesorhizobium sp. G2-6-1, assembly GCF_055809095.1. Lineage (NCBI taxonomy): Bacteria > Pseudomonadati > Pseudomonadota > Alphaproteobacteria > Hyphomicrobiales > Phyllobacteriaceae > Mesorhizobium > Mesorhizobium sp. G2-6-1. The sequence continues at coordinate 3,485,692 of NZ_CM147896.1, forward strand.
ATGACCAGACGCTTTTCAAACTGGAGTCTGCAATAACCTCCAAGGCCAGTGCTTTCGCGGTGGAAGAGAGCGATCGCGTTGCCAAAGCCAAGGTGGATGACGGCCAAAATGTTATTCTGCAAGGATTGCAGGATAACCCGTCTGGTTGGCGGGACGCTGATGCGCAAGCGGAAAGCCTTGTGCGCAACTCTGGGCGAACTGCGATAGATCAAGACATAACGCTGCGCGAATGGCGCAAGCGACGTGCTGAAGCACTATGGGAGATTGACAGCAAGGCCAATAGTGCGGCTGCTCGCGACAAGTTGGGTGTTGGTGGGCCAATTACTCCAATGCCAGCAGACGTGCAAAGCCGTGCACAGATGGCGCGGGATCACTTCGTCAAGCTTGGATATACGCCTGACCAAGCTGCGGGTATCGTTGGCAATCTGGTGCAAGAATCCGGTGTCCGTTCGGACGGGCCAAGCGGGGACAAGGGCTCCGCGCATGGTATTGCGCAATGGCGCGGCGCGCGTTTTGACAAGCTGCAACGGTTTGCAACGGCTCGCGGTAAAGACTGGCGAGATTTCAATACCCAACTTGATTTCATTGACGTTGAATTGAAGGAAGATGAGACGGATGCCTATCGTCGCCTCAAGAGCGCGGGAAGTATTGATGATGCGACGGCGGCCTTTATCGGCTTTGAACGACCTCAAGGCTGGTCAACCGGCAACCCGCGTGGTGGGCATGGATGGAACAACCGGCTTGCGGCTGCTCAGCGCACGGCGGGCCATGAGGTGCGAGTTTCCGAGGTGGCTCCAGAATATGAGGCTTTGCCCTACGAAGACCGGGTTAAACTGTTCGACCAGTCTAGCGTTGCAGAACAGAAAGCAAATGAGGCGATGGCTGTGCAGGCCAAGGCGCAACAGGCGGCTTTCAAGGACGCTCTGTCGCTCGACATCCAGACTGGCAAGATTGTCAGCGATCAGGACATTCTAGGCGCTGATATAGACGATGGCGACAAGGTGCAGCTATTGAAGGCGCTGCAAAGCAAGAGGAAAGAAGACGGCGGGGTTAGTGAATTGACCGCACACATTCTGGCCGGTTCGCCCGACGCTACGATCAACACTTTTGACGAAGGCCAGCGCAAGGTAGCCGATAAAGCCTACGACTCCATGCTGTCGGCTATTCCTGAAGATCAGCGGGCAGTTGTGACAGACAGTTTTGTGCGGTCAACGGGCTACATTCCGCAAAGCGTTCAAGCCCAAATCAGGAAGGGGGCGTTCTCGACCGATCCAGCGCAATTTGCTGCTGCAATGTCTCAAGCCGATACGTTACAAATTGCTGCCCCAATATCGTTTGAGACTTTTGCCGGTGGGTCTGATGTTCGCAACAAACTGGCAGACTTCCGGCATTTCGTGAATGACCTTGCCATGAGCGGTGAAGATGCTGCGGCGGAAGTGCTTCGTCGCAATGATCCTGCTGTGAAGGTGAATCGTGAAATCTTGAAACCGGAAGCAGAAAAATTCCTGAAGACGCTTTCTATCGGCCAAGTGACAGACGCCTTCGATCCGGGAATATTTTCGTCGGAACCTGGCGCTGGCATAATGCCGGAACAAGCTTCCGGGCTGCTGGCGGAATATAAGGCGATCAGCGAAGAAGCCTTTTATGCGACGGGCGGCGATGCCGGATTGGCAAAGGCTCGTGCCTTGGCTGAGATAAAGACGAGGTGGAACATAAGCAATATTTCTGGCGCTCCAAACCTTATGCGCCTTCCTCCAGAAATGCATTATCCTTCAATAGATGGTGGCTTCGACTATCTGCGCGATGACGCCATGAAGACGGCTGCGACCTATGCTGACACGCTTGGCCGCAAGGTCGAGAACGTCGCGATCTGGCCAACTACGCAAACGCGCGCCGATATCGAGATGAAACGCGCTCCGCGTTATCGCCTGTTCTACCAGTACACTGAAGACGGCCAAAAAAAGTTCGATGAAGTGTTATCCGGCCTTTGGGGTGTCGATGCGGCAGCGATCCGCAAAAATGCGAACGAGACAAAGGTGAAATTCACCGCGGCTCTTTCGAAAGATGGCAAGGCAAACCAGATAGAGCGGGACGCTAACGCGCGGGCTGACAAAGCGCTTGAATTGACGGTCGGGCCCGACTGGATGAAGGCGAACGCGGCTGAGGCGGAACGTGAACGCGGCAAAGTTGAAGCCGATACTTTTCGGGCTACGTCTGGCGCTTCGCTTCCTGACGGCGGGCGATCAAAGCCCAATTTAGGTGCAGATCCCGAAGTTCGTCGCAATATCCAAGGCCTGTCGGCAAAAACGCAAGCAGGTAAATTCTGATGCCAATTTTGGATTATCCAGAAGACAGAAAGCCGCTTGGTGCGTTTTCGGCTGTGGATTACACGCCGGAAGTTGACAACGAAGTGTCACCCGAAACCATGACAGTCATTGGTTCGGCCTTCAGGCAAGATAACATTATCGGGTCGGCTGTCTCGAACAAGATGGCCGGGATAGACACAACGACGCCGGAAGATGGGTTCACCGGCGATGTGATGTGGAATGAAATCAAGGGAACTCGCTATGAAAGGACGTGGGACCGCTTTGCGCTGGTTCATAATCGCGTCGCCTTCAATGCCTTGAAATCTCAAATTGACATGGAAGACGAAGACCGGCGCAATGTAGACGCCGGGGGTGGTTGGGGACGGCTGCGACGTTTGGCGCTTCGGTTCTTGATATACCTTCATTGATACCGGGCGGCGCTGTGGTGAAGGGTGCGACAACGGGGGCGACTGTTCTGCGCTCCGGTATTGAAACGGGGCTGGCCGGTGCGCTCGCTGCCGGTAGTTCTGAAATAGCGTTGCAACAGTCACAAAAGACACGGCCAACCTCTGAAAGCCTGATTGGTGTTGGCTCCGGGGCTGTCTTTGGTGCGCTACTCGGTGCTGGTGCTGGTGCTTTGTTCTCTGCTGCCGAACAGAAGACAGCTCTCAAGAGCATTGAACAGGCAATGACGGGGGTTGATGACGTACCGGAGAACCTCACCCGTCAAGCCCAAAGCGGGGGCTCTGCTGCTGTTGATAAGCCAGTTCTGAAAGACTTCGCGATTGCCAAGGGGGCAAAAACCATCGGGGCGGCACAAGCGCGTCTAAACCCGCTCCTACGTGCAGCGCAAAGTCCCTCGGCTGTGCATCGCTCGATCATGGCCGATATGGCAGAAACTGGTTATTACCTCGAAAAGAATGTTCGCGGTGAGGGCAATATCGCTGTCGAAAGCGCTGTGAAGTTTTGGGACCGTGGAGCGCTAACAAAGGGCTTGACGGATATGCGCTCGATTTATCGAGAGGCGCGCAAGACTCCCGGCTTTGAAATGACGCAAGAGGAATTTCGTGCCGCTGTCAGCAAGGCAATGCGGCGTGGTGACGTTGGCGAAAACGATGCCGTGACGAAGGCTGCGCAATCCTGGCGCTCGTCTCTGTTCGATCCTCTTAAAAATGAGGCGATAGATGCGGGCTTGCTGCCTCCCGATGTGAATGTGAAAACTGCAACGTCTTATCTTACAAGACTTTGGAATGCGCCGCGTCTGAACGCAGGTGAAGCGCGGTTCAAGCAGATCGTTCGACCCTGGCTCAATGACCAGTTGCAACAGCTTGAATTTAAGGCTGACGAAATTAGAGTAGGCAACAAGATCGTTGATGCTGAACGCCTGCGCGATAGCTTTTCAAGGGTAGACGAACGGGTTCAAAAACTAGAAGAGCGCCGGGTGGGGCGACAAGCTATTCGTGACCGCAAAACAACGAACCTCGATAGTCTACGCCAGACACGTCTTGACGTGATGAAGAAACGCGCTCCTGCGCAACTGGTCAAGATGCTTCGCGGCTCCGATGAAAATGCGTCAATGATTGATGCCGTGAAACAATCGCGCGCCGCTGCACGTTCGGCCAACAAAAAACCACGCTTTGTTGATCGTTCGCCAGTCTTAGCGCTCATCAAGAGCAAGGGTGGCGTTCGCGTTGGGTCTAAACTCGATAGCGAATTGCGGGCTATGGACGTGACGCCAAGAACTCACCCGGGATTGTTCAAAAGCCGGGGCGGGATTGGTGACGTTGATAACTTCGTGAAGTCAGAAGATGAAATATTCGCCAATCTTCAGGATGACGGCAACGGATATGTCAACCCGACTGAGGTGATGGATGCGATTAGATCTGAACTTGGTGGCGACCCTCTTCGTACGCCTGATGAAATGGCGGCGGAAGAAATCTTGAACCAGATTGACCGCGTTGCTTCGGAATGGCTTTCCGACATTGGCCTTCCTGATAATACGACAGTGAAAGACGTACGTGAATTTATTGACCGTGTGACAGGGGCAGAGAAAAACCTGACCGGTCTGGATACGCGCATTTCCCGTTTGGAAAATGAAATAAGCGACTTCGATGCGGTAACAGACAAGATCGTAAACGATCATGACATAACGGGCGCTGAGGCAAAATCCGTGAAGCAACAGCTTGACGCGCTGGAGACTGAACTTGACGGCGTCAAAGACCTTTCAAATGCTTCACCTCGCGTTGGGCTTGTGGTCGATTACGGCACTGTGAAGCGCGATATATTCAAGGCCAAACTCAAGGAACGTAATCTTTCAAAGCGTGTCGATGCAATCAAACGTCTCGATGCTGAAGGCGCTGCGAACGATGAAATTCTAGCGGAACTCGCTGCAAAGGAAGTGGACCTCGGAAGGCTCCGGGATGAAATTGAAGGCTTGAAGGTGAAGGCGGATAGGCTTGAACCAATGGTCCCCAAGATCAAGCAGGAAATTCCTGATTTTGTGTCAGATGAAGACCGTGCGGATTACGTCAACGGGATTGTTGAAGACATATTCTCGCAACTGACAGGTAGGGCAAATCAGGGGATGCCGTCATACGATATGACCATGAGCGCACGCGGGCCCTTGAAGGAACGCACGTTCAACATTCCAGACCATTTGATTGAAGACTTTCTCGAACACGATATCGAGCTGATTGGTCGCCGGTATGCGCGTGTGATGGCTGCTGACGTTGAATTGACGCGGATGGATAAGCGTCTCGGCGGGGATGGCAAACCAAGCCTGAAGAGCCAGTTGGATCGCGTGACAAAGGAATATCAGGGGATGCGCGACGCTGTGCATTCTTCGGATATGGAGCAGCCATCCAAGGAAATGGCGCTTGCAGAACTGGCGCGGCGTGAAAAGAGCGACGTTGAAGACGTAGCCGGGGTTCGGGATCTGCTGCGCGGTCAATATAAAGTGGAAAGCCAGCACACGAACTTTGCAAAGGTTCTCCGCACTGCTGGCACGTTCAATTTTGTCCGTTCGCTCGGTGGCGTCCTCGTATCGTCACTGTCTGACGTTGTCCGTCCTGCAATGGTCAACGGGCTTGGGCGTTATATGGGCGAGGGGCTTGCTCCACTCCTTACAAACCTCGATGCGGTCAAACTGTCTGTTGCTGATGCAAAACTGTTGGGTGCCGTAACCGAACGGACCCTGCAATCGCGCCTTGCGACGATGGCTGAACTTGCTGATCCGTATGCTCACAATTCGCCGTTTGAACGGCTGCTGGATAACATGGGCTCGGCATTTTCCAATATGACGCTGCTGCCCTGGTGGAACGATATGCACAAGTCCATCTCTTCAGTGCTGACACAAAACAGATTGCTGAAGAATGTCCAGGCCGACTATGGGGAACTCGGCGCTTCAGAACTGAAATATATGGGCTTCGTTGGCATTGATGAACATATGGCCGAACGGGTTGCCAAGCAGTTTGCAGAGTTTGGCGATATCGAAGCAAATGTTCACATCCCAGGTATTGAACGCTGGACCGATGACGGCGCGCGCCGTGCATTCGCGGCCGCGGTCAACAAGGACGTTGACGGGACAATTGTGACTAAATCGGTCGCCGATGTGCCTCTGTTCATCCATACCCCGACCGGACGGGCTTTGCTGCAATTCAAGAGCTTTGCGCTGGCGTCCAATCAAAGGGTTCTTATGCGCGGTATGCAAGATGGTGTTGGCTCTATGGTGACCGGCATTGTTGGCATGACGGCGTTTGGAATGCTGACCTACTGGCTGAAACAAGCGGAGTCAGGTCGATTGAAAGATAACAGCCTGATGCCGTCCACCAACCCCGGAACATGGATTGCGGAAGGTCTTGACCGTTCCGGGTTGTTCGCAACGGCTTTCGAAATCAACAGCACATGGGAAAAGATCGGCGGGCCGGGATTCTATGCGCTGGCTTCCAAGGGCGGGCAACTTGTAAATCCTGAAGCCGACAAACGAATGAGGGCTTCCCGGTTTGCCAACCGTGACGCTTTCGGTGCGCTGCTTGGCCCTTCATTCCAACTTGGAACGGACCTTTCGCAACTCTTGGGGATACCGGCGCGGGCTGTCTCGGGTGAACTCGACTTGACTCCGGCTGACATAAACCGTGCGTCTCACATGCTGCCTTTTATCACTCTGCCTTACTGGCGGTGGATTATCGAAGGCGGATTTGGAATGCAGGGAAGTGACACGTTCAAAGGCATAAAGCCGGAACTGAAAGACATGGTTCGCTAGCAGTTCCAATTGTCGTCTGATCGACCGCCTGAACTCCAACACTTTTCATCTGAAGCGTATTGGTCAACCGGCACAAAACCCCGGCTTACACCTAATCCAACAATGAACACGGCTGCGCCAATAGCGACCCATCGCATTTGATGGGTGGAACTGTACTTGTGCCAAAGCCACCAACACGCCGCGATAGTGGCTACTGAAATTAAAAACCCGACAATAATCATGAAAGGCCTCTAGTATGGCGACGACATTCATTGACCAGATAACTGGTAGCGGGGAGACGGTAGCATATAAAGCGCCGTGTCGTGTAGCAACTACCGCGACCATACTCTTGTCGGGGTTAATAGCGGTCGATGGAGTGACACTCGCGGCCAATGACAGGGTGTTGGTGAAGGACCAGACGGATGCCAAGCAGAACGGCATTTATATTGCCTCAACAGGCCCCTGGCCGCGCTCCCGCGATTTTGACAGCAACCGTGACATTACCAAAGGAACCCGCATTTCAATAACGGATGGCAGCACGGAAGCGGGATATGAATACCGGATTACGACCGACAATCCAATTAACGTTGGTAGTACAAATATCAGCTTTTCGCGGTCTGATGTGTTGTTGGCCGCTGAGGGCGCAAGAGATATTGCTATAGCAAAAGCCGCAGCTGCTGCCGCGTCTGCGGCGGGCGTCGATCTGCCCGCTGTTACGGCAGACACGATGCTGGTTGACAATGCTGCTGGCGATGCGCGGGAGAGTAAGACGGCAAGTGAAGTGAGGGGTTTCCTTGGTGTAATTGACCCGCCGCCTCGGTACGTCGGTTTTTACAACGGGATGGGTCCGAACACGACGCCAGCCTACGCTTACAATATTGGCTTGGCTTTGGGTTCCAGCCCATTAGCTATGGGCCGTGCTGGTATTCTTGCACCAACATGGGACCAGACCACGACATACAAGGATACAAGCGGGCGGCAATGCCCTTGCCCGGTTCTTGTGGGAGACCGCATTTTCGTTTTCTACGAAGGTTATGACGGAACGCGAAAAAGCATCTTCCTTGAAATTTACAGCAAGGAAGGGCGGCTGATGGAAAAGCCCATCGAGCCAGTCCTTCTTTACTCTGACGTTTCTGGCGCAACGAGCGTACAGCGACCGGCTGTCCTTTACGAGCCGACAGACTCAGGCGCTCCGTTTAAAATGCTGTTCACAAGGGCAACATCGGGCGTAAATGCCACAACGATTTATGCGGCAACATCGCTCGACGGAGTGAACTGGACTGTTCTAGGGTTGGTGCTTTCAACCAGCAGTGGTTGGGAGAGCACATATCTTGAAACCTCTGGGAAATTCCTGAAGGACGGCAGCACGTATCGACTGTTCTATAGCGGACATAACGGGTCTTATTGGCAGTCGGGTGAGCTTTACAATTCGGGGACATTCGGCACTTCTGGCTGGTCGAAGAACGCCAATAATCCGCTTCTCACACCGCGCGGTGGTCATCTACAGGCGCTTACCGCCAACAGTAATCAGGGCACCAAAACGGTTAAGGTTGCTGATAGTTCGCTATTCGACGTTGGTGCGGTTGTCGCTCTCTGTGAAAATGGCGCAGGAACTTCTTACCAGTTTAACCGCATCGCTGCTATTCCTGATAGCACAACGATTACATTACTCTATGCAGTGCAAGGCAATTACACCACGTCAATTAGCTCCTGCCTCAGCCAACTGACTAGCTACTCAGTTGAAATATCTGATGTCTGGTATGAAGATGCTAAGTGGAAAGCGATTATTACGGGGTTTCAGTTTGTTAAAAGCGGGGTGCTGGTCGAAACCACTGGCTATGCGGAAACAGATGATCTTGACACGCCTTTTACAATTCACCCCGCAGAATGGCCTTTGCCATTAAATACTAAACTCGATACGTGGGATCAGGTATCGTCGGAGAACTTCAAGGTCATCAGGATACAATGATTTCAGGTGTGGGCAGCTTGCGGTTGATAATCGCACGTCCTAGCGATTGCGCGGGGGTTTCCAAGACCAAGTACGAAACTCCCGCGAATCCAAGCGCCAAGCAAACTGCAAGCCACCAAGGCAGGCCATATGCCAATGTGGCATAGCAGATCGGTGCATGGAACGCATAAAGGTTGTAACCTGATTTCCCGATTGCGGACAGGCCGGGGAATTTAAGACCGGGGCGGTCGAGTTGCAGAATGACGTAGCAAACAAAGAGCGCGAAAAGCAGCTTTCGGGTTTCAACCAGTGGTGCGCTTGGTGAAATAAATTGGAGCAAAACCACCATCGCGAGCCATGCAAGGATAATCGCTGCCCCCGCTTTCGGATAAATGCGGCGAACTTGTCATTGAACAAAGCCACGCCTAACCACCAATAAGGTAGGAATCCAAACAGGCTTGAGTTGTGCCACCACCAACGAAGATTGTCCGACAAAGTGATTGCCGCAAGGCCGATCAGCCACACCGAGATAATCACAGCCCATAGGGGGCGCATACCATAACGCCGACCAATGCCAAGCAAAAGCACAGGATAGACCGCGTAAAGCGTCATTTCCACCATGACAGTGTTCAGCGGCCCGTCAGCTTGATAGCGGCACGGCATATCACTCAACCATGGTATGATGGTCGGCAGCGCAACCAATTTTGCGGATATGCACAGCGGGTAGATTTTGGCTGATCCGCTTAATGCGTCTCCCAATTCGGCGTTGGTTTGGGTTGCAAACCACCAAGCTGCGATTCCGAAAAAGGTGGCCACGATATATACGGGATAGATTCGAAAGGCCCGCTTGATTGCATAGGCTCGTACATTTGTGTGGCCGTTACGAAGGCCAGCCCGGTGAATGCAATAGCCACTCAGGACGATGAAGGCCAGGACTGCCGGATGGGTTTCCCCGCCGTTCTGAAACAATGAACCGGCCCATCTGGCGACAGTATCGAGAACTGGAATAGGTTCTCCGGTTGCGAATTTTGTCCACGGCGTCAGATGAGCAAACACAACCCAAAGAGCGAAGATAGCCCGCATAGCGTCTAGACCGTCAGCACGGCCGAACTTATGCCGTGCCGTAAGCACTGAATGCACGAAACCACTCCGCCGAACACTAATCCACATTAGTGTTACGCCCGTTCTGGTCGCGTTTCAAGCCACCCACAACCTCACAATCTGAAGGAACTGCTATGCCCAACGTGCCAAGTGGCGCGGCGATTTCGCTTGCGCTGATCGAAAAGATAATTGGCCGGAAGATGACAAAGGCGCAGACGGCCAATGCGACCAGTGTTGTCGTGGCGCTCGATAAATATGGGGCGCGGTTTGGCCTCGATCAGCCGCACCGGCTGGCGCAATTTCTGGCGCAGATCATCCATGAAAGCGGTGCTTTCAAATATGATCGTGAGCTTTGGGGGCCGACACCGGCACAAAAACGCTATGACACGCGCACCGATCTCGGCAATACAAAGGCCAAGGACGGTGACGGCAAACTACGTTCCGGCAAAGGGCCGCTGCAACTCACAGGCGGGTTCAACGAGAAGGCTTTCACGGCATGGGCGCGCAAGAACATCGACTTGAACGCACCCGATTTCTACAAGAGGCCGGATCTGATCAACACCGATCCATGGGAAGGACTTTCCGCGCTTTGGTATTGGGACACGCACAATCTCAATCGTTACGCCGATCAGGGCGATAATGAGCAAGTGACCCGGCTGATTAATGGTGGTTTGAACGGCTATTCCGACCGGCTCGACTGGTATGCCAAGGCGGCGCTGGTGCTGCTCGGCTTCGAACGCAATGGCATTACAGCCTTCCAGAAACGGGCAGGGGAGACAGTGGACGGTGTTGCCGGTCCTCGCACGCGCGCTGCCCTTCATCGTGCGCTGGTGGCGCTGACAGAGCCGGTATTTCACTCTCCCAACGTGCAGGACGCGCCTGTGGTCGAGGAAAAGACGGTCGAGAAACAGACCGTGCCGGCAACTGTCGAGGAAAAGGCCAGGAAAACCACGAACCTATGGGGCTGGCTGACAACCGTTCTCGGCGGTGGTGGTGCTGGCATTACCGCTCTGTTCGGTGCCGACTGGAAATCCATCCTTGCCTTTGGCGGGCTTGCCGTTGGCGGCATTGTCATTCTGGCATTTGTTGGCCCGCAGATTGCCAAGTCGATCAAGGCCATTCGACAAGTCGCGGAGGGGTGAGCGATGTTCGGGCTCGACAAGGTTGCCCTTATCGCGGGCGTTGTTTCTGGGGCTGTCCTTTCCGGGTTGGTGGCAATTCCCGTCGCCTACACCATCGGAAAGCATGATGGGCGCTCACTCGAGCGTGTCGATGCTTTGCAGCATTCAATGGAAGTCATTCGTGAACGGAGCGAAACCAATGCGAAAATCAATGACCTGGATGACGCTGAGCTTTGCTCTGCTATCGGTGGCGTCATGTCAAACGGCGTCTGCAATTGATGGCGCAGGGTTCTCTGCGCTCCATCCCTCCAGCGGAACACGGCAGTTCGTCATTGCCAATGACAAGCCTTTCGCCCGTGAAGTCGCAGCGCACAACGCGATATGCGCAAAACTCAAAGCATGCACCAAATAACAGGTTGGGACTGAACAAGTGAGCGAGGAACCGCCGATGCGCCTCCCGACAGGCAAGTATGAAATCAACATCAACACGCTGTTGTTGTTCATGGGCCTTCTGCTGACCGGCGTTGGGTGGGGAACCACCTATTCCGACATGCGCGGGATCCAGAGAGATAACACAATCGGGATCACACAGCTTCAGGCGCGCGTTGACCAACTGGACGCGGACAACCGGAAGTTTGACAGGCTCGACTTCCGTGTCGGTAGTTTGGAGACCGGTGCTGCGACCTTCTCGGAGACGCAAAAGGAACTGACAAAGACCCTGACGCAGCTATCGTCCGATATGCGGGTCACGAGGGAAATATTGGAACGCATCGACGCTGCCGAGAAAGACAGGCGCGCACCACAGCGATGAGCCATCGCTGTTTGTATCGTCCCCGTGTTGCCATGCCACGTAATCCTGAAACTGTCGTGGTAAAGACACCAACTGAAACGCCAGAGACATTCTTTGAAACTGTGCTGACGCCTGACGAAGCTACCCAGCTAGGCGTTGATTTGATTAACGACGCCATACGAGCGAAAGCAGCTATTGCTAGCCGAGAGTGGTTGAAGGGGGTTAAGCCTTGCTTATGAATTTGCTCTAGCCTCCTTCACATAGCGGCGCTGTCGCCAATCGTATCTAAAGCCAGTCGGGGCGTAAAAGCTTCGTGCTGGCTTTTCCTTTTTGCCCCTGCCGCAGATTGGCGCTTGGCCTTGGCGATGCTGGCTAGGTCGGTCCTGTCCTTCTCGCGGCGACAAGATTCATGAGCCGGGGCGCAGTTGGTATTGAGGTCTGCGCCAAGCAGGCCAAGGGCGCGAATGTGTTCAATCGTCCACTGATCATTATGCCTGTGGACTGGCTTGCCACATAGGCAACATGGCGCAACATTGTGGCCGGTGCAATGCTCGGAAAAAATGTGCTGGCGGCGCTTCGGTGACATTCTGCGACGGGGTGTTGGCTCGATCATTGCCTTCTCTTCAAATGCAAACTCAGTGGTGAGTATTTGGTGAGTTGGCATCACGACCAACTCTGCAATAATTCGCTAAGTCATTGATATTATTGGCGCACCCGACAGGATTCGAACCTGTGACCTCTGCCTTCGGAGGGCAGCGCTCTATCCAGCTGAGCTACGGGTGCATATGGGAACAACGTTGTAACTCTAGAGACATCAACCAGGAACCCACTCGGTTGACGAAGGCTTATTAGCGGATACCGCCGCAGGCTTCAACGGTAGAATTGGAGTTGCGCTTACTCCAGAAGACAAAAGCTGCGGTTTCGGAAATTGTCGAGGTTTGTGCCCCGATGCTAGTTAATGGAAGCGCATGAATGGTAGGGCTACAACGCAATCAAGGATCTGGAGCGTTGTGGAAATTCAATATCCGCCCTGCCGTAATGGTGGCAACCGCACGTCCTATTCGGCAGAATTGCCTCTAATCGGTCACTGACACTGCGTCGGCCAAGCCGCGAAGTGTTGCAACGAGCTTGTGCGAAATGTCGGTCTCGAACGAGATTTCAGCCGTTGCCCCCGATGCAATAGACTGGCGGATCCTCGAGCCAACAGAGAGTAATGCAACGCAAACATGTTCATCACAGGCAAGAACCGGCGCGACCGCAGCGTTTTTGTGTTGATGAAAATGGACTTTCACCGGGTTGCCAACGCCCACATCCGGTGGAGACCTTAGAATAAAAAGCGGCTCACCTTCTTCTGATGCAGTCAGGGACCAACTGAAAACAGTTTTTCCGCTGTGGTTTACGAATACCTGCGTAACGTTACATACTTTCGTTCGTTCCTTCAGATTTTCATCGCAAATCAGAGTCCAGTCGCCAAATGGTTGAATAATGCGTTTGACCTGGCCGGATTTCGTTCCTGGTGGAATGGAAATCTCAGACTTCTTGACTGTGTAGGTGTTCGTTTCTTGGGTCGCATGCGCTGGGTCCAATTGCAGGATTACTATCAGCGCGGTGAAGAAGAATGTGATCGGGTAAATCTTCATGTCAGTTAAATGTAAGGCTGATGCCCGCACCGCCACCGAAGTTGCCGCCCGCAGTTGCTGCCGAGAAATTGGCCCTTACGGCGCCAGACATGCTTGTATAACCGGCTCCGATGGCTGCGGCAGACGCGCCCCGCCAGAAGCCGCCTCCGACTCCAACACTTAATGAGCCGGGGCTGTCGGCGAACCGGATCGATGACGAGGCCAACCCGATCGCTGCTGCCTGGCGGGCTTCCGTGCGCACCTCATCGATCTGCATTTCCAACTGCCCGACCCTGAAATCCGTGTAATTGTTGGCTTTGTTCAGTGTCGTCAAGGCCACTTGATCGGTGTAGCCACGGTTGTCTGATCCATCATCAAATGCGAGGCTGTCGGCGTAGTGTTTTGCCTCATTGAGTGTAAGGCTCATCCCTGTTTCCAGCTGAACCACATTGACGGCATCCTCGGCGTCAATACCGGCGGCAACATTCTTGATCACCACGGGCGTTGAAGGATCTCCGCCGACGAGCGCAACTATGTTGGTCTTGTTGCCGTGGACATCCGACTCGTATTGAACCGCGCTGTTGCTGAGCACCGAAAGGGCGGCATTGGTCGCATGCAATTGCGAGCCGTTGACCGCATCGGTTGATGTGGCGTTGACCAGCCCAGGGCGCAGATTGGTGATAGCGCTTCCGGCGGCACCTGCAAGCGTGATGGTGGCTTTTGCTGCGCCTTCAGCGCCGTCATACCGGACGGCTCGATCAGTCACTTCCCCGACAGTCGTATCGATATTATTGACGCGTGAATTGATGTCAGTCATGCTGCCGTCAACTGCGGTAAAAGCATCGTAGATGGTCGTGTGCGATCCACCCTGAATTTGGTATGTGGGGCCGATGACAGCTCCTTGCGGATCGACGTTTGCACCTCCACCCAGAAGATCTGCGACATTCTGCGAAGCCCCGTGAAGTTGCGATCCGTTCACCGCATCGGACGAAGTCGATGAAATTTCGCCATCCGATACATTGGTGATGCGTGTCCCATCGGCGCCCTGGAGCGAAACCGTTTCCCTGGAAACCGTGTCATACCGGATGCCCCAATCATCCATCGCATCGATCTTGTTGTTGACGGCTTTCAATTGGCCGATATTGGCGGCGTCCGTGTCGTTTGTGCCAGCTGCCAGGTTCGTGAGACGTCGCTTGTCTGTGCTATTCCCCAGTGAAACCTCGCCGGCTGATGTGGCGCCTGCTATCGGATCGATTCCAGGATTAAAGGCGCTGCCAACAGGGGCGGTTCCCACCGTGGAATCGGCACCCAGCGCCACACTGTTAGGTGCGGTGGCAGACGCCCTTGATCCAATCGCCACGGAATCAATTGCACCATTGCCGACAGTAGCGTCATGGCCGATTGCCACTCCGCCAATTGCCCCGTTTTCGACTGTTGCACTACGACCGATTGCGATCGCTGCCGCTGCGTTGACATCAGTTGTTGCGGCGTTGCCGAGTGCAATCGAATCCATTTCCCCGGCGTCGGCCTCCAAGCCATTTGCACCGAGACCGGTCATGCGATTGCCGCCTATGGACAAACCTTTTTCGCCCTCCAGCGTGATCACGTCGGATGTTGCAATGCATTCGTCCGAGGGGCCAACAATTACACCATCCTTGTTCAAGACAGAAAGTGTGATGGGTGCGCCAGATGCTGCCGTATTGAGCAAACCTGTTGCGTTAATACTCAGCGGAGCAGGTAAAATACCAAGCGTGAGCAAATCAACGACGGCCAGTAGCGGATTGACCACGCCTTCGACCGGAGTGACGACGCCATTGATCACCGGGGACATGATGTCGGTGACAACCGAGCGCGGCAAACTGACGCCTGAACAGGCGCTTACGACAGATTCCTGGGCGCTCGCGCCTTGCGCAGGAAAGCAAAACAACAGCATTCCCGCTGCACGGCCTGTCGACGTTTTCGGGCAAAACTGATCAAGTGACATATTGTTCTTCCTGATGGCTGTCTGAGGAAACAACGGACACGATATCCGACAGTCAGAAACGCGTTCTGCGCCGCTGCAATGACGGATGATATTTTGGAAATGGTTGAAGCGGGCTGGCCGACATGGGTATCAGATGGTTTTTTGAACCATCAGTTGCTAAACGCAGGCTTGCGGAAGCGGGAACGACTGCTTTGGTGCATTTTTTTCAAAAACACAGAAGCCGGTGTGTTTAAGAAAACTGGATTGTCTTTCGTATCGTGATGAGTTCGATCAGGGATGGGCAATCCACGATGCGCTGACCAATGAAATGGAATTCGGCGGCTGGTGCTCGCATTTTGACAGGCTTCCAACAATATCTGGCCTTTCTGGTCGATACGGCAATTTTTCCGGTCACACTGTTATACTAAACGATTTAGTCCCCCATTAGTGATGGAGCCTGGTTAACGAATCCCTTCCAATACAACCTAAAGTAGGATTTTATGAAGCAAATTTGAAAACGTAACCATCGTCCGACCATTGAGCGCGCTTTAAGGAATAGATGAGCGGAAAGTTGGTATCATAGTGATTATACAACAAATTCTGTTAGTTATGACGTTACGTAAGCATCGATACATGCAGGGTCATAAAAAAATTCACCGGCAGCGCTGGCTGCGCATGCATTTCAGCGATGACATCGCTAAACAACGCTTTGATCTGCTATGATCGTTCAGGTGGTATTTTCGAACCATCGACGGGCAGAGTGTTTGCCTTCATGATGATTTCGCGGTGCGGGTAGGGGATTTGGATGTCGTGTTCCTTCAAAGTATCCCACAGCGCCAGCAAGACCTTGCCCCGAACATTTGTCAGGCCCTGCTGCGGGTCACGGATCCAGAAGCGCAAGACGAAGTCCAGCGACGAGTCACCAAAGCCGGTGAGCCAGCAGACCGGCCGGCGTTCGGCTTCTACGCGTCCAACACTGATGGCCGCTTTGATGGCCAACGCACTTACCTGATGAGGATCGGCGTCGTATGAGACACCAAAGGGCACGTCAAGGCGAACCAACTCGTCGCTGAACGACCAGTTGACGACCTGTTGGGTTATGAAATCCTCGTTCGGAATAAGATATTCGCGGCCATCTCGCGTGATCACCGAAACGAACCGTGCCCTAAGCTCGCGAATCCAGCCGAATGTATCGCCCAGCGTGATTGTGTCGCCCGGCTTGATTGACTTGTCGAGCAGGATGATGATCCCGGAAATGAAGTTTGAAACAACCTTTTGCAAGCCAAAACCGAGGCCGACGCCAACAGCTCCGGAAAAAACGGTCAGCGCGGTGAGATCGACGCCGACAGACGATAAGGCGATGCCGCCCGCAATGATTACCAGCCCGATCTTGACCATCTTGCCGAGAAGGACACGTATTGACGGCGTGAGTTCGCTGGAGCGCTGAACGCGTTCGTCGAAGTAATTGCCAATGGCGATTGCCAGCCAGATCGTCGCCGTTAGAAGCGCTGCCGCCTTGATGAATAACAGTGCGCTGAACCGGATATGGCCAAGGGGCAGGGCAAGCGTATCGAGAAACGCCGCGACCTGTTGATCGATGCCTAGAATTACCAGTGCGGCATAACCCCAAACGAGCCAGCCGATTGTTTTTGCCACGAGCCGATTGCGGATAATTCGTGAGATTACCGAGGCAAACAACCACGCCAGCGACAGCGACAGCGCCACGGAGATAAGCTGCGTGCGGCTTGGCCACGTCAGCGAACGCAAGATAGTGAGCGCGACGAACAACATGATCACGAACAAAATCCAGTCGATGCGGCGCATCAACGCAACGACAACGCGCAGCAACCCCTGATGACCCTTGATGCGCCGTGCGCGCGCTTCCAGTTGTTTTTCGACACGTCGCGCCGTCAATTTGGCAACAATGAACAACACGGCAATGATGCCGAGCTGGTAAAAGGTCCAGAAATTCGAAAATTCGGTTTGCACCCAGTCAAGAATGCTCTTCAGGAGATCCACGGCTGCCATGATCTCAGCTTAGTGAGAAAATCTGCGCGTGGAAACAGGCACGAAAGCCATCATGCACCGTCCGTATTCAGATCATGTTTGGATTTCCGGTTTGTTGGATGCCATCTCGAAAAGACATGGGCACTTCATGACATAGACAGCATCTTTGTCATGAGGTGCCTGCCCCTCAGATGGTCGGGGTTTGATGTGAGTGCATGACGGGTTGCCATGAGCGCGAACTCTGGATCGCCGGTTTCTGGAGTTTTTCTGGCACATTCGCATGATGGCGTCGGCAGCCCGACCACCAAGCGATACGAATCGCTATCCTTCGTGATGGACCAGTTCGTGGTTGTTGTGTACCAGACGGGTCGACCAGGGGATCGGGTTGCGCAGTGCGAAATGCGCCATGCATGCGCCCTCCGCCTCGGCCAACAACGCCTGAATCTTTTCCCCGGATTCTGGGCTGTCTATAATGACGTGCGTTTCAACTTTTTCGCATCTGCCATCGGTCGTGTGGCCAAGTTCGCGCATCGTTCCAAGATTTGTCATGAAGCGTATCCGTTGCTCAAGGCGCAAGGAGTCGACCTGAATTTTCCGGGCCGTGAGAATATCGGTGAGGTGTGTCATTAGACAGAAGGCGATACCGGCGGAGAAAAAGGCGAGGGGCGGCGGTGCCGTATCGTCCCCGACCGGTGTCTGCTCGTCGCAGTACAGCTTGACCGGGCTGAAGCCGGGTATGTTGACCTGGACCACGCCAGTCTTTTTCTGTCGATCATGGGCTTCCGCTACAATGCTGACTTCAAAGTGGAGCGGTTCTGGCGGGCGAGCTTTTCTGAAGGCTGCCGGTTCAAACTGGGTTGGCGTGGGTCCGGTGGCGGCGCGCTCACCAACGTGAAATTCTTTCTGTTCCGTCATCAGTGTCCATCTCCCCGGGTTGGTTGTTTAGATGCCCTACAGGACTTATCCGTGGTGCCCGTCTTCCGCCTTGCTTGGATCATTGGGTGAGGGACCAAGCGTTTCACGGTCGGGCGAGCAACCAAGATCAAGGCGCACCGGCGAACGCTACGTCAATCGAAAAATGTGCAAAAGCGGTTCACCTGATGGGCAAGACGGGGGGCGGTTGGGCACTTGGCCTGTCTTCGCGCAGATGATCACCAATTCGCTTAAACAAATACCATCAGGATAATGGCGCCCAGGACGATCAACACAAGGCCGCCAATGAGCATAGGTAGCAAAGAGTTGCCTTCTTCGGCGCCGCTTGCGGCCTGGGTCGTCGTGGTGATGGGCAACCCGTCTTTTTCACCGGTCGTCATAGTTTGCTTCTCCAATGCGCCACAACATTCACGCGCCCGCACAATAGCGCGAAAATTGCCATTGTCTTTGCGTTGGAGCAAATGAACCGCGGATTCGTCAATTCAGGCCGACGCCGCCGCAACGAGACCTCGCTCAAGGTCGCGTTTGATATCGGCAATGTCTTCCATCCCGATTTGCAGGCGGATAATTGAGCCCGGATAAGGACCCTTGGCAATGACACGGTCACCCAAAGAGACAGGCACGGCAAGACTTTGATAACCGCCCCAGGAAAAGCCAATTCCGAAAATTTGCAGTGCATCAAGGAAGGCATGCACCTGTTTTTCGCCACCTCCGGCCAAAACAATTGAAAAATCCCGCTCGATCCGCAGAAGTCGCGCTTCCACAAGGCGTGGTCGGGATGACTTGGCAGGGCGGGATGAAGTACTTGTGCAACCCCGCTTTGTGTTTCGAGCCATTCAGCAATAATAAGTGCGCTGCGCTGATGGTGTTCGAGGCGTACCCCCATCGTGCGCAGGCCGCGCAAGACCTGATAGACATCATCGGGACCGGCGCAACAACCAAGTGTGACGAAAGCGTCGCTTAGGCGCTTCCAGCATGTCTCATTTGCTGAAACAGTGCCAAGCAGGACATCGGAATGTCCTGCAGGATACTTCGTTGCCGCATGGATTGAAATATCCACTCCGTATACGAGAGGACGTAGATACAAGGGGGTCGCCCAGGTATTGTCCATCATGACGATAGCGCCATGGGCGTGAGCAGCCGCCGCAATTGCGGGAATGTCCTGAACTTCAAAAGTGTTGGAAGCTGGTGATTCGGTAAAGACTATTCGTGTGTTGGGTTTGATGAGTTGTGCAATATCCGCCCCAATATGGGGGTCGTAATATTCGATCTCGACGCCGAGCCGTTTCAGCATCGTATCGGCAAAATGCCTGGTTGGATAATAGACCGAATCGACAATCAGCACATGGTCTCCGGCAGCCGAAAAGCCGAGAAAAGGTATGGTCACGGCGGCCAGGCCGGACGGCACCACGATCGTGCCGGCCGAGCCTTCGAGTTCATCGATTGCTGATGCGAGCGCGTCGGTGGTTGGCGTGCCGCGGGTGCCATAGGTGTACTTCTGGTCGCGTTTGGCCAATGTGGCGGCGTCTGGAAACAGAACTGTCGAGGCGTGTACGACCGGCGGATTGACGAAGCCGAAATAATCGCGGGGGTTATTGCCTGAGTGCGCCAAGCGCGTATTGATGCCTAGTTTCGTATCGTTATTTGTCATGTTTCCAACTGCCTGATGTGTTGCGTACAAGGCATAAAACGACCGCGTTGCCTGTGCAACCAGCAAACCAACTGTGGATATATTCTTGTAGGCAATGCCGTTTACCGGTTGCTTGAATTCGCCATGGTTGCCGTAACGGAAGGTTCCATTTGACCGTAGAATCGCGATGAAAGCAGCCGAAAATATTCCTTTGCGGCGAAACAATTTCCAGGAATGAAACGCTGTGAGTTCAATGGTTTGCCTTATACGCGCAGCAAACACGTGGCAATTCCGTCATTTCTCTTGACCTCACAGAAATTATCGCTTTCGATGCTGTTCGTGAATGGGAGATGGTCGCATGTCGGCCTCAGCGCGGTGTTTTGGATGTGGGTCTTAAACACTTTGGCGCGTTCGCACGAACAATAATCGGGACTTGCCCGAATAACAAAGAAGGGTATTTGAGTTATGAAAACTATCGCAATTGGAATTCTGGGCGCTGCAGCGTTTGGCCTGTTGGCTTCATCCGCGTTCGCCGGCACCCTTGACGATGTCAAGGCAAAGGGTTTCATCCAATGCGGCGTAAGCACCGGTCTGGCCGGTTTTTCTGCGCCTGATGATAAAGGGGAATGGAAGGGGCTAGACGCCGATTTCTGTCGCGCCGTAGCTGCTGCTGTGTTTGGAGATGGCAGCAAGGTCAAATTTACCCCGCTCAGCGCCAAGGAACGATTTACAGCTTTGCAATCCGGCGAGATCGATGTCCTGTCGCGTAACACGACATGGACGATCAATCGCGATACGGCGCTCGGCCTGAATTTTGCCGGTGTGACCTACTATGACGGTCAGGGCTTCATGATCAACGCCAAGAAGCTGCCCGGTGTGAACTCCGCCCTTCAACTCTCCGGTGCCGCCGTTTGCGTGCAAACGGGAACCACGACAGAGTTGAACCTTGCCGACTACTTCAAGGCAAACAAGATGGAGTACAACCCTGTTGTCTTTGAGAAGCTCGAGGAAGTTAATGCGGCCTATGATGCCGGGCGTTGTGACGTTTACACGACGGATCAGTCCGGCCTCTATGGCATCCGCCTGACGCTTTCGTCACCAGACGACCATGTCGTGCTGCCGGAGATCATTTCCAAGGAGCCGCTTGGTCCGTCCGTGCGCCAGGGTGATGACCAGTGGTTCCATATTGTTCGCTGGACATATTATGCGCTGGTGCAGGCTGAAGAACTCGGCATTACCCAGGCAAATGTCGATGAAATGAAGAACTCGCCAAACCCCGAAATCAAGCGTGTTCTTGGTAGCGAAACGGACACCAAGATCGGCACGGATCTCGGGTTGAGCAATGACTGGGTGGTGAACATCGTCAAAGCCGTTGGCAATTACGGCGAGATGTTTGAACGCAATGTTGGCTCAGGCAGCCCGCTGAAAATTGCGCGCGGTATCAACGCACTTTGGACCAAGGGCGGCCTTCAGTACGCTATGCCAATTCGCTGATCAGAAACGTGAACCGGAAGGCAGTATTGCTGCCTTCCGGTGTCTCTTTCAGAGGATTGTCATATGGCATCGCAGGATATTCTAAGCGAGAACAGCAGCCGCGGTTCTTTGATCAATGACCCCAAAGTGCGTGGAATCGCCTTTCAGATATTGGTGGTCATTTTGCTGGTTGTTGGCGTCTGGTGGATCGTCGATAACACAATCCAGAATCTGCAACGTTCAAACATCGGTTCCGGTTTCGGGTTCCTGAATGGACGTGCTGGTTTCGATATCAGCGATACTTCCATCGAATATTCCTCGGATTCGACTTATGGCCGCGCAATCCTTGTCGGCTTTATCAATACCCTTATCGTTGCTGCCACGGGCATTGTTACCGCATCGATCATCGGTTTCCTTCTCGGTGTGGGACGACTTTCAAAGAACTGGCTGATCAGGAAAATCTGCATGGTATATGTGGAGCTTTTCCGCAATATCCCGCCGCTACTTGTGATTTTCTTTTGGTATTTCGGCGTTCTTTCAGTTCTCCCGTTACCACGGGATAGTATTCATCTTTCTCTTGGCGCGTATCTCAACAGTCGCGGCTTCTATTTCCCCAAAGCGATTTGGGGCGAGGGGGCTTGGTTGATCCTTGTGGCATTTTTGCTGGCCATCGGTCTTTCCTGGTTCGTTGCACGACGCGCCAAGCAGCGACAGATGGCGACAGGTGAGCAATTCCCCGTTTTATGGACATCTATAGGCTTGATCGTCGGCCTGCCGTTGCTCGCCTTCGTGCTTAGCGGTTTCCCGCTAACATTCGATATGCCGAAGCTTTCGACATTTAATCTGGTCGGTGGCTTTCAGGTAAAGCCTGAGTTTCTGGCACTGTATCTGGCGCTGTCGTTTTATACGGCTGCCTTTATCGCAGAAATCGTTCGAGCCGGAATTTTGGGCGTCAGCAAGGGCCAGACAGAAGCGTCAAGCGCGCTCGGACTGCGTAGCGGACAGGCGCTGCGATTGGTCGTTATCCCCCAGGCGATGCGCATTATTATTCCGCCGTTGACCAGCCAGTATTTGAATTTGACCAAAAACTCGTCGTTGGCCATTGCCATTGGCTATCCCGATCTAGTTGCGACAGGCGGCACTGTTCTCAATCAGACAGGGCAGGCAATCGAAATAGTGGTGATCTGGATGGTGGTGTATCTGGGGCTAAGTTTGCTTACCTCGGTCTTCATGAACTGGTTCAATGCCAAGATGGCTCTGGTGGAGAGATAAGTCATGCAAGAGCACGATCTCTCCTTCGTTCGATCGGAAATGGTTATCGCGCAGACTGCGCCAAGCAGTGAACATGGTTTCGGTGCCTGGGTACGCAAGAATCTCTTCGCATCGGTCGGCGATACGTTGTTGACGATAATCGGCTTGCTGCTGGTTGCCTATATACTGCCGCCTTTGATCAACTGGGCCTTCATTCAGGCCCAGTGGACAGGGACCGATCGCACTTTTTGTGCCACGATTGCTCAAGGCGGTATCCAACCGGATGGTTGGTCCGGCGCATGTTGGGCTTTCGTTCATACGAAATTTTCACAATTCATGTTCGGTACATACCCGATCGATGAGCGGTGGCGGGTTATCCTCGTAGCGATCATGTTTGTTGCGTTGCTGGTGCCATTGCTGGTTCCCAAAGTGCCGCGCAAGGGGCTCAATGCTCTGTTGCTGTTTGCTGTCTTGCCGGTCATCGCCTATTTTCTTCTCATTGGTGGTGTCTTTGGTTTGCGCCATGTTGAGACGCCACGCTGGGGCGGCCTCATGGTCACGCTGATCCTGTCATTTGTCGGGATCGCGGTGTCCTTGCCGCTTGGCATCGTTCTGGCGCTGGGGCGACGATCCGAGATGCCGATCGTCAAACTCATTTGTGTCATTTTCATCGAAACAGTGCGTGGTATTCCGCTCATAACGGTTCTGTTCATGGCCAGCGTCATGCTGCCACTGTTCCTGCCGCCAGGGGTTACATTCGACAAGTTCTTGCGGGCACTTATCGGCGTTTCGCTTTTTGCTGCGGCTTATATGGCTGAAGTGGTGCGCGGCGGTTTGCAGGCTGTTCCAAAAGGGCAGTATGAAGGGGCGGATTCACTCGGGCTGCGCTATTGGCAAAAAATGCGGCTTATCGTTTTGCCGCAGGCGTTGAAGCTCGTGATTCCCGGTATCGTCAATACCTTCATTGGCATGTTTAAGGACACCAGCCTTGTCTACATCATCTCGATGTTCGATCTGCTTGGCGTCGTGCGCCAGAATTTCTCAGATGCCAATTGGGCCTCGCCTCAAACGCCATCATCCGGTCTCGCATTCGCGGCGTTTGTGTTCTGGATTTTCTGTTTCGGAATGTCGCGCTACTCACTCTTCATGGAACGCCGGCTCGACACCGGCCACAAACGCTAGCCAAGACAAAGGGGAACGCTCATGGCCACCGAAAAGGCAGTCAGCGTCGATGACATCAAGGTCGAGCCGGGAAAAATGCAGATTTCCGAAACTGACGTTGCAATCGAAATCATCGCCATGCACAAGTGGTATGGCGAATTTCACGTGCTGAAAGACATCAATCTTAAAGTCATGCAGGGCGAACGTATCGTGGTTTGTGGGCCGTCCGGGTCCGGCAAATCGACGATGATCCGTTGCATCAATCGGCTTGAAGAGCACCAGAAGGGCAAGATCATTGTCGATGGTAATGAATTGACCAATGATCTGAAGAAGATTGACGAAGTGCGCCGTGAGGTCGGCATGGTTTTCCAGCACTTCAATCTTTTTCCTCATCTGACAATTCTGGAGAATTGCACGCTGGCTCCCATCTGGGTGCGCAAAGTGCCAAAGAAAGAAGCCGAAGCGACGGCGATGCATTTTCTCGAACGCGTCAAGATACCCGAACAGGCCGACAAATATCCTGGCCAATTGTCGGGTGGCCAGCAGCAACGTGTCGCCATCGCGCGGTCGCTATGCATGAACCCGCGCATCATGCTGTTTGACGAGCCGACTTCGGCGCTCGATCCTGAGATGATCAAGGAAGTTCTTGAAACGATGGTGGGCCTTGCAGAAGAAGGCATGACCATGATTTGCGTCACCCATGAAATGGGCTTTGCGCGGCAGGTCGCCAATCGAGTCATCTTCATGGATCAGGGACAGATTGTTGAACAGAACACGCCGGCCGAGTTCTTCGACAATCCTCAACATGAACGTACGAAACTATTCCTGTCGCAGATCCTTCACTAGGGTCAGGACTCATTCAAGTCACTCAAAAGTGTGCAACGACACGCTTTAAGTGCGCTCGTAGATAGTAGCGAAAGCCCGGTCATCACAGCCGGGCTTTTTGCTATTGGATGTTGGTGTTCTTGAAACACTTGCCTGCGTTGCAACGTTGATACAAAGGGTCTCGTGCGCGGCCTTCGTGGTAGGTCTTGATATGCGCATTTGGGAAGGATGGCTCTGAAAGCACTCGCACGTTGGATTGGGACACTGGCCGGCTTGGCGATTGTAGCCCTCGGCATTGGTACATTTGTGCCGCGCCCTTTGTGGCCGCCGATGGCAGATTTAGCGGCAAAGCCCAATCATGTCCTGATTTTTCACAATGCGATTCACACGGACATCGCGATCCCGCTCAATGATGAAACGCGTGCGCGGTTTGGTTTTTTGAAACGCTCCGGCATTGCCATCAACTTGCCGGAAGCACGCTACGGTGTCTTCGGGTGGGGCGGGCGCTCGTTCTATCTCGAGACGCCGACCTGGCAGGATCTGAAGCCATTGCCACTGTTGAAGGCGTTCAGCGTTGATGCTTCGGTCATTCACGTCGCCCTCACCGGGGCGGTGGATGAAACACAGGCCGATATCGTTGATATTGGCCTGAGTGATGCGAAATTTATGGCCTTGATCGAATTTATTGAACGTAGCTTTACGCGAAATGCCTCTGGGGTAATTCGCATCTCCGGCGCTGGATACAATGATTTCGATGGGTTCTTCGTATCGGACGATCTCTTCAACGCTTTCGTTGGATGCAATACATGGACTGCTTCTGCGCTGCGTGCAGCAGGTTTGCGTACCGGTATGTGGAACCCGCTTCCCTTATCGCTCGATTTGTCGATGCGGCTTTATAATTGAGCGGTGGTTCTTGGCTGCCTGGCAGAGCATCGCACCGAAAAGTGGTTGCCGGTTTTCGGAATTCTCCGATGCTCCATTAATGATGTTGAGCGGGTGTTGTGCGTCTAATCGGATGCACGGCGCTCCATGCGCCAGCCATAGAGCCAGTCGAGATCGGATGCGAGGTTTTGCGGAGATCGCATCTTTAAAAACAGATTGCGAGCCGTGGCGACGGGTCCGGCGGCATGCCATGCCAATCGGTTGATTGCACCTCGCTTGACAATTTTTGCGACACGCTTGCGGCGTTCACATTCCCAAATAGCCAGGGCGTTAGGTAGCTTGTCGTTGTTGGATGCAATCATTTCAGCAAGTGTGGCCGCATCCTCGATTGCCATGGCTCCGCCTTGGGCGGCAAACGGCGTCATCGCGTGCGCGGCGTCTCCGATCAGAGCAATAGCGGGGGCGGTCCATACGCGCTTGACGTCAACGGTGTGCAGCGGCCAGATGGTCCAGTCCGCAATTTGCGTGACCAGTTCGATCAAACCTGAGGCTGTTGTGCGCATCGCCTTTGCCAGATGCTCTGGTTGAGCATTGCTCGACCAGGAGTTGCCAACCTTATGGCCTTTGGTGAAAGCGACAAGATTGATTTCTCTGCCGCTGCTTACTGGATAGGTCACCATATGAAAGCCCGGGTGGAGGAACGCGGTGACGCGGTCTGTCACGGCCAATGCGGCATATCTGATGCCCGCGGGGCTCTGCGTACTGATGGTTGCGCGCCAGGCCAAATCGCCGGTGAAAATGTGCTCACTACCGGGGATGTGATGACGTACCGATGAGTGCACACCATCTGCGCCGATCAGCAGCATCCCGGCCGCATCAATGCTTTCACCATTGATATCAACCGACGCCGTTGCGCCTTCGGCATCGACCGACACTTTGCCAATTTGCGCGGATGTCGTGATCTGGACGCTTCTTTCCTTTTTAAGACGTTTCAATAATGCGCTTTGCAAATCAGCGCGATGGGCAACGAGATAGGGGCTTTCCATCTCGCCTCGGCCGCATCGCCAAGTGCTATGCTGGAGAGGGTGCGTAGCGTTGCTGCGTCTTTCAGATCGACCGCGCTTGGGCGCACAGCCATTGGCGTCAGATGCTCCAGTACGCCAAGATTGCCGAGAATATGTGTGGCATTGGGCGAAAGCTGGATGCCCGCTCCAGCCGCTTCGATGCGTGAGGCCTTCTCAAAGACCTGGACGGAAAAACCATGTCTGGCAAACGCAATCGCAGCGGTAAGGCCTGCTATACCGCCGCCGGCGATCACGATTGGTCGAGATCGCGTCATGGTCATGGGAGGTTGCGCGTCGCCGTTCAGGCAGCGCGCTCGACATAAACGCAGTCGGGCGGCAGCGTTTCAGTCGCCGTCAACTTGGGTGAAAAGCGAAAAAGCGTCGAGCAATAGGGGCAGACTTTCTCACCATCGGAACCCATATCGAGAAAGACGTGCGGGTGATCGAAAGGGGCATTCGCACCAACGCACATGAATTCCCTGACACCGATTTCGATTGCCGGATGTCCCCGATCATTCTGAAAATGGGGAATTGAACCACCAGCCATCATCTTCTCCTTTAGCTCGAACCGCTTGCGTTTGAAGCATATCCGGTCTCTTTGCAAGATAGATGAAATGAAACTGTCGTAAAACCCTGTCAGAGATTAAATTGAGCCGGATAACCGGAACGACGACGCTGGAGAATGCAGGGCCATGACTGAGCTGAAACCGGTTCAAAAAGAATTCAAGACGTCGGACGTTGATACGATTGATAGCGGAAACCCGGACCGCTTCGTCAATCGTGAGTTTTCATGGCTTCAGTTCAACAGGCGTGTTCTCGAAGAATCGCAAAACGATCGCCATCCGTTGCTTGAGCGAGATCCGCTTTCTTTCGATTTCGGCGGCAAATCTGGATGAGTTTTTCATGGTTCGGGTTGCCGGTCTTGCAGGGCAGGTGCGCGAAGGCATCATTTTGAAAAGCCCGGATGGCCGTACACCGGAGCAACAGTTGGAACAGTTGTTGCGAGAGGTCGAGCGCCTTCAGGAAGATCAGCAAAACAGCCTCACGGCACTGATGGCGCTGCTCAACAAGGAAGGCATAGAAAGTATTTCCGGCAATGCTTTGAGCAAGGATGAAAGGACCTGGCTGGAGGATCATTTCCAGCAGCAGGTTTTCCCTGTGCTGACGCCATTATCCATTGATCCGGCGCACCCGTTTCCATTCATTCCCAACCTCGGCTTTTCGATTGCCTTGCAGCTTCGCCATCGCAAGAACGGCGAAGAGATGAGTGCGCTACTACGCCTGCCGACGGCGCTGAAACGTTTTGTCAGACTACCGGACCGCAAGGGGCGTGTTCGTTTCATTCCCCTGGAAGAAGTCGTCGGCCTCTATATCGGAAAGCTTTTCCCTGGTTATGAAGTCAAAGGCGTTGGCACTTTTCGGATCATTCGAGACAGCGACATAGAGGTCGAAGAAGAGTCAGAAGATCTTGTTCGGTTGTTTGAAACGGCATTGAAAAGGCGCCGCAGAGGCTCTGTGATCCGCATTGAATTCGATGCTTTGATGCCTGAAGAGTTGCGCGAATTCGTGTCCGGTGAACTGGGCGTATCTGCCAGTCGAATAAGTGTCCTGAATGGGCCGCTGGCACTCAGCCAGATATCCGAATTCGTCTCGGTCGCGCGCGATGACCTGAAATTCGTTCCCTACAATCCGCGTTTTCCCGAACGTATCCGCGAGCATGGTGGTGACTGTTTCGCGGCAATTCGCGAAAAGGATATCGTCGTTCATCACCCGTATGAATCGTTCGATGTCGTGGTGCAATTCTTGCGTCAGGCGACGGCCGATCCCGAAGTGGTTGCCATCAAACAGACGCTCTACAGAACCTCCAATGACAGCCCGATCGTGCGTGCACTTGTCGATGCGGCCGAGGCTGGCAAGTCGGTTACGGCGCTGGTCGAACTCAAGGCGCGCTTCGATGAAGAGGCAAATATCCGCTGGGCCAGAGATCTGGAGCGGGCAGGCGTTCAGGTGGTTTTCGGTTTTCTTGAATTGAAAACCCACGCCAAGATGTCACTGGTTGTGCGCCGCGAAGATAACCGGTTGCGCAATTACGTTCATCTGGGAACGGGAAATTATCATCCGATCACCGCGCGCATCTATACCGACCTGTCATTCTTCACCACCGATGAGAAAATTGCACGCGATGTGGCGCAGATATTCAACTTCATAACCGGCTATGCAGAACCCGCACAGGAAATGTCCATTGCCTTGTCGCCTTATACATTGCGCAGCCGCATCCTCAGTCACATCACGACCGAGATTGGCCACGCCCGTGAAGGGCGACCAGCGCGCATCTGGATGAAGATGAATTCGCTCGTCGATCCCATTATTATCGACGCGCTTTATGAGGCCAGCATAGCTGGCGTGGAAATAGAACTTGTGGTGCGTGGAATTTGCTGTCTCAGGCCGCAGGTGCCGGGATTGTCGGAGAATATCCGCGTCAAATCCATTGTCGGGCGTTTTCTGGAACATAGCCGGATCTATTGCTTTGGGAATGGCCACGGTCTGCCGTCTGACGAAGCGATCGTCTACATCAGTTCGGCAGACCTCATGCCTCGCAATCTCGATCGCCGCGTCGAGTGTATGGTTGCAATCACCAACCCCACAGTGCACGAGCAGATTTTAGGGCAGATTATGCTCGGTAACATTGTGGACAACCAGCAAAGTTTCGAAGTATTGGCAGATGGAACCTCGCGGCGAGTGGTGCTCGACGAGGGGGAGGAGCCGTTCAATGCGCAGGAATATTTCATGACCAATCCGAGTTTGTCCGGACGGGGAGACGCGCTGAAGTCTCATGCACCAAAGCGCATCGCGCAATTCAAGCGCCGCAAGAAAAACGGACAAGCGACGGGTTGATGATTTCAGAGTCCCAAGGCCGGTTGCAAGACCGGCGTCCGGTGTCGATCGTTGATATCGGCTCCAACTCCATTCGTCTTGTCATCTATGAGGGCTTGGCACGCTCGCCAACGGTTCTGTTCAACGAGAAAATGCTTGCTGGTCTTGGGCGCGGCATTGTTTCGACCGGGAAACTCGATCCCGATGCCGTCACGCGTTCAATGGGGGAATTTCAGCGTTTCAAATGTCTGTCTGAACAGGTTGGTGCAGAGCAAATTCATGTTCTGGCGACCGCGGCGGCGCGTGAAGCCGTCAATGGCCCGGATTTCATTCATCGCGCCGAAGAGGTTTTGGGAACTGAAATCCGTGTGCTGAGTGGGCGTCAGGAAGCCTATTATTCGGCAATGGGCGTCATTTCGGGTTTCCACCCTGCCAATGGTATCGCTGGCGATCTGGGCGGCGGCAGTCTGGAACTGGTGGATGTCAGCAGTGAGACGATTGGCGACGGAATAACCTTGCCGCTCGGCGGCTTGCGTCTTCAGGACATGGCAGAAAATTCTCTGGCGCGCGCCGCAAAGATCGTACGCGAAGAAGTGGCTCGGGCGAAGCTTTTGAACAGCGGGCAGGGGCGAAATTTCTACGCTGTTGGCGGCACATGGCGAAATCTAGGCCGCCTGCACATGGAGGCG
The DNA here is from genome assembly GCF_055809095.1 of Mesorhizobium sp. G2-6-1. Classification (NCBI taxonomy): domain Bacteria; kingdom Pseudomonadati; phylum Pseudomonadota; class Alphaproteobacteria; order Hyphomicrobiales; family Phyllobacteriaceae; genus Mesorhizobium; species Mesorhizobium sp. G2-6-1. The sequence goes on from NZ_CM147896.1 coordinate 3,515,569, forward strand.
ACAAATTACCCGCTCGGCGTCATGCACCACTATGAAATCGGGACCGAGAGTGCTGCTGCTTTCCTCAAGCAGGTCGCAAAGGGCGGTATCGAGAAGATGAAGGGGATAGACGGGGTTTCCAAGGCGCGGCGTGCTCTGTTGCCCTATGGCGCCATAGTGTTGCAGGAAATTCTGGCCGTGATGGAGCCCGAGAAGATCGTGGTATCAGGCGTTGGCGTGCGCGAGGGGTTTCTTTTTCCCTGTTGAAGGAAACCGAGCAAAAGGCCGACCCGTTGATTTCGGCCTGTGAGGAATTGGCGCGGCTGCGATCACGGTCGATCGCGCATGCACATGAACTTGCCACGTGGACTGGCAAGACCTTTGCCGCATTTGGGCTTGAAGAAACAGTAGATGAGGCGCGCTACCGTCACGCTGCATGTCTATTGGCAGATATTGGATGGCGTGCCCATCCAGAATATCGTGGACGCCAGTCGCTCAACATCATTGCACATGCGTCCTTCATTGGGGTCAATCACCCGGGCCGTGCATTTCTTGCGCTGACGAACCTGTTTCGTCACGAAGGCCTTTTCAACGAATCCGCCGCCGAACTGAAATCGTTGGCGAGTGGCCGTTACCTGGAAAGAGCACGGATATTGGCTGCAGCCATGCGTGTCGTTTACCTGTTGTCCGCAGCCATGCCGGGCGTGATGCCGCGATTGAAATGGGAAACCCGCGACGATGGAGCCCTGGCCTTGGTGATCCCTCGCTCGCTGGCCCATCTTTATGGCGAACGGCCAATTGGGCGCTTGGCGCATCTGGCGAAAATCACGAACCGCCGTTTGTCTCTGGCTGTTGAGGATGGGTCAAGTTCGCCAGTGAAGTAAAAGAAAAGGCGCTGACCGGGGCCGCGCCTTTTCCATGCCTTTATTGGACGACTTTATCCGCGCCGTCCATCGACAGACATAGAACCGGCGCCGAGAACGGCGAGCAGTAGAAAACCGCCGATAAGGCCGAGGTTTTTCTGCAACATCAAGAGTTGCATCTGGTCAGAAAAATCGAGATGCGCAATTGCGGTGGCGCCAAGCGTGAATATGGCGAGGATCACGGCCGCGATGCGGGTTTTGAAGCCGACCAGTATGGCGAGGCCGCCAACCAGTTCAACGATGCCGACCACCACTGCCGTCAGAGTTGGCAATGGCAATCCTATGCTGCCAAACCAGCCCGTCGTGGCGGAAATTGTGGTCAACTTGGCAAAGCCGGACAGAATGAACAGAATGGACAGGAGTACGCGGCCGATCAGAATAACGGCCGGTGCATTTGACGTGATGGACGTGTTGGCTGTGCCAATGGACATGACAATGTCTCCAGATGAACGATAGACGCCCATATAGACTTGAGCGTGCGTTCACTAAAGACGCCAGTTCGACGACACATTGTTCACCGGGGTTACCGCAATAATGAACTATCCGGGGTGTGTCATGTCTTCCGGTTTTACGAGCCTCTCGTAATCTTCTTCACTGACAAGGCCGGTAGCGAGTGCTTCTTCGCGCAAGGTTGTACCGTTCTTGTGCGCGGTTTTGGCAATCTTCGCGGCATTGTCGTAACCAATCGTCGGTGCCAGGGCTGTGACCAGCATCAATGAACGGTCCAGCGCCGCCTTAATATTGTCTTCCCGCGCTTCAATCCCGACAACGCAATTATCTGTAAAGGACAGGACGGCATCCGACAGCAGCCTTACTGATTGAAGGAAATTGTAGGCCATCAGCGGGTTGTAAACATTGAGTTCGAAATGCCCCTGACTACCTGCGAAGGTGAGAGCCGCGTTGTTGCCAAACACCTGAACGCAAACCTGCGTAAGGGCTTCACACTGGGTCGGGTTGACCTTTCCGGGCATAATCGACGATCCCGGTTCGTTTTCAGGCAAGGCAAGTTCACCAAGACCCGAACGCGGGCCGGACCCAAGGAAGCGAATATCATTGGCAATCTTGAACAAAGCTGCCGCCGTGGCATTGATGGCGCCATGCGAAAACACCATGGAATCATGCGCCGCCAGCGCCTCGAATTTGTTTGGTGCAGTCACAAACGAAATACTGGTGATGGCAGCGATACGGGCAGCTACTTTTTCGGCAAACCCCACGGGCGCATTGAGGCCCGTGCCAACTGCCGTGCCACCCTGTGCCAATTCACACAGACCTGGCAACGTCATTTCGATGCGTTTGATCGAGGAAGCGATCTGGGCTGCGTAGCCAGAGAACTCCTGACCCAGGGTGAGGGGCGTTGCATCCTGTGTGTGGGTGCGGCCGATCTTGACGATATGGTCGAAGGCTTTGACCTTGACCTCAAGGGCAGTATGCAGATGCTTCAATGCGGGAAGCAGATCATGGACAATCTGCTCTGCCGCGGCAACGTGCATGGCTGTCGGGTACGTGTCGTTTGAAGACTGACTCATATTGACGTGATCATTAGGATGCACGGGCTTCTTCGAACCCATGACGCCATCCAACAATTCAATGGCGCGGTTGGAAATCACCTCATTGGCGTTCATGTTCGACTGTGTGCCGGAACCGGTTTGCCAGACAACCAACGGGAAATGATCGTCGAGCTTGCCGTCGATAACTTCTTGCGCGGCCTCGATGATTGCAGCGCCAATTTTCGGATTGAGGCGCTTTAACTCCATATTGGCTTCCGCTGCAGAGCGCTTGATGATACCGAGCGCACGCACAATGGAAGTCGGTTGCTTTTCCCAGCCAATTTTGAAATTGCCGAGTGACCGCTGCGCTTGCGCACCCCAGTATCGATCGGCGGCAACTTCGATCGGGCCGAATGTGTCCGTTTCGGTTCTGGTCTTTTCCACGCTCACGATCTCACTCCGACTTACTCAGTTTGGCAACGGCCTATCGCTTTGGACAAATGCCTTCAAGTGAAGAATGAGAATGGGGCGATGCAAATCGTTTCAATTGGTGTGATGAGCATGATCTGATTTGCCATGTCACCTCGAAAGGGAGCATGCGCCGTAATTTCCTTTTCAGGATCAGGAATGAAATGTCTGGAACGCAAAAGGGCGGCAATGCTGCCGCCCTTCCACGTAGAAGATATTGTTGGCTGGATTAGAAATCCATACCGCCCATACCGCCCATGCCGCCGGGCATGCCACCAGGCATGCCGCCGCCGCCAGCGGACTCTTTCTTCGGCGTTTCCGCAATCATGGCTTCCGTCGTAACCAGCAGGCCGGCAACCGAGGCTGCGTCCTGAAGGGCTGTACGAACAACCTTGACCGGATCAACGATGCCGAGGGCGATCAGGTCGCCATACTCGTCTTTTGCAGCGTTGTAACCGAAGTTTGCGCCCTTGTTCTCAAGGATTTTGCCGACAACGATCGAGGCTTCCGCACCCGCATTGGAGGCAATCTGGCGACAAGGAGACTGAAGGGCACGACGCACGATGTTAATGCCGGCAGCCTGATCGGCATTGATGCCAGTTGCCTTGATGGCCTGTGTCGCGCGTAGAAGAGCAACACCACCGCCTGGTACGATACCTTCTTCAACGGCCGCACGGGTCGCATTGAGGGCATCGTCGACGCGGTCCTTCTTTTCCTTGACTTCGACTTCGGTCGAACCGCCGACGCGGATCACGGCAACACCGCCGGCCAACTTGGCCAGACGTTCTTGCAACTTTTCCTTGTCGTAGTCGGAGGTTGTTTCTTCGATCTGCTGCTTGATCTGGGCAACGCGGCCCTGGATCTCGGATTTCTTGCCAGCACCGTCAACGATGGTGGTGTTTTCCTTGGTGATTGACACCTTCTTGGCGCGGCCGAGCATGTTGAGGCCAACATTCTCCAGCTTGATGCCAAGATCTTCGGAAATCACCTGACCGCCGGTCAGGATTGCAATGTCTTCAAGCATGGCTTTACGACGATCGCCGAAGCCCGGTGCCTTGACGGCAGCGATTTTCAGGCCGCCACGCAGCTTGTTGACGACGAGGGTTGCAAGAGCTTCGCCTTCGACATCTTCAGAGATGATGACGAGCGGCTTGGAGGTCTGCACGACAGCTTCAAGAACAGGAAGCATTGCCTGCAGGTTCGACAGCTTTTTCTCATGGAGAAGAATATAAGCGTCTTCCAGTTCGGCAATCATCTTGTCTGGATTGGTTACGAAGTAAGGCGACAAATAACCGCGGTCGAACTGCATGCCTTCGACGACTTCAAGTTCGGTCTCTGCGGTCTTGGCTTCCTCAACGGTGATGACACCCTCGTTGCCAACCTTCTGCATGGCCTTGGCGATCATGTCGCCAACGTCTTCGTCGCCATTTGCTGAAATGGTGCCAACCTGTGCAACTTCTTCAGAAGTCTTGATCTTCTTGGCTTTCTTGACCAGATCGGCAACAACTTCAGCAACTGCGAGGTCGATGCCGCGCTTGAGGTCCATTGGGTTCATGCCAGCGGCAACGGACTTGTGGCCTTCCTGAACGATTGCCTGAGCAAGGACCGTGGCGGTCGTGGTGCCGTCGCCAGCCTTGTCATTGGTCTTGGACGCAACTTCGCGAACAAGCTGTGCGCCCATGTTTTCGAACTTGTCTTCAAGTTCGATTTCCTTGGCAACGGTAACGCCGTCCTTGGTGATGCGTGGTGCGCCAAACGACTTGTCGATGACGACATTGCGGCCCTTGGGGCCAAGTGTCACCTTCACCGCATCGGCGAGGGTGTTGACGCCGCGTAGCAAACGCTCGCGGGCATCACGGGAAAATCTTACTTCTTTAGCAGCCATTTGTTGTGCTCCTGGGCTCTACAGCCCGAAATTCAGATTGATGGTGCGATTGAGGCTGTTGGTCAGCCGACGATGCCCATGATGTCGGATTCCTTCATGATCAGAAGGTCTTCGCCATCGAGCTTGACTTCGGTACCGGACCATTTGCCAAACAGGACGCGGTCACCTGCTTTGACATCGAGCGGAACAAGCTTGCCGCTTTCGTCACGCGCACCGGAACCAATAGCGATGATCTCGCCTTCCTGTGGTTTTTCCTTGGCGGTATCAGGAATGATGATCCCGCCTTTGGTCTTTTCCTCGGATTCGACCCGACGAACGACCACTCGGTCATGAAGCGGGCGGAACTTCGATTTTGCCATTTGATTTCCTCGGTCAGAATGATGAGAAATGATTTCCTCGATCCGGCGGCGCCGGATTTGAAGTTAGCACTCTCCAACGGTGAGTGCCAAACTGCCGGTGAGATAGTCGCGCGCGCATGGCGTGTCAAGAAGCGGACCATCAGAGCTTGTCGAATTTTTAACGCTACGCGAATTTTGCATGGCTGCCATTCGCATTTATTCGATGAATAGGCCCCGCTGTGACTTGAATGATAAGCACGCTTATAATATATGCCGCTCATGGAAACTGATGGCATAGACAGGCTCGGCTTTCTTTTGCACGACGCGGCACGATTGATGCGCAAGCGCTTTGAGGCGCGTGCAAGTGGATTGGGACTTTCGGCGGCACAATGGCGGCTACTTGTGCGCGTCGCAAAGGAAGAAGGCGTGGCGCAGGCTCGCCTTGCCGAATTGCTCGAAATCGAGCCGATCAGCGTTTCGCGGCTTATTGACCGTATGGAAGAGGGCGGTTGGATCGAGCGGCGCTCTGATTCAGGCGATCGTCGTGTGCGTATGATTTTCCCGACAGACAAAGCGCGCGAAGCTTATGCCGGGGTAAAGCGGCTCGCGGGCAGCGTCTATGAAGAGGCGCTCACTGGCATGACGGATCAAGAGCGGCGTGTGCTGGTACGAGGGCTCAATTTAATGATTGCAAATTTGACCGACGGCGATGTGCCGGACTCTCAAGATATCAAGAATGCAGAAGGCTGAGCAGTATGAACGCGGTGGCGAAAGTTGACGAGAACGTAACGAAGCTTGAAATGGAAACACCAGTGATGCCGACCGCACCAGCAACAGCGGCAAGCGACGAGCGGCCAGAAGATATTCGGAAGACGACGGGCAAGCGAAAAGGCGGCCGCTTTGGCTTGATGTTGGCTTTGCCGCTGTTGCTGGTCGCTGGTGGCAGCTATGTCTGGGTTACGGGCGGGCGTTATCAGGAAACGGAAAACGCCAATCTGCGTCAGGCTCGGGTTGCAATTTCTGCCGAGACGGCAGGCCGCGTCGTCGATGTCGCCGTTGCGGACAATCAGTTCGTAAAAAAAGGCGCCGTTCTGTTTACGATCGATCCTGAACCTTATCGGATAGCTTTGGCTCAGGCCGATGCCGCGGTGGCAGGTGCCAGGTTAGGAGTTGCACAACTGCGTGCTGCATACAGTCAGGCGATGGCGGAAGAGCGGGTCGCTTCAAGCGAAGTCGACTATCTCCAGTCGCAGTTCACGCGGGCCACGGATTTGTCGAAGAAAGGCATTTCCGCAAAGTCCTCGCTGGATGAAGCACGCAACGATCTCGACAAGGCACGCCAACAGTTGACGGTGGCCGTTCAGGGCATTGCAAGCGCGAAAGCTGCACTTGGGGGTAATCCCGACATTGCAACCGACGCGCATCCAACTGTACGTGCCGCGTTGGCTGCGCGCGAAAAAGCTGTCTACGACCTTGCCCAGACTACGGTGCACGCTCCCGCAGACGGTGTCGTCTATCAGGCATCGTCATTCCGTGAAGGGCAGTTCGTAAATCGTGGCACACCGCTTTTTGCCCTCGTGGAAACGAGCGATACGTGGGTGGACGCCAACTTCAAGGAGACGCAGCTCACCAACATGAAGGCGGGTCAAAAGGCCGAAATTGTGCTCGACGCGTACCCGGACAAAACATTTGAAGCGACCGTCAAGGCGATTGGTGCGGGAACCGGTGCCGAATTTTCGCTTCTGCCGGCGCAAAACGCCACAGGCAACTGGGTGAAGGTGACCCAGCGCATACCTGTTCGCGTCGAACTGAACAACGACGACGCCAAGCTGGCGCTGCGCACTGGAATGAGCGCGACAGTAACCATCGACACAGGCGTGGAGCGTGGATTGCCGAGCATTTTCGGACATGCGACGGCTGGCGAATAATCCCGGTTTATGAAGTGAAATCCTATGATGCAGGTTGAGACCCACCGCGAGGTACCTCATCGCGGCCTGATCACGATTTCGATCATGCTGGCCACGGTCATGCAGGTGCTCGATACGACGATTGCCAATGTCGCTTTGCCGTCCATGACGGGCGACCTTGGTGCGTCGCGCGATACGATCAACTGGGTGCTGACATCCTATATCGTTTCCGCCGCCATCATGACGCCGGTGACCGGCTGGCTCTCGGACCGGTTTGGCCGCAAGGAATTATTCCTGATATCGGTCGTTGGTTTTGTAACCTTTTCGATGTTGTGCGGCGTCGCCTGGAGCCTTGAAAGCATGGTGCTGTTCCGCCTCATGCAAGGTGTATTCGGCGCCGCCATTGTGCCGCTATCGCAGACTTTTCTGCTCGACATCAATCCGAAGGAACGACACGGTCAGGCAATGGCGATATGGGGGGCCGGCATCATGGTTGGCCCGATCATCGGGCCGACACTGGGCGGCTGGCTGACCGAAAGTTTCAACTGGCGTTGGGTCTTCTTCATCAATCTTCCGGTTGGCATCATCGCTTTTCTTGGTATGGCAGTCTATCTGCCAAGCATTGCCAAACGCGCCCGCGGTTTCGACTTCTATGGGTTTGCCATGCTGTCGCTGGGCGTTGGTGCGCTGCAACTCATGCTTGACAGGGGCGGCGATGCGGACTGGTTTTCATCCGTCGAAATCTGGATTGAGTTCGGCTTGGCTATCACCGGTTTCTGGATGTTCGTTATTCACACACTGACTGCCAAAAATCCTTTCATCGACCCGAAAATCTTTCTCGATCGCAACTTCGCGACGGGTCTGGTGTTCATTTTTGTCATCGGCGTGATCTTGCTGGCCAGTCTGGCGCTGCTGCCACCGATGTTATCGACGATCTTTGGTTATCCGACGACGACAACCGGCATTGTGATGGCTCCGCGCGGTGTTGGCACGATGATTTCAATGCTGGTTGTCGGGCGCATCATGCACAGGGTGGATGCCAGACTGCTTGTCGTCATCGGCTTGTCGCTGACTGCGCAATCGCTTTACACCATGTCGGGTTTTTCACCTCAGATGGATGATTGGCTGATTGTGAGTTCCGGCATTGTGCAGGGCTTGGGATTGGGATTGGTGTTCGTACCGCTGTCCACCGTGGCCTTTGCAACACTTGATGCCCGCTATCGCACCGACGCAACGGCATTGTTCAGCCTGGTGCGAAATGTCGGCTCATCAATTGGCATCTCCATTGTGTCGGTAATGTTGACGCGTAATTTGCAGGTCAATCACGCTGAGCTTTCGACATCCATAAATCCGTTCAATCCGAATCTGTGGGCTGCTTCTCCGGCAGCAGCGGGGGTGACCCGGTTGCCTTGTCACAGATCGATGGGCTCGTGAACATTCAGGCCTTGATGATCTCATATGTCGATGATTTCAAATTGATGATGATTGTGACGCTGATGGCGCTTCCTCTTGTATTCCTGTTACGCAAGCCAAAAATCAAGGCAGGCGCGGGTGGACCGCCTGCCGCTCATATGGATTGAGGTGAGATGCAAAAAGCTCGCGAAACCATGATTTCGTGCGGTATTTGGGCGGAAAATCGCGGCGCACTTTTGGGCGACATGCACTAACTGCCCAGCACGAGGCTCCAGTAGCGCCAATCGGCTTTTTTGCGTCGCGTGTATAGGCAAGGCCAAAACGCGTAAAACGCGGGTCCAGAATGTTGCGGCGGTGAGGCGCGGAATGCATCCACATGTCAAACAGTTTTGATATGTCCATGCGTCCTTCGGCAATGTTTTCGGCGGCTGCGCCCGTTATGCCGTTGACTTTGACCCGTGACGAAAAATCCTTGCCCCATCCGGTCGTGTGAACCATGCGTCTGGCATTCGCCATATAGACACTCTGCTGGAGCGCAGCCTGCTCCAATTGTCTGTCGGCAACCATAGTTGCCAGCCCACTGGATCGGCGGATCGCGGCCAATTCGCTTGTGGCCGAGGATGAAACGCCTGCACCATTGCCACTCGGCACGATGGTTCCACAACCTGCCAGTGCGAAAAGAGCCGCCAGACTTCCGGTTGTCAGCACCACCCGGCGATCATGGCGAAATGCGACGGTAGAAATTGGCTTCATGAGTTTCGTCCTTTTCATCACCAAGCCGTCTGATAGGCGCAATCATGGTTTTTGGCGGGCAGGGGCCCAATCTATCCATATTTTCACATGCTGATCGCAAATGATTGATTACCTGGAGGCTCTGCGTGACGACAATTTTCGTGAAATCTGCTATGGTCGCCGTCCAGTCAGGAACTGTCAGCCAAGGGCGGCTACAAGGTGATGACCGCCCATTCACGGGAGTACGGTCATGGCCAATTTTCATGTTATGGCGGACGCGCATGGAACGCATGTGCGGCCAAAAATCCGAAAGATCAGCACCGCGGACATCAAGGAGGCCTTGCGCCTCGGTGCAGAGGATTTCTGGGCGAAGCCGTCGCATTATGTCTTTTTGTGCCTGATCTATCCGATTGTCGGGATCATCTTGACGCGATGGTCATCGGGCTCTGACGCCATCCAGTTGGTCTATCCGCTAATGTCCGGTTTTGCGCTGTTGGGCCCTTTCGCAGCAATTGGCCTATACGAAATCAGTCGCCGGCGCGAGCGCGGCATGAATACATCATGGCGCCACGCGCTTGCCATTCGCCGTTCGCCCGCTCTGCCGTCGATTGCGGTGATCGGCATCATGCTGTTCGCCTTCTTCCTGCTTTGGCTCTACACCGCACAATCCATCTATACCGGTCTTTTCGGCGATCAGCCGCCCGCATCCTTCAGCGGTTTCCTGAATGAAGTGCTGACGACACAAAAGGGCTGGATGCTGATCCTGCTCGGCAATGTAACCGGGTTGATTTTTGCGGTCGTGGTTCTGGCAACGACCGTGGTGGCGTTTCCATTGTTGATCGACCGAGACGTTGGCGCTGTAGCTGCCATTGAAACATCTGCACGCGCAACATTTGCCAACCCTGTGCCAATGGCACTTTGGGGGCTTACAGTCGCAGTCCTGTTGTTCATCGGTTCATTGCCGCTGTTTGCTGGCCTTGCCATCGTCATGCCCGTGCTTGGTCACGCAACATGGCATCTGTACCGCAAGCTGGTTGAGCCTGAGGAAGCCAAGCGGCTGCCACCTATGTAGATCTGCCAGCTTTCAACAATGAACATAAGCGCAAAGAAAAACACCCCGCGCGTGGGCGGGGCGTTTTCAAGGTCAGTGCGGTTTTCGCACGGTTTAGCTGACGATGCGCAAGTTCGACAACTCGTCTGCGATTTCCTTGAAGTCGTCAGACAATGTGGCGCCAGTCGCATTCCAGTAAAGCTTGGCCGGTTTGCTTGGATCGTCGGGATCTTTGCGGAACCGCGATTCTCCGGCACACTCTTTGAGTGCGGTTATCGCTTTCTTTTCATTCGATTTGGAAGCGGAAAGATCAAGCGAGACGGTCATGATAATGACTTTCGAGTCCTTCGCGTTTTGGCACAGCGTTTGCATTTGTTCATCAAGCGCCGTCGTGAAATTGCTGGACGAGTGTGTCGTCTTGCCGACGGCGCTGCTTGTATTGAGATACATGCGTGTCATGCCGGTGCTCTGGTAGTTGACACCAGTATAGCCATATGCGGCATAGGTCGACCGGTTGTTGGCATAGTAATAGTCGTTATCGGAAGTGTAGGTGTTGGCACCATCGGTCAGCAAAATGATGACCTTGTCATTACCTTTTTCGATTTCCGGCCGGCCTTGCGTAAACGGCTCGCCACTCGATACGGTCCTCCAACCCCATGCCAGCCCTTCGGGTACGTTCGTGTTGCCACTGGGCTGCATGGCATCGATCGCATCTTTGACGACATCCTTGCCCGTATCGAACTTGACGTCCTGCAAGGGCGTGATCGGATTGGTGGTGCACGAATAATTGGGGCCGCGACCCGATCCGGCTGACGATGAATTGAGCGGCTTTACGAGGAAATATTTGCGCATGTCAGCCTGGCGCTCATGCACCGATGGACTGCTGCCCGACACGTGAGCCCACGCGGCATAATCGCCCCAGTCCGCCCACCAGTTGTTACCATAGCTATATGAGACGCTGTTGACGTCATTATAGCCGTCATGGTCGAAATCGCGCCACATCGTACCTGCTTCATCGGGAGCGAACATTGGCACAAACAACGACGCAGGGGTGGACGTGGTCGGTATGAAATCGTTGTCATTGTAAGGATACGGGCGAGCTTCCACGCAACCTTGCCAACTTGCAAACTGGCTGGTCGTGTAAACATAATCCGGATCGGTCCAGTAACCCCGCCTGCAGCTTCCGTTCTTTCTGTATTTCGTGCAAACATACTGCTTGGAATTTGGAACCTCTTCACGCCCGGATTCCACCGTCATGTCCGCGTAGAGGCTGAACCGGGTCAATGGCTCATCCTCGCTATCGCCCCAACCGGCACCGCGTTTGTACCACGCGTCACCGACTTTCTCGGCATATTTGTTGGGGTCATTCGTCTTGGTCATTCCAGACCAGTCGAAATTCTCATGATGAATAGGTGAGATACCGGTTGTATCCATCCAGCTATCCCCGTCGTGCTCCGGTCCGACATTGACCGACGCTGCGAACGGGACGAGCGAAAACTGAACTGGCTTGTTGATTTGTTTCATTTGCTGGGCTTGGAGCGCCAGCGTATCAACCAACTGTTTGGCAGCCACCTTGAGCAGGGCCATACGTTGCTGTCCAGTGCCTGTTCCGTTGTAAGACATGGAACCTGAGTTATCGAGCACCAGTGCCACTTCCAGCGTGTTCTTGAGGCGAACTTCAGAACAGGTCGTAAAATTGACGTCCTTGGACGTTCTGCCAATCAAATGCGCTGCTGCGGGCATAAAATATGGCGAATATACGAGGTCCGCGCACATCGTCATGGTGCCGCCGCCAGCGCTGTTGTTTGGCAGCGTGACGTGAAGTGTTGTCTTTGCAGGCGACACATGTTGCAGATTAGCCAGGAAAAAATTCTGGGCATATGCCTTTGCTTCTTCGTCGGTGACGCCCGACTGAATTTGTCGTGCTGTTGCGATGTTGGCGGCATCGAGCGCGTTGCGCGTATCGTTTCGCTCGCGGGAAAGTTCTGTATAGTCGACGGCAAGCGCCACCGCGCCCATTAGCGGTGCCATGACAAGTGCTGTGATGAGTGCGTAATTCCCGCGCTTATCTTGAATGAATTTTTTGAACATTGGTCCCAAGACCCCTAGTAAACCCAGTTCTTTGAATACTATTGCCATGAATCCTTAAATTTCCGGTTCGCAAATTCGGTTTAAAAGCGCTGCGCCGGTTTCGGCAGTGTTAACCATGATCGATCGGGTTCGATGCATGAAAGCTGATGACAGGCCGGGGCGGTTCGGATAGTTCCAGTCCCTGCACGGGCATTCTATTCCTGGCGTTCTACCGTGCAGGCATTGAAGGAAGCAGCATGGCGCAAGCACCACACCTAGTTGCATCGCTAGAGGATATATCCAGTGGCTACAGGGCGATCCTTTGTGATGTCTGGGGCGTGGTTCACAATGGCGAGACACACTTCCCGGCTGCAACATCTGCACTGATGCGCGCGCGCGCGGCAGGGCTTGGCGTTGTCATGATCACCAATTCACCCCGCCTAAGTCACGATGTGATTGTGCAAATGCGCGCTATTGGCGTTCCGGACGGGGCGTTCGACAGTGTCGTGAGTTCTGGTGATGTGACACGCGATCTTATCGCGGAGGGGCCTCGAAAAGTCTTTCATCTTGGACCTGATCGCGATTCGAACATCTATGACGGGATTGACGTCGAACTGGTCGAGGAGTTTGAAGCCCAGGCGGTGGTTTGCACCGGTCTGTTTGACGATGAGGCAGAGACACCGGAAGATTACAAGGACCTGCTTGCGCGCCTGCGATCCAGAAATCTTCCCTTCATTTGCGCCAATCCCGATATTGTGGTGGAGCGCGGTGACCGGCTGATATGGTGTGCAGGCGCACTTGCACGCGATTATGGACAGATTGGCGGGCGAACGTTGATTGCGGGAAAGCCACACAGCCCGATATACCGTGCGGCAATGAAAGCAACGGCTGATCTCGTTGGCGTTGATGTCGCGCAAGGCGATGTGCTGGCAATTGGCGACGGCATGATGACCGATGTGAAGGGTGCGGCCGACAATGGCTTTGATGTTCTTTATATATCAGGCGGTATCCATGCGCGCGAATATGGTGAAGCGCTCGCACCTGATCCCGTATTGATGGCAGCGTTTCTCGAAAAGCACGGCTATCATCCGGTGGCGGCAATGCCGCGTCTGGTCTAGAGCGCGCCAATGACCGCGATGTTCGAGCGCCTGCCAGGAGACTTGCCGCTGCCCCCAAATTTACGTGGCGGCGTGGTTGCAATCGGAAATTTCGACGGTGTTCACCGTGGCCATCAAGCAGTTCTTGGGCGCGCCCTGGAAGAGGCGCAAAGGCTTGGCCTTCCAGCACTCGTCCTGACGTTCGAGCCTCACCCGCGAAAAGTATTCAGGCCGGACTTGCCATTATTTGTGCTGACGCCGCCTGCGATGAAAGCCAAGCTTCTCGTCCAACTCGGTTTTGTTGCGGTTGTGGAACAGGCTTTTACGCGCGATTTCGCGGCAAAATCCGCCGAGATGTTCGTGACCGCGATATTGGAAGAAAACCTTGGTATCAGTCATGTCGTGACGGGGTTCAATTTCCATTTCGGAAAAGACAGGCAAGGTGGGCCTGCCTATTTGATGGAAGCGGGTAAACGCCACGGATTTGGTGTGACTTTGGTTGACGCATTTCGTGACGAAGGTGCAGAAACGGTTTCGTCCAGCCGTATCCGCGAATTTCTGGCGGCAGGCCATGTGGTCGATGCGGCAGGTTTGCTCGGCTATCGTTTTACCGTTCAGTCAAAAGTCATTGACGGGCAGAAACTTGGCCGGACGCTCGGGTTCCCTACGGCCAATATGCGTCTTCCCTCGCAGGTCTTATTGAAAGAAGGCATTTACGCCGTTCGTTTCCGCCGAGCTGACGGCACGCTGCATGACGGGGTGGCCAGCTTTGGCCGACGCCCAACCGTCGACGATCATGGTGCGCCACTACTTGAGACGTTTCTGTTTGATTTTTCAGACGATCTTTATGACGAAGTTTGCGATGTCGTGTTTTTCGGCTATTTGCGTGGCGAGAAAAAATTCGATGGCCTCGACCCGCTTGTTGCCCAGATGAAACGCGATGAGGCAGAGGCGAAGGCCTTGTTGAGCGGCGTCCAGCCTATTTCGGAACTTGATCTGGCCATCGCGTTTTAAAGCAATTCCAACAAACGTGTGCAGCGAGTTTCCAGGAAACTATTTCCTCAATGCCAACCCGAATACAATGAATGTCCAACCTTGGAAGATCAGGTCGATTGCAAGGAAAAGACCGAGAATCCAGATGCTGTTTACCGGCCAGCCCAAGGCAATCACAAGGCCGGCCAACGCGGTAACGACACCGGCCGCAATAATCCAGCCGGAACCACGATCAGCGCGATGTTGGTAGCCGACCCAAATCCTCAACACGCCAGACGCCAACAGTGCCGCCGCCAGCAGAAAAGTAAGAACTGCGGAGGCGAGAAGCGGGTTATAGAACGCAAATATGCCAGCAAAAGCATAGAGAAGCCCACTCAGCAGCCAATAGACAAATCGACCCCACGTCTTGACTCCAAAGGCATGGATGATTTCGACAATTCCCGAAATCAACATCAGCCAGCCGACGAAATAGACCGAGGCGACAGTTGCGATGAACAAATTGCCGAATGCGATGCCGCCTAGAATGAGCAGCAGCGCGCCGAGTGCCACGAACCATCCCCATTTGCCGTGAAGCGGGCCGATAGCTTTCTTGATTGCGTCGTTTTCAAAGGTCATCGTTTCGTCCCATGACGTTATAACCCACCACTGACGAGCCTATCGCGGCCAAATTTGGACGTTCAGAATCGTTTGGCTTGAAATGTCGGTTCGAATTCTCGACCTTAAGTTTTATTTTACCGGTTTTCCCGCTAGTGTCCCTAATCTGAAATTCGTTATCTTATTCGAGGGTCGCCGTGCGAATTTCAAATCCACCACACTAGCGTTGCTCGGCCCCTTCAATGTGCGTAATGGTGAGTTATGTTTTCAAAAACAACAGCATCAGCTTTCGCGATCACAATCGCTCTAGGTTCAGCAAGCCCCGCGCTAGCCGGCGAGGGGATAGGAAGCTGGTTGTCTGGAGATTGGTATCTGACGCTGGGTGCCACAGGCATGGTTGCGCCCAATTTTGAAGGCGGCAAGAAATATCTGCTCGGCGCTTCCCCTATCATCTCCTTGGGCAAAGCTGGCAATCCGGTTCGGTTCAGTTCGCGCAACGATAATATTTCGCTGGCCTTGTTCGACAATGGTGGGGTGCGCGCTGGTCTGACCGGAAAATTCCTGTTCGGACGCGACAACGACGCCAACGAATTGCAAGGTCTGGACCCTGTGCGCTGGGGCGGTGAAGTGGGCGGGTTCGTTGAATTTTATCCGCTGGATTGGATGCGCTTACGCGGCGAAGTTCGCCAGGGGATACGGGCGCATAAAGGCGTCGTTGCCGATATTGCCGCAGATGCGTTCTACGATGTGACACCGACAGTTCGAATTTCGGGTGGGCCGCGCCTGTCGGTCGCGTCCTCCAAATATTTTGGCGCATATTATGGTGTAAATGCTGCGGAATCTGTTGCATCAGGATTGAGCCAATACAACCCCGGCAGCGGCATCAAGTCTGTAGGGGTCGGCGGCGCCATTACATGGAAGGTAACCGATCCGGTCACTGCCAGCCTGTTTGGCGAGTATTCGAGATTGACGGGACCAGCGGCTTCATCAAGCCTGGTTAAGGAGCGCGGCTCCAGCAATCAGTTCCTGATCGGCATATCTACGAGTTATCGTTTCGATTTCACGTTGTAAGTGGCCAGCAGGGCGCTTTATTGTTTGGCGATCTTCCGCTAAAAGCGCGCAATGTTGAAGTTTTCGCACGCAGTCGCAATCGCGATACGAATTACGAGCCCGGTGTTCCGGGCGGCTTGAGTTGATACTCGGTCGCCGGAGCCGCCGGGAGATGTGGCACAAGCCACTCGCAGTTTTTTCAAAACATGATAATTCAACGCTCGATGCCCGATTTGGCCGGGCAATGCACATGGCAGACTGATGACGGACACTTCTGAAACAATCGATTATTCCAAGACGCTTTACTTGCCGAAAACGGATTTTCCGATGCGGGCGGGGCTACCTGAGAAAGAACCGGCGCTGGTAGCGCGCTGGCAGGAAATGGACCTTTACAAGCGCCTTCGTGAAGATGCAGCCGGGCGCGAAAAATACGTGCTGCATGATGGTCCGCCCTACGCTAACGGCAATATCCATATCGGGCACGCGCTCAACAAGATTCTCAAGGATGTGATTACGCGCTCATTTCAGATGCGCGGCTACGATTCGAACTATGTACCCGGTTGGGATTGCCATGGCCTGCCCATCGAATGGAAGATCGAGGAGCAGTACCGCGCCAAGGGCAAGAACAAGGACGAAGTACCCGTCAACGAATTCCGTCAGGAATGTCGTGAATTTGCGGCGCACTGGATCAAGGTTCAAGGCGACGAGTTCCAACGTCTTGGCGTCGTCGGAGATTTTGACAATCCCTATACCACAATGAATTTCCACGCCGAGGCGCGTATCGCCGGTGAATTGTTGAAATTTGCAATGTCGGGCCAGCTCTATCGCGGCTCCAAGCCGGTGATGTGGTCCGTGGTCGAGCGCACCGCACTGGCCGAAGCCGAGGTCGAATATCAGGACTATGAGAGCGACACGATCTGGGTGAAATTTCCGGTCGTTCCGAAAAATATTGTTCGCGACGGTGCCAAGATCGAATTCCCCGCGGATCGGACGAAACAAGATTTATGGAATGCGCATGTTGTCATCTGGACAACGACGCCATGGACGATCCCCGGCAACCGCGCGGTCAGCTATTCACCACGTATCAGCTACGGCCTCTATGAGGTGACCTCGGCGGAGAACGACTTTGGACCGCAGGCTGGTGAAAAGGTGATCTTTGCCGATGCTTTGGTTGAGGAATCCGCCGCAAAGGCCAAATTGGCAATGAAGCGCTTTCGTGATGTCTCAACGGCTGAACTAGAAAATCTTTCGCTTTCCCACCCCTTCAAGAGCCTTGGCGGCGGCTATGAGTTCAACGTGCCGATGCTTGCCGGTGATCATGTCACTGACGACGCAGGCACCGGGTTCGTCCACACCGCGCCCGGTCATGGCCGTGAGGATTTCGATGCCTGGACGGATGCCGCGCGCGATCTTGAAGCGCGTGGTATTTCGTCAAAAATCCCGTTCACGGTCGATGATGCAGGTTTTTTCACCAAGGATGCACCGGGTTTTGGACCAGACCGGGAAGGTGGGGCTGCGCGCGTCATTGATGACAATGGCAAGAAGGGCAATGCCAATCAGGCTGTGATCGACGAACTCATCAAGCGCAACGCCTTGTTCGCGCGCGGTCGGCTAAAACACAGCTATCCGCATAGCTGGCGTTCCAAGAAGCCTGTGATCTTTCGCAACACGCCGCAATGGTTTGTCTATATGGACAAGACACTTGATGACGGCGCAACGCTGCGCTCGCGCGCGTTGAAAGCGATTGACGAAACGCGTTTCGTGCCTGAAGCCGGACAGACGCGTCTTCGGGCCATGATTGCTGAGCGTCCGGACTGGGTTTTGTCGCGCCAACGCGCCTGGGGCGTACCGATCTGCGTCTTTGCCGATAGTGACGGCAATGTCTTGATGGACGAGGCGGTCAACACACGCATCACCGACGCTTTTGAGAAGGAAGGTGCCGATGCGTGGTTTGCCGAAGGTGCGCGCGAGCGTTTTCTAGGCAAACGTGCCGATGAGCCGTGGGTAATGGTCAAGGACATTCTCGATGTCTGGTTTGATTCAGGCTCGACACATGCCTTCACGCTGGAGGATCGCCCCGATCTCAAATGGCCGGCAGATGTTTATCTCGAAGGCTCTGACCAGCACCGCGGGTGGTTCCATTCCTCGTTGCTGGAAAGCTGCGGCACCAGGGGCAGGGCACCCTATGACACGGTTGTTACCCATGGTTTCACCATGGATGAGGATGGTCGCAAAATGTCGAAATCGCTCGGCAATACGGTGGTTCCTCAAGATGTTATGAAAAAATCGGGCGCCGATATCCTGCGCCTGTGGGTGATGACAACCGACTACTGGGAAGACCAGCGGCTCGGCAAGAACGTGCTGCAAACCAATATCGACGCCTATCGCAAACTGCGTAACACGATACGATGGATGTTGGGCACGCTTGCTCATGACAAGGGTGAAGACGTGCAATTGGTGCAAATGCCGGAACTCGAGCAGTTGATGCTGCACCGGCTCGCGGAACTCGATGAGCATGTGCGCAATGGCTATGACGCGTTCGATTTCAAACGCGTCACTCGCGCGCTGCTTGATTTCTCCGTTGTCGAACTTTCAGCCTTCTATTTCGATATCCGCAAGGATTCACTCTACTGCGACGCGCCGTCGAGCGTAAAGCGAAAGGCCGCAATGCAGGTTGTACGCCATCTGTTCGATTGTTTGGTTACGTGGCTTGCGCCAATGCTGCCCTTTACAATGGAAGAGGCGTGGCTTGCCCGCCATGACGAAGCCATCTCGGTGCATTTGGAACAGTTTCGCACGGTGCCGCCTGAGTGGAAAAATGAGACGCTGGCAGCCAAGTGGAAGAAAATCCGTCAAGTACGCCGCGTCGTGACCGGTGCCTTGGAAATTGCCCGTGCTGCAAAAGTCATTGGCTCATCGCTTGAAGCCGTTCCTGTTGTCTATCTCGATGATTCGTCGCTCGATGAGACAATTGAAGGACTGGATATGGCCGAGATCTGCATAACCAGCGATCTGGATTTTTCCTACAGGAACCCGCCGTCGGATGCTTTTGTGCTGGATGAGGTGAGAGGCATTGCCGTCGTTATCGAAAAGGCAGGCGACCGGGGCCTGCAAAAATGTGCGCGTTCGTGGCGATATACCGACGATGTTGGCAGCGATGCCGCGTTCCCCGACGTTTCCGCGCGTGACGCAATGGTTTTGCACGAACTTCAGGCCATCGGGAAACTCTGAAACAACACGTTCAAATCGAAGGCGTGCCGCGGTTCGGTCTTGTGGAAATCGGACTGTGCGTTGCCCTTCTCGAAGGGTTGAGGTAAACACGCGAAACTCCAACGGACAAACTCTCGCCGGATTTCCGTTAGAAGAGCGTTATCAAGACAAGCGCCGGAGTTTTGGCCGGTAGCGATCAAGGGGCTGTCCAGAGTGAAACTTTTCGGCAAGACCATGGGATATCATGCACGCGTGACGTGGATGGCGCCTCTTGTCATTTCAGGCATGGCGCTTTCGGGCTGTGTCAGTTCTCCGACATACGGCACGGACAAGACGGCTGGTGAGCAACTGGTTGGCGATTTGAGCAGCGCCTTTTCTTTCAAACCGGTGCAGCGAGAAAAGATCGCTTACAAGCCGCGTCCAGAGTTGGTAACGCCGGCACCGGGCCAGAAGGAATCTCTTCCTGTTCCACAGGATAGCATTACCCAGACGGCCAGCAATCAATGGCCGGAGTCGCCTGAACAGAAACGTGCGCGTCTTCGTAATGAGGCAAGTGCAAGTTTCGACAGCGTAAATTTCCGCCCGCAGATTATCGATGACGATGTGCAAACAGACCCTGTGGCTGTGCGCAAGGCCTTGAAGGAATCTGGTTCCAGCCATCCTCCAAGATGGTCGCCAGAAGATTCGGGCAGTGGCGCGCGAGCACGGCGGGCGGAAGTAAATCGCAGACTTGCCGATGGCAGGCAGGGCGATCCGACGAACCGAAAATATCTGAGTGAACCGCCTCTGACTTATCGTGTAGCTGCCGATACCGCTCCCAAGAACGATATTGGCGAGGATGAGGTCAAGAAAGAGCGGCGCCGGAAGAAAGAAGCTGAGGCAAAGGGCGGGAAATCCGGAATGTTCGACTGGCTTCCGTGGTGATGATCATATCGCCCGCGAATGGGTGCCCGTGAATGGCTGATTGTGTTTATTTCGCTCATTCCTTTCGTTTATTCGTGATTTTCAAAGAAATTTCAGGCTCTTTTTTCTGAAATTCAGTTAGTTTTCACGTCGAATCTGGAAAAATTCCTTCAGAATCGCAACAGATTCGCTCTCGCCTATCCCGGCATACATGTCCGGGACATGGTGGCAGGTCGGCGAGGAAAAAACCGGGCACCGCTGATAACCGCACCGCCTTTCTCGTCGGATGCTCCAAAATAGAGCCTGCGAAGACGGGCAAAAGAAATAGCGCCAGCGCACATGGTGCAAGGTTCCAGCGTGACATACAAATCATGGTCGATCAGCCTCTCGGATGAGAGCTTGTTGCAGGCTTCGCGAATTGCCAGAATTTCCGCGTGAGCGGTGGGGTCGGAAAATTCGCGTGTGCGGTTGCCGGCCGAGGCGACGATCGTTCCACCTGCGACGACCACCGCGCCGACCGGTACTTCACCACGGTTTGCGGCGGCCGCAGCCTCTTTGAGTGCGGCAGCCATGAAGTCAGGGTGCTTCATACTGTTTTGCCTTCCATATTGTTCTCGCTACGCGAGGGCGATCCTGTTATTTAGCCTCGCAAACGAGCGAACGCCACATGACCGACGAACCGAAATTTCAGCGCAAACCGAAATCAAAATCGGCTGGCCCCCGAACCGGGCACGGCAGCGATTCCAAAAGCGGCAAACCCGGTAGCGGTGGAAAGAAGAAGCCGTTTTCAAAACCTTTCAAGACGGCTGCATCCGGCGAACGGCCAAAACGCGATTTCAAAGATAGTGACCGTCCCTTCAACAAGGATGCAAGGCCGCAAACCAAACCTTATGGACAGCGCGAGGATTCGCGAAAGCCATTCGCGCCACGCGAAGGCCGGGACGCTGACCGAGAGGATGCGCGAGGCGGGAAGCGTTTTGATACACCCAGACGCGACTTTGAAGGTGGCAAATCGGCACAAAGCAACTTCAAGCCGCGAGCCCGCGTGACGGAAGACATTGAAGAGACGGGCGAGCGCATTGCCAAGCGACTGGCGCGTGCCGGACTTGCTTCACGCCGCGATGCGGAAGATTTGATCGCGGCAGGGCGCGTCAAGGTCAATAACAAGACGCTGACATCACCAGCATTCAACGTCATGCCCAGCGACATCATCCATCTGGATGGCATGGAAATCCCTCCGATCGAACGGACAAGACTTTTCCTGTTTCATAAGCCCGCAGGTGTCGTCACCACCAATCGGGATCCGGAGGGCCGCAAGACCGTTTTCGATGTCTTGCCAGCCGAACTGCCGCGCCTGGTGACAATCGGGCGGCTGGACATAAATACCGAAGGCCTGCTTTTGCTCACCAATGACGGGGGCTTGTCGCGCGTTCTCGAATTGCCGGCGACCGGCTGGCTAAGGCGTTACCGCGTTCGCGTTCACGGCAAGATTGAGGAAAGCGCATTGACGGGCCTTCGCGAAGGTATCGCCGTTGACGGTGTTTTTTACGGTGCAATCGAGGCAACGCTCGACCGTGAGCAAGGCTCCAATGCCTGGCTGACACTTGGCTTGCGCGAAGGCAAGAACCGGGAAGTGAGAAATATTCTCGGTGCGCTCGGTCTCGACGTGACGCGGTTGATACGCATCTCCTATGGTCCGTTCCAGCTCAGCGACCTGCGCGAAGGTCAAGTGCTTGAGGTCAAGGGACGCATGCTGCGCGAACAATTGGGCGAGCGGTTGGTTGAAGAATCCGGTGCAAATTTTGACGCCGACATTGCCACGCCGTTTTCCAACAAGCCCGTTCGCAGAACAGAGCCGCGTGTGGGAGAGCCCGCTGCGTTGAAACCCACGCGTGACGGCGAGCGCGGCCGGATCGGTGAGGGCGGGCTGATAAAGCGGCGCAAGCATCGTGAAAACAGTCGCAATGAAGCGCTTGGCAAACTGTCGACCAAACCCGAGCGTGGTTCGACTGAGCGCGGCCCGAAGCCGCAAAGCGCTGAGTTTACCGGCAAGAGTGAACGCGGTCCCAGAAAGTCGGAACGCGAGCAACGGCCAATCGAACCACCGGGCCAACGCAAGGCTAACGTGTGGATGGCATCTGGCGCGCGACCAATCGGCAAAGGCAGGGCAGAAGCTGAAAAGGCCGAGGCGGATGAGAAAAAAGCAAGAGGCAGAGGTTCGCCAAACCGCACAACGACAGGTCATCCAGTAAAACCCGGAGCGACAGCCCGCGCGGCGGTGACCGACCTCACAGCAAAAGGCCAGGCAAAGGGCCAAAGGCGCGGTAAATGCGTATAGTCGGTGGAGACTTTCGTGGGCGTCCTCTTGCAACGCCACGCACCAATGCCATCAGGCCCACAACCGACCGAACGCGCGAGGCGGTTTTCAACGTTCTGGCACACCGCTTTCCAGGCAGACTGGAAGGCGCGCGTGTGCTTGATCTATTTGCCGGGACGGGCGCACTTGGGTTGGAAGCTCTATCGCGTGGCGCGTCCTATGGCGTGTTCATCGAGGAATCGGCAGAGGGGCGCGGCCTCATTCGTGACAATGTTGAAGCTTTCGCGTTGACCGGGCGCACAAAAATATTTCGGCGTGACGCCACGGCATTGGGTGAGGCAGGTACGCTTTCCTCATTCGGGTTGATCTTTGCCGACCCACCATATGGCCGCGGACTGGGTGAGCGTGCACTTCGCTCGGCAAAGGCCGGAGGATGGCTGGCTCCCGGAGCGCTATGTCTGGTTGAAGAGGCAGCATCGGCAGCCTTTGAAATTGGACCCGGTTTTACCGTGCTCGATGAGCGCAACTATGGTGAGACGGTGATGCGTTTCATTGAAGTCGCCTGAGTTGCGCCGTCTTTTAGCGTCAGATGACAAATAATTCACTATGCTCGCCTCGTCGGCCTGCCTATCGTCGCGCCTATGACCAATATCGGATTTGCTAATGATTTTTCAGATTGACCGGCTATGGCGCACGGCTTTTTTCTTGTTCTTTGCTATATTGATTGGGGGCAGGGCTTACGCTGAAGCGCCTTCCGACGATTGGAAGGTTTCGAATTTCACGCTCGATAACGGTATGGAAATCGTGGTGATACCGGATCATCGCGCGCCAATTGTCACGCATATGGTGTGGTACAAGGTTGGCAGCGCCGACGAACCGCCCGGAAAATCAGGGATCGCTCATTTCTTTGAACATTTGATGTTCAAGGCAACCACAAATCATCCGGCAGGCGAATTTGATCGCGCAGTTGCGGCCATTGGCGGTAGCGACAATGCGTTCACATCGTATGATTACACCGCTTTTCATGAGACCGTTCCGCCTGAGGCTTTAGAGCAAATGATGGCGTTTGAAGCTGACCGGATGCGAAATCTCATTCTCAGCGATGAGGTCATTGCAACCGAACGCGACGTGATTCTCGAAGAACGCCGGTCGCGCATTGAAAACAGTCCCGGCGCTCTGCTCGATGAAGAGGTCAACGCCACCCTTTATCAAAACCAACCATATCGCATCCCGGTTATCGGCTGGATGCAGGAAATGAAGCAATTGAACCGGGCCGACGCCAGAGCCTTTTACGACCGTTACTACACGCCCAATAACGCAATCCTCGTGGTGGCTGGCGATGTTGAGGTGAATGAAGTGAAAGAGATGGCCGAGCGGACATATGGCAAGCTGGCGCGTGGGCCTGATCTTCCGCCGCGGATACGCCCGGTCGAACCGGAACAGAACACCAGGCGCACCGTAACGCTGACCGATGCGCGTGTTGGCGTGCCGAGCTTTTCCACGCAATGGGTCGTTCCGTCCTACCACACGGCCAAGCCCGGAGAGGCCGAGGCACTTGATCTTCTGGCGGAAATTCTGGGCGGCGGCACCCGAAGCCGGCTTTATCAGGAACTGGTGGTCAAAAAAGGCATCGCCGCCAGTGCCGGAGCATCGTTTAACGGTACGATGCTGGATGCCACGAGTTTTTCTGTTTATGGCGCACCGCGAGGCGATGCCAAACTTTCGCAGGTCGAGGTGGCGGTGGATGCGGAAGTCGTTCGCATAGCCAATGGCGGTGTCACTGATACGGAGCTTGAAAAAGCCAAGAAACGCTTTGTGCGATCCATGATTTTCGCACGCGACCGACAGTCCAGTATGGCAAACATCTATGGCAGTACACTTGCCACGGGTGGCTCGGTTGATGATGTGCAGGAATGGCCGGACCGTATTCGCAAGGTGACGGCTGAACAAGTCAAGGCTGCCGCAGCCCGCTACCTTGTCATGAGCCGTTCCGTTACCGGATATCTGCTTCCCGAAATGAAGGTTGCCAACTGACATGATGGAAAGCGCCAGAATGTACCGCAATCGCTTCCTTGCACCGAAGCTGATCCTGCTCTTGTCAGTGATATTCTTGATGTGGCCAGCCGCAACTGTTCGAGCGGCAGTCGATATTCAGGAAGTGACATCCGACAAGGGCATCACTGCCTGGTTGGTGGAAGATTATTCGGTGCCGATTATCTCCATACGCTTTGTCTTTGACGGTGGCAGTACGCAGGACCAGCCCGGCAAGGAGGGCACGGCCAATCTCATGACCGGTCTGTTCGATGAAGGCGCTGGCGATCTCGATAGCGATGAGTTTCAGACGCAACTTGACGATGCTGGTGCTGAAATGCGCTTTAGCGAAAGCCGCGATGGCGTTTATGGAACGATGCGTATGCTCGCTGATCAGAAACGCGAGGCTTTTGAATTGCTTCGTCTGGCTGTTGAAGAACCACGCTTCGACCAGGCGCCGATCGACAGGATTCGCGCGCAAATCCTGTCAGGGATAATTGCGGGAGAACGCGACCCGAATACGATTGCGGAAAGGAAATGGCTTCACGCAATTTACGGAAATCATCCCTATGCGCGCCCCGATGAAGGTACGAAAGAAAGCATAGCAACGATTACTGCCGATGACCTGCGCGCTTTCCACAAGTCCAATTTTGCGCGTGATGGTCTGCATGTTGCCGTTGTGGGCGCGATCGACGCCAAGACGCTGAAACGCGAACTTGATCGCCTTTTTGGTAATTTGCCGAAAAAGCAGGCGCTTCGCCCGGTCAGTGATATCGATCTCAAACTCGGGCAGGAACTTGCGGTGAATTACGATTTGCCACAAACATCAATTCAGATGGCTTATCCGGGTGTCAAACGTGCTGCGCCCGAATTTTATGCCGCGGCATTGATGAACCAAATTCTCGGCGGTGGCACATTCACGTCTCGTTTGTTCGACGAGGTGCGCGAAAAGAGGGGCTGGCCTATGGTGTCAGTTCCGGGCTGCTTGACCGCAAGCACGCTTCTGCACTTGTCGTAACGACAGCGACGCGCTCGGATCGAGCAGCGAAAACGCTTGAGGTTGTGCGCGATGTTGTCAGGAAAATGGCCGATGAAGGGCCAACCGAGGCTGAGTTGGCGGCCGCAAAAAAATATATAATTGGCGCTTATGCAATCAACAATCTGGATTCGTCCAGCGCGATTGTCAGCACACTCCTCGAACTTCAAGTGGATAGGCTGGGCAAGGATTACATGCAGCAAAGGACCAATTTGATAAACAGCGTCACGCTCGATCAGGTCAAGGCAGTGGCAAGAAAGCTTCTTTCCGTCAAGCCGGCGGTGATGGTGGTTGGACCGGCACAAGCAGATGGCGGCAAGGGATGAGCCCGACTTTCGGGATAGCCTTTGGCGGCGGCGGTGCGCGAGGACTTGCCCATATTCACGTCATTGAGGCGCTCGACGAGATCGGTATAAAACCTGTTGCGATTGCCGGGTCGTCTATCGGTGCAATAATGGGTGCCGGCATGGCTGCGGGCATGACTGGCAAGGCGATACACGAGCATACGCGCTCGATCCTGTCACGCAGAACCGAGGTAGCCAGCCGAATGTGGCGTGCGCGCCCCGGAAGTTTTTCCGAGGCGATGGAAGGTGGTTTGCGTGTCAGTCAGTTCAATGTCGAGCGTATTCTCAAGGCGTTTTTACCGGTCGATGTGCCTCTCGACTTCGAGGCGCTTGAAATTCCGCTGAAGGTGACGGCTACAGACTTTTTTGGGCACAAGCTTGCTGTATTCGGCGAGGGAAATTTGCATTCCGCGCTTGCAGCTTCGGCTGCTATTCCAGCGGTATTTCGCCCTGTGACAAGAGATGGACGTCTGCTGATTGACGGGGGAATATATAATCCCGTTCCTTTCGATCTGATCGAGCGCGATGCAGATATCGTTATTGCCATTGATGTGGTGGGAGGCCCGACCGCAGCCGAAGGCAAGCGGCCCACCTCCGTCGACCTGATGTTTGGTGCAACGCAATTGATGATGCAATCAATCATCACCAACAAACTCCACCAATGTCAGCCTGACATCCTGATCCGACCGCCTGTCTCACGGTTTCGCGTTCTCGATTTCATGAAAATAGATGCGGTAATGGCAGAAACAGTGACTGTGAAAGACGAGGTAAAGCGTGCCGTCGAGACGGCAGTGAAGGCGCGGCAAAACACCTGAAGTTCGGCCAATCCGAGCGTTTTCAGTGCGCGAAAACTTGTTCCAATGACACAAAGCCCTTGAATTCCAGCGCATTGCCGGAAGGGTCTCGTATGAACAGCGTTGCCTGTTCGCCGGGCTCGCCCTTGAAGCGGATCATCGGGCGTTCAAGCCAGTCGATATCGTCACGCGAATCGAGCCGTGCAGCCAATTTTTTCCAGTCATCCATCAAGAGCACCGCGCCGAAATGCGGGATTGGGACAGAAACCCCATCGACATTGCCATCAAGATGAGTTTGATCGGTTCGTGGCCGCAAATGCGCCGACATCTGATGTCCATAGAGATCGAAGTCGACCCATGTCTTGGATGAGCGACCAATGGTGCAACCAAGCACATCGCCGTAGAATTTGCGGGTTTCATCGAGGTCGCCAACCCCAAAAGCGAGATGGAAAGGTGTCACTGGCGTCTGTCCATTGGTCGTTACTCCACTATGTTTTCCCAGTGGGTTTTCATTGATGTCGAAGCTGAATGCTGTGTAGCAGATAACACACGAATACCCCATCTCCCATTGCGCTGGCGAGGCTGGAACAATAGATGGTGCATGGAGTATCCACGTTGCAGACGAGTTGAACCACAGGATTGCAAATATGGCGACCATGCCAGACGCTACCAGACTAACCGATCGCGTTGCGGCGCTGGTTGAAGCCGCCAAGCGAGCCGGAGCGGATGCAGCCGATGCCGTAACGGTGCGCGGACGCTCCACCAGTGTTTCCGTGCGGCTGGGAAAGGTCGAAAGCACAGAGGCATCCGAAGGTGAGGATGTCGCGCTTCGTGTTTTTGTAGGCAACCGGGTGGCCAGCGTATCGGCGACCGCCACCTCAGATCCTATGGCGCTTGCCGAGCGCGCTGTGGCGATGGCGAAAGTATCGCCGGAAGATCCTTTTCAGGGACTTGCCGATCCTACACTTCTGGCGACATCAATTCAGGATCTCGATCTGTTCGATGACACACATGTGCCGGTTGATCGCCTGAAGGAAGATGCGCTTGCGGCTGAAGAGGCAGCCCTTGCGGTAAAAGGTGTCACCAATTCGTCTGGCAGCGGTGCCAGTGCGGGTATGGGAGGTCTGGTTCTTGCCACGTCACATGGCTTTGTCGGTCAATATAGCGCGACGCGCTTTTCATGCTCGACGAGTGTCATTGCCGGTGAGGGCACCGGCATGGAGCGCGACTATGAATTTTCCTCGCACCAACATTTTTCCGATCTCGACGCGCCGGAGGCAATCGGGCGCAAGGCGGGTGAACGTGCGGTCCGTCGCATAGGCGCGCGCAAGGCTGCGACCGGATCGGTCGATGTGATATTCGACCCGCGAGTCGCACGCGGCATTGCCGGGCATCTGGCCGGGGCGATCAATGGTGCTGCCGTTGCACGCAAAACGAGTTTCCTGCGCGATATGATGGGAAAGCAAATTGCAACGGCATCCATCACCGTCACGGACGACCCGCTGCGTCGGCGCGGTCAGGCGTCGCGCCCGTTCGATGGCGAAGGTGTTGGTGGAGAAAAATTGCATATGGTCGACAAGGGTGTGCTGAACCATTGGTTCTTGTCGACATCCTCGGCACGCGAGCTTGGGCTTGCGACCAACGGGCGAGGGTCGCGCGGGGGTTCTTCGGTGTCGCCCTCATCGACCAATCTTGCCATCGAAGCGGGTGACAAATCTCCCGAGGAACTGATTGCTTCTCTCAAATCGGGCTTCTACGTGACTGAAGTTTTTGGGCAGGGCGTCAATATGGTAACGGGCGAATACAGCCGTGGCGCTTCGGGATTCTGGATCGAGAACGGCGCGCTGGCTTATCCGGTGTCCGAAGTCACGATAGCGTCGAACCTCAAGGACATGTTCCTCAAGATGGTGCCTGCAAGTGATCTTGATCGGAATTTCGGAACAGCGGCACCAACATTGTTGATTGAAGGAATGACCCTTGCCGGCAACTGACGTAGCCAGCCAGAACTCCGTGGAAGATGACCTTGCGCTTTTGCGTGAGGCCGCAGGCGAGGCGGGCCGCATTGCCATGCGCTACTTCGACAAAAACCCCGAAGTATGGATGAAGGGCGGCACCTCGCCGGTGAGCGAGGCGGACTATGCTGCCAATAATTTCTTGCAAGAGACGCTCTTGAAGAACAGGCCGGACTATGGCTGGCTCTCGGAAGAAACGACAGATGATCTGGCTCGTCTGACAGCACGGCGCACCTTTGTTGTCGACCCGATTGATGGAACGCGCGCATTTCTGGCGGGCAAGCCGACATGGTGTGTCAGCGTTGCTGTGGTCGAAAATGGTAACTCTCTGGCTGGCGTGCTTGAATGTCCGGCAAAGCAGGAAACCTACTGGGCAGCAAAAGGCAGCGGTGCATTCCTGAACGGTGCAAAGATAAGTGTTGGTGAGACGAGCGAGAAACCGAAGATCGCCGGGCCCAAAACTCTCATTGATCGACTGCCTGCCACTCTGCAAAGCCAGATGAAGACTGTGGCCTATGTCCCGTCACTTGCATACAGGATTGCGCTGATTGCCAGCGGCGTCATAAATGCAAGTTTCGTCAAGCCGAATTCTCATGATTGGGACTTGGCCGCCGCCGATCTCATATTACAGGAGGCAGGCGGCAGTCTGTTCAATGACAAAGGTGCAAGACCGCTATATGCCACTGACGCAACACGTCACGGTGCATTGGCCGCAGGAAGTGGAAAATTGGTCGAAATACTGACTGGTGTGCTCTCTGAGAATGAAGGCTGAAAGCGCGCACGAAGGTGTAAATGTTTACGGCTTCAGTTTAGGGTCCGCTGATTGTCGCTATGCGGGCAGTGTGCAGCGGGTTTGAAAACCAGCGAAGCCTCGTGAACTGATACACAATAAACTCTGGAAATTCAGCTAAACTATTGTTTTCAAAGGATGACGATGAGCACGAACGAAGGAAAGCAGCAGCTTCTGCATCTGGTGCTTGGTGGCGAGTTGACGCAACTTGGAGGAACGGAGTTTCGCGATCTGGATGCGCTCGATATCGTCGGAGTCTATCCTGACTATAAAACAGCACATGCAGCGTGGAAAGCCAAGGCACAAGCGAGTGTCGACAACGCACATATGCGCTATTTCGTGGTCCATCTGCATCGGCTGCTTGATCCGGACGGTAAGGCAGACGATTGAAAATGAAGCAGGAAATGGCAGCATCAGGGGCGGATAATCCCGTGCTCGACAAAAAGCGAAACGGCGCATTGAAGCGTTTTTGGCGAAAAATTCGCCAACCCCTGGCGCAGTCGCGATTCGTCAAAGGGGCAATCGCAAATCTTTTGACGCTGGTGCTGCGTTTCATACGCTTGACAAATCCACTGGTTCCCGGGTCTTCCATGATCGCAGGTGGCGAATATGCGAAACTGGAGCCTGGCATCGTTGCGCTTTGGCATGGCCAACATCTGTTGGCACCTGTCTTCTATCCGAAGGGCAGGCCGCTGGTGGCTATGGTTTCACGTAGCGCCGATGCCGAGATAAATGCGCTGGTTATCGAGAAATTCGGGATAGAGGCGGTGAGGGGTTCCGGGGGCGAGACAATGCCCGCCATCTCGACAAGGGGGAGCCAAGGCACTTATCGCTCTCAAGAAATCTCTCGTTGCGGATAAGAATGTCGCAATGATTGCGGATATTCCTCATGGGACACCGCGTGATGCGGGTATGGGCATTGTCTTGCTGGCCCGCTTGTCCGGCCGCCCGATTTTACCGGCTGCCATTGCTACCAGCCGCCGCAAAATTCTGGAAAAAAGTTGGGACAAGACGACGATCAACCTGCCGTTCGGGCATTCATCAATCGTCATGGGCACACCGGTATTTGTGGCCGCGGATGCTGACGAGGCCGAGATGGAACGCAAGCGGCTGGAACTTACGACCTCGCTGAATGCGGCCACGGTTCAAGCTCACCAATTGGTCGACGGCCACCGATGAGCGAGCGGGGCGCGCGATTGGTATTGTCGTTGTATCGCTATCTCGGCGCGGCAGCTTATCCTCTGCTTGGGCCCTATGTTGCATGGCGCGCTTCCCGGGGAAAGGAAGATCGGGGGCGTGTTCGCGAGCGTTATGGCATTGCCGGGCGAGAACGGCCGGAAGGACCGCTCATTTGGGTTCACGCGGCTAGTGTCGGCGAAACCATTGCTGTCATTCCATTGGTGGAGAATATTCTCGATTACGGCGTCAATATCGTTCTTACAACTGGCACCGTCACCTCTGCCAAGGTTGTGCATGAGCGTCTGTCGGATCGCGTGATCCACCAATATGTTCCGCTTGACCTAAAGCCTGCGGTCAGCCGATTTCTCAGTCATTGGAAGCCGGATCTGGCAATCATTGCGGAATCTGAAATATGGCCAATCACCATCCTTGAACTTGGCGCACGCAGGGTGCCGCAAGTTCTGGTGAATGGACGGCTTTCCGACAGGTCATTCGCTTCATGGCAAAAGCGTGAAAACCTTGCCGAAGCCTTGTTTGAAAACCTTGCACATGTGATCGCGCAATCTGAAGTCGATGGAGAGCGTTTCCGCGCACTTGGCGCACGCCCGGTCACCGTGTCTGGTAATCTAAAGGTCGATACGGCACCGCCGCCGGCAGATGAGAAAGTGCTTCACACGCTGAAACGCCAAATTGGCGAGCGCCCGACATGGGGTGCGGTTTCGACCCATGAGGGTGAAGAGGTGATGGCTGCCGAGGTGCATATGACCCTTCGTGCGCGTCATCCGGGCCTGTTGACAATCATCGTGCCGCGCCATCCTGATCGAGCCCATGCGCTTGCCGAGCAGATGAACGGGATGGGGTTGAAAGTTGCACGTCGTAGCGCTGGCACAATATTGACGAATGATATCGATATTCTGCTGGGCGATACGATTGGCGAGATGGGGCTTTATCTCAGGCTTACGGAGATTGCGTTTGTCGGTCGTTCATTGACTTCGACAGGCGGGCAAAATCCACTTGAACCTGCGATGCTTGATACAGCGGTTCTTGCTGGCCGCAATGTCCAGAATTTTCGCGATTCCTATCAACGCCTGCTCGACAAGGGTGGCGCGAAACTGGTGCGTGACCGGGATATGCTGGCCGGTGCCGTCAATTATCTTCTGACCAATGAGGTTGCCCGCCGCGATATGATGGCGGCGGCGGCGGCGACGATTGACGACATGCGTGGTGCCCTTGCCTGTACCTTGAAATCTCTTGGTCCCTATATCCAGCCGCTTGTCGTGAAAGCGCGATTGAAGCGCGCGGACGAAAACTGATATGGCGAGCGAGGCACCGCCCTTCTGGTGGGATGCGCCCGACTGGCGCTCGTTTTCACTTGCGCCCTTTTCAGCACTCTATGCTCGGGTTGCCGGGCGGATGATGCAATCGGCGCGTCGCGAAATGATAGGCGCGCCCGTTTTGTGTATCGGGAATTTTACAGTTGGGGGAACTGGCAAGACGCCAGTTGCGATCACTCTGGCCAAGCAAGCGAAACGAATGCGCCTCAATCCCGGGATTCTTTCGCGCGGGCATGGCGGAGGCTTTAGCCAACCGCATATCGTCGATCCCGATCACGACAGCGCCAAACATGTGGGTGATGAGCCGCTGCTGCTGGCTGAACACGCACCGGTGGCGGTGACGCCCAACAGGGCCGCCGGTGCGCGGCTCTTACTGGAAGAACATGGGTGCGATTTCCTCATCATGGACGACGGTTTTCAAAGTGCGCGCATTCACATCGACTATGCCTTGATCGTCATTGATGCCCGTTATGGTGTGGGAAATGGGCGCGTCATTCCCGGCGGACCGCTGAGAGCAAAGATTGTAGATCAATTGGTCTACACCACGGCATTGTTGAAAATTGGTGAGGGCACAGCCGCCGACGCTGTTATTCGTCAGGTGGCGCGTGCAGGTAGACCCATATTCGAGGCACACACACGTCCACTTGGCGCGAAAGCACACGCAGGAAGACAATTTCTGGCATTTTCGGGCATTGGCCATCCGGACAAATTTTTCAGTACGGTTGCCTCAGTTGGAGGTACGGTTGCGCATACGCGCGCGTTCCCCGATCATCACTTCTATGCCGAAGACGAGCTGCATGATTTGATGTTGACGGCTGACACGGCTGGTCTTGATTTGATAACGACGGAAAAGGATGCGGCCAGACTGCGCCACGGCGCGGCATCGCAGGATTTTCTCGATCGCCTGACAGTGTTGAAAATCGACGTATCATTCGATCTGGATCAGACGCCCCTGCGGATCATTGATGAGACATTGGATGCGTGGAGACAACGCAAACTACATGGCTGAATTGAAGCAGTAGCGTATTGCAAACAGCGTCGCTTAACTTCGGCTGCGCAAGTGCGGATGCATTTCGATCTCGCGATTCAGAGACACCGCGGCATCCACATAAGCTTCCTGTCGTTCGACACTCCAATATTTGAGTTCATCGAGCGCAATGCTCTCGCCGGTCACAGCGCAGCGCACGATTGAGCCGGGGCTGGTCACCTGAAAATCGCCGTCGAGATAACGGACGCGAGCTTCCCTGCCGGCAGGGCCTTCAAAGCGGTTCATCATCTGAGAATACCTGTGTTCATCAATATGTCATCGGCACAAATCCGGTTCAGGTCAAGCGCCAAGCAGATCTGTGGGGCAGTTCATGTGTGAGAATGAACGGCGCGCATGGCGCGAGTTATCGAAACATTGATCTCAACGTCGGCCAAACAACTTCTCGATATCTGAGAGTTTTAGCTCGATATAGGTTGGACGGCCGTGGTTGCAGGTGCCAGAACCGGGCGTGGCTTCCATCTGGCGCAGCAGCGCGTTCATCTCATCCGGTTTCAACAAACGGCCGGAGCGTACCGAGCCGTGGCAGGCCATAGTCGCAGCTATGTAATGCAGCCGATCCTTCAATGTGTCAGCGGTATCGTTGTCGGCAATTTCATCGGCAAGATCGCGTATGAGTTGCTGCACATCCACTTCGCCCAGCATCGACGGTGTTTCGCGAACCGCAATGGCACCAGGGCCGAAACGCTCGATGCCCAAACCAAACTGCGCAAGCATCGGCGAATGCATGGCAAGACGATCTGCGTCATCTTCGCTGAGGTCGACAATTTCCGGCAGAAGCAGCATTTGAGACGCGACAGGTTTTGCATGAAGCGCGTTCTTGAGGGTTTCATAGACTAACCGCTCATGTGCCGCGTGTTGGTCGACGATGATCAGCGAGTCGGTGGTTTGCGCGACGATGTAATTTTCATGAATCTGCGCCCGGGCCGCACCCAATTGTGTCTGGAGCAATGTTTCAGACATTTCATAGAGACCAGCGCGCGCGTCCGCACTCGTGCCAAAGGCTTCCTGTGGGCTTTCACGAAACCCCATATGCAATGGTCTTTGTGACGAGTTGAACGCATCAAATCCGACCGGACCAGATGCTGATGACGAGCCGTGATGTGTTTGATTGAAATTGGCAGCACCTGTTCGCGCATATTCTGTGCCACCGGGTTGGAATGCGGCCACCATCCCGGTAGCACCTGTCGTGGCGGATCGGATGCCGGCGCTGGCAAGCGTTTGGCGGATTGAGCCGACGAACAAGCCCCTGACCAATCCGGGATCGCGGAACCGCACGTCGGCCTTGGCAGGATGAACATTGACATCCACGTTTGCCGGATCAATTTCCAGAAACAGAACGCTCACGGCGTGGCGTTCACGCGGCAACACATCCGAAAATGCGCCACGTATGGCACCAGCGATCAGTTTGTCGCGAACCGGACGCCCGTTCACGTAGGTATATTGATTTAGTGCGTTGCCACGCGTGAACGAGGGGATTGAAACGTGGCCGGTAAGGCGAACTCCCTCGCGCTCGGCATCGATGACAATTGAATTTTTTGGAAAGTCCGTGCCCATCACCTGCGCGATGCGACGCAGCATCCCCTCATTGGTGGTGTCTGTTGCGGCAAGTTCCAATGTGGTGCGGTCAGCGCCGGTCAATGTGAAACGCACTTGCGGGAAGGCGATGGCGATGCGTTTGACGATATCACTGGTGGCTGCCGTTTCGGCGCGCTCGCTTTTCATGAATTTCAAACGGGCGGGCGTTGCGAAAAACAGATCACGCACCTCGACCGCTGTGCCACGATTGGCCGCTGCGGGCCGGATGGACGAGAGCTTTCCGCCCTCGATGCCAATCTCGGAGGCACTGTCACTCGATGCTGTGCGTGAGCGGATCGAAAGGCGCGCCACCGAACCTATGGACGGCAACGCTTCGCCGCGAAAACCAAGGGTGCGAATGTCGTGAATATCCTCAGAAAGCTTGGACGTGCAATGACGTGCAACTGCAAGTTCAAGTTCTTCTGCTGGAATGCCAAGGCCGTCATCGGTGACACGTATCAGGTTGAGGCCGCCACCGCCGGTGACAATCTCGATGCGTGATGCACCCGCGTCGAGGGCGTTTTCGACCAACTCCTTGACAACACTTGCCGGACGCTCGATGACCTCGCCGGCCGCGATCTGGTTGATCATCGTTTCTGAAAGGTGGCGGATCGGCATGAAACCATTCTATATGGATCTCGCCCACGGTCAAATAGAGCAAGTCAGCATCGTCGCCCGTTTTGATTATTTTCCCGGGTTTTCTGGTTCCGATAAGCGGAATTTTCTGGAATTGCTCTATCGGCATCGATCTCGATCATGACTTCAGATCGATTTGAACCAGACCTATCGTGATCTAGCCTCTTCCTCGATAGGGCGTGACACCGCTATCGGGAATCCATGCGTTTTCCGGTGGTTTTCCTGTCTGCCAGAACACGTCGATCGGAATACCGCCACGCGGAAACCAATATCCGCCGATGCGCAGCCATATCGGACTGGTTGCTTTCACGATGCGCTTCGCAATCATCACGGTGCAATCTTCATGGAACGCGCCATGATTGCGAAATGAAGTCATGAAAAGCTTGAGAGATTTCGATTCGACAAGAAATGCTTTGGGAGCGTAGTCGATGACAATGTGGGCGAAATCGGGTTGACCAGTGACCGGGCACAAAGAGGTGAATTCGGGGCAGGTGAAACGCACGATTGCGGGTGGTCCGTCGCTCGGCGTGAAGGGGACGGTTTCCAAGGTCGCCTGATCAGGACCGCTTGGCAACTCGACATTGGAACCAAGTTGGGTGAGGTGTTCGCTTTGTGTCATCGGATGCTTTTGAACTGAAATAATGAGAGGTGGTGCGCACCGCCAATAGAACAACTCGGCGCATTGTCATAGTGATTTCATAGATGGAATACCCATCAAGACGACAGTTTCCCGTTCGCCCTCTCGGTCATTGGGCCGATCAAATCAAGCCCTTCGTCCTTGCAACACTCTCAATTTCGGTTTCTTTGAGCGGCGGGAAACCAACCAGTCGCGTGCCTGTTCATTTGGCATCGGATAAGCGATGGAATAGCCTTGCACCTGGTCGCAACCAATGGCCATCAGCGTATCCAGTTCGGCTTCGGTCTCAGCACCTTCCGCGACGATAGAAATACCCAATCCACGAGCTAGTTCGGTAATCGCACGAACGATTTTCGTGTTGTCGTCATTGCCGTTGATGTTGTGCACAAAGCGACGATCTATCTTCAGGCGGTCTATCTCATTTGGGTTGACGTGGCTGAGGGACGCATAGCCGGTTCCAAAATCATCCAGCTCAAGATGTATCCCGGCTGCGCGTATTTGCCGTAATTTGGATGCGATGC
The DNA here is from genome assembly GCF_055809095.1 of Mesorhizobium sp. G2-6-1. Taxonomy (NCBI): domain Bacteria; kingdom Pseudomonadati; phylum Pseudomonadota; class Alphaproteobacteria; order Hyphomicrobiales; family Phyllobacteriaceae; genus Mesorhizobium; species Mesorhizobium sp. G2-6-1. The sequence goes on from NZ_CM147896.1 coordinate 3,551,923, forward strand.
CGGTTTTTTCGTCATCAAGAATTACCGATTCAACAATCTCCAACGAGAGTTTTTCTGGCGGCAACCCGGTTCGTTCCAGCGTTTCAAACAGGAAGGTGTCGAAGTCGTGCTCACGCAATTCGCCTCCCGACACGTTGACGGCGAGGCGGCCGAAGGGAATTCCAGCTCGATACCAGTTTGCGGCTTCGCTGAGCGCCTTGTTGATGACGATGCGGCCAATGCCAGCCATGACACTACATTTTTCTGCAACCGGGATGAATTCGCCCGGCGATATCATGCCCCGTGTCGGATGATTCCAGCGCACCAAAGCCTCGACACCAGTGATTGTACCGTCGGCAAGCGAGACCTGGGGTTGGAAATAAACCTCGAATGCTTCTTCGATGATGGCAAGTCTGATGTCATTTTCGAGTTGTTTTCGCCGTTCAAGTTCGAGCCGCAACTCCTCCGAGAAGAATGAAAATGTACCACCACCCTGATTTTTGGCGGAATAGAGCGCAAGGTCTGCATGTACCAGCAAATCCTGGGCGCTATCGGCATCGATGGGATAGACGGCAATGCCTGCGCTGGCACCGGGAAAAATCGTTGTTCCCTGAAATGACACAGCTTCATTGATCTTGGTGAGTATTCGGCTGGCGACCATATCGATATCTCGTGTATCGCCGGCAGCGTTGAGCACCATGACGAATTCATCTCCGCCGAGCCGCACGCAAATGTCAGATGCACGGCAAACCTCGCGCATTCGCTGCGCGGTCACGACCAGCACGTAATCGCCAGCAGCATGACCAAGCGTGTCATTGATCTGCTTGAAGCGATCAAGATCGAATTGAATGACAGCGATGCGTTCTCTGCGCCGTTTTGCCCCTTGAATCAGCGTATCAAAATGGTCTTTCAAAAAGCTGCGGTTGTGCAGACCTGTCAGCCCGTCATGTACAGCAATGAAGGCCATGGAATTTCGGGCATCGACCAGCTCATGTGTCTTGCGCAATATCGCATTGGACATTGGGCGGAAAATGAACAATGCCGTCAGAAAAATCACGCCGATCGTAGAAAAGAACAGCTTGCGATGCAGAGCCAGCAGGGCCTCTGATCGCTGGGTTGCCAGCGCGCCAATGCGCCGTTCCAGCGCGGCGTAGCCGGAGAGGGTGGCGTTTGCTACTTTTCCATCTAATGGAACAGTGCCACTGCCACCTTTGTATTCAGCGCCTGGCCGATCTTTGTTCAGGCTCGCTTCCATTGCCGAAACCAACCGCCATCCAGTCGCGGCGAGGTTCACCGAGAAATAGTCAAGATGATAGGGTCTTGAAAAAAATACGCTATTGACCGATTGAGGATCGAACCGGGTAGGTGAAGTGGGATCGGCAGCGGTTTTCTCAAGTAGGCGATCATAGTTCTTCTCAAATCGATCGGTCGCGGACTTCAACTCGCTAACGAGATCTGGTTGCGTTTCTGGCGGGGCTGTTTCAGCCGCTCCGGCGAGAAAGACGATGCGCTGTGAAAGTGCCTTTTGCGTGGAGACAAGATCAAACAGTTGCTTGTCATGCTGTTGAGCCGTCATCACCTGCTGAAGCAACAGGAAAGCGGCGAGCGCCATCGCGGCTATCAGAAGCAGCGCAATCCAATACGCTCCCTTTATCAGGAAGATGAACCTGCCAGATACAAACTGTGCCGGATATTGAGTCATTCTCGATGTTGGCCCCTGGCTACGTGGACTCCGCGAACCGGCATCGTGCCCGAGAAGGGGTTAACAGCTTGAATATTGTAGGAAATATACTCCTTTTAGTATGTTATAACTAACTAATTGGTTGCCGCGACCTTTCTGTATTAGAATCAATTTTCATCATTCTTGCCCAAGATGATCTTGCCACTTATCCAGTTTTGCCTGAAGCTCAGGGGCTGTCCATTTACATCACCGGATTTCACGCCGACATTGCGACGCATGTCGCATTTGCATTGGATTTTTGACGGCGTGGGCGCGACAGTTAGACCAAGATAACGGAATTGAAACATGACAACGGCATTTCTATCTCACCTCGCCAGCGAACTCGATGAATTGAGAGCCGCAGGGCTTTACAAATCTGAACGCGTGATCACCTCGACCCAGTCAGCCGAGATAGAGGTTGGTGGCGAGAAAGTGTTGAATTTTTGTGCCAATAACTATCTGGGACTTGCCGACAGCGCAGAGTTGCGTGACGCGGCAAAAAAGGCACTCGATCGCTATGGTTATGGCATGGCGTCGGTTCGTTTCATCTGTGGCACACAGGAAGAACACAAGGAACTGGAGGCGCGAATATCGCAGTTCCTGCGTATGGAGGATACGATCCTTTATGGCTCGTGCTTCGATGCCAATGGTGGGTTATTCGAGACACTGCTTGGAGAAGATGACGCAATCATCTCTGATGCGCTGAACCACGCTTCGATTATCGACGGGGTACGCCTGTCGAAAGCCAAGCGATTCCGCTACGCAAACAATGACATGGCGGCTCTTGAGGAAGAATTGAAGAAGGCTGGGGAAAGCCGGTTCAAACTCATCGCAACGGATGGTGTTTTCTCGATGGATGGCATCATCGCCAATTTGCAAGGCGTATGCGACCTGGCTGAAAAATATGATGCGATGGTGATGGTGGACGATAGTCACGCGGTCGGCTTTGTCGGACAAAACGGTCGTGGATCAGTGGAATATTGTGGTGTTGAAGGGCGGGTCGACATTCTTACCGGTACGCTTGGTAAAGCCTTGGGTGGCGCTTCAGGTGGATACACCGCGGGCAAGAAGCCGGTCGTCGATTGGTTGCGGCAACGTTCCAGACCATATTTGTTTTCAAACACGCTGATGCCGACAATCGCCAGTGCATCGCTTCGCGTGCTCGACTTGATTGCCGACGGTAGCGAACTGCGGCGAAAGCTTTATGACAATGCTTCACGCTTCAGGCAAGGCATGGGCAAGCTCGGCTTCAACCTTGCCGGGGCTGATCATCCAATCATTCCGGTGATGCTGGGTGACGCAACATTGGCGCAGGAGATGGCGGCACGGATGCTGAAGCGCGGTATCTACGTTATCGGTTTTTCGTTTCCTGTCGTGCCGAAGGGGCAAGCGCGTATCAGAACGCAAATGTCGGCTGCACATACCAGTGCCGATATTGATCGGGCTATCGAGGCGTTCGGGACGGTAGGTCGTGAACTCGGCATGATTTCCTGATTATATTAAAATTCAATGGGTTAAAGAGGCAATAATATGTCCAACATGATGCGGGCACTGGTCAAGACTAAAGCAGAGCCGGGCATTTGGATGGAACAGGTTCCGGTTCCGGAGATTGGCCCGAATGACGTCCTTATCAAAGTGAAAAAGACGGCGATCTGCGGCACTGACGTTCACATCTATAATTGGGATCAATGGGCGCAAAAGACCGTTCCAGTGCCCATGGTCACGGGGCATGAATTTGTTGGAACGGTCGCCGATTTCGGTGCTGCTGTTGCTGAGTACAAGATCGGTCAGCGTGTGTCCGGCGAAGGCCATATTGTGTGTGGGCATTGTCGCAATTGCAGGGCGGGCAGGGGGCATCTTTGCCGAAATACACTTGGTGTCGGCGTCAATCGACCGGGTGCTTTCGCCGAGTTTCTTGCAATCCCTCAACATAATGTCGTGCCGATCCCCGATGATGTGCCCGATGAGATCGCCGCGATCTTTGACCCACTCGGAAATGCGGTTCACACGGCGCTGTCATTCGATCTGGTTGGAGAGGATGTGCTGGTAACCGGAGCAGGACCCATCGGTATTATGGGAGCTTTGGTTGCCCAGTGTGTGGGGGCGCGCAAAGTGGTCATCACGGATATCAACCCGATACGTTTGGCATTGGCCAAAAAGCTCGGTGTTCAGCATGTGGTAGACGCATCAAAAGAAAAATTGCGTGACGTAATGCCCGGCCTTGGCCTTACCGAAGGCTTCGATGTCGGCCTTGAAATGTCAGGCGCCGCGCCAGCCTTTCGCGACATGATCGATACCATGAACAATGGTGGCAAGATTGCCATTTTGGGTATCGCGCCGACGGGTTTTGAAATCGAATGGAACAAGGTGATCTTCAAGATGCTGCATCTGAAGGGCATCTATGGCCGCGAGATGTTCGAGACCTGGTACAAGATGATCGCTCTTGTGCAGGGGCCGCTCAATGTCACCGGCCTGATTACGCATCGCATCGGTATTGATGATTATATTTCGGGCTTTGAGGCCATGAAAAGCGGAGATTCAGGCAAGGTTGTCATGGATTGGTGATGGTGTAGCGTCACCGGTGCTGCCGTTCAGGCCGGATTCCAATGCCGTCAATCCAGCCATGATCTGCGCGACGTCAGAGCTACTTAGTCGCGCCAGCAATTTTGTCTCGAATGCTTTGGCAAGAGGCACCATCTCGCTGTAGGCAGCAAGTCCTGCCTTGGTAAGCGCAAGGTGTTCGGTGCGGCGATCCTCCAAATCTTGCTTTCGGGTGAGCCATCTGCGCCGCTCAAGCTCGGCAACAGCGCGCGATACCATTGTCTTGTGCATGGCTGATTGCTGCCCAAGAGTGGTCGCGGTCATTGCACCATGTTGGCCAAGACCGGCGAGCGTTCGCCACTCCGGACGCGTCAGTCCGAAGCGATCCTTGTAAACCTTGCTGAATTCACGGCTCATGAGATCCGCCAGATGGTAGAGGCGGTATGGAAGGAAGGCTTCCAGTTCAAGGCGTTGTGAAGTCATCTGATCCTCAGCGGGATTGGATACAATCCGTCAGTTGATAGTTACAAAATAGATGGTTACAAATGAAACCATCTTGGTCAATCGGGATGGTCGTCATGACTTTTCAGTATATGCCCGGCTTCGGCAACGATTTCGAAACGGAGACCTTGCCAGGCGCACTGCCTCAGGGGCGAAACTCACCGCAAAAGCCTGCATACGGGCTATATGCCGAGCAGCTTTCCGGCTCGCCATTCACTGCACCGCGCGGCACCAATGAACGTTCGTGGCTTTACCGAATTCGCCCCAGCGTAAAGCATACGGGGCGTTTCAAGAGCGCGGATTTCCCGCATTGGAAGACTGCGCCAAACATTGGAGATCATGAGTTGGCGCTTGGCCAATATCGGTGGAACCCGGTGCCAATGCCCGATGAACCCACCGATTTCATTGCCGGGATGCGCTCGATCACCACGGCTGGCGATGCACTTGGTCAATCCGGCATGGCGGCACATATCTATGTTGCAAATCGCTCGATGGTGGACGACCACTTCTTTAATGCGGACGGTGAGCTTCTCATTGTGCCGCAGGTGGGCCGGTTGAATTTCGTCACCGAAATGGGGGTGATCGAACTGTCGCCGGGTGAAATCGCGCTTCTTCCGCGCGGCCTGGTATTCAAGGTCGAACTGATCGATGCCGAAGTTCGAGGCTATGTCTGCGAAAATTATGGCGCCAAATTCACCATGCCGGACCGCGGACCCATCGGCGCCAACTGCCTGGCCAATGCGCGTGACTTCAAGACGCCCTGCGCATGGTTTGAGGACAAGGAAACGCCATGCCGCCTGATCGTCAAATGGTGCGGCGCTTTCCACGTTTGCGACCTTGCTCAGTCGCCACTCGATGTGGTTGCGTGGCATGGTAACTATGCTCCGTACAAATATGATCTTGCTACATTTTCTCCTGTTGGTGCAATTCTGTTTGATCATCCTGATCCGTCGATTTTCACGGTCCTTACAGCGCCAAGCGGCGAAGATGGTACGGCCAATATCGACTTCGTTATCTTTCCTCCGCGATGGCTGGTGGCGGAAAATACGTTCCGTCCACCCTGGTATCACCGCAACATCATGAGCGAGTTCATGGGGCTTGTTCATGGGCAATATGATGCCAAGGAAGAGGGCTTCGCGCCGGGTGGAATGAGCCTGCACAATATGATGCTGGCACATGGACCGGATGCGCCTGGTTTCGAAAAGGCATCAAATACCGAGCTGAAGCCGCAAAAGCTGGATGACACGATGGCATTCATGTTCGAGACGCGGTTTCCGCAAATGTTGACGCGCTATGGTGCTGGATTGCCAACCTTGCAAGCTGACTACATTGATTGCTGGAAGGACCTGAAAAAGCGTTTCAACGGAACAGTTGAAGGTGATTGGTCTTGAGTATCAAACAAACGATGGATCGGCTTGTCCTGCTTGGCTCGAAAGGCGGTCCGGCTCTCAGACCCGGAGGCCCTTGGCCAAGTTCTTCACTGCTGGAATTTGGTGGGCGCAAGATTGTCATCGACTGCGGGCTAGGGGTAACGCGCGGCCTGGTTGATTGTGGCCTTGACCTCAAGACACTCGATCTCATTTTTATCACGCATCTGCATTCCGATCATTTTCTTGAACTTGGTCCTCTTGTTCACACGGCGTGGACAGCCGGATTGGCAACAAGGGTCGCAATATTCGGACCTGCCGGAACCGCGGATTATTGGGAAAAGTTCGTTGAAGCGATGGCTTACGACATCGACACACGCATTGCCGATGAGGGACGCCCCGATATCCGTGCGCTGGTCGATGTGAAGGAGTTTGGCGAGGGCCATGTGATGCAGGGCGGGGGGCTTGTGGTATCTGCGTTGCGCGTTGACCATCCGCCAGTCGTCGATTGTTTCGCGCTGCGGTTCGAGCATGAGAAACAAAGCATCGTGTTCTCGTCCGACACGGCATATTTTCCGCCACTGGCAGATTTTGCTGCCGAAGCAGATATTCTTGTTCACGAAGCGATGCTGGAACAGGGCATAGAGCGACTTGTCGCCAGAACCGGCAATGGTGCGCGGTTGAAAGAGCATTTGCTTGCAAGCCACACCTTTGCGGATGATGCCGGGCGCATTGCCACCGCTGCCCAAGTCAAGCGGCTGGTGCTCAATCATCTCATCCCCGCAGATGACTTCAAAATCTCTGAAGCCGACTGGGTAGCGGTGGTGAGAAAATCGTGGTCAGGTGCCTTGACGATCGCACGCGACGGACTTGTCGTGCCAATTGGCGCTGGATCTCGCGCAGGAAGAGGAAACCGCATGAAACTTGCCTCATTGAAGGATGGCTCACGTGACGGGAAGCTGGTTGTGGTTTCACGCGATCTCACCCGATGTACGGATGCCTCCTTCCTGGCGCGCACTTTGCAGGCTGCACTGGATGACTGGGCGAGAATTGCGCCACATCTGATTACGCTGGCTGAATCGCTGGAGAGCGGCTCGGTGCCGTCGAGCCGCTTTCATGAGCATGACGCGCATTCACCATTGCCACGTGCCTATCAATGGGCGGACGGTTCGGCCTATGTCAATCACGTCGAATTGGTACGCAAGGCGCGCAAGGCAGAAATGCCCGACAGTTTCTGGAGTGATCCGCTGATATATCAAGGTGGCTCGGACACCTTCATTGCGCCGCGCGAAAACATCCGTATGGCTGATGAGAGCTATGGCATCGACATGGAGGCCGAAGTTGCCGTTATTGTTGACGATGTGGCAATGGGTGCAAGCACGAATGAAGCGCGAGACGCTATCCGCCTCATCATGCTGGTCAACGACGTTTCATTGCGCGGGTTGATTCCAAACGAGTTGGGCAAGGGGTTCGGGTTCTTCCAATCAAAACCGTCATCTGCCTTCTCGCCGGTCACTGTCACGCCCGACGAATTGGCAGACGCATGGGATGGCGCCAAGGTCTGCCTGCCACTACTGGTAGACCTGAATGGCAAGTCCTTCGGCCGGGCCAATGCCGGTGTTGATATGACGTTCGATTTTCCGACGCTGATCGCCCACGCGGCCAAAACGCGCCCCCTGTCGGCGGGAACCATTATCGGCTCAGGAACGGTTTCAAACAAACTGGATGGTGGCCCCGGCAAGCCGGTGAGCGAAGGTGGCGCTGGTTATTCCTGCATTGCCGAGTTACGCATGGTCGAGACCATAGAAAGCGGTGCGCCAAAGACGCCATTCCTGCGCTTTGGCGATCAGGTGCGCATTGAAATGAAGGACACGGCTGGCCGGTCGATCTTCGGTGCAATCGAACAGAAAGTCGAACCATACGAACGTTGAAAGCGGCCTGATCTGCAAGCCGCTCGAAGGAAACGCTATTCGGCAGCGTCAACGTTGATGGCACCGCGGCGAATCTGGTCCTCTTCGATCGATTCAAAGAGCGCGCGGAAGTTGCCTTCACCAAAACCTTCGTCGCCCTTCCTTTGAATGAATTCAAAGAAAATCGGGCCGATGACGGTTCTGGAGAATATCTGCAACAGGATCTTGGTCATCCCGCCATCGACCACCCCTTCACCGTCAATGAGGATGCCATGCTTTTTCATTCGGTCGATCGGCTCATCATGGCCGTTCACGCGTGCATGACTCTTTTCATAATATGTCTGCGGCGGACCGGGCATGAATTTCAGGCCGTTATGGGCGAGCTTGTCGGTTGCGTCATAAATCCCGTCCGTTCCAACCGCGATGTGCTGGATGCCTTCGCCATTGTATTTGTTGAGGTATTCGACAATCTGGCTGGTTTCGTCCTTCGATTCATTCAACGGAATGCGGATTTTGCCGCAAGGTGATGTAATGGCGCGGCTGACCAGGCCGGTAATGCGTCCGTCGATGTCGAAATAATGGATTTGCTTGAAGCCGAACAAGTCACGGTAAAATGCCCACCACTTGTCCATATTGCCGCGATAGACATTGTGGGTGAGGTGATCGAGATAGTAGAAGCCGACGCCTGTCGGTTTCGGATCACGCGCACCAAGCCACTCGAATTCGGCATCGTAGGCCGAACCCTTGGCGCCATAGGTTTCAATGAAATAAAGGAGCGAGCCGCCGATCCCGACAATGGCCGGAACATCGAGGGCTTTGTCGTTTCCTTCATAGGGTTCAGCACCCTTTGCAACCGCGTGCTCGAACGCCTGTTTTGCGTTGACGACACGCCATGCCATCGAGGCTGCACATGGTCCGTGCTCGTCGACGAACTTCATCGCATGAGAGCCGGGCTCGGCGTTGACGATGTAGTTGATATCACCCTGACGCCAAACGGTGATGTTTTTCGTGCGATGCTTTGCGACAGGCACATAGCCCATTCGTGTGAACAACTCGGCAAGCTTTTCTGGTTCGGAATGGGCAAATTCGACAAATTCGAAGCCGTCGGTACCAGCCGGGTTAGCTTCGCTTATTTTCGCTGGCGGCGCATCGTGCGGGAAGGGACCCATGGCTTGTTCTCCATCATCAATGTGGCCTCGTGGACCATTTTTACCATTGTAGCGCACCGGTGTTGCATGGTGCTTGCATTCGACAGCCTTCGATGGTGAAATCATGCATGTTTCATGCACATAAAGTTAGATAACGGCGATGGATAAGCTAGTAGACCAATTTGATCGCAAGATATTAGCGCTTTTGCAGGAAGATGCGCGACTGACGAACAATGATTTGTCAGAACGTGTTCATCTTTCACCGTCGCAATGTTCGCGGCGCCGTCAACGGCTGGAAGAAAATGGGTTTATTCGCGGTTACCGGGCCATACTTGACCGCGATAGGCTCGGCTTTTCGCTGGTCAACGTCATTTCCGTAACGCTTGCCACGCACAATCGCGACAATGCGCGGCGTTTTGGCGAATTGCTGGCGCGGCTTCCCGAAGTGCAGGAAGCGCACGCCTTGACTGGCGAGATGGACTATATTCTGAAGGTCGTGACGCCTGATCTGAAATCGCTGTCGGATTTCGTCAACGGCGTGCTGTTGCCCCACGAATCCGTGCAGCATGTCAAAACGGCCATCGTCCTTGAAACACTCAAGGAGACTGGCGCGCTACCGATCTGACCTCGCAATATAGGCTAAATCTGATTAACCCTTGGACTGCTCGACCGCGATGAACAAATTGGTGGAACGTGCACCTGAGCGGCAGTAAGCGAATACCGGGGAAGCCAGTTCGTCAAGTGCCTTTGCCTGATCCGCAACATTGTCAGCGGTCATCTGGCCACTGATGACGGGAATATACCGAAACGCCAATCCGGCCGATTCCACTTCCGTTTTGATGGCTTCGTGCGAGGGTTGGCCTGGCTGTTCATTGTCTGGTCGATTGCAGATGACACTCTTGAAGCCGGCGGCCTTGATAGCCGCAACCTCTTCTGGCGAGATTTGGCCTGCCACCGAATAGTCTTCACTGATCTGGCGGATTTCCATTATTGACCTCGTGATCGCTTGTATTTGCATCTGACGCAGTCTTGCCATTCCCTGACCTGATCGGCAATCGTGAACTCACCCATTCTCGAATAGCAGTGCGGATGCGTCCGCCCGTGGTTTCAGTCAGTTTGGATTACAGGCCCATTATTGCAACACTGATCTGCGATATGTTGTTGCGCATCATATCAATATAAGTCGAGGCCGGTCCGTCGGGAGGCGACAAGGCATCGGAATAGAGCGTGCCTCCAATCTTCACACCGGTTTCGCTGGCGATCTGTTCGATCAGCCGCGGATTGGTGATGTTTTCGATGAAAATGGCAGCCGCCTTCTCATGCCGGACTTGTTCGATCAGTTTGGCGACATCGGCCGCAGATGGCTCGGATGCGGTCGAGAAACCTTGTGGTGCACGAAAGGCCAGCCCGTACTCATGCTCGAAATAGCCAAATGCATCATGTGACGTGATGACCATGCGTTTTTGCGCTGGGATCATCGCAATGGCTTGGCGAATGTCGACGTCGAGCGCGTTGAGCTTTTCAATGTAAGCAGCGGCATTGGTTTTGTATTCATCGCAGCCTTCTGCATCCGCAATGCAGAACGCGTCGACAATATTGCGCACATATATTTTTGCGTTAGCGACAGACTGGAAAGCGTGCGGATCGGCTGAGTGGTGGTCGTCGTGTGCGCCATCGTGGTCTTCTTGTGCCTGGTCTTCGCCATCATGTGCGAATTCAGGCTTGAATGCGATGGGCGTTACACCCTTGGAGAGTTTTACGATACTGGCTTGGGTAGCGCTTGCGTCGACCAGACGCTTGAGAAAACCTTCAAAATGGAGGCCGTTGACAAGAACGATGTCGGCCTTGGACATGGCGACCGCATCGGCTGGTTTGGGTTCATAGACATGAGCATCGCCGTCTGGTCCCACAAGTGTCGAAATTTCAACGCGGTCGCCGCCGACATTTGCGGCGAAATCAGCGATGACTGAAAAGCTTGCAACGACCCTTAGCGGGTCGGCTTGTGCATATGACGGCGTGCCAGATATGAATGTTATAACAGAAAATACAATAGCAAGCCGGCTGTAGTTCAGCATGGTGGAAAAGCTCCATATTCGAGTTAGGCGACCCTGTGACGGTGATGGACAAGACGCGAACGAAGTGCGCCTCTGGTTCCAAACAGGACAGACACAAAATACACGATCCCGGCCGAAAGGATGATCGCCGGTCCGGAAGGAAGTGAAGCGTGAAATGACAAAAGCAAGCCCGCGACGCAGGAAGCAAAGCCTATGGTGATTGCCAGCACGCACATGGGTTCAATACGGGTCGTCCAGAACCGGGCAGCGGCGGCAGGCAACATCATCAAACCGACCGAAAGCAGGGTGCCGAGCGCCTGAAAGCCGCCGACGAGGTTGAGGACCACAAGGCCCAGAAAGATGAAGTGAACCGGGCTGCCAAGTTTGCTCACCGAGCGGAAAAACAGGGGGTCGAGACATTCGGCAACCAAAGCGCGCCAGAAAATGGTGAGACTTGCCAGCGTAACCAACACAATCGCACCGATCACAGCTAGTGCTTCATTATTGAGCGCAAGAACCGTACCGAACAGGACGTGCATCAGGTCGATGCTGGAGCCCCGCATCGAAACCATGAGAACGCCGAGCGCCAGTGAAATAAGATAAAATGCCGCCATCGATGCATCTTCGCGCTGGATCGTGAAACGGGACACGGCTCCAGCACCCGCAGCGACAATGATGCCGGCGATGAGGCCACCGATTGTCATGGGTATTATTTCAAGGCCGTAGAGAAGAAACCCGGCTGCGGCACCGGGCAAAATGGCGTGGGCCATTGCATCACCGGTGAGGCTCATGCGCCTGAGCATGAGAAATACACCAACCGGACATGCACCCAGCGACAGCAACAGCGAACCGACAAGTGCGCGCTGCATGAACGAATAGTCCGAAAAGGGTGCGATGAGGAAATCATACAGGATATTCACGATGCTACAGCCCGTGGTTCATCATCGTGGCCATGCCCTTCTGCTCCGCACCAGGGTGCGCCGTCTTCCCAAGCTTCGTGGAAGCGGCGCGCGCGCGCCAGGTTTTCAGGCATCAGCGTTTCCTTGGTGTCGCCCCATGCCACCTTTTGGCGCGCGAGCAGAAGCGTTTCAGGAAAATTCTCGCGAACCAGGCCGAGATCATGGACGACCACGAGGACAGTGCGGTCTTCTCCATGCCAGCGCTTGATCAGTGCAATCAGATCGCCCACGGTTCTTGCGTCCACCGCGTTGAATGGCTCGTCAAGCAGGATGAGGTTTGCGTTTTGCACCAGAACCCTGGCAAATAGCGCGCGCTGCAATTGCCCTCCCGATAACGTATCGAGTGAACGTTTTTCGAATCCAGTCAATCCAACCGCCTGCAATGCAGTCCGAACAGTTGAGCGGTCATCGTCGGTATGGCGCCGGAGCAGTCCGCGCCGCGGCCACAGGCCAAGCGAAACCAGATCGACAACGCGGGCAGGGAAGGTGCGGTCAAGTTCTGATTGCTGGGGCAAATAGGCAATGCGGACATCATCGGCTTTGCCAATCGTTCCGTCCATCGGTCGTACAATACCGACAATTCCTTTCATCAGTGTCGATTTACCTGAGCCATTGGCACCGACTACCGCAGTCAATGATCCCCTCTTCACAACGCCATCGAGATGATGCACAGCCGGATGACTGCTGTATCCAAGCGTCAGATCATGAAAGACGAGGCTGTTTCCGGTCATTAGTGGCCCACAAATTCGCATGATGAAGGTATTGCTCGATACGTAATGTTATTACATATGTCAATCTGATTTCGAGAGCTACTTTGTTTAATCATGCAGGGACGGTTGGTGCTTCGAATCCGTGGGTTTGGCGACTGGAGGCCTTGCTCCCACGCCACGCACTATCTACACAGGCGGTTCCAAAGCCTGAACAGGCGCAATCCATTATTGAAGGAAGCAAAGAATGAGCATTCGTCGCATTGATGTCGGTCCGCGCATGAGCCAGATCGTGGTCCATGGCAATACAGCCTATCTTGCTGGCCAGGTTGGTGAAGGCGATAGCGTCGGCGCGCAGACCGTGGATATTCTTGCCAAGATTGATAACCTGCTGGCTCAAATCGGCTCGGACAAGACCAAAATCCTTCAGGCGATCATCTGGATGTCCGACATGAGCGACTTCGCCGAAATGAATGCCGCATGGGATGCGTGGGTGCCACAGGGCAATACGCCTGCACGCGCTGCCGGTGAAGCCAAGCTTGCGGCTCCCAAATTCAAAGTTGAAATCATCATCACCGCCGCTGTCTGACAACTTTTACGCGATGTCGCGGTTTTACCAGACAGCGCGTGATTTCAATAGTTTAGAGCGGAATGCGGATGCCGTACTGGTGCCCACCTCCATCATCCGCTCTAACTTTGAGAGGGTGCAAACCGCGCAACCAGCGTATGGTTGTCTCCCGCATAGATGAAACGAACGTGGGTAACCGGATGTTCGGCACTCCACGTTCGCCGTTCAACGACAAGGCAGGGGGAGCCGATTTCGATGTCGAGCGTGGCAGCGGTGGGCTTGTCGGCTGCGGTGGCGCGGATGCGATGCTCCGCAGTATTCCACGGCACACGAGCGACCAGCCAAGGGCCGGGTGCTCTTTCAGCAAACGTCTCATTAGCTGCTTCGGGCACTGCAGCCAGGTTGATGAGGCGATCTTCTTTGCAAAACGGGCGTGCGCCAGCGAAATGCATGCAATCCACTGCAAGGATTTTCTCCGTTTTGTCTAATCCAATCAATTTCTTGTCGTTCGAGCTGCTACTTCTTTCGAGGCGTGAGACACGCTCGTAGCGATATGGCAAGCCAAGTGCTTCAACCTCAATTCGGATATCATGAATCTCAAGAATTGCAGCTTGAGATTGCGGGCGGCGTACAAAGCTGCCCGAGCGTCGCCGGCGCTCGATAAGTCCCGCATTCGCAAGTTGCGACAGCGCCTTGTTCACCGTCATACGAGAACAGGCATATTGTTTTGTCAGCTCATACTCGAACGGGATACGATATCCCGGCTCCCATTCTCCGGATAGTATCCGTTCGCTGATATCCGTGGTGATGCGCTGGTGAAGTGAAGTGGGCTCGCCGCCAACAACTTCCGCGTCGGATTGTGCCATCATTTACCTCGATGTTTTATCATTCGGGTCAGTTCGAGGACAGCTTTTGCATTACATTAGCGAACCGTTCAGCAATTGCCTTCCTTTGAAGATGAATGCCACCACTTACCCGCTTTTTGCCGTGCACCCATACACAATCGACTTTCGTGCCATTGGCAAATATCCAGGCATCCAGGACCGAATCTCCTGATTTGCCAACGAGTGACGGGTGTCCGGCGTCCAGGGAAATGAAGTCGGCCGACGCTCCGACCGCAAGCTGCGCTGCGCCTGCGCCGAGTGCGCTGGCACCGCCAGCGAGCGCATGGTCGAACAAGGTGCGGCCATTTGATTGGCCCGGTGTTGCGAGAACGTTGCGGGCGCGCCGGGCAAGGCGCTGCGAATATTCGAGTTGGCGTAGCTCATCAGGCAGGCCAATCAATACATTGGAATCTGAGCCGATCCCGAAACGACCGCCATTTTCTACAAACAAATCCGCGGTAAATGTACCATCGCCCAGATTGGCCTCGGTTATGGGACAAAGACCGGCAATGGCACCGGTTTTCGCCATCATAACCGTCTCCCGGTCCGTCATATGCGTGGCGTGGATGAGGCACCAGCGCTGGTCCAGTTCCGCATTTGCGAGCAGCCACTCAACAGGGCGCGCGCCCGACCATGCCACGCAGTCATCGACCTCTTTGATCTGCTCGGCGACGTGAATGTGGACCGGCGTCGCGGGAGAAATCGCAGCGACTTCCTTCAATTCATCGGGAGTCACCGCGCGCAGGCTGTGCGGGGCGACACCAACCAGTCCATTTTCCAGTTTGTGAACTGCTGTTTTTGATTTCTCAACTATCTCCGAGAAAGCATTAATATTATTTATGAATCTCCGCTGTCCATTGGTCGGCTGCGCGCCGCCAAAGCCTGAGTGCGCGTAAAAAACGGGAAGGAGCGTCAGACCGATCCCGGTATCCGACGCTGCCGAAGCGATGCGCTCGCCCATTTCCCCGATATTCGCATAGGGACGGCCGTCGAGATCGTGGTGGAGATAGTGAAACTCGCCGACTCGAGAAAAGCCCGCCTCCAGCATTTCGACATAGAGTTGGGCGGCAACGGCTTCAACCTGATCCGGGGTCATTGACAGGGCGAAGCGATACATGACCTCGCGCCAGCTCCAGAAGCTATCGTGCGAGGGGCCGCGTGTCTCGGCAAGACCGGCCATGCCGCGCTGGAAAGCATGACTATGCAGGTTAGGCATGCCGGGAAGGACGATAGCGTGTTGCTCATCTGACGACATGGGCGCAACATCGGTTTCGATCTTGTCGAAACTGCCATCGGTGAGTGTCAAGCGCACGTCGTTTTGCCAGCCGGTTGGAAGCAGAGCCTGTTTCGCGAAAATTGCCATTGCGTCCCTCTTGATTTTTTAAAAGCTTCTTACTGTGCCACTTGCGTCGCGTTACAATATGTATATACATAAAAGAAAGCAATTGAAACGAGAAAGATCATGGCTGGGGAGAGGAATTTGCCGATACGCACCCGCATCTGGCGCAACGCGCGTCTGGCGACACTATCAGAGGCGCTTCCGGGTCTCGGCGTGGTCGAGCACGGAGCCGTTGCCACACAGGGTGATCGGATCACCTATGCTGGTCCGGAAGCGGATATGCCTTCGCCGTCCGCCAGTGCGGAGATTATCGACTGCGAAAACCGCTGGATCACACCCGGTCTGATCGACTGCCATACTCATCTCGTTCATGCTGGCAATCGGGCCAACGAATTTGAAATGCGACTGGCTGGCGCAAGCTATGAAGAAGTTGCAAGGGCCGGGGCGGGATCGTCTCTTCGGTCAAGGCGCTGCGCGCTGCCAGCGAGAACGAATTGGTTGCTCAGTCATTGCCTCGCCTTGATGCATTTCTCGCCGAAGGTGTAACCACGATCGAGATCAAGTCCGGATATGGGCTCGATCTGGAGAACGAGAAAAAATCGTTGCGTGCCGCGCGCCGTCTTTCGAGTGAAAGACAAATCACGGTTCAAACGTCGTTTCTTGGTGCGCATGCATTGCCGGTCGAGGCTGATGGCGACAAGGAAAGCTACATTGATCTCGTTGCAAACCAGATGTTGCCAGCCATCGCCAATGAGGGTTTGGCAGACGCTGTCGATGGGTTTTGCGAGGGAATAGCCTTTTCCCCGGCGCAGATTGCGCGGGTCTTTGATGCAGCGCGTGCTGCTGGATTGCCGGTCAAATTGCACGCCGATCAACTCTCCAATTTGCATGGCGCAGAATTGGCGGCGCGTTATGGTGCATTGTCGGTCGATCATCTTGAATATACAGATGAAGCCGGTGCCGCAGCGATGGCAAAAGCCGGTAGCGTGGCAACCATTCTTCCCGGTGCGTTCTACTTTATTCGTGAGACGAAAAAGCCGCCGATCGACCTGTTTCGCAAGCATCATGTGGCGATGGCTGTCGCCACTGACTGCAATCCAGGCACGTCGCCACTAACTTCGCTTCTATTGACCATGAATATGGCCGCGACGCTTTTTGGCATGACGGTGAATGAGTGCCTCGCTGGCGTTACGCGCGAAGCCGCGCGGGCACTTGGAATGTCGGCTGAAATCGGCACGCTGGAGGCCGGTAAATCCGCCGATCTGGCAATTTGGGACATTGAGAGCCCAGCAGAACTTGTCTACCGCATGGGCTTCAACCCGCTTCATGCACGCATCTGGAGAGGATTATGACTGAGCTTGTACTGAAACCGGGCAACGCAACGCTTGCCGATTGGCGCGCTATATATCGCGGTGCGGTTCCAATTCTCGATCCCGGATGCAAGCCCAAAATCAAGGCGAGCGCCGATGCCGTTGGTCGCATTCTTGCCAAGGATGAGCCGGTTTATGGCATCAATACCGGTTTTGGCAAACTGGCCAGCGTGCGCATTCCTGCTTCCGACCTTGAAACGCTTCAGCGTAATATCGTGTTGTCTCATGCCGCAGGTGTCGGCGAGCCGATGCCGGTCGAAATCACGCGCCTGATGATGGCACTGAAACTTGCCAGCCTTGCTCAAGGTGCTTCAGGTGTGCGCCCGCAGACAATTGAACTGCTTCAATCCATGTTGGCAAATGATGTGATCCCGGTTGTTCCCGCACAAGGGTCGGTCGGTGCATCGGGCGACCTTGCGCCATTGTCGCATATGACTGCGGCGATGATCGGCGTTGGTGAGTGTTTCACACCTCACGGCCGTGTGCCGGCAAAGGTTGCCTTCGTCTCGCATGGCCTTGAACCGGCGATCCTGGGCGCAAAAGAAGGCCTCGCATTTTTGAACGGCACCCAATTTTCGACCGCCTTTGCTCTGGCAGCCTTGTTTGATGCGGAAGTGCTTTATCAATCGGCACTTGTCTCGGGCGCGTTGTCCACGGATGCGGCACGCGGCTCCGATGCTCCGTTCGACAAGCGCATCCATCAGTTGAGAAAGCATCGCGGCCAGATCGAGACAGCCGAAGCGCTGCGCTCCCTGATGGCTGGCAGTGCCATTCGCGACTCTCATCGTGTCGGAGATGAAAGGGTGCAAGACCCCTATTGCCTGCGCTGTCAGCCGCAAGTCATGGGTGCTGCACTCGATGTGTTGCGCAAGGCTGCCGACACGCTTGA
This sequence comes from Mesorhizobium sp. G2-6-1, assembly GCF_055809095.1. Classification (NCBI taxonomy): domain Bacteria; kingdom Pseudomonadati; phylum Pseudomonadota; class Alphaproteobacteria; order Hyphomicrobiales; family Phyllobacteriaceae; genus Mesorhizobium; species Mesorhizobium sp. G2-6-1. Next base: position 3,569,859 of record NZ_CM147896.1, read on the forward strand.
AACAGAAGCTAACGGTGTTACCGACAACCCGTTGATCTTCGCGGAAGACGACACCGCGCTTTCGGGTGGTAATTTCCACGCCGAGCCGGTCGCGTTCGCCGCCGATATGATCGCGCTGGCAGTTTGCGAGATCGGTTCACTCTCTGAACGCCGTATTGCCATGCTTGTCGATCCGGCATTGTCGGGCATGCCTGCCTTTCTTACGCCGAAACCGGGATTAAATTCCGGCTTCATGATCCCCCAGGTGACGGCAGCGGCTCTTGTCTCGGAAAACAAGCAAAAGGCTTATCCGGCCAGCGTCGATTCCATACCCACTTCCGCCAACCAGGAAGATCACGTCTCGATGGCGGCTCATGGGGCCAGGCGCTTGATCGGCATGATCGAAAACGCCACTGCCGTAATCGGCATCGAACTTCTGGCGGCAGCGCAAGGTTGCGATTTCCATCAGCCGCTGGCATCGAGCAAACCGCTTGAAGCTGTGCGCGCGCTGGTGCGCGCCGAAGTGCCCCATCTCGATACTGATCGCTATTTTCATCCTGAAATGGAGAGCGCCATTACAATGGTGCGTAGTGGTGCGGTCATTGATGCGGCAAAGGCGATTGGCCTGCCGCAAATCTCGGGTACTCCGTCATGAGTGTTCTGCCGTGGTTGAGTGTTACGCGTGGTGATGCGCCACTACTCGTGAGCGTTCCACACACCGGCACCGAATTGGCTGACCTTGAAGATCGACTGGTTTCGCCGTGGCTTGCACGACGCGATACCGACTGGTGGATTGAACAGCTCTACGACTTTGCTTCCGATCTTGGGGCAACGGTGGTGCGCACATCGATTTCGCGCACGGTGATAGATGTCAATCGCGACCCGTCTGGCGTATCGCTCTACCCCGGCCAAACGACCACTGGCCTTTGTCCGACGGAAACATTCGACGGCGATCCGCTGTACCGCGAAGGTGAAGAGCCGGATGTCGCGGAAATCGACAAACGGCGAGCCGCTTATTTCACGCCCTATCATTCGGCGCTACAGGAGGAGATCGACCGCCTTCGCAAACAGCATGGGAAGATTGTCCTCTACGATTGCCATTCCATTCGCTCAATTCTTCCGCGTTTGTTCGACAACGAATTGCCCGTGTTCAATCTCGGCACCAATGACGGCAAGAGCGCCGATCCGGCTTTGCAGGAGCTGGTGCGTGAAATCATGGCAAAGACGAATGAGACATTCGTCGTCAATGGACGTTTCAAGGGCGGCTGGATCACCCGCCATTTCGGGCAACCGTCAAGCGGCGTTCATGCACTGCAAATGGAACTGTCCTGTCGCGGTTATATGCGCGAGCCAGAGGGCAAGAGCACGCCGGAAACCTGGCCAACACCATACGACCCGAATTTCACCGCGCCAATGCGCGCTACTCTCACCAACATTCTGGAAGCCGCACTGCGCTGGGCGCGCGGCTAAACATCGAAATCAATTGGAGGTCATCAATGACAAGCCATTCCCGCATTGACAATGCTCGCGTCATCCGCGCTGCACACGGCACCGAGCTTTCGGCTAAAAGCTGGCTGACTGAAGCGCCGCTCAGGATGTTGATGAACAATCTCGACCCGATGGTCGCAGAAAAGCCTGGTGAACTCGTGGTCTATGGCGGCATCGGGCGCGCCGCCCGTGACTGGAACAGCTTTGACCGCATCGTGGACGCGTTGCGTGCACTTGAGGACAATGAAACGCTTCTGGTTCAGTCCGGCAAACCGGTTGGTGTCTTTCGCACACACAAGGATGCACCACGCGTTCTCATTGCAAACTCCAATCTGGTGCCGCATTGGGCAAACTGGGAGCATTTCAACGAGCTCGATAAGAAAGGCTTGATGATGTACGGCCAGATGACGGCCGGATCATGGATCTATATCGGCAGTCAGGGCATCGTACAGGGCACCTACGAGACTTTCGTGGAACTTGGTCGCCAGCATTACAATGGTGATCTGTCCGGGCGCTGGATTCTGACGGCTGGGCTCGGCGGCATGGGTGGTGCGCAGCCATTGGCAGCGACGATGGCGGGCGCGGCCTGTCTCGCAGTCGAGTGTCAGGCAAGCCGCATCGAGATGCGTCTCAAGACCGGTTATGTAGATGTGCAGGCCAAGGATCTCGACGATGCGCTGGCAATCATCGACAAGGCTTGCAAGGAAAAGAAGGCGATTTCTGTTGCGCTGCTCGGCAACGCCGCCGATGTTTTCCCTGAACTGGTAAAGCGTGGCGTGAAGCCAGATGCGGTGACCGACCAAACTTCGGCGCACGATCCTGTCAACGGCTACCTGCCGCAAGGCTGGACGGTTTCGCAATGGGAAGAAAAGCGTGAGCGCGATCCCAAATCCGTCGACAAGGCGGCACGCGCATCTATGGCCGTACAGGTCAAGGCAATGCTCGCCTTCCACGAAATGGGTATTCCCACAGTCGATTACGGCAACAATATCCGTCAGATGGCGCTGGAGGAGGGGGTCACTAACGCTTTCGATTTTCCGGGCTTCGTTCCTGCCTATATCCGGCCGCTGTTCTGCCGCGGTATCGGGCCATTCCGGTGGGCTGCCCTGTCGGGCGACCCGGAAGATATCTACAAGACGGATGCCAAGGTGAAAGAACTCACGCCCGGCAATCATCACCTGCACAACTGGCTCGACATGGCGCAAAAGCGCATCCATTTTCAGGGTCTGCCAGCGCGTATTTGCTGGGTCGGTCTTGGCGACCGCCATCGCCTCGGCCTTGCCTTCAACGAAATGGTGGCAAATGGCGAACTGAAAGCGCCCGTCGTGATCGGTCGCGATCACCTCGATTCAGGGTCGGTTGCATCGCCAAATCGTGAAACAGAAGCGATGCAGGACGGCTCCGATGCCGTCTCCGATTGGCCTTTGCTTAACGCGTTGCTGAATACCGCCTCCGGGGCGACATGGGTTTCGCTACATCACGGCGGCGGCGTCGGTATGGGCTTTTCCCAACATTCAGGCATGGTCATTGTTTGTGATGGCAGCAATGACGCTGCCCGGCGCATCGAGCGCGTTCTCTGGAACGATCCGGCAACCGGCGTGATGCGTCATGCAGATGCGGGATACGACATCGCTATTCAATGCGCCAAGGAGCATCAACTCAATCTCCCGGGCATACTGGGTTGAAAATAAGTGCACGTTCTACGAACCGCTGACTATAAAACGATGCCGTGGAAGAACGGTGGAGGAGTGACGACAGAGATTGCCGTCGCTCCTCAAGGCGCGGCGATTGGCGACTTTGACTGGCGCATCTCCATGGCGCAGGTCAAAGAAAACGGACCGTTTTCGACCTTTCATGGCATCGACCGCACATTATCAGTGCTTCACGGCGAGGGTCTCATCCTCGAAATTGATGGAAAAACTCCGATCGGTCTGACAATGGAGTCGCAACCTTTGTCATTCCCCGCTGACGCGCCCACAGATGCGACACTGATTTCCGGGGCGATAACAGACCTCAACGTGATGACACGCCGCGGACGGTGTGAGCATACCGTTGAGCGGGTCAAACTCTGGGAGCCTGCCGAGGTTGAGATGAAGGCAAAAAGCCTGTTGATTTTCTGCCTCAATGGTCAAATTCTCATACGAAATGAAACAGAAGTAATGCTCGGCCCTCATGAGACGCTAATAGCTGATGGCCGCGACACGGCCCTACAACTCGACCCAATCGGCACTGCAACGTTTTTCATAATTCAAATTCAAGATGTTAAGCGCTAGAGAGCAAAAATAGCGCCGCAGGACAGCGCGTCCTGAATGGGCGCATTCGCAGGCGCTATAATCACGAAAAAGCCAGAATTCATCTCATTCGATTGATCCGAGATGCACATAAAGGGCATGTCCGGAGGTTGTCGGAAAGACAACGCCTGCTATTGTCTGTCTGGAAGTTGACGTTGCCCTGTTTTGCTTTTGTTGCGATGCAACCAAACGCATTTTAATCGGTTATACGAATATGGTCACGGTGGCGCCACCGTGGCGGATTCCTGCCGCATGGAAACTTAATGAACATTCAAACCAATTCCGATCGCCTGGAAATTGCAAGTGCAAAAATTCCCGCTGCACCCGAGACTCCGATCCGTTCGCGGTTTTGTCACGAGGACCGCCTGCATGAACTGGGCGAGAGCTTGGCAAGAGGTGAGGGGGACGATCTTCCCGGTTTGATACCGTTTGATTTTCATGCGCGCATTCGTGAAAACGCAAAGAAAATTCTGGACGTCTACCGTTCGACCAACGCAGCGCAAGCCAAGGGTGAAACGATAACGCCTGCGGCGCAATGGTTGCTCGACAATAACTACCTTGTCGAAGAAACGATCTACCAGATCAAACGGGATTTACCTCGACGTTTCTATCGCCAATTGCCGACGCTTGCCTTGGCTGGCGGCACGAATGTGCCTCGCGCACTGGCGCTTGCATGGACCTATGTCGCCCATTCCGACAGCTCTATTTCGGCAAATATGTTCAAGGCGATCGCGGAAGGGTTCCAATCCGTTGAACCGATGAAGATCGGCGAGATATGGGCGCTTCCTTCGTTGCTTCGTTTTGTCCTGATCGAGAATTTGCGTCGACTTGCGGTGCGGGTTAATCGGGCACGCGACATGCGGCTCATCGCCAACGAGGTTGCCGATCGAATTCTGGCATCGGGAGAGATCGACGAACATCTCAACCTGTTGTCGGGATATGAAGCGCACGCACAGGACACGACATTTGCCACGCAATTGCTCTACCGGCTCAGAGATGGATCGCAAAATGCGGGCAGGGCGCTTGAATGGCTTGAAAACGAGCTGGAAAAATCAGGGTCGGATGCCGAAGAGATCATTATTGACGAGCATCAGACACTATCCAGCGGAAACGTCACCACGGGTAATATCATCCGGGGCCTGCGCCTGATCAACGATGTCGAATGGACTTCGTGGTTTGAGGGTGTCAGCCGCATCGATGCGTTACTACGCGACAATACAGACTTCGGTTCGCTCGATTTTGCCTCCCGTGACCAATATCGCGCTGCAATCGAAGAATTGGCCCGTCGCTCTGGCTACTCGGAATATGACATTGCTGAAAAAGCGATCGAATTGGCCGGGAACAGGTCTGAACCGGATGCGTCCACCGGTTTGGTCACATCATTATCAAAAGCCGATGTTGGGTTTTATCTTGTCGGTCCACATAGACCAAAACTGGAAAAGGCCATCGGCTATCGTCCGGCATTCGGTCAAACGCTGAAGCGTGGCTTCCGAAAATCCAACTGGCTGGGCATCGTGCTGCCAGTGTTCGCCCTGACTGTCCTTCTGGTTTATTTGGCTGGCAATGCGTTGATTGCCCTGAATTTGCCGGTTGCTGCCGTCGTCTTGATGCTGGTCTTGTTCTCGGTGCCGGCGAGCGAGGGTGCCCTGGCATTTTTCAACACCGTTGTTTTGCTTTTTCTAAAGCCAACAAGGCTCGTGGGATACGAATATAAGAATGGTGTTCCTGCGACGGCTCGTACGCTGGTCGTGGTACCGTCGCTGATCGGATCGCGTGACGACGTCGAGGAAAATATCCGAAACATCGAAGTGCATCACTTGGCCAATATGTCGGGTGAACTCTATTTCGCGTTGTTGTCGGATTGGTCCGATAGCGATACCGAAATTGAAACGGCTGATACCGAAATTCTGGAATTTGCCCGCTCGCAGATCGCTCGGCTCAACGAACGCCATCCAAGTGAAGGGATCAAACGCTTCCATCTTCTGCACAGGCGTCGCCTCTATAACCCCGGACAAGGCAAGTGGATGGGGTGGGAGCGAAAGCGCGGCAAATTGCATGAACTCAATCTGCTCTTGCGTGGCGATAACGACACCACCTTCATGCCGCTTGAGACGCCACTTCCTGAAAACGTCGTCCATGTGATGACGCTTGACGCCGATACGCGCACGACCCGTGACGCTATCGCCAGATTGGTGGGAAAATTGTGCCACCCACTCAACCGCCCGCATTACGACGCAGAGCGGCGCGTGGTGAGCGCAGGCTATGCGATTTTGCAACCTCGCATCACGCCATCGCTTACCACTGGTGATGAAGCATCCTTCTTTCAGCGCGTCTTTTCTTCTAACCGCGGTCTCGACCCGTATGTATTTGCAGTCTCAGATCTCTATCAGGACGTTTTCGGCGCCGGGTCATTTACCGGGAAGGGCCTGTACCACATCGACGCGTTCGAAGCCGCGCTCAAGGATCGTTTTGACGAAAACGCGGTTCTCAGCCACGATTTGCTCGAAGGTGCATTGGCGCGTTCTGCACTGGTCAGCGATGTGGAACTGGTCGAAGATTATCCGACCCGCTACTCGGTGGATCTCGTCACGCCAACACCGCTGGGCGCGGGGTGACTGGCAGTTGTTGAGATTTATTGCAAACCCGCTGTCGGGTGTGCCTGCATTGTCGCGCTGGAAGATGATCGACAATCTGCGTCGTTCGCTTACCCCTATTTTCTGGGTGATGGCCGCTGTCGCTGGCTGGTCGCTTTTGCAGTTCACGCAGGCAGCACAATGGCAGGCGCTCTTGATCCTGAGCCTGTTTATGGCTCCTACCTTTGACATCGTGAATGCGATCCTTCCCAAAGATCGTGATCTGACGGCGCGCGGTCATTTTTCCGCGCTGGCGCACGATGTTGCCTTTGGTACAGCCATGGTGGCACTGAAAATCGTGCTGATGGCACACACAGCCTGGATGATGGGTGATGCAATCGTCCGCACGCTTTATCGCCTGTTCGTCAGCAGGAAGAACTTGCTCGAATGGCGCACCGCATCCCAGGCACAAAAGAACGGAGATAACAATCTCGGTTCTTATTACCGGATGATGTACGGTGCCGTCATTATCGGCCTTGTTGGCCTCGCCATTCCGGTATTTGTCGACTCCACCGGTGCGTTTGTTGCGTTTTTCTTCGCGCTTTTCTGGGTAGGTTCGCCAGCATTTGCATGGTTGATCAGCAGGTCAGCCGAAACCGAAGATCGGTTGCATCTTTCGGCGCGTGACAGTCATACACTTCGTATTGTGGCGCGGCGTACATGGCATTATTTCGAGACTTTCGTCACGGAAGAACATCACAATCTGCCGCCCGACAATTTTCAGGAAACGCCGACACCGGTTGTGGCGCAACGCACGTCGCCAACCAATATCGGCGTCTACCTTATTTCTGTAGTGTCGGCGCGCGACTTCGGCTGGATAAGTCTGGCAGATGCCATCACGCGTATCGAAGCAACCATTGCTACTATAGAGAACATGCCGCGTGAGCGCGGTCATCTGTTCAACTGGTACGACACCAAGACTCTCAAACCGCTTTATCCGCTCTACATATCGAGCGTCGACAGCGGCAATCTGGCCGGCCATCTGGTTTGTGTCGCAGCAGCTTGTGCAGAATGGGCAGAGGCACCTTCGGTTCATCTACAAGGAGACTTTGAAGGGGTTCTCGATGCGGTCGCCATCCTCGATGAGTGTCTTGAGAACTTACCTGACGATCGACGCCAGTTGCGCCCGCTTAGGCAACGGCTTGCCGACCGGCTGGACGGTATGCGCCGTGCAGTGCACATCATCAAGGCGCAACCCGAGATGGCTTCCATCCGTACGATCAATCTTTCCGTATTGGCAGGCGAAATCCGCAAACTTGCCAATGCCATTCATACGGAAGTCGGCTCCACAAACAGTGAAATTATCGTCGACTGGAGCGAACGGCTTGACGCGACTTGCGAGGCGCATGTTCAAGACTCGCACAGTGACGAAAAGACAGTCGAGACGTTGCGTGGCCGATTGTTGAAATTGCGTGAGCGTACACGTCAATTTGCATTCGAGATGGAATTCTCGTTTCTGCTGCGTCAGGAGCGCAAACTTCTGTCGATTGGCTATCGGGTAGACGAGCATCAACTTGACGAGAGTTGTTACGACCTGTTGGCTTCCGAGGCGCGACTGACCAGCCTGTTCGCCATTGCCAAAGGCGACCTGCCAACCGAGCACTGGTTTAAACTTGGTCGACCGATTGTCGAGATCGGCTTCAGGGGCGCGCTCATGTCGTGGTCGGGCTCGATGTTTGAGTATCTGATGCCACCTTTGGTGATGAAGGAACCGCACGGCAGCCTTCTCAATCAAACCAGCAAACTCATCATCAACCGGCAAATTCAGTATGGGCGCTCAAAAAATGTACCGTGGGGTATTTCTGAGGCTGCCTATAATGCCCGCGACCGGGAACTGACTTATCAGTATACCAATTTCGGGGTTCCGGGCCTTGGACTGAAGAGGGGCTTGGACACAATACTGTTGTCGCGCCCTATGCAACCATTCTGGCTGCTCAATTCATGCCGCGTGAGGCGGTCGAAAACCTGAAACGGCTGAATAAAATCGGCGCACTCGGGCGACATGGGTATTATGACGCCGTGGATTTCACGCCGCAGCGCGTTCCGCAGGGTTCCGACCATGCCGTGGTTATGAATTACTTCGCGCATCATTCGGGAATGACGATTGCGGCCATCGCCGACGCCGTCTTTGAAGGGCGTTTGCGCGAGCGTTTTCACAGCGATCCCGTCATAGAGTCGGCGGAATTGCTCCTGCAAGAAAAAGCTCCGCGCGAAATTCCTGCCGATACAGTCAGAACGGAAGCGGAAGACAGGCCGGGACCGGATGAGTCAGAGCTTCAAAATCTTGATACCCGGATCATCCTTGATCCAGCGTGGGCGCTGCGCGCGACGAGCTTGATGTCTAACGGGCATTATTCAGTCATGCTGACCGCGACAGGCACCGGCTACAGCCATTGGGGCGAATTATCCGTCACGCGGTGGCAGCCGGACCCCACGGAGGATCGACTTGGGTCTTATATCTTCCTGCGCGATGCGGAAACGGACCTGTGGTGGTCAACGACGGTTGTGCCTCGGGCGGCGCACGGCGAACGGGTGCATACCGCGTTTTCTGATGACAAGGTGACTTTCGTCAAAACCGTTGGAACGCTGCGCTCCGAGGTGGAGTGTATCGTCATTTCCGAAGGAAATGGCGAGGGCCGGCGTGTCACGCTTTTCAATGACGGCTCATCCGATCGCCATATCGAAGTGACTTCGTTTGCCGAATTTGTGCTTGCACCCAATGCGACAGACAATGCCCATCCCGCATTTTCTAAGATGTTTGTCGAAACTGAAATTACCCAGAATAACGACGCAATTATCGCCACACGGCGAAAACGCGACGACAAGGAACCGGATATTGCGGCCGCCCATTTCGTAACCGACCCTTCACAAAGCGGGCGTGAAACTGAGGTTGAAACCGATCGCCGGGCCTTTATCGGCCGCGGCCGCTCGATTGGCGATGCCGCAGCTTTCGACAAAGGCGCCAAACTTGGCGGTAGTTCCGGGTTTACGCTGGACCCGATTGCCTCGCTGCGCAGATGGGTGCGCGTTCCTGCAAACAAGAAGGTTTCGCTGACTTTCTGGACGATTGTGGGCGCAAATCGCGGCGAACTTGACGAGGCTATGGCGAGGCTGGACCACCCGGAGAGTTTTGCACGCCAGTCGATGCTCGCATGGACCAGATCGCAGGTTCAGACCCGGCATATGGGTCTTAGTCTTGCCGATGCAGCCAATGTCCAGAAATTGGCGCGCTATCTGATTTATCCAGACCCCAGTCTGCGTTTGCCTTCAGAAGTGCTAGTGACCGGGCTTGGAAAGCAATCCAGCCTCTGGCCAACCAGCATCTCCGGGGATTTTCCGATTTTCGCGGTCAGGATTGATGATCTGGCTGATCTGGAAATCGTCGCGCAGGCACTTCGCTTCCAGGAATATATGCGCGCGCGCGGTATGATGGCCGATCTGGTGATCGTCAACGAGCAAGCCTCTTCATATGTTCAAGACTTGCAGCAAGCCATTGAATCCTTGTGCGAAAACAGTCGTGTGCGCGGCTCGGAACTTGGACCCCGTCAGCATATCTTCGCCGTCCGTCGTGATCTGATGGACGAACCGACCTACCGGACCCTGCTTGCCTCGGCGCGCGTCGTATTGCACACGCGCAACGGAACCATATTGGACCAGATTGAACGTGCAGAGGCGACTGCACTACAGGCGCGCGATACGTTGCAACCGTCGGGGCCGACTGCATCGCGTCAATTCGAAGTAACAACAGCGGGCAGCAATCCTGTCTCGATGAGCAAGCCTGCCGATGGCAGCGGCTTGCAGCATTGGAATGGTTTTGGCGGGTTCGATGGAGACGGGCGCCATTATGTTGTGCGTCTCGATGGTCACAACGCCACGCCACAGCCGTGGATAAATGTGATCGCAAATGAAGCGTTCGGCTTTCACACGTCGGCTGAAGGGGCAGCATTTACCTGGAGCCGCAACAGTCGCGATTATCAACTGACGCCATGGTCGAACGATCCTGTGACCAATCGGCCGGGCGAGGGCATCTACATCTACGACCATGCCAGCGGAACTGCGTTTTCGCCGATGGCTGCTGTCGTGCGTGACCCCTTGATGACCTATGAAACATGGCACGGGCAGGGTTTTTCGACATTCAGGTCGAGCCGTGGCGCGCTTTCAATGGATCTTACCCATCTGGTCGATCCCGTCGATCCCGTGAAAGTATCGAGGTTGCGCATTCAAAACACCGGTTCGGTGCCTCTGAAGTTACGCATCTATGCTTATGCAGAATGGGTTCTTGGGACCCATCGCTCCACAACCGCAGCCACGATCGTTCCATCCATTGACGAGAAGAGTGGGGCTCTCCTGGCGCACAATCCTTACAATCTCGATTATGGCGAGCGCGTGGCATTTCTGGCCAGCGACCAGGCACCGCAATCAGTGACAGCGGATCGCCTGGAATTTCTCGGTCGTGGCGGCAGCACGCAAGCTCCACATGCTGTTTTGAAAGGAGACGTGTTGTCTGGCCGTGTCGAGGCAGGTGACGATCCCTGTGCAGCAATTGCCCGAGACATTGAGGTGCCGGCTAATGGCAACGTGACGCTGTTGTGGCTGATCGGCGATGCCGCGTCCGCATCCGAAGCCAGCGAAATCATCAAGCGCAATTGCGCGAAGGATTTCGATGAACGGTTAGCCGAGAACGAAACGACATGGCGCGCTTTTCTCGACACCATTCAGGTGGAGACCCCGGACACGGGGCTGAATGCGATGGTCAATCACTGGCTTCCCTATCAGAGCCTTACCTGTCGCATTCGCGCCCGCTCCGCTTTTTACCAAGCCAGCGGCGCTTTCGGTTTTCGCGATCAATTGCAGGATACGCTTGCCTTGCTGGCGCACGATTCCAGTCTGGCGCGCCATCAGATACTTAATGCTGCAAGCCGGCAATTCCCTGAAGGCGATGTTCAGCACTGGTGGTTGCCGCGCACCGGTGCAGGCGTGCGCACCACTATATCCGACGATGTCGTTTGGTTGGCTTATGCCGTTTCATACTATGTTTCGGTCACCGGCGACCGATCCATCCTGAAGGAAAAGATCCATTTCATTGACGGCGAGCAATTGAGAGACGGCGAACACGATAGCTTCTTTACGCCCGAAATTTCGAAGAAAAGCGCCCCGCTCTACGAGCATTGCGCGCGTGCGCTTGATCTTGCAATCAAGCGAAGCAGCGCCAACGGCCTGCCGTTGATCATGGGCGGCGACTGGAACGACGGAATGAACCGTGTCGGGGAAGCCGGAAGTGGAGAAAGTGTCTGGCTTGGCTGGTTCCTGCTTAAGGCATTGAACGATTTTGCAGACATCGCCAAGGCAGAAGGTAATGCCAAGCATGCTCAAACCTGGCAGAAGCATGCCAATAAATTGAAACGGGCGCTGGAAAACACAGCCTGGGACGGACAGTGGTATCGTCGGGGCAGTTTTGACGATGGAACGCCATTGGGATCGCGCAGTTCGGACGAATGCAAGATCGACTCGATTGCCCAGTCGTGGAGCGTCCTGTCGGGTGAGGGCGATCCAACCCGCTCACAAACGGCTATGGAGCAGGCTATCGACCTTCTCGTCGATGAGGAGCAACAAATCATCAAGCTCTTCACGCCGCCCTTTTCAAAAACCAAAAAGAACCCCGGCTATATCAAAAGCTATCCGCCAGGCGTCCGTGAAAATGGCGGGCAATATACGCATGCGGCTACGTGGTTCGTGATTGCACTGGCCGAAATGGGTCGGGTGGATGATGCCTACAAATGTTTGTCGATGCTCAATCCGATCAATCATTCTCCGGATCTCGATGCAGCAGAACGCTACCGCGTCGAGCCATACGTCGTTGCGGCAGATATCTATTCGGGCGAAGGGAAGGGCGGGCGTGGTGGCTGGACCTGGTATACGGGATCGGCGGGATGGCTCTATCGCGCGGCTGTCGAATCCGTTCTGGGCATCCAACGTCGCGGCAAACGTATCGAATTCACCCCGCGCATACCTACCCATTGGGATGGATATTCGGCGAAACTCAATATGTTGGGCTCATCCTTGAATGTTCGCATCATGCGTGCCAAAGGCGTAAAATCCATATCTCTGGAAGTCGATGGATCGAAAGTGAAAGGGTCGTCATTCGAACCCAAAAATGGCACTTCGATGGACGTTGTCGTGCGAATTCCATTGTGAGCACAAGTCACGATCAAAAGGTGGTTGGCTAAATTCTTACGCTTGCCGCATCGTCGCCATTATTTCGCCGCATCAAAGGCATTTTACCTTTTATCTCAAACCGTTAGTCGATCACGGGAAATTTCGCTTCGTAGCTATGTTTTGTTCGCGGTTTGGGAACTGAACAGGTATTGAAGCATTGTTCTCCTGCAATTTGATCGATACGAGTTTCATAAATGGTGCATTGCACAATAAGCGATTTCGCGGAGTAAGCGGTTGTCCCTTCTGCAAATCTACTGGAGAGCGCTCGGCTATCTGACCGCTGACAAAAAGCGGGTCGCATTTATCTGCGGTGCCAACGTCGCGCTTGCCATCATCACAATCCTCGAACCAATCCTGTTCGGTCGTGTCATCGATACGATTTCGCAACGAACGGACGTTGTTCCGGCACTTATCCTGTGGGCGGCGCTGGGTGCTTTTAACATTATTGCCATTGTGCTCGTTGCCAGGAGCGCAGACCGCTTCGCGCACAGACTGCGTAGTGAAGTGCTGTGCCAATCGTTCGAGCGCGTCATTACGATGCCGCTTGCGTGGCACCATGAGCGTGGCACTTCAAATTCTCTGCACACATTGTTGAGGGCGGTGGAGTCTCTGTTCAGCCTTTGGCTTGAGTTCATGCGCCAACATTTGTCAACGGCGGTTGCGCTGGTGCTTCTTGTGCCGACGGCTTTGTCACTCGACGTTCGTATGTCTCTTGTTCTTTTAGTATTGGGTGCGCTCTATTTCGTTATTGGTCGCGTGGTGATGCGTAAGACCAAGGTTGGCCAGGCAAGCGTTGAGCGTCACTATCATTCCGTTTTTGCGCATGTCACCGATTCCGTCAGCAATATCGCTGTTCTGCAAAGCTACAACCGCATTGGCCTCGAAACCGAGTCGCTGAAGCGCTATGTGCGTGATCTTCTGGATGCCCAATATCCGGTACTCGACTGGTGGGCACTTGCCAGCGCACTCCACAAGCTGTCATCGACCATTTCCATGATGGTCGTGCTGCTTATCGGTTCAATTCTGGTCATGAACGGGCAGTTGCGTATTGGTGATGTCATCGCATTCACCGGCTTTGCCACATTGCTGATTTCTCGCCTCGACCAGGTATCGTCTTTTGTGAACCAGATTTCCGAAGCGCGAGCAAAGCTGGAAGAGTTTTATCGCATGGAGGATTCATCGCGCGACGTTCTCGAACCTGCGGGTCTGCGCGAACTGGAACGCGTGACCGGTCATGTGCAATTTGAAAATGTCGGCTTTGAATTCAACAATTCAGGGCAGGGCATTGATGACGTGTCCTTCGAAGTTCAGGCAGGACAGACGGTTGCTATCGTTGGGCCGACAGGTGCGGGCAAAACGACGCTCATCAACTTGCTGCAACGTGTATTCACGCCCCAGCGCGGGCGCATTTTGATTGACGGTGTCGATACGCGTACGGTGACCTGCAATTCGATCCGTCATTGTATCGCGACCGTGTTCCAGGATGCAGGTCTGCTCAATCGTTCGATCGAGGAAAATATTCGCATTGGCCGCGCCGATGCCAGATACGATGAAGTCCATGCCGCAGCGAACGCGGCTGTCGCTCAGGACTTTATTCTTTCCAAGGCTGCGGGCTATGACACGATTGTGGGCGAAAGAGGCGGGCAACTCTCCGGCGGAGAACGGCAGCGCATCGCTATTGCCCGTGCGGTCTTGAAGAACGCCCCGATTCTGGTGCTTGACGAAGCGACCAGCGCTTTGGATGTCGAAACCGAGGACAGGGTCAAGCAAGCCATCGACGAACTTCGGCGCGACCGGACGACCTTTATCATCGCCCACCGCCTCACCACGGTTCGTGACGCGGATCTCGTCGTGTTCATGGACAAGGGCAGGGTGATCGAGATGGGTGGTTTTTCTGAACTTTCGCTTCGCAACGGGCGTTTTGCCGCTCTGCTGCGCGCCGGCGGATTGCTCAACGATGAAGAAGTTCGACGTCTCAGCCGAATATCGACTATGAAGGAAGAACGCGCTGCCTGATGTTTGAATCGTGACGCCGTTCTCTCTTTGATTTGATGCAATTCCAAGAGAAATCCGGTTTCCACTTTTCCAAAAATTGCTCTATGTGATTGACCATGAGCAACACACGCACCCGTTTCGCCGCATGGATTGATCTCGCAAATCCCACGCGCTTTGTGGCTTTTGTCGACAGGGTTGTGCCCTGGTTGGCTGGCTTGGCAGCTCTCCTGCTGGTTGTTGGCCTCTATATGAGTTTTGCTGCGCCCGAAGACTATCAGCAAGGGACGACTGTCCGCATCATGTACATACATGTGCCGTTCGCCTGGCTTGCCATGATGTGCTATTCACTCATGGCGATTTCGGCGTTGGGCACGTTGGTATGGCGCCACCCATTGGCCGACGTCGCACTCAAGGCGGCGGCACCGATAGGGGCTGTATTTACTGCTCTTGCGCTGATTACGGGGTCCATCTGGGGCAAACCCATGTGGGGAACTTGGTGGGTGTGGGATGCCCGTTTGACCTCGGTATTCGTGCTGTTCCTGATGTATCTCGGCATCATTGCCCTGACGCGCGCGCTGGACGATGCCGGTCGATCCGCCTGGGTTGCTGCGGTGTTTACCGTGGTTGGTTTCATCAATGTTCCCATCATCAAGTTTTCGGTCGAATGGTGGAACACGCTTCATCAACCTGCATCGGTATTCAGAATGGACGGCCCGACCATTGATCCAAGCTTGCTTAGGCCTTTGCTGGTGATGGCTGTTGCTTTCACCGTGCTGTTTTTTGCCTTGCACCTGACGGCAATGCGAACCGAGATCGGTCGTCGCCGTATCATCGCCATGCGACGGCTCGCTGCGCGGCGCAGTGATTGACGCAATTCCAATATAGCCATCACGGAGCAGGGCAGACCTACGGTCAGGTTACTGATTGTTGGTGATGTGTTGATTGGGGAAGTTTCGACCGAGTAGCCGCTATATATCAAAGTCGCATAAGATAGATTATGGAACTATCAGAGTATCGAAACTACTCACAAATGACGGGAAATGCGCTCGATCCCGATAGTCCCGGCATCACACAACTATGCGAGCGATACGCACGAGACATCCACTACTGATAATTTCTCACATCGAAACGTAAGGCGTCTCAAAAACCAATCCGTCATAGGCTGGCATTACATGAGCCGGAGTTTCGCGACGGACCGCGTCGTAGTCGAGCGGAATATGCATATGAGTCAAAAGAGCATTTTTGGAGCGAGTCTTTCAATCCATTCGATCGCTTGACCAAGTGAAAAATGACTCGGATGCGTCCTGTACTGCAACGCATCGATGACAAGCAGTTCCAAGCCGTTCAGCCGCGCAGCGGTTGTTTGTGGAAAGTCGCTGACGTCGGGACAATAGGCTATTGAGCCAATGCGAAAGCCCAGCGACGTGATATCGCCATGCACCTGTGGCAACGGTTCAAGGGTGAGGGTGCCGCCCTCACCTTCAATGACGATATTTGTCCAATGGTCGATCGTTCTTGGCTGCACGATCGGTGGATAGGAACTGCCCGGTGGCGTTTCGAAGCAATAACCGAACGCATCGCGAAGGCGTTGCATGGTCTCTTGGTCCGCATGGATGTCGATCAAACTGCGCTGTTCCAGCACATAGCCACGCAAATCGTCGATACCGTGAATATGGTCGGCATGTGGATGCGTGTAAACCACGGCATCAATGCGCTTTACGGCTGCCATCAACATCTGTGCGCGAAAATCCGGCCCGGTATCAATAACAACCGTTGTACGCTTGCCATCAATGGAAATCCGTTCGACCATAGCCGAAGTCCGCATACGCAGGTTCTTCGGGTTATTTGGATCGCAATTGCCCCAATCGCCGGTGACCCGCGGCACGCCGGGCGACGACCCGCAACCCAATATGGTAAGGCGCAGCCGGTCGTTCAACGCTCAGTGCCCCGACTTTCGCGCTGCGGCATTTTCGTGAACAGCCGAAAGAAATTGTCACTCGTCAGAGCCGCAACTGCGTCCACGGTCACGCCAATCGTCTCGGCGAGAATTTTTGCCGTATGAGCAACAAAGGCAGGCTCGTTGCGCTTCCCGCGATACGGCACGGGCGCGAGATATGGTGCGTCGGTTTCCACGAGAAGCCGGTCGCGTGGGATTTGTGTAGCAATTTCACGCAGTTCGGTTGAATTCTTGAAAGTAAGAATTCCTGAAAACGAGACGTAACCGCCTAGCGCAACGCCAGCCTCGGCCAATCTTTGCCCCGACGAAAAGCAATGAAGAATAAAGGGAAAGGCACCTTTCCCTGTTTCGTCATCCAGAATCGCGATCATGTCATCGTCTGCACTGCGTGCGTGGATCACGAGAGGCAGGCCAGTGATGCGTGCAGCGGCGATATGGCGGCGTAATCCCTGAGCCTGTGCGGCGCGAGGCGCGTAGTCATAATGATAGTCAAGCCCAGCCTCTCCAATTGCGACAACTTTTGGATGATCGGCCAACTGCACAAGTTCATCCGTTGTGACGTCAATTTCCTCCTCGGCATTGTGCGGATGCGTTCCAACCGAACAAAATACTTCGTCAAATGTTTCTGCGATTTCAATGATTTGATCGAATTTTCTGACGCGCGTCGAGATCGTCACCATATGCTCGATTCCCGCCGCGCGTGCTCGAGCAACGATATCCGCACGTTCTTCGGAAAAATCGGGAAAATCCAGATGACAATGACTGTCGATGAGCATCAAGCGCCGGGCTCCTGCTCCACATAGCGTGGAAATACCGGTTGAGGTGCCGGCAATTCTGTCCCTTCCACCAGACTATGCTCATCAGCCACATGAGCGAAGTCTCGCTTGTCTGGATTGACGGCCAGGATATCAAGAAGTTTGGCAGCCGAGCCCGGAATGAATGGCTGACATAGAACTGCTACGCGCCGAAGAACCTCAGCGGTAGTCCACAACACGGTCTCCATGCGTGCGGGATTGGTCTTCTTCAGCGCCCAGGGTTCCTGTGCAGCAAAATAGCGGTTCGCCTCTGCCACCACAGCAAAAATTGCCGCCAATGCAAGGTGGATGCCCTGCTCGGCCATCGTCTTGCGTGCCGTTAGCAATGCTGCCGAAGCCTGTTCAAGCATTGCGCTATCGGCATCGGTAAGATCGCCACGTTTGGGAACGACACCCCCGCAATTCTTGGCAATCATGGATAGCGAACGCTGCGCCAGATTTCCAAGATCGTTGGCGAGATCGGCATTGGTGCGGTTGACGATGGCTTCGTGACTGTAGCTGCCATCCTGACCAAAAGGCACTTCGCGTAGAAAGAAATAGCGCACTTGATCCAGACCGTAATGCTTCACCATGGCGAGAGGATCTATGACATTGCCGACTGATTTCGACATTTTCTCACCGCGGTTGAATAGAAAACCGTGACCAAACACCCGTTTTGGCAACTCAATCCCAGCCGACATCAAAAAGGCTGGCCAATAAACCGCATGGAAACGCACGATATCCTTGCCAATGATATGAACTTCGGCCGGCCAATACCGCCATTTATCTATATTTTCATCAGGATAACCAATTCCGGTGATGTAATTTGTAAGAGCATCAACCCACACATACATGACGTGATTTTCATCATCCGGTACAGGCACCCCCCAATCAAATGTGGTGCGTGAAATGGAGAGATCTTTTAGGCCCGATTTGACGAAACTCATGACCTCATTGCGTCGCTCGGACGGCCCAATGAAATCCGGCTGGTTTTCATAAAGGGCGATCAATCTGTCCTGGTAGGCTGACAGGCGGAAGAAATAGCTTTCTTCTTCGACCCACTCCACCGGCGTGCCCTGCGGGCCATAGCGAACGTCATCGGCCCGCACTTCTGTTTCGTCTTCACCGTAATAGGCTTCATCACGCACAGAATACCAACCGGCATATCCACCCTTGTATATATCGCCACTTGCGGCCATCGCTTTCCAGATTGCCTGCGATGCCTTGTAGTGACGCTCTTCTGTCGTGCGTATGAAATCATCGTTGGATGAGTTCAGTAAACCAGCCATTTCCTGGAATGCCGCTGCATTGCGATCAGCCAGGTCTCTTGCCGGGATGCCTTCCTTTTTTGCCGTCTGAAGCATCTTGTTGCCATGCTCGTCAGTGCCGGTCAGAAAATACACATCCTTGCCATCGAGGCGCTGGAAGCGGGCCAGTGCGTCAGTGGCGATCAATTCGTAGGCATGCCCTATATGCGGCTTGCCGTTGGGATAGGAGATCGCCGTGGTGATATAAAAAGTGTCGCGTGGCATGAAGGACCCGTCATGTAATCTGCAAAGATGTTGTCGCGGTGATTATCGTATCGGAACGCTGATTGCCATCCCGTTGCCAGGTTGGTGTCAATTGCACATCGCGGAATTCAATTGCACATCGCAGAATTCAGGCGAGCGATCATCGTAAGCGCGTGTTGCTTCTTATCGAGATTATATGTCTGGGTTTCAGTTATGGCGTCGCGCGCCGCCTGCCAACTGTCGGTCAGCGCCTTCGCCTGCCTCCCCTGCCCGCTCATAGCAAGCTTTCTGGCGGTCGTTGAGAGAAGATCAAGTGATCGCCGATTGAAGATATCGAAGGGTATGGTTTGATTGCGACCGGCGACGGCATCGGCCAGTCGGTGAGCCTTCGCCACGTCGATCTTTTTTGCCCATGTCAGTTCATCCAGTGCTTCCGCGATTTCCATCCCGCCATATTGGCTCAGAAGGATGGCCGTGCGTGCGCTGCCGCCCGCGCGTTCGGCAAGCGCTGCGCGACTGTTAGTGTCACCCTGATCGGATTGAACCATGTCGAGCACATTCAACAGAGGTTCACGATCGAGCGGCGAAAGGCGCAAGATTTGGCAGCGGGAGCGAATGGTAGGCAATAGAGAACCCGGTGCATGCACAATGAGGACAAACAATGTGCGTGCAGGTGGCTCTTCAAGATTTTTCAGTAACGCATTGGCTGCGTTGATATTCATGTCGTCCGCAGGGTCAACAATGACCACACGATACCCGCCATCGTGTGCGGTGAGCGACAGGAAATTGTTGACCTTGCGAATTTCGTCAACGGTGACGACCGATTTGTAAGTTTTTGTCTTCTCATTGAGCGGCCGCGTCAGGTGCAGGACGGAAGGATGTGCGCCCATCGCCATTTGACGAAACAGAGATGAGGTGACATCCGGAACCGCCAGCGTTTCGGGGGATTGTTTGAAAGACGGGTACTTCAGGAGATGATGGGTAAGGTGAAATGCCAGCGTGGCCTTTCCGATCCCGACGGCTCCCGTCAACATAAGCGCATGTGGCATCTTGCCTGCGCGATATGCCGAAACCAGCATTTCGGCCGAATCCGTGTGGCCGATCAAGCGAGGCGTCTCGGAAGGCTCTGGAATACCTTCCAGCGTGTCGTGTTGCTCAGGCGCAATGCGTTCGAAGGTCATACTGGTGCAGCCTGCCATGGGTTTTTCGACAGCCGCATCTCCAAGGCTGAAAAGACAGCCTCGGTGACGGCATCTTCGACAGCATCAGGATGAGCAGACGCATCAATGACAACGCAACGCTCCGGCTCAGACTTGGCAATTGCCAAAAATGCGTCGCGCCGCTGCTGATGGATAGCAACAGATTCTTTTTCAAAACGATCTGGATCGGCGCTCTTCTGGCGTCGTGCCCCTGCCCTCTTCAACCCTTCAACCGGGTCAATATCCAAAATCAATGTGAGGTCAGGTGTCATGCCGTTGACCGAAACCTGTTCGATTGCATTCATGAATGCGGAATCGAGATTACCGCTCATACCTTGATAGACACGCGAGGAATCCATGAACCGGTCGCAAAGTACGATGGCACCGTGTTCGATTGCCGGGCGTATTACCTGTTCGACATGGTCTGAACGTGCGGCCGCGAACAAAATCGCTTCCATTCTGGAGCCGAACGGTTCGGCCGCGCCAGACAGAATTACATGACGAATGGCTTCAGCTCCGGGGAGCCGCCCGGTTCTCGAGTGACGAGAATTTTGTATTTCTTGGCACGCAGCTTGCTGGCCAACCGCTCAATCTGCGTTGACTTGCCTGCCCCCTCGCCGCCCTCGAACGTTATGAAAAAACCTTCCTTCACCAGCAGAACTTCATCCCGTTATCGTAACGATTCCCACTCGGGTCGATTGAAATGCCCATGTCTTAGCGCAGCCAGCCAACGGCCAACTCCTTTAGTGCATCGAGCGCCCGCTTGGGAAGTGGGCCGACTTCTACCGTTTCCGCGGCGAATAGTGGCGTTTCCTGACTTAACGTATCCCCGATCGACACCCGCAAGGAGCCAATGGGTTGGCCTTTTTCTACTGGTGCCGATAGCGGGCCATCATAAACGATCCGTGCTGTCATCTTATCGCGGTTCGTGATCGGAAGGAAAATATCAACCGGTCCCTTGGCCTTCAAGGCAACGCCGGATTTGGAACCACCGAACACCTCGGCTTCGCCAATCAAGGCGTCTGCGGCAAATACTTCCGTCTTTTCAAATGACCGCAATCCCCATTCAAGCAGCTTGCGTGCTTCTTCGGCGCGTTCGCGATCTGATTTCAGGCCGCTCATCGCCGCGATCACGCGCTTTCCATTCTGCGCTACCGACCCGACAATAGCCATGCCGTTCTCTTCACTTGCACCGACAGCCAAGCCGTCGGCACCGATATCCATCGCCAGCAATGGATTGCGGTTTCGCTGGAAAATCTTGTTCCAGGTAAAATCCTTCTCACCAAAATAGTGATAAAGATCGGGATAATCGTGCCAGAGATGGCGCGCGAGCATCACCAAGTCTCGTACAGTCGTTGTCTGTCCCTTTGCCGGCAGGCCGGTCGAATTGACGAATACCGAGTTTTTAAGCCCGATTTCTCTGGCGCGCTCCGTCATTTGCAACGCAAAATTGGCCTCCGATCCCGCAAAACCCTCGGCAATAGTTATGCAGCCGTCATTGGCCGACTGAACGGCAATTCCACGGATCAAATCTTCCAGCCGGACAGCCGATTTGACAGCAGCAAACATGGTGGACGTACGCGACGGCGCACCGCCTGTCCTCCAGGCATTTTCGCTAACGACAAAAGTATCATCAAGTGTCAGGCGTCCCGTCGTTATCGCATTGAAGGCAACTTCCAATGTCATGAGTTTTGCCAGGGAAGCTGGAAACAGCGCACCATCGGGATTTTTGAAAACAGGACAGTGCCGGTTTCGGCATCTATCATGAAGGCCTGCGTGGCCTTGGTTTCAAACAATTGGGCGGCAGCCGGCATGGCAAGCGTCAAAACAAAAGCGACGCACAGCGATCCGATCAACGGCAAGTGGAAACGACACGTCATAAAAGAACTGCCCCATTCGCCCCTGAATATCCGGCGACTGATGCGTGAATACCAGCCCAGCGTGATGCAAATCAACCGCTTAGGGCAATGGTTGGTAAAATGGAGGATACCCAGTCGTGCTCTCAGTCACGAACCGCCAGCGCATCGGGCGCTCCGTGCGACCACGCCGCCTGCAACATTGCATCGAGTTCGGCTTGTCCACTGGAGAAGAGGTTTAGCGAATACATGGTCTTGCCGCCGAGGTCGGTCTGTTCGATTTGCGTCTTGCCGAAAGATGTCAGTTCGCTTGCGATGCGCCGAGCCTTAATGACATCATCGAACGAACCTACCGCAACATACGCCTCGCTTATTGCAGCCGCATTTGTTCCGGGATTAAGCCGCTTCCACGACGCGGTGATATCGTCGGCTGTCATTTGCGACCTGTCGAGAGCCGCAAATTGGTTCACAGCGCGTTTGACGCGTTCATCGGCGTAAGACAGCTTGGCAACCGCAAACGGTGAGTTCATGGATGGATCGTATTCGGGCCGCTGTGGCACGAGCGGACCAAACTCTGGAAGCGTCAAGTCACCAAACGCCGCTCCACCAACTGCCACGACAGCCTGCTGGGCAGACGTGGCATCGTCAAGCTGGCCGGGGAATGGAATGGCACGTCCTGGTATTGCAACGCTTGGTGTTGGACCATTTAACGCAATCATCACGCCACTTGGCAAGCCATCCGAGGGATCAGGCGCCCGATTGCCGGGGTGATAGGATGCCATCAGATATGGTTCATCATCCCCTTCGAGAGGAGCCCGTCCAACATAGTCAACTTTCACTTTTGCCACCCCGGATGTGGAATAATCCAGCATCTCGGCTGCTCGTTTCGATACATCTATGATGCGGCCAGCATGGAATGGACCACGATCGTTCACGCGCACGATGATCGAGCTTCCAGTCGCGAGGTTGGTGACGCGTGCATAGCTTGGCAAAGGCATCGTCGGATGCGCCGCGGTCAACTGCCCGGTGTCATAAACCTCACCATTGGCGGTCAGCCTGCCATGAAATGCATCCCCGTACCAAGAAGCTGAGCCGACCTTTGAATAGTTGCGATCTTCCTTGGGGTAATACCATTTCCCCCGCACTTTGTAGGGTTTGCCGATTTGATCGCGCCCGCCACCTCTTTTGATTGCGGTCTTGCCCATCGCGACGCGCGGGCTTGCCTTCACGCCATATTTGGACTCGGCAAAATATTCCTTTGAACTCGACTTTTTATGAACAGTTGCTTTGGGCTGCGGTGTCGCGCACCCAGCCAACAGCGCAGCAGCTGCTGCAAACGACAAGACGGTTGTCATGCGACGAAGGTGTGGCCGCGCCGTAGCCTGCATTATTGCTAGTCCCCAAAAAGTCTGACCTTGGTGCTGCTCATCCAAAGTTCACATAGCTACTGACACGACCCGAGGTGCATGCCCCCAATAATCCACACACCTATATACGCATAAATTGCTTATAGCCGTATTAACCGAATATGGTTGGAACCCGGCAAGATTGTGGCAACGACTTCAACCGAAAAACGAGGCATCAGAGCGGTCTCTGGAAGCCGTGCGCGGGGCTTTTCTTCTGGCAATCATATCGAGGCACGCACCAAAACAACCGAATCGGTTGACGCGGCAATCAAGAGCGCGCTAAAGGCGATGCCGTGGAAGCCTTTCGGTTGCAAAATGGTAACAATGGCCTGAATTGAGGCCATCAACTACCCGGAAATGCGAACGAAATCACGACTTGGAGGGATGGCCGAGCGGTTTAAGGCACCGGTCTTGAAAACCGGCGTGGGTGCAAGCTCACCGTGGGTTCGAATCCCACTCCCTCCGCCAGAATGGTATGTAAATCTCTGATTATGTTATGCAATTTCTTGCATATGGTGATTTACCCGCCACTTTACCCACCGGAACGTACGCCTCGACGTGCATCTGCGATGCCGAGTCATCATCAGCGGAATGACACGTACCACGCAGCGCAACATCACGGTCAATTTTACCGAACCCTACAACTACTCCGGCCTGACCGTTTTGGCGAACAAGAAACTGACAGAGGGCTTCACTCTGGAGGATTTCAACAGCCCTGATGTCGTTATGGTTTCACGCCGTGGTGGCAGCGTTGTCGCCGACATTAAGCGGATGTTTCCCAAAGCAAAACTTCTGCAGTTCGACGATGAAGATGCCGTTTTTCAAGAGATGATCAGTGGAAAGGCCCACGCAACTCTTTTTCCCTAGAGTCCTTCAGGTTTTGACGGAAGCGTATCCAGCGTTTGCGAGATAGTTGCTGCATTCGTCGGGTTGAATGGTTGAGACGAGGTGGCCGATGTGGCGCCATGTATCGTCGATGGTGCGCTTTTGGGTTTGCCGCATCCAGTGTTTGATCTTTGCGAAGGCCTGCTCGATCGGATTGAGGTCGGGTGAGTATGGCGGCAGGAACCAGAGCCTGGCGCCAGCGGCCTTGATGGACTGTCGAATGGCGGCCGCCTTGTGGGAGCCGAGATTGTCCATGACGACGATGTCGCCTGGTTTGAGCGCGGGCACGAGGAGTTGCTCGACATAGGCACGCAAGCATTCGCCGTTGATCGGCCCGTCGAAGACGCACGGTGCCGTCAGCCGGTCGCAGCGCAACGCACCAAGGAAGGTCAGCGTGCGCCAGTGGCCGTGCGGGGCGAATCCGCGCAGGCGCTTGCCCTTCTGCCCCCAGCCGCGCAATGGGGCCATGTTGGTCTTGATCCATGTCTCGTCGATAAAGACCAGCTTGCTCGGGTCGAGGCCTGCCTGAAAGGACCGCCAGCGTCGTCGTCGTCGGGCAACGTCGGCCCGGGCCTGTTCAAGGGCGAACAGCGTTTTTTGAA
The DNA here is from genome assembly GCF_055809095.1 of Mesorhizobium sp. G2-6-1. Taxonomy (NCBI): domain Bacteria; kingdom Pseudomonadati; phylum Pseudomonadota; class Alphaproteobacteria; order Hyphomicrobiales; family Phyllobacteriaceae; genus Mesorhizobium; species Mesorhizobium sp. G2-6-1. Next base: position 3,594,671 of record NZ_CM147896.1, read on the forward strand.
CCGAAGTCCCTCGCGGCGCAGGAACGTCCAGACCGTGTCGTGCGACACCTTCACCCCGCGCGCCGCCAGTTCATCCTTCAGCCCATGCAGCGTCAGATGGGATGTCTGGTTGATGCGCTCGACGATGAACGACCGATGCGGCTCCAGAATACGCTTGCGATACCCACCCATCTTGCCGGGCCCCACCGAGCCGGTCGCCCGATAACGCTGGCGCCACTTCACTGCCGAGGAAACGGCAATCCCGAAGCGGGCAGCGACCGACCGGCAGCTCTCGCCGCCCTCAATCGCACCCACAACACGCTCACGAAGATCATTTGAAAGAGGGGCTGTCATCAGATGCTGGCCTCCTGCCCAGACAGCATCTTGAATCACAAAATCGACAACGCCGGAACCCCTAACGATTCAGACAAGGACTGAACCGCTCTAGGCAACGCCTTCAGGTATCGTCAGACAACATTCCGATACGATGTATGTGCCGTTTGAAGAAACCTTCGGTGCTATCAGCGAATCCTTCGCCGTTCGCAGAGGGGATTTGCATTCGCTCAATGTGCTCAACAACTGGATCGAAGGAAATTGGCACACGGGCTGGCTAAAAGCACGTAGCGATTACTGGTTCAAAGGAGACGAGTGGCACGACAAGGTCAATGAATAAATACAATTAAAGCACTTGGTCACTAACGGTGGCCAAGTGCAGATCTCGGCACCGTTCTACCACTCAAAAACAAGTATAACGGACCCGGTCTGGTCATTGCCAAAAGTAGCGGGTGTAACACCCGCCTCCTCTCATGTCATTTTGGGCCGATGGTGCCCGGCTTCCAATCTTCGGAAAAGAAGCGACAGGCAAAAGCACAGAAGAAAATACAACCCCGCCGTTGTAATCCAGGCTTCGAAGATCAGGCGGGTCGAGGAAACAAGCTCAATGGTCTTGTAGGTCAATTCCTGCACGGAGATCAGCGATATGATCGAGCTGTCCTTCACCAGCGAAATGAACTGATTGGCGAGTGGTGGCAGAACCTTGCGCATCGCCTGGGGCATGATGATGAATCGCATCTCGTCAATCCAACTCATCCCGATTGAATGTGCCGCTTCACGCTGGCCGCGATTGACGGACTGGATGCCCGCCCGGACAATCTCGCCGACAAAAGCGCTTTCAAACAGCGCCAAAACAATGACGCCCGAAATGACGGAAGGAAAATGCAGCATATTCCCGAAGAAGAATTCCCAGATTTCGCGATTATCCTGTTTGGCGATACCCCTTGCCCAGCCCTCGATATTGAAGGCTGTAATCAGTTGCTGGGAGAGAAAGAAGTAGAAGATGAAGATGACCACGATGGGTGGGACATTGCGCAGCATCTCCAGATAGGTACGCGCCAGCATTCTGACGGCCAGGTTTTCGGCGCAGCGGGCGATGCCCAGAACCGTGCCCAGAACCACGGCGAGGATACTGGCATAGATACTGATGCGGATGGTCGTGATGAAGCCCTGCAGCAAAACGTTTGCCACCCAGCGCCCATCCTCTTCACGCCAGCGCACTATATAGTTCGGGATACGGCCCCATTGCCATTTGTAGTTCAGTGAATCGGCAATCCGGTACCAAATGACGAAAATGAACGCTGCCATGACCGCGAGGATCAGGTAATCCAGCCATTGCAACTTCTTCAGGGATTTGGTCACGTGCCGCTCCGCTTCCGGTATGCCCGGCACACAAGGTACCGGGCAACTTCTGGCCGTTCGTTTATTCAGTGATCATCGATTCCCATGCATTGCCTTTGAACCAGTAATCGTTGTGCTCTTTCAGCCAACCGTTCTTCCATTGCACATTGATCCAGTTGTTGAAGAAGTTCGTCGCGTCCGGATCACCCTTGCGATAGGCAAAGGCTTCGCCCGTGGCGAGGAAGCTCTGGTCGAACGGCACATACAACGTTTCTGGATAGTTGCGGGCCTGAGTAGAAGGATCGGGCTCGGAGGCCATAGTCGCATGGGCGTTGCCGTTCAGGACTTCCTGATTGGCAGCGCCGTCATCATCGAACAAAAGCAGTTTGGCATTAGGAAAGAGGGTTGCGATGGCGGTGGCCGGAGTTGCTCCACGCCGTGCAGCGAACGTCACTTCCGGGCGGTTGAAATCCTCCAGAGTGAAGCCCTTGGTCATAGCCTTGTTGGCCAACACCGTCATCCCCGAATAGGCGTAAGGATCAGAGAAGTTAACGGTCAGATTGCGTTCCGGCGTGATCGACATACCGGAGATGATTACGTCAAATTTACCCGCCAGTAGCGCGGGGATGATGCCGTCCCAGGCGGTCGGTACGAATTCGGCATCGACACCCATGTCCTTGGCAAGTTTGCGCCCGACATCCAGTTCAAAGCCGATCAATTCGCCGTTCTTGTCGCGCATCGACCATGGCTTGAACAGCGAAAGGCCAATCTTGACGACCCCGCGCTGCTTGATCTTCTCGATAACGCTTTCCTTGGACAATGCCTGGCCAGCTTCCTGGGCAAACGAAGGCACTGCGGGCAAGGCAATGGCTGCGGCCATGACCATACCCAGTGCTGCATTTAACATCCGTTTTGTCAGTTTCATGTCATCTCTCCCTGTCAAAATTGTTTGTTCAGTCCCGCACGGCATACCGCTTCTCAAGAAAGGAGGCTCCAGCCGATATCATCAGCGTTACCACCATGTAGACGGCAGCGATGGTGAACCAGATCTCAAAACTCATATACGTGTCAGAGATGATGTTGCGCCCAATCGTGGTCAGCTCAGCCACGGCTATGACGCTGACGATTGCGGAGCTTTTGATCATGTTCACGACTTCACCGGTCATCGGCGGCAGCATGAATCGAACCGATTGAGGCAGAATGATGTAGCGATAAATCTGACCGCCGGTCATGCCGATGGATTTCGCGGCCTCCCACTGGCCGACATTCACCGCATTAATCCCGGCTCGAAATATCTCCGAGATGAGTGCGGCGTGAAAAACCCCAAGGCAGATGACGCTGGCCGTATACCGATCAAATCCGAAAATCGGGCCAAATACGTAGTAAAAAACGTAGAGAAGTACGAGTAACGGGGTGTTGCGCACGATTTCAAGAAATCCAACAGCTACCGCACGTCCCACCACCAGATTCGACAACCGCATGAGTGCGATCAACAAACCAAGCACCAGCGCGAGCGCGAACGCCATTGCCGAAAGAGCCAAGGTTCCCAACAATCCCCATGGGATGGCTCCCAGGACGATGCCGTTGTCGGTTACTTCGTAAAAATATTTCGGCACCCGGTACCATTGCCAATTGTAACCCATCGCCCGGGAGCCATTTACGGCGGCGTAGACGATAAGGCCAACGACAGCAATATATTGGATGATTGACGCCGGAACCGAGGTGAGCAAGCGCGACAGACGCAATCCGGTTATCAACGGCTTATGGCTGCCTTGACCATCTTTCGCGCCGACTATGTCCGTGGTCCGCATGCCCGATCTCAATGCTTCAATATCTGATCGAGGAACAAGCGACAGCGCTCGCTTGAAGGATCGGTGAAGAATTTTTCCGGTGGCGCTATTTCAACAATGCGCCCAGCCTCCATAAACACCATTTTATCGGCAACTTTACGCGCAAAGCCCATCTCATGGGTCACACAAACCATCGTCATGCCAGAATTTGCCAGTTCGACCATGACGTCCAACACTTCATTGATCATTTCGGGATCAAGTGCGGAGGTTGGCTCGTCAAAGAGCATGATGCGGGTTTCCATACAAAGCGAACGGGCAATGGCGACACGCTGCTGCTGACCGCCGGAAAGCTGGGCGGGATACTTGTTGGCCTGTTCGGGAATATGAACACGATCCAAATATTTGCGCGCCCGGGCAATGGCTTCGTCCTTGGAAATCTGGCGCACCCTGATTGGACCGATGGTCAGGTTTTCCAGAACGGTGAGGTGCGGAAAAAGATTAAACTGCTGAAAGACCATGCCGACTTCCTGGCGCACGGCCCGGATATTTTTCGTGTCCTCACTCAATTCGATCCCATCAATGAAGATCTGGCCCGCATCGTGTTCTTCCAACCGGTTGATACAGCGGATCATCGTCGACTTACCTGAGCCGGATGGGCCGCAAACCACCACTCGCTCGCCCGCATTCACGGTCAGGTTGATGTCTTTGAGTGCCTGAAACGGGCCGAAATGCTTGCCTACATTGCTTAGCGTGATGATCGGCGGTTCGACTGGCATCTATTCAGCTTCTCCGGGCAAATTCGCATATGTCAGGAGCCCCCATTCCGATCGCATTCGATCATATTTATCCATCGACTGCATCTCCTTTTATCTTCTTGCCCCCGGAGCCGCTTGCGTAGTTGGAATGGGTCCATTGGTCAGATTATGTGACCGTGACTTTTGCCTCATGACGCGCGGCCTTTATTTTTAAGATACTGCCCTAACTCGCCTGTTGCTCGATCATTGACAGGGCCAATCTAGAGCTTGCAATGCCTGCTCCGCAATATTCACCTCATCATGGAAAGTATTAGATGTGCTTAAGATGCAGGGTTTTTTCACTCTTCGCTTCTGCGAACACCAAGTCGCGGAACCGCTTGATGCGATCAGACTGCAAAATTGCGCCGAACTTTAACCAGAAGCCCGAATGATTCTATCATACTGATTTGACATCACAAATTGGTGTTTCCACGCCGGCGGAATTTGCGTGGGCCGTGACCCTGTGCGATTTGAGTCATTATGGAAATGCCAATAAGTGTTTCCAAATCAGTGTGATACGATCTGTTCGACGGTGGATCCGGGTTCAGTGCAAATTCACAATCACATTGATTTGCGGAGGGTTGCGCGCTTATGGGATTTTAGGCAGCTCAAGCTTTGCTTTTCCACGATTTATACCTCGTTGACCATAGGCTGCGCGAGATCGACTACCATTTCGACCTCGACAGCGCCCGGTTACGGTTGCGACCTTTCTACAGCAACACAAGTCGTCCTTTGATGCCAACCTATGAAAGCTGGATCGTCCGCCGCGAATCATGGTTGCCGGTTTTTCCGCTCACAAGACGACACAAGAGCGATCGTGACGGCACAGGTCACTTTGAGAAGTAGGCGATACGAAAGGTAAAGACACTGTCCGCATCCAGCTTTCATCATCGTGCGTCGCTACGGTCGACTTCGGGCCTATTCTGTTGAAGCGGTCTATCGAGCGCAATAAGTAATTCGCCGGCAAATGGTTCTCGATGCTGAAGCTGTAAAACAGCGCTTCCTGCATCACTGTTCTCTCGCCCATCATCAGCAAATCTTTCGATAACAAGGGCACTGAATCAGGAGGCTGCACCGCACTTCAAGGTTAGTTTTTCAACAAAATAAGGCGGTAGGCTCTACTACCAATCACTGTCGGCCGTTGCTCGCCGCATCACCATGCAGATAGGCTTGGGTTGGAAGCTGGTACCGGACCATTACGACGATGGTGGCATATCCGGCCCCACAATGGAGCGCACCGCCCTGCAGCGTCTTTTGCCCAATTTGAACGGGAAGACACGGTAGAGCGCATGCGCGACAAAATTGCTGCCTCGAAGAAAAAGGGCATGTGGATGGGTGGTGTGGTGCAGTTTGCTAAAGCACAACGCGTCTAAAGGGATTCATGCAGGATGCTTTAAGCCTTTGTTTTTATGCATGTCGTTGCCTGAAAAACCGCTGCACACTATTGGGCGACATGCACTGGACTATTGGTCTGATAGCAATTGACGGACGCTGGCATTTCCTTGTTCTCGCTCATGACGATCATGCGTTCTGGAACCCGCTGAGGAAGCTGGTCAGATTCGAGCCCAAATCATCCTGAAGATATCCTCCTTCCTGTATGATCACCGAGGGAAGGCCAATGCGAGCGATTGCAGTTGCGATCCGCGCGAAGCCAGACGTGGTGACGCGAAAACCTTTGAATGGGTCATTTTCATGCGCATCCAGACCGAGCGCAACCACCAGAACGTCCGCCCCGAACGAGCGGACGCGGGCGAGCGCAATATCCAGTGCCGCCAAATAATCAACGTCATTAGTGCCTCGCGGTAGCGGCAGGTTGAGGTTGTAGCCCAACCCTTCACCAACACCACGTTCGTTGGCATGGCCCCAAAAAATGGATAAAAGCGATTTGGGTCAGCGTGGATCGAAACCGTTAGTACATCTCGACGGTGATAGAAAATACCCTGCGTTCCATTGCCGTGGTGTACGTCAATATCGACGATTGCCGGGCGCCTGCCCCTCCGCAAGAATTCTTCTGCGGCAATACCGGAATTATTCAGGAAGCAGAACCCACCCGCCAGATCAGCAAAAGCATGATGCCCAGGTGGACGCGACAGCGCATAGACGGGCCGTGCATCGTTCAACACGGACTCAACGGCACTCAATGCGGTCTGCGCCGACCAATATGCCGAAACCCAGGTGCCTGCAGCAATCGGGCATGACGTATCCGCCTGATGATAGCCAGCCTGACCTGCGGCTGAACGGGGGTAAGAAGCCGTGCGTCGATCAGGATGAATATTGGGAATCACCTCGTCAGATGCCCCTTCAGTGCGGCTCCAGCGGGAATGGATGGTTTCCAGAAATGTCAGATATTCAGGCGAATGGATCGCCGCCAATGGACCATATCCATGATCTTTCGGCGCCTCGAAAACACAATCGGCAGCCTGCGCTGCCGCATGTAGCACCTCGATGCGGCGGGGTTGTTCAGGATTGGGTAAAAACCGGCCGTTGGCCATGAACATCTTTGGATCATGGACCCGCTGCCGGTCATCGAATATGGCTTTCATCCTGTTACTCCACTGACACCGAATGCCGTTCTCCATTTGCCATCCGGGAATGCTTCTCAACGCACCGAAAGCTGACTCCGGTCAGGCAAGGTACTGGCTATCCATGTTTCAAAACGCTACACCATCGCGCCCCTTGAGCGCGAGCAGCGCGCGCGCCTCGGCAGGTGTTGCTACGTCGCGTCCCAATTTTTCAACAATTGCGCGTACTTTCTCGACTTGTTCGGCATTGGAGCGCGCCAATCGGCCCCGCGCGATATAAAGGTTGTCTTCCAACCCGACGCGAACATGCCCACCCATGCCAGCCGAAATCGCGGCCATGGCCATCTGGTTGCGTCCGGCAGCAAGAACCGAAAAGGTGTAGCCTTTTCCAAACAGGCGGTCGGCGGTTTGTTTGAGATGTATCAGGTGTTCTGGTTCGGCTGCGATCCCACCCAGAACGCCCATAACGAACTGAAGAAAAATCGACCCCTCAACCAAACCGCGATCCACGAAATGACGCAGCATGTAAAGGTGACTGACATCGTAGCATTCGAATTCGAACCGGGCGCCGCGCTCCTGCCCCATACGACGCAGCACACTTTCAATATCGCGTGGCGTGTTCTTGAACACGAGATTGTCGGATCCTCTCAGAAACGGTTCTTCCCAATCGTGCAGCCATTCAGTGCGTTTGTTCAACATCGGGTAAAGAGCGAAATTCATCGTGCCCATGTTTAACGAGCACATTTCGGGTTGCACCGCCAGCGGAGCAGCCAGCCGGTCGTCCAGCGTCATCACGGCGCTGCCGCCAGTAGTCAAATTCACGACGGCATCGGTGCCAGAGTGAATCATCGACAGGAAAGCCATGTAATCTTCCAGTGCCGCCGAAGGCTGACCGGTGACGGGATGGCGGGCATGCAAATGCAAGATAGCGGCCCCCGCCTGAGCCGCCTCTATCGACTGTTCGGCGATCTGTTGAGGCGTAACCGGAAGATGAGGCGACATCGAAGGCGTATGGATCGACCCGGTGATGGCGCAACTGATGATGATCTTCGACATTGATATCCTCAGGCGCTGCAAACCAGTGCGGGCGCGATCTTTTCGGCAAATCGATCAAGCGCCGTGGTAAGCATTGCCATAATCTCTTCGACCTGCGTCGGAGTGGTTATCATTGGCGGACAGACCAGGAAATGATCCCCGTCAACCCCACCCCGGGTGCGGCGGGAGTAGATGATCAACCCCTGCTCATAGGCCAGATCGACCAGTTCGTTATAGGCGTTCAAATTTCTGGGCAATGGCGCCATCGTCTGACGATCGGAAACCAGTTCAAAAGCCAGAAGCAGACCTTTGCCGCGGACATCGCCGATAAATCGGTATCGTTGCTTCAGGTCGTTCAAACGAGACTTCAGCAGCGCACCAACATCGGCGGCATTAGCCATCAATCCGCCCGCCTCGATTTCCTCGATAACGGCAAGGCCTGCGGCACATGCCAATGGGTTTCCGGCGTAGGTATGACCATGCATGAAACCGCCACTATCCAGAACGCTGTCAACCAGCCGGTCGTGGGCAATCATGGCGCCCAGCGGCGCATAGCCCGCGCCAAACCCCTTCGATATTGCAATGATATCGGGGGCCACTCCCCAGTGCTCCGCGCCCATGAACTTGCCGGTGCGGCCGCCACCCGACATCACTTCGTCGTGGATGAGCAGCACACCATATCGGTCGCAAATGTCGCGGATTGCCTGCATGTAGCCCATAGGTGGCACCAGTGCTCCTGTCGAAGCGCCACCGATCGGCTCATGAATGAAGGCCAGTATGCTGTCGGGTCCTTCCGAGACGATCTTCGCTTCCAGCATCGCTGCATAGTATTCGCCGGTAGCCGGGTCATCCATGTCCAAGCCGTCGAGATAGGCTCGCGGCGCCGGGATCTTGGGCATCGCCTGCATCATCGGCTCAAATGGCTCGTTCAGCGGCGCATAGCCGGTCAATGCCAATGCACCGAGTGTGGAACCATGGTAACTCGGTGTGCGGGAAATTACCTTCCAGCGGCTATTCTGCCCACTTGTCACCGCATATTGGCGTGCAAGCTTGATGGCGCTTTCCACAGCCTCCGAACCGCCAGAGACGAAAAACACCTTTTCCATACCGGCTGGTGAAAGTGAGGCAACCTTGGCGGCCAGCCTTTCGCTCGGTTCGGTTTCGAAATGCAACCGGTAGCCAAAGGTCGACTTTTCCATCTGCCGTCGCATGGCGTCCAGCACACGTGGATTGGAGTGGCCGATATTACTGACCATCGCGCCAGACGAGCCGTCGATATAGCGCTTGCCATCAACATCCCACATATAGATGCCGCGCGCCTCCGCAAGTACGGGCCGCCGCGAACGGTTTTGATAAAACAAATGGCTGTCAGGTTTCACGAATGGTTCTCCGCCGGCAAAGCCGCGCAATCCATCGCCCGAAACCGTAACGCAACCTGCGAGCCGGTTGCAAAAGGATGGTCGTCAATCATGTTAACGGCTTGCATCTGATGCCCACCTACACGCAGGAAATAGCGTGCTGACTGGCCCTGATAGTCAACATTTTCAACCGTGGCATCGAGCGACAACCCATCATCTACCGCTGTACCAACCGCCATTAAATGCAATTTTTCCGCTCGGATCACCAAACGCACCGGCCCGGCTGAGGTGATTTTTGGCGCGCGATCGCGCGGAATTGAAAAATGTGGAAAACCCGGCACTTCGAGCGTCACCTTATTGTCGGAAACGCCGGTACATTGCGCGGACAGGAGATTTGAAGCGCCGAGGAACTGGGCGACAAATTCCGATGCTGGCGTATTGTAAACATCTTCCGGCGCACCGACCTGCTCCATCCGCCCCTTCGACATGACGATAATCTGGTCCGACATTGCCAGTGCTTCCGTCTGATCGTGTGTTACGAACACCGTGGTCACGCCAATGCGCTTCTGGATACGCTTGAGTTCAACGCGCATGTCCTCGCGCAAATTCGCATCGAGTGCCGATAGGGGTTCATCCAGCAGCAATACGTCGGGTTCGATGACAATAGCGCGCGCCAGCGCAATGCGCTGCTGCTGACCGCCAGATAATTCTTTCGGGTAGCGGCCGCCGAGGTCGGGCAATTGCACCAGATCGAGCGCGGCTGCTACCTTGTTCCTGACTTCATCTTTACTGATATTGCGGTATTTCAGCCCGAAAGCGACGTTCTCGGCAACTGTTTTGTGCGGAAACAAAGCGTAGTTTTGAAAACTAAGCCCAGATTACGCTTGTGTATCGGCACATCATTGACCCGCCGTCCCTTGATGTTGATTTCGCCCTCGCTCGGATCAAGCAGACCGGCAATCATGCGCAAAGTTGTGGTCTTGCCACAACCTGACGGCCCCAGAAGAGTCACGAAACTGCCCTCTGCAATATCCAGCGACATCTGGTGCACGGCGGTAAAATCACCAAACCGCTTGACGATATGGGTTAGGGAAACGGCGCTCACGATGGCACACCTCCAGAGTTCGGGAAAGCACCGGCCCCATCCATCCTCACGACAGGGCCGGCTACGGAACTTAGTAACCGCGCTGGACGCGGCCGAACTCTTCCGACCATGCAGCTTCATTGCCATTCCAGTAGCCCGGATCGGCAAATGTCAGGCCTGACAACGTGCCCGTTGGATCGAAAGCCGGCAGTTTCGGAATCTTTGCTCCGAGTTCGACCTTGGTCGGATCAAGCGCCGGTGGATAGCTTTGACCTTCAGCCACAGCGATCGAGGTGTCCTTGTCGAGCATGAAATTGAGCAGTTCCTCGCATGCCGACATCGGACTGCCCTTGAGCACGAACAGGCATTCTTGCCAGCCAAAGCTGCTTGGCGGATCATAATAACCGATGTCGTGCCCCTGTTCCTGCAAGGCATAAATGCGGCCCGACCAACCTTCGGTGACATAGATCTCTTCTTCCGCCAGCAGGCTCATCAATTCGGCACCTGACGCCCAGTATTTGAGAGCCAGATCTCGGTGCTTGCGCACTGCATCCCATGCGGCATCCATATCGGTGATGTTATTGGGTTCCTGACCCGTCTGGAGTGCCGCGTACCAAAGCCGGGTGCGCCAATCACTCCAACCACCAATCTTACCCTTGTACTTCTCGTCGATGAGTATTTTGGCGCCTTTTTCCTTCATCTCATCATCGCTGATGTGCTTACGGTTGTAGGCAAGCCCGGTGGTGCCGTAATCGTATGGCGCTGCGCTAAGGCTGTCAGGCGTGATTGATTTGAACGCGTTCATCAGCGCGGGCATGACGTTGGCCATGTTCGGAATGTTGGCTACATTGAGCTCGCTGGTCAGATCAAAACTATGGTAGCGGGCATAATCGAACACGCCGGAGAGGTGAGCGATATTGTATTCGCCCGGCTGGCTGGCGCGAACCTGAGCAAGGTACTCATCGCCGCCTGGAAAGGTACCGTCGATAACCTTGATGCCGGTCTTTTCCGTGTAAGGATCGAATGCATATTTGCGGAACGCCTCGGAAACAACGCCGCCCCATCCATCAAACCGAACCTGGCTGACATCGGCCGCCATTGCCTGTCTGGCAAACGGTGTCTGCAAACCATAGGCTGCACCTGCCGCACCGAGCAGACCGAAGAATTTGCGGCGACTGATATCGCCGTTCAGAAGCCGCTCGCGCAATCGTTCATAGCGTTTGATATCATCCATTTGGGTTCTCCATCTTGGGTTCATGACAATTGGACGGTTCACCCGCCACTTCTTGATGCAAGTTTACGAGCCACTGCTGCTCCGATCAGTGGCAGTCCAACTGTCAGCACGATGATGACGGTGCCGAGAGCATTGATTTCCGGAGAGATCGAATTGCGAAGCATCGAAAAGATCTGCGTCGGCACCGTCTCGATGCCGCCCGGTTTCCAAAACAGCGTGCCGGTGATGTCGTCAAAGCTGATGGTGAAGGCAAACAGGCCGCCTGCCGCCACAGCCGGTGTCAACAACGGCAAGGTCACGGAAAAAACGTCTGCATGGGTGAAGCGCCAAGGCTCATAGCGGCCTCCTCTACATCACGGCGGATACTGACCAGTCGTGCCTGCACCACGAGGATGACGAAAGGCAGTGTGAAGATGACGTGCCCCATCAGCAGCAAGGTAAAGCTTTTGCCGATGTTGAGAAAATTGAGAAACAACAACAGCGCCACCGCCAGCACCACTTCCGGCACGAGGATCGGCGCGATGAGTAAAGTGGTGATCAGATTGCGCCCCGGAATTGCGTAGCGCACCAACGCCAGACTGGCGAGCACGCCAAGGACCGTAGAGACAACGGCAGTCATCAAGCCCAGCACGATCGAGGTGCGAAAAGCACGCAAAATCGCATCATTGTGCCACAAGACCTCGAACCAGTGCGTTGACAGACCAGTCATCGGAAAACTGCCGAATTGATTGGCATTGAACGACAGGAGCACGACCACCGCGATCGGCAAAAACATGAATAGATAGACAAGGATCGTATAGGTACGGATCAGACGCCACGCCATCAGCCCAATCCCTTCGCCAATTGCGCCATGCCGAGATAACGATTGTAAACCAGCACCAGAGCGCCGAGCACAATCAACAGAAGAAGGGAGAGCGCCGAGCCGAGCGGCCAATTGAGTTGCCGGATGATGGCCTCGTAGACCAAGTTGGCGAACATCGCATCGCGTGGTCCACCAAGAATTACCGGGGTAATATAGGTGCCCGACGCCAGCACGAAACATAGCAACCCGCCTGCGGCCAACCCGGGCAGAGACAAGGGCAATGTAACTTGCAAGAACCCCTGCCAGCGCGTTGCGCCCAGTGAAGACGCTGCATCTTCCAGATTGGTGTCGATGCCATCGAGGCTGACAAAAATATTGAGTACCATGAAGGGCAACAGGAAATGTACGAGCCCTAGGATCACAGTCGTCTCATTGTAGAGCATCTGCAAAGGCTCATCGATAATACCAAGCCAGATCAGTGCGGAATTGAGTGCGCCTGAAACACCGAGGATATTGATCCAGCTCATCGTGCGGATGATATAGCTGATCCAAAACGGCAGCATCAGAAGCAACAACAGGATCATCTTGTTGCCACGTGAACGAGCAATGAAAAAGGCTGCGGGATAGCCAAGAATCCCACAGGCAACGGTGGTAATAGCGGCGATCTTCAGGGTGTTGAGCAGAATGTCGCGATAGAAGCGGTCGCTCAACGCCGCCCTCCAATTGTCGAGAAAGAAGCCGGTCGTGTCGGCCCCCGAGGCGCTGCGCAACCAGAACGAATAGACGACAATGAACATCAGTGGCACGATCAACAGCAATGCGACCGCTGTGAGTGCCGGTGCCAGCAAAATCCAGGGCTGTCGGGCCTCTCTTGCTTCAATACTCATCGATGCAAAGCTTTCCCCTGCGCTCCTTTCGGGTTCGCTATGATGCGAGTGCGCGGCGTATTGATCAAATAGATAATTGTTATTTTCATCATTGATGATATTAATAATCAGATGAACCGCCTCACTCCACCCGAACGTCTGGTTCGTGATCTGGACTGGAATTTGCTTCGCACTTTTCTGGTTCTGGCTGATTCCCGCTCGGTTACCGATGCCGCGGAACGGCTGAGCTTGAAGCAGCCGACGGTTTCCAGCGCCCTCAAGCGATTGGAAGACCGCTTGGGGAAGCGCTTGATTGACCGCAAGCCGGGGCGCTTCGAGCTTACCAGCGCGGGACAGCTCCTATTATCGGAAGCGACCGATATCCACGGTGCGATCCTGCGGTTGGGAACTGTGATGCGTGATATCGACGACGAAGTTCGCGGTCATGTCTCAGTTGCGATGGCGAGCCATGTGGTTTGCCCGCTATTCGATGCGGCGCTAACCGACTTTCACGCCAGCCATCCGCGTGCAACTCTGTCGATCGAGATTTCGGCAAGCCGTGATTCCTTGGCCGCAATCACTTCACGGCGCGCCTCATTTGCCGTCTGCCTTGTTAACGAACACAAACCGGGCCTCGAATACCGGCGTCTTTTTCGCGAATTTTTCGGACTGTTCTGTGGTCCGACACATCCGCTATTCGGACGTGACAAATTGAGCATGGCCGACCTTGCCGGTCATTCATCAGTGAGTTTCGTCACCGATCAGGCGAACGATGCCTTGCGCGCTGTTGCGATGATGCGCAGCGAAGCGCGGCTTGACGACCGTATTGTCGGAACCTCAGCAAATCTTGAGGAAGTGCGCAGAATGATCATTGCCGGTTTGGGTATCGGACCTTTGCCTCTGCACGTCGTCAAGGAAGATATCGCAATGGGGCGGCTGTGGCGATTGCCGCCTTACAACTCGCCGCCAGCAATCGATGTTCATGTCGCATGGAATGCCCGAACTCGGCAAAACCGGGCCGAATCAGCACTCCTTGCAAAGTTGTTGGACCTGATCGATACGACGCCGATGGACGAACGCATTTATGCCTGATCTCTCCGGTGGTCCCGGATAAACTGTTCCAGAAACGGGAGGACTTCGACCGGTTGGCTCGTTCTGGTTGACGCGACGCCTTTTTGGGAACGACCGGGGCGGCAAAACGATAGAGACGCGAGAATGCAATGAGCCCTATCGTGATGGCGGCCACAACATAGATCATGTGCCGGATGCGTGGCGTGAAACCCTGAGCAACGATCAGCGCGCAGATCCCGATGATCGTGGCGGATAGCGTGACATGACCGCTCGGAAAGCTGTAACCGTCAGCCCCGCTGTAAAGAGATATCGGCTTGTGCGATGGATTAAGGTCTTGACCAGAGGAACAAACAGCGCCGCGCTGACGAAGCCGGTTGCAACCGTGCTCGCCAGCCTCCAGCGCTTATGCCACAGCAGTATCGCAACGATCACGACGGCGACAGGTGCGAGAACAACTCCGTCGCCGAGCATCGTGAGGCTAACCATGAGACGGTCGAATACAGGCGTCCTAAGCCCTTGAAGGTAATCGCTGATCGCCTCATCGGACCGCACAAAGCCGGATCGGCGAGATATTCTGCGGCAACCATTATGAAGCCAGACAAACTAAACAGCGCCAATACGAAAAAGCCGAATGGCACGAGAATTTTCTTCTCATTAGAGCGGTTCAGTTTTTGATAGAACCACTGAACCGCTCTAAGTATTTGTTTTTACGCAATCCCGGATAGAAAACCGCTGTACACTTTTCCTGGAATTGCTCTAGCGCCGCGTGCTGATGGTCGCCAATATTTGTAACTATCGACTGAAGATAGCCCAGCATGTCGACTACCCCCTGCCCGACCGAGACAGCGGAAAGCGCACATTCACACGCAGGCCCGGATGGTTGTCTTGCAAGCCAAGTGCAGCATCATGCAGGTCGGATATGGCTTTGACCATGGCAAGGCCAAGACCGGATCCCGGAGTTGTGCGGCTTTGTTCGAGCCGGTAGAGGCGGCGCAACACTTTCTCACGCTCAGATTCGGGAATGCCTGGGCCGTTGTCGGCGATTGTTGCCAGAACTGTGTCATCGACCAGTTCGACTGCGCATTCGATGCGCGCCCCCTTGGAACAATGACGAAGCGCGTTTTCCAGAAGATTGGCAAACATCTGCGTCAGCAGTTCGCGATCACCGTGGATTTGAAATTGGCGATTTCCGGCATCCAGATCTAGCTCAAGGCCGAAATCCTCGTAAGCTGAACGATAGAACTCTGCGACTTCTGTCAGAATCGCGCCAACATCGACGTCGGCAAACCGAGCCTTGCGTGCGCCTGACTCGATCTGCGCGATCCTAAGCAGCGCATCGAATGTCGCAATTGTTCGGTTCAATTCGGTCGCTGCCTCGTCCAGTTCTTTGGAGACAGGCAGACCCTTGTCCTGTTTATCCGCAGCCTCTTCGATGACGATACGCAATCGATTGAGCGGGGTCTTCAGATCATGCGAGATGTCGTTGCTGATCTGCCTGATGCCTTCGACAGATGCGCCAAGGCGCGCGACTGCTGCATTGATCATCTGCGCCAGCGTGTCGATGTCGTCGCCCCGGCCACTCGCCGGAATAGGGGCGTCGAAGTGTCCGTCTGCCACGCGTTCGAGCGAATTCTGGATCAAGTCGATACGGCGGTTCATGCGCCGCGACAGGAAAGCGCCGACCGCAAGCGATATGGAGACCAGAACCAATGCCGCCCACAATGTGCCTTCCAGAATGATCTCTTCCAATTCGCTGATGTCTTCAGTGCTCTCGCCGATGGTCAGGCGATAGTTGCCAATTCCCCCTGTTTGACGAAATAGTTGAAATCGGCGTCAATGCCCAATGCTGCTGCATCGACCTGAGGCCGAGGCGGATTTTCAGGGACGGTATCGACATTGCCTGCGAGTTTACGGTCGTTTTCGCCCTGCAGCAGGAAAATGCTGTCCTTGTTTCTGGAAGCGGTCGCATAGGCTTCAACTGTAGACCTGAGGTCCTCCAGATTTCCATCCTTGAAAGTCGAGGTGAAAAAACTGAACTGATCGTTCAGCGCCAATTGATGGCGCCACAGCAATTCCTCGCGGATGACAGAATAGGCGGTTGCCGCAGCAATCACAGCTGCAGCGAGAAACAAGATCGTGAACGTAGCGGCAAGCCGAA
Source organism: Mesorhizobium sp. G2-6-1 (assembly GCF_055809095.1). Taxonomy (NCBI): domain Bacteria; kingdom Pseudomonadati; phylum Pseudomonadota; class Alphaproteobacteria; order Hyphomicrobiales; family Phyllobacteriaceae; genus Mesorhizobium; species Mesorhizobium sp. G2-6-1. The sequence continues at coordinate 3,611,038 of NZ_CM147896.1, forward strand.
AGCCGCTGTTGCGAAGCAAACTAGCGCGGCGCATGAATGGCATAACCGGTGCTGCGCACAGTATGCAGCAAGGCAGTATCGAAGGGTTTGTCGATTTTTGCCCGCAGGCGGCTGATATGCGTTTCAACCACGCTGGTTTGCGGGTCGAAATGAAAGTCCCACACCCGCTCCAGAAGCATCGTGCGGGTAAGCACCCTTCCTTCCGAACGCATCAGGGTTTCCAACAGGGAGAATTCCTTGGGCTGTAGATCGATTTCCTGTCCTGCTCGATTGACGCGACGGCGAATGAGATCGAGTTCCAGATCATGTACCTTCAGAATAGTCTGCTCTTGCTGGAAAACCGGACGGCGAGCGAGCGCTCCGACACGCGCCGCGAGTTCGGAAAATGCGAAGGGTTTGACAAGATAGTCGTCGCCCCCTGCTTCCAAACCCTCAACCCTGTCGTCGACGCCGCCGACCGAAGTCAGGAAGATGAGCGGCGTTCGGTTACCGGCAGCACGGATCGCCTTTACCATCGACAGTCCGTCAAGCCCGGGCAACATTCTGTCCACGATCAAAACATCATAGGATTCACGCGTGGCCTGAAAAAGCCCATCATGACCATTGTCCAGCACATCGCAGACATGGCCAACCTCACGGAATCCACGCGTGACATAATCCGCCAACTTCCCGTCGTCTTCGATCAGAAGTATCCGCAATATGTTCCCTCCTGCAGACCAAATTGCAATCTGACTGCTCTTTGCAATTCAGATTGATGTGGGTGCAATCACGTTCAACAATTCGTATCATGCGACACAATCAAATTTTTCAACAGCGTAGCGCATCCAGATACACGTAGGCTCAAAATTTGTCGGTAGATTTGCCGCAATCATGCACATCAGCACTGTTCGGCAACCCAAACAAATCGCGACCATTTCTCCAGGGCGAAACAGCGATCGCAGGCTGCTTCCATTTGGCTGATATATGAACAGGCGGACCGAAACATTTGGCCCGCCTGTTCCTGCTGGTGGTTATGCTGGACTAACTCGTCGAAAATCGTAGCATTTGTACCTATTCCGTTTCTGCGCGCATGGTCGCCAGTTCGTTCGGGACTGTGCGAGGCTCATTGGTGATGACCAGTTCGTCACCATCGTGAGTGAACTGCATGTAGATGACGACTGCCGCGATGCCGCCAAGAAACATCAGGCTTGTAACGGTAGTACCGAAACCAAGTCCGCCTGACCCGACCGGTTGCGAAAACAAGTCACCGAAGGATGCTCCCATCGGACGCGTGAAAATGTAGGCCAGCCAGAAGCACAGGATCGCATTCATTTTGAACAGATAAAAACCGGCAGCAATGACACCGATAATCGCGCAATACATCAAGCCGGCCGAGAGGTAACCAAGCGCCAAGCCTTCGGCGGCCAAATCACCGGCGGCAGTGCCGAGCGCGAAGGTAAACAGGATTGCCAGCCAGTAGAAGACTTCGCGGCGCGCCGTATAAATCGTGTGGATAGAGAGCGTACCCTCGATGGCGTACCAGATAGCGAAGGTCGCCACCAAGGCGAGTGTAAAGCCAATCGTACAAGCTTCAAGGCTGTAGCCAAGATTGTCGACCAGATTGTCTGTGATGAGGGTGCCTACCACGGAAATCAGGACGACAGCCAACCAGTAGACCCAGGGAACATATTTGTGCTGTGCAAACTGGAGAAAAAGAGCAGCGATCAGAAACCCGCTCATGATGAGTGATGTTGCTGGCAAACCAAGACCGAGATTCATATTGAGAAAATCGGCAGCGGTTTCGCCAACGGTGACGGCTAAAAGCTTGACAAGCCAGAAGTCGACAGTGACTTGAGGAACGCGATTATGAACTGGCCCGTCCGCCTGAAACGCGGATGGGCTGTTCGCCTGGATAGTGGGCATAAAACCTCTCCTGGTACGATTAGATCCGTCATCTGGCGGATCGATGAGGGTGTTGGGTGTCGGTTTGCCATGCGCTCGAAGCGGCATGCGCACACCACCCAACAGGGTTTCGTGAAAGTCCGGGGTAGGCCAACGCTTTCCAAGCCCAGACACCTGTCATGACTAGTCAGAGATTGTTGCGAGGTGATTGCCGCGAGCTTACCAATTTGTAAGCGTTGGCCTTACGTTGACTGACACTTTTCGCCGGAAGGCCGAGCGCGTGGTGGTCGCCGGAAGGCCGAGCGCGTGGTGGAACGAAGTCATGCCGCCGGACCAATGGGGCCGGCGGCATGCAGGGCGGTCAGTGATTGCCCCAATTTTCGTGCGTCGAGTTGATCGCAACGTGTTTTACGCCGGTATCCAGATCAGCCTTCAGTGCATGCGTGGCTTCGGCCTCGTCAAACGGGAAGGCATTCACATGAACCTTGTGCAAAGGATACCCGTAGGCGTTCCCAGCGTTTGCCTGCACTGCTGGTTTTGCAACATCGAGGGCACTGGCATTGGCCTGAACGTTGAAACCGGCGGTCATGACGACGGCCGTGGTGAGAATGAGAGCGCGAGCGATTGAAGAGATGGTCATTGTTATTCTCCTTGGTATGCGGAACCAGCCATTGGTCCGTTACAACCTCACCATCGCCAGGAGACTTTTTCGTTTTCTGTCCATGATCATACAAAGATGTAATAAAAACAGGATTTTAAGCCAAAATGCCGCTACAGTCTTGTCACTGAATGGCCTTTTTCTCCAGATCGATCCGCTCTGAACGGGGCATGATTGAGCACCTACCTGCCACTGGCTCATCGCAACTGGATTGGGATCACTCCAAAGCCGCATTGCTGCCACCCTCGCGCCACGAGGAAAAAGAATCCGTAAGTTTCTCGAAAAATCAGCGACAGAAAGTCCAGCCATCGTCCAGGAATGGATTGGCATGAAGCCGATTCCGAACAAGGAGAAACTGAATGTCAAAGAAAACCGCCATCACAGCAATGGCCCTGGTTTCCGCGCTCAATGTTGGAGCTGTAGCAACCGCATATGCGGAAGGCGCAAACGAGATGTCCAGCAAAGCTGAGATGCAAGCCCTGACAGAAACCAAGCTTTCGGCATCCGACGCCGCAGTTGCGGCGTTGGCCTCGACCCCGGAAAGGTAGCGGAAATCAATTTCGACGCCGGGGAAAATGGCATCGCGTATCAGGTTACCATCATATCGCCCGACGGAATGGAAAACGAACTGAGTGTCGATACCAATACGGGAGCTGTCACTAAAGTCGCCGCCAGCGAAGATGCGAAGGGCGAGAACGCAGACGATGAAAACAATGCCGATAGCGAAAGCAACGATGGAGGCGAGAGCGGCGAAAATTGATCGATAGATAACTTGTTGGGATCAGGACCGCCCGGCCTTGCGGCTGGGCGGTGTCGATATGTCAGAACTTAGTACTTCTAAATCGGGCGTGGCCCGTCGTGATTACGCAGGTCACCTCAGTCCAGTCGATGCGCTGGTTCGGGCAGGATATGCCACGATGTCCCGCACATCCTCCTTGGATCAGTCTGATCTCCCTCGCAATTCAATCGGGATCGGCACCATAGGTTTTAGATACCGGTGCCGGGCGGAAATAGCGCCCAATGACAATCGGCAGCACGAAGCCGACGACAGCAAGGGTCCATAGCCCGATGGATAGCCAGGAATGGAACAGGGTACTCCAGTCGCCGTTCGAGATCGTCAAGGCACGGCGAAGATTGGCTTCCATCTGGTTGCCGAGCAGCACACCCATGATCACTGGCACCAGTGGTATTTCGAGTTTGCGAAGCAACCATCCGAGAAGGCCGAAAGCGATCATCACCATAAGATCAAAACTCGATCCTGAGATGCCGTAGATACCAACGAAAGAGATCATCGCTACAGCCGGCATGAGATATTTGGTCGGTACGAGCAGCACCCGCACGAACAGCCCGACCATCGGGATGTTGAGAGCCAGCAGCATGAAATTTGCGATGAACAGTGCGGCAATCAGACCCCACACGACATCCGGGTTCGACTGGAACAGCAGTGGACCCGGTGTGATGTTGAGGGCAAGCAACATGGCGAGTAGAACAGCAGTCGTTCCGGACCCCGGGACGCCAAGCGCCAGCATCGGCACCAGCGCGCCACCGGCGGCTGCGTTGTTACCGGCTTCCGGTGCCACGATGCCGCGTGGATCGCCCTTGCCGAACGTATCGTCTCGATTGCTGACACGCTTTTCGATTGAATAGCTGAGGAATGAGCCGAGCGAGGCACCCGCGCCCGGCAGCACGCCGGAAATGAACCCGACGATCGTGCTGCGTGTCACCGTGCCCATAGATTGCTTTATCGTTGACAGCGACGGCGTCAGACGGCCAATCGGTGGTCGCTTGTCGGTTGCATCATGTTTGGTGCCGCGTTGCTCAAGGAAGATAAAAACCTCGGAAAGTGCGAACAAGCCGACGATAGCGACGAGGAAATTGATGCCGTCATAGAGATGAACCTGGCCGAAAGAAAAGCGCGGTACGCCTGTTTGCCCGTCGACACCGACCATGGCAATGCCAAGCCCGAGCGCCGCTGCAAGCGCGGCTTTTGCCTGATTGCGGCTGGAGATGCCGCCGAGCGTGGCAAAGGCGAGTGTGAAGAGAGCAAAATATTCCGCCGGACCGAAGAGCAGCGCCACCCTGACGAGTTGCGGTGCAAGAAAGACAAGCCCCCAGGTGGCAAAGAACGAACCGACAAACGAGGCATAGCCGGACAATGCCAACGCCTCGCCAGCCTTCCCCTGCTGAGCCATGGGGTAGCCGTCCAGTGTTGTCATCACCGCAGGTTCGTCGCCGGGAATATTCAGCAGGATCGAAGAAATACGCCCACCATACATTGCTCCGTAGTACACGCTGGTCAGAAGAATGAGCGCTGGCGTCGCCGGCAGGCCGAGCGTGAAAGCCAGCGGGATCAGGATTGCAACACCATTCGAGGGACCGAGCCCCGGCAGCGCACCGATAATGGTGCCGAGAAAGCAGCCAAGCAGCGCAAGGGCGAGATTCTCAAATGTCAGCGCGACGGCAAAACCATGCGCCAGGGCGGTGAGCGAGTCCATCAGTATCCCTCCCCTAGAAACCAAGCGGACCACGGGCAAGCGACAGCCCGAGAATCAGGTGGAAAATGACGTAAATGCCAACGGAGATCGATATGCCAGCGATGGCCGAGCCGACGGGCGTGGCACCGAGACGCCAGGAAAGATAAGCCGAGGCGACAGCGGTTGCGATAACAAAGCCGACTTCGCGCAAAACCAAGGTGTAGGCGATCATCACCGCCGCGGCCATGAATATCTCAAAGAAGCGTGCCGCTGAGGGCCAAACGGGATCGCTATCGGGTTGCAGCACCATCACCAGCCCGGAGATCCCTAGCAACGCGCCGATGATGATCGGAAACGTCTTCGGTCCGATTGGGTCTTGAATAAAGCTTTCCTGAATTAGCGTTGCCTGCCAAATGTAGAAGGCTGCCAACAAGACGCCGAGCGCGCCGAAAATGCGGTCGCTCATCGATTTCCTCCCCAATTTTACAGGAAACTCTAATCCCATTGAGGCAAAAACCCAATTGGATTCGGACCGGCGCAGCGAAGGCGCCGATCCATTTGCACGTCCGACGATCATTCCTACTTGATCAGACCGATCTGCTTGGACAGGTCCTGGATGTTTTGGACCGACTCCTTGACGAAGGCGTCGAACTTGTCGCCGCTAAGGTCGAGCGGAGCCAGGCCGTTCTGGGCCATGACCTGCTTCCATTCATCTGACTTGTAGACAGTGTCGATGGCGCCAACCCAATAGTTGTAGGCATCATCCGACATCTTGCCCGGAGCGTAAAAACCGCGCCAATTCGCGCCGACGACATCGATGCCCTGTTCCTTGGCTGTCGGAAACTTGGCAAAACCACCTTCCAGGCGATCGGGCGCCAGCACGGCAAGAACGCGGATATCACCTGAGTCAACGAAGCCCTTGGCTTCCGATGCGTCACCGGTGAAGGCCTGCACGCTACCAGCGAGCAACTGCGTCACCGCCTCGCCACCGCCATCGAAAGGCACGTATTTGACCTTGCGCACGTCGGTGACACCTGTCTTTTGCGCGACGATCAGCACTTTGAGGTGATCCCATCCGCCAACCGCAGACCCACCTGCGAAAGCAACGGACGACGGGTCATTCTTCACCTTTTCCATCAGTTCAGGCAGCGTCTTGATGGGAGAGTCCTTCGAGACGGCAATAATACCGTAGTCGGCACCGATGGCACCGAGCCAGCGCACCTGCCCCATATCGTTGCCGGGAAATGCGCCTTGGGCCAGACGCGTCGCTGTCGCCGACGAAGCGGCGACGATAAGGTTATTCTCGCTGTCGCGTTTGTTGACGACTTCGGCAAATGCGACGCCGCCGCCGCCGCCGGCCAGATTGGTGACCTGCATGGTGCCGGGTATGACCTTCAGGTCCTGAAGCGTCTTGCCGACCTGACGGCAGGTGAAATCCCAACCCCCGCCGGGAGCCGCGGGCGCGATGCACTCCGTGTTATCCGGCTCGAAAGCGAAGGCGGTTGTCGAGAAGGCCGCAGCGGCCATGACTGTCGCAATCGTGTATGCGATGAGTTTTTTCATTATATCCTCCAGTGGAAACCGCATCTGCCTCCACAGGTGCGTTTGCGCTTTCGTTGGTATAGGATTTTTCTGTCATCTTGCTGTCAGATGGAAACATAGGGTTAGACCGTGCATTTTCTTGTGGTTGAGGATACCCTCGACGTGGCGGAAGCCATCGTCACCCGGCTATCGAATTCGGGGCATGCCTGCGATCATGCCACCACATGCGCGGATGCGTGGCATTTCGCGTCGCTCTCGCCCTATGATCTCATCATTCTCGACATCAACTTGCCGGATGGACCGGGTACCGACCTCCTGCGTCGGCTGAGAAACGCACGCAATACATCGCCCGTACTCGTGCTGACAGCGCGGCTTTCAATGGATGACAAGATCTCGGCCCTCGACGAGGGTGCCGACGACTATATGGTCAAGCCGTTCGAACTTGGCGAACTTGAAGCGCGTGCCCGCGCTATCGTGAGACGAAGAAATGGCGAAGACCGACGCGTACTTGAAGCCGGCAACTTGCGCTTCGACATGACCACACGCGCAGTGACTGTCGAAGGAGAGCCGCGCGAACTGACAAGGCGCGAGCAGGCTTTGCTGGAAATCTTTTTGATCAACCGCGGCCGCGTTCTGGAAAAGGAAGAGCTTCTTACGCGCATCTTCGGCTTTGATGCCGATACAGGCGCAAATGCCGTCGAGCTTTATGTCGGGCGGCTGCGTCGCAAACTCGCCGGTTGCGATTTAACGATCCGGACGCTTCGCGGACTGGGCTATCAGGCAGACATCAAGATAAAGTCTGGTCACGGCAATTGATGAAATCAAGCGGAGTAGGTCTGCGCCGATCTGGCAATTCGATTGCGACACGGCTTGGCGTGCTTCTGACTTTGGTGCTTGCCGTTGCTGTCGCGCTTGTGATTTTCGCGACCTATCAATACGGTCGGACCGCCGCCGACCAAGCCTTCGATCGCCTGTTAACTGGTGCTGCGTTGCAAATCAGTGAACGCATTTCTGTGGTCGATGGACAACCCGTCGTCGACATTCCGGTCTCCGCCTTCGAACTTTTGTCGCTCGCGCGCGACGACCGCATATTTTATCGTGTCGTCGGTCCAAGCGGGCGGACCCTGACCGGTTATGATGATTTTCCGCTACCGCGTAGATTTGCACCCGATGAGCGCGAGAGGGTGTATGAGGCGACCTATGACAATGTGCCGGTGCGTGCCGTCGCCCTTCGACGCGATCTTGCCGAGCGCTCGCTTTCGGGGCGGGTCGAAGTCATCGTCGCACACACCATGCAAGCGCGTGCGGCGCTCGCTCGTGAAATCGCAACGCCAGCGATTACCGGCATTGCCGCAACCAGTTTCGCGCTGCTCGCCCTGGCTCTTCTTGCCATGCGTTTTGCGTTAAGGCCGTTGAAACTGATCGAGCAAGCAATAGTCGACCGCGACCCCCTCGACCTCACTCCTTTCGAGATGGCAACGCCACGCGAGGTTGAAGCCCTTGTTGAGGCGATCAACCGCTTCATGGGTCGGCTTGACCGGCGGGTGCGAGCGATGCAGAGCTTCGTCGCAGATGCCGCACACCAAATGCGCACCCCGATCACGGCACTGAGGGCGCAAACCGAACTGGCGCTGCATGAGACCGATATAGATCGCCTACGTGCGCTTCAGCGCCGCATCCGTTCGCGCGCTATTGGCGTCAGCAGATTGACGGACCAACTGCTGAGCCATGCCCTGATCACGCATCGTAGCGAAACGGCGGCGCTTGAACCACTGGATCTGCGCCGCGTCGCCGTCGAGGCTGAACGCGAGATTCGTTCTACTGGTGTTCAGAGCCCCGAAAATCTCGTTCTGGATCTGAACGAAGACCCTGTCATGGTTCGCGGAGACCTGTTCAGCCTGCGCGAGGCAACGAAGAACCTCGTCAACAATGCGTTCGTCCACGGCACCTTGCCCGTTTCGATCGTCGTGCGCCCGTGCGGACCGGCTCGGTGTCGTTTGACAGTTGCAGATGCAGGCCGTGGCTTTATCACGACCGACAACGAAATTGGCGCACGTTTCGCCCGTAACGAAAACAACGCGGAAAGCGCCGGTCTGGGGCTCGCCATCGTGCGCGAGGTGACGCTCTCGCACAATGGAGACCTTCTGGCCACTGGCTTCGAAACCGGCGGTTTCGAGATGATTATCGATTTGCCGGCGCTCAAAGAGAATGAGTCATGAGAAATCTTCGAGCCATTACCTTGGCATGCCTTTACTCGCTCTTTCTCACGGTTCATGCACAGGCGGTGGACACGCTGTTTCCTGCACCTTCCGGCGCGGCTTCATCAACTTTGAAAATCGCGAGTGTAACTGACCTAGTAGCCGCGACGCCGCTCATCGAAGCCTTTCAGGCGCAAAACCGGCAAGTGGCAGTAATCTATTCAGAAGCCACCAGTAACACGCTGGATGCACAAGTGACGGCGGCCTGCAAATCGCATGAGTTCATTGCCGATTTGGTTGTATCGTCCGCCGTTGCGCAACAAGTGCGCCTCGTCAACGACGGTTGTTCGCAGCCGATCCTCAGCCCGCTGACAGCAATGCTGCCAGACTGGGCACATTGGCGTAACGAACTTATCGCAATCACCATCGAGCCTGCTGTCATTGTCTACAACAAGGCTGCACTTTCACCATCGGAAATTCCGAAAAACCGTTTCGATCTCGTCGATCTGCTGCGTCAATCCAATCGCTTCAAGGGCCGGATTGGCACCTATGATATTGTATCGTCGGGCGTCGGCTACCTGTTTGCTTTTGAAGACGCCACTCAGGCCACGACCTGGGGCAGGCTTCTCGAAAGCTTCGGGCGCAACTCGGTTCGCACGTTTTGCTGTACCTCGCAGGTTCTCGACCGCGTAGCCGACGGGCGGCTCGACATAGGATACAATGTGCTCGGCTCCTACGCACTTGCCAAACAAGCGCAGGATCCGCGTCTTGGCGTCGTCTTTCCATCAGACTACACACTGGCGCTCGGTCGCGCAGCCTTGATTCCGAAATCTGCTGCGAACCCCACGGCCGCGATACGCTTTCTGGAATTCGCGCTGTCGAGGGAAGGTCGAACCATCCTCGCGAACAAGTCCCATCTGCCGTCGTCCGTCGATGGCCTCCAGTATCTCAATCGCATAGCCGGCGGCGATGACCAATCAATTCGACCGATCGCCTTGTCTCCGGCATTACTCGTTGCCCTGGACAGGGCCAAACACAAGATGTTCCTCGACCAGTGGCATCAATCAATCAAACCTGTAAGCGAGTAAAATCACTCGCATTTCCACACTTTCGCGGCCAATCCGGGGGCTATCCGGTTAAATGTGCCTGATTTCGGCAACAAGATCTGTGTGGGTCGCGAGCCTATGCCATCACCTGAAAACGCAGTGAATTCAGTTGGTCGTTGTTCCAGGTTGCAGGGTTTCGGTTCGGCGGGGATTCACACTGAAATCCGGCGTTTTCGACACTGAGGCGGAATTAGCGATAAACAACTGGTATTTTCGATCCTCGGCCACGGGCTTAACCGTTTGTCCGAAGCGATCAATGAATGCGTCGTGATCCTGCTTGAGTACCAGTACACCATCGCCGGGACGAAGCCATGTGGCCAACTGCGCCGGCGATTTCATCCGAGTGATCCTGCCTTGCGTGTAGAACTCGGCCGAAAAGCTGCGAGAATTGAGGATCGCCAATTTGCCGGTATCTGGAAAGGCTGCGATCAATCGAGCTTCGGTAGGCAGGATCGAGCCGTCGAAGCCCAAGAAGGAAACAGCGGTAATACTGGTCGAGGCCAGCACGACCTCAACCACCCCAAGCTTCAACCATCCTGCTCGCGCGGGACCAGTCCGGGTCCACAGCATTACAGCCAGTAGTGCCGCGGCCGGCACGCCCGGCAGTACATATGTCACGAGAATATTTGCTGCTGCTGTAAAGAACACCAATGGTGTCAGCGCAAACAAGAACAGGTAAAGATACAGTCCCCCGCTATCCGTTATGCCGCCTTTTCGCAATCGCCATATTAATGCTGGCAACAAGGGGCTCCAAGGCAATGTGGCGGCAATCCAAAACAACCAGATTGTGCCCCGCGGATGTTCGCGCCCTGCTCCATAGAGGTCACCTGTCCATCCTGGTTGCAGAAAGCGTTGGATATGCTCGCCGATAAGAAAATAGTGAAGAAAACCGGGGGTCGCGATTTCTGCCGCCACGTACCAGGGTATGACCAGGATTGCGCACAGCGCCACCCCGCCTGCCCATGGCAAGCGATCAAGATCCTTCCAACTGCCGCGCCATATCATCCAAACAGTAATCGGACTCATTGAAAGAACAACTGCGACAGGTCCCTTGGCCAAGAGGCCGATGGCAAGCCCGAAAAAGAACAGCCATCCCCAGCGGCGATTTCCTTCCAGGCCCCGGTAAAAACCAGCCATACTGGCGGTAACGCCGAGCGTTAATACCATATCGGTTTGCACGAAGGCCGTGGCGATGAAAAACAGACCCGAACTGGCAGTAACAAGCACTGCCGCCGCTGCTATCCAACGTTTCGTCAACGTACATGCCCACAGCCACAGGATCGCCAGTGTCGCTATGGTTGCTAACAAGATTCCCAGCCTCGCGGCAAAGGGAGTTGCACCGAAAGCCGCGATGCCAGCTGCCGATAACCATGTATGCAATGGCGGCTTGGCCCAAAACGGTACGCCATAGTCAAATTGTGGTGTTATCCAATTGCCGGTTTCCACCATCTTACGGGCGATTTCGGCATAGCGTGCCTCGGTCGGGTCCGTCAGTGGTATCCAGATCATAGCCAGCAACCGCACGATCATGAGCAATAGCAAGCCCCACAGAATGGTACGGCTCTTGGTCATTTCACTGCACTTTCAATGAGGATTTGTGCCTCGGCAGCGCGACTTTCGGGCGCATGGCCGGCACATTGCATGGGATCGGTAGCGTCACCCGGATGGAGCATTAACAGGCAATCCGCTCCTGCTGCCGATAACAGGCGGGGAAGCCATAACCGAACATTGGCCGGATCATCGAGACGGAGAAATCCTGAAAAATCATCGTTCACTTGCAGTCCCGCTCGGGAAAATTTCACCCGCGCCCGTGCCGCCAAGGCCATGATGGCCAATGTTTTCATGCCACCCGCGCGAAGATTATGCCATCGCCCCCTCCAGGTGGCAGGCAATGGCACTCGCACCCATGTTCGCGGTCCGAATGGCAAACGGGTAACAAGCGGCACTAACGCCGGCAAGCAGTGGCAATGCTGGTGGCCATCGAAATAGTCAGGCGGACTGCCGAACAGTGCCGCGTATTTTTCCGTTTGCCGTGCAAGCGAAGCCGCAATGCTGTCAAGCAGGCGCTCGTCAAGGATCGGTCGCATTAACGTGGCCAGTGGCCATACTGGCTCGCGCCCGGAGACTGCATGGGTGAGGTTCAGGTGTAGTCCGACTTGCGCGCCTGCGTCCCGCAGTGCGCGCAAACGGGCTATATCACGGGGCTTCATTGCGCCGTCAACCATCACCGAGGTGCCATCAAGCCGCCTCGCCTCCATCAGTGAGAGAATGACCCGGTCATGTTCACGTCCCAGTCCGAAGTCATCTGCGATCCGCAATGGTAATCTCCTCGCGGATGATATCTTCGGCCACAATATAGATTGGGCGCTTTTTGGCCTCTAATACGGATTTGCCGACATATTCACCCAAGAGGCCCAGAAACATCATCTGGACGCCGCCGAAGAATGAGATCAGCGCGAGAACCGATACAATCCCGACCGGAACGGCAGGAAAGAAGAAATGCTGGATCACGACGTAGCTGCCATACCCTGCGCTGAAAGCGGCAATGATGATCCCTGCCACTGCCATCAGACGTAGCGGCGTGGTGGTAAAGCTGGTGATCGCGTCAAGCGTCATCGACAAGAGACGGAATGGATTGTAATTGCTCGTACCTCGAGTTCGGGTGGCTGGCGCAAGAGGCACGCCGATTTGGTGGAAGCCAACCCAGCCATAGAGCCCCTTCATGAATCGATCGCTTTCGGGCAGGCTGCATAACGCAGCAATGAATCGCTGATTGATCAAGCGAAAATCTCCAGCATCCGGTGGGATTTCATATCTAATATCCCGATTAATGATCCAGAAAAACAGCCGTGACAAAGTATCCTTCAGCGGCCCCTCGGATGCGCGACGACTAGCTTTATATGCATAAACGCTGTCTGCGCCTTCGGTCAGCCAGATGCGAACGAATTCAGAGATCATTTCGGGCGGGTGCTGAAGATCCGCGTCCATTAGAACAGCCGCATCGGCATATTCGGCAGCATCAATGCCAGCAGATAGTGCCGCTTCCTTACCGAAATTGCGTGAGAAGCGGCGAAGGCGAACGGACCGCGACCCGAAATCATGTGTCTTCAACAGCGTGAAGCTGGAGTCGCTACTGCCGTCATCAATGAAGATATAATCGATACTTAGAACAAATTCCGCAGAGATGCTGTTAGCAACTGAGTCCAATCGCTCGAGAAGATCGGGCAATCCTTCAGCTTCGTTATAGACAGGAATGACAATACAGATGGTCTTGGTGGTCATGACGGCTTCTTTGCGAAAATGACGCTTGAAGAAAAGAAGAAATTGACGACAGACGCCAGCCCGATTGCGATGAGGAGTGCTGCAGCCAGTGGCAGTCTTGAATAAAGAATCGCCTTTAGAAGAATAGCGCGCAGCATATAGATTAAAACGCTCCAGCCTATGAATATCGCATATCGGCGGACGAGGTTGTTCTTTGCATCGCGGAAAGTAATGCGGATATGGAATAAGAACACGACGGACGCGCTGACAATCATCGCCAAAGCCAATGCGACAGCCGGATCCAGCCGCAACCAACTGGACGCAGCCAACGTCAAAACATAGTCGATCGCCGCGCCGATGGTGGATCCGCTGGCAAAGATAGAAAATCGTTTCAGCATCACGAAATTCGTTACGCCCAAGAGGTTGCTATTGCTACCTGTCACCTTGGAAATGACAAAGTAATTTATGGCCTCGGTACTTTCCCAACACGTGAAGCATACCGGTTGGTATTATTTCCCAAGCGACGTGGAATGCATTTTTATCAGTTCATTGAAGGGCCCGCTTTTCATTAAAGCACATCGCGTCCAAAGGGATTCATGCAGGGTGCTTCAAGCCTTTGTTTTTGTGCATGTCGTTGTCTCAAAAACCGCTGCACACTTTTGGGCGACATGCACTAAGTCGGCTGCAAGTCGGCCTTTCAAGGTAGTAGCTTCGATTGCCATACCAATGGATAGATTGCGGCCTTCTCATTTGGGGTCTCGTTCACCTGGAAATTGTCAAAATTGGAACCGACATTCTCGATGCTGGTTGCCGACGAAAATGGTCGGCCCGGAATTATGTTCTTTTGAAAGGCGCCAACAGTTGTCGTTGCACCTGCTCCGCAAGAGTTAGAAGCGTTGTGCCGTATCGGCCCATAGTCCAGAGCGATGCCTTTGCCGCAGCAATGCCCACAATGAGCGAGCCAACCATGTCGAGTGGAAAATGGACGCCGATGTAAATCCTCGACCATGCCACGATGATACCCAACCCAGTTGCCACCCAGGCCTCGGACTTGCGGCGCAGCATGAACAAGACTGCCGCACAGCAGGCAGAAGGTAATCCCGTGATTGCTGGGGAAGGAAGAATTGGGGCGATGGTGAACCAAAGTATTGCCTATACCGGCCATGAATGGGCGTGGCCGGAACAGTGCCAGTCCGACCGCGTAACTCAGCACGATACCAGCGAGCAGCGCCAGAAGAATTGATATCGCCGCAAGTCTCTGCCGGCGGCTGCCAAGCAACCACAACGCCACAAGATATAGTGGCACCAATAACACCAGGAACTTTGCAGCAAAGATTGCAAAGAAGGCAACCGTCGCGTTCGGCGCAGGGCCAGCATTTAGAAGTAGAAATAGGTCCCTGTCGAAATTGAGCATATGCAGTTCGTTGGTCCCGTGAATCCATTGAGATGATATCTGCGAGGCTTCACGCCCTGCAAATGTGGTGATCTTCGAGAGTGTTGAGTTGGATGAAGCAAGCGATGGTTATCGCAAAACTATGATTGTCTTCTCCTGCGAAGAGATGAAACAGATCGTGCGTCGTGTAGTTTTCCAAAATATTACCGAAAACTTACAAATAAGTAAGGCTGCGCCGACGTCCGGTCTCTATCCAAAAAGTGGATTTTTGACGAACCTCGAAACCGCAAGAATTTGCCAGTATTTTCTTGTTGGCAATGTAATCTTCGGGCACCAGTACGGACTGGCGTCAATTGAACGATGTCTCGGCGATTGGCAAAAATCCAGGTTCGGCGCGGTGTTACAGTAAGAGAATTCAATCGACGGGGGGCACAATGTGCATGCCACCATCGGATGAACCAAAATAGATTTGACAAGCATCGGAAAATGCCTGCACGGCGCGCCGACGCGGACCAGACACATGCCCCAACGACAAGGTCAGACCACTCGTCGAGCCAGAGATGGGAATGCAGGCAGTTCCGTTGCCAGCATAGCTCAGGCTGGAGGCTGGGCGCATGTTCAGCAATGCACAGCCTAGCCCCACTCCCACCAAGGATCTGACCATTTCCGTCGAGTTTGCTGTTGCAACGACATTAAACCGTCTTCCGCTACTCTCCAGCAGTTCGAGATAGTGCGTCTTTGCAACCGGCAAGTCCAGGATGATCAAAGGTTCGGCCACAAGTTCCTCGAGTCCAACAGTTCGCTTTTCAGCAAAGGGATGTTGATCCGAGCACAGGCAGTAGCTGGGCGCATGAATCAGGGGCTCGACGATGATTTGCGACGCGGGTACGTCTGCAACGAACACGATGACGTCGAAACTGCCGTCGAGTAGGCCCAATTGCGCTTGTGTGTTGTCGCATTCCTCAAGTGACAGCGTCAGGCCTGGGTTTCTTGTCATCAGCGGCGCGACGATCTTCGGCAGAAAGGCAGGTGCGATTGGCGCATAATAGCCGATCTTTAGCAAACCAGAGACGCTCGAGCGTAAATCAACGCCATCTGCAAGCATCGACTCATAACGCTCCAGAAGATCCTCGATTCTACGCAGCACCACACGCCCGCTGGATGTCGGCGAGATACCCTTGGCGCGAGCTCTCGTCACGAGGGCTATCCCGAAGGCTGTTTCCGCCTGATCAAGGGCCGCAGACACGGCGGAGGCCGCGACGTTCATCTCGTTTGCCGCTGCGGAAATACTACCCAGCTGCATGGCCGAGCGGACATAACGCATGGCGCGTAGCGAAAGGTCCATTTTTGATTCCTCTGATTTTTCACTATTCATCGAATAATAAAACTATTTTTCGATGAATGCATTCCGTGTCAACTTTGAAAATGAAGATACTCGGGAGCGTGCGATGACTGTTTCTCAAGATGACCAGCCAGCTTTGCCCGGCTGGAACTACACACCGAAGGTGCCGTTGGCGATCTCTCCGCTGTTTCAATGGCCTTTGCGACCGCTGGCGATCCTGCGATGGGTTTGGGACAGTTGGTTCCTTCTGACTGAACGGCTGATCATCGTTGGCGTCGCTTTCGTGACCTTCATCTGGACCCAGCCGTCGCTTGAAGTCACGAAACATTTGGAACTGGGTTGGATCGCACAGATATGGCTGCGTAACATCGTGCTATTGACGGTCGTGGCCGGCGGTTTGCATATCTATTTCTACCGCTGGAACGCTCAGGGCCGAAAACTGAAATACGATGCACGGCCTTTGATGGTGAATGGCAAACAATTCGCCCTGGGCGGGCAGATACGTGACAACATATTCTGGTCGCTTGCCAGTGGCGTCACCGTCTGGACCTTTTACGAGGTCGTCATGTTCTGGGCGATGGGCAACGGCTGGGCTCCGGTACTGACCTGGGACCAGAGCCCTGTCTGGTTCGTCGCGCTGTTTTTGCTCGTGCCAATGTGGGAAAGCTTCTATTTCTACTGGATTCACCGTGCGTTGCATTGGCCACCGCTCTACAAGCGGGTGCATTCGGTTCATCACCGGAACATCAATGTCGGACCATGGTCGGGCAATTCAATGCATCCGGTTGAACACATCATTTACTACGGCTCCGTGCTGATCCATTTCATTGTTCCGGCCAACCCGGTCCACATCTTGTACCACCTGCAATACTATCTGCTGACCGCCGCGACGACGCATGCCGGCTTCGAAGGTCTGGTCGTAAGGGACCGTAACCGGCTGAAACTCGGCACGTTCCACCACCAGATGCACCACCGCTATTTTGAGTGCAATTATGGCGGGTTGGAAGTTCCTTGGGACGTCGTGTTCGGGTCGTTCCACGACGGTACCCTTGACGCCAACGAACGAATGAAGGAACGCCGCAGGCGGATCATGGGGTCGTGACGATGGGTGGTTTGACCATACGTGACCTTCGGGCCCTGAAGGGCGTTCGCCAGATCGCCTTCGTTCAGGTGACGCGAGAAGAAGAGGCGATCGCCGCAGCCGAAGCCGGTATGGACATGATCGGGACGGGGTTTTGTGAAAGCGCCCGCCACCTCCCGCAGTTGGTATCGCAAACACATTTTCAGTTTGGCCTGCAATGGGGTGGGCACGCCTGTGCTACTGAGGCGTTGCGCGAAGCGATGGAAGCGATGCTGTGCGGTGCGCAGTCGATCTACTGTGCAATGAGCCCAAGCGTCATCGAAGTGCTGGCACGCGAGGGCGTGCCGGTCATTGCGCATGTCGGACTGGTGCCACCCAAGGCCACCTGGACAGGCGGATTTCGCGCAGTCGGCAAAACGGCGAATCAGGCGCTGAAGCTGTGGCAGGAGGTTCGAGACTTCGAGAACGCCGGAGCCTTCGCCGTCGAGATGGAGGTGATCCCGGCAAACCTCGCTGCCGAGATCACGCAGCGCACAAGTTTGCTCACAATTTCGCTTGGTTCGGGCGCGCAGTGCGACGCTCAATATCTGTTTTCTGCCGATCTTCTTGGAGAAAACCGTGCCCATATCCCGCGCCACGCCAAGGCCTATCGAAACTTCACCGCAGAACGCGACCGGCTACAGGCCGAACGCGTTGCAGCCTATGGCGAATATATGGCCGACATTCGAAACGGTGCCTTCCCCGAAGCCCGCCATCTTGTTGCAATGAACGAAGATGAATTCGACAGCTTTATCAAAGCCCTCGAAAAACGAGGGTGACACATCCTTGAGCGCCGCGCAAAAATAAAGCGGCAGGATAAGGATCACCTATATCGGATAAGGGCCAAAATCCTGCCGATAAGTCTCGATCAGTGCTTCTTCGTCCCCAGGAAATCTGCGATCAACGCATTAAAAAGCCACGGTTTTTCCAGATGGATATTGTGTGCAGCATTCGGGATCACGGCAAGGTCCGCATCTGGAATGCCGCGCCAAAGAGCTTCAGGTTGCGACCAGCCATACGAACGGTCGTGGCTTCCCCAAATGACCAGGGTCCTTGCCCGAATTAGAGCAAGTTCATTCCGGCCATCCCAACTTTCCCAAGCGGATAAACTTGCAAGAGCAGCTTGCAGACTTACCTTGCTGCCCAACGACTGACAGAGATTGAACCCTTCCGCCTTTTCGCCATTCAAAAACCATGTCGCAGCGATCCGCGTTGCCGTGTCGGCCAGTCCCTCGGCCAAAAACCGCGCGCGAGATTGCTCGATGGTTTCAAAACGACCTGGCAACACGCCTTGCGGGCCTGTTCCGTAAAGGATCAGATTACGGATGCGCTCGGGCGCAAGCCGCACCATTTCCTGAACGATCATACCTCCCATGGAGTGACCCAAAAGATCGAATTCCGATATATCGAGGCAACTCAGGAGTTCAAGCACACTCTGGGCGTGACCTTCGATCGTGTCCGGCGCGGTCAGCGCGGCACTGTCACCAAACCCTGCCAAATCCGGGCAGATGACGTCGCGCGCCGCGCAAAACTCCTCAAGTTGAGACGACCAAATTGCACTGCCACCAAGAAACCCATGGACAAGGACAATCGCCGGCCCCTTGCCTTGCCTTCTATAAGACAGAACCGACATCTTCGAGCCTCCAGCTTCTCCAGTCAGTCGAGACCATGCATGCCGCCCAAGAACGCTGCACACTTTTGGGCGACCCGCATTAGAAAATCAGCCGGCAGGGAAATTGTGCAGGCAAGTGTGATCCAGCCCTATTGAGACAGAACCAATATTTCGTCACGGAAAAGTCGTCCTTAGCTTCCCGATTACATTCTGCCCTTCCACGGCACGAGGCGACGCTCGACAAAGCGCATCAAGAGGTCGAAGGCGAAGGCGATAATGGCGATTACGAAAATCCCCATGATCACCACAGGCGTTTGCAGAAACTGGCTAGCCGACAGAACCATATAGCCAAGGCCTTTCGTGGCAGCGACCATTTCGGCGGCGACCAGTGTGGTCCAGCCAAAGCCGATACCAATCCGCATGGCCGTCAGGATTTCAGGCATTGCCGAGGGCATGATGACATAACGCATGACCTGCCAACGGGTCGCTCCGAAAGAATATGCCGCGTGGATCTGCTCGATCGCTGCTGACTTGACACCGGATCGGGCACCCAGAACCACCGGGGCGAAAACCGACAGGAAAATCAACAGAATCTTGGAAGTTTCACCAATGCCGAACCAGATGATCATGAGCGGCAAATAAGCAAGCGGCGGAATTGGCCGGTAAAATTCGATTGGTGGATCGAAAATACCACGCATCACCGGGCTCATGCCCATAGCAAGTCCTAGCGGCAGACCGATGACGCAAGCAAGAAGGAACGCACCAAACACGCGTACAGTCGATATCGCCACGTGATCAAAAAACGACGTGCCGGTAAAACCATCGTTCCAGATGGAGATAAACTTTTCTACGATTGCGATTGGCGAAGGTACAAACAGTGGTTTGACCCAACCCATTGCCGTGACAAGCCACCAGACGAAAAAGAAAAATGCAATCGAGCAGGCAGAAAGCCAAAGCGTATTGCCTTGTCCTGGAACACCGTAAATCTCGCCTGGCTTGGTTGGGCGCGCACGGGAAAGGCGGGCAATCAAGCCCATCGCCTTGGGCTGTGGTGAGGATGTCGTGTCCGTCATGCCGCCTGCTCCTCGTCGGCGAAGATGATTTCTAGTACGTCTTCTCGAAGGCTGATAAATTCGGAAGATGCCTTGACCTGGCGCGCCGGGGTCCCACTCAGGAATTGTCTTGAGAATGGCAGGTCGAACGTATGCGTGATTCGACCCGGCCTCGGCGACATCACGATCAGCTTTGTCCCCATGAACAGCGCCTCTTCGACGCTGTGGGTTATGAAGAACACCGACTTGTGGGTATCGTTCCAGATATTGAGAATAAGCTCCTGAGCCTTTTCCCGTGTCAAAGCATCCAATGCGCCAAGCGGCTCGTCCATTAGCAGGATTTTGGGGTCGCAAGTCAGGGCGCGGGCGATGCCGACACGCTGCTGCATCCCGCCGGATAGATTGTAGACAGGAGATTGCTGAAAGCCATCCAGCCCCAATAGTTCTACGAAATTGTTGGCGGTCTTATAGCGTGCACTCTTGCCAACGCCTTGGATTTGAAGTCCAAACGCAACGTTGTCCAAAACACTGAGCCATGGAAGGAGCGCATGTTTTTGAAAGACAACGGCGCGGTCAGCTCCTGGCCCCGAAACCGGCGTATCATCCAGTTTGAGGCTTCCCGACGTGGGCGACAGGAAACCGGCTATGAGATTGAGCAGTGTGGACTTTCCACAGCCCGAAGCGCCAAGCGCCACGACGAATTCGTCATTCTCGACGGTCAGGTTGATCTGGCTTAAGGCTGCTACTGGCGGGCGACCGTCCGCTGCAGGATAGACCACGGATACGTCGTCGACATTCAGGCGCATGAGTTCCTCCTTAAGCCATCACGTTGTCCTGCCCGGCATAAAACGCCGGGCAGGAACTTATCGGGTTTACTTAAGCGCTTCTTCGGCGATGGATGTGTTGACGAAACGCGAGTAGTCATCCGCGACCTTGTCAATCCGGCCGGCTGCCTTCAAAAACTCGGCGGTGGCCTTCATCGCTGCTGCACCATTACCCATCCATTTGTCACTCATCTGGTCTTTCAACGGAATGAAGGTATAGCCGGTCAATATTTCAGGGATTTGCTCGGCTGCCGCACCCGTCAGATTGGCAATGGCTTTGACACTTTCATTGTCACCGGTCCAGGCTGACTTATCGTTGAGATAGGCCTGGTTTGCTGCATCCATGGCCTTGGCGAAGGCAACCAGTTCAGCCTTGTGCGTCGTTGCAAATTCGGTGTTTGCTACCCAGGCGTTGAAGGTCGGATATCCCCATTCAGCCGTCTGATTTGCGCCGATGATCCGGGTGCCGGATTTCAGAATTTCGTTTTGAACCGGGGGCCAGATAAAGGCCGCATCTATTGTGCCCTGCTCCCACGCGGCAGCGATCTGATCGGGCTTCATCGACATGATGGTCACATCCGTATCCTGTAACCCTGCATGAGCAATCGCACCCATTAGCGAGAAATGCGCGGTCGAGCCGATGGGAACCGCAACGCGCTTGCCTTTCAGGTCCTCAAGCGAGGTGATCCCCGATCCGTTGTGCGCGATCAGGCTTTCCGACTCGCCGATGGCGTAAGAAAACATGAACATCTGCAGATCGACGCCCTGGCTTGCCGCAATCGCCAAGGGCGACGAGCCAAGTTCTCCAACCTTGACGTCGCCCGAAGCCATCGCAGCGATCACATCGGTACCCGAGTCAAATTTGCGCCATTCGATGGTCCAGCCGGTGGCCTTTTCGAATTCATGCGTGGCGCGGGCGGCGTTCATAGGCGTCGGATCGCCGAATGTGGCGATTACCGTGGTTTCCGCTGAAAACGCAGTCGCGGACAATGACATGACAGCCATTCCCGTAATGATGGCTCTTGTAAGCATTGTGGTCATTTCTCATTTCTCCTTGTTGAGTGTTTCGGCGTTTTCGCTCTTGTTATTGCGGGGTAATCAATCCCCGGAGTGTTCCTTTTTCTCTTTTCTCAAGCGGCAATAGAAAGAATGGTGTGAGCCGATTAGCCGGGGCGCCGAGCCATCTGGTTACCCTGTAGCCGAGGATTTGGTGTGGCCAGCAAAAGCAGCGTGATAGCGGAGTGCGCCTGTGGCATTCGAGCTTCCACCTGGTATCACGTGAACTTGGCGACCCTCGGCGCGCAGCTTGTCCACTACTGCATCCCTCCCCATGCCACCGGCGTGCCTACTGGTTGTTGTCCCATGCACATGGTCCAGAAAAACACGGGGAAATGAGCGAGATGCACGGGGCCTCCTTCGCGTAACTTGCGTATTAGAACTATCTACGCTTCACATTTCAATGGCAAATGCGAAATTTTTGACATAACATGCGCATAATGCAAGTTGGAGATCGAAATGCGATTGGAATGGCTTGAAGACATACTCGCGGTCGCTGAAACGGGTTCGTTCAGTGAAGCCGCAGACCGACGCCATCTCACGCAATCCGCGTTTTCGCGCCGGATACAAAATATTGAGGACCAGGTTGGCGGCGCGCTCTTCGACAGGACTCGCAAGCCGGTCCATCTTCTCAAACATACAGAGGCGCAGCGGGATCAGATCGTCCATCTTGCGAGACTGCTGCGCCAACTGAACGCCGATTTACGCCGCGGCGATCGAATGTCCGAAAACAAGATCGTCATTTCCAGCCAACATTCGCTGACGACAAGCCTGACACCCTCTATCATCAAGGACATAAGCCTTCACCACAGCGACATCTATATCCGTCTCCGTTCGGCCAATCTGGCAGACTGCTTCGCCCTACTCCTGTCGCGGCAGGCGGACATCCTGATCGTCTATCGTCTCCCCGGTCATGAACATCCCGTGCTTGGGACCTATATCGACAGCATTAAGATCGATGTGGAGCGTCTCATACCGGTGTTGGCACCGGAGAAATTGGCGCAACTGCCGGCCAGCCGCGAAGTGGGCGAGATGCCTTACATCGCCTACCCCGCAGATGTCTTTCTTGGTCAGGTTCTGGAGCGCAATATACTGCCGCGGCTCCGCCAGTCCGTCGATGCGTCGCCAAAGGCAGAAACCGCACTGACGCTTGCATCGATCGAGATGGCAAGCATGGGCATCGGAGTCGCATGGGTGCCGGAGTCTCTTGCTCGCGACCGCATCGAGATGGGCAAACTTGCGGACCTGTCTGAAAACCTTCCCAGTTGTAGTATGGAGGTGACGGCAGTCCGACTAGTCGGCAAACCGGGACCCGTCGAGGTTGCAATATGGGAGAGGCTTCTCAAATATCGTTCTCCCAATACCGTGACGGAAGAGCAGCATATTAATCTGCTGTAGACGTACGGTGACGCCTGACTGTGTTTCGGTGTGCAGTGCAGAAGGTTCTATTGGATCGAGATAAACCTTTCCGCAAAATTGATGCAACACTCCTCCAAGAACCTCGTTTTGGCCGAGACGCCATATCATCCCTGAGAAATTCTGTTAGCCTGACCTATGACCAAAACACCATCCTACGCTGACCTGCGCGCACTCTTTATCAACACGACCCTTACGCGATCGCCCAAAAAGTCACATACGGAAGTGTTGATGCGCAAATCCATGGCGATCATGGAAAAACAGGAGTCCACACGCACTATCTGCGCGCCGTTGATCATCCTATTGCCTTCGGTATCCAGCCTGACATGCGCAAGGAGGGCTGGGAGGTCGATGCATGGCCAGAGACGTTTTGGCCAAAGGTTCAGGCAGCCGATATTCTGGTTGTCGGCACGCCCATCTGGCTGGGTGAGGAATCGTCGGTATGCCGCGTCATAATCGAGCGTCTTTATGCGCATAGCGCGCAGCGCAACGATAAGGGCCAGTATATTTTTTACGGAAAGACCGGCGGTTGCATCGTTACCGGTAATGAGGACGGCATCAAACATTGCTCGATGACGGTACTCTATGCTCTCCAGCATGTCGGCTACACAATTCCACCGCAGGCTGACTGCGGCTGGATCGGTGAAGCCGGGCCCGGTGCTTCATATGGCGATGATGGTGCGGGGCTCGACAATGACTTCACCAACCGCAACACCACTTTCATGTCGTGGAACCTCATGCACATGGCGCGACTTCTGAAAGATGCTGGCGGGATTCCCGCGCACGGCAACCAACCCGTGGCGTGGCAATCGGGAGAACGTTTCGACTTTCCCGATTAGAGCATCGGGCGGCGAATGTCTCGGGTGAACGACGGCTTATCGGGCGCGGGTTCTTCAATGATGAAGAGCCGCTTCATGTATTTGTCTGGCGCGGTCCCGGACGGAAAACCGCTGCGTATAATCCCTGGAATTGCTTCAGCTATTTTGCGCCTTGCTTGTGCGACCGATTATGCTCGCGAGAACCTCATCAATCCTGTCCCGCGCGCGTTCGCACTCGGCATTCGTGCCCGCTAAAAATACTCTCCCGCTTGCGCCGATCATTTGCACATCCACCAAGGTAATCCCAGGTGCTGCACGTTCTGCCTCATTGGCAGCGACGGTGGCGAATAGTGCCGGCTCCAACTCGTAAACAAGAAGAGATTTGCCCGGCAGCAGCATGGATGCTTCTCTGGTTCGGTTGAGGATGATCGCATGCTGATCCGACACTTCTTCGATGATGTCGGCATAAAGAGTCCGTGGGTTCAGTTGATCTTCTGCTTTGCAGTCAATTCCATCGAGTATAGCTTTTCCGGCGCGATTGAGGTGTTCGAGGTCGGAGGAATGCAACTCCAGAATGCCATATTGCCGCTCGGTGAACAGAAGACCCGGCTCCATGTCGGGCATGGCTTTGAGGGCAAGATCGCAAATGCGATGGATGGCCAGCGCCGGGGCGACTTCAATGATCAGTGAATGTTCGCCTTCCATCGGTGGATAGCCACGGGCGCGGGTTGGCGTTGACATATAAGCTGCAAATTGACGCCCGAGATCCTTCACAAGCAGATAGACGCGGAGTTCGGTCATGAATGTTTTTCCAGCACAAATCGGATCAGGCCACCTGCTGACAGCCAGTGACCTCAGCACCCTCCCGACAAGACGGGAGGGGTAGACAATATGAAGATGTAGATCACTTGCCGGTGGTAATGGCGAAGTGCTTGCCAAGGTCTGGATGAGGACGTGGGATCACATGGACAGAAACCAGCGTACCTACGCTGGACGCCGCTTCGGCACCTGCCTCGGTTGCCGCCTTGACTGCACCGACATCACCATTGACGATGACTGCGACAAGCCCGTCGCCAACCTGCTCACGACCGACCACTGTGACATTGGCCGCCTTGACCATGGCATCGGCAGCGGCAAGTGCGGCCACAAAACCCTTGGTTTCAATCATTCCCATTGCGTTCGACATCGTTTTCTCCTTGTTCCAGATGGTGTTATTTCGATTTCTGTTTCTGCATCTCATCGACTGCCCCGATGATGAGGGCATCGATTGGAATTTTTCCGCCGCCCAACCATGAAGCGGCCGTCGACCCGGTTACGATGAGCACCTCCTCGCCATCACCGCATCCCAGCACATCGAAAGCGACCATTCGGCCACCGGTCTCACTTTCAACCTCAAGAAAAGCGCCTGACGGGATGTGCTCGATACGCTTTGTGGCCCAATATCGACCCACGACACGACCTCGAATCATTGTCCGATCCTCTCAACGGTAATTTTGCGCGATCTGGCTTTGTCGCGCGCCAATGGTGTGATGTTGACCCCGGCTCCAAGCTGCAATTGCCTGACCGTCGCTGGCAATCTGGCAATGATTGCCTCGGTCACAATCCCCACATCTATGCGGTGAAGTGCGGAACCAGAAACACTGGCTGCGCCCGAACCAGAGGGTTCACGCACCGCCTGACCAGCAATTTTTCGTGCCAAGTGAAATGGATGGTGACAATCAAGTATGGCGGCGCGGGTGTTCGGGTTTTCCGCCAGCTTCAGGACATCGCGGGCAAAGGCTGCAAGATCGGCATCGCTTGTTATTTCGACCGCCATCGGCATCGCCTTGGTGGCCTTCAAATGTTTGACCTCCTCGGCGATAACCTCGCGGATGAGTTGTCGGATGACATTCTTGTCAGGCATCCCGGTCATCTCTCTAATGCCTCCAGCGCCGCTTCCGCCCCCATACGCACATCCGATTCCGCTCCTGAGAGATATATCCGTCCGGTTGCTCCGAACATGCGGTAGTCGATCACCTTGATCGCAGCCGATTTCTCGGCTTCGTTGGTGGCCAAAATTGCGTAGGACGCCGGCTGCATCTCCAGAACGAAGAGGGATTCCCCAGCAAGCACCATGGAGCCAGACTTGTTTCGATTGATCAAAAACGCATGGCCATTGTCGATCCGCGTGATGATTTTCGAAGCCAGTATCTTGGGTTGGATCGCCTGCTCCGTCTTGGCGGAGAGGACGTCGAGCACGGCTTCGGCTGCCGATTTGACCGCTGAGGTGGAACGTGAATGAAATTCCAGATAGCCGAACTGGCGCTCCACTACCAACATCCCGCCGCTAACCTCGGCGTGTTTTAACGCAACGTCGGTCAGCGCCTCAATATCGAGCCCGGGGGCCACCTCTATGACTTGCGCCGCCATATTGGTACGCGGCAGGCGGCCGCGCATGCCGCTTGCCATATAGCAAAGTGTCTGCGGTTGCAGTTGATCAATAAAGATAAAGGAGCGGAGTTCAGCCATGATATCAGACGATCTTTCTCATGACCGCATCGCGTCGCGCAGTTCTTCAAGAACCATCTTGCGTATTTCTTCGCGCAATGCCGCGACATCGCCAGTGGCCTCTTTATTGTCTGCTGCTTGCACTGCATCCGGCGCGGGTTCAGCGCCCTCTTGAAGTTTTCCAAGCGAGATCGGCGCTTCACGGCCAAGCGCCAGGGCTTGACCACTTGTCAATTCGTCAAGTTGCGTAAAGTCGCCAAAGGCTTCCTGCGGGTCGTCATTATAGGCAATTCGCGTCCAGTTGATCAGATGTTGCGGGCCGACATTTTCTCCCACCGATGATGAACCGAAATAGCCGGTGCCGATGGTAAATGACGGGGCAAGATGCGTTCCGTATCCGGCAGCGCCTTGGCTGCACGGTGCGTTGACGACAACGCGTAGCGCCTTCACCGCAGCACCATAGGCAAAGATCGTGGCAGTGTTATTGCTGTGGATTGCCGCAGAATGGCCAGCTCCCGATTGGCGAACGAGCGCCCTCGCCTGCGCAATTCCCGCCTGAACATGAGGAACGCGCAGAAAGCCCAGAACAGGACATAGTTTTTCCCTGGACAATGGTTCATCAATGCCAAGACGATCGATTTCGGCCAAAATGATCCTGATGCTCGTAGGCAACCGCAAGCCGATCATCGCACCAATTTCGACGGCTGACTTTCCCAATGTTTCGATGTTGAAGCTTCCGCGACCAAACAACAGTTCACGCAGTGCTGCGACTTCTTCCGGCTTGGCCAGATGGGCACCCGCCGACTTCATGGATTGAAGCAACTTGTCCGCGATGGTTTCGACAGCGAGCACAACGCTTTCATTGGTGCACAAGATCGAATTATCAAAACTTTTCGAGGTCACGATGCGTTTGGCCGCTTCCGCGAAATCAGCACTTTCGTCGACCAAGGCCGGGGCGTTTCCAGGGCCGACACCAATGGCAGGATTTCCGGAACTGTAAGCGGCACGCACCATCGGCGTACCTCCGGTTGCCAAAATGACACCTATACGCGACGACTTCATCACATGTTCAATCAGTGCAAGATTGGGCTTGTCGATAACCTGAATGATGCCCGCCGGTGCGCCCGCAACCTCAGCAGCTTCGGCCATCAACCGTGCAGCGCGCACCGAACAATCCTTGGCCATCGGGTGCGGTGACACGACGATGGCATTACGGGTCACAAGCGCCATCATCACTTTAAAAAAGACTGTGCAAACCGGGTTTGTCGATGGCGTCAGTGCAAAGACGATGCCAGCGGGGCGCGGCAATTCGACCATTTTCTGTTCGGGACATATGCGGGGCGAGCAGAAATCCTGACTGGCGTAGAGTTCGTAGAGACCAAGAGATGTGAGTTCGTTCTTGGTCTTCTTGTGTTCAACGACACCAAAGCCGGTTTCCTTGACGGCGGCCTCGGCCAATTCGCCCGCATGCGCGTAAGCCGCCTCGGCTGCGCATCGTGCAATCTTGTCAACACTGGCGCGATCAAAGCGGGCAAACGCTGCGGCAGCCCAGTCCGCAGTCTGGAGTACAAGATCGGCAGTACCAGTCGCGCGCTTGTCGCCTGCCAGGATTTCTTCGACGATGGCGGTCATATTCGCATTCCCCTACGCCGCCTGAACCCTGGAAGGCTGTCGTCCCAGACATTGTGCGTAAGCCAGGCCAACGCTGCGCTCGAGGCGTTCAAGCACCTCCTGACAAAGATCGGCAGTCATGAAAACACCCGGCTTGAATTGCAGGACACGCGGGTCAAGCGTCGAAAAAATCGCCCACACGCCGTTTTCGTAAAGATGTTTCATGACGGGCTTCGCACCTCCCGGAAAATCGAACTCAAGCCCCATGACAACACCGCATTGGCGGATGCCCACAAAGAAATCCGGGTAGAGCGCCATGATCTCCTGCAGCCCATTGCGAAACGTTTCGGCAATATAGTTGACCATTGGCCGCACCGTTGGGCGTTGCAAAATTTCAAGCGTTTTCATGGCAACCAAACAGCCAAGCTCTGCACCACCCATGGTCGACATATGGGCAAAGCCATCTTGCGTCAGCCATCCGGCAAAAGGTTCGCGCACAATCACGCAGGCGATTGGATAAATGCCGCCTGAAATACCCTTGCCGGTGACAACGATGTCGGGGACAATGTCGTAGCGTTGGTAGCCCCACATCTCGCCACAACGCATCAGGCCAGTCTGCACTTCATCGGCAATATAGAGCGCACCGTAACGCTCGCATAGCGCCTTGACCGCCTTGAGATAGCCCGGCACCGGCATCGGAAACCCATAGGTGGCGGGGATTGTCTCCATGATCAATGCAGCAACGTCATTGCCTTTCAGCGCATCTTCCATCGCGGTCA
Organism: Mesorhizobium sp. G2-6-1; assembly: GCF_055809095.1. NCBI lineage: Bacteria > Pseudomonadati > Pseudomonadota > Alphaproteobacteria > Hyphomicrobiales > Phyllobacteriaceae > Mesorhizobium > Mesorhizobium sp. G2-6-1. The sequence goes on from NZ_CM147896.1 coordinate 3,639,668, forward strand.
GGTCATTGAACGGTACATGCACGAAATCGTCCGGCTGTTCGGAAAGAAAAATCTTCTTGAAACGATCCGCACCGGCGGCGGCGGCCAGACCGGTGTGACCGTGATAGGCGTTGATGATGGAAACGATCTTGCGGCGCTGCGTTGCATGACGCGCAGTTTTCAACGCAATATCGATGGCTTCTGCGCCTCCCGAAGCATACATGGTGTAATGGAGGTCTCCGCCGCAGATTTGCGCCAATTGCTCAGCCAGCGCGGTACGCGCCTGTGACGGGAAATGATGATTTCCCATGTCAAACCGTTGCGTGCCCCGGTTGAGTATCTCGATCAGTTCAGGATGCCGATGACCGATATTGTAAGTGCCTCCGTTCAGGTGGAGGTCAATCAGACGCCTGCCGTCGATATCCCACAACAGATAGCCTTCGCGACGGTCGATCACGAGATCGATGCCCATATCCTGCCAAGCCTGTGTTTTTCCGGGATTCCAGAAAGTCTTCGACTTGGCGATGATTTCGCGTTTTTCCGGGCTCTGCGGGTTCTGGTCGGCCATCATTGGCTCCGGGTTGATGTCTACTGGTATTGGCTGAGATAACGTTCGGCGAGTTCACAGGTCCCGGTGCTGTATCCGGGGCCTTCGGTGCGGGCGAGTTCCGTTTCGCTATGCGATCCCATCCAGGCAAAAAGCGTCATTCGCCGCATAAGAATGAAGGTCCACAACTCGTCCTCATCCTCCTTGGTCAAAGGCCTTTGGCGGCGATAGCCGTCCTTCCAGGCCTCCATCAATTCGGGCACGTCCGCGCGATCTTCGAAAAAGCTGACGGCGGTGGCCGCGTCATAGAGAAACCAACCAAAGCCGCAATCGTCGAAATCTATGACCCTCACATCGTTTTCATGGACAAGCAGATTTGCCAGCCGGAAATCGGCGTGGATAAGCCCATAGCGATCACCCCCTGCCCGAACCGCGTCAGGCGCTGTTCCATCAGGTCGACAGCGCGCTGTAGCAATTTCGCGCGTTCGGAAGAGCAATCAGGACCATCCCGCCACTGTCCCCAATTTGCCTTGACGCCAAATGAGTGCTCGAAATCCCAGCACAGCCGCTCGAAGTAGGGAGGGCGTTCCCAAGTCTGACTATGGTTATGGCAACGCGCAGTCACCTCACCCAGTTGCCGAAACGGTTCGATCAGATTGTCTTGCGGTGGTTCGGACCCATCGATGAACTCGAAAAGCACACAGTTGCGGACCAATGCTGACGTCGGATGCTCGACCGTTTGAATATCGCTCCCATCATCGGCAGAGATCGCCTGGGGTGTCTTCACTCCCGCTTGCGCCTGCAATGCCCGCATCCATGCAAGTTCGCTGCGGATACCATCGGTTGTGTGATAGGCATCTCGATGAATTCGCAAGATCAATGGTTGATCGCTGGCCTTCGGCATGACCCGATAGGTCCAGTTCTCCGAATGATTGACCAGCGAGAGGTTGGCGCCTTCCAGACCCCATCGCGGCAGCGCGGCGGCCGCAAGTTCATCAATCGCCGATAGCGACAGTTCTGTCGCGAGCATGCCGCTCATCCTCTGACCCATTCACTTCAACAACCTGAATATTTTTCCAGACCAAATGGACTGGACTGCTCAAAATGCGAGCAGAGCCGCATAATGCGAGCAGCAGGCTAGGCGTCATCTCATCCAGTTGCTTGACTGGTAAGGTTGCAATCTTGACAACTGTTCACGCGCTGTCTGGCAATCGGGGCGCGTGGTGGCTGCCACCTTGCCTTTCTGCACTGTTGCGATGAACATCCCTTGATGGCGATGCTTCGGACGTGCAATCATGAACGATATGCGCTCCTCAGACGGAAGGAGGTTGGCAATGACATCGGCTCTTCTGGAGCAAAACGCCTTAGCCCCTCGCGATGGTGGGCCAGTGGTTCTGGCCTCGGCTGCGACCGGCCTCGTCGATTTCATCGAGTTGCAAGGCGGAGATGTCGATTCAATATTCGGCAATTCTGGTATCGCGCCAGATATGGCCGGAGCGCCTACACTTAAAGTCAAGCTATCTTCTTATTGTCGTGTGTTCGAAGAAGCCGCCCGGCAAATACGCTGTGGCCAATTCGGGGCTGGAAATTTCGGCTTGTGGTTTGGCCAACAGTTTCAACCGCGCGATCTCGGATTATGGGGCTACACTGCCTTGTCCGCACCGACACTGGGAATGGCGCTCGACAATCTGGTGCGGTTTTTTCACCACCATCAGGAATCGTCCTGGATGCGCTTGGTGAAAGACACCGACGGTTTGATGCGCCTTGAATACCAGATCTATTCCGCCGAGATCATTGAGCGGAGGCAGGACGCCGAACTTTCGCTCGGCATGTTTGCCAATCTCATCCGCCATTGCGCTGGCCCCAAATGGGCACCCGTGGAAGTGCGTTTCGAGCATCCCCGCCCGGAGTTATGGACCGAGCATGAGGCTGCATTCGATGCACCTGTCTATTTCAGCCAGCCTACCAATGCGTTGCTGTTTCGCCCCGAATTGCTGGAACGGGCCATGCCGGAAAGCGATGTTCAGTTGATGAGCATGATGCAAACCTGTCTTGAGCAGGTCGGGGCTCGCACAAGTGGTCGCGAAGGTCTGGCTGACCGGGTGAAAACGGCGATGCGCACCAAACTGCCATGTGGTTATCCCAGTCTGGAGCAAATCGCTTCCGAACTTCGGGTAACGCCAAGCTGCATCCAGCGCGAGTTGGCTGGATATGGCATGACATACAAGGACGCGTTGGAGCAAACGCGGCAAGAAATGGCCTATATGTATCTCGACCAGCGTCAATTGCCGTTGACCGAGATCGCGCTTTTGCTTGGTTATTCCGAATTGTCAGCCTTCACTCGGGCTTTCACCCGGTGGACCGGCGTTAGCCCGCGCGCCTACCGAATGGCTGGAACTTGAGCCGAAACATCAACTCGTGTTGCAGCGCGCATGTCACATTTGCGAAAGCGCATCCGGCGATTCCGGCAGGATTTGGCCGCCATCGACAATAATGGTCTGCCCGGTAATATATCTGGCTTCACGGCTTGCCAGAAAAAGGGCCGCGTGACCGATATCCTCAACCTCGCCAAGTTTGCCCAGCGGCACAGAGGCTTTCATCCCGTCCATATATTCGGCTCCGAGACCGTCGAGCCCTTCCGTTATAACATTGCCGGGCATAACGGCATTCACTGTGATGCCGAATTTAGCCAACTCCATGCAAGCCGTGCGCATGAAACCGAGCTGACCCGCTTTTGAGGCTCCATAATGGCTCCATCCGGGGAAACCAGTCACCGGCCCGGTGATGGAGGACGTAATGACAATGCGCCCCTCACCTGATTTTTTCAGATATGGAATGCACGCCTTGACGGATAAGAACGTCCCCTTGAGGTTGGTGGAAAGGACTTCATCCCACATTTCAGTGCTCAGATCTTCGATTTTCACTTGTGGGAACATGCCTGCATTCGCGCACAGCACGTCAAGACCACCATGGCGTTCAACCGCCACTTTGGCCATGTCGATCATATCTTCCAGGCGGGTCACATCGGCTGCGAATGCACTGGCGACCAGGCCAAGATCGGTGAGTTCGCGCGCTGCATTTTCTGCCGATGCGAGGTCTCTGCCAACGATCAGAACCTTGGCTCCGTGCTTGGCGAACACGCGGGCAATACCCTTGCCGATGCCCTTGCTTGCACCTGTGACAACGACTGACTTGCCTTTGAGTGACTCTGCCAACATATCCAATCCTCCAGTTCACACGGTCTTTGATCAGGCTTCGCTGTCGTCACCACTACGATTGCCTCGCAACACAACGATAATGATGTATCCAATCAGCATGAGAAGTGCGGCACCAAAGGTCGAAACCGTCCCCAACACCGGAACACCGGGCGTGTATCCCGCAATCATTTTGGCGTAGAGATATTCGGGTAAAGTGGTGTCGGCTCCCGTGGTGTAAAGTGAGAGCGGAAAATTGCCCCACGACAGCAGGAATGCAAAAAGCGCTCCTGAAAAAATTCCGGGAAACAGCACCGGCAAAGTCACTTCGCGGAAAACCTGCCAACGCGTGGCCCCGAGATCATACGCCGCTTCTTCCAGGGCCGGGTCGAACGAATAAACCTGAATCGAAATCACAAGAGTGCAAACCGGGATGATCCAAACAAGATGTGCAAAAACCGCAGTTTGCCATGACATCGTAAAGCCAAGCGCGTTGAACCATAAAAGCAGGGCCAACCCGAGCACGGTTTGAGGAAAGAAAATCGGCAACAAGACCATCTTTTGGTAGATTGAGCGGCCTTTCCATTCGTAACGCGCAAAGGCCAGTGCACCAAACAGGGCTATGACTACCGCGATCACGGTCACGCAAATCGCAATTGCAAGCGACGTCTTGAAAAGCTCATGCACTTCCAGTGAAGCAAAGGTTTTTCGCCACCAGGCAAATCCCCATCTGTTGATCGGAAAGATGAAGTAGCGGCTGGCCGTACTGGAGGCGAGCAACAGGCTGATGGCCGGCAAATACATGAATAAAATGACCGCGCAGGTCCACGACCAGATCAATGCACGGCGCATGCGATCACCGTTCATGGTCACCTCCTCCCCAGAATTGCATCGAGGTCAAAACGGCGAAGTACGATCAGGACAAGCGTACCGACGATCAGCATCAGCAGGACGGAAAGTGCTGCACCCAATGGCCAGTTCTGAGCATAGGTGAAGGCGATTTCGATATCCTGAGTGATGGGAATAACACGCTGACCGCCCAGCACCTTGGCCTCGACGAGCGCGCCAACTGCGAGAACGAAGGTGAGAAGGAACCCAATGACGATGCCAGGCATCGACAATGGCAAGTCAACCTCCTTGAAAACCTGCCATCTGGTGGCGCCAAGGTCGAATGCGGCGTCACGCGTTTCCCGCGGCACCATCGAAACACCAAGCGTCATTGGAAACAGCATATAAGGCAGATAGACGTAGACCATGCCGAGAAGGGTCAAGCCAATGGTAAAAACCACACTATCGGCGTCGTAACCGAAGACCGACTTCAGTGTTCCCAAAAGCACGCCATTCTTGATGAAGAATAAAATCCAGCCATAGATGCGAACGTTTTCAGACACAAACAAGGGAAGCGTGAATATGAGGGTTATCAGCATCGAATAGCGGCCAAACACCCTGCTCAAACCGAAGGCGACAGGATAGCAAATGAACGCCAGGATGACCGCTGTCGCCGCTGCCAGACCAAGCGACCACAGCAGCGAGATGTAACTGGTCGAGTTCAGTATTTCCTGATAATTCTCAAAGCTCCACGATTGCCAGAGGCTAAAAGTTCGGCTCGGCACGAAACTGAAGGCGATCACCGCCAGCAAGGGAACGGCAAACCCGCCAAACAAGAACAGCACCACCGGAATTGCGTGGCGTGCGCCGGGAGCAAATATTCTGGCCCGCAAACTCATCGCCCCGGCCCGCTCAATCTGTCACCAGGATGCTGTCACTTGCATCCCAGCCAATCAGCACCTTGTCGTCACGATGGCCATCAAACGATTGTTGGCGCAATTTCTCCAGGATGAAAACGTGTTCACCGACACGCACCTGATACTGAACCCGCGAGCCAAGTACGTACTCGTTATAAAGCCGACCTTCGATGCAGTTATCCGCTTCCTCGGGATTGCGAACGAAGCGCAGAAATTCCGGCCGCACCACCAGATATCCGGCCTCGAACCCGGCTGGTACGGGCGGGCTGATAAAATCCTTGCCTAGTTTGACGGCGTGGACGCCGTTCGGTCCCGTTGCCGTCACAGGCAAGATGTTCACATCGCCTACGAACTCGGAAACGAATTTGGTACGTGGTGTGGAATAGATATCCTGTGGCGATCCCACCTGTACGAGATTGCCATTTCTCATGACACCAATGCGATCACTCATCACCATCGCCTCTTCGAGGCTGTGAGTGATGTAAATGAACGTTTTGCCTGTTTCGCGGTGGATGTCCTTGAGTTCTTTTTCCAGCGTCTTGCGAAGTTTGTAATCAATCGCCGAAAGCGGTTCATCAAAAAACAGAATGTCAGGCTCATGCGCGAGCACCCTGGCAAGGGCAACACGCTGACGCTCACCACCGGAACATTTGGTTACATTCTTGGCATAGTAGGACTCCGGCAGGCGCAACTGGGCCATGAGTTCAAGTGCACGCGCCTTGCGAACAGCCTGATCAACGCCCTTCATCTTCAGGGAGAACTCGATGTTCTGACCGACCGTTCGATGGGGAAACAAGGCCAGCGATTGAAACACCATACATGTCGGCCGTTTATTGGCCGGCATATTATTTATACGCTTGCCGCGCAGCAGAATATCGCCTTGAGTAGCGAATTCCATTCCCGTCAACATTCGCAGCAGCGTGGTTTTTCCACTGCCAGAGGGGCCGACAATGGTGAAAAACTCACCCTCGACGATATCGAGTTCGATTTTGTTCACCGCAGTAAAGGTACCGAAAACCTTGGTGAGGTTATGCAACTGCAAGATTGGCTGATCAGCCATGGACAACGCATCCGAATCTGAATTCATCAAACAACAAAGGTCGCCCGGCAAGAAATTGCGGCCGAGCGACCCGCTAGAAATATCAGGCCATATTTGCGCTTAACCGCCAGACGCATCGCGCTTGGCTGCTGTCATAATATCCAGCAATTTATCGTAATCCGGTACGATGTCGTACTCGACAGAACGGGCCATTTCTTCTTCGAGGCTGTCCCATTGAATAACGTCAAGTTCCTCCTTGCTGAAAAGATCAAAGCACGCAGAATTCCCCATCTGGGTAACCGGATTGAACGTCCCCTCTGCGAACGCCACTGTATGTGACATGTCCGGTGCCTGGACATATTCCAGGAAGTCCTCGGCAAGGGTCGACAAGTCAGGGTTATTGACCACCGATGTGATTTCGATCCACGCAATGCCACCCTTACCACCCTCGAAGGGACCGCGTGACGGGGTGATGGCACGGATGTTGAGTGCACCATCGGCACGCGCTGGCGAACAGGAATAAGTTCCGCCAGTCAGGTAGAAGTCTATCTCGCCGGAGACCAACGCCTGATTCATCGTTGCCAGATCGCCAACCATGCGCGCGCCTTTGAAAACGCGGTTGGCAGTCTCGGTGTATTTTGTAACTTCTTCATCTGTATGTTCGCGGAACGGATCGAACCCGGCGATGCAGCAAAGATCAAAGACGTTCCAGTCGTCCGATGCCTGGACACCATATTTCTTGTCGTTGCTGGCATCGTTCCACAAATCCCAGCCTTGATCCTCTGCCGTCTTGCGGCTGATCTTTTCCGTATTCACGACAAAACTATAAGGACCAAAACGCTGCGCCATGCCAAGCAGTTGTTCGCCCGATTGGTCCATCGCCCATTTGTACGGAGGCTTGAACGCCGGCAACATCTTGTCGAAATATGGTTCGAAGCGGGCCCTGTCGAGCGGTTTGATCAAGCCTTCGGGGAACATGATCTTGCGTGCCCAGGGGTTGTTGACATTGATCAGATCCCAGACATTTGTTTCACCGGCACGCAGGCGGTTGATCATGGTTGGATCATTCGTCAAGGATTCAGCGCGAACGGTAGCACCTGTCGAGGTACGGAACGGGTCCAGAACCTGCGCTGAATTGTACCCTTCCCAGCAAAGTATATTGAGCTCGTTGGTTCGAGCTGCTGCGGCCGGTTGCAGACCAGCCAAACCGCCAGCAGCAATACCGGCTGCCATCAACGTCGAATTTTGTAGAAAATCACGTCGCGTTTGCATGAAATTGCTCATTTGCCCACTCCCTTGGCACGCTCTTGGAATCATCACCGATTCCAGCGATCACTTCATTGCTGACTGCATCGCACACGGCTCAAGGCCGCGAAATTCGACCGGGTCATGCGTCTGTTTTCGGGTCGCCTGCTAGTTCCCGGTAGCGCAGGTTCATATTACCGATGCTGCCGACATTAGGCACAGCGCGCCAACCGGTCTTGACATTAAGGCTGCTATTTTTGACACGCCCGGCGCAATTTTCCCAATTCAAGGGCACTCGTGTCAAAACCGATAGGAAAACAATCCCCGTCGTTCATAGACATCAGCGGCCTCTTCGAGAAAGTCCGCCATATGTTGCGCGCCGTAGGATGTCCGCAAATTCGACGCAGCCGCAAGCAGTACGGCCTTATCTCCTGCTCGCCCGGGCCGCAGCATTTCATAAATCTCGAATATCAATTCCTGCGGCACATTGACCAATTCGGCTGCGCGTTCAAAATTGCGTGCCAGCGTTGCACGACCGGCGTCTTCTGAAATCTGTGCCTGTTCGAGAAGTGCATTTGGCGTGATACGCAAATCGGCCAAAGTCACGTCACCGGCTTCAACTGCGGATAGCGTAATATCGTTGAGCGGCTTTCCCTGGGCAGTCAGTACCGTTTCAGGGCATTTTTCAGCGAGCGGATAATCGGCGATCCCTCGACGGCGCGGATGTTTTGCCTCATTCACGCTGTTCCCTCCAGGTCGGAAATCTCGATATCTTCCGGCGGAACCCCTGCCTCGGTCATCGCCGTCTCGATGGCGTAAAGAAATGCGACTTGGGCATGATAGCGTGCACCCAACGCCACGCCGCCTGTGGGAACCACGATCGGTTCGGGCATCCCGCCACTCGCGTAAACGGCCGCATTTTCACCAAGCGCGCGATAATGCGCCAAAGTTGTGATGGGTGCATTGGAAAACAGTTCCAGATTATGATGGGGCTGACGATCGACCTGATGGATTACCGCAGTACCCTTGGCCTGGATGCCGATGCCAAATCCCGAGCCTGCCAATCGCGCGGCCGACAGTCCCAAAAACGAGGTATCAGCAGTATGGCGCATGCGCACAATGCGCACCACGAACCCCTTTTCCCGAATACCCGACGAGAGTGCACGCAACACCGCCGAAAGTGGATGGCCTGCGAGCGTTTGGTAGAGCTTGGTTCCAAAGGCGGGGCTGATCCCGATTACGATTTCGTTCGCTGGTCCCTTTTGCGTGGCTATGGCCAGTGTCTTGTATGCAATCCGCCCAGCTTCGCCCTTGGCGAACGCGGCTTCCGTGCGCAACACCTCTTCTCGGGTCAACACATCGCGGATGGCCCCCAATTCCTTGCGCCGTGCTTCGGTGACACGATAGCCGGTGTTAGGGCCGGTGTAGTCATTAGGATCATTGACCGCGCCGATCACATGGCCATTGCGCACCACGGCGGCGGTTTGCAGATAATCACCTGACACGCGCAACCGAACAACGTTGAGAAGGTTCTGTGCTTCTTCACGAAATCCTTTGGCGGCAAGCGCCTTGATTACGTCCAGCACATTTATCTTGCGATTCTTTATCCGGTCGCTGATCATCGCCACATCGCGAGGTGTGTAGCTTTCAGTGTCATTGGACCCCGACGCGACAGCGACGCTTTCTTTCATTGCATCGCTTGGTTCATCGAGATCAAGTTCGGTGAGCACCGCAGCCAGCGCATCAATCGCTCGGCGGCGAAGCTCCAGCGCCCTCGCCTCCTCAACGGAGGTTAAACCACCATCGGCTTCGAAATCACGCTGCAGGACCAGAAAATCCTCCAACTCCTCGCCATTGAATGAAGATGGATTGAAAGAATTGTCGTATTTCAAAATTGATCCCATTCCTGAGCAGACAAGATCCGATCCCGCAATCAGAAATGGCAATATCTTGGCGCCAACGCGGATTTCCGACTCGGAATGGCGCGCGTCATTGCCCGTGGCGCACTCAAGATCAAGCCAGACTGCGATAAGGTTTTCCGCCATCAACTCGCGCACGCCGCCAGGCATCGAAGAGGCAAGCGGAGCGCCATCTATACCGCCATTCTGCGTTCCCTGCGCGCCCATCGCTCTTTGCATGCACAAGCACCGGGCCTCAAGATAGAGCAATGATTTCGATTCATGAAAACCCATCAACAGTTCGGACGCAGCGCCCGACGTGCACCGCATCTTGATCCCTCGCGAGGCATAGGCGGCGGCGAGAAAACCTTTCGACCAAGGCGTGTCGTCCCCATCGATAAATGCTTGCTCTGTGCCATAGACCGACACTGTTTCGGCATATGAAGTGAAACCGGCAAGTCCGATCTGTAACTCCTCCGCCTCCTCGCTCGAACATTGAAAAAGCGTGCCCCAACGCCCGACTGCGGCCCCGACCGCACAGGCCAATGCATTTGACCAGGCATTGCGGGCAACCCGCATCGTTGTTTCGATTTCGTCAAAACCCAAAGCCACCGCAATCGCGGCGTCCGCTGCCAATTGAAGCGGATCATCCTTTGCGTTGGTGACGTGACCTTGATTTCCCGGGGTCTTGCGCGTGCGCATTTTTGAAAATGCAAAGGCCAATTCAATGGAGGATAACTGTGCCACAACCTCAGCGAGTTTGGCCGGCGTCAAGCCATGCGACAGGCGTGCCAGTTCGTGGCGCGGTACGGACACATCAACCAACATCCGCGCAATCTCTGCCGAATCCATCGCCATGGTAGTTGCTGCCAAATCGACATCCAGATGGTGCTGGGCGATGAAATGATCGATCATGTCAAAATCGGAGGCCGCGGTGCCATCCATGCTAACGACATGACCATTCTCAACAAGCAATTCCGGCTCTGGATCACGGGTGCCCTTGAATGCGGAAAACCCATTGTCTGGGTCTTCAGCCGCAAATTTGTCCAGCCGCAAAGGTCGATCATCCCAATCGGCAAAGCGCTGCCATCTATTGGCGCCCCGATTTGTCCTTGGTCGCGTTTGATCGGTCAACAATATCTCCCCACACAGTCATGAATTGCGGGCATTGCCTTTCCCGGCGGTTCCTCAAAAAATGGAGACGCACGGGAAAGGCCATGCTGCAAGAATAGCCCATCCGTGCTTCTATCGGCTTGACCGGAAACGCTCGCCTTTTGACAGACATTTCGGTGTTGTCTTGCGACTTCACTGACCGCATGGCATGATTTGTGAAGATTTGGCGTCGTTACCTTTACAAGGATTGTCATGGCCCTATCCGGGCGACTTGGAGCAACAACAGACGTATATGCGGATTCTGCCGCACCAATGGTTTTGGGAGCTGCGGCTGCCGGGCTTACCGATTTCATCGGCGCTCAGGGTGGTGACATCGATGCCATTTTTGGCAATTGCCAGGTGTCGCCCGATATGACCGCCGCACCCACCTTGCAACTGCCGCTGGTTACATTTTGCAATTTGTTCGAGGAGGCTGCCCGGCGTACAGGACACGACAATTTCGGTCTCAGCTTCGGACAACAGTTTCAGCCGCGCGACCTTGGCATGTGGGGCTATGCGGCACTCTCTTCCCCCACACTCGGCTCAGCTTTGGAAAGTCTTGTCGATCTTTTCCGATACCAGCAGAGTTCGTCAATCATGCGCTTCTTGCCCGACGACGCGAAACGGATGCGTTTGGAATACCAGATACAGGCTCCTTCGATCCTTGACCGACGTCAGGACGCAGAACTATCGCTTGGCCAGTTTACCAATCTTGTTCGCGAATGTTGCGGTCGCAACTGGTCACCGTTCGAAATCCAGTTCGAGCACCCTCGACCCGCAAATTGGCATCAACACGAGAAGGATTTTGGCGCACCGGTATTCTTTGACTGTTCATGCAACGCCATAATCTTCGATCGGGAGATTCTGGATAGGCCTATGCCCGCAGCCGACTACAAGCTCCATACGATGATGCGAACATGCATGGAATTGCTGGGGTCGCCGGACATAGCGGCCTCGCCTTCCGATCTCATACGCAATGCCATTCGTCGACGCCTTGCCGACGGATCTCCGACACTTGAAGAAATTGCCAACGCGTTACAAATTGCACCTGCAACGATAACGCGGGTTCTGGCCGACGAGGGTCTTGGGTTTCGCGAAGCTGTCGATGCGATACGCTATGATCTGGCGCGGCTTCATTTGCGCCAGCGCTACATGCCGTTGAGCGAGATCGCGCTTCTTCTCGGTTATTCCGAACTCTCCGCATTTACCCGTGCCTTCACACGTTGGTCCGGCATTTCACCGCGCGGTTACCGGAAGAGCCTGACGCAGCATTGAATCGGGTTAGCGTCTTCAATATATGCTTCACGCATGTCTGCTTCCTTTCCAATAGTCGGCCTGCTTCAGTTCTCCAGTTACAGATTTTGACATTATTCAGCAGATGATCACTGCTTGTCATTAGTGCATGTCGCCCAAAAGTGTGTAGCGGTTTTGGGACAACGACATGCACGAAAACAAAGGCTTAAAGCACCCTGCATGAATCCCTTTAGACGCGATGTGCTTTATTGCCCGCTATATTGTCCTGCTTGACGACATCGCGTTGCCCGCGATAGGCCATGACGATATTCAATAACCCGACATTCGGGAGAACGGCTTTTAAAAAATGGAAATATTTACAGCGGCAGGCTTTTCCGCACTCATGCAGGTAATCGCTATCGATCTCGTGCTGGCCGGCGACAATGCGATCGTTATCGGATTGGCCGCGGCGGGGCTTCCTGCCGATCAACGCAAGCGCGCTATTCTTATCGGCGTTATCGCAGCCACGGTACTGCGTATCTGCTTTGCTGCGGTGACAGTGCAACTTCTGGCCATTCTTGGCCTCCTGTTGGTTGGCGGCATCCTGCTCTTGTGGGTGTGCTGGAAAATGTGGCGGGAGTTGCGCACATCTCATGCAGATGAGCACGAGGCGACCGAATCTCTCGGAGCCTCCGATTTCGACAGTGACAAAACCACGAGAGGGACGAAACCGCGCAAGACACTTGGCCAAGCAGCACTGCAAATCGTGATAGCCGACGTCTCGATGTCGCTCGATAACGTCCTGGCCGTGGCAGGTGCCGCGCGCGACCATTTCTCCGTGCTCGTTATTGGGCTTGTTTTGTCGATCGCCCTTATGGGCCTGGCAGCGAGTTACATCGCCAGACTGCTCCACAATCATCGCTGGATTGCTTATGTCGGTCTGCTGATAATCCTCTATGTCGCGCTCGACATGATATATCGCGGAACTTTAGAGGTGTGGCCGCATTTGGCCGGCGCTGTCACTTTGAGTTCAAGCGTCTTTGGATAAAGCCCAAAGCGTCTGACGCATAAAAAAGGGCGCCGATTGAGCGCCCTTTTATTTTTATGTAGCGCAAACTTACTGCGGCAGCGTGTCGTCTACACCTTTGACATAGAAATTCATGCCAAGAAGTGTGCCGTCGTCGGCGACTTCACCATCCTTCAACCAAGGCGATCCATCTTGCTTGGCAACGGGCCCGGTGAAGGGGTTCCAACCATCCGCGATCTTCTTCTCGGTAGCTTGCGCCATTGCTTTCACGTCATCTGGCAGGTTCGTATATGGTGCCATATGAACAGCGCCGTCCTTGATACCGGCCCATGTATCATCGGGCTTCCAGGTGCCGTCGAGCATAGCATTGATGCGGCTGATATAGTACGGACCCCAATCATCCACGATGGCCGTATATTGCGATTTCGGCGCGAACTTGATCATGTCCGAGGCTTGCCCGAACCCGTGAAGGCCACGCTCTTGCGCGACCTGCAACGGCGCGGTGGAATCAGTATGCTGAACGATGATATCGGCACCCTGGTCGAACAATGCTTTTGCCGCATCAGCTTCCTTGCCTGGATCAAACCAGGAATTGACCCAAACAACCTTGATCTTGAAGTCCGGGTTGATCGACTGCGCCCCAAGCATGAAGGAATTGATTCCCATCACCACTTCAGGGATCGGAAATGAAACGATATATCCAGCCACGCCGACTTTCGATTGCTTGGCAGCTATCTGTCCAAGTATGTAACGCCCTTCGTAGAAGCGCGCATTGTAAATACCCAGATTGTCAGCCTTCTTGTAGCCTGTCGCATGTTCGAACTTTATGTCGGGAAATTTCGCCGCGACCTTCAATTCAGCATCCATGAAGCCAAATGACGTTCCAAAAATGATCTTGCAGCCTTGACGTGCGAGACGTTCAAAAGCGCGCTCAGCATCCGGGCCCTCGGCAACATTTTCAAGATAGGCAGTTTCGACCTTGTCTCCGAACTCCTTCTCGACAGCCAGACGGCCCTGGTCATGTTGATATGAATAGCCGAAATCGCCGATAGGACCGACATAGACCCAGCACGCTTTCAGCTTTTCCTGCGCCTGCGCCGAGGCGGCGAATGATAGCGCCGCGACGGTCGTTGCAAGGGCAATAAGCAATCTCTTCATTGTGTCGTTCCTCTCTGTGTTTAGCCAACAGGCCTATGCTTATGTCGTTCTTGTGTCCCGATTCTGAAATTCATTTCATTAAATATCAACCTCAGATCGAACTTCAAAACCACCACACTAGCGATCCGGCACGAAAGGCTGCCCGAGAGAAGCCGGTGTGTTCATCATGGTCAGACGCTTGTTGCGCGAGATTAGAACGAGAACCACGATCGTTGCCAGATAGGGAAGTGAAGAAAGAACCTGTGAAGGCACAGGAATGCCAAAAGCCTGTGCATGAAGTTGGCCAATCCAGACCGCACCGAAGATATAGGCACCGGAAAGCACCCTCCACGGCCGCCAGGAAGCAAACACGACCAATGCAAGCGCGATCCAGCCGCGACCGGATGTCATGTTTTCCACCCATTGCGGTGTATAGACCAGCGATAGATGCCCGCCTGCAAGACCGGCACATGCGCCGCCAAATACAACTGCCAGATAGCGGTAGCGAATGACCTTGATGCCGAGCGCATGAGCGGAGGTGTGACTATCGCCAATTGAACGCAGCGTCAGTCCGGTTCGTGTCCTGAACAAAAACCACGCGACGCTGAAGGTCAGCACGATCGACATATAGAATATCGGGTCCTGACCGAAGAACAGACGGCCGACCACCGGCATATCGGTCAGTACCGGTATATAGAGGTTTGGTAGACGCTCACCCGGCAGACCAACAAAGCTTGTCCCCATCATACCTGACAGGCCAAGACCGAGCAGCGTCAGCGACAGGCCTGTCGCTACCTGATTTGTTGCCAGCGAAAGCGTCATAAAGGCAAACAGCAGCGAGAACACCGCACCCAGCAGAACCGCGGCCAGCAAGCCGATCCACGGCGAGCCCGTCAGATACCCGGCTCCAAAGCCGCCGACGGCACCCATCACCATCATGCCTTCAACGCCGAGATTGAGAACGCCCGAGCGTTCGACAACCAATTCGCCAATGGCCGCAATCAATAGTGGTGTCGCTGCGGTTGCTATCGTCATGAGAATATTGACTGTGATGTCCATCAGCGTGCCTCCTCAAGTTTTGGGCTCGCCTCAAGTGCAGGGGCAGGCGCGGTCATGCCTACCAGCCTGATGCGATAGTGAATAAGCGTGTCGCAGCCGAGGACGAAGAACAGCAGCATGCCCTGGAAGACACGGGCTACCTTGTCGGAAAGGCCGAGCACGCTTTGTGCAGCCTCTCCGCCAAGATAAGTCAATCCCAGCACCAGACCTGCGGCGACGATGCCCAGCGGGTTCAACCGCCCCAAGAATGCAACGATGATGGCCGTGAACCCGTAACCGGGTGATATGATTGGCTGCAATTGGCCGATTGCACCCGATACCTCGGAAATACCGGCAAGACCGGCCAAAGCGCCAGACAGCATGAACGCGAAGAACACCATGCGATTCACGCTGAACCCGGCAAACCGCCCTGCCCTCGGGCTTGAACCCAGAACGCGAATTTCGAAACCTTTCAGCATACGGCTCATCAAAACCCACACCAGCACTGCCGCAATGAGAGCGAAGACGAAGCCCCAGTTGGCACGCCCCGACATCGGCATGATTTCGGAGAGCGTGGCCGATGGTGAAAATTGCACCGTCTGCGGAAAGTTGAAGCCTTTTGGATCACGCCAGGGGCCGCGCACCATCCAGTCGAGGAAGAGCTGTGCAACATAGACCAGCATGAGGCTTGTCAGGATTTCATTGGTTCCGAACCGTGTTTTCAACAGTGCCGGGATGGCTGCGTAGAGCGCGCCGCCAACCATGCCCATGAGCAGCATGAGCGGCAGGACGAACGGCCCTTGCAGATCAGGATACATCACCGGCAATATCGATCCGACGATGCCCCCAAGGATGAATTGCCCTTCGGCACCGATATTCCATATGTTGGCCCGGTAGCAGACCGACAGGCCGACAGCGATAAGGATCAGCGGTGCGGACTTGATCGCCAGTTCGTGCAATTGCCAAACTTCGGTGATGGGCGAGATAAAGTAGGTATATAGCGCGGTTGCCGGGTTAACCCCCAGGAAAGCAAACAATATCGCGCCGGAAATAATCGTCAGTGCGAAAGCGATGAACGGTGACAACATCGAAAACAGCATTGATTGCTGCGGGCGCTTAACCAGTTCGAGGCGCATCATGCTGTCTCCACCAAAGTTTCGCCATCGCCGGTTGCCGCACCACCCATCAGCAAGCCGATTTTTTCAAAACTTGCTTCGGCAATCGGCATCGGCGTGGACAATTCACCGTTATGCATGACGGCAATCGCGTCGGAAATCTCGAACAGTTCATCGAGATCCTGACTAATGATCAGGACTGCCGAGCCGCTGCGCGCCAGTTTGATCAGAGCTTGGCGAATATGTGCTGCGGCTCCTGCATCAACGCCCCATGTCGGCTGATTGACGATCATGACGACAGGTTGGCGATCAAGTTCGCGTCCGACGATAAACTTTTGCAGATTGCCGCCTGACAGGGCGGCAGCTTCAGGGTCAGGTGCGCTCTTGCGTACATCCATGACTTCAATGATGCGTTGTGCGGCATCATAGATGGTCTGGCTGCGGACCATGCCGCCTGCGCCAACGAATGTGTTTCCGTCGGTTGCATGACGCGACAGGAGCAAATTCTCCGACAATTTCATGCGTGGAGCTGCCCCGTGGCCGAGCCTCTCCTCGGGCACGAACGCTGCGCCCAGGAGGCGACGATCTGTAATGGAAAGCCCGCCCGCATCCTTTCCACGAATGCGCACACACGCCTTTTGGGGTTGGAGCACTTCGCCGGAAACCGCCTCGAAAAACTCGCCTTGCCCATTGCCCGCAACTCCGGCAATACCAATCACCTCACCCGCGCGGACATTCAGGTTTATGTCTTTCAGGCCGATTGAAAAGGGCGTCGCCGGTTTGCGGCTCAGATTTTGAATTTCAAGCAATGCAGGAGATGATTCAATCCCTTCGGCCGCCTCACGCACCACAGCTTGTATTTCGCTGCCAACCATCATGCGCGCCAGAGAAGAAGCCGTCTCTTCCCGCGGATTGCAGTGGCCGACAACTTTGCCATGACGCAACACGGTTGCCCGATCGCAAATGCGTTTCACCTCTTCCAGGCGGTGCGATATATAAAGGATCGACTTTCCCTCAGCCCTCAATCGCTCCAGCGTTTCGAACAATTTGTCGGCTTCCTGCGGCGTCAGCACCGAGGTTGGCTCATCCAGAATGATCAGTTGTGGCGTTTGCAGCAAGCACCGGATGATCTCAATGCGCTGGCGCTCGCCAACCGACAGATCTCCGACAAGCGATTCCGGATCAAGCGGCAGGCCATAGCTGAATGAAAGCGCCCTCGCCTTGGCTGCAATAGTGCCTATCGGCGCGCCATCATCCAGCGAAAGCGCGATGTTTTCAGCAGCCGTAAGTGCTTCGAAAAGCGAGAAATGCTGAAAAACCATACCGATGCCAAGTTTCTTGGCAGCGCTCGGATTGGCAATCCTCACGGGTTGGCCGTTCCACACGATCTCACCGGAATGAGGTTCGAGCGAGCCAAACAACATCTTGACGAGTGTTGACTTGCCCGCACCGTTCTCACCGAGCAGCGCGTGGATTTCCCCGTGGGCAATATTCAGATCAACGCGATCGCATGCCTTCAGGGTGCCGAATATCTTGGTAAGACCACGAACCTCCAACAGGTTCGCAGCGTTTTGCTGTGAAGTCACAGTTCCTCCCATCCGTTCCCAGACATGTTCTGTGTTCCCGCACGTATGGTAGGCGCGACCAGTACGTTACGCAAAGCAGTTCACAACTTGAAAGTGCTTCAATAATTTCAGGGGACAAGAATGGTCGTTCCAGTTGTTTTGCGGCTCTCAAGATCGCGATGGGCCTCAGCCACATCGTTCAACGCATAGCGCTGGTTGATTTTGATTTCGACCGCACCGCTTTTCACCACATCAAACAGCGCAGACGTGGAGGCCTCGAGCGCGGGACGTGTGGCATTGTAGACGAACAGTGATGGACGGGTCGCAAACAGCGACCCCTTTTGCCCCAGAAGACCGATATTGACCGGGTCAATGGGACCTGACGATTGACCAAATGACACAAACATTCCCAGTGGACGCAGGCAATCGAGAGAACCTGGGAATGTGTCTTTGCCAACCGAGTCGTAGACGACATGGCATTTCTTGCCGCCAGTGATCGCCTCAACTTCAGCCACGAAATCCTGTTTTCGATAGTCGATCACGTGGTCGAACCCGTGCGCCTTGGCAAGTGCGACCTTGTCCGGTGAGCCAGCCGTCCCGATTGTCGTTGCGCCCAAATGCTTGGCCCATTGGCCCAAAATCAGCCCAACCCCGCCCGCAGCGGCATGGCAAAGTATGATGTCACCAGGCTTCACGGCGAAGGTACGACGCAGGAGATATTCCGCAGTCATCCCCTTCAGCATCATGGCAGCGGCCTGTTCGTCACTGATCTCTTCGGGAACAATCACGACCTGATCGGCATTGATGACCCGCTGTTCGCAGTAGGCCCCAAGCTTGACGGCATAAGCGATGCGATCACCGGCTTTCAGCCCCTTCACACCTTCACCGACTTCCAGAACCACACCTGCCGCCTCGCTTCCCGGCGTCAATGGCAAGCCATCAGGCGCGGGATACAGGCCGCTACGGAAATAGACGTCGACGAAATTCAGGCCGATAGCCGTGTGCTTGATGAGGATTTGCCCCTGACCCGGGCGACCGGGGTTTTCGTCTTCAATGCTCAGGACTTCTGGCCCGCCATGGGCATGTACGCGTATTGATTTCGACATGATCAGATTTTCTTCGCCCCGAGTTGTGGAAAGAGTTGCATAACGGCGCCAATGCAAAACAGGTAAATACCGGATACGGTAATGCCAACCTTGGTAAATTGGCTGACATTTTCTGCAAGAACACCGATCTGGCTGTAAAATACTGCGAGCGCAGACTCGGCCAAAGCCAGCGCGCCGAAGCCGCACCATAGAAGCGTGATAGCGAGATTGATCGGCCGCAGCCGTTTCACCCGCACAGGATGCAGGAAATTGACCGGCGCAAATGTCAGCAGCCCGGAAATCACGACGACAGCAAAAGACACCCATTCGCCCGGCCCAACGACAAACAGTGTGAAAACCACCATATTCCAGACAACCGGGAAACCCTTGAAGAAGTTCTCCTTGGTCTTCATGCCAGTGTCGGCATAGTAAATCGCGCTGGATATGACGATGATCGCAGCCGACAGGAAGGAAAGACCTTCTCCCATCAAACCAAACTGGTATAGCGCAAATGCCGGGATCAACACGTAGGTCACGTAATCAATAATATTGTCGAGAAGTTCGCCCGACCATGTGGGCAATATCTCCTTCACCTCAAGTTTTCGGGCAATCGGGCCGTCAATACCATCGACAAACAGGGCCAGACCCAGCCACCAGAACATCGCCGTCCAGCGCTCTTCGCTTGCAGCGACCAGCGACACAAAAGCAAGGAATGAACCGGATGCGGTCAAAAGATGGACAGAAAATGCCCGCGCTTGTGGCCATGTGACCTTCTTCTTTGGCCTTGGGATACGATCTTTGATCTTCTTGCCTGTCACATCTTTACTCACGGGCCAGCCAGTCCAGTTTGCGATATCACACCGACCACGCGACGCGATCGACTTGCCGATATCTCGGTCAACACAAATCTAATAGCAGCGCCATTGGCCAAACAACAACTATCATGCCCGAAACGCGCTCCAATTAGTTAGAGCGGGATGCGGGCGTAAAACCGCTATCCACTTTTCCTCATCCCGCTGGTGGTTCGATTCAGACATTTGCATCTGCCTCGTGGACATGCCCGAGCAAATGTCTGAATCAAAGAATCACTAGCAACTTATTGACTCTCGTGGAACTTTTGAATTTGACATTTGAACGAGAGGCTGACGGAAGTGGGACTCAAATGTCAAATTCGTTCCACTAGTTGTCACAGTTTGATTTGCCGCGTTGCCCCCTTGATGCATGCTGGACTATACCAGCACGACCCCGGTTCCAGACAAGGCGGCATGATATTTGTCGAAAATTGATTCGAATATGAGTTTTGACGCGCCAATCATCGTTGCCGGGACCGGTCCGGTCGGCTTGATCGCATCTCTCGCGCTTGCCGATACAGGTTTTCCGGTAAAGCTGGTGGGGCCTGAGGTCAACAAGTCCGACGGGCGCACCACCGCCTTGATGAACCCGGCGCTTGCCGTGCTCGAAAAACTCGGCGTGCTCCAAAACCTCGATCCCGGCAGCGCACCCTGAAGGTCATGCGCATCCTGGATGCGACGCAACGATTGATCAGAAGCCCGGTGGTAACTTTCCGCGCGAATGAAATTGGCGAGGACCGGTTCGGGCTCAATCTGCGCAACAGCACACTGAATGCGGTTCTTGGACAAGCGGTGGCTGCGCACCCACAAATCGAATGGCACAAAGAACTGGTCAAGACATGGGAGATCGAGGCAGAGCGTGTGGTCGCCCATCTTGGTGACGGTCGCTTCATTGAGGCTTCGCTTGCGGTTGCAGCCGATGGGCGCACCTCTCCGGCTCGTCAAGCGGCGGGAATTTCGAGTTCGGCGCGCTCTTATGCGCAGGCCGCCCTTGTGCTGACCTTTTCCCACAGCGTCGATCACGTCTTTACATCGACCGAATTTCACACTGAGACCGGACCATTCACGCAGGTTCCCCTACCTGGAAACCGCTCCAGCCTTGTCTGGGTTGTGCGACCTGAGATGGCCACAGAGCTGGCGGCGCTGGATGATGACGCATTGTCGAACCGGGTCGAAGAAAAGATGCAGTCGATGCTTGGGCGGATCAACGTTGATCCGGGACGGCAGATCTACCCATTGTCGACAGCAACGCCCCAACGGTTCGGCCAGAACCGTGTTGCACTGGTTGGTGAAGCCGCCCACATATTCCCGCCGATTGGCGCACAGGGGCTCAATCTCGGCATCAGGGATGTTGAGGATCTGGTTGAAATCGCATGCGAAAACCGGTCAAACTCCGGATCACCAAAGGCACTTGGCGCCTACGACATGAAAAGACGCCCGGATGTCATTGCCCGCAGTTCTGCCGTCAACCTGCTCAACAGGTCATTGCTTTCCGACATGCTGCCTGCCCAGCTGGCTCGTAGCGCTGGTTTGGGTGCCCTCAGGGGATTTGCTCCGCTTCGCGCCTTTTTCATGCGCGAAGGTTTACGCCCCGGCAGCGGCTTTTCCGCGCTGACAGGCAGCCTACGGAAATAGATCAATCGGTAAAATGCCATGCTTGATCATGAACAAGAGGACTGTCACGGTCACGACTGACAAACATGTTGTGACGAGAACGCTTGCCGATGCACGTTCAACCCATACGCCATATTGCTGGGCAATAACGAAAACATTGGTTGCCGTTGGCAATGCCGCCAGAAGCACAGCCGAAAACAGCCATGTTTGCGAAAAATTGCCCATGCTGCTCAAAACGACATAGCAAAGCAGCGGGTGTACGATCAATTTAAGAACGGCGATTGGTGCCATCTCGTGCGGGACGCGCTTTAATGGCCTGAGCGCCAGCGTGACACCCATGGCAAAAAGCGCGCACGGAGCTGCCGCGCCAGACAGGTAGGAAAGCAATCGTTCAAGCGGTACAGGCGGCTGAATTTGGAAAAAGCCGCTGCCACGCCAATAGCAGTCGCGATAATGAATGGATGGAGCGCGATCTTCTTCACCACGCCGCCAACAAGCTGGAGCGGCGGACTTTTGTCATCGCCGGACAGGGCCATCATCATGGGCGCGATGGCAAAGTGCATGATATTTTCAAAACAGAAGATCAACGCGACAGGAACAGCCGCCGCTTCTCCGAAGGCAAGCAATGCAATGCCGGGGCCCATATACCCGATATTTCCATAGGCTGCGGCCAGTCCCTTGATCGTTGCCTCGGCTATTTCACCGCGCGCTACAATCAGCGAGCCGAAAAACATCAGCACAAATATCGCAAAAGTCGAAAGAACCGAACCGGCAATGAAACGCCATTCCGTCAACTGTTCAAATGGCGTTTTTGCCAACAGCTGAAAGAACAAGGCGGGCAAGGCAACGTATATGATGAACGTGTTCATCCAGCCAAGTGCTTCGAGTGGCTGACGGGTGATACGTGCGACAACAAAGCCTAGAAAGATCAACCCAAAGAACGGAAGAACCAGACCGATGACTTCCGACATACTGTTATCCTGCTGTAATAATCACATTAATGGGTGCTGATCCTAGTGGAGCGAATTTGACATTTGCTCGGGAGCTTGACCCACAGGGATGCAAATGTCGGAATCTGACCACTAGAAGGAAGTCCGGCTTTCGGACAGTCGTTCAGCTTGGCTATCGTGCAATTTGGAAGGCAGTCAAGCAGGCCGGGATTGAATTTTTCCATAGTCTGCGTCAAATAGAATATAAATGTTCTGTGGTGAGTACGATGAAAACAGCCAAATTCTCGATTGGGCAGGTGGTCCGCCACAAGATGTTTCCCTTTCGCGGCGTCATTTTCGATGTCGATCCACAGTTTGCCAACTCGGATGAATGGTACGAGGCTATCCCGGTCGATGTACGCCCGGGTAAGGATCAGCCGTTTTATCACTTGTTGGCCGAGAACTCGGAAACCGAGTACGTCGCTTATGTCTCGGAACAAAATCTGCTGGAAGATGAGTCCGACGAGCCAATCCGCCATCCGCAGATCAGGGAACTCTTCGAGAAAAAGCCTGATGGGCGCTATAAGCCAAAATTACAGACGCAGCATTAGCGATTCCAGTAGAAGTGCGCACGGTTTTCTATCTGGAATCGCGTAAAAACAAATAGTTAGCGCGGTTGGTGATTTCATTGAAGCCGAACAACTTTAACAAAGACCGATAACATATTGACATTGCTATATCTAAAGTCGCCTGAAATCCATATTCAGGCGTTCATGTTACCGCTATTTCCTGTGTCCATGCGTCGGGCGCGCTTCAGTCCCAACTAAATCAGTCTTCTTTTTCGCGACGGCCACGCGCAACGAAAGCTCTCGCAATTGCTGCGGTGTCGCTTCGGCTGGTGCGGCCATCAGCAAATCATAGGCCTGTTGATTCATCGGGAACATGGTCACTTCGCGCAAGTTTTTCGCACCGAGCAGAAGCATGACGACACGGTCGATGCCGGCTGCCATGCCGCCATGTGGCGGTGCCCCGTACTGGAATGCGCGGTAAAGACCGCCAAAACGGTCTTCGACCGTTGCGCGATCCAGCCCGACAATTTCAAAGGCTTTCACCATGGTTTCCGGCAGATGGTTGCGGATACCGCCCGAGGCAATCTCAAAACCATTGCAGACAAGATCGTACTGGAACGCCTTGATACCGAGCGGATCTTGTCCATTCAGTGCATCGATGCCGCCCTGCGGCATTGAAAACGGGTTATGGCCGAAATCGACGCGCTTTTCGTCTTCATTCCATTCATAAAATGGGAAATCTACGATCCAGCACAGCTCAAATCGGTCGCGATCGACAAGATTGAGTTCTTCGCCAGCACGGGTGCGAGCGGCACCTGCAAATGCCGCGAATTTCTTCGGGTCGCCGGCGACAAAGAAACATGCATCGCCACCCGAAAGATCAAGCTGTTGGCGCACCGCATCGGTTCGCTCCTCGCCAATATTCTTGGCAAGCGGGCCAGCCCCCTCGATCTTCTCGCCTTCCTTGCGCCAGAATATGTAGCCAAGGCCGGGTTGTCCCTCGCCTTGCGCCCATGAATTCATGCGATCGCAGAAAGCGCGGCTGCCTCCGGTCTTTGCCGGTATCGCCCAGATTTCCGCCTTTGGATCATTGGCCAGAATGTTTGCGAACACCTTGAAGCCGGAACCGCGAAAATGATCGGACACGTCCTGCATTTCAATCGGATTGCGCAAATCCGGTTTGTCGGACCCGTATTTGCGCATGGCCACATCATAGGAAATGCGCGGAAACCCGTTCGTTACCGGTTTGCCGGCTGCGAATGTCTCGAAAACACCGCGCATGACGGGTTCCATCGTTTCAAGAACGTCGTCCTGCTCCACGAAACTCATCTCAAGGTCGAGTTGATAGAATTCGCCGGGCAGCCGGTCGGCACGCGGGTCTTCGTCGCGGAAACACGGCGCAATCTGGAAATACCGGTCGAAACCAGACACCATTATCAATTGCTTGTACTGCTGTGGGGCCTGCGGCAACGCATAAAACGTACCCGGATGGATACGGCTCGGCACCAGAAAGTCTCGCGCTCCCTCTGGTGACGATGCAGTCAGGATCGGCGTCGAGAATTCTGTGAAGCCTGCACCTTCCATACGCTTGCGCATCTCGGAGATGATCCTGGTGCGCGCGATGATGTTCTTGTGAAGGGTTTCGCGGCGCAGGTCGATGAAACGATATTTCAGACGGATGTCTTCAGGATAATCCGGCTCACCGAATACAGGCAGCGGCAATTCCCTGGCTGCCGAAAGCACTTCTATGTCGAGTGCAAAAATCTCGATGTCGCCGGTCGGCAGGTTTTCGTTGACAGCTTCTGCTGCGCGCGCCTTCACCTCGCCGTCAACGCGAATGACCCATTCGCCTCGTACAGCTTCCGCCGCCTTGAACGCGGGCGAGATCGGGATCAGCCACAATCTGCGTCAAACCAAAATGATCACGCAGGTCGATGAACAAAAGCCCGCCATGGTCGCGTACGCGGTGCACCCAACCGGAAAGCCTTACGGATGAACCGACATCTGCTTTCCTCAATTGCGCACAATTATGGCTGCGATAACGATGCATGGCCTGTAATCCGATCAGGAGTTGTCGATAGAGGCAAAGCTTGCGCTTGACCCGAAAATTTGGCGCGAAAAGCGCATGGGCACCGCCTTTTGTCAAGGCGGAGGCGATTACCTCACCGCTGAATGGTTTCCTGACATTCCATTTGATCAATTGGGAGCCATGTCGCACCGGTTCCGCTCCCGGTTTGACGACGCTATATTTGCCTGGCGGCTTGACGAAACCATCGCCGGCTGAAATGGAAAGAGACCTTTTATCTATCAAAAGCGATTTGATGCACGTTATTACCACGCAAGGCGAGCTCGAAGCCGCCATCCAGGCGCTAGAGCGGTCGGATTTCGTCACCGTTGATACCGAATTTATTCGCGAAACAACATTCTGGCCGGTTTTGTGCCTGATCCAGATGGCGGCACCCGGTGTGACCGCGCTCGTCGATCCGTTGTCACCCAATATCGATCTCAAGTCGTTCTTTGGCTTGATGGCAAACGAAAAGGTAGTGAAGGTATTCCACGCTGCCCGCCAGGACATAGAAATCGTTGTCCATCTTGGCGATCTGGTGCCGCATCCGGTTTTCGACACGCAAGTCGCGGCCATGGTGTGCGGCTTCGGCGACAGCGTGTCTTATGACCAACTCGTGCACAAGATTACCGGGGCGCGGCTCGACAAATCCTCGCGCTTTACCGATTGGCGCTATCGTCCGCTGTCCGATAAGCAGCTTGAATATGCTTTGGCCGATGTCACGCATCTTGTCGATGTCTACAAGCACCTCAAAGCCCAGCTCGAAGCTGAGAACCGCGCCCATTGGCTCAATGAGGAAATGCAGATCCTGACATCGCGCGAGACCTACGACCCTCATCCTGACAATGCGTGGAAACGCCTTAAAATGCGCCTGCGCAAGCCACAGGAACTGGCCATTGTTCGTGCCGTTGCCGCGTGGCGCGAACGCGAAGCACGCGAACGCGACGTCCCGCGTGGGCGTGTTTTGAAGGATGACGCCATTTATGAAATAGCCCAGCAAGGACCGCGCGATACGACGGCGCTCGGTCGGTTGCGCACCACGCCTAAAGGTTGGGAGCGCTCTTCCGGTGCCGCATCGCTGCTTGAAGTGGTCAACGCAGCACTTGCTCTTCCCAAAGAAGATATGCCCAAGCCACCCAAGACCACTCAGCAGGCCGAAGGCACCAATGCTGCTGCCGAATTGTTGAAGGTATTATTGCGCCTCGTTGCCGAAAAAGAAGGTGTTGCCACCAAAGTGCTGGCGTCAAGCGATGACATCGATCGCATCGCGGCCGATGGCGACGCGGCAGATGTTCCGGCTCTGCGGGGCTGGCGACGGAGCGTATTCGGCGATGCAGCCTTACGCCTTGTCAACGGTGAAATCGCGATCAAGTTCGATCAACGAAAAATCTCGGTGTTCGAACCCGGCATATAGAGCAATTCCAGGAAAAGTGTGCAGCGGTTTTCTGTCCGGGATTGCGTAAAAACAAAACCTTAGAGCGGCTCAGTGATTCTATCAAAAGCTGAACCGCTCTAAGTTGCCTCACACGAGGGCGAGCAGATGCAGGGCGAACCACGCCCAAAGCAGAGCCATCACGACAAATCCCGCCGCAAACATCGGGGCGCGATAACGTAGATTATTGCTGGTGACGTGCACATAGGCATGGGCATAGCGCAGCAGAACAAAAATCCAGGCCAGCGCCAGCGAAGCAAAAGACACGCCGTTGGTCACGAACAAGCCAAGGCAGGCGATGTGAAGCAACATCGGCAGTTCGAACTGGTTCATGAGGTCGTTGGCAGTCGTTGCACTCATTTCAGGTTCATCGCCACGAACCTTGAACTGCCTCGCCCTCGCTGTACCACTTCTCACCGCCTGTCGGCGGCGCAACCCAAGCAGCACATAGATGATGCCGACCAGAACGAAGTGCGCGATCATGGGCCATAAAATAACGGTCGGGTTCATGCCATATCCTTCTTCTACCCGTGACGCTCGTTGTGACGTCTTGCGCGGCCTGCGAAGAAGAATGTCGCTATAACCATCATCGGAATTGCGCCAAATGCGAACTTGGTGACGATCAATGCCGAGGTCAGGCAGAAGCGAATCCGGATTTGCATAAACAAAGTTGGATAACAGCCGCACGACAGCTATATTCTCACCATAGTCGGCCAGCGTGTAAGGAAGCACCAGGGTCAAGGTCGTCAACACCTGCGCTTTGACCGACATTTTTGCAAAACGCGGAAGCCTGCGCCCGGTGACAAGAACAAGGCTCATCAGCGTCAGCGACAGCAATGCCGGAAAGACGAGGTCAAAAGTCAGATAATGCCAGACAATGATAATCTCGCTGCCTCGTCGACCCAGGGCCGTCAGCCACGCCATGCCCTGATCCGGCGTAAAGCCAAAGCAGCGTATATCGAGAGACATCAGGCCGCCGCTCAATTCGCGGAAATAGAATAGCTCCACGACAGTCATGATCACGAAGACCACCAACGACGCGAAGCACAGCACGCCCGCATGCCTTGGCAATCGTCCAATTGCGTGGATCAACGGATGCACACCGCTCGGCTGGTCAGAGTCCGCCAGGGTAATTGGGGCTTTCGCGGGTAATCGTGACATCATGGGCATGGCTTTCACGAAGTCCGGCGTTCGATATGCGCACAAATGTGGCGCGTTCACGGAAATCGGCAAGATCGCGACCTCCTACATAACCCATAGCGGCTTTTAGCCCGCCTGCAAGCTGATGTAGGACTCCCGCCACCGGCCCCTTATACGGAACCTGCCCTTCAATTCCCTCAGGAACCAGTTTCAGCGTATCACGTACTTCTGCCTGAAAATACCGGTCCGCGGACCCGCGCGCCATGGCACCGACCGATCCCATTCCACGATACGCTTTGAATGAGCGCCCCTGATGCAGGTAGACCTCACCCGGGCTTTCATCGGTTCCGGCAAGCAATGATCCGATCATCGCAGCACTTGCCCCTGCCGCAAGAGCCTTGGCCAGATCGCCCGAAAACTTGATCCCACCATCCGCAATCACCGACACACCGGACTTGTGAGCCGCCTCGACGGCCGACATGATCGCCGAAAGTTGCGGAACGCCGACACCGGCAACGATGCGCGTCGTGCAAATCGACCCCGGTCCGATACCAACCTTGACCGCATCGGCTCCAGCATCGATCAATGCTTGCGTCCCGTCGGCGGTGGCAACATTACCGGCCATGATACGTACGGAATTGGAAAGCTTCTTCGCACGCGTCACAGCATCGAGAACACGCTGGGAGTGACCGTGCGCCGTATCAATCACCAACAGATCGACGCCTGCGTCTATGAGGCGCTCTGCTCGCTCGAAACCGTCATTGCCAACGCTCGTTGCCGCGGCAGCGCGCAGGCGCCCTTGCCCATCCTTGCTGGCATGCGGGTTGAGTTGGGATTTCTCGATGTCCTTGACCGTGATCAGGCCAACGCACACACCCTTCTTGTCGACCACCACCAGCTTTTCGATACGATGCTGATGCAAGAGCCGCTTGGCTTCGTCGTGATCGACACTCTCTTTCACCGTAACCAGATTTTCGCGCGTCATCAGTTCATAGACGCGTTGTTCAGGATCGGAAGCAAAGCGCACGTCGCGGTTGGTCAATATGCCAACCAGACGGCCCGCCTTATGCCCGCCTGATCCCCCATTTTCAACAACGGGAATACCGGAAATCCTGTTTTCTTTCATCAATGAAAGGGCATCGGCAAGGGAGGCGTCCGGGCCGATCGTGACGGGATTGACCACCATGCCGGACTCGAATTTCTTGACCTGGCGGACTTGCTCGGCCTGCTCCTCAGGCGAAAAATTCCTATGAATGACACCAATCCCGCCAGCCTGAGCCATCGCAATCGCCAGTCTGGCATCGGTAACTGTATCCATGGCAGCCGAAATGATCGGCACATTCATTTCTATGTCACCGGCAATGCAGGTCCGAATGTCGGTATCGCCCGGCATGACCTCGGAATGGCCTGGCTGCAGCAGCACATCGTCAAAGGTTAGCGCGAGCGCTCCTGCGGATGTTTCAATGATTTTAGCCATGGCCGCCCCCGGAATGCATGAAACGCGCTCAACCCGGTTGGGCAGCGCCGACTCGTTGTTTTCCCTTTCAG
Source organism: Mesorhizobium sp. G2-6-1 (assembly GCF_055809095.1). Classification (NCBI taxonomy): domain Bacteria; kingdom Pseudomonadati; phylum Pseudomonadota; class Alphaproteobacteria; order Hyphomicrobiales; family Phyllobacteriaceae; genus Mesorhizobium; species Mesorhizobium sp. G2-6-1. The sequence continues at coordinate 3,668,815 of NZ_CM147896.1, forward strand.
GATTGGCGGTGGCTGGTACCACGTCTAACCGGCGAAGAAAAGCTATGAGACATTCATAGTAGTGTCCCAGCCTGCATTTTTCTGAGCTGCGACCATTGAAGCTGGCCGATGTACCAATACTTTGCGGGCGAATTGAACGCTGTGGCTGATTGAAATCCCCGCCATTCGCTACTCTCCATCAGTCGGCCTGCGCCCTTTGAAGTCCTTGGCAAGAATATACAACTCAACCGACTCATCGCGCGAAGCCGGCGGCTTTACATGATGGACGGAGCGAAAATTTTTCTTCAACAGATCAAGGATTGCGTGCTCCGTACCGCCTTGAAATGTCTTGGACAGGAAATGCCCGCCAGGCTTCAATACGGATATGGCAAAATCAGCCGCGACCTCACAAAGATGTTCGGTGCGAATGTGATCGGTGCGGCGGTGGCCCGTGGTCGGGGCGGCCATATCCGACAAAACGATGTCCGGTTCGCCTCCAAGCGTTTCCATCAAACGCTGAGGTGCGGCATCGTCAAGGAAATCCATCTCCAGAATGACTGTTCCGGGAATTGCGTCCACGCCCAGATAGTCGATGCCCACGACATGCACGTCCTCGGGCGTTGATCCGGCGCGGGCGGCCGCGACCTGGCACCAACCGCCTGGTGCTGCCCCCAGATCGAGTATTTTCATTCCGGGCTTCAACAGATGGTAGCGGTCATCGATCTCGATCAATTTATAGGCCGCCCGCGACCTGTAGCCGTCGGCCTTGGAGCGCTGAACATAGGGATCGTTCATGTGCCGCTGCAGCCAACGCCGTGATGATTCTTTCAGGCCGCTCTTCTTCTTGATACGCGTTTTGAGCACGCGAATGTTGGCCGAACTTGGTTTATCGGGTTTCTTGGTCATTACCTGCCGCGCCAGTTTCGACGCCATGCGCCATCATCTGCCATAAGTTCGCTCAATATTCCTTCGCGCAATCCTCTATCTGCAACACGCAGCCTTTCCGATGGCCACATTCCCCGGATAGCTTCAAGTATGGCGCAACCGGCAAGCACAAGGTCGGCGCGATCCGCTCCGATGCATGGATTGGCGACGCGTTGCTTAAAATCCCAGCCGAGCAGCTTTTCCACCATGCGATCGACATTGTCGCGGTCCATCCACAAGCCATCGACCCGACGACGATCATAACGTTCAAGTTCAAGATGAACACCGGCCAGCGTCGTCACCGTGCCTGATGTGCCGAGCAGGTGAAATTTCGGGCTTTTCAGGACATGGCTCAATCGGTCGCGCCCATCGAAATCATTCAGGCGCACCGCTACATCATCAACCATCGCGGCAAAAACATCGCGTGTCACGGTGTGTCCACCGAAGCGTTCTGCCAGCGACACCACGCCAACGGGAAGCGATGTCCATGAGACAATATGATTGGCAAGCCTGCCAGACCGCTGGCTGCTCAAATCGATAAGAGCGATCTCCGATGAGCCTCCGCCAATATCGAACAGCACGACACCTTCCGTATCGCGCTCCACCAGCGATCCGCAGCCCGACACGGCAAGCCGCGCTTCGGTTTCGCGGTCGATAATCTCGAGTTTGATGCCCGCCTCGCGCTCGACGCGTTCAAGGAATAGCGCACCGTTTTGCGCGGAACGGCACGCTTCGGTGGCAATCAGCCGAGTCCGCGCGATTTTGCGGCTATTGAGCTTGGCCGAGCAAACTTTCAACGCCTCGATGGCGCGATCCATCGCAGCGTCGGCCAAGCTGCCGCGCGCAGAAAGCCCCTCACCTAGACGCACGATACGCGAAAACGCATCAATGACCTTGAACTGTCCATATCTGGTGGGAATCGCGACCAGCAAACGGCAATTGTTCGTTCCAAGATCAAGTGCTGCATATACGGGCAACAGATGCGCGGGGCGGCGCCTGGCAGGCATGTTGTGGAAATTCGGCTTTGGCGACGTCGGTGGATTATCGCCCTTTGCATTCGGCACAACAGGTGCTGGGTCCGCGACATGCGGCGAATCACTTACCGGTGCCCCAGCCAAGTCACGCGCAAAAACCTTGCGGCCCCGCTTGCGTTTGCGGCGCTTCCTGGGCTTTCCGGTTTGATTGGTGTTTCCTGCCGGCTGGCTGCCGGAATCCACTAAAACCTTGTTTTCCGGGCAGCGCGCATCAAAAGGATTTCCCGAACCTGGAGGCCGTGTATCACCTTCCGACGCGCCCACCTCCGGCGCTTCAGCGCCGGCGTCGCGGTCTTTCACTGTCGTTCCTTCCGGCATCGCGCGAACCGGATTTTCCGAACGCAGCAGACGCATATGATTTCAAGTTGATAGCAGATTAGCAGCGCAACCCGATATCACCAAGAACAAAGCTTCGAAAGAACGCTCCAACATCGGCTTTGTCCCACAGTGGTTGAATAGCCGGCTTCAATGAGGCATTGCTGTTGGCGCGCGTTGGAATGTGGCCCTCGCGAGTTCACCGCCTTGCCAAACAGACACGAACAGGCGACCAATGCTAATGATTGACGTTACATGAATTGGAAGCGCTATTTCTGGCCCTGCGTCGGCCTTTCGGCGGTCGCTTTCTCGATCTGGCTTTTGCTCGATGAATTGCGGGGCATATCAATCGATGATGTCTGGGCGGGACTGACCGTCATTTCCCTGCATCACTGGATTCTGGCTGCGGTCAGTGCCGTCGTGGCCTATGCGGCTTTGGCGGGATATGACCACATTGCGCTGCTTCACATCGGCAAACGCGTTTCATGGCAGTTTGTGACGCTGTGTTCCTTTACGACCTATGCGCTGTCTCACAATATCGGCGGATCGGTGTTTTCCGGGGCCGTTATCCGCTATCGCGCCTATGGAACGAAGGGCCTTTCCGCGCAGGAAGTCGGGGTACTTGTTGCGGTGTGCTGGGTCACATTCGTTTTATCGACGGTGCTGGTCTCCGGCGTTGTTTTGATGCTTGTGCCGGACCTGCTCGATCGCTTTTCTGCCATCGGATTTCACAAATTATCCGGCGTTACGGGAATAGCGATGATTCTCATCGTCGTTGCGTATGTTTTTGGAAGTTGGCTGCACCTCCGGCCTTTCCGTCTTGGTTCGTTCCAGATGCACTATCCGCGATTGCCAATCGTGGCGCGTCAGATACTCGTCGGCCCGATCGAACTTTTCGCGGCTGCCGCAATCATTTTCTTCGCCCTGCCCTCTACGGGTAATCCCGGCTATCTGGTTGTGCTTGGCATCTTCCTTGTGTCGTTTTCCATCGCGCAGATTTCACACGCGCCTGGCGGCCTTGGTGTTCTGGAAGTCGTATTTCTCACCGGCCTTTCGGATATGGACCCGATTGGCGTTGTCGCCGCCCTTCTCGTGTTTCGGCTGTTATATCTCATTGTTCCGCTGCTCATCGCACTCGTTGTCGTTCTGCTGTTCGAGCGCTCACAGTTTGGACAGGCTGAAATTGACCAATGACACAGGCTTGACTATTTTACGATGACGGCTAAAACGCAGCCAAATACTGAAGCTTTGCACAGTGCAGCGCTGTTGCCAGATGGTTCAGGACACCATACGCGTCGCACCAAAGCATAGTTTCGCGGCGCATATTGGGGAATAGGTTAACGGTAGACCCACGGACTCTGACTCCGTTAGTCCTGGTTCGAATCCAGGTTCCCCAGCCAAGCAGAATCAAGCACTTAGCAGAAGAACCTCACAAATTTCATGTCGCAAGACGCGGAATTTGTCGCAACGTAACGTATTGATTTGTAACGTGTCGTAATCAGCGGCGGCTGCGAAACGCGACAAGGATGCGACATGGGATTCGAGGAAAAACCCGCCGCCATTGCTGACGACGGGTTGGGCTCGTGGTTGAATTTGGCGATCCCGGCAGACGGTAGCGGTTATTCCTCTTTTAGTCGGGCGACGATGGCTTCTTCGACTTCATCGACGTCCTTAGGGTGAAATCGGAATCCTATGTCGGTCAGCACATCATTCATGGCTTCTGGGAACCTGTCGTACCACTCATGGTCAACATCACCTTCAAGCGCACTTAGCTTTGAGGTATCTTCGTTACTGCCGGTACTTTCAGCAAGAGTCCGAAGTATCTCTGCAGCTGCTCCGTTTCGATAGTCCTCCGGGTGCCTTTCTGCCTTGCGTTCACGCCACTCAGCCTTTTTAGAAAGTTCAAACGAAAGTGCATTTCCCATAATAATTCTCCTCATTCGCCGGCACACAGCCGGACGTTTCAATATGCATGCCGCAAGGCAAGCGGTTATGTTCACCCACACGGGTGCTATAGTTGTGTTGAGAGTCTCGCCAAATGGGCTGGCCCGAAGGCTGCGAGTGCGAGAATTATGGCTGCCCCGCAAGGGGCTGCGAACTTTTCTATAAGGATCGATTCAATTCATTTTGTCAAGATTGGTACCCTCGGACAAAACCGAACGGCGACGGCCTAAGCATGCGATTGTGGAACGGGTGAACAATGATCAATCGACTCCATACAAAGGCCGTCGAGTATGCCGGGAGAAACTGGCTGACTGCACAACTGCTCCTGAGGGGCTTCGAGGTGTCCATCCCTGTTATTGATCGTGGCATCGACCTAATCATTTTCAAAGAAGTTGGCGACGCTGGAATACGATCTCTTCCGCTGCAGTTGAAATGTGCAACCGATGAAAGTTTTAGCGTCGATCGAAAATACGAAGGAAGAGGGATACCGATCTGTTACGTTTGGAATGTGGTGCAGATACCCTCTGCACTGTTCATGTCCTATGATGAGGCGCTGGATGCGCTTCCTTCAGGGGCGCGCGCAAGTAAGTCTTGGGTCGATAAAGGCTACTACACCTTTACCCGTATTCTGAATGCTGACTTGAAAAACATGCTGCTAACTTATTCCGATAGGTGGAAATGGTTGGAGGAGCAACTCGACAAGCAACCTACGTCCGGCTGAATTTTTCCGGTAACAACCATCAACGCAAGTAGCCCGTAGATGACGAACGTCCCAACATATTGCGGACAGGGCCACCGCACACCGGGAACCAAAACCTCTTTATGGGAGTTTGACGTTCGTGTGGATGCAGCGATGAACAGAATATTCTGGTCTTTTTATACAATTACTGTGGTGTGCATGGCTGCGGCTCTGGCGGTTATGCTCATTCTATAATCGCAGCAACGCGCTGTAAGTAACCCGACTTGGCTTTAGCATACCCACGACGTCGGGTTACCCTTTCGTCTCGGGGACTGCCCCGAGCGTTGGGTGCCCAAGAACATTGTATATGGGAAGAGTGCAGAATCTATGCATCCGCCCAAGCGCACGTCCACAACCCGCTTGCCGCTCAATCGAGCCCTCACCGTTGCTTCCCTTGTGCATTTTTTGCAATCCATAATTGTATCGTAACGCGATATATGCTTGTCTCCCGTTGGGCTTGGGAGTAAAATATGCAAACTAGAAATATTGCGGCGATGCTACTTTGCGGCGCCCTTACGGCGTGCGGATCGATATCCATTCCGGCATCCGGAACGACATCATCCGGCGAAAAATTCTATGGGCAAGCTACTGCATCGATGTCAGAGGGAAAATTCGTCGTGACAAATCAATCCGGAGTACTTTGCTCTGGCGATTACGATCAATTCTCCCGGGCCAGACAATTGACGGTCCCGTTTACGTGCACCGATAAGCGCACCGGAACGCTCAATATAATGAGAAACAAGAACCTCATGGGTGGAACTGGTACCGGCACTTTCAGCGACGGAACAACAGGGAACTTCAAGTTCGGCAAAGACAGCGGAGCTTGATTGGTGAAGGTTCAATTCTCTACCGCATTGCTTGCGGCCATTGTTCTATCTGGATGCACCACGACGCCTGCAAACTATGCAACCACTCTCTCGCAGCAGGATCCGAGATGGAACTCGCCAGATTGCAAGCAAATCCGGCTCGCAGCCCTTGGTTATGACGACAAGGTTGGCGAGCGGATGGCAGTCGGCATGGCTACCGGCCTCCTTCTGGGTCCGTTCGGTATCCCGCTAGCCGCAGCCGCTGATGCCAACCAGGATCAGCAGCGCAAGCTGTTTGCTCGCGAGGTTCATATGCGGTGCTCGAGCCTTCCGCTACCTAAGCAACTACAAATGAACCCGAGTAGCGGCGGCGCGAAGAAATCGAATTATCCGTAATAGGAATCAGCCGATGTATCCTCCCGCCGCCGATACGATTGGCGTGATCGCTAGTGCGTCACTGTCACCATTCGAAAAACCTCCATCGCATTTTAGCGACATGCTCAACGACGTTTTAGTCGTCACCTCATAAGATAACGACATGGGCAATGAAACTTACCAATCAAACTGGCGTGGTGCTAGGCGATACCAGTTCGACGAAGAGACAAGGCGAAAATTTGACGCCCAAGCCGAGGCTAATTGCCCCTCAAAGACTATTGGGCCTTGGCACACCAACAAGCCTAGCGACAACATACACCGTTTCCGTCATCTCAAGCATGGCGACCCCGACAAGTTCAAAGTACTGATAGAAGACATGCAACCAAACAAAAGGGGAATACTCCCTTACGCGGTTTTTTTGGCTTTGACCGCCAGCATAACATTCGCGGTCGTATTTATTTTTACGTAGGCAATTATCAACTCAAGAGCATTTCACGGACTGTTGAGACGAAACTCTCGTTAGAAATAGTCCGCCCGGCTTAAGCCGAGCGGAAATAAATTTCGACGTTCTGGCTGTTACATCGGCCAAGTTTGACGACCATACCAATCGTCGACATCCTGCTTTACGCGATCCTTTTCGAGGCCGTAACGCTCTTGAATCTTGCCTTCCAGTTGGTCGCGCTTGCCGGCAATCACATCCAGGTCATCGTCGGTGAGTTTGCCCCACTGTTCTTTGACGTTACCTTTCATCTGCTTCCAATTTCCTTCGACGCGGTTCCAGTCCATGGTGTTCTCCATAAGGCGGGGATCGCCTGTCGTGAAAACGCGCGAGTCAACTTTTTGTTCTCCTGAATATAGAAATATCGTTTCAGCTTGATATGCTGCGCAATGCCACGGTCTTAAAAACATTCCCAAATGTTCATCCGATACGGCAGACAACCCGTCCGATCACATCTGTCTGTCCGCTTGTGTGCAGACGGAACCATCGACCGCGCTATTCATTCTTCCCCAGCCAATTCCGGCACTGGGAGATTTTTCATGAAAACGATGGCTGAGATTTTCGAGCATACCCTTCAGGACGTATATTACGCCGAAAACGCTATCACAAAGGCATTGCCGAAAATAGCGAAGGCAGCAAAGGACGCCAAGTTGAAAAAGGCTGCCGAGGATCACCTTGAGGAAACCAAGGGGCAGATCAAGAAATTGGAACAGGTTTTCAAGTCAATCGGCAAGAAGGCATCTGGGGAAAAGTGCGATGCCATCGAAGGTCTAATCAAGGAGACTGATGGCTTGATCGAAGAGGCCACCGGCACGGCTCTTGATGCGGGATTGCTGGCCGCGTGCCAGGCTGTCGAGCACTATGAGATTGCAAGGTACGGTTCCTTGCGGGAGTGGGCAAAAGACCTCGGCCATGATGAAGCACATAAGTTGCTAAGCGAAATTCTCGATCAGGAAAAGGCTACGAATAACAAGCTGACCAACCTTGCGGTCACATCGATCAATAAGGCTTCGACTACCGCGAAAGCAACGTAGATGCGGCGCCAGATCACTCGCTATCCTTCAATGATAAACGCCAAGTGATCGGTCAACATCCAGTCAGCCGTCCGGTCGTTTCAGAGCCGGGCGGCAGCTGTTCTCGGACCACGTTCATATTGCGATAACGGACGTCGACGCTTGTAGCGTTCAGATCACGAATGTCTTTGTTCCCTCACCTCCACCGAGGCAAATAGGATTTATTTCCTGCTTCTCTTGACTCTTTTTCTCAATGAGAACATTTTAGGAACATTGTTGGCGAGGGCGCCGGCGATGCAGTCTTGAAACATTGGTGAATGCGCGTTTGCCGCGCCACGGGAGAGCTTTGCCTTGCGCAAACCAGAGATTATCGAGCGCATGTATCTCGATTTCGACGGCTTCTTTGCGTCAGTCGAGCAACAGGCAGACAGGCGGCTGCAAGGACGTCCTGTCGGCGTTGTCCCGTTCGAAGGTACAGACCGCACCTGTGTCATCGCCTGTTCTCGTGAGGCCAAGGCGTTTGGCGTCAAGAACGTGATGAAAATAGCCGACGCCCGAGCCGCCTGCCCTGATATTGTCCTGGTACCACAAAAGCCTGACCTCTATCGCCGCGCCCACAACACGTTGCTGGCCGAGATTGAGACCGTCATTCCGATCGATACGGTCAAGTCGATCGATGAATTGACATGTGTGCTGGACGAAACAGGACGCGACGATCCCGAGGCACTGACTGCGCGCCTCAGGTCGACGCTGGCCCGCAATGTCGGACAGCATATCACCGCATCGGTCGGGTTTGCGGCCAATCGTCAACTGGCCAAGATGGCCTGCAAGGCCGGGAAACGGTCCAACGGAACATATGGCAATGGGTTGATGATCTGGCGGCCGGAAGATTTGCCGGCACCATTGCTGGCGCAGCCACTGTCTGATGTTCCCGGCGTCGGTTCGAACATGGAGCGTCGCCTTGCCAGATCAGGCATCGTCACGACCGAGGATCTGTATCGGTTGCAGCCCAAGCATATGCGCAAACTCTGGAACAATGTGACAGGTGAGCGTCTTTGGTACGCGCTGCACGGCTATGACATTCAGGCTCCCAATGCGGAACGCGGCATGTTTGGGCATGGCCGTGTTCTCCCGCCTGAAAGCCGAACAATGGCAGGTGCGTTCGAGATTTGTCGCCTGCTTTTGATCAAGGCCGCGCGACGGTTGCGCAGGGCCGGATATTATTGCCGGGGCTTGCTGCTTTGGCTCTCTATTCGCAACGGCGACTGGTCAGGAAAGATCACACTACCGATCATAAATGACGATCAGGCGGCCCTTGCGGGTCTTGATCGGCTATGGGCGCGAATGAAACGCGACCATCCGCGAGGCATTCAGGTCTTTCGTGTCGGGGTTACACTCTGCGACATCTCGCCGGCAGGTGAACGCCAACTCGACATGCTCATCAACGATGACCGTGCTCGCCAGAAATGGGAACGTGCATCCGGCGCGATCGACAACCTCAATGCCCGCTATGGCCGTACCGTCATGAGCTTAGGCATGTGGAGGCCCCCGGCCGGTGGCCATGTCGGCGGCAAGATCAGCTACACGCGCATTCCAACTGCGGAGGATTTCTGGTGACCAACTGGAAACAGAACGTCCAGGTTCGCGATCTCGATCCCGGCCAAGAGCTCGAAATCACCTGCAAGCAATGCGGCTATGTCCACTATCTCACACCTGAACTGATCTGCTCATCGCCGGAGCGGGAATTCCTCTATCTCGACGAGATCGAGAGGCAGACGCATTGCCGGGCTCGTGGCTGCAGGGGTGCTGTTCGCCTCGCCATGCTGCGAAAAGGCGACACCAGCGCGTTTGTCGGTGGGCTGGCATAGGTGCGGTGTTTGCCGCAGTACCCCGAGCGCCTTGGCGCTGCACCATCATCGTTTTGGTCAGATACCCCTAGCGCGCATCGCGGCTTCGGCCCGGCGGCGAGAAGCGTTTGTCGCGTTTGAACGGGCAACGCTAGCCGAGGTCGTCGTGTATGCTGGAAAAGCTGTCAAAGTGATCTCGTGTAGATCAACATCTGTTATTGTGCGCAACGGCAGCTTGTCTCCACCGTCCTGCCACTCTTCCGCCCGCACGCGAAACCCGAAGCTGCAGCCCCTAACATCCTGGCGCGAAACGGTACCGATTGCAGACCTGCCTTCCGGCGTAGACGCATCAACATCCACGCTGAACCATAAACCAATCTTGTCTTCGCGCAGCGCCAACGTTCCTGCAGATGTTCTGCCGAGGACGCGACCGGTATCGTGGTCAAGTAGCATCACAACATCAGGATGATAGCGCAGCGTGCGGCTGAACGCGCCGCGCGCAAGCTTCTCGCGAAATTCGCCCGCTATAACAGTCGCGTCACCAAAGCGTGCCGCGTATCCGCTTATCGTTTTACCGGCCAATTTTTACCTCCATTTGACACAGCTTCGCCTCGCGCCGGCCGAGTTTCGATTTTGCCCGAAGTTCGCGCGCGATTTCGATGGGATCAGTGTTGGCGTAGCGTTCCGCTTGCCCTGCAATCTTTATTCGACGTTTCGCTTTCGCACGCCGTTCTGTTGCTTTTTCAATCGACATATCCGGCCTCCCGCGCCGCGCGCAGCCACCGGTGCAAATGCCCATCCAGACGATCACCGCAAAAATTGGGTTGCAATGGAACTAAATGAGTCCACGCGACGTCTTCCGCAACGAATTGATCTACTATTTCATCGTAGGATTCGCGCGCCGTCTGTAGTGCCAGGACAGCCGCAGCCATGGCCTTGACTCGCCGCGCGTACTCGCCGTGCGCCTTCGCGCAAACCGATGCTGATGCATTTCCGCGCGCATCCACAAGTCGCTGCCGCACCACACGCAACGCCTGTTCGATATCTGACAATTCAGTGCGAATTTCTGACAACCTCTTGCGATTTAGCGATTTCGTTCCCGGTTCGTCGCCGAGTAATTCTGCAATTGATGGTTTCACATCGCGACTGGTATCCGCCGCGATTTCCTTTTCCATCGCGCGCCGCTCGGCAGTCAACGCTCGTTGCTTGTCGTTCAAATCGCTTTGTTTTTTGTAGCGCAGCATAATGCTCATCAGATTCTGCAAGCGTCGGGACACGAAAGGATTCCGTCGATGGTGTGCTTTTCTTACCGATCATTATACTTCTCCAAATAGTTGGCGCAAAACATCCACAAGCGCAGCGCCATTGATCGTTGTTGACGACCGATGACCTCCGCCCTGCCAATGCGAAGCAAGCGCGCCAACTTCAACGAAGCGCATCACTTTTCCGTCGCGATGAATGGCGAGTTCCGGCCATGACGAAACGACCTCAATCTGATCGCGACGCATTAGGTCAGGATGGTCACCGTTGATTGCGACTTCCGCGAACACGTCCAACGCGCCACCCGCGGTGTCGATGCTGGCCGGCGCACCGGTTAGATCGACTCCGCCCGGAGTTAATGCGCGACATCGTTCGACCGTGGCAGCAATCGCGCGGAGCGGGGCATCAACGGCGCAACCAATCGCAATGTCGATGACATGATGGGGTTCAAGTTCCGGGGCTTTCCCGGGCGTTCCAGCCGGCAAGCGGCCAGCTTCAGTTAGCGCCCTTGCAACCGCTTTCGTGCGTGGGGGATCGAAGCCAATGTGCGTACACAGCGCATCGACCGCCTCTTGTGTGGTGGGCATATATATTCCTTTCGATTTTCGAATTTTTCGAGTGTTGGGGGTTAAAAAAATGGCGGCCAATGCCGCCTCTTGTTCCCAACCTCATACGTGACGGTGCGCCACGATTTGGCACGCTAGGCAACATCTTTTCGCGATTTGTTATTATCGTTGCTTGCTGCCAGTAATATCGCGGTTTCCAGTAGCGCCGTCTTCGCAACGCGATCAGCATAATGCTGTCCATACCCCAGACGAACGCCCAGCGATTTCAATGTACCGCCCCCCATTATTTCCTCAAGCACCTCAGCGGCTTCACCCTTCGGATTCTCAGGAGCCTCCCATGCTGCGATGGATCCGATCTTCGTTCCTATCTTGGGCTTTACAATGCCACCGAAGAAATGAGCACCATGAGCGACCATCGTTGGACAGTGCGTAATGGGTGGCGCGCCTAAGGCGTAAGCAGCGGCAAGTTCGTTGCGGGCTTGCTCGACGCCGGGGAGCGGATCGTAGTATCGACTGGGCTTTCCATCGTCGGGAGGATGGCGACTTGGAACGCGCTCAATGCCAACCGCTTCAAACAGCGCAGCAGTTGCAGGCTTCATGCTCAAATACAGAGAAGGGTTGCGCTTGTTCTTCCTGTTGCCTCGGATATCGTCGCGCGGCGTTAGCTTCTTGCCCTTTTTAGTTATGCCCCAATCTCGAAGTTCTCCGCGATAGAAGGTGAGGTCGCCAAGATGTTGCCATTCATCACCGCGATAGTCCTTGCTGGAAACTAGCCGGTATCCCTTTCCGATATGACGTTTGCCGTTCCCAGAATAACGCTTGCCATCCTCCCTATAATACACGCGGAAGGCGTCGGAAGCGGCCCGCATCATTTCCCCGACTGTCGGGCGGATCTCGCGAACGGTTTCGTTGTGGTCTATCGCCAACAAAGGCGGCATTTGATTCCGAATATGAGTTGCCACTTCCACGGCATGGTTGGGGTAATGTTTATGCAACCACCGCAGCAAAGGAAGGCTGCCACGGTAGCGTAAATTTTGGCTCATTCATTTAATTTCCTAGTGGTGGTTTTGGCGTTAAGCCCGCTCGCCGTTACCCGGCTGTTATTTCTGTAAGTAGCTTTTGAATGGAAAAACCGTACCCCATGCGGAAAATAAATATTCTATCGAAATTTCAAATTTTGTGGATACGAAACCTTTCCCGTGCCGCCGCTTTCATAGGGGTTGGTCGGATCGATTGGACGTGCTCTCCCGTCACATGCGCTGGACTTGTTATTTGGGGGATTATGGAGTGTATTTCCTAGGGGCGACATTGAGTGAGGGGTATATGTCTGACACGTTCAAGCTACCAAAAGAGATCACGAAGCTTGTTGCTGCTCGCAATAAGGTGAGAGACCAATTTAATTCGGATATCGAGGGGCGAGGCGGAGATCATAGGCTGAGGTTCACATTCGACGGAAATCTTGTGGGCGATATCGGCGAATCGCTTGCTGTGAAGCTTTTTGGAATCCGTCTCGTCGACGGAAACGCCAATAGGGGTATCGATGGTTTTACATGTAGTGGAAAATCTGTGCAGGTAAAAGCAACAGGAACCAAGCGCGGGCCAGCGTTTAGCCAATCAGAAACGCATGCTGACTATTTGCTTTTTTCGACCTCGATTTCCAAAGGGCTGAGGGGACGATAGTTTACAACGGCCCGGAGAAGTACGTGCGCGAATGTCTGCCCGCACAGTTCCCCCGCCAGGCCTCGCTATCGCCAGTACAGATACGGAGACTGAACGACCAAGTGCCTAGGAATGAGAGACTTCGTCGTATCGATTAGGTGCATGACTCCCGGAACAAACACGATAAATGCGGAATTTAGCGCGAAGCCATTTACCTGATCTATCAGTGCAATGTGCTGGACAATTCTTTCAGTGCTGCGAGGTGCGCGCGGCAGTTCGCCTGGTGCGATTTGAAATTCACCATCTCGCGACCGTAAATTTCGAAGCATAAGGTCATGTATTCAAGATCAGCGTGGAAGGCATCGATGGCTGATGCAAGTTGATCACTCGCCGGGATATCGGAAACTGCTTTCAAGACAATCCGGCGCGCCCGTAAATGCAGCAATTCATAAGGTTCAGGTGCTTCCTCGATCAGTCTGTCGAGTTCATCAAATGCGCTCATGACAAATCAGGCTCTGCTATTCCGTTACGACCGGCAACAATGTCAGATCGTCGTCAGGTAAAGGTCTTTGAAGTGCCTTTGCTTCTTCCCACGGGGCATTCATCCAGAGGTCGATTTCTTCCGGTGACGTCAAAATAACGGGCATTGCCTTGAGGTGGATCGGCTTGACGACACTGTTGGGCTCGGTAGTGAGAAAGCCGAACAATTCGTGCTTGCCCGGACGGGGTGTCTTGGCTGAGCCGCGATCTCCCTCCCACGTTGCCCAGATGCCGGCGAAGAGCGCCAATGGCCGATCACTATTCAGCGCAAACCAGCGTTTTGTCTTTTTCGGCTTTGTATCTTCCCACTCGCAAAAAGTAGTCCACGGCACCACACAGCGATTTTCCGGTTTCAACCAGCGTTTCCAATGAGCGGAGTCAGTGTTTCGGATATTGGTGACGCCTGAATCGGGGCGACCTTTGGTCACAAAGGGGGTGACGGCATGCCCCAGGTGAGACTGGCCAATTCGCGGCCATGATCCGTGTTTCGAACTACCGGTGCCGGTCGATCCGGATAAACATCAAGTGATGGTTCCAGATTGCCCGAAACGTCGCTCATCACGCGGGCAAGCTTCCGAATAGATTCCTGGTTCGTGGCGATGTTATATAAGTTGCACATGGCTTCAATTTGCCACCGGGCGTGCGTGACTTCAATGTCCTTTCGTTGCAATTGGGTGGACAATAGCAGAAGTTCGGAAACCGCTCCGGGTATCCTGTCGCTTTCGCCTTCGGCTACTCGATCTAGCCAAAACGGACCCCCAACTTTTCAATTGGAAAAATGTGCGCCTTTGACACCAGCCGGTCGTTAGACTGCGCGGGCGGAGGGATATTGGGTACCCCTCCCTGGGGGGCGAACAGAGAGAAGACTAAAAGCTTACAGTCAACCGGTTTTTACCTCGCCAGTCTCGATATTCACTGATGGTCTTATTGTGCTTTTCCTGATTGCACTGAACGCAAGTCAATGCCAAATTATTCAAATCATTTGTGCCGCCTCTTACCACCGGCAACTTGTGATCAATATGGTATTCCACACCGATCTGGATGTTGCAGTAGAGGCATTTATTTCCATCACGAAGAGCGAGCGAACACTTCAACTCTTCTCTTTCAGTAATTGACCAACTGTAGTTGGAGCGTCTTCTCGCTCTAGCACTGGCGGCAATCTTTCTTTCATCGCTCGCGTTGTCATATTGCTTTGTATGGTGCCTTATACATGCGCGACAGGTGTATCGGAATCCTCCAGAAGGCGTCGATCCAAAATGATTTCGGTCCAGCGTAAATGTCTCACCGCACTTCTTACAATCCCTGAATTCCATTTCGTTTCTCCAGCCTTCTATTGACTGAGACGCCAGCCGACATGAAAAGCTTGGGGTAGGAACTTTATTTTAATATTGAGGACACCGCTGCAATTCTAACGATCGCGCCACCTCATCTTCCTTTTTGCTGTCATCATTCGCCGGCTGCAGATCGGGTCGCAATTTGTAGAACTCAGCCCACGAAATTCTGCGAATGCGGACGCCGGCAATGGTTCTAGCGTGTTTGCCGCTAATTTCTTTGGGTTCGATTTTCATGCGTTTCTCCATTTCATGGTGATTGCCGGCTTGAACTTCACCGGCATGTGAGATGGTCGATAATATCGCTCCGCCCACTTTCGTAGATGTACTCCAACGGAATCCAGCCCCAGCACCACGTTTCTGTGGCCGGGTCGAAGCCGTAAGCGTTGAGCGACTCGCCGTCGCAATCGTCAATTTCCTCAATGGTGTCGGGATCGATCATGTGGTCCTCCATTCGTCTCACCGTTCCAAGATTCCAAACATGCTTTTTACCCACCCCAAAAAGGGCTGAAAAAGGAGATCGAAAAGCATAATTGGAATATTGGAACGAGAGAATATTTTTATATATAAGATATTGTTTTAAATTATATAATTTGCTTTTTCCCCGTTCCAAACACGTTGGAACGGTTTGGAACGGCTGGAACCGATTTTGACGTTAAGGTAAGAATCCATTCCAACGTTCCAATATCCGTTCCAAAGTTATTGGAACAACGGAATGCGAAATTTTGAACCGGCTCGCTTCGGCCATGTGCCATTCATTTCAACAATGGACCCGCCCGTTATCAGCCATTCAATAGCGTCCATCAGTTCTCGGCTGTTCGCACCGCTCACACCCTTCTTGGCGATGAGTTTGGAATAGGGCAAACCAGTCGGTGCGCCTTCGACTGCGGCCAGCACCGACTTCCGCAGCGCCTCGGCCGGAGACGCCGCCATATGCTTGCGAACGCCTTCTTCAATAAGCTGGATTGACGAGTGCGTTATGGACCATCCCCACTCTATGTCGGTCAGACCGACGGACGGATTGGCCGGGTCGCGACTTACGGCCCGCAAAGTTGCGAGACGGATAGTATTTTCCGCGGCACGACCGGCAAGCTCAGACTTAGCCGTCTGCTGCCAGACGAATATTTCACCCCATCTCTTGTAGGCGTCACCGCCGCCACCGCCCTCCATCGGGACGGTGTATTTCCCAGCCAGATTGCCACTTTTCGGAAAGTTGGTGCACGCGTCAGACAATTTGGCAAGAAGCGCAGCCGGCGGCGTTGCCTGGTAGTCCAGTGGCGGCGGCACAATAGGACCGACGTGCGGCGTGGCGGTGAAAAATAGGAACCGATTCAGGAATCCATCGCCAATGCTTGCTTCTGATAGCCCGGAATAAAGCGTGTCGATCGTGGTCATGGCCAGCACAGTCAGCGCCGGCCCCACCAGTGGGGCCTCATCCTTCTTTGTCTCAGCCGACGCATAAACACGTCCGTCAAAAACAGAATTCGCCTGGTCATAAATTACCAGCAGGAATTTTCGAATGCCTGCTGCCACGCTGTTTTTATGCTTTGCATTAACGTCCTGTAGCGTGATTCCAAACTCATCCATCGTAACGACAGTTGACGAGTTCTTACGCAGAATTCGCTCCAACGCGGCGTAGGAAGTCGGGTCACCGTTTGTCACCGCACCGACCGTCCCGGGTTGGTCGGCCAAAGTTCGTATTGCCCGCGGCGGCCATCCCTTCCCGCCTGCAGTCCCAAGCAGCGTCGTGATGTAAACATTCACACCGGCTCGCGTCGGTGTGAGCGCCACACGCCCAAAGATGCCAGCGAGCAGCGCAACGGATGCGGCAAGCGACAGCTCTGGCACGGGGATGATTGCGGTCGAGGTAATCCAGCGGCTGATATCGGACAGCAAGCCACCCGCGGCCTCTGGCGCGAACGGTGATGGGTGCATTGGCGGCAGAACCACGGTCGGCAAATTGTCATTTGCGGGATGTTTGTCCGCAAGCCTTTCGCCAACCCACATTGCGTCGCGCACGCGCTCGACGGCCTGTGCGTCGCCGATGAATTGCACGCGGCCGCGTCGATCGACGTGAAGCGATACGCCATCCTCTGGGAAGCGAACGCCAAGCTGATCCGGCGGCCAGCCCCAATCTTCAACAATAAAAAGTTCGGGCGAGCAAGCTGAGTGCCAACCGTTCGGAGCAACTACAATCTCGCCACCCAGATCAACCCATGGCTGTAGTATGTCGGCAATTTCTGGTTCAAGCTGATTCTTGGTCATTGGCTGCGCGGCCCCCATCCATGGCGGCGACGGCCGCGTTTGTAATTTGTTGCCCCAGCTCGGGATGGAACGAAACAACATGCTTCCCGCAGGAATTTGCCGAATATGTTCGATAGCCTCGCGGAGTGTGTCGCAGCAAAAGACTGAAAAGCCGCAAGTGCTCATTTATTTCGACATCGAATCGCGCAACAGCGCCCGGCCCGTACAAAGGCCGGATTGAAAGTATTCGCATTATTGATGGTTCCAGTTGTGTTTTACTGCGTGAATGGCCGTTTTTGCGGCTCTTGTTGTTTATGCGGATCTGGATTCCTGTTCCGAAATCCAAGCGGCGAGCGTCGATTTGCGTGCGCAAACCGTTTCGCCCAGACGAAAGTGCGGCAGGCTTTTTTCGCGACAAGGTGATAAATCGCTCGGCGCGGAAAGCCCAAATATGCCGAAATGGCGTCAGCGCCGCGGAGAAGGTCGGCGGCAAGATTGTCGTTGTCGTGGATCATTTTTGCGTCCTTTTGGTTTGTGTGGACGCCACGCGCCATAAAAAGGCACGTAACTCTACCATGTAGCAGTGAGACGATTTTTTCCAACCATCGCTAAAAATTATTTCGTGTTGCAACGTGTTGCATTGATTCCGTTAGTCCAATATCTCTGAAACATGGCTATTCGGATTCGCAAGTGGAACACCAAAGGCGTCGAGAAATCCGCGTATGTCGTGGACTACGTTGACCAGCACGGAAAGCGGCATCTCAAGACTTTCAGGACTAGAAAAGAAGCAGATGCATTCGATAGCAAAACCCATGTCGAGGTCATGGGGCGCATACACGTCGCAGACGCGGATACTGTAACTGTGTCAGACGCTGGCAAGCACTGGCTGGTGGCTTGTAGCGACGCCGGACTTGAGAGATCAACAATCAATCAATACAATCAACACCTGCGAATTCATATTGATCCGTTCCTCGGCAAGACTCGCCTAAACGAAATTACAGTGCCGACCGTCCGCACATTTTTAGACAAGTTACGCGACGAAGGTCGGTCGCCGGCAATGGTTCGTGCTGTGCGTGTGTCGCTCGGATCGCTGCTTTCCGATGCACAGGAACGCGGGCTTGTTGTGCGAAACGCAGTCAAGGACATCGGCCGCGCAAAGGGGCGAACGAAGGCCGCAGCGCGCCACCTGAAACGCGCGGAGATCGGTGTTGATATTCCTTTACCGTCCGAAGTGAAAGCAATCGTAGGACACGCCAAAGGTAAAGCGCGGGTGTTCATTTTGACAGCTGCACTAACTGGCATGCGAACGAGTGAGCTTCGCGGCTTGCGGTGGTCTGATGTCGATCTCGCCAAGGCGATGGTGACGGTACGGCAACGCGCCGATGCGTTTCAGAAAATCGGATCTCCAAAATCTATAAATGGCCGTCGAACAATTCCTTTACCGGCGTCGCTGGTTGGCGCACTCATGGAATGGAATACTGAATGTCCAGCCGGGTCGCTTGGTTTGGTTTTCCCATCCGGCACAGGTTCGATTGAGTACCATGCCAATATCGTCAAACGCTGGTGGCACCCACCGCAGATTGCTTCGGACGTAATAAATAGGGACGGAAACGCGAAATATTCAGGGCTCCATGCGCTTCGGCATTTTTACGCTAGCATGTGTATAAATCGCCCTATTGATGGCGGCCTCGGCTTGCCTCCGAAAGTCGTTCAAGAACGACTAGGTCACTCTAATATTCAAATCACCTTGGATACCTATTCCCACCTATTTCCGCGGGGTGACGACGGTTCTGAAATGGATGCCGCAGCGGTGGCTATTTTTGGCTAACTGCAACATGAGTGCGACATACGGTGATTATCTCAATATAATCAGGGCTTGTTCAAACACTCTGACTCCGTTAGTCCTGGTTCGAATCCAGGTTCCCCAGCCAAGCACTTCCTCAGAATCGAACCTCTGGAAGCGCCCGATAAAACCTAGCGCCTTCCACGACTTAGGTTGCATATCGAGAACATCTCGGGAGCGGTAGCAACCTCCGCAGGCCACTTCCGGCTAAATGTACTGAAAATCTCCGAACGCCAATTCAGCCCTGACACTGGCCGGTCTGGCAATGTGCGATCAATCGTCAATGCGCGCAATTTTTCGCCTTTTGTCTGCCGTCAGAGTTTTCGAGCAGTTGGGCAGGACAAATTAACGGAGGCTCCGGCTCATTCGGGGTGTCATGCGTACTTCTGGTGCGCAAATCATCATGTCAACTGCTGCACCGGAAGCCATCAGAAGAAATAGTTGAACGGGAAAAAGGTACTGCATGGCAAAGCTAATAAGGGTGGCCTGAATTACGAACAGGCCAGTGAAAGCAGCACAGACGATGACTGTGGAATAGGAATTGGTAGTCGCGTTTCCTCGAATCCGAATCCACCCGATCAATATAATCGCTGCTGAGATCAGCGCGAGCATTTCCCATAGCTGCAATAATGAAAAAGCGATTGGCATAGCCGTGCGGAGAACAATCACCAATTTCTCAACGTAAATTTTCGCAACTTCGGCTGGATTGTTTCTTAGTATTTCGAAGTACCGCGTTCGAAGGATATCGTAAAATCGTGGGCTCAAATAGGTGACAGACGGATCAACCTCTTTCACCGCATCAATTGCGCTATAGTCGTTCCATTCAATCCCAAACGGGTTCGGCACACCGCCAAGTCCCATGTACAAATTTGCCCAAGTGCCGTGACTTTCTAGCTTTTCGGAGGGCGGCAACTGATAAAGAGCATCCCGGCTGCGCAGTAGCGCGTAGGGAACCATCGAAATTGCAACTGTCATGAGGACCAAGATCACCGGATAGGCGATTGAGCGACTTCGGATCACAAGCCACGCACACGCCCCGATCGCCGCTACAACACCCATCATTCCGAGGGCCTCTCGAAACAACATGGCAAGCGCCAGAGTGAACACTCCAATAGCCACCCAAATGGCTCGAAATCGAAACTTACACAGAACGGCCAGTGGTAGAATAGCTGCGAAACACGCAGCGCCGAATTGGGCCGGGTGTGGCGTAAGTGCGTGAAGATTGTTCGCTATTAGCGTCCCGCCCGTCAATACTGCCAGTGACGAAATCGGCAAACGAAGAAAGAATAAAAGCATGGCTAGGGCCGACAGCCCTGCGTAGTTGATCGTTGTGTTGAGCGTTGAAATTTGTTCAGGAACAACATTCTGGTCGGTAACAGCCGAATAAATCTCAAGCGCTAAAGCATGGCCGATATCATCGCCACCGAAGCCATTTGCAATCGGAACAACTTTATCGCCCTCGCACAACACCAGAAACTTTTTTGTAGCCTTTGCGCAATCTGCGCTGGCGAGCCATACCTTTGAAGTTGTCCATGCAAACTGTAGTCCTTGCGCGGACTGAAATGACACCACCATTTGCGGCATAGTGATCGAAACAAAGGCCGCAAATAACAGAGCCGAGTAAATAAGCCTGGTTCGCATGCCCTAGAGACAACCAGGTCGTAGAATGTTTTGCTGGCAGGGATTGATGGTAGGTTTTTCAAGATCAGGCGCGAAATAGATCAACGCCGCAAAAACAGCGGCGGCGAATAAGACGAACATATGATTGACATCTATGCACATCTGAATGATCGCAGCCCCGTCACCCTGAAAGCGCACATCCTATAGTCGCGCCTTCTCCCTGACAATGTGAAATCCCATCCACAACACGGTGATCGTCGCCTCGCCACGCACCCAACCAAAACAATCCAGACCTTCTCCTCTGCTCCAAGCCGACCCGGCCAGCCCATATCCGGGGTGTATTGGCCCTGTTAGGCAAAGGTTGACTCCAAGTTACTCGCCTTGCGACGCAGTATCTTGATGGGTTGCGTCGCCAATTCCATCCGCTTCACCAAATGTCTCAATCTCAATTTTCGCGTTGTTTGAAGCCAGCACGGGATATGCGATGCCCGCGACCGGGCATCATAAAGCGCGGTTGATGCGGCTTTTTCCAATTCGAACCGCGCGCTTATCGCGTATGCGTCCCCTACGAAGGGACTGTCAGGTCGAAGGTTTCGTCGGGGAAGAACTTTGCCAATCGGATGTCTGCGGTGCGGGCGTGGCCTTCCATCCCCTCCAGTCGGGAAATCCTCGCGGTTGCCTCGGCTACGGATCGTGATCCCTCTCGGCTGGCGCGCTGCCATGTCACCGTTTTCATGTATTTGTGAACGGACAGGCCACCGGTGTAACGAGCCGCGCCCGACGTGGGAAGCACATGATTGGGTCCGGCCGCCTTGTCACCAAATGCCACTGTCGTTTCTTCACCAAGGAACAATGAACCATAGGCGCGCAAATTCGCCAGCCACCAATCCAGATCCTTTGCCTGTATATGCAAATGCTCCGGGGCGTATCTGTCGGCAGTCGCAGCCATTTCATCCCGGTTGGAACAAACGATGACTTCAGCATAATCGCGCCATGCAGCGGATGCATTCCTGGCATTCGTTTCCGGCAATGTGGCTATCAGACCCGGCACAGCGTCGATGACTGCTTGCGCCAATTTCCCGCTATCTGTCACCAGCCAGACTGGTGAATTGTACCCGTGTTCTGCCTGCCCGACGAGATCCCAGGCAACGAGCATGGGGTCGGCAGTATGGTCGGCCACAATCATGGAATCTGTCGGCCCGGCAAACATGTCGATCCCAACTCTCCCGAACAGGATGCGCTTTGCTTGCGCCACATACTGGTTTCCCGGGCCAACAAGAATCTCGGCCTTCGGCAGTCCGAAAAGGCCGAAAGCCATCGCCGCCACGCCCTGAACACCGCCAAGGTTCAAAATACGGTCGGCGCCACACAGTTTCATCGTGTACAACATCGCGGCGGGAATACCGGTGCCCGGTTTGGGGGAGCAAGCCGCAATGTGGGATACGCCCGCGACCTTGGCTGTCGTTATAGTCATTATGGCCGAAGCGATGTGGCTGTATCGGCCTCCGGGTACATAGCAGCCTGCAGAATCAACAGGGATTTGTTTCTGCCCAGCCCAAAAGCCGGGCTGCACCTCGATGCTGCAATCCGAGATGGTTGCTTTTTGCGCTTCGGCAAAGCGGCGGATGTTGTCGTGCGCAAAACGAATATCGGCTTTGAGTTTTTCTGGAACCGCTTTCTCGGCCGCAGTGGCTTCTGCGTCCGACACCAGCACATTGCCTTGCCAGCCATCCAGATCCCGAGCGTAACGCAACGCGGCTTCATCACCCTCCCGCTCGAGTTCATTCAACATTGACTGGACCGTATTTCGAACCTGGTCCTCATCGCTTTCAGCCGAGCGAATAGCTTTCTTGAGGTACGTGATGGTCATGTCATTTCTCTTGTTTCTATAGCCGAGGCTCGCCCTGAACCCTGTTGTTGGTCTGCGAAGCAAATTTCACAATGCTGTCTGCCAATATGTCGATGCTGTCGACAACATTGCAGGTTTTTGGGATTGCGTCCTTGACGATCGAAAACTCGCTACACGCGACAAGCAGCACGTGAGCACCAGCCGTGACGAGTTCATCGGCGGCGTCTTTCAATATCTGCCGGGCTTCTGTGTCAGCACTCGACATCTTGATACCGCGAATTGCAGCCAGCATGCGCTGTTCATCGTGAGGATAAAGCGGCGTGATCTGCCGCTTCTCGAACGCGCGTTCATATATTCCTGTGATGCGGATTGCCGGCGAAGCCAGGATGCCGACGATAAGTGGATTTCCCACCGTCATTGCCGCCAAGTGATCTGCGGTCAGTTCAACCATGTCCAGAAAAGCTATCCCGATGGCTTGGACAATCGCAGGGGAATAATTGTGAGCGGTATTGCACGGCATGGCGATAGCCTCGGCACCGGCCATTTCAAGGCCACGAGCCATATTGGCGATTACCGGTCCGGGGTCTTCGCCAACGCCTTCGATCAGCGCCTTGATGCGCGATGGAACCTGGGTATTGTTGTCGACGATCATGGGAATGTGGTCGGCATCATCCTTGGCTTTGGTGCGTTGGATGACCCTTATCATGAGCAACACCGTGGCTTCGGGCCCCATGCCACCAATGATTCCGATCTTGCGGGGATAGCGGCCTGACATCACAATCTCTTTGCGCAAAATTCTGTTGTACAATCAGCGATAATGTCCGCCACGAGGGCGCAATCATCCACCGTGAATGTCAGTGGAATTCTCATATCGAACAGGCTTGAAAGTATCTCGTCGGTAACCGGCATTGATTGTGGTTCGAAATAGCGCCAGCTATGGTGGTTGCTGGTGTAGGCTGCTGGCGCGTCGGCACCAAACCATTTCAATTCCACACCATGTTCCAGATTGGCGGCAACAAACGCCTGCGCGTCTTGCGCCGAGATGCCGGGAATACGAAACTGGATCGAGCTTCCGACGTAACGCTCTTCTCGTGGCCGCTCCGCAATGGCAATTGCCGCAACCTCTTTCAACCTGCGTTCGATGGCGCGATATCGCTCGTTCCACCGGTCAATATTGAGCTCCAGAGAGGCCAATTGAGGCCGCAAGATCGCCGCCCGCAAATTGTCCATGCGGCCCGACATGTTGGGCATTTCAAGACGTACGTCGTCGAATACCGATGTGTCCGGGGCAGCACCGTGGCGCTGATATAGCATGTAGGAACCCGACAGGATGATGGCGCGCGCCATGAACTGAGGATCGCTTGACGTGATCAGCCCCCCTCCCCGGAGTTCATATGCTTGTAGGTTTGCGTACTGAAGCAGCCTGCAATGCCAAAATTTCCGCTTTTCACGCCGTTCCAGGTAGCACCCATCGTATGTGCGCAGTCCTCGATAAGCATCACGCCAGAGCGTTCGACAAACTCCTGAAGCTGCCCCATGTCAGCAAGGTGCCCGCGCATATTGGATAGCAGAAGAAAGCGGGCACCGGTTACGTCGATCTTGCGTGCCAGGTCATCAAGATCGATGACCAGATCGTTGGTGATTTCAACAAGCACCGGCTTGCCACCGGCATTCACAATTGCACCAGGCACCGGTGCCAGAGTGAATGCATTGGTGAGGACAATTTCACCACGCGCCAAGCCGGCAGCCCGCAAAGCAACGCTCATTGCGTAGCCGCCCGAAGCACAGGCGAGACAGTATTTTACGCCCTGATAGGCCGCAAATTCAGCCTCCAGCGCCGACGCGACCGATGTCTCATCAACCGCGGTGTTGTAGCGATGAATGCGCCCGGTCCGCAAAACCTCCACTGCGGCGGCAATCGCGTCTTCGCCTATTGGCTCCTGTTGGGTGAAATTGCCACGAAAGCGCTTCATGATAGGCTCGCCTTTGAAGTTCACTCAGCCGCGACAGATAAGTTTCCGTCATATCCAAAGGCATGTGTGTACCCAAACAACGCCGCAGAACCACCAGTGTGGACGAAAACGATGCGTTCGCCTTTCTTGAAATGGCCTTTGCGGATCAGATCAATCAGGCCCGCCGCACCCTTTCCGGAGTAGACGGGGTCGAGAAGGATGGCTTCGAGCCGCGCGAACATTTCTATCGCCTCGATCCCTCCCTTGGTTGGAACACCATACCCTTCGCCAACATAATCGGTGTTGGCCACGACGTCTTCGCGTTTGACAACACCCGGGCAGCCCAGCTTTTCGGCTGTGGCAACAGCCAGTTTATAAACATTGTCTTCCTGCTTCTGTTTTGGTGCCCGAACGCCGATACCCAATAACGGGATATTCGCGTTGATCGCCTTCAGGCCGACGATAAGACCCGCCTGGGTGCCGGCACTGCCCGTGGCATGGACGATATGATCGATCGCGAGGCCGAGATCGTTCGCCTGGCTTACAATCTCCAATGCACAATTGGCATAGCCAATCGCGCCCGTCGGGTTCGAGCCGCCACCGGGGATCGTGTAGACTTTTCGTCCCTCGCCCCGGAATTTATCTGCGGCCTTTTCCATCTCGGCATTCATGTCGAGACCACCGGCGCATCTTTCGGTCGTGGCGCCGTGCAAATGATCAAGGAAAACATTGCCGTTGTGGTTGTGATTTGGATCGTTGGAGCCGGTCCGGTCTTCCAAAAGGATATGGCAATCCATGCCGATCTTGGCGGCAAATGCAGCCGTCTGGCGGGCATGGTTCGACTGCGTGGCGCCTTGGGTCATGACCATATCAGCACCCTGTTCCACGGCTTCGGCCATAAGGAACTCGAGCTTGCGCGTCTTGTTGCCGCCTGTCGACAAGCCGGTGCAGTCATCCCGCTTTATCCAGATTTCCGGCCCATTCAGTTCGCGCGTCAGGCGCTCCATTGGCTCCAGCGCTGTGGGAAGATGCCCTACCCGAATCCGAGGGAAACGTGCCAGATGCATAGCGATCTACTCCTTATGAAATGATGTTAGCGCATAATCTTCCATCATCGACCACTATTCAAATGCAAATTTGTCTTTATAACTTGCATATTAGGCATAATGTGAAAAAAGCTAACCCAAAGGAAGCTCGGCTGAGGAACTTGATTCGGAAAAGAACGATTTGTTCCTGTTTGGCCTGCTTCCCATGCCAACCAGGTTCGCAACAACATTCGAAACGGCGACAGAAATCGCTATTTTGAACGCAGTTAAACAGCTTCCCGTTTCAACGTGTCTGGCCGATGTCACCCCATGAGCGTATTGAGCGAGCATCCGCCACGACCCGCTCAATCGAAATCTACAATTCCCACACTCTCCGGTGCAATTGCCCGCTCATCCCCTTACATGCCGATAATCCGGGTCATAAAGGCATTCCGGCGAGACGGAGGCCGAAAATTTGCGTCCGATTATCTCGATGTCGAGTTGCGTACCCTGCGAACTGAATTTTGGTTCCACAAAACCCATTGCGAGGTTCTTGCTGACCCGGTGACCCCACCCGGCAGACGTCACGGTGCCGACTACTCGACCATCCGCGAGGATTGAATCGCCTGGATGTGCAGGTGCCTCGTTGCCATCAATGACAACGGAGATGAATCGCTTGCGCGCACCGACATTGTGCATCTTCATCAGCGCGTCCTTGCCGACGAAGTCCTTTTCCAAGTTCACGAAGCGGTCGAGCGCACTTTCAAACGGATTGTACTCGGTAATCAGATCGGCCTTCCAGTGCCGATACCCCTTTTCCAGCCGCATGGACTCGGTCGCATGAAGGCCGAAAGGTTTCATGCCAAAGCTTTTTCCGGCCTCGCGCAGAATGGAAAAAGCGAGCTGCAATTGGGCATTGGGGATGTGCAATTCCCACGCCAACTCACCGGAGAACGAGACCGACATCGCAATTGCCTCGGCGTTGCCGATGAATGTCGGGCGAATGGAAAGCCATGGAAACCCTTCTCTGGACCAATCAGTGCGAGGCGCAGCCTTGGCAAGCACCTGACGCGATTTCGGACCAGCTACCACCAGTATCGTGTAGTCATTGGTCAGGCTTTTGATGCTCACGGAACCGTCCGCTGGCAATCGCTCGGTGAGCCAGTCCATATCATGATATTCTGCCGCAGCCGCAGAGCCATACCAAATCTTGTCGGCCGCAAGATTGGCGATAGTGGCTTCACCCTTGATATTCCCCTGCTCATTGAGAAGGTAGCAAAGCCCCACCTTGCCGGGCTTGCGCGTCAGCCGCGAGCACACAATGGTGTCGAGCCAGTCATGGGCATTCTCGCCGGTAATCTCATAGCGGTTGAAACCAGAGACCTCCATGAGACCCACGTCATTTTGAACGGCGTTGACTTCCTGGGCGACGACCTCGAACGTATTATTGAAGCGGAACGAGTGATTTTCGACAAAGTCGGCGCAGGGTTTGTAAAATGCCGCCCGCTCCCAACCATTGACCACCCCGAATTCGGCGTTCATCTCTGCAAGCGTTTCGGTCAGAGGTGTCGTCTTTGCCGGACGGCCCGCCGGACGATGCTCATGTGGCATGTGAAAACGGAATTCGTTCTGGTAGTCCTCAATAGCCTTGAGTGCCGTATATTCGACATTGGCGTAGCGTGAAAACCGCCTCGGATCGATGCACCATGTGTCGTAGCAGGCCTCGCCATGGGCGATGATCTGCGCCAGCAGCCAGCCATGACCACCACCTTCACCAAGACCGGCGCGAAGGCCCGTGATGCAGTAAGCATTCCGCTTTCCGGGGATATGACCAACGAGAGGCGAGCCGTCGGGCGTGTAGGTGATCGGACCATTTATGATGGTGTGCACGCCCGCCTCTGTCAGGCATGGCAAACGCTTGAATGCACCGTCCATGACATCAACGACGCGCTCAAGGTCATCAGGGCAAAGCGCCATCGTGAAATTCGGATCGATGCCATCGAGACCCCAGGTTTTGCAGTCCTGTTCATAGAACCCGACCAGAAGGCCGTTCTTTTCCTGACGCGAGTAGAAGTCGTCCGTCGGACAACGGATAAGAGGAACGCGAAAACCGAGCGCTTCTATCTCGGCAATCGGCTCGGTGAGCATGTATTGATGCTCCATGGAGGCGACCGGAAGCTCGACCCCCATCATTGCGCCCAGTTCATTGCATCGATAGCCGCCAGCGTTGACGATCTTCTCGCAATGGATATCACCGTTTTTGGTCTGGACGATCCAGCTTTGGTCCGGTTTTTGAACGAGCCCGACAACCGGATTGAAGCGGTAGATTTCCGCGCCTGCCTTGCGGGCACGGTACGCAAGCGCCTGACAAAGCTGTGCGGGATCGATGTCGCCGTCCATCGGGTCCCACAATGCGCCAAGCAGGTTGTCCGATGAAATCAGGGGGTGACGGCGCTTGCATTCCGCAGCGTCTATGAGTTCAAAGTCGACACCCATCCCCTTCGCCTGGCTTATGAAATGGTTGTAGCCATCAAGATGGTCCTGCGTCGCGGCAAGTCGGATTCCGCCGGTAGCATGGTGGTAGTTGATCGGATATTCAGGATCGTTCGCCAGTTCCTTATACAGGCGAATGGAATGGCTCTTCAGCCCCACCATCGTCTGGGTCCCACCAAAGTTCGTGACCTGCGCCGCTGAATGCCATGTCGTGCCGGACGTTAGCTCGTCCCTCTCGACCAGAACGCAGTCAGTAATCCCCTCCTGCGTAAGGTGATAGAGCGTGGAGCAGCCGCCAATACCACCACCTATAACGACAATTTGAGTGTGGGATTTCATTTTCTCGTTCCGGTTTCCACAATAGCAACAGACTTTTCCGGCCCCCACATTTGCGCGGCAGCACCATTCATTTCCAGCCCCATCTCACTTGTTTATATTTTTGAAACAGCTTGTTCCGAATTCATAACATTTCACTCCAGCCATTTCGCTCGTAATGAATATGCGCGAGATTTGGATTCCAGACTTGGGAGGAGCCGCGATGACGAGCCAGGAATTGCATATCAACCGGCGCGGACGTGCCTCTCGCGTGCTGGCACGTAGCATGCCCAAGTCAGAGGCCAATCCATGTCCTCCCGGACAACGCGGAGGGCAATACCGTCCCCTTTCGGAACATGAACTCACGCAGATTATCGACACTGCCCACCGGATTTTGGAGGAAATCGGGATCGGTGAAGTTCCGCCGGTGGTGTTTGAACGAGCGCTGGAACAGGGTGCGACGAAGAGCGATAGCGGGCGTCTGCTTTTTTCACGATCCTTTGTGGAGGATATTCTCAACGGTGCAGCGAAGACGTTCGTCTACCATGGTCGTGATCCCAGTCACGACTTTGAAATCGGAGGTGACCGCGTCTATTTCGGCACGGGAGGTGCGGCCGTTCAAACACTCGATATGGATACCGGCCTTTACCGCTCGTCGACGCTCAAAGACCTTTACGATTTCACCCGTCTGGCCGACACGCTCGACAATGTAAGCTGGTTCACGCGCTGCTGTGTGGCAACCGACATTCCGGACAATTTCGATCTTGACGTGAACACCGCCTACGCCCTTCTGGCCGGCACAACCAAACCTGTCGGCACCTCATTTACGATTGCCGAACACGTCGATCCGATCATCGACATGTTCGATCTGGCACTTGGTGGCGAAGGGCGGTTTCGTGAGCGCCCCTTCTGCAAAGCCCACATTTCACCAGTTATCTCACCGTTGCGCTTTGGCGAAGACGCCGTTGATGTGACGCTTGCGTGCATTCGGCGCGGTGTGCCGATAAATTCCATCATCGCGGCGCAGTCCGGTGCGACTGCTCCAGCTACGCTTGCCGGGATGTTGGCCCAGACCACAGCTGAAACGCTCGCCGGGCTAATTCTCGTGAACATATTCGCCCCTGGCTATCCGATGATCTTTTCCAACTGGCCGCTGGTCATTGATCTCAGAACAGGCGCGTTTTGCGGCGGCGGCGGGGAAATATCGCTTATGAATGCCGGTGCGGCGCAGATCAGCAACCATCTGGGCCTGCCATCTGGTGTGGCGTCGTCAATGGCGGACGCTAAAGCGGTCGATGCCCAAATGGGCGCCGAAAAGGCAATTGCTGCCTTGGCTGCCGGATTGGCCGGTGGAAACATGGTCTACGAGTCATCTGGAATGATGGCCAGCCTTCTTGGGGCGTCTTTTGAAGCATTCGTGGTCGACAATGAAATGCTGTCGCATATTCACCGCATGGTGCGCGGCATTGAAGTGAACGAAGAAACGCTCGGCTTCGAGGCCATCAAGAGTGCCGTCACCGGCGAAGGTCATTTCCTCGGAGCGTCGCACACAATGTCTGCCATGCTACGCGATTATTTCTACCCGCCCCTTGCAGATCGCGACGCGCCGCGTGTGTGGGAAGAAAAAGGTGCTCACGACATTTGGTCGAAGGCGCGCGACAAGGCAAAGCACATCCTCTCGACGCATTACCCGCATTATCTCGACAGCGCGGTCGATGCCCAAATCCGGGATCGCTTCAACATCGCCTTGAAGCCGAATGCCATGAAACTCACTGCCTGAGGCTACTCGTCCTCAACCACTTCAATGGTCGTCGAGATTTCCGGGGCTATCTCGGAAAATCTCGGCAGGAGCCGCTCGCGGACCAGTCTGCGGCAATCCACTGCAAGTTGTTGCGGCAAATGTCCAAGCTCCTCACTGCGCGCAATGAGGTAAATCCGCCGCGAAAAGGCCGGGAATGGCATCGTCATGACATCGAGATAAGGCACGAAACGCTCCGCATCCAGGACGTTGAGCGGTGTCGTCAATGTCCAGCCTTTTGTTTGAACGGCCATTGCAAAAACAGAGCGCGACGCCTCGAATGCGTAGTGGCGTGGCGCCTTGAATCGCAGGCGTTTCATTTGCTGCGCCACTATGCGCCCGATAGGCATGGCTTCGGAATATTGCACGAATGGAAGGTTTTCCAGTTGTTCGCGAAGATCATGGGAGGGAGAGATAATTCCCTTCGCCGCGACAAGAACGAAAGGCTCGCGCAAAATCGCAATTGAGCGGAATCTGTTGGCATCGGATGGCATGACAACCGAGACAGCGATATCGGCTTCACGGTCGATGACCTTTTGCGTGATGGTATCGGAGCGCCCTGAAAACGCGTTCACAAAGCAATTGCGGAATCGTTTTTGAAGACTGGCGACCAGAACGGGCGTGAGTGAAGCGTCCAAATCGTCAATGATCGCAAGGTTCAGTTGCGGCAAACTCGAAAGATTGAGTTCAGCCAGTTCAGACTGCGCTTCAGACACGGCTTCAAGGATGCGATGGGCGTGAACGCGTAGCACCTGCCCCGCTGGCGTCAAAGTAACGGGGCGCGAGCGGCGGTCAAAGAGCTTGGCACCGATGCTCGATTCCAGTGCCGTTATCTGCTGCGATACGCCTGACGGGCTGCCACCGATCTGGGTGGCCGCTTCACTGACCGACCCCGTCTCCTCAACAGCGACGAACACGCGTAGGCCACGCAAACTCAGCCCTGAGTTGGGTTTGGTAGGCTCTTTCGAGGATCGAATTGTTTCGGCGCTCAATGTTGGGGGAACCTGATTTACGACAGCTCACAGTGTACCTATTTTGAAGCCTGAGCAATTGGCCTGGCGCAATAGCGCGATGAGCTTCCTCTTGAAAAGGGTGGCCGAGTGCATTGCTGTTGTTTGTGGGTTAAAATGAGAGTGGTTCAGCTTTTGATAAAACCGCCGAGCCGAACTAATTAACTATTTTTACACTATTTTTTACGGAGAATCGCTGAGCACTTCTCCTGATATTTCTCTAATATCTGAACTGTTCGGTCAGGATTCGTTCGTTCCAGGAATGGCTCGGATCAAATAGCAGCGTCGCCGTAGCTGTCATCGACTGGCATATGGTGACGGATTTCACGGCCTTTACTTCCGTATGGTCGGCAGCCACGTTAACGGGCCGCTTGTCAGCTTCCAATATATCGAAGCGCACGGTGGACTTGTTCGGCAACAGCGCACCACGCCAACTGCGTGGCCTGAACGGGCTGACCGGCGTCAGCGCAAGAAGTTGGGCATCGAGCGGCAAGATCGGCCCATGCGCCGATAGATTGTAAGCCGTCGAACCGGCAGGCGTGGCAACCATAACGCCGTCGCAACTCAACTCTTCCATTCTGACATGACCGTCCACGGTGATGCGTATCTTGGCTGTCTGGTAGGATTGGCGCCAAAGCGCAACTTCATTGATGGCGAGTGCCGAAGCCGTTGCGCCTTCCATGGTAATGGTGCGCATCTCAAGTGGCCGGATGGTTTCTGCGACCGCAGCAGCAATGCGCGCCGGCAGCGCCTCCATCTGATACTCATTCATCAGGAACCCGATCGTGCCACGGTTCATGCCGTAAACTTTCTTGCCAGTCCCCATCGTATCGCGCAGCGTTTGCAACAAAAACCCGTCGCCGCCCAGAGCGACAATGATATCGGCATCGGCAACGTCGATCTGACCATAGCGCACCGACAATTCATCAAGCGCGGCCGTTGCCTCGTCCGTATCAGATGAAATAAAGGCGAGTTGGGGAGATGCTTTGCTCATGGTTCCTTGTGGGATAGCCCAGTCGCGTTTTCGTCAAGGGCGTTCAATGGGAATGGTCGCGCGTCTCTATCTCATTGTTCAGGCATCGGATTTTTCAACGAATGACACCCGGCATCGGAATCGAACCACTAGCATGGGCTGACGGTGGTGCAAAGAGATGCAATTGAGGCTGACAGTTCACGTGATGTGATGTCGATCACATCGTCACCGCGCCGAGAATTGACTTCCGCGGGACACAGTGTGGTTAAGATCGGGCTTAAGATATCGTAAACGCGATTGGTTCAATTTAACACAATCATATCGGTGGCGTGGGGCCTAAGCCGATCGGGACGCACTTGCCAGTTGTTCGTATGTTTATCGTGTTCCTCATTGCAGGAACCTTCGCGCTCGCGTTCGCCGGACTTGTTCGCCAGGCGGATGCGCTGAGCGCGCGCGCCTATATGGGTAATGCGCAATGCGATGCCGCCCTGGGAATGCCGTGCGCGTCCGAACAGACTTTGCGATTGCAGCCGAACGAGTAGAGCGGTCCATTTTTTGATGAAAACGTCAAGCCGCTCCAAATATTTGTTCCAGCACTTTCGCAAACGCAGGACTACCTGAAAGCACCAATGGCTCCTGACCCTAAGATGTGCAATTTCTCGCATGGTTGCATGACGGAATAAATAGAAATGGCTATATCAGGCACGCAGGTGCACGATATATTTAGTCTAATCGCGTGTATCTGGCTATTTCAGGACTGTTTGTGTTGACAAATTGCGGAGTTGCGCCTATCGCGATGCGCAATGTTGCATATGCGAGGCATGTGCCGCGACGCTAGGTGTCGCGCTCCCCAAAACCAGCCAAAGACAGCAAAAAACACTTGTCCTCA
The DNA here is from genome assembly GCF_055809095.1 of Mesorhizobium sp. G2-6-1. NCBI lineage: Bacteria > Pseudomonadati > Pseudomonadota > Alphaproteobacteria > Hyphomicrobiales > Phyllobacteriaceae > Mesorhizobium > Mesorhizobium sp. G2-6-1. The sequence goes on from NZ_CM147896.1 coordinate 3,701,657, forward strand.
GACATCCAATCCGCCGAAGAGGCGTTGAAATTTTCGGATCTCGGCCTTTCGCCAAAAGTTTTATCGGCGGTGACCGACGCCGGCTACACCCAACCCACACCAATACAGGCGGGAGCAATCCCCCACGTATTGCTTGGCAAGGACGTGCTTGGTATCGCCCAAACGGGGACCGGCAAGACAGCTTCATTCGTATTGCCCATGCTGACCCGTCTGGAAAAAGGGCGGGCGCGGGCACGGATGCCGCGCACGCTGATATTGGAGCCGACCCGCGAACTTGCAGCCCAGGTCGAAGAAAACTTCATCAAATATGGCAAAAACCACAAGCTCAACATCGCCTTGTTGATCGGCGGCGTCTCCTTCGACGAGCAGGAAAAGAAGCTGGAACGCGGTGCGGATGTGCTGATCGCGACGCCAGGTCGTTTGCTCGACCACCGCGAAAGAGGCAAACTGCTGCTGAACGGCGTCGATATTCTGGTGATCGACGAGGCGGACCGCATGCTCGACATGGGTTTCATCCCCGATATCGAGCGTATTTGCGAGATGATCCCGTTTACACGCCAGACCCTGTTCTTCTCAGCCACGATGCCGCCGGAAATCACCAAGCTGTCGGAGAAATTCCTGCAGGCACCGGTTCGCGTTGAAGTCGCCAAAGCGGCAAGCACGGCATCGACCGTCACCCAGCGACTTGTCAAATCGGCAACGAAGCCGTGGGACAAGCGCGCCGTGTTGCGCGACCTTATCCGTGCCGAAGATGACAGCTTGAAAAACGCGATCATTTTCTGCAATCGCAAGGTCGATGTTTCCGAGCTTTTCCGCTCATTAATCAAATACGAATTCGATGCTGGCGCGCTTCATGGCGACATGGATCAACGTGCGCGCATGGCCATGCTGGCGAATTTCCGGGATGGAAAGCTCAAATTGCTCGTTGCCTCCGATGTTGCGGCGCGCGGTCTGGACATCCCTGATGTCAGCCACGTCTTTAATTACGATGTTCCAATCCATGCCGAGGATTACGTCCATCGCATCGGGCGTACCGGGCGCGCCGGCCGTTCCGGCAAGTCATTCACGCTTGTCACCAAGCCAGACAGAAAATATGTCGATGCCATCGTTGATCTCATCGGTCAGGAAATCGAATGGCACGACGGTGACATATCGACATTGCCGGTCAGTGACACCGAGGACGAAGCGCCACGCCGCGGGCGTGGTGCTCCGCAACGGGCGCGTCACAAGGACGACGCAAGCAAAAACCGCCGAGAGCGCAAACCTCGTGGCAAGCCTCAGGAACAAAATCTTGAGGCCAACGCTTCTGAAGAAAAGGCGCAACCCGCTAACGAGACACTTCCGGCTGCTGAGGCAACCGCTCCATCTCGCGGACCTGCCAATGGCAGACGTCGGGTAGATTCCGGGCCGGCTGACGGGCGCGAACGCGGCAATGCGCGAGCGCAACGCGATCACCGCCCAAGCCGTCACGGCGAGAACGATAGCGACGGCACGATCGGGTTTGGCGACGACATGCCTGCCTTCATGCAGATCGTCGCAAAGGTCTGATTTTCAGCGCAAGCTGACGGCCTGATCCTGCATAGTGCGACTTTCACCGAATGCCGCACTTTACGCAGAGCGCCGCGCACCCAGTCGGTGCACACTGGATGCGCCATCGCTTTGATCGAGCATCGTGGCATTCCAAAATGCTAATCATTATTCTTGGAATTGCTCTAAATCAGCTTGTCAGTCCAGTTGACGATCTGTTGCGCGGTATCGCCGAACGCCTTGTCGAGCGCGCCGACATAGGCTTGATTGCCACTTCCTGAAACTGCAACATTGGCAGAGAAGCTCTTTGCGGCGCGCACCTCGCCATTCCGGTCATTTAGGAGCCGCACGAAAAGCTCAACGGTGGCATGCTCACCGCCACTGACCTCGACTTCAAACGAACGAATTTCGACGATTATCTGATAGTCGATCGCCAACCCCTCGCCCGGCTTTCCTACCCCGGAAAAACCGCCGGACTTCTGGAATGTCTCGGCAAGCCTCGCTTGCACGATCAGTGGCAGACGGTCGGCCCATTGCGCGCCCTTGAGATACTGGATCGATCCGGGCGTTGGCTTGATGACGATATTTTGCCCGTCGAGTGCTTTCAGCGCCGACGGTTCTGCGATCAATATCTGGCGGCGGCTGCGATTGTGTGCATCCACAGAAGGTGATGACAATTCATAAGTGTCCAATGGTGCCGGGCCACCTCCCGGCAAAGCTGCGCACCCGCCGATGGCAAGCGCAAGCAACATCACGCCAGAGCGGACCCCAAATGCCTTCACGCGCGCTGTCCGTTGTTCGCCAACCATACAACCATTTTGTTGTGCCCCGATGAATGCTTGTTTCTTGCGGTGATCGATAAACATTGTCAACGCCGCACCCGCCCATCGTACTGGCGCACTTCACCGTCGCCACCTGACAAAATTCGTTGAGGATTGCGTTGAATATCGCTCACAGCCTGTTCGATGCGATTGATGGAACGGCGGCTGTCTTTGACCAGCGCTTCCACTCCCTGCAGCCCCTGACCTGAGAACCGCGCCAGATTGTCGGTGATCGTACCCAATCGCGCGTTCAGCGTATCAGCGACCTGCTGGAATGATTTCAGCGTGTTTCTGGCGTCAGCCATCACGCCATCAGCCTGGCCGGAGCCGAGCAGTTTGTCGACTTTGACCAGAATGCCATCAACACGAACGGATGCAGCGTTAAGGCGTTCGGCCAATTGCTGCGCATCGCTGATCGTCCGGTCGATATCGTCAGCGTGTTCGCTGAACTTGTCAGTGACTTTGGCAATGTCGCTTGCCGCCTTGTTGGCGTTTTCACTTGCCGTCTTGATGTTCGCCATCACATCGCGCACATCTTTCGGGTCGATGCCATCCAGAACGCCATCCACCCGGGAAAGCGTGCTTTTCGTATTCTGGGCAAATTCGTTGATCGTTCCGACGGCGGTGTTCACGCCGTTGATGACGCCATCGAACTGATCGCTCGACTGTCGCAGATTTTGAGTGAACGTATCGACATTGGCAACGATCGCCTTCACCTGATCCTTGTCGACAGCGTTGAGCAAACCTTCTGCTGCTTTCAATGTACCGTCCAACTTGCCGGATACGCCTTGCAACTCGTCCGAAAGCGCGCTCACGCTCGCCAGGAATTTGTCGATACCGTCAGCATTCTTTGCCAACGCGTCCGAGAAAGTCTGGGCGTTCTGCAAAGTTTTCGTCAGAGGCCCGCGTGCATCCTTGGAAAAGCCCTCCAGTTCGCTCAGCACCTTGTCGGCGCGAGTGAATATGTTCTGCGCCGTTTGCAACAGATTTGTCACTGCGGACGGATTGGCAACAATTTCGGCAACCGTCCCATCGGCATCCGCCTGATCGAACAGTTTCACTTCTTTTCCCGCGGCACCTTTGAGCTCAATATTTGCCTGCCCTGTAAGACCGGCCAGACCGATATCAGCCTGTGTCGACTTGGTAATCGGCGTCAGACGATCTACCTCGGTATCGGCGATGGCGACGGTTGGATTATCGACGTCGATATAAACGCGGCGCACGTCACCTACCTTGACGCCATTGAACAGCACGAAGCTTCCGCGCCCAAGACCGGAGGCCGAGCCTGGAATGCGCACCCTCAACAATGCTGTTTCACCCCTGCCACTGATGGCGGCGGTCCAATAGACGAACCCGAAGGCTGCGAGGATCGCGACCAGCGTGAAGATGCCGACAATGATGTAGTTGGCTCTGGTTTCCATCGGCCTATTTATCGCTATGCACGGGCGGCAAGATCAAGTTGTCGGGCGCGTTTTCCGCGGAAATACGATTTTACCCACGGTTCTTCGCACTTTAGCATGCTGTCGATTGTCCCTTCGATCAGAATTTTCTTGTTGCCCAGAACGGCAACACGGTCGCAAGCGGTAAAAAGCGAATCGAGATCGTGCGTCACCATATAGACCGTCAAATCCATTGTATCGCGCAGTTTCACCACCAATTCATCGAATTCCGAGGCGCTGATCGGATCGAGCCCGGAGGTCGGTTCATCCAGAAAAACGATATCCGGATCAAGCGCCAGCGCACGCGCCAATGCGGCGCGTTTGATCATGCCGCCAGACAATTCGGAAGGGAATTTGCGCGCCGCATCGGGCGGCAGGCCCACCAATTCCACCTTCAACATTGCCAGCTCATCCATCAACTTCTTTGGCAGGTCGAGATATTCGCGCATTGGCACCTGCACGTTTTCTTGAACTGTCAGCGCAGAAAACAGCGCGCCGTGCTGGAACAGGACACCGAGGCGCATGTCGACCCGCAGGCGTTCGATGTCACTGGCGTGATCGACATCGACACCAAACAGCTCAATCGAACCTGACTGCTTTTTATTCAAACCCAGAATCGTTCGCAAAAGCACCGATTTGCCGGCACCTGAGGCACCAACAAACCCAAGAATTTCGCCGCGTCTGATTTCGAGCGACAGCTTTTCCAGTATCACCTTGGAGCCAAAGGACACAGTGATGTCGCGCGCCGACAGCACGACCTGCTCCTGCTCGCTGGAAGGTATTACTTGCTCGTCGGGTTCGCTCATGCCGGCCATGTCAGAAACTGATCGCTGCGTAGAAGATGGCAAACAAGCCATCCAGAACGATGACCACGAAGATGGATTTCACCACGGAAGCCGTGACATGTTCGCCCAGGGATTCGGCGCTGCCGCCTACTTTCATGCCCTCCACCGAAGCAATGGTGCCGATGATCATGGCCATGAATGGTGCTTTGATAAGACCGGCAAAAATGGTGCTGAGATCGATGGCCACGCGTAGCCGATCAATGAATGCGGCAGGTGGAATGCCGGAATACAGCCAGGCCGCCAGCATACCGCCGCCAAGCGATGCGAAATTCGCGATGATGGTGAGACATGGCAACGCAATGACCAGCGCCACCAGACGCGGGAAAACGAGAACGCCGATTGGATTGAGGCCGATAACCTTGAGCGCATCGACCTCTTCGCGCATTTTCATCGAACCGATCTCGGCGGTGATGGCACTGCCGGATCGGCCAGCTATCATGATCGCCGTCAACAAGACGCCCATTTCGCGCAACACCAGCACGCCAACGAGATCAACGACAAAAATGTCTGCGCCGAAATAATTGAGCTGATATGCACCTTGCTGCGCGACAATCGCCCCGACGATGGCGGACATCAAAAGCACAACCGGTATTGCACCAACGCCCATGCGGTCGATCTGGGAGATGATCGCGGCCGGATTGACGGCGTGGCCACGGCCCAATTTCATCTGTGCACCACGTATCGTGGCCCCCAGAATATTCATCGCCGCAAGAAAATCGTCCCGCATTTCATAGACACGTCGCCCCACGCTTTCCAGGCCGCGAATGATGAAATTGGCCCCGCGCTCGGGTTGCGTGTCGTCGCTACGGCGCACGGCATCTGCAACAGCCTCGAGAAGGATAGATGCAATCTTGCTTTCGCCTTGAAGTTTGACCGGAATGCCCCTGGTTTCATTGACGCTGACCAGTCGATCAATCAGCCATGCCCCCGCAGTGTCCATCTTTTCGATGTTCGACAAATCGAGCGTCAGGGCATTGAAATCGGACCTTGTTTCAAGTTTGCGCATTTCACTGTCAATGATCGCGACACTGCGAGTAGTCCAGAAACCGGAGAACGCACAGCAAAGCACATCGCCATCCTCGCTTATGGCGATATTCGGGTGGTGGTCAGCCTCCCCGGCAACAGTGCCGCTTGCGTCGCGTTTTCCTATGGTCAACATGACATCTGTTTAGCCCGGCAGAAACCGCCTGTCGATTTGCCGTTGGTTTCGTTTGCCTCTTGCGGAGAAGAAAAATATGGCGCGTGTCATTTCGGTCGAAGCTGAGCGATTTCCCATTGCCGGAGTTTTCACGATCTCACGCGGGTCCAAGACCGAAGCCGAAGTCATTACTTGCCAGATCACCGATGCTGGCCATACCGGGCGCGGCGAATGCGTGCCTTATGCACGCTATGGCGAAACGATGGAGAGCGTCCAGCAGGCAATCGAATCGGTGCGCGGCGAAATCATGGCGGGCATGAGCCGTGAAGCGTTGCTTGGCGCTATGCCTGCCGGAGCGGCGCGTAATGCCATCGATTGCGCGCTGTGGGATCTTGAGGCCAGGCAATCTGGCATTTCCGTTGCCGATCTCATCGGCGTGGTGCCAACGCATCTTACAACAGCCTACACCCTGTCGCTGGGTTCGCCCGAAACAATGGCCGAGCAGGCGCGCGCCAACGCCAAGCGCCCGCTACTCAAGGTCAAGATCGGCGCGGACAACGATATTGCTTGCATTCGCGCGGTCACAGACGCCGCCCCGAACAGCCGCATCATCCTCGACGCCAATGAAGGCTGGAACGACGCCAACATCGTCGAGAATCTTGCTGTAGCCGCAGAGCTTGGCGTCGCGCTGATCGAGCAGCCATTGACGACCGGGCGTGACGACATTCTTCGCCACATCGCACACCCCGTACCGATCTGCGCCGATGAGAGCGTGCACGAGGCCAAAGACCTCGCATCTCTCGTGGGTCTTTATGATGCAGTCAATATCAAGTTGGACAAGGCGGGCGGCCTGACGGCGGCACTGATGTTAAAGGATCGCGCCCGCGAACTTGGGTTTTCTGTCATGGTCGGTTGCATGGTTGGCACGTCGCTTGCCATGGCACCAGCCGTACTTTTGGCGCAGGATGCGGATTTCGTCGATCTGGATGGGCCGTTGCTTCTGGCACGTGACCGCACCCCCGGTCTTGTCTATGAAGGCTCGCTTGTCTCAGCCCCGCAGCGATCTTTATGGGGCTAAGATTGACTTGACTGCAAACACCCAAAGCGGGCGTGGCAAGAATCTTCTCAAACGGCGGCAGCGCTCTTGCCCTTGATGCAGACCGGTGCCTATCCATTGCCCACATGCATGCACTCATCTTTCCCTCATTTCCTGAATACGCGTCGGAAAAATGCTGGCAGTTTCGGGGTGATTTTCGTATCACTCCGGCATCCGGATAATGGAACCCAATGATGTTTGAAAAACTGCAGCCTGCGCCCACCGACAAGATACTTGCTCTCATCACACATTACCGCGCCGATCCGCGCACCGACAAGGTCGATCTGGGTGTCGGTGTCTACAAAGACGAGCATGGCGCAACGCCAGTGATGCACGCCGTTCGAAAAGCCGAAAAGCGGCTGCTCGATGAGCAGAACACCAAGACCTACCTTGGCCTTGCAGGCGACACGGCTTTCAATGCAGCCATGACCGGGCTCATCCTCGGTGAAGCTGGCGACGTATCGCGCATTCGCACGGCTCAGGCTCCTGGCGGTTCAGGGGCATTGCGCTTGGTAGCAGAATTGTTGAAACGAACGAAAGCCAACGCCACCGTTTGGGTTTCTGACCCGACATGGCCGAACCATATTCCAATGTTGCGTGCCACCGGTTTGGAGATTGCGCAATATCCCTATTTCGACCTGTCGTCAGGCACGGTACGTTTCGATGCGATGATGGCAACGCTGAAGAAAGCCGAGCGCGGCGATATCGTTCTGCTTCATGGCTGCTGTCACAATCCCACCGGTGCCAATCTCGACGCCGCGCAATGGACAGTGGTTGGTGATTTGTTAAACGAACACGCTCTCTTGCCATTCATCGATATAGCCTACCAAGGGTTCGGCGAAGGTCTCGATGCCGACGCACGGGGCCTTCGTATCCTTGCTGACAAGATGCCGGAAATGGTCGTCGCTGCCAGTTGCTCGAAGAACTTCGCAGTTTACCGGGACCGCGTTGGCGCAGCCATGGTCATGGGCAAGACCGGGGCAGAGGCCGATATCGCGATGAGCCATATGCTATCTGCGGCGAGAACCTTGTACTCGATGCCGCCAGATCACGCCGCAGCAGCGGTACGCATTGTTTTGGAAGACCCTGCCCTTCGCGCCGAATGGGAGGCGGAATTAAACGCCATGCGCCAACGCATGCTCAGGCTGCGGCGGGATTTTGCCGATGCCTTGCGTCGCCAATCCAATTCCGATCGTTTCGATTTTGTCGCGCACCATCGCGGCATGTTCTCGCGGCTTGGCCTTTCGGAAGAGCAGGTGGAGCGCCTTCGCACCGAACATGGCGTTTATATGGTTGGAGACAGCCGCATTAACGTCGCCGGATTGCCCGAGGATGGTCTGGACAAGCTGGCAAAAGCGATAGTTTCGGTTCTCGACTGACGATGAAATCTTCCGGCGACATCTCCCGTCTGATCGAAATCATGGCGGCATTGCGCGATCCGCAAACCGGTTGCCCGTGGGATGTCGAGCAGAATTTCGAGACAATCGCACCCTACACGATAGAAGAGGCGTATGAGGTTGCCGATGCTATTGCGCGCGCTGATATCGAAGATTTGCGTGAGGAGCTTGGCGACCTTTTGCTCCAGGTTGTCTATCACGCCCGCATAGCTGAAGAATCCGGCGAATTTGCCTTTGCCGATGTGGTGAAAGCGATCACCACCAAGATGATCCGCCGACATCCCCATGTCTTCGGTGACGAACAGGCCCGCAATGCCGGCATGGCAAAAGGCATGTGGGAGAAGATCAAGACAGAAGAAAAAGCCGGGAAACGTAACGCCAGACTGGCACGCGGGCTTGAACCCGAAGACAATGGCAAGGGCTTTCTCGACAGCATCCCGCTTGCCTTTCCGGCATTGACACGCGCCTTGAAGCTTCAGGAAAAATCTGCGCGCATCGGTTTCGATTGGAGCGAATCCGAACCGATACTCGACAAGATTGAAGAAGAAATCGGTGAGTTGCGTGAAGCACTCTCCAAAGGCGACACGGCTTCAATCAAAGACGAATTCGGCGATACGCTTTTTGCCTTCGTCAATCTCGGCCGCCATTTGAAAATTGATTCAGAAGCAGCCCTTGGCGGGACCAACGAGAAATTTCGCAGGCGTTTCCACTATGTGGAGCGCGCGCTCGAAAAAGCTGGCAGATCGTTAGAGTCGGCATCGCTGGATGAGATGGAAGCATTGTGGCAGGAAGCCAAGGCTTCAGATTAACAATACCGATTGCGCATTCAATTCTGCGGCCATCTCAGCCGATAATACCCCCTTCTGTCCTGCCAAGTCGGTCTAGGAGTGGCATCTCCCCCTCAAGGGGGAAGATCAGGCTTCGTTTTTTTGTCTTTCGCCAACCACCAACCTTGCGCGACAAGTGTCATCAATGGCGTTTGGCCAATCTCCCCACCTGAGGGGGAGATGTCCGGCAGGACAGAGGGGGCGAAGAAACGCAAACCACAATGAAATTGTAAAAAAATTAGGCTGAAAATGCGTTCGCGTCGCGCAGCTTCGTCCTGATTTCATCACATGCGCTTTGCGTTGCATTCAATGTGATGGTCACGCTGCCGTCTTCATTGTCGGATCGTGAGACAACATCGCCATTGCGGTAGAGCCAATCGACCAGTCCCATTTGGCTCGGTGTGAGCGTCACCGTGATGGATGAAAGTGCGCCGGACACCATTGTTTCAATCTTGGCTGCAAGTTGGTCGAGCCCTGCGCCCGTCACAGCGGAAATGGCTATCGGTGCCGAGTTGGCACGATCACCGCCTTCATATGAAAGCTGCGTACGCCCGTTTTCATCCAGCAGATCGATCTTGTTCCAGACCTCGATAACGCGCTTGTCATCCGTCGCGTCTACGCCGAGATCAGCAAGGATGTGCTCCACGTCCTCAGCTTGCGCTGCGGAGTCGGGATCGGAAATATCGCGCAGGTGGATTACGAGATCGGCTTCAACCACTTCTTCAAGGGTTGCCCGAAAAGCAGCAATCAGATGAGTCGGCAGATCGGAGATGAAACCCACCGTATCGGAAAGGATAATGGGCGTGCCATGAGGCAGACGCAGGCGGCGAAGCGTCGGGTCAAGAGTTGCAAAAAGCATATCCTCAGCCAACACCCCTGCCCCGGTCAGCTTGTTGAACAGCGTTGATTTTCCGGCATTGGTGTAGCCAACGATCGCCACCACGGGAAATGGCACCTTTTTGCGCTTGGCCCGGTGCAGTTCGCGCGTCCGACGCACGGTCTCAAGTTCGCGCTTGAGCTTGACGATCTTGTCTTGCAGCGCGCGCCGATCAGCCTCGATCTGCGTTTCACCGGGACCACCCAAAAAGCCCGAGCCGCCTCGTTGGCGTTCGAGATGGGTCCAGCTTCTTACCAATCTACCCTTCTGGTAGTTGAGATGGGCAAGTTCCACCTGCAAGGTGCCTTCCTTGGTGCGGGCACGTTCACCGAAAATTTCGAGGATCAGTCCGGTTCTATCCAGGACCTTGGCATTCATCTCTTTTTCGAGATTGCGCTGTTGAACCGGCGTCAATGGATGGTCAACGATGACGAGTTCGGCGTGATTTTCTTGCACAATCTCAACGAGTTCAGCGACTTTCCCACGCCCCAAAAGGGTCGCGGGGCGCGGATCGTTCACAGTAACGACTGCCGTATGAACAGGATCGAGGCCAATGGCTCGGGCGAGGCCGACCGCCTCTTCGCGGCGCGCATCGCCGGACCGCGTGCTGCGCTGGCGACCAGTATCGTCGAAATTCTGGGATTGCCGGGTAATGACAGGTACGACAACAACCGCACGAGTCGGTTGTTTCTCGTCGACACCGACATTGCTGCCAGAGCGTGAACCCGATTTACCTACGCCATCATTCGCGCGCGTCAATCAGTCGCCCTGGCTTTCCTCACCATCGAACATCTGAACCGGCTGGCTCGGCATGATCGTGGAAATAGCGTGTTTATAGACAAGCTGGGAATGCCCGTCGCGCCGGAGCAGGACGCAGAAATTGTCAAAGGATGTGACCACTCCGGTAAGTTTTACGCCGTTTATAAGGAAGATAGTAAGTGGATTCTTGCTCTTGCGAACCGAATTCAGGAACAGATCCTGGAGATTTTGCGAACGTTCCGCCATTATTCTTGTCTTCCGCCAGATCCCGTTCAATTTGCTTGTCAGTGCGCCGCTTGAATTCTACGCAGGCTAACCTCACAAACACCGCTGCCACAAGTTGCGACAATCAGAATGAGACATATTGATATACTTTCCACCTTTGCGGTTATCAGGCCGGACTTTTTCTGCAACGTCAAAAAAGGCTTGGCGCAAGGAAAGTGTCATTGAACCCGGGTGGCCGTTGGCGATTGTTTCGCCGTCGATGGAGACTATCGGCAATGCAATCGTCGTTGCAGAGGACATGAAAACCTCCCTAGCTGCTTTTGCTTCCGCCACCGAAAATCCTCGTTCTTCTACCTTGAAGCCGAGTTTGGCTGCCACCTCGAAAAGTGTAGTCCGGGTTATTCCACGCAAAATCCCGTGATCGGCCGGGCGCGTTACCAGCACACCTTCCCTGGTGATAATCCATGCGTTGGTCGATGCACCTTCCTTGACGATGCCGTCAGCATCCACGAACCATGCCTCGTAGGCTCCGGCTTCCTTCGCCTTTTGCTTGGCAAGAACGTTCGGCAACAATCCGACACTCTTGATATCCACCCTGTCCCAGCGGTTCTCTGGAACGGTAATCACTTTGACGCCGAGTTGCGCTTTCTTCTCAGACGCCTCGGGATTGATGCTTTTCGCCGTCACAACCAGCGATGGCTTTGTGCCGGGCGCCGGAAAAGCATGGTCGCGGCGTGCAACACCTCTGGTTATCTGGAGATAGACGAGACCATTTCGCGTGCGATTTTGGCGGATCACCTCACGCATGACGACAATGAGCGCGGAGCGACTTAGCGGCCAGGCAATTTCAAGCTCGCCCAGCGAGCGGTCCAGCCTGTCGAGATGGCGGGTCATGTCGATGATGAACCCGCGCGACACCTCACAGACCTCATAGACCCCGTCGCTGAGTTGATACCCGCGATCTTCAATATGCACACAGGCATTCTTGTGGGCAAGGTAGCGCCCATTCACGTAGGCAATTCGTGTCATGCGGGATCTTTCACGTCTGGAAATAACTTACGTGATTCCTTACTGAAATGACAGAAAATCAAGCCTGCTGACCATCGTGAGAAAGCATATTTATTGTCATTTCTAGTTTGGTGGTTTTGAAGTTCGTTACATTGTCGATATCGGCTTCCCAAACGAATTTCACAATCGGGACACTAGCTCAATGTGCGGCGCACCGCATCACGCCAACCCTTGAGCTTGGCCTTGCGCAAAGCGGGTTCCATCTCAGGCGTAAAACGATGATCGAGTGCCCAGGCCTTGGCGAACTCTTTCGCCTTTGGCCAAACGCCAGCCTTTGAACCTGCGAGCCAGGCTGCACCAAGTGCTGTCGTTTCCAGAACCGTCGGGCGATCCACCGGCGCATCGAGAATATCGGCAAGGCGTTGCATCGTCCAATCGGAAGCAACCATACCTCCGTCAACACGAAGCACGGTCTTCGCGGTGCGTCTCTTCCAGTCCTTGTGCATGGCGTCAAGCAGATCGCGCGTCTGATAGGCAACCGACTCCAGTGTGGAGCTGGCAAATTCGGCTGGTCCCGAATTGCGGGTGAGCCCAAAAATCGCACCTCGCGCATTGGCGTCCCAGTGCGGTGCGCCCAAGCCGACGAAAGCAGGCACGAGATACACAGATTGTGTGGGATCAGCCTTTTGCGCCAAACGGCCTGTTTCATCGGCCTTGGCGATAATCTTCAAGCCGTCGCGCAACCATTGCACCGCCGCACCTGCAATAAAAATGGAGCCTTCAAGCGCATAGGTGGTTTTTCCGTTCAACCGATATGCGATGGTGGTCAGCAAGCGGTTTTTCGATCGCACAAGATCGCTGCCGGTGTTGAGCAATGCGAAGCACCCCGTGCCATATGTCGACTTCAGCATTCCCGGTAGAAAACATGCTTGCCCGATCGCTGCCGCATGCTGGTCGCCTGCAACACCGAGAATTTTTATCTGCGCCCCAAACAGGTTTTTTTCCGTGATTCCAAAGTTGTCAGCGCAATCTTTTACGCTTGGCATCATCTTTGCCGGGATTTTCAGAATATCCAGAAGTTCGTCGTCCCACTGGTTATTCTCGATGTTATAGACGAGCGTGCGTGACGCATTGGTGGCATCCGTTGCGTGCACCTTGCCACCCGTCAAGCGCCAGATGAGGAACGTGTCGATGGTTCCGGCGAGCAGTTCGCCTTTCTCCGCGCGCTTTCGCGAGCCTTTTACCTTGTCCAGCATCCAGGAAATTTTTGTGCCCGAGAAATAAGGGTCGAGCAGCAGGCCGGTCTTGCGACTGAATTTTTGTTCCAACCCTTGCTTTTTCAGCTTCGCGCATAGCGGTGCGGTTCGCCGATCCTGCCAGACAATGGCGTTGTGCAGTGGCTTGCCGGTTTGCCTGTCCCATATGACAACGGTTTCACGCTGGTTGGTAATGCCGATGGCGGCAATATCGGATGCCTTGCATTTCGCCTTTTTCAACGCCGTCTTTACCGTCGAGACAACACTTGTCCAGATTTCCTCGGGATCGTGCTCGACCCAACCGGACGCCGGATAATGCTGCGTAAATTCCATCTGTCCGGTGCCGACGATTTTCATCTCGGCATCGAAAACAATGGCGCGGGTCGAAGTCGTTCCCTGGTCAATCGCCAACACGAAACCGGTCATTCCATCCTCCCAGTATAGATGAGGGAGGCGATACGACACCGCCTCCCCGCTAAGCCTACTATACGGACCAATCAGCCCGCATATAGATTACTTCTGCCAGCTTTTGACCAGTTCGTCATAATCGACGGTCATCGGCTTTTCCTTTTCGTTGGCGATCTTGAGCTGTGGTGCAAGATTGCCCTTGGAAACGGCATCCTTGTTCCAATATTCAAGATCGTGCTCTTCGGCGAGCTTCGGTCCGATATCGCCCTGAACGCCGGACTTCTCGATGCGGCCCATGACCTTTTCCTGTGCCGCACATAGTGAGTCCATCGCCGCCTGAGCTGTTTTTGCTCCCGACGATGCGTCACCGATTGCCTGCCACCAGAGTTGTGCCAACTTCGGATAATCAGGCACATTGGTGCCGGTCGGCGACCACTGGACACGCGCAGGCGAACGATAGAACTCTATCAGTCCACCAAGCTTCGGCGCACGTTCGGTGAAGCTCTTGTCGTGGATCGTGGAGTCGCGAATGAAGGTCAGGCCAACATGGCTTTTCTTCACGTCCACAGTCTTTGATGTCACGAACTGCGCATAGAGCCATGCAGCCTTGGCACGATCTTCCGGCGTTGATTTCATCAACGTCCAGGAGCCAACGTCCTGATACCCAAGCTTCATGCCGTCCTTCCAGTAGACGCCATGCGGTGAAGGTGCCATGCGCCATTTCGGCGTGCCATCCTCATTCATGACGGGCAGACCCGGCTTGACCATGTCGGCGGTGAAGGCGGTATACCAGAAAATCTGCTGGGCGATTGCACCCTGTGCAGGAACCGGCCCGCTTTCGGAAAAGGTCATGCCCTGTGCTTCTTCAGGTGCATAGGCCTTCAACCAGTCGAGATATTTCTGGATCGAGTAAACGGCTGCCGGACCATTGGTATCGCCACCGCGCGCCACGCACGAGCCGACTGGTTGGGACTTATCGTTGACCTTGATGCCCCATTCGTCGACCGGCAAGCCGTTCGGCAGACCCTTGTCGCCATTGCCGGCCATCGACAACCAGGCGTCGGTGAACCGCCAACCCAGCGACGGGTCCTTTTTGCCATAATCCATATGGCCATAGACTTTCTTGCCGTCGATTTCGCGACCGGTGAAGAACTCGGCGATGTCCTCATAGGCAGACCAATTGACCGGAACGCCCAGATCGTAACCGTATTTGGCTTTGAAATCGTCCTTGTTCTTCTGGTCGTTGAACCAGTCATAGCGGAACCAGTAGAGGTTCGCGAACTGCTGATCGGGAAGCTGGTAGAGCTTCTTGTCAGGCGCCGTGGTGAACGAGGTGCCGATAAAATCGTTCAGATCGAGCATCGGATCGGTAACGTCCTTGCCCTCGTTTGCCATCCAGTCAGTCAGGTTGCGGACCTGCTTGTAACGCCAATGCGTGCCGATCAGGTCCGAATCATTGACCCAGCCGTCATAGAGGTTTTGCCCCGTTTGCATCTGAGTCTGGATTTTTTCGACCACATCGCCTTCCTGCAGAAGGTCATGGGTGACCTTGATGCCGGTTATGGCTGTAAATGCAGGTGCCAGCACCTTCGATTCATAATCATGGGTGGTCAGTGTTTCCGACACCACCTTGATATCCATACCGGCAAATGGCTTGGCGGCATCGATGAACCATTGCATTTCCTTTTCCTGATCGGCGCGCGATAGCGTCGAAAGGTCACCTATCTCTTTGTCAAGAAAGGTTTTTGCCTCGTCCATGCCTGCATAGGCATTACCAATGCCAAGCAAGAGGGCAAGGGCCGTCGTGGATGTTAAAAGTTGCCGTCGCATAAGTGTCCTCCACAGATTAAGTTCTACGTGCGATCGGAATGGTCGCCGGCATGCGGCCATTCCAACAATTTCTCCCTCTATACGTAGCGAAACACCCCAATGGCGTAGACTACGGAGAGAGCGAGAGCCCACCACAGATTTGACCCAACAAGGCCCAACCAAGCGAGATGGATAAAGGCGCTGCCAAGCAGCGATACGAACAGGCGGTCGCCGCGCGTCGTTTCAAAACGCAGCACGCCGACACGAGGATTTCCGCCCGGAGAAACATATTCCCATGCGCTCATGCCGAGCAGAAGCAAGGCGATGACGATGAAGAAAATGGCGGTTGGCAACGTCCATGCCATCCACGACAGATCGAAATTCATGGTCATACCCTCCCCAGGGCAAAGCCCTTGGCGATGTAGTTTCGGACAAACCAGATCACCAATGCGCCCGGCACCACGGTGAGCACGCCGGCCGCGGCGAGCAGCCCCCAGTCCATGCCCGATGCAGAAACCGTACGCGTCATGATGGCGGCGATCGGCTTGGCATCGGTGGTGGTCAGCGTGCGCGCGATCAGCAGCTCGACCCAGGAGAACATGAAACAGAAGAAGCACGCGACCCCAATGCCGCTTGCAATCAACGGCATGAAAATCTTGACGAAAAAGCGCGGGAACGAATAGCCGTCAATATAGGCCGTTTCGTCGATCTCCTTGGGAACACCCGACATGAAGCCTTCGAGGATCCAGACAGCCAGGGGCACATTGAACAGGCAGTGCGCCAGCGCGACCGCGATATGGGTGTCGATCAAGCCAAATGCCGAATAGAGTTGGAAAAACGGCAATGCAAAGACCGCCGGCGGCGCCATCCGATTGGTCAAAAGCCAGAAGAAAAGGTGCTTGTCGCCGAGGAACCTATATCTCGAAAATGCATAGGCAGCGGGCAATGCGACGGAGACGGAAATCACCATGTTCATAACCACATAGGTGATCGAATTGATGTAACCTGAATACCATGACGCGTCGGTGAATATGATCCGGTAGTTACGCAATGTCGGGGCGTGAGGGTAAAGCGTCAGCGAGTTGACGATCTCCCCATTGGTCTTGAAACTCATGTTTACAAGCCAATAGATCGGCAGCATCAGCACAATGATGTAGATCGTTGGTACCAGCCACCACCACCGCGATTCTTCACCACGACGGCGCATGCGGCGGGTAATTTCATCTTGTGAAATGCTACTGCTTTGCGGCTTGGCAAAGTCAGTTCCACTTGTTGCTTCGCGCTCGGTTCTTTCGTTGGCACCCGTCATGTCAGCGCTCCGCGTCATAGTTGGTCATGACCGTATAGAACACCCATGACAGAAGCAGCACGATGAGGAAGTAGACGAGCGACATCGCAGCCGCCGGGCCGAGATCGAACTGCCCAAGCGCCACCTTGACGAGGTCAATCGAAAGGAACGTCGTGGAGTTGCCGGGACCACCGCCCGTCACCACAAATGGTTCAGTGTAAATCATGAAACTATCCATGAAACGCAGCAGCACCGCAATCAGCAGCACGCGTTGCATTTTCGGGAGTTGGATGAAGCGGAAAACCGACCAGCGCGAAGCGCCATCGATCTTGGCAGCTTGATAAAATGCATCCGGGATCGAGACGAGGCCAGCATAGCAAAGCAGCACGACGAGGCTCGTCCAATGCCAGACGTCCATGATGATAACCGTCACCCAGGCATCAAACGGGTCTTGAACGTAATTGTAGTCGATGCCGATTGCATTCAGATAATAGCCGAACAAGCCAATATCGTTGCGGCCGAATACCTGCCAGATCGTGCCAACCACGTTCCACGGGATAAGCAGCGGCAACGCCATGAGTACGAGGCAAACCGGTACGCCCCATCCTTTTTTCGGCATATTCAGAGCGATGAAAATGCCAAGCGGAACCTCAATCGCCAATATAATGAACGAGAAAATCAGGTTGCGGATCATTGCTTGCCAGAAGCGGGATGAGACGAGCAATTCCTGGAACCATTCGGTTCCGGCCCAGAAGAACTGATTGTTGCCGAATGTATCCTGAATGGAATAATTGACGACAGTCATCAAGGGGATCACGGCCGAGAACGCGACCAGAACCAACACCGGCAGCACCAGAAACCAAGCCTTGTTGTTCCATGTTTTTTCCATGTCAGGCTCCCATCTCGACGCGCCATGAATTGGCGTAAATGTTGATGCCGGCAGGATCGAACAGCACCTTGGGATCGGCAGGGATAGAGCTATCCTCGCCGATAACGGCAGCAATCTCGCGCCCCTCCAGATTTGCGCGTACAACCTTGTGACGACCTACGTCCTCGACCTTCGTTACCGTTACCGGAAACCCTTCAGACCCAAGGCTGATATATTCAGGGCGAATGCCGAGTTCCATTCCGTCGCCCGATGCTTGCGGAGCACCCGGCAGGAGAATTTCCTGCGCGCCGAGCTTGGCCTTTGACCCCTCGATGGTTACGGGCATGACATTCATGCCCGGCGAGCCGATGAAATAGCCAACGAAAGTATGGCGCGGGCGTTCAAACAACTCGGCGGGCGTCCCGATCTGCACGATCTGGCCATCGTACATGACCACGACATGATCGGCGAAACTCAGAGCTTCGGTTTGATCATGCGTGACATAGACCATCGTATAGCCGAAACGGCGATGAAGGCGCTTCAACTGCGAGCGTAAAATCCATTTCATGTGCGGGTCGATGACGGTGAGCGGTTCATCGAACAAAATGGCGTTGACATCGGAACGCACCAGCCCCCGGCCCAGCGAAATCTTCTGCTTCTGGTCAGCCGTCAATCCGCGCGCCTTGCGTCTGGCCCAATCGCTCAGATCTATCATGTCGAGCGTCTCGCGCACCTTGCGATCGACATCTGCTTCCTGGACGCCGCGATTGCGCAATGGGAAGGCCAGATTGTCGTAGACGGTCATGGTGTCGTAGATGACGGGAAACTGGAAGACCTGCGCGATGTTGCGCTCCTGCGTCGACAGATTGGTCACGTCCTTGCCGTCGAAAAGCAATTCGCCGTGCGAGGGATGAAGCAGACCTGAAATGATGTTGAGCAATGTCGTCTTGCCACAGCCGGATGGCCCTAACAGCGCATAGGCTCCGCCGTCCTTAAATGTGTGATGCACTTCCTTGAGCGCAAAATCAGCATCATCTTGCGGATCAGGCAAATAAGAGTGACGGATATGATTGACGTCGATGCGTGCCACTGCGCGCCTCCTATGCCGCTTGCTTGGGCGCAGCAACCGCACCACCGCTGGCGTCGAAAATCATGATATGTCGCGGATCGATGAAAACCTCGATCTCGGTATCCGTTTCAAACTGGCGGATACCATGTGTCAGCATCACCCAGCGTGCGTCGGCGAAATCGAGATGAATGAAGCTTTCCGAACCCGTGATCTCGGTCATGGAAACCTTTGCCTGCACGGGGACCGCACCGTCGGTCTTCTTCTCAAGTGAAAGATGGTGGGGCTGGAAGCCAATCGTATATTGTGTATCGGCAATGCCTGAAAATGCATCGGGAACCGGCAGGTCTACCGCACCGTCGAGCAGAAAATTCCGACCTTTCTTGGCAAGGCTTATGGTGTTGAGAGGTGGATCGGAAAATGTCCTGGCCGTCACCAGATCGACGGGCTTGCGAAACACCTCGATGGTTGACCCGAATTGCGTCACCCTGCCTTGCGAAAGCGTCGCCGTATTTCCGCCAAGCAGCAATGCTTCATGCGGCTCGGTGGTTGCATAGACGAAGATCGTACCTGCCTCGGCAAAAATCTTCGGCAGTTCCTCACGCATTTCTTCGCGCAATTTGTAGTCGAGATTTGCCAGCGGCTCATCGAGCAGAACCAGGCCAGCATTTTTCACAATCGCTCTCGCCAACGCGGTGCGCTGCTGTTGGCCGCCGGAGAGATTGAGCGGTGTCCTGTCCAGGAACGGGGTCAGTTTGAGAAGCTCTGCGGCCTGACGAACCTCGCTGTCAATCTTCGCCTTATCCACACCCGCGACACGCAACGGCGATGCAATGTTCTCATAGACCGTCATTGCCGGATAGTTGATGAACTGCTGGTAGACCATGGCGATATTGCGCTTTTGCACCGGCATGCCGGTTACATCCTTGCCATCAAACCAGACCGAACCGCTGGTCGGGACATCCAACCCGGCCATCAGCCTCATCAGGCTGGTCTTGCCGGAAAGGGTTGGGCCCAACAGCACGTTCAATGATCCATGCTCAAGCGCAAGCGACACATTGGTTATATGCTTGTCGCCACCTACGACTTTCGAAACATTTCTGAGTTCCAGCATTTGAACTCTCACTCCAACTTCATCTATTCAGCCGCAGCGATATGGCGGCTTGTCAATCCTCGTAAAAACTCGTCAAGCGCGGTTGACTGCTCGTTGCTAAAGCGAAGCCCACGCTTTGTTCTTCGCCACAATATGTCTTCTGCGGTCATCGCCCACTCATTATCGACAAGGTAGCGCACTTCCGCCTCATAGAGATCGGCACCGAAACACTGGCCGAGATCGGCATTAGACCTGGCCTCGCCAAGCAAAACGCGCGCGCGCGTGCCATATAGTCTTACCAGACGGCGCGCATGACCTGCTTCGAGAAACGGGTATTGCGTCTTCAGCCGGGCAACTTCATCGTCGAACCCCTGGGCGGGGAAATCGCCGCCGGGAAGCGGGGCATCGGCCGTCCAGCGTTTGCCACGCTTGCCGAGAAAGCCCTCGATCTTTTCGAGCATGGTTTCGGCAAGCCGGCGATATGTGGTGATCTTGCCGCCAAAAACATTGAGAAGCGGCACATCTTTTTCACCACCATCGACTTTGAGAACGTAGTCGCGCGTTGCTTCCTGTGCCTTCGAGGCCCCATCATCGTAAAGCGGACGAACCGCCGAATAGGTCCACACAATGTCGGCGCGCTTGACAGGTTCAGCGAAATATTCACTGGCGGCATCACACAGATAGTCGATTTCCGCATCGCTGATTTTCACATCATGCGGATCGCTCGTATAGTCCTTGTCGGTCGTGCCAATCAGCGTGAATTCCTCTTCATAAGGAATTGCAAAAATAATGCGGCCATCCTTGTTCTGGAAAAAATAGGCACGCGGATCGTCGAATTTTCTCGGCACCACGATATGACTGCCCTGAACAAGGCGAACATTGTGAACATCATTGCGGCCCACCGCCTCCGCGAGGAAGTGATCGACCCACGGGCCAGCCGCATTTACGAGCAGCTTTGCTCTAACTTCTTCGCGTTTATTGGAGCGGCAATCTTCCAGTTCCACCACCCATATGCCGTCATCCCGGCGGGCACCGACAACCTTCGTTCGCGTGCGGATGGTTGCGCCTCGGTCGGCGGCGTCGCGCGCATTCAACGCAACCAGCCTGGCATCGTTGACCCAGCCATCCGAATATTCGAATGCCTTGGAAAACAACGGGCGCAAAGGCTTGCCCGCCGCATCCGTGTGCATATCGAGCGTGCGGGTCGGCGGCAGCAATTTGCGCCCGCCGATATAGTCGTAAAGAAACAATCCGAGGCGCAGCATCCAGGCAGGACGCAGCCCCTTTGTATAGGGCAGGACAAACCGCATCGGCCAGATAATATGCGGCGCATTGCGCCATAGCACTTCACGCTCCATCAACGCTTCGCGTACCAGGCGGAACTCGTAGAATTCCAGATAGCGCAACCCACCGTGAATGAGCTTGGTCGATCCTGATGATGTGCCACTGGCCAGATCGTTCATCTCGGCAAGCAATACCGAGTAGCCGCGCCCCGCAGCGTCACGCGCTATACCGCAGCCATTGATGCCGCCGCCAATGACAACGATGTCATGGATCGCAGATGTGTCCAAGAAATCCTCCCAAGGCATCACACACGCCACCCCGTCGGCACATATGAAACCATAAGAGGATTATTTCGAAAATGAAATGAATGTCAAACGAAATTCTAAAATCGATTGAAATTTCCTATTGCAGGACATCACAAGTCCTTGGTTTCAATCAACTGAACGTCGTTTTCCCCACATATCTCACGTATGGAGCCGATCTCGCATCGATCGGTGATCAGCGTGTGGACTTGAGAAAGATGGCCGATGCGCACCGGTGCGGTACGTTCGAATTTGGTGCGGTCGGAGACAAGGATTACATGCCTGGCATTGGCGATGATTGCCTGCGCGACTTTCACTTCGCGAAAATCGAAATCAAGTAATGCTCCATCGTGGTCAATCGCCGAGACGCCGATCACCGCATAATCGACCTTGAACTGCTTGATGAAATCGACCGCAGCCTCCCCCACAACACCGCCATCGGAACCACGAACGACGCCACCAGCGATGACAACTTCAATTGAAGGATAAACGCGCATCCTGTTGGCAACATTGATGTTATTCGTAATCACCATCAGCCCCGAATGATCGAGGAGTGCGTTGCTGACACACTCGGTCGTGGTCCCAATATTGATGAACAGGGACGCGCTATCGGGAATAAGACGGGCAGCAGCGCGCCCGATCGCTTCTTTCTCTTCGGCGGCGATCTTGCGCCGCGCTTCATATTCCATATTCTCTATACCGGAGGGAAAGAGTGCCCCGCCATGAACGCGGCTCAACAGCCGCTGATCGCATAGGTCGTTGAGATCCTTGCGGATTGTCTGTGGTGTTACCGAAAAATGCGCTGCCAGATCATCGACCAGCACCTTTCCCTTATCCTTGGCCAACTGGATAATCTCGATATGGCGCGGTGGCAGGTACATGGAATGGCCTCTTGTTTTCGTTTCTTCTTGCTTTAACCTAAAACGAAAGCCATGACCAGTGACAAGCCGGCTAAAGGAAACCTGTCATTCGCACGGATAAACCGACCGGCAATTCGGTTTGAATATTTCAGGCGTGGCACTGGGTGGTTTCGATGACCATTTTGGGCGATTCAGCTTCAAATTGAATTGCCCGGCCGCCCCAATGCGTATCAACCAAAAGTGCGCAACGTTTTATTGCGCGATGGTATGAATTAAAACAACGACTTAAAGCGTGCTGCCTCAATATCTTCAGACAAGACCCGCCTGAATTGTCGTACGCAATCTATTTGGGATCGTCGGGTTATTTGGGATAGTCGGGAAGTTTCTGGAATGCCTCTTTCAGTGCATTTGACCAGCCATCCGAAATTTCGCGATAATACGCATCGTCCTGTCCGATGCGCTTCTTCAAGGCTACCTTGAAGGCGTCATTTTCATAGTAGAGAAGATCGAGCGGCAAACCGACGGAAAGGTTGGACTTTAGCGTCGAGTCGAAAGAAACAAGCATAAGCTTCACACATTCAGCGAAGGTCATCGTTTTCTCATAGGCCCTTACCAGAATTGGCTTGCCATATTTGGTCTCGCCTATCTGGAAAAATGGCGTGTCATCGCTGGCCTCGATGAAATTTCCTTCTGGATAGATCATGAACAGGCGTGGCGCGTTGCCTTTGATTTGGCCGCCGAGAATGAACGATGCATTGAAGTGCGCCTCAGCTTTTTGACCTTCGATAGAAGAACTGGCGATAACCTCCTTGACGGTGTCTCCAACCACGCGGGCCGTTTGGTACATCGAAGGGGTTTCAAGCACCGTGGAATGACGGTCCTCAATCGCCTTGCTTCGTTCGTCGAGCAAGCTCACGACGGCTTGGGTGGTCGCAAGATTGCCGGCAGACATCAAAACGATGACGCGCTCGCCCGGCTGTTCCCACACATGCATCTTCGGGAACGTGGAAATCGAATCCATCCCTGCATTGGTGCGGGTGTCCGACATGAACACCAACCCGTGGTCAACCCTCAATCCAACGCAATAGGTCATGGAATCTCTTCTAGCGCACCTTGTCGGCGGATTACTGCTCTACCATGAGAGAGACTGCAAGCCGTTCCTGCGCTTGTCCAAACCGGATTCCCGATACTGGCGTTGCTTCGCGATAGTCGCGTCCAATGGCGATCCGCACATAGCGCTCATCCGGTGAGATGCCATTGGAGGCATCGAAAGCCACCCATCCAAGACCAGGCACATGCGCTTCTGCCCACGCATGGCTTGCTACCTGATCGACGACGTCATTCATCATCAGATATCCGCTCACATAGCGGGCCGGAAAACCCATGGTTCGCGCCGCGGCTACGAAAATATGGCTGTGATCCTGACAAACGCCGGTGCCCAACGCGAGCGCATCCTCGGCAAGCGTCTGGGCCGACGTTGAACCGGTCGTATAAACCACCTGCGAAGCAATTGTTTTCATTAGCGCATGCAGGCGTTCAACATCGGCTCCCGCTTCAATGGACGCAGCCAATGCGCGTATCCTGGCTCCAGGGGCTGTTAATGGCGTTTCGCTGCAAAACAACCAGAGTGGCGCAAACCCGTAATGAAGTCCGTAGACACCGGCTGTATCCTTGGTTTCCACCATGCCGGTCGCTTCCACCACAATCAGGCGTGGATCACCTTCAATGCTGATCAGGCGCGTTTCATTGGAAAACTGATCGAGAAATTGTACTTCCTCATGTGCGCCTTCAATATTCAGCCCCCAAGAGACCACCGTTTGTGTCGGCCCGCTTGCCGGGTTCAACCGCAATCGTTGCAGTCCGTACTGAACCGGTGCGTCATAGTGGTATTCGGTTCGATGGGTAATTTTCAGCCGCATGCCAGCCTCAGTTGAACCGGTAGTCTTGCGCAATCTGCGCGCCGACCTTCGTGTTAGCCTGAATGAAGTCGCTCAGAAATTCATGCAATCCGATATCGAATATTTCCTTGACCGAGCCAACCTTGAGCATGGTTCGTATTCGCTCCGTTGTTTCATGGCACGGATGGCGCTCGCCATAGTCGTCGTCGATGAATTGAAGATGTTCAGTGACGAAGCGGTAGCAAAACGCCAGAGACCGAGGCATGCGAACATTGAGAATAAGAAAATCGGCGATATTGGTGGGCTTGTAGGTCGCCTCATAGTTCCAGCGATAGGAGCGATGCGCTGAAACCGAGCGCAAGATCGATTCCCATTGGGTGCTGTCGAGCGACGACCCAATCCATGAGACGGAGGGCAAAAGTACGTAATATTTTACGTCAAGAATGCGCGCCGTGTTGTCGGCACGTTCCAGATAGGTGCCAAGTTGTGAAAAGTTGAATTTCTCATTGCGAAGCATCGTCCCGTAAAACGCGCCGCGAATAAGCGCCGTTTCCCGCTTGATCGCATCGAGTACTGCGGGAAGATCACGTTCGTCGATCGGCTTGGCCAGCATTCTTTTCAGCGACATCCATGCTTCGTTGATGCTTTCCCATGTTTCGCGGGTCAATGCGGTTCGCACCATGCGTGCATTGGTGCGTGCGGTGGCGATCGACGACATCACGCTTGATGGATTGGAAGTATCGCGCAGCAGAAAATCCGCGACATTGGCGGCGCTATACTCATCGTATTTTTGTGAGAAAGAGTGATCTGCCCCGGCACTCATCACCACCGATGTCCATTCTTCGGAAGCGTCATGGGCGCGCGTCAGTGCCATGCGCAGACCCGCGTCCAGCAAGCGCGCCATGTTTTCAGCCCGCTCGATATAACGGTTCATCCAGTAAAGCCCATTGGCGTTGCGCCCCAGAAGCATCAGCTGTCTCTCCTGCCGCGATCAGTCATCGAGCACCCAAGTGTCCTTGGTGCCACCACCTTGAGATGAATTGACGACCAGAGATCCCTGTTTCAACGCAACTCGCGTCAAACCTCCGGGAACAAGCTGTATGCGGTCGGAAACCAGAACATAGGGGCGCAGGTCAACATGGCGTGGCGCCAGGCCCTTCCTAGTCAGAATGGGGCATGTCGAAAGCGCCAGAGTTGGTTGCGCAATATAGTTGGAGGGCTTTGCAGCCAGTTTTTTCGAAAAAACCTCACACTCCTTCTTCGACGCTGCCGGGCCAACCAGCATGCCATATCCGCCAGAGCCATGAACTTCCTTGACCACCAGTTCGTTGAGATGCTCAAGCACATATTTCAGGCTATCGGGTTCCGAACAACGCCATGTCGGGATGTTGCCCAATATGGCCTTGCGGCCGGTATAAAACTCAACGATCTCCGGCATGTAAGAATAGATCGCCTTGTCGTCGGCAATGCCGGTGCCGGGCGCATTGGCAATGGTAATATTGCCGGCACGATAAACATCCATGATGCCGGGAACGCCAAGGGTGGAGTTCGGATTGAACGTCAGTGGATCGAGATAGTCATCGTCAACACGGCGATAGAGCACGTCAATCTGTTTGTAGCCTTGCGTTGTGCGCATGGCGACATGACCGTCGACGACGCGCAAATCCTGGCCTTCCACCAGTTCCACCCCCATCTGATCAGCAAGGAACGCGTGCTCGTAAAAGGCGGAATTGTAGCTGCCCGGCGTCAGCACGGCGACCGTCGGGTTGCTTCTGACCGCCTCAGGACTGACCGCTGCCAGCGATTGACGCAGCAATTGCGGATAGTTTTCTACCGGCCGAACCTTGATCTTCTGAAACAGTTCGGGAAAAAGCTGCATCATCGTTTCACGATTTTCCAGCATGTATGACACGCCCGATGGCGTGCGCGCATTGTCTTCAAGAACATAGAATTCGTTCTCGCTGATGCGCACGATGTCGACACCGATGATGTGCGTATAGACACCGGCAGGCGGGCGAACACCTATCATCTCGGGAAGGAAAGCCTCGTTTCGCGCAATAAGCTCTTTTGGAATCCGCCCGGCACGAAGAATTTCCTGGCGGTGGTAAATATCGTCCAGAAACGCATTCAGCGCCTGCACACGCTGTTCGATACCTTGAGCGAGCCGGCGCCATTCCTGGCCTGAGATAATGCGCGGAACAATGTCGAACGGGATCAATCGTTCGGCAGCTTCCTGTTCGCCATATACCGCGAATGTTATTCCGGTTTTGCGAAAGACGCGCTCGGCATCCTGCATTTTTTGAGAAAGTCTTGCCGGATTTTGCTGCTTCAACCAACTATCGTAGGTTGAATAAGGATGTCTTAGTCCGGACGTTTCCGGAAGCATTTCATCGAACGCTGTCAATCGCGTACTCCCATGACCCTTATTAGAGATGGTCCAGAGGGAGAAAAGCAAGGGCAATCGGAAATTTTATCGAACGCGCGCGTCGTTCCGCGTGAATTGCCCGAAATTGAGGCATCACCAACGGTCTATTGTGCGAAGCCAGCCTGCCTTGGAGGCGATCATCAAAACGCGCGGAAGGTCACCATTGTGAACGTGTCCTTGATTCCGGGGATGATCTGAACCTTCTGATTGACGAAATGGCCAATGTCATCCTTGTCCTCGACATAGAACTTGGCCAGCAAGTCGTATTGTCCGGCAGTCGAGTAGATTTCCGAAGCGATCTCCGCGTCGGCCAATTGGCTGGCGACGTCATAGGCTTTGCCGAGTTCACATTTGATCTGTACGAAAAACGCTTTCATCGCCCTATCCTGCTTGCAGAGAAGTGTGGTCCTTGTCGCAGACTGCCAGACAGCTTTCAAGCGTGGCAGACAAGGTGTTTTTCTCCATGATGAAACCTGCGCCTGCTTTTGTTCGTATGTATAGTGTCACCACTTGGCACCAAGTTCGGAGGAGCTAGCATGCGTCGCGCTCAATTTGCCCTGTCAGCCATCCTTTTTCTGTTTGCATCGGCGGCATTTGCCGGTGAAACCGAGGTCAAGGCAGCACAAGGGGTCATCGACAGCCAGCTAAAGGCATTCATCGCCAATGACGGTTCGCTGGCCTATAGTTTTGCTGCACCCAACATCAAGCGGCTGTTTCCCACCCCGGAAATATTCATGAGCATGGTTGGCAAGGCTTACGCGCCAGTTCGCAAACCGCAAACCTATGCGTTCGGCAAATCACAGGAAACCAGTTCCACCTCGATCATTCAGCAGGTATTGATCGTTGGGCCGGATGGTAAAGATTATGAGGCGGTCTACACACTTGAATTGCAACCGGATGGCAGCTTTCAGATCACCGGATGCAGCTTGCGCGCATCGACCGCGCTGAGTGCGTGATCCCGTTCAAAGTGCGGCTATGTCACCTGACGCCCACGCCTGCGAGATCTCCGCCGCACGCTTGTCAAATTCGCTGCATTCGATGGCATCGCGAATATCTTGCATAAGCGTTTGATAATAAGACAGATTGTTCCACGTCAGAAGCATCGCGCCCAGAGATTCCTGGGAGCGCACCAGATGGTGAAGATAGGCCCTGCTATAATCGCGCGCCGCCGGGCAATTGCTTTCTTCATCCAGCGGACGATGATCCTCGGCATGGCGCGCATTGCGTAGATTGACCTTGCCGCGCCTGGTGTAGGCCAGCCCATGGCGTCCTGCCCTTGTCGGCATGACGCAGTCGAACATATCAATGCCGCGCGCGACCGATTTCATGATGTCGTCCGGCGTTCCGACCCCCATCAGGTAGCGCGGCTTGTCTACCGGCAGTTCAGGGCATGTAATCTCCAGCATTTCGAGCATGACGGCCTGTGGTTCACCCACTGCCAGCCCGCCGACGGCATATCCCTTCAAATCCATCGCCTTCAGCGCCTGCGCCGAGCGCACACGCAACTCAGCGTTATCGCCACCTTGCACGATGCCGAACATGGCCTTGCCGCTTTGCTCGCCAAAAGCGGTCTTGCAGCGCTGCGCCCAACGCAACGACATTTCCATTGCCCGCTCGATTTCGTCGGGCGTTGCGGGTAGCGCCGTGCATTCATCAAGCTGCATCTGAATGTCGGAATCGAGCAGGCCCTGTATTTCTATCGACCGTTCCGGCGACATCTCGTACGTCACGCCATCTATATGCGAGCGGAAGGTAACGCCCTTTTCCGTCAGTTTTCTGAGTTTTGATAGCGACATGACCTGAAATCCACCACTGTCGGTGAGGATCGGATGGGGCCATCTGGCAAATTCGTGCAGCCCGCCAAGCCGTGCGACGCGTTCGGCCCCCGGCCTCAACATCAGGTGATAGGTGTTGCCGAGGATGATATCCGCCCCCAGTTCACGCACCTGATCCATATACATCGCCTTGACCGTACCACCCGTCCCCACGGGCATGAATGCAGGCGTGCGTATGGTGCCGCGTGGCATGGAAACTTCGCCGCGCCGTGCGTTGCCGTCTGTTGCGATCAACCGAAATGTAAAGTCAGACGTCATTTCTCTTCCCGATAAGAAGACTGGTCTGCTCCCGAAAAAGAAGACTGGCATCACCATAGGAATAGAACCGGTATTCATCCTCGACGGCATGCTGATAGGCATCGTGCATCGTTTTCATTCCGGAAAATGCCGAAACCAGCATGAACAGGGTTGAGCGCGGCAAATGGAAATTGGTCATCAGCACGTCCACCGCCCTGAACCGATAGCCCGGCGTAATGAAAATCTCGGTCGGGCCGGACCATTCCTCTATCGTTCCATCCTCGCAAGCTGCACTTTCCAGCAAACGCAACGATGTCGTTCCTACCGCAACGACACGGCTACCTCGTGCATGGGCCGCATTGAGGGTTTCGGCGACACGGCGCGGCACTACGCCGGTTTCGGCGTGCATCTTGTGATCGGCGGTGTCTTCCGCCTTTACGGGCAGGAAGGTGCCGGCACCGACATGAAGCGTGACAAAACACCGTTCAATACCTTTTGCGTCCAGCGCGGCAAACAGTTCAGGCGTGAAATGAAGCCCGGCCGTGGGTGCGGCAACCGCCCCTTCTTCATTGGCATAAATGGTCTGGTAGTCGCGGCGGTCGCGCTCGTCATCATCGCGTTTCGAGGCAATATAGGGCGGCAGCGGAATATGGCCGACAGCGTTCAATGCTTCGTCGAGAAAGGGGCCTGAAACATCGAAACCAAGAAGGACTTCGCCGCCATCGCGCTTTTCGATCACCGTCGCGTCAAGCTGACCCAAAAAACAGGAATTTCCGTCGTGACCGAAATGAACCCTGTCGCCCGCAGCGACCCGTTTTCCCGGACGCACAAAAGCCAGCCATTGATCGGGCGCTGTGCGCATGTGCAGCGTAGCTTCGACTTGAGCTGCGGCTTCACCGCGCCGGCGCACGCCCTTCAGTTGAGCCGGGATGACCTTGGTGTCGTTGAATACCAGAACGTCACCGGCATCGAGCAGCGATGGTAAATCGACTACCGCAAGGTCTTGCAATTCTTCATTTGGTTTTACGACAAGCAGGCGGGCGCTGTCGCGCGGCTCAACCGGGCGAAGTGCAATGTGTTGTTCCGGCAGTTCAAAGTCGAACAAATCGACGCGCATATTAAAAAATCCGGATCAACATTGCCCCGGCGAGCAACAACACCGCACCGGCGATACGTCCAAACGAAATCTCGCGGACGGCCAATCCCAAAAAACCGATCCGGTCGACCAGCATTCCAGTGAACAATTGCCCGGCAACAACAAAAGCCATGGTCGCTGCCGCACCCAGACGAGGCGTCAAAATTATAATGGCTGTTACAAAAGCCGCGCCAAGGCAACCGCCTGCTATGAACAACCATAAGGGCGGGACGCGCCAACTAATGGCGACGCCCTGCGCTTGCGAGATAAAGAGCGATATCACGGCGAGTGCCACGGCCCCGGCAAAGAACGACGAGGCTGCGGCAGCCACCGGCATTCCGAGTCCACGGCTCAAGGCTGCATTCACCGGTGCCTGGATAGCCACAAAAGAACCGGCTGCCACACCAAGGGCAGCCCAGAGCACGCTCCAGATCATTTTGCCTCTCAGGCGGCCACGTCGGCTGCAACTTTCATCGACACGATCTTGTCGGGGTCCTGAACCGGCTCACCGCGCTTGATATTGTCAACATTGTCCATGCCCTCGATGACCTGCCCCCAAACAGTGTACTGACGGTTCAGGAATGCGGCATCGCCGAAGCAAATGAAGAACTGCGAGTTTGCAGAGTTCGGATTCTGAGCCCGCGCCATCGAGCAGGTCCCGCGTCCGTGGTTGGCGTTGGAAAATTCCGCTTTCAAATCCGGCTTGTCGGAACCGCCCATGCCGGCGCGGCTGGGGGCAAAATCCTCTCCACCCGATTTGCCGAATTTCACATCGCCGGTCTGCGCCATGAAACCGTCAATGACGCGGTGAAACACGACGCCGTCATAAGCACCTTCGCGTGCCAGTTCCTTGATGCGACCAACATGACCGGGTGCCAGATCGGGTAAGAGTTCGATCGTGATCGTACCCTTGGTTGTTTCCAGGATGAGCGCGTTTTCGCGGTCCTTGATTTCTGCCATGTCGATATGTCCTTTCAAATCCTGATTTACTTGCTGTCAGCCGCGATACGAACCTTGATCATACGATCGGGGTCGCTGACTGATCCATTTTGGGCCTGATCGCCCTTCTTGATGTTGTCCACCAGATCCATGCCACTCTCGACCTCACCGACAATCGTGTAGTTCTTGTCCAGGTTGGGTGCGGGCGCGAACATGATGAAAAATTGTGAGTTGGCAGAATTCGGGTCCGAGGAACGGGCCATGCCAAGCACACCGCGCACAAAATGTTCGTCGGAAAATTCCGCCGGCAGGTCCGGCAGTTCAGAACCACCGGTGCCGACAGCGTCGGCATTATATCCGTCATTCATATCCCCAAATTGTACATCGCCGGTTTGTGCCATGAAGCCGTCTATCACCCTGTGGAAGGCAACATTGTCGTAAGCGCCCTCTCGTACAAGTTTTTTGATCTGTTCGACATGTTTGGGAGCAAGGTCGGGGCGAAGGGCTATGGTCACATCACCATTCTTGAGCGTGATGATCATGGTATTTTCTGGCTCCGCAGCACGCGCAACCATAGGACCGATTACCAGACCGGCCAGAACGACAAAAAAGAAGCGAGCCTGATGAGCCGCATGTTATTGATCTCCAGATCTCTATTTCGAGAATTTCCCGGCCAGCGCATTGGCAACGACCAGCGGCACGAAGGGGCGAATATCACCGCCCATCGACGCAATCTGGCGTACAAGTGTGGCGGTAATCGTTCGCACCGATGGGCTCGCAGGCAGGAAAACAGTCTGCAAATCGGGAGCCATTGTCTCGTTCATGCCAGCCATCTGCATCTCGTAATCGAGATCGGT
The DNA here is from genome assembly GCF_055809095.1 of Mesorhizobium sp. G2-6-1. Classification (NCBI taxonomy): domain Bacteria; kingdom Pseudomonadati; phylum Pseudomonadota; class Alphaproteobacteria; order Hyphomicrobiales; family Phyllobacteriaceae; genus Mesorhizobium; species Mesorhizobium sp. G2-6-1. The sequence goes on from NZ_CM147896.1 coordinate 3,733,176, forward strand.
GCCGTCGCGCAGACCACGGATCATGATCGAAGCGCTTTGCTTTCTCGCCGCATCGATAACCAATCCGTCAAATGCCACAACCTTTATTCGTTTGCCGTCCATGCCAAGTTCAACGCGCGTCGCCTCCTCGATCAGTGTCACCCGTTCCTCGAAAGAAAAAAGCGATTGCTTTCCAGGATGAATGCCAACGGCGGCATAAACCGTATCGGCAACCATTAACGAGGCTTTCAACACGTCAAGGTGCCCGTTGGTCAACGGGTCGAATGAGCCGGCATAGATGGCGATACGTTCGTTCATGGCAGGAGTGCTTCTAGCGATACGGTCGCACAAAGGCAAATCTGTTTACCAGCATCTCGTGAACCTTTTGGCTTTGATGAACAGCACATGAACACGCCCCTCAGCAACAGTTCAACACGCACTCACCAAAGTGTGAGCAATGTCACAGTGAAACCAATCCCGAACTTGTACGTTCTTAATAACAGGAGATACGCACATGATCATCTATATGCTCGCCGCCGCAATGACCGTAGCCATGCTGATAGCAACGGCATTCGGCCTCCATCAGGAATCGCAACGCGTTCGCACCAAAACAGCCGCAAAACGCGTTGACGCCTTTGCTATACGCCGGATTGGCCATCGTCGTTACTGACCAATTTCGTCGGGATATCGCCGTTCATCGGGGCATTCCCGGCAAGCTGCATCGCTTGCAGGTATAGCTTAATAGGGCCCGGTCACCCCGTCGGCGAGATCAGGTTCTGCGGCATCGGTCTCGGCTTCATCACCTGCGACGTCGCCATTTCCCTCGACGGCTTCAACATCTTCTTCAACACCGTCTTCTTCATCGCCATTCGGCTCTGAAATACGCTCGACGGAAACGACTTTCTCGCCATCGCCGGTATTGAATATCGTCACGCCTTTGGTTGCGCGGCTGGCAAAGCGTATTCCCGCGACAGGCACCCTGATAACCGTACCCCCGTCCGAGACAAGCATGATCTGATCGTCATTTCCAACCGGGAAGGTTGCGACCAGCATGCCGATCTCTGCAACCTTGGAAACATCCGTGGCACGTATGCCCTTGCCGCCCCGATTTGTGTGACGGAAATCATAGGATGAAGAGCGTTTGCCGTAGCCGTATTCCGTGACGGACAGAACAAATTGCTCATGCGCCTTCAGGTATTCGAAGCGTTCATCGGAAAGCTGCGCTTCTTCATCGACATTTTCGTTGGTCAGCGCGATCTCTTCTTCCTCGCCCGCTTCAGAAAGCAAGCGTCGCTCACTGGCGGAGCGCTTGAGATAGGCGGCCCGTTCGGCAGGCGGCGCATCGACATGCTCGATCACCGCCATCGAAATCACCCTGTCGGTCTCGCTCATCGCAATACCACGCACACCGACCGAGTTTCGGCTCTGGAAAACGCGGACATCTGTCGCACGAAAACGGATGCACTGGCCTGAATTTGCCGTCAAAAGCACATCGTCGTTTTCCGTACAGGTTTCGACGCCGAGGATTTCGTCGCCTTCTTCTTCAAGCTTCATGGCGATCTTGCCATTGCGGTTGACCTGAACGAAATCGCTCAACTTGTTACGACGCACCGTACCCCGCGTGGTGGCGAACATGACGTAAAGATCACCCCACTGCGTTTCATCTTCAGGCAGCGGCATGATCGTGGTGATGCGCTCGCCCTGCTGCAGCGGCAACATGTTTATCAGCGCCTTGCCGCGCGATTGCGGACTACCGATGGGCAAGCGCCACACCTTTTCCTTGTAAACGATGCCGCGCGAGGAAAAGAACAGAACCGGCGTATGCGTATTGGCAACGAACAGCCGTGTTACATAATCCTCATCCTTGGTGGACATGCCGGACCGGCCCTTGCCACCTCGGCGCTGCGCCCGGTAAAGCGATAGCGGCACACGCTTGATATAGCCAGTGTGGCTTACCGTGACGACCATGTCTTCGCGCTGGATCAGGTCTTCATCGTCCATATCCGCACCGCCCTCGGCGAGTTCGGTGCGGCGCGGCACTCCAAACTCATCGCGAACCGCGAACAACTCATCCTTGATAAGCTGCTGAATGCGGGCGCGGGACGATAATATGTCAAGGAAATCAATTATTTCCGCACCAATCTTATTCAACTCGTCGGCAACTTCGTCACGCCCGAGAGCTGTCAGGCGTTGCAGACGCAATTCGAGAATAGCGCGCGCCTGTTCTTCGGAAAGATTATAGGTGCCGTCATCATTGATGCGATGGCGCGGATCGTCGATCAACAGGATCAGCGACTCGACGTCGGCGGCCGGCCAGCGGCGCTCCATCAACTGTTCGCGGGCCATTTGCGGGTCTGGTGCCGCGCGGATGAGCTTGATCACTTCGTCGATATTGGCCACGGCAATGGCCAGCCCAACCAACACATGGGCACGATCGCGCACCTTGCGCAGCAGGAATTTCGTACGGCGGCTGATCACCTCCTCACGAAACGCAACGAACGCCTTCAAAATATCGATCAGCGTCATCACTTCCGGCTTGCCGCCGTTCAACGCGACCACATTCGCGCCGAAGGATGTCTGCAGCGGCGTAAAGCGATATAATTGGTTGAGGACGACCTCGGCATTGGCATCGCGTTTCAACTCGACGACGACGCGGTAGCCTTGCCTGTCGCTCTCGTCGCGAATGTCGGAAATACCCTCGATGCGCTTGTCACGCACCAGTTCCGCCATTTTCTCAATCATCGTTGCCTTGTTCACCTGGAAGGGAACCTCGGTGATGACAATAGCTTCGCGGTCGCCGCGCGCTTCTTCAATCTGCACTTTTCCGCGCATCATGATGGAACCGCGCCCGGTCGAATAGGCGTTGTGGATGCCGGTGCGCCCCAAAATGATGCCGCCGGTCGGGAAATCCGGTCCGGGGATGATTTCCATCAGATCCGGCAGTTCCATTGCCGGATTTTCCATGATGGCAACCGCACCGTTGCAAACCTCCACCAGATTATGCGGCGGAATATTGGTTGCCATGCCGACCGCAATACCACCCGATCCATTGACCAGCAGATTGGGGAAACGCGCGGGAAGCACTCTGGGCTCGTTGCCGGATGAATCATAGGTATCCTGGAAATCGACCGTGTCCTTGTCGATATCCTCCAGCAATTCATGCGCGACCTTGGTGAGGCGCGACTCGGTGTAGCGCATGGCCGCAGGCGGATCGCCGTCAATCGAACCGAAGTTGCCCTGGCCGTCTATGAGCGGCACGCTCATCGACCACCCTTGGGCCATGCGCACCAATGCGTCATAGATCGAGGCATCGCCATGCGGATGGTATTTACCCATCACGTCAGCGACAGGACGCGCCGATTTCACATATTTGCGATTCCAATGATAGCCACTTTCGTGCGCAGCATAGAGAATGCGGCGATGCACGGGTTTGAGCCCATCACGCACATCGGGCAGCGCACGAGAGACGATTACGCTCATGGCATAATCGAGATAGGAACGCTGCATCTCTTCGATGATGGAAATCGGTTCGATGTCGGAAGGGCCACCCGGCCCGCGCGGTGTATTCTGGTCGGTCAAAGCAGTTCACACAAAATAGGAATCATCGGCTTTATATATAGGAAGGGTGGCGGATTCTCCAACAGTGATCGCTCTTTTCCAAGGCTGAATTCATCCTAAATTTCAATTAGATATGCCATGTCATCCTAATTGTTGAGAACACGCTTTTTCTCAACCGCATCGCCTTGCCATATTTTGCAAGCCGATATTGGCGACTCACCACGACTGGCATCACAAGACCGATCGCGCTAGTTTGGCGAACCGGGAGCGGCTCATTATGACATTCGACAGCGTTTTCAATGCCTTCGTCACCATTCTCGTGACCATCGACCCGCCCGGTCTGGCACCGATATTCCTTGCGGTCACGCGCGGAATGAACCGCAGTGAGCGCAATCAGGTGTCGGTGCGCGCCAGCATCATCGGCTTTTGCGTGATGGCGACGTTTGCGGTCGCCGGTTCTTCGATCCTGTCAATGTTCGGCATCACATTGCCAGCATTTCGCGTTGCAGGCGGTTTTCTCCTGTTTTACATCGCCTTCGAAATGGTGTTCGAGCGCCGCCAGGACCGCAAGGAGAAGATATCCGACGTAGCTGTCACCAAGGATATGATCCATAATCTGGCAGCCTTCCCGCTCGCCATCCCCTTGATCGCCGGGCCGGGGGCAATTTCCGCAACCGTTCTCCTGTCGGCGTCGTTTGACGGGTTTGCCGGGCAAGCCGCCTTGGTCGGCATTATCTTTGCCTGCCTTGCAACTACTTATCTGGTGTTTCTTCTGGCAGAAAGGATCGACGGCATTCTCGGCCAGACCGGACGCTCGATCCTGACCCGGCTGCTCGGCGTCATTCTGGCCGCACTGGCGGTGCAGTTCGTCGCCGACGGGATCAAGGCACTGATTGCCGGTTGATAGCGGACTGCATAAGGTTATCCAATGAGGACCACGGCCACTTCCGTCAGACCGGCCAATCCAATCAGCGCAGCCGACATCATCTTGAGGAGACCAAGATTTCGCCGCTTGGCATTTTGACCATATTGCGATTCCCCTGTTGCCTCGTCCATGTCGTCGCGAAGGATCGAGATGTCATCCAAGGCAGTGCTCCCGGCCAGAATTCCGAATAGCGACACAGCTATGATCAGGAGAACAAGAGGGAGCGCAATCCCTTCGGCACCAAAACCGATGATGGCAACGATACCAATCAAGCTCCCCAAGGTCGTGCGCATTATATCGCCATAGTGGCCTGTGCGCGCGATCTGCAAACGCATGCGAAGTTCTGAGTTCATCTGGTACCCCTTGCACGATATATATGAATGGAGATTCCTGGAATTTTTGTCCTTCCCCAGACACAGCGCCCTGAACAACAGGGCAGATCAACCGGACAAACCAAACGCTTGAGATGCTTCAACACGAAAAGCTGCCGGTCGGGCATTGTGGCCTTTGTCAAATCCCAACGCAACGGATCTGAAACTATCGTCTTATGACTTAAGCCTCATATGCCAAAGCCCAATTGAGCATTTTGCCTTTATTCAGCTAGTGTTCGGCCACCTGCGACGCTTCGGGAGGGTCGTCGTCGGGACTCAACCTTACGGGAGGATCTTGATGTCCAAATTCATTATGACGCGCCGCGGTCTGTTACGAGCGGGTGCGGCTTCTGGTGTTGCTCTTGCTGCACCCATGCACTTCATCCGGGGCGCCTATGCCGAGGATATGTCGTGCAATATGCCTACGGGCGATACGGTTACATTCGGCTGGAATGTTCCCCAGACCGGCCCCTACGCCGATGAAGGTGCCGACGAACTCAAGGCATTCCAACTCGCCATCAAACATATCAATGGCGAAGGCGATGGCGGCATGATCAACACGATGAAGCCGACTTCACTCAAGGGTAACGGTATCCTTGGCAAGAAGGCGGCTTATGTCAGCGGTGATACGCAGACCAAGTCGGATGCAGCGCGTGATGGTGCCAAGCGCATGATCGAACGCGACGGCGCAATCATGATTTCAGGCGGTTCGTCATCTGGCGTTGCCGTCGCCGTCCAGAGCCTTTGCCAGGACATGGGCGTCATCTTCATGGCTGGCCTTACCCACTCCAACGACACCACCGGAAAAGACAAGAAGCGCTATGGCTTCCGTCACTTCTTCAATGCTTATCAATCCGGCGTGGCTCTCGGTCCGGTGCTCGGCCAGGAATATGGCAATGACCGCAAGGCTTATCACCTGACCGCCGATTACACATGGGGTTGGACGCAGGAAGAATCGATGAAGGCGGCAACCGAAAAGCTCGGTTGGCAAACGGTTGCGGCAGTTCGCACACCGCTTGGATCGGCCGACTTCTCGCAGTACATCACCCCCGTCTTGAACTCGGGTGCCGACGTGCTGATCCTGAACCATTATGGCAAGGACATGGTCAACTCGCTGACCCAGGCCTTGCAGTTCGGCCTTCGTGACAAGATGGTGAACGGCAAGAAGTTCGAAATTGTCGTGCCGCTATTCTCCGAATTGATGGCACAAGGTGCTGGCGATGCGGTTAAGGGCATCTTTGGTACAGGCAACTGGGACTGGAAGCTCGACGACGACGCAACGAAGGCCTTCACCCAGTCCTTCGGCAAAGAATATGGCGCGCCACCATCGCAGGCCGCACATACCTGCTATGTTCAGGCCCTGCTCTATGCGGATGCCTGCGAACGTTCGGGAACATTCTTTGCCCCCGAAGTCATCAAGGCGCTCGAAGGCTTCGAGTTCGACGGTCTTGGCAACGGCCCGACGCTTTACCGCGCGGAAGATCACCAGTGCATGAAGTCCTGCGTTGTCGTTCGCGGCAAGGAAAACCCGAAGGACAAGTATGACCTCATGGAAGTCGTGAAGGTCGTTCCACGCGAGGAACTCACCTACGATCCGGCGATCTTCGGCGGTGAACTGGGGCCATCAGACGCCAAACAGTGCTGATGCCATAAATGACAACCCGGTCGTCGCCATGACGACCGGGTAATTTCTTCAAGAACCTAACGCCAATTCGGGATCGGTTGCGCATGGACGCCATATTGCTGCAAATACTGAACGGTCTCGACAAGGGCGGAGCCTATGCGCTCATCGCGCTTGGCTTGACGCTGGTATTTGGGACACTTGGCGTCGTGAATTTCGCGCATGGTGCGCTCTTCATGATGGGTGCCTTTTGCGCGGTTACTTTCAACAAGCTCCTCAATCTGGAAAGTGTCGTGCTCGACCCCAGTCAGACGACTGCATGGGGTTCACCACTTGAAGTGCGCACACCTTATGTCGAGTTGTGGCTTGGCAATTTCGGCCATTTTCTCAATGACTATTCCGTGCCGGCTTCCATCATTTTTGCAGTTCCTGTCATGCTAATCATCGGCATCGTCATGGAGCGTGGCCTTATCAGGCATTTTTACAAACGGCCTCACGCCGACCAGATCCTGGTGACCTTTGGCCTGGCAATCGTCGTTCAGGAAGTCATCAAGCATTTCTTTGGTGCCAATCCCATTCCTCAGCCCGCACCGGACGCATTCAGCGGCACCGCCTATGTCGGCCAACTCCTTGGCATGGGCCAGGCGCTCGCCTACCCGTGGTGGCGCATCATCTACCTCCTGTTTTCATTGGCTGTGATCGGCGGGGTTTTCGCGTTCCTGCAATTCACGACCTATGGCATGGTGGTGCGCGCAGGCATGCGCGACCGCGAAACCGTTGGCCTGCTTGGGATCGACATTGAACGGCGCTTTACCGTGGTGTTTGGCATAGCTGCCGTGGTCGCAGGCGTCGCCGGGGTCATGTACACGCCCATCCTGCCTCCAGACTATCATATGGGCATGGAATTTCTGGTGTTGTCATTCGTCGTCGTTGTTGTCGGTGGAATGGGATCGCTTGGTGGGGCGGTCGCTGCCGGCTTCCTCCTCGGTATTTTGCAATCCTTCGCATCCATGAACGAGGTCAAGGCAATCTTCCCGGGTATAGATCAGATCATCATCTATCTGGTCGCAGTGGTCATCTTGCTGACGATGCCGCGCGGATTGATGGGCCGCAAAGGCGTGATGGAGGACTGATCAATGTTCAATGGCCTCACACGCAAAGACTGGTTCCTGTTCCTTGGCTTTGCTGCATTCGTGCTGCTCATGCCGATCATCCTGCAGCCAGTCGGTGCCGCCTATCCCGCACTGATGCAGAAATTCTGCATCTTTGCCATCTTCGCCATAGGTTTCAACATCCTGTTTGGCCTGACAGGCTATCTTTCCTTCGGCCATGCGGCTTTTCTCGGCGTCGGTTCCTACGCTGCGGTCTGGTCGTTCAAACTGTTCACGATGAGTATCATTCCCGCGCTTCTGATGGCGCTGATTTTTGCCGCGATCTTTGCACTGGCTATTGGCTACGTATGCCTGAGGCGCTCGGGTATCTATTTTTCGATCCTCACCCTGGCGTTCGCGCAGATGTGCTACAATCTGGCCTATTCGGTGCTGACCCCCTTACCAATGGTGAAACCGGTCTTCAATTGACATTGCGCGATCCGCGCTGGATCGATGCCATGTTCAAGACACCTGGTGGTGGGTTACCTCGTTCGACGCTGTTCGGCCTCGATATCAGCGGTGGCGGTCTCGGTGGATTTTATCTGTGCGCCATTGCCCTCATCATCTGTTTCTTTATCTCGATGCGCATTTTCCGTTCGCCATTCGGCATGATGCTGCGCGCCATCAAGTCCAACCAGACACGCATGCGCTACACTGGCTTCAACACGAGGCCCTATTTGCTCTCCGCATTCGTAATCTCAGGCATCTATGCTGGATTGGCCGGCGGTCTCATGGCCGCGACCGATCCGCTTGTGGGTGCCGAACGCATGCAGTGGACCGCTTCCGGCGAAGTGGTGTTGATGACCATTCTGGGTGGCGTTGGAACATTGGTTGGTCCGGCTATCGGCGCTACTGTCATCAAATATTTCGAGAATATTTTCTCTGCCTTTGGTGATCGCACACTTCACGGCATTCTCGGCTTCCTGCCCGATGCCATCGAGAAGCCGCTTGTCTCGTTCCTTTCGCTGTTTGTCGGCGACGGCTGGAACCTGACACTTGGCGTTGTGTTCATGCTTATCGTCATATTCCTTCCAGGAGGCATCATGGAAGGGCTGCGGCGCTTCGGGTCTATTTTCAACAGGGGTGACGACGACGGCGATCCCGTCGCCATTCAGCACCCTCAAGCGGCAGAGTAGAGCGATGAGCGACAAGAACATCGTTCTCCATGTTGCCGACGTTCACAAGAGCTTTGGCGGGTTGCAGGCGCTTTCCGACGTTGATCTGCAAGTCGCGGAAGGAACTGTTCATGCAATCATCGGACCGAATGGCGCCGGAAAATCCACATTGCTCAATGTCTGCGTCGGACGCATTCGGCCGGACCGGGGTCAGGTCGTATTCGATGGCGAAGCCCTCAACGACCACCAGCCATATGAAATCAACCAACTTGGTGTCAGCCGCGTTTTCCAGACGCCGGAAATTTTTACCGACCTGTCGCTGATCGAAAATGTCATGATCCCCGCCTTCGCCAAACGCGATGGTGCGTTTCGCTTCAATGCTGTTTCAACAGTGACGGGACAATCCGATATTCGCGAGATGGCCGAGGCTGCACTCGACGATGTCGGTCTGCTTGATCGCCGTAACGCGGAAGCCGGCAGCCTGTCGCGCGGCGACAAGCGTCGGCTGGAACTTGCAATGTGCCTGGTTCAAAAACCTCGCCTTCTACTGCTCGATGAGCCGACTGCCGGAATGTCGCGCCATGATACCAACAGCACCATCGACCTCTTGAAGCGGATCAAGAGCCGAGGCATGACCAAGGTCATCATCGAACATGACATGCACGTCGTATTTTCTTTGGCGGACAAGATCAGCGTGCTTGCTCAAGGCCGCATTATCGCTGATGGTTCTCCAGAAGAGGTTCGCGCCAATCCGAAGGTGAAGGAAGCCTATCTCGGGGAGGCGCAGGAATGAACATTTCTGCACACGGGCAACAACAACTTTCGGGGAGGCTGTTCTGGTGGCCGAAAACGACGCCGAACCATTCTTCAGCGTAAAGGACATTCACGCCTATTACGGTGAATCCTACATCGTCCAGGGCGTGTCGTTTGAAATCAAGAAAGGCGAAGTCCTGTCGCTCCTCGGGCGCAATGGTGCCGGGAAAACCTCGACATTACGCACATTGGCGCGCGTCGATGATCCAGCGCTCAAAAATGGTGAAATCTGGCTTCAGGGTATGCCTCTGCATAAGATGAAAGCCCATCAGGCGGCGAAGTCCGGTGTGCAACTGGTGCCTGAAGACCGCCGCATCATTGGCGGATTGACGGTCGAGGAAAACCTGGTCCTCGCTCAGGTAACCGAACCTCTGGGTTGGTCGCTCGACCAGATCTACGAACATTTTCCGCGTCTGGCGGAGCGCCGCAAACAGGAGGGAACCACGCTTTCCGGTGGCGAGCAGCAAATGCTGGCCGTCGCACGCGCCCTTGCCCGCGACATCAAGATCTTGTTTCTCGACGAACCATACGAAGGGCTCGCCCCGGTTATCGTTCAGGAGATCGAGAAGATCGTGCAACAAATCCGCGATATCGGCATTACGACGATCATCGTCGAGCAAAATGCCGTTGCGGCGCTTAGGCTTTCGGACAGCGCCGTGATCATGGATACGGGCACCGTCGTCTTCAGTGGCAGTGCCAAGGAAGTGCTCGATAATGCGCAATTACGGCACGAATATCTGGCAATTTGACGCCAAACCGGACTGTTTTTGGCGCAAAACTTCGAAATTTCGGGTGTTTTCGCCGGTATTTTGCCGGATTTTGCGCCAGTTTTCCTGAAAAATTCTGCAAAAACGCCTATTTTCGCGGCTCATCAAGCGCCTTGAGAAGGGCGACCGCCGCGATCATGTCGCGTTCCCGGTGCTTGCGGCGGGCGGCAGCTTCGGCGTCGTGCCCCCATTGCTCGATCTGCCAATCCTCATCGACATGGGCCGCAAGCCAAGCCGTCTCGTGATCCAGTTCGCCAGCTTCGACAGCAAGAGCAAGCAAGGCCGATCCGGTCAACGCCGTCACGATGTGAATGGAGCCAATCCGGAAAGGATGCGTACGCTGCTTGAGATGAGAGCCGATGATTGCAATCGATTCGCGGGGTTGCTCGACATGGATGATGCCCTCGGCAAGATTGAAGCGCGCGCCCAACTGACGCTCTACCCAATCCAGAACCGGGTCCCAATGGATATTCTGGCGATCCACCAGACCCTGCGGCTGGTCTGCCCGGTAGCAAAGCAGATCGGATGACGCAAAGCGCAAAATGTCTTCCAGCACCGACTGGGTGTCCGTTGCCACGCCGTCGATGACGGTATTGACCAATCTCAATGTGGGCATTGAAACGGGATCAATGACATCAAGCTGCGCGTCAAATTCACCGGCAACAAGGGTAGCTGCCTTTTCGCTGGGCAATGCAAGTGGCGATTTACCCGGCGTGCGCACCGGCTTGCCATCCAGAAGCACGGCAAAACCATCATATGATGGTGAAACGGATGCGGCTTTGTAAAACCGCTTTGGCAGAGGTGACTTCATCTGAATTTGCGCACGACGCACCGGGTCTGGATCGGAAAGGTAATTTTCTGCGTCGAGATCGCTCAATATGTCCCGGATTTTTCCGCCATTCATGCGTTTTCTCCCGCACTCTCGTCGTCAAAACCGATCAGATTCCAGCTTTGGCGCATGTGTTGCGGCATCGGTGCCGTGACATCAATGGTTCCTTTGTCGGGATGGGGAATGATGATTCGACGGGCGTGCAGATGCAGGCGATTTTGCATGCCGCCCGGGAAATCCCAATTGGTGTCAGCTTCAAAATATTTCGGATCGCCAATGATCGGACAACCGAGATGGGCGGCGTGAACACGAAGCTGATGAGTGCGGCCCGTGTACGGCTCCATCTCAAGCCAGCACATGGACTGAGCCGCCTGCTCAAGAACACGATAATAGGACACGGAGTGGTCGGCACCTTTTTCGCCATGTCTGGCAACCCGCATGCGGTCGCCATCAGGTGTCTGCTCTTTGATCAGCCACGTCGATATCTTGTCTTCGCGCTTGGCCGGCACACCTTTCACCAGCGCCCAATAAGTTTTCTTCGTTTCACGCAGACGAAACGATTCTGCCAGTTTCATGGCCGCGAGCCGCGTGCGCGCGACAACAAGAACACCAGACGTATCGCGATCCAGCCGGTGAACAAGCCTTGGCTTTTCGCCCTTCTTGTTGCGCCATGCTTCCAGCATGTCATCGACGTTTCGCGTGACACCCGAGCCACCTTGAACGGCAAGACCGGCAGGCTTGTTGAAAACGAAAACCTTTGGGTCTTCATGCAGGAGCATTTTGGCGAGGACGTCGCCATCGTCTTGATTTCGGATCGAATGGCCGGTGAGATTTTCGGCTCCCTTGCGATCGACGCCAAGCGGCGGAATGCGGATGATCTGGCCAGGTTCGATACGAGTGTCCGATTTGGCGCGCCCACCATTGACGCGCACCTGCCCGGAACGGAGAAGTTTTTGCAGATGGCCGAAGCCAAGGCCCGGAAAATGGGTCTTGAACCAACGGTCAAGCCGCATACCTGTCTCGTCAGGCTCTACGGTGATTTGTTCAACGCCTGTCATTTGTACTGCCTGTCAATTGAATGCGTGCCAATAGCATTAGGGCCTGTTGACTATCAAGATTTGGAGCGTGGTATGAGCAAAAATCGTTTGGTTTCAGGAGTGGAGCCGATGGAAGGATCGCCCCCTTTCGAAGCTCTGCGACGTAAAACCGGACGATTTTGGCCATATCCTTATCGGACGCGGGCCAAGCGACCAGACCGCTTAGTTGGGGCGCTCTTTGCGTAGTTTTGCCCAATAATCCAGCCTCTTGCGCAGTTCGCGCTCAAAACCGCGTTCGGGCGGATCGTAAAAAGTCCGTCGCCCCATTTTTTCAGGGAAATAATCCTGACCGGAAAAGGCATCCGGTTCGTCGTGATCGTAACGATATCCCGAGCCGTAACTCTCTTCCTTCATCAATTTGGTCGGCGCATTGAGAATATGCTTGGGCGGCAACAGCGAACCAAATTCCTTTGCGGCGCGGGTAGCTGCCTTGAAAGCGGTATAGGTGGCGTTGGATTTCGGTGCTGTCGCCAGATAAACACATGCCTGCGCAAATGCGAGTTCACCCTCCGGCGACCCCAAATAATCATAGGCATCCTTTGCTGCATTGGCGACGACCAGAGCTTGCGGATCGGCGAGGCCGATGTCTTCAATAGCCATGCGCACAAGCCGGCGACCGAGATAGAGCGGGTCTTCGCCTGCATCGAACATTCGCGAGAGATAATAGAGGGCGGCATCGGGATCGGAACCGCGCACCGACTTATGCAGCGCGGAAATGAGGTTGTAATGACCGTCCTGCCCCTTGTCATAAATCGGAGCCCGGCGTTGAACGATATGTTGCAGACCTTCGGCGTCAAATATCTCGCCCGTTTTGGCAGAACGCCACACTTCCTCCGACAATGTGAGGGCCGCACGACCATCGCCATCGGCCATGCGAATGAGAACTGCCCTCGCCTCCTCGTCCAGCGGCAGCGGCTTTCCTTCGGTTTCTTCCGCTCTCAACAGCAATTTGCGGATGCTGTCTTCATCGAGCGAATGGAAAACCAGAACCCGTGAGCGCGACAACAGAGCGGCATTGAGTTCAAATGACGGATTTTCGGTGGTGGCTCCGATGAGCACCACTGTTCCATCTTCCATTACCGGCAAAAATGAATCCTGCTGAGCCCGGTTGAAACGATGAATCTCATCGACGAAGAGCAATGTCTGCCTGCCGCTTGTGCGGCGCAGCCGCGCCCCTTCAAAGACTTTTTTCAGATCCGCAACGCCGGAAAAAATCGCCGATATCTGCTCGAAAGCCAGGCTGGTTTCACCGGCCAGCAGCCGCGCAATGGTTGTCTTTCCAGTGCCCGGAGGTCCCCAGAAGATCATGGAGCCAAGAGTGCCGGAGGCTATCATGCGTGTGAGGGCGCCATCGGGCGCTGTCAGATGTTCCTGGCCAACCACTTCACCCAGGTTTTTCGGGCGCAACCGGTCTGCGAGCGGGCGGCCAACGGGTGCCTTTTCCGGTTCGTCTGATCTGAACAGATCGGCCATGAATTATGCCACTATCTGCGAAAGTGCGTTTCGCATCCCAATGCCTTTCACAAGTCCCGGCTCAATAGCGAAGAACCTGGCGCAGCAATTGCCCGTTACGCTCAACTGTGAAGCGCCACCAGCGCGTGTTCTGCTGGGAAATCTCGGCAAGCTTCTTTGTCGCATCAACCGTCTGACCATTGACCTCGCGCACGATATCGCCCGGCTGGAAGCCGAAATCGGCCGCCGGTGAATTACGGTCGATATCAACGATAGCGATGCCCTTGGTATCCGTGCGCAGACCGAGGCGTTGCGCCAGCCGCGGCGACATTTCCTCGACCTTGGCACCGGCAAACGGGCTACGACCGCGCAGAGTGATTTCGCTGGACCGCGCACCTTCGGGCGCACGCTCAAGGGCGATATCCATGGTTTCCTGCTCGCCCTTGCTCAAAATCTCGAACGTGGCGCTGCCGCCTATGGGCAGCGTTGCCATGCGATAATCCAGTGCTTCGGTGCCTTCAACAACAGCACCATTAAGCGTCAGGACGACATCTCCCGGCTTCAAACCTGCTTTGTCTGCCGGGCCTTCCGGCTCTACCGACGACACAAGTGCGCCGGTTGGCGCGTCCATGCCAAGAGATTCTGCAATTTGTGGTGTGACCGTCTCGAACTCGGCACCAATATAGGGACGCTCGAAGAACTCGCGGCCAGCACTTGCAGCATCAACGAATGCACGCACCATGTTCGATGGAATGGCAAAACCAATGCCGATCGAACCACCGCTGCGGCTATAGATCGCCGTGTTGATGCCGACGAGTTGACCACTCATATTGATCAGCCCGCCGCCGGAATTTCCCGGATTGATGGCGGCGTCAGTCTGAATGAAAAAGCCGGAGTCGGAAATGCCGATATGGGTGCGCGCCAGCGCCGAGACGATGCCGCTGGTTGTCGTTTGACCAACGCCAAACGGGTTGCCAATTGCCAGCACCAGATCACCGACCTGAAGTGCATCGGAATCACCAATGGCGATGACGGGGAACGGCTTGTCCGATTCGATTTTCAGCACCGCAAGGTCCAGTGTCTCGTCCTTCAACAATATCTTGCTGGTGAATTCGCGCCCGTCGGATGTCGCAACCTTGACCTCATCGGCATCCTTGATGACGTGGTAATTCGTGACGACAATGCCGCTTGGATCAACCAGCACGCCCGATCCAAGCGAGGATTGCGCGCGCGGTATTGAACGTCCAAAGAACTCCTCAAAGAACGGGTCCCCATCGAATGGTGATTTGACCTTGGCTGTTTGTGAGGCATAGACATTCACGACGGCGGGAGCGGTCTGTTTGACAAGCGGGGCAAAGGACAATTGCACTTCGCCCTGTCCGAATGGCACACGCCGATCCGGGCCAACGTCTGCTTTTTACCCTCGTTACCTCGAAGCAAGTCCGTGAGAACATCGGACAGGCCCGGTTCATCGCTACCACTTTGGGCCACGGCGTGGCGAATTGATAAAACAGATGCAAACGCCATCAAAGCGCAGATCACAAGCAAAGAAAGGCGTTTGGCGCGCATTCAAGAATCCTCCAAAACGAGTCCGGCGCCATTGTCGCGACGATTGTGCAAATTGAAAGGCTAAGACACGGATTTCGGGTTATTTTTTCAACCCGGCTTCGATACGCCGCGCAATATCGCGAAAACCACGCTGGCGCGCGTGATCGAGCGGCGTTTGCCCGTCATTGTCGACAATGTTTTTAGCGCCTGCGTCAACCAGCAAACCGACGATCTCCTGATATATCGCCCCGCCATCGCCAAGCAGTACCGCTTCGAGAAGTGCGGTCCAGCCGAGATTATTGACGTGATCAATGTCAATGTCGGTTCCAAGCAGGATGCGCACGGTATCGGGGTGACCATGATGCGCGGCCGGTATCAAGGCGGTTCCACCGTAGCGGTTCGTATCCGCCAAATCTGCCTTACCGGTTGCAAGGATCAGCTTCAGGATTTCGTTTCGCCCCTCTGCTCCGGCGAAGAGGAATGGCGTGTCGTCGATCTCATCCTTCGCATTCACATCTGCACCGGCGGAGATGAGTTCGGCGGCTATGTCGATATGGTTCGCACGCACTGCGACAAGCAATGCGGTGCGCCCGTTGCTGCCACGAACGTCAATATCCGTGACACCGGCAATGAGTGAGCGCACCTTGTCGATATCTCCTTTTTCTGCGGCGGAAACAAGCATGGCTTCACCCTTTCCATCTTCGGCCACTGCGAATGGCACGGCACAAAGCAAGAGCGCCATCGCCAATGAAGCGATCCGTGCGCCTATTGCCCGCATGAGATTTCTCCCTTCGACGCAGGTTTGCATCATTACTCCATCGTCTATCGCATTTCATCGCATGTTCGGCCGCACAGCAGAAACGTGTTGATTTTGGGCTGCCCTACATCGGATTTCAACGCAAATAAAAAAGGGGCCCTCGCAGGCCCCTTTGATGTGTTTCGGAAGGAGTTTGAGGCTTATGCAGCCTCCGCTTCCTCACCATTACCTTCGGCTTCAATCCGTACGCGATCTGCCGCGCCCTTGGCCGATGTGTCGCGATCAACGAATTCGATCACTGCCATGGCAGCATTGTCGCCCTTGCGAAAACCAGCCTTCATGATGCGCAGGTAGCCGCCATTACGGGTCGCGTAGCGCGGCGCAATAGTGTCGAACAAACGCTTGACGACGCCTTCATTGCCGATCTGGGCAATGACCTGACGGCGGGCGTGCAAATCGCCGCGCTTGCCAAGCGTCACCAGCTTTTCGACGATCGGACGCAGGTCTTTCGCCTTCGGCAGTGTGGTTACAATCTGCTCATGCTCGATGAGCGACACGGCCAGATTGGCAAACATCGCCTTGCGGTGACTTACACTGCGGGCGAACCGGCGGCCGGCAAATCCATGGCGCATGGTTCTTCTCCTTGAATGGTCCGGTCGGGCTTTGTGCCCGCCTGTTGGTTAGTATTGATCTTCGTAACGCTTGGCGAGATCTTCGATATTTTCCGGCGGCCAGTCGGACACTTCCATGCCAAGATGCAAGCCCATTGCCGCGAGAACTTCCTTGATCTCGTTCAGGGATTTACGACCGAAATTCGGGGTCCGAAGCATTTCGGCCTCGGTCTTTTGAATGAGGTCGCCGATATAGACGATGTTGTCGTTCTTCAGGCAGTTGGCCGAACGAACCGAAAGCTCAAGTTCATCAACCTTCTTGAGAAGTGCTGGGTTGAAGGCGAGTTCGGTAACGGTTTCGGTCGCAACTTCCTTCTGAGGTTCATCGAAGTTCACGAACAGGCTGAGCTGATCCTGCAGGATGCGAGCTGCAAATGCGACCGCATCTTCGCCCGTGATCGAGCCGTCGGTTTCAAGCGTCAGGGATAGCTTGTCATAGTCGAGCACCTGACCTTCGCGGGTGTTTTCGACCTTGTAGGAGACTTTCTTGACCGGAGAATAGAGGCTGTCGACCGGTATCAGGCCGATAGGTGCATCTTCGGCACGGTTGCGATCGGCCGGCACGTAGCCCTTGCCTGCATCGACCGTGAACTCCATGCGGATTTCCGCGCCTTCATCCAGTGTGCAGATGACGTGATCGGGATTGAGTATCTCGACATCGCCGACAGTCTGAATGTCACCGGCGATAACAGCGCCCGGGCCCTGCTTGCGCACAACCATGCGCTTTGGACCTTCGCCTTCCATCTTGATGGCGATTTCCTTGATGTTGAGGACGATGTCGGTCACATCCTCGCGAACACCAGCGATCGAAGAAAACTCGTGCAATACGCCGTCAATCTGGACAGCGGTTACAGCTGCACCGCGCAGCGACGACAAGAGCACCCGACGCAGGGCGTTGCCAAGCGTAAGGCCAAAGCCACGCTCAAGCGGCTCGGCAATCAACGTCGTCAAAGTCTTTTTCTTCGACGAGAACTCAACCTTGTTCGGCTTGATGAGTTCCTGCCAATTTTTCTGGATCATGTTGTCTTCCTTCCGTTTGCCCACCACCATCCAATCGTGGCAGGCGACCTGGAAAACCGTAGGGAGCGCAATAGCCCCGCACGGCGTTCAGAATAATTCTATACGCGGCGCTTCTTGCGTGGCCGGCAGCCATTGTGCGGGATCGGTGTCACATCACGGATCGACGTGATGGTGAAACCCGCCGCCTGCAACGCGCGCAATGCTGACTCGCGCCCGGAGCCAGGTCCGCAAACCTCAACCTCAAGCATGCGCATGCCATGTTCCTGCGCTTTCTTGGCGACGTCTTCGGCGGCCATCTGCGCGGCGAATGGTGTCGACTTGCGCGACCCCTTGAAACCCTGCGCACCGGCCGAGGACCAGGCAATTGCATTGCCCTGCGCATCGGAAATGGTGATCATGGTGTTGTTGAATGTCGAGTTGACGTGGGCAACGCCCGAAGAAATGTTTTTGCGTTCGCGACGGCGAACACGTGCGCCTTCCTTGGCCATAATAGTCCTTTCAGTTGATCTCTACACCGCCGTAGTGCCAGCGGCTCCACCTTTCCCCGTTTTCAGTTGCCTGGGAAACGCAACGTGTCGAAACAAAGCATCATCCAAAGGCGAGTTTCGCCAGAAGACTACTTCTTCTTGCCAGCAATCGCCTTTGCCGGGCCTTTGCGGGTGCGCGCATTTGTATGCGTACGCTGACCACGAACCGGCAGGCTGCGGCGATGACGAAGACCGCGATAGCAACCGAGGTCCATCAATCGCTTGATGTTCATCGATACTTCACGACGCAGATCGCCTTCGACATGATAGTCGCGGTCAATCGCTTCGCGGATCGACAGAACTTCGGCATCTGTGAGCTGGTTGACGCGACGCTCTGCTGGAATGCCGACCTTGTCGACGATTTCCTGCGCAAAACTCTTGCCAATGCCGTGAATATATTGAAGGGCGATGACCACGCGCTTGTTGGTCGGAATATTGACGCCGGCTATACGTGCCATTTCTTCTCTTCTCCATATGGGTCGGACTTGCCGACGCTATTTACAATACCCGCGTCCGGTGGAGGCCGGCCCTTGCGGGGGTTCCTTACTCAAAGCGGCTAGACTATCCTTACGGACAAGCAAACCTCATGCCTGACAGGGAGACGGGCCGCCATACCCCAGCGCCCTGCTCCAGTCAAGCCTAAATGTCTATCTCGGCTTGCCCGCAGATTTAAGAAGCGATTCAATTTCTGCAGTCACCGCATCAATCTCGCCCATGCCGTCGATGCTCTTGAGCATTCCCTTGGCATAGTAATAGCCGATCAAAGGCGAGGTTTCCTTGTAATAAGCCTGCAATCTCGTTCGCAATGTCTCGGCATTGTCGTCGGGGCGCCGCTTGAATTCATGCGAGCCGCACTTGTCACATACGCCTGGCACGCTCGGCTTCAAATAAGTGTCGTGATAACCCGCACCGCATTTGGCGCAGGTGTAGCGCCCAGAAACGCGCTCCACCAAAACATCGTCATCCACTTTCATCTCGATCACGACATCGAGAGCCAGCCCCTTCCGGGTCAGCATGGCCCCCAGTTCGTCAGCTTGCGCCAAAGTGCGTGGAAAACCGTCGAGAATGAAACCATTTTTGGCGTCGTCCCCGTCAATGCGCTCTGAGACGATGTCATTGACGATCTCGTCGGATACCAGTTTGCCCGCGTCCATTACCGCCTTGGCACGCTTGCCGACTTCGCTTTGCGCCTTGACGGCCGCGCGCAGCATATCGCCCGTTGAAAGTTGCGGTATGCTATATTTGTCGACCAGTCTATGTGCTTGCGTACCTTTGCCCGCTCCGGGCGGACCGAGCAGTATCAGCCTCATTTGCCTCGCTTACCCCCGCGTAACTTCGACTTCTTGATCAAGCCTTCATACTGATGCGCAATCAGGTGACCCTGAATCTGCGCAACAGTATCAAGTGTTACACTGACAACGATGAGAAGCGAAGTACCACCAAGGTAGAAGGGCACACCGGTAGCGGCGATCAGATATTCCGGCAGCAGGCAAATCAGCACCAGATAAATGGCTCCGACGACCGTGATGCGCGTCAAGACATAGTCGATATAGCTGGCTGTTCGTTCGCCGGGCCGATAGCCCGGTATGAAACCGGAATGTTTCTTGAGCTGATCGGCCGTATCCGTCGGATTGAAAACAATGGCTGTGTAGAAGAATGTGAAGAACGCAATCATGCTGCCATAGAACAGCATGTATAGCGGCTGGCCATGACCAAGCGCCGATAGCACGGTTGCAGCCCAAGACGGCAAATTGGTCGTGTTGGAGAAACCGGCAAGCGTAGCTGGCAGGAGCAACAAGGATGACGCGAAAATTGGCGGAATGACACCGGCGGTATTGAGCTTCAATGGCAGGTGCGACGTATCACCCTGGAACATCCGGTTGCCAACCTGGCGCTTGGGATACTGGATCAGCAGCCGGCGTTGCGCACGCTCGACAAACACCATCAGCCCGATCACGGCGACGGCAAGCACCATGATTGCCAGGACGACGCCCGTCGACAACGCACCTGTGCGGCTCAATTCAAGTGTTCCGGCGATTGCGTGAGGCATGCCGGCCACGATACCGGCGAAGATAATAAGCGAGATACCGTTGCCGATACCGCGAGCCGTTATCTGCTCACCAAGCCACATCAGGAACATTGTTCCGCCAGTCAGCGTAATGACAGTCGATACCTGAAAGAAAACGCCAGGTTGAGTGACGATATTGGCACCACCTTCAAGGCCAACAGAAATGCCGTATGACTGAACCACGGCAAGCAGGACTGTTCCATAGCGGGTGTACTGGTTGATGATCTTGCGGCCCTGTTCGCCTTCCTTCTTCAAGGTTTCAAGCGAAGGAATAACCGACGTCATCAACTGCATGATAATCGATGCAGAAATGTAGGGCATGATACCGAGCGCAAAGATAGCCATGCGCTCGACAGCACCACCGGCGAACATGTTGAACATGCCCAGAACACCGCCGCTCTGCTGCTGGAACGCTTGAGCGAAGGCTTCCGGATTGATGCCAGGAAGTGGAATATAGGTGCCAAGCCGATAGACGAACAGCGCAGCGAGCGTAAACCAGATGCGCTTCTTCAAGTCTTCAGCCTTGGCAAAGGCCGCGAAATTAAGATTGGAGGCTAGTTGTTCAGCAGCCGAAGCCATTGTTGTTTCTCCGCTAGATGACGCGGGAGGCCCGCTTCGGGCGGCGCGTATCACCGTAACCCCGAAATAGGCTCGGCTTGGCCAATATGCAAGCGGCCACCCTGGAGCAGCCGCCTGGAGAGAATTTATTCGCTGGCAGCAGGTGCCGGCAGCTTGATCGTTCCGCCAGACTTTTCGATCTTCTCGATAGCGGCCTTGGAAGCGCCGGCAACGTCGAATGTCAACTTGGTTTTGATGTCGCCGTCGGAGAGAATGCGAACGCCATCCTTGATGCGACGGATAACGCCAGCCTTCAGCAAGGTATCCGCAGTCACGGCTTCCTTGGCGTCGAGCTTCTTTGCATCAAGCGCCGTCTGAATACGGCCCAGCGACACAACTGCGAAGCTTTTGGCGAAGATGTTGTTGAAACCGCGCTTTGGCAGGCGACGATAAAGTGGCATCTGGCCACCCTCAAAGCCATTTACGGAAACGCCGGACCGCGATTTCTGGCCCTTGACGCCTCGACCGCCGGTCTTGCCGGTGCCAGAGCCGATACCACGGCCAAGACGCTTTCTTGAATGCGTCGCGCCGTCATTATCACGCAGATCGTTCAATTTCATGGTGCTTCTCCTGCGCTATGGCTCAGGCCTCGTCCACGACGCGGACGAGGTGGCTGACAGCTGCGATCATGCCGCGCACCGAAGGGGTGTCTTCCAGCGTGCGCTGCTTGTGCATCTTGTTCAGCCCCAAGCCGACCAGCGTGGCACGCTGCTCTTTGGGCCGGCGGATCGGCGAACCGATCTGCTCAACGGTGATTGTCTTTGTAGCTTTCTTGGCCATGGTCAATATCCCTGGTCCATGCCGACTATTCTTCAGCCGCTACGGCGGAACCGCGGCGGGCCTGAAGTGTCGAATACTTGATGCCACGCGCAGCAGCAACATCCTTGGGATGCATCTGGGTCTTCAGCGCGTCGAATGTGGCGCGGATCATGTTGTACGGGTTGGACGAGCCCATCGACTTGGCAACCACATCATGCATTCCCAGCGTCTCGAAGACAGCACGCATGGGACCGCCTGCAATGATGCCGGTACCCTGCTTGGCTGCACGAAGGAGAACACGACCAGCTCCCCAGCGACCCTCAACGTCATGGTGCAATGTGCGGCCTGAGCGCAGCGGCACAAAGATCATGTCGCGCTTTGCCGATTCGGTTGCCTTGCGAATTGCCTCTGGCACTTCGCGCGCCTTGCCATGACCAAAGCCAACGCGGCCCTTCTGGTCCCCGACAACTACGAGCGCCGCAAAGCCGAAGCGACGGCCACCTTTTACGACCTTGGCAACACGATTGATATGTACGAGCTTGTCAACGATCCCGTCGTCGCGCTCATCGCGATCACGGCCACGGCCGCCATCCCTACGTTCTTGTGCCATTATCCTAGTTCCTTATTCTTTTCCGGAAGCACGGGTTGAAAAATGCCGACCCCTTAGCGAGG
This sequence comes from Mesorhizobium sp. G2-6-1, assembly GCF_055809095.1. Classification (NCBI taxonomy): domain Bacteria; kingdom Pseudomonadati; phylum Pseudomonadota; class Alphaproteobacteria; order Hyphomicrobiales; family Phyllobacteriaceae; genus Mesorhizobium; species Mesorhizobium sp. G2-6-1. The sequence goes on from NZ_CM147896.1 coordinate 3,755,494, forward strand.
CCTTGCGGTGAATTCTAGAAGCTCAGACCACCCTCACGAGCGGCATCGGCCAAGGCTTTGACGCGCCCGTGAAAAATGTACGAACCGCGGTCAAATACAACCTCTTTGACGCCCGCTTTCGTTGCCCGCTCGGCAATCAACTTGCCAACGGCACTGGCCGCCGCAGTGTCTGCGCCGGTCTTGAGCGAACCCTTGATGTCCTTTTCAAGTGTCGATGCGGCTGCGAGTGTCTGCCCCTTCGCATCGTCGATGACCTGAACATAGATGTTCTTTGACGTGCGGTGTACCGAAAGGCGGGGACGCCCATTCGCAACTGCCTTTATTTGACGGCGGACGCGCGCCGAACGGCGCTGGGTGGTTTCCTTCGAAGCCATGATCTATTCCTTGCCTTGAAAAACGGGGGCGGCCATATGCGGTAGGCAGAACCTCCCGCGACAGCGCCCCGTGGCGTTAAAACTACTTCTTCTTGCCTTCCTTGCGGAAGACCTTTTCGCCCGCATAACGTACACCCTTGCCCTTGTAGGGCTCTGGTGGACGATATTCTGCGGATTTCGGCGGCCACCTGGCCAACCTGCTGCTTGTCGATGCCGCTTACACTGATTTCCGTCGGCTTGCCAACAGCAATTGTTACGCCCTCTGGCGTTTCGTAAACGACGTCATGGCTGAAACCCAACGCCAGTTGCAGGTTCTTGCCCTGCATTGCGGCACGATAGCCGACGCCGGTGATTTCGAGCTTGCGTTCAAAACCGTTGGTGACACCCGTCAGGATATTGACGATCTGCGTGCGCGACATGCCCCATTTCGAGCGCGCAACCTTTGACTGATCGCGCGGTTGAACGGAGATTTCGCCGTTTTCCAAGGTTACCAGAACTTCGTCGTTGACGACGAACTTCAGTTCACCCTTCGGGCCCTTGGCAGTCACGGTTTGACCGTCAAGTGTCGCTGTCACACCTTGCGGTACCGAAACGGGCTTTTTTCCAATACGAGACATGATGTTGTCCTCGTCACTTTTCTTGTTTCAGGTCTCTGCTATCAAACACGGCCGTTACAGATAAAGGGCATAACCCTCTGTTTGGCCGTGCACCAGACTAGAATATCTGACAGAGAATTTCGCCGCCGACATTCTGCTCACGCGCTTCATGGTCTGCCATAACGCCTTTCGGCGTTGAAAGAATGGCAATACCCAAACCGTTCGCAATATGCGGAATCGATTTTGCCGAGACGTAAACGCGCCGGCCAGGCTTTGAGACACGCGAAATTTCACGCACCACAGGAGCACCATCGAAATATTTCAGTTCGATTTCGATTTCCGACTTACCGCTATCGAAGTCCGTCTGGCTATAATCGCGAATGTAGCCTTCCGTCTTCAACACGTCGAGAACACGGGCACGCAACCGGGAAGCAGGCGTTGAAACCGACGACTTCTTACGACCATATGCATTGCGAATGCGGGTAAGCATATCGCCGAGAGGATCGCTCAATGACATCTCGTATCCTCCTTACCAGCTCGACTTGACCAGGCCCGGGATCTGGCCGCTATTGCCGAGATCACGGAGCGCGATACGCGACACCTTCAATTTACGATAATATGCCCGCGGACGTCCGGTCACTTCGCACCGGTTACGGATGCGAATACGAGCCGAATTGCGCGGCAATGCTGAAAGCTTCAACTGCGCACGAAAGCGATCTTCCATCGGCTTGGATTGATCCATGACGATGGCCTTGAGAGCTTTACGCTTTTCAGCATACTGATCCACAAGCTTGCGGCGCTGCTTGTTCTTCTCGACTGAGCTGGTCTTTGCCATTTCAGAGTTTCCTTTGCTCGCTGCCGTTACTGGCGGAAGGGGAAGTTGAAGGCCTTGAGCAACGCTCTGGCTTCATCATCCGTCTTCGCAGTCGTACAAACGATGATGTCCATGCCCCAGATCTGATCAACCTTGTCGTAGTTGATCTCCGGAAACACGATGTGCTCCTTGATACCCATGGCATAGTTGCCACGGCCGTCGAAGCTCTTCGGATTTAGCCCACGAAAATCGCGGACGCGCGGTAGTGCAATATTCACAAGACGGTCAAGAAACTCATACATGCGTTCCTTGCGCAACGTGACCTTGGCGCCAATTGGCATCTGCTCACGAACCTTGAAGCCGGCAATCGACTTGCGGGCACGCGTGACAACCGGCTTCTGCCCGGCAATCATCGCAAGATCTTCAGCGGCGATCGTCGGCTTTTTCGAGTCAGCCGTTGCTTCACCAACGCCCATGTTAAGAACGATCTTGTCGATGCGGGGAACCTGCATCTCGTTGCCGTACTTGAACTGCTCCAACAGGGCCTGGCGGATGGTCTCGTTATAGACCTTCTTCAGGCGCGGCGTGTTCTGAGCCGTGGCTTGTGTGTTTTGAGCCTTAGCCATTGATGGTTTCTCCCGAGCGCTTGGCAAAGCGCACCTTCTTACCGTCCTTCTCGAATTTGAAGCCGACGCGGGTCGGCTTGCCGTCCTTCGGGTCGGCCAATGCAACATTCGACAACTGGATCGGAGCTTCCTTGGTGATGATACCACCTTCTTGAGTCTGGCTCTGTTTCTGATGACGGCGGATCAGATTGACGCCACGCACCAAAGCCTTGTCTTCTTTTGGCTGCACCGAAAGGACTTCGCCAGAGCGGCCCTTGTCCTTGCCAGCCAGAACGACGACCGTGTCGCCTTTACGGATCTTCTGCATTGTTCCGGCTCCTTACAGCACTTCAGGCGCAAGCGAGATGATCTTCATATGGTTCTTTGCACGAAGTTCGCGCGGAACCGGTCCGAAAATACGCGTGCCAACTGGCTCTTTTTATTATCGACAAGAACGGCTGCGTTCTTGTCGAAACGGATCACGCTGCCATCTGAACGGCGAATATCCTTGGCGGTGCGAACAACAACCGCCTTCATGACATCACCCTTCTTCACGCGGCCGCGCGGAATGGCTTCCTTGATCGACACCACGATGATGTCGCCAACGGAAGCATATTTCCGCTTCGAGCCGCCCAGCACCTTGATGCACATGACACGACGTGCGCCGGAATTATCCGCCACGTCGAGGTTTGTTTGCATCTGAATCATGACTGGCCGCCTTCTTCTTTTACATCGGGATGGGTCTTAGCCCCTCCCCGGTCTGTCCAAAATTCGATTGTTATGCCTGGTCCGACGATATGACGACCCAGCGCTTGTCCTTGGAGACTGGAGCCGATTCCTGAATCGACACCTGATCGCCTACCTTGTGGGCATTGTTTTCGTCATGCGCCTTGTACTTCTTCGACATGCGCACTGTCTTCTTCATGACGGGATGCGTGAAACGCCTCTCGACCTTGACGACAACCGTCTTCTCATTCTTGTCGCTGACGACAGTGCCCTGCAGGATGCGCTTTGGCATGGTTTTCGTCCTTAAGCCTTCTTGGCCGCAGCTTTTTCAGCGGCGATGGTCTTGATGCGTGCAATGTCACGGCGGACTTGTTTGACGCGTGCGGTCTTCTCAAGCTGGCCCGTTGCCTTCTGGAAGCGCAGGTTGAACTGCTCTTTCTTCAAGCCCGACAACTCATCGGTGAGCTGATCGGGGGTCTTGGTGCGAATATCTTCGGCTTTCATCTCAGCTCTTCCTTATTCTGCGATGCGCTGCACGAAGCGGGTACGCACCGAGAGCTTCGCCGCGCCCAAGCGCAACGCCTCACGGGCAATTTCTTCGGACACGCCGTCGATCTCGAACATGATGCGACCCGGCTTGACGCGCGCCGCCCAATAGTCAACCGCGCCCTTGCCTTTACCCATACGAACTTCCGTCGGCTTGCCGGTAACGGGCAAATCCGGGAAAATACGGATCCAGACACGACCAGCGCGCTTCATTTCACGCGTGATCGCACGGCGAGCCGCCTCGATCTCACGTGCGGTGACGCGGTTTGGTTCCAACGCCTTCAGTCCAAATCCGCCGAAATCCAGATTGGTGCCGCCCTTGGCAGCGCCGTGGATACGGCCTTTGAACTGCTTGCGGAACTTAGTGCGCTTTGGCTGCAGCATCTTACTTGCTCCAAATTCTCAGTTTGCTCAGGCGTTTTCGCGCCGGCGTCCACCGCCGCGTTCGCCAGGATGTGCATCGCCTTCAGTGGCGCGGCGTTCGGAAGCCATAGGGTCATGCTCAAGGATTTCGCCTTTGAATACCCAGACTTTTACACCGCAAATGCCATATGCGGTTTGCGCTTCAGCCGTACCGTAGTCGACGTCAGCACGCAGAGTGTGAAGCGGCACACGACCTTCGCGGTACCATTCCATACGCGCGATTTCCGCACCGCCGAGACGACCGGCGCAATTGATGCGAATGCCTTCCGCGCCAAGACGCATTGCCGACTGAACAGCGCGCTTCATGGCGCGACGGAACGCGATACGGCGCTCAAGCTGCTGGGCGATCGACTGGGCAACCAATGTCGCGTCGATTTCCGGCTTGCGGACTTCAACGATATTCAGGTGCGTTTCCGACTTGGTCATGTCGGTCAGCTTGCGGCGAAGCTTCTCGATGTCGGCGCCCTTCTTGCCAATGATGAGGCCCGGACGCGCAGCATGGATCGTGATCCGGCATTTCTTGTGCGGACGCTCGATCACCACCTTGGAGATGGCAGCCTGCTTGAGTTCCTTTTCGATATACTCGCGGATCTTGATGTCTTCATGCAGAAGCTTGCCGTACTCTCCGGTATTTGCATACCAGCGGGAATCCCAAGTGCGGTTAATGCCGAGGCGGAAACCGATTGGATTGATTTTCTGACCCATTATGCGGCCTCCACTTTTTCTTCGACTTCACGAACGACGATCGTGAGGTGCGAAAACGGCTTCTCGATACGGCTGGCACGACCGCGGCCACGAGCGTGGAAGCGCTTCATGACAATCGACTTGCCGACAAAGGCCTCAGCAACGACCAAGGCGTCAACGTCGAGGTCGTGATTGTTTTCCGCATTGGCGATCGCGGACTCGAGCGTCTTCTTGACGGTTCCCGAAATCCGTTTCGCCGAAAATTCAAGATCGTTCAGTGCAGTCGCAACCTTCTTGCCGCGAATAAGCGCAGCAACGAGATTGAGCTTTTGCGGGCTGATACGAATGGTGCGCAATACGGCACGCGCCTCGTTGTCAGCAAGCCTGCGCGGAGCTTTGGCCTTGCCCATGACTATTTCCTCTTCGCCTTCTTATCCGCGCCATGACCGTAATAGGTCCGGGTTGGAGCGAACTCACCGAATTTGTGACCGACCATGTCCTCATTTACCGAGACGGGAACATGCTTCTGGCCGTTGTAGACACCAAAGGTGAGGCCAACAAACTGCGGCAGGATGGTGGAACGGCGGCTCCACATCTTGATTACCTCACTACGACCACCTTCACGAACCTTGTCTGCCTTCTTCAAAAGGTAGCCGTCGATGAAGGGGCCTTTCCAAATAGAACGAGTCACTTGGGCGTTACCTCTTCTTAGCTCTTGCGCTGATGACGCGAGCGCAGGATGAATTTATCGGTCGCCTTGTTGGACCGCGTCTTCTTGCCCTTGGTTGGCTTGCCCCAGGGGCTGACTGGATGGCGGCCACCCGAGGTGCGGCCTTCGCCACCACCGTGCGGATGATCGACCGGGTTCATGGTCACGCCGCGATTGTGCGGACGCTTGCCACGCCAAACCGTACGACCTGCCTTACCGTCATTGATGTTGCCGTGATCCGGATTGGACACAGCGCCAACAGTTGCAATGCAAGAGCCGTGCACAACACGCTGCTCGCCGGAATTCAGGCGAAGGATCGCCATTCCCTGATCACGACCAACCAATTGGGCATATGCACCTGCCGAACGGGCGACCTGGCCACCCTTGCCCGGCTTGAGCTCAATATTGTGAACGATGGTGCCAACCGGCATGGCCGACAGCGGCATTGCATTGCCTGGCTTCACGTCAGCCGATGCGCCAGCCACGACCTTGTCGCCGACCGCGAGACGCTGAGGTGCGAGAATGTAATTCAACTCGCCATCTTCATACTTGATCAGCGCGATGAACGCGGTCCGGTTGGGATCGTATTCGAGGCGCTCAACGGTGCCAACGACATCAAACTTGCGACGCTTGAAGTCAATGATGCGATAAGAACGCTTATGTCCACCACCGATAAAACGTGCAGTGATGCGCCCGTAATTGTTACGCCCGCCCGACTTGGTCAGACCTTCGGTCAAACCCTTCACCGGCTTGCCCTTATACAGGCCCGACCGGTCAACGATGACCAGTTGGCGCGTGCTCGGCGTGATCGGATTGTATTTTTTAAGTGCCATTGTTGTTGTCCTCGCCGTCCGTATCAGAGGCCTGTCGCGACGTCGATCGACTGACCGTCAACCAGTGTCACAACTGCTTTTTTGACATCACCCTGGCGACCGATCGTCCCGCGAAAGCGCTTGACCTTGCCCTTGCGTACCAGTGTGTTGACGGCGGTTACCTTGACACCAAACAGCGCCTCGACCGCTGCCTTGATCTCCGGCTTGGTCGCCTTTCGAGCCACATTGAACACCACCTGATTATATTCAGAAGCCATTGTGGACTTTTCGGTGATCGCCGGGCTCACGATGACATCGTAATGACGAAGGTCGGTCATTTGAAGCGCTCCTCGAGAGCCTCGACGGCTGCCTTTGAAAGGACCAGCGTGCCGCGGCGCATAATGTCATAAACGTTGATGCCCTGAATTGGCAGCACATCAACATTGGGGATGTTGGTTGCAGCAAGCTTGAAGTTGTTATCCAACTCCGAACCGCCGATCAGCAGAGCGTTGGTCAGACCGAGTGCCGCAAAATTGGCAACCAGCGCCTTCGTCTTGGCCTCGGACAGCTTCAACTCGTCAATGACGATGATCGATGCGCTCTTGGCTTTCGCCGACAATGCGTGCTTGAGCCCAAGTGCGCGGACCTTCTTGGGAAGATCGTGCTCATGGCTGCGTACAACTGGGCCATGAGCCTTGCCACCGCCACGGAACTGTGGGGCGCGCGCTGAATGGTGACGGGCACGGCCCGTGCCTTTCTGCTTGTACATCTTCGCGCCGGTGCGGGAAATTTCGGCGCGGGTCAGTGTCTTGTGCGTGCCCTGCTGGCGCTTTGCCAACTGCCAACGCACCACACGCTGCAAAATGTCTTCGCGAGGATCAAGGCCGAAAATCTCATCGGAGAGTTTTACCTTGCCGGCATCCTTGCCGCCAAGTGTGGAGATCTTGATATCCATTATTCCGCTCCCTCGCTGGCCGGAGCCTCGTTGCTGGCAGCGCGAACCGCAGCAGGCTTCGGTGCATTGTCCGGAAGCGCAACCTTGGCGGCATCACGTACCAATATCCAGGCACCCTTGGAACCCGGAACAGCGCCACGGATCAGGATAAGACCGCGATCCGTATCGGTTGAAACAACTTCAACATTCTGCGTGGTGACGCGAACATCGCCAAGATGGCCAGCCATGTGCTTACCCTTGAACACCTTGCCCGGATCCTGACGCTGGCCGGTCGAACCATGCGAACGGTGAGACACCGAGTTACCATGCGAAGCGCGACCGCCACCCATGTGATGGCGCTTTATAACGCCTTGAAAACCCTTACCGATCGTGGTGCCCGTCACGTCAACCTTCTGACCGACCACGAAATGCTCGACCGTGATCTCGGCACCGACATCAATGAGATTGTCGGCGGAGACACGAAATTCGGCAACCTTCGCCTTGGGCTCGACCGAAGCGGTCGCGAAATGGCCGCGCATCGCCTTGGATGTATTCTTCACCTTGGCCAAGCCAACGCCGAGCTGCACGGCTGTATAGCCGTTCTTCTCCTGCGTGCGCTGCGCAACGACCTGGCAGTTCTCCATCTGGAGAACGGTGACGGGAACATGCTCACCTGCATCATTATAGATGCGGGTCATTCCCACCTTCTTTGCAATCACACCTGAACGCATCAGTTCGTTCCTCTAGAGTTGCCTGTCGGAGCCTAGGCTCCTTCATGCCTCTTGTTCCTTAAAGCTTGATCTCGACGTCCACACCGGCAGCAAGATCGAGCTTCATCAGCGCATCGACCGTCTGAGGGGTCGGATCCACAATATCGAGCAGCCGCTTATGTGTGCGCATCTCGAACTGTTCACGGCTCTTCTTGTCGACATGTGGCGACCGGTTGACCGTGAATTTCTCAATTCGCGTCGGCAGCGGGATCGGGCCGCGGACATTGGCGCCAGTGCGCTTGGCCGTCGACACGATTTCCTTCGTCGAAGCGTCGAGCACACGATGGTCGAACGCCTTGAGGCGAATTCGGATATTCTGTCCGTTCATGCGTCAATTCCTTGTTCTGGCGCGGCGCGGGCTAACCGCGCCCGCGACAGATCGGTTGTTTTACTTATTCGACGATGGAGGCGACGATGCCGGCGCCAACGGTGCGGCCACCTTCGCGGATAGCGAAGCGAAGCTTCTCTTCCATGGCAATCGGCACAATCAGTTCAACATCAACCGTGATGTTATCACCAGGCATCACCATCTCGGTGCCTTCCGGCAGGCTGACAATGCCCGTCACGTCCGTCGTGCGGAAATAAAACTGCGGACGATAGTTGGTGAAGAACGGCGTATGACGCCCACCCTCTTCCTTCGTCAGAATGTAAGCTTCCGCCTTGAACTTCTTGTGCGGCTTCACAGTGCCCGGCTTGGCCAGAACCTGACCACGCTCAACACCCTCACGGTCAACACCACGCAACAGCGCGCCAATGTTGTCGCCAGCCTGACCCTGATCAAGCAGCTTGCGGAACATCTCAACGCCCGTGCAGGTCGTCTTCGACGTGTCGCGAATGCCGACAATCTCAAGCTCCTCGCCAACCTTGACGATGCCGCGCTCAACGCGACCCGTGACAACCGTGCCACGACCCGAAATCGAGAACACGTCTTCGATCGGCATCAGGAACGGCTTGTCAATCGGACGCTCCGGCGTGGGAATGTAAGCATCAACCGCTTCCATCAGCTTGCGGATCGCGTCCTCGCCGATTTCCTTGTTCGAATCTTCAAGGGCAGCAAGCGCCGAACCCTTGATGATCGGAATGTCATCGCCAGGAAATTCGTACTTCGACAAAAGCTCGCGAACCTCAAGTTCGACAAGTTCAAGCAATTCGGCATCGTCAACCTGATCAACCTTGTTCAGGAAAACGACAATGGCGGGAACGCCAACCTGGCGCGCCAGCAAGATGTGCTCACGCGTCTGGGGCATCGGGCCATCGGCTGCCGAAACAACCAGGATCGCGCCGTCCATCTGTGCTGCACCCGTGATCATGTTCTTCACATAGTCAGCATGGCCCGGGCAATCGACATGGGCGTAGTGACGCGCCGGCGTCTCATACTCAACATGCGCCGTCGAAATCGTGATGCCGCGCGCCTTTTCTTCAGGAGCCGCGTCAATCTGGTCGTAAGCCTTGAACTCACCAAAATACTTCGTGATCGCTGCCGTCAACGACGTCTTGCCGTGGTCAACATGACCAACCGTGCCAATGTTCACATGAGGCTTATTACGCTCAAATTTACCTTTTGCCATGTGAGGTCTCCATTCCTAGCTGCCCACCAGGGCGTTGAATTGATCTGCTTTTGCAACCCGTCGGGGATTACGCGTATTTCTTCTGAACTTCCTGAGCGACCACTGTCGGGACCGGCTCATAATGATCGAACTGCATCGAGTACTGGGCGCGGCCTTGCGACATCGAACGCAGATTGTCGACATATTTGAACATGTTGGCGAGTGGCACCATCGCATTGACAACGGTTGCAACACCACGGGCTTCAGTGCCCTGAATCTGCCCACGACGAGAATTCAAATCGCCGATTACATCACCGACATAATCTTCAGGGGTGACGACCTCGACCTTCATGATCGGTTCGAGCAACTGCACACCCAATTTCGGCGCTGCTTCACGGAAACAGGCACGACCGGCGATTTCAAATGCCAACACGCTGGAGTCAACATCATGGTAGGCACCATCGATGAGCGTCGCCTTGACGCCGATCATCGGGAACCCGGCAAATGGACCGGAAGACATGATGCTCCCAATACCCTTTTCCACGCCCGGGATATATTCCTTCGGCACGGCACCGCCGACGATCTTCGACGAGAACTGAAATTCGCTGCTTTCCGGATCGGGCTCGAAGATAATCTTGACACGCGCGAACTGGCCAGTACCGCCGGTCTGCTTCTTGTGCGTGTAATCCTGCTCATGCGTGCGGGTGATCGTTTCGCGATAAGCCACCTGCGGCGCACCGATATTGGCCTCGACCTTGAATTCGCGGCGCATACGGTCAACGAGAATGTCGAGATGCAACTCGCCCATGCCGGCAATAATGGTCTGGCCGGACTCTTCGTCAGTCTTGACGCGGAATGATGGATCCTCAGCCGCAAGACGATGCAGCGCCAGGCCCATTTTTTCCTGATCGTTCTTGGTCTTGGGCTCGATCGCGATCTGGATGACCGGATCGGGGAACTCCATACGCTCAAGAATGACCGGGTGCAGCGGATCGCAAAGTGTGTCGCCAGTGGTCGTGTCCTTGAGACCGGCAAGCGCCACAATATCGCCTGCGAAAGCCTCATCCACATCGGCACGCGAATTGGCATGCATCTGAAGCATGCGACCGATGCGCTCTTTCTTGCCCTTTACCGTATTGTCGAGCGATGCGCCCTTGACGACCTTGCCCGAATAGATGCGGCAGAAGGTGAGCGAGCCAACGAATGGATCGTTCATGATCTTGAAGGCGAGCATCGACATTGGCTCATCGTCGTCTGCATGGCGCTCGATATCGTTTTCCGTCTTCGCATCGATCCCCTTGATGGCAGGGACATCGAGCGGCGATGGAAGAAACTCGACAACAGCATCAAGCAAAGGCTGGACGCCCTTGTTCTTGAAGGCAGAGCCGCAGAACATCGGGAAGAATTTCACCGCAATGGTGCCCTTGCGGATCAAAGCGCGGATCTCGTCATTGTCAGGCATCTTGCCTTCGAGATAATTTTCAAGCGCCGTCTCGTCCATCTCGACAGCGGCTTCAATCAATTTCTCGCGATACTCCTCAGCCCGATCCTTGAGGTCGGCGGGGATTTCCACGATGTCCCAGGCAGCGCCGAGAGATTCATCGCGCCACACCAGCGCATTCATCTCGACCAGATCAACAACACCCTTGAATTCGGACTCGGCACCAATCGGAAGCTGCATGACAACGGCATGCGCGCCAAGACGCGAACCGACCATCTCAACCGAGCGGTAGAAATCCGCACCGATCTTGTCCATCTTGTTGCAGAAGATCATGCGCGGGACGCGATACTTGTCGGCTTGGCGCCAGACAGTTTCCGTCTGCGGCTCGACACCAGCATTAGCATCAAGCAGCGCAATCGCGCCGTCGAGAACGCGCAATGAACGCTCGACTTCAATGGTGAAATCAACGTGGCCGGGCGTGTCGATGATATTGAAGCGGCGCATCTTGCCGTCGCGACCCTTCCAGAAGGTCGTCGTCGCAGCCGACGTGATGGTTATGCCGCGTTCCTGTTCCTGCTCCATCCAGTCCATGGTGGCCGCGCCGTCATGGACTTCACCGATCTTGTGCGACTTGCCCGTGTAATAGAGGACGCGCTCGGTGGTCGTCGTCTTGCCGGCGTCGATATGCGCCATGATACCGAAATTGCGGTAGTCTTCGATTTTGTATTCGCGGGCCATGGGATGGTGCCTCTAACTCTTGTTCGCGCTCTTACCAGCGGTAGTGCGCGAAAGCGCGGTTGGCTTCCGCCATTTTGTGGGTGTCTTCACGCTTCTTCACAGCCGTGCCGCGGTTGTTGGCCGCATCCATCAACTCGCCGGAAAGGCGCTCAACCATCGTCGTTTCGTTGCGATTGCGCGCGGCAGTGATCAGCCAGCGAATAGCAAGGGCCTGGCGACGCTCGGGACGAACATCGACGGGAACCTGATATGTTGCACCACCGACACGGCGCGAACGCACTTCAACATGCGGCGCAACATTCTCAAGCGCCTGATGAAACACGGTGACCGGCTCCTGCTTAGTCTTGCCCTCGACCTGATCGAACGCACCGTAAACGATGGTTTCGGCGATCGACTTCTTACCGTCATACATAACGGCGTTCATGAATTTCGTGACGATGAGATCTCCGAATTTCGGATCCGGATTGATCTCACGCTTTTCTGCACTGTGACGACGCGACATTGCTTTTGTCTCTCAATCTCGTAGCCCGGCGCATTCACATGAAACGCCAGAGCCGGAAAACCCTTACTTCGGACGCCCTACTTCGGACGTTTGGCACCGTATTTGGAACGACGCTGCTTGCGGTTCTTCACGCCCTGTGTGTCAAGCACACCACGGATGATGTGATAACGAACGCCGGGAAGATCCTTCACGCGGCCGCCGCGGATCATGACCACGGAATGCTCCTGGAGATTATGCCCTTCACCAGGAATATAACCGATCACCTCGAACCCATTGGTGAGGCGGATCTTGGCAACCTTACGCAATGCTGAGTTCGGCTTCTTCGGCGTCGTTGTATATACGCGCGTGCAGACACCCCGCTTCTGCGGATTCTGCTGCATGGCCGGGACCTTGTTGCGCGTTGCCGGCGCCTGGCGCGGCTTGCGTATCAGTTGGTTGACGGTAGGCATTAAACCCTCTTGTCTCTCAATTCCGTGTCTCAAGCCCATTTGGGTCTCAAGCCCATTTGGGCAGCTTCAAGTGCGATTCCCATACGCAAATTCGGGCCACAAATCGCAAATCGCGATCCTGCCCGAACAAAGTGCAGAGGAAGCGATAACCGCTTCATGCGTGCCGGAAATGTCTTTTCGCTCGTAAAACGAACCTTGTTTGAGATAAACTCCAAAGCGTGTCGCCTTGGAAAAGAAAATCTCACATCGGTCCAGACTTGGCGGCTTCTACTCGCATGCCCGCACCTCGTCAACCCCGAAGCGTCAATTATCGCACTGACACCGAACAGAACGACCGACAGCCCGCATCAATGTAATTATCGTTCGCGGCAGCGAGGTTCCGGGGAAGAAAATGACCGGCTTTGATTGTCGAAAGGCGCTTTTTCGTGCGACAAGGCCGCCGACAACATGCACTCGCCGACAAAGGGAATCAATACATGTCCGATAGTGACGAGCGGCCCGTTACAATTATTACCGGCAGGGTCTGGAAGCGCAAAGGCGGTGAACCGGAAGGTGTTCATGTCATGTTGATCGCGCCGGACGATGATTCTGCGGTGAGACGCGCGCTCGAATCACTGGCGGCCGAGGGATACGCCGAAGCCGAACTCGACCAGATTGGCGATATGGAAGGCGAACCGGACGAAGAACCACATATCTCGGCCTTTCAGGGCGCACTGGAGGGAGAAGTCTCTATCGTAACATTCAACGAACCATTCTGAGGCGGCAATTTCGCAGCGATCTGGTCTTGTTTGACCATCGTCTCACGCATTACCGGCCCTTTGCAGCCTGATAGAACGGATCATCTTTCATCATGCGGGTGTATTCTTGATGACTTCAGACAATTTCCCCATCAGACTCGGAATTGTCGGGGTCGGCAAGATTGTCCGGGACCAACATCTTCCGGCTTTGTCCAAAGACCCCAATTACCGCCTTGTCGCCGCGGCGAGCCGCAATGGCAAGGTTGATGGCATCGAGAATTTTGCGAGCATTGAGGCGATGCTGGACAGTGTCGAGAACCTCGATGCGGTTTCACTGTGTATGCCACCCCAATACAGGTATGATGCAGCCCGCAAGGCGATCATGGCGCGAAAGCATGTCTTTCTGGAAAAGCCGCCGGGCGCAACGCTCAGCGAGGTCGAAGACCTGAAGTCACTGGCATTGGCGAAAGGAGTTTGTCTGTTTGCAAGTTGGCATTCCCGCTACGCTCCGGCTGTTGAGGCCGCGCGCAAATTCCTTGCTTCCACGCAAATTCTATCGGCGAAAATCATATGGAAAGAAGACGTTCGGCGCTGGCACCCTAATCAAGAATGGATTTGGGAACCGGGAGGGCTTGGCGTCTTTGATCCGGGCATCAACGCGCTTTCAATCGCAACGCATATACTGCCTTCATTCTTCGTCACCAATGCAGAACTGGCATTTCCCGAAAATCGAGATGCACCGATTGCCGCCAGCATGACATTGCGCACGTCCCAGGGATTGTCGGTAACGGCGGAATTCGACTGGCGTCAGACCGGCCCGCAAAGTTGGGACATCATCGCGCAAACGGAGGCAGGTGAAATGGTGCTGTCTGGTGGCGGGGCGAAGCTGACAGTTGACGCCCAGATTGTCCACGAAGAGCCTGAAGCAGAATATAGCGCACTTTATGCACGCTTCGCCGAGATCGTGGCAGCCGGCCACTGCGATGTCGATCTGGCACCGCTGCGCCACGTCGCCGACGCTTTCATGCTCGGAAAGCGAAATGTGGTCGAGGCGTTTCACGACTGAGCCCCGGCACCTATCGCGCACGCTTTACCCTAACTACATGATCCAAAGTAAAAAGCCGCCGGATATCTCCGGCGGCTTTTATTCATATTGATCGCAGCGCTTACTGTGCTGCCGTAATCATATCGGTCAACATCGGCTCGGCGACTTCCGCACCAGATGACTTGCGGCGCTCGTCGAGGATCAACTCGTCGCGCGACGTGGCAATGCGCCTGATCTGGCTCATCTGACCACCGGTACCGGCAGGGATCAAGCGGCCCACGATGACGTTTTCCTTCAAACCCTGAAGCATGTCGACCTTGCCTGCAACCGCAGCCTCCGTCAGAACGCGGGTCGTTTCCTGGAAGGAAGCGGCCGAGATGAAGGATGGCGTCTGCAGCGAAGCCTTGGTGATGCCGAGCAGAACCGGCTGACCGACAGCCGGCTTCTTGCCGTCCTCAACGAGACGTTCGTTGATTTCGTCAAGCTCGATGACATCGACATGATCGCCCGGAATATAGGTCGAGTCGCCCTGCTCCGTGACTTCCACCTTCTGCAGCATCTGGCGCACGATCACCTCAATGTGCTTGTCGTTGATTGACACGCCCTGCAAACGGTAGACTTCCTGGATTTCGTTGACGAGGTAGGAAGCAAGCGCCTCCACGCCCCTGATTGCCAGGATGTCATGCGGTGCCGGATTGCCGTCCAGAATGTAGTCGCCCTTCTCGATGACGTCCCCATCCTGAAGATGGAAAGGCTTGCCCTTCGGGATCAGATATTCGACCGCCTCCATTGTCGAGTCATGTGGCTCGATAACGATCCGGCGCTTGTTCTTGTAATCCCGACCGAAGCGAACCGTACCGTCGATCTCCGCAATGATGGCGTGATCCTTGGGACGGCGTGCCTCGAACAATTCGGCAACACGCGGCAGACCACCGGTGATGTCCTTGGTCTTGGCGCTTTCCATCGGGATACGTGCAAGCACGTCGCCCGGACGGACCTGACTGCCAGGTTCAACCGACAGGATTGCCTCGACCGAAAGCAGGAAGCGAGCATCGCCACCCTTTGACAGCTTGCCAACCTTGCCTTTGGCATCTTGCACGACCATTGCCGGCTTGAGGTCCGCACCACGCGGCGTGGAACGCCAGTCAATAACCTCGCGCTTGGTGATGCCCGTGGATTCGTCGGCTGTTTCCTGAACGGAAATACCGTCGACAAGATCCTCGAACTCCACCCTGCCCTCGATTTCCGTCAAGATCGGGCGGGTGTAAGGATCCCACTCGGCGATACGCTGACCGCGCTTCACCTTGTCGCCATCATCAACGAAAATACGCGAACCGTAGGTGAGACGATGGCTGGCGCGTTCCTTGCCGGCTTCGTCGAGAATGAGGATCGCCATGTTGCGGCCCATTACGACGAGATTGCCATCCGAATTGCGCACGACATTGCGGTTACGCACCTCGACCTTGCCCTCATAGGAGGCTTCAAGGAACGAGCTGTCGACCACCTGAGCGGTGCCGCCCATGTGGAAGGTACGCATGGTAAGCTGGGTGCCCGGCTCACCAATCGACTGTGCCGCGATAACGCCAACAGCTTCACCCTGGTTGACGGGCGTGCCGCGCGCCAGATCGCGACCGTAGCAAATTGCGCAGACGCCGGTCCTGATATCGCATGTCAAGGCAGAACGGATACGAACCGACTGTACGCCAGCCTTTTCAATCTGTTCAACGTCGCGTTCATCCATCAGCGTTCCGGCTTTGACGATCACGTCGCCGGTGACCGGATGCAGGATGTCGTCAAGCGAGGTACGGCCAAGCACACGCTGGCCAACCGAGGCAACGACCTGTCCGGCATCGACGATCGGCTGCATGGTAAGACCCTTGTCGGTGCCGCAGTCGAGCGAATTGACGATACAATCCTGCGCCACGTCGACAAGACGCCGCGTGAGATAGCCCGAGTTCGCCGTTTTCAAGGCGGTGTCGGCCAGACCCTTGCGGGCACCATGGGTCGAGTTGAAGTACTCGAGCACGGTGAGGCCTTCCTTGAAGTTCGAAATGATCGGCGTTTCGATGATTTCGCCAGACGGCTTGGCCATGAGGCCGCGCATGCCAGCGAGCTGGCGCATCTGTGTCGGCGAGCCACGCGCACCGGAATGCGACATCATGTAGATCGAATTCATCTGCTTTTGACGGCCATCGTCATCGAATTCGACCGCCTTGATGCGGCCCATCATTTCATCGGCAACCTTTTCGGAGCACTTGGCCCATGCATCGACGACCTTGTTGTACTTCTCACCTTGCGTGATCAGGCCGTCATTATACTGCTGCTCATATTCCTTGGCGAGCGATTCAGTATCGGTGACCAGCTTCTCCTTGGTGTTTGGCACAAGCATGTCGTCCTTGCCGAACGAAATGCCGGCGCGGCAGGCATGACCGAAGCCGAGCGCCATGATGCGGTCGCAGAAAATAACCGTCTCTTTCTGACCGCAATGGCGGTAGACCGTGTCGATCATCTTGGAGATGTTTTTCTTGGTCATCTCCTGATTGGCGGTCTCGTAAGGCACGTTAACGTTCTTGGGCAGCAATTCGCCGATGATCATGCGGCCAGGTGTCGTCTCGTAAATCTTCGAAACTTCATTGCCTTCAGCATCGACGGTGCGGAAACGGCCCTTGATCTTGGAATGAAGGGTAACCGCCTTGGTTTCCAAGGCATGTTGCAGTTCACCCATATCGGCAAAAACCATGCCCTCGCCCGGTTCGTTCTGATTGACGATCGAGAGATAATAGAGGCCAAGCACCATGTCCTGCGACGGCACGATGATCGGCGCGCCAGATGCAGGATGCAGGATATTGTTGGTCGACATCATCAAGACGCGCGCTTCGAGCTGTGCTTCCAATGAGAGCGGCACATGTACCGCCATCTGGTCGCCATCGAAGTCGGCATTGAACGCCGTGCACACCAACGGATGAAGCTGGATGGCCTTGCCTTCAATGAGGGTTGGTTCGAACGCCTGGATACCAAGACGATGCAGCGTCGGAGCGCGGTTCAGGAGAACCGGATGCTCGCGAATAACCTCGTCGAGAATATCCCAGACTTCCGGGCGTTCCTTTTCAACCAGCTTCTTGGCCTGCTTGACGGTCGAGGAGTAACCCTTGGCGTCAAGGCGCGCATAGATGAAGGGCTTGAACAGCTCAAGCGCCATCTTCTTTGGCAGGCCACACTGATGGAGCTTCAATTCGGGGCCCGTCACGATGACGGAGCGGCCCGAATAATCGACGCGTTTACCAAGCAAGTTCTGGCGGAAACGGCCCTGCTTGCCCTTCAGCATATCGGACAGCGACTTCAACGGGCGCTTGTTGGCACCCGTGATGACACGGCCACGACGACCGTTATCGAACAGCGCATCAACAGCTTCCTGCAACATGCGCTTTTCATTGCGCACAATGATGCCGGGAGCGCGAAGCTCGATCAGGCGCTTCAGGCGGTTGTTACGGTTGATAACACGCCGATAAAGGTCGTTCAGATCGGATGTCGCGAAACGGCCGCCATCAAGCGGCACCAGTGGACGCAGGTCCGGCGGAATGACCGGCACGACCTTCATGATCATCCATTCCGGGCGGTTGCCGGATTCCATGAAATTCTCGACGACCTTGAGGCGCTTCAGGAATTTCTTCTGCTTCAGTTCCGACGTGGTGGTTGCCAGTTCGGTGCGCAGATCACCCGCGATCTTTTCCAGGTCCATGCCTGACAAGAGATCGTGGATCGCCTCGGCGCCAATCATGGCGGTGAAGCTGTCCTCACCATATTCGTCGACGGCCAGCATATGCTCTTCTTCGGAGAGGAGCTGGTGTTCCTTCAACGCTGTCAGACCGGGTTCGGTAACGATGTAGTTCTCGAAATAGAGAACACGTTCGATATCCTTCAAGGTCATGTCGAGCAGCGTTCCGATGCGGCTCGGCAGTGACTTCAGGAACCAGATATGCGCAACAGGTGCTGCAAGTTCGATATGGCCCATGCGCTCACGGCGAACGCGTGACAAGGTGACTTCAACGCCGCACTTTTCGCAGATGACGCCCTTGTACTTCATGCGCTTGTACTTGCCGCACAAACATTCGTAATCCTTGATCGGACCGAAAATGCGCGCGCAAAACAGACCGTCACGCTCGGGTTTGAACGTACGATAATTGATCGTCTCCGGCTTCTTGATTTCGCCGAAGGACCACGACAGGATTTTCTCAGGGCTGGCGAGCGAAACCGGATGGAATCGAACACCTGCGCTGGCGCCTGCGGGTTGAAGAGATTCATGACCTCTTGGTTCATGCCATTCTCCTTTGCGGGGTCCTCGAAAACCCCATTCCAATTTTATGCGGGAGGTCACCCGCGAGACTCGGCCTTGGCCGAAAGATTCGTGGCGACCGCGAAAAATTACGCGGTCGCCTTTCGCCGAACTTATTCGGCAGCATCCGGCAGACGCTGTTCGGGCTCTTCGAGTTTGGTATTCTCCAACTCGACATTGAGACCCAGCGACCGCATTTCCTTGACGAGAACGTTGAAGCTTTCGGGAATACCAGCTTCAAACGTATCATCACCACGCACGATGGCTTCGTAGACCTTGGTTCGGCCGGCAACGTCGTCCGATTTCACCGTCAACATTTCCTGCAACGTGTAGGCCGCACCATATGCTTCCAGTGCCCAGACCTCCATTTCACCAAAGCGCTGGCCACCGAACTGCGCCTTACCACCCAATGGTTGCTGGGTGACAAGCGAGTAAGGTCCGATCGAACGCGCATGGATCTTGTCGTCGACAAGATGGTGAAGCTTGAGCATGTAGATATAGCCCATCGTCACCTTGCGATCGAACGGTTCGCCTGTGCGCCCATCATAGAGCTGGGACTGGCCACTTGTGTGAAGGCCCGCCTGTTCCAGCATCGTATTGATGTCGGCCTCATGCGCACCGTCGAACACCGGCGTTGCAATCGAAACGCCGCGCCGCATCTGTTCACTGAGGCGAACAACGCTCTCATCATCGTAGTCGCGAACCGGCTCGTTACGATCATTGGCTGGCATGAAGCTTTCCAGCGTATCACGCAACGGCTTGATGTCGCTTCCATCCTTATAGGCGTCGATCAACTCACCGATCTTCTTGCCCATGCCAGAACATGCCCAGCCCAGATGCGTTTCCAGAATCTGGCCGACATTCATGCGGCTCGGCACACCCAGCGGGTTGAGCACGATATCGGCATGAGTGCCGTCTTCAAGGAATGGCATATCCTCGACGGGAAGAATGCGCGACACGACACCCTTGTTGCCATGCCGACCGGCCATCTTGTCGCCCGGCTGCATCTTGCGTTTCACGGCCACGAAGACCTTGACCATCTTCATGACGCCAGGAGGCATCTCGTCGCCGCGCTGTACCTTTTCGACCTTATCCATGAAACGCTGTTCGAGCGCCTTTTTGGAATCGTCATACTGGCCACGCAGTGCTTCCAGTTCGCTCTGGAGCTTTTCATCCTCCACTGCAAATTGCCACCACTGCGAGCGCGGATATTCGTCGAGCGTTTCCCTCGAAAGGGTCGAACCCTTCTTGAAACCCTTCGGCCCGGCAATCGCTTCCTTGCCAATGAGAACATCGGCAAGACGCGAATAGACGTTGCGGTCAAGGATCGCCTGTTCGTCGTCACGATCCTTGGCGAGGCGTTCAATTTCCTCGCGCTCGATAGCCATGGCGCGCTCGTCCTTCTCCACACCGTGACGGTTGAAGACACGCACTTCGACAATCGTACCAAACGTTCCGGGCGGCATACGCATGGACGTATCGCGGACATCCGACGCCTTTTCACCGAAGATCGCGCGCAGGAGCTTTTCTTCCGGCGTCATCGGGCTTTCGCCCTTTGGCGTGATCTTACCGACCAGAATGTCGCCCGGCTGAACTTCAGCACCGATATAGACAATGCCTGCTTCGTCGAGATTCTTCAGCGCTTCTTCCGAGACGTTTGGAATATCGCGCGTGATTTCCTCAGGCCCAAGCTTGGTATCGCGCGCCATGACCTCAAATTCCTCGATGTGAATCGAGGTGAAGATGTCGTCGGCGACGATCCGCTCGGACAGGAGGATCGAATCCTCATAGTTGTAGCCATTCCACGGCATGAACGCGACGAGCACGTTGCGGCCGAGCGCCAGATCGCCAAGATCAGTCGAGGGACCATCAGCAATGATGTCACCCTTGTTGACATGATCGCCCATCTTCACCAGCGGGCGCTGATTGATGCAGGTCGACTGGTTCGAGCGCTGGAACTTCATCAGGCGGTAGATATCGACGCCGGACTTGCCCGGGTCGAGATCTTCGGTCGCGCGGATAACGATACGGGTCGCATCGACCTGATCGACGATACCGCCGCGACGGGCACCGATGGCCGCACCTGAGTCACGCGCGACAATCGGCTCCATACCAGTTCCAACGAATGGCGCTTCAGCGCGTACCAGTGGCACGGCCTGACGCTGCATGTTGGAGCCCATCAGAGCGCGGTTGGCGTCATCGTTTTCCAGGAACGGAATGAGTGCTGCGGCAACAGACACCATCTGCTTTGGCGACACATCCATCAAATCCACGTTTTCACGCGGTGCCATCATCACCTCGCCGGCGCTGCGGCAGATGACGAATTCATCAACAAAACGGCCATTCCCGTCGAGTTCGGCATTGGCCTGCGCGACGTGATGCTTGGCTTCTTCCATTGCCGAGAGATAGACGACATCATTGGTCAGCTTGCCATCGACGATCTTGCGATACGGGCTTTCGATGAATCCGTATTTATTGACGCGTGCGAAGGTTGCGAGCGAATTGATAAGGCCGATATTCGGGCCTTCCGGCGTTTCAATCGGGCAGATACGTCCGTAATGCGTTGGATGAACGTCTCTTACCTCAAAGCCAGCGCGTTCGCGTGTCAAACCACCAGGCCCGAGCGCCGAGAGACGGCGCTTGTGGGTGATCTCCGACAACGGATTGGTCTGATCCATGAACTGGGACAGCTGCGAGGAGCCGAAGAATTCACGAACCGCGGCAGCAGCAGGCTTGGCATTGATCAAATCCTGCGGCATGACCGTATCGATCTCGATCGACGACATGCGCTCCTTGATCGCGCGCTCCATGCGCAACAAACCAACGCGATACTGATTTTCCATCAACTCGCCAACCGAGCGCACGCGCCGATTGCCGAGATTGTCGATGTCGTCGATCTCGCCCTTGCCGTCGCGCAATTCGACGAGTGTCTTGACCACAGCAAGAATGTCATCCTTGCGCAGCACACGCACTGTGTCTTCGGCGTCCAGTTCAAGACGCATGTTCATCTTGACGCGACCGACGGCTGACAGATCGTAGCGTTCGCTGTCGAAAAACAGCGAATTGAACATGGCTTCGGCTGTTTCCAGCGTTGGCGGCTCACCTGGGCGCATGACACGATAAATATCGAACAGTGCTTCCTGACGGCTTTCGTTCTTATCGACGTTGAGTGTGTTGCGGATGTAGGCGCCAATATTGACATGATCGATGTCGAGAATCTTGATCTCATCATCGCTGGCGTCAAGCAGCACCTTCAGTGTCTTCTCGTCGATCTCGTCACCGGCTTCGAGGTAAACCTCGCCGGTTGCAAAATTGACGACATCCTCCGCCAGATAATTACCAATCAGGTCTTCATCCGTCGCCTTGATCGCCTTGAGGCCCTTCTCTCCAAGCTGCTTGGCCTGGCGAGCGGTGATCTTCTTGCCTGCTTCGACAACCACTTCATCCGTATCGGCGTCGACCAGATCGGTGACCGCCTTGAGGCCACGAAAACGATCGACGTTGAAGGGAATGCGCCAATGATCGCCAGCACGCTTGTAGGTGATCTGATTGTAGAAGGTCGACAGGATTTCTTCTGGATCCATGCCAAGCGCCATCAACAGGCTGGTGGCCGGAATCTTGCGGCGGCGGTCGATGCGGGCATGCACGACGTCCTTGGAATCGAACTCGATATCGAGCCACGAACCACGGTAGGGAATGACGCGTGCGGCAAACAGGAGCTTGCCAGACGAGTGCGACTTACCCTTGTCGTGATCGAAAAACACGCCGGGTGAACGATGCATCTGGGAAACGATCACGCGCTCAGTGCCGTTGACAATGAACGTGCCGTTCAATGTCATCAACGGCATGTCGCCCATATAGACGTCCTGTTCCTTGATGTCCTTGATCGACTTTGCACCGGTGTCTTCATCAATATCAAACACGATGAGGCGCAGCGTCACTTTCAAAGGTGCCGCATAGGTCAGATCGCGCTGACGGCATTCGTCAACGTCGAATTTGGGTCCCTCAAACTCGTACTTCACAAACTCCAGCATGGAAGAGCCGGAAAAATCCGAAATCGGGAATACAGACTTGAATACCGCCTGCAAGCCTTCGTCGCCGCGACCGCCTTCGGGTTCATCCACCATCAAAAACTGGTCGTAAGATGCCTTTTGAACCTCAATGAGGTTCGGCATCTCAGCGACTTCGGGGATTTTACCAAAGAACTTTCTTACGCGTCTGCGGCCATTGAACGTCTGAATCTGGGCCATCGTCGCTCCTTAACTCATCTATCGGCGGCGGACCTCGCCATGATCCGCCATACCTTCAGGGCCGCCGCATCGCGGCCTATCCGAAACAGGTGAAAACCTGTTTCCAGAGAGCCGTTCTCGGCCATCGGGAAAGAGGTTCTGTAAAAACTACCACTTCAGGCTTCGTTCGCTTCCGAGATGGAAGCGGCGGACGGCAAATGGCCGTCCGCCGAAACCGCAAAACTACTTATTTCAATTCGACCTTGGCGCCAGCTGCTTCGAGCTGGGTCTTGATCGTTTCCGCGTCGGCCTTGGAAACACCTTCCTTGACCGGCTTTGGTGCGGCCTCGACCAGATCCTTGGCTTCCTTGAGGCCAAGACCCGTGATGGCGCGCACTTCCTTGATGACGTTGATCTTCTGAGCGCCGGCTTCCGTCAAAACGACGTCAAATTCGGTCTTTTCCTCAGCAGGCGCATCAGCCGCACCACCGCCAGCGGCAGCGGCAGCAACCGGAGCAGCAGCGGAAACGCCCCACTTTTCTTCCAGAAGCTTCGAAAGTTCAGCCGCCTCAAGGACGGTCAGGTTCGAAAGGTCGTCTACGATCTTTGAAAGATCAGCCATTGTTATATTCCTTCATAAGGTTCGAACATGTGTTGTTGATAGTGAGGAACGGCCTCATGCCGCCTCGTCCTTCCGGGCGTAAGCACCAATAACGCGTGCGACCGATGCCGCAGGCGCATTGACGACCTGGGCGATCCGGGTTGCCGGCGTGGCGATCATGCCAACCAGCTTTGCACGCAGTTCGTCGAGCGACGGAAGTGTGGCAAGTGCCTTTACACCGTCGGCATCGAGCGAGGTCTTGCCCATCGAGCCACCGAGAATGACGAGCTTGTCATTCCCCTTGGCGAAGTCGGACGCGACCTTCGGCGCAGCAATCGGATCATCCGAATAAGCAAGAAGCGTCTGTCCTTTGAACAGATCAATCATGCTTTCGGATTCCGTGCCCTGAAGAGCGATTTTGGCGAGGCGGTTCTTCGCAACTTTGACGGTGCCGCCGGCATGACGCATCTTCTGACGAAGATCGTTCATTTGCGCGACGGTGATACCGGCATAGTGGGCCACGACTACTGAACCGGCGCCTTTGAAAGCGTCGTTCAGGCCCGTGACGAGTTCGCGTTTTTCCGCTCTGTCCACTGCCTATCTCCAGTTGACCCCCATCTCATTTTCGAGAACGGGAGTCTGGTTGCCTTTTGCCGGGCGGGCGGTTCCATTTCTGGATCACCCGAACGGCGCTCGAGGATCCTGTCCCCCTTCGCCACACCGTTTGGACAAGCCGCCCGGTGCGCAGACAAAAGGCAAACACGGTTCGAACCTTTCATTGGAGCAAAAGCTCCTTTGTCCGGTCTTCACCCGTCTCATGCAGGCCCACATGAATTAAGGTCCAATAATAAGCCGGACCGCCCACAATCTCGGACAGGATAACCAAAAGTCTTTCGACTTCCGGCACCCGAACCCCACAAAAGCGGGGTTCAGATTTCTTCATCGGTTCAATCTTCCAGAGACGAAACCGAATAATTCAAATCACGACACGGCGAGTGTCGCAGCGTCGATTTTCAGGCCAGGGCCCATCGTCGAGGTGATCGACACCTTCTTGACGTAGTTGCCCTTGGCACCCGCGGGCTTGGCCTTGGTCACGGCATCAGCGAAGGCGCGAATATTTTCTTCCAGCGCCTTGAGATCGAACGACACCTTGCCAACACCTGCATGTACAATGCCGGCCTTTTCGACGCGGAATTCCACAGCGCCGCCCTTCGATGCCTTCACCGCAGCCGCCACATCGACAGAAACCGTGCCGACCTTGGGGTTTGGCATCATGCCGCGCGGGCCGAGTACCTTACCCAGACGTCCAACCAGCGGCATCATGTCCGGCGTAGCGATGCAGCGATCGAAGTCGATCGTGCCTTTCTGGACGATCTCGACCAAATCTTCGGCACCGACAATATCGGCACCAGCAGCCTTGGCTTCGTCGGCCTTGTCGCCACGTGCGAAAACGGCAACGCGAACGTTACGCCCGGTACCATTAGGCAAATTGACCACGCCGCGAACCATCTGGTCAGCATGGCGAGGATCAACACCAAGGTTCATGGCGACTTCGATCGTCTCGTCGAACTTCACGGTCGAGCGGTCCTTAAGCAGTTTCAACGCCGCATCAAGAGCATAAGCCTTGTTCGGGTCGACACCTTCGCGGGTCTTGGCTACACGTTTTGCTAGCTTTGTCATCCGATCAGCCCACCACTTCCAGACCAATCGAGCGGGCGGAGCCCTCGACCATGCGCATGGCCGCCTCGATATCGTTTGCGTTCAGGTCCTTCATTTTCTGCTCGGCAATCGCGCGCACCTTTTCACGCGAAACCGTGCCAGCCTTGACCTTGCCCGGCTCCTTGGAACCCGATTTCAGGTTGGCGGCCTTCTTCAGGAAATACGCCACCGGCGGCGTCTTCATGACGAAGGTGAACGATTTGTCCTGATAATAAGTGATGACGACCGGGATCGGCGACCCCTTTTCAAGCTCCTGAGTCTGCGCGTTAAACGCCTTGCAGAACTCCATGATGTTAATGCCACGCTGACCAAGCGCAGGGCCGATAGGGGAGACGGCGTAGCCGATCCCGCGGCAACCTGAAGCTTGAGCTGGCCTGCAATCTTTTTAGCCATCTCTATTCCTGCCTTTTCTCAAGCCGGTTTCCCGGCGGTTGCAGTCTGGTGGTTCGGTTCACATGGCCGGCTAAGCCACATTCGCCTCCCACCGCTTTGGCGACACACATTGCGCAGCGCCAAGTTTACCCATCGCCGAAGCGATGAATTGCGGATCAGCCCTTTTCGACCTGTCCGAATTCCAAATCTACCGGCACGGCACGTCCAAAAATCGACACCTCGACTTTCAGCCGCGCGCGCTCTTCGTCCACTTCCTGAACAAAGCCGTTGAACGATGCGAAAGGCCCGTCCGATACGCGAATAGCTTCGCCAATTTCAAACGTGACCGACGGCTTGGGCCGCTCGACACCCTCCTGCACCTGATGCAGGATCTGGTCGGCTTCCTTGTCGGTGATGTGCATCGGCTTTGCCGTATGCTTGTCTTCACCGAGAAACCCCGTCACGCGCGGCGTATTCTTGACCAGACTGATCACCGCATCCGTCAATTCAGCCTTGAGCAAAACATAGCCCGGGAAGAATTTTCGCTCAGCATCCACCTTCTTGCCGCGGCGAATTTCGACGACCTTCTCGGTCGGCACAACGACTTGCTCGATCTTGTCGCTCAAGCCCTTCTGCTTCGCTTTGTTTTCAATATCTTCAGCGACCTTTTTCTCGAAATTCGAGTAGGCGTGAACGATGTACCAGCGGGCGGTCATTTCAAAAGCTCTCCGTTGTCGCCGAACTTAACGCCCGATACCCAAAATCAGTTCGACCGCATAACCCATGATCTGGTCGGCAGCAAAAAAGAACACCATGGTAAGCGCAGAAAAGATCAGCACCATCACCGTGGAGATGAGGGTCTCCCGCCGCGACGGCCAGGTCACCTTCGAGGTTTCTGTCCGTACCTGCTGCAGGAAGACGAAAGGATTGGTTGTCTTCGAAGCCATATGCCGCTCTGCTTTCAAGACCTGCAAACAGGCCCTTGGATGATCCCGTGACCGGGAGCTGCCGCCTGGAAAAGCCATCCACACCATTTCGGCGAGACCGCATCTTCCATGCAAATCAGACGCGCAAAGCCGGAATGCCAGCTCCACGCGCCGCGTGTCTGTTGTCACCTACATAAAACTGATTCTTGGTCCACGCAAGTGGCAAGTACCCGCTTTACGTCCAAACGCCGCTTCGGAACCATCCAGTCGTCCCGTTCCGGCTATTGGTTTGTTATGCGCCAATCCGATATGAATGGCAAGATCGTCGTTCGTACTTCAAAAAATGGCAGGGGCAGCAGGGCTTGAACCCGCGACCTGCGGTTTTGGAGACCGCCGCTCTACCAACTGAGCTATACCCCTATCACACCTGCGCACGACCCCACTTTTGATCATCTTTCAAGCGGGATAATGTTTCGGCGCGCCTGTTCCTAATCTCTCGACACAAAAGCATCAAGCGGTTTCCGCGAAAATGGCGGCCCTTGCAAGGGTCGCCATCTCGACAGATCGGTTGTTTTACTTATTCGACGATGGAGGCGACGATGCCGGCGCCAACGGTGCGGCCACCTTCGCGGATAGCGAAGCGAAGCTTCTCTTCCATGGCAATCGGCACAATCAGTTCAACATCAACCGTGATGTTATCACCAGGCATCACCATCTCGGTGCCTTCCGGCAGGCTGACAATGCCCGTCACGTCCGTCGTGCGGAAATAAAACTGCGGACGATAGTTGGTGAAGAACGGCGTATGACGCCCACCCTCTTCCTTCGTCAGAATGTAAGCTTCCGCCTTGAACTTCTTGTGCGGCTTCACAGTGCCCGGCTTGGCCAGAACCTGACCACGCTCAACACCCTCACGGTCAACACCACGCAACAGCGCGCCAATGTTGTCGCCAGCCTGACCCTGATCAAGCAGCTTGCGGAACATCTCAACGCCCGTGCAGGTCGTCTTCGACGTGTCGCGAATGCCGACAATCTCAAGCTCCTCGCCAACCTTGACGATGCCGCGCTCAACGCGACCCGTGACAACCGTGCCACGACCCGAAATCGAGAACACGTCTTCGATCGGCATCAGGAACGGCTTGTCAATCGGACGCTCCGGCGTGGGAATGTAAGCATCAACCGCTTCCATCAGCTTGCGGATCGCGTCCTCGCCGATTTCCTTGTTCGAGATCTTCAAGGGCAGCAAGCGCCGAACCCTTGATGATCGGAATGTCATCGCCAGGAAATTCGTACTTCGACAAAAGCTCGCGAACCTCAAGTTCGACAAGTTCAAGCAATTCGGCATCGTCAACCTGATCAACCTTGTTCAGGAA
This sequence comes from Mesorhizobium sp. G2-6-1, assembly GCF_055809095.1. Classification (NCBI taxonomy): domain Bacteria; kingdom Pseudomonadati; phylum Pseudomonadota; class Alphaproteobacteria; order Hyphomicrobiales; family Phyllobacteriaceae; genus Mesorhizobium; species Mesorhizobium sp. G2-6-1. Next base: position 3,783,496 of record NZ_CM147896.1, read on the forward strand.
AACGACAATGGCGGGAACGCCAACCTGGCGCGCCAGCAAGATGTGCTCACGCGTCTGGGGCATCGGGCCATCGGCTGCCGAAACAACCAGGATCGCGCCGTCCATCTGTGCTGCACCCGTGATCATGTTCTTCACATAGTCAGCATGGCCCGGGCAATCGACATGGGCGTAGTGACGCGCCGGCGTCTCATACTCAACATGCGCCGTCGAAATCGTGATGCCGCGCGCCTTTTCTTCAGGAGCCGCGTCAATCTGGTCGTAAGCCTTGAACTCACCAAAATACTTCGTGATCGCTGCCGTCAACGACGTCTTGCCGTGGTCAACATGACCAACCGTGCCAATGTTCACATGAGGCTTATTACGCTCAAATTTACCTTTTGCCATAGTATCTTTTCCTTGGGCGCGAGGACCTTGGTTCAATCGAATGCCGGGCGATTACCGACAAAGGCCATAAAACACAAGAGTCTTTTGTGTATTGGCGTTGATCGGGTTGCACAAAATTCGCGTGAACCGTCGGTCCGATTTAGGGGATATGAGGCCTATATGGGAGCGCACTTGCCCAAATTAAAGGCCGAGCCAGCCCTGCCAGAGTGCCAGACACTGGAAAGAAAACTGGAGCGGGTGAAGGGAATCGAACCCTCGTATTCAGCTTGGAAGGCTGCTGCTCTACCATTGAGCTACACCCGCGCCGCTTGTCTCCGGTCCGGCAGTGGTGGAGGGGCTGGATTCGAACCAGCGTACGCATAGCGAACGGATTTACAGTCCGTCTCCTTTAACCACTCGGACACCCCTCCAATCTGCCGACGGAGCCATGCAACGAGGCATTCCCGCAGCCCCGAAATGAAAAGCGTTCACCCTGAAACTGCGAAGCGCCTTATGGCGTCATGGCAATACACTGTCAACTGCGTAGCCGGGGAATTTCGTCGCTCGGGCGTATCCAAAGCCGCAACGCAAGAGTATAGGGCCGGTATGAGCGACACAAAGAAGCCCGGAACTCCCAAAGACAGCCATTACGCGAAGCTGCGGCGCGCGCACCGCGACGAAAAGTCCGGCGGCGGCCCGGTCTTTCGTCCACGTCAAAAAATCGCCCCCGGCGAACCAGCCGCCGACGGTCTTGTAAGGCTATATGGTTTGCACACGGTGCGGGCAGCACTCGACAATCCGTCCCGCAAAATTCACAGGATGATTGTGACGCGCAACGCCCTAGAGAGGCTGGAAATTGCCAATCCGGACGCCCTGCTCTTCGCCATGGAAATGGTTGAGCCGAAAGACATCGACAAGATCACCGGGACGGATGCCGTACATCAAGGCGTTCTGATCGAAGCCGAGCCACTCAAGCCCAAGCGTCTCGATGCACTGGGCGACACGCCTCTTGTTCTTGTCCTCGACCAAGTCACCGATCCGCACAATGTCGGCGCAATAATGCGCTCGGCTGTGGCTTTTGGTGCCAGCGCATTGATCACGACCGCACGCCACAGCCCGACCGAGTCGGGAGTGCTGGCCAAATCAGCATCGGGCGCGCTTGAACATATCGACCAGATTGAGGTGCGAAATCTCGCGGACGCTCTCGGTGAATTACACAAAGCCGGGTTTCAGACGATCGGTCTTGATTCGGATGGCCCCGATGCGCTGGAAAATTCTTTCTCCGGCAACAAGATCGCTCTGGTGCTTGGCGCTGAAGGCAAAGGTTTGCGCCAAAAAACGCGTGAGACAGTCAACTCGCTCGCCCGTCTCGATATGCCCGGCCCCATCCGTTCGCTCAACGTCTCCAATGCTGCGGCGGTTGCACTTTATGCGGCCCGGAAGTTCATGGGCATTGGCAAGTAAAGGGGCATCGGCAAGTAACGAGTTGTGATGCAGATGTCCGTGGGAACGGATCGGATAGCTGTCACGCCTCGTTACTCGCCAACCTCCAAAACAGTTCAGCTTTTGTTAGAATCACTGATCTGCACGAAATTTTTGCGTTTTACGCAATTCCCAACGGAAAATCGCAACACACTTTTCCTGGAATTGCTCGGGCGATCACACTTCGTGGCCAGCCATCCGCTCCAACGCCCTGACCAAGGCTGAGTGGTCTTCCCTGGCTCCGCCATTGGCGGCGCAGGAGTTGAACAATTGTTGTGTGGTTGACGTATTGGGCAGCGATACACAGAGCGCCTTTGCCCCTTCCAGCGCCAAGTTCAAATCCTTCTGATGCAATTCGATACGAAAGCCCGGCGCAAATGTGCGCTTGATCATCCGCTCACCATGCACTTCAAGGATGCGCGAAGAGGCCAAGCCGCCCATCAGCGCCTGACGCACCTTGGCGGGGTCGGCGCCTGCTTTCGATGCGAAGACCAACGCCTCACCAACCGCTTCGATGGTCAAGGCCACAACGATCTGATTTGCCACTTTTGTAGTCTGGCCGACGCTATTGGGACCGACAAGCGTGACGTTCTTGCCCATTTTCTCAAAAGAGGCCGCGCTCGCTCGAATGGCTGTTCTTCACCCCCGACCATGATGGTCAGCGATGCTGCCTTTGCACCGACTTCGCCGCCCGATACCGGCGCATCCAGATAGTCGCAGCCGAGTTCATTGATCCGGCTCGCAAACTCCTTCGTTGCGATTGGCGAAATCGAACTCATATCAATGACCAGCTTGCCATTCGACAGACCGGAGGCGAGGCTGTTGTCGCCAAACAGAACATCGGCCACCTGCGGCGTGTCAGGAACCATTGTGATGATGATGTCGGCAGCCTTCGCAACGGCGTTATTGCCGGTCACGGCTTTCAACCCCTTGGCGACAAGGTCGGCAGGCGGCGTGGAGCGATGGTCGCTGGTGACAACCGCATAGCCCGCATCCAGAAGATGCCCCGCCATCGGCGCGCCCATAATGCCAAGGCCTATGAAACCGATCGTTTCCATTCTTCTTCTCCAAATGTCTTTTGATTATGCAGCAGCGTTGTTCTTGCCAACGAACGGCTTGAACCAACCCAAACCGGCCTCGGTGCCGGCACCCGGTTTGTATTCGGCCCCAATCCAGCCCGAGTAGCCGAGACGGTCGATCAGGTCGTAGAGGAATGGATAGTTGATCTCGCCCGTTCCGGGTTCGCGACGGCCGGGATTGTCGGCAAGCTGGATATGAGCGATGCGCGCGAGGTTTGCCTCGATTGTACGGGCGAGATCCCCCTCCATGATCTGCATGTGATAGATGTCATATTGCAAATAGAGATTTTGCGAGCCGACCTGTTTGGCCAGATCGAGCGCCTGTTGGGTGTTGGTGAGAAAGAAGCCGGGAATATCGCGTGTGTTGATCGGTTCTATCAACAGGCGGATACCGGTTTCCTCCAGTTTATCGGCGGCAAATTTCAGGTTTTCGACGAAGACTTTTTTTGCATCTTCGCGGGTCACTCCATCGGGAACGATGCCGGCCAGGCAGTTTATTTGCGGACAATCCAGCGCCTTTGCGTAGGTGATGGCCTTGTCGACGCCTGCGCGGAACTCATCGACGCGGTCAGGTAAAACGGCAATGCCGCGCTCTCCGCCGGCCCAATCGCCTGCCGGAAGATTGAACAGGACTTGCGACAGATCGCAGGTCTTCAAGCGCGCGGCCACGACCTCCGGTGCGTGGTCATAGGGGCCGATATATTCGACACCCTTGAAACCCGCACGGGCTGCGGCATCGAAGCGGTCGAGAAATTCGTGCTCGGCGAAAAGCATGGAAAGATTGGCTGAAAACCGTGGCATGGCAGTATTTCCTTACAAAATGAATCAATCGAGCATGACGATTGCAGTGGGAGCGTCCTCGTGCTTTTCGGCAAGATCCTCGAACTCGGTGATATTGTCGATTTCGGTACCCATCGAAATGTTGGTGACACGCTCGAGGATGAATTCGACAACAACAGGCACCTGATGTTCCTTCATCAATCGCCTGGCTTCGGCAAAGGCGTTTTCGAACTCTTCGGGCCTGCGCACACGAACCGCCTTGCAGCCCATCGCCTCGGCAACGGCAACGTGATCGACACCGTACCCAACTTCTGCATGGCCGACCGTGTTGACATTCTCAAATGCGAGGCTGACCTCATAGTCCATCGAAAAACCGCGCTGGGCCTGACGGATCAACCCAAGATAGGCATTATTCACGACGACGTGGATATATGGCAGCTTGTGCTGCGCTCCCGCCGCCAATTCCTCGATCATGAACTGAAAGTCGTAATCGCCTGACAGCGCAACGATGTTTGCATCAGGCCGAGCCGCGCGAACACCGAGAGCCGCCGGCAACGTCCAACCCAGTGGACCGGCTTGCCCGCAATTGATCCAGTTGCGGGGCTTGTAGACATGCAGGAACTGCGCGCCCGCAATCTGGCTAAGGCCGATCGTGGAGATATAGGTGGTATCTCGTCCAAAGACCTTGTTCATCTCCTCATAGACGCGCTGCGGCTTCAGCGGCACCTGATCGAAATGCGTCTTGCGCTTCATTGTCTTCTTGCGCTGCTGACAAGCCTTGGCCCATCCGGTCCAGTCGCGCAGCTTGCCCGCTGTTTTCCATTCGGTGGCGACATCAAGCAACATCTTCAATGCCGCGCCAGCGTCTGATACCACACCGAGATCGGGCGCAAAGACGCGACCGATCTGCGTCGGTTCGATATCGACATGGATAAATTTCTTACCCTTGGTGTAGGTCTCCACCGACCCGGTATGACGATTGGCCCACCGATTGCCGATGCCGAAAACAAAATCGGCTTCCAGCATGGTCGCGTTGCCGTAGCGATGTGAGGTTTGCAGCCCGCACATGCCAGCCATCAGGCGGTGATCGTCGGGAATGGCACCCCACCCCATCAGCGTCGGAATGACCGGTACGCCGGTAACCTCCGCCAATTCGATCAGAAGGTCGGAAGCGTCAGCATTGATGATACCGCCGCCCGCGACGATGAGCGGCTTTTCAGCCTGATTGAGCATGGCCAGCGCCTTTTCGGCCTGGCCGCGCGTCATGACCGGTTTGAAGGGAGCCATTGGCTCATAAGCATCAATATCGAACTCGATTTCGGCAAGCTGGACATCGACCGGCAGGTCAACCAGCACCGGCCCCGGCCGCGATGAACGCATCAGGTGGAATGCTTTTTGCAACACCATCGGCACCAGATACGGCTCCATGACCGTCACCGCCCATTTGGTAACCGGTGCGGCGATAGCTGCAATGTCAACGGCCTGGAAATCTTCCTTGTTGAGACGGGCACGCGGTGCCTGGCCTGTGATGCACAGGATCGGGATGGAATCGGCTGCTGCCGAATACAGGCCCGTAATCATGTCGGTCCCTGCAGGGCCAGAGGTGCCAAGACACAGGCCGATATTGCCAGCCTCGGCGCGCGTATAACCTTCCGCCATATGCGAGGCAGCTTCGACATGGCGAGCCAGAATATGGCGGAAGGTCCCCTCGCCTTCAATGCCGCATAAAAGGGATTGATCGCGGCTCCCGGTACGCCGAAGGCACATGAAACGCCTTCCTTTTCGAGAACAAGAACAGCAGCGTCGACAGCGCGCATTCTGGCCATATTGAAAACCTCCATCGGAAATTCGCGTTGAATGAGTTCAATTTGTCATCGGTTGATCTATTATTCAATTTTTTCAAAATAATTTTTCATTTTTTCAGTTTTGTATTATCATATTGTTTCTTATGCATTTATCGTTTTTCAATTCGTGATTTATTTGATTCATAAAAAACTTTTTTATTCCACTCGCCCGACTTTTGGAGATAATGGCCGAATGAGCACAACCGAAAAACGCCAACGCGGGCGCCCGCGCGCATTCAATGGTCCTGCTGAAGCGGGATCGGTCCAGTCGCTTGATCGGGCGTTGCGAATTCTGGCAATTGTTGCGCAAGGTAGCGGACTGTCTTTGAGCGAGATCGCCGACAGTTCCGATATCGCAGCGTCCACTGTCTATCGAATGCTGACCACGCTGGAAAATCACGGCATGGTCGAGTTCGACAAGGCCGAGCAGCTTTGGTCGATAGGCGTGGAAACCTATCGCATGGGAGCATCGTTTCTACGCAGCCGAAAGCTGGTTGATCGCGCCCGCATTGTCATGCAGGAATTGATGGAAAACACCGGAGAAACCGCCAATCTAGGTGTGGCGGAAGATGGTTGCGTAGTCTTTGTCAGTCAGGTCGAGACCCATCAGACCATCCGCGCCTTCTTCCGGCCTGGCACGCGTACCGCGTTTCACGCATCAGGTATCGGCAAGGCAGTTCTGGCGCATCTCGATGCGGACCGCGTTCACACGATCATCAAGCGAAATGGGCTGGAACTTTTTACCGAAAGAACGCTGGCGACAATGCCCGCGCTGTTTCAAGATCTGGCAGAGATAAAAAACCGCGGCTGGGCTGTCGATGATGAGGAACGCAATCTTGGTATGCGCTGTGTTGCGGCAGCTATCTTCAACGAATTTGGCGAACCGGTCGGCGGCGTTTCGGTATCGGGACCGACCGTGCGCGTGACACCGCAGCGATTGGAAGAAATCGGCCCGATTGTCCGCGACGCGGCAGCGGCAGTCACAGCCATGATCGGGGGCAAAGCTTAAACGATTCATCCCATTCCGGTGACGTGACGCAAATAGAAAGCCATGATGACGAAGCAAATCATTGCGGTCACGCCGGTCCAGTCAATCCGGGAAGTTCTCAAGAATCGTAGCACCTGCAATATCAACAACCAGATCGCGAATGCCGCCAAAGCAATCATCACAATTCGGATCAACGCCTGCCCTCCATGCCGGTAAATATGTTGTCTTCAGGTATATAGGGAGGCGTCCGTGGGTTTTCATATTGGCGGATGATGGGGCAAAGTGATCTGACCATTGCAACAAAATAGGACATTTGCCTTTACTGGCGCGACAAATATGCTAACGGAGCGCCGTGCCCTTGTAGCTCAGCTGGTAGAGCAGCGGTTTTGTAATCGGAGGGCCTTGGAGTCAAAAGACGAGTCGGATCATGCGCTTAAGCTTCGCGCGATCCGATCAAGTACCGAATAGGCACCGAAATCGGTGTCCGCCAGGGCCGGCGTAGCACAGCGGTAGTGCAGCGGTTTTGTAAACCGAAGGTCGGGAGTTCGATCCTCTCCGCCGGCACCATTTCCCCCTCAATGATCCTACTCAGCCCGGAAACGCCGCTTAGTGATCGTCGATGCTTTTACCCAGATGGGTAAAAATCGGCCTCAACTCCTCCCGCGTGAGCGGCCAAGCTTGAACTGTCTCTGCGGGCTTGGAGGCAACGCCGAGATAGGCCAGCAATACGGCTGGTTGTCGAAACAGGTGACCATGGGCGGCATGCGTTGCGATGTGCGCAGGGATGTGAGGCTTAGCAGCAAGAAGGCTCTTGAGCGATGCGGCGGCATCTGCGCCAAGGATGGGGCCGAGCGCATCTGCTATCAAGACGTTTGACTTGGCGCCCTCGGGTTCAATCCCGCTTACAGAACCTTTGTAAATACCCAAGACTTCCTCAAGGAGCTCCCTCGTGGGCCGATCCAGTTCGTCAAGCGCTATGACGACTTGGCCGAAAAAGTCGTCAGTGGTCTCGATGAGAGCCATGCTTCGCGCGACAGTGCGCCTGACATTGGTCGGGGCTTCTTTCTCTCCCTTGTATATGCGGTCGTGTGTAAGCTCGCTATGCGCGTGCTGGAGGAGGGTACGGACCTGCACCTCGCACGGTATGCCCTTCGGCAGAGTTAGTCCGTCTACCCCGATCTCATGCGAGGTCCGCACAACAAAGTGGTCAGACTGGTATGCGAACTCCAGCGGCCTCGCCTCTCGCTCCTGCTCAAAGTCCCTATCTTTGGAGACCTCGAAGCCGCACTCGCCAATAGCCTGCCCAACAAGCTTCACGTCGCCTGCAAGCAAAACCACGAAGCGGACGCCCACCTTGTCCTCCACGCCGGCATAAGGGTTGGCATAGCTATTGCGGTGAAACGCCTTGTCGACGAAGGAGCTGTCACCCTTCAGCCGAGGCACAGGCGGAATTTTTATAACTTCATCAAGCGTGCGGGGAGCAGCGATTGCGCAGAAGGCGATCCGTTACGCAAGATACCACGAGGTTGCCCCAAGCCTTATAGAGCGGCTTCTCCTGTGCCCAAAGCGCGAGTAGCTCCGACTCGTTCATTGTTCATTGCGGATGCGATCCCGCACCGTGATGCGCGTCCACTCTGGCCGCGTGCCGTCCTCGTCCGCATCGCCTTTAATGGGCTCCACGGTAACGAGCTCGGCGAATCTCTCCGCTGGACCAGAGAGCTGCAGGTCCGAATTGAACAGCACCTTCCGCCGACGGAGCTGATGCTTGAGGTCTGATAAGTCTTTGCTTACAGAAGCGCTGGGAAAGTCGTTGCGCCCCATGAAGGCGGCGTATGCATCGCGCATGTCTGCTCCCTTCAGGTAGCGGCTCGCGAACGTCGCGGTGTCGACCGTGGGAGATTGGTCGACCTTCAGGTAGGTATACAGGCCCGTGTTAATATCCAGTTTCTCGTGCTCGGGGATTTCCAGCTTGCCAACGAAATCTTTCGTCAGATCAAAGAACTTCTTCGTCTGCCGAGCGCTGTTTTGCGGTATGTTGCACCCGAGGAAGGTCTCGTAGAAATACTGCGCCGCCCCGTCCCGGTTGGCCGCCGTCATCAGGTCGTCGTAGACGAAGGCTCGCCAGCCATCGCCTCCTTGCGCTTCCTGATCGACTTCTACGAACGCGCCGATCTTGTACAGTCTCGCCTCGGGCGTGAGGACGAGGTTGCGAAGAAATGCGAGGGTGAGCGAGCCGTTCTCGCTGAACGAGAACCCCGAGTGCGGTTCGGCCTTGATTACACCGATGAATCGTTTTGCCGGGAAGCTTACTTGTCCACTTATGACGACGACGATTCCGCCAGGAATATTCAGGCGGGTCTGCGCGCGGGCCAGCATGTCCGCCGCCTCGCACGACTGACTAATGAACAGCGGATCGTCGCTGTCGGCTAGGCGCCTCGCCAGCTCAAGCGCGCTGCCTGCCGCGTCTGATGCAATCTGCATCTCCATGCAGCGAGACGAGCTTCCAAGCGCGGCAATAAAACGATCCTGCAGAGCAGCAGCATCTTCAGCGCCAAGAACTGTTAAGGCGGATGCGTATCGAGGTGATACGATCTGCCTATCTTCCAACCTCTTAAATACTTGGTGGATAATTACGCGAGAAATGCTCAAATTTTCAAATATCACGTCGCGCCCCATTCTCGGTCCGGGGTGCCACCCCGAATCCCTTGCATATAAGAAACTCTTGACATTGTTGCGCCAAGATATTCTCGAAGTCTATCGTTCGCGGGGGTCTCGCGATCGAGGGCATAGTTCGCTAGGGTAGTTTCAGGGCAACGGTTTCTCTCGATGCGAGGCAGATACCGCGCACCAAGTCCCCTACGTGGTCGATGTCTTAATCTTGCGAATGCGTTGCGCTAGCTCATCCAATGATGAAGGGCGGAGGGAGCACTCCCATACCACAACAACCTCCCACCCTGCGGCTTCCAACTGCGATCTGGCGCGAGCATCCCGCGACCTGGTCCCCTCGATCTTTGCGCGCCAAAGTCGGCGCGCGTCGCCGGGATAGTAGCCCTCTTGCATCCCTCGTGGCCGTGCCAAAAGCAACCGTGGACGAAAACGACCACGCGTCGAGACGGAAACACCAAGTCCGGCCGCCCGGGCAGTTCCTTGTCGTGGAGCCTGTAGCGCAGCCCGACAGCGTGCAGGTAGCGGCGGACCCGCAGCTCCGGCTTGGTGTCCTTGCCGCGCACTCGGGACATGACCTCGCTTCTCTTCTGAGGGGCAAAAATGTCCACGTTAACGACCCTATCCCTTGCATTCCCGGACGGTGGCTGCTCTTTTGATTCGAGAATAATCAAGAGTCTCGGGCGGCATGCTAACAAACATTTCGAAGAGCTACCTCGCAGCCAAGAAGAATTACGACAGAGGAACGCAAGCGTTGACAGGGTGCGTGGGCGTCGCCTCTGAGTGCCTGGAAACCCTGCGAGTGCACGCGACCCTACGCCACTTCGGTAACTTTTCCACCGCCAACTCCTTGGCCTATTCGGTCGCCGACGCGGAAGGGGCGCTGAGCCGGCCGTATAGGCCTGAGCTTTTCATCGATGATCCAAAAGAGTTCGAAAAGGCCGCCGAAGCGGTCGTCAAGGCGCTTCGGGATGGGAAGCTGATCGACCCAGCAGGCTTCGACCGGATCATCTATACGGCCGTGACCAGCTTCAGCCTGTCATATGACCTATGGAAACCAAAAAGCAGAAAAACGCCCGGCACGTTCTTCGAGGTGCTGATCGGGTCGGCTGCGAGGATAGTGTTCCCAGACTACAAGCTAACGAAGCACATCCCCATCAAGGACTGCCGATTAAAGATGCCGAGGCAGCAGAAACGGACGCTCTCGTCGACGCCGTCGCATCGGATGGCGACGGGGAGGCAGAGGGGCTTACGGGTGACTCCGTTTCCACGGACCTTGTGATAACGAACCCCAAGACTGAGAGAGGAGCGGTTATCCCGCTCAAGATCACGACGCGCGAACGGATAGTCCAACCGTTCGCCCATCAGCGAATCTTGGACTCGGCGTACCCCGGACAGTACGCGAGCTTCGTCGCTTGCATCAGTGAGGTGCAGAGGGATGACAACGGTGGGACGGTAAAGCAGATTTGCGTGCCAGGGACGGTCGCCCTCTTCCAGAAGCACCTCGCACGGATCAACGGGCTCTACTACTGCGACATCCCTCGCAGATACGCGCAGCCAGACTTCAACAAGATCATCCCCGTGAGGCCATTCCATTCGCTGTTCGAGGACGTGGCCGAGCACCTTAGCACTGGCTAGAACGTGAACTCCCGCTGCCTGTCGAGTTGGTGGCTCGGGTGGGCTCGCGAGGCTGAAACACGCTCGCCCTTTAGTACCCGCGCAATCGCTAGTCCCGCAGCCTTCGCGAGCGGCGGCGGGACGGCATTGCCCACCTGGGTCCTAACGTCCATGCGATTGCCGAGGAAGTGAAAGTCGTCGGGGAAGCCCTGCAGGCGCGCCGCCTCGCGCGGGGTGATAGCTCGGTGCTGACTTGGGTGCCCGTATCTCCCGCGCGTGAAGCTGTCGAAGCCTACCGTGATGGTCGGGCACTGTCCATCCCATGTCAGGCGCCCATACACGTCAGGCCATCCGCCGCTCTTCACGTCGGCGACCTTGTGGCACGGTAGTCTGAGGTCCCATGGGATGTCTTGCCAACCACCACCCGGAGGAACGTGGGAGAACCTCTCCTCGTTGAGCGCTGTTATCTTGCACTTCTGGTGATTGTAGTGATTTGGGTGCTCACCGTAGTCGTCGGGCGGGGGAGGCAGGTCACCTATGACATCGCGGACCGACACGTACTCGTCGGACGTCTCCAGAAACGGGCTGGCCCCACCCACGTCGTTCCTTATGCCTATCATCAGGAACCGGCTACGCGTCTGCGCCAGTCCGAAATCGGAGCCGCAGACCTGGAAGCAGGAGATGGAGTAGTCGCTCAGGACCTCCGCAATCTCCTTGATGAAGGGCACGCCCCTCTTCTGTCCGAAGATTGCGACGTTCTCGAAGAGGAACGCCCTCGGATACATCTCGTTTGTGAGGCGGGCGAAGTCTAGAACCAGCCTGTTCCGCGGGTCTTGCAGCAGCGCCGCTCCTCTCCTCTGCTTGGAGAAGCCCTGGCAGGGTGGCCCGCCGGAGAATAGGTCGAGTTCGCCACGCCGCAAGTCGGCCATGGCCAGTAACTCGGCGCCTCCCACTTGGCTGCCGTCCATGACGTGCGAGTGCGGACCTAGATTGTGATTATACGTCCTGACATGAGCGGGGTCCTTGTCGAAGGCGACCTTCACGTCGAAGCCTGCCTCCCGGAGGCCGAGAGCCATTCCACCGGCCCCGCAGAATGACTCAATCGAACTCAGCATCGGCTTCCCTTCAGTCCCGCCACTCTCCCGAATCATAGCTCAGGTCTCTTCATCTTAGTCACGTCCTTTGGCTTTCGCAGTTAGTTCTGGGAGTTGTGCGCAGACTTTCGCGTCCTAATTCCGTCACGATGTTGCCTCTCCGTCCCCTTGATGCCCCGTCCCCGCATCTGGCTCGCATACCACCTGACGGATTTTTCGCTGGCAGCCGCCCCTCAATCCGACTGTTGACCTCCTCGGCGATACGCCGGTAGGTCCAGTCGGGATGCTCGACGATCAGTTGCTCAGCGAGCTTGCCGATGCCGCGTCCACGGCCTGTTGTGGTAGCCCGTGGCGGCTTCGAAGCCTTCGGCACTGATGTTGCCGAGCCGAACAGCGTCGAAGGCCTCGGCGGCCACCGGAATGCGTTCGGATCGAGCTTGTACTTGGCGACCAGCTCCTCGGCCTTTTCCAGCGCCGCCGCAGCCTCGCCCGGTGTGCAGCCGTTGGCCTCGGTCTTGTCCAGCAATGCCCCGACGCGCTGCTTGACCAGCGGCAACTCCCTCGCGTTCGGTTTCCTCGTCATGGCTTTGTCTCCCGGCGGCGGGATGCCGCAGGGATCATGCTGTCGCGGTTGGGCGCTCCCGCGAGCCGGGCCAAGGGAGAAAATCTTCAGGACTCGATGGCGCGAGACCGATCCTCGTCGGTGATGCCGGTTGCCAAAAGCTCGGCCGATACCCGCTTCAGGAATCGCCGGTGGCGGCCGTCCGGCGCGAAGCCCGCGGCCAGCATGTGTTCACCGATCACATGGATGGCAGCTTCGCCATAGTGCTGACGATAGAGGGAGGCCGCATGTCTTACGTCGGCGCTAGACGGCTCCCGCCTGCGGTCGAGACGTTCTGCAATGAGGATGAGCACGCCGCCAACGATCGCCGCCCCGTACCAGGTGGCAATGGCCGCATAAATCCAGGTCATGGCGGTCGAGATGAGGTCCACAGGCGTCTACCGGCTCGAGTTGCCTGTTAACGCTATCGTGCATCGCAATCCTCGGGAGCGTGGGCGGTCCTCAATCTTTCAGGATTTTGGCATTTCGGACGGTAGCCAGTCCGTCCATCACCGCGAGCTTCACAAAGTCGGACGGCGCCTGCTTTGAATGCCCGTCATTGAGCGCACTGATGTACGGCAGGCTGTTCGAGATATGGATCGAGCTATTCTTGCCTATATCGAACTCGTCGATCGTGGCTTCCGCGCGCTCTATGGCAATTTCGGCATTGGCCGTTGCCGTGCTGCCCTTCATGCCTGGAACATGAGCCGGAAACAGCTTCTGAAAAGCCTGATCCAGATCGGCTGTCCAGTTCGATCGAGCCCTGCCGGTATCAACCGGCGTGGCATTGATAACGGTGCGAGTTACGGCAACCGCGCAGTCCTTCACAGCCTGCTCGACGCCGCCTTCGACCTCGACAGAAATACGGCTCATGCGCTTGGCGAAATCATCAAGTCCGGCCATGGCCGCTCTCCCGTTGTGCCCGGTAGACAAGGAGCGCCATCAGCGGATCGCCGTCTTCCAGGTAAGGCAGAAAGCGGCCATCGATCGCACCCGCGAAATTGTCCGAAGCCCACGGATCGCGAACGAGCACGAATGTCGAATGCGTGCCGGACAATACCGGCACCGACACAGGCCGGTAGCCTGCCTCAATCAGCCGCGCGAGGTGGTAACGTTCTAGCGGCGTATCGGCATAACAGTCCCGGTCGAGGCCCGCCTCGACCCACAAATCCCGGACCTGGATGACCGGCCTGCTGGACAAAAGACGCCGGAGTTTTTCCTGATAGGCGGTGCGCGGATTGGCCATGATCACGTTCCGCGCATGAAGGAACCACCCCGATCGAGGGTCGGCCAAGTGGATTGCGCCCGTGCACCGACCGGCAGGCCGGCGACGAAGGCGGCAGGCGCCGAGGTGAGATCGACGGACGACCAGCCGGCAAGCGCATTCGGCTCGCCAAGCAAGGTTTCGGCAACGACGCGGGCGGCAGAGGCTGATGCGCCAACCGCGACGGCGAAATTGAGCCCGTCAGCGCGATATTCACGGCGCGGGTGGCGTTCGACTTACCCATCTCGAAGGCGCTGTCGGCGTGGACCGCCTCGACTGCGATCCGATCGACCTCGGCAATCGCCTGGTTGACCTTGCGCCATTCGTCGCCCACCAGCGCATCGGCCAGAGCCTGCGAGGAGAAAGCCCGGTCATTGACCGGCAAGCCGGAATTGCGGGTGAGAAGCGCCGCCGCCAATTCCTTGTCACCGGTCGATGCGGCAAGAGCGGCAAGCGATGCAAGTTCGATCTGGCCGGACTTTTCGATCTGGTGAAGCAGCCGGCTGCGGCGCTCGGAGCCGAGACCTTCGCGGGCCAGCATCTGCACGGGGCTCTGATAATGCGCGCGGGCCGAGTTCGCGTCATCGCGCAAGGCACCGACCGCCTTGAGATAGGCCACGCGGCTGTCGAGGGACTGGCGCTTGAGTTCGGATCGGAAGCCGTTGACGGCGCGGGTCACGACCTGGCTGCGCTGGCTATGGGGAAGATCGGCGAGCGAGCGTTCCACATCATCGCGGCGCTGCTTCGCTCGCCCTTCAAGTCCTTCGAGCAGCTTTGATTGCTGCTCGCGATTTTCTCGTGCCCGGCGCAGCCGGTCGATCACGTCCGTCACGGACATCCACCGGTTCGCAAGGACCATTTTCTTGACCGCCATGTTCATCTCCCTTTCGCGTCACGTCACGCGACGATCCGGAAGAAACAGGCGCGGGCTCAGCCGTCTTGTTGTCACCGCCATCGCGGTACGGACGGCCCATCGGCCGCCCGGACCATTCGATATTGCGATGAGGATTGAGCGCGGTGTGCCGCTGTTACGGCGATCAATTCACCTTGTTGTTTGCGATCAAAGGCGCGACAGCGCGCAAACCCAGATCGTCAAGCTTCTTCATGATTTCGGGCGTGACGTTGCCACGAAGTCCAAAGGAGCGAAACTTACCACCAGCCACAGCCTCGGCAAGCTTTTGACCACTCAGACGGCCCTCGTGCATGTCGCGAGCGATCTTTCCAGTGCGGCGAATCCCGAGCAGCAAGGCATCATCAAACTTTGCGAACTTGATCGGCGACTTCGGCGCCTCCATGTAAAATTCTTCCGAAGAACAGACCATCTGCGCGACCTTCCCCAAATCGATTGTGACCTGGCCCGCAGCCAATTCATCGTTATCAGTCGGGTCCATCATCTTCACCTCACCAACAAGGCGAAGCTCCAGGCAAAAATTCTGATGCGGTAACATTTCAATTCTCCTGTCGTTGTCGCTTGGCATCATTGCCGCGCTGCAATCACGATGGGGAATGTTTTCGCTTGCGTCCATTTCTACTTGCGTCCAGAAATGCAGTAAGGGCTAACTTCATCCAATTTCAACATGGCAAAACTCAAATATGATCCGCCATGGCTGCAAGAGCAGCGTGGACTGACGTATCAGACCGAGCGCACGAAGCAGCGCACTCCGTTCAGGCGCAAGTCGGATATTGTTGCTGACTATATCGATGAATTGGAGGCGCTAGGAGGGCGCGCAACGCATCCAATCATTCGGGCGTTGTTGAAAAGCCTGAACCGCGGATATGCGACAAATTCTGTCGCCATAAGTCGGTTGCTCCATGGAACCGGACGAGGAAACGCCGACGACACATTTCCGAATGGACATCGCGTCTCTGTCGCCGATGCCGCGAGCACCAGGCAGTACAAGAGTTTCAATATGGCTGCGAAAAATGAAAGATGCTCGCCGGAGTCGGTGAGGCAATGGGCCAAATCCGGCAGGCCAAACAGAAAGGGAGAAGTCTGGAATTTCATCGATCCCGCAGATGAGCGTTCCAAACGGAAAAAACCCAAGAAGCCGAAATGAGTTTACAGCCTTTAATCGCCCGGGTTCGATCGGTGCGGCGCCTGGTGTTCTTCCGCCATTCGTTCCCACAACGCTTCAGGCATCGGCTTGATCGACCAGAGCCAGGCGCCTGTCGGACTGCCAAGTCTGGCGACAAGGTGATGCGCGCCGCCTGCCGCCGCGATGGCGATAGGCGCGGTGGCGCTGAGCGATGCCGCCAGGGCTTCGACCGCTATCAGGTCGCGCAGCATCCGTTGCGCATTCTCAGTTGATCGGGATGATTGCGCCATTGGCCTTCACCTCGGTTTCGGCGACGAGATAGCGCCCAAGCAATTCGATCAACGCCGCTCGGTCTGCCGGCTCCATCCTGGCGATGACGCGCGGGTCAAGACCGGCTGACGCCGTGGCCGCCGAACCGCCTTCCGCCGTGAAGGCCAGAAAGCCGTTGAGGCGTTCGGGCCATCGGAATTTCAGCAGCACCTCGATCAGGCGATCCGAAGGCTCCGCATCGTCCATGGAGCGCTCGAAGGCCTTGCTAAGGACCTGATGAAAAGCCGTGTCCATGGCGGCGCCATACCTTGAACCAAACTCGGCATCGCGCCGCCTGTGATCGTGGATGGTGGCGACCGAAATCCCGATCAGCTCTGCCGCCATTTTTGGCGAGCCGGTCCTTGCGACGATGTCCAGGACCTGTGCCTCGATGGCTGGCGACCATTTGCGATCCAACTCTGGTCGCCGCACCTCCCTCGACTCTGCCGTTCTCGTTATTTCCGCCATGGCGCCACCTGTTGATTGCCTGCCTGCGATCCTGCGGTGTGCGGAGTGTGCGGGGAGCCATTGAAACGATCTTCCAAATTTTGGGAAACCAGCCTACCGGCGTTGTTTTCCACGAAAGGCACCGATGAGGCACGTGGACATCCCAGGATGCCACCTGCCTGGTCGATGGAAGTGGGTTGTTTGCTGGAAGGTCGGTCTCTGGGGTATTGCCGGTGCTCCGGCCAGTGCTTTGGTTCGCGCCGTTGACCAAGTCCTTGCACCGGTTGGCCTTCTGGACTCGCAGCGCCCAATCACGAATTGGATGCTCTGAGGTTCGATCAGGCTTGCCGCACGCCGCCTCGGTGGCCTTGAGCCACTGTCATCCACGTCGCTGTCGCATCGAAAGGGCGGCATTGCGGCTGGCATGGCGCTGCCCCGACCACCGGCTCGGCCGGCTGCTCAGGGGTCGCACGCGCGAGGACTACGAGGTCTGCGCCAAATTCGCCTCCTGCGCCTCAGCCGGTCCACGCCTGATGGTAGACAAGGCAGACGGCGATTTCGACGTTTCCGAAGTCTTATAGCGATGTCGGCTCTGCGCCGGACCTTCCCCCTGGCAGTCGTTTCATGTCTGTGAGACAGAATGGATATTTATATTGTCTACCTTGTCTACCGATCCTTAAGCGATTGATTTTCTTACGACAATCGGTGGACGACGATGCCGCCCACCGATTGTCTCCCTTGTCTACCGCCAGTCAATCAATTGCGTAGTGCGCCATATAGGCGTCGATCCTGCCAGCGGCGCCGATGTTGTCCCAGACATCATGGTTCCTAAGCGACCAAAGCTGCCAGGGCGGCCTGTTGGCGTGCTGCTTGGTGTGACGGGTGTGAGCCACGGCGCCAATCTCCTCCTTGAGGAACTTCGCCAGGTTGGAACGCAGGCTCGACCTGCCTGCGAGCTTCGCAGGCACCACGTTGACGAGATCGTCCACCCGCACCAGGTCGAAGTCGAAGGGTGCCTCGTTGCTCTCGAAGAGGTCCAGAAGATACGACTCGGCATCGCCCATGGACATCCGGCGCATCGTCTCCTTGCCAGAGGTTGCAGGCGCAACACCGTGACCGTTGAGAACGATCCGACGCTGCAACAACCAGTGCTTCACGAAAGCAGCACCGCCCTGTTCCAGATAGCCGAACAGACGCTCGTAGTAAGCGGCATCCTTCTTGACGGCAGGCGAGAAGACGACGAGCCACCGCCTGTCGCCATGCTCGATCTTCAGCGCGTCCTCATGATTGGTGAAGCACAGGAAATTGAGCTTGTTCGGGATCGAATAGATCGAGCAGTTCTTCTCCTCGATCCTGATCGTCGGGTCGGTGATGACGGGCTTGAGACGGTTCGCCACCTCAAGACGGCCGAGCGTCATCAATTCCTCGACGACCGCCAACTGCGCGCCTTCCATCCAGCGAGTCCACTTCGAGATGACCTCGTCGTTCGACGGCCGCACGACGTTCGGCCTGCCGACGATCCGCTCCATCAGGTTGCCGATCCAGCTCTTGCCCGTCCCCTGCGTGCCACGGACCAGCAGCGCGAAATGGATCTTGTCGGCGGGCTTCTGCGTGAGCAGCGCCAGATAATCGAGCACGAGGTCGCGGTCTGCCTCGTTGGGAAACAGAAACGCCATGTGTTCGAGGAACGGCGTCACATCGCCAGGCCTCGCGTCCACGCCTGACTTCCGCCAGATATTGTAGCGACCACCATTCTCGCCATCGGGAAACTCTGGCGCTTCGGGCAGATAAACCAGGGCCTCGAACTTCCTGATCGGAATGCGTGCCTTCCAGACGGCACCGAGGATTTCGCCATCGGGATAAAGGCCGCCATAGAGCGCCTTCCACTGGTCGGTGCGATACTTCTTGCCGTCCTCCCGCCTGATGAACTGCATGGCCTCGGCGACGAACACCCAGCCATCCCAGACATTCGCCAGAGGCGTCGATGACCGTTCGCCCTCGACATCTTCAGGGAAGTCATCTTCCGCCGTAACACGCCCAAGCGACTCGATGGCCTCGCGCCGCATCGCCCTCGGCAATGCCGCGATCAGCGTCCTTGCCGTGATCGCGCCCCGCTTTGCGACAAGCGAGCTCCAGCGGCGACGAATGATCTCGCCATGTTCGGCGTAATCGGGGTCCGTTGTGCTCCAGTCGATGAAGGCCTCGACTGCGAACCCGCCGGTCGCATGGTGACAGGCCATCATCAACTCCCGCCACCGCAGTTCGTCGCGAAACTCCGAGACATCGATGTGCGAAAGCCACTCGGCCAGCTTTTCCTCATCGATCGCACCGACATCGGCAGATGCTACGGCAGAACGCTTCGCAATCGCGTCCAGGAAGGCCGTAGGCGCTTCGGGTGCTTCCGACAGCGATAGTGCAAGCGCGTCATCGTCGAAGCGATACGGACGCGCGGTGTCGGGATGGATCGAACCGGCCGCCACGACTTGACCGCCCTTCGACTTGAAGTCGATGCCGTCGTAGGTCGCGAGCTTGCCCGCCACCTCAGCGCTCGCCGGCTTCCTGAAATAAAGGTGCAGGCCGCCGCCGCCCGTCTTGACGAAGGGAGCTTCAGGCAGACCGAAATCCGCCGTCAGCCGCGCGAGCGGATCGTCGTTCGCTGCGAAATGACGAGGATCGACATCGACGACCAGGTCGATGTCGCGCAGGCGAACGCCGACGTTCTTGCCATCGATCATTCGCGCCTTCGCCTTGTCGAGCGGGAGCGCGAGCGACGTGGTCCAGCCGCTCGACGTCGGCTTCTTGCCGGTGATCGGGATCAGGTCGTGACCGGCAGACGCATGAGCGTCGAGCGCGTCGGGATCGTGCTTCGACGGCGTGTCGGATGCCTTGTCGGCTTTATCCTCAACCTTGTCGAAGTCGAATGCGACGGTCTTCTCCAATGCTCCTGCGGGCGCGCCGATCCCCTCGGCGCGCCCTTCTTCATTTTCCACGAGCGTGCTCATCGACCGTCCTCCCCGCGAATGAACGCGTCGAGATCGTCGACGTGATAGCGCACCACCTTTCCGTGCACGATGTGATGACGCGGCCCGGTGCCGAGCGAGCGCCAGACCCGCAGCGTTCCCGCCGTCGATGAGAGATAGGCAGCAGCCGCGTCGCCATCGAGCCAAGGGGTGCGGTTGTGGGTATCGAGCACGCGGCGCAGCGCATCCTCGACATCGTCCTTCGTAAGAGTTGCCGTCATGGCAATGACCTCCGCTGACCAGGCGGCAAGGCCACCGGGCCGGTTTCAGACATGGGTTTCTGTCTGAGGAGGACCGGGATCACCCCGGTCACGCGCCTGCCGAATACCGGCTCCTCGTGGCGCGCGTCGTCTAATGATCACTAATCGGCGCTAATCGGCATCATTACTTCTCGTCGCCTTCGCGAGAGGGCTTGACAGCGGGCAAAGCTTTTCCGCAGCCCGGTCGACGACCTTCTCCATCAGCCAAGCGGGGACGTGCTTCTTGCGCTTGCCGCCCCGCACGAAGGCATCGAGGTCATCGACGTGGTAGCGGACGAGTTGATTGTTCACGAGATAAAACCGCGGGCCTTCGCCTCGCGACCGCCAGCCCTTCAGCGTTCCAGGTTCACGCCGCAGGTAGGCCGCCGCCGCCTCGGTATCGAACCACGGCGTGAACCAATGCGTGTCGAGATACCATCTGACGATGGCCTCGACCTCATCCATGGTGACAGGGCCCTGTTTCTTCGGCGGCCGCTGACGCTGCCTGGGGACCGGCGCGTGCGGTTTGGCGCGGGGGCCTTTTCCGTTACGCGGCATCGCGTGCCTCCGCCATGGCTGGAAGCTGCAATGTCGAGGCTCGCGCCGCAACGATCCTGTTTTCCAACGCCTGCGCGTGGGGGCGAAGATGTTCGACCAGGTGCTCGGCATGAACATATCCGCCGGACGCGCCGGGAAGCCGCTGGCCGAGAAGGAGCGCGCTTTCGGCATAGGGCACGCCGGCCGCGATATACATCGTGCGAGCATGGTGCCGGTACTCGTGCGGGCTCGGCAGGCCGCGCTTCCGTTCCTTCGGCTCGGTGGTGCAGCCCTTGCCGCTGAGCGGCGAAGGCCAGAGCCATGGATTGTTCAACGGCAGATCGTCCTCAAGCCGCTGGCGGATCATCGCCCGCAGGAACGTGCCCATCGGAAACAGCATTCTGCCGCCGGTCTTCATGTGGTTGAATGTCAGCACGCCCCTGTCGAGGTCCACGTCCTGGCGCTTGACGCTGAGGATTGAAGAACGCCGCGCGCCGGTCAGCAGCATCGCCCTGTGCAGGTCGCGCCGGATCGGCGAAAGCTCCTCTGTCTTCTCCCACCAATCGGCAAGATCGATCTCATCGACATGCCGGCTCTTGGACGTGGGCAATCGAAGAAACGTGACCGGGTTCGTGGTCAGCGTTTCGTCGAGACGCAGCGCCGTGTTGATGACCGCCCGCAAGGTGCGCATGACGCCGGTCGCGGTGGGCTGCCCCTTCGAGTCTCGCAGATGCATGTAGATGTCCCGCACTTCGGCGCGGGAAAGGTCGGCCACGGCCCGGTTCTTGTAGCGACTGAGATAGTGCTCGATGTTGTAGCGGTAGCTCTCGACCGTGGCCTCCCGCAGCGGCTTCTCCTGCAAGTGCTCGTCGAGCGCCTTCAGGATGGTGATGCCGGTCTCCTTCGGCTTCGCCGTAGGGTCCACGCCGGACTGGATTTGCGACATGATCGCACGCGCACGGTTGCGGGCTTCGCGCAGGCCGATCCGGTCGACGCGGTCGATCTTGACCCGCACGGTGCGGATGTGACGACCGTTCCGGCGAACGTCGCCTTGAACCGCGTAGGTCTTGGTGGCAGCATGACAGACGACGAGGAGGCCCTTGACCTGCTCGTCGCGCCAGATGCCCGAGCCGAAGGGTAAATCCCTGATGCGGGACTCAGTGAGGGATAGGACAGCCATTGGATTATTTCTTTCGCGAACACCGGGTGGAGCACCGTGCGACCGCTGCTTTCGGTTGCCGCACGTTGATCCAAATTGTCGCGTAAGTGGCTGTCCGCGAACCATTATTATCGGAAATTAATCCTAGCTAATAGGATAATAATCCTATTTGTAAACCGAAGGTCGGCGGTTCGATTCCGTCCGGGGGCACCATTCCAATCACATTAATGAATCCTACTCCTAAAATGTGTCGTGCATTTGAGGAGCATTTCTCACGCTTCAAGCCTTTGTTTTCATGCATGTCGTTGTCTGAAAACTCGCTGCACACTTTTGGGCGACGTGCATTAATGACGGTTGCGATTGATCCGGCATGAAGGGTAACTTGCTGGCGAATAATGGAGAATCTGAAGCATGGATCTTGGCATAAGTGGGAAAAAGGCGATCATCTGCGCATCAAGCAAGGGGCTTGGACGCGGATGTGCGATGGCATTGGCGGAAGCTGGATGCGAATTGGTGGTCAATGGGCGCGATGCCGCTGTTCTTGCAAAAACCGCTTCTGATTTACGCGAGCGATTTGGCGTAAGCGTGAGTGAGGTCGTCGGAGATGTCTCACAACCGGATATTCAAAAGAAGATTCTGGACGCCTGTCCGAACCCCGATATTCTGGTCAACAACAATGGCGGCCCTCCTTTTCGAGATTTTCGCGAACTGGACCGTGAAAAAATATTGGCCGGCGTCACCCAGAATATGGTGACACCGATAGAACTCATCAAAGCCGTCATCGATGGAATGGCCGAGCGTGGTTTCGGGCGTATCGTCAACATCACGTCCCTGTCAGTTTACGCGCCAATTCCGGGTCTGGATCTGTCCTCAGGTGCACGCGCGGGCCTTACCTCGTTCCTCGCCGGGGTCGCGCGAACAGTGATAGACCGCAATGTAACGATCAATAACATCATGCCTGGAAAACTCGATACCGACCGGCTACGCGGCCCCCATGAACCGGGCTCTATCGAGGATGCCGAAGCTGCAACCGCCCGCAAGAACCGCTTGAGCGCCAATATCCCGGCAAAGCGCCTCGGGACACCGGAAGAGTTCGGGCAGATTTGTGCATTTTTATGCTCGACACATGCCGGTTACATGACCGGGCAAAGCATTCCGGTCGATGGCGGTCTTTACGTCAGCGCCTTTTAATCGCGCCATGATACAAGCCCGCTGAATGAAGATGCGAGGGGGAGTTGACCTGATGAAAGGCGACAACAAGAAGCCGGTGCGCTCGGAACTGGATGAGGCGGCACTGTTCTTTCATAAATACCCGATACCGGGCAAACTTGAAATTCAGGCCACCAAACCTCTCGGCAATCAACGCGATCTTGCACTTGCTTATTCACCGGGCGTTGCTGCGCCTTGCCTCGCGATCAAGGACGAGCCTGCCACGGCAGCCGACTACACCGCCAGATCCAATCTTGTCGGCGTGGTGACGAATGGCACCGCTGTTCTGGGTTTGGGCAATATAGGGCCGCTCGCTTCCAAGCCTGTCATGGAAGGCAAAGCCGTCCTGTTCAAGAAATTCGCGGGCATCGACGTTTTCGATATCGAGATCGACGCGCCAAAGATTGAGGAGATGGTCGCAACAATTTCGGCGCTGGAACCAACCTTTGGTGGCATAAATCTGGAGGATATCAAAGCGCCGGAATGTTTTGAGGTGGAAGAACAGCTCAAGGCACGCATGAACATTCCGGTTTTTCATGACGACCAGCACGGCACTGCCATTATCGTTGCGGCGGCAATTCTCAATGGGCTGGAATTTGCCGGCAAGGCCATTGAAGACATCAAGATCGTTACGTCTGGTGCGGGCGCAGCCGCATTGGCCTGCCTCAATCTTCTTGTCTCGCTCGGTGCCCGCATCGAGAATATCTGGGTCACGGATCGCTTCGGCGTCGCCTATAAGGGCCGCACCGAAGAGATGGACAGGTGGAAAGATCCATACGTCAAAGACACGAAGGCGCGCACTCTGGCCGACGTCCTGCCCGGTGCCGATGTCTTCCTCGGGCTTTCGGCAGCGGGTGTGCTGAAGCCGGAACTGCTCAAACTGATGGCTGAAAAGCCGCTGGTACTGGCACTCGCCAACCCGACGCCCGAGATCATGCCTGAAGTTGCGCGCGCGGCGCGCCCCGACGCGATGATCTGCACCGGCAGGTCTGATTTTCCCAATCAGGTCAACAACGTGCTTTGTTTTCCATACATTTTTCGCGGAGCACTCGACTGTGGCGCCAGGGCCATCAACGAAGAGATGAAAATGGCGGCGGTAAGAGCTATTGCCGCCCTGGCGCGCGAGGAACCATCAGATGTGGCCGCGCGCGCCTACACCACGGAAACGCCCGTATTCGGTCCCGATTTCCTGATCCCCTCGCCTTTTGATCCACGCCTCATTCTCAGAATTGCGCCTGCGGTTGCCAAGGCCGCGTGCGACACCGGTGTCGCCACGCGTCCGATCACCGACATGGGTGCCTATATCGACAAACTGAACAGGTTCGTATTCCGATCCGGGCTCGTCATGAAGCCTGTGTTTTCGGCGGCGAAGGCCTCGAATGCCAAAAGGGTGATCTACGCCGATGGTGAAGACGAAAGGGTTCTGCGTGCAACGCAGGTCGTTATAGAAGAAGGCATTGCGCGGCCAATTCTCATTGGACGGCCGCATGTCATCGAAGTCAGGCTCAAGCGCCACGGCTTGCGAATAAAAGCAGGAACCGACTTTGAACTCATCAATCCCGAAGAAGATCCGCGCTATCGCCATTATGTCGACCTTCTGATCGAACTCGCCGGGCGGCGCGGCATCACGCAAGAAGCGGCGCGCACAATGGTGCGCACCGACAGTACAGTGATTGCAGCACTTGCTCTGAAACGCGGTGACGCAGACGCAATGTTGTGTGGTCTTGAGGGGCGATTCAACAAGCATTTGCGAAATGTTTCGCTGATCGTCGGGCCGCGTTCCGGCGTCAGGGAACGGCATATGTCGACGCTTTCAATGCTGATTTCGCAGCGAGGAATCACCTTTTTCACCGACACATATGTGACGGTCGATCCGAGCGCGGAGGAAATCGCTGAAATGACCGTGCTGGCGGCGGAAGAAATCCGGCGCTTTGGCATCGAGCCGAAGGCTGCTCTCCTGTCGCACTCCGATTTCGGTTCGCTCGACACGCCAAGCGCGCAGAAAATGCGATGTGCTGCCGAATTCATCGCAAAACTGGCGCCCGATCTGGAATGCGATGGTGAGATGAACGCCGATTCGGCGCTGTCGTCACAGTTGCGTCAACGCGTCTATCCTCATTCGCGCCTCAAGGGTGAAGCAAACCTGCTGGTCTTCCCCACTCTGGATTCGGCCAACATCGCCATGAACATGGTCAAGCAAATGATGGATGCCCTTCATGTTGGTCCAATCCTGCTTGGCGCGGACATGCCAGCCCACATCCTGACTGCCTCCGTCACGTCGCGCGGGGTCGTCAATATGACCGCATTGGCCGTCGTGGAAGCCGCACAGAAAGCACAGGCAACGCTTGGTCTGGTCCAGCCATCGGGCCACGCAAGGGTTGAAAACTAAAGAAATAGTTAACCAGTGAAGCGATAGGTTTTATCTCTGGAACCGGTGGTCGTGGCAAATGAATGCGTCGGATAGGAAGATGAGGCTTGCGATTGCCGCACTTCTTGGTGCCGCTGCTTTGTGCGCACCGTTTCAGGCCAGCGCCGCATCACGCGCGTGTCGGCAGCTTGAGGCGCGCCTTTCGGGGGCGTCAGGCAACGGCAAGCCAGCCTTGCTGCGGAAATACGATTCGGCAATTGACCGCCAAGCACGCGAAATCGACAAAACACAGCGGCAGACACGCCATGCCGGATGCGGCTTTTCGCTTTTTAGCCGCAACGTCAATCAATGTGCGGCGCTCAATAACACGCTTGATCGGATGAACAGCAATCTCGACGACCTGCAACGCAAGCGATCCCGGCTTGCAGGCGGTGCTGGGCGGGTTGAGCGCAGCCGCATTCTAGCCGCGCTCAAAGCCAGGGGATGCAGAGAAGAACCCGTGGCAGTTACCCGCGAGGTCACGCGTCCTGCCGAAACACCCGACGATGAAAATAAGCGGCAGCGCGACGAATTGGCGGAATATATACGCACCGATCATGGCTCCACCGGTGGAAAGGTGATTATTCGGAGAAGCGGCAGGAGTTTCTTGCCGTCTGGTGGTCAATACAAGACCATGTGTGTACGGACCTGCGATGGGTATTTTTTCCCAATGTCTTCAGCCTCTTCCGTCGGTGACTTCCAGCGCGACCAGAGTAGATGTGAAGCGGCGTGTCCTGGCACCGAAATTCAGATGTTTTATTCGGACGGGGTGAGCGACGATACGGCAAATATGACATCGGCGGTGACCGGCAGCCCCTATGGAGACCTGGCGAACGCCTATGTTTACAAGCGGCTGGACATACCCAGAGAACCGAATTGCGCCTGCGGCGGCGTGGCGCAAGACTCCTCCTTTATCGGTGACGACGCATCGACCGTGCAGCGCCCGCAATATTCGACAAAATCGACATCTTCGATCATCGACATGCGCCCGGCACTGCCTGCCACGGATGCCGATGCCAGCTCGCGAGAAGCGCCATCCGAAGCGGATACGAAAGTGCCCGACAAGGACCGAAAGGTCAGGGTCGTCGGGCCAACGTTCCTTCCCGCCCCACGAGAGGCAACAGGTCTGCAAGCTCCGGCCCCGAAGACAAGCCGGTAAGCGCCAGCCGAAGTGGCGCAAACAGGGCTTTTCCCTTGCGACCCGTGGCTTCCTTGATGGCAGCAGTCCAGGTTTTCCAAATCGTTGCGTCCCAAGGTTCAGGCGGCAAGGTATCGAACGCCAGACGCAGGAATTCGCGATCTTCATCCGAGAAGTCCGGCGCAGTCTGTGCCCCTTCATTGATAATTCGCCACCACAGGACAGCATCCGACAGTCTGTCGAGATTGCCACGCACCGCATTCCAGAACGCTTCGGCGCGATCATCGGATATGCCAAGCACTATCAGTCGATCACGCGCCTGGGGAAAGACAGATGGTGAAGCAAAGTCCGGTTGAGAATCAGAAGTTCATCGGGATCGAATTTGGCTGCGGATTTTGAAGTTGCCGCCGGATCGAAAAGATCTGCCAGTTCCGCCATATCGGAAACGGCCTGGACGCTGGCAGAGGTTCCAATCAATACGGAAAGCGAGGCAACCGCCATCGGTTCGATGCCATCTTCACGCAAACTTCCGATCGATAGTGAGCCGGTTCTCTTGGACAGGCCCTCGCCCGTTGTCGTGGTCAATAAATTGTGGTGTCCGAAAACGGGAGGCTCAGCACCTAGCGATCTGAACAACGCCAATTGCACGCCGGTATTGGTGACATGATCATCGCCGCGAATGATATGGGTAATCCCCATGTCGATGTCGTCTAGCACAGAGGGCAACGTATAGAGATAGGTGCCATCTTCGCGAACCAGAACAGGATCGGACAGCGATGCAAGATCGACCGTTTCCTCATCGCGCACCAGATCCGCCCAGTGAATATCCGTGCGTTCAGGCTCTTGTGGATCGGATTTGAAATTTGGCAGCAGAAAGCGCCAATGCGGTGTACGGCCTTGTGATTGGTAGTCGCCGATCTGTTTTTTCGTCAGGGTCAAGGCTTCACGCCCATAGACGGGCGGAAGGCCACGGGTGCGACGAACTTTACGACGCAGATCAAGTTCCTCGGGCGTTTCATAGCAGGGGTAGAGAACGCCTGCCGCCTTCAACCTGTCGACAGCCGCGTCATACATCTCGACGCGCTTCGACTGATATTCGGTAGCGTCCTGAAAAATACCCAGCCAGTTCAAATCATAGAGAATGGTGTCGGCATATTCCTGTTTTGAACGTGCAACATCGGTATCGTCGAACCGTTGGACGAACCGGCCTTTGTGCTTTTGCGCAAACAGCCAATTGAACAACGCCGTGCGGGCATTGCCGATATGGATGCGACCGGTGGGTGATGGGGCGAAGCGGACGGTGACTGTCATATCTGGGGCGTAACGGATGCTTGATTGGTTGACAAGGCGCGCGCCCGCACGTTGCGTGACACATAAAACATCACGACAGAGATAAACAGGCAGTACAAGCCCATCACGATGATCTGGCCGGGAAAACTTACTCCTGTGTCGATCAGATATCCCGTCAAGCCTGGACCTATGGCCGATGCAAGCACCATGATGGCAACGACAAGTGCGCGAATCGAACCGAGATGCCTGACCCCATACAATTCAGGCCAGAGCGCCCCGGACAGGGTGGAAGAAAAGCCATTGGAAATGCCGAGCAGTCCCATGAAGGCAAATGCGCTCCATTGGCCCTGAAAACTGCCAAGTACGAGACAGGCCGCCGCCATCGGCAAGAGAAAGCCCGGCAAGAGTGCGACCCCGGAAAAACGGTCGATCAAATAGCCCGCAACGAGGGAGAAAATGATGGTTGTCGTCGCGCTGAGAGTGAATGCGGAGGCAAACAGTTCCAATGACCACCCCCGCAGATCGACAAGGTAGATCTGGTGAAACATGATGGTGGTGGAAATGAACGCCGGTGCCATTACGCCGAGCAGCATCATGTAGAAAATCGGATCGCGCAGTACCTCAGCCCTTGTCCAGTCTCTTGCGCTGGACAGGCGCGGAACAGGGTCAGAAGATTTTGGCGCGCGTTCAACGCCAACCAGAAGAGCAATCGCGGGAAATGCTATCAGCAAAAGAAATGCCGTGCCCAACAACCATGTGCTGCGCCACCCGACCACCGCTGCAAAGCCGACAAAGATCAAAGGAAATGAAGCCTCTCCCACGTTTTGTCCAAGCGATACGAGGGATATCGCGCGACCACGTTGCGCCGAAAACCAGCGGCCCATTGCAGTCAAGGATGTGTGAGTCATCATCCCCTGTCCGAACAGACGCAGCAGATAGACCGTTACAAACAAAAGTGCGACGTTGTGTGACATCGCCATCAGGACGGTCGCGAAAGCGAGCATGGGAACAATGAGCAGCGTAACTTTGGATGCGCTGCGTCGATCCACGATCTGTCCCAGGCGAGGCAACGTCAGCGCGCTGGCCAAGGTGGCGAGCATGTACAACATGCCAAAGCCGCCATTGGTCAAACCGTATTCGTCTCGAATATGGCCGGCCGAAAGCGAAATGAAGTAGGTTTGGCCGAAAGCCGAGAAATACGTCATGAGAAAGCCGCCACCGATCCAGCGGGCATTTTCCCTGAGAAACCTGTAAATCTGCATGGTCAATTCACCTCAAAGGCGGTGGTGCGCTTGGTCGCCCACCTTTGCGTCAAGCGCGCGGTACATTGTTATCCGCGATCCCTGAACCTGTTGGTGATTGGATAGCGCCTGTCCCGTCCAAAATTCTTTTTGGTGATCTTGACGCCAGGCGCTGCCTGTCGGCGCTTGTATTCGGCAATATAAAGGAGGTGCTCGATACGGCTCACCGTTTCCAGATCATGCCCGCGCGCCACGATCTCATCGACCCCCATCTCGTTTTCGACAAGGCACTCGAGAATGTCGTCGAGAACCGGATAGGGTGGTAGTGAATCCTGATCGGTCTGATTTTCGCGTAATTCTGCAGATGGCGCCTTATCGATGATGTTATGCGGGATAACTTCGCCAGATGGTCCGAGAGCGCCGGGTGGCACATGGGTATTGCGCCACCGTGAAAGCGCATAGACCTGCATCTTGTAGAGGTCCTTGATAGGATTGAACCCACCATTCATATCGCCGTACAGCGTTGCGTAGCCGACAGACATCTCGCTCTTGTTGCCGGTTGTAACGACCATCGAGCCAAATTTGTTTGAAACCGCCATGAGAACGGTTCCGCGCGTGCGCGACTGGAGATTTTCCTCTGTGATGCCTTCCTCGGTGCCTGCAAAAAGCTGCGTCAATGCATGCAGGAACCCTTCAACGGGTTCTGCGATCGGTACGATTTCGTATCGGCAGCCAAGCGCGCGGGCACAATCTTCGGCGTCTTTGAGCGAATCCTTTGACGTATAGCGATACGGCATCATGACCGCCCGCAAGCGTTCTTCGCCAAGCGCATCCACGGCCAATGCCGCACAAATGGCAGAATCGATACCACCCGACAGACCAAGAACAACGTTCTTGAAGCCGTTCTTGTTCACATAGTCGCGTAAGCCAAGCATACAGGCACGATAATCCGCCTCCTGTGCTTCGGGAATTTTCGACATCGGCCCCGCCGAACAAACCCAACCGGCGTCCGTGCGCTTCCAAGTCGCGACCGCGACAGCCTCTTCAAACTGGCTCATCTGAAAGGCCAAAGCCTTGTTTGCGCCTATCGCAAAGGAAGCGCCGTCAAAAACCAGTTCGTCCTGCCCGCCCAACTGGTTGGCATAGATCATCGGAAGGCCGGATTCGATGACCTGTTTGATTACAACCTGATGGCGAACATCGACCTTGCCGCGGTAATAAGGTGAGCCGTTTGGCACCAGAAGGATTTCGGCACCGCTTTCGGCAAGCGTTTCGCTGACGCCCAACTCCCCCCAAATATCTTCGCAGATGGGAATGCCAAGACGCACGCCGCGATAGTTGACCGGCCCCGAAATATCAGGCCCAGCCTGAAACACGCGCTTTTCGTCGAACTCGCCATAATTTGGAAGGTCAATCTTGTGGCGTTCGGCAATGACTTTGCCACCATCTGCAACAACCACGGAATTGTGGGTGCCGCTTTCGCGTTTCAATGGCGTGCCGATGATGATCCCCGGCCCGTTATCGGCGGTGTCCCTGGCCAGCTCGTCGGTGGCTTGCTCACAGGCTTTCAAAAACGCTGGCTTCAAAACCAGATCTTCAGGCGGATAGCCGGCAATGAAGAGTTCAGTGAAAAGCACGATATCCGCGCCTTGCCGGGCGGCATCGGCCCGCGCCTGACGGGCCTTGGCCAGATTGCCGGCAATGTCACCAACCGTTGGATTGAGTTGAGCTACCGCGATGCGTAGCGTATCGGGGATATTCTTCTTCGTCATGTCAGCGGTTTAGCGTGAGGCACCCGAACCGGCAATGGTATTCCTGTCCGACGAACGCGAATCGGCTTCTTCGAAATTTAGCGTCAGTCTATTATTGCGATGAAATGGAAAAGAGCATCTTTTCGTCTTGCGATGAGACAATGGAGACATTGATGAACAAGAAGATCGAAGAACTGGCGACCCGCTGGCTGAAACGCAGAGCCGATGGCCTCAGCATATTGGAAAGCCGTGTTTTACAAAGCACGATTGAACGCAATACCATCGCAAAGGATACCAATAAAACCTTTGCGACAAGCCAAACGCTCGGCGACCGCATCGCCGATGGTATTGCCCGGTTTGGCGGCTCCTGGTCCTTTATACTGGGCTTTCTCGCATTTCTGGTAATGTGGACATTTGGCAATGTCTGGCTGTTGGGTCGGGAATCGTTTGATCCCTATCCGTTTATATTCCTCAATCTCATTCTCTCGATGATTGCAGCGTTACAGGCACCGGTCATCATGATGTCGCAAAACCGGCAGTCCGAACGCGACCGCATTGATGCCGCCCACGACTATGAGGTCAATTTGAAAGCGGAGATCGAAATCATGGCTCTCCACGAAAAGCTCGATGACATGCGCCACAGCCAGATACTCGACATGCACGCCGAGATTTCCCGGATTGCCGAACAGATCAACCGCATCGACCTGCGGATCTCAGAACAACAAGGTTCCGCCAAGCCGGGATAATCATCGAAACGACCCATAAAATGGCGCGCGGGAACGTGTACGATTTTACTGTCTGCGGGGCCTTAAATTGGAAATCCAGTGAAGCGCTCGATGAGCGCGATACCCCAGACACCCACAGCCAGCACGACCGCAATCAGCACGGCAAGTGACCCGCAATCCTTGGCCAATTGAATGTCAATATTGTAATCTCGGCTGACGGCATCGCAGGTTGCTTCAATGCCTGTGTTCAATACCTCAACCAGGATAAGCAAGAGCAGTGCCGCAATAAGCAGCGCAAAACCGCTCCATGATGACGAGAGCAACCAACCCACAGGGATAGCAATCAACAAGAGAATAAGCTCCTCCTGAAAAGCCGCCTCGTTACTCGCCAGCGTGCGAAAAGCGCGTAGCGAGTTGTGAAAAGCGTCGATCAACCGCTTCATCAATTGTCCCTTTTGAATTTCTCGAAACAGAACCTGCAACGTCAGACTGAACGACGAAACGATGTGCTTATCAGGCACATGTCACGCCTTCGCAACCTGAATTGAGGCCGATGAACCATCAAATTGCGGCAAACCATCGTCGAGCCGATAATAATCCCCCTTGTCACCAACAAAGATGTGGCTTTCAGCCTTCAGACCTGTGGGGTTGTCAAATGCCCCGGCCATAACAGAAATTGTGGCAAGGTCATTGTGTTTCCAAAATAAAAGTGACCCGCACACGCTGCAAAACCCTCTTCTGGCATCAGCCGATGCTTTATACCATGTAATCCGCTCTCCGCCTTTAATGGATATATCCATGTCTTTGACATTCGTGGCGGCCACGTAATGTCCGCTCTGCTTACGACATTGAGTACAATGACAATAAACAACATCGCGTAATGAACCTTGCACCTTGAAGTGAACTGCCCCGCACAAACACCCGCCACTACGTAATTTGCTCATCTTAGAACCTCGAGATGTATTGAATCTGTCAGGAAGATTTCATGTCATCAGGGCCAATGATTGAACAGATGCGACATCGACTGTGTTTCTTGGGCGAATAAAACCACGCTACCGAAACGGCCTGCAAATAATAAAAATTGCTTCAAATGCACGAAATTAAGGAAACTTTAGCCAAAACCCGTCTATCACTCGACTATGAAGATTGCTTTTGGGGCGCGGTCTTCACGCATGGCTTTAACTGAACAGATGCGCTCTCCGACCGGTCGTCTTTGCGCTCGAAAGCGTATGCCGACCTCAATGGGCAAATGGGTCATCCATGCAACCGGCAACAGTTTCCCAAGAACCAAGCGTTGATATCGGCACAAGCGTCGCGACAACCATGCGCAAACTAGGCGTTTTAGGTTTGCCTCGAAATTACGAGATATTCTATGAAGCATTCGCTGGTTCCAATCCGGAACTCAGCCTGGCTGTCATTGCCTTGAGCAACAAGCCGACGCAGGACGAACTCGACAAGATCGGCCAGAAGTTCTTTGCACACAACCACGGACAGGGGATTGTCGAACACGCCCGCGACGTGTTGGCCAAAGAACTTGAAGACATTGCCACCCTGCTTCGCAACGAACAATCTCACGTTGAAAAATATGGCAAAATCCTCGACCAAACCGCGGATGGCCTGTCCAACCGCGCGGCGCTGTCGCGTGAGTTGCTCCAAAAAATCGTCGGTGCCATTTCAATTGCCACGACGTCAACAATCGACCACGGGAAGACTGTTGCCACCACGCTCAATGACAAGTCGGCTGAACTCGAAAGCGTCAAGTCGAAGCTTGAAGAATATAAACGCCTCGCCGACACCGACCCATTGTCGCAAATCTGGAACCGGCGCGCGTTCGATAAGGAACTCGCCAAGATTTACAACAGTAACAAGGGTATCTTGTTCAACGCTCTTATCCTTGTCGACATCGATCGGTTCAAGGATATTAACGATCGCTTCGGCCATCCCGTTGGCGACAAGATAATCAGAACTGTTGCGCAGGTTCTCCAGACAAGCGTAAGGCGCGGTGTTTTTGTTGCCCGAACGGGCGGTGAGGAGTTTGCGCTCATTGTGGAAGGTACGAGCGAAGACGTTACCTTTGACATCGCCGAACGCGTGCGCACGGCGATCGAGCAGACGACATACCCCTGCCCCAACTCTGAGGTAGATTACGGCACCGTCACGGTTTCAATTGGACTTTGCATGGCATCCGAGGCTGAAAATCCAGAAGACCTTTATACCAAGGCGGACCTTGCGCTATATCGCTCAAAGGTCAATGGCCGCAACCGCGTGACGCGCCATTCGTCTATGGTTAATCAATCCACCAAAAGCTGGATGCTCTACAAAAAGGACTGACCTACCGGGTTCGATTGCAGGCCGCTTCGCTTTAAAGGCGCCCGCTTGGTCGGACGCCTTTAAAGATCAGAATATCACCACATCGCTCAGCTGTTGACGGCGCGCTTTTCCTGGAGCGGGGCGTTTTTTCTCAACAGATCAGAGACAAGAAATGCCAGTTCTATCGCCTGATCGGCATTCAAACGCGGATCGCAATGCGTATGATAGCGATCCTGCAATTCTTCTGCAGTAATCGCGCGAGCACCGCCGGTGCATTCAGTAACGTTCTTGCCAGTCATCTCAACATGGATGCCGCCAGGATGCGTACCTTCCGCGCGATGCACTTCAAAGAAGGTCTGCACTTCTTTCAAGATGCGGTCAAAGGGGCGCGTTTTGTAGCTCGCGGCCGTAATCGTATTGCCGTGCATGGGATCGCAAGACCACACAACATTGCGGCCTTCCTTCTTCACAGCGCGGACCAGTTTGGGCAGGTGCTCGCTGACCTTGTCAGCACCGAAACGCGCTATCAGTGTCAAGCGGCCAGGTTCATTGTCCGGATCAAGCCGATCAATAAGCTCCAGCAGACCATCTGGCGTGATTGACGGGCCACATTTCAAGCCAAGCGGATTCTTGATACCGCGGCAATACTCGATGTGAGCGTGATCTGACTGGCGGGTACGATCCCCGATCCAGATCATGTGGCCCGACGTT
Organism: Mesorhizobium sp. G2-6-1; assembly: GCF_055809095.1. NCBI lineage: Bacteria > Pseudomonadati > Pseudomonadota > Alphaproteobacteria > Hyphomicrobiales > Phyllobacteriaceae > Mesorhizobium > Mesorhizobium sp. G2-6-1. Next base: position 3,817,801 of record NZ_CM147896.1, read on the forward strand.
GCATACCAGTCACCAGACGTTGAATCGACGCGAGTCAACGCCTCCTCATAGCCAAGCAGCAAGGCTTCATGGCTGGTGTAGAAATCCGTCTCGCGCAATGCGTGATTGGTTTCCGAGGTGATGCCGACAGCCTTCATGAAGTCGACAGTTTCGGTAATGCGTTGGGCAAGCGATTCGTACTTCTCGCCCTGCGGACTGTCGGAAACAAATCCAAGCATCCAGCGGTGAACGTTTTCCAGACTGGCGTAGCCGCCTTGCGCAAAAGCGCGCAATAGATTGAGAGTCGCGGCGGATTGGCGATATGCCATCACCTGACGCTGCGGATCAGGTATGCGCGCACCTGGATCAAACTCGATGCCATTGATGATGTCGCCACGATAGCTTGGCAGCGTCACATCACCCTTGGTTTCATTGTCCGAGGAGCGCGGCTTGGCAAACTGGCCTGCGACACGGCCAACTTTTACCACGGGCTGCGAGCCGGCAAAGGTCAGCACAACGGACATTTGCAGGAAGACGCGGAAAAAATCACGAATATTATCGGCACCGTGTTCTGCAAAGCTCTCGGCGCAGTCACCGCCTTGCAAGAGAAATGCCTCGCCAGCTGCGACAGCCGCGAGCTGTTTCTTCAACTTGCGTGCCTCACCTGCAAAAACCAACGGCGGGAAGGTCGCGAGCTGATTTTCAATGCTCTTCAGCACATCCATGTCCGGATAGGCTGGCACCTGTTGAATGGGCTTCGCTCTCCAGGACTCCGGGGACCATTTTGTCATCGCCTTACCAATACTCTTTCCTACGGGCACAATAGACCGCTTTTCTCCTATTTAGGGATAGCGGCTCCTTACAGGAAGGCCGCTTTGTATTCTAGTGCGGAATTGATCGCGCCGCACCTGGCTTGGCGCGCGCTTTATCCCTGTCATTGCCCATGCAATTCGACATCTGCGAGCACATCTGGCGTCCCGCGATATCTGCGCAGATCCAATCGCGGCATATCGCTGTTGCAACAACGCAACGCAAAACGGTGCAATCGAGTGCTGTGTGACTAATTTAATAGAAAATGATCAATTGGTGTTACCATCTGTAACAAAGTGAACGAGGTGTGAGCAGGATCGTGATTCGGGTCGCTAGACCGCAAAATTCAATATCGAGACTTTTGCAACGCGGCAGTACTGTAGCGCCCAACTCGACGCCTGTTTCATCAATGCGCAATTTCTGGGGCCTGATGCGGGCCTATTGGTTTAACGACAAATGGCGGGAAGCCTGGACTTTGACGGTATTGGTTGCCGCGCTCACCGCTCTATCCAGCAAGGCCGGCGTGTGGTTTGCCGTCGCATCTGGCGAACTTATCAATTCGATCGCCTATTTTCACGACGCGGCGAACGAGGCGCCACTGGATTCCCTCCTGACAAATGCGGGCATTCTCGTTGCCCTTGTTGTTTTCAAAGACGCTGGCATTACCGGTACGCGCAGTTTTATTTCCGCTACCTTGCACCGAAAGTGGCGCGGTTGGCTGGACAGCCGGTTCAACGAAGCGCTGCTCGACGGCAACCATACGCATTTTCATGCCCAGAATGGCGGGCACTCAGAGACGCCCGACAACATCGATCAACGGGTGCAGGAATCCATCAAGGGCATGACGGGCGGAGCCATTGGTCTGGCAATGGGCATCATGGCGGTTGCCACGTCAATTTTCTTCGTCGGGCAAAAACTGCTTGAGACGTCGACGCAAGTGTATGGTTTTGAGGTTTTCGGCGAGTATGGCAGCGCCATTCTGGCGATGTTGGTGGTGATTGTCTATGTGCCGATCAACACCTTCATTGCGGCCAAACTCGGTGGGCTTCTGGAGCGCCTTTCCATCCGCATGCAGCGGGCAGAAGGCAGCTATCGCGGGGAATTGACGACATTTCTTCGCCGCAGCTTCCATGTGGCGGCGTCGAACGGCGAAAACGTGCAAAGAACTATGCACCGGCGTCTCTATGTCGATATCGACCGTACATGGGCGCGGTTGATCTGGGTCAATGCCGGCTATGGCTCTTTCGAGCGTATCTATAACTTCGTCGGGGCCAGAGTTGTTGCCTACGCGCCGGGTCTTTTGCCCTTCATTCACAATCGGGTCGATCTGAAGGGCTATATAACGGGTGCGGAACTGGTCAATTCACTGATCAGCCAATGCTCCTGGTTTATTCATGTGATGCCGGCAATCGCCACGCTCAAGGCAAACAGCCGCCGCGTCATGGACCTTGCCGAGTCCATTGAAAATGTCCAAAAGCCGGCCGAATTCTACCGCCAGAGCGGGCAATCCGAATTTCGCTACACAAGCCAGAATGCTGTGTTCGGGCTGACAATCCAGAACCTGGAATTGTGTCATCACGGGCATGAAACCGCACCGTTCCTTACCAGCGAACGGCTTCGTTTCCGCAAGGGAGAATGGACGTTCCTCAAGGGAGAATCCGGTTGTGGAAAGACATCGCTGATCAAGGCGCTGAACGGGCTTTGGCCTTATGGACGCGGCACTATCGTTTTCCCTGAAGGGATCAAGAGTCTGTTTGCGGCGCAGGAAGTCAAACTGCCGCAAGTTTCCCTGAAGGAACTGGTTTGCCTGCCGGAAACGCCTTGCGACAAAACGCAAGTCAGTATCGCGGCGGCTCTTCACAAGGCTGGGCTTGGCGAATTCATCGAGAATATGGACGATGAAAGCCGCGCCGGAAAGACCTGGGATCAGTTGCTTTCGGGCGGTCAGAAGCAAAAATTGGTGGTGGCGCGCATTCTGCTGCAACAACCCGGCCTGTTGTTTCTGGACGAGGCCACCGGCGCGCTTGATCCGGAGGGTAAAATCGCATTCCATCAAGCTATCAAGGATAATTGTCCGGACGTCACCGTTATCAGCGTGATGCACGAAGCCGAGCCTCCGAAATCCGCATCGGGCGAAGAATTCTACAACAGCGTGTTGTCGATTTCGGACGGTGTCGCTTCAAAGACGCCTCTGGTCACTCCACTCCCGGCCGAACTGACCACGATCCTCGAACATCCGCAGCCGTCTTTTTACGGTTGGTCACGCATCGGGCGCATCAAGCAAAGGCAGAAATAGCCGAATTGTGTGCGCAAATGTCGATGCACAGTCAGCAATAATTGGGATGAGAGGAAATTCTGGAACCGCCCGTCGGTTCCGTTGAATCAGCACCGCAGAGAATTCATTCGACGCGTTTGCCGTCCTTGACCCGATAGGTCGGCGTGTACATCGTCACAAACTCTTCCGCAGCGGTTGGATGCACGGCCATCGTTCGGTCAAATCCGTCCTTGGTAACGCCAGCTTTCAGCGGAATGCCAAGTAACTGCGCCATTTCACCAGCATCCGGCCCGAGAATATGAGCACCCAGCACTTTCCTGCTTGCACCATCGACGACAAGTTTCAGCAACATCTTCTCGTCGCGACCGGACAGCGTGTGGCGCATCGGCCTGAAACTGGCCCGGTAGATTTCCAGGTCCGAATAGTGCCTGGCAGCTTCATCTTCCGACATGCCCACAGTGCCGATCTCCGGCTGTGAAAACACTGCCGTTGCAATCATGTCGTGGTCGGGTGAAACGGGATTGCCCCGGAAAACCGTTTCAACGAAGCAAATTGCCTCGTGGATAGCCACCGGTGTTAATTGCACCCGGTTCGTAACGTCACCGATTGCCCATATGTTATCGACATTGGTTCGCGAGTGAGCGTCCACCTCGATCTCGCCCTCTTGCCCATCTGGACGCCTGCCAGATCCAGACCAAGACCGTCGGTGTTGGGGATGCGGCCTATGGCGAGCATAGCTTGGTCTACAGTCAGGACTTCATCGCCGCTTACCAGAACATCCAGTCGATTGTCGGCCCGGCGCGTCACCTTTTCGGAAACGGTGCGGGTGAGAATTCTTATGCCCTTTTTGTCCATCGTCTCATGCAGGGAGCGTCGCAAATCCATGTCAAAACGGCTGAGAATTTCGGTGCCGCGATAGATCAATGTCGTCTCGACACCCATTCCATGGAAGATGTTGGCGAACTCAACGGCAATGTAGCCGCCGCCTTCGATCGTGATCGCCTTCGGCAGTTCTGCAAGATGGAACGCCTCGTTGGATGAGATGCAGTGTTCGTGGCCGGGAAGAGCGGGATGCGGTGACGGGCGCCCGCCGGTAGCGACGAGGATTTGATCCGCCGTTACCGTGCGTTTCTCGCCTTCCAGGCTGATCGTATGCCGATCCACCAGTACGGCACGGGTATGGAATGTCTCGGCGCCAGCGGCTTCGACATTCTTTTGATAAAGCGCTTCGAGCCGGGCAATCTCGGTGTCTTTATTGGCTACCAGCTTTTTCCAGTCAAAGGATGCTTGCGGCACCGTCCAGCCATAACCTGTGGCATCTTCGAAATGCTCGGGAAACTGCGAGGCATAAACAAACAGCTTTTTCGGCACGCAGCCGCGGATGACGCATGTACCCCCAAAGCGAAATTCTTCAGCAATGGCGACGCGTTTTCCGAGTGCTGCCGCAAGACGAGCGGCACGAACACCACCCGACCCTCCACCGATAACAAACAGGTCGTAATCATATGCGGCCATAAGGCTGTTCCTTTGTCATGTGGATCGGCACATGTCTGGTAAGCGTTGAGCACCAAGAAGAAAAGCCCGGCAGGAACCGGGCTTTTCAAATCGTGGTGATCAGTACGAAATCAGTTGGCATTCTCTGCCGGTGCCGCCCCATCAGCGGGTGCTGCCCCATCGGCGGGTGCGGTTTGCACTTTCGAGCCAGCAGCAGCCTGAAGCGCTTCGCCAACCTGCTGTGCCAGATCGCGCGCAATACCATTTTGCCAGATATCGGCAGCCTTGACGAGCTCGCGGGTTACGATCGGGCCGCTTTCAAGCAGCTTTTTCCCGCTATCGGAAGCGTAAAAGTCCGCAATGTTTTTGAGATCTTGTTCCGAAAACACCTTGGCATAGGCCGTTGCTGCTTCCTTTTCGAGATCCGCGCGCCGACTAGCCAGTTCCAGCGCCTTGGTGCTTATCGTACTGGTGATCAGCTCCTGCAGATCCGGGTTTTTCTGGATAAGATCCGATTCGAGGGCAGCGGCGGCCTGCGGCAGAATATTGTCGAACGAGTCTGTTGCGTGAATTGCAGCCACCGCCGCACGAGCCGCAGCCAGATGCGTCTCGGAAATCTCCTGTGAAAACGCAGAAGACGAAAAAGTTACGATAGCCGAAGCCGCCAAAACGGCGGAAAAGCGGCGAATTCGGTTATTGATCATCATGAAAGATAAAACTCCCTGAGTTACCGGGCGGCTTGAATTGTCTCGATGCCGTCACCGTCGGCGACAATTGCCGTCGTTGCCAGCCCGATGAAAAGTCCATGTTCTACCACGCCGGGTATGGCATGGAGAACATCAGATAGCGCTCTTGTATCTGGAATGCGGCCAAAAGATGCATCCAGAATGAGATGACCACCGTCTGTAACAAATGGCTGCGTCCCCGTCATCCGCAATGTCAGAGGCCCGTTGAGGCCAAGACGTGCCGCCGCATTGCGGACCGCGATCTCGGTGGCGCGCAGGCCAAACCGGTTGACTTCAACGGGAAGCGGAAACTGGCCAAGCGTCGTCACCAATTTTGAACGGTCGGCGATAACGACCATCGCGCTTGATGCTGCGGCCACGATTTTCTCACGCAGCAAAGCGCCGCCGCCGCCCTTGATCAAGGTCAACATCGAGTCAATTTCGTCGGCACCATCAATGGTGAGATCAAGTTCGGGCGTTTCTTCGAGCGTTGAAAGTGGAACCCCGAGTTCGCGGCACAATGCGGCGGTACGCTCGGACGTCGGCACACCAATGACGTCCAGACCGGCAGTCACTTTCTCTGCCAGCAGGCGCACGAACTCCTCGGCGGTCGAACCGGTGCCAATTCCCAGCCGCATTCCCTGCTTCACATGCGCAAGGGCCGCGCGTGCAGCTTCGATTTTTAGTTGCCTGGCGTCCATTAAAAACTTCTGTCTCACGTCCCCACGTGCGAAACGCACACGCCTGACCGCGCTCCTAGCATTTTTGTCCGGGAGGTCAAGGGGCCGCATACGCCAACAGCGAGATGCTTGCATGTTGGCAGCGCAGGCTTTATCGCCAGCCATCGTCAATTGGGAATGGGGGAGCATGTCGCGCCCGATAATTGTCTTTGATCTCGACGGCACGCTGGTCGATACTGCTCCCGATCTGATGGACAGCCTCAACCACAGCCTGTCAGCCGGTGAGCTTCCAGCGGTCGATGCGCATTCCTTTCGCCGTTTCGTCGGCCACGGCGGCCGTGTGATGATCGAACGGGCTTTCGCAGCCAGCAACAAACTGCTCCCAAGTGACGAGCATGATAGGCTGCTGCAACTTTTTCTCGACCACTACACACAAAACATTCCCGGCAAATCGCAACCCTATCCGGGTGTTCTGGCTACAATCGCAAGGCTTGAGGCCAGTGGCTACCTGCTGGCCATCTGCACGAACAAGTATGAGGGCAATTCGCTGGCGCTGATCGAGTCACTTGGCCTCACTTCTCATTTCGCCGCTATCTGCGGACAAGACACTTTGCATTCCGAAAACCGGACCCACGCCATCTGATAGAAACGATCGCCAAGGCTGGAGGTGACCCGACCCGCGCTCTTATGGTTGGCGATTCGCGCACTGATATCGACACGGCCAAGGCCGCAGGAATTCCGGTCGTGGCTGTCGACTTCGGATATACGGATCGCCATGTGAGCGAATTTGAACCTTCGGTGGTCATCTCCCATTTTGATGAACTGACAATAGACCTTGCCAAACGCCTGATTGCCGCATCGCGTTGATTGCAACACGAATGACAGGTTTGCCACGGCGCAGGCTGTTGACTTCGACGATGCCGCTCCCTTATATCGCCGCGCGCTTGGGCTTTTTGCAACGAGCGGGCGATTAGCTCAGCGGGAGAGCACACCCTTCACACGGGTGGGGTCGCAGGTTCAATCCCTGCATCGCCCACCATCACCTTTGCCCCACATCGCGAATCGCAAACGGCTGCACTACCCAACATTTTTAGTGCCGTATCGGCTCTCCGAACGCGTGCTCACTTCCGTTGAGTAAACACCAAAAACCCTGTCAGCGGTGGATAGTGACTAGCCGGACAACCATATTAGTTGCCTGGGATATTGCTCCAATCCACTGATTGGAGTAGTTTTCCGAGTTGTTGGCGCTAGGTGGTTGATGACCTACGACAGCATGCGGACAGGAGATCAAGGATGAATACATCTGTCGCAGTGACCCTTACAATCATGGCGGTTGTCGATGCCGAGTTCCCGGCCAAGGAACATGTCGATGATATTGTGAGCAAAGCTCAAACAACATTTTCCGCTTGTGATATTAAAGTCGTGAATGTTGAGGTCGATGACCAGCCTGATACCCCAACGGTTACATTCGCAAACGGGGCATAGCGGTTTCGGCTGATTAAATTTGGTGGCCCGCTTACGCTTTTGCGTTGCGAGAGCGGTTCAGCTCTTTTATTGGTTTGCCGAACCTCTCTAAATATCTGTTTTCACACAATTTCTGTTGGAAAATTGCTGCGCTTTTTTGTGGAATTCCTCCAGACTATTGTTCAGGCGGAGGGGTTGCGCACCGCTTCCGTGGCATCGAACGCCCGTTTCAAATACTCATCCCGGTCGTAGATATCGTTGAAATATTCCACTTTGCCGGACATGTTCGGCCAAGCGGTGAAATAGGCCACATAAACCGGGATCTTGCGCGTCAATTTCTCTGTTGAATGACCCTGCTTCAGTTTTCCGGCAATATGATCTACCGAAGTGCCCAGAACGGCCGCCGCCATGCCGCGGGGATTTTGCAAACGCACGCAACCGTGGCTCAATGCGCGCATGTCGCGTTTGAATAGCGATTTTTGCGGCGTGTCGTGCATGTAGATCGCATGCTTGTTGGGAAACAATATCTTCAATTCACCAAGCGCATTGGCCTCGCTTGGCGCCTGCCTTACATTATAAGGCACTTTCCCACCGAACTGCCCCCAATTGATCGAAGCAGACGGAATGCGTCTTCCTTTCGCGTCGCTGACCTCATATCCGGCACGGTCGAGATAACCCGGGTCCTTGCGCAATCGCGGCAGCATTTCGTTGACAATGATGGATTGTGGAACACCCCAATAGGGATTGTAGTCGACCGTCTCGATCTGGTCGTAAAAGAAACTGGTCTGGTTCGATACTCTGCCCACAACGACGCGGGTTTTCAGCTTTTCCTCACCGCCATCAATATAGCTTGCCGTAAAGGCCGGCTGGTTGATGAAGACGCGCGGACTGCCAAGATCAGCGGGAAGCCATCGCAACTGCTCCAGGGCTACCTTTACTTTCTCCAGCCTGTCTGCCTTCGAGTTTCCCGCAAATGCCTGGACTGTATGCGGGCCAATCACACCATCGGGCTTTAGCCCGGCCTTTTTCTGAAATGCCTCGATCACCGGCACAAGATCAGGAACATAGGTCTCGCTTGCGCGAAATTTGGCAAGCGTTTCCCCATAATTTCCACCCATTTCGTCGTCGAGATCGCGCGAAATCACGGTGAGCAGCTTGGGCAGTTCCGGGCTGCTTTCGCCTTTCTCAGCAGCAGATCGGGATCGATGACGATTGCGTTTTCCGTGCTTGCATCGAGCGTTTCCAACTCGGCGCGCAGTGCCTGGTACTCCGCATTTTGCGGGTGGCGCGATTCAAGATAGGTGCGAACCTCCTGCGTGTGAGCAAGGGTCTTCAGCGCGGCTTTCATGTCCAGCGGCTTTTCAGGCAAATCGTAATATTCCGAAATGCGGTCTGGTTCGACACGGCCATTTTGAGCATCATGGATATAGCGCAGCACACGGGCCGAAAGCGCCATCTCAAAGCGGACCAAATCCTTCAAGTGGCCATTTGTATTATCGGTCGAATAGGCTGCCGGAGGTATCTGGACCGAATAGTCGTCGGGGATGAGGCCATAGCTTGCCGCATCACCGAGAACCCTTACAGCCTCTTTGGCGCGGCTATTTACGCTTGTGCCTGTCACCCAGATAAATTCCGGATTGGCGGAATAATACGCGATAAGCGCCTTACCGATTGCCGATTCTGCGCGAAGATCAAAACTTTGAAGACCGCTCAATGCTTCGCGAAACGCGGTGCCGGTGAGCGATGGCGTGAATGCTGCGTTCTGTGGCGCAGCCAACAACGCCGAAAAATCGACGTGCACCAATGGATCAGCCTTGTAGGTATTGTAGGTGGGGCTGGAAATACGTACCGGAGCAGCACGTTTCACAGCTTTAGGAGCTGGTGGAAACTTACCCTTCAATGGTCTGGTCTGGTTGCCTGGTCCCCCGCCAAGCAGCATCTCCAGAAAACCCTGGGCATTAGCCTGCAATGGGGTGGACCCCAACATTACAAGAGCTGCAACAACCGGCACAACGATGCGTCTTGTCTCGAACGATTTCATAAATCACTTGCCCCGAACGGTTTGCCGCACATAAATTCCGCCGCGTATGGATCGCGCCGTCTACAGGTGGGTGTATTTTACAACCATAGTCGATTCATACCGATTTCGTTAAGCTTTCATAAATTTCCGGGATTACTGTTGCAGTTAAGCTTCATAACTTTGTGAGCGTGAACGAATGTCTATTCAGTGTTGCCCTTTGGCATGATTATGGTTCGGTCTCTGGGCGAATTTCCTGTAACTCATCAAATGGCACCTGCCTTGTCTCCCGCTATCAATGAAGCATGTGAGCAGCTATTTGATGGCAAACGCGCTTTGGTCATGTGCCATCAAACAGGCGCGCAGAGATGTGTGGAGGATCGAACGTGAAAAAAGGTTATCGCGAACTTCTTGAAGAGGCCAATGGCGAGATCGAAGCCGTATCGCCTGACCAAGCCGCAGTTCTGCTTGATGATGACGGCGTCCAATTTGTCGACCTGCGCGATCCTCGCGAGATAGAACGCGAAGGTAATATTCCAGGGGCGAAGCATTGCACGCGAGGCATGCTGGAGTTCTGGATTGATCCTGAAAGCCCCTACCACAAACCATTTTTCGCGTCGGGCAAGACATTTGTTTTCTTCTGCGCCAGCGGTTGGCGATCCGCACTGGGTGCCAAGACAGCACAAGATATGGGACTTGAGCCTGTCAAACACATCGAAGGCGGGTTTTTTGCATGGAAGGCCGCCGGATTTCCAATAATGCCGGTCGAGCCCAAGAAATAGCGCACGTTCCTCTGTTTTAGTGCAACACCGCCGATTCAGGTTGCTCGCGCACAAATGCGACAGCACGCTCAATGACATCGGGGTTCGACAGGATGCGACGATGGCCTAGTCCGTCGGCCCAGTAAAGTTGAACATGTTCGCCAGCCTTATCGTAATTTCTGGCCTGTTCGGCTGACACTTCGCGATCTTCCGGCGCATGGATGACCAGTGTCGGCAAGTGCGTGGCCGCGAGTTGGCGATCTCCATGGAAATCCGAAAGCGGTCGCCCCGCCACTGACTTGACGCGCTTGGCCATCGCTATTTGGGATCGCGGACCAACATTGAGCATGTGGCTGAAATTCTCGAAAACAATGGGCAGCGAGCTTGGTGCCGCAATCAGAACAAGACGCTTGGTCTCGATCGGTGCAATGTTTCCGATCGAACCGACTGCGGCGTTGACGGCAATGGCACCGCCAAAAGAATGACCGACGACCGCCTCGAATGATCCGAACCGTTGTTGCGCAAGCGCAAGCGCCTCAACCGCATTGATCAAGGTGATATACCGGCCACTGGATTGGCCATGACCGGGAAGGTCGAGCGAGACAACCCGATATCCGGCTTGCCGATAACCCTCGGCAAGTGCCCGCATATATTCCGTGCGCGAACGCCAACCATGAACCAGAAGGACAGTTCCCGCAGGCACCCTGCCCTCGTCCGGCAAGAATTCATGCGCCGCAATCCAGCCATCTCCGGTTTCAAGCCGGTGATGGCGCGCCTCGGTCATGAAGTCAGCCGCGCTTTGCACGGCGCGGCGCTCACCTTCGGTCAGGTGTTTCACGTTCGGCGTTCGGCAAAAAGCTGGAACGCCGCGCGCCCCGCAAGCGACGGTGCAAGATGTTCGCCAGCACCGAACATGTGCCGGATGACCTTCACTGCAAATGATGCCATAGTGCCAATTCGTCATTTAGTTCAACTGTGAACATAATTGTTCAAACATGGACAATAAGCAAGACCTTCCCTGGGATAACCCGCGTTTCCGCAACTGGGTAGCAGTGGCGCGTGCGTGCCATGCGCTTGAACGCACATTGGCGGCGAAACTCGCGCCTCTAGACCTGAAACCGGCTCAACTCGATGTTTTGATGAATCTTTATCGTCATCCGGGAATGTCGCAACATGATCTCGCGCGCAAACTTCTCGTGGGCCGATCAAACATCACCATGCTGCTGCCGCAACTGGAGCGCCGCGAACTGGTGAGTCGTGAAACTGACGCGAAGGATAAGCGAATCTTGCGGCTGGCGCTCACGGACAAGGGCGAAGCGCTGATGAAGAAGGCATTGGAAGTTCACACCGCGCTCATCGAACTGGCGATGGGTCAATCGACACCTGACCAATGCGACCTGATCGGGGACCATATGCGCAAGGTCACCGAGGCACTCAAAACCGACTGAGTGTTTCTAAGCGCGCGGTTTATCAGTCGCGGCCCATGCCTTTGTCCGCCAGTTCGTCCAGATATTCGCGCCAGCGCTTGTCTTTTTCTTGTCCCAGCGTCTGTAGATAGGCCCAGGTGAAGATACCGGTGTCGTGAAGATCGTCAAAAGTAATACGCACCGCATAATTTCCGACAGGATCGACTTTTCGGATCGTCACCTCACGCTTGCCGGGCACTGTGACGCGCTGCTCGGGAGAATGGCCCTGCACCTCGGCTGACGGCGACAAAACCCGCAGCATTTCAGCCGGCAATTCAAATGGGGCGGAATCGAGAAACGTCACTGTAAAAAGTTTCCGATCCTTGGAGACCCTGAGTTCCTTTGGTGGTGTCATGTCAAAATGGATTCCATGTCTTTTGGTGTTTCCTACGCCGCTTTGCCAAGCACGAAAAGGCGCATTTACGACACCGACACGGGCATGTCAGTCATATCATCTTCCTCAAGAACGCTGTAGCTGGCTTGAATGATGCTTCAGTTCGTATCAAATAGAGGTCAGCGTTCTTGATCGCTGTCGTTAAAACTGGAAATGCCTCATGAACATGATCGACCCATTTGGTCGCACAATCAGCTATCTGCGTGTATCCGTCACCGACCGCTGCGATTTTCGTTGCGTCTATTGCATGTCGGAGGACATGGCGTTCCTGCCGAAAAAAGACCTTCTTTCGCTTGAAGAACTCGACAGGCTTTGCACGGCGTTTGTCGAAAAAGGCGTTCGCAGATTGAGATTGACTGGTGGCGAACCGCTGGTGCGCAAAAATGTCATGCATCTGGTGCGCCAGCTTTCACGCCACCTGAAAACCGGTGCGCTGGACGAACTGACCTTGACCACCAATGGCTCCCAATTGTCGCGCTTTGCCGAAGAACTTGCCGATTGCGGCGTCAAACGGGTCAATGTCTCGCTGGATACGCTTGACCCCGAAAAATTCCACGCCATCACGCGTTGGGGCCATTTGGACAAGGTCATGGCCGGCATTGATAGCGCGCTGGCAGCCGGCATCAAGGTCAAGCTCAACGCAGTTGCACTTCGCGGCTTCAACGACCTGGAACTGCCAGACATGTTGCGTTGGGCACATGGGCGCGGAATCGACATGACCGTCATCGAGACCATGCCGATGGGAGAAATTGACGAAGATCGCACGGATCAATATCTGCCGCTTTCACTGCTGCGCGCTTCATTGGAGCAGCAATTCACCTTGAAGGACATACCTTACAAGACTGGTGGCCCTGCCCGCTATGTCGAGGTCGTTGAAACCGGCGGGCGCCTTGGCTTCATTACACCGATGACGCATAATTTCTGCGAAAGCTGCAACCGCGTGCGCCTTACCTGCACGGGCACCCTTTATATGTGCCTCGGCCAGGACGACGCTGCGGACCTGCGGGCACCTTTGCGCGCATCGGAAGGCAATGAACTCCTCTCAAATGCCATTGACGAAGCCATTGGCCGCAAACCGAAAGGCCACGATTTCGTTATAGACCGGCGCACCAACCGGCCATCCGTTTCACGCCACATGAGCGTCACCGGCGGCTGACGACCCGTCCAGAGCGCCCAAGATCATGACGGGACCGGGTGCTTCGTAAAAGGCAGTGCCAATACGGGTGATGGCGTTCGTTGGGTGCCGATAGCGAGCAATTTCACTGTATTTGCAGGATTGGCCTATCGATTTGAGATTGCTGTTTTACCTGTGACTGATAGAGGCAATGGCAGGTACACGAAACAGGAACGCCTCTTGCTGCTATCTTCAAACCTTCGTGGTGCATTGTTCATGGTCGTGGCCATGGTCGCCTACACCAGTAATGATGTGATCGCCAAATTCTCTGGTGAATCCATGAATATGGCTCAGGTGATGCTGGTCAGAGGTGTATTTGCATCATTGCTAATATTCGTTCTGGCGTGGCGAAGCGGCGCATTTGAAAACCCCTGGCTTCTTGCCCAGCCTTTGGTTGCCTTGCGTGCTTCATGTGAGGTTGCGGCAACTGTCGCCTTCCTGCTTGCTCTTGCCCATCTCCCGATTGCCAACATCTCTGCCGTTCTTCAAGCTCTTCCACTGGCGGTTACCATGGGCGCTGCGCTGGCTTTGGGTGAAGGTGTCGGATGGCGGCGCTGGCTGGCAATCGGAACCGGTTTCCTGGGCGTGCTGATTATCGTGCGTCCGGGTTTCGAAGGTTTTAGTGCCTATTCGCTGCTTGCCCTTGTTTGCGTCGGGTTTTGCGCAGTGCGCGATCTGGCCACGAAAAGAATTCCGGCAGAAATTCCCACATTGTTGGTGTCAACGGTCACTTCAGTGGCCGTGATGCTGGCCGGTGGCGTATTGATCGTACCAATGGGCGGTTGGGCACCTATGGAAATGCACTCGACACTGTTGCTGATGTTAGGGGCCATCATGCTGGTGATTGGCTACCAGTTCATCATCAAATCGATGCGAACCGGCGAAGTCTCATTCATCGCTCCGTTTCGCTATACCTCGTTGCTGGCTGCCATTCTTCTTGGGTTCATTGTATTCGGGGATATTCCTGATGCCCTGATGCTGACAGGTGCGGTCATCATCGTGGCATCGGGCCTATATACGCTGTACCGCGAACAGGTGGTCGGCAAAGGCCATGCGGCCGCCGAAAGCACTGGACCGAGCATGGGACCGGACGGCATATAGGTGTGCCAGTTTACCAGCAAGCGCACCAAACCCGACGGGTCTTTAAGAATGAGACTGCCAGAACCCTATATCCCATTGAACATTGAAGCAGGCTTCATGGTGTTCGCTTGCAATTGCTACACAATGGGTTCGGTGGTTCGTGGCGCGCCGGTATTGTCCGATCATTGTGCGGGAGCCATTTTTGCATTTGAAGGCTGCACCTGATGAACCAACGCGTTTTTGGCATCACCGGGTGGAAGAATACCGGCAAGACGACATTGACCGAAAAACTGGTGGCTGAACTGGTTGCGCGCGGATGGCGCGTATCGACAGTCAAACATGCCCACCACAATTTCGATATAGACAAAGACGGCACGGACAGTTCTCGTCACCGCAAAGCTGGCGCATCGGAGGTCGCTATCGTTTCGGGCCGCCGTTGGGCGCTGATGCATGAACTTTCCGGCGAGGAAGAACCGCCCTTGGCGGAAATCCTGGCACGCCTCGCACCGTGCGACATCGTACTCGTGGAAGGCTACAAGCGCGAAACGCATTGCAAGATTGAAGCGCGCAGGATGGCAGCAGCGGACAGGCCACCCCTTTCACCAGATGACCCGCACATTGTGGCGATCGCCGCCGACTACGCCATTCCCGACGGAAAATTGCCGGTGTTTGATTTGAACGACACCAAACCAATCGCAGATTTCATCGAACGCGCGAGCGGATTACTTAGTTGAAACCAGCGTTATACCTTACGTTGGGGCAACTTCGCGCCAGCCGTTCCGGCAGGCAAAATCCGCTTTCGACTAAAGGACGAGTTTGTCCAAACCTGTGGTTTTACTGTTGATTTTTCATTGGAAAGAGTGGGAATATCTTTCCAGCGGCAGTCGGGAGGACTGCTCGGGAGTCGGATATCGACATCCTTTATCATAAAGAGAGGACCATTATGCGTATTGCAATGCGTATCGCGCTCGCGGCATCAGCCGCGTTGCTGATGTTGGGCAGCGCCCAAGCACAAGAGAAAACTCTAAAAATTGGCACCGAAGGCGCTTATCCCCCGTTCAACAATCTGACCTCGGATGGCAAGCTCGTCGGTTTCGACGTCGATATCGCGCAAGCTCTGTGCGACGAGATGAAAGTGAAATGCGAATTCGTCGCTCAAGACTGGGACGGCATCATTCCAGCTCTTCAGGCCGGCAAATTCGATGCCATCATCGCGTCCATGTCGATCACGCCCGAGCGTATGGAGAAGGTCGATTTTACCCACAAATACTATAATACGCCGCCGGCAATCGCTGCGCCCAAGGACACTGACATCAAGGGCGTGACGAAAGAAGACCTGGCAGGCAAGACAATCGGTGTGCAGGGTTCGACCACTCATTTCAACTATGCGACAAAGACCTATACCGACTCGACCATCAAGCCATATCCAACAGCACAGGAATATCAGCTCGATCTGGCCAATGGCCGTCTTGATGCGGTCAATGACGATATTGTCGTCATTCAGGAATGGCTGGATTCTCCTGATGGGGCTTGCTGCAAACTGGTTGGAGCCATCACACCGGATGTCGAAATCCATGGTCCCGGCGCAGGTATCGCCGTGCGCAAGGGCGAAACGGAGCTGGTCAACCAGTTCAACGCGGCAATCGATGCAATCCGCGCGAATGGCAAGTATAAGGAAATCAACGACAAATACTTCAAGTTCGACGTTTTTGGCGGCGATTCCTGATCGCTTGAGCGAAACGGTAAACGGCGGGGAAATCCCGCCGTTTTCATTCGAAGATATGCGCTATAGCGTCTCGGCTTTTGATAGAACCGTCCAACTGCTCTAAGTATTTATTTTACGCAATCCCGGACGGAAAACCGCACCGCACTTTTCCTGGAATTGCTCTAGAAGGCGGCGGAACGTCAGTCCTGATCAAACCGTCGCGAGAGGACAGGCAAGCCCATGCAAAGCGTCTGGACGCTACTCAGTTGGGGAGCCGAGGGCTGGCTTGACGATATAGCGTATGGTGTTTTCATCACCGTATCGCTTGCCCTTGCCACGCTCCCTCTTGGCCTCGTCGTCGGGTTTCTCATTGCGATTGCCAAGCAATCGAAAGAACCATCCCTGCGGCTTGCCGGCAATGTCTATACAACGATCTTTCGTGGCCTGCCCGAATTGTTGACGCTGTTTCTGGTGTTTTTTGGCGCACAGATCGGCATTCAGCAGGTGGTACGCATTTTCGACCCCGGCGCAACGGTCGAGGTCAACAGCTTCGTTTCCGGCATGATCGCTTTGGGAGTGGTCTTTTCCTCATATGCCAGCGAAGTTTTTCTCTCGGCATTTCGCGCTATTCCCAGTGGACAATATGAGGGTGGCTACGCAGTGGGCCTTTCGAACGGCCAGACCATGCGTCTCGTCGTCTTGCCACAGCTCATCCGCATTGCGTTGCCGGGCCTGGCAAACCTCTGGTTGATCCTGTTGAAAGATACCTCACTGGTTTCCGCCATTGGGCTGACCGACATATTGAGGCAGAGCGGTGTGGCAGCGCGTGTTACCAAGCACGCCTTTTTGTTCTTCGGTTTGGCGGCGTTCATCTATCTCGTTCTCGCCATCATCTCCTCCATCGGCATCAACGCGATCGAGCGAAGGGTCGGCAAGCAGGAGGTGCAACGATGAGCGGCTTTGCACAACAGACCGCTGCCGCACCCGTTGAGCGCCCACCGCTGCCAGCACATGGATGGTCGCGTCAACGCGTGCTTGGCTACGGGCTCGTCACGCTGTGGGCTGTCATGCTTACCGGTCTTGCCGCCTATCTCATATCGGCGTGGAACCTGGAACTCGTCGAGAAATATGCGCCCGGCTACTGGTCTGGTGTGATCACCACACTTTCGCTGGTCGGTATTTCAGTATTTCTGGGTGCAATCCTGTCCGTGCCTATCGCTTATGCGCGCATGTCGAGGAACTCGTTCTTATCGGCGCTTGCATATGGCTATGTCTATTTCTTCCGCGGAACACCGCTGCTTGCTCAGGCCTTCCTTGTCTACTATGGCGTTGGTTCCTTTCGACCGGAACTCGACGCGGTCGGCTTGTGGGGTTTCTTCCGCGAAGCCTACAATTGCGCAATTTTTGCGTTCGCGTTGAACACAGCAGCTTATCAGGCTGAAATGCTGCGCGGTGCCATTGAGAGCGTACCAAAAGGGCAATGGGAGGGGCTGCATCGCTCGGTCTGCACAAAATGCAGACGATGTGGAAGGTGATTTTACCCCAGGCAGCAATCGTCGCATTGCGCCCATATGGCAATGAGGTGATCCTGATGATCAAGGGCTCCGCCATTGTCTCCATCATCACCGTTTACGACCTGATGGGTATAACGCGCCTCACCTATTCACGCACATTCGACTTCCAGTCGTATCTGTGGGCGGCAATCATCTACCTTTTGATTGTGGAAACACTGCGCCACGCGATAGAGTGGATCGAGCGACGGATCACAAGGCATCTGAATCGCTGATATTTACACGAAACTACATTTATGAAAAACACCCGACAGTACGGGGTGAAAGGATTTTGACGATGGCAAGTGTTGCATTTCTTGGCCTTGGCGTAATGGGCTACCCCATGGCCGGACACTTGAAAAACAAGGGAGGCCATGAAGTTACCGTCTATAACCGCACCAAGGCGACGGCTGAAAAATGGGTGGCCGAGCACGGCGGCAATCTTGCAGAGACGCCCCGAGCGGCAGCAGAAGGCAAAGATTTCGTATTTTCCTGCGTCGGCAATGATGATGATTTGCGCTCGGTCACAATTGGCGCAAACGGCGCCTTTGAGGTAATGAAGAAGGGGGCAATCTTCATTGACAACACGACCGCGTCGGCTGAAGTGGCGCGTGAACTGGCGGGCAAAGGTGAAACCCTCGGCTTCTCATTTCTCGATGCCCCGGTTTCAGGCGGTCAGGCCGGAGCCGAGAACGGTGTTTTGACCGTTATGGTGGGCGGGGAAGAAAGTGCATTTACCACGGCAAAGCCAGTCATTGAAGCCTATGCCCGCATGATTGGATTGATGGGAGCGGCAGGCGCTGGCCAGTTGACCAAGATGATCAATCAGATCGCAATCGCCGGGCTCGTACAGGGATTGGCCGAAGGCATTCATTTTGGCAAACAGGCCGGGCTGGATATCGAAAAGGTCGTCGAGGTGATTTCAAAAGGCGCTGCAGGCTCATGGCAGATGGAAAACCGCCACAAGACCATGAATGCGGGCAAGTACGACCACGGATTCGCGGTAGACTGGATGCGCAAGGATCTCGGCATCTGCCTGGCTGAAGCCAATCGCAATGGGGCTTCTTTGCCCGTCACGGCGCTCGTTGACCAGTTCTACAAGGATGTGCAGGCAATGGGCGGCAAACGCTGGGATACGTCCGCACTTCTTGCGCGGCTGGAAAAATAGAAGCCGCGCCCGCGCTTTAACACTTCTTGCAATCAGGTCGAGGAATCAGGCGGCGCGCACGCCTGATTCCTTATCCATGATCAGGTAATCCAGCGGCAGTTCAGTCGTATATTTGATCTGCTCCATTGCGAAGGACGAGGACACGTCGCGAATTTCGATTTTGGCGATCAATCGCTTGTAGAATGCGTCATAGGCGGCAATGTCAGGAACCACCACGCGCAGCAGATAGTCGACATCGCCACTCATACGGTAGAACTCGACCACTTCCGGAAATTCCTGAACAACTTCGGAAAACCGGCGCAACCATTCATGGCTGTGGGAATTCGTGCGAATTGAAACGAAGGCGTTGACGCGCACATTGATCTTGGCCGGCTCAAGTATAGCCACGCGACGCTTGATGATGCCCTCCTCCTCAAGCTTCTGGATACGGCGCCAGCAAGGTGTGGTTGAAAGGCCTACTTTCTTGGCAACATCAGCTACCGCAAGCGTGGCGTCTTCTTGCAAAAGACGGAGAATTTTTCTGTCAAGCCGGTCCATGGATCACTCCCCGGAGAAAACATTACCTATTGTCCCTCGATTCACGCGTAGCTACAAGAAAAGAATTCCGGATAATGACTGCTGGAGAGTTATAACTTGCCAGAAACCTAGGCAAGACGAGTTCGGATTTCCTCTTGCAGAAAAGGCAGCAATTCCAGTTCAAACCACGGATGGCGTTTGAGCCAGCCTGTGTTGCGCCACGATGGATGCGGCAGCGGCAGAATTTTCACATCTGTCGGTGCTTGCCAAATAGCTCGCCAGTTCATGACAGTATCGGTCAAGGAGCCCTTTCGTGTCGACCCCATGTGCCAGGACTGCGCGTAAATGCCGATTGTCAAAATGACGTCGATCTGCGGCATCAGTTCCATCAACGGTGCGCGCCATGCGCGCGCGCATTCACGGCGCGGCGGTAAATCTCCACCCTTTACATCCTGCCCCGGAAAGCAGAAGCCCATCGGCACGATGGCAAATTTGTCTGGATCGTAAAATTCCTCGCTGGTGACGCCAAGCCAGTTGCGCAGCCTGTCACCAGATGCATCGGTGAACGGCACGCCGCTCACATGCACCTTGGTGCCCGGAGCCTGGCTGGCAATGAGGATGCGAGCCTTCGACGAGGCGACCACAACCGGGCGCGGCTCATGGGGGAGAGGCCGACCCGACGGGGTGTCCGCGCAGATACGACAGGCGCGGATATCCGCCACCAATCGAGCCAGTTCTTCACTCATATCAGGCAGCGGCACTCGGGCGAGCGGTAATCGCGGCGTACCACCTCAAGACATTGCTGTAATCGGACGGTATCTGGATGCGCGCCGGTTTCATGAAATCGACAGCGATCATGCCGGTAATATCGGCGATCGAATAGGAATTGCCCGCCACGAACTCCCTGCCCGCCAATTCGGTATCGAGAAACCGCAGGAATTCTATTGCCTTGGATTTATTGGCCTCACCCCATTCGGCGATCTGCGGCACTTCCCATTCCTTCATCGCCGGATGAATATGGCGAAACGCCGCCGCGACGCTGGCGAGCAGATTGAGTTCCATCCTTCGCTGCCACATTTCAACGACAGCCTTGCCTTCTGCACCCTCCCCGAACAGGGGCGGTGTAGGATGAAGTTCCTCGAAATAGCGGCAGATGGCGACGGATTCTGCAAGAATCGTTCCGTCATCAAGTTCAAGAACCGGCAATCGCAGCAATGGGTTGCGCGAGCGTATAACATCGCTCTTGTGCTCCAACGCACCCATGTCAACCGGCACGATTGGCACCTCAATACCTTTCTCGGCAAGGAATACCCGAACCCGGCGTGGATTTGGCGCTCGCCCGCCATCGAACAATTTCATGCATTTCTCCCTGGAAATCCAAAACCCACTATAGAACCAGTGTTATCTGATGCGAACGATTTCCCTGATGTAATCACCAAATGACGCCAATGGGTCCTGTTTTTCTTCCCGTCTACCAGCTTTTTTGCGACGCCAGTCTTGCGGTCTCTCAAATGTACCAGCCCATATACCGGCATTTGCTTGTCGCGCGGCCCTTTCGTCGCTCTGATAATCTCCATAGGCAACAGCCCAACCTGCCGTAATTTGCGCTCGATTCAAATTGGTCCCGTTTACCGTGCATTCTGCCAGCAAGCGACCGTAGCGGTCATTGCGCGAACCATTACAGATGACGGTCTGCCCCGCGGTCAAACGCACTAATGCTTCGCGAGAACGCTTGCCGCAGGCATAGTCAACGCCGCCCTTGCGGCACATTTGCCTGTATTCGGGTGCATCGATGCCCACAAGCCGAATGCGCTTGGCGCCAAGCGTGATCGAATCACCATCCACGATATGAGCAAAACCATGCGGTGTTTGTGTCTCAACCCGGTTCAGCCGGGCCACCAACAGCGTCAACAAACCAAACAAACCGAGCATCAGGCCATAATCGAGAAACTTGCGTGTCAGGCTGCGCTTGCGCGGTGGAAACCGATATTTCCTGCGCCTTTTTTGCCCGGAACGGGTCATATGGCAAACAATCTCTTAATCATTCACACGTAGCGTTAGCAGTTGATCTCGCCGCTCGCATAAATTGATGTTCAATGTCGTTGCAACGCTCGAATACAGCGGACAAAAATATAGTGGACCGCCGCAAACCGCATCGCAACAACGATGTGGCGCGAGCTGTGCGCAAAACGCGCGACCGTCTTTCACAACAAGCAGGCAACCCGGATTTCGACCGGGAAATGCTCAAACTCCATGCCCGCGCGATGGTCAGCAGTTCGACTATCATGCCCTTGTTGGTGGTCACGATTGCAGTGGCAGGCATGATCGCGGGAATGAGCAGCCAGGCCCTGGTGTGGGCTTTGCTGACCGTATCGTTTTATGCAGGTCTGGCATTCATTGCCCGCAGGGTTGATCGATCCCAGGCCTCCGCCATCAAACCGGGATTGACCCGGCGCAATTTCATGATCGCGCACTTCCTCAGCGGGATCGGCTGGACATATTTCGCCTCCATCGGCTGTGGAACCTGCGGAATCGACCAGTTTCAGATCGTCAAGGCAGTCATGCTTTTGCTTGCGATGGCCGCCACTGCCATCATGGCTTCGTCGTTGAGCGGGGCTTTGATTGCCACCTTTGCGCTGCCGGTCGTGGTTTACGCATATGCCGGCGCAAGGTTGGCCATGCCGGCTGAAATGGTAATGGTGGGTCTGCTTTTCGTGGCGCTGCCCTTCTTTACCTATGTGGCGCGCCACCTGAACCGATCCTCGATCATGCTTTTGTCATTCCGTTCCGAAAAGGACGCCCTTATCGCGGAGTTAGAGACAGCCAAGGCAATGTCCGACGAAGCGCGAAACAGGGCAGAAGAAGCGAATATGGCGAAGTCCCGCTTCCTTGCTTCGATGAGTCATGAATTGCGAACCCCGCTGAACGCCATACTTGGGTTTTCCGAGGTCATGTCAAATGAAGTTCTGGGGCCGATGGGCAACGCGACCTATCGTGAATATGCGCACGACGTCCATGATTCCGGCCAACACCTGCTCAATCTCATCAATGAAATCCTCGATCTGTCACGCATCGAAGCCGGACGCTACGAATTGAACGAAGAGCCGGTGGCCCTGCTCACATTGACAGAAGACAGTTGCCACATGATGGAACTGAGAGCGCGCAACAAGGACATCAAGATTGTCCAGGACTTCGAACACACGTTGCCGCGCCTGTTTGCCGATGAACGTGCGGTCCGCCAGATCGTTTTGAACCTTCTTTCAAACGCCATCAAGTTTACACCTACCAAAGGTGAAATTCGCGTTCGTGTTGGCTGGACGGCTGGTGGTGGCCAGTACATTTGCGTGAAGGATAACGGTCCGGGCATCCCCGCAGACGAGATTCCGGTCGTCCTGTCGACCTTCGGTCAGGGGTCGATTGCGATCAAAAGCGCGGAGCAAGGCACTGGCCTTGGCCTTCCCATCGTTCAAAGCCTGATCGCCATGCATGGCGGCGAGTTCGAGCTTCATTCCAAACTCCGCGAGGGAACCGAGGCGCTGGTGATCTTCCCGCCAACCAGAGTGATGGAAGAACTACCGGCACTGCCGACCAAAGCGACTGCGAATGGGCGGCGGCGTTAAACTATTGCTGCCGCCATTCCGGCGGTTACGCCTGCCGCTGCCTTGACCAGCCCTGCGGCGAGTGCTGCACCAACGCCCTCGCCATGACTGATCTCAAGATCGAGCAGCGGTTCAAGCCCCAGTTTTTCAGCTACACGTGCATGGACCGGATCTGGTGAAATGCTTGCCAGCAGGCAATGGTCCAGTGCCTTTGGATTGATGGTGTGCAAAACGGCCGCCGCTGCCATGGAAGCAGCACCATCTATGAGGACGGGAATTTTTTGGGTGCGTGCTGCAATTATTGCACCGGCAATCGCTGCAAATTCGCGGCCTCCAACACGTGCCAATGCCTCAAGCGGGTCTTTGAGATGCGGTGCGTGAAAAGCCAGCGCAGCGTCAACAAGCTGGACTTTGCGCATCCGCATCGCCCGATCCGCACCTGATCCGGGACCGACCCAATCAGCCCCCCGCCGCCGAACAAGGCCGCAAACAGCGCGGCTGCAACTGTGGAATTTCCAACACCGAGATCACCAAGGCACAACAGATCGGTGCCACCGGCGATAGCTTCCATACCAAATGCAATCGTCGCGACGCAGCCACGCTCGTCCAACGCTGCCTCATTGGTGATATCGCCAGTCGGAATATGCAAGGCAAGGTCAAATGCTTTTAGGCCAAGATCATATGCGACGCAGACCTGATTGATCGCAGCGCCGCCAGCGGCACAAAGTTCGACCGCCCTTGCCGTGGCGGCAACAGGACGTGGTGATATATCGTGACGCGCAATACCGTGATTGCCCGCAAAAATCGCCACGAGCGGTCGTGCCACGACCGGCCTTGCAAGCCCGCTCCATGTAGCAAGCCATGCGGCGATATCTTCCATGCGTCCAAGTGAACCGGCGGGTTTGTCTGTGTTGGCATACACGTCACGTACGACCGATTCGGCGCTTGCGGCACCTTCAGGCAGATTTGCCAACAGGTTGCGAAAATCGTCGAAAGGCAATGCGCTTGTCATGATGGGATTTTTCCTTGAGTTCGCAAGCGGCATAACTCCCACCATTTGCCTGCACAACACAAATGGCGTGAAAATGGTGGTATGCGGCGAAATATGAAGGGCTTGCATCATGGTTGGCATTGCACCATGTGGAAGCTAACCTAGGAATTTCACATGACGGTCATTGAATCACCTTGCATTCTTGTCTGCTCGATCGACATGAAGACCGGCTATTGCTTTGGCTGTGGTCGCACACGCAATGAGATATCCGACTGGTTGACGATGACACCTCAAATCCGCAGCGAGGTTATGGCCGAACTGCCTGCGCGGCTTGAAACCGTCGAACGGAAGCCGCGCAGAGAAACCCGACGCACGCGCATGGCGCGCGAACGCAGCGAAACCCCTGATCCACATGAACCGGATGCTTTGGATAATTCTCGGTATCATCGGTGTTGCATCGATCCTGCTGATGCTGAATGATTCATCCGGCCAAACATTGGGAATTGCCAATAACGACTTCGTGGAGCTTGTCTGGTTCGGTCTATTTGCCGTGGTGATCGGTGCTGGCCTTTTGCGTTCGGGCCAGCGGATGGGCGATATGGCGCGCAGCTTCGCGACATGGACGCTCATCGTGGTGGCGCTGATTGCCGGCTATCAATATCGATATGAATTGCAAGATGTTGCAAATCGCGTCAGTGCTGGCCTTATTCCCGGCAGTCCGCTGGCGTTGGGAACCGAGGATGGCCGTGCAACGGTGACGCTGGACAAGGGGAGTAATGGACACTTCGCGGCCCGTATTCTGGTCAATGGCACATCAATTCAGACTGTGGTCGATACCGGCGCGACAACAACGGTGTTGACCGCCGAAGACGCGCGCACTGCGGGATTCAATCCCGATACGCTGCACTACACCGTGCGCGTTTCAACCGCCAACGGTGTGACAAATGCCTCGGCAGTTCGCACGAACGAAGTGTCGATTGGCGCCATTGTGCGCAAAAACATGCCTGTGTTGGTTGCGGCACCTGGAACATTGCAGCAAAGCCTGCTCGGCATGAATTTCATGAGTTCGTTATCTGGCTTCGATGTGCGCGGCGACCGCATGATCTTGCACGATTGAGATCGTCAGGCAGCTTTATCCACGCAACTTAGATCGACCTCAGCAAAAGCAGTCTTCAGGATTTGAGGTGTCGCCTCCGGCTTTGTTGCATCGGTTGAAAGGACTTGACGCCATCGTCGTGCACCGGGCGCCCCATGAAACAGGCCAACCATATGGCGTGTGATGTGAGCGAGACGCCCGCCCTCTTCAATATGGTGTGCCGCATAATCTGCCATAGCGTCGATCAGCGCAGCGTAATCGTAAGGTTCGGGCGCTATTTCACCCAACATCGCATCAATGCCAATCAAGCGTCCCGGTGTATGATAGGCCGCGCGGCCAAGCATAACCCCATCGACATGGGCGATGTGCTGACGAGCCTCATCCAAGGTTTGAATTCCTCCATTTATGCCAATGAAGCGGCTATGGTTTTTACTCTTGAGCCGATATACGCGATCATAATCGAGTGGCGGTATATCGCGGTTTTCCTTCGGAGAAAGCCCTTCCAGCCAAGCCTTGCGCGCGTGAACCCACAAGGCGCCGGCACCGGCATCAAAAACGCCGTCCGACAGCGCGTCCAATGCTGCTTCCACATCCTGATCGTCAACACCGATGCGGCATTTAACGGTAACCGGAACTTTCACCGCCGCCTTCATCGCGGCCACACATTCGGATACCAGCGCAGGCGTTTTCATCAAGCACGCACCGAAAGTCCCCGACTGCACACGATCCGATGGACAACCAACATTCAGATTGATTTCATCATATCCGAATGTTTCGCCAATTCGTGCGGCTTCGACCAGCTTTGCGGGATCTGACCCGCCAAGCTGAAGCGCCACGGGATGCTGCGTCGCATCAAAACCTAGCAACCGCTCACGCGGGCCGTGGATAACGGCATCTGCCACCACCATCTCCGTGTACAAAAGCGCTTGCTTCGAAAGTTGGCGATGAAAGAACCGGCAATGCCTGTCCGTCCAATCCATCATCGGTGCGATGGAAATGACGTAAGCAGTTGATTTTATTGATTTCTCATATAAATTCAATAACTTGTGCATTTCTTGTTGTGTCACGCTTTATCAGAGTTTTGCACCGTGTTGCAAGGTTTTTCAACATGCAGTACAACATTGTCGTACCAACAAGAAGGCATGTTGTACCGGAATGGGCACCATCACAGAACGCAAGCGCAAGGACGGCAAGACCTCCTTTATGGCGCAGATCGTAAAAAAGCAAAAGGGCACGATCGTTTGGAGGGAGGCTAAGACTTTCGCCAGCGCGCGCGAGGCGCGATCATGGGCGGCATACCGGGAAGCCGCATTGGACAAGACCGGCGTGCTTGATGACCTCAAGAAGCCGAAGAGCACACTTGCCGATGCGATAGATCGCTACACATCCGAGAAGCGCACGATCGGCCGAACCAAAGAGCAGGTGCTGCGATCCATCAAGGACTACACCATCGCCACAATGGAATGCTCTTCTATCCGGTCAGCCGACATCGTTGCATTCGCGGACGAACTGGCCAAGGGCGATCGTAAGCCGCAGACGATCGGCAACTACGTTTCGCATCTGGCCGCGATATTCAGGGACGCCAAGCCCGCTTGGGGATTCCGCTAGACTATGCGGAGATGAAAGCGGCGCAGCACGTTCTTGCGAGACATGATAAGATCAGCAAATCAACCAAGCGGGACCGCCGCCCTACCCTGCCCGAACTGGATATGATCCTCGGTTATTTTTGCGAGCGGCAGGTGCGCGTACCACATTCAGCGCCTATGGCGAAGATAGTTGTCTTCGGCATGTTCAGTTCGCGGCGGCTTGAAGAGATAACCCGCATCGCATGGGTCGATCTTGATGATGAACACAGCCGCGTCCTTGTCCGCGATATGAAACACCCCGGCCAGAAAGCCGGAAATGACGTCTATGTCGACCTGCCGCCTGAAGCGATGCAGATCGTGAAGACCATGCCAAAGGTGAAGCTGGAGATATTTCCATACGGAACCGATGCCATAGGCGCGGCCTTCACACGGGCCTGCAAGGTTTTGGATATCAAAGACCTTCACTTTCATGACTTGCGCCATGAGGCGGTAAGCCGCCTGTTCGAGCTTGGCAATTCGATACCGCACGTCGCCGCAGTATCAGGGCATCGTTCATGGGCATCGTTGCAGCGCTACACGCAGATCAAGCAGCGCGGCGATAAGTTTGAAAACTGGAAATGGCTGGAAACAGTGTGTGAGACAGGAATAAGAAAATAATTTTCTGACACGGCTTCAAAAAAACGGGCAGAAAGCTACTTAGACGTTTTGAGTGCTTGTCGCACTTGTGGACATTCTCATTCGTCCGCAACAATGTTCGTCACATTCAGGAGAAAACTATTGCTCAAAACAAAAGAAGCCGCAGAAATTTTGGGGGTATCGACCTCGTGGTTGAATAAAAGCCGAATGACCGGCAGTGGCCCGGTTTACATGAAGGTTGGGGGCGCTGTGAGATACGCCATGCCAGACCTGCACGGCTGGCTAAACGCGCAAAAACGGACCGCGGTCTATGCGCACGCCAATGATAATTTTCGTGCTAAGGGAGTGGCAGCATGAGTGATTATATAGAGCTTCTAGAACGGCTGAAGCAAATCCGTCGCGGGAAAATCGACAGCTATGTGATGTCATCTTTCGATGTCGATCATAAATTCGTAGCGGAACTTGCGGCGGTCCAGACTGCGATTGAAGCAGTAGAATCTGTTATCGAAGAGGCCAGTTCCTTTTCCTAAAAGAGGCTAAATTACGTTTTTCTCCAACTGGATTGATCCGCATAACAACAACAACGCCCGGAACCAACCGGCCATTCACGCAGTAAAAACACAACATCAATTTTATGGAGGTTTCCTTTGGAAATTTCAAACTACCGGCCCGCGCGGTCGGGAGGCAATACGCGCGCGTTCATCGACGTTCGTTTCGACAACGGAATTTTTGTTCGAGGGCTACGGCTCGTTTCTACCCGGAACGGAACGCGCGTGTATGGCCCAGATATAGGAGGCGCGACTATTGTCGCCATCCCGCCTGCTTTGGCGGATCAAGTCGTGGAGGCGGTAGCCCATGCCAGCCGCTAAATCGCTATTCGCAATCGGCGACCGCGTTGAGCACGGGATCTGGAAATCAGGAACGGTGGCAGGTGTTGATGGCGAAAAAGTATTCGTGACCTTCGATGACGGCAGGGACAAGCCAATCAAACACAGTTACCTAAAGCCATCGAGTATACCAAAGCCTGCAACACCAACCGCCGCCAATGACAATGGCATTTTCAATGCACAGGCGTTGCTTGGCATGGAATTCCCGCCTGTCCAGTACATCCTTCCGGGATACGTCGCGGAAGGATTGACAATCCTCGGCGGGCGGCAAAAGCTGGCTCGCGCTTGGCGGCTGCGTTGCTGTGGCCACGGGAGGCGTTTTCCTTGGCGAGCATGTCGACCAAGGCGACGCGTTTTACCTTGCGCTTGAAGACAACCAGCGGCGCTTGCAGGACCGATTAAACACCGTCCTACCGCCGCTTCGAACTGCCCCGGACATGTCGCGATTGTCCTTTCTAAACAACGCGCCACGCATCGGTGCCGGCCTGATTGAGTTGCTGGAAAGTTGGCGAACCGCTGCGGCAAATCCGCGGCTTATTGTCATCGACACGCTCGCGATGGTTCGCCCGCCGAAAGGCAGAAATCAGGATTCTTATGACGCCGATTACGCAGCCTTATCTCCACTGCAAAAGTACGCAGGCGAGCACAGGATTGCTGTCGTCGTGGTGACGCATGTTCGGAAAATGGAAGCGACTGACCCGCTTGAGATGATCAGCGGCACCAACGGACTGACCGGCGCCGCCGATACCATCATGGTGCTGAATAGAGATCAAGACGGTCCGAAGTTATACGGGCGCGGTCGAGACATTGAAGAAATAGAAAAAGCTCTCCGCTTCGACAATGGCGTGTGGTCAGCGCTTGGTGACGTCGATGAAGTCAAGCGGTCGGGGCAGCGCAAGCAGATACTGGAAGCGATGGATGAGGCGAACCTGCCAATGTCGCCTACAGAGATTGCCAAGGCTACAGGCGCGAAGGTCGATTCCGTCCGGCACCTAGTACCCAAAATGGTAGCGGCCGGCGAGTTGGAGAAACTCGCATACGGCACGTACCGTATTCCACCAAAATCATAGTCCTAGTGTACCCCGTACATTCCATACATTCTGTTCATTCTTACTACCCACTAAAGGAAGAATGATGAGAATGAATGGAATGATGGGGGTATATAGCTATATTCCATTTATTACAGGATGTAACATTCCGTGAACACAATCGCGATCACGCCATTCGCAGGCGAATACGAAGTAAAACACAGGGACGGCCGGTCCGAATGGCTCCCGTGCGAAGTAGTTGGAATCCACGCGGAGGCGTTCGGCGCTTCGGATTGCTTCGTCGTCATGTCACCAGACGATGACGGAACGCTGTGGCCGCACACTGTTCAAGCGGTGCGACGGGTGGGGTGACGGCCAACGCATCCGCGCCCGCGCTACCCGGCGCGCGGGTGAATTGCTGAAACAGATTGAGGCGGCGAAGCCGGGTCCGAAGCCAGAGATAAGTATGGGCGCCAATACCCAATTGGGAAGACAGGTCGCAGCCACCGCGGCTGGCATGTCCAAGCACCAGCAAGTCCAAGCCATCCGCGTTGCCAACGTTCCGCAAGCGGTATTCGAGACGTGCATTGAGGACGGGGCGCAAAGAAAATCTGCTGCATAAATTGCAGAAAATGCACTTTTCATGGTGAAGGTAGGTGAGGGGTAGAGAACCTACCTCAACGCCTTCCATTCGCGATTGCGATGGACGGGGTGCAAAAAAATGCTGAATAGCGTCCCTTTTTGCGTTTCTGTCCGGAGTATATTGAGAATAGTTGCGCTTTTTGCGTTTGAACACACAGTATTATGACAGCAGGTATACCTTTTTGCGTTTGAACCCACAGTATTATGAGACAGGGTATAATTTTTCCAATCTCGCAACCCTTTAATATAGAAGGGTGCACTTGGAGATATCAAGCGCGATCAATTAGCATCATGATGCATGCATCAAACGGTTTCAGAAACCTAAGTTATGAGAAGAATAACTCATAGCGAGGTATACCTCAAACGGCTCGCAGGACCTTTGTTATGAGAAGAATAAACGTCGTTTGACACCCAGCGCCAGTGGCGCCATTTTTTTAACCTGCCGACAATTCGGCAAACACCAAACAGCAATCAGCAAACAAAGGAAATAGATATGACCACGCCAAACTTCTGGCGGCTGCCGTGCTATGGCGTGGCGGAAACCGCGGAAATGATCGGATCGTCCGAGGACGCCTTGCGTACCTGGCTCGCACGAAATCCACTAAGTGAATACACTGGCGAGAAACAGAACGGCAGGTTGTGGCTATCAGGCCGTGACGGCTATTTCTATCGGTTGGTGATGGTGCTGGCAGCGTTCGGCGTGCCTGTCCAGACTGCAATGCATACCGCGGGCGGCATCGCCAGCGACACAGACGACGGCCCGCCGATGCACAGCTATCTTATCGTAAAAACTGCGGCCGGCGTAACGAATTTTGAGATTACCGATGCCCTGAAAACGGACGGACCTGCACTGACGGTTCCGATACGCGATCTCTTTGAGAGGCACGTCGACGATTGCCGCAAGGCGTATGCAACGGAGTCGTCGTGATGTGGCCGTTTAGCAAGCCAGCCGCGCCCGTCGAAACAAAATCTCTGTCCGCACCGAACGAAGAACTGCTCGCCATCCTCGGCGCCTCAGTGGCCGGTACTGCGGCGGTATCGACAAGCGTCGCGCTGACGGTTCCGGCGGTCCGAAACGCCGTCAGCGTGATCGCGGAAAGCGCGGCTTGTATGTCGTTAGCGGTCAAGCGAAAAGTCGGCGACGTCGAGGTCGATGTGCTCGATCATCCGGCGCTAAAGCTGCTGACCGGGCAGGCGAACCCGTGGACATCAGGCTACGAATTAATCCGTGATCTCGTTGCTCAGGCATTGACGCACGACCGCGGCGGCATGGCATGGGTAAACAAGATCGGAGATAGGCCAGCCGAGATTATACGTTACGACGGTGGCACGATCGACGTTCAGTTCGCTTCAAACGGCTCCGGCGAACCGACCTATCGGCTAGCGGGCAAAATAATCCAAGCCAGCGACGTCATCCACCTTCGTGGTGCTTTCTCCAAGTGTCCGTTGACGCAATGTGCGGAAGCAATAGGCGTTGCAAATATCATGGAAAGATACGCCGCTCGTCTCTGGACTCAGGGCGCAAAGCCTGGCGGCGTTATACAGCACCCCAGCAAACTGGGTGACGAAGCACTGAAAAAAATGAAAGCAGGATGGCAGGCCGCGCACGCAGGCGCCGACAACGCAGGCAAAGTTGCGATTTTGTGGGAGGGCGCGACATGGCAGCAGATGACGTTAAATTCCACAGATGCGCAGTATCTGGAAAACAGAAATTTCCAGTTGGCCGAGATTGCAAGAGCATTTTCAATCCCGCAACACATGATTGGAAAACTCGATCGCGCAACATGGTCAACGTCCGAGCAAGCAGCTAAAGAATACTTGACGTTTACTCTGCTGCCTTGGTTGCGTGCGCTTGAATCATCTTTCAATCGCGCTTTGCTTACCGAAGAAGAGCGCGGCGAGTATCGGTTCTGCTTTGATCTAGATGACTTTACGCAGGCCGACATAACCGCACGAGCAACGGCCGTTTCGACGCTTATCACAGCGCGCGTGCTCAATCCAAACGAAGCGCGCGATTGGCTCGGTATGCCCGCTTATGCGGGCGGAGAAACCTACGCAAATCCAGCCATAACACCCGGCACACCAGCCAACGACAACGCAAACAAGAAGGGGGCAGCATGACCGACACGGCGACACACGTGGACGAGTTCTTTGGCGACGGCACGCATCGCTTCGATATCCATGCGAATGGATTCGAACAAATTATAGAGCTTCAGGAGAAAACCAAAGAAGGACCGTTCGTCACTTTTCGCCGTCTCTACGCGGGAGAATGGCGGGTTGACGATATCCGCGAAGTCCTGCGGCTCGGACTGATTGGAGGCGGCATGTCTCCATCAGACGCGCACAAATTGGTAAAGCGATACTTCGAAAAATCGCCACTCGCTGAACATTCCGCGCTGGCCCTTGCCGTCATGTCTGCTGCCATCGTCGGCCGCGATGCTGACGATCAGACCAGCGACGAATCGGAGGCCGCATAATGGAGCATCTGTTCATTGAAACGAAATTCGCGGCTGGAGATAGTGGCGAGATCGAAGGCTTGGCGTGGCCATTCGCAACGCCCGACCGCGTCGGCGACGTGATCGAGAAAGGCGCCTTTGCCAATGTGCCGTTGCCGTTACCGATGCTCTTCGGTCATGATCAGAACGACCCGGTCGGCGCGTGGACGGAGGCAACCGAAGCTCCGGACGGCCTGAGGCTCAAAGGAAAGCTGCTTGTCGGTGAGGTCAAGCGTGCCGACGAAGTCCGGTCATTGGTCAAGGCTGGCGCTGTGCGCGGCTTGTCCATCGGATTCATCACCAAGAAGGCCATGCCGCGAAAAGGCGGCGGGCGCACAATCACCAATCTCGAATTGCTGGAGGCTTCGCTTGTGGCGATCCCCATGCATCCAGGCGCGATGGTTACATCCGCGAAATCCGCCGTGCGCGCACTTTCCATTGCGGCGGCTATCACCAGGACTGCCTCGGCATTCCGCACTTAAAAACTAGGATATCCTTTATATGAAAAATTTGAACACCGCCCTTGAAATCAAGGGTGAAGACGAACTCGATTCGATTGTCACCAAGGCTCTGGAAGACTTGCAGACCAGCGTTGACGACCGCCTCAAAGCCATCGAAACCAAGGCCACCGACAACGGCAAGCTCGTTGAACGTCTTGACGCTGTTGAAACCAAGCTGAACCGGCCGGCCGTTGTTACCGACAAAAGCGATGCCAGCCCTGAGCAGAAGGCATTCACGTCTTTCCTCAAGTATGGCCCAGAACGCATGCCAGGCGAGGAAGCCAAGGCGCTGGTCGTTTCCGACGACACCCGCGGTGGATATCTTGCACCAGCCGAATTTCAGGCCGAAGTCATCAAGAACATCGTCCAGTTCAGCCCGGTCCGTCAGGCGGCACGCGTCGGTAGCACTGCGTCTGGCTCTGTAATTTTGCCAAAGCGCACTGGCACGCCAACTGCCTCCTGGGTTGGTGAAACCGAAGATCGCTCTTCGACTGAATCTGCATATGGCCAGATTGAAATTCCGGTCAATGAGGCTGCGTGTTACGTAGATGTTTCGCTTCAACTTCTGGAAGATGCGGCCATCAACGTAGAAAGCGAGGTCGCAATGGATCTTGCCGAAGAATTCGGCAGACTCGAAGCCACGGCCTTCGTCAATGGTGACGGCGTAAAGAAGCCAACAGGCTTCATGAACAACGCAAACATCCCATTTACTGTGTCAGGTTCGACTTCGGTTATTGCGGATGCGGATGGCACCGCTGACGGATTGATCAGCTTGATGTACGCTCTCAAGCCGGCGTACCGGGCAACTGGCGTCTGGATGGCGAATGGTGCGACAATCGCGGCTCTGCGAAAGCTGAAGGATACAGACAAGCAGTACATATGGCAGCCGGGTATCCAGGCTGGCGAACCTGCAACGCTGCTCGGTCGTCCCATTGTCGAGGCACCGGACATGCCCGACATTGCGGCGGGTAAATTCCCTATCATCTTCGGCGATTTCACTCGCTATCGAGATCTATGATCGCGTTGCGATGTCGATCCTTCGGGATCCATATAGCCTGGCGACGACCGGCAAGGTGCGCTTCCATGCCAGACGCCGCGTTGGCGGTGCAAATACGCAAGCCGAAGCCTTCCGCAAACTGAAGATTGCTGCTTCCTAATCAACAAACGGGCGGTCGCTAGGACCGCCCCACTCATTTCATAAGGAATAATACATAATGCGAGACATTTCTCACAACATCGACGCTGTTCTTGCGCTCTCGCCAGCAGTTCAAACCGCTACCATTAAGGGCCTGGCGATCGACACGGCCGGCTTCAACAGCGCGGCGATCGTCGTCAATTCCGGCGCAATTGCGTCATCCGGTGACTTCACTGCAAAGCTTCAGGAAAGCGACACGACCACGGATGGCGACTTTGGCGACGTTGCTGCTGGCGACCAGACTGGCGCTTACCCTGCATCGCTTGCGGCGGACTCTACGGCCAAGGCTGGCTACACTGGCAACAAGCGATACATCCGCGTCGTTCTCACAAAGAACAGTGGCACTTCTATTGCAGCCGGCGCTATTGCGGTGCTCGGCCACGCTGCGGACAAACCCGTCAGCTAAAGAATAGGCGGGCAGACATAAGAGGGCAACGATGCACGATGTGCGTCTAACGGGCCTGCTCAATAACGATATCAAAAATGCGCCCCGCCAATCGTTTTCAGCGCTCAATTTTTGAAGGTCCAGATACCACCGGTACTCCTTCCGGCAAAGGGTCATGAACGGCTCGCCTTCGGGCGGGCCGTTCGCACAGGGAGTATTCATGAACATCATCTGCCCGTGTGGCTTCAGCGTACCAAAAGGCACCAAGTGCACCTGCCAGGTCAAGCGCAAAGTGGAACAGCAAAAGACCAATGATGCCAAGCGGGGGAGCGCGGCCAGCCGAGGCTATGATGCCGCGTGGTCAAAGCTGCGCTTCCGATTCCTGCACCATCATCCGACGTGCATTTCATGCGGCGGCAAGGCGACCCACGTTGATCACATTCAGAGCGTGAGGGATGCACCGCATCTTAGATTAGTGGAGTCTAATCTTCGCTCGATGTGTCACCCGTGTCATTCAAGACGAACGGCGCGCGACCAGTCGGCTAATTGGGGACACTAAGGATGCAGCAGCCTTTGCAGCCATGACTTGGTTTTAAATTGGTGCTCATAACGCAGTGTATAAAACGACACCATTCCATTTTCCTCGGTGTCTATATGACAACTCACCTTTATATCTTTGAAGAACAGGTCATCCCCACTAGGCATGTATTTGAGCAAGTCAGCATTATAATCACGGACGACAATTTGGATATGAGCCTTGTTATCACGACCTGAATAATCTGAGAAAGATACCGTACATTTGATTTCATCGCTGTCTCCAGCAAGAGAATATAGTACTTGTATATTTATCTCCTCGCCGTGCGTTGGTTGGGTCATCTCCTTAACATCTTCTGCATGCAAACGGCATGCTGCATGCCCCTTAACTACGCGGGTAGCTTGATAGACGCGGAAATCTTCGTCATCGCCTTTGAGTTCAATCCCCGGCACGAACTGAAACACAGCTTCAACGTACTGCGGGAATTTGTCCTCCCAGAACCCTTTAGCCATTCAGCCCTCCGATCGGACGTCCACCATGCACCTACCGGGGCGGGTTTTCAACTTTACGCCCCTACGTCCTGACCACCCGCGCCCCACTTTTCGCATTTCTCTCTAAATAGGATTTTAAACCTATGTCAATCGTTGACCTGACCGTCATGAAAACCGAACTTGGCATCACCGACTCGGTCGACGATGCACTGATCCAATCAAAAATCGATACCGCCGAAGCGCATCTGGCGCGCCTGCTGGGCTTCGATTTTGCTACCGAATTTCCAGACACTGTGGACGATGATTTTCCCGACACAGTGCCGGCCGATCTGGTTGGCGCCATCAAGATGCTGGCGGCTCATTTTTACGAGAACCGGGAGGCTACGGTAATCGGAATCTCGGCCGCGGATTTGCCGCTCGGCGTTTGGGATCTGGTGCGCGAGCGCCGGAACTATAGTTTCTGATGGCCCGCGATGATTTGGCCAGCGTGATGAGAGCGTTCGATGCCATTCCCAAAGAGGCGCGGAAGGCCATCCGAAAGTCGATCGACAAGGGCGCAGATGAGCTTCTGGCGCGGATGCAATATCTCGCCCCGGAGGATTCCGGCGAACTCAAGCGCAGCATCAAGAAGACACAGCTTTCTGAGCTTGCGGTGCGAGTTGGCAGCGACGATCCAGTCGCGCTTTATCAGGAATACGGCACGCTTCACGGTGGCAGCGGCACACGATCGGCAAACTCACAACCGTGGTTCTGGCCGTCAGTCAACACGCTCAAAAAGCGCGTGCGCCGGCGCGTTGATCGGGCAATCGGCAAGGCAGCGAAAGAGGTTTTCAAAAAATGACTGAAGCAACTTTAGCAGCGCAAAAATTCTTGCGCGCGCTGTTCATTGCACGTGATGCGCTAACAGTGCTGGTGCCAGCCGCGTCGATCTTCGACCGCAATTCTAGGCCCGAAACTTTTCCATGCCTCATTATCGGTGAGGCCCAATTCGTGGCTGATGATGCGGGATGCGTGTCGGCTGGCGACGTCTACGCCACTCTGCATGTCTGGACGACTGAAAACGGCTTCGCGGCTTGCAAGGGAATTGTCGGAGAGATCAGGCGCGCGGTTCGCGACAAGTCGGACGTTGTCGATGGTTTCGCGCTTGACGCTTATTTTCAAGATGCGATTTACCTACGAGATCCGGACGGTGTGCATTCACACGGTGTCGTGTCGATCAAGTTGTTGGCTGAAGACACCTTAGCGGGAGTCGTATGATGCGCGCTGGTAAACTCGATCGCACGATCATCATCCAAGTATGGGGCGATGGCCCGCCGGATGAATACGGAATTCCAACTGAAACGTGGACTGATTTTGCTACGCTTCGAGCGCAGCTCATTGAAGCTTCGACTGAAGAATTCCAACGTGCATATGGTGCGAGCGGCGAGACTGCAATCGTATTTCGCACGCGCTTTATCGACGGCGTTACGCTTGCCCATCGAATTTCATACGATGGCGAGATTCACAACCTTGTCGAGATCAAGGAGATCGGCCGGCGTCGCGGGTTGGAACTGCGCACCAGAAGGATAGGCGAATGAGCCGGGGAAGGAAAGCCGCTGTAACCGCGCTGGATGGGGCGTTGAGCCGCGTGCCATCCGTACCCACCGCAATGCCAACACGGGCCGCTCGCGAGTGGCGCAAGGTGTTGGGGGTGCTTGTGGCACAGCGCAAGATTGCCGATCACGAACTTCCGCTCGTTGAAGCTTATTGTCGCGTCGTGGCGCACATTGTCGACTGCGAGGCGGCCATTTCGTTGAACGGATTGACGATGGTTTCACCTACAGGCGAGACGAAGCGGCGGCCCGAAACCACGCTGCTCAAGGAATATCACGCCACCCTTGCCCGCCTTGCCGGCGAGCTTGGCTTAACACCGGCCAGCCGGACCAAGAACAAAGGCGGCGCTGTTGGCAATGACGAAGACGACGACCTCGGGGATATCTGATCCAAACGCATGGTTATTTGATGAATCGGAAATCCCAGATCCGCAAGGCAAGGGCGAACGTGCCGTCCGATTTATCCGGGCTTTACGACACCCTAAATCGGGGCTTGCCGGACGAGCATTTCAGCTTGATCGTTGGCAGGAGCGTCTTATTCGGCGCGTGTACGGCGACACACGCCCGGACGGCACGAGGAAAATCAAAACCGTCTTTGCGCTAATCCCGCGCGGCAACAGAAAAACTACGCTAGGCGCGGCGCTCGCGATGCTCCACCTCGGCCCGGATCGCATTGGCCGTTCGCAGGTTGTGTCATCCGCAGTCGACCGCGACCAGGCGCGTATCGCGCTGGAAGAGATGGTTGGGATCATTCGGGCGCATCCACGTACCGCAGAAGCATTCCAGATTCAGGATACGAAGAACCGTATAACGCACGGAAAGTCTGGCGCGTTTTATCGGGCTATGTCCGCCGATGCCGCGACCGCACACGGGCGCACGCCTGTCTTTGCGTTGGTCGACGAACTTCATGCATGGAAAAAGCGCGACCTGTGGGACGCCATCAAGACCGGCCTTGTGAAGACGCCCGGCTCGCTGCTAGTCGTTACGACAACGGCAGGTGTAGGTCGAGAAAACATCGCCTACGACATGTATTCATATGCGCGGCAGGTGGCGTCCGGCGCCATTGTCGACGATGCATTTCTGCCCATCCTTTTCGAAGCTGACAAGGACGATGACTGGCGCGATGAGGCGGTATGGCACCGCGTCAATCCTGGTCTAAGTTGCAGCCCGCCTTATCCTGATATCGACGGCCTGCGCCAAATGGTGCGGGAAGCGGAACACCGGCCTGCCGATCGGGCAATGTTCCAGCAACTCCACCTGAATATCTGGCAAGACGGTGCTGCTAATCCCGAATGGGACTTGTCCATATGGGACGAGTGTACCGGATCGGTTGATTTGGAAAGCATGCGCGGGCGTCGGGCATGGCTGGCAGTCGATCTTGCAAAGCGCACCGACCTTGCCGCCGTTGCGGCATGCATCGAGCTTGATGACGTCGATGGCGTACAGCGGTATGTCCTTCACGTCCAATCGTTTGCGCCGGATGAAGGCATCAGACGGCGAGCAGACAACGACTCCGCACCGTATCCGCTATGGCGCGATCAAGGGTTTCTGACGGATTGTCCCGGCGACATTGTTGATCGGCTGGTTATCGAGGACCACATCCGACATATGGCCGACCTATTGGACGTGCAGGAAGTGGCCTTCGACCAATATCTGGCCCGCGAGATCATGGAAAATCTTGAGGCGGACGGCATTCCGGTTGCGGCATTTCCGCAGACGCTGGCAAATTTCGCCAAGCCGGTTGATGACTTCGAATCCCTGATGCTCACTCGCGCAATTGTCCACGACGGCAACCCGCTGTTGCGGTGGGCAATTGGCAACGTGGTGATGATGAGCGACCAGTCCGGCAATAGACGTCCAAACAAGGCAAAAGCTGCTGACCGCATAGATCCAGCGGTGGCAAGCATCATGGCTTGCGGTCGGGCTATGGCAGGCGCCAGCGGTGCGTCGATGTACGAAACAGCGTCCGAAGATGCGTTATTCTTTTAAGGAAAACAATGGCAAACGACCAATCAAAATCGCTCGCAATCGATGTCATCGCGCGTGTCGATAAGCTGGAAAAAGGCATGGCGCGGGCGAAGAAAGTTTCGTCGGATTCGTTCCGCGATATCGAAAAGCGCAGCGCGACCATGACGTCGCGCGTCAACGCGCAATTTGGAAAAATCAGCTCCGGCATCAAGAGTTTTGGACTCGGAATCAGCGCCGGAATGATTACTGCGCTGGCACCAATGGCGCTGTTTTCCAAGACGCTGGACACGATTGGTGAAGCGTCCAGTTTGGCCAAAGCCGCCGACCGCGTTGGTTTGACCACCAAGGCTTTCCAACAGCTTAGTTTTGGTATGCAGTTGGCAGGCATTGATGCCACCGCTTTTGAAGACAACATGGACCAATTCACCCGGCGCATGGGCGACGCCGCGACAAAAGGCGGACGGCTGGCCGACATACTTAAGGCCAACGGCGTTGCGCTGCGGGATGCCGGCGGTAACATTCGTTCGTCGAACGATTTGCTTCGCGATTATGCGGACTTGGTCAAGAACGCCGCCACAGAGCAAGAGCGGGCTATCTTAGCTCAAGAGGCGTTCGGGCGCGGTGGCGCGGACATGGTCACGGCGCTCAAGGGCGGCAAGGAAGCGCTCGATGACATGGCCAAAGCTACCGAGAAAGCCGGTGGTGTTATCGATGAAAAGCTACTCCGGAAGGCCGAAGAACTCGACGATCGATTTGCCATCCTGTGGCGCAACTTCACGGTAAATTCCAAGGCTGCGATCCTGACCGCAGCCGATGCTATGGACGGCCTGCTCGCAAAATATAACGAATTCGAACAGCGGAAGGCTGCGGCTGACGTCGGGTCGTTGGCCGGGTCACTTGCCGGCCAACCTGGTGATGTCCTAACTACCGGTAAGTCCGGCCGCGCGTCGCCACTTGATGCGCGCATGGGCGGTGCGGTTGACACGGCGCTATCCGAGGCGGATCAAAAGCTTGTTTCGGCGCTACAAGCGCGCTACGGCGCCGCTGCCGATAAGGCGACTGTGATCCCCATAACAGGCGGTGGTGCGCGTAGTGGCGGCTCTAGCGGGGCATCACGCAAGGCCTCGCTGGCGAGCGCGAACACAGAAGCGGAAGGCGTTCTTCGGGTTATTGAATCGCTCAAGGAAGAACAAAAACTTATTGGCGCGACTGACCTCGAACGCGAAAAATCAAACGCCTTGCGCGAGGCAGGTGCCAGCGCCACAGCAAGCCAGCGCGGCGAGATCGAGCAACTTGTTACGGCAATTTACAGCCAGCGCGAAGCGACAGAAAAAGCCGCAGACGCAGCCGCCGATTTGCGCGACATCGGTAAGGAAGCTGTGAATGGCTTCGTGTCGGATTTGATGAACGGCAAGTCAGCAGCAGATGCACTTGCGGATTCACTAAAGCGGGTTGCTGACCGCCTGTTGAACACCGTGACAGACAATGTATTCGGGAGTCTGTTCGGCGGATTCGGGATACCAGGATTCGCGAGTGGAACGAATTTTTCGCCGGGTGGCTTGTCTATTGTCGGAGAGCGCGGGCCTGAGTTGGTAAACTTGCCACGCGGTAGCCAAGTCACGCCAGCCGCAGCCACTGCGAGAGCGCTGGCGAACATAGCACCGACCACACGTTCTAGCGGCGGCGGGCAGGTGATAAACATGCCTGTGACAATTAATGCTCCCGGCGCGGACTCTACGGCGTTGGCGCGTGTGGAACGTAGTGTACAGGAGTTAGGTAGGAACATCCCCAAGATGGTGGATGCACGCACCGACACGCGACGCGTGCGGGGCACAAGGGCTTAGTGGTGAGTTATGGTGTTGGCGTTTTAAGAACATTATTCTTGCAGTAAATTGATAGAACTAAGCGGAAATCTTGCGCCTCCATTTTTACCAGTTGGTTTATCTGTAGGGAACCATTCGCAATAGGCTTCATTATCCTCTACCCATCGAACCGTCATTCTCGGGCCGCCCGACTTCAAAACAACCACGCTACCAGCTTTGATATCCGCCAACTTCTCGACTCCCCAAAATGATCTAGATCAATATGCAACCGCAGGGTGAGTTGGAATATTAGACTCTAGTCTAATCCGCAGCGCCTTTCGGAAGGAATCCTTTAGCTTCAAGATCGGCAATAATCAGCATCTCAACATAGGCTGATATTGATCGGCGATCGGCTTTGGCGGCCGCGTCCAGTGCAATTTTGACGTTCTCCGTGAGCCTTATCCCTATACTACTGTCGCGGCGAACCATGGGCGCTCCAAGAAATGTTCAACATTGTTGAACTTTGTTGTTGACGATTGTTGAACATCGTTTTATACCGTTCAACATCAGAACGCAAGGAGACAACACAATGCCCGCAAC
Organism: Mesorhizobium sp. G2-6-1; assembly: GCF_055809095.1. Taxonomy (NCBI): domain Bacteria; kingdom Pseudomonadati; phylum Pseudomonadota; class Alphaproteobacteria; order Hyphomicrobiales; family Phyllobacteriaceae; genus Mesorhizobium; species Mesorhizobium sp. G2-6-1. Next base: position 3,859,087 of record NZ_CM147896.1, read on the forward strand.
ACCGTTTGCGGCAGCCGCCGAAGGCTTGCCGCGCCACAAGATTGAAAAAGCTATACAGCAGTTGATCGACCTTCTCGACGCAACCGAACCCGATCCCGATTTCGAACCGGCGCTGGGCTGGTGCAATCCCACCAGTTACAGCGGCTTCACACGGGGCGGTTCTGACGATCGAGAAGAAGAAACAGACTGCGAGCCGGACACGGACATGGAAATTAACGCAGCACCACAGCTTGCCGACAGGGCGCTATTTTATGGGGAACGGTCATGACCGCCGCAGAAATACGCGCCAAACGAGCCTCGAACCGCAAACGGATGAAAACCGCCACTGGCGAGATGCTGGCGCTTTGCGAGCAGTTGGAAGACGTGCTTGCCGTTATGGCGTACCGGACACGCCATCCGCTTTGATAGTTTGGTCCCGTAGCTCAGCCGGATAGAGCAAACGACTTCTAATCGTTAGGTCGCAGGTTCGATTCCTGCCGGGATCGCCAAGTTCAACCACGAGCCCAACCCGTCGTCAGCAGATCGGCGGCGGGCGCCAGTCCCTCTGAAATAATGTCGGCCCATCGATCGATTTCCCGATTTTCTCATCACCGAGAAGAACGAGAATTGCGCGCCATTTCGAGACACCATTGCTAGTTGGGCGAGAGCAAACTATCTATACCGTGAGATTTTTGCCACCAATGACACTTAAGGTAAAATTAACTAATTTTTGTCAAAATATTTCTATTAGTTGGAATAAATTTCCAATTTCGATCGAGATTTAACCTCTCATCTAATCGTCCTTTAGACGATTAGATGAGAGGCGACACCTTGTCAAGCGGCGGTCACGACTATATATACTTTATCAATATGGGCCGCAAATCGATGTGGTTCATTTACAATGGAATGGAGATGAACATGGATAGCCAAATGGAGGTCGCCAAGCATCGGCTTTTCGCTATTGACGAGCTGCATGCTTCTGATGTCAAGCTGTTCCCTGGTTCCGATAGGGACGTCACGCCGCATCAAATGGCAGTAGAAATCAACAAAGCGATAGCTCAGATCATTAGTGGAAATTCCACACCACTTGATGAAGACGCCGACTAAGTGTGTTAGTCAGTACATGAGTTACTCGCAGCTCTTTGATTTCTGTCAAGACAAGCCAATATACATCCGCCGTAATGTTATACGCGACAAGGTTCTCGAATTGACCGGGACACCGAGAGTCGCAGTCTGCATTGTCGACTTGGATACGGCGATCACGAGAGGGTTTTACTTCTCTGCGCGGAATAATGATCATGTGATCGTAAGACAGAATGGTTGCGACGTGATCGCCCTCTCCCGCGGCCTTAACAGGTGCTGGCAGCGTTTTGTGATCGTCAAAGAGTTAATGCATCTTCTTTGCGGTGAAGATCAGGCTGTCGCATCTGGCGAAAGTTTTGAAGAGTTGCTCGAAGAGTTTGCAAGTGCTTCTGCTAGCCCGAGCGATCAGATGCGATCTGAGTATGATTGCTTCTGGATGGCTTTGGGTGTTCTGTGTCCGGAACATTTGCGTGTTGAATACCAAGCTCGCCGTGCAGCAAACGAGATCGATGATTACGCGATAGCACTCGAGCTCAAGATTCCACAACAATATGTGCCTAGGCTTTTTGAGAAAAGGTATGTTCCAATATTGGAGCGGCTTAAGGCTTGACGGCTTGCAGAAATTAGCGGTGCGTACCTTTAAGCAATTACGCGGCCGGGAATACCATGTAGGAGACTGCGCAAGCCCGCGATCAGAAATGGTCGCGGGCTTGTCAACTTTATGGAAGGACGCTCCACATTCAAGTGGGTACAACAAATAGTACAACACACCCCAAAAGCCCCCCTACTTTACAAGGCAGTCCGTCCAATCCATCATGGGGGCGATGGAAATGACAGGCGGGCGCGTGGCGGTGCCACCAGCGCTCGAAACCGGGTAGAGAAAATTCATCAAATTCGGCCCGCTTGTCGTCTCAAAATCTTGTCTCATGCGTGAAATCGGCCCACCCAAGTGACATTGTCCGGTGCTGCATAGCGTGTCGCGGTAGCATTTCGCAAGAAACGTACAAGAGATGACGTCCCTGTCCACCTACCGAAACGGTGAAGGGCTGCCCGAGTAATTTTTCGGATGCGCTGAGATAAACAGCAGTCTGTGACCCGGCCGCTGCTTCTTCCGTATCGTGTGAGGCAATGATACACCGGTCAAAATCATAGCTAACGGGTAGAATCGACCTTGAGTGACGACAAAGCCCATCATGCGCCGTTAGAGCATCGGGCGACTAAATAGAATCATAGGTTTGCCAGTGTCCTTATCGAAACCGAAATCCGCACAGCGACCCTCGAATGAGATAACGAATTTCAAATTCGGGACACTGGTTGAAATTTGCGTTGAAGGCATTGACGGACTGATCTCCGCGCAAAATGCCGGAGCGGACCGCGTCGAACTTTGCGCCAGCCTCGTTGAAGGCGGCATCACGCCAAGTCTTGGAACGGTGCGTGCGGCGCTGGCCTGCGCCAAAATTCCGTTCCATGTCATTGTGCGTCCGCGTGGCGGCGACTTCCTCTATAGCGAGGCAGAATACCGCTCCATGATCGCCGATGTTGAGGCATTTCGAGACATGGGGGTAGCGGGCGCGGTTGTCGGCTGCCTGTGTGAAGATGGCACCATCGATGCACAACGTATGGGCGAACTGGTTGAGGCAGCGGGGCCGATCAATGTCACCTGCCACCGGGCATTTGACATGACGCGAGACCCGACAGAAGCGCTTGAAACCCTGATCGCCTGCAAGGTTGGCCGCGTTCTTACCAGCGGGCAACGCGACACCGCCATCGAAGGCGCAAGCCTGCTCGCAAAACTGGTTCAGCAGGCAGATGGTCGAATTACCATTCTTGGATGCGGTGCGCTCGATCCCGCCAACATCGCTGCGGTATGCAAAATGACCGGCCTTACCGAAGTCCATTTTGCCGCGCTCAAAGACATGCCGAGCGCCATGAGCTATCGCAACCCAAATGTCGGGATGGGCGGCACGGATGCAGAGCGCGAGTATCGCAACACCGTGACCGATGAAGAGCTTGTTGCGGCGACCATCGCGGCGGCGCGCATATCATGAGGCATTCTTCACCATCCCGGATTGAGAACATCTCATCGGCTGATGAAGCGGCAATTCTGACGCTGAACAACCGGCACGCGGCAGAACTCTCGTGGCTGGAGCCGGAACGCCTCAGCACCCTGCTTGGCGAAGCCTTCTATGCGCGCCGCATCGGCTCGATCGAAGCTTTCATCATGACCTTCGATCAATCTGCCCATTATGACAGCCAAAACTTCCAGTGGTTTTGTCAACGTTACCCGCGTTTCATCTATGTCGACCGCATTGCGGTTGATGAAGCGGCACGCGGGCGCGGCCATGCCCGCCAGCTTTATGAGGAGCTGTTTGCGCATGCAGCGAATTCCGGCCACGCCCTGGTTACCTGCGAGGTCAATGCGCAACCTCCCAACCCGGCGTCTGACGCTTTCCATGCCAAACTCGGCTTTGATGAAGTTGGCGCTGCCGTCATCCACGATGGCAAAAAGGCAGTCCGATACTACGCGCGCGGTCTCGGAGCGGGATGAGGAAAAGTGGGGCGCGGGACTGAGGAACGGACATTGTCACAAACAAGCCGGCGGATGATCCGCCGGCCCTTGTCGAGCGTGAATGTTTGTTCGGGTCAGGAGTTGGCTGTCGCCAGAGCACGCCGCGCCATGACCACGACGAGATGAGCCCGGTAATCCGCCGATGCATGCATATCGCTCATCAATGCCTTGGCTGGAACTTTGGCCGCGTCCAGCGCCGACGCGTCAAACTTCTTGGCCAGCGCAGCCTCCAATTCCTTTGAACGGAATACGCCGTCATCGCCTGCACCGGTGACTGCCACGCGCGCACCGTCACTGCTTTTTGCGACAAACACCCCGACAATAGCGTAACGCGAGGCCGGGTTGCGGAACTTTTCGTATCCCGCCTTTGCAGGTGCCGTGAATTTGACGCTTGTGACGATTTCACCGTCCTTCAAAGCGGTTTCAAAGAGACCCTTGAAGAATTTGTCGGCAGCAATTTCACGTTTGTTGGTAACAATGGTCGCGCCAAGCGCGAGCATTGCTGCGGGATAGTCGGCTGCTGGATCATTGTTGGCGATCGAGCCGCCTATTGTTCCTTTATGACGCACCGCCGGATCGCCAATCAGCGATGCCAGATGGGCAAGAGCCGGACAAGCCCTCTTCAGCTTCTCGTCATTGGCCACTTCGAAATGCGTTGTCGCGGCGCCAATGGTGACTGTCTTGCCGGAAACCTTGATGCCCTTGAGGGCAGCAATCCGCGAAATGTCGACAATGTCCGAAGGCGCAGCAAGCCGCGTCTTCATTGCCGGAATAAGCGTCATGCCGCCAGACAGAACAGCCGTGTCTCCCTTGGCCAGTTTCACAGCCTCGGCTAACGAGGTGGCACGATGATAATTGACAGAATACATAGTCGTGCCCCTCAGTGTTTCGTTGACTGGATTGCCGCCCACACTTTTTGCGGTGAAGCGGGCATTGTCAGGTTTTCGGTACCGATCGCATCGGTGATGGCATTGATGACCGCAGGCGGCGAACCGATCGCACCCGCCTCCCCGCAACCCTTGAGACCGAGCGGGTTTGATGGCGAAGGCGTGTTTGTCGTCGATACTTTGAAGGACGGCAGATCGCCTGCGCGCGGCATGGTGTAATCCATATAGCTCGCCGTCAGCAATTGGCCTGTTTCGTCATAATTCGCGCCTTCGAGCAGCGCCTGACCAATCCCTTGAGCAACCCCGCCATGCACCTGACCTTCGACGATCATCGGATTGATGATGTTGCCGAAATCGTCAGCGGCAACAAACTGGATAATGTTTGTCTGCCCGGTCTCGGGATCGATCTCGACTTCGCAAATGTAGCAACCCGCCGGAAAGGTGAAGTTGGCCGGGTCGTAGAAAGCGGTTTCCTTCAACCCCGGTTCGAGGCCAGCAGGAAGATTGTGCGCGGTGTAGGCTGCAAGCGCCATCTGGAACCAAGGCACGTTCTTGTCGGTTCCGGCAATTTTCAATGCGCCGTCCTCGATGACGACATCACTTTCGTCAGCTTCCATCAAATGCGCGGCAATCTTCTTTGCCTTTGCCTCGACCTTGTCGAGCGCCTTGACGATTGCACTCATGCCGACCGCACCAGAGCGCGAGCCATAGGTGCCCATGCCCATCTGTACCTTGTCGGTGTCACCATGAACGATGGAAATGGAGTCCAGCGGCACAGCGAGGCGCTCGGCTACCAATTGTGCAAATGTCGTCTCATGGCCCTGGCCGTGGCTGTGCGAGCCGGTCAACACTTCAATCGTGCCGACTGCGTTGACGCGCACTTCCGCCGATTCCCACAGGCCGACACCAGCACCCAGCGAACCAACCGCAGCCGATGGTGCGATGCCACAGGCTTCAATGTAACAACTGAAGCCGATGCCGCGCAATTTACCGGCTTTCCTGGCCTTCTCCCGGCGTTTCTCGAAGCCCGCATAATCGGCCGCTTTCATTGCCGCATCGAGCGATGAGGCAAAATCGCCAGCGTCGTAGCACATGATAACCGGCGTCTGGTGGGGGAAACTGGTGACGAAGTTCTTGCGACGAAGTTCGGCTGGCGACACGCCAAATTCGCGGGCCGAGACTTCCATCATCCGCTCAACCAAGAAGGCCGCCTCCGGGCGTCCGGCTCCGCGATAGGCGTCGACCGGCGCGGTGTTGGTGTAAATAGCCTTCACATTGGCATGGATGGCCGGGATATTATACTGGCCGGAGAGCAATGTCGCATAAAGGTAGGTCGGTGTTGCCGACGAAAACAGCGACATATATGCGCCGAGGTTTGCCTTGGTTTCGACCTTGAAGCCGAGGATATTATGATCCTTGTCGAAGGCCATTTCCGCGTGGGAATGATGGTCACGCCCATGCGCATCGGTGAGGAAGCTCTCGGTGCGGTCGGCAACCCATTTGACTGGCACGCCGGTCTTTTTCGAGGCCCAAAGGCACACGATCTCTTCTGGATAGATGTAGATTTTCGAACCGAAGCCGCCGCCGACATCCGGTGCAATGACGCGCAGCTTGTTTTCGGGCGCGACGTTATAAAAGGCACTCATCACCAGACGCGCCACATGCGGGTTCTGTGAAGTCGTCCAGCAGGTATAGTGATCTTCAGCCTTGTCGTAATGGCCAAGTGCGGCGCGCGGTTCCATGGCGTTGGGAACAAGGCGATTGTTGATGACATCCATCTTGACGATGTGAGCCGCCTTCTTGAAGGCCGCTGCGGTGTCATCGGCATTGCCGATATCCCAATCGAAGATCAGGTTGTTGTCTGCTTCGGGATGAATTTGCGGTGCGCCCTTGTCCATCGCCCTGGATGCGTCCACGACGGATTTGAGTTCCTTATAGGTGACCTCGACCGCTTCGGCGGCATCGCGCGCCTGTCCTTTGGTATCAGCCACGACGATTGCGACTGCATCACCGACATAGCGAACCTTGTCTGTTGCCAATGGTGCCCATGCGCCCATCTTCATTGGCGAGCCATCTTTGGAATGGACCATCCAACCACAAATGAGATTGCCGATGCCGTCCGATTTCAATTGTTTGCCGGTCAAGACGCCAATCACACCCGGCATGGCCTGGGCCGCTTTGACGTCGATCTTCTTGACTTGCGCATGGGCGTGCGGGCTGCGTACGAACACTGCATGCTTCATGCCCTGCACCACCATGTCGTCGACATAGCGCCCGGCGCCCGTGATGAAGCGTTTGTCTTCCTTGCGCGCAACTCTTGCGCCTACGCCTTCAATACCCATCTGGAAACTCCTCCGTATTCTGGCACCCACGGTCTGACCGTGCATTGCGCTGGCCTCACGGGATGCGTCGAAAAATGTGGCAACCGCTCGGCTTTGCTTTTCTCAAACGCTGGAACTCAGGCGGCCTTTCTAGCCTTACCCTTCGCGGTCTTGGCCATACTCTTCGACGCGGCAAGTATGGCTTTCACGATGTTATGATAGCCGGTGCAGCGGCAAATATTGCCCTCAAGTTCCTCGCGCACAGTGGCCTCATCAAGCCCTTCCGGGTGGCGCGCTATCATGTCCGTTGCAGCCATGATCATGCCCGGCGTGCAGAACCCGCATTGAAGGCCGTGATGTTCCTTGAACGCGGCCTGAACCGGGTGCAGATCAGCATCTTGCGCCAGCCCCTCGATTGTCACCACCGTCGAGCCGGAGGCTTGAACCGCCAACATCGAGCAAGATTTGACTGCCTTGCCGTCGACATGGACAACACAGGCGCCGCATTGCGACGTATCGCAACCAACATGCGTGCCGGTCAGGCCCACATGTTCTCTCAAAAAATGAACAAGAAGTGTGCGGTCTTCGACTGTGGCACTGACGTGCCTGCCATTTACCGTCAACGATACATCCGACATGAAGCCTCCCTGGGTGTGAACCTTGGTATCCGGCATCCGTCGCCATGCCGGAAGAATTATTCATATACCGAACGAGACGAGGAAAACAGCCCTCACCTGTCGCGCTACTGTGCGGCATTCATGCCTCGCGCGAAAGTAGACTTTCTGCTGCCAAGGCAGTTCGAGCGAACCTTCATTGAAAGTGCCCGCAACTGACCCTGCTGCATGCCGGCGACAGCTATTTTCGTCGAAATCTCTGGAAGCCAAGAAACCGCGCATTCGGCAGGCTTAGAGCGGCTCAGCTTTTGATAAAAGCACTGAACCGCTCCAAGGTTTTTTACGCAATTCCGGACGGAAAACCGCTGCACACTTTTCCTGGAATTGCTCCAGTTATGCGTCACCGTCTGCGGACGGTTCATCCGACGCTTTTTCGGTCGTCTCGCTTTCGTCGCTGTCACTGGCCGCACGTTCCTGCTCGCGTTTGCGCTCAATCATGCGCGCCGTCCAGATGGACACCTCGTAGAGAAGGATCGTTGGAAGCGCGAGGCCGATCTGGCTAAGCGGGTCCGGCGGTGTCAGCACAGCCGCCACCACGAAGGCGATGACGATGGCCCATTTGCGTTTGTCTGCCAGCGCTGCCGAAGAAAGAAGGCCGACGCGCGTCATCAGACTGGTTACGACTGGCAACTGAAATACCAAGCCGAACGAAAAGATCAGTGTCATGATCAAGCTGAGGTATTCGGAAACCTTGGGCAGGAGCGAAATCTGCACTTCGTCGCCGCCACCCGTTTGCTGCATGGCCAGGAAAAACCACATCACCATGGGCGTAAAGAAGAAATAGACCAGCGAAGCACCCAGCAAAAACAGGATAGGTGAGGCAATCAGGAACGGCAGGAAGGCATTGCGCTCATTGTTATAAAGACCGGGCGCGATGAATTTATAGATCTGGGTTGCGATCAACGGGAAGGCGATGACCATGCCGCCGAACATCGCCAGTTTGACCTGCGTGAAAAAGAATTCCTGTGGCGCGGTGTAGATCAATTCTACCTTGTGCGGATCAAGCCCCGCCCATTGCGTTGCCCATTTGAAGGGAACAACCAGCAGATTGAAAAGCCGTTTTGCGAAGAAAAAACATACGAGGAATGCGATAAAGAAACCGCCAATCGACCACATCAACCGCCGACGCAATTCAATCAGATGCTCCATAAGCGGAGCCGCTGACTTGTCTATCTCATCCCTGTCTGTGCTACTCACTATGCGGTCCCCGCCGACTTCTTAGCTGATGTGGCAGGCTTTTTTGCCGTCGTTTTTCTGGTAGCGGATTTGGTTGCGTCAGGCGTTGTACGCGTCTTGGACGCGGCCTGACCTTTCGGCTTGACGCCAGCCATATCTCCGTTTGCAACCGATTTGGCCTTCGTCGTTACCGCCTTGGCTGGCGCAGCACTTTTTTCTGGTTCGCGGACGCTGGTGCACTGGCAGCCTTGCCAGCAGTTTGCGAAGCACCAGCCTTTGCCACCTTGGTCTTTCCCGCACTTGCCGAGGTCTGCTTTTTGGAGGTCGCTTGTTTTCGCGCTTTCGGCGTTGTCGTTGCGCCATCCGTCATCGCGGGGAATGTGGGGGACGCAGGCATCGTCTCAGGGCCTTCCGATGCGATTTTCGCATCGCTCGCCTTCGAATCGGAGTCCTGCGCCTTAGCTGCCGGTTTTGGCTTCATCACATCATCAAGACCGGAGCGAACATCGGCCGCAGCTTTCTCGAACGGATTAAGCTGCTTCTTGATCTCGGACATCGGATTGAGACCGCGCAAGGAATCGACCGATTTCTTGACATCATCAAGTTCGGCTTCCTTCAACGCATCATTGAATTGCTTTTGAAAGTCGCCAGCCATACCGCGCATTTTCGCCGTCATGCGGCCAAATGTGCGCAGCATGTTGGGTAAGTCCTTAGGGCCGACAACCACAATCATGATGATTGCGACTACCAACATTTCGGTCCAGCCGATATCAAACATCGTTATTTATCCGACTAATGCCGCAGCGGGATCAGCTCTTTTTGGCTTTTTCCGATGGTGTCGACATTGCCTCGTCGGCACGATGTTCAACGGTGCGCTTGTCTTCTGTCACCTCATCGTCGTCGTCGGCCATACCCTTTTTGAAACTCTTGATGCCTTTGGCCATGTCACCCATCAGTTCGGGAATTTTTCCTCGGCCAAATACCAAAAGCACGATCACCAGAACGATCATCCAGTGCCAGATTGAAAATGAACCCATTTTAACTCTCTCTCGAATGTTTTCCCAAACACTGATCTATGCGTTTTCGCATTTGGATTCAAACACAACCACAGTAATTTCGACGAATGAATGGCGCACGTTACGTGTTTTCGACCATTACAGCCATCGCAAAACCAAACTTATAAAGGGTAAATCGACGCATGTTGCGGAGCGGGCGCACATTTGTAGCGATTTCCAGCGGCCTTGTTCACACTCACAGTTGTCCGTGACGCGTCAGTCGTCAGTAACACGTGGCGTCAGCAGACCGAGTTCTTCCAGATCAATATCCGTCAGCGCGTCCTCGTCTTCGGTCAATTCATCAGGATCTGCTGGCGGCAAAGGAATGGAAAAACTTGCAGGCATCCGGCCGGACAGCAATCCAGCCCCTTCAATTCATCCATTCCGGGGAGGTCGCGCAACTCTTCGAGCGCGAAATGATCCAGGAACCCTTCGGTTGTGCCATAAGTTACGGGCCGGCCTGGCGTGCGGCGCCTACCGCGCATGCGCACCCATTCCGTTTCCAGCAGCGTATCCAGTGTTCCCTTCGATGTTTCGACACCGCGAATATCTTCAATCTCAGCGCGTGTCACCGGCTGGTGGTAGGCAATGATTGCCATGACTTCGAGCGCTGCGCGCGACAATTTTTTCTGTTGCACGGCATCGCGGCTCATCAGAAATGCGAGATCACCAGCCGTGCGAAATGCCCAGGCATCCCCGACACGCACAAGATTTATGCCGCGGCGCGCATAAATCTGCTGTAGCTCGTCCATCGCGGCTCCAACATTGATGCCGTCGGGCAAACGCGTGGCAAGTTGCTTTTCGCCGACCGGTTCGGCGCTGGCAAAGACAATCGCCTCGGCCATCCGAACCGCCTCGGCCATGTGTAGCCGTTCGGCCGGATTCTGAAGATGGGTGTCGCTCTCGTCATCATCCGCCTTGAAGGGGATGACCGATGCGTTGACGCGGTCATTCATGGTGCAACCTCGACGGTCTTTGCGGCGGATGGGCGGCCTCTCAAATAAAGCGGCGCAAACGCCTGTTGCTGGCGCATCTCGATTTTGCCTTCGCGCACCAATTCAAGTGAAGCGGCAAACGAGCTTGCGGTCGCAGTGCGCCGGTCATTCGGTGTTGCCAGATATTCGATCAGGAAACTGTCCAGTGCCGTCCAATCGGCGAACGAACCGACCATTCTTGCCAGAAGATCGCGCGCCTGTTTGAGCGACCAGACGCCGCGCTGCGCTATCTGGACATTGGTGATCGCCTGGCGTTGGCGCTGTGTCGCATAGGCCGTCAACAGATCGTAGAGCGAGGCCGAATATTCATTGCGCTTATCGACGATCACCAATTCAGGCATGCCGCGTGCAAACACATCACGACCGAGCCGGTTGCGGTTGACCAACTGCGCCGCGGCTTCGCGCATGGCTTCAAGGCGTCTCAGACGAAATTGCAAAACAGCGGCCAATTCCTCGCCGCTTTCCCCCTCATCACCCGGTTGCTTGGGGATCAGCAGTTTCGATTTCAGAAAAGCAAGCCACGCAGCCATCACCAGATAATCGGCGGCAAGTTCCAGCCGCACCGCCCGCAGCTTGTCAATAAAGACGAGATATTGCTCCGCCAGTGCCAGAACGGAAATGCGCGCAAGATCGACCTTCTGGTTGCGGGCAAGGTGAAGCAGCAAATCCAGCGGCCCTTCAAAACCGGCTACATCGACAACCAGTTCGGGATCGCTTGTGAGACGGTCATCCTCGGTTTGCGTCCACAGCCGATCCATCGGCGCGGCAGTCTCGGCCCTGGGATTTCGTATGTGCGCCACTTCGCTGTTCCCCTCGCGGTTACGCGACCGCCTCAAAATACTGCCCAAACTCGGCACGCAACTCCGCTTCGATGCCCTCGTCACGCTTGGTCACCGATGAAAGTGCGCGATTGGCACGCTCAAGCGCCCTGCCCTCAAGTGGTTTTGCCCGCGAGGCCGCCGCCGCCATTTCTTCCATGACGCCGTTGCAGTGAAGGACCAGATCGACCCCGGCTGCAAGGATGGAGGCAGCCTTTGTCTGGAAATCCCCAGAAAGTGCCTTCATTGATATATCGTCGCTAATCAAAAGGCCTTCGAAGCCGATTTCGCCACGAACGATCTCTTCAATCACTTTGGGCGAAGTCGTTGCGGGTGCATCTGCATCTATCGCGCTGAAGATGACGTGTGCGGTCATGGCGATGGGCAAATGGTTCAGCGCTTTGAACGGTGCAAAATCATGTGCCCGCAACTCATCGAATGACGTATGCACGGTAGGCAATTCGAAATGCGTGTCGGAGACAGCACGCCCGTGCCCTGGAATATGCTTCATTACTGGCAGAACGCCGCCAGACATCAGGCCATTAGCCGCCGCCCCGCCAAGTGCGGTGACTATTTCGGGGTTCTTGCCATAGGCGCGCGCGCCAATAACGTCGCTCGCCCCCTCAACAGGTACGTCGAGCACTGGCAAGCAGTCGGCATTGATGCCGTAGCGCAGAAGATCGAAAGCGTGAAGCCTGGCGAGCAGCCAAGCAGCGCGCAACCCTGCATTCTCGTCATCATTATAAAGCGCGCCAAGTGCTGCACCTGCCGGGTAATTCGGGGTCAATGGCGGTCGCAATCGCTGCACGCGGCCACCTTCCTGATCAATGAACACCGGTGCCGATGCACGCCCGACACAATCGCGCAAGGAATCAACGAGATCACATATCTGTTCAGGCTCGCTGATATTTCGAGCAAACAGAATAAAACCCCAAGGACATTCGCCGCTAAAAAAGGCGATCTCCTCGCGGCTCAGTGATTTCCCGGCACAGCCGAGAACGAGTGTCTTTGATTCGCTCATATCTCGATTCTAGAACTTTCCTCTCAGAAAGGGAATCGCGTCAGACTCGATCACCACAACATCTCATGGATCTTACAACATTGAATCGTCAAATTGCGATAAGACTTTGCTTTTGCATGATTTAGTGATCTAGCCATGAAAGGCAACAGGCCAGGATGCGGCTTCCCGTATCCCCCAACCCTTCGTCAAAATAAAAACCGGCGCAAGCTCTCGCGCCGGTTTCCTGTAATATGCAAGGACAATTTTACTTGGAAACGAAACAGTTCCCGCCTGCTGCCTTGTAGCTGGTGCAGAGATTGACCGCATCATTGCGCGACTGTGCGGCAACCCTGACACGATAGAATGTGCCTTTGCCCGCTATCTCAGCTTTGACGATGTTAACCGCTCGTCCGCCAAGAACATTTTCATAACGGCGCGCCAGATTCTGGTAGGTCGTCTGCGCACTTTCGACACTTGGCTGCGAAGCAATCTGCATCGACCATGCGCCCGAGGCGGGAACGACTGCCGCAGGATCGATTGCCGCGACCTGATCCGGCTTGACCTCGCCGACGATATCGACCGGTTGTTCCGCCGGTCTCTGCGGTGCGACAGGGACAGCTTGTGGCGTGTTGCTGGATTGTTTCCTGGCAACAGGCAGTGCCGTGGCCGGTTCTTCCGCAGTTGCGGAGGCTATTTCCTCAGTATTGTCTGCCGAAGGAGTTGAAAGCGCGCCGGTCTGATCCTGACTGGATGAACTGACGACGTTTTGTGGAGCCGGATCGGCCGGTTCTGTCGCGGCTACCTTTGGCGCATCCTGTGGCGCTTCTTCGCGTGGCACCAGCGATCCATCAGGCCGGACCACGAGGGTACGAACCTTGTGCGGCGTGACCGCGATAATTTCCGAATTGGCATCGGTTGCTTCATCGGCTTGCGCGATTGCCGATGCGACGCGGTCTTCAGACTTGCCGACAGGGGCTTGTGCTTGCGTATCAGCACTTGTCGAAGAACCTACGACACGCACATCGGGCGTCGCAGCTTTGACATCAACCGGCTCTTGCGCATCTGTCACAAGTGTCTGCTGCTCTGGCGCCACCGGCTTCGCCCCGTTGGCCACCATGTCATAGACCTTATTGTCCTGATTGGGGATGACTGTGCCACCGGGATTTTCCGGCTTTACCTTGATCGGTTGATTATCAGCCTTGACGAGAACCGGTGCGCCAGCTTCACCATCACCGCCAAAAGAAAGCGCAAAGGCACCAAGCCCGCCAACGACCACCAAAGCACCGAAGAGGCCAGCAATCATCAACCCACGACTGCCTCGATATCTGCTGGCTGAGGTTTCGACCGGACCGGCAGGGCCCTCTGCCCCATCCAGATCAGGATCGTAGTCGAATGCGTCATCACCGATGTCGCTTCTTGCCGCTGCGAACGCAACGTCATCTGAAACGGCATCCATATCGAAGTCATCGGAATGGGTCTGACCAGCCGGGTACACCCTTGAACCGCCCGCAATTTCTTCAATCTGTTGTGGAACATCACCAGCGTGCGCACTGTCGGACTTGTATGAGAAGCCCGCATCATAGGCGTCGTCGTCATAAGTTGTGGCGCGCGTTGGAACAGACGTCGGTTGCGAAGAATTCATTTCGGTGATCAGGTTTGAAAATTCCGCATCCAGGTCATCGTATCCTGCCACCTCGGGCGGCTCATTTTCAAACGCAAGTTCCGGTATATCAAGATCATCGTTCAGGGACGCAACCCGCTCCGGCACTTCGACCGTTTCGATGTCCGGGCGCTCGTCGTAAGCAGACGATGCAATTTGCGTGATGGCCGCCGGCATCATTGGCGTATCCTGTGGTGCAGGCACGTCATCAACGCCTGGCATTTCCGCGACAGGCTGCTCAGCAACAGGCTGTGGCGCGACGGTCGGCTGTGGCTGCGCAAACGGTGTACCTCGGCTCCACAACCGGCTTGGCTCCTCTGGAACGGCGGCAGGCTTGTCGGCAAGCCAATTCAGGGTACCTGTCTGATTTTCAGCGGCATCTGACGATGTTGGCTCGGCGAGATCGGCGACAGTCTCGGCCTCCGGGGCATCGACCATGACTTCAGTGGCCATGACTTCGGTGGCCATATCTTCGTCGGCCGTGATTTCATCGAAAGCCGCTTCATCAGGGGTGGTTGTCGCCAAACTGGCTTGGTCGTCATCTGGAAGCAGATCGACTTCGGCAAATTGCAACTCTTCCAACAGCTCTTCGTCGATGCTCGCCAGTTCCGTTGACCCAACCAGAATTTCGTTCTCCGGCGCAAAGGATGGCGTTTCAAGCGCCTGCTCGGCTTCTTCGGCGGCGCCGAGTGCCTCCACGGGAGAGGCGTCCTCAGGTGCCGATGACGGCAGATCAGGATTTTGACTATGGGCACCAGCCGCGAGTAAGGCTGGAGCAGACATCCTGTTGAGAAGTGCGTTCAGCTCGTCTTCCAGGCTCGTGCCCGCTTCGGGTTTTGGCGAAATCTGATTTTCAGCACCCAGGTCGCCAACGGTCTGGAGTGACTCGTTCAACTCGCCGCCAGCCGTGCCGTCATCAATGACAGAACCCTCATCAGAAATATCAGAGGCGCTCGGTGCATTTTCATGTGCAACAACGCTGTTTTCACCGTCCACGGAATCAGTCGCAAAGTCGGGGGTGTCCGCTTCAGTCACACGCGGCGTGAAATCCATATCGACACCTGCCATCGCAAGGCCGAGATCCTCATCGAAATCCTCGCTAATGAGAGATTCGACCGGCGCGGCTTCCTCCACAGGTTCAGCTTGATCGAACTCGTGGGAGGCCAGTTCGTCGAAATCGCCATCGTCGAACGCATCATCGGACGAAAATTGATCGTTTGCCGATTGTGTAAAAGGATCTGTCGCCTGTGCCTCGTCCTCAAACGATACGTTTTGGTCAAGTTCAGGCTGACCAAGTTCGGGTTGACTTGGCTCAGATTGGGCTAGTTCAGGCTGCGCCACATCAGGCACAAAGTCCTGTGCTGGCTCCGGTGCAATCTCGGCAACAGGCTCAGCAAACCCGGATTCCGCTATCTCATCGAAATTGAAGTCTTCCTCAAGTGACGATGCAATCGCCTCGTCGAAATCGGTGATTGCAGAAGCGTCATCAAACGGCTGCTCGACGATCTCAGTTGCACCATCCGACATGGACATTTCCGAGACAGCGGCGCTATCTTCGTCGCCAAACTCGCCCATCAATTCCTTTTCGAGATCGATCCCGAAATCGTCAGCAGATACGAGTTCGTCCGAAGCGTCCTCCACAGAAGACGGCTCCTGCGGCTTGGCAGGCTCGCGGGGGTCAAACCCCATGATGCGCGTCAATTCCGCAAACGGATCGTCATCGGCGAAGTCGCCATTGTCGGCAAGTCTAGACTGGTTTCTGTCTGCCATTGTCGTTCCCGAACTCGCACATTATCGGACGCCATGGACGCCGCACAAGGTTGGCCCTACCAGCGTAATGTGGGCAAACGGTGACAGTTTATCTTGGTCTTGACTAGCGCATCTCCGACGGCGCGTCTGCCCCAATGAGGGCAAGACCGGACATCAATACGACCAAAACAGCCTGCACCAGCCCTAGTCTGGCATAAGTCGATTGTGGATCGTTAACCTTAATAAACCGTAAGTCGGGGTTTTCGGTACCCCGGTTCCATTGTGCATGGAGGGAACTGGCCAAATCATACAGGTAAAATGCCACCCGATGCGGCTCCAGCGCAAGTGCTGCCTGATCAATGACCCTCGGGTATTGCGCGAGTTTCCTGATAAGGCCGATTTCGCCCTCGTCTTTCAAATTGGAAACGGCCGCCGCGAGTTGGCGTGGATCGAACTGATCAACTTCGAACAATTCCCGCGCTTGCCGAAACACGGAATGACAGCGCGCCGAGGCATATTGGACATAGAAAACCGGATTGTCCTTGGATTGCTCCGTCACCTTGGCAAAATCGAAGTCGAGCGGCGCATCGCTCTTGCGATAGAGCATCATGAAGCGGATCGGATCGCGCCCAACCTCTTCCACCACCTCCCGCAAGGTGACAAAATCGCCGGAACGCTTGGACATCCGTACCGGTTCGCCATCGCGGTAGAGTTTCACCAATTGACACAGCAGAACGGTGAGCTTTACCCGGTCACCGGCAACGGCACGAGCGAGCGCCTCCAGACGCTTCACATAACCTCCGTGATCGGCACCCAAAACATAGATCAGATCGCTAAATCCCCGATCAACCTTGTTTTTTAGATAGGCCACATCGGCGGCGAAATACGTGTAAGAGCCATCTGATTTGACCAATGGGCGGTCGAGATCATCACCAACGGCAGTTGAGCGGAACAGCGTCTGCTCGCGATCTTCCCAGTCATCTGGCCGCTCACCTTTTGGCGGAGGCAGCGTGCCTTGGTAGATATGGCCTTTCAGCGTCAGATCATTGATCGCGGAGCGGATCGCCCTGGCGTTGTCGGCGTGCAGGGAGCGTTCCGAGAAAAAGACGTCATGATGCACGTTGAGCAGCGCCAGATCTTCACGGATCATCACCATCATAGCATCAATGGTGCGGTCTTTGACGATGGCAAGAGCTTCGTCCTCTGGCATTTTGAGCAACCCGGCGTCGAACTCCTTCGCCAATGCCTGCCCTACCGGCACAAGATAGTCGCCCGGATAAAGCCCGGTGGGGATTTCGCCGATTGCTTCGCCCAGAGCCTCACGGTAGCGCAGCATCACGGAACGGGCCAACACATCTATCTGCGAACCCGCGTCGTTGATGATGTACTCCTTGGTTACATCGTAACCGGCAAAAGCCATCAGATTGGCAAGCGCATCGCCAACCACCGCACCACGACAATGGCCGACATGCATCGGTCCGGTCGGATTGGCCGAGACATATTCGACATTGACCTTGCGCCCTGCCCCGATGCCTGAGCGTCCGTAATCGACGCCCTTCCCGATGATACCGGCAAGATGCGCCTGCCAAAATCCATCGGTAAGGCGCAAATTGACAAACCCGGGTCCAGCAACTTCGGCTTTGGCAACGTCCTTGTCGCTGGCCAGCGCAGCCACGAGCCTTTCGGCAAGAGCGCGCGGATTTTGGCCTGCCGGTTTGGCGAGGACCATTGCAGCGTTGGTTGCCAGATCACCGTGACTGGCATCGCGTGGCGGGTCTATGGTTATGCGGGAAAGATCAAGTTGGCCGCCATCTTTATCTCTCAGATCAAGGGCTTCGACAATCTTTATAATTCGCGCGTTGAAATCGGCGAAAATATTCATGGATATGGCTCTGACAGCTTGCGGGACAGCCGGAAATGTGACCGGCAAAATATGGCTCGACCTAGCTCAAATCTGGCGTATGGTCAAATAAGCGGCGGTGTTCTTTCAAGGCATAGGTATCCGTCATCCCGGCCAGAAAATCGGCAACGTGGCGAGCTTTAACTCGTTGCACAGTCCATTCGCGTCCCTCGCGCCAATCTTCCGGCAGAAGACTCGGGTCTTCGAGATAGATGTCGAACAAATCCTTGACGATCTTCTCGGCGTCCACGCGCACGCGCATGACCTCTGAATGGCGATAAAGGTGCTTGTAAAGGAACGCCTTCAATTCCTTCTCAACCGTTGCCATTTCTCGCGTGAAGGTGACGACGGCCTCACCAGCTGCCCTGATATCATCTGCACTCTCCGGTCTGATACGCGCCAGATTGGCATGTGAAGCCACGATCACATCCTCGACCATCTGCGTGATCTGGCGACGCATCAATTCATGGCCGGTTCTGACGTGGTCGAGCGCGGGATATTGTTGACGCACGGCTTGAAGGAGCGCGCCGGGCAGCGACACGTGCTCCAGCATCTCCAGCGTCAGCAATCCAGATCGCAGCCCGTCATCTATGTCATGGGTGTTGTAGGCGATATCGTCGGCAATCGCCGCACATTGCGCCTCGATGCCGGCAAAGCGATCAAGCTCGAGGTCATGGCGTTGGCAATATGCAAGGATCGTTGGCGGTACCGACTCATTCAGGCCCTGCCCGCTGGCACAGGTCAGTGGCCCGTTGTGCTTGACCAGTCCTTCGAGCGTTTCCCACGTCAGGTTGAGACCGTCGAACTCGGCATAGCGCCGTTCCAAGCGCGTGACAATGCGCAGCGACTGCGCATTGTGATCGAAACCGCCCCAGCCAGCCATCTTTTCGTTCAATGCGTCTTCGCCGGTATGACCAAAGGGGTGTGGCCGAAATCGTGAACCAGCGCCACCGCTTCGGCCAAATCCTCATCACCGCGCAATGCACGCGCCAAGGCCCGCGCAATCTGCGCCACTTCAATCGAATGTGTCAGACGTGTCCTGTAATGATCGCCCTCATGAGCGACGAATACCTGCGTCTTGTGCTTCAGCCGCCGAAACGCCGTGGAATGAATGATACGATCACGATCTCGCTGAAATGGCGTGCGGGTCGGACTTTCCATTTCATCAAACAAACGTCCGCGCGTAGCCGCGGGATCAGTTGCGTAAGATGCTCGCGGGCGGTAGCCGAAACCGATATCGCCGAGAGCTTGCCCGGTCTGCCGCTCACTCATTTTATCACCAGTAGACGCTCGACCGTTGACTTGGCCACGCAGGCTTCATACCTATCATGCATACTGAAACGCAAGGTGACGTTTATGAGCGCCGAAGCCACGAATGTCGAAGTAACCGATGCCGCAGCCCAGCGCATCGCCCGCATTGTTTCGGGCGAACCGGGCAAGACGGCACTGCGGGTGTCCGTTGAAGGTGGCGGATGCTCGGGCTTTTCCTACAAATTCGACCTCGTCGAAAGCCGCAATGATGACGATATCGCCATCGAGAAAGATGGCGCGACCGTGCTGATCGACGATCTCTCCCTTGTCTATATGGGTGGTTCGGTGATCGACTTTGTCGATGATTTGATGGGCCAATCGTTCCAGATCAAAAATCCGAATGCTGTTGCCTCGTGCGGTTGCGGCACCAGCTTTACGGTGTGAAGCGGTTCATCGCGCGCTCTGGCGTGATCGAAAGAGGCCGCCCTTTCGCGACCTCTTTCGCGGGATAGTTCACGCTTCGGCAGACATAGCCGCCTCGCGCAAACCCTCCGCATCGCCACTTGCCCCGTTGAAGATCAGGTTCAGCACGACTGAAGCGACCGATGCGAGAAGAATCCCCGAATCGACCAGCGGACCAATCGCTTTGGGCAGCCACATGTGAAATTGCGGTGCGACGACCGGGATCATGCCGAAACCCAAGGCAATGGCCACGATGAACAGATTGTTGCGATTTCGCTTGAAATCGACTGCTGCAAGTATGCGAATGCCGGTTGCGGCAACCATGCCGAACATAACGAGCCCGGCACCGCCGAGAACGACGGTCGGCAGTGCCTCTACAAGTGCGCCCATCTTGGGTATGAGGCCAAGTACGACCATTATCAGGCCGCCTGCCACGCATACGAACCGGCTTCTGATGCCGGTTACTCCGACCAGCCCGACATTTTGCGAAAAACTGGTGTAGGGAAATGTATTGAAAATGCCGCCGAGCAGCGTGCCAAGGCCGTCCATCCTGAGACCCGCCGAGAGCATGGGCCGCGAAATCTTGCGGTCCGTCATCTCGCCCAGCGCCAGAAACATGCCGGTCGATTCGATCATCACGACGATCATCACCAATACCATGGTGAGGATCAGCACCGGATTGAAGATAGGCGCACCGAAATGAAACGGCATGATCGGCGCAAACCAGGCCGCGCTTGCCACCTTGTCAAAATGCATCATGCCGAGCGATGCAGCAATAATGCCGCCGACGACAATGCCGATCAAAACGGCGACGTTGGACAAGAAGCCCTTGGCATAACGGGCAACGCCGATAACGACGGCCAGCACGACAAGTGACAAAATGATGTTGGAAACCGGTGCGTAAGCCACGTTGGGTACGGTAGGCGTAAGCGACAAGCCGGCGGGAACGGAAGGCAAATTTGAACCGGCCGTGCCTGCCGCATCGGTGATCGCCTTCAACCACGCCGCGTGTTCGGGATTGACGATTTTTGGCGCGGTCGGCCCGAACGGAAGACCGAAAATCCAGTTGATGCCGATTTTCATGAGCGAGACGCCGATAACCAGGATTATCGTGCCCGTAACAACGGGCGGAAACAGGCGCAACATGCGGCTGACGAAGGGAGCGATCAGAATGGTGATGATGCCCGCACCAATGATTGCTCCAAATATCATCCGCGCGCCTTCGGTGCCCGGATTGACGACAGCCATCGACACCATAGGACCGACTGCAGCAAAGGTAACACCCATCATCACCGGCAATTTGATGCCAAACCACTGGGTCGCGCCCATCGACTGCAAAATCGAGGCGATGCCGCAGACGAACAGATCAGCTGAAATGAGAAATGCCACATCGGACGGTTCGAGTTGCAATGCGCGGCCAATGATGAGCGGAACAGCGATGGCGCCCGCATACATGACCAGAACATGTTGAAATCCAAGTGTGAACAGCCGAGGTGCCGGCAACATTTCGTCGACGGGATGCGTCGATGACGACATGGTAGTTCCTCCCCTTCGCGTCACCACCAGGAATCGGGTTCCCTAATCAGTGACAATGGTGCAGGATCGCCCCGATTTATCTTTTGCACCATCAAGAATCGTTTGAAATTCTCGCGAGTTTTTTATGAAAATCGTTACGTGGAACATAAATGGCGTGCGCGCCCGTATCGCAAACCTTGTTCATTGGCTTGGCGAAAGCGCCCCCGACATTGTGTGCCTGCAAGAGATCAAGAGCATGGACGACCAGTTTCCGCGCGCTGAAATCGAGGCACTTGGCTACCAGGTCGAAACGCATGGGCAAAAAGGCTTCAACGGGGTCGCCATTTTATCGAAAATCCGTTTCGACGAGGTCAATCGCGGCCTTCCCGGCGACGATGAAGACGAGCAAGCGCGGTTCATAGAAGGCGTCTTTTCCACTGACAAAGGCGCATTGCGGGTCGTTTCGCTCTATTTGCCCAACGGCAACCCGGTCGATGACGACAAGAAATTTCCTTACAAATTGTCATGGATGGCGAGACTTGAACGATGGGCTGGCGAACGCCTCCAATTGGAAGAAGCGCTGGTTCTGGCTGGCGATTACAATGTCATTGCCGAACCGATCGATGCGCGCCATCCCGAAAACTGGTCAGGCGATGCGCTGTTCCAGCCTGAAACGCGACAAGCGTTCCGACGGCTAACCGGTCTTGGTTTCACCGAAGCGGTGCGCGCTGTAACCGATGCACCGGAGGTTTACACCTTCTGGGACTATCAGGCTGGCGCGTGGCAAAAGAACAATGGCATCCGTATTGACCACCTGCTGTTATCGCCAGAGGCGGCCGACAGATTTGCCTCGGCATCAATAGAAAAGCATGTTCGCGCTTGGGAAAAACCATCCGATCACGTTCCCGTCGCTATCGACTTGATGCTTTCTGCGGCCTGAAGATCGTTTTATCGCCACATTTAACCTTCTGGCTAAAGCAGTTGCGTTGAACAGGAGACGCTGTGTGGCTCGATCTCATTGTACAAGTATCGGATCTTTCCGAAAGCGGTTGAAGTTCATGAAAACAGAATTTGCACGCCATGTCTTTCTTGCGGCGTTATTGGCGACGCCTTTTGCATCCCCTGCTCTTGCGGCACCGATGTGCATCGCAAATGGCGAGTCTTTTCCCGTCGGAGAGACGACCTGTTTGACTATTACCGGCACCAGTCACCTCGCGCGCTGCGATATGGTACTTAATATCACCTCATGGACGAAGATCGAGGATACATGTCCTGCCGACTCCAGCGGCGCGCCAGACAAAGCGGCACCGGACCCGAATATTGCCGCTCCAACTGCCAATTAGAGCATGATGCCCAACAGTGTGCAGCGGTTTTCCTGGGACTGTTCTGGGCTTGATATGCCTGCGCCAAATCCGGCGGAGCGTAGATAGAAAAAGGCCCGAAACCAGAGCGGTTTCGGGCCTTGTACATTGGCGCTATTTTGCTTCTTCGGTGGCCGGGCCAGCATGCATGAACTCGTCGTTTTCCGGCCCATCGACGATAAGATACCCGGCCAACCCGCGCTCGGCACGTGACAAGGCATGATCCACCAGCACGTAATGTCCAGCGCGTTCGATGGTAAAGTCGACCATCGTTGCGCCGCCCGGCGGCACGCTTACCGTCTGCACGTCAGTAAGGGTCGGCGATCCAACACTGCCCAGCGAATAGACATGATCGAATATCTCGCCAATGACATGGAATGACGACGTAAAATTGGGGCCGCCCACTCCAAAGAATATCCGAACCGTTTCTCCGGCATTGGCATAAAGCGGGTGTGATTTGGTCAACGCGCCGACAGATCCGTTGAAGAGGAAATACTCAGGGCGCTCGGAAATGAGCTTGTCATAGTCCATTTCCATCTCACCCTTCGTGCCGAATGGCTCGACGGTATAGAGTTCACCCTGCATCACATAGAATTCACGATCGACCTGCGGCAAACCACCCTCGGGTTCGACCAGGATCATGCCATACATGCCGCTTGTTATGTGGTGAGCCACGCTGGGTGTTGCACAATGATAGACGAAAATGCCCGGCTTCAGCGCCTTGAACGTCACCACGGTTTCTTCGCCGGGAGCCGTTTGTGTGAATTCCGCCCCACCTCCGGGCCCGGTCGCGGCATGGAAATCGACCGAATGCATCATGACGCTATCGGCTGGATTCTTGAGATGAACTTCGACGGTGTCACCTACCCGGACCCGTAAAAGCGGCCCCGGCACTTTGCCATTGAAGGTCCAGTAGATGTAGCTTGTGCCATCATCCAGCTTGCCCTCCAGTTCCACGGTTTCAAGATCGACGCGCACCACCTGAGAGGCACGCTTACCGATCGGCCCGGGAATATCTGCAGGATCATGAACGATGTCGGCCGCATCCGTGCCAGCGTCGGTGCGCGGTCCAGGCAATACCTGGATCAGCCCTTCCATACCGGCAGCACGATGACCGGCGATCGAGCAGAAATAGGAAAACTCTCCGACCTTTGTTGCAACGAAAGAGAAGGTGGACGAGGCGTTCTTTCCTACCACCACGGAGGAACGGGCGGCATATTGATCGAGTACGATGTCGTGTTCGGCACCCTCGCCATTGATCAAGTTGATCTGAATGAGTTCGCCTTCATGCACCACCAGCTTGGGATTGACCGCACCATCAATGCTGCCGCCAACGCCCAGATAGACCATGCGCCCCCGGCGATGCCGGTTTTCAGGGTAAATGTGGTTGGTGCATGATAGTTGACGGCTGCTCCAGCCCCTGAAACTGGGGCGCGGGGTCAGTTGCCGGCTGGGTTTGTGCAAATGCTGTGGTTGCACAAATGCCGATGACCGAGAAAGTCATCGCTATCAAGCGCATGATTTTAGGCGGCCCATGCCTGACCCCATTCCAGATTTCCTGAGACATGATCTGCTCCATCGTTTCTTCGGTGAGACGGTTCATATGCTACGACGCTACTGATTATCGACGGCGGCCTCGATTGACACGCGACCGATTTCCCAGCGGCATGTCTTCCTATAGTCAGAGGTGAGGAGAAACATTGTTGCAGCGCAAACTGCCGTGCATTCGATTGAATGCACCAAGGATGCTCCAGCTTATCGACAGAGCACCACAATGATCCGAAAACCGGAAACGACTTTTCGGCCTTACGTTCTGAATTTTCGCGAAGTTCGCTGAAACAAGGCTGTTCTTGTCAGAAAAATCTCACCGCAAGCCGAACAGATGCAAGCCTATTGGGCCACGCCTTTGTTGAGCATGTCGGCGGCAAGCGATATCGCAGTTCGCCGATCAGCCTCAGGCGCCAGCGCGAAGGCTTCTTCCTGCAATCCACGTATCCATGTTTGGTCAACGGGTGCGGCTCTTTCAAGAGCCGCCGTCATCATGGCGAGCCCACGAACGACCTTGCCACTATGGAAGAGAAGATTTCCAAGCGTCGCCTGAGCGCCCGCATGCCCCTTTGCAGCGGCCAGATGAAGCCAGCGCCCAGCAAGTTTTGCGCTTGCCTTGACGCCGCCTTCGCCACTCAGGAACATTTTGCCCATCTCATACTGGGCAACCGGATTGCGATAATTGGCGGCAGCACGCATGAAATATTCCTGAGCCGCCGCCGGATTGGCGCTGATCGGGGTGCCGGGAATACCACTTTTCAAATAGTCGCCCAGTGCCACGAGCGCATCCGAAATATAGCTTTCATCGGGCGAACCGGGTTCCACGTCCTGATCGACAATCTCGCTGAAGAATTTGTAGGCTTCGTAGTCATTCTGAGCGACACCGTCGCCTTGCGCATACATGCGTGCCAATTTCCACGTCGCACCAATCTGGCCGTTTTCAGCGGCATATTTGTATGCCTTGACCGCCTGACCCTTGTGACCGCTCTTATAGGCAGAAAAGCCAAACTGGAAAACCGCCCACGGGCTGGACTCCGGCTTTACCCCGGTCTTGTCGTCAAACACCTTGTCATCAAAAGCCAGGGCACGATCAACGGCCCCCAAAGTCGCCACGACGACAAGCGCCGAAAGCGCCAACGACCTGACCAGCGCAGCTACGCCGGGCGTTACTCCAGAAATTGGCGAACGAACAGGCAACAGTGCTCCAGAGCCGCGCTCACTTACGCAACTGCTTGTCAAACCAATCCTGGAATTCACCGTGGCTTCCATATTCTTCCTAGCCGCCCTGTTGCGACCTGCCCCCGCTTTCGCAAAGAGTTTATGTCCAGAGCCTGATTGAAGTGCTCCGGGTTTATGGCGGGAAGTGGGCGATTTCGGTTGAACAACTTGCCGCCATCATGAACAGCAGGCTGATGTTGCAGAATCGCCACAACTTTCATGGCGGGATAACACTCGATACAGAAATCCCCACCCGTCAGAAGCCGAAGCTGTCATGAGCGAATGGGGACAAGCGGTTCAATAGTATTTTAGTATTTAATTTCAGCTTCTTACCACTTGACCTTCAAGGAAGCTGAAAGAGCGCTGACGAGATCGTTGCCGAATGTATAAGAAACACCATTGTTGATGCCGCCGACAACTTTCGTCTGACCGCTGGTCAAAATGCCAAGTGCGCCACCGAGGCGAATTTCGACATTTTCGGATGGCGTGTAAGATGTGCCTGCCGAGAAGGTCCATGTATCGGTCTGGGCGCTTAGGCCGGTCGTCGTTCCGCGATCCCAGGTAATTGACGCCGCGCCGCTCCACTGATCGTTGAATTTGTGGCCGACACCACCTGAAACCGTCCAGCCGTCGCGGTAGAGCAGGTCGAGCGATGTTACAAAGCCTGTTCCTTTGTAGGTACACCCAAGACCCGCAGCCTTGATCGCAGGCGAGCAGAAGCTCACAATGCCGATTTCGCTCCATTCGACCCATTTGACCGAACCGAAAGCCAACCAGCCGGGTGCAATACCCGACTGAACCTTGAACTCGAGGGATTGCGGCATGGTTTGATTACCGAATACCGGGATGACCGAACCATTGACCTGTGAAAGATCAACCGCTCCGGTAATGTCACCAAGATCGACCTTGCTGTTGTAAACGAGGCTGGCGCGCAGTGCGATTTCCGGAATTTCATACGCCGCGCCGATGCGCCAACCCACACCTTTTCCCGCAAGATCCAGCCGGCCGACACCTGTTCCTACCGCTGCAAATGCAGGCGCAACCAGCCTGGTCTTGAAACCACTTACTTCCTGATAGAAGACACCGCCGATAAAGCGCAATTGACCTTTGCCAGCATCCATCTTGTAGGAACACGTAGCCGCGTAATTGTCACTGTCGATCTTGGTTTCGATATTGTTGTTTGCGCCCATCCAGTTGGCGCCGGGATTCGTATGAGCACCCCAAGGCTGCGAATAATCCGCCATACAATCGATGTTCTGGCCGATACCGACTTTGAAACCCACGCGAGGAGAGAAGTAGCTGTCAGTTTCACGAACCCCTTGGGTGGCGCCGCCGCCAATACCATTGGAGCCAATCCCGTCTGCGGGGTTGGTGTCCACCACGTTGTCCAGTTTTCGTTGCGGCATGACATAAGTGCCGGAGACTTCCCCGGTAATCCGAGCCGGATCAAAAAGCAGATCAATATTATAACCGCTGCGCTCAAGGCCACCGGCCTGGGCAATCCCAACTGCGGCTACGGTAAGTGCTGATGCCCCCAGCAATACCTTAAGATGGCTCATGTTCATGCTCGTCTCCCCGAAACTAACTTGCATTAGCAAGGGCCATTTCAGTTAACGACGCAATAACGATTTGTGGAAACTGCCGATACGCGGTTGCTCACGGCGCACGACTGGGTCGCTGTACCAGCAAATTCGGTACAAAAAATGCTCTATTCCACGGCAGGAACGATCACTTTTCCGAATTTTCCTCCAAAAACCGGCCTAATTCAGGCAATTTTTGGCGCTTCAGCCCAATTTGTCACATTACGGCAACAATACGGCCAAAACTTACGTGCACGTCAAAACTTACGTTGCGGCACATCGCGAAATATGGGTTTCGCGTCTTGCGGCATCAGCCAAACCGAGATGATTCGCGCGATTATCCCGCGTCGCGAACCCGTTCCAACGCCACGGACAGCTTGCCTTGCACCTCGCCATACTCGGCGAGTTTTTCCCGTTCGGCTGCGACCACATCTTCCGGCGCATTGGCGACGAATTTCTCGTTCGACAGCTTCTTGTGCAGGCGGGCAATCTCATCAGTGATCTTGGCGAGTTCCTTTTGCAGCCGAGCTGCTTCGGCCTTCAGGTCGATGAGACTGCCGAGCGGCAAGCAAATCGTCGCCTCATTGACGACCAACTGGGCTGCGCCTTGCGGGGCGCTCTGTTCCACCGAAATCTCGCCAACACGTGCAAGGCGCTTGATGGCGCTGTCATGGCGTTGCAGGCGTTCATTGGTCGTGACGTTGGCGTCAACAACCACCAGAGGCGCGACAGCAGCCGGCGGCACATTCATTTCCGAGCGGACGGAACGAATGCCCGAAACCAGATCGATCAGCCAATTGATGTCGGCTGCGGCATCCTCATCTTCAAAATCGGGCGTTGGCCAAACCGCATGGCACAACAATGTCGACCGTTCATCGCCCTCGCCTGCCGTCTTTGCCCATAATTCCTCGGTCATGAACGGCATCATCGGATGCAGGAGCTTGAAAATCTCGTCCAGCACGAATGCGAAACAGGCACGGCTTTCCACTTTTGCCGCCTCATCGGTTCCCATGAAAACCGGTTTCAGCAGTTCCACATACCAGTCGCAGACCAGATTCCAGACGAAGCGATAGGCCGCGCTTGCCGCATCATTGAAGCGGTATGAAGTGATGCCGTTGGTGATTTCGCGTGCCGCGCGTGTCAGTTCGGTGAGTATCCAGCGGTTGACTGCGAGTTTGGCGTCTTGCAGCCAGAATTCGTCGTTGCGCGCAACGCCATTCATCTCGGCAAAACGGGTCGCATTCCAAAGCTTGGTACCAAAATTGCGGTAACCGGCAATGCGTGCCGGGTCCAGCTTCACGTCGCGCCCCTGGGCCGCCATGACCGTCAGCGTGAAGCGCAGCGCGTCCGCGCCATACTCGTCGATCAGGTCGAGGGGATTGATGACGTTGCCTTTCGACTTCGACATCTTCTGTCCGTTCTTGTCACGCACCAGAGCATGCACATAGACCGTGTGGAACGGCTCCTCCTCCATGAAGTGCAGGCCCATCATCATCATGCGGGCAACCCAGAAGAAGATGATATCGAAACCTGTCACCAGAACATCCGTCTGGTAATAGGTTTTCAGTTCCGGGGTTTTGTCAGGCCAGCCAAGCGTCGAGAACGGCCAGAGGGCTGAGGAAAACCACGTATCCAGCACATCCTCATCGCGCGTCAGGATTTCGCCCGGCTTGAAATTTTCGAGTTGTTCTTCAACCCATGCCTTCCACGGACCCTCATGCGCCAAATAGTGCTGGATAGCGGCTTCGAGTGCTGCTTCCTCGCTTTTTTCGACGAAAACGGCACCATCGGGACCATACCACGCCGGAATCTGATGCCCCCACCAAAGCTGGCGCGAGATACACCATGGCTGGATGTTCTCCATCCAGTCGAAATAGGTCTTTTCCCAGTTCTTTGGCACGAAATTGGTGCGGCCTTCACGCACCGAGGCAATTGCCGGCTTGGCGAGTTCGGCAGCGTTGACATACCACTGATCGGTCAGGAACGGTTCGATCGGCACGCCGCCACGGTCGCCATGTGGCACCATATGGCGATGCGGCTCGACCTGATCGAGAAAACCGCCCTCCTCCATCAACTCAACAATTTTCTTGCGCGCCGCAAAGCGGTCCAGACCGTGTAGTTGATCCCATACGGCTTGCTGTTGAGGATTTGATTCAAGACCGTGCAGGAAGTCTTCGTTTTCATTGATGTCTATGTGCGCATCGACAGTCAAAGTATTGATGGCGGGCAAATGATGACGCTTGCCGACCTCAAAGTCGTTGAAGTCGTGCGCAGGCGTGATCTTGACTGCGCCGGTGCCTTTTTCGGGATCGGAATATTCGTCGGCAACCACGGGTATCTTGCGGCCAACGATTGGCAATATGAGGTTCTTGCCAACCAACTCGGTGTAACGCTCATCATCGGGATGTACGGCAACGCCGGTATCGCCCAGCATGGTTTCCGGGCGCGTGGTTGCGACCGTGATGTAGGTTTCTGGATTTCCGGGATCGTATGTTGCGCCTTCAACGGGATAGCGGAAATGCCAGAGATTGCCGTTGACCTCATGCTGCTCGACCTCGAGATCGGATATGGCAGTGAGCAGTTTCGGGTCCCAGTTAACAAGGCGCTTGTCCTTGTAGATCAGACCTTGCTTGTAAAGTGTCACGAAAACTTCCAGCACGGCTTTCGACAAGCCTTCGTCCATGGTGAATCGCTCACGCGACCAGTCTGCCGAGGCACCCAGCCTTTTCAACTGGTTGAAAATAACGCCGCCGGATTCAGCTTTCCATTCCCATACCTTGTCGATGAACTGCTCGCGCCCGATGTCGCGGCGATGAATCTGCTTTTCCTGCAACTGACGCTCGACGACCATCTGCGTGGCAATGCCTGCGTGATCCATACCCGGCTGCCACAAGACGTTTTTGCCGCGCATACGCTCAAAGCGCACCAATATGTCCTGCAAGGTGTTGTTGAGCGCATGGCCCATATGCAGGGAGCCAGTGACATTTGGGGGTGGGATGACGATTGTGAATGGATCAGCACCCTCGTCTGCGCCTGCGCCAGCACGGAAAGCATCTGCCTCTGCCCAGATTTTCGCGATCTTCGGCTCGACGGCATTGGCGTCGTAAGTCTTCTCAAGCATGGGAAACGGTCCGGGCTGTCGGGATTTGTTGATGATGGTGTAAATCGGAAGGCTGTTGCCGAGTCAACCTAGGACGGGTCTCGTTCGTCAACACGGTCCAAATGCTGCGCAACCAGTTCACACAGCAATGGCAAGATTGCATCTGGCAGGTCTTCTGCAATCAGGCCGGGGCCAAAGCAGCGACCAGCCTCAGCATGTAGCCACACGCCAGCACAAGAAGCTTCGAATGCAGCCATGCCTTGCGCCAGCAATCCGCCAATGAGCCCCGCAAGAACATCGCCCGAACCAGCGGTTGCCAGCCATTGTGTCGCGTTCGCATTGATTGCCGCGCGGCCATCAGGTGCTGCGATCACCGTATCCGCGCCCTTATAGACGATCACACCATGCGAACGTGACGCGGCCTTGCGCGTCTTTTCGAGCTTGGATAATTTTTCATCCGCTGCGAGGTCGCCAAACAGCCGCGCGAATTCGCCCTCATGTGGCGTCAGGACAAGTGAGGGCGCATTGGTGGCACCCGCTGCAATGAACAACGAGGCTGGGGCATCGCGAAAGGATGTTATGGCGTCGGCATCGAGCACCAGCCCTTTAACGCTTTCGGGGCGGCCATCTCCATTGCCGAGCATGGCGAGTGAAAATTCGCGTGCCTTTTCGCCAATGCCGAAACCCGGCCCCAACACGCAAGCAGAGGGCCGCCGCTCGGTAAGAAAATCATGCAATTCCGTGGCATTTGCCAATGGATGCAGCATGATCGACGTCAGATGCGCGGCATTGACCAGCAATGCATTCGGTGGCGAAAGGACGGTCACCGCCCCTGCCCCGCTTCTGGCCGCGGCAAGTGCGGACAGGCGCGCGGCCCCCGTGGCATGGGGGCCGCCTGAGAACACACAGGCATGGCCGCGCCTGTATTTGTGCGTATCCACCGCAGGTGACGGGAATTGGTGCAGCCACAATGCGGGCGCGTTTTCGAATGTTCGGGTTGCCACTTGATCAATGAGCACATCGCCAATGCCTATATCGGCGACGACAACTTCACCGCACATTTCGCGGCCAGGGAAAAGCAGATGGCCCGGCTTTTTCCTTGCAAATGTAACAGTCATCCCGGCGCGAAATGCGCATCCGATGATTTGTCCGCTTTCGCCCGAGATGCCGGAAGGCAGGTCGATAGCAACGACCGGGATGTTTAGCCGGGCCGCGCGTTCGATTGCGCTTGCCGCTTCATCTTCGAGAGGCCTTGAAAGACCCGCGCCGTAAAGTGCGTCAACGATGACAGAACCCGGTTCGGGCGCAAAATCCGATATGGGCATTGCCACCACCGGGCATGTTGCAGCAGCGATTGCTGCGTCGCTTCCATGTCTTGGCTTGCCCGAAAACCATACCGACACGGCACAGCCACTTTCGTGCAGCAAGCACGCCACGATATAGCCGTCGCCACCATTATTGCCTGGGCCACAAAGAACGTGAACCCTGTCTGCCGACGCGTAACGAGCCAGAACCAACGCCGCGACCGCCGCCCCCGCATTGCGCATGAGTGCCATTCCATCAAATGGCCCCTGCTCCGCCGCCATGAGGTCGACCCTTGCCATTTCTGACGGCGAAAGAAGTTCGTTGCTCATTCTGTTTTATTCCGTCCCATGCTTTCGCCGCCCACAGATAGCCGGTTTCCCGCATTGCGCAATTCATGACTTCGACGAGTAGATGACGTCGACAGGCAGATGATTCAACGCGACGCTCCGGGGCGCAGACTTTCCGCCATTGCCTGCTCAAACCACAGGCTTCCTGCTTAAAAATTATGCACGCCATTGCCATAACGCCGAAACAGCACGGTTCCAAAACGCTCTTTCGGACAACAAAACATTGCTAAATCCTCGATTTTTCTACCGGTCAGTCTGGATTTCAGACATATGTACTGGCTCTCCTTCAGACTGGCACGGATCGTGCTTTAGATAGCGCATGCAGAGTGAAATCTGTTGAATGGCAGTGGAGGCCCTTACTTACATGAAAAAGATTGAAGCGATCATCAAACCGTTCAAGCTCGACGAAGTAAAAGAAGCGCTTCAAGAAGCTGGACTGCAGGGCATCACCGTCATTGAAGCCAAGGGCTTTGGCCGACAGAAAGGCCATACCGAACTTTATCGCGGCGCCGAATATGTGGTGGATTTTCTTCCCAAGGTGAAAATCGAACTGGTGCTAGGTGACGATTCCGTCGAGGCGGCCGTCGAGGCCATTCGCAAGGCGGCACAAACCGGGCGCATTGGTGACGGCAAGATTTTCGTTTCCAACATCGAGGAAGTCGTGCGCATCCGCACCGGCGAGACCGGCATCGACGCGGTCTGATCACAACACAACACATCGAAATCCAAGTTAAACGGCATCACACAGGAAATCATAATATGACGACAGCCGCCGACATCATGAAGCAGATCACGGATATGGACGTAAAATTCGTCGATCTGCGCTTTACCGACCCCAAGGGCAAATTGCAGCACGTCACCATGGACATCGCGGAAGTCGAGGAAGACATGTTCGCCGATGGCGTGATGTTCGACGGATCGTCCATCGCCGGCTGGAAGGCAATCAACGAGTCTGACATGGTGTTGATGCCTGATCCGGAGACGGTCCATATGGACCCGTTCTTCGCACAATCCACCATGGTTATCTTGTGCGATATTCTTGATCCGGTTTCCGGCGAATCCTACAACCGCGATCCACGCGGCACCGCGAAGAAGGCCGAAGCCTATATGAAGGCCGAAGGCATTGGCGACACCGTTTTCGTCGGCCCCGAAGCCGAGTTCTTCGTGTTCGACGACGTTAAATACAAGGCGGACCCATATAATACCGGCTTCAAGCTGGATTCCACGGAACTGCCTTCCAATGACGACACCGATTACGAAACCGGCAACCTCGGCCACCGGCCGCGCGTCAAAGGTGGTTACTTCCCGGTTCCGCCGATCGATTCATGCCAGGATATGCGCTCCGAAATGCTTACGGTGCTGGCCGAAATGGGCGTGCGCGTAGAAAAACATCACCATGAAGTGGCTGCAGCGCAACATGAACTCGGTATCAAGTTTGACGCGCTGGTGCGCAATGCCGACAAGATGCTGATCTACAAATATGTCGTGCATCAGGTCGCCAATGCTTATGGCAAGACGGCAACCTTCATGCCGAAACCCGTTTTTGGTGACAACGGCTCAGGCATGCATGTCCATATGTCGATCTGGAAAGACGGCAAGCCCACTTTCGCTGGCAACGAATATGCGGGGCTCTCGGAATCCTGTCTCTATTTCATCGGCGGCGTTATCAAGCACGCCAAGGCGATCAATGCGTTCACCAACCCGCTGACCAACTCCTACAAGCGATTGGTGCCAGGTTATGAAGCGCCGGTTCTGCTGGCTTACTCGGCCCGTAACCGCTCAGCTTCCTGCCGTATCCCCTTCGGCTCTTCGCCGAAGTCGAAACGGTTGGAAGTGCGGTTCCCCGATCCGGGCGCAAACCCGTATCTGTGTTTCGCGGCTCTGTTGATGGCCGGGCTCGACGGCATCAAGAACAAGATCCACCCCGGCCAGCCAATGGACAAGGATCTTTACGATTTGCCGCCAAAAGAGCTGAAGAAGATCCCGACCGTTTGCGCGTCGCTGCGTGAGGCTCTGCAGAGCCTCGACAAGGACCGCAGCTTCCTGAAGGCTGGCGGCGTTTTCGACGACGACCAGATCGACAGCTATATCGAGCTCAAGATGGCCGAGGTCATGCGCTTTGAAATGACACCGCATCCGGTTGAATTCGACATGTATTATTCGGTCTGATTCAAAGCCGTTTTTACTAACAAGGCCCCGGCTGGCAAACCGGGGCCTTGTTGATTCCATGCAATATGGTCGGTTTTGCACGTTCGATATTGAAATGGCTTTGGACATCCATCGGTTAGCAAACCCCACTTCGTGCAACTGTTTGCTGGTTATGGCTTGGCAACCGGCGTCGGATCGACTAGATGAGCCCCGCACCCTTTTCATCAGCGATCAGGGCGCACTGGACAGGATACCATCCGGTTGACGGTATCCACGGCGTGATCTCTTCACGCGCAAGCTCCAAAGGGACATGCGATATCCCCAACCAGCACGGCAAAACCGGCCGCTGCAAGACGCATGGATGGAGAGGTGGCCGAGTGGTTGAAGGCGCACGCCTGGAAAGTGTGTATACGGGGAACCGTATCGCGGGTTCGAATCCCGCTCTCTCCGCCAATTTTTTTATAAACATCTTATATATAACGATCTTTTTACTCTTATTTAGATGAGCCCAACATATGGCCCCACATTCGGCTGGGTCTTATACATAAAGATGCGTCATTCAATCTGCATTCGGCACCTCAAATCCGGACCCGATAATTCGGCCAGTTGAATAATTTCGCGAATCAGTGCAGTTTTCGTAGACCTTGGATGCAATTTGACTCACCAAGGCTAAATTTTAACATCGCGCATGACGTGCACCAACTCCGCAACGCGGGGGAGCACGCACATGCCGACACCGAGATTTTCTTCCCAATTTGATCTATTCCCTGCCGCGCCACCGCAAGAGTGCGTGCCAGAAAAGCCGTGTCCAACCACGGCAATTCCCTCCCCGCCTTCACGGAAACCGGGGCCAGATGAAGAAATAAGCGGTGCGGCGGCGCCCCAATCATATCCAGATGAAACGGGCAACACCCTCGAAGCGACACAGAAAGTCTTTCTGTCTGACCGAGAAGTGGCCCAGCGTTACGGTGTTTCCAGACCCACCATATGGCGCTGGTGCGACACCAATCCCGGTTTTCCACGTCCCAGGCAGGCATCGCCCGGTACAACCCGTTGGACCCTTTCAGAACTACTGGTGTTCGAAAGGCAAATGCCGTCGAAGGAAAGGCGCAACGCCGTAAACCGGAACAGAGCGGAAAAAGGGAGCGGAAAATGAGCCGCTCTTACCGTGGCATCCGACCCAAGGCCAACCGGGTCTATTCGATTGAGGACGCGCTGTCACTCTACGGCATTTGTCGAAATACCCTCTTCAACTGGGTCAAGGCTGGTCTGCAACCGGTCGATGAAGGCCATAAACAGCTGTTTCGTGGTTTGGAGCTCAAACGCTTTCACGATCAGCGGAAACTCAAAAACAAAAGCCCGCTGCGTTTGAAGGAATTTAAATGCCTCACATGCAAATTGCGCGTTGTTCCAGACGTCAGCACATTGTCTCTTGAGGAGTTCCTTCACCAGCATTCATGGGCAAAAGCCAAATGCCCTGACTGCGCCCGCTCACTGCCCAAACTACTGAATGAGACAGCATACAACACGCTCAAAAAATGCCTTGAATCCAATACGAGCCTGCATTGCATAGACGAAGTGCAGGGCGCAACCCCGACTGGTATTGGGATAAAACCGGGGCAAACTTGTGTGTCTTGCACAGCTGAGAACGAGCGGGTCATCTATGACTACCAGATATATGCGGGACGGTATGGCCCTAAAACCCTCGATGCTCATCTCAGTGCGATCAGGCATTTCGAACAATTTCACAATGGCAAAGCCTTTTCGACGATCAAAAAAGAAGATGCTGCCGCGTATCGGGATGAATTGATCAAGCTCGCTGGAAAAGACCGGCCAAATCCTCTCTGCCGCTCAACAATTTGTCACATGGCTTCTCATCTCGCAGCATTCTTTGGTTGGTTGGTGCAACAGGAAGGCTATCGCCGCATGAACAAGACCATCGGCGACTATTTTAAGCTGCCTCGCAGCCAGACTGCCAAAGCGATACGACTGAAACCTCGGGAAATTCCAACAACGGCAGAAGTCAATTTGATCTTTTCTACAATGCCGCTTGAAACACTCATCCAGCACAGGGACAGCGCTATTGTCGCCGCAAGCTTCCTGTTTGGGACCCGATCAAATGCCACGGCCTCGCTGCTGATTGGAAACGTGGATACAGAGGTCCGCAAAGTCTATCAGGATGCAACCGTCGTACGGGTGAAAAATTCGAAAAGTCAAACGACGTTTTGGTTTCCGGTTGGCGAGCAGATCGAGGGCATAGTCGTATCATGGATCAAAAAGTTGCTAGCCCTTGGGTGCACTCCAGAAGATGCTCTGTTTGCGCCCGATGAATTTCTCACCAACAGCAGTCGGCTCCCATTGCAATGTCGCTTGCCAATCGAACCGTGGAAGACCGATAGCGGGGTACGACGTGCTTTTCGAGAAGGATGTGATTGCGCGGGCCTTGGATATTTCAATCCTCACTCAGCAAAGCATTACTTGCGGTCCATACGTGACGAGTTTTGCATGACGGATGACCAACGAAGAGCCTGGTCATACAATATGGGCCATGAAAACGAGCAAATCACCGAATCCAACTACGCCAAGATGACGGATAAGCGTCGTGACGTGATCTTCACCAATCTCCACACCGGAAATGTTGAAACCGAAGAAGAAAAGGATTTGCTTTTGGCCTATCATGACCACGAACTTGTAAAGGGGACATTGGAGTTCGATCGAGCGGTCAAACTAGTGGAAGCCAGGCGTAAACGACAGAAAAAAAGCAGCAGCGCGAATGATTGCAAAACTTCACCGAATTGTGGTCAGCCTGCTCAGAAACATCAACCAACTGATTCCACAAGGCTTTCAGGTGTTGGAATAATCCTGTGTCGGCGCAATTTTCGTCCATATGGAAACGTCGTATGATGTCGTCATGTCCGTCGTCGGACATTTGGTGTGAATTTTCACCCAACTTGGCCCTGGCATAAAATTGGCTTTATCGCGCTGATTTATGACCTTAAATTGGCATCCTCATAAGGACAAAATTGCATTGTTCGCACCCCCTGCCAGCGTCCGAAAACTTTGCGGTATCAGATGGATGTTGTTCGGCAGCCAACCGTCGCAATTCGACTTAATTTCTCAGAATGTTTGAGCTCTTGCTCATAGCATCCATCTGTCCCCTCACCTCTTCGCAGGACGCCAACCAGAAGCTCGCGCCTCATCTTCAGAACAAAACCATCTCTCGCCTTTGGACGTCGAAATCCGCGTCTTCGTATAATTTTTCTGCCCGGGAACGTGGTATATGCGCTCGCCGTGCCTGGAAATGTTTCCCTTGATATTGCATCCGCTACCGCCCTTTGTGGTCACCAATGGCACGATCGACGAATTCGTCTTCTCGCGCTGTGCGGCTCGCCATTCCCACGGCCGCTGAAATTCGCCCTGCCAGATGCCGATCTTTTCCGTTTGTGCAGATTGTTGCTCTTTCGAGAATGCACCACGGCTATATCGTGGCCAATCCATGGCGTGCCCGTTGCGAACGAGCCACCGCTGCACACTTTCATTGTCTGCCCGCGAGCAATTGCCGACAAAGCGTCCATATTGGTCTCGCTCTACGTATTCGCATCGTGTCGGGGATGAAGCCGCCAGGAATTCAGACAGGGCATTCGCAGCTCGCGCTCCGCATCGGTAATCCCGACCGCCACCGTCTTTGCAAAGTTGACTGCTCTCAGGCGCATCGATGCCGTTGAAACGGATGCGTTCGCCGTGGATTTCGATTGTGTCGCCGTCTACAACGGATGCCTTGCCGACAATGGTTTCCACTGTACTCGACGTGACGACCTGCGTGGCATCTGGGATTGGTTGTTTTTCGAACAGACCGGGACCGAAATAACCAGCCGCTCCCGCGCACACCATGGCGGCCAGTATAGTGCTGATGCCGCGTCCCTTCTTCGGTCCCTGCTGCTTGAACCGGACGACCTTGCTCATTTTCGAGCTCCCTGTTGCCCATCGAAAAGGGTATCAGAGAAAACTGAACACGGTCTTTCAGGATTTGGTCAAAACAAACTGGACCTACGCCCAGCGAGTCGCGAATAGGATTTATTTCCTCGCCTGCTTGACTCTCTTTCCCAATGAGAACATTTTAGGAACATCGCTAGCGAAGGTGCGAGCGATCATATCTTGAAACATCGGCGAAATGCGCGTTTGCCGCGCCACGGGAGAGCTTTGCCTTGCGCAAACCAGAGACTATCGAGCGCATGTATCTTGATTTCGACGGCTTCTTTGCGTCAGTCGAGCAACAGGCAGACAGGCGGCTGCAGGGCCGTCCGGTCGGCGTTGTCCCGTTCGAAGGTACAGACCGCACCTGTGTCATCGCCTGTTCTCGTGAGGCTAAGGCGTTTGGCGTCAAGAACGTGATGAAAGTTGCCGATGCCCGAGCCGCCTGCCCTGATATTGTTCTGGTACCGCAAAAGCCCGATCTTTATCGCCGCGCCCACAACACGTTGCTTGCCGAGATTGAGACCGTCATTCCGATCGATACGGTCAAGTCGATCGATGAATTGACATGTGTGCTGGACGAAACAGGACGCGACGATCCCGAGGCACTGACTACGCGCCTCAGGTCGACGCTGGCCCGCAATGTCGGTGAGCACATCACCGCATCGGTCGGGTTTGCGGCCAATCGCCAATTGGCCAAGATGGCCTGCAAGGCCGGGAAACGATCTAACGGAACATATGGCAATGGGTTGATGATCTGGCGGCCGGAAGACTTGCCGGCACCATTGCTGGCGCAGCCACTGTCTGATGTTCCCGGCGTCGGTCCGAACATGGAGCGCCGCCTGGCCAGATCGCACATATTTACGACTGAGGACCTGTATCGGTTGCAGCCCAAGCATATGCGCAAACTGTGGAACAATGTGACGGGCGAGCGTCTTTGGTACGCGCTGCACGGCTATGACATTCAGGCTCCCAATGCGGAACGCGGCATGTTTGGGCATGGTCGAGTACTCCCGCCAGAAAGCCGAACAATGGCAGGTGCGTTCGAGATTTGTCGCCTGCTTTTGATCAAGGCCGCCCGTCGGTTGCGACGCGCCGGATATTATTGCCGGGGCTTGCTGCTTTGGCTCTCCATTCGCAATGGCGACTGGTCAGGAAAGATCACACTACCGATCATAAATGACGATCAGGCAGCACTCGCAGGGCTCGACCGGCTATGGGCGCGAATGAAACGCGACCATCCGCGGGGCACTCAGGTGTTTCGCGTTGGCGTCACGCTTTGCGATATTTCACCGGCAGACGAGCGCCAACTCGACATGCTCATCAACGATGACCGTGCTCGCCAGAAATGGGAACGTGCATCCGGCGCGATCGACAACCTCAATGCCCGCTATGGCCGTACCGTCATGAGCTTAGGCATGTGGAGGCCCTCGGCCGGTGGCCATGTTGGCGGCAAGATCAGCTACACGCGCATTCCAACTGCGGAGGACTTTTGGTGACCAACTGGAAACAGAACGTCCAGGTTCGCGATCTTGATCCTGGTCAAGAGCTCGAAATCACCTGCAAGCAATGCGGCTATGTCCACTATCTCACACCTGAACTGATCTGCTCATCGCCGGAGCGGGAATTCCTCTATCTCGACGAGATCGAGAGGGAAACGCATTGCCGGGCTCGTAGCTGCAGGGGTGCCGTGCGCCTCGCCATGAAGAGAAAGGGCGATACGAGCGCGTTTGTCGGTGGGCTGGCGTAAGATCGAGGCAACCGGGGCCTGCTTGTAAATCGAGTGGACAGTATTGGCTAACTAAGCCATTGCCCGTTTATCAACGAGAATTTTAGTCACTACTTAAACGTGAGACGCCGTCGTCCGAGCGAGAATGGACTCATCATTCGGGCTAAGAGTTTACAACGCTCATTTTGACCAATGTTGGGCTAATTGAGGCAATTTTCTGGAACTATTTATCGGTTCCCGGGTTTCCCATCCAAGGCGGCGTCGACCAACCTAGGGCTGTTTTTACAATTGAAGCCGGATAATTTGAAACCGGATGAAAAGCTAACCTACGGAATAAAATAAGTTTTTTTGTGTTACTTACAATTTTAATAATCGTATCGTTTCCCGCAGAGCAAATGATCATGCACGACTTTGGCATTTGGGGGACAGATAAATGGAAATTCGCGCGGTTTTTGCCGCAAATCTCTCGCGGCTATGTAGCTCCCAGAAATCCATCAGCGCAATCTGCAGAGGCTTGCAAATCAATCGCACTCAGTTCGAGCGCTATCTACGGGGAGAAGTGTTACCGCTTGAACCGGTGCTCACGAAAATCTGCAACTATTTTTCAGTGCCCCCAGATGAACTTTTCAAAGTTGTTGGCTCAGAAACGATGGATATTGACACAAATGTGCTTCGTATCTACCAGCGTTTCATTGCGTCTCCGCCCCCATTAATTGAGGCGGGTACTTATTTCACATATTTCGCGGTACCAGACCGGGACGACATGGCAGTGCGCGCCATCACGTTTGTCCGGAGAGATGACGTTGCCGTTTCGTTTCGTCGCGTGACTGGTTGGGCTGAACGCAGTTCGACCAGTTGGCGCGCGCGCGCGGCAATCACTATGGGATCATCGTTGGGCGGCTGAACTGGATATATTTTTGTGCCATCAATCGCCGTCAGACAGCGGAACCTTCGATGATTGCGGTTCAGTGGGCTCCGATTTCGGACCCCGCACTAACTGGTGTCGCTTCGCTGATGACGGAAAAAGGTCCGGCCTTTGTTCGTGCGGTCCTCATCAAGGACAGAACCAACATGGCACCTCGCAGAATTATTCGAATGGCGCAAGCCGTATCCATCGATCAGGTCGATTCCGTCGCAAGGTCACTCCTGTCGCAGCCGGGCTGACTGGTCGCTCCTGCCGCCGTTCACAGTTACGCACTTATTGCGTTTCTTTATGCGCAAATCTGCAGCATAGGTAATTTAGTGCGTAATTTTGTATTATATTTATGCTGCCATCGAAGTATTTTAATCTGTAATTAATAGAATTAATGCAAATCTATATTCTATAATGTAAGTATTTTAACCATTTTTTATTAAATTGATACCTAGCCTTCACCTGCCTCGATGTCGAGGTATGGAAAGGTAAAACAATGTCCAAGAAATCATCCTCAGCACCAAAAATCACCAGTGTTGCAGCGGGCTCATCGCTCTTCGTGTCGCAGGGCATGCACTACAACAAGCGCTGATCACGGTAGCGCCGGCGAGATCCTCTCGCCGGCGTACTGACATGATGGGACTGACATGAAACTACGCAGATCACGAACTCTGATATTCTATCCTGAACAAGACGCAATTATTGGCTGTAATTTTCTCACCAAGAATGTATTTCATTGCAATCAATCAGTTGTTGAGCTTTTGAACTCTTGGAACGACTGGGCGACAATTGGAAATGTCAGCAGAAATATCGGCTTCGATTTAGATGAGCTATCAGCTCTCGCCGAGGAACTGCGTGACCATACGGCGCTAGTCGAATACGACTCAGAACTCGAGGCGCGAGAGCAGGAATTCTCCCAGCAATGGCGATGGAGTTTGCCCACCGCGCTCATGCATTTTTGTGTCCAGGACGCTGAATACATCAGCGCCGAAGAGTCTGAGCGCCAGCAGCTTGTTCATCTGAATGATGAACCTTCACCAGCCCTGCATCGGCACAATACGGCAGGCGCTCTGCCTCTGCCATCGCCAAGTGACACAGAAGTCATTCGAGTTATGGCGCGTCGTCGTACAGTTCGAACGGCGGCAGAGAAAACCATCGATTTGCAGCAATTGTCCGACTGCCTATTTGCCGGACTGGGAATCACAGGTGAAACTTCAAACTGCACTGGAAAGCTGCCTCTTGCCATGACCCCTTCGGGTGGTGCCAGAAATCCCTATGAAGCTTTTGTCGTGGCCCGCGCGGTCCAGGGGCTTGACCCAGGTATCTACCACTATTCAGCTTTAGACCACGATCTTGGCAGATTGACTGCAAATCATTTGCCGCGATTTTCGGAACTGGTCGGCGGACAGGATTGGGCAGATGACATGCCCTGCCTCATTCTGCTCTGCGCCGATCTTGGACGCACGATGTGGAAATATTCAGACGCCAATGCCTATCGCGTGGTCATGATCGAGGCCGGTCACATAGGCCAGAACATCATGTTGGCGGCCACTTGCCACGGCCTTTCCGCCTGCCCAACAGCCGCCTTGAACCATTCGACCATCAATCAACTGCTAGGCGCCGAGCGGCTGATAGATGCACCCGTCTACGCGTTAACCCTCGCGAATCCGGGAAATATGCATGAAGCACATCCGAGTTACCTGAATTAATTCTCCTTCTTTTTGAGTATGCGTAAAATTAGAGTTTATCCAAGCAAGGAAACAAGGCATGATATCTAATAAATTACGCGCATCAGAAGCAGAAACTCTAAAATATATCATGACATTACTTAAGGAATTGATCCAAATGGCCGAAGCGGGACGTATGCCGTTGATCAGTCACTTCATGAGTATGGCTTACATTGAATCTGGCGATGTTCTGCGTGGCTCCCGACCCGTGCGACCATCCTCAAAAGCGAGTTCGACTTTGACCCATAAAAAAGCGGCTTAACCAATGAATATGATCGCGCCATATATTGTTGCGGACCAGCAATCAAATCACTTTACCAAATTGAAGCAATTGATTGCAGAACCGCGGACTCCGCGCGAAGCAGCCTATCTGAAAGCTTGTCAGCTGCTGTCGAGCGCAACCGCAGAAGCCTGCCCACATGACAATCTATGGGGTGCCAAGGATGCGTTCTTGGCACACTTCAATCTGATGTCGCACGGGGCTGAAATTCACGGATCTGATGATCCAGCTTTGTCTGATCTGAAAGATCAATGCAGATATTACCTGGAATTGGTCGAAGCGATGACGCTTCAGCAATAACCTGACCGCACTAAGTTAGGTCGCGATATTGCGTCTGCCTGGTACCATCCGGGCGGTCGCAATCATGGTTCATCGATTCAGTCTGCGGGCTCAGAATCATCTCGCCCGACCGCTTGTCACTGTTGCCCTTTTTCCCATTCACGAAGGAGGGGCGCAAAAGTCCATTGCGGTAATGGACCCACGGTGGCATCGTCGGCGGAATGTGCAACCTTTACAACATCACCACCAATCAGGAATCCATCCGGCAACTTGCCCGAGTGATGAGCGATGTTTCAGGAAATCTGGAACCATCGCTCGATGTTTACCCTGATCGACCGGCACCTGTAGTTCGAAACATGGATCATGGCCGCGAATTGGCCCGCCTCACCTGGGGCATGCCGTCACCGTCATTTGTAACAAAAGGCCGTCCCGATTCAGGTGTCACTAATATACGCAATACCGATTCCGCGCACTGGCGACGCTGGTTGAAACCGGAAAATCGCTGTGTGGTGCCGTGGACAACATTTTGCGAATGGGAAGATACCAAGCCGAGGAAAACAAAACGCTGGTTTGCGCTGGATAACGACAAGCCTTTGGCCTTCTTCGCGGGCATCTGGACAACATGGGAGGGCGAGCGAGGCTCAGCCAAGACACCCCGTCAGGGCAAGCACGAACTGTTCGGCTTTCTCACTATTGAGCCTAACTGTGTCGTCAAACCGATTCACTCCAAAGCCATGCCGGTTATTTTGACGTCATCGGACGATGTCGAGCTCTGGATGAATGCCCCGTGGGAAGAAGCAAAGGCGCTTCAAAGACCTCTACCTGACGATGAGCTGGAATTGTTGCCGTTCGAAACGGATTAGCGGAATTTGTTTTGACATGTCTGCATTTGACGCACTTGACAGGCTGATTGAAGAAGTACCCAACCCTATGAACTGTTGCATTTGCGGGCGAGACGGCTCGTTTTGAAGGCAGTTTAAAATATGCCAATGAGTGACCAACTGGATTCTGTGATCGAAGCCTTCCACGCCGATCTCGAATACATGACGCTGAGCTGTGACACTTACAATCGAGAGCAGATAAGTCTGAAGTCCTATCAGGATATTTGCCGCGCCAGTCTCGAAGCTTTGAGAGAGTTGTGCAGCACGTTACACTGATAAATCGCAGAAATATGCTTCGCGACCAATACCACCAACTGGACCGACAAATGACGCCGGCTATGAGGCCGGAAGCTGCCGGATCGCATCAAATCACTATGTCTCGATCTGGGTGGAGGGACTAAGCCGCTCGCGCGGCAATGGCGCTTGTGACAAGCGGTGCGCCTGCTGATTGACCGTGCTTCTTTGTAACTCGGGTTCCTGGCCTGACAATTGGGGTCTTCTCAATCATCAGACAGGAGGTTCCTATGAAGGAGGAGAGGACCACCCCACTGCGCGCGCGCATGATCGAAGACATGCGTATTCGTGGAATGGGCGACAAGGCTCAAGAAGCCCATATTCGGGCCATCAAGGATTTCGCCGGGTTTTTGAGGCGATCTCCGGACCTCGCGACACCCGACGATTTACGCGCCTATCAACTGCATATGACGAATGCCGGGGTGTCACCCTGGATATTCAATTCCCGGATTGTCGCGCTGCGGTTTTTCTTCGGCACCACCTGCGGTCGCGAAGAGATGAAGCGGCATATGCAGTTTCAACGCAAACCGCGCAACCTACCGATTGTTTTGAGCGTCGAAGAGATCGCCGCGGTTATGGCT
The DNA here is from genome assembly GCF_055809095.1 of Mesorhizobium sp. G2-6-1. NCBI lineage: Bacteria > Pseudomonadati > Pseudomonadota > Alphaproteobacteria > Hyphomicrobiales > Phyllobacteriaceae > Mesorhizobium > Mesorhizobium sp. G2-6-1. Next base: position 3,903,444 of record NZ_CM147896.1, read on the forward strand.
GCGGTTCCCGGGCCGGGTCTGAAGTATCGCGCTGCGCTTGGCATCAGTTATGGCGCAGGATTGCGGGCCTCAGAGGTTTGCCACCTCAAGGTCATTGATATCGACAGCGAGCGCATGTTGATCCACGTCGACGAAGGCAAGGCCGGTAAGGATCGCAAGGCCATGCTCTCGCCGGCCTTGTTGGCCTTATTGCGCGAGTACTGGCGGGAATCGCGGCCGCGGGGATGGCTATTTCCGGGCCAGCCGAAGATCAATCCGCTGTCGCCGCGTCAACTCAACCGAGCCTTCACCTCGGCCAAGCACAAGGCGGGCATCGCCAAGCCCGCCACGCTGCACACCTTGCGCCACTCATTCGCCACACACCTTCTGGAGGCCAACACGGATGTACGGGTGATCCAGGTTCTGCTCGGCCACGCCAAGCTGAGCACGACTGCCCGATATGCCCATGTCGCCACAAAGATAATCCGCGACACCATCAGCCCCTTCGAGCGCCTGAAGCAGTTGGAGGATCAAACCCTTATGCGTCGGCTGGAGTGACACGCCGTCGGGGTGACCCGGCCGAAGCTGGAGATCGCTGATATTTTCCGTGCCCATGGGCCTGCGTGGCGGCAGGCCAATGCGGGGCATGTCAGTCTGAGCCAGCTCAAGGTCATGTCGGCGATCGAGGCCTGCCGGACGGAGGCGCTGGGCGGGCACGTGGCCGCCTGCGCAAAATGTGGACACCGCCATATCTCTTACAATTCCTGCAAGAACAGGCATTGCCCGAAGTGTCAGGGGCCCGCAGCGCGCGACTGGATGGCAGCGCGGATAGAAGATCTGCTGCCCGTGGAATATTTCCATGTCGTATTCACTGTACCCGCAGAGATCGCGCAGATTGCCTATTGGAACAAGGAGGCGATCTATGGGCTGCTGTTCCGGGCGTCGGCCGAGACGCTAACCACCATTGCGGCCGATCCACGCCACCTCGGTGTCCGCATCGGCATGACCAGCGTACTGCACAGCTGGGGCTCGGCGCTCACCCATCACCCCCATGTCCACATCATCGTGCCCGGCGGCGGGCTGTCGCCGGACGGCACGCGATGGATCGCCTGCCGTCCGGCGTTTTTTCTGCCAGTGCGGGTCCTGTCGCGGCTGTTTCGACGGTTGTTCATCGAAGGGCTGCTGGCGCTGCATCGCACACGCAATCTGGTATTCTTCGGTGATCTGGCCGGGTTGGCTGAAGCTGACACCTTCGCCGCCTGGCTTGCCCCCTTCCGCAAATCCGAATGGGTGGTCTACGCCAAGCCTCCCTTCGGCGGGCCAGAGGCCGTGCTGGCCTATCTCAGCCGCTATACGCATCGCGTGGCCATCTCCAACAACCGCCTGATCAGCGCCGATGCCAAGACGGTGACCTTCCGCTGGAAGGATTACCGGATCAAGAACGGCGACCGTCAAAAGGTCATGCGGCTGGCCACTGACGAGTTCATCCGCCGCTTTCTGATCCATGTGCTGCCCGATGGCTTCCACCGCATCCGCCATTACGGATTTCTGGCCAGCACAGGCCGCAAGGCCGCAATCGCAAAAATCCGAACCCTGCTCACAGCGGAAGCGGTCAGACAGGATGATCCGCCAAGCGCCGAGATCGTTCCGCTCACCCTACGCGAACCATGCCCAGCCTGCGGCGGCCCGATGCGCATCATCGAGATCTTTCGACGCGGCCAGAAGCCGAGATCGCGTGCCCCACCAAGGGAGCAGGCAGCATGACGAGCCGCCCGTCAACGTGGCCAAAGCTGCCCCGGAAAGATATGACGCTCCGGGATGGCATCGGTTTGCGCCACACAACGCTGAACACCGCAAGACCGTCGAACGCGGCAAGAAGGAGGCCGTCAGACCTGCTTCCGATCATGTCATCGCACGCCCCCAGATCAGCCCGTCTGCTTCTGCCGCCAGCGTCGAACTCCACAACAGGCGTTCGCTCCCGCGCGCTTTCCCCATAGGTCCCGCCCAAACTCCGCGGCTTCCTCCTTCCAAGGTTTGTCAACGCGGGCCGCCAATGCCGGTGGCCAACATCGCGCTGCGGCCCGCATCGAAAAACCTTCAGGTTACTAGTCGAGCAGCTTTTAGGTCGAGATTTGAGATAGCGGACGGTCTTTCGATTACCAAATTGGGGCCGGCAACAGATCGTCAACTCTCGGTGCGTCGTCTGCGCTTAGCAAGTTTCCTGAAACATTACAGTGTCCGTCAAATCGCGGCGACGGTTTCGACTAGAAGGTCACGCACCTGACCCGCGACCGCATGCAGAGCCGGATTTTCGATAGCCTGCATGGACGCTACCGGGTCGATCGCACTGACCTCGATCCCGCCATCAACCTCGCGAAGAATCACATTGCAGGGCAGCATTGCGCCTACGCGCGGTTCCATCCCAATGGCCTGGTGAGCCATCTTCGGGTTGCAAGCGCCGAGGATGCGATAAGAGGGCATCTCCACATCCAGCTTCTTCTTCATCGTCGCCTTGACGTCAATTTCCGTGAGGATTCCGAACCCGTTGTCGGCCAGCGCCTTGCGGACGCGGGCATCCACCTCGCCAAAGCTCGCCCCGCTGATCATATTGTTGATGGTATATTCCATGTAAGGTCTCCGTCCGATGTTCATTTACGCAAGTATTTGAGTAATGCTGCGATCGCCAGACCGACAAGAATGACGATAAGGATCATCCAGATCCAACCGAAGCCCATTCCATAACCGTTCATCATCGTCGTATCCTACTCGCACATTGTGGAAATTCACCGACCCGCACCCCTTTACGGTGGAACATCAGCCGACTGATTTCGCTACCCTTTCGGATCTTGCCTCATGGCATGATACCCAGCAAATCTAGCCCAATGGGAATGGCAGGTTCTCCTGTTGAATCGGAAAGATAAAACCTGATCGATGACGGCCTCAAGTTGAGTGTATCGTCACATTTCAGGTTCAGAGCCGAGTGAAACACAAGTCACATGCCTGATCGGGATTTGCCCTTTCCATTCTGCACTCCGCATATGCGAAAGCCGCGTTTCAATCGCGGCTTTCGTTCCTTGTTAACGATGCTCAACAATCGAGAGCAAGAACGTCAGCGAACTACATAGACGATCTGGCGAGTTTGCGCGTCCACCAAAACAGGCTGACCATTCACGTTAACGTAGCGATATTCGTAGTCTGGGATCTCCTGGAGCTCGACCGTGTCGGGAAGACTCGCTCCAAGAACTACTTCACCATCAAGATAAACAGGCTTCAGCTGGTTGGAGGTCACGTAAGTGCGCACTTTTTCCGGTGGATCGATAACAGTTCCTGTTGCCCCACCGGCGACAGTTCCCACTGCTCCACCAACGACTGCGCCGACTGGCCCCCCGATGATCGCCCCAGCGACGGCACCTGTTACCCCGCCTGCTACGGCACCAGTGTCACCACCACCTTTATCCGCAGGCGCAGGTACCAACTTCACTTCTGAATCAGGTGGCCGCTGTGTCACTACGACTTGGTTTCCTCCGAAGTCCCCAGTGAGGTAATCGGAGTAAACCCAGCCCTCTCCGTTATTGGTGGCGACAACGCACCATTTGCTATTTTCCAAGCAGCCATTGAGAGTTGCGCTTTGGCCAGCACCAATCATGCCAACGACAGTATATTGTGGCCCTGGGCCGGATCGCACGTTCAAGTCGGTTGTAGCTGAAACCGCGGATTGAGCCATGGCTGCACCAGAAAATGACCCAAGCAACAGCGCACTAGATAATAGAACATTTCTCATATTTTCAATCTCCGTTTGTCCCTTCAAGCGGAAAACGGAGTTACAGCAATTCAGTTCCCTTTTTCTGCCGACGATCTGCGACGATGAAATATGCGTCATAATAGGAGCCGACAGCAGTCTGTCGGGTAATGGGTCCAACGTTATGAGAAGCTGCCGTTCTGCACACGACCCCAGTCCGGACATCTGGTTGCCGCGCATTATGCCCTCAAGCGGACGTTCACCGCATGAAGCGGAATACTACGATGCTGGCTCAATCGGGGAAGTCGAACGCCAATCCAGAATCGATGTGATAGCGTCATTTTCCGCCCTGTCCCTTCGCACTACCGGGCACGACTCCGCCAAGCGCGTCACGCAATTCTCGTGTCAGCACGGCAAGCTGTTCTGTCTTCTCGTGCCCCATCTTGGCATTGATCATCAAATCTATGTCCTCCCAGGCGCTGTGGATCTCTGAGAGCCGGCTGCGACCTTTGGCAGAGAGTTGCAGGACATAGCTGCGGGCTTCATCCGGGTGAGACGCACGCGAGATCAAACCTGATTCCAGCAACCGCACGGTCATCGTGCTCATGCTGGCAGGCGTCAGATCAAACTCACGCGCAAGTTCTGCCTGTGAGGCTTGGCCCATCCGGTCGAGCGCGTCGAGAATGCGGGCCTGACGATGTGAAATACCAACACTGGCGAGCCGTACCCGGAGCCGTTCCTCTACAAGGTTCGCCGAGTGCAGGAGGAAATGGAGTTTCGAAGAGCTATGTTGCATGTTAATCTGTGAATTTTCACGGTATCGGAACCCCGCGGCGGAAGAAAACCAACCAACTGATTCCGCTACACTTTGAGATGTTGAAGTGGGGTTACGACTGGCGAATAATTCGCCATTGTAAGACGGTCTATTTTTTACGTAAATCAACGTGTTAGAGCCAGTTCGTGTGGGGCCCATGTTCTACGCGATTTTACACTCTTGTGAATCCCAAGTGTCCACACTTCCTAGGGATTAATGTCAAAACTAAATGACACGCGTTGTCTATGCAATCTCGAACGCAACGTCGCGATCACACCTTCAGAACGGTTTTCCTAGCGGTCAAAAGCAAACAAACGGGCATCGGCGTCGTGTAACCCGTCAAGTGAAGCAGAGACGATCTCGGAAGCAATCTGTGAGAAGGTTATACCGTTGCCACCATACCCCATCACGACAAAAATACGAGGGTGATGGGGTACTACACCAATATATGGGAGGCCTGTCGAAGTCGTGCCGAAGGAGCCTGTCCAGGCGAATTCGGGGGTCACGTCGAGCCGGGGCATCAGCTTCTTCAATTTCTCCGATATCCGCAACGTCTTTTGCGTGATCAATTCGTCGCGTTTTTTTTCATTGGTGAATTCCTCGTCTTCGCCGCCGCAGATGACACGTCCATCCTCTGTCGCGCGTATATAAAGATACGGGTCCGAAGCCTCCCAGATGAAAGCTGAAGATGGCCAAAGGTTTCCAGCCTGTGGTCGCGTCGCGATGGCCCAGGTCGAGATGATCTGATGAGCTGTCGCGGGAACAATATCGGTTAGTTCGTAGCCGGTCGCCAGCACCAAATGTTTTGCCGTAATTGTCGGGCCGCTGTTTGTGCCAACTATCACCTCATCGCGCGTGTCCTCGAACTTGATGGCCTCCACCGGTGCATATAACCGCGCCTTGCGTTGCTGTGCTATGCGCAGCAGGCTGGCAGTCAGCTTGCATGGGTCAAGCGCCAGATTGTCGTGGCTAAGAATAGCGCCGTCGCGTTCTATTCCAAATTTGTCCTCTAGATGCGTTGCCGTCAGATAGCTGGCCGCAATGCCAGCCTCGCGTCGTGCGTTGGCCTCCGCTCGCAAATCTGAAGGACCAAGATCGGTGCCTGCCAGATAGAGCGACTGCCTGCTTGTGACGTCGCACTCAATGGCAAGTTGTGCAATGCGGCCCCGAAGATTGGTGACGGCTAGGCGTGAGCGTCGCCACGCCTGCTGCGCAGCACCTTTTTCGATCATGCGTGAAAGTGCTTTCAGCGGTTGATCAATTTCGAACTGTACCAGAGCAGTGGTGGCAGGTGTCGAGCCTTTAAGGGGCCCGCGTCTGTCGATGCAGATCACGGAGTGGCCATCTGCGGTTAGGGCTTCGGCCATCATGGCGCCGCTTATGCCCATGCCGACAATCAGCACATCGGCTTTGGCATTACGGGCCAAACTATCAACGGGAACGGTGGGCGCGCGATAAGCAAACCAAACCGGGCGCCCGGTTCTCAAATCAAGTTTGCGGGGCATAAAATGTCTCCACTCAGACCTTGTTAGCGCGCTGGAATGCCCGTCTTAGCGTTCAAAATGCACAGATTGCGTTTTTCTTTTCGACACGAACGCGGCCGCACCGCCGAATTTCTCTCCGCTTCGTTTGGGCCGCAACTACTCTTACGGCTTGTCTGTGGGCAGAGGTGGTTTTCCGGCTTCTCTCGGTACGTCGTTCTTTCTGCCAGCGAATGGGACAAGCAACGGTCCCTTGCTCCTATCGGTTGTGCCAGACGTCTTGGGGATAACCGTCGTTTTGCCGCCGGCTTTTCCTGTCGTTCCCTTGCGCTCTATTTCAGTCCCGGCGGCTTCCGGCTCCCGCACGATGGCATTGGTATTCTTCGGATCTTTGATTTCAGTCATGTGAGAATCTCCTTGGCCAGCCAACGGCGAACACCGATGATGAGTTCCCGAAAGTGCCGATGATTAGCAATACAGAAGCAATATTCCGCAGACCGACTTTCGAGCGGGTTTCTGCAACCGAGTTCGATCACCAAGCTTTCGACTAGGAAGATCGCTTCGTCACTTTCAGCACGGTCCCGATCGGATCATTTTCAAAAACGGCGCGCGACTGGAACCCTCTTGAGGATGCCAGCATCCGACGCAAGCTTGCTAAATGCCATGAGGGCAAATGTGGATTTGCAATGACCTGATAGTGCATCGTTGGCAATACGCACCGCTTCAGCATATTCTGCTGCATCCCTGTTGGGCCAGCGGGGGTCAGCGAGCAATTTCACCGCGTCTGCTACACAAATGACGGAATGGCACGTTCCATTGGGAAAGCGGACAGTAACCGGTGATTTTAGCGTCAACACACAGCTCCGAAATAGAGTCCTGAAATCGATTGGCGTTTCACACACCAATGCGCCAGATGGGTGAAAGTTGCATTCGAATTAGAGAAACTTCGGAGTGGAAGCTTGCCTGCATGAAAATATCAAGCATTTAACGAAAATAACCGATCCAACCGAACGGGTGCTGCTTCAAGGACGAGAGCTGGTGCGAACGCACATCGCCAAGGCCAATTATCCCCCTTGGTGCCTTCGATACATTGCAGATGTGGCTCAGTGCTGGAAAGCCGTGTCATGTAGATCGATCTTAGCTAGCGATCGATGCCGACTCATCAGTGAACACTGCAGCAATGCGCGACATCAACTCAAAGTGGAACAATCACATCGCTGGCGGGTTTTTCACTTATTGAGGCTATGGAACTCAGCATTTGCGGGGATACAGAACGGTCGAAAATAGTTCGATTAAACCGGATCGCTTGGTAGGTTCGAGGCTTTGCGCACATGGTTTTACAAGACCGTTACTGCCTCGCATTCTTCATCAAGTGCAGGCTGCGAAGCGGTGTCAGGGCGAGCTGGATGGGAGATTCTTTTTAGTGTTGCCGCTCATTGTGTCGCCGATGCAATTGCAGTGCGCGATGCTGTCAAGCAGCGGCAAAAGGTTGATCAAGTCGTTGATTTATTCGACCACACCACACGCTAATTCAAGCGGAGATGAGTTGATGAGTGCTAATCCACCCAAAGCAATACTTTATCGAATGGTCATGCCGGAGCATATCTGCCCTTTCGGATTGAAATCGCTCGATTTGCTTAAACGTGAGGGATTTGCCGTCGATGATCGTTGGCTGAAAACGCGCGAAGAAACGGACGCCTTTATGGTTGAGCATAATCTCAAGACGACACCCCAGACTTTCATCAACGGCAATCGCATCGGTGGGTATGACGACCTCCGGCGTTACTTTGGAAAATCTGTCTCCGATCCCGGCACGGTAACATATCAGCCTGTTGTTGCAGTCTTTGCCATGGCAGCGGCGATGGCACTCGGTTTCAGTTGGGTGGCATTCGCAGATCTACTAACTGTCAGAACGGCTGAATGGTTTATTGCTATTTCGATGTGCATCCTGGCGATCCTGAAGCTTCGCGATATCGAGAGCTTCTCCAATATGTTTCTTGGATATGACCTGCTTGCCCAAACGTGGGTGCGCTACGCCTATTTCTATCCTTTTGGTGAGGCTCTTGCGGGCGTCCTGATGATCGCCGGCGCGCTCCTGTGGCTCGCCATTCCCATTGCACTTGTTATTGGCACCATCGGCGCGGTCTCAGTATTCAAGGCCGTCTATATCGACAAGCGCGAGCTTAAATGCGCCTGTGTCGGGGGTGATAGCAATGTGCCATTGGGTTTCATTTCGCTGACCGAGAACCTGATGATGGTCGCCATGGCAATCTGGATGCTCATAAAATAGCAAATGGAGACAAGCATGACCTACGGCCGTTTCGCCGCAATGATAATCACCTCGACCATCGTCATGTTCGGGCTGATGTATCTGAACACCTACGCTCTCGATCACGTCACCTACAGCCAGACAAGGATCTGGATGGCCATATTAATGGGTGCTGTTATGGCCATCATCATGATGGGATTCATGCACTCAATGTATAAGAATAAAACTGTGAACGCAGCTATCATTGCGTTGAGCGTTGTTGTGTTCGCTGTGTCTCTCTGGCTCGTGCGTAGTCAAGAAACTGTCTACGATGTCGGCTATATGAAAGCGATGATTCCACATCATTCGATCGCGATCATGACCAGCGAACGAGCCCACCTCAGAGATCCGCGAGTGAGAAAGCTGGCGGACGGCATTATTGAAGCGCAGGTCAGGGAAATCGATGAGATGAAGTCATTGATCGCAGATTTGCAGGCACATCCAATTCCCGAAAAAGCGCCAGATCTTCCATCCTATCGGGAGCGAGGTGAGCCACCGCCACAATAGGAGCTGTAGATCTGGCTGTGGTTTCTGCGTGTCATGCTCCGTCCGTTCCGAAGCGCCGCGGCGATCACGAACAGGTATAAACAACGATGTGCGCGATTGTCGGCTGCTTGCCGCGCGCTGCCCGGTGTAGGTTACGTCGCAGAATCCTCTGCCTTTGAAACGAGCACTACCTCGGTACTTGTTTCGCGGGAGCGCACAAAGACCGAGGTAGCACGCTTAGGCGGCCGTGAGTGTAATTCAGCTTTATCCCCCTCGTTGGCGTCAAAATGGATATCGAGACCTCTCAGGATGGCATGATCGGAAACGATATCCGCAACTTCACGAAACGTCAGTCCGTCAGTATTGGCAACATCTTGCAAGCGTTCGACCGTGTTTTTGATGGAAAGAGGCCGATCATGCGGCTTGAGGGTCGCGAATATCTCGTTCAACGCAGCGTGAAGTTCCTGACGTAGTGTGGATGGGCGCGCGTAGCTTCCCATGGCAATGACCTCCTCTATGCAAAAGGCCCGGCCCCATGTTCTTCAAGGTTTAGGGTGCGAGCAAAGTTGTTAAAACAAACTTAGATTAACGCCGTTTTTCGCCCAAGGGCGATTTTGTCTGATAGCGTACATTTCTGCAGGTTGTACTTGTTTTGAGCACATTGGTCAGGCAGAGTAGTTTCATCGTTTGCAGACCAACGGGCGCAAACGGCTGAGAGACGCGAATATGGCTCTTGCCCTTTAGGGAGAGAGCCATGCTGGCACCTAGCCAATCATCTATTTCCAATCGTTTGTTGTCATACGCTACAGAGGCCGATTTCCAGTGTCTTGCACCGCATCTTGAACAAATCGATTTGCCGAATAAATTTATGCTGGCAGATGTCGACCAGCCAATTGGTTACGGCTACTTTCTTTCTTCAGGAATCGGTTCAATCGTCGCACAATCACCAGAGGGAAACCGCGTCGAAGCGGGGCTCTTTGGACGCGAGGGCAGTACCCCGCCTACCCTTATTCTCGGCTCTGACATCAGCCCTTATGACATTTTTATGCAAGTCGCTGGCGACGGATATCGCATTGAGCGCGGTCGGCTTGTCGAAATACTGCAAGCAAGACCGACCTTTCAAAGGTTGATGATGCTTTATGTTCAAACACTTTCGACACAAACGGCATTCACTGCTCTCTCTAACGCGACCCACCACGTTGATGAGCGTCTCGCGCGGTGGCTCTTGATGTGCCACGACCGTGTTGATGGCGACGAAATTGCACTCACCCATGAATTTCTGTCACTGATGCTGGCGGTGCGTCGACCGAGCGTGACGACCGCATTGCATGTTTTGGAGGGCAACCATTTCATTCGCGCCGAACGTGGCTATATCACCATAAGAAACAGGCAAGCCCTTGAGGCGTTTGCAGCCGACGCCTATGGCAAGCCCGAGGAAGAATATCAGCGTCTCATTGGATCAATGCGCTAATCTTGATCACTGATTGCTCATCATGAAAAATGTTTGAACCCGATCACCACTTCCCGCGTTGCGTACTATGCCGCGCTATTTCTTCGACATTGACGACAATGGTGAGGTTTACCCAGACGGTGAAGGGACCGATTGCAAAACGCTTGCCGTAGCCAAGAACGAAGCAATTGCATCCTTGGTCGAAAGCCTTGGTGATGCGTTGCCGAATGGAAATCATCATACCACGACCATCAAGGTTCGCGGGGAAAACGGTAATGTGGTTCTTGTTGTTACATTACAATTTGATGTTCGGTTCGAACAAGAAATCTCGGGCGGTTAGAGCTAAATCGCGTGCAAAGGCATTCGCCCACATATTGTGGCACGTTTTTCGACTATGGGGGTTAAGCGGCCACGCACCTCACCTCCAGTCTGTCTAATGTTCGTGAACGAGCGTTGTGAACTTGCACGACAATTCCGTGCACGAACACAGTTACTCAAGCGTCGAAAAACTATTGTCTCGCACGGCGAGGTAATTGTAACAGGCCTCGGCAACCGCCCATCTAACGAACTTCAGATAATTTCTAGGTCCTGGAAGCGCCCTCGTTTGCGCTGGTGACAGGGAACTTAGCTCAAGAAGCAACGTTAAAAAGGTTGATCCATCCGAGTCCGCGAATAGGAGAAGGTCACGTGACAAATGCTCAGACTCTTACGCCAGCGAAAGAGTTGGCGGACAAAAACAACGCCCGTTTTCCCAACGAAACCGACGACTATCGCAAGTCACGTAATGAATTGTTGGCTGAGGAGATCGAACTTCGCCGTCACATCTGGCGTGTCGGCGCGATGCGCCGCTCACTGCCTCCGGGAGGCGAGGTCACAACCGAATATCGTTTTGAAGGCCCGGAAGGTGATGTTGGGCTTGCCGATCTATTCGGCGACAAGGAAACGCTTGTCATTTATAGCATGATGTACGGGCCAAATCGCATGGAGGGCTGCCCAATGTGCACCGCCCTGTTAAGTTCATGGGACCCTGAGGTTCCACATCTGGAGAAGCGCATTGCCTTGGCAGTCGTTGCTCGTTCGCCGTATGAGCGCATCAGGGATTATGCCGACAGCCGCGGCTGGACACACCTAAAACTCTATTGCGACACCGATGGTGAGTACACCAAGGACTTCGCCGGCGAACGCGATGCCGATATGCCAGCTTACGCTGTTTTCCGGCGAGATGGCGAAAGCATTCGCCATTTCTATAGCGCAGAAGGCAACTTCGAAATGGCCGATCCGGGGCAGGATCCTCACAATGCACCGGACATGAACCCGTTATGGATCATTCTCGATACCACCCTGAAGGGCGTGGGATGGACTGGTATCCGAAATTGAACGACTGAAATCGAAATCAAATCAGGGAGTACGACCCATGTATATCAGCCGCTTTCTGCTCCCCGTTTCTACCGTTCGAAAGGAGGACTACCCTAAAAATAGCTGCGGACGTATTCAATGATTACCGCGCGCTTGAGATCATGGAGGCGTGGGGCGAGGATGTGCGCGAAGGGGAGTAACGGATTTTCGCCGCGCCGTCGCCGCCAAAGAGGGCGAGGCGGTAGTATTTTCCTGGATCGTATGGCCGGATCGAGCCACTGCTGATGCGGCGGAAAAAGGATGAAGTCTGATGATCGCATGAAGCCCCTGCCGACGCACCTTTCGACGCCAAGCGCATGATTTTCGGAGGCTTCGCTCCCATTTTCAGCATGGATCGGTAGATTGGGAAGCAAGCACTTTCGGAATCGAACTAGTCGGTCGTGAAGAACGCGAACTTGGCGATTTGTGAGTTTAGTCGAACGCCGGTCGGCTCATTGTGATCGAGGTCTGCGCTCCGACGGGGCCGAGCATTGTCAGGATCAAAGCGCAATAAATCCTCAGCCATGCTAGGAGCAGGCGGATGTTGTGTCCGGCGGCGGCGAGGATGACGTTTATGGCGTCGCCCTGGGCGCCCTTCAGCCAGTGGCGTTCGAGTTTTCCGTCGGCCTTGGTGTGCCCGATGATCGGCTCGACGGCGCTGCGCCGCCTGAGTTCGCGCTTGATGGTTGGCGATGCGATGCCGCGGGTGTTGGACAGGTAAACCTGCGGTGCAGCCAGGCGGTGACCACGATAGCCACGGTCGACATAGGCGCGCTTGACCGTGGCGCCGGTCAGACGTTCGACCTGGGCGATCTGGCTTTGGAGGGTATGGCCATCATAGGGCAAACCAGGGCAGGCTTGGGCGCCGACGATGAACTGTCCGCCCCTGGCGCGGGCGTTGGTGACGGCGAAGGACGCCTTGACCCCGAATTCATAGCGGGTGCGAGCCTTGCCCTTGGCGATGCATTCCACCTCAGGAGCATGCAGGGCATACAGCTTGTTGGCGTCGCCGGCCTTCTGTGCGAGCAGCCGGGCGATCGGCTCAGCGACCGGCCGAAAGGCCACTTCCAGATCCGGCTGACCAGCAATCTTGCGGCCGATGTCACGATAGAGCCGGCCGACAAAGGTGCGCATGCGGCGGACTTCACGCAGCGCCTGCTTGTGGCCCCGGGTGTGGATCAGCCGTGAGACCTCGCGTCGGGCGCGGCTCGCCAGCCGAACGAAGGATTGACGAAACACCAGGCCATGTTGCCTGGCGAAACGGTTCAGCCACTCCACCGCACGCAGCAGCAGGCCACTGTCGGTCGGGTGTGCCACGGCCTTGGTCTGGGCGGTCGCGTATCGATGGTTATGCGTTCAAACTTGCCAGCATCCACCGCTTTGGCCTTCTGGGCTGCCGTGAGGGTCTCGGCCAACAATTCCTCCAGCTTGTCCTGGCCAATCCGGCGCCGCCAGCGCGTCATGGATGAGCGGTCCAGCGGCAGCTGGTGCTGGAAATGGGTTTCGCCGCAGAAGACCTGGAAATAGGGGTTTTAGAGCCACTGGGCGCACACCGCATCGTCGGACAGGCCCTTGGCGTGCTGGAGCAGATGTAGCCCGGCCATCAGCCGTGTCGGCAACCCAGGCCGGCCTTTCTTGTCCACGTAAAGCCCGCCAAACGCCACCTCGAAGCGGTCCAAGTCGATCAGACCGGCCAGCCGAACCAGTTCGTGGCGGCCATCCACAATCGCATCCAGCCGAGAGCGGAACAGGTCCTCGTTGCGAATTTTCGACGGAAGCTTTGGACGCATCGGGCGCTCTCCGGTTTCGATCCGAGGAGAGAATCCCACTTCTCAAACGCCCAAAAACCTCAAATCCGGGCGCCCGACGAAAACACAAGCTTTTGCGCACCAAAGTCCAAATCCCTTGTGAAATAGAATACTTGAAACCGTCGAAAACCCCAATCCGCGCAAGCAGTTGCGAGTTTTTCACGACCGACGAACTATTCAGAGAAATTTTTCGCGACAGTACAATGGCCGAGGCCGAGCTAATGCTGTCACTACACGAATTTTACGCTCGTCAAAAGCTGTCGTTACTGGTCCGCCCAAGGGTCATAGCTTCCAAAGCTCCAGACATTTCCTTCAGGATCGCGCGCTGAGTAGCCGCGCCCACCATAGTCTTCATCGTTCGGTCCGAGAATGATTTCTGCGCCTGCAGATCGCGCCCGTTCCGCATGGGCGTCCACATCTTCAACAATCATAGGCCAATAGTCGGTCCTCCGACTTCAGTGACCGTCTTCATCTGAGCCACGCGAGCATATTCAGTGTCGTACGTGCTGGAGACCATAACCATGCGATCGGCCCACACCAGTTGCGCGTGCTGAACTATCTTTGGATCGGCTTCGCTCAGATAGACGGCGCGTTGTTCAAATCCGAATGCCGCACATAGAAACTCAATCGCCGCCAGCGCGTCAGCATAACGAAGGTTGGGAATGATCTCGTGGCGCATGGCAGATGTCTCCTTTTCTCGTCTTATCAACGAACGTCTGTCTACAACGTCCGGTTCCAAGTCGCCATGTCGGTCGCATCACGCCTGTAACCAATAGGTGAGTAATTTCGTTCGAACTGACGGGATACCCTAAAAGAGAGATACGTGATGAAGACCCTGACCTGCATAGAACTTGGCGGAAAATGCGATCACAAGCTTTCGGCCGAAACGTGGGACGAAATGGTCAAGAAGATGACCGCGCATGTAATGGACAAACACCCCGACGTTGCCGAAAAGATGAAGAAAATGCACGAGGAAGACCCAAAAAAATGGGCACGCGAGATCAAGCCAAGGTGGGATGCCGCACCGGAAACATAAAGTATCCGGCGTCTGTGCCCATATCGCCAAAATGATGTTGTGATGGGGTGTTTTGGTCTCGTTACGATCAAGAGAGATCGAATATGAGACCGAAGCGTTTGAACGCCACGAAGCCTGCAGAACAGGTAGTAAAAGACATCCGTCGTGCGACGCGCAAAACAACACCTGATCGAAAGAGAGTCTATGGGAGCGAACTTTGCCGTTAATTTCGATTTCCTTTCGACAACGATATTTATGGAACCGGAAGTTCGCGGCTGCGTTGCAACTGAGTTGTGTGCCGACCCCATCTTTTTCCCAAGCCCTTCGGCAGACAATAGAAGGCGGATCCTCCCCGGGATCCGCCTTTGGCCATTTGCATAGAATGCATAGCTGGTGCAATTCTGAGCATCCTTGCGAGCATGGACACTCAGCTACTATTGGATAGCTCGCCTATTCGCCGTTATCGACAGTCGCATTGCGACCGTGACATTGACACTGCTCGGTCGCTAGCGCCTGCGCAGCATAACCGGTACAACTTCGTGGAAGCTGGTTCCTTTATCGCGGTGTTCGCCTCCGATGATTGCGGCAAACCATGCAGCTGCAGCACCAAGTGCAGAACCTGCCGCCGTCGCGAAACTAAATATCGCCGTGACGTTAGCCGACAGACGAACCGTTGCATCACTGAGTTTCGTATCTACCGCATTTATTAAATCGGCGCCGCCCCCACTGGCGGTAATGGCAACGAAAAATGCCACGCCGAGCGTTGCGAGGGCCCATACAGCAATGCCGTGTATGCCATCGCGAAATTCACTCTCACCTTCGTTTCCGTCGCCCCAGCGCGTACGCATGCGACCGGCAACATAACTGCCGGCAGTGGCGCTAGTGATGGCGACCACAACTACCCACAACCCAGCCACCAGCACGTTCCAAGACGCGCTGCCGTCGGAAAGGGTAGCGGATCCAAGCGCCAAGCCGGCACTTGACCCGAACTGCAAGAGGACGACGGAAATAGCGCAGGCGATGATGCCGCCGCCAAAAATGCCACCCCATTCGAGATAGGACGATCCGGTCGGATTTGCCGGGGCGAGTGAAACGTTTCCAGTAGGGCTTTTTTCGACCATGGATTTACCGCAATCCAAGAAGTGACAAGATGAACAATACGACCACAACGAGGCCCACGAGGTAAATGATTCCGTTCACGACGATCTCCCTTTGATTGTCTGACAGTCAGGTAACGTATTCGTGACGCTTTGGTTGCAAAGCGCGTCCAGAAGGCAATCAGATTTTTCGATAGTTACCGTGTCGTATTGGGTTCAGATCCAACGTCTTGACACGATTAAAGACCTCCCCGAAATGGCCAACTGGGGCGGGAAAGGATTACATCGGCTCGCTCGACCTCCAAATTGTCTCCGGCAGCAATCAGCTTCGTCTGCAAAGCTCCATCGAGGACAGCAACTTTTTTGAGATTATCGACAAAATTTTACTGCCGAAACGGGCTGCCAAACACATGAAAGACATTGAATTTCCAAAGAATGTCTGCTCGATTGGATGGTTGAAATAAAGGCAAACAGGACGATGGCAATGCGTTCGCGGCGTCCCAAATCGATCGGCGTCTATTTGTTTGGGATGGCAGCGGCAATTATCCTGCCATTGCTTGTATTCGTTACTGTCTTGCTGGTTCAAATAGAACGTAACGAGAAAGAAGCTTCGCTTCGGCGAACCAACCGCGAGGCGCTTGGTTTGGCTAGTTCGATTAGCAGGCAAATTCAGGATACCAAAACTACCTTGCGCTTATTGGCAACATCGCCTGATTTGAAAGTCGGCGACCTCAAAACTTTCTACAGTAGAACCCAAGCAGCTCTGAACTCCAGCTCGATGTTCGTGCTCGTGGTTCGTGCCGATGGCCAACAACTGTTTAACACCAGAGTGCCGTTTGGAACGTCTCTCGGAAAAATTACCAATCCAGAGTCAATCCAGTCTGTT
The DNA here is from genome assembly GCF_055809095.1 of Mesorhizobium sp. G2-6-1. Taxonomy (NCBI): domain Bacteria; kingdom Pseudomonadati; phylum Pseudomonadota; class Alphaproteobacteria; order Hyphomicrobiales; family Phyllobacteriaceae; genus Mesorhizobium; species Mesorhizobium sp. G2-6-1. Next base: position 3,919,902 of record NZ_CM147896.1, read on the forward strand.
TTACGTTCAGGGCAAATTGAGGTTTCTGAGGCTTTCTTTGGCCAGACCAGTGGCAAATGGGTTTTCAATGTCACGATGCCCCTCGAGGATAAAAATCCTTCGGGTGCGGCGGCACTCATTATCACGCACAATGCGACAGACATTGCCCGCTCGATTGGTAAAATCGCGCCTGAAGCGTCGGTAGTCCTGATTGATGATTACAGCCGCATATTGATAGCTGTGGGAAAAGCCGATGGCAAAGTCGGTGAGGTCTATGCATCTTCGCCGCCTTCAGCATTTGGATCCTCCAGTGGGGTGTTCGAGGAGGGATCAAATACTGTGGCCTACGCCCGCCCACTGGAAACGCAATGGCGGCTTATCTTGTGGAGGCCGACAATCGCAACCACAACCGTCCTGAGTGACTGGTGGATGCTTTTGCTTGCCGGCCTAGCTCTTATTGGTCTCACGTTGTGCGCTGCGTTCGTTCTAAGTCGGGAATTGCGCAAATCGATCAAGGGCATCTCCGAGATGGCAGAGCAATTGGGTCTTGGCGAAGTCGTCGCGCCGATCGCGACGCCGATCGTTGAGGTCAATCGAGTCGGAGTCGCACTGACTGAAGCTTCCTATGAGAGAAGCGAGGCCGAGAACAGACTGTGGCACACAATGCGCGAAGCCGTTCATCGCACGAAAAATATGATCAGCGTGGTGCAGGCTATGATGCGTCAGACGGCTCGGCACAGTTCGTCGGCTGAGGAATTTCGATCAAAAATGCAGGGTCGATTGGCGGGGCTTGCTCACACTGTCGACCTGTTGACAGCAGAGAAATGGACCGGAACTTCAATACGCCAACTAGCGCAATCTCATCTCGATACATTTTCCGCAGAAAATGGTCGGATCACCATTATTGGTGATGACTTCACCGTAAGGCCGGAGGTTGTTCAGGCGCTCGGTATGGCGCTGCATGAATTGGCGACCAACGCCGTCAAATATGGAGCCTTATCTGGCCCACAAGGGGCCGTTGTCTTTAGCTGGGAGGCAAACCGCTCCGATAGTAGCGAGATCATCTTTCGCTGGATTGAAAAAGATGGCCCTTTGATTGTGTCCCCCGAGATAACTGGTTTCGGCACTGCGCTTCTTGATGGATTTGTCGCTGCGGCTGTGAACGGTCGCGTCCATTTGGACTATCTGTCCTCAGGATTTGTAAGGCAGCTTACTGCCCCAAAAAGTGCTGTCGAGGCGGACCGCGACAAGCATTTCCCACCAAAGATCAAAAAACATGCTGATCTTGGAGAAGGCTAAAGCCCTCTTTGCGCGACCACCAAAATCCGGCATCCTAGCGGTAACAGCTGCCGTCAACATTTTCGCCTGCTCATGTGGTCTTAACTATCTGGGGTGCTGGAATTTCGATCACCGGCAAGTTTTATCACTGGTATTCAAGAATAAATGATAGAAAATTTTAATACCCGCCTATCACGGGAATGACTTCACCGGTGATGTAACTTGAGCAATGCGGCGACGCCAAGAACACATAGGCGGGCGCAATCTCCTCTGGTTGGGCCGGTCGCTTCATGGGTGTGTCTCCACCGAACCTGGTAACATCTTCGGCTTCCTTGTCTGATGGGTTTAGGGGCGTCCACACGGGCCCCGGCGCAACAGCGTTTACACGAATGTCTTTATTGACGAGGCTGCCCGCCAATGCTCTTGTGAAGGCATGGATCCCGCCCTTGGTCATTGAATAGTCAACCAGCCGCGCTGATCCATTGATGCCGGTTACCGAACCCGTGTTGACGATAGCGGAGCCGGATTCCATGAATGGAACCGCTTCCTGCGCCATATTGAAATAGCCATAAAGATTAGTCTTCACTGTAATGTCGAAATGTTCTTCGCTTAGGTCGGCGAAGTCCTCTGCATGATATTGAAAGGCTGAGTTGTTGACCAGCACATCTAGTCTGCCCAACTGCTTAACCGTCTCGTGAATGGCGCGGCGGCAGTCATCCCGCTTGCTGACATCGGCTTTTATGACAAGTGCGCGTCTCCCTTCGGCTTCAACAGCCTCTTGCGACTCATGAGCATCTCCATCCTCCGACAAATAGACAATTGCCACATCTGCTCCTTCGCGAGCGTACAAAACGGCGACAGATCTACCGATTCCGGAATCCCCTCCTGTTACAATGGCAACCTTTCCGTCAAGTTTTTTGGAGCCAACATAATACGGTGCATCAAAAAGCGGTGACGGTTCGATTTGGGATTCGATTCCAGGTTTTTGGTGATGTTGCTTTGGGAACGGAGGTTCGGGATAGATACGAGCGCCCGCTTGCATGGCACAATCGGTCCTTGTTGAGCTTGTCTTCCCGTCTTTCTTGTCAATCCGGGCTTGAATCTCCCGATGTTGTTCGACAACGTCAGTGTTTTCGGCCATGTTGATCGTTCCTCCAAATTGCGGCAGGTCGGGTGGGACAAGAGCTCGTCTGCCATTTCGTTGGCCAAAGCGAGAAGCCGGAAAAATCTGCTCTGTTCTCTTTACCACCGGGTCCGGCTGACGCGACCCGCGTAAGGCAACGGCTTGCCTAACAACATGTTCCCGCAAATTGTTGCGAATCATTTTCCACGGTTACGACAAGTCGCATCTGGAATTATGTGTTCGGGGGCATTGCCGATTTGGCCACGACCAAGATTTCCCAAACTGGTGAAGAGCTACTTCTGTGCTTCAACCGCCTGCGTAACTGAACTGCGTTATATATCTCTACATCACTGGTGCTTTGACCGCCCGATCGTTGATGCAGCAGTCGGAAAAACATTGTCGAAATCAATGCTGATTGTGTCCACGTAAGTTTTGGCCAATGGGGCAGCCTCAGGAAACTCCGGAGGCGAAGCGTTGCCGGTGGTGTCAACATCGTAAGCGGTGGTTGACAGAACTAGTCCCGCCGTGATGAGCGCGCCGGCTGTGAAGTTAAGCCGGAAGGTGCCTTTTTTCGGTTTTCCGCGCTGCTTGGTAATGACCGCAATAGGCGCTCGGAACAAAATAAAACTAGCTACAACGACTACAACGATCTGTAAGAACACGATGGCGGAGAGATTTTGACTTGGGTATTTTCATCATGAGAAATGGGAATCTTGTTTATCATTCCCCAAGGCCACGGACGGTCACCTATTCGGAATGACTACGAAAAACACTAACCAATGGAACATCAGTTATACCGCTTCGTTCGTTTGGTATAGCAACAGCGCGACGTAGAGATAGAAAGAATTTGATGTCGGACCCGGTAATCCCCTTCGATTTGGCGCGTATGTTCGTCGGAGATCAGCCTCCACTGTTTTTTGCTGAAATTGTATTTCGAACGGTAGTAATTTACGGTTACGCGTTTTTATTGGTGCGCTGGGTTGGGGGCCGAAGCATCGCTCAGCTTTCCGTGGTGGAATTCATTCTTGTAATCGCGCTGGGATCGGCTGTCGGCGATCCGTTGTTTTACCCCGACGTGCCGATCCTCCACGCTATGACCGTTATTACTGTAGTGGTGCTGCTCAACAAAGGCTTAGACAGTTTGATCTTCAAGTTTACGTCTGTCCAACAGGCTATCGACGGCATACCGCTCCTGATTGTGAAAGACGGGGTGTTGCTGACCGACAATGCTGCGGCGCGCAAATTGGGAAAGGCTGAAATTTATGAACAGCTGCGCTTGGCTGGAGTTGAAAATCTTGGTGAAGTCGCCAACGCATATCTGGAATCAAATGGACGAATTAGCGTGTTCAAAACTGATACTCCAGTAAAGTACATACAGATCGTTCCCCCACCCGAGAGCGAACCACGCACAGACCGTCGATAGCGACTCCCAGCTTTATATCTGAAAACGTATTGGAATGAGTTTTTGGGTCTGCGGTTTATGATTACGGTTCGTTGCAATTTTGCTGGAGAGGCTTTGAAATCCGTTGGAGTTCCGGACAATTTTTTACTGTACGAAAATGAGGTCGGCTCAAACTTGCAAAATGATGCGTTTTTTTCATTAGAGTCCTATCATGTTGCTCTTGCTGTCGTTGGGGCGATCGTGATCCTCGCGCGATGGTTCCCTCGACTGATTTCCAATCGAGAACCGGTGGCCGCGCCTTTGATGATCATATTTGGCGCGGGCGCTGCGATGTTCTTGCCCAACCTGCCGATATTGCCAGACCCGCGCCAGACCCCCTTGCCGTGGGAATTGGTAAGCGAACTGACGGTCATAGTGGCTCTATTCGGCGCCGGCATGCGCATAGATAATCTGCGCCCTTGGAAACGGTGGAAGCCTACCTTTCGGATGCTGGTTATCGCCATGCCGCTGACTATTTTGGCCGTTGCGTTACTGGGTGTCGGACTGGCGGGCTTGACGGTGGCCGGAGCGATCCTTTTGGGAGCCGTGCTCGCCCCTACCGATCCGGTATTGGCAGCCGATGTTCAGGTAGGCCCGCCGCAGGAGGGAAAAGAGCATCCCGTGCGCTTTGCCCTGACGACCGAAGCGGGTTTGAATGATGGGCTTGCGTTCCCATTCGTCTATCTGGGTCTGATCGTGGCTGCGCAAGGTTTGAATCCCGGCGCATGGGCGCTGGATTGGATTGTCAGGGATGTCCTGTATCGTATTGCTTTGGGTACCGTTATGGGATGGGCAGGTGGCAGGGCCTTGGGCTACATCCTGTTCACCGTGCCCAAAGGTTCAATCCTGGCTGAAACAGGGTCTGGCGTTATTGCCCTTGCCGGGGTGTTACTTTGCTACGGCTCGACTGAACTGGTTGAGGGATATGGTTTCATTGCCGTCGCAGTCCTCGGCCTCACGTTGAGACGGGTTGAAGTTGACCACCATTTTCACCGCCGGCTACACGATTTTTCAGAATCTATTGAACACGCCCTGACAGCCGTGTTGCTTGTGGCCATCGGCAGTGTTCTTCCGATACTTTTTGTCGATCTGACATGGACGCATGTCTTCATTGCCGTAGCGCTGATAATGGTGGTTCGTCCAATTTCGGGGTGGGTCGCTCTACTCAAGACCGACCTGAGCCAACGCGACAGAGCTGTGGTTTCCGTCTATGGCGTGCGAGGGATCGGATCCATCTATTACCTGTGCTATGCGGGCGGCCACATGGAATTCGCGAACGAGAGCCAGCTTTGGTCGCTTGTCGGCCTCGTCATATTGATTTCGACGGTCTTGCATGGTTTCAGCGTAGGCTGGGCAATGGAAAAACTGAACAAGGAATAAGTCACGACGCAGTCGGCTGATTTTGACCTGATTACCTTCACTCGTCGCTCCCATGCGTGCCTGCCTGTTGTTCCAGCTTTCGCACGAGCGCGACAATGATCAGCGTCAAGACGACCGTGAGGCCAGCGATGGTCCATTCACCCAAGCCACAAGCGACACCTACGGCCGCGGCAACCCACATGCTGGCACCCGTCGTCAGCCCACGCACTTTTCCTTGGGAAAATACGATCAGACCTGCTGCAAGGAAAGCAACACCACCCGTGACAGCTTCAATGATTCGCAGGGGATCCATCCTCACAGTTTCGCCGAATTCGGTCGCTCGGGACAAAAGTGCGAGGGTCAGAAGACAGTAGATGCAAGCAGCAAGACCGATCAACATGTGTGTGCGCAAACCGGCCGGACGTTGCGCCGCCTCACGCTCCAGCCCAATGAGGCCGCAAAATACAACTGTCGCAAGCGTGCGTGCTACAATTACGCTCACAGGCAAGCTCGGCTCCCGCCCGAATTCTGTAATCAGATCGCCCCACATCAGAGCACGGCCAGTTCTCGGTTCGAAAGAGTGCCCTGGCTGCCTGCGCGCATCGCAAGTTTCTTTTCCAGCGATTTGATGACCGTCTCTGAAAAATCGATGCCTTGCATGTCGCAAATGCTCCACATGCCACCCGGTGTGAACACATTGATCTCTAGAATTTTGTCGCCGACGATATCCAAGCCGACCATGAAGAGCCCGTCGTGAATGAGCTTGGGTCGAACCAGTTCCGTCACTGCAAGAATCTCATCAGTCACCTCGACTTTCACCGCAGTGCCCTTAGCGTGCATATTGGAACGTACATCCCCCTTAGCGGGCACACGTCGCAATGCTGCGTAGTTCCCATCGCTTTCCAGCGGTATTCCGTTCATCACAAATACCCGAACATCGCCATCTTTGGCCTCTGGCATGAAGCCTTGCGCAATCATGTAACCCTCTTCGCTTACGGCCTCGAATATCTGATTGATGTTTGCATCATCGGGACCGTCAATCTTAAACACATTCTTGCCGCCCGACCCCTGCAACGGCTTGATAATGACCCCCTTCGGCTGAGTACCAATGAAATCGCGGATTTCTTCGAGGTTTTTCGAAATCAGCGAGGCAGGACGTGCGGCTTTGGGAAATCCTTGCAGGTATAGTTTGTTCTGGGCGAGTGCCAGTCCGTCTGGATCATTGACCACCAAAACACCTCGGTCCGCCGCAAGTCGACCGAACATGGGGCCAGCGTGCGCGGCCCACGGATGTTTTTCGGTATCCTGGGACGGGTCGTTGCGCAGCATGAGGATATCGATTTCCGTCACATCGATTGTTTCGCGTCTGGTTTCATCTGACTGTAACGCCTTGTGAAGTGTCTCAACTTTCTGAAACGTTTTGTCAGGCAGGTTCAACACGCTGACATGGAGCGTATCGTCGGCCCGCAATACAAAATCCCCAGGCGTAATGTAACAAACCTCGTGCCCGCGGGTGCGAGCGGCCAACGCGAAAACTGTTGTTGTGTAACGGGGATATTCATCCTTGATGGCATTGACGAAAAAAGCGATGCGCATGGGTTTGTCCTAACCTGATATAAGGTCGGCAGGCGTCATGCCTGCACGAGCTGCAGCAAGACGCTTTTCTGCACAAATGCCTTTGAGAAATGCGGGAGTGATCGGCGGCCTTTTGAGCAATCCGCGTGTTGCAAGTTCATAAATCATTGGAAACTGGGCTTTCGAGAATTTTCCGAGCCAGAATGGATCGAGCGATTTTCCCGCGCCAACATGTTGCAGAACGTCGCGCAGGCCGCGCAGATAAATAGCATCTTTTGCCAAGCCACCAGAGCGATAGAGCCGCACAGTTAGGTTGAACGCGGCACCGGCGGAAAATCCGTGTTCCCGCGTTAACATCCGATAGGTTTCAATGAAACTCGCCCCTTCCAACATGGCCGCACAACCGACGACCCGCGCCGCTAGAAGTCGCAAACGGCCCGTTGTAAGCCCACCGGAAAGATATTCCGCGAATACTGCCAATCCTTCCTGTGTTCCTTCATAGCCCGCAAGACCCGTACCGAAAATTTTCAATCCTTGTGCGTCACCCGCAAAATGCGTCATGAGATGAACCCCTATTTCATGGCTGAGTAACGCATGGACTCGACCACGTGTCATGCGGGTGCTGCGCGATATCATCAGGCATCGCCCCGATACCATCATACCTGCCGGCAAATCATCGCGAATTACGATCTCAGCTTCAAACCCCGTATATTCTGCTCGATAAGCCGCAACCATCCGACTGGCCGCTTCCTTCAATTCGTAGCAATCAACGTGACCGTCGAGACCGCCTTCTCCCTTCAACGCAGTTCCCTGAGGCACAGGAAGCGAAAGGATATCCTCCCCAAGACGTAAAAGCTCCGCTTCGACAGGGCCGTACAGAAGCCTAGTGGCCTCTCTGAACCGTGGCGTGCCTCTCATGTTGATTGCGGTCAGTTGGAGATCAAGTTCCTGCTGTTTTTCACGGTATATTTCGTAGAGGACCGGATCTTCCAGATTTTCGAAAGCTAGGGCGTGAAGAGCTTTTTTCTCAGTGTCCACGTCGACCGTAAGTGGACGATAGAGGAAGTTTGGCGCACGTTCCCGCTCGTGCTCGTTGAATTCTTCCCACGCTGCCGCAGTGTTGATCGGCGTTATCGCCATGAGAAAATCAAAGAGGCGCAAACCCGATCGATCTGCTTGTCCAGCTTTTTTACGGTGTCCACAAATGAACGGCGACCCAGAGCACGGTGCGACAACAGCTCAACTGCCCCGTTGGCCTTGGAAAATGCGGCAGCGCCGTGAAGAAGCGCGTCGTATATATTGGCAACCACGCGTTCGCGCAGATCGGGATAGACCGCGTCGCCGTCGGGTTGTTTGTAGATGGGCGCGAAACGCATTGAGAGCAGTCCGATCGACGGATCAAGGCCATCGAGCATCGTATCGTCACTTCTTTGCGTAATGGCTGTAGAAAGAACTGGGGAGCGATATTTGACCGCGACAGCCTCGATCGCTTTGACCGTCGCGTTCATTGCCGCCTGTGTGTCTGCTCGCGGTACGGTCCGTAGCTCGATATCGAAGTCGGGCAAATAGGGGCTGTCGTCGGTGAGATGTCTGTCCTGAACGAATTCGGACACGACAATCATCAGAAACGCCCCGAACCGGTCGATCATTTCACGACTTAGCTTGTTCAGAGTACTGATGTCTGCGGCAAGGTTCGGAGAAACAAGGTAACACGCATTTGACGTTGTAATATCATGGGCGGCCTGTCGAACTTCACCTTGTTCCTGATACACGACGATGAAGGGAAGTGGGCGATCGATGTGCAGCCGCGCACCTGACCGCAGCGTTTCGCGAATTGGTTTTGCTGTTGCCAGAGACGATATGATCGCCCCGATTGTCCGGGTTTTCCGTGCGGCCGTGTTCATGTCGTATCTTCAACGATGGCCTCAAGCAACGGCAAGCTTGATCGGATCATGCTCCGCATCGCGACAAGCGCCTCGCGGTCAGGTTTTCCGGTCCATTCGTCCATGAAGAATTTCTTGAACTCGATCGCTATGGCGCAGCCGGTGTCAGGAAACATGGAATGGATAAACCGGGTTTGCTCCCCTTTGCCCTGAAACGCCACGTTTTCTCGCACATCCATCTTTTGCCCACGAAGCTCACATTCTCCCAGCCTCTCAATGAAGGGATCAACGACATGAGCCCATTTCTCTCTGTTCATTGAATGCGTGCCGATGTTGATTTCCGGCATGGCGTCCGGATCGCTTGCGGGAGTGTCAGGTCCATCGCGACGGTGATTGTAGCTATGGATGTCCAGCACTACAAAACGACCGTATTGCTCTTCGAGTTCGCGCAGCATCGTCTTGAGCATAATATAGTAGTGATCGTGCATCTGAAGCGATTGTCCGATCATTTCATCTGATGGTTCGTCCTCCCATACCTCAAGCCCCCACGATTGTTCAGGCGACAGGTACACTGCCTGGTCACGTGCTCGATTGAGATCTACAGCAAAGCGGGATCTATGAAAGGCAACGCGATTTGGGAGATCACGGATTATGAATTCGGTGAAGGGATCTTCCTCGCGTAACCGTTCATCTTCTGGAAGGACCATCTGGCTTTCCAGATCGTACCTCACTTCATGCCCATTGTGGATCGCGGTGCCAAGAACGGGAGAAGCTCCCCGGTGAACGGTGAACCAGTCCCGGTCAGTCGTCTTAAGAAAAATCCCCTGTTCCTTGGGCATGTGATGATCCCATAGAATTCTTCAGTTTCAGGTCGGGACGGAAGTTCAATTTGTTTAACAGCTTCACAAACAGATTGCGGTCCCGTTCGGGGCCGCAATCAATTTAACGATGACTTGTCAAAGCCAGTAATTTTGAACCCCGTAGTGTTCATGGGTCCGGCGTTCCCAATCGCGATCCGCATACCAGTTGTCGTTGCGCTCCGGCGCGCCTTTGACTTCTTGCTCTGTGATGTCGGTCGTGAAGCCATCCTTACTGGTGTCATATTGAAGCTTGCTCCAGGGAACCGGGTGATGGTCCTCGCCAATCCCGAGAAAACCGCCAAAGCCCATCACCGCATAAGCAACTTTGCCAGATTGCTTGTCGATCATAAGGTGGTCGATCGACCCAATGTGCGACCCTTCGCGGCTGTAAACCTCAGTCCCGTTCACATCGGATGATGAAACAAGGCGTGCGTGTGTTGAAGTGTTCATGTTGATTTCCTCCTTTGCTTGAGAGAATAACCAGTTCAAGAACCATCGGTTCCCGACGAGTCGGCAAACCTCCACTGAAGCGATTCATTGAACTGGTGCTCCACACATCTCACGTTTCTGCAGAACGCTGTTGCGGCCCGAGGTTCACGGCCTCGGGCCACATGGATTTTCATTTGTCTTCGTATTCGGGCTGAGCCTTCAATGTCTCTTCGGTAGAGTCGATATAAACGCGAACATCATCACCCTTTTCGTTTCTCATGATATTGAGTTGATCGAGGCCAACAGCGATTTGATGCTCTCCCATCCCGAGAAACCCGCCGATGTTCATAACGAGTTGTTTGACTGAGCCATCGGCGTTCAGAACCAGCTTGTCGACTTCACCGATATCTTCATCCTTTGGCCCGTAGACATGCGCTCCGGTGAGATTTTCAGATGTCAAATCCGTCATTTCGGTTGCACGATAACCTTCGCGCGTTACATCTGGCCGAACCAGTGTCGTTTCACCTGATGGTGAGGCAGGGGTCGTCACATTCGTCGAGTTGTCAGCCATCGCTGTCGGAGCAACATAGGCTGGTGCATCGGTTAACATCTGCTTGTTTGCGTTGACCACCAGGAAATAATCGTCGGCATTGTCGCCATCCCTGACGAACTTGATATCTTTCATGGGAATGGCGACATCTTTTTCCCCTATTCCCAGAAAACCACCGACGCCAAGCACAACAGCTTTGACTTCACCCTGACGGCTTAGGATAACCTCATTGACTTCGCCAATGTCATCCCATCCCTTTTCTGCACCTGGCTTCACGACGGCATCTGCTGTCATATCTTTTTCAGTCGCGTAAAGACGCATCCCAATGAACTTCGACGCCAAGATGTCGGTCGGCTGCTGTTGATACATCGCCATCGGTGCCATATTGGCTGCAAAGGCGTTGCCGCCAAGCAGGACGATAGTAAGTGCTGTGGTTGCCAGAAACTTGTTCATAGATATCTCCTTGAGATTGCCCGATCGCGCCTGATGCAACGGAGATTTCATGCACCGCGATATTCACTTTTGGAAGAAGTCTGAAGTGAACGAGCTGGATCAACTCCGCTCGACCTTAACTTCAAACACCACCAGATGTTCCACTGAATGTGTCGTCACCAGAATATTTGGCGCTGACTTGTGCGTAAAAACAGCAGAGTGTCGGCCTTGTCAGTTGATAAGTTTTTTGCAGCGAGCTAGCGATGCTGCAAATGGCGTCTTTCGATGGTCTGTCGTTTGATGTCTTCCGACACAACCTTGTAAGTGGCGGTGCGAGGAGGTTGATTTTCCGCAAAGCATTATGAGGGCAATCCAAAACCCCCGATCCGTCCAACAATTATTCCAAAAGAAAACCCGCTGACTATATGGCCAGCGGGCTTTCTTTGCTAACTTCTATCGGAATTCAGTCCGGCCATCGCTGGGTTCCGTACCAAGCGTCAACATCCTGCTTTACGCGATCCTTTTCGAGGCCGTAACGCTCTTGAATCTTGCCTTCCAGCTGATCTCGTTTGCCAGCAATCACATCCAGATCATCGTCGGTGAGTTTGCCCCACTGTTCTTTGACATTACCTTTCATCTGCTTCCAGTTTCCTTCGACGCGGTTCCAGTCCATGGTGTTCTCCATAAGGCGGGGATCGCCTGTCGTGTAAACGCGCGAGCCGCCTTTTTGTTCTCACAATGATACGAAATTGTGCAAAATCGTTAGATGCTGCCGCATGCCCACCGAGCTCGCCCTCTCTGTCGGAAACCAAATCGGAAAATCTAATAGTGGCAACCGGATAGCCCGCTTCGTCGTATACTTTGGGGTGCCGATCGTTGGTCCGCTCCCTGGACCAATCTCGTCCGTCACAGCCTCCCTTTTGAACATCCAGCCGCTGAGTATATCCGGTCAATTGCTTGCGGGTCGCTCACTTGCTATGCGCGATTTTCCGTGTGATTGCATTTGCATGGACTCGGGCAATGGCAAAATAGCCTTCAATGCCGGGGCGCATTCCGATAAACCACAATCCCGGCAAATTCGGGTTCGTTTCATGTCCGTTAAAAAGTGGCACACCTTTGCTGTCCAGGACGCCCAATTTGCCAAGCATTTCATTCAGCCCGGTGCTGTAGCCGGTCGCTGCAATGACTATGTCTGGATCAATCGACGTTCCGTCGGCCATGAACACACGATCGCGCTCAAATCTCTCCACTCCGGTGACGACGACGATTTTACCTGCCTTGATCGCTTGGATCGCACCATCGTCGGTCGCGATTGCGATATGGTCGGTATCTAGACGGCTCGCGCCACCAGAGGGTGCTGGCGGCAATCCGAATTTGGTCAAGTCGCCAAAAGCAAGTCGTTGTGTGATTGCTATAAATGCGTCCGCAACCTTTAGTGGCAGCGGGGCCAGAAACGTTGAAAGCCGTTGGATTGCGACCTTGCTTATTCGCTTGGGCAGAATGGACGGTCCGTTTCGCGCCGATAGCCAGATATTTGCGGTTTTTGCGCCTGCCAGATGATTAAGGACATCGAACCCAGAATTCCCAGCGCCGACGACCAAAATCTTTTGTCCTTCATAGGCATTCCTGTCCGCAAAATCTGCCGAATGAATGATCTGGCCGACAAAATTCTGAATACCTGGCCAAGGAGGAATGAACGGTTTCTGGTCGCGTCCCGTTGCAATGATTACATGGCGCGCTAGATGGACGCCAACATTGCTACGTACTACCCAGTGGCTGCCATTGAAAATGACTTCTTCGACGGAAACGCCAAATTGAACAGGCAGTTGGTATTTGTCCTTGAATTGTTCGATATGGCTGATTACCGCATTACGATGCGGAAAGGCAGGAGTCCCTTTCGGATAGTCGACGCCAGGAAGCGCCGATAGATTGCGATGGGTATTGAGAGAAAGGTTCTTGTGCCGCCGCCGCCAAGGTTCTGCGACTCGGGACTCTTTTTCAAGGATGACTGTGGGCACGCCAGCCTTCAACAGCGTGTGGCCAACGGTTAAGCCTGCCAAACCAGCGCCAATCACGACCACCTTTTCACTCTGCTTGTCGGTCATGCTCTCAATTCCCGTTTCACATCAATGTAGATTCTCAACGATTGTGGTCAATCTCACACAGATGTGCCTATGATCGACGTCAAATGCGCCAAAGCGGCCTGTGCAGGCTTGCGATAACCGAAATTGATCCCCCACATGCCCTAACGATGAGAAAGCTAATCATGCCTCCGTTGCGCGTCCGAATCGATCGCTTCCTTGATGCGCGCGCGCCAAAGGTGGCTTCGGACGTTTCTTTACAAGACCGACTGGCATTGTTCCATCAATATGGAGATTTTTCGCTCGCCTATTCGACAGTTGTTCAGTCAGCTTTATCCTATTTTGGCGATGACAACGGGTACATCGCTTTCGGAACAAAAATGGGTCATCACTTTGCGCTCGGTGATCCGGTCGCCGATGCGGCCGACCATGCGGACTATATTCGGCGTTTCACCGAAGCTGGAAACAATCCGTGGTTCGTGCAGATCAGTGAACAAACCGCGCGGGTGCTTTCCGGGCTTGGCTATAAGGTCAATCGCTTGGGGATCGACACGCGACTCGACTTACCGGGGCACGATTTCTCGGGAAAGCCAAACGAAACTGTTCGCTATTCTGAGCGATGGCTACTCAAAAATGGCTATACGTTGGCGGAAGCCGACGATCAAACCATAATGCACGATGAGTTTGAAAGGCTTTCCACGAACTGGCGCGCGGGGCGGATCGTTCACCGATGGGAGATGAAATTTCTGAATCGACCATTTGCGGCACAACTTGGTGTCGACATGCGCCGCTTCGTTCTGCTTGGACCAGATCGGCAACTCGCAGCCCTCATCGATTTTGACCCTCTTTTCAGAGGCGGTGAATGTATCGGCTATACGACCGCGTTCAAACGTAAATACAGCACCGTGTCGGCACATGCTGAAGTCGGGCTTACCAAATTTTCAATAGACCGTTTACGCCAGGAGAAAATTTCAATGGTGACTTTGGGCTTGTCGCCGCTTGCCGCCATTCAACCGAGCAGGTTTTCCGAAAGCAATTTCTGGCGCGGCACTTTCCAGAGCGCATATAACTCAAATTTCATCAATCGACGAAAGTTCAACCTGAAAGGCCAGGCGGCTTTCAAACGCCGCTTTCATGGAGTTGAGGTTCCCACCTACATAGCGTTTCGCACCGGTACTGTCATCGAAATGCTAGGGCTGCTGCGCTTGGCAAAAGCAATTTGACTCTGAAATTGTCTGAGACTGCGAGTAACCGCGAATGGGTCGTTGACCGACAATGAAGAAAAGCGCGGCTCTTCGCAAAAACCGTTGCGCGCCTCAACCACCCGAAAACAAACTCGGAACAAACACCGCCATGGCCAGTAAATGGGCCAACTGTCCGCCTAGACGGCCAGCAATTGACGCATCGTCGCCGCTACTTTTGCGGCAGCGTACGGTTTAGACATGAACACGCTGCCATTTGGCATCAAACCTGCATCCGGTTTGTGCTTTCCGGATGTAACCACAATTTTGATCGGGGGCCATCGATCACGGACAGCAGCGGACAACCGCAGCCCGTCCATCGAGCCAGGCATATCGATGTCGGTGAACAGAACCCCAATGTCTTCATGGTTCTCGAGCTCGGTTATAGCAACATCCGCATTTATTGCCTCGTAAACCCTGAACCCTGCCTCCCGCAGTTCATCTGCAATTGTGAACAGCAATAGGGCTTCATCTTCAACCACGAGTACGCTCGAGTGAGAAACTTTCAAATCATTTGGCCTGTTCTGGAACGGTCGCAACTACGGGCAGCGGTGCAGTAAGTACACACTCAACGCCTCCGACAGGATATTCGATCCGCACATCGCCACCAAAATCTGTCGCGAAAACCTTTTCTATTAAAAAGCTGCCAAATCCTTTGCGGGATGGCGCCGTGACCGCCGGCCCTCCTAACTCACGCCACCGCCAGATCAGTTGGGGATTTTCAGGATAGGAGACGTTCAGCGTCCAGTCTATCGTCACACTCCCTTCAGGTTCAGATAGCGCACCATATTTCAGCGCATTGGTTCCGAGTTCGTTTACCGCCAGCGCCAACGACAGCGCCATTTTGGGTGCAATCTGAACTGGCGGGCCTGAAATGGAAATCTGGGTTTCTGGAAGAATTGCTACTGCGCTTTCAACCACCTGGTTGAGCGATGCAGTGGTCCATTTTGTGCTGTTCAAGATGTCGTGGGCTTGTGCCAGCACACGTAGCCGGTCGGTGAATGCAGCCCTGGCGGTATCCAGATCAGTGTTGCGCAAGGTTTGGGATGCGATGGCTGATACGGTGGCAAGAATGTTCTTGATGCGATGCTCGAGTTCATGGGTGAGCGTAGTCTGGCGAGACTGAGCTTCCTTGCGCTCAGTGATATCTTGCATGACGCCATACATTTTCACAGGTTTGCCTGCAGTATCGTACTGAAAATCGATGTGTCGCGATAACCATCGCTGTTCGCCGGTGTCGGGGCGACGAATGCGGTACTCGACATGAGGAATAGCCGTGCCCTCGCGACGGGTGTCGGGGTTGGAGCGGATGTTCTTATCTTCTGGCAACACGATGTTTTCCAGAACGCTGATGTGAACACTATCGCGCGGGCTCAAGCCCCAAAGGCTCCAAAACCCTTCAGAGCCAAATACTTCACCGGAGGCAATGTCCAGTTCCAAAGCGGCAATGCCAGCTGCCTCTTGGGAAAGCTGCAAGCGGCGCTCGCTTTCGAACAAGGCCTTGGCAGTTCGTTTCTGATCGTCAATATCAGTATTCGAGCCGATCCATTGCAACACGTTACCGGACGCGTCGTGGATCGGAACCGCCCTTGCGATATGCCATCTATAAGCTCCATCGTGGCGCCGCAGACGGAACTCTGTTTCATAGAGCATCCCGATGACACGAGCGTGTGCCCATCTCTTCACTGCCTTTTCGAGATCATCCGGGTGGACGATACCGGCCCACCCTTCGCCATCAAGTTCTCCCAGGCTTTTTCCAGAATAGTCGTACACTCGAGGATTGAACCAATCCAACTGACCATCAGGTGTCGCTGTCCAGACATGGTTGGGCATTGCTTCCGCGAATGTACGGAATTTGGCTTCGTTCTGACGCAGGGTCTGCTCGGTCCGGACACGTTCGGTGACGTCTACCCCTTGTGCAAAAATACCTGTTACAGTTCCATCAGGGTTGCGAACCGGGTGATAGACAAAATCTAAAAAACGATCTTCTTTGGGGGCGTCGGGTTCACGTTGCAGTTGCGCTTTCAACGCATGACCAATGAATGGCTCGCCGGTGCGATAGACCTCATCGAGCAATTCGAAATATCCTTGTCCTTCAACTTCCGGCAACGCACTGCGGATAGGCAAGCCAAGGATGTCGCGATGACCAATCAGTTGCATGTAAGCAGCATTGGTTAGTTCCACGACATGTTGCGAGCCGCTCAACATAGCCATAAAACCGGGTGCCTGTTCAAACATTTGTCGCTGGCGTTCTCGCTCACTGGATTGCCAGCGCTCTGCCAGGACCTTTTCGGTAGTCTCAACAACGATTGCGATTACCCCGGCGGGTACAGCCTGGTCGTCCAGAACTGGGGAATAGTCCAGATTCAGCCACACGGATTCCGGCCGTCCTGAGCGGTTGAGGGTGAGGCTTTGGTCGCGATACGATAGCGTACCCCGCCCAATACAACTTTCATGACATTATCGTTGAAATCTGCCACCTCTGGCCATCCCTCCCTCACCTTAGAGCCAAGAAGGTGTGGATGGCGCGTTTCGGCAACGACCGAGTAGGCATCATTGTAGATCATCACGCCATCGGCACCCCAAAGCGTGGCCATGGGGACCTGTGATCTAAGAATGAATGAGATTGTCGTCTTGAGATATCCAGGCCATGTAGAGATTGGGCCCAAGGGAGTGGAAGCCCAAGCGAACTTGGCGATAAGACAGCCGAGCTCTCCGCCTCCTGTCAGAAACCGGAGTTCATCTGGGGACGTCAAACCAATCTGAGTAAGCGTATCGTCTGAAAGATGCAAAGGCGGAAATGTCTCCTCTGATAGGCAATATGTCAGCGACCAACTTGTGCAGTCACTGGGAAATAATCGTAATGTGAGATCGAACCATCAATCATCAAATAGGTTCCAAAAGACTCTGCTCTCTAACCATCGTGACGTTGAATCAGCGTATCATTGCATTGCTTTTGATCAAATTTGGCACTGGACAAGGTAAGATTGCCCGTAGGTATCGGTTGCTCGCCTATGAGTATAGCACGTTCAGGCGGATCAGCCAGAACGTCAGCCGACTCTCGTAGCAAACGCCTCAGTTGTTCGCGATCCCTTGTTCTTCAAGAGGATGCGTGACATCGTCGGACTCCACATTGCACCATCTGACGATGCGCTGGTCCTATGCGTCGACGAAAAATGCCCTATTCAGGTACTGGGTCGCACGCAGCCGGTGCTGCCGAAGCGTGCGGGCCAAATCGAACGGCGCAATCATGGCTACACGCGTCACGGTACAACATCCCTGTTCGCATGATATCGCCACCGGTCGCATCATCGGCAAATGCCAACGGCGCCACCGCTTACAAGAGTACCGTCGCTTCCTCGACGAGATTGAGGCGGCGGTTTCCGAGACTTTCGGCGTGAATCTGGTCACGGGCAAAGACACCAAGCGGGATGAAGATCGTGTGTTTATCTGCTCAGCGCGTGAGATAGGTGCAGGGGTAGATCTGCCCTTCGTCGACATCGACGCTATACAACTTCTGGAGCCAAAGCCGCTCAGTGATTGATACGCGCGGCCGCGCCAGATAGCGTGACCTCAGCGCAGCAATTTCGACATCGTCCAACCCGTACCGATCAGGTAAGGCAGGCCCCCGCCTACCGCCATGAGCACGCCGCCCAGATGTTGGTTTTGTAGTCTATCCAGCCCAAATGCGCCGCGACAGAGATCGGGGTCGTAAAGTAGTTTTGGCGCAAGCGTTAGAATGAGCCCGAACATTGTCATATGCGTGAATGTGAAGAACAACGCGAGTGCAGCTGCCGGTGCCGTCTCACGACTTTTCGCGGCAAAAGCGACGGTCCAGACGGCTAGGCCCGCCAGAAGAAAAGACGCCTGCTCAAGGACAAACAGGTTCGTATTGCGGTTTGCCGCATCGTGCAGTAGCGGGATGTGCCAGCCCCAGACAGCAACCATCTCGACTAACATCGCCAACAGGCTCCACGACAACGCATTGCCGAAGCCGGTAAATGGTGGCAAATAATATGCGAGACCGAATGCCATGAAAGGCGCGGCAACCACCACAATTCCCAGATGCAATAGCATGTGCGGCGAGAATGCCGTCCGGCTTAATGGCGTCAACGGACCGAGCCAAAGTGCGGCCAGAACCAATAAACCGGCAGCAAAACTGGCGCAGGCCCAGCGTGCTCCTTCGCTGGCAGTCGCCGCCCCCAGCCGTGCCCCTGCATGTCTCATTTCAACGTCGCCAGATAGGCGGCGATCTGGTGCGCGTCGCCATCCGATATGCCGAGATTGGGCATGGCATTGCCGGGAACGACTTTTTGCGGGAACCGCAGCCAATGCACCATATTGTCGGGCGTGTTGCGCAGCATTCCGGCAATGTATTGACGGCTAGCCATCCGGGCTAGCGGTGGCCCGACCATGCCATGCGCACCAACGACGCCCGGAATATCGTGGCAGGATCCACAACCGAGCTTTTCGATCAGCGCTTGTCCCTTTGCGGGGTCGCCTATGTTGTCGGGGTTGCCAGCAAGTCTCGCCGCCTGCGGTTTCGAACAAGCGGTGATGGTACCGATCAATACGACCGCGACGGCAAAGCGCCAAAAATTTGTTGCTCGATTGAACATCAGGTTCTGCATAGTGGCACCAGAAATAATGAGAGCGAATTGGCTAGCATTGCGACGATAAAGACGAGTGAAATAAAAACGCCCCAGACCGCAAGGAATCGCGTGCGCCCTTCGCCAGCGTCCATGATGGCGCCCGAACGTTGACGATGCTCATGGGTGGTCCGTCTGAGCAACGTCAGCGAGAATGTCAGGGCGGCAGCGGCAATTGCCAATCCCGCGAAATTGAATCCAATGATCATGGGGCCCATCCAGCCTGGAACGGCACCATGTCTTGCATCTGTGCAGACATAACTGGTTGAAGCGAAGCCGAAAAGGAGCTGGATCAGCCATGCCATTGGCGCACCCATTAAAACAAACAGGAGCAGAGAGGGATGAGACTGATGCCGTTGCGGTGCGGGGTGACCGATATTTAGACCGTTCGCGTGAGGGGTGGTCGACATGGGTTATCCTAGGGTCAGGACTCATTAATGTGATTGGAATGGCGGCTGAAACGGCAATGAGATGCAAAGAGAAGCGCGAAGAGCGGGGTCCACCCCCGGTCGAGTGGTTCGACGACGCAGGTCGCAGCCGTTTCGCCGTCCGGGTGGATATGGCAAATTTGCCCGCCTACAGTGTCGCAAGCCCTTGAAAACCGGATGGTTTCCTGTGGGCTTTCTCCTCGTATCCGAACAAATTTGCTCATACCAGTCCAACCAGATCAATGAGTCCTGACCCTAGATACGGGCTGACATAGATAGTGAAGAACACGACGAGCCAAACCGCATCGACGAAATGCCAGTAGATGGCACCGATGGCGACGGGGGCATGTCGTTTGCTGTCGAAGTATCCGAGCAGCGACCAGACCAGTAAAATCAACAGAATCAACATGCCGACAACGACATGGGCAAGATGAAAGCCGGTAATGGTGAAATACAACGAACTGTAGGCGCTAGAGTTGAACCGATAGGGTTTGCCCGACCACTCGAGCAATTGCACTCCGACGAAAATAGCCCCGAGGACTATGCCTCCGAGCAACCCCAGCGACAATTGTCGGCGGCTGCCTTTGCGCGCGCCTTTCTCGCCCCACCAGACGAAGACGCTGCTCAACAGCAAAATTATTGTATCAGGACCGGACAGATCAAACTTCGGAGGGTCCTTTGGCAGGAAAGCACCATTGCTCCAGATAACGAAATAAAAGTAGCTGAACAGCAGATAGACAAAAAGCGGCACTTCGGTCGCGATAAGCATCATCATGCCGAACCAGCCCGATGACTTTCGGCCCGGGCTGCCGATCGGCAACAGCCGAACCGCAATGTCTTCCTCCCCGGATCGAAGGCTCAACTCAGCCATGACCCGCCCTCGCTATCTGCAAGAGTTGTCGTTTTGGCCACAGCCAGAAGACAAGGCAAAGGGCGATGCCTATGGCCGCGACCGCTGTCCCCCACCACGATCGCACCAACATGCTGGTAAACCCCGAACTGATGGCAAGGGTCAGGATGAATGGCCATGGCGAATCCTCCGGCATTTTGAGGATAACGTCCGGTTCAGCGTCGAGCACCGTCGTTGCCAATGCCTCCTTGCCTTGATCGAGGACAAAACCACGATCCAGCATGGAGCGGCCGGATCCTTCCCGCAACCGGTCCTCCCATAAAGGGTGTCGGCTCGCTATGGCGGGAACAAGTGCGAAATTATAAGGCGGTGGCGGTGAGGAAGTCGACCATTCGAGCGTCGGTGCATCCCATGGATTGTCTGGCGCGATAAGACCCTTGCGAAGGCTGATCCAGACGTTTCCCAAAAGCAGGAGAATGCCGACGGCGAGAAGGAATGAGCCGGCAGTCGAGATCATGTTGATTCCCCCGAGCCCCATGCTTTCCGGATAGGTATAGATCCGCCTCGGCATTCCCATCAGGCCAGTCAGGTGCATGGGCAGGAAGGCGACGTTGAAGCCGATGAATATGATCCAGAAACTCCACTGTCCGAGCCGCTCATTGAGCATGCGCCCAGCAATTTTGGGGAACCAGAAATAGAGCGCGCCGAGAACCCCGAACAAATTGATGCCGATAAGGACGTAGTGGATATGGGCGACGACGAAATAGGTGTCGGTGAGTTGAAGATCGGCCGGTACAGCGGCTGTTACCACGCCCGATACCCCACCAATGACGAACATCACGATGAAACTGGCGAAATAGAGAAACGCCGTTGTGAATACCGGCCGCCCGGTCCAGATCGTCGCCACCCAGGCAAAGGTCGCAACAGCACTCGGGATGGTGATGATGAAAGAGGCGCCGGAAAAGAAGGAGGAGGCGATAAGCGGCAGGCCGGTTGCGAACATGTGGTGGACCCAGACGCCGAACCCCAGCACCATGGTCAGAACGGTTGCCAGCACTACCAGCGTGTAGCCCACAATAGGTCGGCGGCAAAGAATTGGCAGCGCGTCAGAAACCAGACCCATGGCGGGCAACACGATGATGTAAACCCACGGATGGGCAAACAGCCAGAACAGATGCTGCCAGAGCAGCGGCAAACCATCTGTCTGGGCGTTGAAAAAATGGGTGCCGAACTGGCGATCGAGCCACAACATGAAGAATGCCAGGCTCACCGCCGGTACTGAGAGAAGGATGCCAGCTGAAACCGTGGTGGTGCCCCAGACAAGGATCGGCAGGCGATTGATGGACATCCCCGGCGCCCGCATCCTGAGAACGGTGACGACGAAGTTTGCGGCACCGACCGTGGTCGAGATGCCCAGGAAAATCATCCCCAGTGCATAAAAGTCCATGTTGGGACCGGGGCTGAACGCCTTCAGTGAATTCGGCGCGTAGTTGAACCAACCGTCATCGGGCACAGCCCCGACGAGGAAGCTTGCATACATGAAGATGCCGGCTCCGAGATAGACCCAGTAGGAGAACGCGTTGAGGCGCGGGAATGCCATATCGCGGGCTCCCAGCACCAGCGGAAACAGGAAATTTGAAAATCCTGACAGCACCGGCAATGCGTAGAGAAAAATCATGGTGATGCCGTGCATGGAGAATAGTTGGTTATATTGTTCCGCGGTCAACACATGCACGCCTGGTTGAGCGAGTTGAATGCGCATCACCAGCGCTTCGAGCCCACCCAGCAACAGAAAGACGAAAGAGGTTACGAGGTAGCGTATGCCAATCGACTTGTGGTCAACAGAGGCGATCCAACCGTAGAAACCAGGCTTGGTTTCCCACAACGCTTCGAGGCGTCGTGGCAGGTCAGGATCGTCCGCCAGGCTTCGGATTTCAGGAACTCGTTCGTATTTGGTAACGCTCATCTCACGCGTCCTTCATCTCAAGGTCTCGACATAAGCAAGCACTGACTGAAATTCGGGGCCCGACATGGCGATATCGGGCATCAGCGCGCCAGGCTTGAGACCCTGAGGGTGTGCGATCCATCCAGAAAGATTACCTATATTGTTGTTCAACATACCGGCGGCGATTTTTGAGCGGCTCATCAAATGGGTAAGATCCGGGCCTTTGGTACCGTGTGCTGGTGTGCCGCGCACGCTGTGACATTTGCCGCACCGATCGACAAAGCGGGCAAGGCCGCTCTGGATTTCATTTGTGGTTGGCATTTTTGCGGGAACCAACTGGGCTGATTTCCACACTTCGAACTGGGCCTTCGGTTCGGCAACGACATAAAGTCCCATTTCGGCGTGTTCCTTTCCACAATATTCAGAACACTGCCCTCGGTAGACGCCAGGCTTGTCGGCTTGGAGCCACATCTGATTGATGCGTCCGGGTATAACGTCAGTTTTGCCCCCAAGTGCTGGCACCCAGAAGCTGTGGATGACGTCAGGTGAGCTCAAATTGAAATGCACTGGAACGCCAACCGGAATATGCAATTCGTTGGCGGTGGTGAATGCCTTGGCAGGATCGGAATCGCCATAGTGGAAGTCCCACCACCACTGGTGCGCCGAGACGTCGATGGTGAGGTCTGCAACAGCCGGCGGCTTGGCGATGTCGGCGATGATTACGACTGTCCATCCCGTAAACACCATCAACATGATCGTCGAAATTCCGACACCACCATAGATCCACCAGATACCATGGCCGGATCTCGTAGGCACAACCAGCCTGGGATCGTGATTGCCTCTCGCCCGCACGAAACTGCCCACGACTACAGCAATGGTAACAAGGACGACGACGACGACCGAGAGCCAAATCAGCCCCCAAAGCAACGGCGAAATGGCCCGCGCGCCCGCGCCTTCAGGTGAGAAGAGACCGAGCGGCAAGCGTGAACCCGCGTTCATAGCGAGGGAATCTTGTCAGGAAGAGCAGAATAGTAACTCGCCGCCTGCTCAATCTGCACGTTCGTCAGGGCTGCTGCAACAGGCTGCATGAAACCGCTGGGCTTGCTGCCATCGCGATAGCCCCGCAATGACTGAAGAATACTCGTGACGCTCAGGCCGGCGATTTTGGGAGAAACGCCATTTCGCCCCTTGCCATCGGGGCCATGGCAACGGGCACAGACGCTCGGATCGAAATTACCACCCGGCGCAACCACGGGCATGCCTGAAAGAAACGATGCCGTCCCGCTCCAGCCGCTGATCCTGGAAAATGCCTCGGTATTATAATCCGGGAGGTGTTTGACGAAGGCGACCAAAGCCCAGATTTCATCATTGCGCTTCTGTGCCGGCCAAGCCGGCATTGCAGTCATCTTGACGCCATTCTTGATGATCCAGAAAAGCTGGCTCGGAGTGAAATCGCGTCCAGCAGAATAAAGTCCGGGCGGTGTTGGGGTTATCTGCTGTGCGATGGGCGACGCCAACTCGCCAGGAGCGCCATGGCATGGTGCACAGCCGCTCGCATAGTGCGTCGCGCCGCGAAGGATAAGCGTCGGATCGTCCAAGTTGGGAGAATCAATATGTGGGGCGTGAAACGCAACTGATTGTCTCATGGTGTAGTGCATGAGCACCGCCACCGGCCACGAATGCTTGCTTGTTGCAGCTACGTCGAAGACGCCCGACCAGACAAACACCCCTCCCAAGATAGCTGCGACACAGCCAGCACTGACAATCACCACGGCTCCGAATTTTATTCGGCGCCACGGCCACGAATGCCGTTCACTAAGTTTCATCCCAAAACTCTTTTATACCGCTTTGACGTTAGGGCGTTGACGGGAACAATGTATCGGGAAGATCGGCCGCGGTAGCATTCGAATATGAAAGTATCACCTTCCTTGGCTGGTGCGCGCAGAACTCGCAATTATCGCAACCTGGCACCGCTAAGAATCCGGTCGATCAGAGGTATCGCCGCCGCGTGTCTAGTCGCAACCAGCCTACCGTTGCTCGGATATAGCTACATTGCGCCGTCTTTAACCACTTGACCTCGGATTTCTCCGCCGGGGAACTTGTCGCTATGAAGATTGAGGTACCACTTTCCTGCTTCTAGGTCAGCCGCCTGAGCATCGGTGAGCGTCGCTTCACCCGCTATCGGGCTTGTAAGGGCACCCTCAATCGGGACGACAGGTTTGGCGTTCTCACCAATATCGGCTGGGCCGTGAAAATGAGCTGCGGTCGCGTCGCCACTCAAATCTTTGTATGTAATTGTCCAGTTCAACTTTTTCGCGTCGGTATCGTACGTCATATCCGACGTACCAGTAGCTATGGAGTCTGCAGCGGGAACCTCTGCTTTAGCAGTCAAATCCGCCTTGTAATTTACAATTTCTGCGAAAGTTGGGACCGATGAAAGCAGTAGCGAGACGCTAGCTGCAACGATAGTTAAATTTGAAAAGCGTTTCATAATTGCTCCTAAACCCGGCGAATAGTTTCGCCGCCACAATAAGAAACGTCGAGGTGCGCTGCTGGTTCCATATGCACCGAGCCAGCGCATTGTGGGTGACATGGTCAAAATTGCCAGAGCCATGCACAGTCCGGCACTCCTGCAGATGGTGTCACCTCACAATGCGGCTTTCAGGGATTTCAAGATGTCATCGGTGGAATTGTTGGTCAGTGTTTTGGCCAAATCAAACCGCAGCCTGTCTTGAACTTCCTGGTGCAATAGAGGCCGGACTTCGCCCAAAGTATCGGGATCTAGAACAAGTACGAGATCGTCGAATTTCCCCGCATGCACCATGGTGTATAGCCGGTTGGCCAATTGTTTGGAAAACGTAGCCTCCATTGATTCTTTACCGGATTGCTCCGGAGGGCTTTTGCCCGCCGGACCGTCATCCGCCATATCACCGGCATTCATCTGGCCATCCGGCTCCAGTTCGATAGTGTTGCGGTCGCCCGCATTACGGAAGAATTTGGCACCTTTGCCTGTGCCAACGACGACGAGAGCGTTTGCTGGAACCTGTTTCTTGGTCATGAAAACGTCCTTATGTATGTGTGGGACAGAAGGAATTGCGTAACAGTCAATTCGTGTCCTTAACGCACCAGAGGTGGATTGGTTCGCACTCACACTGAACATCGAGAACCTGGACGCCAAAATGCCTCCAGCGACAACATCCACGCAGACTGGATATTGCTCACTACCATTGGGAAAAAGCCGATGCTGTCGATCTTTGAAATGTCCGCTTTGCTTCTGACGCTTTCAGCGGCACTTGGGTGGATCAATCACAAGTTTCTCCCGATGCCGCACACGATCGGCCTTCTCACCATGAGCGTTGTGGTTTCCCTCATTCTTGTCGCCATAGACTTTATGCTGCCGAACCAGCAGTTGTTCGAGCCTCTGACCAAAACCTTGCTACAGATCGACTTCACCGCGTTCGTCATGAACGGGATACTGGCATTTCTGCTGTTCGCGGGCGCGCTCCATGTCGATCTGAGAAAGCTGTTCAGCCGCGCGGTACCGGTGATCGTGCTTGCGACCTTCAGCACGATCGCTTCGACCTTCATCGTCGGGGTTTTGTTCTGGCAGGTGGCGGGTTTCCTTGGCCAGTCGCTGACACTGCCTTGGGCGTTGGTTTTTGGCGCCCTCATCAGTCCAACGGATCCGGTGGCGGTCATGAGCACACTCAAGAATGTAAAAGTTCCCGCAAGCATCGAGGTCGAGATGCGGGGCGAGTCGTTGTTCAATGACGGCGTAGGTATTGTAGTGTTCACGATACTGCTGGCGTTTGCTACAGGAGCCAGCGGCGAGCGCATCAGCACCTCGGCCGTCGCAGAACTTCTGATCGTCGAAGCTGGAGGCGGCCTCCTTCTTGGCATGGTGACGGGCTACATTGCCTACTGGGGCATGCGCGTCATCGACGATTACGCAATCGAGGTACTCATTTCATTAGCCCTTGTTACCGCGACTTATGCGCTCGCCCAGCGACTTCACATGAGTGGGCCGCTTGCCGTGGTTGCCGCCGGCCTGTTGATCGGATATCGCGGCCCCCGCGACGCCATGAGCGACCGCACCGAAACCTATGTCTTCGGCCTGTGGACAATCATCGATGAGGTTTTGAATTCGCTCCTGTTTCTGTTGATCGGTCTGGAGGTGCTGATTCTACGGTTCGACACGGGCGCATTACTTGCAGCGGGGGTGGCCATTCCAATCGTGGTCGCCGCCCGATTTCTTGCCGTAGGAGCCCCCACATTAATGCCCTTTGCGAACCGGTTGATGTCAACGCGTAATGTGTTTTTTCTGACCTGGGCGGGCATCCGCGGCGGCATCTCGATTGCGCTGGCGCTTGCAATTCCCGAAGACCCCGCAAAGCCAACGATCCTTGCTGCAACTTATGCTGTCGTATTGTTCAGCGTTATCGTGCAGGGATCGACGCTCGGTTACGTCGCCCGCCGCACCGTGCTGATGCGCAGGATTGGTGACGATTGAGAAAACGG
This sequence comes from Mesorhizobium sp. G2-6-1, assembly GCF_055809095.1. Taxonomy (NCBI): domain Bacteria; kingdom Pseudomonadati; phylum Pseudomonadota; class Alphaproteobacteria; order Hyphomicrobiales; family Phyllobacteriaceae; genus Mesorhizobium; species Mesorhizobium sp. G2-6-1. The sequence goes on from NZ_CM147896.1 coordinate 3,946,523, forward strand.
CCATATTTGTTTGACGGATCACCAGCCAAAGAGCCGCGTTGGCGCTCCAGAAGGCGCTACCAGCCAAAAAAACCAAAACCTTCAGAGTGGGACAGTCACGATTGCTCCACAATATTCTTGGCCTTCACGCTGTTTTTGTGGCCTCGCAAGCTTTCGCTTTGAGGCCCAGCAGTGCGATTTTTCATCGCACGAATACGGTGATCGAGTCATCGTCCTCGATTTGCGCAGCGACAATGAATTTGACGGCCACGTCCTTGGCTGCGAGTTCATGCGACCAAAACTGGTTGGCCGACAACACTGAGCGCAACTTATCCAAGCCATTCTCATGTTCGCGCAGCGATGTCTTCAGGATGGCTGTCTTGGCTCCTTGAAACACGACGGAAATATTGACGATGTTGATTGGGGATTGGTCGTGGGAGGCCTCCAATTGCTCGGCAACCTGGGATGAATTCCCAATTGCCGCCACGATTTGATCGACGCCCGATCCGGCATCGATTGCCTTTTTGGTTTTGGAACCGTTCCCGTCTGTAACAGCATCTTTATTTTGCTCCGGCAAAGCGCCAGGCGGGATAATCGGCGTCGTGCCGACGTGGGGGGCCGGCTCGACAATTTCTTGATCCCCGACTTTCGGGGGTTTGATCACGCCATTGCAACGATCAAGTTGCTCGGTCAAATTCTCGGTGTCGCCAACATTATCGTTATTCCCCGGGCCATTCCCGGGGTTAGCGCGACAATCCTGTGCCAACGTGCTGCCTTCATTAGGCTCAGCATCGGTTTGCGAAAATGCGCTCGTATGTAGCAAGACACCAAACGAAATGGCTGCGGCTGATAGAGCAAATCTCAATTTCATTGTTTTGCCTTTCCGACATTTGAATGCCCGATAGTTTCGATCCCAAAATTACCGGGCATTCAGTGGAGCGTTCTTCGCCAACTGGGCTCTGGTTCAATTGGAACCGCTCATGATGCGAGCCTGTTTGGCAGGCGAGGTATCGCATGAGCGCCGCTATTCAGCCCGACTTGGGCAATGCATAGGCGATGATGGCGTCGCCGGCTTGCGTGCCCGTCGAACCATGGCCGCCGGCAACGACTACAAGGTACTGACGTCCATCGGAGCCTTCATAGGTTGAAGGTGTTGCCTGCCCGCCTGCAGGTAGCCTGTCACGCCAGATCTCCTCGCCGGTCCTGAGATTGTAGCCGCGCACATAGTAGTCGAGCGTACCCGACAGGAAGGCGACACCACCCTTGGTAATGATCGGCCCGCCAATGCCTGGCACGCCCATCTTGAAGGGCAGGGGTATCGGCGAGAGATCGCGCACCGTGCCGTTGACATGTTTGTAGACCGTCTTTCCGGTGGTGAGATCAACTCCGGCCACGTAGCCCCACGGCGGCGACTGACAGGGCAAGCCGATCGGCGACAAGAACGCGCCCATTTTGGCGGCGTAGGGCGCGCCAAAATTCTCGTTGAACACAGCCTCGCCGTCCTTGGTCACGACGCGGGCAAATTTATCGGGACGAGGTATCATCTTTGATGTGAACGCCAGGTAGACAGGCATACCGAATATGATCTGCCGATTGGGGTCTACTGCTACAGCGCCCCAATTGAATGCGCCGAAATTGCCTGGATAGATGATCGAGCCCTTTTCCGTTGGAGGTGTGTATCGGCCCTGATAGTCCATTTTTCGGAAGGCGATACGGCAGGCGAGTTCGTCGAGCGGCGTTGCCCCCCACATATCCTTTTCGGTCAACGGCTTTGGCTTGAATGAGATTGCCGAGACAGGCTGGGTAGGAGCCGTGAAGTCGCCCTTGACTGCACCTTCAGGTGCGGGCTCCTCGGTGACCGGTAGAACGGGCTCGCCTGTTTTGCGATTTAGTACATAAATCTCACCCTGCTTGGTTGGTGCGACCAGAGCTGGCACTTTCACCCCATCGATTGTCAGGTCGATCAGGCTCGGCTGAGCCGGAACGTCCATATCCCAAAGGTCGTGGTGAACGGTCTGGAACACCCATGCCGGTTTGCCCGTATTGGCATCTAGCGCCAGGATCGATGAAGAGTATTTCTCGACAGCATCGCTGTGACCGACGCCATACTGGTCAGGTGACTGGTTGCCCATCGGTAGATAGATCATGTGGAGTTCGGGATCGTAACTCGATACGCTCCACGAATTAGGAGCGTTTTCCGAATAGGTCTGACCATTGGCGATCGGCTGCGTGTCTTCGGGTTTCCTGGAGTCGAAATTCCACACCAGTTCGCCGGTATTGACATCATATGCGCGGATCACGCCCGAGGGTGAAGTGGTCGCGACGTTGTCGTTGACCGCGCCACCGACGATAACAAGGTGGTCCGTGACAACCGGCGGAGACGTAGAATAGATCGAGCCGGGCGTGATATTGGGCATGTTGGCCCACAGGTTGATCGTCCCGTCGCCACCGCCGAAGCCCGGGCAGATCTTGCCGGTATTGGCGCTGATCGAGATCAGACGACCGTCCGAAGTCGGCGCAAACAATCGTTTCACGCAGTCTGTGCGCACTGAAGTTGTTCTGGTCACATCCTTCCGGTCCACCTCGGGGTTGGGCGCGCCCTTCTTGGCTTGCCCGGTGACGATGTTTTGAGGGACACCGGCGGCCTGCGTGGTCACCTCGGCCGCACTGTTGGCGACAAGGTTGCTCTCTTTTTCATTGGCTGCAGACAGGGCGGCTCCTTCCTGCTGATCCATATTTCTCGAGGCAGTGTCTCCAGGCTGCTGGCTGGAAGGTGCGGCTGGAACGGCCGTGCCGTCGAAGTAGGAAACGCCGCGGCAAGTCAGGTGCTGAGTCGTTTGCTTGGCCGTTTGCTTGAGATGCGGATCGAATTTCCACTTCTGTTTGCCAGTCACTGCGTCCAGGGCGATCACCAGATTGTGCGGCGTACAGATGTAGACCGTGCCGTCGATCATCAGAGGTGTGACCTCATAGGTTGCTTCACCGGGATCGTTGGGACCGCGAATGTCGCCTGTGTGATAAGTCCAGGCAACCTCAAGCTTGTCGACATTGTCCGGCGTGATCTGACTGAGCGGCGAGTAGCGCCGGCCTGCTGCGGTGCGTCCATAAGCGCGCCATTCGCCGTCGGGCACATTTGTGTCGCTGACGTTTGTCGCGGCCATCTGCTTGCTGGAGAAAGCACCGCTTTGATCATGCGGGTTTTGAAACATCGAGTAGACGCCGACCACTGCGCTCAAAACGAGTGTTGCTGCCAATATACCGCTGCCCATTCGATACCGTTGCCAACCGACATCGGGAGAATGCAGGGATCTCACCATCACAGGCAGCAGCAGCAATGCACCCATCACGATGAGCAGGCTGCCACGCGCGGACAAAGCCCACCAGTCAAAACCCACCTCCCATAGGCTCCAAACGATAGTGCCGAGCAGAACCAGCCCATAGATGGCAAGACCGTACTGTTTGCGTGAAAACAGCGCCCAACCCGATCCCATCAGCCCAATGCCTGCGACGAAATAATACCAGGAGCCGCCAAGTGCCATGAGATAGGCACCACCGCCAGCGAACACGATACCCAACAGGATGACGATCCACGAGAGAACAATTCGGTACATGAGAAACACCTTGAAATGCTTGGACGATCAAGCAGCCGTCACACGCTCATCCGGAGCAACAGACCCAAGACCTTTGAACCCAAACGCGGTGTGTCGGATAACGTTCCTTTAAAGGCTGAAATCTTGTGTTTTGAACCACAAGGAACGTGCTGAAATCTAACTGGCATCGCAGAGTGGCGGAGCTGACAAATGCCATGCCAAAGTCGGGCACGCCAAATAGGGCGGTTGTGAAATTGCACCGCACTGTAACCCTTGACTGCGGAACATCGTTCAGCTGATCCCGCAAAGTTTTTGGGCGCCGGCAGGGGGACGACCAATGCAATTTTTGTTCCTACGAAAATGTCAATTTATGGTTCTGTATCAGAATGATAAAACCAATTTTATTCTAGTTTCCAAGTTGGGTGAAGATTCACACTATTGCGTCTACCGGAGGATGTCACCATGACCATGTTCCCATCTCACACAGACATTCTGGTCGTTGGCGCAGGGCCGAGCGGGCTCGCACTTTGCGCGGAGCTATATCGACTGGGAGTGACACCATTGCTGCTGGACCGACAGGTCGAAGGAGCAAATACATCGCGCGCGGCGGTGGTGCATGCGCGAACCCTGGAAGTACTCACGCCGTTGGGCGTTGCATCTGACCTCATGTGAAAATTCCGATCTTCCGGGTACGCGATCGCGACAAGGTGTTGATGGAGGTAAGCTTCGCAGGACTTGATACACCATACCCATTTACGATCATGTGCCCCCAGAACAAGACCGAGGCCATTCTTCTTGATCGGCTCCGAACGCTGGGTGGCAAGGTGATACGCCCGACTGAAGTGATTAAGATCGAGCCGCAGGACGATGGCGTCAAGGTCACGGTGCAGCGTAATGGCGAGTCGCAAACGATCCGGGCGGACTGGGTTATCGGTTGTGATGGGGCACACAGCATCGCGCGTGAGGCCGCCGACGTTGGCTTCGAGGGCGGTGCTTATGAAGAAAGCTTCGTTTTGGCTGACGTTAGGCTGGACTGGCCATTTCCGCGCGAGGAGGTCGACTTGTTCTTTTCACCCACAGGATTGATGGTGGTTGCGCCGCTGCCGGACGAGCGGTTTCGGATCGTTGCGACGATCGACAAGGCACCCGAGCATCCGACAACATCAACCGCCAGTCCAGTTGAGTGGATCTCCATACTCATACCAACGGTCGCGGGTGCTGACTCTTTTGTGATTTCGGGGTTCGCCGAAGCGTGATTCCATGTTGTCGAAGGAGATTCGGCGATGGGATCAGCGGTAAAGTATCGAGCGGACTACTCGGCGGCCGAGCTTCGTCGGCTTGCGAAGAGTTCAAAAACACCAACCAAAGCCGGCGACTTTTGTCGCTTGCGGCTTTGGTTGAGGGGATGAGCCGGGCCGATGCGGCGCGGGTCGGAGGCATGGACCGCCAGACGCTGCGCGACTGGGTGCACCGTTTCAACACAGCAGGCCCGGACGGACTTCTCAACCGCTGGTCGCCGGGGCCGTCATCGCGGCTGTCGCCCGCGCAGAAGGTGGAACTGGCGACCTCTCGTGGAGAAGGGCCCGGACCGTGCCATTGACGGCGTGGTGCGCTGGCGTCGGATCGACCTGCAGAAAGTCATCAAGGGGCGTTTCGGCGTCGATTATCACGAACGCTATGTCGGCAAGCTCTTGAAGGAACTCGGCTTCTCCCACATGAGTGCGCGACCACGACATCCCGCACAGGATGTCGAGATCATCGAGGCTTATAAAAACTTCCCGCGCACGCTGAAGGCGCACTTGGCCGACTTGCCGAAAGGCAAACCTGTCGAGATATGGTTCCAGGACGAAGCCAGGATCGGCCAGAAGAACGGCATCGTCCGGCAATGGGCAAGACGCGGCACCAGGCCGCGCCAGCCTGCCGACCAGCGCTACAAGAACGCCTATTTGTTCGGCGCCATCTGCCCGGCACGGGGCAAGGGCGCGGCCCTTGCCCTCCCGTTTGCCGACACCGACGCCATGCAGTTGCACATCGACGAGATCAGCCGTCACGTCGCCACAGGTGCGCATGCGGTGCTGCTCATGGATCGCGCCGGATGGCACACCACAGCAAAGCTCAACGTGCCCAGGAATATCACGCCGATCTTCCTGCCCTCCCGCGCACCGGAATTGAACCCGGTCGAAAACATCTGGCAATATCTGCGCGCCAACTGGCTCTCCAATCGCGTCTTCGACATCTATGAAGACATCATCGATGCAGCGTGCGACGCTTGGCAGAAACTGCTTGCCCAGCCGAAGTCCATCACCTCAATCGGAATGCGTAAATGGGCTCATGTCGGTCAAATGTCATGACCCTTGGTATCATGCAGTTGCGCGTTGGCCTTTGCGTTCGGGTTCCTCCACATGGGCGGTCACGAACCGATGGCTCAGAAACGGATATTTGGCTGCAATTCACTGCCTGATTGGAGCAGCGATTGGGAACAATTTTGCTGCAATCAACGTTGTTGCAACCAGTACTTTAGAGAGCGAACTCGTTATTTGGAGGTTTCCTATGTCAGCCAATTCAAAACCCACAAAGGACGAAGTCATCGCTCTGGAGAAATCCTATTGGGACGCGATGAAGAACAAGGACGGAGCTCGCACAGCTGAGCTTTCCGGAACGCAAGCTTTGGTCACGGGTGCGCAAGGAGTGACGAGCATACCGAAAGCCATGATGAGAAAGATGACGGAGGAAGGCAAGTGGACGCTAGAGTCCTATGCCTTCAATGATATCAATGTGACCATTCCAAACTCAGACGTTGCGATAATCGCCTATATTGTCCAGCAAACGGTCACTATGAACGGGAAACAACAAGCATTGAAGGCTGCCGAAAGTTCCACTTGGTTGAGAGGCGATAGCGGTTGGGAGTGCCACGCGCATAGCGAATCCTTCCTGAATGACGACTAAAGAGTCCGACGTAGTCAATTGAGACTATGAATGTAATTTTTCACCCAACTTTGACCGTTGTCGTGTCGCCTAATCGTGTTGATTGGGTAGCACAAGTTAATATGTCCCTTGGGATGCAAATTCCGTTGGTCGCAACCTCATGTAAGCACTTGAATACATAGCGAAATCAGGTGTATGAAATCACGTCATCGTAGGGTTGCGGTTCGGTGAAATTTCACTGCGCCGAATGAATGAAGCAAAAGCCCACTTTGTCGTCATATCTGGCGAAAGGTCCGTCATCAGATAATGATAACGGGCCTCACACACAAAAACATCAGACAGTCCCTTCATATAGGTCGAAAGTGCGATCACCTCGTTACTCCCAATCCCCATCAATCACTTGCCCCCAAGCCTCCATCATCTTGCGACGCGCTTCGAGCAAGTCCGTGCGGTGGTAGGCAGCCTCGGTGGAGTCCCTGATGGTATGAGCAAGCGCTCGTTCTGCAATATCCCTGGCGTAACCATTTTCTGACGCCCAATCACGGAACGCCGAGCGAAAACCGTGTGCAGTTGCGGTCCGTCCGGGAGTATCACTCTTGATTTCGGCATCACGCAATAACTTGGTCAACACCATGTCACTGAGAGGGGTGTTTCGCCGCGAGGAAAAGACCAAAGGACAATCACCACGGCTTTGACAACGTCGTGCGAGTAGTTCCCCCGCCCGCGTGACAAGTGGAACACGATGGGGTGCTTTGGCCTTCATCCGCACAGCCGGCACCGTCCAGATCGCATTTTCTCGGTCGATCTCATCCCAGCGCATCCCACGTATTTCACCTGAACGGGCGGCCGTAAGGATCAGCAATTCCAGCATTTGCTTGCCATCAGAACTCTTCCCGTCCCTCAAGATCGAATTTACAAACTTTGGCACATTGCGCCATGGAAGAGCTGGGTGATGAAGGACCCTTTCTCTTGTACCCGGTTGTTTGGCAAGAAGCTTGCTAACTACGCCAACAGGGCTAGCAACTATGAAATCGTGCGCTGCGCACCAGTTCATCACCGTATCGCAACGTTGACGCACCCTCGACGCGGTTTCAGGCTTGGACAACCAAATGGGTCGCAGAGCATCAGCGAAATCAGATGCCCGAAGCTCACTTACCTGACGATCACCAATCACCGGAAAGACATAAGTTATCAGCGTGTTTATCCATTGGTCGGAATGTTTGTGATTTCGGAAGCCAGCCTTGATTTCCTGATGTACACGACGCGCCGCAACTTCAAACGTCGGCGTTTCCTGCAAGAGCCGTTGTTCCGCTTCCTCTAGCCGTCGAGCTTCGATCGGGTCCCTGCCCTCAGCAATCTGCTCACGACAGATTGAGGCCGTTCTTCTGGCGTGAGCAATTCCGATATCCGGATATGATCCAAGTCCCATATCGCGCCGTTTGGCGGTCATGGGCGACACGAAGCGCAATATCCATTTTCCCTGACCACGGGTTGAACCTGGGAATAGATACAATCCCGGCACCAACCCCGCCGCTACCGGCTTATCACCAGGTTTCAGGCTTCGCACCTTTGCATCAGTCAACAAGGCCATTTCGTTACTTTCACCATCGCTTCGCCCCACATCTAGCCCCACATCATCGGTAAGCTGCAATGAGACGAAATAAGATTAAGTGAAATTGAAACGACGCACAACGTGTTGTATTACCTTTCTTTATTGACACGAATTGTAACATACTAAGATGTGTTGAGCCATATATATGGCGGACGCTCTCTCCGCCATCTTGCACGACGGGGATCGAATTTTTCACGTCGCTATGTGATCTTCGGTTTGACGGCATGCGCCATATTCTCGCACACGACGCTGTATCCTGCCCGGATTGTGCATCGGTTCATGTGATGTCATGCAGGCTGAAGCAGAATTTTGCCGGAAAGGCGTTTTTCTGCCTCGGACTGAACCTGCCGATAAGCCTCTATTACGATCGACCGTATCCAGGTGCCGCCGGCATCGTTGGCAAGGCGCGAGCTCCAGAAGAAGCGGACAAGAACCGGATCGAGGATGAGGGGTGGCTTCATCGCGCGCAACCCAAAGGCCTCCATGTCCCACGCCAGAAGCACGGCCGGGAATGTTGCCAGGAAGTCCGACTGCGCAAGCAGAGACGCCACGCCAGCCGAATCTCCGATCATTGCGCTGACGCGACGTGCGCCTGCGTCGCCTTCGGGCATGACGGGGAAGGGATTCTGCATCGACCGCGTGACGTTGACCATCAGATGCGGAAAACTCTGCCATGCCTCAATGCCCCATCTAGCGCAGGCCGGGTGATCCTTTCGTGCGAAGGTCACCCAGGAAAAGGGTTCCATGACCTGCTGTTCGAGCCCTTCGGGCAGGCGCGGCCTGCCGCCAAGGTGAGCCAGATCGATCAGGCCCTCGCTGAGGGCCGCATAGACATCGTGATGCGCCGGCAGCCATTCAATCTTCACGTTCGGCGCCTCGGCCTCGACCCGGGCAGAGACCTCTGCGATTACCTTCGTCAATGTCGGCATGGCGACCCGGAAGACCCGGTCGCTTGTGGCGGGGTCGAACAGGGACCGCGGCGCGATCACCCTGCGTATGCTGCGAAGGATTGGGCGTACATCTTCCACGATCATCTCAGCAAACGGGCTGGATTGCATCGTGCCGCCCACCCGGACCAGCAGTGGGTCGCCAAGCTGGTCTCTCAACCGGGCTAGCGCATGGCTGACGGCCGATTGTGTGCGCCCGATCCTTTCGGCGGTCGTGGTGACACTGCGGGTCTCCATGAGAGACTCGAAAATCACAAGCAGATTGAGGTCGACACGATGCAGATCAATTTCATTCATGGCATATGAAATCGTTTCGTTAGACAAAATAGGGCATCAGATGTCTAATCCTCGCCAGAACGAGTCAAGCAGGCGATCTTGATAAATTTCATTCATACAGGAGATTAGGGGGCGATGACACTCGAAATCGTTGGTGCCGGATTTGGGCGAACAGGTACCTACTCATTGAAGGCGGCGCTCGAGCGTCTGGGTTTCGGGCCCTGCCACCACATGTCCGAGGTGATCGACAACGCCGAGCAAATCAGGCTTTGGACCGAGGCCACGCAGGGCCGCCCGGATTTCGAGCGGATATTCGATGGTTTCCGCGCGGCGGTCGATTTTCCGGTTTCGGCCTTCTGGCAGGAGGTCCTTGCGGAGACACCCGGAGCGAAGGTCATCCTGTCCGACCGTGAAGCCGAGCGGTGGTATGCGAGTTTCTCGCAAACAATCCTGCCGTTGATCCTCGACACAGCATCCTGGCCCGAAGCGCGCCGCCCCTGGTTCGAGATGATCGACAGGGTGATCATCGGAAAGGCCCTTGGCGGGCGGACCGACCGGGACGGCATCCTTGCCGCCTACCGGGCGAACGCGGCCGCTGTGCGTCAGCTTGCACCGGACGGGCAGGTCCTTGTGTTCAGCGCAAGCGACGGGTGGAGGCCACTGTGCGATTTCCTCGGCGTCGAGGTGCCGGACGAGCCATACCCGAAGACCAACCCTCGGGCTGAATTCTTTGCCGCGGTAAAGCCTGTCGTCGAAGTGCAAGACAGCTGAGCCGGCCCCACCCCACCGAGCCCACCAATCATGAGCGAACGCGGTTGGGGCGGGACCAGTTTCTCTCATCCTCAAGAAAGGAGACTAACCATGTCTGCAATGACCCAAGTCCAGGCCGCTTCGGCCAGATTCTACGACGCGCTCAACCGCATGGCCGCCGGCGACGCCGCGCCCATGTCCGATGTCTGGCACCAAGGCGAGGAGGTGTCGGCACAACACCCGATCGGGGGACGCGATCAGGGGCATGAAACAGTGATCGAAAGCTTTGCCAAAGTCGCCAATATTGCCGGCGGCGGCGAAATCAAGCTTCTGGATCAACAGATCGTCGCAGGATCCGACATGGCGATGGAGACCGGGATCGAGACCGGAACGCTTGTCATCGCCGGCCACACGGCCACGATCAATCACCGGGTGACCAACGTTTACCGGCGGCTGAACGGGGAATGGAGGCTGGCACATCACCACACCGATCAGTCCCAGGCCATGCTGGACATCCTGAAACGTTTGACCGAGCCGGCATAAGAACCGCCCAACGAACGGGTTCGGGCGGAGCAAACCGCCCACCCATCAACCGAGAGAAGGTTCGATCACAGCCCCGCCTGCCTCGCCAATTTCCAGAGAACCTTTTGAAATTGCTGATCTTTTCAAGAGCATTAGGCCTATGAATTTCGGCTCTGGCACACTTTGTTGGCCATAGGAGACGGCATGGCGCGTTATGAGAACCAGCGATTGCAGCAGCGTGGGGATATTTTCTACTTCCGTGCGGTGTTCCCGATCAGTTTGCGTCCTGTTGTTGGCAGATCGGAAGTTAGGACTTCGCTCTCGACCACGTTGAGATCGACGGCAATCCTTTGATGCAGTGTCCTGAGCAATAGCTTCGACCCGTCTATTGCGTACGTGTCATGTTTCAGTCTCTACCTCCCGAAGAAGTTCATGCCATCGCACGTGAGTATTTTCAGACCTGCATCAATCAGACTCTGGAATGGTGCCACGACCTTCCTCTCGATGAGTCCGACATCGAGCACGAGATCGAACTTCTAAACGCCGACATGGCCTCCGCCCGAGATGCGCTCAAGCAGAGGAAATTCGCGTCCCCCATGGTTGTGAAGGCCGACGAACTTCTGGCGGCACATATGTCGGCGAGCCAAAAGCGGATGGCGACACGCGGATGATGATGCGCGAGGCAGTGACCAGAGCCTATGTAGAACAGCTTCGGTTCGGAAAGCGCCTATATCCAGCGGCGCACTCGCCTCTTGTAATCAAGATAGGTGTCGCCGAATTTTCGTTCGAGGTAATTTTCTTCGGGAAGGATCACCAAAAAATATAAAGCCATCGCGCATAATGGCGTGAGCATCAATATCCAAAGATTGGCGAGCAAGACCGCAAAGCCGATGCAGACCAGCACCATTTGCAAATACATTGGGTTGCGTGTCAGCCTGAATGGCCCAGTCTCTATGATTTCGGTGGTTTTCTTGTAGGGATTTTCCGACTGTCCCGAACGACGCATAGTCCGAACCGCTTTGAAGCCGAGCAGGTAAACTGCTGCGAGAATGATTGCCCCGCCCACCCAATACCTAAGCGGCGCTTGCAGCATCAGATTTGAACCAAACGGGAATACACGCCCCATCGCTATTCCAACAAAAACCGTCAATAGTGGAACAGCGGGCGGAAATATGCGAATTGCCGCCGCGTCTTTTTGAGAGCCATTTGCCGACGAAGTTGGGTCGGTTATATTCATAGGAAGAAATCTTAGCACGGCAGCTGCGTTCCGTCACAAAAGTGACGTCGTTTGTGCAATCCAGAAACCGGTTTCCGCCTGAAGTGAGAACAGATAAGTATTGAAGGACAAGGCCGGGTCAAACTGCTTTGGCCTTGGGTGGGCGTTGGTGAAGCCCGATTACATTGCTGAAGAGATACGAAAATCCGCGACCACCCTCGTCGACGCATACAAGGAGTCGTCCAGCGTATGACCAAATCCTCGCCCGTAACTGGTGGTGCCACCGGTATCGGTGAACAGTTCCTCGACCTCCAGAATCGTGTCGTGGCCATTTAAAGCACATCGCGTCCAAAGGAATTCATGCAGGGTGCTTTAAGCCTTTGTTTCAACCCGTAGCTGGTTCACTGCTAATCGAGCGCACGATCCAGATGGGTATAACCGCCGTCGACGAAGACCCATTGCCCGGTCGTGTGTCCGGCTCGTGGTGATAACAAAAACACAACCTGATCGGCCAGTTCCCCGGGGCTGGTCATGCGGTGACCCAAAGGTATCCGCCGAGTTATTTCAGATAGCTGCGCCTGCGGATCGTCGAATGTCTGTATCCATCGCTCATAAAGCGGCGTCATGCTTTCTGCGGGAATGACCGCGTTCACCCGCACCCCATCCCGTGCAAGAGCTGCCGCCCATTCCCGCGTCAACGCAAGCTGGGCGCCCTTCGCTGCGGCATAGGCCGATGTGTTTCCCTGACCGGTGATCGCCGTCTTCGATGAAATGTTGACGATTGCACCCTTCGTGGCCTTGAGATGCGGCACGCACAGATGCGCCATCGTATAATAATGTGTCAGGTTCCGTTCGATGGACGTGCGAAAAGCCTCCGGCCCGGCTTCCAGCCCGACGCTGTCATTTGCACCGGCATTGTTGACCAGGCCATCAATCCGTCCAAATTGCGCCATTGCCTGATCAACTGCAGCCTTGCATTGCGCGTCGTCCGTCAGTTCGGTCAATATCGCCTGCGCCTCAGGTTTCTTGGCGGCCAACTGTGCCATGAATTCCGTATCGGCTTCACGCCGGGCCAGAACAACCGGAACGGCACCTTCTGCGGCGAGCGACGCAGATATGGCGGCTCCGATGCCAGACGCGCCACCCGTGACAAGAATGACCTTGTCCGTGAGTCCCATATCCATTCAATCGGCCCCTGCAAACGCATATTTGCGCAGAGATTCAGGCTTCATCTCGATGGAAAAGCCGGGCATTTCCGGCGGCATGTAGGCCGCGTCGCGGATCACACAGGGTTCCAGGAAATGCTCGTGCAGGTGATCGACAAACTCGATCACGCGGCCTTCTCTTGTGCCTGCGATGCACAGGTAATCGATCATCGACATGTGCTGGACGTATTCGCATAAACCTACGCCACCGGCGTGCGGGCATACCTTCAGGTCATATTTCGCGGCCATCAGCATGACTGCCAGGACCTCGTTCAGCCCGCCCATCCGGCAGCTGTCGATCTGTACCACGTCAATTGCGCCGCGCATGATCAGCTGTTTGAATATGATCCGATTCTGGCACATCTCACCAGTTGCGACCTCTACGGGCGCAACAGCTTCCCGGATTTTGCGGTGCCCTTCAATATCATCGGGGCTCGTCGGTTCTTCGATGAACCACGGGTTCACAAAGGACAGTGCCTTGACCCAGTCGATGGCCTGATCGACCTCCCAGACCTGATTGGCATCAATCATCAGGTTCACGTCTGGCCCACATTCCTCGCGTGCGATGGTCAGCCGGCGGATGTCGTCCTGCAGGTCGTGACCTACCTTCATTTTCACATGGTTGAATCCGGCATCAACCGCCTCGCGGCACAAGCGGCGCAGCTTGGCATCGTCATAGCCAAGCCATCCGGCCGAGGTTGTGTAACAAGGATACCCCTCAGCTTTGAGTGTGGCGATGCGAGCTTGTTTGCCTTCCGCCTGTTTCGTCAAGAACGCCAGCGCCCATTCGGGCGTTATGCAATCGCTCAGATACCGAAAGTCGACGCAACGCACCAGTTCTTCGGGTGTCATTTCGGCGACAAGTTGCCAAACGGGTTTGCCTGCCATTCTGGCCCAAAGATCCCACACTGCGTTGACCACGGCCCCTGTGGCCAGATGAATGGCCCCCTTGTCCGGACCGATCCAGCGTAATTGACTGTCCGATGTGATATGCCGCCAGAAACGGCCCATATCGGCAGCGATCCAGTCGGTTTCCAGGCCGACCACCAGCGGGCGCAATGCTTCGATCGCTGCTGTACAAATCTCGTTCCCGCGACCAATCGTGAAGGTCAATCCGTGCCCTTCATGTGCGCCTTCCGTTTCCAGTATCACATAAGCGGCCGAATAGTCCGGATCGGGGTTCATTGCGTCGGAACCATCCAGCGACTGCGAAGTCGGAAATCGAACGTCGACGGTTTTCAGGTTGGTGATCCTGGTCATGCTACCGCTCCGCGCACATGTTGTGTCTGCTCACCCAGCTTTTCGATTCCAAGCCGCATCACCTCGCCCCCTTTCAGATAAACGGGGGCTTTTGGCCCATGCCAACGCCCGGCGGTGTGCCCGTGGAAATGACGTCGCCCGGCTGCAATGACATGAATTGCGAACAGTAGGAGATCAGGAACGGCACTTTATAGACCATCGTTGAGGTCGACCCGTTCTGGTAGCGTTTGTCGTCCACGTCACACCACATGGCCAGATTGTCAAAATCCCCTACTTCTTCAGGGGTCACCAGCCAAGGTCCGATGGGACCGAAAGTGTCACAGCCTTTGCCCTTGTCCCATGTCCCCTCGCGTTCAATCTGAAATGCCCGCTCGGACACGTCATTGACCACACAGAATCCAGCCAAATGCGACAGCGCGTCGGCCTCATCGATATAGGCACCACCGTTGCCAATGACGACGCCCAACTCGACCTCCCAGTCGGCCTTGACCGACCCGCGCGGTATTTGCACATCGTCGTCGGGGCCGACGATGGCTGATGTCCATTTGTTAAAAATTACTGGTTCTGCCGGAATTGCTGCTCCTGTTTCGGCGGCGTGATCCGCGTAATTCAGACCAATGCAGATGAACTTTCCGGTGCCCGCAACGCAAGCGCCCAAGCGCAAATCCTTTTGCGGAGTACCAGCCACCACCGGCAGTGTCTTGATGTCCATCGCAGCGACACGCGCCAGCTCCTCAGGTGCCAGCGCAGCACCGGACAAATCCGGGATGATCCTGCTCAGATCGCGAACTCTACCGTCATTATCCAGCACGCCTGGTTTTTCTTGGCCTGCCGGACCATAGCGTAGAAATTTCATCGAGACCTTACTCCATCACGGGGAAAATGGACAGGGCGACCACGTTTTGGCGGCCGCCCTGTATTTTGATCGTTCAATCGTAAAGAACGGCCGCGATTTCCGGAACGTCGATGCTGTCCTTGTCGTACCAGAAGAAACCGGTGTCGATCATCGGCGGCACGGACTCGCCCTTGGCGGCCATGTAGCAGGCTTTCACCGTCTCATAGCCAATGCCCACCGGGTTCTGGGTGATTGCGCCCGCCATCAGACCCGAGCGGATCGCGTCTGTCTGCGCCTTGCCGCTGTCATAACCAACGACGACGAGGCCCTGGACTCCGCTCTCCTGTACCGCATTGACCACGCCGATGGCCGAACCTTCGTTGGTGCCGAACATGCCCTTCAGGTCCGGGTTGGCGGTCAGGATCGACTTGGCGACCTCGGTCGACTGCAACTGGTCGCCGGCACCATACTGGACCGTGACAACCTCGATGTCGGGATGCGCCTTGGCCATCTGGTCGAGGAAGCCGTCGCGGCGGTCGATGCCGGTGCGGCTGGTCTGGTCGTGGGCGACCACGGCGACCTTGCCCGTGTTGCCGATCAGTTCGGCCATCTTGTCGGCGGCAAGCGCTGCGGCGGCGACGTTGTCGGTAGCGCAGGTCGTCACCGGGATGTCGCTGTCGACGCCGCTGTCGAAAGCGACGATCGGGATGTTTGCTTCCTGGGCCTTTTTCAGCAGCGGAATCGCCGCCTGGCTATCGAGCGCTGCAAAGCCAATCGCGGCCGGCGATTTGGCAAGTGCCGCCGCCAGCATGTCGATCTGGCGGTCAACCTGGGCTTCGGTATCGGGACCCTCGAAGGTCATCTCGACGTCGAATTCGGTTGCGGCCTTTTCAGCACCGGCTTTCACTGCCTGCCAGAACTGATGCTGGAAACCTTTCGAGATCAGCGGGATATACATCTTGGTCTGCGCCCGGGTGAGCGTCGTTCCCGATAGCAGCGCTGCCGCGCCCATCGTGCCAATCATTGTGCGTCTGTTCATCATGATATGTCCTCCATATGATGTTGTGTGTGGCTTGTCTGAACGAAGGCGTTGATCGCCCCTCTTGGTTTTGGTCATGCGGACTTGTTGCGCCGAACCTGATCGGCATAGACCGCCAGGATGATTATCGCGCCGGTCACGACGGTCTGCCATTCTTGCGCCACCGAGAGGATACGCAACCCGTTGGTCAGCACCGCCATGATCAGCGCGCCGATCAGGGTACCGAGAATGGTGCCGCGGCCGCCCGAAAGTGAGGTGCCTCCGATCACCACGGCGGCAATGGCCTCGAGCTCGTAACCGAGGCCGAGCGCCGGCTGGGCCGAGTTCAGGCGTGACGCGATGATGAGCCCACCGATGCCGACGATAGCACCCGACAGAGTGTAGATGGCGATCTTCCATCGGTCGGTGTTGACGCCGGACAGGCGTACTGCCTCCTCGTTCGATCCCAAAGCGAAGCAGTAGCGCCCCAGCACGGTTCGACCGAGGATATAGGCGACGGCACCGGCGACCAGGAACAGGATCAGCACGCCGTTCGGGATCGGCACGGCGGGGAATATCGCACCGATGATCGACCCGCGCGAGATCAGGTCGAAGCCGGGCGTGTCGTTGAAATAGATCGGTTTCGTGCCGGAAATCACCAAGCTTAGCCCCTTGAGAATCAGCATCATGCCGAGCGTGGCGATGAATGGCGGGATTTTCATCTTGGCAATGAATGTGCCCGAGCAGAACCCGACGCATGCGCCGCTGCCGATGGCAGTGATGATGCCCAGTGGGAGCGGCATCCCGAAGTTGGTCAGGGTCACGCCGGTCAGCACCGCAGTGAAGGTCATCAAGGTTCCGATCGACAGATCAATACCGCCGGTGATGATGACCATCGTCGTCGCCACCGCTAGCACACCATTGACGGATGTCGCCTGCAGGATCGCGATGATATTCGAGGTCTGCATGAAATTGGGTGATGCAAGGCTAAACCCCAGCAGCAGGAACAGAAGGCTGGCGAAGGCGAGCAATTTCTGATGTGCGCCATTTGCGGAAAGTCTCGCGAATACACCTTGCCGGGCCTCTGGATTGGCTGAAGTCATTGGACAGCTCCTCTTCATGCGACGGTTCACGCATGGTCTGCGTCGCCAAATTCATGATGCTTTCCTGAGTGGCCTCGGATCGGTCCAGAATGCCGGTCAGCGTGCCTTCGCACATGACGGCGATCCGATGGCTCAGCCGCAGTACTTCCGGCAATTCCGAAGAAATCACGATGATCGCGCGGCCCTGTTCGGCCAGATCTACGAGCAGTTTGTAAATTTCCGCCTTCGCACCGACGTCGATACCGCGCGTCGGTTCGTCGAAAATCAGAACATCGCAATCGCGCAACAACCACTTGGCGATGACCACCTTCTGCTGGTTACCGCCGGACAAAAGGCGCACCTCTTGATTGTCCGATGGTGTGCGAATGCCCAGTTTCGTGATGTACTCGTGCGCGGTCTTGCGCATCGCGCCTTCGTCCAGCACACCAAGGCGCGACGAAAACTGTCCAAGGCTCGTCATTGCCACATTGGCTCGCACGTCCATGCCAGTGGCAAGACCGAAGTGCTTTCGGTCCTCTGACAGATACCCGATCCCGGCTGCAACCGCGTCAGACGGGCTTTTGATATCGACCTGCTGGCCATGCACATGGATGGTCCCGCTGTCACGCGGATCGGCACCAAATATGACACGCGCAACTTCTGTCCGCCCCGCGCCCATCAATCCGGCGAACCCAAGTATTTCCCCCTTGTGCACATTGAAGGAGACATCCTTGATCTCGCGCCCCCGGTTCAGGCCGATGACTTGCAGTGCCACTTCCGTGTGATCAACTTTCGGGAGGTCCAACGCCTCGTCACCCAAAGCACGTCCGACCATCATCGAGATGATCTC
Organism: Mesorhizobium sp. G2-6-1; assembly: GCF_055809095.1. Classification (NCBI taxonomy): domain Bacteria; kingdom Pseudomonadati; phylum Pseudomonadota; class Alphaproteobacteria; order Hyphomicrobiales; family Phyllobacteriaceae; genus Mesorhizobium; species Mesorhizobium sp. G2-6-1. The sequence goes on from NZ_CM147896.1 coordinate 3,964,590, forward strand.
GCTTATGGGTGTGTCGGCTGCATCCACCGTACCAACGGTTTCGCCATCCCGCATAACCGTCACGCGGTCTGCAATCTGCTTCAACTCATCCATCTTGTGGCTGATGTAGATAATGCCGACCCCTTCGCTCCGCAGCTTGCGGATGATTGTGAACAGGTCGGCGATTTCCGCATCATTCAGCGCAGCAGTGGGTTCATCCATCACCAGAATATGACTGCGATAGCTTAGTGCCTTGGCGATCTCGACCATCTGCTGCTTCGCGATTGTCATCAGGTGAATGGGCATCCGCGGGTCCAGCTTCAGATTCATCTGTGCGAAGATCTCCGCGCCCTGGGCGTTGAGCGCCGCCTCGTCCAGCCGTCCAAAGCGTTTGCGCGGCTCTCGCCCGATAAGGATATTTTGCGCCGCTGTCAGATCATTCATCAGGCTCAGTTCCTGATGGATGATCCCGACACCTGCATCCTGCGCCGCACGCGGGTCGTCGAAGTCAACCGCTACACCGTCCACGGTGACTGTGCCTCCGTCGCGCGTATAGACGCCTGACAGAATTTTCATCAGGGTGGATTTACCCGCTCCATTTTCCCCCATCAGCGCATGAACCTCACCAGCACGCAGATCAAAGCGTACATTCTTGAGTGCGTGCACACCGGGAAACCGTTTTTCGATGCCTTCCATGACAACAAGGTTTTTCATGCCGCTTCTCCAAGGCTGTAGAAACCGCGCGCCGTGCCCGCCTGGATCTTCGCCTGGTCCGAGACCCCGAGACCCGACAGGAGTTTTGAACTCATGGATCGCCAATCGTCGATGGAGGCAGCCAGATTTACAACTGGCCAGTCGGAACCCCACATGAGCCGGTCTGGGCCAAACCACTCTAACAGGTCCATCACGACCGGACGCAATATTTCTTCGGCCTCCGGTCTTTGGACCGGAGTAAGTTCGGTCAACAAACCCGACAGCTTGCAATAGGCGTTGGTTTCTCGTGCCAACCGCGCCATTCCGTTTCGCCACATTGCATGGCGCGGGTCGGATGGGTCAGCAGACAGAGGCGGTTTTGCTCCATGGTCGATCACGATCGCCAGGTCAGGATGCGCCGTTGCAAAATCTAGCAGTGCCGCAAGATGTTGCGGCTGAACAAGCGCATCGAAGGTCAGCTTTTCGCTGATAAGTGCCGCGATGGCATCCGGCCGGGGCCGGGTGACAATCCAGTCTACTTCGCAGATATCCTGAAGCATCGGCCGGACCCCCTTGAAGGCAGAATGCCGGGCCAACCTATTGAGGGTTGCAGCAGCGCCTGGATCGGACAAGTCCACCCATCCAACGACACCCGAAATGTCAGAATGCGCGTCCGCAATACCCAACAGGAACGTCGTCTCTTCGACCGTTGGCGCAGCTTGTACGACGACGCGCGCACAGGCATCGCCATCGGATTCCGCCGTCCGCAGATCAACGATATCGAAATCCCGCGCGATAGGCATCAGTGCAGGATTTTTCGAATCAAGCCAACCATAGTCGCCCCGTGACATGGTCCATAGATGGCAATGGGCATCTACGTGATCTGACATCAGATCGTGACCCCGCCATCCACGAGGAATGCCTGACCTGTGACATAACTGCTGGCATCGGACAGAAGGTAGGTGATCATGGGGGTCAGGTCATCAACGGTGGCAAGTCGGCCCATCGGCTGACGTGCGATAAAGTCCTTCTCCGCCTGCACGGGGTCCGCAGCACTGGCGATACGTCCCCGGAGAGATGGGGTATCGACCGTTCCCGGACACAGCGCATTGCAACGGATACCTTGCTCGACGAAATCAGCGGCGACCGATTTGGTCAGGCCGATTACGGCTGCCTTCGTCGCGCCATAGGCAGCCCGATTTCGAAATCCCTTGATGGAAGACGCCATCGAAGCCATGTTCAGGATGGGCGATGACCCCGTCTTGCTGGCGCGTTCGATCAAGCCGGGCAAGAACGCGCGGCTCATGCGCATCATCGACGCGACATTGATGTCAAAGCTGAGCGCCCAATCCTCGTCCGACACGTCCAGGATCGTGCCGTGATGCACTATACCCGCGCAATTGAAGAGACCGTCAATCGGTCCGACGCGCCCGGCCAGATCATGAATCGCCTGACCATCGCGCACATCCAGTGAATGGGTCTCGATACAGGCATGCGCCGTTGCCAACTCATTCAGCGCGTTTGTGTCGATGTCTGTGGCAATCACGTTTGCGCCAAGTGCGGCGCAGGCGATGGCACTTGCACGACCCATGCCCTGAGCCGCAGCAGTGATGAGGATTGTTCTATCCTTCACGAGTTCGATCCCTCCCGAATCTAACTGTTCATATGTAAACTATATGTTTATATATAGTCAATCCCTAAACTTCAGCGCATTGACTTATCAGTTCGGTTAGATCAACTCAGCTATGTATCCGTGGAGAGACGACGTGAAAGAAGAGACCAAAGAACAAAGGTACAGGGCACCCGCTCTTGATAAAGGCCTTGATATTCTTGAGCTTATGGCGCTCGAACCCAGCGGAATGACCCGGTCCGAAATCGTCAAGGCTATGGGCAAAAGTCCAAGCGAGATATACCGCATGCTGGAGCGTCTGGTCGCACGAAACTATGTTAGCCGGTCGTTCGAAGGCGACCGCTATGCGCTAAGCATGAAGCTCTTTCATCTTGGGTCGGCGGTTCCGCCCCTTCGCCGTCTAATCACACAAGTTCAGCCGTTGATGGATGATTTTGCCGCAAAGTGCATGCAATCGGTGCACCTGGTTGTACCGGACATGGGCCAGGCTCACGTCATCGCGCAGGCATCAAGCCGCTCCGCCTGGGAATTTCGGCTGCGCGTCGGGGCGATGCTGGATTTGCTTGGGACAAGCTCCGGCCAAACACTGCTGGCCTTTCAGGATGAAGACCAGGCGTCTTTGATGTTGAAGTCCGGGTCCAACGAGACACAGAGCATTTCATCGCAGATGTCAGAAGATTTGGCAGCAATCAGGGCAAATGGCTATCGCATTGGTCCCAGCCAACAGCTTGTCGGTGTCACCGACATTACAGTGCCGGTCCGATCCGCTAACAAACTGGTGATCGCGGTTCTTACATGCCCTTTCCTACCCCGCGTTGGTGTAGAAGGCGAAGGCGCCGAGGCACAGGATGTGGATGGCGCGCTGAAGCTGCTGATTGAAGCTGCTGATAGAGCATCAACGGCTTAGGGTCCTGACCCCAGATCAGACGACACCCTTTCGGATCAGAAAATTGCCGTAGGGCCGGGTTTCAGTCGTTCTTATGATCGCATAGGAACCCTTGGCGGCCTCGTAGAACGCGAACCGCTCGATCAGCGACACTGTAGCGTTCTGCTCTTCGAACATAGCGGTCGCTGCCTGAACGACTTCCGGTATCTCGTCAGGGCGGCCAACCACCTGCATCCCCAGAACGGCCGGCTGCTCCGGGTTATATTTGTCGATAGGAAATACACTCAAGACAGCCCCGAGGGTCATGACTACGTCGGCCGTCAACTGCAGGGGCGACTTGATCGCGAGTGCCTGAGCGGTCGATGCGGCGGGGAAGTTCCGGTCAACGATGGCAAGCGTGTCGCCGTGACCCATTGATCCCAGTGCATGAAGCAAATCAGGATAGAGCAAGGGATGAATTCCGCGCAACATTCGGGTGGATCCTTTGAACCAGGGATAGGAAAGCCAACCCTTCTCGAGAGTTCACTTTAGACTATTTCCAACACAGCATCAGCAACAGGTAAACCCCAGCCGAACCAGAGACAGACATGCGACATCTGATGACAGCCACCGGGAGGCACCCTCGATCTCTTTCGCCTCCGCCCAATATACAGCCCCTGCAACGAGTACGCGCGACTATTTCAAGTCGGCTGATGGTCAACGAAGAGATCAGGCGACCGCTCTCGAATGCGCATCGACCACGCGCTGCACCATCGGCGCGTAGTGCGCGAAATCCGGCGTCGCCAGTCCGGCAATCTTTCCAGCATCGTCGAGATGGCGAACGCGCACGATCTCCCTGATGTTGGGGCTCTTCTCGAAGGCGGCGATCTCCTCGCTATCCATCGGCCCGCCCTGCAAATTGAGGGAATGGATCGAGGCTGCGGACAATTGCCCGAAATATGAGGGGTCGGTCGCGCAGATGTAGCGCTTTGCGGCGACGTGATAACGCACGCAATCTATGACGAGGGTCGGGAAGAAGCACTCCAGCACCGCAGCGCCTGCCTCCTCATGGTGCTTATCGTGCTTGTCATCCATCGAGAAGGTGCCGAACTCGCTGGTGAAATGGCCAATATCGTGCAACAGCGCGGCGACGATGATGATTTCCGCTTCGCCCTGCTGTTCTGCAAAATAGGCACCCTGGAGCATGTGTTCGGCCATGGTTACCGGCTCGCCGAGATATTCCTCGCCGCCGCGGCGCTCAAAGATGTCCGCCAGAAACGCAACGATCGTGGCGGGAGACAGGGTGTCAGATGCGGACTTCGTCATCACGCCGCCCTCTGGTTCTGCAACTCGATAGCCGCAAGCGTGGACAGCAAGCCGTCCTTGTCGGCATAACACCCCTGCAGCCAGCGCGAACCGGAGCCGGAATAACCCTTGCGGGCATGTAGTACGCGCGTGTTGTCGACAATGAAGGATTCGCCTGGCGACAGCTTGAAGGTGACTTCCATCGCCGTGTCGTCGATCAATTCGCCAAGCCGACGATAGGCCGCGTAATAGTCGGCCATGTCGTCATAGGCAACGTCGGTGATCGCCGCGGCTGATCTGTTGTTGAAGCGAACGCCGACAAGTTCGCCGTCCGGGGCGAGTTCGATCATTGGCCGGCGCGAGCGCAGGCAGACGCCGGAACCGCCGGCATATTCGAAGCGGGCGCAGTAACCTGACAGCAGATCGAAGCCGCGCGGGTTTTCCTCGCGCAACCGCTCCGCCGAGCGGAATCCATCGACCACCATATTCTCCCCACCTTCGGCCGAGTTCTCCAGACAGTAGAGTATCTGTAACGTTGGAACAGGGTCGCGATAGGGGTTGTCAGTGTGCGCTTGCAGACCCAGTCCCGTATAGGCGAGATTCGACGGGTTTACCTCGGTGCGCACCTCGAAATGGCGGCCGTAATTGGTTTCGCGGACATAGCCGAAGAGGTCGGCCACCTTGAACAACGCCCCGCTCTCAACGGGGCCGCCGGTGAGTTTGCCGAAGCCGAAGCGGCGCACCCCTTGCAACCACGCGCCAAGCGCGTCCCGGTCGCGGCTCACCGCGCCGAAATCACTGATCGGGATGCGCGTCCCAAGTGTCGCATCCCATGTCTCGACCTCCGGCGCAGTCCAGCCAGTGGTGCGGGCAGGCGTACCATCATAGGCATGATCGGCAAGCCAGCCGAGATCATAGGCGATGCTTCTGCCTTCCGGCTGAAACGTCACATGCAGTTGTCCGGTTTCAGTGTGCGCCGAGGCAATCCGCGTATCGGCGGGAATGTCGTCAAGTGTGATCAGTCGTTGCCCGTTCCCCGGCGCACGGGTCGCCTCGTCCCAGGCGTTGTCACGCAGCCAGATGGCATGGAAGCGACGACGCCCACAGCCTGCGAGGTCGAGCGCGAGCACTTTGCCCCCGTCCAGAATTTCAATTTGGATCATTCCTGACATCGTCGCTCCTCGGCATATGACGGTTGGATAGTCGACACTTGACACCCTCATTGCCATAAGCACAAATAAACAAATCCGATGATATGACCCCAAAACCATTATGGCTAAGAACCCGCAAAGTCTGCCGCCACTCGAATGGATACGCGTCTTCGAGGCGGCCGCACGTCTGGGCAGTTTCACAGCGGCGGCCAATGAATTGGGACTGACGCAGGCGGCGGTCAGCCAGCGCATCAGAAATCTGGAACTCCGCCTTGGTGCCCAACTCTTCAATCGCCAGGCGCGCGGGGTCATTCTTTCCACGCAAGGCGAATCCTGGTTGCCTCATGTGCAGGCGGCGTTGACACAATTGTTGCACAGCGCGGCCAATCTGTTTGAGCAACCACGACGCAAGATCACCATCGCCGCTTCCAACTCGGTGATCGAACTATGGATTGTCCCGCGCCTTGGCGAAATTGCCCGCTGTCTGCCGCATGTGCAGCTTTCCTTCGAGACGATCCAGCACCAACCGGACTATGAGCGTTTGGAAGCCAATTTCGAAATCCGCTTCGGTACAGGCAACTGGCCAAAGCGTGAAGCAAGGCAGCTTTTCGCCGAAGAACTGGCGCCCGTGGCGTCGCCAGCTTTGCTCAGGGGGTGCCAAAGCCCTGGCATGAGCGACCCCGTATCGCCACTTCAGGTCCAAGAATCGGCTGGGTTGACTGGACGATTGCAACAGGTGAACCACCGCCGCCAGTACCATTGCTGCGCTTCGACACATTCGTGCAATCACTGAGGGCAGCGGAAGCCGGAGCCGGGGTCTTGCTGGCCTCGCTGGCATTGTGCACTGAGGCGATCGAAGCTGGCAGGCTCGCCCGCCTCACGGACCGAATGCTGCGAATGGAAGCAGGTTACTGGATCACCTGGACACACAATCAGCCAGCTTTTTCCGAGCTACCGCTATTGATCGATTGCCTCACGGCGAGTGCCTGCAAACCATTGTGAATCTGCCGCGCCGCTCGCCTGTGTTGATGTCGGCAGGAGGGCAAGCTTTCGCATCGCGAATGAGCGGCCGTACACGGGCCATACACGTCCCGCGGTGATGCAGGTTATAATAATATATATGTATCTGAAATTATCAATTTGACATTTTTGTTATATGTCGCAATGATGACACCAACGGCCCTGAATAAGGATCCTCCGCTCGTGACAATTCGGCGAATAGCAATTTTAACGACGGCGCTTTCGGTTCTGAGTGGGTGCCAAGCCAGCACCTACACATGGGGCTGGTACGCCGTACTTCCCTTTACCGAACAAGGGCTCAACAATCTCCGATTTCTAGCCGGTGGCGTTTGGATGACCCTCTCTCTCGGTCATCGCAATTATCCTGTCGGTCGTGCTAGGCATGTTGGTTTCACTCGCAAGCTTGTCCAACAATTTTCTCTTTCGCGGCTTCTACAGGACTTATGTCGAGGTTTTCCGGTCCGTACCCATGCTGGTGATGATCCTTTGGGTCTACTACGGATTGCCCGTTCTTTTAGGCATAAGCCTCAGCCCTTTTGTCGCTGGCGTGCTTGCCATGGTCGCATGCGACAGTGCGTTTCAGGCAGAGATATTTCGCGGAGGAATACAATCGATCCACAAAGGGCAAGGAGAAGCCTCCGACTCTGCTTGGCCTTAGCTATCTGGACAAGATGCGCTTTGTCATCATGCCCCAGGCGATAAAGCGTATCCTCCCGCCGCTCGGCAACCAGTTCATCTACATGCTCAAGATGTCTTCGCTGGTTTCGGTTATCGGACTGATGGAGCTGACGCGCCGCGCTAACGAACTCACAGTCGTCGAATACCGGCCGCTTGAAATCTACACCGTGCTTTTGCTGGAATATCTCGCCCTTATTCTAGTCGCGTCCTATCTGGTGCGGCGCCTCGAACGGCGCATGGATGTTGGACAGTAGGCCCCGTATCTCAATCTCTGGAAGGAAATTAATTTATGACTGGTCATGGCAGTGCATCTGAAGAGGTATGGAATATCGCGATCAACACCGGGATTTACGATGATCTCAAGGGAACGATCGATATTCACTGCCATCCGCATCCCGATTTTTGTGCACGCCTACTCGAAGACCGGGATCTTGTTGCCCTGGCCAAAGCGACTGGCATGCGTGCGGTGATGATGAAGAGCCACTCAAGCCCGACGCATGAACGAGCCTATATCGCCGAGAAAGCGGTTGGTGGTGGCATCCAGGTATTCGGCCTCATTTGCCTGAACCCGTCGGTTGGCGGGTTAAACCCGCTTGCCGTCTCCTTGGCTATCAAGAACGGCGTCAGGGCCGTGTGGATGCCATCAATGTGGGCCGAGAACCACGCCGCCTATGTGAGAGAGACCGGCAAGGGCATGGGTTACGAAACCATCGGCATGGATTTCCCGGCTGAAGGCCGTGGCGTCACGATCCTTGATGCCAATGGCAAGATCAAGGATGAAGTTCTCGACATCCTTGATCAGGTAGCCGAAGCTGACCTGATGCTCGCAACAGGCCACCTTACCGTCAATGAATCCCACATTTTGCTGGGTGAGGCCAAGAAACGAAGCATGACGAAACTGGTCGTTCACACAGCCAACTACCACGTCATGAAATACCCGCTTACCGACCTCAAGCAGATGGTCAACGACTATGGTGCGGTGCTGGAAATGGGGTTCAGCTCACTTCCCAACGGCATCTGGGACCCGCTTGACCTAAATCGCCTGATCTCGGTGTCGGACGTATGCGAAATGATTGATGCCGTCGGCACCGAAAATGTGGTTGTCTCAACTGATTGCGGCCAGTTTTCTACACCAATGCCGATTGAAGCAATGCGCCTGTGGATCAGTCATCTCAAAACCAAGAAGTACAGTCAGAAAGACATCGACAACATGACCAAGCATGTTCCAGCTCGATTGCTGGGAATCAACTGAGGAACGACAAATCACCAATACTTCAGAGGGAAAATAAAAATGAAAAATCTCAGCAGAATTTTGGGCATCGTTACCGCGTTATTCGTCACTTCCGTCGCGCCTTCGGCTCAGGCGCAATCTGCGTCGAAGCTGCAAGAAATCCTCAACACGGGTGTCATCAAAGTCGGCACGACCGGCGACTTCAATCCAATGACCATTCGTGATGTGACGAACAGCGAATACAAAGGCTTTGAAATCGATTCAGCCAATGCGCTGGCCGCCGACCTTGGCGTTAAGGTCGAGTTCGTACCAACCGACTGGAAGACAATGGTCGCCGGTGTCCTCTCGAACAAATACGACATCGTCATGAGCGGCACGTCGATCGATGTTGGGCGCGCCAAGGTTGTTGGATATACCAATCCCTACATCAATGTCGGCACTGTACCTTTGACATTGAAGACCAACGCTGAGCGTTTCAAAACGTGGGACGATGCAAACAAGGAAGGCGTCAAGGTTGCCGTCAGTTTGGGAACCGTGTTTGAACAGCAGGCAAAAGCCGCCTTCCCCAATGCCACGATTGTGTCGGTTGAGGCACCGGCCACCGGCTATCAGGAGGTTCTTGCCGGCCGCGCGGACGTGACCATCTCCAGCAATGTCGATGCAGCCTCGATCATTCAAAGATTCGACGCAGTCACCCAATTCGGCCAGGGCGAAATCCGTAACAAGCGGCCTCTGGGCTACATCACCGCACAGGACGATCCGGTCTTCATAAACTTCCTGAACTCCTGGCTGGCCATCAAGCAAGCCAACGGCTTTTTCGATGCCCTTTCAGCCAAATGGGGTCTGTAGGTTTTCGTTCAGAACAACCGGAAAAACGCCCCGCAGTACAAGCAGAGCGCCACTGCTGCGGGGCAGCCTTCAGGTAATGACGACAAGGCAAGAAGGGAATTCCGCTCGTGGCCCCAGATACCCGAAAAGTGATGATATCCCTCACCGACGTCAACAAGCGTTTCGCAGGATTTCATGCGCTGAAAGATATAAAACTCGAGGTGCGCGAGGGTGAGAAAATTGTCGTATGCGGCCCATCCGGCTCGGGCAAGTCAACCATGATCCGTTGCATCAACAGGCTCGAAACCCACACGTCGGGGCAAATCGTTGTCGACGGGGTAACGCTGAACGACAAAACGAAAAACATTGCCGAGGTTCGTAGCGAAGTCGGCATGGTGTTTCAGCAGTTCAATCTGTTTCCCCACTTGACCGTTCTCGACAATTGCACATTGGCTCTAAAGCGCGTTCGGAAAATGTCCAGGCCCGAGTCAGAAAAGGTGGCGTTGAAATATCTCGACCGGGTGAGAATTCCCGAACAGGCCAGTAAATATCCCGGCCAGCTTTCCGGTGGGCAACAGCAGCGTGTCGCCATAGCCCGTTCTCTTTGCATGAACCCGAAAGTCATGCTGTTCGACGAGCCAACCTCCGCCCTTGACCCGGAAATGATATCTGAGGTTCTGGACGTTATAATCGGGCTGGCGCAAGACGGAATGACCATGATTTGCGTGACCCATGAAATGGGATTTGCGAAAAAAGTTGCCGACAACATCGTCTTCATGGACCAAGGCGAGGTCGTCGAAGTGGCCCCGCCCGAAGCATTCTTCACCAATCCGGCCACCAAACGGGCAAATCTTTTTCTGAGCCAGATTCTGGGTCACTAAACGGCTTGAGATCGCAAGCCGATCAAGTCATATAGTGAGCCGCTTGGTTGGGCAATTGATCAGGCATGAACTATTGGGAGAAGTGCGGTGAGCGGAATTGTAATCATCGGCGCCGGTCAAGCCGGTGCGTCGTTGGCTGCGAAACTACGGGCGCTGGGACACAAGAGTGCTGTTGCCCTGATTGGAGAGGAGCCGGTCGCGCCCTATCAGCGTCCTCCACTGTCAAAAGGCTATCTTTTGCGTGAAACCGGACTGGAGCGCCTTTATCTGCGCTCACCAACTTTCTGGGAAGAACAAGACATCGCCTTACGCCTCGATACCAAGGTAACGGCCATCAATGCGCCCGAGAAAACGGTGACGCTTGGTGACGGGGAAATTCTCGCCTATGACCAACTCGCGCTCACAACCGGATCGCGACCGCGCACCCTGCCCGCCGCTATTGGCGGCACATTGGGCAATGTTTTCACAGTTCGCACGCTGGCAGATGTCGATGCCATGGCACCCGCCTTCCGTAAAGGCGCGCGCGCGCTGATTATCGGCGGCGGTTACATCGGCCTGGAAGCGGCCTCCGTCTCAGCCAAACTCGGACTCGAGACGGTGCTGATCGAGATGGCCCCAAGAATTTTGCAACGCGTAGCGGCAGCCGAAACTTCCGATTACTTTCGCAAGCTCCATATCAGTCATGGTGTGACGATACTCGAAGGCATTGGGCTCCAACGCCTGTCCGGGGAAGGTAATGTCACAGGCGCCGTCCTTTCGGATGGCCGTGAAATGCCAGTGGATCTGGTCATTGTCGGCGTTGGCATCGAACCCAATGTGCAGCTTGCCGCCGAGGCTGGTCTGCTCGTCGAAAACGGCATTCAAACCGATGAATTCGGCCGCACCTCTGACGCGGCAATCTGGGCCGCCGGCGATTGTGCGTCCTTCCCCCATTCAGGCAGGCGCATTCGACTTGAAAGCGTCGGCAATGCCATCGACCAAAGTGAACTCGTCGCCGCGAATATGATTGGGGCGAACAACCCTTATCACGCGAAACCCTGGTTCTGGTCCGATCAATATGACGTGAAATTACAGATCGCCGGGCTCAATCACGGCTATGATCGCATTGTTACCCGTCCTGGCACCAACGGAGCGGTTTCCGTTTGGTATTATCTTGGCAATCAACTTCTTGCAGTTGACGCGATGAATGACGCGCGCGCCTATATGGTTGGAAAACGCCTGATCGAGATGAACCGCTCTCCCGATCCAGCCGATGTCGCAGAACCTTCCACCGATCTCAAGGCATTGCTGAAGTAGCGCGAGACAGAGAAATCACATCAAGACCGCGCGCTTGCGCGGCCCTTGAATTGCGTGTGAGCACGTCGGATTTTCGAGAACGCCGATGCTATGCGTTGCTGTCGATAACGCCCATTGCATCTATTTCCACGAGCATTGCCGGGTCAGCCAATCCTTGAACGACCACTCCGGTCGAACAGTGCTGGACACCTTCGAACCAACGGTTGATGGCTCCGTAAACGGCCGGTCTATACGAAATATCGGTAACATAGACCGTCAGTTTGCAGACATCTTTCAGACTTCCGCCTGCCTCTTCCATCCACTGCTTGATGTTTCTGCAAGCCTGATCAGCCTGGGCACCAGGATCACCTTCGCCAATCAAAGTACCATCCAGCAGCGTACCCACCTGTCCCTGCATGAAAACGAAATCGCCACTGGCGCGGATCGCCTTGGAATAAGTTGCCTGCGCATGATAGCGGGTCTGGTAAGGATGGATGTGGGTGCGAGCCATGAGTGCATTTCCTCCGTTTTTCAGCTTGTAGTTCGGGTCAGGTAATCAGCGACCATGTCGCCAAAGCTCTGCTCCACGCCAAATTCGAAGCCATTGGCCACGCGCCGGACCAACGCCTTCAAACCAAAAACCTCGGTGAACGTAACGTCGTCATCCCCGAAGATTTTCGGATGCAGGTCCAGCGGGCAGGCAACCGACATGACGTCGATGGCATCAGAACCTGTTACGTCGAAAAAGGTGAGAGTATCGGATATTCGCACGATGCTGATTTCGAGCGGCGCATCCGCAGGCCGCAACCCCTCCAGACATTCCTCCTCGCGATTGATCGCCGTGCGCAAAATCCAGTGATTTCGACCGATATGGAAAAGCGCCTTGCCATCGGCGAGTGTCAGCCGGTTATTTTCTTCGGGAATAAGCGGGATATTGGTCCCTGCCCATGCTTCAAGAGCATCTCGATCGCCTTTGAGATCGAATAGCGCCGATATTTCCTGGCGATTGATGCGTACATCGTAGCTCATGTCATGACCTCAGCAATTCGCCATCCGGGTCGTAAAATACCGGATCCGTGATTTTTGCCGGAATGACACTGTCTTTCAGTCTGGCGTAGGCAGTTTCGCCGTGGCGTGCGTGGCCGTCTTTGAGGAGTGCCAGAGCAATCCAGCAGTTGTTTGCAACACTCCATACGCAGGCAGTCACCAGACCCTCCGTTGCCTCTTTGCGCCCGCCGGGGGTAAGCGGGGCCCCTTCAGGAATGGCGGTATTGGGATCAACGGGTAGAAGTCCCACCAATTCGCGCCGCGCACCCGCCCCTGCCCTGCGCAACTCCACCGACCGTTTGCCAAGAAAATCATGCTTTTTCTTCGACATGACCCATCCCATGCCCAGGTCATATGGGTCCGCGGTCCCGTCAACTTCATGCCCAAGCGACAAAAAGCCTTTCTCGACGCGCAGAACGTGGTTTGCCTCAGACCCCACAGCAGCAATACCGAATGATGCTCCCGCCTCCATCACAGCGTCCCACAGCTTGCGCATATCTCTGGGAGCGACGTTGACTTCAAAAGACAATTCGCCTGTAAAGCTGACCCGTACGACGCGAGCGGGAAGCCCAGCTACCGTGCCGTCGCGCAAGGACATGAACGGGAAAGCCTCTGGTGAAAGATCGATGTCCGTGCCGAGCTTTCTCATCACTTCGCGGGAATGCGGACCGCAGATTGTCGCATTGTTCCATTGGCTCGTGACCGTGGTGATCATAACCTCCCAGTCGGGGCGCTCGGTCTGCAGAACCTTCTCCATATGCTGGTTCATCGCATCCGCGTGTCCGGTCGAGGTGGATATGATCCATCGGTGTTCATCGAGGCGAAAAGCCACGCCATCGTCGAGGATCAATCCGTCGTCGGATAGCATCAAGCCATAGCGACCATTGCCTGGTTTCAGGGTGGACATGACGTTGGTGTAGATGAAGTCCAGAAACTTTCCGACGTCACGCCCTTTCAGTTCAAACGTGCCCAAAGGCGACCCGTCATAGACGCCGACATGCTTGCGCACGGCGCGGCATTCCCGGTTCACGGTCTCCTGAAATTTCTCGCCAGCGCGCGGAAAATAGCCGGGACGCCGCCAGCGTGCCCCGGCCTCGTACATGACCGCACCGTTGGCCTTGTTCCATGCGCTGACAGGCGTGTGGCGATATGGAAACAGCACCGAACCTTCACGCAAACCGGCAATTGCCCCAAAAGATACCGGTGTGTAGGGCGAGCGGAAAGTGGTTGTGCCAACATCCTGAAGTGCCGCACCCTTGTGCAAGGCGACGGTGCCAATGATGTTGATATTTCCGGTTTTACCCTGATCTATCCCCATCCCGCCGGTGGTATAGCGTTTGACATGCTCGACATTCGAATAGCCCTCGCGCATGGCAAGTTGCACATCATCGACCGAAACATCATTTTGTATATCCAGAAATGCCTTGCCCTTGGTGCCTGAAGCTTCGACCCGCCACAGGGGTTCTATCGTATAGGCGACATCGTCGGATTTCGGCAGATCATTCTTGCCAGCAGCAAAGCCGGTCGCACGCGCGGCTTCGCCACCGGCTTGCGCGCCCGTTTGCAAAGCTTCAGTCAATGTCATCTTGCCTGTTGCTGCCCCTGCGCTGCTTGTTTTTTGCGCCGGGACATCCGGCAGGAAACTTGATATGACCTCGTCATAGTGCAGGGTTCCGCGCGATTGCGAAAACAGATGCACGGCAGGGTTCCATCCCCCTGAGTGCGCAAGAAGATCGCATGCGATCTCCCGCGTTGATCCGCCATTCCTGTGGGCAACGGTGACCGAGTGGACCCGCTTGTGGCCCTTAGCATTCGTAACCACGCGGCCTTCCAGAACCTCGACGCCTTTTGCAAGAGCGCGCGCTTCGGCTGGCACCGTCATGCGGCTGTCTACAATCGCCGCAATCTTTATCCCCGCCGCAGCCATATCGGCCGCTGCGGCGTAAGCGGAATTGTTGTTGGTGAACACCACGGCGCACCGTCCAGGCGTCACTGCATAACGATTCACATAAGCCTGAACGGCTGAAGCCAGCATCACGCCCGGGCGATCATTATTGGCAAACACCATCGAGCGCTCAATCGCGCCGGTTGCACATATCACCTGACCCGCACGCACGCGCCAACTACGCTCCAATGTCGATTGATGGCCGGGCGCACGCTCGTTCACGATCATCAAATTATGCTCGCGGTAAGCCCAAACAGTAGAATTTTGCAGGTGGACGACATTGTTCATCGTTGCCAGTTCAGCCACGGCGTCAGCCACCCAGTCCGTAGCGGGGCGCCCATCCATCGAAAGGTTCCGGTTCAGCAGGCTACCACCAGCCTCAGTGCCCTCATCGGCCAGGAACACGCGCGCACCGGCTCGCCCCGCAACCAATGCTGCCATCAAACCAGCAGGCCCCGCCCCGGCAATGAGAACATCCGCATGGGCATGTCTGGTTTCAAAATGCCCCTTCAGCGGGGGTTCGCGGGGGCTGGCGCAAGTCCCGCCGCACGGCGGATCGAGGGTTCAAAAAGATGCCAGTTCGGCCATTTGAATGTCTTGTAGTAAAAACCCGCCGGAATTAATCGCGCAATCAACTGGTTGATCGCGCCAAGGTCATACTCGGGTGAAGGCCAGCAATTGACGGACTTGGCGCGAAGGCCGTCTTTGAGCTGGACTGTCGTGATCTGGTTGTTGCCCGACGCATCAACGCCTTCCAGTTCAACCAGCGAGGCTGGCTCTTCGACCCCGCAGCCCACAATCCCGCGCGGACGGTGGTATTTGAAGCTGCGCGCCGTGACAGACACGCCGTTTGCAAGGAGTGCCGAAGCAAGAGTATCGCCTTGATACCCCTGAAAAGGCTTGCCGTTGAAATGGAAATGTATCTTGCGGCTGCGATCGATTCTGCCGCCCGCCGGCCGTCGATTTTCATGCGCCATCTGCATCTCCAGCGATGTCGTGAGTTCGGGTGTCGCGCCAGATGGTCAACCATTCGCTGCAACCACGAACATGCCACCAACGCTCCTGAACCGGGCCAAGGGGTTTGGCACCACTGTCAGGTGGTCCACCCATTCAGTGTCGCTGACTTTCATCGGATCAGGTCTGACAGACCCTACCGCGCCACCAAAAGCGAACTCGCTTTCATTGCGCTTGCCGCAGAAAGGACAAGAGATAACAAGCATGACCTATCCTTTTAACGTGCAGTTGTGGTGCCCGATTCCAGCACGAAATCGAGGTGCCGGAAGCGATCAAGGGTGAAGGATGACATCAGTGGATGAGGCACCCCTTTTGCCACCAGATGTGCCAGTGTCAGTCCGCCTGCCGGGATTGCCTTATAGCCACCCCACCATCCAGCCGTGATGAACAAGCCTTCGACATCCGTTTTCGACATGATCGGCGAGGCATCATGAGCAATATCGAGATGCCCGCCCCATTGGCGCATAAGCTTCAACTTCTTGAACGCCGGAAATAGCGAAAGCATCGCAGCGACCGTATCTTCGAACACATGCTGCTTGATGTCCCGGCGAAAACTTTGCCCCATGTCCGGCGCGCCACCGATCACCATCTCGCCCTTGTCGGACTGACTGAAATAGAAACCGCTATCGGGGCAGTTCACGATAACATCGACCAACGGCTTGACCGGTTCCGATACGAAAGCGGTCAGGTTCATTGTCCTGAGTGGCAGCCTTAAACCAGCAGTTTCGGTCACGGTCGTTGTGTGGCCAGATACCGCCACGACAACTTTTTTCGCCCGAACAGTTCCACGCTCCGTCTCGACGCCACCGATGGAACCGTCGGCATTGCGGATCAACGATTTCACCGGCGTCTGTTGGTGAATTTCAACGCCCCGCGCATCAATGGCGCGGGCATATCCCCAGGCAACCGCATCATGACGGTTCACGGCAGCGTCGGTATGAACCATGCCACCAATCACGGGAAGTCGCGCGTCCGGACCGCCCCCGGTCAATGCGGGTATGCGGTTTCGCAGTTCTTGCGTCGAAATCTGTTCGTAAGTCGAGCCGTAAATATCCATCGCCAACTGGCGGCGGCGCAATTCGCGCATCTTGGGAAAGGTCTGAACGACATCCACCATCGTGCGTTTCGAATGCATCATGTTGAAATTGAGTTCTTTAGTCAAACCCTCAAACATCGCGACCGATTTCACATAAAATGGGATCGACTCGTCGCGCATGTAATTTGAACGGATTGTCACCGTGTTGCGGGCAATGTTGCCGCCTCCCAGCCAGCCACGGTCGAGCACAGCGACATCGGTGATGCCGAATTCCTTGGCAAGATAATACGCCGTCGCCAGACCGTGCCCGCCTGCCCCAATGATAATGACCTCGTATTGCTCCTTCAGAGCAGGGCTGCGCCACGCCTGCGGCCAGTTCTTGTGGCGCGTTAGTGCATTTCGGGCGAGTGAGAGGATTGAATATCTTTGCATGTTGGTTATATTGTTTACTATTAGTAATTCTCAGTCAAGTGAGAAACCACCAAACCACCTTCGTCACCGGAAAAATAATGACCGGGACCGAAGCCAGCGCAGATTGGCTGGGCCAGTGCATGTCGCCCAAAAGTGTGCAGCGGTTTTTCAGACAACGACATGCACAAAAACAAAGGCTTAAAGCACCCTGCATGATCCCTTTAGACGCGATGGGATTTAATGAGGAAAAGTCCTTTGAAACGTGGATCTTGCCCGATGGAGTCTTGCCCCGATTTCATTCTTGTGGCTGATCGGTGTTTCGGGCCCAAGCGTATTGAAAGCGAGCCGTCGGTCGTTCTCCGTTCACGCGTGCGACAGCGGTTCGATAAAAGCGGGATTAAGTCAGATGGCCAAGAATTCGGAGATTGATGTGGAAGTCGGGCGTGCATTGCATCGATTGCGGCAGGAGCGGGCGATGACGACGGCTGATCTGGCGGCGCGCGCCAATATCTCGACTGCGATGGTTTCCCGCATCGAAAACGGCCACGTCTCTCCATCCCTGTCCACGCTGCATGCCTTATCAGATACGTTGTCCGTCTCAATCATGGCGCTATTTTCCAACAGCGGAAACTCGGCCGACGTGCACCATGTGCGCGCAGGCGGCGGACTGCCAGCGCGGCGTGTGACGCCCGGACATGCCCATGACTATCTGCTGCTTGGCAAGCATGCCGGTCCCGGCGGCAGTTTCGAGTCCGCACGTATTCGGATATGTCGAACCGAAGCGGATCCTTTGCCAACCTATCAGCATGAAGGCTACGCGTTTATCTATGTGATTTCAGGCGAAGCGACTTATGCCTGTGGCAATGAGGTCTTTACCGTAGTTGCGGGTGACACGCTCAGTTTCGATTCCAAGCTTCGGCACGGCTTCCGCAAGATCACCAGTGAAGCCATCGAATTCATCACCGTCTCAACAAGACCGGACTGACACGCCCCGCCACTCGCTGCATCCCAAAACAACCCGCTTTCAGCCGAAAATTTTCGTAAACTCCGGCCATGCCTCAGCGTCCGCGCCAGTCTTGTCACGATCAAAGGCGCTGCCGAATCCGAAAATACGTCCGTTGATCTCCAGCAGGCGCGTGACCGGTTTTCCAGAATATGGGCAGGAGTCGTTTTCCGCATTTCCCTTTTCAGGCACGCGGGCTGCCAATGGCGATGGCCCCGGCCAGCCGCGACGGGGATTGTCATGAAAATACTCGAGCCGATCATCTCCGTCGACCAACGCCATGGCGCGCCAACGACGGAACGAGGGATCTGCCAAATGGGCATCAACATAGGCTTGCGCGGAAGCGGAAACATCGAGACCATAGCCAGCAATGCGCGCCGCAACGGGCGCGAAAAATGCGTCAGCGGCACAATATTCACCACAAAGCCACGGACCGGAAATTCCACAAGCATCACGGGCAAAGTCCCAGATCGTTTCAAGCCTTCTGAGATTGGCAGTTACTGTTTCATCCACCGGGAAACTGGAATAGGAAACCCGCAGGTTCATCGTGCATGCACGGCGCAAGGCAACAAAACCGGAATGCATTTCGGCGGCTAACGATCTCGCAATTGCGCGCGCCTCAGGACGTTTCGGCCAGATCCCGGCATCAGGATGGCGCGATGCCAATTCCTCGGCAATGGCGAGGCTATCGCCAATCGTGACATCAGCAAAGCGTACGGCAGGTACCGTGCGCGCCGGATGGAACTCCTTGATCATCTGCGAAAATGCATCGGAAGAAAGACGCGCATAGCGAGCCTTACAGGGTATGCCGAAGCGGTCAAACAACAGCCACCCTCGCATCGACCAGCTTGAATAGGCACGGTCACCAAGCGCAATTTCATATGTCACAATCTGTCCTTCACGGCGCGAGTTGCTCTGGTTATTGGAATGCTATGACACCAGGATGAGCGGACCGCTCATAGACCGATATTTCGGCTGGGAACGTCGAATGCCGCCTTTGCCGAAGGATATTGCCTGAGGATTTCGGAGGCTCCTAGCACCTTCTCAGGATGGAGAACACCATCCTTCCACACAGAAACGCCGTCGACGATGATCGTCGGGTCTATAACATTCCACGAAATCTCACCGGGGGCATAAGCACCGCATGTATGGAAATGCAACAGCCTTGGGTTGCCGAATGCCGATCCACTCCACCGCTCGTAATTGTCCGCAGCCGCCCCGGAAACCTCACATCCCGGATGGATACCGGCGTGCCACGAATGTATGAAATCCCTGTCAATGCCGAATTTGTCAGCTACAAACTTATAATGAGCTTCAGCCGCTTTGACAGCTGCCGCATCGCCGGAAAATCCGGTGATGCGTCCATTCGCGAAATTCGCAAACAATGTGCCTTCATACTCAATGGCGTAAGGCACGTAGTACATTGAACCGGTACCAACCAGAAACCCCGGCAGGGCAACGGTTCCGGAGAATTCAGCCGCCGAAATCGGCGTGAATACCGGCATGGGAAAGCGATCGAGACCAACATCTTGCAATGGCGCAAGAGGTCCGGGGCCAACGCCCTGAAAATTCGTTCCCGCCGGGCACGTCACACGGATTGAGCTTGCTGCGCCCAACATTTTATTCAGCGCCGATTTCAGCAGATTGAACGCTCGATAGTCGCTGGTGCCATATACCGACGCCAACATGCCGGCATCAAGCGCATAAGACACAACCGCACGTCCATGCGACGCCAGATCGGAGAAGCGGAGTTGATCGCCAATTCTGGCAAGAAAGACGGTCTGATCCGCCTCAGACATCGATGCGCGCACCGAAGCAGGTATCTGTGTAGCTTCCGGGTCGAAGCACACCTCTTTCACACTCACTGATGCCCCGATCCTGCGGCCGGCTTCAGCCACGGCGACGATTATGTCTTCGTCGTAATACCCCAATCCGGGTTCTTCGCGAACGATCAGCAGGCGGTCGTTCTTGCGGGTCAATGCACAATTGACCAGAAGGTTTTGCGCCCCTCCTCCAAAGCTTGTTGCCGGATCTGCATTACGCTCCCGTTCATATGATCGAATAGCCTTGAATTTATTTCCATGAGCCGCAAGATTCAATTTGAAATTGATTATCTATGAGATTAGGCCTTCTAATATGTTGCCAAATCTTCCTTTCGTTGCCCTGCGCGCTTTTGAGGCTGTTGTACGCTTGCGCGGCTTTGCGCGCGCCGCAGAAGAACTGGGCGTGACCCAAAGTTCGATCAGCCAGCATGTGAAGGTCGTCGAGGAATGGATTGGCCGCAAATTGCTTGTGCGCGGGCCACGGGACACGATCGCGACAAACGAGGGCAAGATATTGGCAACCTCAATTGCCGCTGGCATCAGCCAGATCGGCGATCTTTGCGACAAGATGCGCCACAAAGGCGGCGCGGACCCTGCCATCACGATTTCCTGCCTGCCGGGGTTCGCCGTCAATTGGCTTTTTCCGCGCCTGATCCGCTTCGATCAGCTTCACGCCGACACGCCTGTATCTATCTCCACCGATGCGTCGTCGCTTGGATTTGCCACCGGACAGTCCGATCTTGCCATTCTATATGGCATGGGCAACTATCCGGGGCTGCATGTCGAGAAATTGATGGAAGAACGGGTCTTCCCGGTTTGCGCGCCCTCATTGCTTGAAGACGGTCCGCCACTAAACGAAATCGCAGATATTTCTCGCCATACCTTGTTGATTGATGAACCTGCCGACGTTGGCGGCACCCCTCCCACCTGGACTTTCTGGGAAGAACAAACAGGCCAGATTTTGCCAAAGCCAGCCCGCGCTCGCCGGTTCGGCCAAACCAACATGGTCGTGCAAGCAGCGATACAAGGCCTGGGGGTGGCGCTTGGCCGCGAGCCGCTGGTTATGGACGCGCTGGCAAATGGAAGCCTCGTGCAACCGCTCGCTGGCGTTACCCTGTCGCAATATTCATATTGGTTCGTATGCCCGAAGACCTCGATAAAGTCTGATCGCATTAAGCGGTTCCGCGATTGGCTGTTCGCAGAAGCGAAGAGCGAAAAGCCCCTTCATCTTAAGCATATCTAATGCCTTTCATTATGACGCGCATATTGCGGAGCAGGCAATGCAGGCTCTAGACTGGTCCTTTCAATGATCGAGAAATGGGCAAATCAGGGCATGTATCTGAAAAACACATGGTACGTCGCGGGATGGAGCAAGGACTTCGATCGCAGTTTAAAGGGCGAGAAATTCCTTGGTGAACGGATTGTCATTTACAGGAAAGAAGACGGTTCTCCCGTCGCACTGGAAGATGCGTGTCCTCATCGCAAACTGCCTCTCTCGAAGGGCAATCTGAAGGGCGATACAGTTGAATGCGGCTATCATGGGCTGACGTTCGATTGTTCCGGGGCCTGCATCGAGGCACCGACGCAACAAGGGAAAATCCCGCCCAAGGCGCTGGTCAAGTCTTATCCGGTCGTAGACCGTTACCGGTTCTTATGGATATGGATGGGCGACCCTGCCCTAGCCGACCCGGATATGATTTTCCCGATCGAAAATTTCGACAATCCTGAATGGGGCTATACCGACGGCGGCGTCCTCGATATCGACTGCAACTACCTCTGGATCGTCGACAATCTGCTTGATCCCAGCCATGTCGCCTGGGTTCACGTCTCGTCCTTTGCGGGCGCTGGCACCGATGATCAACCCCTCACAGTGGCGCGAAACGAACGCGGCGTGCTGGTATCGCGTTGGATATATGCGCAACCGCCATCGCCATACTATGCGGGATTGGTCAAATTCGAGGGCTTGTGCGACCGTTTGCAACATTATGAAATGTGTTTTCCCGCAATCGCACTGAACAAATCCGTCTACACGCCTGCGGGTACTGGCGGGCCGGATGCGCCGCAGGTGGAAAACACCTACATCAACATATCCTATAATTTCATGACCCCGATCGACGAAGATCACAGCCGTTATTTCTGGTTTCAGCACCGCAATACCGACCCTCAGGACAAGGCCATATCCGAGAAAATGAACGCCGGCGCGCGCATGGCGTTCGAGGAGGATCGCGAAATACTGGTCGCCGTTCACGATGGGATGAAGCACAAGACAACACCCAATCTCGATCTGGGCCTCGACGCCGGCGCCAAACTTTTCCGGCTGCAATTGCAACGGCTGATCGATCAAGAGGTTACTGCACCAAAATGAAAGTCGCATCTTAGAAAAGGCCGTGCGCCATGAGGCAAATGTCACGGTCTCATGATCTGACAACCGGGTCTATTCCAACTCACTTCCGAACCCTGGCAGTCCCTGCGGCAATCGGAATGGTGTTCAGCACACTTTACAATGTCGTTGATGTCTATTTCGCCGGAATGGTGAACACCGAGGCCCAGGCGGGGCTGGCGATTGCTTTTCAGGCATTCTTCCTTCTAGCGACAGTTGGTATTGGGCTGGGCGCTGCGATGGGCGCATTGGTTGGCGCTGCACTGGGGCGCAAGGACGCGGAAGGTGCCCGCCGCATAACCGCGCAGGGCATATCCTATGGTGTGATTGCGACATTTGTGCTGTGGGCCATCTGGTTAGTGGTGGGTCCACTGCTTATCGCCGCCATGTCGGTGCCAGGTGGTTATCGCGATGCAGCCAATTCCTACTTCATGCTTCTTTTGTGGGCTGCTCCCGGCTTTTTGCTGGCGTTTGGTGTCAATGGCATCTTGCAGGCGCAAGGTGATGCCGTTTCGATGCAATACGCGCTGATATGCGCGTTTTTCGCCAATGTCGTCCTCAATCCCCTGCTGATTTTCGGCATACCGGGATTGTGGGATGGCATTGGCTTCAATGGCATCGCGCTATCGACAGTCATAAGCCAGAGCGGGGTCATGATTTTTATTCTCTGGCGCGTATTCCACTCGCCAATAGGGATCGGATTGAAACGCTCCGATTTCCGTCCCAACGCCCCATATTACAGGCAAATCACCGCACAGCTTTTACCGACAAGCTTTGCCATGATCGTTCTCATCGGGGCCAGTTTTGTCATTCAATATTTCATGAAAAACTTCGGCCAATCGGCGGTTGCCGCTTACGGTATTGCCATACGGATCGAACAGATATTCCTCCTGCCGGTATTTGGTCTGACAGGGGCACTTCTTCCGATCGCCGCGCAGAATTATGGCGCCGGAGAATCGGCCAGAGTGCGTCAAACATTGTTCGACTGCTGGAAGTTTGGCTTGATGTATATGTGTCTTGCCTGCCCCATCCTGTGGTTTGCGGCCGATGCGGCAATGCGTGTTTTCACGGACGCCCCGGACGTCATTCGAATTGGCGTCAGCTATCTGCATGTTGAAGGGCTGATCCTACCCGCCTACATGATTTTGTTCTCCGTCAACTCGTTCCTGCAGGCGTTGCGCAGACCGATCTGGGCACTGTGGATCGGCCTTTATCGACAAGCATTTGCGATCGCCTTCTTTGTCTGGATTTACGTGGCTGTTTTGGACCTGCACATTATGGGTGTCTGGTACGGCATCGCGACCAGCGTGCTCAGCGGTCTGATCCTGTCGCTCATCGTTGCGCATCGCGTGTCGAAGCCACTGATCGGCGGCCTGCTGGTTCGCCGCCATCCATTATCTGCCAATGAGACGGTGCTCTAATGCATGTTGCCCAAAACTGTGCAGCGGTTTGGGGACCACGCATGCATGAATGCCCTGGACGCAACGTGATCGAACCCCACTGAAGAAAGGTACACAATGTCCGCCTGGATAAAGATGATTTCGGACGAGCAGGCCGATAGTGCATTGCTTGATGTTCTAAAACTCGCGCGCACGCCGCACGGTACTGTCGACAATGTCATGCGCGTGCATTCGTTGCGGCCCAATACCATGAAAGGCCATGTCATCCTTTACCGTGCAGCACTTCACGATGACGCGAACACTTTACCAACATGGTTGCAGGAAACCATAAGCTCATATGTCTCCATTTTGAACAATTGCCCCTATTCCCTGGCCAATCATTGGGCAAATGCGCGCCATCTGATCGCCGATGAAGCGCGCGCCGATGCTATTGAACAAGCCTTGCATGCACGCCAGCCTCAAGACGTCTTTGAGGGTCGTGATCTTGCCTTGATGCGGTATGCGGAGAAGCTCACGCTGGCGCCCGGAGACGTTGTGAAAGCCGAGATTGAGGCGTTGCAGCGCGAAGGTTTGGACGATGGCCAGATATTGGAAGCCAACCAGATCATCGGATATTTCAACTATGTGAACCGGCTTCTCAACGGCTTGGGCGTGACCACCGATGGAGATGTCGTCGGCTACTACGCCAAAGACGAATAGATTTCTGTTCGCCGAACCTACACCAATAGTTGCGGGAATTGCCCCATACGACAGCGGCGAACCCTGCAATTATTGGTAAAATTCCGCATCCTAAAAACGGTTCGCTCAATGCCCCAGAAGTTGGCTTAAGAACAACTTCGCCCGGTCGCTTTGAGGATTGTTGAAGAAGTTTTCGGGATCGGCGATTTCGATGATTTCGCCTTCATCCATAAACACAACACGGTCGGCTACCTTGCGGGCAAAGCCCATCTCGTGCGTCACGCAAATCATCGTCATGCCTTCCTGCGCAAGCTCGACCATCACATCAAGCACCCCGGCGATCATCTCGGGATCCAAAGCCGATGTCGGCTCGTCAAACAGCATGATCTTGGGTTTCATGCACAGCGAGCGTGCAATCGCCACTCTCTGCTGCTGCCCGCCTGACAATTGTGGCGGGTATTTGCCTGCCTGCTCGGCTATATGCACGCGTTCCAGATATTGCATCGCCAGTTCAGTCGCTTCGGCCTTCGAGGTGCCGCGGTTACGCATCGGCCCGAGTATGAGGTTGTCCAAAATGGTCATGTGAGGGAAAAGATTGAAGCTCTGGAACACCATTCCGACTTCACGACGGATTTGTTCAATTTTCTTCATGCCGGGGGTCACCTCGACCCCGTCCACCATGATTGTCCCCTTCTGATGCGCTTCAAGCTGATTGATGCAGCGGATCATTGTCGATTTGCCCGAACCGGAGGGGCCGCAGACCACCACTTTTTCGCCTTCGGAAACAGATAGATTGATGTCGTGCAGCGCACTGAAATCATTATACCATTTGCACAAATTCTTGATTTCCACGAGTGGTTTGGCAACCGCGTCGAGCATGGGGATGATCTCCTATCGGCGACTTCTTGCTGAGCGGCGTTCCAACCAGCCGAAGAGCAGCGCAAAACTATAGCAAAGAACGAAATACATCGCCCCGACGAGAATCCAGGTCTCAAAGACTTTGGTGGTTGACGCCGCGACCTCCGTCGCCAGAAATGTGAGTTCCTGGATAGAGATCAGCGAGACGATGGCGGAATCCTTGATCAAGGAAATAAACTGACCAGCCAAGGGGGCAAAATGTTGCGCAGCGCCTGAGGCAGGATCACATCGCGCAACACATTGGTGGGTGACAGCCCAACCGCGCGCGCGGCCTCCCATTGCCCTTTACCAACCGACTGAATTCCCGCGCGGACAATTTCAGTTATGTAGGCACCTTCGAAGAGCGCGAGGCATAGAACCCCGGCCAAAAAGTTCGACAAAAGCTTGGGATCGCCAAACATGAAGCGAAACACCGGGTTGTCCACAAGCCCGCTGCTGACGTCGATCCTGTCAATGCCCATTGCCGGGAAAATCTGGCTCGAAATAAAGAAATAGAAGATGAAGATGAAGACCAGTGGCGGAAGATTTCGAATCAATTCGACATAGGAGCGGCTGAGAATGCGTAGCGTCAGATTTTCGCAAGTGCGCCAATATCCCATGACGATGCCGATGATGCTTGCCAGGACTGTTGCCCAGACGGCCAGACGTAGCGTTGTGGCTAAACCATAGAGCAGCAAATTCGCGACATAGGTACCCGAAGTCTCGTCATAGCGGACCACGAAATTTAGAACACGCGACCAGTCCCACTGGTAGACAAGAACGTCATTGACACGGTACCCGGCATAAATGACCAGTGCCGCAACGCCACCGAAGATTGCAAAATCAATCGGCGTCAACCGCTTTCTTGGGGGGCTGGCGGTGGTGACATACGGTCCATGCGGATTTCCTTGTAGGGAATAAAAGGCGCAGGGATGTTCCCTGCGCCTCCAGAGCTTGTCACGCCAAGCTCTTATTCAGGTGCGACCATGTCTTTCCAGGCGGACTGATCCTTGAACCAATAGTCATTGGTTTTCTGGAGCCAACCGTTTGACGTGTTGTACAAAATCCAGTTCGAGAAGAAGTTCAGCGAATCGACATCACCTTTGCGCAGGCCGAAGGCTTCATCACCACGGGTCAGGTTTTCGCCATTGTTGGCAACAAATACCTTGTCAGGGTATGCGTCGGACCAGAAACGCGGCTTTGGTGCCGATGAAATCATTGCATAGGCGTTGCCGTTCACGACCTCCTGAAAGGCCTGCGCATCGTCATCGAACTGGCGCAATGTTGCTTTGGGGAACCGCTGTTCAACAACGTCACAGGGGGTCGCACCACGGCGACAGGCAATGGTCACCTTCGGATCGTTGTACTCGTCAAGTGATTTGAACTCGCCAGCCAATTCCTTGTTGCTGGCCATCTGCTGGCCGGAATGCGCATAAGGAATTGTGAAGTTCACAGTCAGATTTCGTTGGGGCGTGATAGACAGTCCGCCGATGATGACGTCGAACTTGTTGGCAAGCAGCGCAGGAATGATTCCGCTCCATGCGGTAGGAACAAATTCCACCTCCACGCCCATATCCGCAGCCAGTTTCTTGGCAACGTCGATCTCGAAGCCGATGAGGTTGCCTTCCTTGTCGCGCATTGCCCACGGCACGAAGGTTGCCATGCCAACCCGCAATTGACCCCGTTGCAGAACATCCTCCAGCAAGTTCTGTGCTACAACAGGCGCTGTCGAGGCGGTAAAGGCCGTGGCCGCAAACGCCGCAGCGACGACCAGTCCTTTGAGTTGTTTCCAGAATTTCATTGTTACTCCTCCTTTGTTATCGTTTGGCTTCGTTATTGTGTGGTTTTGTTATTGTTGGGCAATCGTCGCGTGTCAGCGCTTGTTCTTGTTCAGCGATGCTTCAAACAGACTTACCGCGACCGACAGCGAAATGGTGACGGCAAGGTAGATGCCGGCAACCAGAAACCACACTTCGAAGGCCATGAAAGTCTTCGAAATCAGGTTCAACCCCTCGGTGGTCAACTCCGAGACGGCGATAACGCTGACGATCGCGGAGTGCTTGATCAGGGAGATGATCAGCCCGGTCAGCGGCGGCAAAATCAGCGGTAATGACTGCGGAATGATAATGAAGCGATATTTGTCGACGACATTCAGGCCGATCGCATCACCACCTTCATACTGCCCCTTGTCGACACCGATAATGCCACCGCGAATAATCTCGGCGGCGAACGACCCTTCGAAAAACGAGAGACACAACACGCCCGACCAGAAGCGCTCAATTCCGAAAATCGGCGCCAAAACGAAGTAAAACAGAAACAATTGGACGAGAAGCGGGGTGTTTCGAACCGATTCCAGATACCATTTTGCGACAATTCGGCCAGAAATTGAGCTGGAAAGGCGCGCAAGAGCTGTTACCAGCCCAATCGAAATGGCAATCACACCACTGATCGCCGCGAGTTTCAGGGTCTGGATCAGTCCCTTGATCAGTGGACCCCAGATCACCTCGCCATCAATGACGCGATAGAAAAACGGCTTAACCCGGTACCATTGCCAATGATATTCCATTGCTTGCGCGCCGCGCCAAATCAGAAAACCGATAAGCGTGAATATCAGTATCGCTTGCGCGACCTGCCATGTTGTACGAGTAAGACCATGAAAATCCAGGGTCGCAACCATGCCGGGACGCTCTTCGCGGGGCGTAGGCACTTGCACATGTCCTAGCATGGTGTCTCCTCCGCCTTCGGAATTCCAGAATAATACGCCCTTCTCCGTATAGTGTAATCAATCTATTTCTTGTGTCCACATAAAAAAATATTATGATATAAACTAATGAATGCTATTACCAATTCTACTTCCTGCGGGCGATCGCGCAAAAGAGAGACGATTTGAACATGAAGATAACATTCCGGCAGGTCGATGCATTCCGCACCGTCGTTTCAACGGGCACTGTCACCGAGGCGGCTGCGATGCTGTCAATCTCCCAACCCGCGGTCAGCCGATTGATATCGGATCTGGAATCGGAGGTCGGGTTTCCCCTTTTCCAGCGCTCGGGCAGAATTTTGGTCCCAACCGAAGAGGCCCGATTACTGGTCGAGGAAGTTCGGCAAGCCATCAGCGGCATGGAACACATCAAGGAAGCCGCCATCGCCATCAGTCGCTTCGGTCATGCGAGGCTGTCTCTCGTCACCACACCGACATTTTCGACACAATTGGCGCCTGACCTCATCGGCAAATTCGCCAAGGCGCGCCCGGAAGCAATGGCACGTATGGAAATCGAGGCAAATGACGACACCGTCGAGTGGATGGTATCGCAAAACCATGACTTTGGCATCACCGCCAACGAACCGGTGAACCCTTCATTTCAAAGCCTGGAAATCAAAAATGGCGACATATACTGCATTCTGCCCAAAAACCATGAATTGACGAGCAAATCCCTCATCCATGCCAGTGATCTCGCCAATGAAAGCTTCATCTCATACATCTCCACCTCGCGATTCCGCTTCGAGGTGGATCGTTTTTTCGCAGCGAAGGGCATCGAACGACGGATGCAATATGAAACCCGCACCACCGACGCAATCTGTCGTCTGGTTGCGCGTGGCCTTGGTGTTGCAGTGGTTGGCTCAAATGCGAGCTATCTGGACCTGATGCCCGATTGCGTTGCGATACCATTCGACGCGCAACTGAGCTTCCGCGCAGTGTTGTTCTGGTCAAAGTACAGACCGCTTTCAGCCGTCGCCAGCGAGTTTCTGGAGATTGCAAGAAACTCCGTCAATGCCGGTTGAGTGCCTCGCGAAAGCTCGTACGCGCGGCCGCACTGTGAATGTAGGCATAGTCGCGCGGATAGGATTTTCCGGGGACAATTTCCAGTACAGCCATCTGCGGGCCGGGGGTTTCCAAAAGACCGGGCAACCCCGCGCAAAAGCTGTCAATATCTTCAAAGCTGCTTGCGCCTGCATACCCTGCGCAGCGTGCCATACCTGCAAAATCAACGATGTCGGCTCCGGGAAGTGGATGGGCACCGTTTACTTCATATACCCGATTGGCAAATAGAAAATGATACAGGTTGGTGACACCGGCATTGGCAATGGTCACCAACGATCCGAGGTTCATCAACAGGCTTCCATCGCCGTCGAAGACGAACACGCGGCGCTCCGGATTGGCAAGCGCCAGGCCGAGAGCATGTGAAGACGCCTGCCCCATCGCGCCGACCGCAACGTAATTCAGATCGCGCGGATTCAAGGCCAGCCAGTCAAAGCAACTCTGGTAAACGGCAACGACGAGGTCGTCATCATTGACAAGCGGCATCAAGGCTTTCAGTGCATCGTCACGGCGAAGGGTCATGATATCTCCGGGGAGCGGCCAATCAAAAAGATATGAGGGCGAGAATTGACATAAGCCGCTGCAATCGCTTGCGGAATATGGTCGACATCTTGCGGTTCTTCGATCAGGGAATGCGACAACTG
This sequence comes from Mesorhizobium sp. G2-6-1, assembly GCF_055809095.1. Taxonomy (NCBI): domain Bacteria; kingdom Pseudomonadati; phylum Pseudomonadota; class Alphaproteobacteria; order Hyphomicrobiales; family Phyllobacteriaceae; genus Mesorhizobium; species Mesorhizobium sp. G2-6-1. The sequence continues at coordinate 3,994,224 of NZ_CM147896.1, forward strand.
CATCACGTCCAACACCGGGCGCACGATGCGGACACCATAGGCCCCTGAATCTTCGGGAAGCAGATGTGGCTCCTTGCCCTGGAGACCGACGAACATGACAACCGGAAGCTCATAATCGACCCCGATGGCACGGATCGCGTTGAGCGAATCCATCAACCCGGTCTGCTGCATCATCAGAACGGCGCGTGTTGCGTTGTATGACATCGCCGCACAGATCGAGACGCCTTCATCTTCCTTGCACACGCGCGTGAGACGAAATTCCGGATCGCGCGAAACGGGCCAAAGCAGCCCATCGCTGGTCACGATATCCGGCAAGGCCACGATTTCGCGTACGCCAGCAAGCTTGATGCCGGCAATTATCTCTGCCCCGCTCGGATGAGCCACGACCGGTGCAACTGTCGAGACAACACTTACAGCAACCATCACGCACCTCCGTTGAGAAAAGTCGAAATTGCGGAAACGCACTTTTCAAGTTCGTCAGGCCGCCCGATCGTTATGCGGATGTAATCGCGATAGGCTGGCGCTGCGAACCTGCGTATGGCAACGCCTTGCGCGCGCAACGCAACGTCTGCTGCAGCGGCTGTCTTATTGGTGTCCGGGAATTTCACCAAAACGAAATTGGCCTGGCTTGGGACCACGTCAAGACCAAGTCCTGTCAGTTGCGCCGTTAGCCGGTTACGGCTTGCATTGTTGGTAGTATAGACGAACTCGGTATGAGCCCGATCTTCAAGCGCCGCTATCGCCGCCGCCACGGAAGGCGAGGCGACCGGGAAGGTCAGAGAAATCCGCCGCAAGGAGTCCAGTACATCATGGGGACCATATAGCCAGCCGACACGTGCGCCAGCGAGCCCGAAAATTTTGGAGAATGTTCTGCACATCACCACATTGCTCGCCTCTTCAACGAGCTTCTGTGGCGGTTCATAGTCTGCTGCATCCACATATTCCTCATAGGCGCTGTCGATAACCAACAATGCACTTTCGGGAATTTTGGAATGTAAACGGCGCACCTCGGCACCCGTCAGATAGGTACCGGCTGGATTTTCAGGGTTGGCCAGATAAACGATGCGGGTGCGCTCGGTAATCGCTGCGATCATGCGCTCAATCGACGGTTTGAAATTGTCGTCCGGCACCGAGACGACGTCCGCATCATTGGCATAAGCGTAGTTTGGAACCTTCAGATAGCCATTGGCACTGCGGATCAGTTCTGTTCCAGTTCCAAGGTAGGCGCGAGCGAGCCTGGCAAGCAGATCGTCAGACCCCTGCCCCACCGTGATGCGATCTTCCTGCAAGCCAAAGCGCTTCGCGATTGCGGGTGCCAGGGCATGATCCGGGTTTTCAAGATACCGCTCAACGCCAATGATTGCTGCGTGGGCGGCAGCCGCGGCGTGCGGGCTTGGCCCATAAACGCTTTCGTTTGAATTCAACAGGGTCGTTGCCGGAGATACCACATGATCGACTGCTGCGATCATGTGGGGCCGAATCCTGTCGATCCCTGCTTTTGCGCGCACCGCCGTCATACCCGTCTCCCAATTCGTCAGAATTGCCATATCACATAAATAATCAATATTTGCAATTCACATTCGAAAATATTATGATACAAGTCGGTCCATACCTTCACCAAACCACCTGAAGGATTTGCAATGCTCGACCGATCTTCCGAGAGCCGCCTGAAGCTGGCAATCGATCTCGAACAACCCGGCCTCAGGTCTGGCGACCTCATGTTGCGCTGGTCCGACAACACCAATCCACTTGGCTACCATCCAATCCCGGTGATCAGCATCAAGGGTGGCGACGGGCCTCGGATGCTGATTATCGGAGGTACG
>NZ_JBVVTF010000001.1:0-266147 GCF_055809095.1 Mesorhizobium sp. G2-6-1
TGCTGCGCGTAGGCATCGAGGGCCTCTTCGACCTTGCCGCGGGCGAATAGGCGCGACGCTTCGCGCGCCCATGCTTCACGCTGACGACGCACCCCGGTGAGTTCGGCAAAACCGATGCGCTCGACTATCGCGCGGAACGCGGCACCCGCCTGGATCGGCTGAAGCTGCATCGGGTCGCCGACCAGCACTGTCTTCGCGCCGGCGTCTTCAACAGCCCTGAGGACGCGCGCCAATTGTTCTGAGGACACCATGCCGGCCTCGTCGACAACCAGCACATCGCCATTTTGCAGTTTGTCGCGCCCGTCCGCCCAGGCCAGCTCCCAGGCAGCCAGCGTCCGCGATCTAATACCGGAACTGTCTTCCAGACTTTCCGCCGCCTTGCCGGCGAGAGCCGCACCGATAACGCGGCGGCCATCGGTTTCCCATGCAAGTCGCGCCGCATCGAGCAGGGTCGATTTACCCGCACCGGCCAGACCGACCACGGCAGCTATGCCGCTATCGCCGGTGACATGCCGGATCGCATCGACCTGTTCGATGTCTAGCTTGAACGGCTTTTCCGGATCACGCTTCTCCACCACGTGAATGGCTTCATCAACTATCTTAGACGACACCGAAAAGCCGGATCGGCCGGACAGTTCCCGCGCCGACTGCGCCATATCATATTCGGTGCGCAGCATCGCCCGCGTGGTGAACACCGCAACCTCGGCAACTTTTCCGGTATCCAGATCGATCTGCTGCGGCTTCAAAGTCACCAGATCGGACGATCCCATCAGCTGCGCCCGGATGTTGGCGAAGACGGTTGGATCGTCGACATAGCGATGCAGCGCCCTGGCGATTTCACGCTCGTCGAATGTCGAACGTTCACGGCTGAGCTGCTTCAACAAAAGGCCGGGTTCGTCAGCAAGGCGGTCGGCCATCTCCTGCCGTCGCGCCAACGCCCCCGGCGCGAAGTACATCTCCTTACCCTTTCGAGCGAGGGCTGCTTTCGCAGGACCAAGATGGCTTTGGGCGATGCCATCAAGTCCCTGTTCGGCATAGGAGCGCCCGTCGAGACGAATGTCATGACCGGCAAGCGCAAGATGCTTGTTAGCCGTCTCGGCCCAGGCAATCTTCCATGCTTTCATGGTGTCCTTGTCACCGGCCCAGAGCCGATAGACGATCTTGCCTTTCGGCCGATCGGGCGTCACGACACGCAGCGGCTCGCCATCATTGCCGAGAACCGCGACCTTCTTCTTGCCTAAACCGTCATCGGTCAGCGGCCGCAAGGCGGTCATCAGATGGATGTGCGGATTGCCTTCCTTATCGTGATAGACCCAGTCCGCGACCATTCCCTTTGACGTGAGGCTATCGCGCACGAATTCACGCACCAGGGCAATGTTCTCCACCTTCGACAGCTCTTCCGGCAACGCGAAGATCATCTCGCGTGCTAGCTGCGCATCCACCCTTTTCTCGAACGTGTCGACGGCATTCCACAAGACCTCGCTGGCGCCCGCAATCGTCCGGCCATCGATCATGGTGCGCAGCCAGGCCGGGGTCTGATCCGGCAACGCCAGCTCCTCATGTACCAGCTCCGCAGCACCTCCCTCATAACGGAAGCCGAGGCCAGTCTGCTCCTCCACCATTCTCGTACGATGACGATAGGCAGCGGCGGAAACGACGCTGCGTCCCGCTCCCCTGCTGATCACCTGTGCCCGTACGAACATGATCGCCATGCGATCCGAGACCCTTCTCCAAGCATGTCGCTTCAGCGACGTATATTACGCCCTCGAACAGATCGGACCGTAGGACCGATGCCGCTTCTCGGGATGCGCCCATTCGGGCGCAGACCTGAAACGAGCCTAATGGCTCGATGGAACCTAGCATCTTTTACTATGCGTTTCCATACTGTATAATCTCCCTATCGAAACAGTGCTACCGGAAGGAAAAGTAGACAATGCGTGCAAAATCGTCGATTTCCGAGATTGATGCCCAGATAGAGAAACTGCGCGAAAAGCGCCGTGGAATTCTGGCGAAGGCCAATGAACGCTTTGCCAAAGCAGCAGCCAAGGCGGGGTTGGCAGAACTCGAAATCCCGGACGACGAGCTCGACGCTGTCTTCGAGGAAATCGCCGCGCGATTTCGCGGCGAGGCCAAGCGGCCTTCAAGCGCATCTGCTCAAGCGTCTTGAGCAGCGCATTCTGGGCCTGGAGAGAAGGCGGCGGCAGACCATGACCGAGGACCGTAAAAAAGACGCGCGTGAGAAGATCACGCTTGGCGGGCTGATCGTAAAGGCCGGGCTGCGACAGGCTGACCGCGCCTTCCTGCTCGGCGTGCTGTTGGAGGCAGCCACCGTTCGGGTGGGGTCGGCCGAGCATCACCGCCTGAAGGCCAAAGGCGGCATGGCGTTCCAGCGCGACGGCATTCAGAGCGTCAAGCCAGCGGAAGCGGGATCGCCTGGCTCCGATAACACCGCGAAGACCACCGGCGACTGAGCGCCAGCGAAAGGATGCCGGACATGGCAGGCAAGACCAGACTGAAGCCGGCGCTGCTATGGGCGATCGTGCCGGCCGCGGTCACGGCGATGACGCTGGTAATCACATCGTACCGATGGCACGGAATGGCCGCGGGCTTCTCACCTGAGAATGCCTATTGGTTCTTGCGTTCTGCGCCCGTTCCCAATCTCCTATTCGGTCCGGTCGCTGGATTGATCACCGTGTTCGCCCTGCCAATGCACCGCCGCCGGCCGGTCGCGTTTGCTAGCCTGATCTGCTTTCTTGGTGTCGCCGGCTTCTACGCATTACGCGAATACGCGCGCCTCTCGCCATCGGTAGAGAGCGGCGCGGTGACCTGGGACGAGGTGTTGTCTTATCTCGATTTCTTCGCGGTCATCGCTGCGGCAGTCGGTTTCGTCATCGTAGCGGTTTCAGCACGGATCTCGGTCGTGGTTTCCGATCCGGTCAAGCGCGCGAAGCGGGGAACGTTCGGCGATGCCGATTGGCTCAACATGTCGGCGGCCGGAAAGCTGTTTCCGCCCGATGGCGAGATCGTCATCGGCGAGCGCTATCGCGTCGATAAGGAGACGATCCGTGATGTCCCTTTCGATCCGGCAGACCGGGAGGTATGGGGCAGCGGCGGGAGCGCGCCCCTGCTGACCTACAAGCAGGATTTCGATTCCACCCACATGCTGTTCTTCGCGGGGTCTGGCGGTTTCAAGACGACGAGCAATGTCGTCCCGACGGCGCTTCGATACACCGGTCCGTTGATCTGCCTCGACCCATCGACCGAGGTCGCGCCGATGGTGGTCGAGCACCGGACACAAACACTCGGGCGCGAGTGCATGGTGCTCGATCCGTCGAACCCCGTGACGGGCTTCAACGTCCTCGACTGGATCGAAACCTCGAAACACAAGGAAGAGGATATTGTCGCTGTTGCGCATATGCTGCTGTCGGAAAGCGCGCGGTTCGAATCTTCGACTGGCAGCTATTTCCAGAACCAGGCGCACAATCTTTTGACGGGATTGCTCGCCCACGTCGTGCTTTCCCCGGAATATGCCGGGCGGCGCAATCTGCGCAGCTTGCGCCAAATCGTGTCCGAGCCCGAGCCCTCGGTTCTCGCAATGCTGCGCGATATTCAAGAGACATCACAATCGGCTTTTATCCGCGAAACGCTCGGCGTCTTCACCAATATGACAGAGCAGACATTCTCCGGTGTCTATTCGACGGCTTCGAAGGATACGCAATGGCTGTCGCTTGACGACTACGCCGCTCTTGTCTGCGGTCGTTCGTTCAAATCGAGCGATATTGTTACGGGCGGAAAAGACGTGTTCCTCAACATCCCGGCGGCGATATTGCGCTCCTATCCGGGGATTGGGAGAGTGATCATCGGCTCATTGATCAATGCGATGACGCAGGCTGACGGCGCGTTCAAGCGCCGCGCCCTGTTCATGCTCGATGAGGTCGACCTGCTTGGTTATATGCGCGTGCTCGAGGAGGCGCGCGACCGCGGCCGTAAGTACGGCATCACGATGATGCTGATGTACCAGTCGGTCGGACAGCTCGAACGGCATTTCGGCAAGGATGGCGCGACATCGTGGATTGATGGATGCGCCTTTACCTCCTATGCCGCGATCAAGGCGTTGGAGACGGCGCGCAACGTCTCGGCGCAATGTGGAGAAATGACGGTCGAGGTCGAGGGCAAATCCCGCAATGTCGGCTGGAGCAATTCCAATAGCGGGTCGCGACGGTCGGAAAGCCTCAATCTGCAGCGGCGTCCCCTGATCATGCCGCATGAGATCACTCAACAGATGCGCAAGGATGAGCAGATCATCATCGTCCAGGGGCACGATCCGATCCGCTGCGGTCGGGCGATCTACTTCCGGAGAAAAGACATGGACGCCGAGGCCAGTCCAAACAGGTTCGTCAAGACTTCGGCCTAGCAGAAGGGCGGAAGCGGTCGAATGGATCTTCCGCGTTAGGGGAGCGAACCAGTCGAGGAAGAGATTATAGCCGATCGCAAAGACGAACATTCCAAGCGCGGACGAGAGGAAGAACCACCACGGCATGGGCGCAGCATTCGGATCGACGAAGACACCGAGCGATATCGGCAACATCACGATCCCGGCCAAAATCATGAAGCCGGTAAAGGCGCGGAATGCGCAGGCGATGAAATAGAGCAGATGCCATGTGCCGTAAAAGCCGGCACGGCCAATGGCCTCAAGAGCGTCGAACGGCAGTGCGATCCCGAAGCTGGCGAGGCGGTAGGCAAAATGACGCGATTTCGGCGAGGCGTCGGCAGTGCCAGCGATGCGGTTCTCGATCATTTCCCTGCTCCTTTGCCTACTCCTCGAACAGTTCGCGTAGCGTCCGCAATGCCTGCGCCAGCACCGCGTCGGGCACTTGACCAAGGCGCTTCACCAGCCGACGCTTGTCGAGCGCTCGCGATTGCTCCAGCAGAATCAGACCGTCAACCCCATCAAACGAGACTGGCACACGGAAGCCCGCGGGCCGGCTGCCAGATGTCATCGGCGCGACGATGACCGTGCGCAGATGATCGTGAATCTCCGGTGGAGAAATAATCAGGCAGGGCCGTGTCTTCTGAATCTCGCTGCCGACAGTTGGATCGAGCGCGGCAAGCCACACATCGCCGCGTTTCACCATGTCAGTTTGGCGTCTTCATCGTTGCCAAACTCGGGCCAGAACAACCCGCCATCACCCCCGGCGGCAAGCCGCTGCGCATCTTCTGCCCATCCTTTCCGCGCCGGCATCGGCACGCGCTCTATGACAATCCTGCCGTCTTCGAGGCGAAGATCTACACTATCACCAGCCTGCGCGCCCAACTCAGCAAGCAAGGGCTTGGGAAGGATAACGCCGGCTGAATTGCCAAATTTTTTGACTGCGCTCAACATCGCTACCTCCATCTATCTCTGTGGCAGCATATAGCAGATTAGCGCACTGGTTACAACATTGTAATCACAGCGCGGCCGATTGTTCGGGCTGTCCGCGCACTCCCATGGATGCAATCGGAAAGAAAGATACGTCATGACCTATCAACGGCGCGACCCGAACCTACCATTACGATTCAGGAAAATCGTTGGACGGGACTTCCAGAGAAAGCGAAAATCAGGGCATGGCCGACAGCGCCTGAGACCAGCTGGAGCGATCGAATTCTGCCGCTACCTTCCAGGCGATGGCCATATTGTCCCCGTGTGCCGGCAACACAGAAGATGCACCCAGCGGCAAGGCAGTGTGTTCCATAAGGCTCCGGCCGTCTCTTCGGCGCTATTTGAGAGCGCGTTCCGGCCTCCGCCTGCTCACCCCGCCGGGGCTCGACCCTTTGGGTTGGAAAAGGAGTACCCGTCCAAACTCGTAACCGCTGTCCGACACATCATCATCAAAGGCATGAATCGTTTATCGCCAAACGATTCATATTACTCGTTGGACGAAACAGCGCGACACCCCGAAACTGCCAACATGGACACACTGCATCTTCGCCGCATCGATCTGGCCCGTAACATGGCGCGGTTTTACGTGCTGTCCATTCAGCCGACATTGTTCGGCGGCGCGTCATTGATGCGTAATTGGGGCCGGATCGGCACGAACGGCCAGGCCATGATGCAGACGTTCGACGAAAACGTGGACGCCGACGAAGCGTTCAATCGGCTGGAGCGCAGCAAACGCAAGCGTGGGTACAGGTCTCCGTAGAGGAGAATGCGTTGAATTCCGCAGTTTTCCGGAGATTTTTACGACCGCAAGCATCTTTTATGCTTTCCGATGCGCAGCGTTGTGTGTCAAAGGCAAAGTGCCAATGACAGAAGAGGGGAGTTCCATTCCATGACGACAACAAATGAAATCGCCGACAAGATCGCCAACAGCAACAGCCTAACCAAGTCGCAGGCCAAAGCCATCGTCGACGGCGTGTTCAAGGCAATCGCCGATGCGGCAGCCGGCGGCGCAGAAACCAGCCTGCCGGGATTTGGCAAGTTCAAAGTGAAGGAAACGCCGGCACGCATGGGCCGCAATCCATCGACCGGTGCGACCATCAACATCGCCGCTTCGAAGAAGCTGACCTTCACGCCGGCGAAAGCCATCAAGGATGCACTCAACGGCTGATCCGCTACCGCCGATCGCGCCGAGGCCACAAGCCTTCGGCGCTGCAGGATCGGTGGGTCATGTGAGCAGCCGGTCGTCCCTACCGGAGAAAATTGAAGGCCCCGCCTTGCGGCGAGGCCTTCTAACTGGTGCCCTCAGTCCCGGTTCGGCCGGGACCAGATCAGCTGGAGACCTTCCTCGCCTTCCACCTCGATCAGGGTGGCGTAGATGGGAGCCGAGAAGCTCGGATCGTCCAGCTTGACCGACAGGTAATCGCGGCCCTCGTTGGAGGTTTTCTGCCAGGCCGCTCCCAGCTCGACATTAGCTGAGTAGATGCGGAAGTGCGGTCCCTTGTCGGAGGGGGTGTCGACGCGAACCAGCTTGGCCTTGACGTTGAGGTTGAGGGTCTTGATGGCGCCGGTGAAGCCGTTGCCGGTGGAGGTGAAGGTGCCGATGGTAGCCATTGTCTCATTCCCTTGGTTTTCTCGGGCCGCGCCTACCGCGACCTCGATGGCGGTCGACAGGCCGGAGGCGATCGACCCGCACCCTGGGGCCGGAATGCAATGAAGGGCGGCCGGGAGCGGCTTTCTTGTTTCGCGAGGAATGGTGGCGCAGCCGCCAGGGGAAGAAAGCCGTGCAGGCCGTTGCGGGTGTTAGAGCGAGGCTGCGCGCAGCGAAGTCGGCCTTCGGTCAGACCAGCCACATCGAGGACGCAGGTGGGTGTGCCCGTTGCAGAAATATCCGGGATGAAGACAGGTGTTTGCCTCGGCAACTCACACCAGGCAACGATAGCAGCGTCCGTGACGTTTACACCAATTCACGACAAGGTCGTAGTACCAGGGCGACATGCCAACCGGATCGAAAAGCGCACCCAGTGACTGCCATCTCCGGTTGAGTGCTGCTCGGAAGCCTCGTGGAAATCGACAGCGTACGCATGCACCACCATGTCATGCGACACCGCCCAGTCTCTCGTCACCTGATGGCCAAACATTGCCGTGGATGCCACAGCGCAAGCGATCTGGCCGCGCCGGCCCGAAGTAGCGTCCAGTTGATGCCCGCACTATGGGAGAAGTCCAGGTCTCACGTCATCCCGTTCGCGCTTGTCGATAGCCGGCAATGATGATTAGCTGGGCGTGGGGATAGAGGAGCACACATGAAAATGTTCGTTTCAACATTCGCCATTGCCATGATGGCGCTGACCGCTGCTGCTGTTGCCCATGGTGGCGGCTGCCGGAAAAGTTCGCCGCCAGGACAATGCTGCCATATGGACAACAGCACCGGCTCGGTTCACTGCCATTGAGGATCGCTGCTCTACTCGCTGCCACCGTCGCTCTTGTGACAATGGCTTCGGCTAACGAACAGCTTGTCGGCCGTGCCAGCGTTATCGACGGTGACACGATCGAAATCCACGGCGAACGTGTTCGCTTCAATGGTATCGATGCACCGGAAAGCCAGCAGCTTTGCAAAGACGCGCAAGACCGTGACTACCGGTGCGGCCAGGTCGCCGCCAACGCACTCAATGAATTCCTCGCGCAAGCACGGCCAACCCGATGCGATTTCGTCGGTTGGGACCAGTATGACCGTTTTGTTGGCGACTGTTATCGATCAGATGGCGCCAGTGTCCAGAAATGGCTTGTTCGTAACGGACAGGCGATGGACTGGCCGCGATATTCACATGGCGCCTTTGCAAGCCAACAAGCAGCAGCACACTCAAAGCCGCTGACGCATCTACCATATGCCTGGTCAAAAATATTACGCAAAGACCCGGATTGCCGACGACAAGGGCGAGCGCTGGTTCTGTACAGAGGATGAGGCACGCAAGGCAGGCTGGCGAAAGTCGACGATCTGACGCTTGTCGGGTGGAGTGCTGATGACTACCTCAGTGTGGAGTGCAAGACCGTCCTGAAGGAGACAAGCATTGTACAATCATATTCTCATCGCCACTGACGGTTCGGACCTGGCGCAGAGAGGCGTTGATCAGGGCTTATCATTGGCACAGGCACTAGGCAGCAGGGTGACGATCATTACTGCCACCGAGCTTTTTCCGATACAGGGGGCAATGAGCTCCGGGTGGGTCGGAAGCCCCGTAGACTACGAGCGCTACGACGAGGGCCAGAAGCAGTTTGCAAATGGCATTCTGTCTGCCGTCATGGCGGAGGCGGGCAAGCTGGGGATCAGCGCCAACACCCTTCACATTCCAAACGAACATCCAGCCACGGCAATTTTGGAGGCGGCTGCAAGTTCCGATTGCGATCTGATCGTCATGGCCTCCCATGGTCGGCGCGGTATCCGCAAAATGGTTCTGGGCAGCCAGACGACGGAAGTCCTTGCCCATAGCCACACCCCGGTTCTCGTAGTGCATTGACGGCAGTCCGCCGACGAACAATTTCATTGTTCTCATGGTCGTGGTGCGCCGGCGCGAGATTCGCTCCGCGGTCGTCGTCGCCACGATCATTACCTGAGTTACAAATCTGGTTGGACCGTGGTCAATCCGGCATTCGTGTCTGGATTCGGAGGAAGAGGACTGGCGCCCTCTCCTTCGATGCACTTGCTTGAAGCGTCAGGCGGCCTTGCGCACCGTATCGGGGTGCGGCTGCAGCTCATGTAAATACGTCACGGCGCGCTGCGCATGGGCGGCAGCGGAAAAAATCGCCCGCTTGTCGTTGGAGAGAACGCTCATCCAGCTGGCGACATAGGCCGCATGATCTGGCCGCGGTTCCAGCTCCGGCACAATATCGAGATCGGCGCACAACATTGCCGAGCCGATTTCGGCCACGTATCCTGACAGTCAACTGGTCTGGGCAGATCGCATCCATCCTTATGTCGCGCGCGACCGCTACTGGGAATTCTGATCCAATAGCAAAACGCGACCATCCCAGTTGGCGTCCTCGGCGAATCCAGGTCTGGCAAGGAACCATTCTTGCCGAGAAATTTCGGAAAGCAAATCGCGCGGTGCATTCGCATCCGGCCGGGTTTGCGCGATGGTTATAAGGGAAATGGGCCGATCGAAATGCTCTTCGACCACCGAACCGATCCAGACTTTGGGCATACTCACCCCTGATAGTTGGAGATCACTTGCCCATAGCCGCAGCACGAAGCGCGAAGCCGCTGGCGCCTTGTCATCTGCCAGCACAGCGGTCAGGCTCGGCAGTCTGCCACTCGCGAGATGCGGTATCACCGGCAATTCGGCCGGGGCGACTTTCGACGTAAGCCAGCCGAGCGCGTTGGTGAGGATCCAAGGCGCGGATGTGCGCCACCCTTCCTTCTCCAACGCCTGCTGGATTGCTGGCAGACTGCCGGCCCATTGGACCGTCATTGGCTCCTCGAGCTCGCCAAACATATCGATGCGGTAGGGTGGAAGTTGTTGCCAACCCTTGGCACGCCACTCGTCCGTCGTCATGGTCTGCACGACCGGCGTGAAGGCATAACGCTCGGTGTCCAGCGCATGATGTCGATAGACATTGATCCCACCGGCGAGGCCAAGCGCCGTGATGCCGACAATCGCAAGTCCAATCGCCCCGTAAGTCTCGGCCGGCTTGCGGAGGTAGGTGAAAGCGAGCACGGCGATCCACGCAGTCCCGAATGCCAACCCTCCGGTCACATCAGAGAACCAGTGAGCTCCCAGATAGAGGCGCGAAAAAGCAATCAGCAACGCGATGAACGTGGCCGCGAAAACGACAGGAATACGCCATATGGGGCGTACTCCGATCGCGATCAGGAAGGCGAGGAAGCCGTAAAGCACGGTGTTGGCCGTGCTGTGGCCGCTCGGGAACGAGAATGCGCTCGCGCCGCTGTAGAACAACTCCGCAGGTCGCGCCCGATGAAGCGCGAGTTTGATTGCGGTATTGATCGCGGTCGCTCCAGTTATCGCAAGTAGCCAATAGCCTGCCGTCCGCCAGGTGCGCCTCCAAGCCAACCACACCAGAATCGCGATTGTCATCGATGCGACGACGAAGGTGTCGCCTAGTTCCGTGAATGCGATCATCACGGCATCGCCGGGTGCGGTCCGCAGATCCTGAAGAGCGTTATAAATTGCGGTATCGGCCCTGACCAACGGATCTCCGCTGACGACATCCTCCAAAATGCCGAAAAAGAGCCAGGCGGAGCCGATCAGCACCACAGCCAGAAGTACAAGGGCTCGCGTGTCTGGACGTGAGGGATCGAGCAAGCCAAGAATGGCACGGCTCCACCGAGCATCATGTGCACTGGCCCAGATGTGTAACCTCTGCGTGGCGGTCGACATGAGCGGAATGCCATGGCGCAACGCCAGCCGAACGACATGAATTGCCGCCCAAATGATCACGATCAAGAGGATCACAAGAATGGCAAGCGGCTCGGCCGCCGATCCGAATTGCTTGAACGCGCTCCCGACCAGCACCGCGGGAAGAATGTGTGATGGCGCCCAGACGAGCGCGGAGAGGATGTTGGCCGCGTAAAAGCGCGAAACGCGCATGCCAAGCACGCCTGCGATCAAGGGGATGAAGGCGCGCACTCCGGGCACAAAGCGGGCGATGAACACGCTCTTGTCGCCGTGACGGTCAAAGAAGGCTTCGCTCTTCGCGACAAGATCCGGGTGACGATTGATTGGCCAGTTCTCGAGAACATTCCGGTTGTAGCGATGACCGATCCAGAATGAGAGCCCGTCGCCGAGAATGGCACCGGCGACCGCTGCTCCGAGCAACGGCCAAAGGGTCAAGACACCGGTGGGAACGAGCGCACTGAGGGCGAGAATGACTGCAGTGCCCGGCACGACCGCCCCGATCACCGGCACGGATTCAGACAGTGCCAGCAGCAGAACGGCCGCGTAGGCGAAATGCGGATGCGCTGCGATAAAATCGGTAATGGCGGAAAAGAACGAGGCCAACATTTGGGATCGCCTTTACAAGATCCTTGTGACCAACCGGTCCAGTCGGGTACCTTCCCAATAGAGGGCGCGGACCGCAATTGCGGCGAGAATGCCGGTCAATGCTCCCCCAAGCACATCGCTGACATAGTGCGTGCCGATATAGACCCGGGAGACGGTCACAAGCAGGGCGGCGGCCAGAAACCAGAAACCGACGCGGCGCATGCCGTGCAGCAGAAAGGTGGCAGCGATGGCGAAGGTCGCGGTTGCATGATCGGACGGGAAGGATGGGTCGGCGCTCGGCGCAATCAGCAGATGGCTGACTCCCGCGTCATAGGGCCGGATGCGATGAACCAGCAAAAGGATCACCTGATTGATGGCGAGACCGAAGAGAAACGAGAGCCCGCTCGCGACGAGCACATGGCGGGTGTGGACCCTGTCGCCCTTACGCCACCACTGCCCGGCGACGACCAGAACCAGTAGCGGTACGCCGATGGCGGAAACCCAGATCATCAGAAGGTCGCTTGCAGGGTTGGCTCCCGCAAGGCTGTTTATGGCATGTGTGAGGAAAGCATCGAGGTCGTACATCGGAAGTCCTATGTTCGGGTTTTGAGATCAGCGCGTAGCAGCCGCTCCGTTTTGTGTTGACGCTCCCATGTCAGGCGCTCGTCTGTGTTGAAAGGCGGGCGTGAACAACGACTAGACCCACCAGGGTCAGTGCCGCGAACACCGCGCCGGCGAGGAAGGTCCCCGCGGTCCAGACATATCCCAGAGGGCTCCCGCAATAATGCTGGCAAGGAGCAGGGCCACGCCCGTGACCAAATTGAACATGCCGAAGGCCGTGCCGCGCAGTTCCGCCGGCGCGGTGTCCGAGATCAGTTTGGCAAACAGCCCTTGGGTGAAGCCCATATGCAGGCCCCAGAGCACGACGCCTAATCCGGCGCCCAAAATGTTACGTGCGAACGCCAGAGTGAGATCGGCGCAGACGAGCAGTGACAGGCCGATAAGAAGAATGGTGATCCGATCCACCTTGTCGGAAAGGATGCCGGCCGGATAGGCAGAAAGCGAATAGGCGAGGCTCATCAGCACGAGCGCGAGCGGAACAAGCGCTATTGGCAGGCCGATCGACTGGGCCTTCAGAATGAGGAAAGCCTCACTGAAGCGGGCGAGCGTAAATACCGCGGCGACGGCCACGACCGACCAGAAGTGTTTACCGAGACGGCCCAACTCATCCCGGTGGAACGGCATGCGAACGTGGCGAAGTTCTCGTGGCCGCTCCGGTTCCTTAACCACAAACAGCAGTACACCGACCGACAGGAAGGCGGGAACGACTGCAATCCAGAACACCGCCTGAAAATGGTCGGCCGTCAGCCACATCAGACCGATCGCCAGGAGCGGACCGATGAATGCGCCGACGGTGTCGAGCGACTGGCGCAGGCCGAAGCTCGCACCGCGCAGTTCAGGGGGAGCGATGTCGGCGACAAGGGCGTCCCGTGGCGCACCTCGAATTCCTTTGCCGACGCGGTCGACAAATCGTGCCGCGATCAACCAGTCGAGACTGGTGGCGAGCGGGAAGATAGGTTTGGTGACGGCGGCGAGGCCATAGCCGAGCGCCGCGAGAAATTTGCGTCTGCCCAGCCAGTCGCTTAGGGCCCCGGAAAACACCTTGGTGATCGACGCCGTCGCCTCGGCAATACCTTCGATGACACCGACAGCGAAGGCCGACGTGCCCAGCACCGAGACCATGTACACCGGCAGGAGCGCATGGATCATCTCGGAGGAGATGTCCATCAGCATCGAGACGAAACCGAGCGCCCATATTCCGGCTGGAATACCGCGATATGTCGCCGGCACCTTTGTTATTGCTGTTCCATCCTGACTGGCCATTTTACCGGTTCTCGTCGTGAGCGTCGAAAACCCGTTGGGCGTAGCTGTCGAGGAGTTCCTCGCAGTCGCGCAGGCGTGCTTCGGCTTCTTCGCGGAGCGGAGCGCCGTAGAAGTCGAGCTTGCGGATCTTTTCCAGCCAGCCCTGCAGCTTCTTCAGGTCGGTGTCTTCTTCTTCGAGCTCGGCATAGGTGAATTTGTTGATCGCAATCTCCTTCGCGATCTCCTTCTCGAAATCCGCACAACGACCCAGAAACTCGCGATACTGCTCGTCGCGGTCCGCCGTAAACCGGCTGACAACTTTGTCTTCCTGGGAACGGTCGAGCGCCACGGTCTCGAGGATCACCGATTCACCGCCCATCTCGGAGACGTCGTTCTCCAACATCTTCAGCCGGCGGATGTGATCGTCGGTCTTCGGCAGAAGACAAACTCCGTTTTGCAGATAGACGGCGCCTAAGCCCTTGAGGCGGCGCCAAAGCGCGATGCGCTTGGCGGCGGGTTCGGACGGGACCTTGTAGGTCATGAGGAGCCAGGACGATGAGGTCATCGTTCATTGATAATGTAACGACTGTTCCAAATCAATAGAACAGGAAATGACCGCAAGTTGGTGGCCCGCTGTCATTGGCTCAGGCGTTAGGTGTGCCAAACTCGCCGTCGTCGCGGCATTACATTGCTCATGCGGCCATCTCCTCCGCGCCCTGAGGCTGCTGAGCATGCATCCAGTCGGCCGCCTGTTGCGCTTTGCTGGCGGCCGTGAAGATGGCTTTGGAATCGTCCTTCAGGACCTTGAGCCACGAGGCAACATAAGCGGCATGATCCGGGCGCGGATAGTGGGCGACGCCCAGATCAGCCAGGACAAACCCGCTGAGAATCTCCACGCAGCATTCTTCAGCGGCATAGGACGCTGAGCCAAAGCGACCGGAAAGATCGCGGTCGAGCCTGTGTTTTGCACCACTGGCATGGCCGGTCTCGTGCAGCCACACACCGTAGAATGACGCGGCGTCGGGGAATGAAGTGAACGTCGGCATGAACACCGTGTCGGTCGACGGGCGGTAATAGGCTTGCGACCCGCCGTACTCCGTCTTGACGCCCAGGTTCGCGATGAATGCTTCCGCATGGGCGAGGCGTTCGGCCTCGGGCAGCACAGGAGTCGCCGGGCGCTCGTACCCGTCCACCTGCGCGATGTTGAAGACGGAAAATGCGCGGGCGAACATCCGCCGATGCTCGTCATCATCATCTTGATTGTCGGCCTGCCGGGAAACCTTGATCTCCCTCCACAAGACGACTGTGGTGGAGCGTTCTCCTTCACGCACCTGCGCGCCGGCATCCTGCCATTGCTTGTAAGTGCCCCAGAGGCCGTCGCCATATCCGGCGGCAAAGCCCGCGGCCCAGAGCACCAACGTGTTTATGCCGCGATAGCGCTTACCGGACGACACGTTGGTTGCACGCGCGATGCTGGTCCCGTTGTGGAACCAAGGCGCACGCCACTCACCGGCGCCCTGCTCGATGGCGGCGATGATCTCGGCCGTGACGCGGGAATAGACGTCGGCGCGCTGGACAGATGCAGAGGTGTTGGACATGGAAGAATCTCCGCGGCCGGCGGCGCGAGCCTCTCTCGCCCCTTCAACCGACCGCCCGACTCCGGCGGTCCTCTTCCTCTCCCGCCGCCCGTTCGGACGGCTGTTCCTGATTTTTTGTTTTGTCATGATCATTGCTCCTTCTCCGCCGGGCCTGTCCCGGCGTCGGAGCAGCGGATTGCGATGCCTCAGGCGCGGCCGCGCACTCGTAGAGCCGAAGCGTAAGCGGAGGACGGCGATCAGCCGTTGCGAGGATGCGCCGGGCATCGCGCGCTCCGACCACGCCGGGCTGGCCACCGGCGCAGGAGCACACCAGGCTCCGCTCAGGAGCCGGGCACGGATGGGTCCTTGTCTATGCTGTTGAGGATCGCCCTCGCTCGCTCAAGGTCCTGCTGAAGGATGCTTCGTTGAAGCTGGGACATAGGCATCGTTCCGTGCCGCGATCTGCGCCCGCCGGCCAGCGTACCCCTGCCTCCAGGCCGAGCGATGCGTGAAGGGCGCTTCCGCGATTAGTCCTTCCTGCACACCCCAGCGATATAGCCGATCGAGGCAGGCGACGGCGCGATTCCAGGAAGCAGCAGAGATGCGTTGTCCGGCGTCGGCGAGGCGGCGGATGCGGTGATAGGCAAGAACATCATGCCGGTCGGCTTGCCATATCGTCTTCGCGCAGGCTTCCGAAAGAAAACGAGCCCAGACAAGAACGTCGTAGCCATAGGCACGAAGGGAATGGCGGGAGCGAACGCCGTTGAAAGGAAGGTCGCGGAAAAAGCGATCCAGATCAGGATCGTATAGCGCCCCGTCCCGGAGGATCATCGGGACATGGGCGTCAGGGCCGTCCGCTGATCTGCGCTCCTGAATGGTGATGCTTGAAGCTGCGATTACACTGTCCACAAGTTGTTCAACCTTCCCCCAGACCCCCATCCGGGGAGCCAGCTTTAACGAAGGAGTTCAACTTGCCCGGCGCTATCCAGGCCGGCCTCCGCCAGCTATGTGGGAGCGCTGCGGCCGGCCTGGATAACGCCTCCGTCAGTCCTGTTGCATCGACGTCAGCAGGACACTGGGAGTCGGTGCAGACTGTCAAGATAAGGCGACGAGTTCCTCCCTCCCTCTTTCGCTGCGATCCTTCCCATAACGGCTGAGATCGCGCCCAACCCTTCGAGAATCTGCTGTCCAGTGCACCGTTTCATGGCTGAGCACGGCAACGTACGATTCCGCGTCGCGAAAGCTCTCGAATGGCGGCATCTGGATGTGGTCGGAGGACGGCGAATAGAACGCCTTCGATCCGCCGTGGCGAATAACAGCGCCGGTGTTGGCGAAAAAGCGATCGGCATGCTCGATCCGCTCGACTGGATCGATAATTGCGACAGGACGTTGATAATAATGCTCTGGCAGGCCTTCAATCTGATCGACATTGAATACGGTATAGGTCTTGAGAAAGGGGATATCGCGATCGACCTCGCCTCCTTGGCCGTCGTTTTCTGTTTTGGTGAAGCGGCTGGCATAGACGACGAGGTTGCCGCTCTCGCCCTTGCAGACATGGCCGCCAAGTTCGCTCGACTGCTTGAAAGTCATCCATATAGATGATTCAAAACCGCGCTCGACCGCCTCCGACCACAAAAGAAGAACATTTATGCCGGAATATGGCTCGCCATTGTGTCTGAGAGGCCGGGTGATGCGCCCGCTCGTATTTGCCACGCTCCATGACAGCATCCAGGGTCGCACGCCCTTTTCCAGATCGGCGACAATCCTATCGGTGATTTTCGCGTAAATATCGACACGCGGGCCGTTTTCTCTCTTTGCCATTTTTAAAAAAACCTCCATTCTGGAGGCCGCGCCGATCGCGGCCCCGTCACAGGGGTCCGGACGGCGGAGTAATCGGGGAGGCGGCGCACCCGAAGGGCCGGAACGAATGTGGAGGACGGCAAAGCCGTTGCGCTGGATACCGGCTCCGCCAGGACCTCCAACCGGGACGGGGCCGCGATGGCGGCCACAATTGCTCTTGATTTCCTAGAAGAGATGCGGCGACTTGCGCCGCCGCATCCACACCCGCGTGGCAAGGCCGGTTCAATGAACCGACCGGGCACCGGTGAATGGATCATATTCAAAGAGAATGGTGACGTCGGCGTCTTCAATCTCGTCGGCGGGCAGAACGCCGTATTTTTCATCGGACCGGAAGAGGATGACCGGGATCATCAGGGTGCGGGCGAGGTTCCAGGCGTGCTTTTGTGCGAGAGAAAGATTGTGCGACATCTGAGGGCTCCATCTTGGGAGCGGGCCAATTCCCGCTCGATGGCTCCGTCAGTGTCCGTCTCCGGACGCGATCACCGTGAAGGCGCAGCCGAACGGCCGCAGCTTGCTAGCGGACCCCTCGTGGGTTGATCGTGGAAGTCCCGGAGATGGACCAGGAATGCCATCGCAAAAGAGCAGGGATTGGTACGTCTCACTGCGCGCCCCATCCATGCCGTGTCGACTTCGGCATCAGGGAGCTGTCATCCGCCGATGCCTTCACCCGGTCCCGGTCGATGTCGCAACAACGACAAATACGGCGGCCTGCCGACAGGAGGTGGCCGGTGTGTCTCAGTGCGAGTTTATGAGGCCATCACCATCATTGTGCTGGTCGGCTTTGCCCGCTACCACGGAGCCCGGCGTAAAAAGCCATACCTGATGCCCATCAACGTCACGAGTTCCAGCATCAAAGACCCCACTGACGACAACCTCAGCGAACGCCGTCATTTCAGCGTGGCGTCGCAGACGGCGTGAAAAATACTCGGCCGCCCCCATCGAGCAGCATCAGCTCGTCTCCATTGATCTTCATCTGCCTCATATTGAAGAAGGGGTTCGTGATTCTTGGCATGAATCGACCTCCTGCCTTTGCTCTTCGTTCAATAGAGAAAATGCGGGACCGCAGGATGCAACGTGACGACATGAAATGGGCGAGGCCGAAGCCTCGCCCTTGGGCGACCTATCCGAAGGCTGCCATCTGCGTTTCGGCCGCCTTGCGGTCGAGGGTCTGTCCGGGGTTGTCAACCTGCCGCACAAAGGGCTTCCAGGCTTCGCCGACCACCTGCTCATAGGAGGCAACGACACCTTCGGCCGCCATCCGCAAAGCATGGGCCTGCAAGCCCATATCGGCTGCGAATTCGCGCTTACGCTGCGCCTGACTGTCGAAACCGACGGGCCCATCGCGATCTTCGTCGCGGGCATTGTTGGCGGACTTGGCGGTGGCGTCACGCGCTTCGGTGACGGCACGCGAATAGAATTGACCGGCGCCATGGGCGGAGCCGACAAAGGCGCCGACGATCCGCTGCAGGTGGATCTGCATGGCGCGCTCGCCAAGACCGTCATCAAGCGCATCCGCACTCTGGACGATCATTTGCTGGTGCAGTTCGCGGATGCCGTCGCTGTCGAGAAGCGGCTGGCCGAAGTTTTCGGAGATAAGGCTGGCCTGGTTTGCATCCGGGCAGACGAGCCTGACCATTTCGAGGGTGGTGCCCTTGCGGAATTGAACGACCCGGCCGGATTGAGGGGATGGACGAGTAGATTTGGTCATATCTAAATCCTTTCCTTGCTTTTACCGAAGGTTCGGACCGACCCGTGCCGGCCCTGCCTTCGGATGCGGTCAGGAAAGCCGGTGTCCGGCGGTCGCTTCAGGGTCCGGGGACGCCAGATCGAGCGGGATGGGTTTGCGGCCAGGCAGGGCTTTTAGTCGTGATCCTGGACGCGGGCCCGGCCTGTCGAGAGCGGCGGCTCCGGCCGCCCCGCGGCGCAAAGCGGCCTTGAAGGGACCGACAACCGGCTTAAACCGCAGCAATCCCGAAGGAGGACCAACACGGAACCGTCTCTGATCCGAAAGCCCGATGGAAAGGCTGATATGACCATGCAGCACCATCCCGGTTCCGAACGTGTTCAGCTCACCACCACCGACAGTAAGAAATATCGTAGCGCTGACACGCAAACACCATCAACCTGTCCGGGCATACCTCGAACCCGCTCGTCGATATGCGTGCGTCCTTTCCTCAAGCGGCAAGATCCAGCGCTGCTAATGCGCGGGCGTCGAATATCGCGATCGCAAGCTCCTGCCGGACAATCTTGCGGGACAAGGCGTCGAGTTCGCTCCGACACTCAAAGGTCAGGGCATCGACATCCTCCCGGAACTGCCGTTCGTCGTAAAGTATCCAGCAAGACCCACGATGCCCAAACGAAGATCCCTTGAGCCGTGCGGTGACAGTTATACGCTCGGCACGCCGTTCGATCTGCTACTCGATCAGGGCTAGGCGCTGCCGGTTCTGCTGGCAAGCTATGACCATGCGCATGAGCAGTGCTGTTCGATCAAACGCGCTCATGGCGGCAGGCCCCGGGGAACATGGGATAGCCTCAAAAATGCGACCCTGCCAAGAAAAAGGCCTCGCCGGGACGATAGACAGAGGGCCCTTTGCGAGGCCCATTCACGTAAAAATCCGGCGCGCCACCCGAAACTTTTTGCAATCAATTTCCAGGGCATCGCGATCACCGTCTCCAGCCAACAAAACTCGACGGCCTGTCGTAAGGCAGGTGTCTTGTCTCATCGATAACAAAGCCGACACGGCCAATAGTGTATTCGTCCGAGGGCACGAAAAAGCGCCTGGCATCAATGATCGCACTGCGCTCGCCGCCCAATGAGGCGACAATTTCGACAAAACCTTCCGCATGATCGGAGGTGATCGCCGACTGCACAATCCAGTCGCCGGCGTGCTTTTGGAAAAACGCCTTCTGGTCTTTCGTTCTGGATTCGTCCGGCTGCAAAACTCTGTCGGCATGAGGCGATAGAGGGACTGGTGTTGCGCACGGAGTTCGTCCGCAAGCGCTGTGATTCCGCACCGGCATCAGACACCCAGAAATTCCGTAGGAATTTTGACCTGCAACGCTTCGATGGCGCGGTCCTGGCGTGCCAGCTTGCGGGAGAGAGCGTCGATCTCGGATTGGCGCTCAGATGTGATCGCGGCAAGGTTGAGCGATACCGTTCGAGGAATGCAGCTGGATCAGGAGCCTTGCCGCGCCGGTAGCTTGCCTGTTTTCGGCCGAGTTGCGGGATCAGCGCGGTCATGCGCCGCGCGATCTGCCGGTCGATCATGTCGAGCTGACGTTGCCTTTGGCGACGAGCCTCCGTCATACGGGCAAGCTGCGCACGGCGATCGATCGAGGACATCACGCACCCCTCGCGCGCCAGCTGGCGAAACTCGACGGACCATTGTAGGCGGCATGCCGGTCGGGATCGAGGACGAAACCGAAGCGCCCGACATGATACTCGTCGGACGGAAGAAGAAAACGTTGCACCTCGGCACCCGGCCCACGCCTGCCGCCGAGCGTGGCAATGACCTCGGTAAAACCGGGTTGGTGATCGGAACGGATTGCCGACACCACGATCCAGTCCCCGGCATGCCGTTCGAAAAATGCGCGTTTGCCCTTCTTGCGGGATTCTCCTGGCTGGAGCACCGTTCCGGTGATCACCTCCCAGGCATCGGGATAGCTGTCCTTGATGGATTTCTCCGCACATCGACTCTCGAAACTTGTGAACAGATGCGGAAAGGTGAAAGCGACGATCGCCCAGGCCTCGTCCTCCTCATAATAGCCGTTGGCGGCTCGCAACAGGGGATGGATCGACCCATTGCGCTCCGGCGACAGATAAAAACCGCCGTGGCCGGCTGTCGAGTGGAATACGACACCGTCTGCATAGACGGTGGCCCCCTGCGATGATCCCCACGGCGTGTGCGCCGTCGATTTTTCTTCGCGGCGGCCAAGCGCCATCTGCTCGCGTTGGTGCTCGGCCTGCTCCAAAACCTTCGATCTGAAAGCCGCCTCATTGGCAAGCTCACCGGAATGGCCGTAGAAATCCGATCGGGTCCATTCTGGCATCGGCCGGCGAATACGCCAGCCGATAACAAGATAGTACCGGCCGTCACGGGCGGGAGCCATGGCGAACGCGTGTTCGCCGACAAGGGCGGCTTGCACGCCATCCGCACTGCGCCCAAAAGAAACCCCGGAATTATCCGGGGCTTCTTTTGCGCGGCGATCTTGAGAGGTGGTCATGCCGCCCTCCCTTCGATGGTATCGGCAGCCATGGCGTCGGCCGTCACCTCCTCGAGCACCGCGCCTGGATAGCCATGACAGGTGAGCCATTCTTCCGCCGCCTGCCGATTGGCAGCGAGGTGGACAAGTTCCGCGTCCTCGCCGGGCCGGTCGAGCACCAGTACAGAGCCGATGGCAGGCCGTTCCTTGACCGCGAACTTCAGCTCGCTGTTTACGGAAAAGCTCTGGTGGACCCGGAGTACAATCGTCCCCTGACTGCCATAGTCACCCTTGTGCAGGGTGATGGACGCCGGCAGCGTGGTGTTGCCTATATGGCGCTCGGCCTGCTTGCGGATCAGCCGGCCACCGCTGTTGCGATTTTCCCAGGCGGCGAGCTTTTTGCGATGCCGTTCCGGCGGACGTGGTGTTCCGTCGGAATACATAACGATCGAGCCGAGGGGTACGAGGTCATAGATCAGTTGAGCCGACATTTGTTTTCTCCGTGTTGCTGATGGTGGAAACGAAACCGCCGCCGGTGGTGTCACCGGCGGCGGGAATGCGATCGGAAGAAGAAGGGGTGGCGGCTACTCGGCAGCCTCGCGGAAGCCTTCGACATTGTCGTCGCCGGCGTTGTCATGCGGCTGTTCGACGATGGCATCGTCGTCGAGCTTGTCCTGGTCCGCCGGCGTGCCGTCGTCTTCAGGCTCGTCTTTGGCCTCGTTCTTCGTCAGCCAGGCGTGGAGCGTTTCCGGAGAAGGAGCAAACAGTGCCGACGGATGAACGAAGTGGCCTTCCTTGAAGTGGTCGACCAGGGCAGCGCGTGTGTCCTTGACCTTTTGTCGAGGTAGGACCGACGTTTCCGCGCACGACGCCTCGAGCGCTGGTCGAGACAGGCAGGACAGGAACTCGTCCGTACCCATGTTGGGCAAGAAGTTGTCCGCGCCGATGACATCGCCGGCGACGCGGGCAACCACACCGCTTGTCGAACGGTTCTCGCGGCACGACAGGACGTCGATTAGCATGGATCGGACCGCAATGCGCAGCGTGTCCATGTCGAACTCCAGCTTGCCGTCCTTGTCAATCAGGCGCGCGGCGTGTTCACCGAGGCCGGCCGCCCCGCAACAAGAGATATCGCGTGCGCCGGAAGCCACCGTCACGTTCTGGCCGGCAAAGGCGAGAACAAGCAGCGCCATCAGCCTATCGTCCTCGATCGGTACGCGCGCCAGCGCTTCGTGCAGAGCATCGGTGCGAAGATCGCCGATCATCTCGATGCCCTTGCGGGTAACGTCCGGGCGTGTGTTCAAAACGACCGGTGAATCGTTACCATCGGCGATTGCCTGCTCGCCCTTCTTGCCCTTGGCTTTCTTGGCCTCCGGCATGCGATAGGCAACCGACTGCACCTTGCCCTCGCGGTCGAGATACATCGCCGTGTGATCGGACTTACCGGCCTTGCCATAGACGCGCTCGGCTTTGGGCGGCAGTTTCACATCACCATAAGCACCGGCTTCGACGATGACGCCACGCTTGGGCAGGTTGTTCGCCATCCACTCCTGCTGCGCGCCGAGGAACGCCTCAACGTCGGTCGTATAGCGGCTGTCCTCGTCGGCCGGCGCGAACAGATCCTCGACCCAGGCGATGCCATAGGCCTGCGCCAGATCATCGCCGAAGCTTGCGTCTCGCGCATACATGCGGGTTTTCTGCAGGCCCTGTGCCACACTCCACCACGATACCTGCGGATCGGCCTTGCTGGGCTTGTGCTTCTTCCACACCTCCTTCTGCTCATCGAGCGCGGCCGAGGCGATCGTTCGCAACTGGCCCTCATTGGGCATATCGCCTTTCGCCATATGGTCCAGCATCGCCGGCAGGACATTGGCCAGAAGCCGGAGCTTGCGGATCTGGCGCACCGGCAGGGCCAATGCGACCGCAATCGCCTCTTCGGTCCAACCGAGTGCCACCAGGCGCTCGATCGCTCGCCACTGATCGACGGGATTGAGCTGCTCATGCGCCAGCGTCTCGGCCAGCGAACGCATGGCGCCACCATCCTCGGCACGCTCGATCACCAATACGGCGATCTCGTCCATATCTGCGGCGATCGCCTGCTTCACACGGCGATGGCCGGCATCGATGACATAGCCATTACCGCCATCCATTTCCGGCGCGACGACGGGCGGCTGCACGATACCGACGGCGCGGATCGTGGCCAACAGCAGCGCGTCGGCCTGCGGGCTGGACTTGGAGCGCCGCGCCCTGTCGGGGTTTTCCTTCAGCGCACGCGGATCGACAAACTTCAGTTCCATGGGAGTGCTCCTTAACGGGTTGCCGGACACAGCCAATCGCTGCGTCCTTCCTCGTCTTCTTCCCGAAGACATCCCCCGGCCCGCGGAGCGGGCGGACCGGTGCAACTGCGGCCGAGCATCCCTGCCGGGCCGATCAAGCGGGGCTCACAGCCCTGCGAAGAACGAACGGCCGGGATCGCGAGCGGCGCGGTTGAGCGCACGCGGCGCCGGTACGACCGATCGGCGAGCAAGATTTTCCTCTCCTCTTTTCACCATCTCCTTCATTCTCATTGAATGCCGCTCATTCTGACGTTATATTACGTCCATGAAAGCGTCACACGGATGACAGGAGACCGAAATGGGCTTGGTACAATACTCCGACAACGGCTTCTTCGCGCCACGAAAAATTGCCGACGCGTTTCAAACGACCAGCGAAGAGGTCGCTCGAACGGCAGGGCTCGGCAAGGACGCCGTTCAGCGCAAGGACCGCGTTCGGTCGGACAAGACCCAGCGTCGGCTGCGCGAGATGGTCGAGGTGATCAACAAGGTCGAGCCGCGTTTCGGCTCCACCTTGATGGCCTATGCTTGGTACCGATCCGAACCGTTGCCCGGGTTTTCGGGGCAGACAGCCATGCAACTTGTCCGCGGCGGCCGGACAGATGACGTACTGGACTATATAGACGCGGTCGACGCCGGCATACACGCCTGACGCGCAAGATGCTTTTTCGCGGCAAGCTCTATCGGGCACTGAACCCCATCTATGCACGCGAACCGCTATCGGGCCGAGGCGCTCAGCTTTACGGCGGACGGTTCAATCCGAAGGGCGTGCCCGCAC
The DNA here is from genome assembly GCF_055809095.1 of Mesorhizobium sp. G2-6-1. Classification (NCBI taxonomy): domain Bacteria; kingdom Pseudomonadati; phylum Pseudomonadota; class Alphaproteobacteria; order Hyphomicrobiales; family Phyllobacteriaceae; genus Mesorhizobium; species Mesorhizobium sp. G2-6-1. The sequence continues at coordinate 24,027 of NZ_JBVVTF010000001.1, forward strand.
TTTATGCATCATTGTCGGTGATGACAGCGTTGAGGAAGCCAACCAGGTTGGAAACCTTCAGCCAACGACGCTCGTCTCTTACGACGCGGAGACCGAAGATATACTCGATTGCCGGGGCGAGGCAGCCCTCCAAGCAGAGGGCATGGATGACGCTGAACTCGCCAACGGAACCTGGCGCGACCAGATGAAGGCAACCGGAGAAGCAAGAACGCAGGCGTTCGCTCGCAGGTTGATCTCCAGCGGCTATCGCGGCCTGCTGGTGAGGAGTTTCGCGCCGGGTGCAAGCGAGACTGATCTCAATCTCGTACTTTGGGCATGGAGTGATACGCCACCGTCGCGTCTCACCTTGATTGATGATGAGAACCGTCTGCAACAGACGTGACTGTCACCGCCGATCGACGGTGGCGACGACAATCATCAAGCTACCGATATCCTGTCTCTGGCCAGAGCAGTTGCTCTTTACTTTATAAAAGAGATGATCAGCTCAGGCCGCCGCGCGGTCGGGCTCGCCGCTGATCGCCATGTCGCGGCCCTTGGTTCAACCGGCTATGCCGCCACACATTCATCCTGGCTTTCTATGCCCGCTGCGAGATCAGCCTCAATTGCGATGAGTTGCCCGCGCTTCTCCGCGAGGTCACTGGCAAAATCAAATTCGCCGCCCTGACATGATCGATAGGAGGTCAGCCGCCGTAGCGCATCATCGAGGCGACGGCGATAGTTATCCTGTTCTCCCTCGAAACCGGACAGTACGTGCTCAAGCCGCGCGATTGCACCAATCGGGGTTGTGGTGACGGGAAGTTCGACCTCATGCTCGGCGCCGGTGCGCATCAGCAGGGTGGTGTAGTGGAAACCGTCCTTGCCAAAACGCTCGCCGGAGAATTTCAGTTCGAAACCGCCTATGGAGCCTATGACCTGTTCACCGTCCTGCTGGAGTTGCACCAGGGTCAAGATTTCTTTCATGAGGGCGCGTCCGGCGAGCTTGCGCTCGGTGAAAATGTCGTCGCCGATATCCATGCTGAACATATGGCCGGAGGTCGGCACACGGCGCTCGATATCCTGCCCCACCTCCCCTATGCGGCGTGTCGAAACCTCGATATCGCGCTCGGCATCGCGGATTTGTCGACGGATGGCATGCTGATCATCCATATGAGCGGCGCGCAGTCGTTCAAGCCGGGCAATGTCGGCTTCGAGCCCCGCCTTTTGCATGAGGCGCGGATCGCCAGAGGCGATCGCCTTGGCCATGGCGAACTGGCTGGCCTGCCCCTCGCCCATGTCTTCCAGGCGCCGGATACTTGTGTCCCCGGACAGAGCCGCCGCAATGAAGCGGGCCTTGCGCTCATTGTTTTGCCACATCTGGGCGTCCATCGAACCTTCCGTGGCATAGGCGAAGATGTCGACAACATCATGCTGATTGCCCTGTCGCAGGATGCGGCCCTCACGCTGTTCTATCTGTGAGGGCAACCATGGCACGTCCAAGTGATGCAGCGCCTTCAGGCGCAACTGCGCATTGACGCCAGTACCCATCGTGTCGGACGACCCTATCAGGAAGCGGACCTTGCCGGCGTGGACATTGCCAAACAGCCGCGACTTGGCTTGCGCCTTCTTGTAATCCTGCATGAAGGCGATTTCCGATACTGGCACGCCCATGCGGACCAGTTCGTCACGGATCCAGCGATAGGCAGAGAAGCCACGGGTTTTCTCGACGTTGATCGTGCCGAGATCGGAGAAGATCATCTGGGCGGCGCCTGGAAGTTCGAACGGCTTGCTGTCCGAGCGAACATAGGCGTTTGCTGCCGTCTCCTGCCAGATACGATAGGCGTTCGAGATTAAATCGTTGAGCTTGTTGTCGGGCTCGTTGCCGTTGTCGCAATCGACCAGGCGCAAATCGATGGCCGCATGCCGACCATCGGTGATGACGGAAAGCAGAATGTCGTCACCAGGCTCCGGCGGCCGATCACGTTCCTCGATCGCCTTGATGCGGGCGTCGAGAACCATCTGGTAGCGCTTGAACGCCGGAGAGGGTTTTGCCGTAATGATCTGGCGCGTGCCCGTCGAGAGCGACGGCACTTTCACATAGGCGCGCAGATCCTCGGGCGTCACCACATCCGCAAACGAGCGGAACATGGCGATCAGCTCCGGCACGTTGACGAAGGTGGCAAAGCGCGTCACCGGCTTGTATTTGCCGGACGGCTGCAATTCGAGTTCCGTCGTGACGTCGCCAAAGTCGAGGCCCAGGCGTCGAACTCGTGCAGGCCACGCTCGAGAAGCGCTTCGTAACCGAGATAGCGCTGCACCGAGAACATCTCGCCGAGCGTGTTGGTGATCGGTGTGCCGGAAGCAAGCACAAGCGCTCTGCCCGGATTCTTCGTTTCCACAAACCGGGATTTTACATAGAGATCCCAGGCGCGCTGCGAGCCGTTCGGATCGACACCCTTCAGCGTCGACATATTGGTCGCAAAGGACAGCTTCCTGAATTCCTGCGCCTCGTCGACGATGATCTGGTCGACGCCGATCTCGGAAATGGTGAGCAGGTCGTCCTTGCAGGTGGAAAGCGCCTCCAGCCGTTCCTGAAGACCTTCCTTCAGCCGTTCGAGCCGCTTGCGCGAGACGCGATCGTCGCTCTCCACCCTGGTCAGCAGCGTCTCATAGAGTTCCAACTCGTCGTGGATCATCTGTTGCTCGAAGGCGGAAGGAACAGAAATGAAACGGAACGCGGAATGCGTGATGATGATCGCGTCCCAGGTGGCGGTTGCCGCACGCGACAGGAAGCGGTGGCGTTTTTCCTTCACGAAATTGGTCTCGTCGGCCACGAGAATGCGGGCGGTCGGATAAAGCGCCAGGAATTCTCGGGCGGCCTGCGCCAGGCAATGACCAGGTACGACCAGCATTGCCTTGGCGATCAGCCCGAGCCGGCGCTGTTCCATGATGGCGGCGGCAAAAGTCATCGTCTTGCCGGCACCGACGGCATGAGCGAGATAGGTCGAGCCGGCCGAGATGATGCGCCAGATGCCGCGCTTCTGGTGGCCATAAAGAGAAAAGGCGCCCGAGGCGCCTGGAAGTTGCAGATGGTCGCCGCTGAATTTTCGCGGGGCAATGTTGTTGAAGCGGTCGTTATAAACCCGCGCTAGCCGGTCGGTGCGATCGGGTTCTGACCAGATCCAGGTCTGGAACGCCGTCTTGATCTTTTGGAGCTTTTCCTTGGCCGCCTCGGTGTCGACGACATTAAGAACGCGCTTTTCAGCATAGCCCTCTTTTACCGTGTCGAAAATCTGCGGCACGCGGCTGTTGAGCGCGTCGGCAATCAATTCGCCGGCATGGCGGCGCTCGGTGCCCCATTCCGACGTACCCGCCGCCATCCACCCCAGTTGCCGCGCCTCCACGGTCCAGGAGGCGAGCTCCGGCATATGGTGGATTTTGATCTCGACGCCCATATTCTCCTGCACGAAGGTCACAACATCCGTGGCCGGGATCCATGGCGCGCCGAGGCGGGCGGTAATATCCGATGGGCGAAGATCGGCGGGTTGCACCTCGATCAATGCCCGAACATTGCGCTCGAAGGCTGGATCGAGCGCAGCAGCGGCCTCGGCCGCCTTGAGCTTGTCGCGCACCGAACCCGAGAGATATGCATCAGCGGTTTGCCAAGATCCGGTCTCGGGGTCGTGAAAAACAGCGTCTCCGAGTTCGCCCAAAACAGCATCAATGTCGGTGTGCAACAATTCGGCGATATGATCGATGTCGACATGACCGCGCTCGTTGAGAACGACGGCGAGCGCATCGGCGGCCGACGCAATGATGGGCGCCGCAGGTGGTGCAATCACCCGCTCGGTGAAGATAGGTCCGGGCTTTGCGGTATTAGTCTCCAAGTCATAATCCTCGATCGACGCGACCAACCAGCAATCGGGATCATCGAGGAAGGATTGGAGATTGAGACGACGATGGGTTTCGCGCGTCTCGCCGGTCTCGGCATCTTCACTCAGCGATACCGTGGTAAAATTGATCGGGCCGAACTCGCGAACAAAGCTCGACCAGGCGATGCGCAGCTTCACCTGCGCCGGTTTCCACGGCTGATCGAGTTCCTGGGCCTTCAGAACCTCGCGCACGGCATCGCGGATCGGGATCATTTTGCGGATGATGCGGGCGTGCTTTTCCGGCACGCCGTCGCTCGATCGGCCCTTGCGCACGGTGACGGTCACCGGAACGCCATCCACCATCTGCATAAGCGCGGTGTTGTTCGCGATGAAGAAGCTGCCCTCGCGGACATGCCGACCGGACGGCAGTTCGGCGACGCTCCGTTCGTCCGTGTCTTCCAACTCGAAATTGATCGGCCTGGGTTCGCCGTCATAAAGAGCCTCCGGAAGAAGGGAGATGGCGGACGACAATGCAGTCTCGAGATTTTCATTCTCACGCGGCACGCAGGTATAGGTCTCACCGAAGGGGCCAGAGGTCAGTGCGTGGTAGCCCAGCACAAAATCCGGATGCTGCGCGAACCAGCGATTGACGCGAATAGCACCCTCATCCTCCGTCGCGGAGCGGACCTCCTCAAGGTCGAGCCAGGAAACATCGCCTTCCGGCTCACCCGCCTTGCGCTTGCGGAAGTACAAAATGTCGACGACGACGTCGGTGCCGGCATCAGCCCGAAAACTGCCTACCGGCAGGCGGATCGCGGCGATCAGGTCGGCCGTCTTGGCGATATGCTCGCGCGCGGTGCTGTCGGCCTTGTCAAAAGTGCCGGAGCTGGTGACGAACGCGGCAAACCCGCCGGGCTTCAACATGTCAATCGACCGGGCGATGAAGTAGTCGTGGAGGCGCAATCCGAGCGATCGGTAGGCCCGGTCGGAGCGCACTGTCCGATCCGAAAATGGCGGGTTGCCAATCGCCAGATCGAAATACGCCGGTAGATCGGTTCGGGCAAAATCGCCCTGTATGATGCGCGCGCGAGGCTGCAACAGGTGTGCAATTCGAGCCGTGACGGGGTCGAGTTCGATGCCAGTGACGTGCGATGCACCGCGCAAGGGCTCCGGCATCAGTGCCGGAAACAACCCTGTGCCGATGCCTGGTTCCAGAACCCGGCCACCGCGCCAGCCGAGCCGGATCAATCCCGCCCATATCGCACGGACAATGAACTCCGGCGTGAAGTGGGCGTATTGCGTGCACCGCGCCAGCGAGGCGTAATCCTGCCCGGACACTGCATCCTGCAGTTCGGTTCCAATCTCGTCCCAGCCTTCGCGGAATTCGAGCTCGCCCGGACGGCGGAACACGCCATTGGCGAGGTCAGATGCCCCGAAGCCGATGAACTTGATCAGTTTAGCCTGTTCGTCAGCCGTAGCTGAGCGATCCTCGGCCTCGATGTCGGCGGCGAGACGAATGGCCTTGAGATTGTCGCGGGCGCGCTCCTTCCAGCCCTTTGCCAAGCCACGGTACCCGGTGAGCGAAAAATCCTTACCCTGCGTCCGGGGCACCGCCGCTTCTGAGCGAACCACGGGCGGTGCCGGACTTGTCGGAGAAGACGCTACAGGATCAGGGTCATCGTCAGGGTCGTTCGCGCAGGAGAAGTCACCGGAAAAGGCGGTGACGCCCAAGCCGAGGCCGGACGAAAGCGCGGTATTGCCAAAGAAGTCAAGCGTGAAGGGGTCGTCATGGGACATGAAATAATCTCCTGAGATTGAAGCGAGCGCAGCCCCACAGCTGGCAAAGGCCAGCCGCTGGAAAGGCGCATCAAGGTTTGAGATGGACTAACGGGTGATCAGGGACAGCGAGACGTCTGTCTCCGTCAGTTGCACGCACAGATGCGTGCGGGCAAAATTCCGATCGAACAGTGGAATCAGACGCTCGGCCTCGATAAACTCGATACCGTCGTCGCTACCAAAATGGCGGTGCTTGTAATCGTACCAGTCTGGGTTGCCGACCGGGTGGCATTGCTCCGAATAAATGATGAGCGCACGTTCGCCTTCTGCAAGCTTGCCGTCGGACAATAGGTAGACGCCCTGGTCGCCGACCAGCCAGAGCCCGGGCTTCTCGCCCTCGCCTGGCCTCGTCCCGTAATAGGGATTGCGGAACCCGCCATTAGCCGCCGCATCGGCAACGCCGCGGTCGATGACCTTGCGCACGCCGAAAATGGGAAATGTGAACATGGCCCACACCTCATGCCGCGACCGGAAGGGGAAGGTGGCGCAAATGCACCGGCAGCTTCGCTGCAATTTCGTCATCGGTGAGATCGTCGAGCAGCTTGAGCACAGTGCCCCGTCGGCCGCCGTACGAGAGCACTGTTCGCTTGCCGCGATGCTCGGGCAGCCACTGTTCCCCGGCATAGCCACGATATTCATCATGGGTGGCACTCCAGATATGCTCGAGTTTTTCCGTCCGTGTCATCGCGTTTGGCGGACAAGATTGTCGCTCGACAATCACGGCACGCATGCGCTCGGGCGAGCCTTTGTCGGACAGATCGCAATAGCCGTGGAACCAGCGGTAACACCCGTCGATCTTCAGCGAGAAGAAGATGCTGGTGACGTCGCCAACGAGAAACTCGCGCATGGCAAACATCTCGCCCCGCATCCACAGCGGCGGCAGGATTTCCAGCATATAGTCATGCTCAGTCTTGGCGATCTCGAACCACTCTCCAGTATAGAGCTGTGCGGCGTCGTCCTCGAAACGGTTCGGACGCTGGGCATGGCGATCGAACAGGCGAAACATCTGCCGGCGATCGGCTAGTCCAAAGTAGATTTTACGGATTGGAGAAGCGGGGTTCATGGACGGGTTCCTTCAACCTTGTCGGGCCGAAGCGCGGCGATCCCTCCTGGGACTCACCATCATCTTCAGCCCTTCCTGACCCCTCCCCGCGGCCGCCTCCCCGTCCGAGCGGGTCAAGGGCCGCGGAACGCGGGCGAAGCTTCACCCTTGACGCGACCGGCGGGCATGCGGCAGCCGGGTTTTCTTGCCCCCTTCGCTCCCTTGAACCTAACCCCTCATCTTGCTATCTTTGCCCTCAATGATCTCATTGGGAGCTTAGCCATGGCTGGCAATTTGCACGTCCGCAATCTGGACGATGACCTGATCACAAAGCTGAAGGTTCGAGCTGCCCGCCACGGCCGCTCGACTGAGGCCGAGCATCGCGAGATCTTGCGGCAGGCCTTGGAAACCGAGGTTGAGCCTTCATTCGACGATCTGGCCGCCGAGCTTCGCAAGCTGACGGCATCGCGCAAGCAAACCCCTTCCGAGGCTCTGCTGCGCGAAGGACGTGACGAGCGCTGATGGAGACGCTCGTCATCGACGCCAGCGTCGCGGTTAAATGGGTGGTGGAAGAGGAAGGAACCAAACTGGCTCTCGGCTTAAGGGCGGCCCGGTTCCGATTTTTAGCGCCGGAACTGCTGATCGCAGAGTGTGCCAATATCCTCTGGAAAAAGGTCCAGCGCGGCGAGGTGCTGGCTGACGAAGCAATCTTGGCGAGCCGCCTGCTGGAGCGCTCCGGCATCGGAATTGTTCCCATGCGAGGAATGCTAGAACAAGCAACCGAACTGGCGATCAGTCTTTCGCACCCGGCCTATGACTGCATCTATCTGGCGGTCGCGCGCCGGAACCAGGCCCGTTTTGTGACTGCCGATCAGCGATTGCTGCGGGTGGTTTCGGAACGCGCACCAGGTGAATTGGCCCGCTTGTGCGTGTCCCTGTCTGATTTGGCCGGAACCGCGCACTAAACAGCTAACCTTGCGCGCGGCTCTGAATTTGATCGTTCCAGTCCTCAGTCGTCGGCTTCAATCGCTCAAAATCGCAGGAAAGCTCGGCGGCAAGCTCACGCAGTCGCGACACGAACACTTCGCCCTGTGGGTTGGCATCGGTGGCGGCAACCAGCCGCACGTCCTGCCCCGATCCCAGAACTCGAAGGGCAGCATCGGTCGCCGACGACCAGCCGCCGCCGGTACTGACATAAAGTGTGTCGCGCCGGATGTTCTCGATCGCGGCAAGGCTCATGGCGTCGATCGCTGCTTCGGTCACGCAGATGCGGGCGGCGCCGGGCATCCCGAGGCGGAACAGGACTTTGCTGCCGCCGGCGGCAAAGCCACGCCATTGCGAGCCTCGCTCCTCCCAGCCGGTGACGATGCCGGCCGCGTCGGTGTGGGCGGCCCACATGCTACCGCGCGGCCCTTCCCTCAAAGCATTCTGGGCAACGGCGGTACGGATAACCTGTTCGGGGATATGCCGCTCATTGCGCAGGTAGCACCATGTGGCCGATCCGCGCCACGGCTTGCGTTTAGCTGCCCAACGATCCGTTGTTGACCGGTCGGGTTCCGTTGATCGGGATTGTCGTTGCCATTGCTGCTGGCTCGGCTTAAAACCCACCAGAGACGCCACCTGCACGAATGCCTCCAGGAAATCGCAGCCATCCAGATGCTGGACCAGCGAATAGACATCGCCCTTGGCGTCTGACAGGGGAGCGAACCAGCCTTTGCCATCGTGGATGACGATGATGATGTCGTCATCGTGGCGATACTTTATCGCCTTGCGTGTGCTTTCCTTCAGATCAACGGCAAAGCCAGCCATCTCCAGCACGGCCCCGCAGCCGACGCGGCTTCGCAACTCCTCAATATCTGCTTTTTCCATTCTTTTCTCCCCGTCACGTTCCGGCCGGCCGTTCTTCAAGTCTGTCTCTTCCGCACAATTCTCGGAACACTCCACAACGGCCGCGAAGAGCAAAGGCCGCAAGGGCGCGGCTGGCAACTGACAGATCTCGCAGTTGGGCGGATATTTGCCAGCCGCGGCGCAGCCTCCCTTGCGGCCTGCCGCTCGTAAGCGGCACGCCGGACAGCGGATGCCGGTTCAATGAACCGGTCGGCCGCCACTGTAGGGGCAATATTCGAACAAGGCCTCGACCTCGCCTTCATCGAGGTCGTCAGCAGGAAGAACACCATAGTTGTCGTTATCAACCTTGAAGAGGATGACCGGCGCCATCAGGGTGCGGGCAAGGTTCCAGGCATGGTTCTGAGCAAGGGCAAGTTCTGACATCGTTGTGGCTCCCGTGTTCGCGGGGACCATTCCCCGCTCGACAGGCACCCGTCGGGCCCAGCCGGGACCGCGATCATCGCGATGGCGAAGCCGTGAGCGACGGCACGCTTTGCGTAGTCCGACCCCGCAGCGGGTTGATCGGATAGGTCCGGGCTGGAACTAGGGAATTAAGCCGAAAAGAGCGGGGGATGGACCTCGTACCGGTGCCATGTCATCAGCACACTGTCTCGTGGACCTATGCCTACACATGCACATACCCCCTGCCGGCACCTTCAAGGTCTTTGCGAAAACGCGTTCTTACTGTACCGACGATGTCGCACAGACGGTGTTCTTCTGTACGATGAACCCCACCGAGATCGTGACCGCCTATGTCAGCAACCATCCCGTCCCCACGAGCGAACTGCCGGAACAGCAGCGTGAGAACAGAATTGCAGATAGTGTTCGGTATCTGAGCGCCAAGATGTCCCTGCCGGGACGTAGGTAGAGCCATTCCGCTGATGGGGTTGCACCACTGGTTCAGTTGAGTGCGTCGTCCACCTTTTGAAGGCTCCTCCTGCGAAACCCTATCATGCGGCGACTCATGCCGACGGTGAAGGCGACCACGTACCCCGCACGTGATATCCGTACGCTTTCAAGAAGAGTTTGACCCTTGGCTCGCGATTAGTTTCCGTTGTGATCAAGCACGTTTTTCGACCCATAGGCGATCCGCTTTGATGAGGGCGTCTGCCATTACGATGAGCTTACGCATGAACGTGACCACGGCGACCTTTGCCGGTTTCCCGGACGCGATGAGGCTTTGATATTTTACCTTGAGATCGGTATTGTAGCGGGCGGCAACGAGCGCCAGCATGTAAAGCGCACGTCTCACGTTGGCCCTTCCCCTTGAATAAAGCTGCGTCCTTTCCATTGCCCCGATTGACGGGCGACGGGATCCAGTCCTGCAAGGGAAGCGGCCTGTTTGGGTTCGAGCGCTCCTAGCTCTGGCATGGTAGCGACCAGCTGGTCGGCGGTACGTGTACCAACACCGGCTATACTGGAGATGATTTCGTGCCGGCGCGCCAATTCCGCATCAGCCGCAATGATCTTCGTAAGCTCGACATCGACCTGTTCGATATGTCGCTCGATTTGATCAAGGCGTTTTTTGTGCTGACGCTTGAGAAGAAGAGGCAGCGTCAGGTTCTTTGCTTGATTTTGAAACGCGATTTTATCGCGGACCAGGCCGTCGCGAGCGCTGATCAATTCCGCGAGCTTGGCTTGTTGGAGCGTAATTGCCGGGCGTATCTTCCCATTCACGAAATGTTGTCCACGGCACAACACAGCGATTTTCCGGTTTCAGCCACCGTTGCCAATGTGCGGAATTGGTGTTTCGAATAATAAATAGTGACAGCAGAATCAGGCCGCCGCCTTGTGTTCCGCGTGAGCCGCCTCCCATACCTCGCGGGCCGCATCGACGTTGATGATGGCTATCCCGATACCCACGATCACGTCAGGCCAAACGGAATGCCACACGAAGGCGGTTACAACGCCAGCGGCGATGATTGCGATGTCGGCGAACGCGTCATTGCGAGCTGATAGAAATGCCGCCTTGGTCAAGCTTCCACTATGATGACGGAAACGGGCGAGCATGTAGGCGCACGACAGATTAACAAGTAACGCCCCACCTCCCGTCAGGGAGAGGGCGAGCGGTTCAGGTGGCACTGGGTGAGTGAATTTCCCCCAAAGCGCCCAAAGGAGCGCAAGAGCTGGAATCATAAGGATCGCGGCCAGACCCATGCCGACACGGGCGCGTGCCTTAAGCGACCACCCCAAGGCCAAAACGATGAACAGATTGACAGATGTATCTTCAAGAAAATCGACGCTGTCGGCAAAAAGGGAAACAGACCCGATTGCAAGTGCAATCGTGAACTCGACGCCAAAATAGGCGAGGTTCAAAAGCGCAACGATCAGGATAATACGACGCAGGCCAGAATCTGTAGAAGCTATTACCATAAACTCAATTATTCCTGCTACTTTTCACCTAACTCGGAATTGGAGCTTTGAACACGAAGAACGCACCTGCACAGATCAAGGCAAATCCAACCACATGATTGAGAGTGATGCGCTCACCGAGATAGAACACCGAGAAGCCTGAAAATACACAAAGCGTGATGACTTCTTGCATGACCTTGAGCTCGGCGGTCGAGTAGATCGTGTGCCCGATGCGATTTGCCGGAACAGCGAGACAATATTCAAAAAGCGCAATCGACCAACTGACCAGTATGACAACCAGCAATGGTTTACTGGTGTATTTCAGATGACCGTACCAAGCGAAGGTCATGAAGACATTCGATCCAATCAACAACAGGATGGGTGCTATCGCTGGTGGAAAGAATGTCATGCAGTTAGCTTTCAGACGTACTCGATGCTCTACGAGCGGCCTCTCGTATGACACTGTGGAACAGAACTGCGATGCAACCAAGTAGCAAAAATATGCCGCCCACAAATGAGGGCAGATTGGTTGCGTCTATCAGTAGCGCCGCGACCACAACCAGTGCCAGAATGGTAGCCGTCAACCACACATCGGCGATGAACATACTGAGCAGCTCTGACAGTACGTCTGTTAGGATGCTCATTGCGGTATCCCCTTGAGTGACTGCTGCACTATACGGGCAGCCAATATGCCAGCGACAAGGAACAATGCGGCGAAGGCGAATAGCGCAAGGTCATGCCCCGGCCAATCCACCCCCAGCCCCTCGCCAGTCCAGAACACGCCAAACGCCGACAGCATGACCCCGACACCGAACTTGAGCGTATTTTCCGGCACTCGTGCCAACGGACGATGGGCAATGAACCCGATCACCAGCACAATTAGACAGGCCGCAAGCGCCCCCAGACTGGCGGGCCACAACAAACCGCGTCCTGCGCCGACCGCAATGACGATGAAGATCACTTCTAGCCCTTCCAGAAGCACTGCCTTGAACGCAGCGATACCTGCAATCCAGTCCTGCGATGTGTGCTGGCGCTGCACCTTGGCGCTCAAACCAGCCGTCTCGCGGAGGAAAATTGCGTCTTCGTCATGCAACGGGATGATTCCGCCCGCCCTGAGTGAAGCTTTACGTAGCCAGCCGATGCCGAACAGCAACAGAAGCACCCCGATCGCCAGTTGCAACGCGTGCACTGGAACCTGATCCAGCAAGGGGCCGAGCGTCACGACGATTACCCCCAGCACGAACAGTGCCGCCGCGGTTCCTAGCACGGCGGGTTTCCAACCCCGCAGTGTCGCGACGACCAGAACGATCGTAAACGCTTCGACGACTTCGACTACCGACGCCAAAAAGGCAGCACTGACAGCGGGTGCCGCGGTGGACCATTCAAGCATTTCGATGTCCCTCTGTGGCGTTACTTTGGCTCAATCCCATCGTCTAACTTCCGTGTCCGCTTCGATGTGGCTCACGCCAATATCATCCAGCATGTGCTGTTCAATTTGGGATAGATGAATGCGTTGCCGCTGCCGATCGAGCCAAAGAGCAAGAGCGTCCAGTCCAGCTTTTTCCGAACGGTATGGCGCGAATTGGATCGAAGGGAATGACCATTGTTGTGTCAGTGTTCTCATTGCTTTGTCCTCATTTATTTTCATCATGCGCGTCGAAAACCTTGCGTGCGTAAACGTCCAGCACGGAAATGCAGCCTTTCAGCCGCTCATGAGCCTCGGGAGCGCGGCCGGCGCCGTAGAAATCGAGTTTTTGGATCTTCGCAAGCCAGCCCTGGAGCTTCTTGAGGTCCACATCGTTTTCTTCGAGTTCGGCATAGGTGAAATGGTTGGCCCTTTCTTCCTTGGCCACCTCGGCCTCGAAGTCGTTGCACTTGTCAATGAACTCTTCGTAGGCGTCGTCCCGTTCTGCCTTGAACCGCGACAGAACCTTGGCTTCCTGAGCAGGATCGAGGGCGACGGTTTCGAGGATAACAGACTCGCCCCCCGCCTCCGAAACATCGTTCTCCAGCATCTTGAGGCGGCGGACATGATCGTCTGACTTTGGCAGAAGGCAGACCCCATTCTGAAGATAAATTGCGCCCATCCCCTTGAGTTTGCGCCAGAGAGAGACCCGCTTGGCGGCGGGTTCGGGAGGGATTTTGTAGGTGAGGAGCAGCCATGACATGTTTTCCATAGCTTATTATTAATGTAACGATCGTAACAGGTCAACAAGAACGGCTGGCCGCCCCCATCTGTAACTCGTGGAAATCGCTGGAAGGGGCATTGCCGCGAATGAGCTCTTGAAGTTCAATCGCGCCCTTATTCGCAATGTTTCCAAAGACAGTTCGTTGCGTATTGCTTAGTGAATTTTATGAACCTACGAGCAAAGCATGGCTCGCAACCTATCAGTGCAAAGTGCGGGACAAGTTCTTCAGAGTGTCGAGGCTTGCGCGGCAAATTCCCTGATAAGACTTCAGACTTATCCGCCCTCGATCATAAGAGCCACAGCTCAACGTCATGTATTCGAGATCGGTGTCGAAGGCATCGATTGCTGAGGCAAGTTTGTCATTCGCTGGTAAAATGGAAATCACTTTCATGACAAGGTCGAGGAATTGTATCACTGATACCGGCGGTGCCAGCGGGTTCTGGCGCAAACCTTTTGGTGACAGATTGGATGACATGAGGCTGGGCTGAAATCCGGAGAGTTCATGATGTCAAAAGCCGACAATATGATCAATCAGTCAGCTTCTGTGCGTACGCTGGTATACCGTTCGAACCAGCGCATCGACTGGACTGAGGTGACCTGCGTAATCACGACGGGCCACGCCCGATGTAGAAGCACTAAGTTCTGACATGCCTACACCGCCCAGCCGCAAGGCCGGGCGGTCCTGATCGCAACAAGTTATCTATCGATCAATTTTCGCCACTCTCGCCTCCATCGTTGCTTTCGCTGTCAGCGTTGTTTCCATTGTCTGCGTTCTCGCCCTTCGCCTCTTCGCTGGCGACGACTTTAGTGACTGCTCCCGTATTGGCATCGACACTCAACTCGTTTTCCATTCCGTCGGACGAGATGACGGTAACCTGATACGCGATGCCATTTTCCCCGGCGTCGAAATTGATTTCCGCTACCTTTCCGGGGTCGAGGCCAACGCCGCAACTGCGGCGTCGGATGCCGAAAGCTTGGTTTCTGTCAGGGCTTGCATCTCAGCTTTGCTGGACATCTCGTTTGCGCTGTCCGCATATGCGGTTGCTACAACTCCAACATTGAGTGCGGAAACCAGGGCCATTGCTGTGATGGCGGTTTTCTTTGACATTCAGTTTCTCCTTGTTCGGAATCGGCTTCATGCCAATCCATTCCTGGACGATGGCTGGACTTTCTGTCGCTGATTTTTCGAGAAACTTACGGATTCTTTTTCCGCGTGGCGCGAGAGTGGCAGCAATGCGGCTTTGGAGTGATCCCAATCCAGTTGCGATGAGCCAGTGGCAGGTAGGTGCTCAATCATGCCCCGTTCAGAGCGGATCGATCTGGAGAAAAAGGCCATTCAGTGACAAGACTGTAGCGGCATTTTGGCTTAAAATCCTGTTTTTATTACATCTTTGTATGATCATGGACAGAAAACGAAAAAGTCTCCTGGCGATGGTGAGGTTGTAACGGACCAATGGCTGGTTCCGCATACCAAGGAGAATAACAATGACCATCTCTTCAAGCGCTCGCGCTCTCATTCTCACCACGGCAGTTGTCATGACTGCTGGTTTCAGCGCGCAGGCAAATGCCGGCATCCTCGATGTTTCGAAGCCAGCGGCGCAGGCAAACTCTGGGAACGCCTATGGGTACCCTTTGCACAAGGTTCATATGAATGCCTTCCCGTTTGACGAGGCCGAAGCCACGCATGCACTGAAGGCTGATCTGGATACCGGCGTAAAACACGTTGCGATCAACTCGACGCACGAAAATTGGGGCAATCACTGACCGCCCTGCATGCCGCCGGCCCCATTGGTCCGGCGGCATGACTTCGTTCCACCACGCGCTCGGCCTTCCGGCGACCACCACGCGCTCGGCCTTCCGGCGACCACCACGCGCTCGGCCTTCCGGCGAAAAGTGTCAGTCAACGTAAGGCCAACGCTTACAAATTGGTAAGCTCGCGGCAATCACCTCGCAACAATCTCTGACTAGTCATGACAGGTGTCTGGGCTTGGAAAGCGTTGGCCTACCCCGGACTTTCACGAAACCCTGTTGGGTGGTGTGCGCATGCCGCTTCGAGCGCATGGCAAACTGACACCCAACACCCTCATCGATCCGCCAGATGACGGATCTAATCGTACCAGGAGAGGTTTTATGCCCACTATCCAGGCGAACAGCCCATCCGCGTTTCAAGCGGACCGGCCAGTTCATAATCGTGTTCCTCAAGTCACTGTCGACTTCTGGCTTGTCAAGCTTTTAGCCGTCACCGTTGGCGAAACCGCTGCCGATTTTCTCAATATGAATCTCGGTCTTGGTTTGCCAGCAACATCACTCATCATGAGCGGGTTTCTGATCGCTGCTCTTTTTCTCCAGTTTGCACAGCACAAATATGTTCCCTGGGTCTACTGGTTGGCTGTCGTCCTGATTTCCGTGGTAGGCACCCTCATCACAGACAATCTGGTCGACAATCTAGGCTACAGCCTTGAGGCTTGTACGATTGGCTTTACAATCGCCTTGGCGGCGACTTTCGCTATCTGGTACGCCATCGAGGGTACGCTCTCTATCCACACGATTTATACGGCGCGCCGCGAAGTCTTCTACTGGCTGGCAATCCTGTTTACCTTCGCACTCGGCACTGCCGCCGGTGATTTGGCCGCCGAAGGTTTGGCGCTTGGTTACCTCTCGGCCGGCTTGATGTATTGCGCGATTATAGGTGTCATCGCTGCCGGTTTTTATCTGTTCAATATGAATGCGATCCTGTGCTTCTGGCTGGCCTACATTTTCACGCGCCCGATGGGAGCATCCTTCGGTGATCTGTTTTCGCAGCCGGTCGGGTCAGGCGGACTTGGTTTCGGTACTACCGTTACAAGCCTGATGTTTCTTGGCGGCATCGCGGCAGTCGTAATCTACATGCAGTTCACTCACGATGGTGACGAACTGGTCATCACCAATGAGCCTCGCACAGTCCCGAACGAACTGGCGACCATGCGCGCAGAAACGGAATAGGTACAAATGCTACGATTTTCGACGAGTTAGTCCAGCATAACCACCAGCAGGAACAGGCGGACCAAATATTTCGGTCCGCCTGTTCATATATCAGCCAAATGGAAGCAGCCTGCGATCGCTGTTTCGCCCTGGAGAAATGGCCACGATTTGTTTAGGTCGCCGATCAGTACCGATTTGTAAGATTGCGGCAAATCTACCGACAAATCTAAGGTCTACGGTGTATCTGGATGCGAAAGATCGATCACGCTTTCGTATCCGGAAACGGTAAGTGATCCCAACGGGAGTGCATGATATGAAAAGTTTTGTTTACCCGCTCATTGCCGCTATCGCGATTGTCGGCGCCTCGCCAGCGTTCGCAGCGGCCAAGACCGACTGCAATAAGGACATCGCACAATTCGACGCAGCGGTGAAGACGACGAAGGCGAGTAAGTCTGATATCGCCCGCGCCAAGAAAATGCGCAAGGAAGCCGCAAAAGACTGCAAGGAAAAAGGCGGGACGACCCGTGGTGATGCGGATATGACTGGTGCCCTGAAATTAATCGGCGTGCACAAATGATGCCATCGGCGTGCATTGGTAGCAGGGAATTTCGAGCATAAGATTCCGAGGCGGAGCGGGTTTTCCGATCCGCCTCACTTTGAATACATTATGCCCAGCGGCGTATTTGACATGTCCGTCAACGATGTTGAGACGCTGTTTTACTCCGTGTCGCAGACGTTCGAATTTGATAGGTAATAGTGATTGATTACGAACACATCACCTTACTAACCGGGACGTCGTGTTGAACTATGTTAATTCTATGGAAATGAACCAGAATGGAATTCGGACACGCGCGATGAAACGTTACGAATTTCTACGCCATGCTGTTCTTTTGAAGGCCAAATGGTAGTGATACGCCAGCCGCTTTTTGCAACGAGACGGTCTTTCCTCGCGGGAATGTTGGCTTTCTCGTGTACGTCGGCGTTCTCGATCAGCCGCTCTCGCGCCAGTTTCGGGACCGACGTTACCTTCATCTTCACCTGCGACATCCATGCGTGCAAGATGCATGGCGGTCTTGCGCCAAATTGTCGGATTGAAGGGAAGACTGATGAGAACCTTCGCCGCCACATCCATGCAATCAACGGAATCTCAGGTTATACTTGGCCAAGCGTGATCAATGGAAACCGCACAGGCCTCGTCAGTGCTGGAGAGCCAATCCACCAACCTGCCGGCGTAGTCGTAGGCGGAGACATTACAGATGATGGCGGTGGGCAGACTCGTGGTCCGGGAGAAGGCACCCAGCTTCTGCAATTTTCACAGCGATACAAGCAAGGCACGACACCCGATCAGATTCATTTCCCAGTTTATGTTGGACTTGGCAACCACGATCTCGATCAGGATGGCCCGCGAAATAACCCCGATTGGTATCGCAAGGAAATGCGGGATTACGTCGAATTCAACCACCACCCTTCGGCAATCTACAAGCCTCCACTTCCGGCCGCCAACTACGATATCAATTCAGACGACTATTCCTGGGACTGGGGCTCACTTCACCTAATTCAGGCCCACCGCTTTGCAGGCGACACGAACAGAGGCGCTGCCGACAGCCTGCCATGGCTCCGGCAGGATCTTTCTACCCATGCCGCTGACGGCAGGCCAGTGATCGTTTTTCAACACTACGGATGGGATTCGTTTTCGACCGGACAATGGGATTCGAACCGTCGGCTCTACAATTCCATTGGAGTTGGACCGTCGCGCTGGTGGAGCAAGGCCAATCGCGATGCGATGTTATCTGTGCTTGCGGGATATAACGTCATCGGTATTTTTCATGGCCATCAACACGAGACACCGATGATCTATCGGGAAGCTGGCTACGATATCGTCAAGCCGAAAGCTGCCTTTCTCGGTGGGTTCGCCGTGGTTCGCGTCGGTGAAGCGTTCATGGACGTCGTTTTGGCCGAGGCGAGCAATCCCAATGGCAGCTTCAATGGGGACGTTGTCTTTACCGATGCCTACTCCAAGCCACTCTACCGCAGATGAGGGGTTAGAGACATAGCCATTGACACCGTTCCACTGCCGAATATTACAAATTGGTATCCTTGCGGCCATTCCCATGAGATTTCAATCCTTCACTGTTGGATAAACAACGGAGTGAAATCGATGAACAGGTTCGCAGAATATTTCTGGGTCGTTTGCGCTATGGTTATCGGAACGGCGCTCTTCGTCGTTGCCATGCCCCTGTTTGCGATCACAGTTTTCCTTGTCCTTTGCATTCCGGCCGTCGCTCCAGGGCTTCGTCGCAGACAACATCCCAGTCGATGGGGTTCGCGATCAAACGCGGCGTCCGGCTGCGGTCGACCTGTCCCGCCTGTGATTGAAACAGCTTATACAGTTCTCGACCATCATGCGACGCGTAGTAGGGGTGCGCAGCGATAAAAAGGTGGCGTTCTTGAAGGTGCATGTCGCTTTGTATGCCCGCGATATATCCGGCGCGATGACTGAAAACCGACAGGCACTACGCTGTTTAAGCATTTTACTATGACATGATACGAATTGCTGAACGTGATTGCAGCCACATCAATCTGAATTGCAAAGAGCAATCAGATTGCGATTTGGTCTGCAGGAGGGAACATATTGCGGATACTTCTGATCGAAGACGACGGGAAGTTGGCGGATTATGTCACGCGTGGATTCCGTGAGGTTGGCCATGTCTGCGATGTGCTGGACAATGGTCATGATGGGCTTTTTCAGGCCACGCGTGAATCCTATGATGTTTTGATCGTGGACAGAATGTTGCCCGGGCTTGACGGACTGTCGATGGTAAAGGCGATCCGTGCTGCCGGTAACCGAACGCCGCTCATCTTCCTGACTTCGGTCGGCGGCGTCGACGACAGGGTTGAGGGTTTGGAAGCAGGGGGCGACGACTATCTTGTCAAACCCTTCGCATTTTCCGAACTCGCGGCACGTGTCGGGGCTCTTGCTCGCCGTCCGGTTTTCCAGCAAGAGCAGACTATTCTGAAGGTACATGATCTGGAACTCGATCTCATTCGCCGTCGCGTCAATCGAGCAGGACAGGAAATCGATCTACAGCCCAAGGAATTCTCCCTGTTGGAAACCCTGATGCGTTCGGAAGGAAGGGTGCTTACCCGCACGATGCTTCTGGAGCGGGTGTGGGACTTCCATTTCGACCCGCAAACCAGCGTGGTTGAAACGCATATCAGCCGCCTGCGGGCAAAAATCGACAAACCCTTCGATACTGCCTTGCTGCATACTGTGCGCAGCACCGGTTATGCCATTCATGCGCCGCGCTAGTTTGCTTCGCAACAGCGGCTTTCGGCTTGCCGCTACGTTCACGATCCTGTTTCTCGCTGCAGCTGTGATTGCTGCGGCAACCGCCTATTCCGTCATCCGCGAGGAATTGCTGTGGCGCCATCAATTGGCGCTGAACGATCAGTTCAGTTTTTTCACCTCGACTTTCAAGGATGGAAATCTGGAGGACCTCAGGTCTACAGTTGAAGCCTATGCGACCGCTTCCAGAAACAAGGACAGCATTTTCCTGCTGCAGGGCGAAAACGACCGTAAACTCGCAGGCAATGTCGATACCGTCCCTGAAAATCCGCCTCGGCCTCAGGTCGGTGCAGCAGCATTGGGCATTGACGCCGATTTCAACTACCTCGTCAAACAGGGGGGAATTGGCAACTATCGCCTGACCATCGGCGAGAGCACTGAAGACATCAGTGAATTGGAAGAGATCATTCTGGAAGGCACATTGTGGGCGGCATTGGTTCTGGTCTCCATATCGCTTGCGGTCGGCGCTTTCCTGTCGCGGCGCATGAACCGCCGTATCGACTTGATCCAGAATTCGCTCGAACGCGTGGCAGACGGACACTTCGACGCGCCTATTCCGGCGAGTGGCCGGGGCGACGACATCGACACGCTGGCGCAGATGATCAATGCAGCAGTCGCGCGCCTGGGCGCATCTGTCGAAGGCATCAGGCAGATCAGCAATGACATCTCGCATGATCTGAAGACCCCGCTCAACCGATTGCGTATTGTCATCGAAGAGGCTTCGGAGAAACAGGACAAGGGTCTGCCTGTCGCCAAAGAACTCGACGAGGCAGCGACCGAGTTGGACCGAACCATTGCGACATTCGATGCGCTGCTCAGGATCGCGCAGATCGAGTCAGGCGCACGCAAGGCGCGGTTTGCCGACGTCGATGTTGGCGCGATTCTGACAGAGGTTGCGGAATTCTATCGCTCAGCCTACGAGGAGTCCGGCCTTGAGCTAAATCTGGATACCGGAAATAGCCAACTTCTAATCCACGGCGATCGCGAACTGTTGACGCAGATGTTTGCCAATCTTCTGGAAAATGCGCTTCGTCATTGTTCCAAGGGCGCGCGCATCGAATGCGCAGTCGAACAGGTCGATGACACAGTTCTGGCAACAATCGCCGACAACGGACCAGGCATTCCCGAATCTGAGCGTGAGAAAGTGTTGCGCCGCCTCTACCGGCTCGAACAAAGCCGCACAACTCCGGGATCCGGTCTTGGCCTTGCCATGGTCAAAGCCATATCCGACCTGCATGATGCTGCACTTGGCTTGCAAGACAACCATCCGGGCCTGCGAGTGAATGTGCGCTTTCCGCTGTCTCGGTCGGACAGGGGGTAATCGACATGCTGGGCTACCTTCAGTCGATAGTTACATATATTGGCGACCACCAGCACGCGGCGCTGGCGATCGTCTTTCTCTTCTCAATGGGCGAAGCAATATTCGTGCTGGGTCTTTTCGTGCCCTCGACTGTGGTGCTTGTTGGCGCGGGAACACTCATCGGAATGGGCAAACTTTCTTTCATCCCGATTTTTACCGCTACCGTTTTAGGTGCAGTTGCAGGTGACGCCATCTCTTACTGGATCGGCCATACCTACAGAGAACAGATCCGGCAGGTTTGGCCATTCAACCGCTACACGGGAATGCTTGACAAGGGCGAAGCTTATTTTGCCCACCATGGCGGGAAGAGCGTATTCATCGGCCGTTTCATACCTGGAATCAAGTCGGTCGTGCCCGGCATCGCCGGCATAGTCGGCATGAACCCGGTGCGCTTCACGGTGATCAATGTTGTCTCGGCGATTACCTGGGCGGCCAGCCATTTGCTTCCGGGTATTGGAATTGGCCGAGGGATTGATGTTGCCAACTCCGGCAATCCAAGGCTGCTGGAGTTACTCCTGCTTAGTTTGTTTGTCGCAGTAGCAACTTGGTACGCAACAAAAATTGCGTTCATTTGGCTTCTCCCGCACGCCGAAAAATGGCGCTGGCGTCTTGCCACCGCGCTTTCAAATCGCGGAGATCCAGGATCCCGCTTTCTCTATCGATTGATCGCTAATGAGAAGAATATTCTCGTTCCATTCAGCTTTTTCACTTTGGCGCTGTTTGGTCTATCTGGCTTCATAATGGTTGCCGCAGAATATCTCGCCGATCCGGCTTTTGTGCGGTCCGATGAGGCGATCAGCGCTTATCTTCAAGGGCTTAGGACGCCTGTATTCGACAGTCTCATGGTTAGCCTCACGATGCTCGGCGACGGAGTTGTTCTCGCACCTGTCGCCGTCGTGATCGTTGCGATACTGCTGTGGCATAAGCGCTGGAGACTGGCGAGCACGGTAGCAACCGGCTTCGTCAGCGCGGCGCTGTTTGTCCCTCTGGTCAAGACCATAATCCATCGCGCAAGGCCGATATCTCTTTACAGCGGGGCTGACGGTTACAGCTTTCCGAGCGGTCATGCCACGCTATCCGCCACGATCATCGGGATCTGCGCGCTGATAGTTGCCCAGGACTTTACGCCACGCATCCGGCACATGATCTACGTTGTTGCCGCCATCACGATAGGGCTCATTGCATTCTCGCGTCTCTATCTTTTCGCGCATTGGCCGAGTGATGTGGCAGCAGGGCTTTTGTTCGGGGGGCTTTGGTGTTCGTTCTGGCGTGGCTGCTTCATGGAAAATCGCTGGCACCTGCGTCGAAACAAGGCGCAATGTTGGTAGCAATAACACTGGCGATTGCTTATCCGTACCATCTGTCGGTTGGCTATTCAGCGGCATCTGCCAACTACAAGATTCGCGAAACCCAAACGGTCGTTGCCAAGCGGCAATGGCTTGCCAACACTTGGATGGCCTTGCCTCAACGGCGAACTCTCCTCGATGGTGAATTCGGGGAGCCGTTCATCATCCAGACTGATCTCGACTTGGCTACGGTTGGGGTGCATTTTGCAACCTCTGGATGGAAACAGCAAATCACTGGTCGGCTTGCCAGCCTCGTCGACGCGATTTTGCCGTCGCGGGCACCATTGCCAGCAGTTTCCGTCCTGCCGCTGACGAACAATGGTCGCCCGCCCATTGCAGTGTTCACACGTGGGAACGCAGCCTTAACGGGAAATCGTGATGTTCTAAGGGTATGGTCTTCCGGATCGGCGGTTTCCAGCGTCGGAAATGCGCAGCCACTCCTGCTCATTTCGGCGACGAGTGAAATGCGGGATCCCATTGCCTTTGGCTATGCTGTCGCCGAAGAGGTGCCCATGACGATTGCACAAAGCGACACGTTGGCCAGGGAAACGGCAAACTCGTTGCAGGGGAACGCAACCGAACTCGCCGCGGGGAACAGCAAGCTCTATCTGGTCTCGACGCAAAAATAGCGATCGCAGGCCCGCCGCTGAATGTTACAAATCCGTATGATCGGCGCAAACTGCTGAAAAACATATGGTGCCATTCTCTCGATCGATCGCTGCCTAAGCGAATTCGTGACGGAGACAAAAATGACCTGCTTCAAGAAACCTGCATCAACCGTGCTACGTAGCGCGGTTCTCACTGTTCTTATTGGTGGCATCGTACTGTCGCCCGTGGTCACAGCGACGGCCGCGTATGCAGAGCAGGCTGTCGCGCCCGAAAAGAACCCACCCGGCGACATTCCCGACAGTCAGGTCTTCATTGACTACAAGTCGCCGCTTGGGTTCTCGTTCAAAGTTCCGGAGGGATGGGCCCGATCGGACAAAGCCAATGGTGTTGGCTTTATAGACAAACTCGACGGCGTCGCCGCTACAGCCACCAAAACCGCAAGCATTCCAACGCTCGCCTCCATCAAGGCCGATTACTTGCCCACGATGAAAAAGGCTGGGCGCGCTGTGAAGGTAACTGATGTTAAGGTGGTCAAACTTCCCGTGGGGAAGCAATCCGGATCGCATATAGCTCCAATTCAGACCCCAATCCCGTCACCGGTAAACAGGTGCGGCTGGAGAACCACAGATACCTTTATTTCAAAGACGGCAACCTCGTCGGGCTCGATCTCTATGCGCCCCTTGGCGCCGACAATGTCGACCAGTGGCAACTGATGTCGCAGTCGTTTCGGTGGAACTGACCATGCCAGTTCTGGAGGCCCATGAACTCTACCGCTTTTTCCATATTGGCGACGAGGAAACTGCCGCCTTGCGCGGCGTAAGCCTCGTTGTGTCAGGCGGCGAAACGGTGGCGGTTATGGGTCCTTCCGGCAGTGGAAAATCGACACTGCTGAACTGTCTTAGTGGGCTCGACGAACCGGAGGCTGGTTATGTCGTCATCGACGGAACGCGCATGTCTCGCCGACCTGAGGCCGAAAGGGCCCAACTTCGGGCGCGGACCTGCGGAATAATGATGCAGTCCGGCAACTTGTTTCCGCACTTCACAGTAAGCGGCAACATCCGCTTCCAGATGATGCTCGCCGGCTCTGTCGATGAACAGTATCTGAGATCACTCATAACGTCAGTTGGATTGGAAAAACGCGCTGACGCTTATCCCACGCATCTGTCTGGTGGAGAGACTGCGCGTGCGGGTCTTGCCGTTGCATTGGCAAACAATCCACAGATGCTGATCGCCGACGAACCCACAGCCGAAGTCGATGCGAAGACGGAAGCACGCCTGCTCGGCCATTTCGATGAGCGCCGCAGGGCTGGACACGCCACACTGATCGCCACCCACAGCGAGGCTTTGGCCCGGCATGCAGACCGAATTGTACGGCTGCGAGACGGAAGGTTAAGCCATGACTGACGTCCTTGTGTGCGCGACCGACATATCGAAGGGATATACCGCCCCTTCTGGTGGTACGATTGACGCCCTGCAGGGTGTCGACTGCCAGATCCACGACCAGGACAGGATTGCCGTTGTCGGACCATCTGGAAGCGGCAAGTCTACTTTGTTTCATATTCTTGGTGGCCTGATTGAGCCGACCAATGGAAACATCACATGGCCGGCTCTCGGGAAGCGCGAGACGCTGCAGCCCCAGAAAGTCCAGTTCGTCTTTCAGTCGCCCAGCCTATTTCCTGCACTGACGGTCTTTCGCAATGTCGCACTTCCAATGGTGCTGGCTGGAGACGCCTCGAATGTCGGCCCAAGAGTTTCCGAGATGCTTGAACGGTTCGATTTGTCCGAACTGTCGGGAAAATTGCCGGAGGAACTTTCCGGCGGGCAGGCACAGCGTATCGCGATGGCAAGAGCGCTGATCATTTCCCCCAGACTCGTCCTGGCAGATGAGCCAACTGGCCAGCTCGACAGCGTAACGGCTGTGACGTTCCTTGATACCGTTTTCGATATGGTCGCAAAAGCTGGGGCGGCGCTGATCATCGCCACCCACGATCAAACAGTTGCAAGGCGGATGGATGGCCAATGGGTCTTAGAACATGGGCGGCTTCATACTCAACTTCGCAAGTCAGGGGCGGCATCATGATCCGGTATTGGTTGATCGGGATTGTTCGCCACCGGATCACCCGCCTCGTGGGCGCATCACTTGGCGTTGCCGTGACTGTTGCGCTGCTCGCCAGCCTTGGGCTTTTCCTCGCCGGTAGTTCCGCGTCGATGACCCAGCGCGCTGTCTCAGCCGTCCCCATTGACTGGCAGGTCGAAGCCGTACCATCGGCCGATACGCAATCCATTAAAGCTGCCATCGGCAAAGCTGCGACAACAGACGCCATTCATACGGTCCTGTTTGCGCAGATCGATGGCTTAAACGCCAGCACTGGCGGAACTGTGCAGACGACCGGCCCTGGCAAGGTCATCGCTTTCGACAAGGGCTATGCCGCCGATTTTCCAAAAGAGTTGCGGTTGCTTTCGGGCACTGCTGATGGCGTGTTGATTGCCCAACAAACCGCAGCAAATCTTCATGTCGGCCTCGGTGATATCGTCGCGATCAATCGGATCGGTCTTGGACCTGAGATGGTAACCGTCTCCGGTGTTGTCGATCTACCTGACGCCGATGCACTGTTCCAGGCTGTCGGCCTTCCGCCACAAGCGGCACCTCAAGCCCCACCCGACAACATTCTTGTCCTGCCGGAGGCGGATTGGCACAGGATATTCAATTCACAACAGAGAGTGCGACCTGACACCACGAGGCTGCAGTTCCATGTCAGGCTCGATCATGCCAATCTTCCCGCGCAGCCAACCGCTGCATATGTTCAGATTGCCGGTGCGGCAAAGAACCTGGAGGCTCGAGTTGCTGGCCAGGCATTGGTGGCCAACAATCTAGGCGCGCGGTTGGATGCTGTTCGTGGCGATGCTCTCTATGCCACGATGTTATTCCTGTTTCTCGGCGTTCCAGGTGTAGCTCTTGCTGCCGCGCTTACAATCGCGGTAACGGCCAGCGGCGCAGGTCGACGACGTCTGGAACAGGCATTATTGCGGGTGCGTGGTGCCTCAACACGAAGGATACTTGCGCTTTCAGCAACCGAGGCGGCGGCTGCGGGGTTGGTCGGGACGACAGTCGGGCTTCTTGGTGCGTTCGCATTTACTCGCGTCAGCTTGTCATATTCCGCTTCCAGTCCCGTAATCCTATCTGTCGTTCTCGCCGCCGCCGCAGGTATCATGCTTGCAATGGGTTCGATCCTCGTACCGTCCTGGCTGATAGCTCGCAACGATACTGTGTCGACTTTGCGGCGCACGGTTGGACGCGGTAGCCCGGCACTGTGGCAACGGTACTGGCTGGACCTGATACTTTTAATTGCTTCCGCTTTGCTGTTTTGGCAATCCGCGAGTACGGGATACCAGATAGTGCTTGCTCCAGAAGGGGTGGCGGCGACGTCGGTCGATTACAAGGCTTTTCTCACACCGGCCCTTTTCTGGATCGGAGCAGCACTGCTTACAGTTCGGATTGCCGCCCTAATCGTCTCTGCAAATGGAAATTTCCTGCGCATCCTTATCACCCCCTTTTCGGTCGGCTGGCGGAAACGGTTGCTGCGTCATTGTCTCGACAGTCACGCCGCATGACGCTCGGTATCGCTATGACGGCGTTGGCGGTGTCGTTTGCTTCCTCGACAGCAATTTTCAATATGACCTACAATGCACAGGCGCTAGTCGACGCGGAACTCACCAATGGTGCCGACGTCACAGTCTTCGGCACCACTGCAACTCCTGCCAGTACAGAGCTATCTACGCTTTCAAACTTGCCAGGCGTATCCGCTGCAGAACCCATGCAGCACCGGTTTGCCTATGTCGGAGCCGACCTTCAAGATATCTACGGTATTGATGCCGCCACGATCGGTCGGGCAACGACCTTGTCTGATGCATACTTCGGGAGCGCGACAGCGTCTGAAATCCTTTCGAGGCTCGCTACGACTCCAGATGGCGTTCTGGTCTCCGAGGAGACCGTGAAGGATTTTCAGCTCCGGCCTGGCGACACCGTAAATCTGCGGTTGGTCAGCGCAACCGACAACCAGTATCACACTGTACCCTTCAAATTCATTGGTGTGGCCAGGGAGTTTCCAACCGCACCCAAGGATTCCTTCCTCGTCGCCAATGCTGCATACATCACTCAAGCGACTGGAAACAGCGCGGCCGAATATGTTCTCATGCGCACCAACGACAATCCATCGATGCTTGCCGACACCGTACGGAATGCACTTGCAGGTAAGCCGTCACTGCAGGTCAAGGATATTACCACGGCATCGCATATAATCGGCTCGAGCTTAACCGCCGTGGACCTTTCCGGTCTGACGCGGATCGAACTGACCTTCGCCATCATGCTGGCGGCAGCGGCCGCCGGTCTGGTGTTGGCGTTGGGCTTCATTGATCGTAGGCGTGATTTCGCAATCCTCATGGCAATCGGCGCCAAGCCTCGCCAACTCAGGGCGTTTCTCTGGAGCGAGGGGTTGCTTGTTGGAGTAAGTGGAATCCTGCTCGGGCTCGTATCTGGGACGATCACCGCCTGGATGCTTGTCAAGCTTCTGACTGGAGTATTCGACCCTCCGCCCGAAGCGCTTTCTATCCCATGGGTCTATCTTGCGATTGTACTGGGCCTTCTCGCTCTGTCGATTCTGGCCGCCGTGGTCTATGCTGGCGCGCGGTCCCGTCGGGACGCTATTGAAGCACTTCGCGACCTCTGAGTAGAGTCTCGTGCATGTTTACCAAAACGAAACAGAAGGACTCACGAAAATGTATGAGGACTACAATGCGCTTTGATAGAATGACAAGGGTCTCATCCGCTGCCGTGTTATTCGCGGTGCTTTTTCAATCTGGTGCCGTAGAGGCGCAGATACAGGATCAGTGGCAGCCGGTGACAAAATCGATGTTCGACTACGTCTCTGAGGGATTCACATTCCAGACGATCCTGATCGAACGAGTAACACCAGTGGCCACACAGGCCACGCATTATTTCCTGCGCAAGGAGAACACGGTTGTTCGCTGCACTGAAACAACAACTCGAAGAGGAGTTGCCGTTATTTCTGCGACGGTTTCGTGCGCAGAGCTTGCGAGGCCTGCCAGCAGATGATGAGATAAATACGAAGCGGTGATAAGGCAATGTGAGATATTTTGAATGGAACCTGTGTCTCCAGTAGCGCCGAGCAAGAACCTCAAACCAAACACATTCAATCATGTGAATTTTCACTCAACTTGGACCAACCTTACAACAAGTCGTATCGTTTTGATTTAACAGTACAAATTGGCATTTCCATAAGGACGCGAATTTCGCGAATCGTGACCTCATGCCAACATTTGAAAGCATAGAAAAATCAATTGCTTGATGCTCCAAGACCTAGATGCCGTAATGGGCCGGCGCTCGCGAGCATAGCCAAGTTTGGTGGCTGTCCCTCAGAATGAAGATGTTGAAACGGAGTCCGAACGATCGGCTCCAAGCATCATGAGAGGAACAGCCATGGAACATTATGCGGGAATCGATGTCTCTCTGGAAGAGAGCAGCGTATGCATTGTGGACGCGACCGGGACGATCGTGCTCGAGGTCAAGATCGCCAGCGAGCCCGAGGTGCTGGTCTGCTATTTTGACGAACTGGAATTGTCTGTCGGGCTCATTGGGCTCGAGGCCGGGCCCTTGTCGCAATGGCTGCATGCCGGACTTGTGGCGGCCGGGCACGATGTGGTTTTGCTCGAGACTCGACACGTAAAGGCGGCACTTTCGGCGATGACCGTGAAGACCGACCGGAAAGATGCCCGCGGGATTGCCCAATTGCTGCGGATGGGCTGGTATCGGCCGGTCCATGCAAAATCGGTGGCATCGCAGGATACCCGCGCCGTACTCGTCGGTCGCAAGCTTCTGCAGAGCAAGCTTCTCGACGTCGAGCTCAGCATCCGGGGAATCCTGCGTGGCTATGGACTGAAGGTCGGCGAGGTCAGCCGCGGTCGGTTCGCGGCACTTATCGAGGAACTGATCGTAGGGCACGCCACTCTGGAGACGGTGATCGGCGCGATGCTGACAAGATCTGTCACCGGTTGATGAGCGCTCCCGGGGTCGGTGCGTTGATCGCCCTGACATATCGGTCGGCGGTCGACGATCCGGCACGCTTCGGGAAATCGAGTACGGTCGGCGCGTACTTTGGGCTGACCCCCAGGAAATACCAGTCCGGTGAGACCGACCGGGATGGAGGTGTCAGCAAGGTCGGCGACGCGATGGTCCGAACTGCGCTCTTCGAGGCGGCACATATCATGCTGACGCGGGCGACGCGGTTCTCCAGCCTGAAGCGCTGGGCGCTCGAAGTGGCGAAACGTCGCGGCATGAAGCGTGCCAAGGTTGCTCTGGCCCGCAAACTCGGCGTCGTGCTTCATCGCATGTGGATAGATGCCACTGACTTTCGCTGGGGGGCAACCGCAATGGCCGCTTGAAGGAACAAATGCTGATCGAGGCGCGTCAGGAACGGCACGCTTCTAGGAAACCTGTGCGCGGGAAGCATTTTGCGTTGATTTTATTTTATCTTTCCGGTTTCCCGGGTAAAGGGCGCAAAGATATGAAGGCCGATGTCGTCGGTTGTGCCGTTGACGCTCTCATGTGAGCGTCAGTTGTGTTTTTGCCGCTATCCAGCCACGGTGATGATCTTCAAGCTGCGTTTCATATTGTAGGCAATTGCGGTGAGGCGAATTTGAACGCCGGCCTTTGCAAGCCCTCGCCATCGCATCCGACGAAGGCCGTAGCTTCGCTTCCACGTGCCGAAGATTTTTTCGATGCGGCCACGGATGCGATGGATCGGTGGGTTCCAGGTCTCGAGGCGCTTGGCCGTTTCAGCTTCGTCGCGTCCCCACATGCCGGTGGCGACGATGCGCGGCGTTCCCCCCTTGGCACGCACCGCGTCGCCGAAATGGTTGCCGCGATAAGCGCTGTCGGCAAACACCTCACCGGGATTGTCAGGCAGAGCATCGGGACCGGCCTTGCCGTCATTGATATTGGCCGGTGTGATGGCGATTTCTTCCACAAGCGCTGTATCGGCGTCGGCGCCGACATGTGCCTTGAAGCCATGTACTGCCGGCTTGCCCTTGTGCTTGACCCAGTGGGCCTCGCCATCATCCTCGCTGGCCGAGGCGATGATCGTCGCATCGACCAGCGTGCCGGTCTTCACCTGAACCGCCTTGGCTTTGAGTTGGTGGGTGATCTCGTCGAACAGGATCTTGTCCAGACCTTGAGCCACAAGGGCTCTTCGAAAACGCACGAAAGCCGTTCGCTCCGGTGTCGGCTCTGAAGCCGAGAACCCGCAGAACCGCCGGAACGATCCCCTGTCGTCCAGAGCCTCGGCAAGCTTGACGTCGGACAAGTCGTACCAAATCGACAGCAGCATCGCTTTGAACAAGGCCATTGGCGGCCAGGCGGGCTCGCCCTTCGCAGAGCAGGAAATCTCACGAAGAGCCTGATCGATCGGCACCCAGTCAATCAATCCGGCAAGCGCATCCAACGATGAGTGCTCGCCGCGATCAACTGCAAAACCGAACTTTTCCTGACCTGTCCGTCGTCAGATGATTTGGCGCAGATTGCGGGGTAGATTAGCGGAGCGTTGGCCTCGTCCTTGGGTTGATTGTTGATTTCTGCTGAGAAGTGATCCGGTATTTTCACCGAGAGCTGACCCGCCTTTTATGTATGTTTCAGTTCTTTGGTTGAGGTCAAGTTTTTGGTATTCTCCCTTTCGCCTTTGGTTTCGTGAGCGGAACTGTTTTTGAAGCGGAAGCTGTCGTTTCCAGTCTCGAGAATGTGGCAGTGATGTGTGAGGCGATCCAGCAGCGCGGTCGTCATTTTGGCGTCTCCGAAGACGCTCGCCCATTCGCTGAAGCTGAGGTTGGTGGTGATGATGACGCTGGTGCGCTCATAGAGTTTGCTGAGCAGATGGAAGAGTAGCGCGCCGCCTGATGCACTGAACGGCAGATAGCCAAGCTCATCGAGGATCACCATGTCGGAATGGACGAGACGATTGGCGATCTGGCCAGCTTTGCTTGACGGAGCCGATGCGTGGCTGATCATTGACGACACGGCCCTGCCCAAGAAAGGCAAAGCCTCGGTCGGCGTCTTCATGCCGGGTAACCTTGCCGACGGAACCTCGATCTGGATAGGATCGCCCCGGAAAATATTCCAGCCGGGTGGTTCTAGGGTCAGGACCCATTAATCTGGTTGGTATGGTATGAGCAAATTTGTTCGGATACGAGGAGAAAGCCCGCAGGAAACCATCCGGTTTTCAAGGGCTTGCGACGCTGTAGGCGGGCAAATTGGCCATATCCGTCCTGACAGCGAAACGGCTGCGACCTGCGTCGTCGAACCGCTCGACCGGGGGGGTGAACCCCGCTCTTCGCGCTTCTCCTTGCTCCTCATTGCCGTTTCAGCCGCCATTCCAATCACATTAATGAGTCCTGACCCTAAATCGAGGAGCACTTCAACAGTATGGCGAGAAGATCGACGCTTGTTACAAAAAGATGCCGCGCTTTTTCTAGAGAACGGGCTTGCTTCTCTAGCGACTAGAGCATGTACGATTGATCTCTCTGGTTCGGAAAGGACCCGTATTGAAGCCCCTACTGAACAACCCTCTTTTTGCGAAAGGCACCCATGACCGACCACGATCACCATCACGGCGGTCATCACAGTCACGCGCCAAAAACTTTCGACCGGGCCTTTGCAGTCGGAATCTCACTGAACGTTCTTTTTGTCTCAGTCGAGACCATCTCCGGATTAATGGTCAATTCCGTCGCTCTCCTGGCGGATGCTGGCCACAATTTGTCCGATGTTCTCGGCCTGGTCGTTGCCTGGGTCGCGGTAATGCTGGGCCGGCGAAGCCACACACAACGATATACATATGGCCTGCGTAAATGGTCGATTCTGGCCGCGCTCTTCAATGCGCTGATCCTTCGTCGCGATTTGCGCGATCGCCTGGGAAGCGGTCCAGAGGCTGATCGAGCCCGCGCCGATTGCAGGAACGACGGTCATGATGGTCGCCGGCGTCGGGATTGTCATCAATGGTATCACGGCATGGCTGTTCGCGTCGGGACGAAAAGGGGATCTCGATTGCCGCCAAAGCGATCTCCGTCGAGCCTCAGCCGGCAAAAGCTGAATGCGACACGCAAAGCCGGGAAATGGCTGCGCCGCCATATCTGCCTTGTAGGAGCATTCATGCTGCTTTCCTTGAGCAACGGAGCGCGCGCGCATGGTGGCGAAGACCTGACTGACGCCACCGCGTGGACAAGCTGGAGTTTCACGCCGGACATCGTTCTTGGCACGCTCCTTGTGCTGGCAGTCTACGTCGCGGGACTGTTCCGGCGCCGCCGCTGGAGAAGTCCGTGGCAGATCTGGCAAAGTGTGCTCTTCGTTTCTGGCGTCGCGGCGATATTCCTTGCGCTGCAATCTCCGCTCGACCCGATCGCGGAACGCCTTTTCGTCATGCATCAAATCCAGCACTTTCTCTTGCGCATGTTCGGACCGATGTTGATGGCGTTCGCCCTGCCCCAGGCGACTCTCATCGCCGGGCTGCCAAACGGCCTACGTCGCAACATCCTGAAACGAGCGCTCTCGAATGACGGGATACGTGCCTTGTTGACGCCCGTGATTCATCCAGCTGCCGTGACCGCCCTTTTTATCGGCTCCCTCTATTTTTGGGAAATACCCCGCTATCACGACCTGGCGCTCGTCAACGCGCCGATCCACTACGCTATGCATCTCTCGATGCTTTTGACCGGCCTTCTCTTTTGGTGGCGAATCTTCGATCCAAGACCAGAACCGAAAGGATCTCGCTATGGGGTCCGGTTGATGATGCTGTGGCTGGCGATGCTTTCGGGCATCGCACTCGGCTCTTATACGACGATCAAACAGACGGTCCTCTACGACGCCTACGACCTCCAAGGCAGGCTATGGGGCTTTTCAGGCATTGCCGACGAACAGCTTGGCGGCCTGATAATCTGGATTCCGAGCGCGATGATGTGTCTGCTGGCGGTCATTCTCACCATTCATGCCATGGCCCTGCATGAAGAGAAGCTGGAGCGAACCCGCACCACATGGACCGCGTCCAACTGGGCTGCGATGGCCTATCCGAGCACGGGCGAGGAGCTCGTCGCTCGGGCGCGACCCAAGAACCGCATGATGGCGTTGAGTTTCGGCATTTTCGTCGCCTTCGTCTTTTCAACGGCGATCCTTTTCGGCGTTCTGGACCAGCGGTTCAACCGCGTGCAGGTACTCGACGCAGGGGCAAACACTGTTATCGCGCCAGCCACGGATGTGCGAGCCTCCGCACTCACGACGAAATAGGCGCAGAGTCTGATGAACAACCCTCCAAAATCCTCCAAAGAATTTCAGGCGCGCCGCGTCCGGCTTCCTGTGCTCGATGTCTGGCGCGGCCTTGCCATCATCGGCGTGGCCATATTCCATTTCGGTTGGGATCTGGAATATTTTGGCGTAGCGCCGGCTGGAATGACCACGGAAGTCGGCTGGATCGTCTTCGCACGCAGCCTCGCGGCCAGCTTCATGTTTCTCGTGGGCGCCAGCCTATTTCTGGCGCATACGGAGGCCATCAGATGGCGTGCATTCCTCCGCCGTTTCCTGGTGATTGCCGGCGCTGCGGCCCTCATCACCCTGGCAACCTTCCTTGCTATGCCGGAGACATTCATCTTCTTTGGCATCTTGCACGCGATCGCACTCGGCAGCGTTCTCGGCCTTCCATTCCTTCGTCTTTCCTGGTTTGTGACCGGGACAGCCGGACTGGTGTTTCTGCTTGGGCGTGACGTCCTGGCAAGCGAATTCTTCAACGCTCCCTATTGGTACTGGACAGGTCTATCAACACGTCGTCTGGTGTCGAACGACTACGTTCCGCTCTTTCCATGGTTCGGCGCCATCCTGATGGGCATTGCGGCGGCACAATTTGCGGCACGTACCGGATTGCTGCCAAAGCTCGCCCGGGCCGGTTTCGCCTCGCCGCCATGGCGCGCCGTCATCGTCACGGGCCGGCATACACTCGCGATCTATCTACTTCACCAGCCTGTCCTGATCGCCCTGCTCTATCTGATCGTGCGGGGTTTGTGATGGAGCGGAAACCAGCGGCTGGCTTTGCTCTTCCCGAGCAACTCCCCGTACCTGGGGCCTAACCTTGGCTATTTCGTACACGATTTTTCCGATTGTGGCCGCCGTTATCGGCGCGATGATCGCAACATTTCGTCAGCCCGGAGCGGTCCTCACCAGTGCGATCCAGCATTTTGCCGCGGGCGTCGTGTTCGCGGCCGCCGCTGGCGAAATCCTGCCCGATATCCTGCACAAAGGATCACCTGTTGCCACGCTCGTCGGCGGAGCTATCGGCGTGGCTGCCATGTTGGGACTGCGGCAGCTCGGAACAATCGTCAGCGGCCCAACCGGAGTGCTTGCCACCATCGGCATCGACGTGTTCATCGACGGCCTCGTTCTCGGCATCGGATTTTCAGCCAGTGCACAGACGGGCCTGCTTCTGACGATTGCCCTGACGCTGGAGGTCCTGTTTCTCGGAGTGACTGCAGCGACGGCGCTTTCAAGAACGATATCCTCGAAGCTGCTTGTCATTCTGGCAACAGGCGCCCTAATGCTTTTGCTTCCGCTCGGAACCGTGCTGGCAGCTCCGGTTGCCACTTTTTCCGAACCGGTTCGGATCGGAATGTTCGCCTTCGGCCTTATTGCATTGCTTTATCTTGTCACGGAGGAACTTCTCGTCGAAGCCCACGAAACGCCCGATCACCCCTGGGTGACAGCGTTGTTCTTCGTCGGATTTCTGGTCCTTCTGCTGCTGGAAGAATTGATGGGCTGAGCGATCAGTGCTCGTCATGAAGACATTTGTCGTGGTCGGCGAGGATTTCGATGACACGGCAATCGTTCACGCGGCCGTGGGCACCGCATTCGACCATTCGCTCGAGTTCTTGCCTGAGGGCCAGAAGTTTGCCGATCCGAACCTTAATTTCGCCGAGCCGCTCGCGCGCGATCCGGTCGGCCTCGGCGCATGATTGCGCCGGTCGCTCCCGCATCTCGATCAAGGTTCGGATTGCGTTGATCTCGAAGCCGAGGGCACGAGCATGCCGAATGAAAGTGAGCCGGCGCACGTCCTGGCGTTCATAGTAACGGCGGTTCGTGCCGGAACGGGCTGGCGACGGCAGCAACCCGATCTGTTCGTAGTAACGGATCGTCGGAATTTTGACGCCGCTCTGTTCGGAGGCTCTGCCAATCGAGACAGGTTTCATGGAATTCACCTCTTGCTTCTCCAGTCACTAGAGGATGTAGGCTTCTCCTCGAGCAATACAAGCTGGCGGGACTTGAAAGGATTTTGTTATGGAAACAAAGGCAATCCAAACGCGCTTTCGCGTCGACGGCATGGACTGCGCAAGTTGCGCCGGCAAGATCGAAGGCGCTGCCCGTCGCGTTCCCGGAGTTGCAGGAGTCGCCGTTTCAGTTACCGGCCGCGGCATGACGGTCGATCATGACATGGAGACGGACACTGGCAAGATCGCGAACAGAGTCCGGGCGCTCGGATATCAGATTACCGCGCTCTCCGACGATGACGAATTGTCTGGCGCGAGCGAACCGGCGCTCGCTCATGAGCACACACACAAGGACGATCATATCCAAGATCATGCCTCCGGCGGGGACGATGGCCGCGATAATCATCAACATGATCACAAGCCGACCGAGGGGCCGTGGTGGAAGGATGGCAAGATCAGGCTGGCAATCGCCAGTGGTGGGGCGCTCGCCATCGCCTACGGGTTCGGCCGGACATTTCCAGCCTACGATTTCTGGTTCTACGCCACTG
This sequence comes from Mesorhizobium sp. G2-6-1, assembly GCF_055809095.1. Lineage (NCBI taxonomy): Bacteria > Pseudomonadati > Pseudomonadota > Alphaproteobacteria > Hyphomicrobiales > Phyllobacteriaceae > Mesorhizobium > Mesorhizobium sp. G2-6-1. The sequence continues at coordinate 59,657 of NZ_JBVVTF010000001.1, forward strand.
CCGTCCTTGTCGGCCTCTTGCCCATTGCCCGAAGGGCCGTCATGGCGGCCATGCTTGCGGGAAAGCCTTTCTCGATCGAAATGCTGATGACGATCGCGGCCATCGGCGCCGTTATCATCGGTGCGTCCGAGGAGGCCGCGGCCGTCGTTTTCCTGTTCATTGTGGGCGAGCTTCTGGAAGGCGTCGCCGCCGGTCGTGCGCGGTCGAGCATTCGAGCCCTGACAAGGCTCGTTCCAACAACGGCTCTTCTTGAGAGCGATGGCCGGACCGAGGAAGTTCAGGCAGAAAGTCTGGTGGTCGGCTCGACAATCATGGTACGCCCCGGTGATCGCATCGCGGCTGACGGAATCGTATTGTCCGGCGACAGCGCCGTCGACCAATCCCCCGTGACCGGCGAAAGCACGCCGGTGTCCAAACATGGCGGCGACGATGTTTTCGCCGGCACGATCAACGGTGATGCGGTCTTGCGCGTCCGTGTCACCGCGGCATCGCGCGACAACACAATTGCCCGCGTGGTTAAGCTCGTCGAGGAGGCCCAGGAATCGAAAGCGCCGACCGAACGCTTTATCGACCGGTTTTCGACCTACTATACGCCCGGCGTCGTCGTCGTCGCATTGCTGGTCGCCATCGTTCCGCCACTAGCTATGGGCGGGGTGTGGAATGAATGGATATACAAAGGACTGGCGATACTCCTGATAGGCTGCCCTTGCGCACTTGTCATCTCGACACCGGCTGCGATTGCCGCATCCCTTTCTGCTGGCGCGCGCCAGGGTCTGCTGATCAAGGGCGGAGCAATACTCGAAGCGCTCAGTGATATTTCGGCGCTCGCCTTCGACAAGACCGGTACGCTGACGGTGGGAAAGCCGCAGGTTACCGATATTATCGCATTTGATCGTTCCAAAAGCGATGTCGTTCGCCTTGCCGCCTCCCTCGAAGGCGGTTCGAGCCATCCGCTTGCCAAGGCCATTCTCGCCAGCGCGAAAGAGAGCGCGGGCAAACTTCCTGTCGCCAATGACGTCAAAGCGCTTGGCGGCAAAGGAATGACCGGTTCAATTGAAGGCAGCGAGGTCTTTCTGGGATCGGTGAAGGCTGGACGAGAGCGCGCACATCTTACGGACGAAATCGACGCGCAACTGAGTACGCTCCTCAATGAAGGCAAGACAGTTTCGATTCTCGTCGTTGATAGCAAACTCGTCGGCGCGATAGCCATGCGCGATGAACCCCGAGAAGACGCCGCGTCCGCCCTTCGCAGGCTTTCCGAGACCGGCATGAAAATTGTTATGCTCACTGGAGACAATGCGCGCACCGCCAAGGCGATCGGCGCGGAACTCGGCATTGAAGTGCGCGCGGATCTCCTGCCTGCCGACAAGCAGAAGATCGTCAGGGAGCTGCAAAGTGAAGGCTATCGGGTCGCCAAAATTGGTGACGGCATCAATGATGCTCCCGCGCTTGCCGCGGCCGATGTCGGCATCGCCATGGGCGGCGGCACCGATGTGGCGCTCGAGACCGGTGACGCCGCCAGTCTGCACGGCCGCGTTGGGGATGTTGTGGAAATGATCGCCTTGTCAAAGCGAACCATGACTAACATTCGTCAGAACATCACCATCGCGCTCGGTCTGAAGGGGGTATTCCTGGTGACGACAATCGTCGGAATTACAGGGCTGTGGCCAGCGATCCTCGCAGATACAGGCGCAACCGTGCTCGTCACGGCCAATGCTTTGCGGCTGCTTCGCGCGCGGTCGCAGCGTTCCACGAAGACTGAACCGATGGCAAGCGCGACCGCGAACTCCACTCCTAAATAGCCGAGATTGAGCAGCGCGACGATCCGAACGGCGCGGCGCAGGTTTTCGTCGATCCGCTCTGCACCTCGCACCGCCTTATGCCGCCTTCTTTACGTGGTTGCAGGGATGCACTTCGACCGTCACATGCGACAGGTTCGAAATCAGCGCCAGTTTCTTTTTATAGTGGCCCGGTTCCTGCGGACGGTCCGAGACGATTGAAAGAATCGCCGCCATGTGGCCCGGCCCGACACGCCACAGATGCAGGTCCGCGACGCGGTCTCCGTCCTGTTCGAGGGCCGTCCGGATGCGGTCAGCCGTCGCCCTGTCCGGCGTCATGTCGAGGAGCACCGCGCCCGCGCCCTTCAGAAGGCCCCACGACCAGCGCGCAATCACGATGCCGCCGACGATTCCCATGAGTGGGTCCATCCAGAGCCAGCCATAAAAGCGGCCGGCAAGAAGTGCTGCGATCGCCAGCACCGAGGTCAGCGCGTCGGTCAGCACGTGGAAATAGGCCGAGCGCAGATTGTGGTCGTCATGGCCATGGTGGTGATGATGACCGTCATCATGTGCGTGCCCGTGGCCATGATGACGGTGGCTGTGGTCCTCGCCTCCCCTGCATGGAGTATCCAGGCGCTGGCGAGATTGACGATGAGGCCGATCACAGCGACGAAGATCGCCTCGGTGAAACGGATCGGGATCGGCGTCGTGAGTCGCAGAACGGACTCGACACCGATCATCAGGGCGACGATCGCCAGGATCACGGCACTGGAATAGCCGGCCAGTTCGCCGAGCTTGCCGGTGCCGAAGCTGAAACGTTGGTCCTGGGCGTGACGGCGCGCATACCAGTAGGCGACACCCGCGATCGACAGCGCCCCCGCATGGGTCGCCATGTGGAAGCCGTCGGCGAGCAGCGCCATCGAGCCGAAGGCCATGCCGGCGATGATCTCACCGACCATCATCGCGGCGGTCAGTCCGACGACGATCCACGTCCGCCATTCGTTTCGGGCGTGATCCGCTCCCAGGAAGACGTGGGCATGGCGCCAGTTTCCTATCGATTCCGAATGCATGGGTTCCCTCAAAGGTATTTCGTGATCTCGCGGAAGCCCGCGAGCTTTTCTTTCAGTTCGGGCGTCAGCGGTCCGGCGATCTCACCCAGATGATGATCGATGTGATCGTGGATGATCGCCTGCTTGGATTTTTCCAGCGCGCGAATGACGGCCTGAAGCTGCTGCGCGATCACCAATCCGTCGCGGCCTTCCGCGACCATGCGCGGGACCGCGGCTAGTGCCCTTCCGCGCGCCGCAGCCGGGCCATGATTTCAGGATTGTTTGCGTGACTCATGTGCATATCCTATCCCTCTGGTAGGGATAACTGCAAGGGCGGAAACACACCAATTCAAATAAGCAACGTGATCCTGGTGGAATTTTTCTTTGAGGAATTGCGTCCTTCCTCTGTCGCCGGGCGTTCCTCCATGAACGGCACCCGACGAGTACGACAGAATGCATATCGGGGAGTGGGTCAAACTGACCCGCTACCGCATATCGACAGGGCGCAGGGTTTCAGATATTTAATATGTCATGGCAAGGTATGTCCGCATTTTCATGATTATGGTGCTCGCCGCATTCGCGGCGGGAACGGTCGTGCATGCCGCGAATGCCGCAAGCATGAACATGAAGATGGCACTTGCGGCCATCAATAGCGGTGACATGGGCGACTGCCAAGATTGCCCTGACGGCAGCGACAACACCCAGCCGTGCGACAATGCCTGCGTTTCCCCTATCCTGGCTCTCATTCCAAACGGTCAACCTGGCCTGCCTGAAGCCAAAACGGCTACCGAAGGCCTGGTTCCTCACAGCGGGGCCGGGCACAACGGACTGCCAGACCCTTACCCTCCACGATCCATCACCCTGAGCTGACCCCGCCCGGACTCCGTCCGGCGCGCGGCGTCTGACATCATGCGCGGTCTATTGGACCGCTCGTGATCCTGCTTCGCATCGCGCTGGTAGCGCGATGCGGATCTCAAGAGTCCTCTCAGGATGGTTGAAACCTCATGATACTGCATCTGCCGACGCCGACGCCGACGCGTCGGGCCTTTATCACATCCGCCGCCGCTGTCGCGGCCAGTGTGGTGCTTCCTGTTTCGGGACTTCGGAGCGCTCATGCCGCTTCTGTCAAAGAGTTCCGGCTGAACGCTGCGCCAGGCAAGGCCCGTCTTGTCCCCGAGCCTTACGAAAAAACGCCGGTCTGGACCTACAACGGTGAGGTTCCCGGCCCCGAAATCCGCGTCCGCCAGGGCGACCGCCTGCGTATCACGGTCGCAAATGACCTTGATGAAGAAACCACCATTCACTGGCACGGCGTGCGCACGCCCAACGCCATGGACGGCGTGCCGCATCTGACCCAGCGCCCGATCGGATCGGGAGAGACCTTCACCTACGAGTTCGACGCCGTCGATGCCGGCACCTTCTGGTATCATCCGCACCAGAACAGCTTCGAGCAGGTCGGGCGCGGCCTCTATGGCCCCTTGATCATCGAGGAAGCCGAGCCCGTTCGGGTCGATCGCGAACTGACATGGATACTGGACGACTGGCGCCTCACCAAAGCCGCCGCGATCAGCGACGATTTCGGCAGCCGCCACGACATGATGCACAATGGCCGTGTCGGCAACACTGTGACGATCAACGGCCGGGTGCTTGAGGATTTCTCCGTGAGCGGGGGCGAGCGGATACGGCTGAGGCTGATCAACGCCGCCAACGCCCGCATCTTCGCACTCGACTTTGCGGATCACGAACCGGTCGTGATCGCCCTCGACGGACAGCCGGTCACGCCTCATGCGCCAAAGGACGGCCTCGTCGTGCTCGGACCGGCCATGCGCGTGGACCTGATCCTCGACATGACCGGCCGGCCGGGCAGTCGAGTCTCTGTGGCGGATCGCTTCTATCAAGGACTGGAATACCGCCTTGTCGATCTTGCCTACGCCGAAACGCCTCTGCGGGACGCCGCGCCGGATTGGCCGATGGAACTGCCCGCCAACCCGCTCGCCGAGCCCGATATAGCGGCGGCGGTCCACCACGAGGTCGTCTTCAACGGCGGCATGATGGGCCAGATGGTGATGGCCGAGATGGGCGGCAGCATGGGCGACGCCTCGGGCGGCATGATGGGCTCGATGATGAACATGATGACCGGCGGCGGCTTGTGGTTCGTCAACGGCAAGGCCGCCACAGGCCACGTCATGGAACCGTTCCTGACGCTCGCGCGCGGCCAAACGCACGTCATCGCGATGACCAACGCCACCGCCTGGCACCATCCCATCCACCTGCACGGCCATTCCTTCCGCGTCGTCTCCCGCAACGGCGAACCTACGACGCATCACGAATGGCAGGACACGGCACTGATGGCGCCGCGCGAAAAAGTCGAGATCGCCTTCGTCGCCGACAATCCCGGCGACTGGATGTTCCACTGCCACATCCTCGAACACCAGGCCGCCGGGATGATGGGGGTGATACGCGTTTACGAAAAGGAGGAGCGGATATGATCCGGCCCGTCCTCGCCCTCGCCACACTGAGCCTTCTGTCGTTCAGTTCGGGTGCTCTCGCCGAAGGGGATGCGAAAAGCGGTGCACAGGTTTATCGCGCCTGTGTCGCCTGTCACGCCCTCGAGCCTGGTTTGCATCTCAGCGGTCCGAGCCTCGACGGCTTCATGGGGCGAACGGCGGGTACGGCTGAGGGGTTCGTCCGCTACTCGACCGGACTGAAGGAAGCCGGATTTTCGTGGAACGCAGCCGCCCTCGATGGCTGGCTTAAAGATCCGATGGGCATGATCCCCGGTACCTACATGACATTCCGCGGGATCGATGACACCCAGGCACGCGCAGACCTCGTCGCCTTCCTCGAAATCGCCGGTCAGCCCGGCGGCGGCAAGAAGGCCGTCGACGAAGGCCTCAGCCCCGCCGCCTGGCTGCGTGCCGGGGCGCCGGAACCCATAGGCGATCCGTCGCCGGAAATGCGCGTCGCGGCAATCCGCCATTGCGGCGACAGCTATTTCATCACCACCGGGGACGGCCGGAAAACGCCCTATTGGGAAAAGAACATCCGGCTCAAGATCTACAGCGTGGAAACCGGCCCGCCGGCGGGTGTCGCCGTGATCCTTGGCGCCGGCATGGGCGGCGACCGCTTCTCCGTGATCTTCCCGAGCCTCGTAGCGCTGAAGAACCTTGTCACGGAAAGCTGTGAGGCGCGCTGATAATGAAAGAAGCAAACATGCCAATAATGAGCAGATTTACGACCCGGCTTTCCAGACGCGCTTTCCTTGGCGCGATAGCGGCGGGTACCGGGCTGATGAGCCTGCCATCAAGTCTTCGCGCCACGCCCGGAGCAACCGGTACCGCAATTGCCTTCGACGGCGATGCGTTGATCCTGGCTAGCGACACCTTTTCCCGCAGCGATGGCGCCGGAGGCTGGATAGAGCTGTCCGTTCCGGCAGCGGGCGGCGTCCTCTCGCTTGCGACACATCCAGACCGGCCCGGCCGCGTTGCGGCGGGTCTCGCGCGCGGCGGCGTCGCCCTTTCCGAAGACGAGGGGCACGGCTGGGAGGCGAGAAGCCAGGGCTTGCCAAACGCCTCGGTAACGGCAGTCACCGTGGCAGCGGCCGAGCCGGATACCATCTATGCCGCCATTCGCGGCGACGGTTTGTGGAAAAGCGAGGATGCCGGTCGATCTTGGGCCCTCGCGATGGACCGGCCGTGGCTCGAAGATGCCGAGCGTGACCTAACCGCATTGGCCTCAGTCGATCTTGCAACAGGCATGGGTGGCATCTGGATCTACGCCGGAACCGAGTTGGGTCTCACCCGCGTACCCGATTGTTTCTGCCGCTGGCAGGATGTGCAGCCGGGCGACGCGATGGACGCGCTTGCGTCGGGAAAACCGGCACCGTCGGAGGCACCCCTTCCCGAAGGCGAGACGATCAACGCATTGGTCTGCGCGGCTTCACTGCCCAATCGGCTTTATGCCGCTTTGCCTTCTGGCATCTGGGAATCGCAGGACGCCGGAGTGGTGTGGTCGCAAAAATCGAGCACAAGCACGCTGGCAGTCGCTGTCCACCCCACCAATGCCGACCATGTCGTCACCATCACCGGTGACGGCCTTGTTGAGAGCCGCGATGGCGGCGCGAACTGGACCGCGCTCGAACGCGCATAACGGAGAATGTCATGAACAGGAAATCAATTGCCGCAGCCGTCGTCGTCGTGGCCGCCATTGCCGGCATCGCCTACTGGTCGTTGGGCTCAGCAAACGCGCCCCTGCGAGGATCATCCGTCGCGGCAGCCTCGGCCAACAAGGCGATCACCATATACCGTGATCCGGGCTGCGGGTGCTGCGATGCCTATGCCGAATATCTGGAGGCCAATGGCTATCAGGTGACGCGCGTTAATGACCGCGAATTCGACAAGCGCTCAATCGAGGCCGGCGTTCCCGAGAGGGGTATCGGGTGCCATCTGGCCGAGATCGACGGCTATGTCGTGAGCGGGCTCGTGCCGGTCGAAATCATCGAGCGGCTTGTCGCCGAACGCCCCGACATCACCGGGATTACCCTGCCTGGGATGCCCGCCAATGCTCCCGGCATGGCGAGTGAAAAGTCCGGCACGCTCAAGACCTACGCGTTCGGCGAGAACGGCGTCACCGTTTATTCCGATGAGTGATCGCATGGGCGGAACGATGATGGATGGGTCCATGATGGGTTTCATGATGGTTGGCGGTGGCCTCGTAACGCTTCTGGTCGTTGCTGTCCTGGTTCTCGGCCTTTTCGCGCTGGTGAAATATTTGCGGGGGCCGCGATGAGGCGCAATGTGATCATCCTTTCCGCTATCGCCGTTTCGGCCCTGGCAGCCATCGCCGCGTCTGTGCAACTGCAGGGTGGCGATGTGCGAGCGCAGGACGTGACCTTCCTTGGCCAGCCCGTGACGAGCGAGAAGATCTCCCTTGGCCAGAAAGTTTATGGCGAATATTGCGCTTCCTGCCACGGCGCAAACCTCGAAGGACAGCCGGACTGGAAACGCAGGCTGGAGAACGGCCGCATGCCGGCGCCGCCGCACGATGAAAGTGGTCACACCTGGCACCACTCGGACCAGGACCTGTTCGCCATCACCAAGCTCGGCGTCGGCGGTGTCGTCCCGGGCTATGAGAGCGACATGCTCGCTTTCGGGGAAATCCTGAGCGACGAGGAGATCGCTGCCGTACTCGCGTTCATCAAGAGCACCTGGCCCAAGCGCCAGCGGGACGGGCGGGCTCGCATAGCGACCAAGGAGGGGGCGGCTCATGAGCAGAACCGACGGATATTCCACAGCTCCGATGCGGGCTCGCAATGTCCTGGTTTTCCTGCCGCTTGCTCTCGCCGCCAAGCTCGCCGTGGTGCTGGCCTGGGGATTGAACCGCGATCCGAGTACGCTCCCGTCCACGCTTATCGGCAAGCCGGTACACGTGTCGTGCCGACCGCGATCAGGACGGCGGACCGCTATGCCAGGAAGTACGCGCGCTGCCCGTCGACGCACACGTTGAAAGTATCCTGCTCGACGCTTTGAAGCCGGACAGGATTGCCATCGCCATTGCCGCACTGGGCCAGATCGAAAAGGAGACGCGTCAGCTTGAGCGGCAATGGGCTCTGAGGCGCAAGCGGGTCCGCTATGAGGCGGAACGGGCACGGCGCCAGTATGACGCGGTGGAGCCCGAAAACCGTCTGGTGGCGCGTTCTCTGGAGCGCGGCTGGGAAGAGAAGCTGCGCGCCGCCGAAGCAGTCGAGCAGGATTACGAACGGTGGCGGTCCGACGAGCCCCTGATCTTGAGCGAGTCCGACCGCCAGGAACTCCAAAAGCTGGGTGAAGACCTGCCTCGCATTTGGCATGCCACTTCAACGGCATCGGCCGAGCGCAAGAGCATCCTACGCCTCATTATCTGCGAGGTGGTTCTCGACCAGAAACGCCTGCAGGGGCAGGTCTGGTTCAAGATCCTGTGGCAGACCGGGGCAACAAGCGAGCATTCTCTTCAAAGACGTGTCCACGCCTACGACAACTACATCGATATCGAGAGATTGCGCGAGCGCGTGACGGAGCTGAATGCCGACCGCAAGATGGACAAGGAAATTGCCGCGACGCTGAACGCGGAAGGCTTTGTCGCAGCACGGGGCTGCGCGTTCAAAGGTGAGAATGTATTGGCTTCTGCGGACACGCTGGGGCATCCCCACTGTCAAGATCAACGGGATCGGCGCCAATCCAACTCGGTGGCCGGACGGAACCTACTCCGTTCAAGGGGTCGCCGCCGCCCTGGGCATCACACCGCAGGTCATCTTCGACTATCTCGCCCGCGGATGGCTCAAGGGGCGTCAGCTCACGAAAGGCCAGCCATGGCAAATCGAACTCTCGGACGACCAGATCAGCACGCTGCGGGCGCGCATTGCACGCAATAGACGGTCAAGGAAGGAGGCATCATGACAACTTCGGTGATGCCAAAATGACGACCGCGCTGCTGGATCGTCTTACACATCACTGCCACATTCTCGAGACTGGAAACGACAGCTTCCGCTTCAAAAACAGTTCCGCTCACGAAACCAAAGGCGAAAGGCAGAATACCAAAAACTTGACCTCAACCAAAGAACTGAAACATACATAAAAGGCGGGTCAGCTCTCGGTGAAAATCCCGGGTCACTCCTCAGCAGAAATCAACACACACCCGGTTGCGTGCCGGTTGGCGAAAATATCACCTCGACCATTACGTCGATGCCGAGTTCGGCAGTGAACGACTTGTGACATGCTTGAAGACGATCAATTGACGCGCGCCTATGCTAGGCGCTATCGCCAACCACGAATGAGCGGCCTCCCTGCCCGGTTTTCTTGTGCAGCACGACCTTTGTACCCAATGGCACTTGGTCGTAAAGTTTGACGACCTGGTCATTGACCAGTCGCGCGCAACCATTGGAGACCGCGACGCCGATAGTCCGCGGATCGTTGGTTCCATGAATGCGCAAGAACGTATCGCCCTGTTTATGGGTGAACAGATAAAGTGCACGCGATCCCAGGGGATTGTCGATGCCGCCCGGCATTCCGTGAGCATATTTGGCATATTGGTCCGGTTGCCGCTCGATCATGTCGGGTGTTGGCGTCCAACTTGGCCACTCTTTTTGGCACCCACGAAAAATGTGCCGGGATGATAGAGGTTTCGACGCCCCACCCCCACGCTGTAACGCATCGCCATACCGTCGGCCAGTGTCCAGATCAACCAGAATTGGTTAGGAAAAACATGGATCTCTCCTGGCTCGTAAGGAACCCGCATGTGTACCAGGCGGGGCATATACTTCTCGGGCAGGATATATTTTTGTTTTGCACGATGGGCCTCGGCCGATGACAGGGCAACCGACCCCGCAGCAAGCGCAACCCCGGATGCCAGAAAATGACGGCGGTTCAACATGCTCAACTCCTTCATGATTTCAGATATTTCTTAATCAAAATGAGCGAGCAGATATACATGTTACACGATCATCCAACGCACGACCTGACAATATCGCCCAAATCCCATTCGATGAGATCACCGGCCGATGCCCATCTGGCGCTGATGATAGGCGTAGTGTCGGCATCCGGCAAACAGGAAACATCTCTCAACCTAGCAGAGCGAGTTCCGATCTCGGAGTATCATATAGGCTGATTTCATTAACAAAACTTGGACAAAGACGAACATGGCACCACGGCAAAGCGGCTGTCAGATACCATGCAGACCGTGAAGCCCACCAGTCAGAATTACCGGCGCGATCAATATAAGCGAGGTCCCAAGCGTCAGGGCGCGTTCATACCATGAATTGAGCCTCCACAACAGAAAGAGCGTCAGCGCTGCAACCAAAATTATTTCGCCCGGAGCTACAATCGCACCATAGTAACTGGGATCCCAATAGCTGACGGGACTTCGGAACACGAAATCGCTCACCGGCCAGAATTGCGGCCGGGCGTCATCGTGGTGAAGTAGAAAATCAGTAACGCAGTGCAGCAGACCAGCGCCAGCAAATGCTTGAAGTGCGCTGCGTCTCAACCCCATTCCCAACGCGAGAATCATTCCCCATACGAAAAAGCTATGGTCTATCGCAAATATGCGCTGCCAGGCATCCGAGAAGAAATAAACACCGAAGACGGTCCCGGCAGGTATTCGCATCACATAGAGCGTGTATCCGGACAACAGCAACAGCATCACGTCGGGGGCAAGCCCGCCAGCGAATGCGGCGAATGTTCTCTTCGGATCACCGTCCCGCGCAAATGCAACGGCGCCGACAATCATGTGAGAAGGTGTGTTCACGTCATTGTTTCTCGCGTTCAATCCAAGCTTTCGTCATAGTCTCAGACATGCCAATCAACCGCAATCGATACTCAGGGCGTGTAGAAGAAGCTGGAGCCTGACGCTTGTTGCGGGATGGATACAAGTGCAATGTTGCGATTCTATTCAAAATACCCCACCATGACAGGGTAGTTGCAGCAACGCTGATTGCACAAACCAACTGCCAAAAACTGTCAAAAATGATGAGCAGGAAACACCGATGAGAAAATTCTTGGGCGTTGCATTACTTATCTTCAGCGTTGCCGCGATCGCAATTGCTGGTTCGGCCAGAGCTGCCAGCAATCTGGATGAAGCTGAAATCGGCGAAGTGCAACAACTCATTCATGATTACATCTTGGAGCACCCAGAGGTGATCGTTGAATCCATGCAGAATCTACAGGCGCAACAACAGCAGGAGGATGACCAACGGCGTCGCGAAGCAGCTGGCGCAGTAGCACCGGTGAAACCGACCGATCATATTCTCGGTGACCCCAACGCGGCGGTCAAGGTGATCGAATTCTCGGACTTCGAGTGTCCTTTCTGCAAAGGTTTTCATAAAACACTGACGAAACTCATGAGCGAATACAGCAAGAATAGAGATGTCGCGTGGGTCTACCGTCATTTTCCGATCGATGAACTTCATTCGAAGGCTCGCAAGGAAGCACAGGCTGCCGAATGTGCAGCTGAGCAAGGGGGCAATGATGCATTCTGGGCTTATGCCGACAAAATCTTCGTGACGACCCCATCAAACAATCGCCTGGATCTATCATTGCTCCCAAAATTTGCCGTTGAGATCGGACTTGACCAAGCAAAATTCGAGACCTGTCTCAAGGGCGATGCGCGCGGAGGCAAGTATGCGCAACACATCGAAGCGGATTTCCAGGATGCAAGCAATGCTGGCGGGTCGGGCACTCCATACACTGTCGTTATCGGTCCCGACGGAAGCACTTTCCCGATCAATGGGGCCCTGCCCTATTCGACCGTCAAATCGATCATCGAACTGGCGCTCGAGAAAAAGTGAGTCGTCATGATCATTGACGGAATGAGGCAGGTTTTCACGAGGGGCTCATACATCGGCTTGGCGATTGTGGTCGGAATTGCCGTCTTTGTTTTGACGACATGGCTGCCCAACCTGGGTCTTGTGGGGCAAATTGCGCTATCGGGTCCCATCCCGATGTCAGAAAAGGCTAAAATCCTCATAAGCCTTGTCGGTTCGATCACTACCAATTTCACGGCGTTCTCCGCTCTGTCGACCATCGTAATCGCCACTCTGTTTGGGGTGAATGCAGCCATGACCCTGTATTATCTGCGAACACGCAGCCGATTGTCGGCACATTTCGAAGGTTCTGCTACCGCTACCAGCATGGGAGGGCTCGTCAGCGGGTTGTTCGGCGTGGGCTGCGCCGCATGCGGTGCTTTTGTGCTTAGTCCGGTGCTCACGTTTCTTGGCCTTAGCGGAATGATTGCGTTTCTGCCTTTCGGTGGCGAAGAATTCGGTGCCTTGGGTATTTTGATGCTTGGCATCTCGGTCGCATTGACGGCCAGACAAATAGGCTCTGGAAACGCCTGTCCCATTAAAGTTGCTTTTGGTGAGGTTTCGGAGAAGCAAGGGTAACCGACGAACCGATTTCCTGGTCCGATGCGCCCGTTACAATAATCCGTTCTGAACTCGACTTACAATGTGTCGATACCCGCTATCTGGTGGCAGCAAGAGGCTCCAAGATACAGGAGCCGTTCGACCTTCAGCTCTCCCCTTGCCTGGCTTTTGGTAGCGTCGTGTTTTCTACCACAGGCTTTGCCCCTGGAACGTTGGCGCGATCATGGCGACGACCATCCCTCCAGAACCAGATCGCGAGGATTGCGTAGACAACCAAGGCGACAATGAACCACCAGATCCACCAGAACATAGGGAACCCGCCATCGACCATTTCCAACCTCCCTTTACTCTGTTCATTTTGGCGTTTTCCCGGGCTTCGGGATTCTCAGACGACGAAAAAGACGAGGTAGAGCGCGACCCACATGACGACAATAAATGACCAGAAAATTACACCACCCTCGACGACCCAGTGGTTTGCCTTCGTGTAGACATGCTTTTTGCCAGCGACCGCCGCGGCGCCGAGCCAGATCACCCCGATGATAATATGCAAGGCATGGTATCCCGTGGAAATGATATAGTTCTCGCCAAACCGCGAAGATGGCGAAAATGAAAGCGTCGCCCAATCGGTGACCATGACAACCATGACGACAACACCCACCACGGACGTCACCGCGAGATAGCGCGTCATCGCGGTCGAATCACCAGCCGCTATACTGCGCTTGGCAAGCCAAGCGGGCACGAGACTGGCAATGAGCAGGAGAGAAATCAGCACACCAAGCGGGTTGCTCGGTTCGACAAGCCGCTCTGTTCCCGCAAGAAGAAACCGCGTTGAAAAGACCGTTACGAACACCATTGTTTCAGCGGCGATCACAAGCCAGATGCCGCCACGGTACATGTTTCGATCCCGTGCCGACAACGGAGTTGGACCAACATTAGTCTGATCGTGTGAACTCATGACGCGGCCTCATCTCCATAGAGATAGAAATCCTTTGTGACGACCGGAATTTCATGGAAATTCTCGTGTGGCGGCGGCGATGAAGTCTTCCATTCCAGTGTCGTACCACCCCACGGATCGGCGCTCGCACGGGCACCGCGAACCCAGCATACTGCAAGGTTGAGGAAAGCGACGAAAAAGCCGAATCCCAGAACGAACGCCCAAAGCGAGGTCCAAAGGTTTATGTCGGTCAAGTACGGTAAATATGTTGCTATTCGGCGGTTCATGCCATTGATGCCACTTACGAACATCGCCAGAAATGTCGCGTTGAAAGCGATGAATACGACCCAGGCCGCGAACTTGCCGACGGCCTCGTTGTACATCCGACCAGAATATTTTGGAAACCAGTAATGGAGCGCGCCAAGCCACGCAAAAATCATGCCCCCGATTATCGTGTAGTGGAAATGCGCAACCACGAAATAGGTATTGTGAAGCTGAAAATTAGCAGGAACATCGGCTAGAAAAACGCCTGTCAAGCCACCGATCAGAAAATTGAGCATACTCATCAATACATAGAGCATCGGGGTCAAGAGTCGGATGCGGCCCTGCCAAAGTGTGCCAATCGCGCAGATATACATGAACCCTGTGGGGATCGAGATCAGTTCAGTGGTGGTCATGAACGGAATGAGGCGGTCATCGGCAGTGGTGGTGAACATGTGATGAGTCCACACATAGCTCGATAGAAAGACGATTGCTGCGAAACCAGCGCGCATCCAATTATATCCATACAGCGATTTGCGGCTGAATACGGGAATAATCTCAAGCCACATGCCCCAGGCCGGAAGCATGATAATGTAGACTTCTGGATGTCCGAACAGCCAGAACAAATCCTGCCACAAAACCGGCAGCCCCTGCTCCGAAAAGAAGTTGGTGGGCACAAGCCTATCAAGAAGCCCCATGCCCATGGCCACACCCACAACGGGCACCCATGCAAGGTTTAGGACCGAGGTCACAAGCATCGCCCATACGAAAGCGGGCAGCCTGTTTAAAGTCAAGCCCGGTGCCCGCATGTAGATAGTCGTCGCGATGACATTTATGGCGGTAAACAAGGAGGATATTCCAAGAGTCACGATGCCGAGAAAATAGAGATCCTGGCCTGGCGCATCCATCGCCGATAGGGGGCATACCCAGTCCAGCCAGTCTGGAATCCACCGAGAAACGGGCTGAGAAGGATGGCGAATATACCCGGCAGGACGAACCACCAACTGACGCCGTTCAGGGCCGGGAACGTCATGTCGTCGGCACCCACCATGATCGGCACGAAATAATTGCCGAACCCGCCAACAATCGCCACGACGGCGACAGCAAAGAGCATCAACGAACCGTGGATGGAAAATGCCGTATTGTAATCTTGGCTCGACGCAAAAAACGACAAGCCTGGCGAGAGCAGTTCGATCCGCATCATCATGGCGATGACACCGGCCGCGCCGAAGGCAAAGATCGCCGCCCAGAAATATTGGAGGCCGATCACCTTGTGGTCGGTATTGAAACGGAAATAGCGGGCGAGGCCCGCGCCTTCATTCCACGTGGGCGGGTAGCCGAACCAAGGCAGAACCCAGGCCTCCCAGGCCCCTCCCCTAAAACCCAGCCAATGACGGCAAAGACGTAGCCAATCGACACCGGCAATTCCGTGGTTATACCGGTGCCAGTAAAAGCAGAGGCAACCCAAGCACCGGCAACGTAGCCGATAAAAGCCCATAGGACGGCGCGGATCATCGGGAAAATGCTGTCCAGAAAGCCTCCGGCTTCATCGGAAGGGAGGGCCCCACCTTGGACGGCCATCAGTTGCTTCCTCCATCAGTCGTCGGGCTGTCCATCTTCATGTTGCCATCACCGCCCATGTCCATTTTCATGCCGTTGTTGCTTGGCGTGGACTCCATCGGCATCTTCATCCCCCTGAATTGCCGGGCGTCGCCTGCGGCTTTGCCGCGTCGCGTTTCATATCCATTTTCATGTTCATGCCGCTATTGCCGCCCATGTCCATTTTCATACTCCCGCCGTCCTCATCAGGCATGGGATTCATCGGCATCTGCATTCCACCCATACCGTCTGGAGCCACCGGCGGCTTTTCCTCGCCGCCGTTCATGTCCATTTTCATACCCTCGCCGCCCATATCCATCTTCATTCCGCCCATGTTCTCCTGACTGGACTGAAACTCACTAGCGGCCCATTGAGTGAAATCTTCACGCGAAACCACCCGGACAACGGCTCGCATATCCGCATGCCCCGCGCCGCATATCTGGGAACACTGGACGCGCGCCAAAGGATCTGTCTCGGTATTTATCATGCGGTCGGGTGTCACGGTCAACGTACGCGTCTCGCCGGGAATGACAGCTTTCTTTATACCCCATGCGGGCACCCAGAATGAGTGTATGACATCCTCGGAACGCAAGACGAAATGGATCGGCGTATCGACAGGAACGACCAGTTGGCTTTCTCCTTTCAGTTTCTGCGCGGGATAGTCGAACTGCCACTCCCATTGCTTTGCGACGACATCTACTTCCAGAGGATTGGTCGCGGTTGCGGCAAGGGACCAAAGCGACTGTAGCCCCGTAATGCCGGGGTGGAAAATGAAGAGAATATTCAAAACGGTGCTGATAGATACCCAAGTCCATGGGAACGCCCGGGACGTGCGGTACTGATTTTCACTTGGTTTGTCGTCATTGTCGACAACCCTGAACCGGATGGCGGCATAGACGATGATAAGCATGACCAGAACCAGAACAGGGACAGCCACGCGAAGGAGGAAGAAGAATGCTTCCGACGTTACAATTCCTTCTTGTGAAGCCGTGCCGGGGTAGTTGATGATCGCATATGCTGCCAAAAATTCACCGGCAGCCGACAGCACGACCCACAGAATGCAAATACGTATCAGGTCAGTTCGTGTTGCCCGCGACATCATTTTACTCCGATCATAGTGGAAAATCGCACCTCTTGGCGGTCAGGCGGATTTCGGCACCACCTCGATCATTCCCTTCATGCCATTCAGGTAATGTTGGCCGCTTTGCTGAAAGCAGCCGAACTCCCATTGTCCCGGTCTGTCGGGCACGACAAAGGAAAATGTCAGGCGCGCGTTGCCTTTCAGAAGGGGCATGAAACCGGTCATCTTCTCCATTGGACCCATCGGACCAGGGGCCATCACCTTCATCGGCGGGATGCCCGTTAGCTTTGCATCTCCAGCCATCAGCATTTTCAAGCCTGAGCCGGACATGATGTCGATTGTCACACCTGAAAAGAATGGTGTCTCGAAACCGTCCTCTTGTTTGATTCCGAACACCGTCTGCTCGGTCCGGGGCGTGCGGCCAATCATGAATTCATGTTCTTTGGGCGGACGGGCTTCGGAATTGTCAACGAGTGTTAGCGTGACCCGATCTCCGACGCGCCAGACCATTTTTTCGGGCGCGAATGCGTAATCCGTCATGGAAATTGTAAACTGATCCGCAGCCGATTTTGGCTGATGGGCCGATTGCCAGAGGTAGACTGCAGCACCTAGAAGCGCAGCGGTGGCGACCGTCACAAGAAGGCGTCTTCCAGGTTGTTTCGTACTCGTGCGTTGTTGATTCATCGTCACCTTTCCCGTGCAAGTATAACCTATTAGCACAAGAATTAAAGGGTTATTCCAAGAATTTGTTACAACGGCGCAGGCTTTACATAACTACAAATTGGCGCAGCGCGAATCAACGCCGCGTCAGCGAAAAACAATGCTAAGCAGATCCATCGATTAACATGCAGCTTATCTATACTAACGCGTTCAAACCGGAACGATTATTATCGTTCTGTGACGGAGAGAAGCGATCCGAATTCATGTTTGTTACCCGAATTCTACCATCGCTTCACCGTGAATGGCCGAATGTTACGCTCCCCTATTAGTTCTCGCCTCGTCATTATATATAAGATTACGCTTAGGTAATCGGCGGGGCTCCAGTATTCATTCCTATCGGTACCGGCACATGATGCAACTAACCGCTACTGCACTGCTCCAACCAATACTTGTTGGTCTTCGCGAATCGATACCCAGCGGCCCGTGTTGTTGGTCGCCTGACGCTTCAAGAAACGATAGTTCGTTTCGTCCCAGAGGCGGACCTTGTCAGTCAGATTATCAAGGAGGAAATCGCCCTTGTCGGTTCGCACCGTCAGAACTGCATGTCCCTCTCCATCGGCCTTACGCACGACAGTGATCAAAAGATCGGCAAGCGACAATCCCATCCGGTTCAGTTCGCGGCGCTTTTCGAGAACATAATCTTCGCAGTCGCCCACACCCTTGCGAGGATAAGCCCACACCTCATCTTTACCATAGATGTCGCTGTCGCTCATCGGCATGACGGCAGCGTTGACCTTGACGGTAACGCTGTTCAGCTTTCTTAGCAGTGCGTCTGTCATTGTCGCCGGAGCAAGATTGCTCGGGTGAATCGAGCATTCAGCAGGGTTGGCTCTGCAGAAATCATAGTGTCCGATGGGTTGCGAGGTGATGCTACCCGTTGCCATCGGATGAGAAGCAAACGCCGGGGCCGCAGACCATGCCGAAACTGCCAAGCCCGCCACAATCCCGGTGCACATGCGTACCATAACCGTCATCGCAAAGGAGATCATTGCCCAACTCCGCCCAAGTTCGTTAACGGAATGTTAAAGGCTATTTACACTTCGTGTCAATCAACGGCGAGAACAGAATGGCATCATGGCTACTTACGTCTCCATGAATTGTCACGATTGGAGTTTGTCTGTCCAATTTTGGACCAAGGGTTTTAACGACTGGTCCTACCTCATGTTTTGAAGATATAGGTACCTATCTCAGATAATCGCGGGACAAACATTGGGACTGATTGCCTGTAAGCGCGATATTCTGAGCCAAACTGTTCCATCATCTTTTGTTCTTCGCGATGAGCCAATCTCACATAAATGACGAATATTACAGGTGCAAATATGAGCGATGGAATCGTCGGCCAGTCCACTATCTCTCCTATCACCAGTAAGAAAATTCCCAAATATTGAGGATGTCTGACAAGGGAATATACATTTCCGGTGACGAGGGCCGATTCGGAAAAGTAGATTCGCACCCACCCCTTCATAATGAGCAGTGCGCCGGTCAGGAAGATAGTATAGCCAATCAGCGTTTCGAGGATAATTCCAGTTTGACCCGCACCAAGCAGGGTAGCCCAGAGATGGCCGCTGTCTTGACGCAAAGGAACCTCTGCCGGCAATAGCCCAGCCAAGAAGTAGATTGTCAGGGGAAAGCCATACATTTCGGCGTAAAGCGCGATGATGAAGCCCTGAAGCACACCCGCTCCTGTCCATTCGAACCAGGATTCTGGTGCCAGAAAACGATAGAGCGCCCAACAAACGACCACGCCTATCAAAACAGCATAAGGCCACAGCCCCGAAATAGCCCATGCATCGAGTTCAAAATTCATTCTAGGTCTTTCTCTCTCTGGTCGTCAAAGAACAGTTCGAACCTTCGTTTTCGATCGGGCGTACGAGCATAACGCAACGGCCTCGATTCGCGTCAGCAACGAGAGTGCCTCGATCAGTATTGGTTGGTGCACTCGATAGATTGAAAAAGCGTGGCGGCTGGCGCCAAGGATGAGCCTCTACATTCCAGTCCTTTGAATCTATCTCTTTCTGTATCCGACGAAGGCCAACCGGCGAGGCCTTGCCAAGAAAAACCCAGGAGCTTTTAAGCAGCGCAACGTCCGTCTTTTTCAAAATTTCCTGTTTCAAGCTCGCCGTCATCTCTAAAAAACCTACCAACGCACGATGATGTTGGCACTTATGGCTCCGAGCAGCGACAATCCCGAAATCGCGATGGTGTACCAGGTTGCAACAAAAAGAGGTGAATCGTCAGTACATTGGGCGGCATAAAGCGTAGCAGCAATGGCCCCAGCAAGTACTCCCGATACGGCTCCGGCGAGGGTCGGCCTCGTTGATGCACCATGGCGAAGGACCGTCTGAAAAATAGCCAAGGGACCAATGCCTATCAAGGGGATGTAAGTAAGGCAAACCATGCTGTTTCTACCCATCATCCTTGTTGACCAGATATCTGGGGGAAGCAAAAACAATTCGACGATCACCCCCGTTGCGATCAGGATAGGAGCCGCCGCTAAATAGGGGATGGCTTTGCGCCATGCGTCGTCTGGGCGAGACAATGCACTAGCAGGAATAATAGCAGTTACCGTGAGCAATATGGTGACTACAAACTTGAACAGAAAACGCGGCGTATGGACCGCTGCGGCGAAATCAGGTCTTGGGCCTAGCGTCGCGAAAAAGACAATCGCTGCGACCAAAACTGCTGATCCCACAGCCGTAGACCACATCGCCGGAAACGACAATCGGGGTCGAATCGTGTCCATAGTCAATGTCTTGATGAGGTCATCTGTTTTCATTTCAAGTTTTCCAAATCGCTCGAAGATGGTTTTCAAGCTACGGTGAAGCACGACGCGCACCGTTGTCTCGGTCATGCCCAATGCGACGGCTGTTTCACCAATCGATTGCCTAGCGGCCGAAACAGATGACATAACCGCAAGCTGAGAACGCGTAAGTGTTTCAAGCGATCTATTCAAATCACCTTCTTTGACGGTTCTGGCGTTCGATTCGGCGTAATTTTCCTTGATTTCGCTAATCTCCACCTCAATCCGGTGACATCGCCGACGGAAGCCGTCAATCAGTTTGTGGCGTGCAATTGCAGATATCCATGGCAGAATAGGTCCATCTTCCCGCCAAGTGTGGCGCTTTAGATGAATAGCCAACAATATGGCCTGCACCACATCCTCCAAGTCAAGGCCACTCTTCACGATCTTCTTGCTCGCGAAGCCTCGAATATAGAACGCCACCTGGAGAAGAAACCGCTCATAGGCGATTTAATCGCCAGCGGTTGCGGTTCTCAGCAATTGAACGAGTTCATCATCTGCCGAAACCTCCAAAATCCGTACCATCCCGAATTCGTTCAAAGGCTTTCCTTTGTTACCTCAACCTCAAATTTTTTATCTGTTCAGAAGCCAGCCAATCACGAAATCGTGCAACCCAAAATACAATACGAACCTCACGACAGCCAGATGGCTTCGTGACCCGGAAATGTCCTGTTCGAACAGGGTTCATACAGACCTGACATAAGAAAAATTGGCGAACGTGCCACGCCGACAATTGCAAGAAGACACGCTTCATTTACCAAAGCAGGCTTTTCAACCCAATCTTATGCCTGACAGCCGATGGATTAACCAGAAAGTACCTGAAAAGAAGGATACTCACCGACGAGTCAAGGGTCACAAACCGAACCTGCGCAACCTGTTTGGAGCTTCGCCATGAGCGCGACAACACGAATGCCTTGGGTCGATATGGCAAAAGGCCTTTCGAACATCCTGGTCGTCATGATGTATTCGGCTTACAACACCGGAGAATATACCAGCAACGTCGGATTCTACACTACGTCATCGGTTTCGCGACACCCTTTCGGATGCCCTAATTCTTTCTGATTTCAGGGTTGTTCCTTTCGCAGGTGATTGGATCAGACAAGCTCGTGTTGAGGACGGTGAGCCGCTATCGACCTAGTTCGGCGAAGGGTGGCGGGCATCGGCGGACGGGCAAGCCTTTTATCTCGGTGGCCCCGGAGAGGCTGGCGGCGCCGTCAATGCGCACTACGGCCGCGATCCAATCGTCAAAATCTACACCACGATCACCGACCGTTACGCGCCGCTCCACCAGAAGGTCATCGCTGGCACTGCTGGAGAAGCCATCCATTCATTGGACGGCATCCTTGGTCACGAGAGCAGCGTGAATGTCGTAGCACTTCATGTCGATGGTGGTGGCGCGTCGGACATCGTCTTCGCCGTCATGCACCTGCTCGGACTTTCCTTCGAACCCCGTATCCCGCGCCTGTCGGATCGCAAACTCTACGCGTTCGAGCCGAAAGCGCGGTACGGCCCACTGGCGCCGTTGTTCGGCCATCGCATCGACGCTGGGTTGATCCGGACACACTGGGAGGATGTTCAAAGGATAATCCAAGCGCTCAGGAACCGGGTGGTGACACCGTCGCTCATCCTGAAGAAACTTAGCGCTTACCGGCAGCAGAACAGTCTGGCCGCCGCGTTGCGAGAAATCGGGCGCATCGAGCGCACGCTGTTCACCTTGCGCTGGTTTGAGGATCCCGAGCTCCGCCGGCTCGTCACCGCCGAACTCAACAAAGGCGAAGCGAAAAACTCGCTGTCCCGAGCCGTGGCTTTCCACCGCCTTGAGCGTTTCCGGGACCGTGGGCACGAAAACCAGGCCAGCCGCGCAGCCGCCCTCAACCTCGTCACCGCCGCCATCATCCTGTTCAACTGCCACTATCTGGGTCGCGCCGTCGAGGCGATGCGCTGGCGAGGAACGGCATTCGATGAGCGGGTAATTCCGCAGCTCTCGCCGTTGGGCTGGGACCATATCAACATCACCGGCGATTACGTCTGGTCAGACCATCTTATGGTCGATGGTGAAGGGTTCCTGCCGCTTAGAATTGGCACTTCTTAGCAGCGCTGACATCCCTACCGTATATCTGTGTCCCAATAATGCACTGGTGCCTTCGGGTTTGCGAATGGCAACTTCGCGCCCAATGTCGGCCACTGCGCTGGTCTCTTCTGGTCTCCAGAAGCAGACATTCAAGTCTTGCAGTGACTTTAGCCGGTCCGCTCGCTTTTGTTGGTTTGCGTTCAATGGCTTTTACGCATTCATCAAAGCAAGTCACCAATTGCGGTTACCTGAAAACCAATTCCTTCGCAGACCTTGGCCGATGCGTTCACTTCGATTTGAAAGGATCCCAATGTCAATTATGAACATCAAGACTGGTGTGTCTACGAGTTTCGAAATTCGCTCCGCAAGCACCTCAGAATATGCCGTTCGCTTTTTGCAAAGCCCGAACATAGGCCACGATCTTCTCGACTTCAGCGTCAGTAATCCCCTCAACTGGTGGCATATCTCCAAAATCCCAGTGATGCTGGCGCGAACCATTCTTTGCTGCGAGAAGGAAAGCCGCATCGCCGTGATGACTGGGTTCGTAAATCTTATGAACAAGAGGCGGTCCCAAATTCTCTCGCCCCGACGCATTCGGTCCATGACAGGATGCGCAGTTGGCATCAAACGCCAAACGTCCACTTTCCTCATTCGCTGTCAGTTTCGGAATTTGTGCAGCCCCGATCGGCGGCGTCTGCGGAACGCTTTGCGTTGATGGCCGCACCAAATAGGCAAAGCCGAGAATTGCGACGGCACCCGCGCCAAGCACCCACCCAATATTTCGTTTCATATGAACCTCTCACTTTCCACGTCACAGCTGTGACCTGCTTTTCATCGTCCCACGGCTAAAATGTCGTGCGTCCGCGCCTAAGCACATCTGAACGCGCAACCATTGTTCAATTCGCCACCTAAGCCAGTCTCTGGTACACTTCCTCGACAACTATGGGAGGAAGAGATGCCTATGCATTGGCTTCTGACAAGCGCATTGCTTGCGACCAGTACAAGTTTCGCCGAGCCGATCGCCGCTCAGACGCCTCTGATATTTCATAGAGCTGTCTTTGCCGACGAAAAGACGGTCAATCTCAGCCTGATCAGCAACAATTTTTCCGATGATGCAGCCTATGATTTCGACGTGTCGATACGATTGTCAAAGTCGGACAAGAGCGGCGCATTCCTTTACACAGATACCGGGACACATCGTGCTCGCGTGAAATGCAGCGAGTCCCCGGCAGTCCTGGTTGGAGGTATCCGCCACATCGTGACATCGGCACCGGACCCTACGAAATCAAGCGACTGGCGCGATGACCTCTGGCGTGTTGTCTGCGCTCTGCCGGTTTCTTGAATAGCTAGGGTCAGAACCCTAGATCGCACGACGAGGTCCGACGCCATGCGGATCGGCGCCAACGCCGACCCGCAACCCGGTCAGTTATTTGATCTCGGTGACGGTGAGCCGTCCATTAACTTTCTCGGCGACGAATTCTATCGCCTGCCCCTCTTTCACCTTGTCGATCATGGCGTCGTCGGCAACGACGAACACCATCTTCATTGCCGGCATTTGCAGATTTTTCAGTTCATCATGCTTGATCGTCAGTTTCTTCTGCTTTGTATCGACCTTGATTATTTCACCTTTGGTGTATTCCGCAGCGAGCGCCTGCCCGCCCAGCGCAAGTGTCATCGAGATTGCGGCAATTGTCTTTCCAAGGAATTTCATGACTTGTCTCCTCATTGAGTGATAGGTGGTTGTTGTGGTGTGACTGGATTCCAGTCATTCAGGGCGAAGCGCGGAGGCATTTGCCCCCGCTCTCCTTGGTCGATCTACTGGCTAACAGTGATGTCACCCTTCATCCCTGACTCGTAGTGGCCAGGAATGAGGCAGGCAAAATTGAAGGCTCCGGCCTTGGCAAAGGTCCATATGATTTCGCCTTTGGCACCCGGCACAAGCCGAATAGCATTTGGGTCGTCATGTTCCATTTCTGGAAACTTGGCCATTAGCGTCTTGTGTTCCATGATCTGGTCATGCTGATCCATCACGAACTCATGATCGGTTTCGCCCTTGTTGATGAAGGTGAGACGGATCGTTTCGCCTTCCTTGACCTTCAACAAAGCCGGCTTGAAGAGCATTTCGCCATCGTCTGTTTCTGTCATCGTAATGGCCACTGTGCGTTTTACCTTGGCAGCCTTGCCAGGCGCGCCAATGGCCATCACCTCCGCCTCACCATGCCCGCCACCATGGCTTCCGGATGCGAAGGCAGGATTTGCGAATACCGTCATTGAAGCAATTGCGATCATCCAACGTTTCATGTTGTTCCTATCTTGGGTTGCACTTGAAAGTGTGGGGTGAAAATTATCCCTGTTTGTGACTGCCGTGCGGGTTTGCCGGAGCCATCATTTTTGCGTCGCCTGATTTTGCTGGGGCGGGAACGTCGCCGGTCCATTCATAGGCCACCGTTCCCTTCGGATGCTGATACCACCCCGGATCAGCGTAATCATTCGCCGAAAGGCCCTCGCGAACCTTCACGACCGAGAACATCGAGCCCATCTCGATGGCCCCGAATTGCCCCCAACCATCCATCATCTTGATCGTATTGTCGGGGAGCGGCATTTCCATCTCCCCCATGTCAGCCATGCCACGGTTGCCCATCGGCATGTATTCCGGCTGAACTCGTCTGATCTTTTTTGTGATCTGCGTCTTGTCGACGCCGATGAACGTAGGAACGTCATGGCCCATCGCATTCATGGTGTGATGCGATTTATGGCAATGGACGGCCCAGTCGCCTTCGTATTTCGCTTCAAAATCATAAGCACGCATAGCCCCGACCGGAATGTCTACCGACACTTCAGGCCAGCGTGCCTCGGGCCTGGTCCAGCCTCCATCCGTGCAGGTCACTTCAAAATCGTAGCCATGCATGTGAATCGGATGATTGGTCATGGTCAGATTGCCGACACGGACGCGCACCTTGTCGTTCTTGCCAACCACAAGCGGGCTGATTGCCGGAAATATCCGGCTGTTCCAGCACCAGAGGTTGAAGTCGGTCATTTCCATGACCTTGGGGACATATGACCCCGGCTCGATATCATAGGCATTGAGCATGAAGACGAAATCGCGATCGGCACGCATGAACGCAGGATCTTTTGGATGGATGATGAACATTCCCATCATACCCATCGCCATTTGCACCATCTCGTCGGCGTGAGGGTGGTACATGAAGGTGCCGCTTTTGACGAGATCGAACTCGTAGACGAATGTCTTCCCGGGGGGATACCGGGTTGTGTCAATCCGGTTACACCGTCCATGCCACACGGAAGGATCATTCCGTGCCAGTGAACGGTCGTATGCTCCGGCAGTTTGTTGGTGACAAATATTCGAACCCTGTCACCTTCGACCGCTTCGATGGTCGGCCCTGGCGACTGTCCATTGTAACCCCAAAGGTAGGCGGTCATTCCAGGTGCCATCTCACGCTCAACCGCCTCCGCCACGAGATGAAACTCCTTCACATCGCCGATCATTCGGTGCGGTAGTGTCCAACCGTTTAGTGTCGCGACCGGTTGATAATCCGGTCCACTTGTCGGAAAAATCGGTGGTTGCATGTCCGGCGATTCCATCGCCGGTGCATCGGGAAGGCCCATAGCCGAGGTTTTCGTCCAGGCGGTTGCACCAGCCAGTAAAGCTCCACCGCCAAGAATTTGCCGTCTTGTTATCATTTCACGTCTCCTGGGGTTCAATGTCCGCCACCTTCATCCGCAACAGACATTGCGCTGTCGTTGGCAGAAGATGACGTGCCACCACCATGAATCGCCGTTCCAAGATTGACGTTGGCGAGCCAGAATTGGCGTTTGGCGTTGAGTGAAAGCATGATCGAATTCACCTTCGCCCGCGTGTCAGCGAGCAATTCGAAGGTGTTGGTGATCATACCGTTGTAGGTGAGTACTGACTCATCCTCGATCTTGGTCCGCAACGGAACGACATTGTTGCGATAGTGGCGCGCAATGTCATAGGTCGACCGATAGGCATCATAGCTCGATCGAGCCTCGGAACGGATGTTTACCGCCTTTTCGGCAAGCAGGTTTGCGCCACGCATATAGGCAAGTTCAGCCTCTCGCATCCGTGCCTTTCCTGTATCGAAAATCGGGATCACGAACTCCAGTTCCAGGGTCGGTGAAACGGTGGTTGCCGTCCCGTCCTCGTCTTTCTCACGCTCGACCTCGACGCCGGATATCAATTCGAGATCAGTCAGGTAGCGGGTCGTTTCGGTCAGCCCATAGGACTGCGCCAGGGCTTCGAGATCGAGCCGTGCAATCTCAAGATCAACACGGTTCTTCAACGCTTCGGTCTCGATCACGCGTTTGGTCGAAACGCCTTTCGGGATCGTCGGCAGTGCATTTGGTATTCGATAGTCGATGTCACCGCCCCATAGCCCCATGAGGCGGGTCAGATCCTCCTTGGCAACGCGTGCTGCCAGTCTCGCTTCGGCAGTCTGCCCGGCAAGTTCGGCATAAAAGACATGCTCGCGCGCCTGGCCGGTCTTGGTGAATGCGCCCGTCTCGCCGAGTTTCTGAGCAAGTTCGGATGCGGCATCGGCAGCGACCTGCGCACGGTTGAGATATGAAACGGTCTCCCAGGCGGATACCGCATTGATCCATGCGCGTCGCGTGTCGGCCGCAAGTCGCAATGTTTCCTCAGCGGCCCGCAATTGTGCCTGCCGGAACCGTGTTTGCGCGACCGCCACACGCTGCGACCGCGTGATCGCCGCCAGAATATTGCTGACGACCGCACTCTCGACCGATCTAATCGGATCGACGCCGATCAGCCCGATCGAAACAGTCGGGTTAATGAGCATGGATTGTTGCCAGACGTCAGCCGCCGACAGGCCGATATCGGCATATGCGGCCTGAAGGCCTTTATTATTGAGAAGCGCCACCTGAACCGCAACATCGGGTCCAACCGTCTTGTTGCGCACCAGTTTCTGCACGTGCTCAGAAAGCGTTCTGGCCTCGGCACCAGATTGTACCCACACGGGCTGTTTGCCAGTCACCGATGATGTCCGGGCAGCCACGGTTGTGAACCCCGCCATCGCGTCCGAGACGCCTTCTGTTGAGGTCGTCGCGCAGCCCGCAGCAAAAACGGTAATTGCTGATACAGCGAGCATCTTTCCAAGAGGCGACGTCATGATCCGACCTCCCCTTTGGCCGGAGACAGGTCGTTATTAAGCCGTCGCCAATCTTGCGGATCGACGGGATCGCGGTGGCTGTAGTCAACGATAACCGGGTGATAGTGCGTCTTTTTGATGCCCAATGTGGGATCGGAGGGATCGAAAGCCGGAAGAATGCCTGGCGGTGCTGTTACCGCGCACCCGGCCAAAGGCAGAGCCACAAGCACCACGAACGATGGGATTTTCATTGAAAGTTCCTGAACTTGACATAAGCGTGGACCCGCGCGGCCAGAAGCCGGACGCGGCGCGCCGCACCTCAAAGGTGCGCTATCAGTTCAGATGTCTGGGAGGCCTGGCAAATTCGGCATATTCGCCATCAAAAGACGCAGAAGCGACGGATGGCGAATAACACCTGACTTTAGGTTGTCGAATGAACGGGCATTCCACTGCAACTGCGGTCAGCGGCGCACAGTGAACCTCGCACTCCTGGTCCGCAAGTGACTTGCCATGATGATCATGTTTGCTTGTCGGGCCGCGCTCGTCAGCAACGCTCTGTTTCGTGTGAAGGTGCATTGAACCGGCCTGAGATCCATCAGACACCGAACCCGCATCCATCATCATGGCGCCATGATAGGTCGCAGCGTTGGCTTTCGTTGCCAAATTTGGCTGGAGTGAAGACAGGATGAGAAAGGCAAGCATTAGCGTTGCGCGAAAAAGCGCAACATTTGCCAGCTTCATCTGTCCGATATTTTTCATGGGTGGCCGAGAAACAACTGTTCGTCCAATTTGTCAAGCGACAGAGACACACTATATTGCATCGCAACAGAAAGTGATCGCGACGTGATGCACCAATTGCCGTTTCGCTCACTTCCAGCAAAGCGCTGACAATAGAGTTCACACATTCAGACTGCTCTCAATTTATAGCGTTGCGCTTCCGCCGCGTGTTCCATCATCCCTTGGTCTCAGAATATTCCCGTTATTCTGAGACTTCGATTACCAGCATCAAACCCCCACCGCCGTCCATCTCGACATTATTGTTGGTGGTGTGATGTGGAATGTGACAGTGAATCAGCCATTTCCCGGGTCGTCGGGCTTGCCAAAGAACATCGTAACGCTGACCAGGACCGACATTGACCGTGTCGGCCAAATAGCGGGCGCTATCAGGCAATGTCTCGCCATCCACCGCAACAACCTGGAAAGGTCCTCCGTGGATATGCATTGGGTGGATCGCCATCGAATGCGAGCCCACAAAACGGACCTTCAGCGTCTCGCCCAGTTTCATTCGAATGGTTTCCGTCGCGGGGAAGGATTTGCCATTGATCGTAAAGAAGTTCGGGAAAGCACCCTCCATTGGCATTGCCGGATAGGTAAGCCATTCCCTTTTCAGCCATTCCTGAAGCTGGACAGTGTATTCAAGATCGGCATCGAGTTCATCGTCGGGACTGCTCGGATCGATGATAAGCGCACCATAGAGACCCAACGACTGCTGCCGGTCGACATGATCGTGCGAGTGATAAAAATAAGTACCGAATTGATCCACCTGATATTCATAAGAATAGGTCTCCCCAGGTTGAATGGGGTCCTGTGTGATGTTTGCCGGACCATCCATTTCGTTGGGCACTATCAGGCCGTGCCAGTGAACGGTGGTGCTCTCCGGCAGGCTGTTTTTCACATTGACCCGAATTTTATCTCCTTGCGTCACCCGAATGGTCGGGCCCGGCACCTGTCCGTTGAATGCCAGCGCCTCCACAGTCTCGCCGGGCAATATCTCCCAGCGAATAACAGAGGCTTCGAGGTCAAAAACCTTCACGCCATCTTCAATGCGGGGTTCGAGCACACGCCCGCCAATCTCATCTGCTTTAGCAGTGTAGGATACTTGCCGGGGATCGACAGCGGCCATGTCGCGCATGGCCTCACCGGGCGTATCAAAATCCATGATCATACCCGGAGGCATGATAACGCCGCCGACATCGTGTGCACCAAGCGTCATATTGACCCGAGTAAAGGGGTAGGCAAACCCACCTACCAACATCAACGTCGTAAAACATGCCATTGCCGCAACCTGTGTGTATGTCGGCGCGAACGCCGCTGGCAAGGCACTCGCTCCATGCTTGGCGCTCGAATGACCATTTGCGTGCTGGGCATGCGGATTGTCTTCTTCATCCTTTGTGCTGTCATCATGTTGGGACGCCGACTGCTTGCCACGATCGGTCATCAACCCATGCTTCATGCCCTTTGAAACCATCCATATATTGAACGGGTAGGCGACGGCAAAGCCGACGCCGATACCGAGCGCCATCACACCCCAGAACAGAAATTCGCCCGGCCACATCGCGCGCATGTCGCGGCCCATCATCAAGACGGCCATGACCGGAGCCATACCCGCCATCATCGCGTTCATGCTTATGAATTCCGGCAAGAATGATTTGCGAACATTCTGCCAGTAGCTCCCACCCATCATGTTCTTCATGAACAGCGATTGGAAAATGAACAATCCGAGCGCGAAACCGGCAATATATTCCACGATAATGTCCACCCACATGGGCATCCCCAAGATCGCTGTTATCGCAGCGGCGATGATGATACCCGTGGCGTCACCTGCAATGCAGTGAATGGTACTTCCCAATCCCTGCTTCCACAGGGGTTTGATGAATTCCTCATGTGTACCGGGTCTTGGTTCCTTGTCCGCCAGCACATAAAGCAGCAGTCCAACCGGCCCAAGATATAGGGTGACTAGTATGAACCCCCATTTCATTACCGGCGGCTCGGGATTATTGCGAAATTGATCCCAGGCCACATACGCTGTGCTCAATCCGGCAAAGATGAACCACACAGCAAGAATATAATCGATGGGCTGAACAAACATCGTCGCAATCCTTTCAGTTCACTGAACTTCAACAACCATCTCCATATGCAGTTCCGACGTGCCAAAAGTTAAAGTGCCCTCGCGACGGTTAGAATGTTTAGTCCCGCCATTCCGCTCCCGGATTACGGTGACTTGGCGCGAAATTTCGCATGGCAACTTGTACAATCCTGTAGCATCAGATGCAGGAGATGTTCTGCCGGAATCTTGCTCAAGTCGGTATCGACCGGCGCATCTTTGCGCTTACCGAGAAGACTGTTGCCAGCCATGGTGCCGGGCAGCATCCGCATCGTGTCATCTATTCGGTCAGGGGCGGCATCTGCGGCCTTGGAGATAGCCGCGGACACTTCGTTCAGATGTTGGGCTATCTCCGCGAACTCGCTCTTCGCATCATCAATATTGTGTTTTGCACCCGAAGGTGCACCAAGCGTGTTCGAGGGGAACAGATCGACAAGCGTCGAGCCGGAATTTCGTCGAACGGTTTCCGCCGCGTGCTTGAAGCTGATCCGATCGAATTCAAGTCTGCCATCGAACATCAAAGCGATCATTTTGGCCGCCTCGGCCATCTGCTTCATTCCATCTTGCCGATGTGCAACGAGTTGGTTCGTGGCTGCCGCTGCGAAACCGACGCTCACGACAATCGCGAAAAGCGCGGTGGGTGATAGCCCAGCCTTCACTGTAGCGTTTCATCATTGCTTGCGAGATCGTCAAGTATGGGGCAATCGGGACGCTCGTCTCCATGACAATGGTGAACGAGATGCGTAAGAACATCGCGAAGTCCCTTCAACTCTGCAATCTTGCAATTGATCTCACCCAGCTTTGTTTCGGCCAACGATTTGACGTCCGAGCTTTCACGCTCTTTGTCACCATAAAGAGAAAGCAATTGGCGGCATTCAGCCACCGAGAAACCGAGACTACGTGCTCGTTTCATGAACCGAAGACGATGCACATCCGTGATCGAATAGTCTCGATAGCCGTTTTCTGCTCGATCGGCTGTAACCAGTCCTATATCTTCATAATAGCGGATGGTTTTTGTCGGGATGCCTGACTTCCGGGAAGCTGCTCCAATATTCATCCAAAGACTCCTAAAAACAGTATGGATGCCACTGTGGTAAGCGCTCATGTGCAGAGTTTTGATCAACGTAGGGATTCCAGTTACTGGAACGTCAAGCGTTTTTTGGGTCATGCGCATCAGAAACATGGGCATATATGCTCATTTGACGCGCTGACGAGTAACCGATGCGTCCCTCTTGATTGAGGTCGGATATGGACGATCTACGATCACGACCAGCCAAAGGCCAGCGGAAGGGCGTCACGACACGAAAGTGGTGGATCTGTCCGACTTTTGAGAACGTATGAAGAACTTACGCCGGTTTGACGTTGGATGCGGCTGATTTTTCGACTTTGAGGGCTTCGTAGAGCGCAGTCTTCCCGATTTTCACGCGCGCGGCGGCTTCGCGAACATTGAGTCCAGCGGATACCGCCTTGCTGTGTCCAGGCGTCAGCGCATGCACCGCGCCAAAAAGGATCCCCATCGGCAGGTAGGCCGCGAGCAACGTCCAGTCCCCGGTCTTCGTGAAGTCACCAATCCGGTCGGCGAAGGCGAGGTAGATCTCGCGCTGGATAGCGACGATGTCCTGGAACAGGCTCATCATGCGATGATGCCCAGCGTGGCGAATGCGAGTATGATGTAGCGCGACGTCTTGGCGATCGTGACGAGGACGACGAAGCTCCAGAGCGGCTCTCGGAGAACGCCGGCGGCGACGGTCAGCGCATCCCCGCCAATGGGCGCCCACGAAAGGAGCAAGATCCAGCGTCCCCACTTCCGATACCACCGCGTCGCCCGGTCGAGTGAGAATTGACTCACCGGGAACCAATTCCGGTCGCGATAACGCTCGACGCCGCGCCCGAGCGCCCAATTGACGACCGCACCGAGAACGTTGCCGAGGCTGGCGACCGTGACAAGCAGGACGGGCGACTGCGTTCCTGCGACGAGGAGACCGACCAGGGCAGCTTCCGACTGGGCTGGAAGGATCGTCGCGGCAACAAAGGCGATGGCGAACAGACCACCGAGAATGGCGATGTCATCCATGGCAACGGCCCGTCCAGGTGGCCTCACTGCGCATGCGGCCATACGACGTGGAGGTCGTCGATCACGTAAGCGTGGGCATGATGCCTGTTCCGGCCGCCGGCGACGCCCTCGTTCAAGTGCGGATGGCTGGCGGGCAACCCGTCATGTGAATGCTTGACTACCTCTGGGTCGGTTGCGGGCCACAGCCATGCGGCGAGGGCCACGGCAGCCCCTGCGATCAACGCCAGGACAACGGACGTTGCCGGAAGTCCGATTGTCGCTCCCGCCCACCCTGCAAGCGGATAGGTTAGGAGCCAGCATGCATGCGAAAAAGCGAACTGTGCGGCGAACAGCGCCGGGCGATCTTCCGCATGCGCGGAGCGTCGCAGTAGCCGTCCCGACGGCGTCTGTGCCATCGAGTAGCCTGCGCCGATCGCGATCCAGAGCGGCAGCAGCCATCCATAGGAAGGGATCGCTGCGGCGGCAATCGTCGCGATTGCCAGGGCAGACGCACCAGCAAGCATCGCCGTCCGGTCGGGGATGGCGTCGAGTAACCGGGGCAGCACCAGTGCGACCAGCATGGAGCCTGCACCGAAGGCTGCCAAAGCCAGTGCAGTGTCGCTCGGGTCGAGGCCGAAGACCCCTTGCACGTAGACAACGGTGTTGACGATAACCGGGGCCCCAGCCGCCGCGACTGCCAAGTTGATCGCCAGCAGACCACGCAATCGCGGTGTGGCGAGATAGATGCGGATGCCGCGCGTGGTCCGGTCATAGATACCGCGCGGCTTGGTGGGCTTCGGGCTCGGTAAGACGACTGAGACGACCAACGTCGCCGAGACAATGAAGCCGATGACCGTTCCGGCGAACAGGTTGTGGAAGGAAATGACTGTCAAGAGCGCGGCTGCCAGGATCGGGCTGACTACGCTTTCGAGATCGTAGGCCAACCGGGAGAGCGAAAGGGCTCGGGTATATTCCTTTTCGCCTGGCAGGACGTCCGGGATCGTCGCCTGGAAGGTCGGGGTAAAAGCGGCGGATGCCGACTGCAGCACGAAGATCAGGATGTAGATCTGCCAAATCTCTGTGACAAAGGGCAGGAACAGCGCCACGCCCGCCCGCACGAGATCAAGCGTCACCAGCATGGCCCGGCGTGGCACGCGCTCCGCGAAGGCAGAAGCGACAGGCGCGACGCCAACATAGGCAATCATCTTGATGGCGAGCGCGGTCCCGAGAACGGCTCCGGCACTCTCGCCGGCGAGTTCGAACGCGAGCAGACCTAGTGCTACGGTCAGCAGCCCGGTGCCGAGGAGCGCGATCACCTGCGCGGCGAACAGGTGGCGGTAGGTGCGGTTTGCTAGGACGGCGAGCATCAGAGGTACTTTGCGATCGCCTTGAATTCGTCGACCGAACCGCGTTTTTCCAGCGGCAGGGGTCCGATTGTCTCTTCAAGGCAGTGTTCGAGATGATCGTGGATCAGCGTGCGTTTGGCCTGCGCAACCGCCTTCTCCACCGCATGAAGCTGTTGTGCGATGTCGAGGCAGGGTTTGCCGCCCTCGATCATCGCGATGACGCTGCGTAGGTGCCCTTCAGCGCGCTTGAGGCGCTTGACAACGTCGGGATGGGTGGAGTGGCGGTGTTCGAACATGATTCGATCCTATCCTCCCCCAAGGGATACTGTCAAATTCGTATTATGGCGTCACGACACGAAAGTGGTGAATCTGTCCGACATTTAAGAACATATGGTGATCAAGCAGCTAGGATGGACGTCTCGCGCCGAAGCGGCCTGAGGTCGAGACTGTCAGTCGGGGTCCAGATGTAATCGCCGGTGAGGCTGATATGCTGCCATCCGAGCGGCGTGATGTGCTTGATCACGTCGGTCGGCGTGGCAATGCCTTCGCGATTGAGCTCGGCGAAAGTCTGTTCGAGATAGAGTGTATTCCAGTAGACGATGGCGTTGATGAGCAGGTTCAGTCCGGACGCCCTGTAGAACTGGCTCTCGAATGTTCTATTCCGCAGTTCTCCGAGACGATTGAAGAACAGCGCCCGGGCCAAAGTGTTCTGGGCGTCGCTCTTGTTGAGGCCGGCAGTGGCGTTCCTGCGCATTTCCGGGTTCTGCCACCATTGCGGCAGGAAGATGGATCGATTGATGCGTCCGATGTCGCGCAAGGCGAGCGCCAGTCCGTTTTGGCGCGGGAATGCGGACAGTTTCGCCAGCAAGGTTGAAGGCCGCACCTAGCCGGAACGGATCGTGGTAACGAGACGCAGGATGTCATTCCAGTTTGCCTTGATCCGTTCGACGTTGATGGGTTCGCCGACGAGCGGTGCGAGGTTTTCGGGAGGCGTGTCGCCAGGGAATAGATAGAGCCAACGATCCTTGAGGCCACGCAACCGGGGCACAAGCTGGAACCCGACAAGATGGCAAAGACCGAAACTCATGTCGCTAACCCCGCCGGTATCGACATAATGGGTTTCGATAGCGAGATCGCTGCCATGATACAGCAGACCGTCGAGAACGTAGATGGCCTCGCTCGCATTGGCGTTCATGGCAATGATATGGAACGCGCCATACTGGTCGGAGGTGAAGCGATAAAATTTGGTGCCGGGGTTAGGCGAACCCCGCGACAAGCATGAGTGTTGTAAACGATGCCATCGCGGCGATCTGGGTGCGGGTCGGCGCAAAAGCTGGAGACAGACCGGAATCATGCCCGCTATCTGCGTTCCCACCGTTTTGTTTTTCGTTGTTGTCGTCATGGCCTGCGTGCGAATGCGCGTAGTCGCCGCCGGTCTCGGATTTTGAAGATGCGTCGCCGGATTCGGCATCCGGGCGCACAGTCATGAGACCGTGCTTCATGCGTTCGGACACCATCCACACATTGAATGGATAGGCGGCAGCGAAACCAACGCCGATGCCCAACGCCATAACGCCCCAGAACAGAAATTCACCAGGCCACATGGCGCGCATGTCGCGTCCCATCATGAGGATAGCCATGACCGGCGCCATCCCGGCCATCATCGCGTTCATGCTGATGAACTCGGGCATGAACGAGTTACGGACGTTTTCCGAATAGGTTCCGCCCATCATGTTCTTCATGAACAAGGCCTGGTAGATAAAAAGCCCGAGCGAGAATCCGGCGATGTACTCGACGATGATGTCGACCCACATCGGCAGGCCCAATACGGCAGTGATCGCGGCGGCAAGGATGATGCCCGTTGCATCGCCGGCGATGCAATGGATGGTGCTGCCGATGCCCTGTTTCCAAAGCGGCCTGATTTATTCCTCGTGAGTCCCCGGTCGCGGTTCCTTGTCGGCAAGCACGTAAAGGACCAATCCCACCGGCCCGAGATAAAGCGTGATGAGTACGAACCCCCACTTCATCACCGCCGGTTCGGGATTGTTGCGGAACTGGTCCCAGGCGACATAGGCGGTGCTCAGCCCGGCGACGACAAACCATACCGCCAGCAGGTAGTCGATCGGCTGGACAAACATGCGAAAATCTTTCCCAACATGGATGATCCTTAGGCAACGGCGTAACCCGGCGCTGTGTTCCCTGCCAGATGCGGCCGGCGCGCTAAGGGCCCGGCAGGAATTGCTTTGTTTTCCCGGTCAGGCGATAGCCAAGCAATCCGAGCCACTCATGCGCGGCCATGTCAATCTGAGCCAATCCGCCTGCAATTGAGCCTACCGGACGGCGCAAATCGGCCGGCCGCGTGCGGAAATCCGTGGGATAGGGCACAATTGGAAAATCGGCCGCCCGAAACGAGGCCATCGCCCGCGGCATATTGTAGGCGGAGGTGATCAGAAGCCATGTCTGCCCCGGCTCAGGTTTGGCAACCGCCACGCTGTTGACGGCATTTTCAAAGGTGGTGCGGGACCGGTTTTCCATCTCGATGCGATCTTGAGGCACGCCAAGCTCGACGAGCAGGCGGCGCGCGGCTTCCGATTCCGTTTGCCCTTGCCCGATGATGAGATGGGCGCTGCCTCCGGATAGCAGAATACGCGCTTGCGGATAACGCCGCGCCAAATCGACGACGGCGACAACGCGCTCGGCATTATCGTTGAGCGCGACGATGCCGCGATCCTCGGTGATGTGTGTATCCACCGCCCCGCCAAGCATCACGATTCCTGTAATTTCCGCCGGCAGGTCCGCGGGCGGAAACCGATCTTCGAGCGCCATGATCAAAGCCGGACCGGCCGGCGTCCAGCCCGCAATCATCAATAGCAGGCATGACAGAACCAGCAGGGTCAGCGCGAATTTTCGACTCCTGAATATCAGGGCGAGAAGGCCAAGGCCGCCGAGCAGCGCAATTAGGTTGGAGGGCAGAAGAGCCGTTTGAACAAGTTTTGAAAAATGAAAAACACCTGGTCCCCCATGCCGGAGCGATTCAGCCCGGCGCCGATTGTATCATGCCAATCGCCCGAACCTATATCCACTGTCGATGTGAATACCCGGTCTCGCGCCCCTTGCCGCCCTGGCGAAGCGACCATGTGATCAATTGCTGATTTACAAATGTGGAGCGGGCAGGGCAAGGGGCGGTTTTGAAAATGATCTGCGGGTCAGACCTTGTTTACCACGACATGAATATTGAAGACGAACGCCCTCGCACGGCTATCGGCTTAACCCAAAAGAAATGGTCCGCCAGCTATTGCATATACACAACGATAGGCCGCACTGACAAAACAACGCCGATGGCCGGGAGATTTGTGTATGCGTAACCCGGAGCGAATGCCTTGGGTCGACATGGCAAAAGGGCTTTCGATCATCCTCGTTGTCATGATGTATTCGGCCTATAACACCGGCGAATACACCGGCGAAACCGGGTTCCTGCATTACGTTATCGGTTTCGCGACGCCGTTTCGCATGCCCGAGTTTTTTCTGATCTCGGGGCTTTTTCTGTCGCGCGTCATCAGCCGGCCGTGGCAGCGCTATGCCGATCGCCGGATCGTGCACTATTTCTATTTCTATTTTTTGTGGGCAATCATCATGATTGGCCTGAAAATCGGCATCTTCAACCGGGACCCGCTGAAGATGCTGCATGATATCGCCATGTCGGTTGTCGCACCGTATGGCGTGTTGTGGTTCATCTACATGCTGGGAATATTCGGGCTTGCCGCCAAATTGGCGTGGCAATTGAAAATACCCCATGCGGCGGTCATTTTGGCGGCAGCCATATTGCAGATGTCCGGTGCCGAGTCGGTTAGTTACATCGTCACTCAGTTCGCCGCCTATTTCGTTTTCTTCTATGTCGGCTACGCAATGGCGCCATCAGTGTTCCGGCTTGTCGAATGGGCGCAGCGCCATAGCGGCCTCTCCATCGCGGGATTGATTGTCTGGGCGCTGGTGAATGGATTGCTCGTCTTTTCGCCGGGATTTTTGGTTGGTCCTTCAGCGACCCGGATGGGATTGGCCGCATTCCCGCCACTGCATCTTGTTCTCGCAATCGCCGGCGCCGTGGCGCTTTGCGTCATGGGGGCGTTGCTTGTGCGGCTTTCGTCCATGGAGTGGCTCCGCTGGCTTGGCGAGCATTCGCTTGTCGTCTACGTCGCATTCACCATACCCATGTCGATCTTCCGCGGATTGGCTTTGTGGAGCGGTCTGATCACCGACACCGGAACACTCAGCTTCGCGGTTCTCGTTGTTTCGGTCGCCAGTCCTGTTGTCGTTTTCGGGCTGGTCAAGCGCACCGGCATCGGAACTTTCCTGTTTGAACGGCCGAATTGGGCGCGCATCGCACGATCGGATTATTCACTGGTCCACTATGAGGCTCACACACCGGGGTTGAATGCTGCAAAATGAACAGGCGACTATGGCGCGTCTCGCAACCATCTGCCACGCCAAGGCGGGTGTCTCGATCGCGGGACTTGCTGCCTGCATCGCCTATCGTGGGCTTCCCGCACATCTGAATACCAAGCCGAACCTACGCCATCGAAGCAGCGGCAAGACTGTTGCTCCGGTTGGTATGTTCACAAATTGAACGTCCTGAACCTGACGGCAGAGGCGGCTGCGCTCGTTCGAACCCTGGAACGCGCGCGCGGGCAACGGTTTGATCCGTGCCTGAACATGTGAGCTGGCCACCTCTGCCGTTTGTCATTTCACGGCAATCGAGAACTATCGAAGGTGGACAACCTAGCCGGCTATCCGCTCGTTCTCATAGCCGGCCGAGCGGATGGCGTCGGCAACCCGTCCCTCGGCTACCGCGGTTTCCACCGCGACCTCCCGGACATTGAGGTCGACCGATATCCTGGCCTGCGGATCGACGCTCTTGACTGCTTTTTCAACGACGCCAGCGCAGTGGCCGCAGCTCATTTCGGGCACCTTATATTTATGCATGTCTCGATCTCCTTTTTTCGATGATCGCAAGATGCGGCTTCCAACGGTAGCAAGGTCAAGCCTGATTTTGACGCCAGTTTTTTTAGTCTCCCCTCTTGACCTTCCCATTGTTGGAAGCCGCATCTTGGTCCGATACTGAAATCAAGGAGCCCTTTCATGGGAACTGCAACAACGTTGAACAGGCAAGACTCCCGCAGTCGCGACGGGCAATCCGCAACCAGTATTCGCATTGAGGGCATGAGTTGCGCGTCCTGCGTCGGCAGGGTCGAAAAATCCATTCGCGCTGTGCCGGGCGTCGCCGAAGCGAATGTGAACCTGGCGACAGAGCGCGCCGATGTCGTGTTTTCCGATACAGCCAACCCGCTGGCGATTGTCGCGGCGATCGAGAATGCGGGCTATCAGGCCGTGACCGATACGGCGGAACTGGCGATCGAAGGCATGTCGTGCGCCTCCTGCATCGGCCGCATCGAGAAGGCGCTGAAAGCCGTGCCCGGCGTCACCGACGTTTCCGTCAATCTGGCGACCGAGAAGGCGACCGTGGGGTTTGTCGCGGGCGTTGCGGGGATCGGTGATCTGGAGAATGCGGTTGGCAAGGCGGGCTATGAAGCACGCCGCATAAACGGCCTGACCGGCGACCGCGAAGCGGAGGGCCGCGAGAAGGAGGCGCGCGGCTTACGCAGCGCGCTGTTTCTGGCAGCCGCCCTCACCCTTCCGGTCTTCGTTCTGGAAATGGGCTCGCATCTCGTTCCGGCGATCCACGATGCGGTCATGACGACGATCGGCGTGCGGCAGAGCTGGTATCTGCAATTCGTGCTTGCCAGCATTGTGCTTTTCGGGCCCGGGCTTCGCTTCTACAAAAAAGGCGTGCCGGCGCTGATGCGCGCCGCCCCCGACATGAACTCGCTCGTCGCTCTCGGCACGGCCGCCGCCTGGGGCTATTCCGTGGTCGCCACCTTTGCGCCGCAGGTGCTGCCGGCCGGCACCGCCAATGTCTATTACGAAGCGGCGGCTGTCATCGTCACGCTGATCCTGCTCGGCCGCTTCCTGGAGGCGCGCGCCAAGGGCCGCACCTCCGAGGCGATCCGGCGTCTGGTGGGCCTGCAACCGAAAACCGCACGCATCATGCGTGACGGCGAGATGGTGGAGGTGCCACTCGGCGAGGTTCAAGCGGGCGACATCGTGCTGGTTCGCCCCGGCGACAAGATCGCGGTGGACGGCGAGGTCGTCGAGGGGTCGTCCTTCGTCGATGAATCGATGATCTCCGGCGAACCGGTTCCCGTGCAAAAGGGCACCGGCGCCGAGGTCGTCGGCGGCACCATCAACAAGATCGGATCGTTTACATTTCGCGCAACCAAGGTCGGCACCGACACGGTGCTTGCCCAGATCATTCGCATGGTGGAACAGGCGCAGGGCTCCAAACTGCCGATTCAGGCGATGGTCGACAAAGTTACGACCTGGTTCGTGCCGGCCGTCATGGCGGTCGCGACCGCCACTTTCCTTGTCTGGCTCATCTTCGGTCCGACGCCGACGTTGACATTCGCGCTGGTCAATGCCGTGGCGGTATTGATCATCGCCTGCCCCTGCGCCATGGGGCTCGCCACACCGACGTCCATCATGGTG
Organism: Mesorhizobium sp. G2-6-1; assembly: GCF_055809095.1. NCBI lineage: Bacteria > Pseudomonadati > Pseudomonadota > Alphaproteobacteria > Hyphomicrobiales > Phyllobacteriaceae > Mesorhizobium > Mesorhizobium sp. G2-6-1. Next base: position 99,875 of record NZ_JBVVTF010000001.1, read on the forward strand.
GGCACCGGCCGGGCCGCCGAACTCGGCGTCCTGTTTCGCAAGGGCGAGGCCCTGCAGACACTGCGCGGCGCACAGGTGATCGCGCTCGACAAGACCGGCACGCTGACCAAGGGTCGCCCCGAACTGACCGATCTTGTGGTCACGCAAGGTTTCGACCGCGATCAGGTGCTGGCGCTGGTCGCGGCCGCCGAAACGCGTTCGGAACATCCGATCGCCGAGGCCATCGTCGAGGCTGCCAGGAAGGAAGGCTTGCTGCTCGCCGAGGCCGGCGGCTTCGAGGCTATGCCCGGCTTCGGCGTTGAAGCGGATGTCGGTGGCCGCAAGATCCACGTTGGCGCGGACCGGCTGCTGATGAAGCTCGGTCTCGATGTCGCGCCCTTCCGGGCGGACGCCGAACGCATGGGCGATGAGGGCAAAAGCCCGCTCTACGCCGTCATCGACGGCAAGCTCGCCGCAATCATTGCCGTCGCCGATCCGCTCAAGGGATCGTCGCCCGACGCGATCAAGGCGCTGCACGAACTCGGCTTGAAAGTTGCGATGATCACCGGCGACAACCGCCGCACAGCCGAAGCGATCGCCAGTCGGCTCGGAATCGACGAGGTGGTGGCCGAGGTGCTGCCTGCCGGCAAGGTCGAGGCGATCAAGCGGCTCAGGACCGGCGGGCGCGGCGTCGCCTTCGTCGGCGACGGCATCAACGACGCGCCGGCGCTTGCCGAGGCCGATGTCGGCCTTGCCATAGGCACCGGCACGGATATTGCCATTGAGAGCGCCGACGTGGTGCTGATGTCGGGTGATCTGCGCGGCGTCGCCAACGCCATCGCCCTCTCTCAGGCGACGATCCGCAACATCCAGCAGAACCTGTTTTGGGCCTTCGCCTACAACACGGTTCTGATCCCGGTCGCCGCCGGCGCCCTTTATCCGGCCTATGGGCTGCTGTTGTCGCCGGTTTTCGCAGCCGGCGCTATGGCCGTTTCCAGCGTCTTCGTGCTCGGCAACGCCCTGCGGCTCAAGACCTTCCGCGCGCCGATCGATGCAAATGCCGACGTCGTGCAGACCCAACGCGGCCAGCTCGTCGCGGCGCAGTGAAACCATCGGTCGAGATCGTTTCAGCGGACCCGCCGTCCCTCAACAATCGGAACGACCAAACCATGAAACCCGACGGCGAAACCGTCGGCATCGCCGAGGCGGCCAGAAGAGGAAACCCATGACAAGAACGGTCGAAATTCGCCAGGCGAACCGCGCCATTGACGTTCCGGCGGGCCGGACCATCCTGGAGGTCGCGCTGGAACAGGGCATCGCCTATCCGCACGGATGCCGTTCGGGTCGCTGCGGCTCGTGCAAATCACGGCTTCTGTCCGGCGATGTCGATCTGCTGCCGCACACGCCTTTCGCCCTTTCCGACGCAGAACGCAGCGAGGGCATCATCCTGGCATGCCGTGCACAACCATTGAGCGATGCGCGCGTCTCCTGGCTCGGCAAGGATGAGGAGACCGCCGACCATCCGGTCACAACCCTTCAGGCGCGTGTCGTCGCACTGGAAAATGTCACGCACGATATCAAGCGGGTGCGCCTGATGCCCGATGACGGAGCCGTGATGGACTTCACCGCCGGCCAGTACGCGCGGGTGACGTTTCCCGAGGCGCCGACACGGGACTATTCGATGGCCAACATGCCAGGCAGCCCGGAACTGGAATTCCATATCCGCCACGTTCCCGGCGGCGCGGCCAGCAGCCGCGTCGCCACCGCGCTCGCCACCGGGGCGCCCGTCACGATCCGGGGACCATTCGGCAGTTCCTTCCTGCGCGAGCGCCATACCGGACCGATTCTGGCGATCGCCGGCGGTTCCGGTCTGGCGCCCATCAAATCCATCATCGGAACCGCAGTTACAAACGGCATGAAGCAGCCGATCCACGTCTATTTCGGGGTTCGCCGATCCAGGGATCTCTATCTGGTGGATTACTTCGAACAGATGACCCGGGAGTATCGAAACCTGTCGTTCAAGCCGGTCCTGTCGGGAGACGTCCCCTCGAAGTTCGCATCGGGTTTCGTTACCGACGCGGTCGCGGCGGATGTTGCGGACATGGACGACTGGAAGGTTTACATGGCCGGACCGCCCGCCATGATCGACGCGGCAGGCCCGCTTCTCATGGAGCGCGGACTGCGCGAGGAAGACATGCATGTCGATGTGTTCTTCACGCCCGAAGAAACCAACGCCACGGAGAATGCACGATGAATATCGGAGATGCTGCCAGGTCGTCCGGCGTGTCGACCAAGATGATCCGGTATTATGAGTCGACAGGGCTAATCGCCCTGGCGCCGCGTACGCCTTCGGGTTATCGCGATTACAGCGAGAAGGACCTGAATACCCTGCGGTTCATCCGCCGCGCTCGCGATCTCGGATTTTCGGTTGAAAGGATGGTCGAACTTCTGGCGCTGTGGCGTGAGCGCGATCGGGCGAGCGCCGACGTCAAGCGCATCGCGCTCCAGCATGTTCAAGAATTGGAACGCAAGGCGGAAAATCTTCGCGAGATGAGCCGAACGCTGCGGCATCTTGCGGAGAATTGCCACGGCGACGACCGTCCGGAATGCCCGATCCTCGAAGACCTCGCCGATGCGATCGAGACGGACACGCCGATGATCGAGCCGCCCCGCTTCGGCCCGGGCGGCATAGACCCTGTGAAACCGGGGCGCGCACGGGCGCCGAAGACGGTCAGTCAACGGTCACAAGGCCGGTGATGCGCGCACGGGAGCGCGGGGCTCGGTTGGGCGCCGGCCTTTACATCGTTGCGGGCCGTCGCTGCATCCACGTGGCTGCCTGCCGGTCACGCTCGATTTCGGCCATTCGCAGGAAAGCGTCCGTCAGTCGTGAGCGGGACGGATTGGGCGGCAGCACCAGAAGCGAACGAAACTGCACCGGCGGCCGGAACCGTACAAGCGTCATACCCGTAAGGTCCAGCCCGTCGAAAGAGAACGGATTGACCAGCGCAATGCCGACACCATTGCGAACGAGATTGCAGACCGTCAGGGAATATTGCGTTTCGCTGACGATTTTCGGCCGCACGCCGGCTTCGGAGAAAATCCGGTCGAATCGCCCCCGTGCGGCGTCCTGGGTTGCCAGTGTCACGAAACGCTCCCCGTCAAGATCAGCCGGCTTCACCGTGTCGTTTCCCGCCAGCCGGTGGCCAAGCGGCATCAGACAAAGCGCGTCCGGACTGGCGAAGGGGCGGACCTCGACACCGGCGGCGTTGATCTCGTCGGCGGCAAAGCCGAGGTCGTAATTGCCCGCCGCGATCTCCTCCCGGACAATTTCCGAACTTCGCACCTGCAGCAGAACCGAAGCGTCGGGAAATTCGCGGGCGAACCTGCCGATCACCCGTGGCAGAAAGGCATGGCCGAGCGCCGGCATGCTGACAATACGCAGGCGCGCGCCAATAAAGCTCCTGATGTTTTCAGCGGCGAAGCGCAGCCGCTCCACACCGGTGTAGGCCCGCTCGACCTCCTCGAAGAAGGCCCGGCCCTCCGCAGTCGGTTTCAGTCGTCCTTTCAACCGCTCGAACAGCGCAAGCCGGGCCGAGGCTTCAAGTTCGGCGATATGGCGGCTGACGGCCGGCTGGGAAATCCGCAACATTTCGGCGGCACGGCTCGCGGTGCCGCACATCATAACAGCGCGGAACGCTTCAATCTGGCGAAAATTCACAGCCTCATCCTATCAGGTTTTTGCATAGGGTCTGGATATATCAATATTTGAAATCATGATCGAAGTCGCCGATGCTGACAACATCAGACTTTTCGGAACGGCAAGCTCATCCATGAAGCGTGACACTGAAATTCTTCACACCGATGCCGACGATCTACCTTTCCGGGCACTGACCGTGCCTGTCCACCGCGGATCGACAATTCTTTTCGACACCGTGGCGGAGTTCCTGAACCGGCATCGCGAATTCTACGACGGTTATGCCTATGGTCTTTACGGCCATCCCGCCCTGCGCTCGCTGGAAAAGGCGATCGCCGGGCTGGAAGGCGGTGAGAAAGCTGTGATCACGCCCTCGGGAATGGCAGCCATCACGCTTGTCAACCTCACCGTCCTCAAGGCGGGCGACGCCGTGCTTATCCCCCTTTCCGCCTATGGTCCGGCTCGCCAGGCTGCCGCCACGCTTCTCGCCCCTCTCAATATCGAGGTGATCTATTATGCGCCGGATGAGGATATCGCGGCGCTCGTCACGCCGCGCACCCGCCTGGTCTGGGTCGAGGCGCCGGGATCGTTCGGGATGGAGATGCAGGACGTTCCGGCGATCGTCGCCGCCGCCCATTCCGCCGGCGCCGAGGTTGCAGCCGACGCGACCTGGGCGTCGCCGCTCGGATTTCGCGCCCTGTCGCACGGCGTCGATTATGCCGTACAGGCGCTATCCAAATATGTCAGCGGCCATTCCGATGTCCTCATGGGATCCGTCACAGTTGCAGACGACGCGCGCTTTCGCCGGTTGAAAGACCAGATGAAGGCGCTGGGATATGGCGTCTCGCCGGATGACTGTTACCTGACGCTGCGTGGACTTGGAACTCTGGCCGTCCGGATGGAGCGACAGTCCGCCACCGCCCTGGCTCTGGCAAATTGGCTTCAGACCCGCGCCGGGGTCCGCCGTGTGCTGCATCCCGCCCTGACGGACGACCCCGGTCACGCCCTCTGGACGCGTGACTTTTCCGGCGCCGGCAGCGTGTTCTCGGTCCTTCTCGAGCGCCGGCATGCGGCCAATCTAGCGCCGCTTCTGGAAAACCTCTCGATCTTCCGGATCGGTGCAAGTTGGGGCGGTCTGCACAGCCTGGTGGCGCCCGCCGACATGCGCGTGCTGCGCGGCGGCGATGCCGGATGGGTGGATGCCGGCCCGCTGGTGCGTATCGGCGTCGGACTCGAAGCCTTTGACGACCTGCGTGACGATCTGGAACGGGGGCTTGAACGATATCTGGGCCGGCTCAGGGATGCCGCCGAATGAATAAACGGGCGACCGGTCGCAGCGCCGCGACGGACCGCGAACAGACAGGGGCGCGAAGGAGAAATCGACATGAAAACGACAGCAGGACAATTGCTTCTGGCGGCGACGACGATCATCGCCTTGCCGCCCGTAGCCCACGCAGGAGCCACGCTCGACGCAATCACTCAGCGGGGCGAACTGAATTGCGGGGTCAGTACAGGTACTTCGATCGGCAAGAGCACCGTTGACGACCAGGGCAACTGGACGGGTTTCGAGGCAGATTTCTGCCGTGCGGTCGCCGCCGCCGCGCTCGGCGACGGGACCAAGGTGAATTTCGTTCCGCTGGAATTCAAGAACGCCTTCGCCTCGCTGCAGTCTTCGAGCGTCGACATGCTTGCCCGGTCGGCGACGTGGACTTTCTCGCGCGACAACGACCTCGGTTTCGACTGGGCGGGCATTTATATCTATGACGGGCAAGGGTTTCTGGTCAGCAAGGACAGTGGGATAACCGAAGCCACGCAGCTTTCCGGCGCCTCGATCTGCGTCACCTCCGGCACCACGACCGAGCTCAACCTGGCCGATTATTTTCGTACCAAGGAGATGAAATATACGCCCATCACGGTAAGCTCGCCGGACCAGAGCACGGCCAATCTCGAGGCAGGGCGCTGTGACGCCTATACCAACGAGGTCGGTGGCCTGGCGTCTTATCGACTCGGGCTTTCGCAACCGGAAAACTATGTCATCTTGCCGGATATAATATCCAAGGAGCCGCTCGGTCCGGTGGTGCGCCAGGATGACCCGCAGTTCGAGGATCTCGTAAAATGGACGCTCTACGCCCTGATCACTGCGGAGGAAGTCGGGATTACGCAGGCGAACGTCGCGGAGATGGCCAAGACCTCGTCGCAGCCTGCGGTTCGCCGCTTCCTCGGCGCCGAAGGCGATTTCGGCGCCATGATGGGTGTCCAGAATGACTGGGCCGTCAAGGTCATTTCAACGGTTGGCAACTACGGTGAGTTGTTCGAACGCACGCTCGGCTCCAAGAGCCCGGCAAATATCGACCGCGGCCGGAACCGGCTTTGGACCGACGGCGGATTGCTCTATGCACCGCCGGTGCGTTGAGCGACCGGGCAGCGGCGGACATGGCTGAAACGTTGACCGGACCACATTCAGCAGTCGACGAAGCCGAGCACGGTCGTTTCGCCGGTCGCGCGCGGCGCGCAAAACTGCGCCGTCGGACCCTGGCCTACCAAGGCCTGACAGTCGGCGCCGTCGCAATTGTTTTCGGCTACTTCATATACAACATCGTGCGAAACCTGAAAGCCACCGGTCTAACCGGAGGCTTCGGCTTCCTCTGGCAGGAAGCCGGCTTTTCGATGAGCTTCAGCCTGATACCGATGTCGCCGGATGCAACCTACGCAAGGGTCTATCTGGCCGGGATTTTGAACACTCTGTATGTCGCAAGTCTGGCGCTCGTATTGGCCACACTGCTCGGCGTCGTCATCGGACTTGCGCGAAGCGCCTCGGCCAGGCCGGTTAGGCTTCTCGCGCAGATCTATGTCGAAGCGATCCGCAACGTTCCGCTCCTGCTGATCCTGATCTTCACACAGACCGTGGCGCTGCGCTCCTTGCCGGTCGTCCAGAACGCGCTCGATCTCGGCGGCGGATTTTTCCTCAGCAACCGCGGCATCTACCTCCCCGCCCCTCTTGCCGGACCCAACGCCACATTGGCCACGGTGCTGTTTTTCGCCGGCGTGGCGTCCGTGGCGCTCGCCTGGCTGACACGCCCGCGCGTGCCGGTCCGTCGTGGGCGCGATGTCTGGACGCCGGCGGCAGCCGTGCTATTTGCCGCCGGCGCGATGATCGTCGCGGCATCATTGCTGGAATGGGAACGACCGGCACTGGCCGGATTTGACTTCAGTGGCGGGACCAAGCTGATGCCCGAATTCGTGGCGCTGCTCGTCGCTCTCTCCCTCTACAATGCCGCTTTCATCGCTGAAATCGTGCGCGCCGGCATTGCGAGTGTCGACAAGGGGCAGGTCGAGGCGGCGCGCGCCCTTGGCTTCAGGCACGGGTTCATTCAGCGGCGGATCATGCTGCCGCAGGCATTGCGGCTGATGGTGCCGCCGATCACCAACCAGTATGTCCACCTCGTCAAGGCGTCGTCGCTGGCGACCGTCGTCGGATTTCCCGATCTCGTCAGCGTGTTCCTCGGCACGTCGCTGAACCAGACCGGACGCGCGATCGAAATCGTCATGCTGACGGCGCTGGTCTACCTGACCATCAATCTGGCGCTCGGATCGGTCTCGGCCGCCTATAACAGCCGTATGGGGCTGAAGGAACGATGACTACACGCGCCGTTACGATCCCCTCGCGCCGCCCGCCCGCTCCGCTGAGGCGACGGCCGGCCCAGATGGCGACGGCTGCGCTGCGCGACCGGCCGTTCAGCCTGCTGGTTTGGGCAGTGTTTGCCCTTGCGCTCGCCCTGCTGGCGCCGGAGTTTCTTCAATGGGCCGTTTTCGATGCGACATGGATTGCCGACAGTCGGCAGGGATGCGATCCAAACGGGGCGTGCTGGGCGTTCGTCGTCAACCGCCTGCCGCAATTCGCGTTCGGGTTCTTTCCGGAAAGCCAACGCTGGCGCGCCGCCTTCGCGCTTGCAACGCCGATCGCAGTGCTCGCCATCGGCCTTGGCCCGAATTTCCGCGGACGCACAGCCATCGTCGTTGCGGTTCTTGCTCTCTACCCCGTTCTTTCGACGCTCGTTCTGCAGGGTGCGCTGCTTGGCCTCCTGCCCGTTCCGACGACGCAATGGGGCGGCATGACCATGACCGTCTATGTCGGCACGGTGGCTTTCGTCCTTGCCTTTCCGATCGGGTTTCTGCTCGCACTCGGGAGGATGTCGCAATTGCCGGCGCTGCACATGCTGGCCACCGGTTTCATCGAGGTCTGGCGCGGACTGCCGCTAATCGCCGTGCTGTTCATCGCGGTTGTCATGGTGCCCCTGATCCTGCCGCCCGGCATCGAGTTTCCGCGCCTGGCGCTGGCGCTGATCGGAATCACGCTCTACACCTCATCCTACCTCGCCGAAGTGTTTCGCGGCGGCCTGCAAAGCATCGGCAAGGGACAGGAAGAGGCGGCGGCGGCGCTCGGCTTCACCTTCTGGACCGCCCAAGGCTACATCCTGATACCGCAGGCGATCCGGGCGGTGCTGCCCGGCATCCTCAATACGGTGGTGGCGCTGTTCAAGGACACCACCTATGTCCTCGTCGTCGGCCTGTTCGATTTCCTCAACATCGTCACCGCCGCTGTCGCCGATCCGCACTGGCTCGGTCTCGCGACGGAAGGTTATCTGTTCGTCGGGGTCGTTTACTGGAGCTTCTGTTTCTTTCTGTCGCGCGTCAGCGCAAGCCTCGAACACCGGCTCGAACAGGGTCGGGAAAAAGCCGGAGAGACCTGAGCAATGGCGGACAAGGAAGCCGTATCCATCAGCGTTGAAGGCCTGTCCAAATGGTTCGGCGACTTCCGCGCGCTCGCCGATATCGAGCTTTCGGTGACGCGCGGCCGGTGCATGGTGCTTTGCGGTCCGTCGGGGTCCGGGAAATCCACCTTGCTGCGCTGCCTGAACGGGCTCGAGGAATGGGATGTCGGGGAAATACGGATCGGCTCGCGCATGGTCGGCCACGGCGGGCGCGATCTCGTGGCGCTGCGGCGAAAAGTCGGGATGGTCTTTCAGAATTTCAATCTCTTTCCGCATCTCACCGTACTCGACAACATCGCTCTTGCGCCGCGAATCAACCTGGGCGTGGCGCGCGATGAGGCGGAGGCGCAAGCCGCGGCGCTGTTAAATTCGGTCGGTCTTGCGGACTATGCGGAAAAGATGCCCGAGGCGCTCTCCGGCGGCCAGCAGCAGCGGGTGGCGATCGCACGCGCGCTCGCCATGAAACCCGACATATTGCTGTTTGACGAGCCGACATCGGCGCTCGATCCCGAAGCGATTGGCAGCGTACTCGATCTGATGGTGGAACTGGCTGACGCGGGAAGCACGATGATCGTGGTGACGCATGAAATGGGTTTCGCACGTCGTGTATGCCATGACGTGTTGTTCATGGCGAACGGTCGCGTCGTGGAAAAGGCGCCTCCCGACGAATTCTTCGGTTCACCGAAAACCGCGCGCGCCCGGGAATTCATTGCCCAGATCTGCCACGACTGAGACGCCAGATCAGGCAAATCTGCGAGACCGGTAACTTCTCTGGGGTTGACGACGGTTTGTTTGCACCGGGCGGTCCATCATCATCGTTTTTGTTCAAGGAGGCGACGGTGGCGGTGGAATGGACGATCACGATTGAGGGCAGGAACGAATTTGGCGACACGTTCGGGAAGGAGGTCCGCATCAACAAAAGCTGGGAGTGTCTGTTCGACAGCGAAATCGGGCTGTCGATCGACGACGGCAAGAAGATCATGGCGACGCTGCAGAATGCGGTGGTGAGCCATGAAGCGGAGACCTATGCCCTCTTTCGCCGGGTTTGCCCGGATTGCCACATGTTCCGGCCGGTCAAAGACTATACGACGCGCCGGATCCGAACTGTCTTCGGCACAGTGGAGGTTCGCAATCCCCTCTAGATGCCGTTGTCTTGTCTTATGACTTTTTCGCTAAATTTGGGCATTGAGAGATGCCCGATCCGGGATGGCCACCCCGGATCGGGTGGAAGGGGAAGGATCGAAGTTGTCTCGGTCGTTGAGGACCGTCGATTAGTGTGATCACCCCTTTCTTTTCCACCAGACCTGGACGGAAACCAGGGCTTCGGGCCCGGATGACAAGAGTAGGACAGCGGAAAAGATGGACAACACTCTACCCCAAACGGTCGGCATCGACATCTCAAAAGCTACACTTGATGTCTATGTCTTTCCTGCAGACTGCGAGCGACAATTTGCCAATACCATCAAAGGCCTCAAAGAGTTGATTGATTGGCTTGGGCAATGGCCGATTGATCGGATCGCCTATGGGTCGAAAAACGTGCTTGATCACAACGGAAACTAATCGCAAGTCCTGAATCAAGGCCTTTTTGACATTATTCGGCCGACCACCGGTCGTGTCCGACCAGACGATGCGTTGAGAAGCGGAATATAGTGCGAAGCGCTGTTTCGCATTGGTCGCTGATTGACGTTTGCCGGGAGCATGGTTGTCTGCGCGGTCGATACTTGATCGCCGCATGATGGGTTTTCGCGGGAGGGATATTCCAGTGTAATGGACGCAGTGTGAACGTGGTAGACGTTCACCTGCAACGGCATCAGCGGAATGATCCGACCTACGTCCGGGCAGGGACGTTTCAGTGCATCCGGTGAAGTGGACGCAATTCAGAATGGCAAGCGACCTACGTCATCGCAACTTCCTGGTAATGCTCCCGCGGCCTCAGGCGGGAGACCGGAAAGAAGTTGGGGATTCGGCAAGCATTCGTCGGTAGCCTTTCGCCGATTTTGATCGGAGATGCCGAATGGAATGGACGTTGAAGCTGGAGCATAGGGATGCCGAGGGGAGATTGCATTTCTCAACGGTGACGACAATTGATCGTCCTGAGTTGACCGATGCTGGCGATCTCGGGCTGTCGCACGACACTGGAAAGCACTTGCTCTGGGCGGTCCAGATGGAAGTTGCCTCCGCACAGGTCCAATCGTTCATTACAAAAGCACGGCAATGCACCGGCTGCGGGCAACAGCTCACAACGAAGGATCGCCGGCGCCGGCGCATCGACACGATTTTCGGCCAGGTCCGTGTATCGGCGCCTCGGTTCGAGCCCTGCCGCTGCGGGCAGGTCGGTGACCTTTCGCCTGTGACGTCGTTGTTTCCGCATCGCTCTACGCCGGAACTCCGTCATCTGCAGGCCAAGCTGGGCAGCGAATTCTCCTATCGCCAGGCAGCGACCTTGCTGCGGGATTTCCTGCCGGACTCCGACCGCTTCAACCACGCTACGATCCGCAACCGCGTTCTCGAAATTGGACAACAGATCGAGGCTGAGACCGTCGCAGAAATCTCCAACAAGCCGGCGCCTCTCATTCCATCGGAGAACATGGTCGTGGGCATAGATGGCGGATTTGTCGGGGCAACCCGAACACATATGCAGCGACGGCAGTTTGAGGTGGTGCTGGGCCGGATTGAAGCTCCGGATCGCAGTGGCGAGATGTTCGCTGCCGTTCGCGATCTCGACGGCCTTGCCAAGGAACGCATCCGATCGGCACTGCGTCGAGCAGGGCGCGGGCCGGCAACGACGCTTACGGTCCTATCGGATGGCGAAGATGCAATGCAGCGCATGGCCGATGACTGGTTGAGCGGCGCCATGGAACATCGGCTGGATTGGTTCCACCTCAATCGACGCATCTCCTGGATGTGGAGGGCCGTCTATCACACCTTGGGAGTTGGCGATCTCGATCCTGAAACGCGGCTCAACCGATATCGCCGCGCCTTGCGAAGCGTTCGATGGAATTTGTGGCACCATGGCCGATCCCGGCATGCCCGATGGATGATCGCGATATCCCGACTTGGCGCTCTCATCCTGTCGCATCGTCTCGAAGCTGAGACGGCCCGGCAAAGCACTGCGAGGATCGACGATCTCCACAAACGCTTCCAGGAATTCCGAAACTACGCATTTCGAAACAAAGCTTCCTTGGCAGACTATGCTTCACATCGTCGGCGTGGGGAACGGGTCTCGACGGCCCATGTAGAATCGACTGTCAACCAGCTGATCAATCAGCGCATGTGCAAGAAGCGACAGATGCGGTGGTCGCGGACCGGCGCGCAATTGCTGCTCAATGTTCGGGTAGCTCATCTGAACGACAGGCTGGAGCGTTACACGAATGTCGTCCAGCCTCGAGTAACAGGCACGATATCTGACCTAGATTTATTGCCCATCGCCGCCTGACACCCCCAACTTCTTTCCGGTCTCCGGTTTAATGGAAAGTCACATCCTGGCAAACCGATGAACGCTGTCGTGGGCGCCCTCATAGCCGCGACCGCGCAGTTCCTCGAAAAGACGTTGTGTCGAGCGCCGTTCCCGACGGGGAAGCGCTGCTTCCGATGTCAGAATCCGCGTCAGCTCTTCGACATACGCCCCGAGCTTGGGCGCCGGCTGAACGCCACGTTCGTATCGGAATTCTGTCTCGCCGCCACGCACGACCTTGCGAACCGTCGTCCGCGACACCGAAAACTCCCGGGCGATCGTCTTGATCCCCCGGCCTTGGTCATGAAACGCACGCCGTATCTGCCCTATCAAATCCACGTCAATCATTCCCCCGCATCGCCCTCCCTGCAGCCCGAAAGGCCGGAAGGGCGGATTGTAAAACAGTTCAGCAGGGGTCAGTTTTGGTCGCGAAAATCCCCGCTAAGGGGGCCAACTTTGCATGCGATTTTACACCCCGGGACCAACGCTTTCAGCACAATAAGGGGAGCATGAGGATCTGTGTGGCAGTCAGGCGGCCGCTCGGTTGTCGGCAACGTTCTGATTGTCGTTTGCCATGCCCGGATACCATTTCTCGAATGTGGAGCGCAAAGAGCCGTCGAGGGTCTGGGTTCTGGTTTGCAGCAGGAGATGCGCGCCGGTCCGGCTCCATTGCATCTGCTGCTTTTTGGCGAAGCGCTTGCTGATGACGGCATTGACGGTGGCCTCGACGAAGGCTGAGGATATCCGCTCTCCGGATCGGTAGCGCTCGCCGTAATTGATCAGGCTTGCGTTGTTCGCGGCGATGTAGGACTGGAATTCGCTGATCGCGGTCCGGAATTTGCGCATGTTGGGATAGTCGGTTTCCACGCACTCGGCACTGCAATACAAGTCGCCGATCTCCTCACGAGCCCGGTACGTGTTGCCGTGCCAGAGATACCATTTGATTCGGAAGAGCATGCCGAGCAAATCGTTGCCGGCTTCCTCGTCATGGTTGCGAAGTCCCTGGGCGAACTGGCGAAGCACGGCGATCCGCATGGTAATGTGGAACCAGTCGAGCACGTGCTCGCTGGCCGGAGCGATCATTTCGGCCAGCGAGCGGACTTCCTCGCCTCCGTCGGTGATGAATGTAATATCCTGGTTGGCCTGCACACCCTGCTTCTTCAAATGATCCAGGATTCGGCGCTGCGGCTTTCGATCATAGCCATGGACGAAGCCAATATAGCGCGGATCGCCGTCCTCGGGCAGTGAGCGTCCGACGATCAACTCGAAGTTTTTCTTACGGTCGTTGCGATCCCGGATGTATCCGCCATCCAGACCGATAACGATTCGACCATCCGGAACCGGCAGATCCATCCAGTCACGTGGACAAGAAGCCTGCATGAAGGAAACCCGTTCTTCCGTCAGTTCCCGCTCGATCCGGGCAGCGGTTCGCAGCGCGTGTTGCCGCACCGTGGTGGCGTTGGCGCCGCAGTCGATAGGAAGCACATCGGAGAGCAACTCGGCCGCGGCAGCAAAGGGCACCAGCGAGGCCCAGCGCGTTTCGAGGTACAGGCGTTCGGGCGCGATATGATCGGGAATGAGTTGCCTCAAAGGCGAAATCGTCGCTGGACCGTTGCTTCCTTCCCCGCTCGGCAGGCCGTATCGTGGACTCTTGAGCCGGACATCGCCGAAAAGGGTATGGAACGTTACGGGATAGTATCCCTTGTGCCGCAAACGGTGGCCGTCTTTCTCGCGGTTTTCCTTCAGCCATAATTCCACCTGCGTCTCCACCATCTTTTGTTGGAGTTTCGCAAGCAGGGCCTTGCCCTCGGTGAGCGACAGGCCGAGATCCTCGGCGCCCTTCGTGATCTTGTCCAAATCGGCGGCAACCTCGCTTGCGATCAGCCCACCGTCCTCGCCAGTGATTTCCATGATGATTCGAACCTGCATGCCGCACCTCACGTAACGGGTTTCCGGAATTGACAGCGTGGAAAACCGATAACCTTCCGAACCGGATGTTTCCCCGCTACACAGTATCCAACATAAAAGCGGTCACGACGCGGCCTTCCTGGAGGTTGATCGTCTCTCGGACGGACACAGCCTAAAGCAGCCAGATCACATCTGCTGATACATGAGGTCGAGATGTTCGTCCTGCCGCAGGCGCTTGTTCACCTGCCGTTGCTCGAAGTGTTTGCCCAACAGGGCTGCGCCTTCCTCGATCCGCAAAAGCGTCTCGCGCAATTCCTCAGCGCGCTCCGGATCGTCGAGGACTGCAAACGAGCGCGTTTCGCTGATCTCCTTGATCAATTCAGTCGTCGTGGCGAGATCGTCATACATCTCATAGCCGAGCGCATCGTCCAGCTGCCGCATCCAGGCTTCAGGTCCACCGCTATCCTCCGGGGGGCAGTTGCCGTCGCCGCCGACGCAGCACGGATAATGCGATGGCGGTGCAGGCATGCGGCGGTCTTCCAGACGGATTTCATGTTGCCAGGGAATGTTGAGGTCGTATTCGTACAAAAACCGGCTGCCTTTGCGCAGTTTCAGGTCGCCGAGCGAAATGTTGGGCGAACTTGCCGCCGTTTCCCAAGAACCGTAGCGGACCGTATGCACGATGAACTGGTAGAGGTGGATGCTTTCCCAGCCTATCGCGACCTGAAGAACGCCGTGAAACTCGCGCAGGTTCATTGTCGACGGTACCTGCACCCGACGCCACACCATCGGGCTCACGCCTTTTAGCCAGATCCGAAATTGCAGGGTCGTCGACGTTGTCTCATCCAGCGGCGGTTTGCGATCTGTCGCGGGCCGTGAACGTCCTCTCGTGCATGACGGTTTCAAGAATGCGGCCTCGGCGGAAATCATCGCAAAACCTATATCGCATTCACCCGGGGCGGGCACCTGCCACACAATTCCTCATGCTCCCCCTTCTGTTAGCCCTTGGGAGGGTAGGGGTCGTTGCCGTAGGAGTTAGAGTCACGGATCTGCCCGTTGGGCCGATGGATCACCACCTCGCTGTGCTGGTTGATGGCGATGTCGCGTGCAGATGAGATCGCGCCGCCCTGCGTGGGATGAAGCGACGTGGCCCGGCTGTTACCGGCGCCGACGACGGCCCATTGGCCTTTACGGGGAACGACATGCTGATTTTTGCCCATAAAGGTCTCCGTTGCGGTGTACACCATACATATGTGTACGACTTTATCTTACGACAAGGCTTGCGTCAAGTTTTGTGGTATGATCCTGTGGAAACAAATCAGACGGCGTGCCGCGCAAGCGTGCGCGCCGCTGTCACGTGGAGTACGGAATGAATGGTTGAGTTGGCGGTGAAGCTCAAACAGCTGCGGGTGCGGAGCGGGAAATCCCTGCAGGAAGTGGCGGATGCAGTCGGCGCCTCGAAGGCCCACATCTGGGACCTGGAACGCGGTGCAAGCAAGAACCCCTCGCTTACACTGCTTAAGAGCCTGGCGGACTTCTACAAGATCGGCGTCGCCGAACTGGTCGGTGAAGATCCGACCGCTGCGGCGGAAGAACCTGATCTGGTGGCCCTTTATCGCAATCTCAGCGAACTGGAGCCGGAGGACCGCCAGACCATTGCGCTGATTGCCGAGCGGCTGAAGGCCAGTCGGAAACCATGAACATCACGCGTATGGACTTGGCCGACGCGGGCGGCCCCGAGCGCCTCGTCCTGGAAATCCTGAGACACGAGCCGCAATTGCCGATTCCGGTGCCTATCGAGGAATTGTGCCTGGCGTTGGACATCCACGAGATCGTGCCGCTGACGACACAAGGCTACGAAGGCGGGCTTATCACCATGCCCGACAAGTTTAACGGATCGATTCTTTTCAACGAGGCGAGCCCACCCGAGCGTCGGCGCTTCACCATAGCCCACGAGCTTGGGCATTTCTTGATGCCGTCGCATGTGCCGTCGGCCGAAGGGCGGTTTCTTTGCAAGTTGCAGGACATGCGGGAGCTGAAAGGGGAGAATCGGACCGTCGTCTGAAGATGGAAGTCGAGGCCAATCGCTTTGCCTCGCAGATCCTCATGCCCCCGCCGAAATTTCGCGTGGACACTGCCGCGGGCAAAGACCCCGACATCCGCCAGCTATCAGGCATCGCCCTGAAGTATGAAGTCAGCAAAGAGGCGGCTGGCCGCGCTTACGTACGGTTTCGGGAAGAACCTGTCGCGATCGTGGTGACGCAGAACGGCAAGGTGCTGCGCGATTATCGCGACCCCCTCAAATTTCCAAGACTTTCGATCCCGGCCGGGGCCATGGTCCCCGCACATTCGCTGCTACGCCGCCGACAGCATGAGATGGGTGTGCCCAGTGACATTGATGAAACCGATGCCGGCGTGTGGCTCCAGGTGGAAAGAGGTCGACAACCCGCGCCGCTCTATGAGCAGGTCCTTCTTCAGCGTGAGGGCTTCGCCCTGGTCATGCTTTCGCGGGACGCCGTATCCGGCGATCAGGAGGAAGATGATGAAGAGGCCGAAATGACGTCTGCGGAACGTCTGAGACGTCGCCTAAGTCGATAAACCCGGCCTTAAAGGTCGAGCCACACCCCAGCCGCGACCTTTAAGGAATATCATACCGGCGAAGGCCCCGAGCTTGGCGGCATCCTCGGTTGGGTATTGCCTACGAGCCTCGACCACTCGGTTGGCTGCACGCTCGAGAATGCGGCCGCCCCAGCCTCCTCCTGCTTTGGCGTAGATATTGATATTGAACCCGTCGGTGTTGATGTAGCTGTTGCCTGCCCGCGACCTCTGCCACTTGCGGAGGAGCCAGCGGCCGCGCCACGCAGCGGCGCCTTTAAGGGCCTGTTCCCGGCGGCGAGGGCCGGTGTAGTCGTCCTCCATCCGCTCGGCGCAAACACAGCCGACGGCCAGGGTGCCCACAAAATCAGGATGGCTCATGTAATGCACATAGCGGATCTGGACCACCTCGCACATTTCGCAGGTTTCTGCGGGTTCGCCCAGGTCGTCGACATCGGTGCACGTCCAACCCTTCTGCGGGACGCCTTGCTGTGACCACTTGCCGGTCATGGCCGATATCTCCGTATGACTCTAAGCTCTCTTTATCTGTTCATGCTCGTCGGAGCCGGCCCGTCGCCTTCAGGCCTTTCGCGGCTCGATGACCTTTGCGCGAAAGATGGCAGCTACTTTGCAGGATCAAGGTTGGTCCTGGTGGCCCCGCTTCTGCCTTGCGGATTGCGTTCGGGCTGTGGCCACGCCCATTGGTAACCCGTCATTCCCCGCACGCCAACGTCATTCAAACCAACCATGCGGGCAGAACTTTGTACACTATTCGTTCCCGATGGCAAACTGTGGCGCTCTGCTATGCTGACAAGGATGATCGGTGGGGCTAAGTTGCGCGGGAGTTTTGAATAGCGAGCGCGGGTAGGCTTTTCGGCACGGCATATTCATGCTTCGTTCGGTCTTAGCGTGTCTGGCCTTTATCAACCAAAGACAGCAATTGTCTTGCGGTGAAAGGCATTTCATGAGATTCTTCGGCGTGATCCGAGGAGATGAGAATGTCAGAAGCCGTACTGGCTGCCCTTGCTGAAATTCGTACCGTTGAGGACATGATCGTCGCCTTTCGCGACGAGGATCACTGTCGACGATTGCTTGAAAGCATGGTTTGGCCAGATGGGCGCATCTGCCCGGCCTGTGGATACAAGCGTTCGATCTCAATTGCCGGCCGTGACATGGGCAAGCGGCGCGCGAGACCGGGGCTGTACCAGTGTTCGAACGGTGATTGCCGGTTCCAGTTCACAGTCACGACACACACGCCCCTGCATTCGACGAAGCTGCCGCTGCGCATCTGGCTGAAAGCGATGTGGCTCATGCTACAATCGGACAAGGGGATGTCCTCGGTGCGATTGGCCGAAGCTCTCGGAGTTAGCCAGCCCACTGCCTGGAGAATGGGACACGCGCTGCGTTTGATGGTGGCGCGTGAGAACCCGTTGGCGGGAACGGTGGAGATCGATCACTTCTATCTCGGCGGCCGGCCAAGGAGGCAACCTGACGAGCCACCTCCGGGACGAGGCCGCAAAGGTCAAGCGAAGACCGTGAAAGCACCGGTTCTCGGAATGGTGCAGCGGTCAGTAGACAATGTACCTGGCACACTTGCCGGTGATGCGCGTGCTGCAGTTGTTACTGGCCTTTCATTGCGGGCAGCCGAACGCGCGATTGAGATGCGGATCGAGCCCGATGCCCACCTGATGAGCGATGAAGCGAAGGCCTTCATGGCTGTCGGCGAGAGCTTTGCGGCGCATGAGACGGTAAACCACTCTAATCGCGAGTACGTTCGCGATGCTGTTCACGTCAATTCCGCCGAAGGATTCAACTCCCGCATTCGGCGAACTATTGCCGGTGTTTTTCATCACATCAGCCCGCAGCATGCCGACCTGTATTTCCATGAGATGGGCTTCCGCTGGTCGCAGCGGGTCGTTACGGGACAGGCTGTACGCAAGACGCGGCGGGGCCGCCAGATCGTGCAGACGCTCTGGTCACGCGTACCGCCGGCGCTGCAACTGCTCCAGGTCTTCCGCGCCGCCACCGGTCGCCAAATGCGCAGAAGCCCAGACGGCGGCATCGTCATCAAATCAGTCGTAGCTGTCTTTGGTTGATAAAGGCCGCGTTGTTTAGCGTACTCTCAACGCGATGCCCTCATCATAGAATAAGTGGCGCCTAATGAGATGGAGGTGGACCCGCTCGTTCCGAGCAAGGCAGACTTGGTATGCCGCGTATGGTGGCTGTGGACGCGATTGCGAAATGTCTGGCAAAGCGGGCACGCGGTGTCATCTGATTCAGCGCGGATTGTAATAATCCCCGGACAATTTTGGGACAATTTCATGCGCCGGCGCCATGGGCGTCGGCAAACAGATGGCGCGCTTGCGCGTGTGGGCGACACAGTTGGCTTCCCATGGTCCCATGTGCTTCATCCTCCGCACCGGCAAAGTGCTTGACGCAGTCGCATCCAACTCGTTTGCGTTTGCGTACGTTCTGGCCTCAGTTTATGGTTTTTTGCACGGTGCCTGGCCGTTTGGCTTGGTCGAGGCTATTTGGACGCTCGTGGCCTTCAAACGTTGGAGGAACCGGGTGTCGAATTGACGGGACCGTCGCTTAAGCAGTTCTTTCGCTTTCATGCTCGTCGAACCTGTCCGCATCTGAGACGCAGAGCGCGTCCACAACACCGCAATCGGAAGCACCGCCTTCCACCCGACATCGCTCCATCGCCAGCGCAAGCTGACGTTCGAGCCGATTGAGGTCGGCGATCCGAGCGCGGACAGTGCCGAGGTGGCGTTCGGCGATCGAGCAAACGTCAAGACAGCCCATCTGCGTGGGTTCACCCAGTGCGATCAAGCTCCTTATTTCAGTGATTGGAAAGCCGAGTTCTCGAGCCCGCCGAATAAACGTCAGCCGTCGCAGCCCCGTCTGATCGTAGACCCGTCGTCCGCCGGCCGTTCGCGCCGGTACGGCCAGGAGCCCAATCTTTTCATAGTAGCGAATCGTTTCGATATTGACGCCTGTTCGTTTAGACAGAGCGCCAATCGTAAAGGGGTCCGCTCTCGTCTTTGTGATTGATGTTTCGATCATCGCCCGTTGCTCCTGTAGCTCCTACAGGAAGTACACTGTCTGTTGTGCCTGTTCAACAGAATGCGAAATGCGAGAAGAGGAGACCCTGTGATGGCGTTACCCGACAAGATACGGAGCTTTCCGACACGCGACTATTGGAAGGCTATCGGGATCGGCGTGCTGAACGCAATTCTTCTGTCAGCCGTGATGGTTCCGGCGTTCAAGTCCGGCATTGCGCCAATGCCCGAACAGCCAAGCCTGGCCTTCGCGGAAACGCTTTTCGGACGAACGCTGCCCCTGCCGATCGGTCTGTTGTTTCACTTGGTCTACGTGGCCTTCTGGTCCGTTGTGTTTGTGGTGCTGTTTCGCGACAGGCTCACGTTCCTCAATGCGCTCTGGCTCGCGCTGGCGCTCTGGGTGATTGCTCTTGTGGTCATGTTTCCGATCGCCGGCTGGGGGTTCCTTGGTCTGGGGATCAGTCCGAAATTGATTATCGCGTCGCTCTTTCCGCATTTGCTGTTCGCCTTGTTTCTGTGGGCCGGCTGCCGGCTGGCGTTCAGGGATCGCGCGCAGTTGACGCCGGAAACGAGGACGTGATCGATCTGTATGCCGCGAGCACACCCAATGGGCGTAAGGCGACGATCATGCTCGAGGAAACGACCTTGAGGTACGATCTCCACAGGCTCGACCTATCGGCAAGAGATCAGCATCGGCCGGAATTCTTGCGCCTCAATCCCAACGGCAAAATCCCGGTCATCGTTGATCGTGACACAAACCTTACGATCGGCGAGTCCGGGGCTGTGCTCATCTATCTTGCCGAAAAGTCGCAAATGCTTTTGCCGGTTAAAGGGACAGGCCGCACGGAAGCCCTTCAATGGCTGTTTTTTCAGGTTTCCAGCGTCGGTCCGATGGCCGGACAATACAATCATTTCCGGCGTCACCAACCCCGTCTGGACTATGCCTTTGCGCGCTATCGCAACGAAGTCTTGCGTCTGCTTGAGGTGATGAACGGTGCGCTGGCGACACGCGACTTCATCGCCGGCGATTATTCCATTGCCGATATCGCACTCGTGCCGTGGCTGCGCGCCCTTCAGCGCTGGGACATGACACTTGGCGACTATTCCGAAGTGGCCGCATGGTACGCGCGAGTCATGGAGCGTCCGGCAGTCAAGCGTGGCTTCGAGATATTGGAAGCGGACTGAATTTTGAGAAAGTTTGCGCCGGGGTGCGGACGGGGCCGCGGGTTCCAGAATCTGAATTGGTTGAAAAAGACCAAGCTACGGATTTCCTTGGAGGTATCGTAATCCCTAGACACAGAGCCCGTTGGAAACGGTGTGTGCGATGGCCGTCTTCTGAATTTTTGTGATACATTTCTGGCTGAGAATTCAATTGATCCTGCACAACATGCAACATTAGCATCGGTTCGAACCCCGCTAGGCAGTGTCGCGAATTCCGGGCAGGTTGTGAAGCGTCGCAAATAGGGATTTTTGCGATTCCTAAACGCGCGACCTGAATCGCATCCATGGCAACACATGCGAATTTCGACCTGTTCGTTTCCAGCATTTCCGATGCTACAAAACTTGACCATCGACTGAGCACGCAGCCCATCCGATATCTGCGCTGGCCCGCCGTTCCCGTCTCCGATGTAAATCACATGTGCTGTTCGCGAGCCGATGAGCGCCCCTCCGACACAAACGTCGCTAGGAAATGTGCCAGTGAAATGGCAGAAATTACCGCGCCGATCGGTAAGCCCCCTGGGGGATGGTTCATGAAGGCTACCCGGCGCAACATGAAAGTTTCGTTACGTCCTTATCGAACGTCTGGGCGGCAAGCTTCAGCCCCTCGACCGTGGTGAGATAGGGGAAGATCGTCTCTCCGAGCGCCTGCGCCGTCATTCGATGCTTCAGGGCGAGGACCAGTGTCTGAACCGTGTCGGCGCCTTCCGGCGCCAGAATCTGGCCGCCCAGCAGCCGGTCGGTTTGGGCATCCGCCACAAGCTTGATGAGGCCGCGCGTGTCACGGGCGGCCAGCGCCCGCGGAACCTGGTCAAGCGGGACAATCGAGGTCTTTACCTCATATCCAGCCGCAAGCGCCTGTGCTTCCGTAAGTCCCGCGCCGGCAATTTGAGGATCGGTGAACACCACCCAGGGCATGAAGCTGTTGTCATAGATCAGGCTGTCGCCGTTCAGGGCATTGCGCGCCGCCAGCTTTGCGCCGTATGCGGCCATATAGACGAACTGGTCTCTGCCCGTCACATCGCCGGCCGCATACACTCTCGGTTTCGTCGTGCGCATCCGGTCATCGACCACCACTGCGCCCCACACGTCGGTCTCAACGCCTGCCTCGGCGAGGTTCATGCCCCATGTGTTGGGCGTTCGTCCCGTGGCCGCCAGAACCTGGGCGGCCGTTAGCGTTTCGTCGCGACCGTCAACCCGGACAATAAGCGTCATCCGGTCATTGCTCCGGTTGATCCGGCGATAGGATAGGCCCGTTCGAACGGTGACGCCTTCCGCGCGAAGATAGTCAGTGAGCGCTGCCGATACTTCGGGCTCCGCCTCGGGCAAAACCCGGCTGCGGGTCACAAGAGTGACCGCCGTGCCCATCCGCGCGAACATTTGTGCGAGTTCGCAACCAACATAGCCGCCGCCGATAACGAGGAGCGAAGTTGGCAGTTCGGTCAGTTCCAGCGCCGTCGTACTTGTGAGAACCGCCACGTCAGCGATGCCTTCGATATCCGGCAGGGCAGGCGCGGCACCTGTCGCGATAATGATCTTGCCGACGCCTATCGGTGCGCCATCGATGTTTAGGGTGTCGCCGGCGAATTGGGCCCGACTATCGATGTAGGTCACACCGTCATAATCCGGCAGCAGGTCGGCATACTTCTTTTGCCGGAGCATCGATACCAGTTCATCCTTCGCCGAGACGACAGCGAACCAGTCCGTGACATTCGCCTCGCCCGCGATCCCGGCGAAACGCGATGCGGCTTTCGCTCCATACAAGGCTTCTGCGGCCCGGATCATGGTCTTGGACGGCACGCAGCCGATGTTCACGCAGGTGCCGCCGATCAGGCCGTGGCCGATCAGCGCGACGCGGGCTCCTTCGTTGGCCGCCGTAATCGCCGCCGAAAACCCGGCGGAGCCTGCGCCGATCACGGCGAGGTCGTAGCCCCCTTTGCGCGGGACCGAACAGCAATCGTCCATATCATTTTCTTTCGTTCTTCAAGGTCTGGTGGGGCCTGCGCTGCGCTGGCGCCGCCAGAGCCCGTAGGCGGTGACACCAACGAACAGGACGAGCGCGGGAAGCAGGACGTAATCGAGCCAGGCGAGCCAGGCCGAAAGGCCAACTACTCCGAGGCCGATGACGAGAACTGGCGTAAAGCAGCAGACCGCCGCGACCACGGACCCGGCAATGCCTGTCTTGAGAATTGTCGCGTCCTTCAAACCTGCAACCTCAACCTTTTGCCGCTGCGGGATATCCGGCATTCGCCGAGGCGGCCGCGATCACGTCCGGCGTGGTTGCCGAAGGATCGAAGATGACGGTCGCGGTCTTGGCATCAAAGTCGATATCGACGGACTGAACACCATCGACGCCTTCCATCGCTTTCTTGACGGTGACCGGACAGAGCGCGCAAGTCATGTTCTGGATCGCGAAAATGGCAGACTGAAGCGCTGCCCCCGACCCCGTGGTCTGAGCGAAGGTGGGGCTGGAGAGGGGCGCGAAAAGGTAGATGCCGCTCAGCATCATCGCGGAAGCGGCAAGGAAGATAGGTCGTTTCATGGCATCGTCTCCGGGTGTCGGGTTCAGTAGAAAAGCGGCGCCCACCAACCGATGGTCAGGGCTAAAATCACGAGGGCGGTCGAAAGCCACAGCGCCGTCTTTGCAATGAAAGCAGATGCTGGCCGCGCGCAGTAGGATTCCACGTCGCAGGCCGCCTTCGGCTTGAAATAGATTTGCCGGAAGCCCAGCCCGATGAAGACCAGCGCGACGGTTGCAAAAATCGGCTTGTAGGGTTCGAGTGCGGTAAGATTGCCGATCCAGGCGCCGGAGATGCCGAGAGAAAGCAGCGCGAGCGGGCCGATGCAACAGGCCGAAGCGAGGATCGCGCCGGCTGCACCGCCCGCAGCAAACCAGCCCTTCTTGCCGTCCGGCGAGCCAGATTCAAGTGCCGCCGTCTTGTTTGTCGTCACACTCATCGGTTTGTCTTTCGAATTTCCGTTGGATTCGTGTATACGGTCTGTAGCTGCTACAGGCTCAAGGGGTTATTTCAGCGATGCGCGATCACGTTTCCGGGAGGGGCATCCAGCGTGGCGAACTAGCGCGGCTGACCGGCTGCAATCTCGAAACCATCCGCTACTACGAGAAGATAAAGTTGATGCCGGATCCATCGCGAACAGCTGCCGGCTATCGGATTTACGACGACGCGCACGTTTCGCGGCTGCGGTTCATCCTGCGCGCCCGCGAGCTCGGCTTCGCCATCGAGGAAATCCGGGGTTTGCTCCAACTCGTCGACGGCGGCAACCAGACCTGCGCCGAAATCAAGGAGAGGACCGAACAACATCTGGCGGACGTGCGCGCCAAGATCGTCGACCTGAAGCGTATCGAGCGGGTGCTGGCGGCGACGGCGGCACAATGTTCAGGCGAGGATGTACCGGAATGTCCCGTTCTCGATGCGTTGGCGTCATGATCGCTACCATCGGAATTTATGTCGGTGCGGCGCTGGCCGAGATCGCCGGCTGTTTTGCCTTTTGGGCATGGCTGCGTCTCGGCAAATCGCCTTTCTGGCTGGCGCCCGGAGTGCTTAGCCTGGCGCTCTTCGCCTTCCTTCTCGCGCGAATCGACAGCGATTTCGCGGGTCGGACCTATGCTGCCTATGGCGGCGTCTACATCACGGCCTCGATCCTGTGGCTCTGGATCGTGGAGAGCAGGGCGCCGGATCGGTGGGATATCGTGGGTGCCCTCATCTGCCTGGTCGGCGCCACGGTGATTCTCTGGGGACCGCGCAGCGGGACGCTTTGATTCACTGGCATCCGGGAAGGCCTTCAAATCGGTGAAGTCGCAAGGGTGGAATGCTTCGCAGCATTCATGAAGGCCGCCCGACGCTAAGGATGGCGTTGAAGAAGAGGCCGGGTCGTCCCCAGAGTGAGTTGACGAAGATGGCTGTCACGCTGGCGGCCATGGCGATCATCGCCCAGACGGGATAGACGAGACCGGTGGCCGCGAGAGGCACGCCAATGCCGTTGAACAGGAACGCCAGCGAGACGTTCTGCAGCATCTTGCGGTACCCGGTGCGGCTGATTTCACGCGCCTCGACGACAGCTGAAAGACGGTTGTTGAGAATGATGATGTCGGCGGCATCGATGGCGATGTCAGTGCCCGAGCCCATGGCGATGCCGATATCGGCCTGCATCAGCGCCGGGGCGTCGTTGATCCCGTCGCCGACCATCGCGGTACGGCCCTTTTTCTGGAGATCTCGGATGAGATCGGCCTTTTCGCCCGGCAACACTCCGGCGTGGACCTCATCAATGCCCAACTCGCGAGCAACACGTTCGCCGGTACGCTGATTGTCGCCGGTTATCAAAACGGTGCGAACCCCCGACTTGCGCAAGGTCGCGATCGTGTCGACGGCGTCCACACGGGCGGCGTCGCCAAAAGCGACCATGCCGAGCAACTGACCGTTACGTGCGACAGCAATGACGGTGCGGCCTTTAGCTTCCAGCTTGCCGATCCGCTCGTCCTGACCGCCCATGTCGACATCGCTTTCGGCGAGAAAGCGCGGGCTGCCGACCAGGATGTCGGCTCCTCCGATGCGCGCGGCAACGCCTTGGCCCGGCGCCGCCTCAAAACCCTCCACATCGGGCGGTGTCAGTCCCGCCTCGAAGGCCGCTCCGACGATCGATTCGCCGAGCGGGTGTTCCGAAGACGCCTCGGCTGCCGCTGCCAACGCCAGGAGAGTGTCCTTGTCGCCGGATACGGTGTCGATCTCCTGGATGCGCGGCTTGCCTTCGGTCAACGTTCCGGTCTTGTCGAAGACGATCTGCTTGACCAGCCTGTAGCCTTGGAAGGCCTCGCCGGTTCGCATCAGGATGCCCTTTTCGGCCGCCTCGCCAGCGCCGCGCACGATCGACAGCGGCGCGGAAATTCCGACAGCGCAGGGATACCCCATGACGAGAACGCTCAGGCCCGCGAAGATGGCGCGTTGCAAGTCCGGCGCAAAGCCGAGCATCTGCGGAAGGAGTGCCCAGCCGTGGAAGGCCACAAGCGCGATCGTCAGAACCGCCGGTGTATAGACGCGCAGAAGCCGGTCGACGAGATGCAGAAGACCCGGCTTCAGTGCCCGTGCGTCCTCGACCTCGTTTATCACACGCTGCAGGAAGCTTTCCGCGCCGACGGCCGTGGTCCGCACAACTAGCGTACCGTTGCCGTTGATCGTTCCGCCAATGACGGGGTCACCTGCCTTACGTTCGACCGGCATCGGCTCTCCGGTGACAAGCGACTGGTCGACCGCGGAACGGCCCTCCGTCACCTCGCCGTCGACCGGCAATCGTTCGCCCGGCCGGACGCGGACGAGATCGCCCAGCGCCACGTCGCCGACGGGAATTTCGCTCTCATTGCCGTCGCGTACGACTCGCGCCGTATCGGGTTGTAGATCGATGAGCCGCTTGACCGCCTGCGACGAGCGCGTCTTGACGATCAGCGACAGCCATTCGGAAAAGATATGATAGGTGGCGACCATGACGGCGACCGCGAAGAACGGTGCGGTCGGATAGCCGGGGACGTCGCGCACCAGGCCGATGATGCCACCGGCAAGGCCTGCGAAGGCCCCTGTTTCAAGCAAGACATGCTGGTTGAGGATGCCGCGGCGCAGCGCCTGTACCGCCATCACCAGGATATGTCGGGCGACCCCGAAGACGAGCACGACGGCCAGTTCGCCGACCAGCCAGGGCGTGGCTCCGGTCAGGATACCCTGAGCCTTGAGCACCAACAGCGTCACAGTCAGGGCGCCGAGACCGGCAGCACCGACGATCGCCGGCCACAATCCGCGTGCCCTCAATACAAGGAACACGAAGGCGACGAGGCTGATCGTCGCTATAGTTGGCAGAATCAGTGACACTGGACCGGCGGGCGACGTGATCAGGGCAATCGCCAGAAGGCTGAAGCTCGTTGCCACCAGGAATCGGCGACCTTCGCGCACAAGCTCGCGTTCCTCTTCCTCGAAGGGCCGAAGCTTGTTCGGATCGTGGATCGTGTAGCCGATGTCGCGCAGGATCTGCAGCAGTACCTGCGGCTGGGCGACCGTCGGATCGTATTCGAACAGCGCCTGTTCATGGGTCAGGCTGACGGCCACCTTGTCGACGCCCGGCTGCCTGCCAAGTGCTTTTTCGATGGTGCCGGTGCACAGCGAACAATGCAGGCCGCCGATGCGGGCGCGAATACGGGCCCGACCGGTCCGCTCGGACTCTTCCTCGCTCCACGGGGTCGAGGTGTCGGCGGCCATGGTTGTGGCGGTCATGATGGATGTCCTTTCACCTCACTGGCGCGGCCGCGATATCGACGAACAATCCGAACCAGATGGACCATGCCCCCAGGGCAATGAGGACAAGTCCGGCGACCGCCGAATAGCGGCCGGAAAGGCCGGCGAGACGATCGAGGAGCCCCCGCGCCGCCGGTATCAGGACGATGGCGACGAGGGGCAGCGACAGAAACAGCCCGAAGACGGCAAGCGCCACGAAACCGTTGAGCGCCGTCGCAGCCCCACCGGCAGCGGCTCCGGCAAGCAGCGCCAGGAGAAGGGGCGCGGCGCAGGCGGGGATGTTGAAGCCAAACAGGATGCCGAGCCCGGCTGAGCCGCGCATCGCACCGAGACGCTTCAGCCGTGGTCCAATCGACACCATCAGCGGACCCGCCCGATTGGTAGCGATGAGAAGGCCGAGGCCGACATACAGAATTCCGAGGACAAACCAGGCACCGCGTTGCAGATCGAGAAACAGCGTTCCGACGATAGCGGCGAGCGCACCGAGAATGCCGATGAAAATTGCGCGCGTCAGCGCAAACAGAGCCGTTTCGAAGATTTTCGCGCCAGGTCCCTTTCTCTCCAGATACTTGACGAAGACGAGGCTCGAGCCGATCGAACACGGTTCGACGAAGCCGATCAGGCCGAGACCTGCCGGAACTGCAATGAGGCTTGAGAAGCTTGCCTCGATCATTCCTGGTTCGTCTTCGCCTTGAAGCCGCCTTTCTGGATCGCGGCGGCGAGGTCGGCATCGGATGCGATCGCCGGATCATGCAGCACCCTTGCCCGCCGCTCGGCGAAGGATACTTCGGCCTTGCGTACGCCAGACACCCGCGACAGAAGCCCCTCGATGGTGTTGGCGCAACCGTCGCAGTGCATGCCCTCGATGGATAATGTTGTGGTCTTCATATCTCTTGTCTCCGTTTTATCTTGATCGTCCGGATCACGCCGTTCGGGGTGCAGCGCACGTGTATTCTTGTCCATGGCTTCCAATATTGAGCATGCTTCGACAGCACCTTCTCCGGGACAGCGCGCGATGAGTTCGTCTAACGCGCCGCGGATCTGGACAAGGTGAGCGAGCTTCGCCTCCACCTCGTCGCGTTTCAGGATGGCGCGCAAGCGCACATCGGAACAGTCCGCCTTCGGGTCCGTGCGCAACGACAGCAGTTCGCCAATTTCATTGAGGGAGAATCCAATCGCCTGCGCCTGGCGCACAAAGCGAATACGCGCAATCGCTTCGCAGTCATATTGTCGCGCACCGCCTCCGGCGGGTGCGGGCGGCTGGCCGATTAGACCTCGCCGTTCATAGAAACGGATTGTCTCGACATTGACATTGGCAGCCCTTGCGGCCCGCCCGATCGGGAATGTACTCATCGTTCCTTCGCCTCCGAAGATACATCCTGCACTCCGTACCATGGTACGGAGTCAAGCTTATTCCGGGGCATAGGTCTCCGCTTCATGGCTCACCACCGCACACTGCAGCGTCGCCATGATCTTCTTGCCGTCGTCGATCGACAGACCGATTTCGCCGTCGAACAGACACCCCCAGCTTTTGTTGATGCGGACCTCCTTCCGGCACGTGTCGCCAAATTCGTTCCTGCCCTCAATCGTGATCGTCCATTCCACCGCCACCGTCGCCTCCTTGAACAAAAACGATGATGATGGACCGCCCGGTGCAAACAAACCGTCGTCAACCCCAGAGAAGTTACCGGTCTCTTCAGTGAATCCGCCGCATTCTTGCGTTGAACTGCCAAGCGAAACGACCGAGGCGAAGCTAACCATCGCATTCACCGTCAAAAAGTACGGCGCATATATGATAGTCACGCGCACGATCAGCAACGCATGGTGACACCGACATCTGACCTCCTTTGACCGCTTAGCCCTCGTTGTTGGTGAGGAGCGGAACAAACTAAGCAAACGTACATGGGCAATTTCCCAATTATAAAAATTCTGATTGCCACATTTGGACCTAACTGCCGCCCCAATGCCATCGGAAACCGATGTGGACGAGGCGGTCGGATGAAGCGAGCCATCAGCCGCTTCGTTGCTTTATCAACTGTAAGCAGGCAATTGTTTTAACTAGAATGGCGATAGGCCGTTCCTCCCGGGGAAGAAGCAACCTCTCAGAATGCAAGATAAGGTCGACGTCGTAGTTGCGCTCGGCAACGAGCCCCCGCTGATTGCGGTCGGTCGGAGCCGCCCGCCCGACCGGCGGGAGGTTTCGGCACGCTGGTTGACGGGGACCTTTCTTACCGGCGTAACTTCGAGCGTACTGATGGGTGTCGCGTTATTTGCGGCCCTCGACGGACGCCAGCAACTGGCAACGCCACCTGAAATCGCTGAGTTGACCCACCATCCCGCAGGTGGCGTTGTTTCCGGCGAAGCCGCCAAGACCCCCGGCTGGTGCCGCTGCGCCAGATCGCCAAGGCCAAGGATCGCAGGCGCATGGAAGTGTCGATGGTCACCAAGGTCGGCGACCGCGACGTCATCCACACCATGCCGCTCGTACAGATCAAGATGACCCTCGCCGCCGGCCATACCACCACCCGCCCCTACCCCGCGTTCGACCCGATGCATGTGTTTGGCGACGACACCGCCGACCAGCTGGCCCCTTCGACGCTCTTCGCCGGCCAGATCTACGGCGCCAAGGTCGAAAGCGAGATGAGCCTGAAGACGATCGATTTTCCGATCGAGACCGCGGCCTTCGATGAAAGGAATGATCTCTCCGCCAACGAGGTGGAAAAGGTCGTGCGCGAGGCGGGCGCCGAACTCGGCGATGGCGCCATCCACGTGGCAGCCCTCCATTACGTCGACCCGCAGCGGTTCGGCGATCAACTGGCGCAAAGCATGGCCGGCTCCTACGGCGTCAAGATCGTACCGGAAAACGTGTCGGTAGCTCCGCGCGTGGAACCCGACGACCATGCGCCCTCCTTTGCCGAGGAAATCATCCCCTTCACCAAGGATTACGGCATCGCCGACGCATTCGCCGATTCCGGTTATACGGGCGAGGATGCGACCGGCATGGCCGAGGCGATCGGCAAATTGCTGAATGCAACGGCGCTAAAGGCCGGAACCGTGCTCCGCGTCGGCCTGGAAATCCGGGGCGATCAGGCCAAGATCGTCCGCACCAGCGTCTACGACAAAATCCAGCACATCGTCACCATCGCGATTGACGACCATGGCCAGTACGTGCCGGCCAAGGAGCCGGAGCCCAACCCCGAATTGCTGACGGCATTCGACGATTCGCCCCCGGTGGCGGTGCGTGGCACGTTGCCGAACATCTATGACGGCATTTATCGCGCCGCCTATTCCTATGGAATGTCCAAGAAGATGACCAAAAAATTGGTCAAGCTGCTGGCGCCCAACGTCGACTTCCAGTCGAGACTAAGCCCCACGGACCGCATTGAAGTGCTGTTCTCCCAGCCCGACGGCGACGATCAGGCGTCCGACGATTCCGAACTGCTCTATGTTTCTTCGACATTCGGCGGCCAGACGCGAACCCTTTACCGGTTTCAGATGCAGGACGGCGAATCGGACTATTTCGATCAGGATGGACGCAGCACAGAAAAGTTCCTGCTACGCAATCCTGTGCCCAATGGCAGGTTTACCTCTGGTTTCGGGCCGCGGCGTCACCCAATCCTAGGTTACGTCAAAATGCATACTGGAACAGATTGGGCGGCGCCGGTCGGGACGCCGATCATTGCCTCCGGCAACGGCGTCGTCGAGAAGGCCGGCTGGGCCAGCGGCTATGGCAAGCAGACAATATTACGTCATGCCAACGGCTATGTGACCTCTTACAATCACCAGAACGGCTTCGCCAAGGGTATCGTGCCGGGGGCTCGAGTGCGGCAAGGACAGATCATCGGCTATCTTGGCTCGACCGGCCTTTCCACTGGTCCTCATCTCCACTACGAGTTGATTGTCAACGGCACCAAGGTCGATGCTATGCGTGTTCGCCTACCGGTCGGCAAGGTGCTGAAGCGCGATGATCTTGTTGCCTTCAAGCGCGCGAGCGAGCGCATCGACGACCTGCTCAAACGGGAAGATAGCGACCACTTAAGTGTAGCAAGTGCAAAGGGCGACGACTGTGTAACAATTTGTTAAGATTCTGCGGCAGCTTTCTAGGGTCCGGACCCTAGTTCTCCGCATGGCTAAAGACGACAGCACCGTTGTCCTTGCGAACTTCAACGGATACTACCTCATAGTCACCTGATCATTGGCGTTAAAGACTACCTTGTCTTCCGGACCAGATGACAGTGTGGGCCATTGGTGCTCCTATACCTCGGCAAAGCATATAGGAGCCGGAGCGGGGCCACGCCAAGCTCCCGATCAAATTTGCTGTCCGACTGGCCAACATGTGGACAATGTTCGTGCTTAGGATTAGGTTGACTATGGAAGCGTCAGTATGTCGTGCGGAAACTGGATCAAAACTTAACGCCAAGATGCAAAATTGAAGTATGCGGACTGCTCGTTCAATTTGGCCGACTCGTCGTTTTTTCACTGCTGCCATCGCAGCGGTGATGCTGTTGGTTGCGTTTGCCGCTCATCCCCCAGCGCTTGAAGCCGCCGATCTTCCCAACGCGACTATAGCTCACGTGCACGACCAAGGGTCCAGGGATACCGGCAATCTGTCACATCATGTCGTGCATCATGACCATCATTTTGAGATGATCAGCCAACACGCTGCGGACATCACCGGGCAGGCAACCCAAACAAGTGCATTGGTGCGCCAGGACAACGCGCGCATCTTCCAATCATACTTCGACCGCCCTCCGCGAGCCGCTTGGTCATAGCATACCGAGCGTATCTCTTCTGACGCCATCAACCGGCGTCGAATCTACACATCCGCTCGGTGCTCACCCGTCGACCGCAATGCGGCCGGCCGACCAAGCTACAGCGGAAATTTTACAATGTTCATCGCAGCAGCGCGTGCGCGCAAAGCTATTCTACATAACTTCGCAATCATCGGATGTGAGCCTGACGAGGTCGCATGGCGGTCGATACGCATGGGCATAAAGCGGGACCTTCAGGCCCGCCGCCTGCGTCCCAACGTTTCGATACCGTCGCGGCGAAACCCGCTTCAATACCTCGGCACGATATTTCGCGAGACCGGATCGATCCGCGGCGCCTTCAGTTCGCTTCTTCACGACGGAGCCTGGACGTCCAGCGGCGGATCGTTTCGGCTCGCGGAGCAGCTTGGTTTTGACCTTCTCCATGAAGCGGATACGCGCCTACGATCGGGAGGCGTGTTGCAATATCTGGAAGTTGGCGGCGGCTGGGCTGGTTTGAAAAATCCTGCTGCGCAAGGCCCTCGCGATATCGCCGGCCTTGCCAGGTTTTTTGGACCGGCGGTCGGTGAAACCGCTTTCTTTCACTTTACCAATCTGACGCAATGGCATGGCGAGTTGCCGAAGGGGATTGTCGAACATCCCTACGTCACGGCGGCAGGTCTTTCTGTCCTCGACACGCAAGGGGTTCGAAGCGGGACCATCGACATCCTGTACTCCCAAGCAGCCGCGTATTTTGAAGTCGACATAATCTCCTTTCTCATGGCGGCTTCAACTCTCTTGCGAGCCGGAGGGCTGCTTATATTCAACCTTCGGCCCGACTACGCCGGCTCGGTCTCGGACTATGCCCGCTCACACGGTCTGCTGGTCCGCAAGTGGTGCAATCTCGGCGGAATGAACGGCGTGATAGTCGCATTCGAAAAGCGGCGCTTGCCGGCGAGTCAGATGCCGACATCCAAACTGGTCAGGATGCGGTCGGGGCCCCGAAACCAGCCATCGGCAGGCGAGGAGCAGCGCCATGTCGTTTGAAGACTTCGAATCGCACGCTACCACCAAGCCATGGGCGCGCGTCGCATCTAGTGAAACTTCCCCGCTCGGAAGGTTCGAAAAATGACGGAGATTCAAGGCGTGCCGGGGAGAACACGATGAACCGGAGGACGTTCTTGTTTTCCACCATGTTGGCTGTCCTTCCCTCCGCTGGCGCAGATGCAACGGAGCAGTCCCGGCAGGCGCTCGACGCGCGGGTTGCCGATTTGCAGCGCGAAATGATAGCGAGTCGCGTCCAGGGGAGTCCCATTTCCGCGGATTGGATCGCCGAAAGGCTACAAGCGGATTTGACCGATCGCGAGCGCCGCATCGCAGCGTTCAAGATTGTGCGGGATGTTCCCTACAAACTTACCGCCTGGACGGGAGACCCAAACAGCCTTTTCGCCATCGATCGTGGCGACTGCCGTCATAAATCTGCTGCCCTGATCAAGCTGATGCGAACCTGCAAATTCGATGCGCGGCCGGTCCAGGTCCCCTTCGACTGGGCCGACCTCCCAATACCCAAATCGGTGCTTCAGCCGCTGGCGGAAACCCGGGGTATCCACGATACGGTCGAAGTCAAAGTCAATGGCTCCTGGATCCTGGTTGACCCGACCTGGGATCCAGCGCTCGCCAAGGCAGGTTTCCCGGTCCTCCTAAATTGGGACGGTGTCGAACCGACCCTGCCCATCACGCCGCGCGCGACAATGGTCGTGCGGCGAGGAGACTTGAAGGCAGGTACCGACCTCTACGCCCATTTTGGGATGAAATGGCCAGAACGCGAGCGCACATTGGCGTTCAACCGTGCATTCAACGCCTGGACAGATGCGCTGCGTGCGCAAGACAAGGCTGTCAGCGATGCGCATTGAAGCAAAGTTGGCCGCCGTCAAACTTCATTTTGCCGGCAGAGCAGCGCGCACCGGACGGCCTGACCGATCACCAAACGGCGACGACTATATTCACGGGGGGACGTGGTACGCCAAATCCGGTGACCTGTCCTCAGCAGATGATGCTTGGTCACGGCCGCTCGAACCGAAATTCAATCCCAGACTACGCGTTGCCATCGTCGCTGGCTTCTTCTCCATCCTTTTTGGAATCATCGCCATTCGCCTGACAATGCTCGGCATGGAATCGCCGAAGCACGACTTGGCCAAGGTTCTACCCGTGCCCGTGGCCAGGCCCGACATCGTCGACCGCAACGGAGCCACGCTAGCCACCGACATCCCCCGCATCTCAATATTCGCCGAACCAAACCGAATGATCGACCTCGACGAGGCGGTAGAGGGCTTGACCAGCGTTTTCCCGGACATGTTGCCACTCGACCTGCGCCGGCAACTTGAGGGCAGACGTGGCTTTGCCTGGATCAGGCGCATGGTCACGCCTGCCGAGAAGGAGAAGATTTGGGCGCTGGGAATACCGGGCGTCGGATTTCGTACCGAAGCGCGCCGGTTCTACCCGAACGGGCGCGAGGCAGCCCATGTTCTGGGGTCGGTCAACCTCGACAACAGCGGCATTTCCGGGATCGAAAAGTGGATCGACACCAGTGGTCTTCAGGATCTGAAAGACACGGGGATCGACTTCAAGAAAACCGATCTGACGCCGGTCCAGCTAAGCCTAGACCTGCGTGTCCAGCACGTTTTGTCCGACGAACTAGCCAAGGCTATAGCCAAGTTCGACGCGATTGCCGGCGCCGGCATGGTGCTTGACGTGCGCAATGGCGAAGTGCTTGCGCTCGCTTCGCTGCCGGACTTCGACCCGAACATGGCCGAAGACGCGCTGAAGCCGGACCGGATCAATCGGATAAATGTTGGCGTCTACGAGATGGGCTCGACGTTCAAGGCGCTGACAACCGCGATGGCGCTAGACTCGGGAATCTACAAAATCGACTCTGTTCTTGATGCAAGCCAACCCCTCCGGTTCGGCAAATTCAGAATCAACGACTATCATGGTCAGGGAAGACCGCTCACGGTTCCAGAATCGTTCGTCTATTCATCCAATATCGCGATGGCTCGCATGGCAATGGGCGTCGGCGCCGCCGCTCAGCAGCAATTCCTCCGGAAGGTCGGCCAACTCGACCGCCTCACCACGGAACTCCCCGAAAGCGCGCAGCCGCTTATCCCCCAGAATTGGTCCGAGTTGAGCACGGCCACGGTTGCCTTCGGCCATGGCATCGCGGTCGCGCCCATTCAGGCTGCCATGGGAGTTGCCGCCGTGGTGAATGGCGGGACTCTCATCCGGCCCACCTTCATCAAGGGCAAGAGCGTCGAGGACCGCATTCTTGCGAGGGCCGTCATTGCGCCGCAGACCGGCGAGGCAATTCGCTATCTCACGCGGCTCAACGCCGAGGTCGGCTCTGCCACCAAGGCGAACATCGGCGGCTACTTCATAGGCGGCAAGACCGGTACGTCCAACAAAGTGGTGAACGGACGTTACTCCGAGGACAAAGTACGCAATGCCTTCATGGGCGTGGCGCCCGCCGACAATCCGCGCTACCTCTTTTTGACGCTTCTCGATGAACCCAAGGGACTGCCCGAGACATTCGGCTTCCGGACTTCGGGCTGGAACGCTGTGCCTACTACCGCGGCCATAATGACGCGCGCACTCCCGATGCTCGGCATCGCGCCTCGAAGCGAGCCTCCTTCGAATCCGTTTCCAACGATGGTGCGCCTCAATGCATGGGGCTCGGAGCGTTTCAGAGCTTCTAAATCAGGAGCACTGACAATCACCACCGAGGCGACTGCGGCACGGTGAGCGGCCGGTGTGAGCAGATGGAAATGCAAGAATGCCTGGATTCCGCAGGAGATCGAGTGGCGGGATTTGACGGAACTGGTCGATAAGTTGAAGATAGAGGAAATGAGAACATGATGATGAAGGCGCTGGCAAAAGGGACCGTGTTTGCGATCAGCTCTTTTGCGCTACTCGGAACGGTGTCGGCCCTTTGGGCCAATCCGTTCTTTGTACGAATGACACCCACATCCGGCTTCGAGATAGGATTGCTGGCGTTGCAGGCCGCACTGTTGGGGGTCTATGTGACGATTCCAATGCCGGCGTGCGCAATCAAGCTTGCCAGCTCCGGCGGAATATTGAGTTTCCTGGGAGTGGCTTGCCCGATCTGCAACAAGCTGCTGATGGCCCTCTTCGGGGCAAATCTGCTGCTAACATATCTCGAACCCATTCGCATCTATTTGGCCGCTCTTGGGGTTCTGGTCACTGCATTGGCGATATGGATTCGTTGGCGTAATTACCAAGTAACGCAGCGCCTGTTGGTGCAGGCAGGCGGATTGGCATCGCTAGTTGCGGAGTCCTGACAAGTTGGGCCGTAGGTCGAATCGAGACGGCGTGTGACTTTCCATTAAATCTCAAGAATCGACTTACAATAATATCAAGGCGTTACGCAGGCACATAATCTGATAATTAGCATTTAATTAGAGACCGGAAAGAAGTTGGGGGTGTCAGGCGGCGATGGGCAATAAATCTAGGTCAGATATCGTGCCTGTTACTCGAGGCTGGACGACATTCGTGTAACGCTCCAGCCTGTCGTTCAGATGAGCTACCCGAACATTGAGCAGCAATTGCGCGCCGGTCCGCGACCACCGCATCTGTCGCTTCTTGCACATGCGCTGATTGATCAGCTGGTTGACAGTCGATTCTACATGGGCCGTCGAGACCCGTTCCCCACGCCGACGATGTGAAGCATAGTCTGCCAAGGAAGCTTTGTTTCGAAATGCGTAGTTTCGGAATTCCTGGAAGCGTTTGTGGAGATCGTCGATCCTCGCAGTGCTTTGCCGGGCCGTCTCAGCTTCGAGACGATGCGACAGGATGAGAGCGCCAAGTCGGGATATCGCGATCATCCATCGGGCATGCCGGGATCGGCCATGGTGCCACAAATTCCATCGAACGCTTCGCAAGGCGCGGCGATATCGGTTGAGCCGCGTTTCAGGATCGAGATCGCCAACTCCCAAGGTGTGATAGACGGCCCTCCACATCCAGGAGATGCGTCGATTGAGGTGGAACCAATCCAGCCGATGTTCCATGGCGCCGCTCAACCAGTCATCGGCCATGCGCTGCATTGCATCTTCGCCATCCGATAGGACCGTAAGCGTCGTTGCCGGCCCGCGCCCTGCTCGACGCAGTGCCGATCGGATGCGTTCCTTGGCAAGGCCGTCGAGATCGCGAACGGCAGCGAACATCTCGCCACTGCGATCCGGAGCTTCAATCCGGCCCAGCACCACCTCAAACTGCCGTCGCTGCATATGTGTTCGGGTTGCCCCGACAAATCCGCCATCTATGCCCACGACCATGTTCTCCGATGGAATGAGAGGCGCCGGCTTGTTGGAGATTTCTGCGACGGTCTCAGCCTCGATCTGTTGTCCAATTTCGAGAACGCGGTTGCGGATCGTAGCGTGGTTGAAGCGGTCGGAGTCCGGCAGGAAATCCCGCAGCAAGGTCGCTGCCTGGCGATAGGAGAATTCGCTGCCCAGCTTGGCCTGCAGATGACGGAGTTCCGGCGTAGAGCGATGCGGAAACAACGACGTCACAGGCGAAAGGTCACCGACCTGCCCGCAGCGGCAGGGCTCGAACCGAGGCGCCGATACACGGACCTGGCCGAAAATCGTGTCGATGCGCCGGCGCCGGCGATCCTTCGTTGTGAGCTGTTGCCCGCAGCCGGTGCATTGCCGTGCTTTTGTAATGAACGATTGGACCTGTGCGGAGGCAACTTCCATCTGGACCGCCCAGAGCAAGTGCTTTCCAGTGTCGTGCGACAGCCCGAGATCGCCAGCATCGGTCAACTCAGGACGATCAATTGTCGTCACCGTTGAGAAATGCAATCTCCCCTCGGCATCCCTATGCTCCAGCTTCAACGTCCATTCCATTCGGCATCTCCGATCAAAATCGGCGAAAGGCTACCGACGAATGCTTGCCGAATCCCCAACTTCTTTCCGGTCTCCAATTAAGTGCCAAGCGACAGGATGCTTTCAACATGTACATCGACGGGCAGCGCGCGCACTTCCTGGCATAGCGGCCCGCCGTCCTGATCGCGGTCGGCACGACAGGTGTAGACGGGATAGTTACTTGCAGGACCGCTATAGCGTAGGCTCATCCGGCGACCGCACCGTCCACAAACGGCAATACCCTGCAACAGTGCCGCTCCCTTGCGCGGCACGCCGGAATGGCCCGCCTTGTAGCGGTTAATGTTGTTTGCCAGGCGCCTCTGATTCTCCATAAACTCCTCCCAGTCGATGTATCCGGGATGGGCAGACTGAAGACAAACCTCCCAGTCCGCGATGGGGACCTTTACCGTCTTCGAGCGATAGACGTCATGGCGAAGCCGCCCGCCCTGCGTCCGGCATCGACCATAAACATACGCCCCGGCATAGGCAGGATTTTGGAGAATGCTGAGAACGCGTGAACTATCGGCTTCGCGCCACATGATATCGTGCGGCGCAGGACCCAGGAGTGGGCGCACAGGCAGTGGCAGATCGTTCTTTCGCAAGTATCGCATCACGGCCCGTGCACTGTGAAGCTCGCGGAATTTGACGAAGACAAGGCTGAGCCTTGCCTGCACCTGCTCATCGGGATTGAGAACAATCCCGCCTGCGCGATCATGGGCCAGTCCGGCGGGAACGGGAAGCCGCAGTTCGCCGCGCGCCGCCTTCTGGCGTTCGCCCTGATGGAGACGCTGCCTGATCTGGTGAAGCTCCGCCTCGCTCATGATGCCGGACAGGCCGAGCAGCAGGCGATCGTGGTAAGCGCAGGGGTCATAAAGACGTTCGCCGTCGGCAATGATGACGCTGAAGAGCGCGCATAAATCGAGGAGTTGATGCCAGTCACGATTGTTGCGGGCAAGCCGCGAAGCGTCGAGGCTGATGACAAGGCCGGCATTGCCTAATCCGATCTCGGCGATCAACTTCTTGAAACCCGTCCGCTCAACTGTCCCGGACCCAGATTTGCCAAGATCTTCATCGATGACGTGCACACGTTCATGCGGCCAGCCGAGGGCAACGGCACGATCAACGAGGCGGTACTGCAACTCCGTGCTTTCCTGATGATGGCGCACCTGGTTCACGGAAGACTGGCGAACGTAAATGTAAGCGAGCTTGCCGCGATGCGCGGCTGTCACACATTCGTCCGGCCTATTCGACGCTCTCAACATGTCGATCCGCCTCGAGCAGCGCGCGCGTTGGTCGCATCCGCATCAGCAGGGGAGCAAGGTTCTGTGCGATCTGCTTTTGCGTTTCCGCTGGCAAGTTGAGCCAAAGTCCCGGAAGTGTTGTCATGCCCGGGTTCGGAAGTTCGGTGAGGGTCTGGGACGCTACGCGGTGTAGATTCGACTGGATGTTCATCGCGAATCACCTCCTCGATACGAGAGGCGAATGTGCTGTTCAAATGGTGCATCAATGTGAGCAGCGTCCGGGCGTTGATCCGCGCCAACGACTTCGACGCGCCTTGTTCTTCGGGGAACGGCGCGGCGAGGTCGGTTACCGAGCGCCGAATAGAACGTCGGCGCCCGTCAGACAGCCGTACAACGATGAAGTCTGGACCTCGGGCCGAATGGGGTGACAAAAGCTGAAGATGCTGACCCGCAAGGCCGTGGCGCGGATCCGTGACGGTTAAATGAGATACCACCCCGTCGAGAATGGCGGCACCCTGTAATGTTTGGCTCTCCGAAGACGCTCGCCCATTCGCTGAAGCTTAGGTTGGTGGTGATGATGACGCTGGTGCGCTCATAGAGTTTGCTGAGCAGGTGGAAGAGTAGCGCGCCGCCTGATGCACTGAACGGCAGATAACCAAGCTCATCAAGGATCACCATGTCGGAATGGAGGAGACGATTGGCGATCTGGCCAGCTTTGCCTTGAGCCTTCTCTTGTTCCAGCGCATTGACGAGTTCGACTGTGGAGAAGAAGCGGACGCGCTTGCGGTGATGCTCGATCGCCTGGATGCCGAGCGCGGTTGCAACATGGGTCTTTCCTGTGCCTGGCCCGCCGACGAGCACGACGTTGTTGGCCTCCTCCATGAACTCGCAACGATGGAGTTGGCGAACAAGTGCCTCATTGATCTCACTGCTCGCAAAATCGAAGCCGGTCAGATCCCGGTAGGCTGGGAAGCGAGCCGTCTTAAGCTGATAGGCCACCGACCTGACCTCTCGCTCGGCCGTTTCGGCCTTCAGCAGTTGAGAGAGAATGGGGATGGCGGCGGCGAAGGCAGGTGATCCCTGTTCGGTGAGTTCGCTGACGGCGTGGGCCATACCGTGCATTTTGAGGCTGCGTAGCATGATGACGATGGCGGCACTGGCGGGATCATGACGCATGACGAACCTCCCGGTTTCCGCGCAGGGTATCGTAACGCTCGACATTCGCCTTGGGTTCGTTGGACAGTGTCAGAGCCTGCGGGGCATCAATTGCTGGAGCTGTGATTGACTTGCCATCCACGAGTCTATGCAGCAGGTTGAGGACATGGGTCTTGGTCGGAACGCCGGCCTGCAATGCCATCTCGACCGCCGTGAGAACGGCCTGTTCGTCGTGATGGAGAACCAGGGCCAATATCTCCACCATCTCCCTGTCGCCGCCAGGGTTTTTGAGAAGGTGCTGCCGCAATCCTTTGAACGCATCGGGCAATTCGGTAAACGGCGCGCCGTTCCTTAATGCACCGGGTTTGCGCTGGATCACTGCCAGATAGTGGCGCCAATCATAAATGGTTTGCCCGCGCCCTCATGGGAACGCTGCATAATCCGCTGGTGTTCGCAGATGACCTGGCCCTCTGCCACAACGACAAGGCGATCTGGATAGACCCGCAGGCTTACAGGTCGATTGGCAAAGGATGATGGAACGCTATAGCGGTTACGCTCCAGGTGAACGAGGCAGGTCGGCGAGACCCGCTTGGTGTGTTCTATAAACCCGTCAAACGGTCTGGGCACGGGCATGAGGCTTTCCACCTCGCTCGCCCAGGCATCCGCAATCGTTCCCGGTTCGATGCCATGCGCAATCTGATGCCACAGCTCCTTGCAGCGCTGCTCCAGCCAAGTGTTGAGGGTATCCAAGGATGGAAAGCACGGTATGGGTTGCCATAGGCGATGGCGCGTATCCTGGACGTTCTTCTCGATCTGGCCTTTCTCCCAACCGGCGGCCGGATTGCAGAACTCGGCCTCAAACAGATAGTGGCTGGCCATGGTTGAGAACCGCGCATTGACCCGCCGTTCCTTGCCGCGGCCGACTTTGTCGACGGCGGTGCGCATATTGTCATAGATGCCTCGCTGCGGCACGCCGCCCAGGACACGGAACGCATGGTTGTGGCTATCGAACAGCATCTCGTGCGTTTGCAAGGGATAGGCCCGAACAATAAAGGCGCGGCTGTAGCTGAGCTTGACGTGCGCCACTTGAAGCTTTGTGCGCTCACCGCCGATGATCGCCCAGTCTTCACTCCAATCGAATTGGAAAGCTTCGCCGGGTTGGAAGGCCAGTGGAACAAAAGTGCCGCGGCCGCTCGTCTGCATCTCGCGTTGACGATCCTCTTTCCAGGTACGCGCAAATGCCGCCACCCGCCCATACGAACCGTCAAAGCCAAGGGTCACGAGATCGGCATGCAACTGTTTGATCGTGCGCTTTTGCTTACGCGGTTTGTTGGCTTCCGTCCTCAGCCACGCCGCCAATTTGTCGGCATAGGCATTGAGTTTGCTCGGCCGGTCCGGCACCTTGAACTTCGGCTCGACTGCATCCGAGCGCAGATATTTACGGATGGTATTGCGCGATAGGCCTGTGCGCCGCGAGATCTCCCGGATCGATAGCTGCTCGCGGAAAAACCACCGCCGGATAACGCTTAAAAACGCCATGTCTAACACTCCTAAAACTCCTGCCCAAAGCGAGCAGGTTAGCGTTCAAACATGGGTCAATTCTCATTAGAAAAATCGCTTGTTCCGGATCACTTCTCAGCAGAAATCAACAGCCTGGCATCCGCTTGCGAACATTCCCTGCTCGGGGCCGAGTTCGGCTTCGAGACGTTCGGCGACACGCATCGCGTCGTTTCTGATCGTCGACGCGTTCACGGCCTTGTCGATCGGCAATACGTCTGCCAGCAGAGCAGCGGTGACACCGTAGGCTGTGAGCGAAGCCCAGCGCGCCTCAAGCGCAAGGAGATCAGGCGTGACGCGTTCGGGCAAAGCGGCCACGACAGGCGCGACAACGCCGGGCACCTCGTGACATCGGCAGCATTGATATCGTGGGCTCGGCAACGCGAGCTTGCCGAAGCACGTGCGCACGGTGATTGTGCGCTTGTCCTTGAGTTGCCTGGGCTGGCGGCAACACGGACACGGCCGCTGGCGTCGGGAATGATCCATCACCTGAGCATCGGTAATCGCGATCTGGAGTGCAGCAAGTGCCGTCTTCGCTTCTTCCAGCGACAAGCCAAGCTCATCAATTAACAGCGCACCGTCTGTTCGTTCGAAGCTGATAATCTCTTGCGTTTCGCCGGCTGCGTCGCCTCTGTCGATCATGAGTTGAATTGCAAATCGCATGAACATCCCTCCTTATCTGCTGGAGAGGGAAGCATTTCGCCCGATTTGGGTCAGCCCCTGCTGATCCTCGAAAGTTCGCGCTTCAGAGCCGCGTTCACCCCGCGCCGGCTGAAGTACTCAGGTTCGAAGACGCGCAGTGGATCATCGTTATCAGATTCCTCGCCAATGTCTTCTTCATCGTCGCCAAACAACCGTTCGATGTCGCCGAAACGGAGCCGATGGATGAGCACGTCATAGCCTCTTGGGCCCCCAATATCTTCGGGCGGGTCGGCACGCGCGCCGGCAATGCAGATCGGGTAGACCTTGCCAGCCTCTCGCTCGAGCATGGCTTCAACTCGGATCTCGTGTTCCCACAGATCGCCGAAATCATACTCGTATAAAATGCGCTGGCGCACGCGCAGTTGGAGATCGACGAGCGCTATCTCTTTGCCTGCCGCGTCTCGGTGGCGCTCGCCTGTCCACGTCGTGCCATAATGCCGGCCGTGCAGCTTGAAAGCATGGAGATGATAATCCTCCCAGCCGAAGGCGATCTGGATTGTTCGGTGCAACCCGAAAAGCGTCATTTCTTCCGGGACCAGCAGCCGGTGCCAGATCATTG
The DNA here is from genome assembly GCF_055809095.1 of Mesorhizobium sp. G2-6-1. Taxonomy (NCBI): domain Bacteria; kingdom Pseudomonadati; phylum Pseudomonadota; class Alphaproteobacteria; order Hyphomicrobiales; family Phyllobacteriaceae; genus Mesorhizobium; species Mesorhizobium sp. G2-6-1. Next base: position 142,751 of record NZ_JBVVTF010000001.1, read on the forward strand.
GCGAGATCCGTCGCAGGCTCACTTTCAGACGGTAGACACCGGATGCGCCATCATAAGACATGGTGGCCACGCTAACCCATGGCCGATGGCACCCCCAACTTTTTCATGCTCCCCTCGCTCCGTTGGGTGTGAATTTTCACCAAACTTGGACCCCATGTCGAACAGGTTCTAACATGCGGATTTTACGGTAAAAATGGTGCCTCCACAGAGTCGAAAATTGCGCTGACTGCGCCACTCGACAAACCTTAAAAGCGTAGTGAAATCAGATGCTTGATGGTCGGTCTCCAAGGTTTTGGTTCGGTACAAATCCACATGCCGGCGCTGACCGGCTGGCTGACACCTGCGGTGCAAACGCTGCGCCGGGCCCATGCATTGGCAAAATTTGACAGGAGTCTCATCTGGCATATTGCCTCATATATTGATCAAACCTGCAACGCCAAAGAGAGCGTTGTGGGAGGCTTCAGGACTTACGGACCAATGGCCAGACAATAGGATAGCTCGATAAGAAAATCTCTTCGACCGGCGGATGGCCAAAGGTCCTCAGCGGATATTTTTCTACCATCCCGTCGAACTGGTGCTGGGCGTGGCGTCGGTTGTCGCGGTCACGGACGCCGGGTATATCCCGGTCCTGCATAACGAAGCGGCCGTCGATCATGACGCTGGTGACCATTGAGGCGGAAGCGTTCAGCATCAGCGTCTGGATTGGATCGATCACCTGGCCGATGAACGGGTCGTCGAAATCGACCACCATCAGGTCCGCCTTCGCGCCTGGCTGGAGCCGGCCGAGATCGGGACGGTCGAGGGCATCGGCACCGCCGATAGTGGCGGCGTCATAGAATTCCTCGGCGCGGCAGGCATCCGCCCTGCCCTCCGCCACGCGGCAGGCCATCACCCCCACTTGGCAGTTCAAGAACATGTCCGGCGGATAGGTGTCGGTACCGAGACCGATGCGCAGGCCCATGTCGCGATAGGCGCGGAACGACTGTAATACGGTGCCATGCCGCGCCGACACTAGCGGGCAGTGGACGATTGTGACACCAGCATCGCACAGAATGTCGAGATCGCGGCCGGGACGTTCGATCCCATTCCTGCCCGAGACAAAAGTGCCGTGCGGCAGCAGCGCGCGCGGCGACAGAAAACCGAGACTCTGCAGCCATTCGGCCGGGCTTGCCCCATGCAGTTTCAGCACGCTGTCATATTCGAAGCGCGACTGGCAGCAATGCAGCCGGATCGGCACGTCGAGATCCTCGGCGGCGGCGGCTGAGCGCTTCAGTAGCTCCGGCGTACAGGTCTCGATGCGGTCGGGCGCCAGCATGGTGCGGATCAGGCCGCCCGCCTGCCCCTCAAGCCGCCGGCAGAAACGAATAGCGTCGTCCAAGCCAGCCAGACCACGCTGCTCGTCAAAGACATAGTCGATAGCGCCGCCGTCGTTCACGACGGAATTGCCGGAGCGATAGGCCGGGCCGAGATAGGCGCGCAAGCCCAGCTCGCGCGCGGACTCGGCCGCCGCCTCGAACTCGGTGACCGTCTCGCCCCATTGACGATAAAACAGCGAGGCAATGGGCAGAGCGGTGGTGATGCCCCCGCGGATCAGCCGCGCGAAGGCATATCGCTTCTGGAAGGCGAGTTCCTCCGGCGAATACATTTCGAACGGGCCGCGATCCATATAGGTCCGCGGCCAGATACGGCCCTTCTTCCACGCAGGCTGATTATCATATGAGAGCACGGTGGTGTCGAGGTCGGACAGGGCGTCGAGATCGACGAAGCCCGGTCCGATCAGCGCGTTGCCGTAATCGATCCTCTTGTCGACCGGGCCGTCATAGCCATGGCCGACAAAGACGACACGGTCGGCGTCAACAACGATCTCACCGCTGGAGTAGAGGCAATGGCCGCTTTCACGATGGCCTACGACCCAGCGGGCCGTGAGAAGCGTGCGACCGCTCATCTCATTCCACCGCAAACAGCGCAGCGCCATCGCGCGCCACCGGCCTGCCGCGCTTCAGCACCAGCCTGCGCCGCGGCCGCGCCACCACGGCCTCGACCGTCGTTTCGGCATCGACCAGCACCAGGTCGGCGAAGTCGCCCTCGTTCAGGCCATAGCTCGGCAGAGCCATCACGTCGGCCCCGCCCTGCGTGCAGACATCGAGTGCATATTCCACCTCTTCGTCGCGGCGGAAATTGTTGCGCAGGCCAAGCAGCATGGCGCGCTCCAGCATGTCGGCGTTGCCATAGGGGCCCCATGTGTCGCGGATGCCGTCCGATCCGGCGCACAGCCGCACGCCAGCGGCGCGCAGCTCGGCGGCAGCTGGCACCGGCCGTGAGGCAGGCGCAGTGGTGGCAATCGCGATGTCAAGTTCCACCAGTTTCTCGGTCAACCCCGCCGCTCTGACGCGGTCTGTCATGCCAAGGCAGAAGGCGTGACTCACCGTCACCCTGCCGCGCAAGCCGTGTGCTTGGGTCCGCTCGATGATCATCTCCAGCGATAACGCGCCCAATTCGTCCGGCTCGTGCAGATGGATGTCGATCGGCTTGCCGTGCTTTTCCGCCAGCGCGAACACCGCATCGAGTTGGCCCTTCGGGTCGCGGTCGATGCCGCAGGGGTCGAGCCCGCCGACCACGTCCGCGCCGGCGGCAAGGGCCGCGTCCATCAGTTCCAGCGTTCCCGGCCGGATCATCAGGCCGGACTGCGGGAAGGCGACGATCTCGATGTCCATCATGTCGCGGAAGCGCTCGCGCGTCGCGCTAACGCCCTCGAAGCACCAAAGCATCTGCTCGGTGTCGATGTCGACATGGGAACGGATCGCGGTCGTGCCGTGACTGGCGCAGAGCGCCACCTGCCTTGCCGATTGGCGCGCCGGGTCGATGTTCCACTCGTCGCGCAGACGCCGCTCGGTGGCGATGCGGCTTTCCAGCGTCGGACCGGCCTGATGGGCGCGCCAACCCATGCCCCACAGCGACTTGTCGAGATGCGCATGCGCCTCGACCAAACCAGGAAGCACCAGCGCACCGCCACCCTCCTCGATCACCACGCCGGCATCATGCCTGTCCGCGCCAATGTGGGCGATCCGGCCATCACGGATCAAGATGTCGGTGGCAGGAGCCCCACGCGGGCGAACGTTCTTGAGCAATATATCCGTCATGATGGGCAGTCCTTTAAACGGGAAAGTCAGAGAGCGGCGCGGCCAGCACGACCTGCGGGGATTGGATCTTCGCCAATGGCCGCGCATAGGCGCCGATCTTGCTGGTGGCGTAGCCGGCATCGACCAGCGCCTCGGCGAATTTCACCGCCGCCACAACGCCGTTGATGACCGGCAGGCCGCTGTCTCGTTGCAACCAGGCGCAATGGTCGCTCATGCCGGCACAGCCGAGAACGATGGCGTCGCAGCGATCCTCCCACACGGCCGCGCCGATTTCCTGAGCAATCCTCTGGCGGGCGACGAGCGGGTCGGACTCCAGAACCAACACCGGCAAATCGACAGCTCTGACACGGCGGCAACGGCGTTCCGCGCCATAGGCATACATCAGGTCCTCCAGGATCGGCACCGAGCGCTCGAGGCTGGTGATGACGCTGAAGCGCGCGGAAATCATGGTCACGACGTGCACCGCCGCCTCGCAGATGCCGATCACCGGGCCGGTGGAGATCTCACGCGCGGCGCCGAGGCCTGGATCGTCGAAACAGGCAATAACATGGGCGTCTGTGCCCCTACCTTCCCCCTGTCGGATCAGGTCGAGTATGGACGGCACCGACAGCGCCTCGTCGGCGTGGCCTTCGATGCTAGCAGGCGTCGCCAGAGGATTGACCGCCTCGATGACCGTACCGTGGCCCGCCGCCCGGCGGGCCACGGCTTCGATCTGCGTAGTCATGGCGCGCGTGGAATTGGGATTGATGAGTTGGATGCGCATTGTCGCCTCAGACAGCCGACTTGACCGGCACCGGCTCGGCATATCCGCTGGCCGCCTCGTGATGCAGCAGGTCCACCGGCTTCTTCAACTCGAACTGGCGGTCGGCGACGATGTAGTTGTCGGCATGCAGCCGGGCGATCGGCAGGTATTTTTCGGGCACCATGTACCGTCCCTGGGCATCCAGGCACTCGTCGCGAACGTGCATGTGCACGACGCGGCCGAGCACGATGGATCGGGACTCGTAATCGATCATCTGCTCGATTACGCATTCCATCGCACAGGGCGACTCGGCGATACGCGGCGGCGCTACCTTGACCGACGGCAGTGCGGTCAAGCCAGCAAAGGATATTTCGTCCACGTCGCTCGAAAAATTGATTCCGGTGACGATCATCTGTTCGGCGATGGCGATATCGACCATGTGAACGACGAATTCGCGATTGCAGCGGATGTTGACGACCGTATCCTTGGTCGTCCCGTTCGGCCGGTTCTGCATGCCGATGATGACGATCGGCGGTTCCTGCGAAAAGACGTTGAAAAAGCTCATGGGCGCCGCGTTGTGGCAGCCATCCTCGGCGATGGTGGTGATGAGCGCGATCGGCCGCGGTGCGACGAAGGAACACAACAGTCGGTAACGGTCCCTGTCCGGCAAGGTGGTGAAGTCGAATTCCATGTTTTTGCTCTCAAAAGGTGGGCTTCAGGGCGGCGCTGGCACCGGGACGGGTTGCGATCGCAGGCGGCAGCCATCCTTCCTCGACGCCGTGGCAAGAAACCCCGCCGCCGACGTCGACCGGCAACAGTTGCGGGGCCTCGCCACGGCAGCGCGCCTCGGCGAAGGGGCAGCGCGGGTGGAAATGGCAACCGGACGGCGGGTCGATCGGGTTAGGCACCTCGCCCGCGACCGGCTCGCGGCCACGGCGGTGCATTTCGAGGTCGGGGATAGTGTCGAGCAACAGGCGCGTATAGGGATGCTGCGGCGCGGCGAAGATGCGTTCGGCAGGCGCGATCTCGACCAGCCGGCCGAGATACATCACGCCGATCTGGTCTGCTATGAAGTTCACCACCGCGAGATCGTGGCTGATGAACAGGTAGGTCAGGCCGAGTTCGCGCTGCATGTCGCGCATGAGGTTGAGGATCTGCGACTGCACGGAGACGTCGAGCGCCGAGGTCGGCTCGTCGCAAACCAGGAATTCGGGCTTGGTCGAGATAGCGCGGGCGATCGAGATCCGCTGGCGCTGGCCACCGGAGAATTCGTGCGGAAACTTGTCGCCGTCGGCGGCGGTCAGACCGACAAATTCGAGCAACCGATCGACCTCCTTGCGCTCTTCGGCGCGTGAGGCGTACAGTTGATAGGTACGCAGCGGCTCGGCCACGATGTCGTGCACCCGCCAACGCGGATTGAGGCTGGCATAGGGATCCTGGAAGATCATCTGCATCCGCCGTCGCAGCGCCGCCGGCTCGCCGGCCGGCGCCCGCGACAGGTCGGCGCCGTCAAACTCGATGGTCCCGCCGCTGGCACCGATCAGGCCCATGACCAGCTTGGCCACAGTCGACTTACCGCAGCCAGATTCTCCGACAAGGCTGAGCGTGGTGCCGCGCGAGATGGAGAAGTCGATGCCGTCGACCGCCTTGACAATCTGCTCGCCCGAGCGATCCAGCATCCTTTCCAGCGCCGGACGCCGCAGCGCGAAGTGCTTCTTCAGGCCGCGTATGCTGAGCAGCGGTTTTTCGGGCGAGGATATGTTCAACTCGTTCATGACGGCGTTCCCTCATAAAGCAGGCAGGCCACCGAACCGGCATCAACGCCGGTGAGTTCGGGACGCCGGTGGCGACACTCGGCCATGGCGCGCTCGCAGCGCGGGTTGAAGGCGCAGCCCGCGGGAATGGCGGACAGCCGTGGCATGGCGCCGGCGATCTGGATCAATTGATCCGGCCGCGGCCCGAGGCGGGGAATGGAGCCCATCAGGCCGACCGTATAGGGGTGGCGCGGCTTTTCCAGCACATGCGCCACCGTGCCAATCTCGGCCAGTCGACCGGCATACATCACCGCCACCCGGTCGGCGGTTTCGGCGATGACGCCCATGTCGTGCGTGACCAAGATAACGGCAGCGTTGCGCTCGTGGCAGAGCCGGCGCAGCAGCGCGATGATCTGTGCCTGCACCGACACGTCGAGCGCGGTCGTCGGCTCGTCGGCGATAATCAGGCGCGGCTCGGCACACAGGGCCAGCGCGATCACCACCCGCTGGCGCATGCCACCGGAGAACTGGTGCGGATACTGATCGAATCGCTTTTCAGGCGCTGGAATGCCAACCTCCGCCAGCCAGGCGACCGCCCGCTTGCGCGCCTCGGCCACCGAAAGCCGCAGATGGGTGCGGATCGTTTCGACCAGTTGCTCGCCAACGGTGAACAGCGGGTTGAGGCTGGTCAGCGGGTCTTGGAAGATGGCGCCGATTTCCTTGCCGCGGATACGGCGCAACTCCTCCCCGCCCAAATTGTCTATGCGACGGCCGTTGAGTCTGATCTCACCCGAGGAGATGCGGCCGGGCGGCTCAAGCAGGCCGATGATTGCCGCGCCGGTCATCGACTTGCCGGCGCCGGACTCTCCGACTAGGCCCAGTATCTCGCCGGCCTCCAGGTTGAAGGACACACCATCTACGGCGGTGAGCGCGCCGTGGCGCGTGGGAAATTCGACTTTCAGGCCAACTACTTCGAGCAGGGGCATGGCGTTCACCTCAGTCTCGGGTTGAGCGCATCGCGCAGCCAGTCGCCGAGCAGGTTCACCGCAAGCACCAGCACGGCCAGCGTCACCGACGGGAAGATCACCACCCACCAGATGCCGGAGAACAGATATTCGTTGCCGACGCGAATCAGGGTGCCTAGCGAAGGCTGGGTGGGCGGCATACCGACGCCGAGGAAGGACAGCGTCGCCTCCGTCAGCACCGCCATGCCGAGATTGATGGTAGCGATGACCAGCACCGGCCCCAGCACATTGGGCAGGATATGGGTGAGCATGATGCGAAGCCGGCCGACACCGATGGTGCGGGCTGCCTGGACATATTCTCGCTGCCGCTCGACCATAGTGGAACCGCGCACGGTGCGGGCGTATTGCACCCAACTCGTGAGGCTGATCGAGGCGACCAGCACGATGATCGCCGTGCTCGCCTGTTCTCCAGCCGGCAGCACCCCGCGCAGCACGCCGTTGATCAGCAGCGCCACCAGCATGGCCGGGAAGGACAGGAGGACGTCCGCGACGCGCATGATTGCGGCGTCGAGCAGCCCGCCGACGTAGCCGCCGAGAAGGCCGAGAATGACGCCCAGAGCGGCCGCCAGCGCGACACTGACGAAGCCGACCAGCAGCGAGATGCGCATGCCGTAGAAGATCGACGACAGGACATCGCGCGCCTGAATATCGGTGCCCAGCCAGTAGGTCGGATTGCCACCTTCCATCCAGGCCGGTGGCAATTCGCTGTCGAGCAAGCTGAGGCTGCCGATGTCGAACGGATCCTGCGGCGAGATGAACGGTGCAAAAACAGCCACCAGCACCAGCAGGACAAGCATGATCGTGGCGACCACAGTCACCTTGGAGTGGTAGAACGAATAGAACAGGTCGCTCTCGGTGAAGCGATGCAGGCGGGCGGATACGAGCGCGACCATAGTCGTTTCCTCAAGTTGCCGCTCGGGTGCGCTCAGTGCGCAGGCGGGGATCGATGACGTTGTAGAGTAGGTCGACGATGGTGTTGATGATGACGAAGATCAGCGACACCAGCACCAGATATGCCGCCATTACCGGAACGTCGGTGAAGGAGACGGCTTGGATGAAGAGTGCGCCCATGCCTGGCCACTGAAATACCGTTTCGGTGATGATGGCAAAGGCGATCAACCCGCCAACCTGCAGCCCAAAGATGGTGACAACGGGGATCAGCGTGTTCTTGAGCGCATGGCGAAGATTGATGGCACGGTTCTTGAGGCCGCGGGCGCGGGCAAACTTGATGTAGTCGGCGCGCAGCACCTCCAGCATCTCGGCCCGCACCAAGCGCATGATCAGCGTCATCTGGAAGAGACACAGCATGACGGACGGCAGGATCAGCGCCTTGAGGCCGCTCAGCGTCAGGAAGCCTGTCGACCACCAGCCAACATCGATAACGTCGCCGCGGCCGAAGGATGGCAGCCAGCCGAGCCATACCGAGAAGACGAGGATAAGCAGGATGCCGGTGACGAAAGTGGGAAGCGATATGCCTATCAGCGAGACCAGTTGCAATGCCTGGCTGAGCAGCCCTCTTGGCCTGAGCGCGGTGTAGATGCCGAGCGGGATGCCAAATGCCAGCGACATCAGCGCGGCGACGAGGACCAGTTCGGCCGTAGCCGGAAAGCGCTCCGCGAACAGCGTGCTAACCGGTCGGTTGTTGCGGTAGGACGTACCGAAATCGCCTTCGACGGCGTTGACGACGAAGCGTCCATACTGGATCAGGAAGGGGTCGTCGAGATGCAGCCGCTCACGCAGTTCCTGACGCTGTTCCTGGGTAGCGTCCGGCGGCAGGATGCTAGTCACCGGATCGCCAAGGAAATGAAACATCAGGAATGCAATGAAGGCGACGGACAGCATGACAAGTACCGCCTGTCCAAAGCGTCTGATCGTGAAAATCGCCATCGCGGGGTCCTCCACCAGGCGCGACCCGCCATCGGGCCACGCGATAATCTTGCGGATGAAACGACCGCCGCCATATCGGCAGCGGGCGCTGTTACTTCATCGTGACGAGCCAGAGGCGCAAGAGGTCGTCGGCTGTCTGCGGCACCACGACATTATCGCGCACGGCCCAAGACAGCGGCTGCTGATGCAGCGGCAGCCAAGCGATGTCGTCCTCCGCGATGCCAAACGCCTCCGTCATCATCGCGCGGCGTTTGGTCTCCTCCATTTCGGTATCGACAGCATCGGTCAGTTTGTCGACCTTCTCGTTGGAATAGTGGCCGGGATTCCAGGTTCCCAGCGCCTTGTCCGGAGTGTGCAGCATGGCGGAAAGCACACTGAAGCCATCCAGCATCGGCAGGGTAGCCCAACCGAGCATGAACATGTCGGTCTGACCGCCCTGCGCCTTCTTGAAATGCAGAGTGCGCGGCTCCACCGTCAGCTTCGGCTTGAAGCCGGCCTTGGACATCATTGCTGCCAGTGCCTGGCAGATCTCCTCGTCGTTGACGTAGGCATCGTTGGGGCAGTTCATGGCGAACTGGAAACCGTCCGGATAGCCGGCATCGGCGAGACCCTTCTTGGCGGCTTCGATATCATAGGGTAGCCGCACGTCGAGCTTTGCGTCGAAACCGGGAACGTCCGGGGCGATCAGCATTCCGGTGTTGCGAGATTTGCCGCGCATGATCTTGTCGCGGATCAGGTTCATGTTGACGGACTGGTAGAGCGCCTTGCGGACCCTAACATCCTTGAACGGATTGCCGTCGACGTCGCCGCCGATCAGCTTATCGTTCATGTTGAAGCCCATCATGATCGTACGCAGGCCCGGCGCATCGAGCATCTTTACGCCCGGCGAGTGCGCGATGCGGTCGGCATCCTGCAGCGGCGCCGGCTGGATGATGTCGACTTCGCCGGACAGCAGCGCCGCGACGCGGGTGGCGTCCGACGCGATCGGCGTGTGGATGACGCGCTCGATATTGTGCTCCGGCTTGTCCCACCAGTCCGGGTTGGCGACGAGCACGGTTTGCGCGTCCGGTCGGCGGCTCTCAACCTTGAACGGTCCGGTGCCATTGGCATGAGAGGTCGTATAGCCTTCCTCGCCGTTCTGGGCGTCGATCGGAGCGATGGAATTATGCTCCTCAAGCCAGCCTGCATCCATGATGCCGACATTGGTCAGGTAGTTGTTGAGCAGCGGGCTAGGGCCGGTCATGTGCAGGTCGACCGTGTAATCGTCGATCTTCTCGATCGACTTCAATCCGGGCAGGTTGCCTTTCATGGGCGAATGCGGGTCGACGATGCGCATCAGCGAGATGGCCACGTCGTCTGCCTTGAAGTCCTGGCCTTCCTGGAATTTGACGCCCTGGCGCAGATGGTAGCGGATGACGTCCGGCTTCACCGCCTCCCACGAGGTGGCCAGCGCCGGCTCGATCTTCAGATCCTTGTTGTAGCGGACCAGCGGCTCATAGATGGCCTGCAGGAAATTGTTGGTGAAGCTATCCGGCACCGAATCCGGGTCGAGGCCGTAAATGTCACCCGCGGTTGCGTAGCGAAGCGTCTTGCCTTCAGCAAAGGCACCTGAGGCATACCCCATTACCACAGCCATGGCCGTGGCGAGCATCAGTCTTCCCATCATTCTTCCTCCCTATGGCGAGGCGGCAGGCAATCGGTCCCGAGACCTTCCGTATGCCGCATAGTCGTCATCATCGCGCCACCGGAAGTAATTGTCAACAATTTTTGTATACAAAATTATTGACTTGTGCCAACAATCTGCTTTGGTCATTATCGCGAGCCGATGCGGTTGACTGGAGCCGGCAGAGGAAAACCGAATGGACGACATCAGCGTGAAGCCCGTCAGGACGGACCAGGATATCTACGATCGGATATGGACCGCGATTGCAGAGCACCAACTCGTGCCGGGCACCCGCCTCAAAGAAGAGGAACTGGCTGAGATATTCGCCGCCAGCCGCGCCAAGGTGCGGCAGGCCCTGCAGAACCTGGCGCGCGACGGCCTGATTACGCTTGTCCCCAACCGCGGCGCCGTCGTTTCGAAACCTTCGATTGAAGAGGCGCGCGACGTCTTCTTCGCGCGCCGCACCATAGAGGAGCGGCTGGTGGAACGCCTGTGCAGCATCATCGACGCCGACGGCGTGGCGTGGCTGCGCTCCCATGTCACCGCCGAACGCACGGCGCACGCTAGTGGCGACATGGCGGCGGTCATCCGCCTGTCGGGCGCCTTCCATATGCTGATCGCGGAACTCGCGGCTTCGCCGATCTTGGCCGGACTGCTGCGCGACCTGATCTCACGCACTTCGCTGATCACCGCTGTTTACCAGACTCGTGAAGTCATCAGTTGCGGCCCCGACGAACATGGCGTGATCGCCGACGCCATCGCCGCAAAACAAACGGAGCGCGCGCTTGCCGTGATGCGGCATCACCTTGCTCACATCGAGGGGAAAATAGAGTTGGAAGACCGCCGAGCAGCAGTGCCGGAATTGCGCAACATCCTGGCGCCCTGAGCCTGAAATCCGTTGCCAAGGGAAGAACATGAAGCTGGATATTGTCATCGGCGGCGTCACCGCCGTCACCGTCGATCCTGAGCGACGCGTCCTCGGCGATGCCTGGATCGCTATCGAGGGCGATCGCATCGCCGCGATCGGCACAGGCGCCACCCCTGCCGCGCCGCAGACCATCGACGGCACCGGCATGGTCGCCATACCCGGTCTGATCGACGCCCACAGCCATGCCGGCCATGCGCTGGTGCGCGCCGCTGGAACCGGCAACGTCGACGCCTGGTTCAAGGTCTGCCAAACAATCTACGCGCGCGTCTCGACGCCCGACTTTTGGCTGGCCGAACAGCGGCTGGCTCAGCTTGAGCGGTTAAAGGGTGGCGTGACGACGGCCGTGTCGCTGCTCGGCGGCGGCGCGGACATCTATCGTACCGACGACGACGAAGCCGGCGACGCGCATTGCAAGGCGACGATGGAATCGGGCTTGCGCACCATAATGGCCGCGGGCGTCGGCCGACCGCCCTTCCCCAAGCGCTATGCGAAATGGTTGTCGGACGACACGACTAAGGAATTCGACCTTACCTGGCAACGCCAGTTGGAGGTGAGTGAGACGCTCATCAAGCGCTGGAACGACGTGCTTAACCAGCGCACCGGCGTGTGCTTGGTCATGCCGGTTTTCAATGCGGGGGAGTTGTCGGACCATTTGGTCGACCATAAGGCACGTATGATCGGCGACGCCGTCATGGATCTGCGCCGCCGCACCAATGTCCTGTTTACCCAAGACGGCCACCGGGAAGGCTCCATCGCACTGGCCCGCGATTGCGGCCTGCTCGGCACTTTCGCGCTGCTCGGCCATAGCGTCGACCTGACTCCCGACGATTTTGCGGCGCTGACCGAAACCGGCGCCTCCATCGTGCACAATCCGAGCGCGATCATGTCGATCTATGGCCGCTGCCCAGCGCCGGAACTGATCGAGGCTGGCATCACGGTCTGCATTGGCTCGGACGCTGCGGCGCCCGACCGCGGCTTCGACATGTTTCGCCATATGGCGCAGTGCCTGCACTACCACCGCCGGCATTTCCGCGATCCCGAGGTGCTGTCGCCGGGCAAGGTGCTTGAGATGGTCACCATCGAAGCCGCGCGGGCGCTCGGCCTGGACAAGGATCTCGGTTCGCTGGAAGTCGGCAAGAAGGCCGACATCGTACTAGTCGACATGAGGAAGCCGCATCTCTATCCGCCGGTTATGCCCATCACCCGACTGGCACACTTCGCCAATGCGGCGGACGTCGACACGGCCATCGTCGACGGCAAGGTACTAATGCAGGGGCGCCGCACCCATCTGGACGAAGCGTCGATCCTTGATGGCGCGGCGCGCGAAGCCGCTCTTTCGTTCGAACGTGGTGGAATTTCGAATCTCAGGGCGGAAACGGCAGGCATTTGGAAAACGGGCAGGAAAAAGCCCTGAGTTCGCTCCATTCCCGGACATAGGCAATATCGGCTCTGTGAAATTTCACCGTACCGACACCCCTAGCCATAGAATACCAAATAACTGATTCCGTTACATTTTCAATTGTTGAAATAGGGTCACTACTGGTGCAATTTTCGTCGCTCCAGAAATGCTGATTCGTGACATCAAATCAGCATGATAGAAATATTCGGGTCGGGGTTCAAGTTAGGCGCGGTTTCACAAGAGGGCCTTCAAACCAGCTCTCCGTCATCGGCAATCATGCAGCCCGCTCGGACCACCCGGCGTTCGCGGGGGCGACGGGCCAGCGCGTCGCCTGGGTTGAGCGCTTCGACCATCAGGAAGTCGGCTCGGTCGCCCGTCGCAAGACCATAGTCTTGAAGTCGGATGGCACGGGCGGCATTTGTGGTGGCGCAGGCCAGCGCCAGTGTCAATTCCTCGTCGCCGTTCCAGTCAAAACGATAAGCGGTGAGATAGGCGCGTTCCATCATGTCGCCGGTGCCGAGAGGTGACCAGGCGTCGCGAATCCCGTCCGAACCGCAGCAGACGGTGACGCCCATTGCGGTTAGCGCCGCCACCGGTGGCACCGCCACATCGGCCGGCGCCGAGGTCATCAGCGAAATGTCAAGGTCCGCCAGCCGGCGGCCGAGCTGTTCGAGCGCCGCCTCGGGGATCATACCCAAGCAATAGGCGTGTGAAATCATTGTCTTGCCCCGAAGCCCCGAAGCTTCAACAAAATCGACGATGCGACCAATCTGCCAAGCGCCCAGTTCGCCTTTGTCGTGCAGGTGAATATCGATGCCGGCGCCGGTCTTTTCGGCCAGGCCAAAGATCGCACGCAACTGCCCATCCGGGTCACCGTCGATGCCGGCTGGGTCGAGCCCGCCGACGGTTTCGACGCCCATACCGATGGCGTCGCACATCAGTTCCAGTGTCCCAGGGCGGATCAGAACACCCTGCTGCGGAAACGCCACGAACTGCATGTCGATCCGGTCGGCCCATTGGCCGCGCAGGGCCAGCAGCGCCTCGACATGGCTAAGGCCCATGTCGGGGGCAACGTCGATGTGAGAGCGAACGGCTAAGGTGCCGAAGCACACCATCCGTTCAAGAAGCCGCCCGGCGCGGGTGGCGATGGGCGTAGCATTGGCGGTCAGCACCCGCCGCTCGCTGGTGATGTAATCCATCAACCGCGTGGCCGTCTTGCCCGGTTGCCACGCCTCGCCCCAGAGCGTCTTGTCGAGATGCACATGTGGCTCGACAAAAGCAGGCATCAACAGGCGACCCGCTCCCTCCACGACTTGCGCATCTTTTGCAGCGAGGGAGGGACCGGCTGCAGCAATGCGCCCGTCGCGACAGAGAACGGAAACCGAGGCACCGTCGACGTCGCGCAGATTGGTGTAGAGTTTGGCGGTCATCACGTCTTCCCTTTGAAAGGGCGCCCCTAAGAGAGGGTGCGCCCTAAGCGTTCAGCCTTTCAGGCGCGTCCAGATCTTGTCTTGCAACTCACGCGCGGCAGGTCCGCAATCCTTGGTCGGCACCAGCCGCGAAGCATCTTCGGCCGGCATATTGATCGCTTCTGTCGACATCCATTTCGGGTCCATAAACTCGTCGCTCTTGATGGAATTGGCATAGGCAATCTGGTTCGACACGGCGGCGGCGTTTTGCGGGCTCATCATCCAGTTGATGAAGACCCTGGCGTTTTCCGGATGCGGCGCGCCGGTTGGAACCGCGAAATTGTCACGAAACATCGGGATACCCTCCTTCGGATAGATATATTTGATGGTATCACGTTGCGCATGTGCTCGTGCTGTCGCGCCGTTCCAGAGATGATGCATCGCGACCTCGCCTCCAGCCATGCGGTCAACCGTCGCGTCGGAAGAATAGAGCTTCAACTCCGGCTTCTGAGCCTCCAGAAGCTCGAGAATGCGCTTGGCGTCGTCGTTACTTTCAGTGCATTGCGGAATTCCGAGATAGAGCGAGGCGGCCAGAATCTCGTCGCTGGCGGTATTGAGCGCGGCGATCTTGCCTTCCAGTTCCTTTGGCGGAACGAAATAGGATTTCCAGGAGTCTTCCAACACCCCACCAGGAACCTGGGCGCTATCATAGGCGATGCCGGTGGTGCCCCAGAGGTAGGGAGCCGTGTAATCCCGCATCGGATCGAAGTCGGGATTCTTGAAATTGTCTTTCATAAATTGGTAGTTGGCCATTTTCGGCGTGTCGATCTTCTGGATCAGCCCGTCCTTGACCAAGCCTGGCACGATATAGTCCGACGGCACGATCACGTCGTAATTGGCGCCTCCGGACTGGAGCTTGGAAAGCAATGTCTCGTTGCTGTCGTAACCGTCAAGGGTAACCTTGATCCCAGTTTCCTTCTCGAATTTAGCCAGAAGCTCGACCGGGTAGTAGTCGGTCCAGTTGTAGAAATAGAGGACTTTTTCTTCTTGGGCTTGCGCGCCGGTGGCAAGTGTCAGTACCAGAAGCGGTGCAGCGGTAAGGCGGGTGATCCATGTCATTTTACTCTCCCTTGGTTATTGTCTCAGCGGCGGATGCGGCCGAGGGTGAAAGACAGGACCACCAGCGCTACTGAAATCACCAGCATGATGGTCGAAATAGCGTTGATCTCGGGCGAGATGCCCGATCGGATGGCCGCGTAAATATAAACGGGCAGAGTGGTCGAGCCCGGACCCGACAGGAAAAACGAGGTCAGGAAATCATCGAGGCTAGTGACAAAGGCCAGCGTGAAGCCCGCAAGAATTCCGGGCCATAGCAGGGGAAGCGTCACCCGACGAAAGGTAGCGAAGCGGTTGGCATAGAGATCCTGCGCTGCCTCTTCGTAGCTCTTGTTCGTACCTTCCATCCGAGCGCGAATCGGAAGATAGGCAAACGGCGTGCAAAAGGCGATATGGGCGGGGATCATTGCCGCAAGGCCAAGATGTACTCCTACGGTGACGAAAAGGATCAGCGTCGCCACCGCCACAACGACTTCCGGCAATATCAGTGGCGCGTTGATAGCCGCCTCGATTCCACCCATCCCGCGGAATCTGGCTTTGGTGGCCAAGGCTGCCAAGAGCGCGATCAGCGTCGCGCCAATGCCTGCGGAAAATGCCAGCACCAGGGAATTCCACGTCGCAGCCTGTATCGAGGGATTGACGAGGATGCGTCCATACCAATGCAACGACGCCTCTGTCCAGATCGTCGCGGTGCGGTTGCCGTTGAAGCTGTAGACGATCAGCACCGCGATCGGCAGGTAGAGGTAAATCAGAATACCGATGCTGATTTCGCGGATGACTGGAAAGCGGCGCAGGTTCATGCACGCCTCCGGTTACGTAAAAGGGCCGCGACCACAAGGGCGATCAGCATGGTGGCCAGCAACACCACGGACAGCGCCGCCCCAAATGGCCAGTTGCGCGCTGCACCGAACTGCATCTGGATGACGTTACCCATCATCAACGTCTTGCCGCCGCCGAGAAGTGCTGGCGTAACGAATGCCCCGAGGCAGGGGATGAAGACCAGCATGGAGCCCGCCATGATTCCGGGTTTGACCAGCGGCAGGATCACCCTGAGGAAGGTACGTTTGCGGTCGGCGCCAAGGTCATAGGCTGCCTCCAAGAGCCCCCAGTCGAATTTCTCGAACACCGCGTACAGCGGCAGGATCATGAAGGGCAGAAAGGAATAGGACAGGCCGATCGCCACCGAGACATCGTTGTAGAGTAATTCCGTTTGCGGCCCGAAGACGATACGAGCGCCGGCGGTGGCCCATCCGTCCTCGCGCAGGATGATCAGCCAAGCGTAGTTGCGAACGAGCAGGTTGGTCCAAAAAGGGATGGTGATGAGTAGAACCATCACGTCGCGCCCGAGCCGCGACAGGCCTGACATCCACAGGGCAACAGGCAGGCCGAGTACAATGCAGATCAATGTCGTGACACTCGCCTGCAAGACCGAGCGCAGAAAGATCAGCGCGTAGCCCAGATTGTAGATCAGGTTGCCGTCAAAATCCTCTTCCATGAACAGTTTCAGGTAGTTGGCCGAGGTCGGCAAAGCGTGCCAATCAACCCCGGCGTTTTCGCCACGCCCGAGGAAGGAAACCCAGGTGACGATGGCCAGCGGAATGCCGATCAGCATCAGGATCGTCAACAGTGCAGGCGTCAGAAGGGTGGCGCGGCGCAGTTTGACACCGGACGTCATGCCACGAAAACTCGGATAGCATCGCCAGGCAGCGTCACACCGACACGAGTGCCGGGGGCGGGGGAGCGGCGGTCGCCTTGGTGTCGCGCATAAGGAAAAACGTGCCGTCGGCCAGTTGCAATTGATGCAGTAAGGCCGTTCCGAGATAGACAGAACGCACCACATCGGCGTCGAGCGAGGCTGATCCCGCCGCTGCGAGAGTCGCCCGTTCGGGGCGGATCGCCACCGTCACCATGCTGCCTGCCGCCAGTTGATCGCGCGCGTGCACCAAAGCCCCGCAATCCAGCCTGATCGCGCCACCAGCCTCGGCCTGGCCATTCAGAAGGTTGATGTCGCCAATGAAATCGGCCACGAACCGATGGTCGGGGCGCTCGTAAATGTCGCGCGGGCTACCCAGTTGCAGGATACGCCCACCTTGCATCACCGCCACCCGGTCGGAAAGCGTCAACGCTTCCTCCTGGTCATGGGTGACAAAGATGAAGGTGATGCCGGCGTCGTGCTGCAACTGCTTCAACTCGATCTGCATTTCCTTACGTAACTTCAGGTCCAGCGCCGACAACGGCTCATCGAGCAGCAGCACCCGTGGGCGAGGTGCCAGAGCACGGGCCAGCGCCACACGTTGTTGCTGACCGCCGGAAAGTTCGGCGGGGCGACGCTTGGAATATTGGCCCATGCGAACCATCTCAAGCGCTTCGCCGACGCGGCGCATGGCTTCCGTGCGCGCAATCCCCTGCATCTCCAGCGCGAAGGCGACGTTCTCTGCCACGGTAAGGTGCGGGAATAATGCGTAGTTCTGGAACACGGTGTTTACCGGACGACGGAAGGGCGGCAGATCGTTGATACGCTGCCCGTCGATCTGGATCTCGCCGTCGACAATCTCATCAAACCCCGCGATCAGGCGCAGGAAGGTGGTTTTTCCACAACCCGAAGGCCCAAGGAGCGTGAAGAATTCGCGTTGTCCGATATCAACCGATACTTCGTCAAGCACCCGGATCGTGGCGCCACCGCGCCCAAAGGTCTTGGACACTTTCCGCGCCGACACAGCGCAGGCAGTCAAGTCTGTCACATCAGGCCTCCATGGTCAGTAAGTGACTGTGACACGGGGAACGGCGCTGTCAAGATTGCATCCATTTATTTTATCCAATTCATGGATACGCCTTAACCTTCCTTCAGTATGAAACTTCGTTTGGCTTGGGCGGTATCATCTCGGCATCAACACTTTGCATATCAACTGTTTTGCCTTTGCCAGACCATCGCACCAATTCTTCTATTGCCATACTCGCGGCTCATCGCCGTATGATGGGATGTGATAAAGGAGTATGCGCGATCCGATAATGCCGCAGGGTCGGCAAAGTGGATGTGCAAACCATTTAAGGCAACCTGCCATTAAATGTCGTATGCTATTTTCGTGCGCCATATAGTGACTTCTGTTATGCTGAGACGGCACGAAACAGAACCTTCGGCTACCAAGATGCTTCAACAGAATATGGATTCGGGACAATCGGAAGGTCTCGATTTCCAAGAACTGAGCAACAAGGAGCGCTACAAGCTGCTGATCGGCTCAGTGGTGCCGCGATTGATCGCCTAGGCCCCTACCACCCTTGAATGCTGTCACCATGTGATCCTGAACATCGGCAACTTGCGGAAAATTGTCTTCGGCGAAGTCGTATATGTTCACATCCATCCTAAAGTTATCGATTCGAATTCCCACATCGATCCAACCGTCTCGATTCAATCGGACTCGTCGGCGGCCACGGCTACGCGAGAACGCATGGCTATCTTGATCTCCCCACCATGAGTTTGGAGCCCTAGTTGAAAAAGCAGATGCGAAAAACAAGTTGATTTTGTCGAACATCAACGTGTGTGCGATTGAAGCGGAGGCGGCCTGAACTTATTCGCAGGCCCCGATAGCTGAACACTCGCCATAGTAATCTCTAGTCTGGCAATATCTCAGCCTAAGCCTTCGGCACGTGCGTAACTGGTCAATATGTCGCGTATGTCGGTGGCATCTTCCGGCGATAACAATGCTCGAGTCGTGATGGAAGTGAGATGATCGACCATCAGGTCGGCTGCCCGCTTTGTATCATCGGATTTCAGGGCGGCCAACAGTTCGCGGTGTTCGGAGACGGCGCATTCCGAGGAATGCGGTCGCCCATAAAGTGCCAGGATAAGAGAACTGCGTGAAACAAGTTCGTTCACGTAGCGTATGAGGATCGCATTGCCCGTCATTGCGGCGAGCATTGAATGAAACTCGCCCGCCAAGCGGATCGACCTACCATCATTACGCCCGTTGGCCTCCGCTTCGGCAGCGATGTGCGCGCTCAGCTCCTCATGTTCCTTTTCACTGAGGTTGCCTGTGATGGTTTCGACGACCAAGCGTTCCAGCGCGAGCCGTGTGATAAAAAGGTCATGGCCTTCCTCCAAGCTAGGCCGAGCCACACAGGCCCCTTTATTGAGACGCAGTTCAACAAGCCCCTCTTCGCTCAGGCGCACCAGCGCTTCACGGACCAGAGTTCTGCTAACGCCGAGACGCTCGCCGATGGAGTCCTCCGGCAGCTTAGCGCCTGGAACGAGCGCTTGATCCAGGATTGCTCGCTTTAGTGCGCGATGGACCGCTTGCGATCGCCCACCGGCGACCTTCACCATTTCCCGCATATCGGATGAGCCCGCTTTTTTGTGCAATTTTATGTCCTGATTTTTGTTGAAGTACCAATGAATTACGCATCTTACAAGTTTTGCGCGTGACTACCGAGGCGATTCTCGGCACCAGCGTTATCAAAAGCAAGCGCCCCACTCGAAAAATTCCGCGCGACATGAAATGAAATAGTTCAGCCGGCGTTGTCAGAGCGTTGCGACCCAGTCCCGGTAAGAGCAAGATGGCCGTCGGCGCTGTCAAGGTGTGAAATTTCACCAAGTCGTAACCCCCCAGCGGTGGAATACCAACCAACTGATTCCGCTACATTTTTAGATGTTAAAATGGGGTTACGATCGGCGCAAATTTTGCCGATTGAAACGATTAATTTGCTTAGTCAAATCAATATGATAGTGCTTGTTCGTGCTGGGTCGATGTTCGGCGCGAACTTACATCATAGAGCGGCACTTCGTGAATCGAGCCGATCCCGATCGTCACGTCATCGGGGGCGAGTTCAGCTGCGGCGCGCAGCAGACCAGCGTTGTAGGATGCGCGGCGCAGACTGCCTGAGAGGCCAAGGATCGTGGTCATGGGATACTTTCTGTTTCTGCACGGCTCAAACTGCGGCGGACAAGGGCGGTCGCTATCAGAAGCGTGGCGATGATTTCCAGCGCAAATGGCGCAGACAACCCTACGAACAAGATCAGACCAGCGACCAGCAGCAGCAACCAGCGCCCGGCTCCATCGAGGTAGAGTCGGTCACGGATCAGCCAAAGCGTTGCCAGATAAATCGCGACGGGAACAGCTATGGCCAGAATGCCTATCTGGGGATCGACATGCGCGGACTGGTCCAGGATGCGCAACATGACCGTCATGCCGGCCCCGGTCGCAGCTCCGGCGGCGAAGAGGACGAAATGGCCGTAGCCCCAGAGCAGCGCATGGCCCAGTTCGTCACTCGCCAGATGCTCATCGTCCGTGAAATAGATGCCCCAAAGCGAGAAAGCGATGACAGCCGACAAAACCGCCAGCCAGAGAGATCTGGGATCGGGAAACGCTGCGCCGCTCTCAATCTGGATCATCGCCGTGATCGCAATGAACACTTCAGCCAGAACGATGATGTTCAACAGTCCATATCGTTCGATCATGTGATGCCGGTGCCAGGTAGTAACACCGTGACGCTCGGCAAGGGCCGGAACGGCCAGTTCTCCCGTAGCGCCGACGAAAAAAAGCGGCAGATAGACCGCCGAGGTCGGCGACACGAGCACGACGAACGCGATCCAATAGAGCTGCATCGCGGTAATGCCACTGGCATAGCGCAGCGCCGTTGAGCGGTGATCCGGATCGCCCCTTGCGGCTCCCAGCCAGAAGACCGCCATCCCGAGCCGCATAACGATGAATCCCAGCAGAGCCAACCAGATCCGCTCATGTTCAAAAACCGCCCCGATGCCTGCCGCCAACATCAGCGCGCCAAACATGATGACCATGGTAACAATGCGAAAGGCAGAGGAATTGTCATCATAGGCCGATGCGAACCAGGTATAATTCATCCAGGCCAACCATATCATGAAGAAGCTGCATGCGAAGCCGATCACGCCCTGCACGACATGGGCTTCTTCGACGGCGTGCGCGAGCCCATGGGCGGCGGCGGCGATCGCTATCACCGACGCCAGATCGAACATCAGTTCAAGCGGCGTCGCTGGGCGGTGTGCCTCGTCAGGATTACGGGCGGCAAAGTAGAAGAAGTTATTTTGCGTCATATCGATCCGGATTTGCCCATATCGTTTGTTCTAACCTATTTCCTGTATTTGGGATTTTCGAAACGAAATGTCCGTTTGGGTAGACCGCCGGTATGGCCCGGCGGCCGTAAGGTCAGTCAAGTGGCTTTAATCCGGCCTCAATCTGCACGCGGCGGTCCTCAAGAAACGGAGGCAGAGCGAGGCTTTCGCCCAAGGCACCCATCGGCTCGTCCACGGCAAATCCCGGCCCGTCGGTCGCGATCTCGAACAAATTTCCACTCGGTTCGCGAAAGTAAAGGCTCCGGAAATAGTAGCGCTCGACCTCGCCTGAGTTGGGAACGCGCGCTTCGTTCAGGCGCTTCGCCCATTCGCGGCTCGTTTCCATGTCCGGTGTGCGAAACGCAACATGATGTACTGCCCCTGCGCCCGGCCGCGCGACCGGCAAATCAGGCTGAACGGCGACGTGCAGCTCGGCCGCGGTCCCGCCTCTGCCCATCTCGAACACATGCACCGTGCCTTTGCCATCGGGGCTGGCATAATCCCGCGCCTCACGCATATTCAGGACGTCTGTGAGCATCACTTTGGTGGGGTCAAGGTTGGGCACGGAGATGGTAATGGGTCCAAGCCCGCGGATCTGATGTTCCGTTGGCACCGGGCTGCGGTCCCACGGATACACTATCCCATCGTCATCGGCAGTCAGACGGAACCGCTGTCCTTCCGGGTCCTCAAAATCGAGCGTGGCGCGACCGTCCAATGCGGCGACTTCGCCGCGCGTCAGACCCGCGTCGCTCAGACGACCCGCCCAGAACTCAAAACTGTCCTCAGCGACCCGAAGCCCAGTGCGGCTGATCGAATGGGTACCGCGCCGTTCCGGGGCAGTTGGCCAGTCGAAAAAGGTGAGGTCGCTACCCGGCGTCGCCTTCCCGTCCGCATAGAACAGGTGATAGGCGGATGTGTCGTCCTGATTGACGGTCTTCTTGACTAACCGCAGGCCGAGCGTGTCTTTATAAAATCGCTTGTTCGCAGGTGCATTGGCAGTAATCGCCGTCAGGTGGTGGATTCCGGTCAGGTCCATGATGGCCTCCTTTCATTGCATCACATATCGGCGCAATGAGCGTTTCGAACCAGCGATACGGTAGCGAATGCCGCGTTCTGTTATTGCGAACAACGCGACACCTGATAAGCTCGCCCCATGCGCTACACTTTTGACGAAATCGAGACTTTCCTTGCCGTGATGGAGCTTAGCACCATCACCGCCACCGCTGCTCGGATGAACCTGTCGAAATCTGTCATCAGCAAACGAATTTCCGATCTCGAACTCACGCTTGGAGCAGCTCTCTTTCGGCGCAATGCAGGCCGTATCACGCCAACGGAGGCTGCCCTTCGGCTCGACGACCGGCTGCGACCGGCTCTCGCCGAACTCACGGCTGCCGCGGAAAGTGCAGCCTGGGGTGGAAGGGGCGACGACACCCTGCGAGGAACGCTCTCGATTGCCGCGCCTATGAGCTTTGGTGCGCTTTATCTATCACCAATTATTGCTGGCTTCGCGGCGCAGAATCCCGAGCTGGACCTGCGCATTGATTATGACGATCGAGCGCGCGATCTGTTGCGCGAGGGCTTCGACATCGCCATACGCATCGGCCATCTGCGAGACACTGCTTTGATGCAGCGCAAGCTTTGCGAAGATGAAGCTGTTCCTTGCGCCAGCCCCGCCTATCTGGAACGGTACGGACGACCAACAGGATTGGCCGATCTGGGTGCTCATCAGATCATCGGCTATCATCATTTGTCGAATGCGCAACTCTGGGAACTTGGCAAAGGTGTTCCGCCCACGCTTCACAGTCGCATCACGCTAAACAACGGTGAAGCGATGCGTGACATGGCCATCGAAGGATTGGGCTTGGCAATCCTGCCCGGCTTCATCGCCACCCCGGCGATTGCAAAGGGCAGACTGGAGCGCATCTTACCAAACATGGAAACCCGACGCCTTCCAATCGTCGCTCTCTGGCCGTCGATCACACCAATGCCGCCAAAACTGCGCCGCTTTGTTGACCATCTTCTGGTCGAACTCGAGGGGGAGCGGCCTTGGCGATCCAATTAAGACATGTCGCCGGGAGACAGAACCATTGCATCCATGGGTTCCCGACCGAAGCCTCGCTTACCAGAACGAGGATGGCCATGCGTAGGATTGCGGAAATTGTCAATTCCATAAGGGCAGCAAGCTCGATAGTTTTGAATTGTGCCCGTCGAAGGCGGCCCTCGCGGCGAAAACTGGCATTGTATGCAAAAATTCACCCAACTTGGGCTGACGCAGATTTGCTAACGATCGTGATCATTTCGCGCCAATTTATGATGTCAAATCAGAATAATAGAATTCTTTGAACGGCTGACCAAAGTTCGCCGCAATTTTGCAATTTAGGCAGGCACTGAGTGTGAAATTGCGCCGAACCGTAACCCCGGCAGTGGAATTTCAAACCACCCAATCCACTACACTTTCAGATGTTGGAATAGGGTTATGACAGGCGCAATTTTCGCCATTACGAAACGACCAATTTGTTCTGTTATATCAATATGATAGAGCCTGTTCGCGCAGGGTCCATGTTCGACGCAATTTTACAGCCATATCCTAGAAATCACAAACAGAAGCTCTCCACCAAACCAGGCAAGTCCAGCCGACGAACGATCTACCCGAAGTTCCGTCGCGACCGGCGTCCACACATCTCCGCCGCCGCCCGGAAGGAAGTGTCTTTTTCGAGTCATTTCATCGCTCGCGCACATTTCTCGCCGATCAACATTGAAGGCGTATTGGTGTTTCCACCTATGAGCGTGGGCATGATGGAGGCATCAGCGACGCGCAGGTTTTGCAGCCCGTGCACCTTCATCGAAACAGGATCGACCACAGCCACGCGGTCGCGGCCCATCTTCGCGGTGCCCACGGGGTGATAAACCGTCAACGCCTCGGCACGCAGGTAGGCCGCGATTTCCTCGTCGCTCTGCACATCGGGGCCCGGCAGCATCTCATGCCCATCAAGCCCGGCCATCGGTTCGGCCGCGAATATCCGCCGGGCGAGCTTGATACCCTCGACCAGCACCTGGATATCTTGTTCATCGGAAAACAAGCGGTGGTCGATTTCAGGGACGAGCGCGCCATTTTCGCGCGCGATGCGAATCTCGCCCATAGATTTCG
The DNA here is from genome assembly GCF_055809095.1 of Mesorhizobium sp. G2-6-1. NCBI lineage: Bacteria > Pseudomonadati > Pseudomonadota > Alphaproteobacteria > Hyphomicrobiales > Phyllobacteriaceae > Mesorhizobium > Mesorhizobium sp. G2-6-1. Next base: position 167,044 of record NZ_JBVVTF010000001.1, read on the forward strand.
GGCGTAGCACGCAGGTATGCACAGCATAGCCATGCCCCCATTCGACCAGCCTACCCCGATGGCTACGGTAACCTGGCACGAAATGAAACTGGACATCCGGCAGATCGCCGGCCAGAGGCGTCTTGGCGAAGCCGCCCGCGACAACGTAGTTGGTCGATAGCTCACCCTGGCGCCGCATGGCAAAGGCAAAAGGAGACGCAAGCAGGCGCTGCCAGTTTCCGAACGAAAACCCAAGGGTCCGCGTCGATCGGCTGCGCACAGTGATCATCCCATCGACGTGATCGCGCAGGTTCCGGCCGACGCCAGGCAGATCGAGCGCCACGTCGATGCCCGCCTTCTTCAGCATGTCTGCCGGGCCGATGCCTGAGGCCATCAGCGCCATCGGGGTACCAATCGTGCCGCCGCTAAGGACAACCTCGTTAGTGCATCCGACCTGCTGCGTCTCACCATTGCGCACCACCTCAATCCCGATCACGCGGCCTTCGGACAGGATCAACTGCTTCAACTGTGTATCTGTCCATATGGTCAAGTTGGTCCGATTCCGGACCGGCTGAAGAAAGGCATTGTAGGCCGAAAAGCGGATCCCATCCTTCTGGGTGACATCATAGACGCCCAACCCCAACTGGGACGGTCCATTGAAATCGGTGTTGTGGGGCAGTTGAAGGGTTTCGCCTGCAGCGATGAAATCTTCACAGACAGGGTTGGGATCAGTCGGGCGCGCAACATTCAGTTCGCCGTTCGTGCCATGATAGGTCGGATCCTGCCTGTTACGATTGCGTTCGATATCTTTAAAGATCGGCAGTACATCGTCCCACCCCCAGCCCTCACAGCCTAGGTCACGCCATTGGTCGTAATCCTGCGCAGCACCACGGATATAGAGCATGGAATTGAGGGAAGATGAACCGCCCAGCATCCGACCACGATTCACCGGAATGCGGCGATTGTTCATCTCCGGCTGCGGCGTGCCGACAAATCCATAGTCAAAGCGTGGCCGACCATACATCGCAAGAATCCCTGCGGGCACTTTTACGCGCAGGTCGCGCTCTGATCCGCCCGCCTCGATCACCAACACGCGCTTGGTGGGATTGCCAGAGAGCCGGTTCGCCACCACGCATCCTGCAGATCCCGCTCCGACGACGATATTGTCAAAAGTTGGCATCGGTGTCCTCATATGTGACGCGCCCGTTACAGATGGTCAAGACAATCGAAGCAGCCTCGGCGGTCTCGGCCAAATCCTCCAGCCGTCCGTCGATCAGGACGAAGTCGGCGTCGAAACCAGGCTTCAGCGCACCGCGACGATCATCGCAGAAATCCGCATAGGCACCGCCTGTCGTGTAGGCCGAAAGGCAGTCGTCCAGGCTGATCCGCTGATCCGGTGCGTCATCGGCCCAGGGCTGGCGCGTCAATGCGCAGTGGATGGCATGGAGCGGCGAGAGCGGCGAAACCGGCCAGTCGGTGCCGAACGCCAGCGGTATATCACGTTCACGGATCATGCTCCAAGGAAACGCCGTATTCCAGCGGGTGCGCCCCATGATGGTGGTGGTCGGCTCAAGCGGCAGACCGGCAGAACCCGGCGGATGGACTGGCTGCATCGAGGCGACGATGCCCAAGGGTTTCAGCCGGTCGAGATCTGCTGGCATGATCGTGTCGATATGCTCGATCCGGTGACGCGCATCTCGTGTACCGTTAGCCTTTGCGGCGGCCTCATAGCCGTTGATGGCAGCGCGCACGGCACCGTCGCCGACCGCATGGGTAGCCACCTGCAAGCTGCGCTGATCTGCTTCGATACAGATTGCGTTGAAAACCTCCGGGGCGATCAGCGGTTCGGAGCGGAAACCGGGGCGGTCCGGATAATCGGTGACGGTCAATGCGGTCCACGTGTCATAGACCCCGTCCAGGAAGAGCTTGATCCGGCCAAAATGCAGCCAGCCGGGCACTTCTTCACCGAACATGTCGATCCGCGCTACCCCTTTGGGGCCGTCACTCTCAACCAGTTTAAGCGGAAGGCTGACCCGCACCGGCATGTCCCCGGTCTGCACCAGATCGCGCATCAGGCCTGCCTGATAGGGATTGCCATCCATGTTGACGGCATGGGTGATGCCGTGCTGCGCACAATAGGCGCCGGCCTGCGCAATCAGATTGCGGTCATGGGCTCGGTCTTCTTCGGGGATATCGTCCATACCGGCATAGTTCAGCCCGTCGCGCCCCTTAAGCTTCGAGATCATCTTGATCCGATGCATGGCTGCGAATTCGCGCAATTCGCCGGTGGCGCGCCCGTCTTCGCCCATCACCACCGTCGAACCAGCACCAACATCGGCACCGTGCAGGATTCCGGCCAGTTCCAGCGCACGGGTATTCGCCCAGGCGCAATGCAGATCGACCGCCACCAGGCAGATCGGGCGGTCGGAACAAATCTTGTCCAGGTCATGCCTGTCGGGACGGCGATCCTTACCAAAAATGGTGTAATTGGCGGCAAAGCCCGACTGCAGGTCGTCACCGGGGTTGTCTCGCAGGAATTTGTGAAAAGCAGTGCGGGTCGCATCAAACCCGAACGTGTTACCCAGATTGAGCATCGACAATGACGTGCCCCCCATAAACAAATGCAGGTGGCTTTCGACAAAGCCGGGCATCAGTTCGCGCCCGCCCGCATCAATGACGCGGGTTTCGGGGCCGACATGGGTACGAATGGTTGCATCGTCGCCGAGGACAAGGATGCGGCCACCGGTCACGACCACCGCCGTGGTGCCGGCGGTGGCAAAACGCGGGCGGGTCCGCGCGTTCAGGATGACCAGATCAGCGGGCATGAAATTCTCCATAGTGCGGGGGCCGTGATGATGACCCCCGCTTCAAACGCTTACTGCAACAGTTGCGTCCAGACCTTGGTAACGAGGTCCTGCGCCTTGGGTGAACAGGTGCGTGACATTTCCACCGGTACCGTCGGGTATAGCGCGGGGGCCTTTTCCTCAGTGTATTTCTTTTTTGCGTCAATCACGGTCAGCGGCGAGGAATGCGCGTAATAGTTCATCTCGATGGTCGCGTTTTCCGGCTCAGCCATGAACTCGATGAATTTGATCGCGTTCTCGCGGTTCGGCGCACCCTTGGGGATGACCCAACTGTCGATCCAGCCGACCAACCCTTCCTTGGGCATCGCATATTTCAACGGCGCACCAGTGGCAATCGCGCGCACGGTCTCGCCATCCCACCAGAAATGTGTCGCAACTTCACCCGAACCCAACCGGCCTTCGATGTTGTCTGACGAATAGACAGCTACATATGGCTTTTGCGCCACTAGCAAGTCGAGCACCTTTTTCATCTCGGTCGGGTCTTCGGTGCAGAACGGAATGCCGAGATAGAGCTGCGCGGTGCCAATGATCTCGTCCGGGTAGGAGAGCATGGCGATCTTGCCCTTCAGTTGCTCATCTGGCTCAAAGAAATCTTTCAGGCTGTCTGTCGGCCCGGCGTATTCCTTAGTGTTCACCACAAAGCCCGCGGTACCGTAGGAATTGGGGATCGAATATTCCTGAGTCGGGTCCCACCACTGGTTGCGCCAGCGCTCCTGAATCTGATCATAGGCTTTCAGCTTGTTGGCACCGTAGTTCTCAATCAGACCCTCGTCGATCATGATCCGCAAAAAGTGCTGTGACGGCAAGGCGACATCATAGCCAGAAGCGCCCGCCTGTAGCTTGGTCAGCAGATCCTCATTCGAGGTATAGCCATCCACGTTGACATTCACGTCGTATTCCTTCGTAAACTTCTCGATCAGGTCCGGCGCGATCGACTCCGACCAGACGTAGAGGTTCAGACTTCCCTCGGCCTGTGCACTGGTTCCCAGACAAAGCACGATGGCAGTTGCGGTAAGAAATTTGTTCATGGTTTCCTCCTGTTGAACATCGTTTTTCAGTTTTCAGTTTTCTTCTCGAACGCCACGCGCGGCGACAGTCAACGCGATGGTTGCCAACACGAGTGATGCAAGAATGAGCAACGTTGCTATGGCGTTTAGTTCGGGTGACGTGCCCGCTCGGATCAGCGAGAAGATGTAGACCGGCAAGGTCGTCGTTCCACCCGAACTGAGCATGTTCGATGTAATGAAGTCGTCCATCGAGATCAGGAACGCCAGCATCGCGCCCGAAAACAATCCTGGAAAAATCAGCGGCAGCGTCACTCGGCGGAACACCGTCCAACGCGGCGCATAGAGATCGCTCGCAGCCTCCTCGAAATCCATCGACATGCCCTGAAGCCGTGCCCGTATCGGCAAGAAGGCGAACGGCGTACAAAAGGCCGAATGCGCGATGACCAGCTTGAGCAAACCATTTTGAAGGCCGATCAGCGAAAACAGGATCAACGTTGCGACAGCCAGCACGATCTCGGGCAAGAGCAGGGGCAGGTTAACGATGGTTTCCGACAACTTGCGGAATCGGACGTTTTTGCCGCGGATGACTGCCAGAGCCGCCATGAGGGCGATGGCAGTTGATATCACAGTGGCAATCGCCGCGACGATCAGAGATGTCTTCAGAGCCCCCATAAGTGCGTCATTATTCAACGCTGATCCATACCATTTGAACGAGAACTCGGTCCAGACACTGGTGATCCGGTTGGCATTGAAGGAATAGAGGATCACCACAGCCAGAGGCGCATATAGGTAGACAAAAAAGGCCACACTCAGCGCGCCAAGGCCAGGGTAATGCTTGACGTCGCGATGCTTGCTCATGCCGTGCTCTCCTTTCGGGCGGTCCGTTGGGCCAGAAAGATCAGGACGATCATCACGAAGACCAGCAGTGTCACAGCGATGGCAGAACCGAACGGCCAGTTGCGGCCACCACCGAATTGCAGTTGGATCAGTGATCCCATCATCATCTGCTTGCCACCGCCCATCAGGATCGGCTCTAGCACCGCACCCAGCGCCGGAACGAAGACGAGGATGGCACCGGAGGCGATACCCGGCGCAGTCAGCGGCAGGATCACCCGGCGCAGTGCAGTCCAGCGGTTGCCGTAAAGGTCATGCGCAGCCTCGATCAGCGTGCCGTCGAGTTTCTCGATCGAGGCGAAAACCGGCAGCACCATCAGCGGAATATAGGTATAGACCATCGCAGCCAGCGTCGCGCCATCGTTATACATCAGGCTCAGACCGGGCGAGGCGCCGAAGACTTCCAGAAACCGCGGCAACGGGCCGTCCTTGCCCAGGATGATCATCCAGGCATAAATGCGAAGGATCATCGACATCCAGAACGGCAGGGTGACCAGATAGACCAGTATTGCCTTTCGCCGGGTGGGTTGGCCGGCGATGAAATAGGCGACCGGCACCGCAAGGATGAGGCACAAGAACGTGGTTACGGCGGCAAGACCCAAGGTGCGCAAGATGATGATCACATATTGCGGGGTGAATTCCATTTCTCCGGTCCAACCCTCGTTGAACAGGATCTGTTTGTAACCAGACAGATCGAAGCCCCACTCGAATCCGCCATATGCACCCCGCAGAGCCACCGACACTGCGACCACGATCAGTATCGGGAACAGCAACGCGACACCCATCAGCAGCCACGACGGCAGCAACCCGAGATAGGCGAGATTGACCGAACCTCGGCGTGTTGGTGTGCCCGCTGCGGCACCGACACCGGCATCGGTGGCGGGATGGGTCGCCTCGATCATGCCGCCAGCACCCGCGCCGAATTTTCGACAAAACCTACATGCACCGTGCTTCCGACATCGATTGTATCGCCTTCACGGGACGCATTGCGCCGCGAGGCACGGATATTGGTACCATTGGCCGACAGCAGGTAATGCGTATATCCTCCAAGATAGTGTTTATTGACGACTTGGGCCTTAAAATCGATACCCTGGACCTGATCGCCAAGGTTCAGCTTCTCCGGACGGATCGACAGGGTTGCCTTGCCTGCTGTTATTCCGCTTGGTGAGGGAACGGTGATGACTTGGTCGAAAGGTGTGCGAACGGTGGCCGTATGATCGTGCGCCTCCAACACCTCGATATCCAGAAAGTTCGTTTCACCCACGAAATCCGCGACAAAGCGGTTGCAGGGTTCTTCATATATCTGCGAGGGCGTTCCTATCTGCTGCACCTCGCCGCTGCCAAGAACCGCGATGCGGTCGGACATTTCCAGGGCCTCTTCCTGGTCATGGGTGACAAATACAAAGGTGATTCCGGTGTCGCGCTGAAGGCTGCGGAGCTCATCACGCATAGCTTGACGCAATTTCAAATCCAAAGCCGAAAGTGGTTCGTCCAACAACAACACCTTGGGCTCGGGCGCCAGCGCACGGGCCAGCGCCACGCGCTGACGTTGCCCACCCGAAAGTTGCGTGGGTTTGCGCTTGGCCATAGCGCTCATGTGGACGCGCTCCAGCATCTCGCCCACCCGGGCCTTGATGCGGGCCTTGTCCTGCCCGAGGTTTTCCAGACCGAAGGCGACGTTCTGCTCAAGCGTCATGTGGGGAAACAATGCATAGTTCTGAAACACCGTATTCACCCGACGCCTGTGCGGGGGGTGTTCACGATATCGCGGTCATGCAGCAAGATGTTGCCAGTATCGGGCATCTCAAAACCCGCCATCATACGCAACAGAGTGGTTTTGCCACATCCCGATGGGCCAAGCATCGTGAAGAATTCATTCTCCCGAATATGGAAACTGACCGAACTCAGCGCCTGATACGACCCAAATCTTTTTGAAACGTGGGTCACTTCGACAGCGTTCTGTTGGCTCATCTGGCTATCCTCATACTGACCCGACGAGCCGAGAATGTTGGCGGGTGGTCTTGTGGTTGCGTCAATCGGGGAATTAAAAGCAGAGCGACGACCCCCGATAAATGAGTAGTTCCGTAACCGCTGATTAGGATGAAGCTAAACATGACAGCTTAGGGTCTCTTTCCACGGCTCCGTTACCGCTTCCGTGTTTTCTTCTATTGTTTTATGGGAATGCACCCGAACTAACCAGCAGACCGACGGGATTGCGGGACGGGCTTGCGAACATCGTGGACGCGCGATCAGATACTTCTGCTTAGGCATGGCCGAAGCAGTGTAAAGCAAACACCTTCTTTCGATCTGCTCACACGTCATGTCAGCATGACAACCGCCAACGAAGACGCGCTGGTTACGGAGTGATGGGCATGATCCGCACAGGCCAGGACTATCGCGATGCGATTCGAACCAAACGGGACATCTACGTGGACGGCGAACGGATCGAAGACGTAACCGCGCACCCAACTTTCTCGCCACTGGTCAATCTGCGCGCGCAAATCTACGACATGCAGCACGATCCGGACCACTGCGATATTCTGACCAAAACCGTTAATGGCCAGACCTGCACAGTCGCGGGGGCTCTGCCCTTCTCGCAAACGGACTGGTGGGCCAAGAGGCGCGCGACCGCTCGCATTCTCGCACAGGTCGGCGGAATCGCGACGTGCACCGGTGACGAGACAATCAGCGAATTCTGGTCGCTTTATGACTGCCGGGATGCACTGGTGGATATGGATCCGCAATATGCACGCAACATCGACGCCCATATCGTGGCCTCGCGTCAGGACGATCTGTTCCGGATCTCGGCCAACACCGATCCGAAAGGCGACCGGTCGCGCCCGCCGTCGCAACAGGATCCAGACATGCTGCTCCGCGTTGTGCGCGAAACCGACTCCGGGATCATCGTGCGCGGCGCCAAGTTCGAGACCGGCGCTCCCTATGCTGACCTGGCCTATACCAAGCCGAACCTCGCAAACTGGGGCGATGCACTGCCCGAGGACTACGCAGTCGGGTTCGTCAGCGATCTGAACGCACCAGGACTGAGATTCATCTGCCGATCCGGCTTTACCCGACCGGGCACCGAACGCGACTATCCCCTGTCGAACAGGTTCGATGAGATCGAGGCGCTGGTCGTTTTCGACGACGTGCTGATCCCTTGGGAAAACGTCCTGTTCAATCGCCAACCGCGGGCGGCGACGCTGATCCGTGCTACGCTGCACCGCTATTCGGCCTTTGTCTTCGTTCAGCGTATCCTGATCTTCGGCGACATGCTGATCGGCGCGGCGATGCTGAACTGCCGCCAGACGGGGCTCGACAAAGAACAAGGTGCACGCGACAAGCTAGTCAAGCTGGCTGTCTGGCGCGAAGGGATTCATGCTCACCTAACCGCGGCCATCGCTCTGGGTCAGAAATCGCCCGCGGGATTGATGATGCCGAATCAATCCCTGCTTTACGCGGGCCGCGTGCTGGCGGTCTCGCAACTGCACGAAATGATGAACGTGGCACGTGAGCTTTGCGGTGGGCAATTGTCACTCACACCGAGCGCCGCCGCTTTTGAGGCACCCGAAACCGCCGGCTGGCTCAAGAAATACTATACCCTGAACGAAGACTGTGGCGCCGAGGACCGCCGGAAGTTGATGGCCTTTGTCCGTGATCTGGTGAGTTCCGACTATGCAGGCCATAGACTGGCCTTCCAGCTCTTTGGCCAATCGCCGCCGCACGCACATCTGGCATCGGTCTATCACCAATTCGATTGGGAAGGACCGCTGGCTCTGGTTCGGGATGCGGCTGGGCTCGCGAACAAGATCCTTGGCGAAGGACGCGCAATACCGGGTGCTGGGACATACGGGGATTGGTATGCGCCGGACTTGCCGGAGCGCAGCCGGCCATTGGCCGAGATTGTTATTATCGAGAAAAACTTGCCGTAGTAACGGGTTTCGGCCAATGATGAGCCCAGATGCCCGGCAGGCGGTCTGCCGTCCACACGCAAGCATTGCGGCGGATACGTGGCAATACCGAAACTGGGGGGAGAGATGCCACTTCGTTACTCGCTGCGGCAACTGGAATATTTCGTCGCCGTCGGTGAGACTGGCAGCATTGCGGCCGCCTCGCAGCAGGTGAACGTGTCGTCGCCGTCAATCTCGGCAGGGGTGTCGCAGCTCGAGGCCGAACTGGGCATCAAGCTTTTCGTACGCCACCACGCGCAGGGCCTAGCACCGACACTTGCGGGGCGAAAACTGCTGGATCAAGCACAGATCGTCTTGCGTCAGGCTGCGGTGCTGCGCGATCTGGCTGGCGATCTTTCGGGCTCGGTTCGCGGCCCTCTATCAATCGGCTGCCTGAGCACCTTCGCCCAGATGTTGCTTCCCGGCCTGCGGCGCAGTTTCGTGGAGCAGTACAGCGACGTCCGCATCAGCCAGATCGAGGCTGACCAGTCCGAGTTGTTCGGCCTATTGCGCCAAGCCAAGATCGATCTTGCCCTGACCTACGACCTGGACCTGCCGCGCGACCTTACCTTCTTTCCGATCCTCGAACTGCCACCGATCGTGGCACTGAGCGAAACCCATCCGCTGGCCCATCTGTCCGCAGTCTCGGTCGAGGAATTGGCTCCCTTCTCGATGGTGCTGCTCGATCTTCCGCACAGCACGGACTACTTCCTGTCGTTTTTCACCAGCGCAGGGTTGCACGCGAACATCACCGAGCGCACACGCGACATGGCCGTGATGCGCGGCCTTGTGGCGAATGGATTTGGCTATTCGATCGTGAACCTCCGCCCGCTGAACGACCTCGCCCCGGATGGCAAACCGCTGCGGTTCATTCCGCTGACCGGCGATCAACGGCCGATGAATCTGGGGATTCTGATGGGCTCAGAATCGGACCACACGCAGTTGCACAAGGCGTTCCTGGGCCACGCGCAGGAGTGGATTGGAACCCGAACCGAGAGGCTTCTCGGCGCGCGCTGAACCTCAGGCCTTCAGTCGAGACCGGCCAGAACTCGATCCATCATCCGGTCGCAGGCGGCCAGTTGCCCGGCTTCCAGATATTCATCCGGCTTGTGCCCCTGCCCTTCCATGTCGCCCGGCCCGCAGACAACTGTTGGAATCCCGAGTTGCGCAAAAAGCCCGCCTCGGTTCCGAAAGCCACCTTCAGCCTCGCATCCGACCCGCAAAGCTTTGCCACCAGCCCTACGGCCGGATCATCAGGTTCGACGTCGAGACCGGGATAAGTATTGGTCAGCGCGATCTCGATGCCTGTTGCGGGGTCGCGTGCACGCCAAGGTGCGGCAAGCGCCTCGACCTCATGGGTCAGTTGCTTCTGGAACTCTTCCAGACTGTCGGTAGCAAGGTGGCGTAGTTCGAACTCAATCTCGGCCCTGTCGGGAACAATGTTGAGGGCAGTACCACCGTACATCCGCCCGGCATGAACAGTGGAATACGGAATATCATAGCCAGCGTCCTGCACGTTCGACGAAGCGAATTCGTCCTGGAGCCGGCGCAAACTCGCGAGCACCTCGCTGGCTAGATGCAGCGCGTTGACATAACGGGGTGCCAGCGCCGAATGGCCAGCAGTGCCACGGCAAATGGCATGGAAGGCCGCCTTGCCTTTATGCCCGGTCACCGGATGCATTGATGTGGGTTCCCCGACGATACAGAGATCTGGGCGCCATCCAAGGCGTTCGAAGCCGGGCAACATCTTGCGGATGCCCTGACACCCGACCTCCTCGTCATAAGAAATCGCCAACATGAGCGGTTGATCCGGCGGCGTATCGCACGTCCTTGCCGCCAGCGACAGCATCGAGGCAAGAAAGCCCTTCATGTCAGTTGTGCCGCGCCCGTACAGCCTATCACCTTCTCGCGTCAGTTCAAAAGGCGGTCGAGTCCAAGGCTGACCTTCGACCGGCACCACGTCGCTGTGCGCCGACAGCAGCACGCCCCCGGACCTTTGCCGCCGATCCTAGCGACAAGCCCGGTCTTGGGCAATTCGGGATCCGGAATGCGGTAGGTTTGAAAACCCGCCTTCACCAGCAGCTCCTCGGCATAGTCTATCAGCGCCAGATTTGACTCGGTGCTGACCGTGTCAAACCCGATCAGACGGTCGAGAATGTCCAGTGTGTTGGCGTGGGGTGTAGCTCCGTTCATTCCGCGGCCAGTTCGGTGATTTCACGGCGGAACGGCAACGCATCGCCCAGCGGTGCGGTATCTAACTCACGCGCATACCGATGACCCGCATAGGTGGCCCAGGCGATCGGTCCGGCAGCCTCGGCATCGCCAAACAGCTTGATCGACCGGATACCGGCGTCGGCCCAATCGTCCTGCCGCGCAACAAGTTCGTGATAAAGCTGATCGTTGCCGCAGCGCGATGCCACCATAACCACTGCATCCGTCTCATAGGTCCGGGTCTTGCCGGTATAGACGCAATTTGACACCACATGATCCTTGCCAATTTCGACCACACCGCGATTCAGGACGATATCGACGCCCAACTCGTCCAGCCTGGCATGGATCGTCGCCTGTTCCAGCGTGTTGTTGGTCCAGTCCGATACGAAGGCCGAAGGGGTGATCAGCGTCACCTTCGCGCCCTGTTTCACCAACAGTTCGGCCAGGACACCGCCCATGTAATAATGATCGTCATCGAAGATCACGACATTACCGCTAGGGATAGTGCCGTCCATCAGGTCGTCTGGCGTGAACACCTTCGCGCCGTCAGCAATCGGCATCGGCACAACATGCTGGCGCGCGACACCATCACTCCGCCAGGTCGCACCTGTGGCAATAGCCACATTCTGAAAGCCGAATTCCATGATGTCGTCGGCAGTCAAGCGGCTGTCGAAATATGTTTCGACATTGGGTTTCTGGCTGATCTGATATTCGCGATAGTCCACCACGCGGCCCCACGCGGACAAACCCGGCAGGAGTCTTTCGCGAGCAACGCGCCCGCCCAAAACCGTCCCGGCCTCTGCGACCGCCACGTCATACCCGCGCACCGAAAGCGCGCGCGCTGCTTCCAATCCGGCTGGGCCGGCTCCGATGATCAGCACATTTTGACTGTCGCCTTTGGCGTTCATGTGTTCAGGGTGCCAGCCCTTGCGCCATTCTTCCATAAATGTCGGGTTCTGGGTGCAACGGCTGATCGACTGGGTCATGTCGCCGGTGATACAGATGTTGCAGCCGATACATTCGCGAATGTCCTCGATCCGACCTTCTTCAATCTTCTTGGGCAGGAACGGGTCGGCAATCGACGGCCGTGCACAGCCGATGAAGTCGAGCGTGCCGCTGCGCACCATCTTTGCCATGACATCGGGCGAGGTGAAACGGCCGACGCCGACGATGGGCTTACCCGTCAACTCGTGAATGCCGCGCACCAAATGTTCCTGCGCGGCCTCGTCTTTGAAACGCGAGGGGCCGGAGCAATCCTCCCATGTTCCCTGGGCCAGATCCCACAGGTCGGGCAGATCTTTGTTCATCTCGATAAAGTCACGCACCTCGGCGTTGGAAAATCCCAGCTCGCCGATGGTTTCATCCAGGCTGACGCGCAGCGTGATCCCCATGGTGTCGCCGACCGCGGCGCGCATGTCGGTAACCACTTCGTTGACGAATCGCGAGCGGTTTTCGAGGCTGCCGCCGTATTCGTCGCTGCGCTGGTTTGTGGCGCGGCTCAGGAAATGCTGGAAAATGCCGAAACCATGCGCGCCGTAAAGACAGATCAGGTCGAACCCGGCCTCTTTTGACCGCTTGGCGGCATTCACGAACCAGCGCCGTAGGTCGCCGATCTCGCTTTTTGACAGTGCGCGGGCCTGCACCGGGTCATTGGTGAAGGTGCGAATCGGCAAAGCCGAAGGGGCAAGAGGCACCTCCTTGGTGTAAAGGTTCGGGCCGTTGATACCGGAATAGGCCAACTGGATACCGGCCAGCGCGCCATGTTCCTTCATCTTCTCCGACATCCGGCGCAGCTGCGGTATGTCCCTGTCCTCCCACAACCGCAGCTCGATGAACGGTGTAATTTCCGATGTGTGGTGCATCTCGCATTGTTCAGTGAAGATCACGCCCCAGCCGCCCTGCGCCTTAACGCCACGCATCTCGGCCGCAGCAGACGGATCACGATAGCCACCACCATTGCAATGCGGTACCTGATAGAAACGGTTCTTAGCGGTGACAGGGCCGATCTGCATCGGTTCGAACAGAATATCATAGCGGGGCTCGCGCATTTTCGTCTCCTTGACAGGCGTTGGATCTGCCTTACGACAGCCCTGCGCCAGAGTATCAGGCTTTGTATTTGATCCAGGTGGTCTTGAGAGCAGTGTATTTGTCCAGCGAATGAAGCGACAGATCGCGGCCAAAGCCCGATTGCTTCATCCCCCCAAATGGCGTCTGTGCGGAGAGCGCATCGACCGTGTTCACCGAAACGGTGCCGACATTCAGCTGGTCGGACACACGGCAGGCGCGCGAAAGGTTCTCCGTCCAAACCGAGGCTGCCAGCCCATAAATCGAGTCATTTGCCATGGTGATGGCTTGAGCCTCGCTATCGAACGGGATAACCGACAGGACAGGGCCGAAAATCTCGTCCCGGGCAAGCGGATCGTCGTGGCTCACATCCGAGAAGATCGTCGGTTGCACAAAGCAGCCCTTGCCGTCGATCTGAACTCGTTCACCGCCCGCGACAAGATCGGCGGTTTTCTTTCCTGCCTCGACGAACCCCATAATGCCCTGAGTCTGTTTTTCATCGACTATGGCACCCATCTTCGAAGCCGGGTCTAGCGGATCGCCCGGTTGCATTGCGGCGGCGCGTTCGACCAGTTTATCGACAAATGCGTCTGTGACCGACCGCTCGACATACAGCCGTGAGTTGGCCGAGCAGACCTCGCCCTGATTGAAGAAGATGCCGAACGCGGCCATATCGGCGGCAGCGTCCAGATCACCGCAATCGGCAAAGACGATGTTAGGGCTTTTGCCCCTGTCTCAGGCCAAATCTGTTTCAGGTTCGACAGGCCGGAATACTGCATGAACATCTTGCCGATCGCGGTCGAACCGGTAAAGGCAAGGCAATCGACATCCATGTGCAACCCCAGCGCCTTGCCCGCTGTCGCGCCGTATCCGGGAACCACATTGAACACACCGTCGGGAACGCCGGCCTCGGAAGCCAGTTCGGCCAAGCGCAGTGCAGACAGCGGCGATTGTTCAGCCGGTTTCAGAACAACCGAGTTGCCCGCCGCAAGCGCCGCCGCGGCTTTCCATGTCGCCATGTCGAGAGGAAAATTCCACGGCACGACCGCCCCGACGACACCGAGCGGCACGCGGCGCACCAGCGCCAGATCGCCGGGACCAGTTGGCGCGACTTCATCATATAGCTTGTCGATCGCCTCGGCGTACCATTGAAAGAAATGCGCCGATCCGGGCGCATCCACTGTAGTCGCATCAGTGATAGTCTTGCCCATGTCGAGTGAATCCAGAAGCGCCATTTCCTCAAGATTGGCACGGATCAGGTCGGCCAGCTTGAGCAGCACCGCTTTGCGATCTCCCGGCGCCATGCGCGACCAGCGCCCGTCCTCGAATGCGCGCCGCCCGGCGTCAACGGCAAGGTCCACATCAGCAGCGTCACATTCGGCCACGCTTGTCAGCACCGCACCGGTGGCGGGGTTGATGCTGTCGAAGGCCCGCCCCGACACCGCATCGGTGAATTGTCCATCAATAAATGCCTGATTGCGGAACCGCAGCGATGCGGCCTTTGAATGCCAATCCTGATGGAAGTGATCCAGCATGGGTATTCCTTCCTGTGCTATTGGTCGCCCGGCACGCCATAGGACGGTGCCTCACGCGGGTCGAGAGCACGCTGAATGTAGGCGTCGAGTTGCGGTTTGTAGACATCCCAGGCCCCGGCGATAGCTTCGATCGGGCACTCTTCGGTCCAGTCACAGCGCAGATCGGCCGCCGGCCAGGCGACCTTGTCAACGATCATCATTCCCGCCGAATGCACCGGCCCGGCCTCACCGCCTGCCGCCAGCCCGGCGCGCATCGCGGCAATCAGTCGATCCCCCAAGTGACCAGAGGCCGCAAGAAACCCATCGACGATAGCCTGCGGCACACCATCATTGGCCAGCATGTTGCCGCCAGAGGCGACATTGTGGCCCTGCGCCTGTGTAAAAACACCCAGCGAGTTCGGCCCGGAATGGATCGCCGTCGCGCCGGTCGCGTCGACCGCCAGCACCTGACGGTATTCGATAAACTTGCCGCGTTTCTGCACCTCGGCGATCGCATCTGCGGCCGTCTTGCCCTGCTGCATCAGGTCCAGCGCCAATGGGCCCAGCGTTGGATCGGTGACGTTCTGCGAGGTCACGGCACCGACCCCGGCGCGAGCGTAGGAACATCGCGCGGCAACCGCTGGCGAAGAGGAGGATATAGCCACCCCGAACATGCCGGTTTCCGCGCAGCGGACGACCAGTGAAAACGTCATGGCCTCACTCCGGAATGACGGCGGTGCCGTCGATCTCGACCAGCCACTCAGGCCGTGCCAGCGCCTGCACCACAAGGCCGGTCGAGACCGGATGCACGCCTTTGATATATTCACCCATGGTGCGATACACCGCCTCGCGGTGGCGCACGTCAGTGATGTAGACGACGACCTTGACCAGATGTTCCATCTTGCCACCGGCCTCTTCGATCAGCTGGCGGATGTTCTGCATCACCTTGTGGGTCTGTTCGACCGGATCGTGGCTGTCGATGTTCTTGGCATCATCAAGGCTTTGCGGGCACTGGCCGCGAAGCCAGACGATCTTGCCGCCCTGGGTGACAACCGCCTGGCACAGATCGTTGCTGAGGTTCTGCTCAGGATAGCTGTCTTTGGTGTTGAATTTGCGAATGCGGGTATGCGCCATCGTCGTTACTCCTCGGCTCATTCTGCGGCGGTCGAAACAATGGCTGCCGAGCCATCATAACGCTGATACCACCGCTGGATCTCAATCTGATCGGCGATGTGTTTCGCGTCATGCCAGACGCCCCACAAGAAGGATGACCCGCGCCGCGACTGCCACGGCAAGCCCAGGAAATACACATCCGGCTCGACCGACAGGCCGCGCTGGTGAATCGGCGCGCCTTTCGCATCAAACGAATCGACCTTGAGCCATTTGAAATCCTGACGGAACCCGGTCGCCCAGATGATAGAGGTCACACCTTCTTCAACCAGATTGATCCCCTTCAGTGGATTGGCCAGACAATCAGGATCTGGGACGACATCGCGCGCTTCGGGCTCTTCGGGCAGATCAAGGCCGGTGCGGGTCACATAGGCGTCGGCCATATCAAGTAATTCGTTATAGTTCGCGTCACCCGCCGCCACATTGACCTGAAGATCATCGGCAAAGCTGAGAACACCGTTCTCATAGGCTCTGGTCAAGCCCGTCAAGATCACACCCTCGCCAGCCAGCCGACGGAAATCCATGGTGCGACCGCCATAGGCGCCGCTGACCGAAATGGTCACATGTTCGGTACCAGGCGCGGGCGCGGCCAGATCCCAAAGGCCGAGAACCCCTAGCCACCAGACGAAGTCACGACCCCTGTAGCGCCGCGGCGGCCGGTCGTGCGGGCCGACAGACAGGAAAACCCTGCGACCGGCCTGGTTGAGTTCATCGGCGATCTGCGCTCCCGAGGACCCAGCGCCCACGACCATCACTGCCCCCTTGGGGAGTTGATCCGGGTTCTTGTAATGGAACGAGTGCATCTGCTGCACACCTTCGGTTTCGGGCACGATGGGAGGGAACACTGGATGTTGAAATGCGCCAGTTGCGGCCACGATGCGGCGCGTCTCGATGTCGCCCTTGCTGGTCTTGACCAGAAAACCGCCATAGCTGGGGAACCGGGTCGCCTCGATCACTTCGACACCTTCCCGGATTGGCGCGTTAATCATCGCGGCGTAGTCTACCAAATATTGCGCAAGACGGTCCTTGGAGACGAATTCGTCGGGATCATTGCCCTCGAATTCAAGATTAGGGAAGCGATCGTGCCAAGCAGGCCCATTTGCCACCAGTGCATCCCAGCGACCGGTGCGCCACGCTTCCGCAGTACGGTTCTTTTCCAGCACGATGTGCGGGACACCAGCATTGCCCAGATGTTCGCTAACGGCGATGCCGGCCTGACCTCCCCCGACAACCAGCGTATCAATCTTTTCCACGGGCATTCAGCGATCCCTTCGTTGATATAACGACATTTTGCGCCCGCGAAGGGCATTGTCGAATTTTCTAAACGGAGGGAGGATGGGCGAAAATTACGATTTCTTGCAGCATTGATTAGTTTGTCTCTAAACTCAGGTTCATGCCTCTGCAAATGCGTAGCGATCCACGCGATTTCCTACGTTCCGCATTCCCGCGAGGTGGGCTATTTGAGGATCTAAGAGAACTGGGGTTAGAAATTCTTGCCGCGACGGATCAGCAAGGGTTTCATTTGGCCACTCCCACATTCCACCAGATAGTCAGCGTCATGCGGACTCGGCTGCACGAAAATCACGGTTGGACTCGCGGCCGGGAAATTCTCGCCCTGGAACCGCACAAGACCGGGGGACTGTTGAATAGGCCGGAGTTCGATAACGGCGATGCTAAACGCCTATCGGGAACGGATGCTGAACTCGAGGCACAATTCAAGATGGTGAGTTCCGCTCATGAATGTTCTTAGATGCCGTATCAGCTCATTCTTGATCGTCTCGAACCATTAGGAGATTTCACCCCACAGTCGGCAAGTCGGACAGGCGGCTCATAATCCGGAGGAGATTGTCAGCAGAAATGGCCTCGATCTTGAAGCGGTCGTACTGTGTACCGCCGCTGTCGTCGGCTGCCAGCATCGCGTTGACCACCGCCTCCTCGACGCAATCGACGACCGCCATATAGACGGCGTCGAAAAGATCATCATCCAGCATATTTATGGTACGAAGCGCGCCGGAAGAAGCGAGCGGAAAAGGATTTGCGGTCGAGAATGCGAGGAAAATGTCTCCCGAATTATTCCCACCGGGCGATCCGTTGCGGCCTATGCCGATTGTGCAGCGGCGCGCAACCCGTTTGAGTTGGTGTGGCGCCATCGGGATATCCGTGGCAACCACCGCGATGATCGAACCCCGCTCGGCCATCCGGCTTGGTGGCGTATCGTCAGCCATATAGCGACCTACCGGCACACCACACACCGTCAGCCATTCGCGCTGGCCGTGATTGGCCTGAACAAGCACCCCGACTGTATAGGCCAGTCCGCCGAGTGTCACGCGCCGCGATGCCGTGCCCGTTCCGCCCTTAAAGCCATAAGCGATCATGCCGTTGCCACCACCGGTGTTACCTTCTGCAACCGATCCTGTAGAAGCCGCATCAAGAGCGGCGCGCACATCGGCTTCTGTAATCGCCATTCCGTTTATATCATTCAGGATACCATCGAAGGTTTCTGCCACCACAGGCATGATCCAGCGCCGTTCTTCTGCTTGATAGGTCGAGTGGTAGCGCTCGAGCATCCATTTGATCGTCGCATGATGCGCCATGCCGATACTATGCGTATTGGTGATCGTCACCGGCCCAAGAAAATAGCCGCCGTCCTCGATCCAGTGCGTTCCGGTCATCTCGCCGTTGCCGTTGAGCCTGTGAACACCGGCGAACACCGGCACGGGCACATCCGAGCGCGGATGCGGCACGATTGCGGTGACACCGCTGCGCACGGGTATTGCGCGGCCCGGCCGCGGCGCGTCCTCGCTCAGAGTGCGCAGCCCGACGGCGATACCGGGAACATCGGTGATCGCGTTGTGTTGCCCGGTCGTGCCGGTGAATGGCAGGCCCAATTCGCGCGCGCGCAATTTCCTGGAAGGCTTGTTCGTGTTGTTCATGACCATTTCTGACGTGAGCGAAGGTAAAGGCCGATTGAGGCCACGACGAACGAGAAAGTCAGCATCATCACTGCGATAGCGTTGATTTCCGGCTTTATTCCTCGTCGCAGCATGGAGAAGATGAATATCGGAAGCGTGCTTACGTCGACGCCTGCAATAAAGTAGGTGATGACCAGGTCATCCATCGAAATGATGAAGGCCAGCAGCGCGCCGCCAACAACACCGGGGATCAGTTGCGGCAGCACTATCTTTCGAAAGGTCGTCCATTCGTTGGCGCCGAGGTCAGCGGATGCATGTTCGAGGCTGCGGTCCATACCGGCAAGACGACTTGATACCACGATGAAAACATAGGAAATCAGGAACGTGCACTGGCCGATGATAATCGTGATGATGCCGAGGTGAATACCTGCATTTACAAAAAAGATGAGAAGCGCGATGCCAAGCACGATATCAGGGATTAACATAGGCATGAACATCAGCGCCCGGTAGAAGCGTGCGCCATAGAAATTGTAGCGGTGCAGGGCCAGTGCGATTGCGGTCCCCAGCACAGTGGCCATACTCGTGGTACTGCCCGCAATCAGCAGACTGTTGCGGAGTGCCGCAAGTAACTGGTCGGTCGATTCGATATAGAGCGAAGCCTCCGAAACGGTCGTCTTGAAGCCCAGCACCTTCCAGTACCAGTCGGTGGTGAACCCGGACCAGGTCATCATGTTCACCGGGTTCGAATTGAACGAATAAACGGCAATCAGCGCCAGTGGCAGATAGATAAAGGCAAAGAAGATTGCCGTGTATGCGGTAAGACAGTTTCGGAGAAATGATACAAGATTGCTCATGTTGGCTCCCCTTACCGGTCGGGCGTGATGTTGCCGCGTCGTTCGGCAAGGAAAACATAGCCCATCAACACCACCAGCATGACGCTCATGACCATCATGGCCAGTGCTGACCCGAACGGCCAGTTGCGCGCTGACAGAAATTGCTGCTCGATCAGGTTGCCCAGCATCATCACCCTAGCGCCGCCAAGGATCGCAGGGACAATGAAATTACCGAGCGCCGGGATGAACACAATGATAGAGCCACCGATGATTCCCGGCGCCGTCAACGGCAGGATCACGCGCATGAACGTACGCATTGGCCCTGCGCCAAGATCCTGCGAAGCACGCACCAGCGACCAGTCCAGCTTTTCGACACTGGCGTAAACTGGCATGAACATGAACGGCACGAAGATATAGACCATGCCGAGGATGATCGCGCCTGGCGTATAGATGAGATCCAGGGGCCGGTCGATGACGCCAAGCGCCATGAGGATGCCGTTGATAGGTCCTGTCTGGCGCAGGATCAGCAACCATACGAAAAGACGGACGACCAGACTGGTGAAGAAGGGCAGCGCGATGAGGAAAAGGCAGAAACTTTTCCACCGACCCGACAGCAGGCTGATGCAAAACGCCGCCGGGTAACAGACCAGCAACGTCACTACCACCGTCAGCGTCGCTATTTCCAGCGAACGAAAGAAAATCTCCAGATAGACTGGATCGAACACCTCGAAGGCGGGGTTGGCGAAGCCGAGGATGCGGCTAAAATTGTCGGGATAAAACGTCCACTCCACACCTCCATACAGACCAGGGGCAAGGAAGCTGGTGACTACCATGATGGCGAGCGGGATAAGAAAGAAGATCGCCAGGAAAAGCGAGGCAGGGCCGAGCAGCAGCCCAAGTTGAAAGCGGTCGCGCACCCGGTTGTTCATGCGTCTGCTTCCTCATCATTCCTACTCATGAGATGAACATGGGCAGGGTCATAGGCAAGTTGGGCACGGCGCTCGTTGTCAACCTTGGCAATCGCATCGCGCATCGTCGCGGGAACTGATACCGTCAAAACGCGACCGCTGGCGGTACGCGTATAAACCTCAAACGATGCGCCAACAAAGATGATCTGATCGATCGTGACATCGATTCGCGGGCGGCTGTCATTTTCCTGCGCCAACGAGAACTGTTCGGGCCTTATGATGGCAATGGTGTTGCCGTTGTATCCGGCCGCCGAGCCAGAAAGGGACAGGAAACTACCGTCTTCGAGCACCATGCCATCGCCTTCGGCACGGCCCTCGAACATGTTGTTTGCGCCGACGAACCCGGCCACAAAGGCATTTTCCGGCCGATCGTAGATGTCGCGCGGAGAGGCTATCTGCTGGATGCGGCCACGCTTCAGAACCGCGATGCGATCCGACATGGTGAGCGCCTCTTCCTGATCATGCGTGACAAAGACGAAGGAAATGCCGAGTTCGTCCTGAAGCGTCTTAAGTTCGATCTGCATGGAATGGCGCAAGCCGCGATCGAGCGCAGACAAGGGCTCGTCCAGAAGCAGCAATTTCGGCCGTCCGACGATGGCGCGGGCGAGAGCGACGCGCTGTTGCTGACCGCCCGAAAGCTGGCGTGGATAGCGCTTTTCAAGCCCGCCGAGGCCGACCATGGCGAGCGCCGCGCCGGTCCTTTCGCGCCGCTCTTTGGCTGTAATTCCGGCGACCTCCAAAGCGTATCCGACATTTTTTCCGACGGTCATATGCGGAAAAAGTGCGTAGTTCTGAAACACCGTGTTGACCGGCCGCTGATGCGGCGGGACATTCGTCATGTCTTCGCCATCAATCAGAATGGTTCCTGCGTCGAGACGCACGAAACCGCCAATCGCCTGTAATAGTGTGGTCTTGCCGCAGCCTGAGGGGCCGAGCAGGGTCAGGAATTCATTGCGGCGGACGCTCAGATCGATGGTATCGATCGCTTTTATCTCGCCACCCTCGGGAGAGGCGAAACGTTTCCTCGCATCGACCAGTTCGACGATTGAACCATGCATACGCAGTTCCCATTAATTTTTGTTATTTAAGTAACTGTTGCGTTGTTTTGAGATTTTGATATCTTTTTGTGATGGAAGTCAACGGTCGAAATCGACTGCTGCTTCCGAAAATGGGAAATATCAAATGCTGCGCACGGTCGTGCCCAGCCTCGGGAGGAGGACAAATCATGCATATTCGAATATTGTTGCGGCGGGTCTTGCGCGGCGCCGTCTGTGCCGGGGCGATGTTTATGCTTTCGGGGGCCGCTACCGCAGCCGAGGAATTGAACATTTACAACTGGGGTGAATACATCAACCCGGAGGTGTTGAAAAAATTCGAGGCCGAGACGAACATCAAGGTCAATCTGTCAACTTATTCGTCCAACGAAGAGATGCTTGCCAAGATTCAGGGTGGAGCGATCGGCTACGACATCGTCTTTCCTTCCGTGCATATGCAGGACATCATGGCCAAGCTGGGCCTGCTCGAGAAAACTAATATCAACCAGTACGAAGGATTCAAGAATATTGACCCAGCGGCCTTGCGCGCCAAGAGTGATCCCAAGGGCGAATTTTGCCTGCCTTATGCATGGGGCACTGTCGGTATCTTGTACAACCGGACTGTGCTAGGCAAAGACATCACCGGCTGGCGCGATCTGATTGAGACGGCCAAGGCAAAGAATCTTAAATTCACCTTGCTCGACGACGTGCGGGAGGTCATGGGCGTCGGCCTCATTATGAACGGTCACAGCGTCAATTCTACGGATTCCGATGAATTGCAGCAAGCGGCGGACACGATCATCGCGATGAAGCCACAGGTTGCTGCATTCACCTACGATTCTCGGCCTTTGGTGGCGTCAGGCGATGTCGCCGCAGCACACTATTTCATCGGCGCGATGATCGACGTTTTCGGCAATCCCAAGGATCTCGGCTATGTGATTCCCGAGGAAGGCGCGACGATGTACCAAGAGGATATCTGCGTGCTAAAAACTGCGCCGAACAAGGCAAACGCCATCAAGTTCATGCAGTTCTACACGCAACCTGAGGTTCCGGCTCTCAATATGGCGCAGCAGACGAACGGCACCACCAATATGAAGGCTCGCGCTCTGACACCCGACAACATCAAGAACAGCGAGGAGATCAATCCGCCGGCCGAGACGATGAAGCGTCTGCAGATATTCCAGGATTTAGGGAAAGACATCCGCCAGTATGATCGTCTGTGGACCAAGATAAAGACGGCCCAATAGAACGCATCATTCACGCCACCCTGAGAAGTTGGGGTGGCGAACCCTGGTTGGAGGCATATGTGTCGAAATCGATTCTGGAGCGGCTGAGCGGCGACGACTTGCGGCGGTCGAAATCCGACAAACTCCTGGCCCAGTATCTGGAAAGGCATATCGCCGAGCTTCCGTTCGAGACGGCCCGTTCGATTGCCGCCAAGATCGGTGTCAGTCCGATGACCGTTGGCAGGTTCCTTCGTAGAGTAGGCTTTGACGGGCTTGAGCCGCTCAAGCAGGAATTGCGGCATGCGCGCTCTAATCCAGCATGGCAGGTCAAAGGCAAGGTTGACCGCCTTCAGGCTGATATTCGCGAAGGTAAATTGCTCGCCAAGCTCATCAATCAGCAGATCGACAATTTGCGGCATGTCTATGAAATGACGACCGCGCCGGAATGGCAAAGCTGTGTGGAAACGCTTATCGATGCGAGCGAGGTTTATGTCGCTGCCTATCAGAATATCCGTGG
Organism: Mesorhizobium sp. G2-6-1; assembly: GCF_055809095.1. Lineage (NCBI taxonomy): Bacteria > Pseudomonadati > Pseudomonadota > Alphaproteobacteria > Hyphomicrobiales > Phyllobacteriaceae > Mesorhizobium > Mesorhizobium sp. G2-6-1. The sequence continues at coordinate 190,184 of NZ_JBVVTF010000001.1, forward strand.
TACTGCCGAATATATGGCTGCACAGCTTTCTTATGCGCGCCCGCATGTATTATTTGTGGATGGGCTGAACGGCACGTACTCCGAAGTGCTGGATCAGGCGGTGGAGGGCCGGGTGCTTTTTCTAATTGAGGCACGCCGTTTCGCCACCAAAGCCCTCCCCCTAGCGCTTGAGGCGAAAAATTCCGGTGTCAAAGTAATATTGCTGACCGATGAATTTTGCCCTTGGGTCAAGGAAGCGTCGGACATTGCCTTGGTCATTCCAGGCCCACACGGCCCACTTTGGGACGGTTCAGCGACAATCCTTGCGGTTCTCGACCTCCTGCTTTCCAACATCATCGTCGTTCTGGGCGATAAGGTTCATCAGCGGGTCGAAATGCTGACCCGGCTGCAGGATCTGTTCGGCGACTTCGAGGACAGTTAGAGTAGCAGACGAGCTTTGGTTCGTAGATCGTCACACGACGTCAATGACCAGTTCGCAACGCTCGCATCGCATTCGATTTCTACTGTGTCTATTCGTTGGTAAAGCACCCAATTGCCACATTTATCTGCGGAGTCGCGCAACAGGAAGCAACCGAGCACGTGATCGGTTGCTTCCATAAAAGCGTCGAAACGTAGCTTGTTCGAGGCGTGGTTGACGTCCATCTCGGCGTTTTCGATGGCGAACTGATCCTGGCGCGTTTTCAGGGGCGGGGTTAGAATCACGGCCCGCGCAAGTCCATCAATATGGAAACGCCAATTTGTGCGGTCAGTTCAGCGCGCCATAACCTAATAGGTGGCGCGTTCAAAATTTGCGAAATCTCGCAGCGCGGCTCTCGGCCTCGGTCCATGTATGCAACTTCTTCTTCGTGATCATCCTTTGAGAATATTCTTGACATGCATAATATTTACAAACAGATTGGTCGGTATGTTGGAAATATCAAATAGTACCCGCCGTACACAGGATGAGCGTAGCGCACGCACGCGCAAGCTGTTGCATGAGGCGACTATCGCATCGCTGATGGAGGTGGGCTATGCCAGCACGACCACATTGGCAATCGCAAAACGGGCGGGTGTGTCACGCGGAGCGCAGACGCATCACTATCCTGGCAAGATTGACCTGATCGTCGCGGCAACTGACGACATGTTCAACGGGTTCTCGGACGATCTGGACCGTCTTGCCAGACAATTATGCAAGGGCGACCTGACGTTTGACCAGTTTCTCGAAAACATCTGGAAACAGATGCTGACGGGAAACTGGTTCTATTCCTCCCTCGAGATCATCGTCGCCGCGCGCGGCGATGTCGAATTGCAGCGGCATCTGCGGCCATTGATTCTGGACCTGCACAAGCGATTCGAATTGATCTGGAACCGCACTTTCGAGCCCTGCCAAGGCAGCGAGGCAGATCCCGCCGTTCTATTCAACGTGGCGATGAATATTTTTCGCGGCATGGCTGTCCAGGCCGTATTGCGTCCAGACAGCGCATATTTCGGGGTGATGATAATCACGCTCGGAAACCTTCTGAAAGGCAAGATCCAACCCATACGAAATTAAAAAATTAGTAAAAGGCCTAGATCAAGCACCATAAAATCAGGCCAGCATGTTTGTTGAGGAAGAGCAAGCCGACAATGCCCAATTGTGAGGCACGGCCGGACAATTAAACAAGGGGAGTATGAGATGAAACTGACCTTAAAGGCCACGGCATTGTTGCTGCTGACCACCCTGCCCGTCATCGCAGGCGAGACAACTGGTCTGACCACGGATTCGATCAAGATTGGGGTGATGGCCCCTTTCTCCGGTAACGCCGCGTCCTACAGCAAGGCCGAGATCGGCATGATGGCCTATTACGACAAAATCAACGACGAGGGTGGCGTGCATGGCCGCAAGCTGATTGCAATTCAGGAGGACACAGCCTGCGACCCCGCCAAGGGGCTCGCGGGTGCGAAAAAGCTGATCTATCAGGATGAGGTCTTTATGCTGCATGGAAACTCATGTAGCGGCGTAGCACTTGCCATTCGTCCGGTCGTCGAACAGGCCGGTTTGCCGTGGGTCATTGCTCACGCGGCCAGCGATTCTATATCATCCCCTCTAGCGGCGAACATCTTTCACGGGCTGCCCACAGGTTCGGCCAATGGGCGCTCGATGGCACAGTTCGTCCTTTCACGACCGGACACGAAGCGAGTGGCGATCATCGAGCATTCGAACGACTGGGCGCACAGCTATTCCGACCCAGCGCGCGAATATCTCAAGGAAAATGGTGTCGAGCCAGTTCTGGAACTGACAATGGAGCGGGGCCAGACCGATGCGACGGCCCAGATCCTGAAGCTGCGCGAAGCCAAGCCTGATTTTATTATCGCGGCCATCTACGAGGCCGAAACCGCGATCTTCCTAAGGGATCTCAAGAAATATGGCATGAGCGACATCCCGGTCATGGGCACGGCTGGCACCGACTTGGAAAACACACTGAAGCACGTGGGCGATTTCGATACGGTCAAGAACTACTTCGTCATCCATTCCTACGTCGATAGCCTAGGTGGTCCCAAACTCAAGCCGTGGGGTGAGATGATCAAGAAATATTACCCGGACGAACAGCTCAGCACGTTTAGTTTCGCCTCCATCGGGTCGGCCATTGCGGTCGTCGAGGCCCTGAAGAACGCAGGCCCCGAGCTGACCCGTTCCAAGCTGATCGCCGAACTTGACAAGATCAACAATCTTGACACGGGCATCCTGTCCGAGCCGATCACTTGGACGCCTGAGGATCACCAAGGCGTCAAGGGCTCTGCCGTCGCAGGCTTTGTAGATGGCCAGCCGACCGTACTGCGTTCCTGGGGCGAGCGGTACTGACCGCAAGACTGAGGCAAGGGGCGCGTGCCGTTCCCTACCTCCACTTCCGGAAAGGTCCAGGAATGTTTCTTCAACTCACAATCAGTGGAATATCGCAGGGTGCAATCTATGCCCTTGTAGCCCTCTCAATGACGGTAGTTTACCGCTCGACCACCATCGTCAATTTCGGCCATGGTGATTTTGTGATGGCCGGGGCGTTCGTGTCGTACGTCCTGACAGTGATACTGGGAGTGGCGTTTCTGCCGGCGGCTGTGCTGGCTGTGATAGCGCTGTTTCTGCTTGGACTGTGTTTCAGCCGAGGTTTGATCCGCCCGATTCGAGGCGGACCCCATATAGGCTTCGCTCTGATGTGCATTGCGGCAGGCTATGTTCTGCGCGGCATCGCGCGCATCGTCTGGGGGCGGGAGGTGCTGCCGATGCCCAGCGTCTTCGACATGCAACCAATATTCCTGGGCAATCTCATCATCACGGGTGATGCCGTGTTCATCATCAGCACCACTGCGGCCCTGCTCGCGGTCTTCTTTGCGGTGCTGGCACTGACGGATATCGGCAAGATGGTCCAGGCCGTTTATCAATCGCAGCGCGGCGCGCAGCTGATCGGGATCAACGTGGACCGTTTCAACGACATGACTTGGGGTGTCGGTGCGGCCTTGGGCGCCGTCGGCGGCATTCTGATAGCGCCCGTTTCTCTGCTGCACCCGGATTTAGGGGTGAATTTTCTTATCAAGGGGTTCGCAGCGATGACGCTGGGGGCTTCGGATCACTGCATGGCGCGGTGATCGGCGCACTTCTGCTGGGAGTATCCGAGCAATATGCTGGTGCATATGTCGACACGGCATTGATCGATATCACCGCCTATGTGGTCATCATCATCGTCCTCATGATGCGCCCGCATGGTCTGTTCGGGCACAAGACCGTGGTGAAGGTTTGATCCAATGATGCCCAATCCCGCACAACTGCGTTTCCGGATCGTCTTTTTCTGGGCTTTCCCTGCACTGCTGCTTGCGGTACCGCTGGTCGCAAATCTCTATGTGCAATTTATTGTCAACAGCATCCTGATCTACGCGCTGATCGCCTTGGGCTTCAATTTCGTGATCGGAAACCTAGGACAGCTTGCCTTTGCCAACACTGCGTTCTTCGGCATTGGCGCCTACACTTCAGCCATCGCCACGACCTCGCTGGGTCTGCCTTGGATCGCGACGATCCCGATGGCCGGTGTAGCGGGTGCGATCGGAGGGTTCCTTGCCTCCGCCGCCGCGCTGCGTGGTATCCGACTTTATTATCTCGCCATCATCACTCTGGCGTTTGGCGAGTTGATGCGCTGGCTCTATGTTCATGCCAAATCCGTAAGCGGCGGTACCGACGGACTAAGTCTGCCCGCGCAGAACATCTTTGGCTATTCGCTGATCGACGACCGGGTGAAATTCTACGTTTTCCTCTTCATCACAGTGCTGCTGGTCAAGGCCACGCTAAACCTGTTGCGATCACATATCGGCCGGTCGATCGTGGCAATACGTGAGAACGAGGTGGTCACCGCATCGTTGGGCATTCCAACCTCACGGATCATTGTCATCGCATTCATGTGGTCGGGCTTCGTTGTAGGTTGCGCGGGGTCGCTCTTTGCCCTGCACACCGCATATATTTTTCCGGAAAGCTTCGGAATGCTGCATCTGATCGTGAGTTTCGCGATGGTGTTGGTAGGCGGGCTCGGTTCGGTTCTGGGATCCATTCTGGGGGCGATCGCTCTGACCGTGCTGCCGGAATACCTGCGAAGCTTTCCGGGCATGGAAGAGCTTTTCTTTGGGCTGATCGTGATCGTGGTGCTGCTGGTACTGCCGCAGGGATTGGCTAGCCTTTTGCGCCGTGTCTCGCCGATCTTCGTCGAACGATATTACAGAGAGTGAACGCATGAGCGATTTACTAGACGTTCAAGGTCTGAGCGTGCGTTTTGCGGGGCTGGATGCCCTGAAAGACGTATCGCTCGGCCTGGCCTCGGGGCAGATACTGGCTGTGATTGGCCCTAACGGAGCTGGCAAGACGACGCTTTTCAACGCGATCTCGGGATATGTCAGACCAGCGGCAGGTCAGATCCGCCTGAAGGGACGCGATATTGCCGGGGAGACATCGCATGAAATCGCGCGCCAAGGTATTCGCCGCACGTTTCAGAACGGCGGACTGTTTCCTGCGCTTACCGTACTCGAAAATGTTCTGACCGGATTGCATGCGCAGACAGGAGGCAATTTTCTCGATGTGCTCCTGGGGCGCAAATCTGCACTTGATTCGGAACGGGGGATGATCGCCCGTGCGCGCGATCTGCTCTCGCTGATGCAGATGGAAAAGATGGCTGACACCCGCGCCGGCGACCTGTCGGGCGGACAGCAGAGGATCGTTGAGATCATCCGCACCGTCGCCTCCGAGCCACCGGTCCTGCTTTTGGATGAACCTGCCGTCGGCCTATCGCCACTCGCGCGAGACCAGATGATGCGGATCATCCACCGGCTGGCAGGCGAAAAAGGTGTGGGCATACTGCTCATTGAACATGCCGTCGAACTTGTGATGGCGGGCGCTGACCGCATACTTGTGATGGCCGCTGGCCAACGCATCGCCGAAGGCACCCCGCAGGAAATTCGTGAGGACCGCGCAGTTCTGGAGGCCTATCTTGGACATGCCTGACACCTTAATGACGATCCGCGATCTGCATGTCGCCTATGGGAAAAAACTCATCTTGCGTGCCGCCAGCTTCGAAGTGCAGGCAGGCGAATGCCTGACCCTTCTGGGGGCCAACGGTTCCGGTAAGTCCACGTCTCTGAACGCAATCTGCGGATTCGTGCAGCCAGCGTCGGGCTCGGTTCTGTTGGGAGATCAGGAACTGGCAGGGCTGGCTCCGCACCAGGTTTTTGCACATGGCGTAGCGCAAGTCAGCCAGAAGCGCGATTTGTTTCCGGATCTCACAGTCGAGGACAATCTGAGACTGGGCGCGATGCGGCGCGGAGCAAAAGACGCGCCAAAGACGCTGGAGCAGGTCTATGGCCGCTTTCCCCGCCTAGCTGAACGGCGAAGGCAGGCCACGCGTACCCTGTCGGGCGGCGAACAACAGATGGTCGCGATTGGCCGTGCGCTGATGTCACAGCCGCGCCTCTTGCTGCTAGACGAACCGTCGGGCGGTCTATCGCCTGAATTCTGCGAAGAGATTGCGCTGCTCATGGACGGGCTCAAGATGGAAGGCGTGACCATGCTAATGGTCGAACAGAACCTCAAATTGGCTTTCCGAGCCGCCGATCGGTTCATCGTGCTGCGCGATGGCCAGGTAGTGGACGGTGGAGACGTCAAGGCGATGGAGGGTGACCATGATGCCATCATCAAGAATATCTATCTCTGAACTTCACGGGTGTGACCAATGACAAAACAAGATCTGCACGACGATCTCATCGTATTTGACGGTTTGATTATCTCGAACTGGGACGAAAGTGTATTCAAGGCGATGCGCGCGGGCGGCCTGACAGCGGCCAACTGCACCTGCTCGGTTTGGGAAAACTTCCGCGACACGATGCTGGCAATCGGCAAGTGGAACCGTATGTTCGCGGATCACGGCGACATAATTACGAAGGCTGTGTCTGTCGAGGACATCCGCCGCGCCAAACGGGATGGCAAAACCGGAATTGTACTTGGATTTCAGAACACCTCAGCCTTCGAAGATCGCGTGGAATTCGTCGAGCTTTTCAAGCAGCAGGGCGTCGGTATCGTGCAAATGACCTATAACACCCAGAACCTTGTCGGCAGCGGCTGCTACGAGTCCACCGACAGTGGGCTGTCGGACTTTGGACATGACATCGTGGCCGAGATGAACCGCGTTGGCATACTGTGCGACCTCAGCCACGTGGGTCCCAAGACTTCCGAGGACGTGATCTGCGCGTCGAAACAGCCCGTGGCCTACAGCCATTGCCTGCCCAGTGGTCTTAAGGCACATCCGCGAAACAAGAGCGACGACCAACTTCGCCTGATCGCCGATCACGATGGATTCGTCGGCGTCACCATGTTTCCGCCCTTCCTAAAGCGCGGCAATGATGCCTCGGTCGATGACTATGTCGAGGCGATAGATTACATCGTCAATCTGGTGGGCGAAGACTGCGTGGGCTTCGGCACTGATTTCACTATGGGCTATGGTACGAAGTTCTTCGAATATCTTAACCGCGACAAAGGCACTGGACGGCAATTGACCGAAATCTGGAAGGTCGATTTTCCGGACGGGCTGGAATCTATTGCGGATTTCCCCAATCTCACCGCAGCCATGAGCCGCGCCGGCTGGGGTGAAAGTAAGATACGAAAGATCATAGGCGAAAATTGGCTGACCCTGCTGGATCGCGTTTGGTAAGGCTAAGGTGATGCAGTCCGGCACCTTTGCAGGTCCGATCGTGACTATACGCCGACAGCAGGCACTGCACTGTGTACAGATGTTGAAAAAGGAAGCCGCGATGCACGGCTTCGATGTGAACAAGCTGGGCCGGATCCAGTGCATTGGCTGCTGGCAGTGCCGCTTCGATCAAAACAATCCTTCCGCCTGGTCGACCTCGGCGGCCGGCAACTCATAGCGGGTGATGACTGCCGCGCCGTCGTCGAGTGCAATCTCGATGACCTCATTGACGATGGCGGCGTGGGCGTAGAGCTCATCTAGGAGCGCGTCGAACAGTTCTCGCTGCCTACCGGGCGCTACCTGGGGAACGATGATGAGCGGACCGGCATGAAGTTCTTCGCGGGCGTAGAGATTCCTGAAATCGCGAGCATTGTTGGTGACGAACGTAAAGTCGTCGGCGATGATACGAGGCATCAGATCCCAATCGGTCTCGAGACCGGTAACTTCTCTGGGGTCAGGCTGCGCGCAGGAGGGGCGGTTTGGGCTTGAATAATGGAGGCACGTTCGGCTCTGGCTGACGGAACGGCGCCCGCAACCTGTCACGAAGATCACCGTTCAGTTCGGCGGTGCGGACCTGCATAAGCATATGGGCTGACAATAGTGAGTGCCCTGCAAGATGTGCGCCGATGACCAAGGTCCTACCGCAGCACCACTCGTCCTGCCACTCCGGCAGGGTCAATCCACTACGCGGCCCGTTTAGTACACCCGGTCAGGAGATCCTCAAGTGATCACCCGCTACGCCCTATTCGATGGCCGTGTTCACGAAGGCCAATCCGATGCTTTTCGCGCCGCCATAATAAAGACAGCCCTGCCTACATGGAACGCCTTCCCTGGCGCCATCGACGTCCGTCTGAGTTTTGCCGTGGAACATGATCCGGGCGCGCCGGAATACGCTATGATCCTAGCAATCTCCTACCCGGATCAGGCCACGCTCGACGCCGCCCTTGCAAGCCCAGAACGCTTGGCCAGCCGAACCGCAACCGAATCGGTCCTGGAGCGGTTCTTCGTCGGGCAAATCCATCATCATGTAACCGAAACCATCGAATCCGGTCGCTGATTGCTGATAAGCATCCGAGCATGGCCCCGCGAACATATTACGTATGACATCGATTGTACTTTCAAAATCACCGAAGCATCACGGTGGATAACTTTCACCTGCAAAATTACGGCTAACCTGGACTCCACTCCGAACAGTTATATCATGTTGATTTGACAGCACAAATTGGAATTTTCATAAGGACAGAAATTGCATTGGCCGTGCCCCCTTCCAGCACCCGAAAACTTAACGGAATCAGCAGGATGATGTTCCATAGGCTAGGGCTACTGTTCGATTAAATTTCACACACCGCCTTTGACGACCGCGGGGACGGTGCGGGCCATCTTGGCAGCGATTGCGGCATACGCCTTGCGGCGCAAATGGGTGTTGTGGCGATCTTTGGAGATGTAACGCTCAAACTTGTCGCGGAAGCTGTTGGCGCGCTGACCTGCCATCCAGAGAGTGCGGCGCAGTCGGGCATTGCCGTATTTTGAGAGCTTGGTCTGCCCGCGGAACGTGTCGGACTTGGTGGTTGCAAGATCCATGCCGCAGAACTTGAGAAACTGACAATGATGCTGGAAACGGCGGAGGTCACCGGCTTCGGCCAAGATGGTCAGCGCATTAATAGGCCCAATCCCGGGGATCGACGTCAGCAGCTGATAGTCCGTGTTGTCCTCGAGCAACGTAACGGTGCGGTCCTCAATCTCCTCGCGTTGAGCGATCAGGTTGCGCCCTTCACCAAGGACCAGACGGAATATCCTTCTGGCATCGGACTCTGGATCGACTGGCAACCCCACCGACGTTCTGGCGGTCCCATAAATATCTGCCAGCAAAAGCTCTTTTGAGACGCAGCGGCCAACGGCGGTTCAGACATCCGCAATGAAGGCTTCCTTGCCCATAGCTGAGATGGAGTGCGGCGACGGGTAGCGCTCAAGGAAGGCAAAGAACCAGTCGCTGCGTGAACTGCGGTGAAAGCGGTCAGCTTCGGGAAAATACAGGGGCAGGCAATGCGGCAGCACCCGGTGCCAGAGTACGGTCTTCGAACGCGATACGATGTCATGGGTCTTGGACAGTTCCTGAAGGTCATTCGTACCGTACAGCATCGGGTCGTAGTAATACTGCTCGTTCCCGATCTGCATCATGTGCGGGATGCCTCTGCAAGGCGGCGACCCGGTTACGTGATGAACCGCGTCCGGCACCGCGCATCGTGAAGTTAGGCCAAGCTTTTCAAATATATAGACAGAAGCTGCGTCTGCGAGGAAATACCGAGCTTGCGGTAAACATTTCGGCGGTGAACCTTGACTGTGCCGGTGGCGATGCCGAATTTCAGCCCGATCGATTCCGATGAGTGGCCCTGCAACACCAGTTCCACGATCTCCGCCTCGCGCACGCTCAATTTAAGGCCGCGCCAGACGGCATCAGTGACCTGTGCGAGGCCGGTCGCTTTGCGCCCTCGCCGCTTGCCGGAAGCGACACTCTCAAACCGATTTTCCAGTTTCGCCCAGAACTGCCGCACCATGACGGCCACCAACGGCTCGACCTTGCACAGCTGGGCAAAATCCGAGGCCGGAAACGGGCCGCTGTCCTCACGGCGCATCAGCGACAGTACAACTGTCGTCCCGTCGCCCGTAGTGACAAAAAAGCCTACCTCCTCGGCAAGGCCGGTCTTCACATAATAGGTGCGGTAATACTCGCTCGAAAAGAAGCGGTCCGGCGCCAGTTCCCGCATGCGGAACACCCCGCCCCACCGCTCCTTTGCCCTATGGTAGAAGGGATCGAGCAGGTACGGCCCCGCCTGATACAACGCCACGAACACGATATGCTCGTTGCGGTCGAAGGTGCTGTAGAGGTCGATCGGTCGTTCCGCACCGCTATAGGCGAAAACGACAATATGGTCGAAGCGCACCAGCGCCTGCATCATGCGCCGGAATATCTCGCCGAATTCCATGTCGTCCATCATCTGCTTGCCGACAAGATCGCCGAATGCGGCAAACAGACCTTCCACGTCCACGCTCACGCAACGATTTCCTCCGTGCCCTGCCATTGCTCTATACACCTTCCACGGGCAATGGCAGCTTAAAATACCTCTCTTGGGGTATATATCTTGTGCTTGCTTTCCTACTAGGTTTCTACCCACAATGGTGGCAGAGCAAACACAAACTGCAAGTTCAGGTTCATCGCGGGGAACGGACGTGGCATCGACTTCGACGCATGACATCGAGTTCCGATCGGTAACCAAGGCCTACGGCGCCGTGACCGCGGTGGCGGACATCAACCTCAATGTTCCCAAGGGCGCCTTTATGGCGCTGCTCGGCCCCTCCGGCTGTGGCAAGACGACCTGCCTGCGCATGATCGGCGGCTTCGAGCAACCGACAAGCGGCGACGTGCTGATCGATGGCCGCATGATGAACGGGGTGCCGGCCTACCGTCGACCGGTCAACATGGTGTTTCAACAATACGCGCTGTTTCCCCACTTCAATGTAGAGCAGAACGTCGCTTACGGTCTCAAGCAGATGCGTCCGAAAATTCCCGCCGCCGAGGTTTCACGCCGCGCCGGCGAAGCGCTGGAAATGGTCCGGCTTGGCGGTTTCGGCACGCGGCGCATCCACGAAATGTCGGGCGGCCAGCAGCAGCGCGTGGCTCTGGCGCGCGCCATCGTCAACCAGCCCTCGGTTCTGCTTCTCGATGAACCGCTGGCGGCGTTGGACAAGAAGTTGCGCTCTGCTATGCAGATCGAGTTGCAGACGCTGCAGCGCGAACTCGGCATCACCTTCGTACTCGTCACCCACGACCAGGAAGAAGCGCTGTCGATGAGCGATTTCGTCTGCGTCATGAGCGCCGGTTCCATCCGCCAGATCGGACGCCCGCAGGAAATTTACGACCGTCCAAGCGAATTGTTCGTCGCCGATTTCGTCGGCAAGACCAATCGCATCGACGCCACGCTAGAGGCGGACGGCAAGACGATGCGGCTGGGCGACGGTTCGGCTATCGGCATACCGCCAAGAACTGGTATATCGCCGGGTCCCGTCATCATGGCGCTGCGGCCCGAGGCGATCCGGCTAGAGCGCAAGGCAGCTGACACTGGCGATCTTGGCGGTGTCGTCACCCATCGCATCTTCCTTGGCTCGAGCGCAGAATATTCGGTCGAGGTGGCAGGCCTGGGCGACCTTCTGGTGACCGCCGACCGCAAGACCATGACTGAAGGCGATCTCATCGAACCGGGCGAGAAGGTAGCGCTGGTCTTCGACCCGGCAGCCGCACACGTTTTCCGACGTTCAATTGACTGAGTTATAACAAAACAAGGGAACACGATCATGACCAAAGACTACAAGGAAAATCTCCCCATCTCTGCTGAAGGCTTCATGGACGAATTCATGCGCCTGAAGCGCGGCTCGGTAAGCCGCAGGCATTTCCTCGGCATCACCGGCCTCGGGCTGGCCACCGCCGTGCTGGCCCGCTTCCCCGGCGCACTGTCGACCCCGGCCTATGCCGCCGAGGACCTCGGCACGCAGATGTCGATCGCCACATGGCCGAATTACCACGACCCGGCGACCTTCGAGAACTTCAAGGCAGCCACCGGCGTCGCCGTCGAGGTCAACGTCTTCGGCTCCAACGAGGAAATGCTGGCCAAGCTTCAGGCCGGTGCTACCGGCTGGTCGCTATTCGTGCCGACCAATTACACCATTTCCACGTACCACAAGCTCAGCCTGATCGATGAACTCGATCTGACCAAGATACCGAATTTCAGTCCCTCAACGGAAAACACGCGCTTCACCAACGAAGGCCAGGTCGACGGCAAGACCTACGCGCTGCCAAAGAATTGGGGCACCACCGGCTTTGCTATCAACACCAGCAAGCTGAAGACGCCAATGACCAGTTGGAAGGACTTCTTCGAGGTAGCCCAGACGGAAGCCGACGGCCGCGCCATGGTGCACGACTATCAACTTACCACCATCGGCAGCGCGCTGGTGTCGCTCGGCTACAGCTTCAACTCGATCAAGCCGGACGAACTGGCAAAGGCCGAGGAACTGCTGATCAAGGTCAAGCCGCATCTGTTCGCCATCAACAGCGACTACCAACCTTCGATGCGCTCCACTGACGCCTGGCTGACCATGTGCTGGACCAATGACGGTGCCCAACTGCACGCCGACATGCCCGAAATCGCCTACATCCTCGGCAAGGACGGCGGCGAGATCTGGACCGATTTCTACGCCATCCCGAAATCGGCTCCCAACAAGCCGGCCGGTTATGCGCTGCTCAACTACCTGATGGACCCGCAAAACGCGGTGAAGGAGCACATTGCCAATGGCGCGCCTACCACCGACAGCCGCGTGCTCGCGCTGCTGCCGAAGGAAGTCACCTCCAACAAGATCATCTATCCGGACGAAGCGGCTCTGACCCCGCTGGAATTCGGCGCTGCAGTGACGCTGACCGACCCGGCCCGTGCCGAATTGATGGCTCGCTTCAAGTCGGCGTAATCCAGCCAACTGCCAGTTCGATGCCTTTGGTCGCTTTGCGTGATAGCGGCTGAAGGCACCGAGCCGGTCGGAGAATGGCGAATATAAAGGCTACAACGCAAATGCGTATGATGGAAATCTGAATGGCTTTGGCCGCGACAACGAAAAGACGATTGGTGACGGTGGCCCTTGTCGGACCAGCGGCACTTTGGCTTTTCGTGTTCCTTGTCCTGCCTTTTATCGCCATTCTTGTATTTTCAGTGGGCGAGCGCGCCCCTGCAGGCGGCTACAAACCCGCCTTCACCTTCGAACAGTTCGCCAATCTGGGCGCCCGCGCCAGCGCCTTCATCAACACGCTGACGCTTGCCCCCATCGGCGCGGTCGCATGTCTGCTGATCGCCTATCCCCTCGCCTATTATCTGGCGGTGAAAGTGAACCCGAAACACCGCCTGCTGCTCGTCTCGCTGGTGGTCGTGCCGTTCTGGACCAGCATGCTGGTGCGCACTTATGCCTGGATGTACCTGCTTGGCGCGCGCGGCATCCCGCACGTGCTGGAACTGCTCGGTATCGAGAACGTGCGCCTGCTCAATACGCCGGGCGCCGTGCTGCTCGGCATCGTCTATGGTTATCTGCCGCTAATGATCCTGCCGATTTTCGTCAGTCTCGAAAAACTCGACCGCAGGCTGCTGGAAGCCTCCGCCGACCTCGGCGCGAAACCGGTATCCACTTTTTCAGCATCACCCTGCCGCTCTCCCTGCCGGGCGTCATGACCGGGGTAGCGCTGGTGACCATCCTCTTGCTTGGTGAATATCTCATCCCGCAGCTTCTCGGCGGCGGTAAGGTGTTCTTCATCGGCAATGCGCTGGTCGATCTCTTCCTGCAATCACGCAACTGGCCTTTCGGCTCGGCCATCGCCGTCACGCTGGTCGTCGTCGTGGTGGTCGTGCTTCTGGTTGCCATGCGCATCGCCTGGCGCTTTGCTGGCACCAGACAAGTGGATCTGGTCTGATGCGCACTCTCGTCTCCGCCGTTTACCTGTTCCTCTACGCGCCTATTGCGCTGGTGGTGCTGTTTTCATTCAACTCCGGCCGCAGCGCCAGCGAGTTCGTCGGCTTCTCGACGAAATGGTACGGCAAGGCCCTGTCCAACACCTTCCTGATGGACGCTCTGCAAACCAGCGTCATTGTCGCCTTCACCAGCGCGGCCCTTGCTGCAGTCTTCGGCACCATGGCGGCCATCGGCATGGAGCGCCTTGGCGGCCGCACGCGCGCTGTCTTCGACGGCCTGTTTGCCGCTGCAATCGTAGTGCCCGGCGTTGTTATCGGCATTGCCACGCTGGTCGCGCTGGTACAGGTGTTTTCCGTTCTCAACCCGGCGCTGGCCAGCCTTTGGCCAGGCCAGACGCCGCCGAAGCTCGGTCTGGGTTACGGCTCCATCATTGCCGCCCACGGCCTGTTCACCATGGCGCTGGTGACGATGATCGTAAAGGCGCGCATAGCCAGCCTTGGCCGGGATATCGTGGAAGCATCCAACGACCTCTACGCAACGCCGCTGACGACGTTTCGCCAGATCGTGCTGCCGCAGATCCAGCCTTCCGTTCTGGCCGGGTTTCTTCTCGCCTTCACCTTTTCCTTCGACGATTTCATCATCGCCTTTTTCGTCGCCGGTTCGAACACGACCCTGCCCATTTACATCTTCGCCTCGATTCGTCGCGGCGTTACCCCGGAGATCAACGCGGTCGCCACGATGGTGCTGATAGCCTCACTGGTGATGATTCTCGTTGCCCGCTTCCTCATGCGTGAAAAGAAAGCGGCCAACTGACGTGAACCCCTCCCTAATTCTCAAAAACCGCATCGCCATCGTCACCGGGGCCGGCTCGGGCATCGGCGAAGCCGGTGCGGCCATCATGGCGCGCGAGGGCGCGCATGTCGTGCTTGTCGACATGGATGAGAATCGCGCCGAGCAGGCCGCCATACGCATCCGCAAAGCGGGTGGAAGCGCCGAGGTGCTGACGCTCGACGTCACCGACGACGGCGCACTGGAAACCGGGATTGCTTCGGTTGCCGCACGCCACGGCCGCATCGACATCCTTCACAACCACGCCGGTGCCCAGGTTGCGGGCGATCTGGAGCAGGTTGAGGTTTCGGGTTTCGACCGCTCGTGGAACCTCAACGTGCGGGCGCATTTCATGGCGGCGCGTTTCGTCATGCCGCTGATGCGCAAGGTCGGCCGCGGCGTGATTCTGAACACCTCATCCAGTTCGGGCGTACTCTATGACCGTGAGATGATCGCCTACACCACCACCAAACATGCCGTCATCGCTATGACGCGGCAGATGGCCGGCGACTTCGCCGGCTATGGCGTGCGTGTCAACGCACTGTGCCCCGGCTGGGTAGATACCCCCTTCAACGAGCCGTTCATTGCCCAGATGGGTGGACGCAGCGCGATCGAAGCCTATATCGCGGGCAAGGTGCCGCTGGGGCGCTGGGCCGACGTTTCGGAGATCGCCGAGCCGATCCTGTTTCTCGTCTCCGACCGTTCGTCCTACATGACCGGCCAGGTGCTGGTGGTAGACGGCGGCGAGACAGTGGTTTGAAAAATTCTCCGTGCCATTATCTTTGCTCAACAGAGGCTCCACAATTCTGAAATGCCGTACTGCATTTTATGCGGCGTTGAGAGCACGAAGCATGAACGTTGGTGCCTCAATAGCTGTAATTCTAATGACTGCTTTGCGCCCTCATCTTGGACATCGAAATTGCGTTGACCGCCTTCCAAAAGCGGACATTGCGCGCGGCGTCGTTTAAGACAGCAGATGCGGACTACTAGACACTCCTTAAATGGATTGACCTCGTCGAAAAGGGTTGCAACGGAAGCTCGCTCCAGCAGATAAACGCCCGATCGCTCTGGCTCCCTGAGGAGGTGTTAATTGAACATGCGTATTTGCGATGAATAAGCGGTTTCATTCCAGGGTGGAACGGTAGATTCAGCTTTCGGCGGAAAATCAGGCCATGCTCACCGGCAGCTGCCTGCGGTCCACCGAGAGCATCATCGATGAGACAAGTTCCTTGAGAAGGGACGAACGGACGTCATTCATACCAGGGTTGTCCCATAGATTTTCCTGTTCTCCGGGATCGTGCTCCAGATCGTAGAGTTCTCCCCACCGGGCATTATTGAACACGCTCATTCGCCATTTTTTGGTGACCAATGTCCGCACGATCGGGGGTGAGTCGAAACACAGAACAGGGGATTGGTATTCATCTTCGATCAACAGGGCGTCGCGGGATTCGCGCCTTCCATGGAGCACGTCGTAAATCGACACGCCCTGCGCATTCGGCTGACTTTCGATGCCGGCGCGCGCAAGCAGCGAAACACCGATATCCAGGCTGCTAAACAGACCGGTTTCGACCTTGCCGTGGTAGTCTGATCGTGGATCGGACATGACGAAAGGCACCCTAATCAGGCTCTGGTAGTGCAAGGGGCCCTTGAGCATGAGGCCATGATCGCCCAGCAGATCGCCATGGTCCGACGTGAAAACCTTGACCGTGTTCTTCGCCAACCCCAATTCCGACAACCTCGAGCAAACCCGGCCGATGGCATCGTCGATCATGCTTATCATGCCGTAGGTAAGTGCTATCGCTTCCCGGGCCTCGCGTTCGACCAGCGAAACTGCGCCATATCCGTCGCGGCGGTCGCTGTTGGCGACCCGCGCCGCCCTTAGGGCCGCCAAATGCGGCAGCCCGTCATCTGGTGCGCCGAAGTTGTCCGGCAGTGTCACATGTTCGGGATCGTACATGTCCCAATAACGCCCGGGTGGATTGAAGGGATGATGTGGATCGGGGAATGACACGACCAGCATGAATGGCGTGTCCGGTTCGTCGCGATGCAACTCTTCGAGAAAGGCAATTGCCCGACCGGCGATGTATGTGGTCGAGTAAAGTTCTTCCGGCAATCGCGTGCGAACGGCCTGCGGACACGAATAGTTATGCGGCAACTGGTTTTCCTTGCCCACATACTCTAGGTAATCGGGCAGATTCTGCCTCAACCACGCTTCGTAGTGACCACCACAACTATCGCCATGACCGGTGACAATTGATACCCGGTCGTAGCCGTAATAAGGCGGCTCAAGGTTTGAGCCCCGATTCTCTACTTCGCGTCGCCACCAGTCGTCTTTTCCTCTTTGACGATCTGAATAGGGCTCAAGGATCGGCTGCAGATGGCCTTTGCCCATTAGTCCTGTCCGGTAGCCATCCTGGCGGAGAAGTTCCGGGAAGGTGACGCTGCTTCGAGGCAGCGGAATCCCATTGAAGCGTACGCCGTTCACCGAAGGATATAACCCGGTCATGATGCTCGCGCGGTTGGGCATGCAACTGGGCATAGCCACATAAAACCGGTCGAATCGCACGCCATCGGCGGCGATCGCATCGATGCTTGGCGTCCGCACGAGAAGGTCGCCTGCGCAGCCGAGCATTCTGGCCTGCTGCTGATCCGTAATGAAGAGGATGAAGGAAGGTCTGTCAGCCATCCTTAACTGGCTTTCTTTCTCGCAGCGAATACCGACACGGCGATGATCACCACGATTGCGATCAGGATACCAAGGCTGATCGGCCGCTCAAATAGAATCGCTATGTTGCCCCTTCCAATGCTCATCGTTTGGCGAAGGCGTTCCTCAATCATCGGGCCAAGGATGATGCCGAGCATCAACCCGATAATCGGGAAGCCCAGCCGACGGGCGAAGTAGCCGAACACGCCGGCGCCGAACGCAATCCATACGTCGGTCATGGAATTGCTGACGGAATAGGCACCAATGAAGCTCAGCATCAAGATGGAACCACCGAGCACTACTGCATGGATTTCCGCCAGCCGCGCTATCTGACGTGTGAACAGGACAAGGAACGTGAAAATCATAATGTTGAGCACGAACATCGACATGTAGATCCCGCTAACCAGTTCCGGCTGTTCGGAGATCAGTTGCGGACCGGGGAAGATGTTGTGAACCAGAAAGACGCCCATCATCAGCGCGGTGATCGCATCGCCGGGAATGCCAAGCGCCAGCACCGGCACCAGCGCAGCGCCTGTTACCGCGTTGTTGGCTGATTCAGAAGCGACGACTCCTTCCGGGGCGCCTTTTCCGAATTCAGAAGGATTCTTCGACGATCGCCGCGCCTCTATGTAGGAGAAAAGCCCGGACGTCTCCACACCGATGCCGGGAAGCGCGCCGACTATGATTCCGATCGCCGTGCTTTTGAGCATGGTGACCCAATAGCGAAACGCTTCGAGGTACTGACGAAGGCGAATTCTGCCGGCCTCGACCTTCACTTGCTCGGCGTCGGCGAAATGCCGGTCGATCAGCACAAACCCCTGGGCAATTCCGAACAGCCCCACAACCATCGGCACCAGCGGAAGGCCGTTGTAAAGAGCGGTCACGCCGAAGGTGAAACGCTCCGTCAGCGTATTGAGCTCGATTCCCATCGTTGAAACGAAAAGTCCCAGAACGACCATGCATATGCCTTCGAGCATTCGTTCACGAAGTGCGAGGCACACCAGGATCAACGAGAATGTCAGTGCCATCAGGAATTCGGGCGCGCCGAAATTCGTCGCAAGCTTTGCCAGGGTCGGCGTCATGAACACCAGTACCACGGCACTGATCATCCCGCCGGTGAAAGAGGAGGTGAACGCGAGGGCGAGCGCCCGTTGCGCCTGACCCTTTCTTGCCATCGGCGCGCCATCGAACGTTGTGATCGCGGCTGAAGGCGTTCCCGGGGTGTTGATGAGGATCGCGGGAATGGCGCCGCCGTACCAGGAACCGCAATAGATGCCGAGAAGGAGTGAAACGCCCGCTAGCGGCGACAAAGAGAAAGTCACCGGCAGAACGACGGAGATAGCAACGGCAGGTCCCACGCCCGGAAGTGCGCCAACAATGATGCCGGACATGGCTCCGATTGCGAGTACCAGCAGTACCGACGGGTCAGCGATTGCTGAAAGCCCGGTAACAATGGATTCCAGCAGGGTCATCGAATTAGCCTTTCAATCGAGACCGGTGCTTCGGGAAACCAGACTTCGAGATATTTGACGAAGATCAGGAAGATTGCCAGCGCGAGCAAGCTGAGGGCCAAGGCCGATCTCCGGTTCAAATGCTGGCCGGCCAGCAGCGCGGCACATCCGAATAGCAGCGTGGAAAGCAGATACCCGATCCAGGGAACCAACAGAATGTAACCAACGAATACAAGCGCCAGCGGCACAAGGACCCTGAACTGTGGAACAGAACCGCCTAATTCCTCGTCAACCGGTAGTGTTCCGCCGAGCACATACTTTGCCGCGAGCGCCCCGCCAATGCCGATCAGCGCCACAAGCGTTAGTATCGGAAAGAAGTTCGGCTGGCGGAAATAGGGATCTGACCCCGAATACGGGATCAGAAGCGGCACAAACAGCAGAAATGCGCCATCGATCAGGACGATGCACAGAATGAAAGCGATCGAGATTACGCGCACGGCACGCCCCCTTAACCGACCTACTGCTTGATCAGGCCGAGTTTACCCATGACCGAGCGGAACGCTTCGTATTCCGAAATCATCTGTGCCTCGGTCTCTGCCGGGCCAAGCGCATAGACCAATATGCCCGACTCGGCCGAGAAATCCTGCACCTCTTTGGAATCCACGGCTTTCTTCATTGCCAAAAATAGTTTCTGGATGACATCGTCAGGCGTACCCTTGGGGGCAAACAGTCCGGTCCAGATCGCCACATCAGAATCCATCCCCTGCTCACGCACGGTCTGCAGTTCTGGCAGCGCCGACATGCGTCCCGAGGTGAGCGCAACGATGCCCTTGAGTGAGCCGTCCTTGATGCCTCCGATCACCGAGGTGAGCGGAACGATCGCGAGATCAGCTTCATTATTGAGAAGCTGACTGGAATCCACTTTCGAATAGGCAACCTCGTTGAAGACAAAACCGGCCTGTTCGGCGATGCGGTAGGTGGAAAGTGTCGGAACCGTTGCCTTGCCCCAGTGGGCGAGCACTGGCTGTTTGCCGGAGGATTTCGCCCATTCGGCCAAAGACTTGATGTCATCGAACGGCGCATCGGCGCGCGCGGCAATGAGGAAAGGCAGCGTAGCGAACATACCGATCGGCTGAAGATCATCGATACCGTAGGGCGTGTTTCCCGCAGCCACTTGACTTACAGCCGGGCCGATCGTCAGCCCGCCAATCGTGTACCCGTCAGGGCGAGAATGGACCAATTCCGCGGTGCCGACAACTGCGGCGCCACCCGGTTTGTTGACCACCTTGAGCGTCTGGCCGAGGTCCATTTGCTCGGCTACCTTACGCGCGATTATGTCCGTGCTTGTCGCCAAAGCCGGCCATGGCAGGATCATCTCGATCGGCTTTTCCGGATATTCGGCCCAAACCTGTGAGGACAGTGAAGCGAAAAGCATCGCCCCGCCAATAAGACTCTTGAACTTCATGTTTTCCTCCCTCATTAAATTGAAGTTTATACTCACCAGGAAATCTTCTTGAATTCCCTTGTCTGCTCGGTAAGCGCGATCTCGGTCGGCAGGCGCTCCATCGAACTGGCGCCATAAAAGCCGTGGCAATGCTTCGTGTTCTTGAGAATAAAGTTGGCGTCATCGGGCATGGAAACCGGCCCGCCATGGACAAGAACGATCACGTCGTCGCGGATTGATTTCGCCGCCGCGGCCCATCCGTCGACGATCGCGGGGCTGTCCTCCAGTTTCAAGGCCGTGGACGCGCCAATCGAACCGCCGGTTGTCAATCCGAGATGCACTACCACGATATCCGCACCGGCCTCAGTCATGGCGACCGCATCCTCCGTTGAAAAAATGTAGGGCGTGGTCAGCATGTCCTTTTCATGGGCCATGCGAATGATATCGACTTCCTGGCTGTAGGACATCCCGGTCTCTTCCAGATTCTGCCGGAAGACGCCATCGATGAGGCCGACGGTCGGAAAGTTTTGGATGCCGGCAAAGCCCAGTGCCTTCAGCTCGTCGAGATAGCGATCGAAAATGCAGAACGGATCGGTGCCGTTCACGCCGGCCAGAACCGGCGTGTGCTCGACGACGGGCAGCACCTCGCGCGCCATCTCGACAACGATCTCGTTGGCGTTGCCATAGGCCAGCAGGCCGGAGAGCGACCCGCGGCCGGCCATGCGGTAGCGGCCGGAATTGTAGATGACGATCAGGTCGATACCGCCCTGTTCTTCGCATTTCGCGGAAAGGCCGGTTCCGGCCCCGCCGCCGATAATCGGAGTGCCGTCATCGACCATCTTTCTGAATTTCGCCATCAGTTCGGATCGGGTGAAACGCACCATGGGTCAGGCCTCCGCGATGTCCATAAAGTTGGCGACAAGCGCATCGGCGAATTCCGGATCGTTGATCGCACTCGGCAAACGGACAAGCTTGCGATTTTCGGTCTGTTTGACGGTCCGTTCGAGGGCCTCGAACAGCGCCTTGTCGGCGTCCGGATCGTGGAAGGGAGCCCCTTCGACATCGATGATCGAAACGCCTTTTTCGGGGATCAGGAAGCACACAGGGCCTTCCATCTGGTTCAGCTTTTTACCGATCCACTCGCCCATACGGACGTTTTCCTCGGCTGTGGTGCGCATAAGCGTGACCTGTTCGTTGTGAACCAGAAGTTGGCGATCCTTGTAGCGGTCAGGAACCGTGGCCTTCCCGCCGAAATTGACCATGTCAAGCGCACCGCAGGAACCGACATAGGGGATGCGGGTCCGGATGGCGGCACCCATTCGATCCTCGCCGGCGCTCATCACCCCGCCCATCAGCAGGTCAGCGACCTCCGTCGTCGTGATGTCGAGCATGCCTGCGAGCGTGCCGCTATCGGCGAGCTTTTCCATCGTCTGGCCGCCGGTGCCGGTGGCGTGGAACACGAAGCATTCGAAGCGGCTGTCCAACTTGGAGACGACCTGCTCGACGCAGAGCGTCGTCACGCCGAACATGGTCAGGCCGAGGGCCGGTTTATCGGAGGTTGCGGTCTCGATTTCGGTTTTCGCCGCGCCGGCAATCATGGCGGCCGCATTGCCGAGCACCTTTCGCGAGATCGAGTTCAGCCCCGCAACATCGACCACGGAATACATCATGGCGATATCGTTGGGACCGACATAGGGCGCGACATCGCCCGAAGCGACAGTCGACACCATAACCTTCGGCACGCCGATGGGAAGCGTGCGCATGGCAGGGGCGATCAGCGCGGTGTTACCCGATCCGCCGATGCCGATCATGCCGCTGATCTGATCGGCATTCGCCTTGGTCCAGGAGACCAGCGCGTCAGACATGCCGGTGACGGCCTCGCCGCGGGTTTCTGCACTCGTAATCCGCTCGGCGGCGCCTTCGAGAGCCGCCTTCACATCGTCCGAGGTAACATCGCCATGGTCCGATCCTCGCGGCGAGACATCAACGAGCTGCGCGCACACGCCTGCTGTCCTGATCAAATCACGAACATAGGCGAGCTCGTTATGTTTGGTGTCGCAGGTGCCTATGACGGCCACGAAACGGTGGTTCGACATGAATTCCTCCCTGGAAATCCTACTCGGCCTAGATAGCAGCCGGACCCTGTTCTGTACGGACGAAAAGGCTTGGATTTCGCCACGCGAAATGCATATAATCGTCATGGCTATCAAATCCGTTGGTGAAATCAGAGCGCTGAAACGGGGGATATCGGTGCTCCGCGCGCTGGAGGCGGGGGCGCAAGATCCCTGGACGAATTGCACAGATCGCTTGGCATTTCGAAGACCACCATCAGCCGGATCCTCGTCACCCTTCAGTCCGAACATCTGGCTTCGCAGAGAATCGCCGATGGAAAATGGGTCGCGGGTCCCGGGATCGGTCCTGCAGATGCAACCAGCGCTGCGCACAATCTTCTTGTTCAGTCCGCCATTCCGGAACTGACGAAGCTTTGCAAAAAGTCATCTGGCCATCCGACCTGTCGGTTCGCTCCGGTCTCAAGATGGTGCTTGTCGAGACAAGCCGCCCGCACACGACATTGTTTTTCAACAAATTGTCGGTGGGCTTTGAGATCGATTTCCTGTTGTCGGCGCCGGGGCGCGCCTACCTTGCCTTCTGTCCGGAAAAGGAAAGGAAGCAGATTCTCGCCAAGCTGCGGTCTCGCCCCGAATACCAGCTGCTTTTCAAGAGCGGAGAGTTGGATCGGATCCTCGCGGAGGTCCGGGAAAAGACATTCGGCCATCGCGACATTCGCTGGGGCGGACGTTCCGTCAATCTGCGGAGGTCCTATGACGATGGGCTCGATGCCATCGCTGTGCCCATTCTCGAGGAAAACGCGGTGTTGGGATGCGTCAACATCATCTGGATCAGATCCATCCTTTCCCGTCAGGAAGTGACCGCGAGATATCTTGCCGATCTCCAGAATGCCTCCCGCGCGATCTCAGAAACATACATTTCCCTGACCAGCCAAAACTGATCCCGAAGATTTTTCAGCGCAGTTCGGTTCCCGCGAACCTGACTTGCGGAAGAATTGATCTCCGGTGGAACGGTTTCGCGCAAATCAGCATCCACCAAAACCCAATACCTAACTCGCAGCCAGCGGCGTATATGCTGAATGTTGCACAGCGGTGCTGGCCGGAGAAACAAAAGTCCAGAAATGGGCCTAAGCAGCGGTGCTCGTGGCTCACATAGATGTCCGTTTCGACGGGTTGCGCTCGTCAGCGGAACGACGGCTTACGTGAAGAGTTTCGGGCGCCGGCAGGCGTACGAAAGGAGACCGGTAACTTCTCTGGGGTCAGGCTGCGCGCAGGAGGGGCGGTTTGGGCTTGAATAATGGAGGCACGTTCGGCTCTGGCTGACGGAACGGCGCCCGCAACCTGTCACGAAGATCACCGTTCAGTTCGGCGGTGCGGACCTGCATAAGCATATGGGCGCCATGAAGAGACCAGCGCATCTGTTGCTTCTAGACCATCCGCTTGCCGACAAGCGAATTCACGGCTGACTCCGCGAGCGTGCTAGCGACACGAAGGCCAGCCCGATAGCGCTTTCCATAGTTGACGATCGCCCTACGGTTCGTACGGATATAGGTCAGGAGTTGCAAGCCGAGGCTATGAAGCCGTACGATCGAGAATTCGCCTTCTCCCTGCGGCTGCTTCAATCTCGTCAGGAGACCCTCTAGGTCGCGGATCGCGCGATCGACTTGGCCATGCCACAGGCGCGACTTCACGGCCTTGACCTCCCTGTCGATGGATGAAAGGGCTTCGGGGAGATCGAAGCGGGATTGCGCCATGTGATTGGCGATCTGCTGCATCGGCTGGATCTTCATGGCAATGTGGAACCAGTCGATGATGTGGGTCGTCGGCTTCGGCATGGCGCGGGGCAGCCGCTTCAAGATTTCGGCACCGTCCGAGATCACCGTCACATCGCCGAAGCCGCGATATCCGACTTCCTCAAGAGCGTGAAGAGCACGATCGCGGATTGCATGCTGCTCGGTCCTACCGGTGACGAAATAGCGGCCACCCGGTTCGCCCCGTCCCCCGCGACCGCATCGGGCCACGACGAGTTCGAAGTTTCGCGCTGCATTGGGCTCGGCGCTGCGAACATGCGCTGTATCGATGCTGATAACGAACTCTTTGCGCCGATCGCCGGGAAGCTGCATCTCAAGCTGGCATCGGTCATCCATTTGAGACCTCGCTCGACAAGTTTCCCGCATGATCTGGTCGTTGAGTCGCTTGCCGATCCTGATCGTGCGCTTGCGCACGGTCGCGTGCGTCTCGGTAGGTTCAATGGGCAGGAATTCGGCCAACACCTTCGCCGCCTGTCGATAGGGCATCATGCTCCCCAGCCGCGCCGTCAGTTCCATCATCTCCGGCGTCGCTCGATCGGGACAGATTTCCTTCAGCGGCGCGAAAGCGCCATCCATGCTAGGGTAGCAATCCCGGCACAGCATCCAGCGGGGATTGCGAACCTCCACTGTGCCGAAGACAGTTCGGATCCGGCGCGTCGTATAGTCTTTGACCGGCCGGAACATGTGGCAATCCGGGCAAACCCGGCGAAAGAGGGCATAGGTCTCCGCTTCATGGCTCACCACCGCACTCTGCAGCGTCGCCATGATCTTCTTGCCGTCGTCGATCGACAGCCCGATTTCGCCGTCGAACAGACACTCCCAGCTTTTGTTGATGCGGACCTCCTTCCGGCACGTGTCGCCAAATTCGTTCCTGCCCTCAATCGTGATCGTCCATTCCACCGCCACCGTCGCCTCCTTGAACAAAAACGATGATGATGGACCGCCCGGTGCAAACAAACCGTCGTCAACCCCAGAGAGGTTACCGGTCTCGCCGAGGATCATCGGCGATCTGTTGCAGGCCGAGATATCGGAGAAGCAGGCGCGCTCCATTAAATACCAACTCACCGTCGCCAAGTTGCCGCTGGCCAAGGACATCGAGGAATTCGACTTCTCCGGCACGCCGGTCAACGAACCTCTGATCCGCGACCTTGCCGGTGGCGCTTTCATCTCCGATCAGCGCAATGTCGTGCTGGTCGGAGGGACAGGCACCGGCAAATCGCATCTGGCCATCGCCATTGCCCGGGCGCTGATCCGCAATGGAGCGCGCGGCCGCTTCTTCAATGTCGTCGACCTGGTCAACAGGCTTGAGACCGAAACCCGTGCCGGTCGGCAGGGCCGCATTGCCGATCACCTCACCCGTCTCGACTTCGTTGCGCTGGACGAACTCGGATACCTGCCATTAGCCCAAGCAGGTGGGCAGTTACTCTTCCACCTGATCTCGAAGCTCTACGAGCGTACCTCGATCATCATAACCACCAACCTGGCCTTTGGCGAATGGCCGAGCGTCTTTGGTGATGCCAAGATGACCACCGCGCTACTCGATCGCCTCACACACCACTGCGAGATCCTCGAGACTGGAAACGATTCCTGGCGTTTCAAAAGCCGATCTCAAAGCTAAAGCCGATAAGCCAATAAGCCGCGCCCGATCAGGCTGTGCAAACCTGACCAGCCTCGCCTGATCGAGCGCTAACCGGCGTGTCTTTCATCCAGAAAATCCGGGGTCCCTTTTGGTGAAAATACAGGGTCCCGTTTCCATGGTCATTGACAATCTCGTAGGCCGTCGTGACATGGATCACCGGATGGCCGTTTGCACGACAAGCCTTGAGCAATCGCTGCATCCCCGGAATGATTTCGTTGTCCATCGCCTCCTGGTCGCAGGTGAACGGATTGCCCGGACGCGTCCAGGCGTTGGCCAGATCGACGCTGATCAGGGCTGGACGCTTACCGAACCCCACGCGGCGCTGAAAACCCCGCTCCTGATAAAGCTTCGTCGAGGCGTCGAAAGCTTGCTGAAGCATGCGGTTGAGTTCCTTGTCGTCTACTTGGCTCATGACATTTCATCTTCGATGCCGGCATCGACCAGCGCTTGTATATGCGTTCCGATGACCGGCAATTTCACGAGACGTCCGGTTATCTGGAACAAGGATGACGCAAAGCCAACGTGGACTGAATTGGTAATTTACCAACTATCCTTGCACGAAACGCATCAATGACTAGGTTGTAGAATTTGCGCTGAGGGGGTGGAGATGGATCAGGAGGCGGGCCTTGAACTTGTTCATTCCTTCATTGTAGTGGCGGAGGAATTGAATTTCCGGCGTAGCGCCGAACGGCTGAATATTGATCAGTCGGCATTGACCAGACGCATCCAGAAACTCGAGCACATTGTCAAGTTTCCTCTATTCGAACGAACGACTCGCGAGGTTTCATTAACCTCTGCAGGACGGACTTTCTACGAGGAGAACGTCAGGCTGCTGCAGAATTACGGGCAATCGGTGGAATCGGCGAGGCGCATCGCCGATGGAAACACCGGTGTCCTTCGTATCGGCTATATGGCTTTCGCCGCGACAGAGCTGATGCCCGATGCAGTATCGCGGTTCCGCCGGGCCTATCCTTATGTCGACGTGAATCTGCGCTACATCCGCACACAAGGACAGAAGCTGGCGCCGGCCCATGACGAGATCGATATCGGCTACATGATCGGGCCGTTCGACCACAGCGTGTTCCACTGACACTCCGCTTAGCCAGCTGGCCCGCCAAATCGGTCGGTTTGTGACAACGTTCTATATCGTGGGCACAGGATGATCGCAGATTCGTGGCGGCGCAGGACGTTCCACACTGCCCTTTTATGCAACTAAAAACGCACAGATCGTGAACATCGAACTCATCAGTTACCTGCGCGACGTTACCTTGCGGCTTTGTCCTAGTAGTATCCAGCAGCCATCTCACCGGACATCGGCTCGTCTCTTGCAGCCTCGGCGATAATGGTGACTTCGATCTTCGGCTTACCGGGAAGCCTGTCGGAGTTGGGTTCGCCTAACCGACCCCGGAAGATCGCCGATAGAAACCATTGCCAGCTCATCATATCCAGATCGAATGGCCTTCTGGTCCCCAATGATTGAACAGCCACCGCTGGCACAACTTGAATGCCATTGGTGCCCGAATAAATGAGCAGGAAGGATTCTGTTGTATGGGCCAGCATTTTGTCCAGCTGTGTCGTAAGTCGCGCGTGATCACCAGAAGTCATCGACCGTATGGGTTCAAGCTTCTTAGCCTGTATGACAGTGGTGGTTCTGATCTGCCACTGCGGTTCATCGCAACTAAATCTTATAAAGACATCGGCTCCATGCTCTGCTTCATCAAGCTTTTTCGTAAGCTGAGCCCTTAGCTCGATCCCGTGCCTGCTTTTCGCGAGGCCTGTTCGAGGGAGAGCCATAGCCGAAGTGACTAAAGCGCCAAAAAGAACGCCAGTGGTTGACTCCTCATCCGGCCAATCGTCCGCAAAGGATTCGGAAAATAGGCGATGCGACTCAGCGCCTAAATCGAACGCAAGGTCGTGTAATGCTTTTTGGAATTGGTTCGCATCCATCTAGTAAGCCCCGTTCAAGCCCTACCGTCCAATGCGCGTCGCCATCTTCGTGGAAATGCCCAAAAGGAATTCTTGCTTATGTTCGGCAAAATGTATTCCAGCGTTTCGGCGTGGAGGCCCCGCGGGCAAGCGGCGTCCAAGGACCGGCATTTTGTTAATAACTGGACCAGTCGAGCAACCCCCATCATCTGCAAATACCCTACATTGTCGACTCGATAAAAGTCGCATCCGCATGCCGACCGGCAGTCAACTCAAAACCACGTCGATAAAGCCTTTTCCTTCCCTAATCCGTTCGAAGTCAGTGCGTAAGGGCTGTGCTCTATCGAGCCATTCCCGCTCATAGGCTTCAAAATCCAGAGGATCTTTCGGCTTGAAATTTTTGAGATCTGGCTTGTAAATCCGGGTATCACCAACGCGTCGCGCGATTTCCGTCATCAACAGGCCACGCGGAATGGTACGATATTTCCCTCGCTCGGTCGACACAACCGCTACTGCGTTTGATTGCTGGCCAGCGGCGGGTACCGGCAGGATTGCATCCAGGATTGCAGTCGCTTCACTGGGCTTTCCTTTGCCCATGTCCCAGGGTGTGCTGTTTTCACTGCCATGATGGCCGACCTTGAGGAAGTCCACGGCCTTGCCGAGCAGATCGCGACGCTCGTTCCACATGACGTTCCACGAGCCATTCATCTTGCCTTCTTTGAAGTCGCCGTGCCATTCGGCATCGCCGACAAACAACAGGCGCTTCTTGTTCCATTCGATCAGCAAAACTGCGCTGGAGTTGTTTTTCAGCGTGCCGTCCAGTTCTGCGAATGCCAAAGCGTTCGACTGCATGCGAGCGCGAAGGGCGCGAAAAGAGGCCGGGCTGATATTGCGGGGCAAAGGCGGCTCTTGCGCTTTTGCTGTAACGTCGAACTCTTTTTCTGCATCGAACGCGGCCGCTCCCAGCACGCCCTTCAATGTTCGCTGAGCGGTTGCGCCGAGATAAAAACGATCGAAATCAGCCTCCGGCCCCAGGATGTTGATCTTCGCTTTATTGAGTGCAATGCCATGCGTTTCATTGGTCTCGCCTGCTTGCACGTAGGTCGGCTCTTCGCCATCGAGCAACGTTTTGCGCAACGTCTGCATGGCGCCTTTATTGTCAATCTGGAAAACCGACAAGAGCTCGGTTGCGCGAGGGCTCAGACTGGGGCCGAACGCGGCAAGCCCACGCATGGCTTGCTCAGCGACTCCTCTAATCTTACGGGTCTTTCCGGCCTGCGGATGTTTCGGATTCATTGCGCAGTTCATCCAAACCGCGCCGACCTTCATATTCTCGAACAGCTTGGGATCGAAGCCCGCTATGTGATCCTTGTGCTCATGCGTGACAACAACAAGATCGAGCCGCTTTTTCCCATCCTGTGCGTCTGGCAACTCGCTCTCGAGCTGTTTCATCGCCGCGACAAGAAGCTTCCCTTCGCTCCAGGTGCCGCAGTCGATCAGCATATGGAATGCATCTTCCTTCTTGTCGGTTTTGCCGGGGATGCGAACATAGATGCAGTCGCCCAAACCGACGTCATAAAGGCGGATCAGGAGCTCATTTGCCATCTAAGCGCTCCCAGGCTGGAATCATCGTCATCATGAACATGAAAGTGCGGCGAGAGCTCAAACCGAACCGAGCCGTCAACTTCGCGCGCGATCAGCGGCGGTGTAAGGCCTCCAACAAGACCTTCGGGGCCGGCGAGTTCCTCACCAACCATCCCCTCATCGATGCGTCTGGAAAGTGCGTCGAGATACTCCTGCCTGCGTTGCTTGCCAGCTTCGAGTTCAGCTAAGGCTACCTGTTCGGTGCCAAAGAGTTTCTTGCGTGATTTCATCTTCTCCATCGCCACGCCTGCAGTGGCAAAGGGTTCACTGCCCGGCTTGCGCACCCAATAGAGCAGGCTACCATTGACGTCGAACACCATCGTCGCGCCGCAGAGGAGACTGGTCGTCTTGCCGCTGAAGGAGCCAAATTGCGTGCCCGTTAATGCCAAATCCTCGCGCCACAGATATTGAAGGATGATCTGTTTGGGCTGGAAGAGACCTGGACCGACCATCTTTTCGGAGGTGAAGACCTCATTGACGACAATGTCGACATGGTCGGGAATGAAGAGCTTGTCGCGGTTGTCATCGAGATATCGGTAGGCTGCGGCGCGCGAACTCGCGATGAGCTCCGGATCGTGCGTAATTGTTCCTGGCATCCGATCGTACAAGGGCGCGCGCGCCAGCAGATCGGTCCTCTCCGCTGCGGTCATGATCTCGCGGTGAACGAAAATGTCCGCGATCATCTTGCGATAATTTTTGGGATCGGTTGGATCTGCGATCGCGAGGTTGCGCAAGACAGCGCGCGCATAGTCGTTGAATGTAACTTCGACTGGCGGCAAAAGATCGAGCGCCTGGATGGCAATTATCTGCATCTGCGCGACCGCATATTGTAGCGATTGAGCTGGAGTGTGTGTCTCCCCGTCGCTGCGCTCTCGTTTGAGATATTGCTCGGTCAACGCAACGAAGATGTCGAACATGGCTCCGGTCATCACCTCCGAGAGTGCGTGAGGTTCGATCTCACCCTTGTATTCGCCCAGCAAATGCTCGTTAGCAGCGCTACGCAGGTATGGTTGCGCTGACACGGCGTTGCCGAACTCCGTGGCGACTGATGCGATGAGTGCATCGCCGGATTTCGTCTTCAAGTGGCCCTTGGTCTTGAGTCCAAGCTCCTTGCGGAATGAACTGTTTCGCAGTGTCATCAAGATTGCGGTCAGGTCACCAAGGAATTCGTGAAAGGCACCCGTCTGCGGCGAAACAGCCTCCAGGTAGTATGGGCGGATCCCATCCAGCAATGCATGACCGAACTCGTGATTGACGATGTCGCTGGACAAGCAGGTGTGAATGCGCTGACCAGTGTCGTCGTCGAAATAGTAGAACTGCAGCGACTTGCTCTGGCGGTCATAATAGGCATTTGCGCCGTAGCCGGCATTCGGCGTGACCAGAAGCCGATTGCCTTCGAACGACCAGGAGATGCGCCGGCCGAGGCCGCTTGGGCTCTCGAAGAAATCGAGTGTGCTTTGCAGGATTGCCCAGGTACTGACCTGGCGGAAGTGAGCCGTCTCTTTCAGCGCTTTATCAACTCTGCGCCCCTGAGGATCGAGAAAAAATTTCTCGCCGACACTCCATTTGGCCGGTTCTTCCAACGTATTCGTGGTGCTGTCGTAGTCGACAATAGCGAACCTCGCACTGGTAGGGCCATCGCCAATCCGCGGCTCCCAAGGCACATAAAAATCGCCGTCGATTTCCAGACCTGGATTCTGCTTCGCGACAAGAGGATCCTTGTAATATGTGTCGAAGCGGATCTTGAGGCCAAGCTTCTTCTGCGTCGCCCCATCTAGAAACCGCCGAGAAGCGTAGACGTCTCGCATCTCAGCAGGTGACAGGGCCACCGCCACAGCCTTTTCACCGTTCTTAACGGGACTGCTCTTTTTCGCCATCTGCATCCCCCTCGGATGACCGCGAACTGGCCTTGCTATCGTGAATTTGGAGATATCACGGCTATCCGGTCTTAGCTTTTGCGAATCAGATTATCCGAACCACCGCGACTTACCTTGCTGCCCGATTGTACACTGAGCCGCCGCAAATGCATCGTTATCAGCTCACCAATACATCCCCAACGGCATGTCACAATCAACACGAACGAACCGCGCCTACAAGAAAAGTTTTCTCGACCGTCTTTCAGAACCTGGCTGATCCACCCCCGTGTCTAAGTTTGCTAGGTAGATTTTTTAACCAGGTGATCTTTCATGAGGGCGCCATAAGGCTCCACGTCGAATGCCATTGGAAAATTCTCAGGCTTATATGCCGAGATGGTCGCCTTCCGATCCAGAACCGACTGATGAACAAACGGCTGCGGCCCGTGCCGCTCAATCATGCGAGGCTCGGCCTGCGGCAGGTAGAAACCGAGGGTCGATTTTCGCTTCCATTCACGCCATTTGACCGATTTTGGAATCCACTCGAGCGGCTTCCAGCCCCACGTCACGGAATCGTGCACGGTCCCAAGTGGATTCGGGGCAACGAAATTCATCTTCCCCTCGCCCTCCCCAGTTCCAAAGACGAGGCGCTCCCGCATCCGAGAATTGATCTGCAATCCAAACGCCGTAGCTTCATCAATCATCCAGTCGAGCGGAAACTTAGAGATCGCGCTGTCCTCTTCAGGATAGCCCCCACCGACATCCGAATGACACCCGGCGAACCAGACTTGCCTGATATCTTGCTCTTTTACCGGCGCGGTTTTGTCAAAAGGATTTTCGACAAACGGCTGCGGTTCGACCCACCGGTTCAGCCTGAACATGCGACGATGCTCATCGATCGCAATCGCGTGGCGAAAGACCTCGACGCTCGGGTTGGTCCTTGTATGCGGCAGTGTCTGGAGCTGCGGCAGAAGTCGGTCTCTTCGCGGCACAATGACCGACGCAACCGTATCCCAGGTACCAAGAAATTTGATACGAGCGTCTCGGGCTCCAGAGACTTTGGAGAAGTGCCAGGCGACGCTTAGGTCGTTCTCGGCGCCGGCCTGCTTATAGGAGCTTACAGCATATCGAACGATGTTGAGCTGATCCGGCTGCAGCAGGCCGATCATGTGGATCAGGCCTGCAACGGCTCGCGCTGTGTAGGCGCCGCGGCTAAAACCAAAGAGGAAAATTGCGTCCCCTTCCGAATAATGTCTGCAGATAAATTCGTAAGCGTCGGCAATTTCAGCGTCGAGTCCATATCCCGTCGAAAGCTCAAACACAGATTTGGTGTTTTGTCGCCAGCGAGTCCAGGCGTCGCTGGCGCCGATCGTGCCTATGCCAGCGTCGTAGTAGACGCGCTGCTCCTCGTTCTTCTTCAGGATACGGAACAGCTTCAGCACATTTGAGAGGTTGCGCTCGATCTGGTTTCCCGTCCCATCACAGCAGACGACGATGTTTTTTCCGAGCCTGTTCAACATAACCCCCTTTGATCATTCCGCCTTGTGGACAGACCCCCGAGCGACGCATGAAAGAACACACCGAAGCGTCCGCATCGTGAATAACACGCTGGATCAACTGCAATGTAGTGAGACAACTCAAGGATTGCAGACAATTCGCAGGCGGACGCCGGCTCGGTCGAACGTCGAACGCAAGCTCGCGAGATAGTAGAGGAACTGGAGGTCTCCCACGTCCCTACGGGCGGAACTCTTAACCGCTTCGCCGCGACCAAGGAGGCCAGCCGACAAGACGACGATTTCTGTTCGGTACAAGGGATCGGCAAGTGCGTCTTGAAGCCGGGTATGAGCCGCTTTCACGTCAGGCGTCGGAGACTTCCAAAGCCGAGATCGGGTGATCTCGATTTTTTCCTCGGTGTCTTTCATGACGACCTTCCAGCTCTGGTTCCACTCATCGGGCAAGGGCAGAGCATGGCGCGAGGAACCAGCAAGGCCGAGACTGGACTGGGCCTGACGCGCGACCTCCTGAAGCTTGCGCGCCGACGCCGTTGGGTTTTTTGTGTTGTCGGCCTTGGCGTGGATCACGAGAATCCGACGGGCCACATCATTGATAGCGTAAAAGTCCGCAGTCTCGACCTTGCTGTCGTCGCAGACGAGCGTATCGCAAGCCGCCAGCTCACTTGCCAGAATGCCTCCCGCGGTTCCCCCGGCCCATGCTTCGACCAAACCAAATAGGGTCTGCGAACTCCATTTGTCGGCGTCCGTAACTCGCGTATCGCCCTTCTCGCTGATTGCGACGCGTACGGATTCATCGCCCTCAAGCACATTGAGGAGCGACTCGTCGAGGTCCGGCCTGTAGAAGTGTCCATGCGAATAGACGACTTCTTCCTTGCTCGTGACGATCTGGAATGCTTGGTCGGCATTGATCAGCCGGGTCAGGGAGGAGACAGCCGTCGCCCGAAGGCGCCGATCTCGACACCGGCATCGGGGCCATCGTTGTCTTCGTTGCCATCCTTGGCCACGAGGGCGGTGTTCAAATCATCCGACCTTAAGATGTACCGGCCGGCCGGAGGCACGGAGGCACGGTAAGCGTATTCGATCTGGACAATGTGGCCGCCGAACTCGAAGTTGTAAGTCGCATTGTCATTCTCATCGTGGTGCTCGGCCACTTCGAGACAGGTGTCTGCTTCCAGAATCTTTTCGAGGGCTTGGCGATCCCACCCTTCGTCGTTCGGTGCGCCTCCTTCAGGGATAACGTCGCGCACATCCAACAGGATGGATCTTGGCGCACCTTCGTCCGGCTGGAGAGCCGACACGGCTTCGGCAAAACGATTAAAGTATGCGTGCGGGTGTAGCGCGTCATCGACCATTACCGTCGCCAAGGTCTGCGCCCAAGCGACATAATCCTTCACTGAGACGAACTGATTGGTGGCGTCGGCCACGCTCGAGCGCGCAAGCGACAGGCGTCGACGGGCTGTACGCTCGCCCAAGGGGCTGTAGCCCTCGATCGATGTCGGCACCTGGCTCGCCTCGGCCAGGTCGAAGTAGCCGCTGTCCAGGGAATGCCGGCGCACACTGATCGAACGTAGGCCGAGTTCGCTGATGTCGAGCCCCCGCGCGGACGTTTCGACGATGCGGACCCTCCGCTCCTTGTCGCCCTGTCCCTCCGCGAACAGCCGTTTCAGCTCGATAGGCTGGGGCGCGGCCAACCGCAGACGGCTGTAGTCGAGACAGTTGCCTTCAGTGTCTAGAAGGAAGATGTAGCGACCAGCCCGCACAATCGCGAGCACGCCCAACGTCCACTCCGGGATCTGGTGAGCACGCAGCAGCGGTGAATTACGCCAGAGAAGATAACGCACCAACCGCACGTCTCGATAGGAACCGTCTGTCGCCTGCGGGATCGCGGCAATATCAAAGCGTTCCTCAAGCGCCATCGCTTCGGCCGCCTTCCCCTCGATCATGTCGAGGTAGTCATCCGGAATAGGCGTGTCGGCGTCGGGGTAGTCGAGGGCGCGACATACGGTCCCTCGCCGTGGGAGGACGAAGGCCTCAATGCTAGGCGATTCATCCAGAAAGTGGCCGCGCCGGAACTCGCCTGCGACATACTGGATGTCGGGCGAGATGCGCTTCAGCGTCGGCAGAAGTTGCGTCTCGGCTTTGAACGCCCGATTCGGATGCAGTGCGGCGTAGGCCTCAAAGGCCTTGTAGGCATCCCATCGCTGCGCGAGGCGCGCCGCCACGGTCGGAGCGCCTTCGTAGCGATCGAGTGGCTTGAGACTGCCCCTGATCGTCGCCCTCTGACCGACGGGATCGTTCAGGTCAGGAAGACGAATGGCACGGCCGATCTGCTGAACCAGCTGTCGCGCCGTGCCGAAGCCATCATAAAGCCAGACCTCGATAAAGTCTGGATTGTCTATGCCTTCGAGTAGCTTGTATTGATGAAGCCAGATCCGGCTCGACTTCGCCGCGTCCGATGTGGCGAGATTGACGTCTCGGAAGCGCAACGGTCGTAGTGTTTCGCGCACCAGTGTCGAGCTCTCCTTCAAGTCTCGCATTCCAATCGTTGAATCGCTGGGGACGCGGTCGTGGATCAGAACCGCCGGCTCCCCAATTCCAAAGAACGCCTTCTGGAGTCGCGTGAGGTCGTTGAATGTGCCTGCGTGCACGATGGCTTTCTTGCCGTCCGGCAACGCGGCCAAGGTTGTGGCGAATGCCGTGACGAAAGCGTCAGGAGAATAGCCGCCATCGGGCGAGCGGGCCGTCAGGTCCTGACCTGTGGGCGGCGCAACGACGACATCCCGAACAATCCGTTCTCGAACCGATTCCTCCCAAGAGAGGTTGAAGACGAAATGGCCTGAAACCTGGAAATATTTGTAGTCGTTGCGGTAAGGGGTGGCCGAGAAGACGACAGTGGGCTTCTTCAGCGTCCGCACCGCTTGCGCCCAGGAAAACGCGGGCTCGTGATGTCCCTCATCTACGATGACGAGATCTACCGATCGAATGAGATCTTGGAAGGCCTCTATTGATTGCATTGGATCGGCCCCTTCCAGATCGTCCAGGGCCGCGGCGGCTTCCTGCGCTTCGCGTGCATAGAAGTTGCGATGCGCAGGTGGCTCCACTCTCAACAGACGATGAAGGGCATTGAACGTGCCGACCCAAACTTGGCGGGGTGCATCTCGTTCAGCCCAGATCTGCTTGTAGTCATGCGCTGCCAGCGTACGCACGGGTCTGGCCTTGCCTTTCAGACGCGCGGCGAGGTCTTCCAGCGCTTCCCCGGTGAGGCCCTCCTGCAGTCCGTCTCCGGTGTAGGCCGCGCCCAGCTTGCGCCAGAATCGGGTCGTGAGGTCGTCCACCATCTGCGCCACCAATGCCTTTCTTGGCGTCATCACCAGCACGCGGCGCAAGTCGGGTGCCACGCATGCCAGAGCTGCGATGACACCGGACTTGCCTGTGGCAGTCGGCATCTTGATCAATGCCGCTTCCTGACGCGCATGGGGATCGTTCGCTTCGCACGCAGCGAGATAGGCTTGAGCGAAGGCGACGGCGCGACGTTGAGGACGACGTAGTCCGACTGCCGGCCGATAGTCGTCTGAGCCCTGCAGCCAAAAGCTGGTGCCGTTCAGTGTTTTCAGCTTGCGCCTGTAGATTTTGTCAACGAGATCGACGTCACCCCCCAGGTCAACGATCGCCTGACCGCCGTCTCCGTCCGTGGAGCGGAGGCGAGCCAAGGTCTGGATGCGGCTCGGATTAGGCATGAATGTTGATCCTTCAAGGAACAGATACGGTTCTATATTGAAGCATATAAAATGTAAGAGCGATCGCTATCGAGCAACAAGCGAGAAACAACAGTCCAAATGATTCTCCTAAGAAACCCCGCAACCAGTAGCACGCGGCACTGTTATAAGCGGATCGGCACCTAACCGGCCTGCACCCTGATGGATATCGATTGTAGGGATGAATCCTCCCCTTAGCCGGTTCTGATCGTAGATGCGCAGCGGAATATCCGCTTTGGGCATCCAGACCCGACCGACCTCAATCGCCGCTGAAACCGGCATCACAGGGAATAGGTGCAGACGTTCTATTGACCCATGTGAAGCTTTTACACGGTCGAACATCCGACGTAGCAGGCGGCGGAATTGGGAAAGGTCCTCGGGTCGACGAATAATGTCGTTGTGAGGAGACTTCGCCGTGATTGACCAGACTACACAATCCTTGCCAAGAACGCTTTCGATGCGCGAGACATCGACCGTTGCACTCAGTGCAAGAAGCAGCACCACTTCGGCGCCCATCGTTTTCTCAGGAATACAGACTTCGAACTCGATCGATGGCTGGTCCTGTTGCCATGCCCAGGTGGCGGGCTCACGATGGCGCTGGAACACAGCAGTCGGCGTGATGTCGGAAATGAGCCGGCCTAACTCAATAAGTAAAGGCTGGGGCGCGAGGCCGAACACGCTGATATGACGAATGTCCTGTCTCTCGACTCGTCCCCGGATCTTGGCCCCGAATTGACGCCGCAGATTGGTCTGCTGTAGTGTCCAATACTCGGGCTCATGGTCCGCGAAGCTACTACCGACCAGTTCGAGGTCGATAGTTTCGCGGCTGGCTGGGTAGCGTTCGGGAACCATGGCGCCGAACAGCTCACGGGTCGAAACCAGCGCCTCGTTGGCGCCGATATTGGCGCCGAAGCGGACTACATGGGAGGCGCGATCAACATCGATACCACCGGTGACTTCCACTCGCCGTTCATGCTCATCCTTCATCTGCCTAAGCAATTCGACTGAATACTGCTCCGCAGCCTCGGCGTCGATCAGTCGATGATGATGCGCGCATATGAGCATCAGATTGGAGAGGTCCTTGGACAGCTTTGGCGAAAGCACCTGGTCTCCACGTGGACCATCTTCGGAGTCCGCAATGATATGCGCCAGAAAGCCGAACATGGGATCTTCCCGACCGGCAAGGAGATCGCCGATCAGATGTTGATTGCAGCCCCTGAATTCGCATCGGCCGCCAGCTTTTGCCCACAGTGCTCTCTGTATCTTCTCCGGAATCCGGGTCTTGGACATCAGTACTGCCTCGTAGGTCTGGTTGAACGCGCTATCTCGAAAGCGCGCATCTCGGCGCCGGCATGGCGCAACATCCGTCGCTCATTTCTCGTTTTTCGCTGCTCGGAGGGGTGAGTGCCTTCACCGTGCCACTCGCCAGTGGCCAGCCAGTCCTCGAAGTAGTAGAGCCAAAGCGCGGTCCACGGCACGACCGTAATGTCCAACCGCTTCCAAGGGAGGAACTCGTCGGTGCCCGGCAAGTAGAGGCATAGGCGCACCGGCTTCTGCGAATAGACATGTGGAATCGATTTGCCATCAGCGAGTATGGCGAGATCAGGCTCATCGATGAAGAGATAAGGCGGCTGGCCCTCGATGTAGACAAGCCGTGCCTTATAGGTCCGGCTCAAAGGCGATGGCGTTACATCGAAACGCCAATCGAACATACCGGGTCCGAGTTCCCCGTGGCCGGCACTGAACGGATTGTTCCGGAGGTGCAGCAACTGCTTAGCAGCGGAAAGCGGTCTACGGCTTTCGGGCGGCTCCATGTCATGGCTCCTGCCCGAAGAAAGTATTAGCCGCCACCGGCGTCGCTGAGGCCGCAGCAGCAGCGCCCGCAACGAGGCCCACACGGGGTGCCACGTAGAGCTTGCCGCGGCTCCGGAGCTCATTCACCTCGTCGGTCATGGACTGGATGGCCTTTTGCGTAGGTGATTTGCCGAAGGAGTCTTCGAACCGTTTGCTCAGGCCGTCGATGCCCTCGAACTGCATCAACCGTTCGACGTCGTTGAGTGCGGCGGCGTGCCAAGAGTAAAAGGCCTTGGCGCGCTCGGGATGCTGGTTCCACTTCTCCGCGAAGTTCTCGCCAGTGGTGGTCTCGTTCCAAACGAACCACTGAGGGCGCCCGTCGACGAGCTGCGTCTCGATGAAGTCGGGCATATGGCGAAGCACATCGAACAGCAACTGCAACTCGTCATCATAGGTGAAGGTCCTCACGCAATACTCATAGCTCAGAGCGGCGAGGGTGGTGATGAGGACTGAGATCGGGCGGAGTGAGGTACCGAGGCCCTGCCGCTCGAAATGTACGTCGCGATGGCGCTTGGCGACCTGCACCGACCGCTGCAGGATGTTCTTCAGCCGAGGCTGGGCCGGAAAGGCTTCCACCGTGCCAGCCATCGCGTCCTTCTGGAACCCCCTGATTTCGCGGAACCGTGGCTTGAGCGCGGCGCGCTGCAGAAAGCGCTTGCGATAACCCAGCGGATTGGAAGTTTTCCAGACGCGGAGAGCTTTGTCAGGCACAAACTCACCGCCCTGCGAGCAACCCGGGTTTGCTATCGAAGGCGTGATGTCCATGTGGAACTCGTTGGCGTAATTCAGACGCCAACAGCGCTGCATCTCCACCAAAAGTGGTGCATAGTTCGGGCTCTGTTTCAGCCGATCGCCCACAGCCTTCTTCGCCTGCCAGGGTGCCATGGCCGAGGACATCACGAGGCGAGACACAAGGTCTACATCGTGCTCCTCGGTGCCGATAGGCCTCACTGTGGTGCCGATCGCCGTAGAACCCTGCAGATAGACCGCCAGACCGCAAAGCATCGGATCGTTCGACTCTGCGAGCCACGCGCCTATGGCTTCATAGCGCCTCTGGGCCAAAGCCATTCGAGATGGGCCGATCTCGAGGTCAGCGAAGACCCGCTCGATCAGGCCTACTACTTGAGTACGACGCTGAGCGTCTTTTGTCTCCAAGAACACTGTGGGGTCTCCGGAATCGGTTCGATTGCTGCACATCAGATTCCTCAACTCGATTAATGTCAACTACAAGCACGAATTTATACTATAGTGTGCTCTACATACACATTTTTGTGTATGTGATTGACACTGGCCGCGAATAAGGCTCTTTTCGTTGGCATGAGCGAGATGGACCTATACGGGCAGCTCGGGCGTAAAGTCGCTACGGCTCGAAGAAAGCTCGGCCTCACCCAAGCCGAGTTGGCAGCACGTATTTCACTAACACGCGCTTCGGTGGCCAACATCGAAACGGGTCGGCAACGGGTGATGTTGCACGACGTTTTCGCGTTGGTCGAAGCGTTGGAAGGAGAATCTATCTTGGAATTCGTGCCGGAGCGGACTCCAAAAACGGTGGTTCAGGATGTTGTCTTCTCTGGCGACGGGGCGAGCAAGGAGGAGGAGCGCGTCATGCTGCAGATGATAGAGTTGGCGACTGCGGGCTCGCGACCGCGACGTACAAAATGAGCGCCGCCAACGCACGGGAAACGGCTAGGTCCGTTCTAAAGAAGCACGGCATCACGTCGGCGCCGGTCCCTGTGGACCGTATCGCCCGCAAGCTCGGCGTGCGGGTGCAATTCGCGCCGCTCGACAACGATCTGTCGGGCATGGCCCATATCAGGGATGGCATAGTCGTGGTTGGCGTGAACTCGCTCCACGCTCCCAACCGGCAACGATTCACCTTGGCTCACGAACTAGGTCACGTTGTCCTGCATCGCCATATACTGGAAGGTGCAGTGCATGTTGACCGAGTGCTGCTGCGCGACCGAAATTCCTCCACCGGCACGGACCAACAGGAGATCGAGGCCAACGCCTTTGCCAGTGAGCTCCTGATGCCCACGGAAATCCTTGAGACGGTATTGGGCGGACGCCAGGTGATCCTGGACGACGACGACGAGGTCGCAGCGCTCGCTCGGAAGTTTCGAGTGAGCGAATCCGCAATGCGATTCCGCTTCTTCAAGTGAGCCGACCATGGCCCTGGTCCTCTACGATCTTGAAACAACCGGCCTCAGTCGCCATTTCGATCAGATCGTTGAGTTCGGTGCCATTCGCATCGACGACGTTTTCAACGTCGAAGAGCACTATGAAACGAGCTGCCGGCTTCAGCCTCACATCGTCCCGTCGCCATCCGCCCTTCATGTGACCGGCGCGACCTACGAGGATTTGGCCTCGACGTCGCGCCTCTCGCACTTCGACATGATCGTCGATATCCACGAACGGTTCAGGAGGTGGAGTCCAGCTGCCTTCTTGGGCTATAACTCGATCAGGTTCGATGAAGAGTTCCTGCGGCACGCCTTCTATCAGTGCTTGCTCGAACCCTATGTCACCAGCATCGGAAATGCTCGCGGCGACGTGCTGCGACTGGCCCGCGCGGTCTCACATTTGCGCCCGGACGTAATGCCGGCCGCGTTTGGCCACGATGGCGTGAGGTCGATGAAGCTGCACGACGTCGCGGCCGCTTGCGGCTTTAAATCGGCAGGCGCCCACGAAGCGATGGCTGACGTCGAAGCGATGCTATGGATCGTAAAGGTGATCGCCGACGGCGCGCCTGAGATCTGGTCCCGGTTCATGCAGTTCTCCACCAAGGCGGCCGCTATGGATTTCCTGCGGGAAGAGGATGCCTTCGTGTCGTTCGAAGCCGATCGTGCCGGGCGAGGGTTTCATCTACTCACAGCATTCGGTCAACATCCAGAACAGTCTGCAAGACGGTATTGCTTGGACCTTACTGTTTCGATGGGCACGATCCGCAGTGCGACCGACGACGAGCTGATGGCAATGTTCAAAGAACGCGAAGGGCCACTCCGAAAGGTCAAGGCTAACGCGTCGCCGCTGCTTTTCCCGCTCTACGATGCACTGGAGACAACATTTCCCAATATCATCGAGGACGACGTTGTGCGCCTGGCGCGAAGCATCCGGACGGACGAGAAACTAACCGCGCGGCTGAATGCGGCAGCGTTTGCCGCAGAGCGCGTGTACGGCGATTCTAGCCATGTTGAGCAGCAGCTCTACGACCGCTTTATCCCCGACAACGACAAGCCCCTCATGCAGCAGTTCCATGCGGTCCCTTGGGATCAGCGTTTCCGCGTCGTTCGTTGTTTTTCCGACGACCGGCTGCGGCGTCTCGGCCAGCGCGTGATCTATTTCGAGATGCCGCATCTGATCTCCGAGGAGATTCGCACATCGCTCGATGTGGCGGTTCGTAGCCGGTGGACGGGTGACCCTTCTATGCCGTGGATGACGGCATCGAAGGCAATAGCGGAGATGGAGTCCATAGCACCCGGTCAGGAACATCCGAATTTGGCCGCCTACGCTATCATCCTCGGTCAATCCCTCGACCGCAACGTTCATGGTGATCGTAGCCCCGGTGGCGTTCGATAGACGATGATCCGGCCGATCGGAAGGATCTGCGTAAAACAAAGTCACGGACATTGCCGGTCAGCATGCTCGCCGATTTGCCGCCGCGTGTAGGAATATGAGCGCGGCATTGACGAAGCAGCGTTCGCATCCCTCGTCCTTTGATGCTCAACCGAAGAGCATGCTGCCAACAAATCCGCCTCGTTGAAGGCGATCAGGCGACTGTTTGGGTGAGACTTCTACCGTCAACGGCGTCGGGATGTTTTTTATCGCCG
Organism: Mesorhizobium sp. G2-6-1; assembly: GCF_055809095.1. Taxonomy (NCBI): domain Bacteria; kingdom Pseudomonadati; phylum Pseudomonadota; class Alphaproteobacteria; order Hyphomicrobiales; family Phyllobacteriaceae; genus Mesorhizobium; species Mesorhizobium sp. G2-6-1. The sequence continues at coordinate 232,233 of NZ_JBVVTF010000001.1, forward strand.
GAAGGGTGTGTCGTGGTAATAAGGTAGGAACAAATTCTTAGAAAATCGACCGCCCCGACGCGCCCGGTCCGGAGCTAACCGGGGCCATGACGTATAGCTGTGGACGTGAGCGGAAAATCCTTGTGTAGTAAAGAAGGGGGAGACAGCACCATGAACATCGAAAGACCAAACCAGAGCGTCCTGTTCGATGACCGTTTCCTGGACAAATATGCAGGGCCGATCATTTCCGATCCTGCAGTGGCCATCGTTGAACTTGTCGCGAACGCTTGGGACGCCTATGCGACCAAGGTGGATATAATCTGGCCTAAGCGCAGCCATGATATCCTCTTTTCCATCACCGACAACGGCAAAGGGATGACCCCGGCGCAGTTCGAGAGGCGTTGGAAAACGCTTGACTACAATCGACTTGCCGACGAGGGCACCAAGTCGGCGCCGCCGGAGGATCAGTCAGACTCCCTCCCCGAACCCCGTATGGCCGTAACGGTAAAGGCCGCCATGCGGCCTTCAAGTTCTCCGACCCTTACACGGTGCGCACGTGGCGGGATGGCGTCGAAACCGTCTACGAAGTTCGTCGCGGTGTCACCCAACCCTTCGACGTCACGGTGATCAACTCCCGCGACAAGGTCATTGGGCATGGTACGGAGATAACGGCGACCGCCTCCGATGGCACTTCCATGGACGCGGACACAGCCCGCGAGATCATCGGCACGCGCTTTCTCGCGGACCCGAATTTCGTGGTCTCGCTCGACGGGACTTTGGTCACATTCGACGATATCCCGACTCGCAACATCCAGAAGGCCAATGTCGACGTGCCTGGCTTTGGGGTGGTCCAGATCGTTGTGATCGATAGCCAGAAAGCCGATCGGACAACGAGGCAGCATGGCATCGCATGGCGCGTGAATTCGAGGCTGGTCGGAAACCCGGGTTGGGTCGGGTTCGACCATGAGCGTATCCTCGACGGGCGAAGCACCGAAGCGAAGCGCTTCCAGTTTATCGTCTCGGCAGACATCCTCGAGAATGCGGTGCAGCCGGACTGGAGCGGGTTTCTTCTTAATGACCCGGCATGGCAGGCCACCCGGCCTGCCGTGCATGCGCAGATCAAGCAGTACCTCTCCACCTTCTCTGCCGATCGCCGCCGTGAGGCGAAACACTCCGTCAAGGAACAGCTGGTCAAGACGGTGCGGCAGCTGCCTCCCGTCGGGCGCGAACGCTGGAATCAGTTCGTGGATGCGGTGATCGACAATTGCCCCTCGATCTCGACGGAAGAGGTCGGCAAGGTCGCGGGCATCCTCGCCAATCTTGAACTGAGCACGTCGAAATTCAGTCTGGTCGGGAAGCTACATGAGCTGCAGCCCGGTGATCTTGAAGCGCTGTACGAGCTTCTCGACGACTGGACGTTGCGGCTCGCGAAGGACGCGCTTGATGAGATCCAGACGCGCCTGAAGCTGATCGAAGACCTGGATAAGAAGCTTCGCGACGAGACCATGGACGAGGTCGGCGATCTGCAGCCGCTGTTCGAGCGATCGCTGTGGGTGTTCGGCCCTGAATTCGAAAGCCTTGAGTTCACAAGCAACAAGGGGATGACGGAGGTCATTCGCAAGATATTTGGATCGAACGAGACGGGCAGCAGGCAGCGACCGGATTTCGTGATGCTCCCTGACGGGAGTGTCGGGCTTTATAGCCGCGACGCGCATGATCTCGGACATGACGTGGACGGCGTGTCCCGCTTGGTCGTTGCCGAGATCAAGAAACCCGGTGTGGGCATAGGGTCCGAACAGAAAGATCAAGCGTGGCGATATGTCAAGGAGTTGAGGAACAAGGGTCTTCTAACCGAAGCGGCCGTAACGACCTGCTACATCCTCGGATCGAAGATTGATGCCGCCGAGGGTGGGAGTCGAACCGAGTGGGATGGGCGCGTTACCATCATTCCGATGACCTACAATACTTTCATCCGCAGAGCGGAAAAGCGAATGCTTGGCCTTCGCGAGAAGCTTAAGGAGGCTCCGTTCCTGAAGGAACATGGCGTTGATGGCGACGCCTTCGTCACGCCGCCGCTGGATCCACAGCCGGACCTGCTAACCGCTGCAGGCGCTTCGGCGTACCCCTAGGGATCAGCATGGCGACGTTCGGCCCACGATTTGGAGAGGATGACCTAGGCACCCTGTCCCTCGAGGAACGAGGACCTGGACTCGTGGAGGTGTTTTTCCAACCTTCACCGACAAGATTAAAGATCGCGCACCGCGAGGGGGACCCAACGACCCGCGTTCTGCTTTTGCGCTTCGATGCCCCGAACACAACGACCACCCTCTTCCCGATCAACACGATGCCAACATCCGAGCGCTTCCTCGAGCCGAAACACGCTCCCATCCTGTCGGTCGAGCTGGTACTAAAGAACGGGTTCGCCCACATCGTCGATGATTCCGACGGAGCCGAACATTTCGTCGTGCCGAGCACCCTCGATGACGTTCAGATGTACCTAGAGGAGTGCATGCCCTCGGGGTTCACTAAAGACCCGAATTTCGGGCTTGGGCTTGATCCCACGCTTTCATTCATAACCCAGGCGCTGTCACAGATCGATGGTATCAAGCAATTGCGCCTGACCGACGAGAGGACCCTCGAGGTCTCTCGGTCGGCCGACGGCAAGACCTTTGAGATGGGCTATCGTCTTTTCGACGAGTTGCGCCGCGGGGCCAATCGCTTTGATGGTAAGGCGCGCGCCTCGAGCAGGAAGAAGAAGCACCAAGCCGCCTACACCAACCTGCTCACCAAGCTTGACCGGGAAAAGTTTCCGCTGAAGCTGTTCGAGCGCGCACCCGATGATCTGGCGGAAGTGATTGGCGAGACCATTGTAGACGCCCGCCTCTCGGAAAAGGACCGTGCAGCGGTCGTCAGGCTTGCCGGCGCAACAGTTCGCAAATCGATCAAAACCCAGCTTGCCGGGCTCGTAAAACTTCATGAGGAGATCGAACTTGCGTCCCTCGATGAGCTGATAGTCCATATGGAAACGCAGTTCGCCGCGAAGGCTACCGAGCCGCAATGGCAGCAGCTGTTCCAGGCCAACCCGTTTATCCTGGACATGGCATTCAACGTGCCGGTGCTTTTGCTGCAGGGGCAGGCCCATGTCGGCGGGAAGATTCTCGACGGGTCAGGCGAGAAGATCGCCGATTTCCTTTTCACCAACCAGCTGACCGACAGTATTGCTATTCTGGAGATCAAAACGCTCGGCATGGACCTGGTCAGCAAAAAGCAGTACCGGGGCGGAGTCTTGGCGCCCTCCCCGAGCTCGTCGGTGCAGTCGTGCAGACCCTCGACCAGATCGACAAACTGCGTAGCGATATCTAGCGAATTAAGGCGCTTAATCCCCAGCATAAGCTGGAGTCCTACGGCATCAAGGGCGTGGTGCTGGCGGGTACAATCCCGGATACCGAGCGGAAGCGTTCCTTCAAACTGTATCGCAACAGCTTGTCCGGTCTGTCTATCATCACGTTCGATGAGCTGCTAGCGAAGCTGAAATCCTTGCGCAAGCTCCTGTCGGCGAAGTCGGCATAGCGCGGGATCTCCGCAACGCCATAAGATGGACCGTTAGTGTCAACGCAGAGCTACTCCTCCGCCTCGACTTCTATGTCCTCTCGGACGCCCGCAAAGTCCGGCATGATGTCCCCCGCCAGTAGCTTTTCCTTCGACAGTAGCCCGGCGTCCTCGAGTGCCTCGAAGTCCGGAAGGTGGCGCAGCGTGTCAAGCCCGAACTCCAGCAGGAATTCTTTCGTGGTGACATAGGTATAGGGCGCGCCCGGCGTCGGGCTGCGCGGGCCCGAGGCGATCATTTTTGCACCGCGCAGATGGCCGATCAGGTCGCGCGAAACTTCCTTGCCAAAAAACGACGACAACTCTCCGCGCGTGATCGGCTGGAAGTAGGCGATGCCCATCAAGACAAGGACTTCGGACTGCGTGAGGTCCCTGGCGCGATCGTTGCCGCCGGCGGCCGTGCCAAATGCACAGCGGATGGCGTCGGCATAGGCCGGCCGGGTCAGGTGCCGAAAACCGCCGGCGACGGCGACCAGGTCGTAGGGCCGGCCGCGTAGCTCCTCGCGGATGTCGTCGATGAGGAGATCGAGATTGCAGTCCTTCCCCACGACTCGCGCGAGGACACTACGTGTCACCGGCTCGCTGGCGGCAAAAATGGTAGCCTCAACGCGGTTCATCCACTCGCGCCAGCGCAGTTCCGGCGGCAGATGATCCAGCTCCCGATCAACCAGCATTCGCTGGACATTACCTTTTGGTCCCGTCTGTTTCGCCGTCCCGGCCATTTTCTTCACAGCCCGTAGATGCGAAAGGTTTGGCGGCCGGACAATTCGCGCACGGCGCCAAGCTCGACCAGCCTGTCGAACAGCCTACGCAGGCCGCGATCGCTCATGCCGGCGATCTTTTCCGAAGCGACGATCGCATCGCCGGACAAAAGCTTTTGAACGACCGCATCCGCTCCCTTCGCTCTTAGCTTCGGGGCAACAGTGAGCAGTTTTTCCGCCCGGCGCCCAAGGTCGCTAAAAAGATCAATGGCACGCAGCGCGACGCGCGCCTGCGTGGCCAGCATTTTTGTCACGATTGGCTTCCGTTTCGGTTGCCGCAGCCGGAGAGACAGATGCCAGTCGGCGAGCGTGGCCAGGCTTTGAACCGAAAGCTGCCTCGATGCCGAGCAGCGGCACCGCAAAGTCCAACCCAGCCGCTGCGCCAACAGGGCGTCGGCAAACCAGGCTCCAACGGCACGGCCGAACCCATGGCGCTCGGCGGCCATGAACGCACCCCTCAGCATCCCGATCGTCCCTTGGCTGGCGGCGAGTTGGCGAAGCTCGTCCGCCAGGTCGCTCACCGCCTCGTTGTCGCGGACAAAAAAACCGAATTCTTCCAAGACCGCGGCAAGACTTCTTTCCGACAGCAGTTCCCCGGCGGGCCGTGCTGCCAATCGCTGCCATGCCAGCAGCATTCGGCCACCAGGCCCGACATCGTCGCCCGGGCGGGTGAGGACAAAAGTATCGCGCAAAGCTGCTTCATCCTCGACGCGCCCCGCCTGCTTTGCCGTTACTGCGGCCGCGCCGAGCGCCAGGTGCTGCCGCCAGGCGCCGGCCCATTTTTCCTCGCGGCGCACCACCGCATCGAGCGCGCCAATGGCGGCGCCGGCGGCGAGCGCGACCTCCTCAACCTGTTTGCCCGCAAGGGTTTGCGCTTCCGGGATGGCCCGGCGCAGCCAGGCCGGCACCGCCATGATCGGCGCGACCGCCGTGGCACCGGCAAGGTGGCGTAAAGAGGGTTTGGGACGCAGAATCATCCGAAACAGCATGACTTACGACGGCGCTTTTGGCAATTGGAATTGGCAACAACCGCCGCACCTGTCGCGCGGAAAAAACGAACGATAATGTTGCCTTATCGTTCGTTTTGTGCTCGATAGAAAAAATGGCCGTTTTCAACGATCAAAAGCCCAAAAATCACCCTCGGCGACCATCCGCAGCGTCCCAGAGTCCGGAGGCTGTCGTCGATCATCCCGCCGTGATGGCGTCGGACGGCGACTTGCCCGATATCGTCGATGTCGTCTTGGCCATGGGACAGGCACCCCAAGAGCCGGAGAATGGCCAGACCCTTCGCCAGGGCTCCGGGCGTTCGGAGTTCGGAAAGCCAAGTCGTTGGCTTTCCGCCGGCGATGCCGACCACTCCTCACCCCCTGCCCTTCCGGCGGTGGCGCCAAAACCGCGCGTTCCGCCGCATCTGGAAAAACTTGCCGACCGCGCCCGTGATTACGTCGAAGCGGCAAGTTCCGCCAATACACGCCGTGCTTACACCGCCGACTGGAAACATTTTTGCGCCTGGGCACGCCGCCAAAATCTCGAGGTGTTTCCGCCCAATCCGCAAATTGTCGGCCTCTACATCACCGCGCTCGCCTCCGGCAGCACCGGAGGCAGTACCGTAGGCAACACCGTAGGTGCGGGCACAGGGGAGAAGAAAACGGTGGCGACGATCGAGCGCCGTCTGTCCGCCCTGACCTGGAATTTTGCCCAGCGCGGCGACAAAAAACTGGACAGAAAGGACCGCCATATTGCCACCGTCATGGCCGGCATCCGCAACAGCCACGCCTCCCTCCCCGGCAGAAGGAGGCCATTCTTCCGGAAGACCTCATTGCCATGCTGGAGACACTTGATCGCGGTCTGCGCGGTCTGCGCGACCGCGCCATTTTACTCATTGGCTTTGCCGGTGGCTTGCGCCGCTCCGAAATCGTCGGCCTCGACGTTTTTCGCGATCAGACCGAGGATAGCTCCGGCTGGATTGAAGTTTTGGAGAAAGGCATTCTGGTCACCTTGCGTGGCAAAACCGGCTGGCGCGAGGTCGAGATCGGGCGCGGTTCTGCCGACGCCACCTGCCCGGTTGTTGCGCTGCAAACCTGGCTGAAATTTGCAAAGATCGCCCACGGTCCGCTGTTTCGGCGTGTGACGGGGCACGGCACAAAAGTCGGTGCTGAACGATTGAACAGCCAAGAGGTGGCGCGGCTGGTCAAGCGCGCTGCGCTGGCCGCCGGCGTACGCGGCGATCTATCGGAGAACGAACGCGGGCAAAAATTCTCCGGCCATTCACTCAGAGCAGGTCTCGCCTCCTCGGCCGAGGTCGACGAGCGCTATGTGCAAAAGCAGCTCGGCCACGCCTCCGCCGAAATGACCCGCAAATACCAGCGCCGCCGCGACCGTTTTCGGGTCAATCTCACAAAGGCTTCAGGGCTGTAGAGATTAAAAAGCCCCTCCCCTGCCCTCAGTTCGCTGCGGCGTTGCTGGCGGAGGACGTTTCCTCGGTAGACAAGGCACGCAACACGGCTGCCGGCTCTCTTTCCATGATGCGAAGCAAGGTGCGCGCGGCGCCACTCGGCTGTCGCTTGCCCTGTTCCCATTTCTTGTAGCCAGACGGACTGGTGCCCAGCACCGTCGCCATCTCATCCTGAGTCAAATCAAGCTTCTTGCGGATCGCCTTTGCATCGACCGCGCCGACATCGACGGTGTGCTGCTTGATGCCCGGAACTTCCTTGCCCTGCGCGTGCGCCAGAGCTTCCGACATAGACTGGATCAAATCAGCACCAATTTTTGTCATCTCGCTCATGTCCTGCTCCTGTTCGCTGCCTTGATCGCCTTAGCCTCTCCCGGCTTCAAATCCGTCTTTTCGTTCTTACCATAGGCCAACAGTGCATAGATCGGTGCGTCATCACTGTACCAGTAGTAGATGACCCTGGCTCCGCCGCGCTTGCCTTTGCCTTTGGCCCCGAACCGCATCTTGCGGACACCACCCGTGCCGGGGATCTCGTCGCCCACTTGCGGATTAGCCGCGAGAAAGTCGATCAATTCCTTCCGTTCGTCTTCGCTGAACAGCTCCTCCGCCTGCTTGAGGAACAATGGTGTCTCGGCGACGGTCTGCATGCGCTTCTTATAACCCAATGGGGTATATATGAGAAACCGGTGGCAGGAGTCAATGCCGATTTGCCCGCAGCGTCGTCTTCAATGGATCATTTCCACGTATCTTTCATATTGGAAATCCGTCTTGGTATCCATTCATGGATGCCGGGTGACCTGACGCCGACCGGATGCGAACAACGTTCAGATTGACCCCCATCATCTCTCAATATCCGAGCTATCCCGCCATTCTCGACGTCACCCCGTTCGCCTTCAACGCCGCCATCAGCATCGGGCCAACGGAAAATTCTCCTGTCCTCGCCTTCTCGGTGAGTGCTCGCAGATATCCGCCCGCCGAATTGATGTGCTGGGCTCGCTGAAGGATGCAGGCGATTACCACCGCGGCGGTTTCCGGCCCCATCGTATGGCAGGCATCCTCGTACGCCGACGGCGAAACCCCGAGATATCCCCTCACTTGGGCGGCCGTCGCCATCAGATCGCGCCAGTTGCTGATCCCATCCAGGGCGTAATCGCTAATTTCAGGGCAGGCTTTCAGCACAAGCCCTAGCGGATAGCCTTTCGGCAGCTCCTGCGTTCGCGGTTGTGGCTCAAACGTCGTTGCCTTGCTTTTTTCTGAAGCAGGTTCAAATTCAAAAAGGATATCGGTATTTGAATTAGATTGCTGCGGTTCATTTTGAGACTCATTGGCGCTCGGATTCGTAGTTTTCATGAAGCTTTCCAAGATCATGTCCACGTCTTCGCGCACAGCAGCCAGATCAGCAACGATGGCCTCCAGCTCGTGCAGGACAGCTTTGCGCGGAATAGCATCCACAATCTCGCGGAAGCGCTTCCAGATGCCTCCCCAGTCGCCAGGAACGGCTTCTTCGAGAGCGGCCTCGATCAGTTTATCGATGTCACGGCGATACAGGGTAATCCGCTCACGCATCAGCTTGAGGGCACGGTTGTCCGCACGGATCCGTTCTGCTGCCTGCTGGAATTCCTCGGAACGGACAAGCAGAGGTGCGAGAGAGAAGCCAAAGGCATCCTCAAAATCTCCCGCCCTACCCTTGCGGGCGTATCTTTTCCCGTTGGGGCTATCCCGCCGTGTAATGAGGCCACAATCCAGCAGAGCTGCCAGATGCCTTCGCAACGTGGCATTCGCCATCCCATGTGCACGCAGTGACAACTGCTTATTCGAGGGAAACACGATCAAGCCGTTTTCCTCCGATAGCTCGTTATCGGGGTAGAAGGACAGCAAGCCCGCCAGGACGGCCAGCGACCGATCACCGATGCCGACCAGGCTTTTGCCTTCGCACAGGTCGCGATAAACCTGCCATTTGTCGACGACCTTCCCTTCCGGGATTTCCTGTGAATCCTTTTGCGCCGCCAACAAGGCAAGCGTCATCGTTCGGCTCCCAAAGGGAGTCGTTGCAATACCCGTTTCCATGTTTCATTCGCCTTCAGTTAGGCAAAAGAATCCTGCTCGCCGACTTCGGCGTCAAAACGCTTGACACTGATTCGTGGAAATGTGATTCTCAATTTGCAAAGATCGAGAAGGGCTTCCACGGTTCGCCGTTCGGGGGCCTTTTTCTTTTGCGGGTTAGTCTCCTAGTTTTATTCCCTGTTCCGGGTCATGAACTCGTCGTAGAGCACTTGAAGCCGTTCCTTCACGAAGAGTCCGAACTCGGGTTCGACGTTCCTGTCGAAGACGAGCGAGACCTTGGCGGCGCTCTCCACGATCCTGACTGGACGAGCGCCGTCTGACGCCTTCCAGGCTTCTGTAAGAGGCTTCGGCCTCGTGACTTTCAGCGCGTCATAAACAGCTTGAAATCTGGCATCGCTTTTCTCGGCAAGGAATTCGTGATCCTGAATGAGCTTCAGCGCTTTAGCCCGCTTGCTCTTCTCTTCCAGTAAATCAGCCAGATCTGCCCAACGGAGCCGTCCAAAGGCAGGAGATGAGCCGACAGCTTCGATCAATTCGGGTGGCAACCGCTTGATCAAGGCGATCATCCGAGACAACGCGGCCTTGTCTACTCCCAACGAAGCCATGATGACCTCACGGGGAAACCCACGATCTTCAAGGCGCGCAGCGAAGAACGACCGCTCTATGAACGACAGATCTGTGCGGGAGTTGTTTTCTTGCCCCTGCGAGACGACCAGCTGTTCATCGGTGAGATCGCGTACAACCGCCCTCACCGTCCGCCCGAGCTCCTTGGCTGCGGCTAGTCGGCGATGACCGTAGGCAACCTGATACCGGCCGTCATTTTGAGGATTTGGTCGAACTAAAATCGGCACCTGTTGCCCATGCTCGCGGATTTGTGCCACTAGGCTGGATGCGTCATCACTATCGACGCCCAGCCGATCGACGACAAAAGCGCCGTCAATGAGCGCAGTCTCGAGTTCGACGACCACTTGTCCTTGGGCGAGCTGTTTCTCGATTTCGTCTGCTCGATGTGCACGAGAATTGATGTTTTCCAGAGATTGCGAGATCGCACCGACAGGACTCGCAGGCCTGATCGTCCTCTCAAGACCCAACAATGGGCGCCCAAGCTGTGGCTGTGTGCGGACAGGTTCAGCTTGGGTGACATCTGGGGAGACTTCGAAAACGTTCTTGCGCGCCATGGATTACTTCCTTCCCCACGTGCTGCGGATAAGGGCCTCAATCTCGCCGTTTACGAGGGTAAGGGACTCTAGAGCGCGTTCGTACGTGCCTCTTGTGAAGGCCGCCTTATCCACTTCGTAGAGCGTCTGCTTCGTCAGACCGGCATCGGAGACCGCGGTTGATTTCAGCATCGAGTGTTCAAGAACCCTTTGTCCGAAAATCGAGCGCATGAAACCAGCCATCTGGCTTTGTGGACCATCGTTTGGCTCGTAACGCGTCACCAGATAACGCATCCAGTTGTATTCGGTGCTGCCACCTGCATTCTCGACAACTGACAGGAGGTCGCCCGTCATGTGCAGAAACTGGGACATCGACATAACGTCCAACATCTGCGGATGAACTGTAATCAACACTGCGGTGGCAGCGCAGAGTGCCGAGAGTGTCAGAAATCCGAGTTGGGGAGGGCAATCGATGATGACCACATCATAGTTGCTTTCGATGTCGGCAAGGCTTTCACCGATTCGCGAAAAGAACATGGAGTCGGTTTGCGAACGTTCGCCCAGCACCTTTGGCGTGGTGTGCTCAAATTCCATGAGTTCAAGGTTACCGGGCACCACATGCAATCCGGGCGTATAGGTCGCGCGAACAATCTCCGAGATATGGCGTCGGCTGTCATCGTATCGGATTGCGCCGTAGAGGGTTTCCCCTCCCCGACGTCCAGTTCGGGTTGATGCCCGAATAGGGCTGAAAGCGATGCCTGCGGATCGAGGTCAATTGCAAGTACACGATATCCACGCAAAGCCAGATATTGTGCGAGATGGGCGGAAGTCGTCGTTTTTCCCGAGCCGCCCTTAAAATTCATAACGCTTACGATCTGGAGCTTCTCGCTGGCACGACGATGTCGGACGTATTTGGGAGCCCCCTTACCGCCTTCATCGAGCACCCGGCGCAGTCCCTCGATATCATCTACCGAATACAGCCGCCGGCCGTTTGGCAAAGGTTTTGGTCCATGGCCATCGGCTACTATCTGCCTGAGATAGCCCTCGTGGATCCCGATGAAGTCCGCCGCCTCGGCGGGCGTGAATAAACGAATGTTTTTTTGCGATGTCGGTGGAAATGTGCGAAGCTGGTGCGCTTGAAGCTGACGCGATAACTCGCTTGCGTCGGACATAATTTGGCTACGAAGGGTCGAAGCGACGTCTATCGTTTCTGACAAATTTGAAGTGGTCAAGACCCACGCTCCTGAAATCCGCGCTTAATTCCGCATACAATGCAGAAATGCGCTGATCTAATTAGCCAGATTCGGATTGCAATGGCAAATGCTTTAAAGTTAAGAGAAAGTTAACGAGAATTCGATGCATCTGCCGCTCACGGAGTTGCGCGCAAATTCGAGTATCTTGACCGCGAACTACCGAGCTTGATGTTTTCTTCATTCCCAAGTGCCAACCGTCAATCGAGTTGCACACGTACAACTCGACATCGGGATCGCTCATTGACGAGCCCGATGTTTTCGCGGTTCCATGGCTTGGGCCAATGAGTTGCCCATGTACAACTTGATCGTCAAGATGAAGGCCATGGCCACTGACAGATGGGATTCCTTAACCCATTCGGAACCAAGCCTTCGCCCATCGCTTCCGCTACCTTGGTCTTCCAACACGCAGCCGTCTCATCTTGGATAGCCCCAGCCCTGCGGATGACCCATTCATAGCCGACTGGCAGCCCCGGTGGTATCGACTCTATCCATACGGGATCGAAGTCGCGATCCTACTCGGTCGCGACCATCACATCCGATACCCAGTCCTGGAGATGCTACTGGAGAGATCAATGACCGCTACATGCGAAGAGGTCTTTCTGGTGTCGTTGGGTGCCTCCCCCAGAATTACAACAATTTTCTCGAACGTCATTTCTTGGAAGACTGGTCTCAGATCGCGAAATCTCGTCTTCAGCAACAGGCGTTCCTCATTTGACAGAAAGTGAGCATCCTTCCCCTGCAGTTAGGCAGCCGTAATTAGCCAACGAGGCTTCGGTGATGCGTTGGATTTCCTCCTTGGCAGTCTCGGTCGCCGACTTCTGAGCGGCCACAATCTCAATTACGCACAGGGACAGACCCATTTGCAACCCAGTATTGCTGAGCCCTGCACAACGATTGGGCAAGGAACCGGATGGATGCCCGACGGCGGCCTGCTCGTGGCCAACCAGGTTCAACGTTTCCTTGACAAAGGCACGCATCTTTTTCTCGGCCTTAGACTTCAACAACAAAAGATATCGCTTCCAGACGGCATCCAGGGCGCCATGCTTCGACAGGTCGTCCACAGTTAGATGGCCAAGGCGGCCATAGATCCGATGATGTCGATCCAAGCGCTGTTTCCATTAATTTCATTGGCTATCCCGGGCATAGCGCCATGGAGTATCTCGATACCCATGCTCGAATTCGCCCTGTGACAATCGATGAGCAGCCTCTCAAAGGGCGACCATCTGCAGAATTTCGGCAGCATGGACTCCAACGAGATCTGCCAACGGTTGAAGACCCTCGGGGAGGGCCCATTCGACGTGTCCCAGTTCGCTTTCAGGCAAGAGAGAACAGCAGGTCGGCTGAGCCCGATACGGATCGTGGCTTCCTTGTTCACCTACCCGGTTGCTGCAGACAGCCAGCAACATACGGCACCTCGTATCCACCCCTTGCTACCTTCGTTCTGCCAGCCCCCTCCTTTTCCTGCATCCTTGTCAGCGTGGGCGCCGTACTATATATGACCACTTTAGTCATTGGAGATTCCGACAATGAAAGAAGCCCAATTGAAAGACGTGAAGGCCACGTTTTCCCATGTTGTCGATGAGGCCGTTGCAGGGGCACCGACGGTTGTTACCCGTCACGGCAAGCGGGAAGCCGTCGTCCTCAGCTATGCCGACTACGAGCGCCTATCTCGGGTGCCCTCGCTCGGCTGGCTGCTGACGAATTCCCCTTGGAAGACGGCGACCTACCTGTTCGCGTGCGCAAGCCCGCACGAACCCTGCGTAATCCGGCGTTCTGAAATTGTACCTGCTGGATACGAACGTCGTCAGTTTGCTCGCGCCTTCAAAGAAGCGGACACCTGCAGATGAGGAGCTGGTCGCCTGGATCATCGATCGGTCTTCCGATCTATGGCTTTCAGTAATAACTGCGGCCGAGATCGAGGACGGCATTGCGAACGCTAAGCGGATCAGGGCCACCAAGAAGGCGGCCGCTCTCGCAGAGTGGTGGGGAGAAATCCGTCACTATTATGGAAGCCAGATCCTGCCACTCGACCTCGATACAGCGACGATGACCGGACAATTGATGACGATCGCGCGCGCCGCTGGTATCTCGCCTGGCTTTGAAGATATCGCCATTGCGGCCACTGGGAAACAGCACGATTTGATCGTGCTCACTGAAAATGAAAAGGACTTTCGGCCATTGGGAGTAAGGTATCAGAATCCGTTCATGGGGCTGCCCGACTAGCTAATCGAACATGGATTCCAGGTTTTTCAGCGAACGGGGACGGAGAAGGACAACTTGGCTTGCCCTCGCCAACTGAACAACTGCATCGGTGTATTTAGTGTGGGCCACCCCGGCACTGAAATTTGCCACATAGTAAGAACGGGCCGTCACGCTTCCTTGACGGTCGATATGCCGACGGGTTTACCGTGCCATTAGCAGTGGACGACTTAAACCAGCTCAGATCTCTTCTCAACGATGTCAGATCCCAAGTCTCCACTGAATTGGCTTGGGAAGTGCCGACTCCCAAGGTCGCTCCGTTTTTACCGCATAGCTCCCCATCACACAATTTGTCTATGCAAAACGAATCAGTCTGCCGGTGATGGTCGCCGAGCCAATCTGTAAAGTATGCTTGCGCGTTCAAATCCAATAATTGCTATGCGTTTTCGCAATGTATTGATAGGAGGTTATCGCGAGAGAAGCCAACCAGACCGGCTGGATCAGGCGCCGTAGACACCCTGAAGCTTTTCAAAGATCTCCGAAGCGATCTCATATTGTCGGGCTTTGCCCCGACCGATCGAGGTGCGCCCCCAGGACTCCTTCAGTAGCCCGCGAACAACCAGCGGATCAATCGCTTCTTGTGCGGCTTTTCTAGTCATTCCAGCCGCTTCAGTAACATTGGTGATCGTCAACGCCATGTCCGCTTTCTGCAGGCTGTAGAGCAAATTGATCATGCCGAGCTGTCGCAACCTCGAATTAGGCGTCTCGTTGGGCAAGGGTTTGGACATGATTTCGTGCGTAGCGAGGGTCACGAAACCTGTGTTGTGCCATCGATGATTTAACGGGCTTGGCATCAGTCTATCTATGCGTTATCGTACAGTATGACAACATGTCGAAACCACCACGACGAACGGCCAAGAGAAGCTTTGACAAGGGAGCCTGTATGAGAAATTCGGTCACTCGGGCACTTTCCAAAAGTTTACTGTGCGTTTCAATATACACGTTTTCGTCTTCCATAGCGCGTGGAGACGACTGGGGCTGCCAGGTACTTCTGTGCCTTTCGAACCCTGGCGGTCCTACCCAACACGCCGAGTGTCGTCCACCGGTAGAACGGCTTTGGTCACATCTCGCCAAAGGGCGATCCTTTCCAATCTGTAGCGGCGTCGGCTTCACTGCGTCCAAACCCCGTTATGCGCCCTACTACTGCGATGCCGGCTTCCAGCTGGTCACCAGGAACGGCGTTCGCGGACGAGATGAAGTGGGCTGCATGTCCACGGAGCCTAAGGTCGCTAGCAACGAAGTATGTAGCAACGATCTCCGCGGCGGCGGCCCGCAGCGATCCGGTAGCTGGCATTTCGAAGCCGGACAGCGGGTGTGCAAGGCCATTGTGACCGCGCGTCCTCACATGCGTAAGCAGCCAAGATATGTCGATATCATGGTCGACGGCGCAGGCCAACAGCGCGTGTGGTTCTAGCCCATGCCGGTAGCGTTTATCGATCTCGCGCAGCAATGTGCGCCACGAATCGCCATTGAGACAATCGCCGCAGTTGTAAGCGTCGAAAGTGGATTCCAGCCCTTCGCCATCCGCATCAATTCCGATCATCCGCTCGCCGACCAGCCAAGGACCAGAGCCGAGGCGATCGAGACCGCCACGATCCTGATCTCCGCGGGCCAGGATATCGACCTGGGACTTGGTGGGATCAATTCCGGCAATCTCGGCCGACTGGGCTTGTCCGTCAGCGACACATTTGACTTTTGCCTCAATCTCGACGCGAGCGCAGCACTGCTTGATGGTTACTACCGGGCGGCCCTTCAAGGCGGCGCGACGGCCGCGCAAGCCGAGACGGTGATGCTGCGGAGCTACTTCGGCAATGGTGACGCCTCCGTCGGCGAAATGGTCGGCTACGACAGACAAGTGCTGGCCGAGCGCGAGCGACTGTCCAGCGAACTCGACAGCATTGAGATTGTCGAAGCGCAGGCTCAGGCGTTGCCGGCGCGCGAAAGGGCAGGGGAGTCGTCTGCCGCCACAATCGATAGCGGCCCGACAGAGAAGGGCCAGCAGGAGCCCCAGGTATCAGTGCCGCAATGGGACGTCTTCAATTCGGGGCGGCAATCCTCCGTCCTCGTCTTTTCCAACGAACAAAAGAAGTGATGAACATATGAACCTATCTACACGCATCAGGCCGTTAGCGGCCATCGCGACAATGGCAGCCGTGTTTTCCCTGGCCCTGATCGAGCCAAGTTTCGCCCAGTCGGGCGGGATCGAAAGCGTGCTGCAAAACATCGTCAACATGCTGACCGGCAATGTCGCGCGGCTGCTGGCGATTATAGCCGTGATCATCGTCGGCATCGCATGGATGTTCGGCTATCTCGACCTGCGCAAGGCGGCGTTCGTCGTGCTGGGCATCGGCATCATTTTTGGCGCCACGGAAATCGTCAACACGATCTCCGGCGGCTGACGATGCGTGAGAGGATTTCCCTCGAAGAAGACACCCTGTTCCTCGCCTGCACGAGGCCGGCGATGATCGGCGGCGTTACGATGGAGGCGATGGGGATCAACATGATCTTCACAACGATCCTCTTCATCGTGGCGGGGTCAGTGTCCTATTCGCTCGTGGGACTGGTGTTTCACGTCATATTCAAGGCCATCGTCAAGCACGACCACAACATGTTCCGGGTGCTGCTCGGCTGGATCGAAACACGGGGCAGAGCTCGCAACGGTGGCTTTTGGGGCGGATCGAGCCTCACCCCGATGAAGCTTGTCCGGCGCTATGACGAAAGGGACCTTGGCTTTGCCTAGCACCGCAGTCGTCAAGAGCCGTGAGCTCGAACCAGAGACCTTCATCCCCTATGTCCGCCACGTCGATGAACGGGTGATTGCGCTCGACTCCCGTGCACTGATGGTGGTGATCGCTCTCGAAGGCGTATCCTTCGAGACTGCGGACATACTCGATCTCAATGCACTGCACCGTGATCTGAATACGCTCTACCGCAACATGGCGGACGAGCGGCTTGCACTTTGGACGCATATCATCCGTCGGCGCGACAACGAGTATCCCGATGGCGTGTTCGCCAATGCATTTTCGCGCACTCTGAACGACAAATACCGCGCGCGTATGACCGGTGAAGACCTGTTCCGCAACGACCTTTATCTCAGTCTCGTCTGGCATCCGGGCCGAGACGCCGCCGAGCGCGTTGTGGCGTTCCTGTCAAAGCTGCGCAAGGCGCGGCGGCATGGTCTCGAGATAGACGAGGGCGCGCTCAAACATCTCGATGACGCGATCATCGATGTCACCGCCGGCTTGAAGCGCTTCGGCCCGAGAGTCCTTTCGCTCCAGGAACGTGATGGGCTGATCTTTTCCGAACCGAGCGAGGTCCTGCACCAGCTGGTCGGCGGCCGGCGTGAGGCGGTGCCGCTGACCGACGGACGGGTTTCATCCGCAATCTATTCCGATCGCGTGATCGTAGGCCGGGAGACAGTCGAAATCCGGCATGAGGGGTCAAGCCGATATGCCGGCATGTTCGGCTTCAAGGAATATCCGGCCCGCACGCGGCCCGGCATGTTCGATGGTGTGCTCACCGTCCCATACGAACTGATCCTGACCCAGAGCTTCTCCTTCCTGTCGAAGTCCGATGCCAAGACCGTGATGGGACGCAAGCAGAACCAGATGGTCAGCGCCGGCGACAAGGCCGGTTCGCAGCTTGAGGAACTCGACGATGCGCTCGACGAGCTGGAATCGAACCGCTTCGTGCTCGGTGACCATCATCTGACGCTAACGGTGTTCGCCGGATCGGTGAAGGAGCTTACCGACAATCTGGCGAAGAGCCGAACGCATCTGACCAATGGCGGTGCAGTTGTCGCCCGCGAAGATCTCGGGCTGGAGGCTGCGTGGTGGGCGCAACTGCCCGGCAATTTCCGCTATCGTGTGCGTTCCGGCGCGATCACCTCGAAGAATTTTGCGGCGTTCTCGCCGTTCCACTCCTATCCGGTCGGCCAGCGCAACGGCAATGAATGGGGTCCAGCTGTCGCGATGCTGAAGACTGCATCCGGCTCGCCATTCTACTTCAATCTGCACTATGGCGATCTCGGCAACACTTTCATCGGCGGGCCATCCGGCTCGGGCAAGACGGTATTGCTCAATTTCCTCCTGTCGCAGGGCGAGAAATTCGAGGCCCATATCGTCTTCTTCGACAAGGATCGCGGCGCCGATCTCTTCGTGCGCGCGGCCGGCGGAACCTATCTGCCGCTGAAGAATGGCCGGCCAACCGGCTGCTCACCCTTGAAGGGCATGGAACTGACGCCGGAGAACAAGGTTTTCCTAGCGCAATGGGTGACCAAACTGGTTGGCTCGAAGACGCGCGAACTCTCAGTCTCGGAAGTCCGCGACATCGCCAACGCCATCGACGGGCTGACCGATTTACCCGCGGAGCGACGCACGATTGGTGCGCTGCGCACCTTCCTCAACAATACCGACCCCGAGGGCATCGCAGCTCGGCTGCGCCGGTGGGAGAGGGAGGGCCGCTCGGTTGGGTGTTCGACAACGATACTGATGAGATCGGTATCGGCGCGAAATTCCTTGGCTACGACATGACGGATTTTCTCGACAATGAGGAAATCCGCACCCCGCTGATGGCCTACCTCTTCCATCGGGTCGAACAGCTGATCGACGGTCGTCGCATCATCATCGTCATCGACGAGTTCTGGAAGGCGCTCGCCGACGAGGGTTTTCGCGATCTGGCCCAGAATAAGCTGAAAACCATCCGAAAGCAGAACGGGCTCATGCTGTTTGCCACGCAGAGCCCGCGCGACGCGATCAATTCGCCGATTGCGCACACCATTATCGAACAGTGCCCGACGCAAGTGTTCATGCCGAACTCCCGCGGCAGCCGTACCGACTATGTTGACGGATTCAAGCTCACCGAGCGCGAATATGAGTTGATCGCGCGCGAACTGTCCAATGAGAGCCGCCGCTTCATCGTCAAGCAAGGTCATAACAGCATCGTCGCTGAACTCAATCTCGGCGGATTCGACGATGAACTTGCCGTTCTTTCCGGCCGCACCGGCAATGTCGAGCTTGCCGACACGATACGAGCCCAGGCCGGCGACGATCCGGAAGCGTGGCTTCCTCTCTTCCAACAGCAAAGGAATGCCGGCTAATGCGTATGCGCAATTCTGTGGTGGCGGCTGTCGCCATTTTCTCCTTGTCGGCCGGGGCCGCAAGCGCACAGGGTATTCCGGTCATCGACCAGACCGCGATCCTCAAGCAGATCGAGAGTATCACCCAGCTCAAGTCGCAGCTTGATGCTCTCAATCAGCAAATCACGCAAGCCGAGCAATTGTTCGGATCGCTGAACAAGCTGACGAACATGGCCGACGTCGCCTCGCTCCTGAACCAGCCGGAAATCCGCAAGGCCCTGCCGCAGGATTTTGCGGCAATAGAAAGCCTGCTCAGCGGCAAGGGTTCGGGCGCGTTCGGCGAAACCGCGTCGAAATTTCTCGAAGGCAATTCGACCTATCAGACCTCGGCGAACGACTTTTACGCCCGGGAGCTGGCGCGCGTCCAGAACCGCAATGCCGGCCAGATGAGTCTTGGCCAGCAGATTTACGATGCGGCTACCAAGCGCATCGGCGGGATCGATCAGTTGCGCCAGCAGATATCCTCTGCCAGTGACGCTAAGGATATCGCCGATCTCCAAGCGCGCATTCAGGCCGAAAGCGCATTTCTCCAGACCGACCTCCTGCGCATGCAGGGTCTGCAGATGGTCCAGCAGGCGCAAGCCCAGGTCGAGGATCAGCGCAAGGCCGAAGATTGGCGCAAGCGCATCGACACGATGAACACGGCGCTGTCGCAATGAAACGCATCGCGGGTCTCGTTATAACGGCATTGCTGGCGGCATGTTCGGAACCGGCGCCAGTCACCGTCATTACCGTCAGCGAGTTTCTCGCCGACGATTCCCTGCGCGCCGATCATATTGGAAAATGCCGCGAGAACCCTGGCGAGCTGGGGCAGACGCCCAATTGCCGCAACGCTGAAGAGGCCGAAGGCAAGACCCGGCTCGAACGCATGAATAGGGCGCTGGGGGATAGCGCCATGTACACCGTCTTCGACTTCCTGGATCGTCAATTCACGACGCCGCTGCAAAACTTCATCAGCTCCGGCACGAGCGGTATCAGCGCTTGGGTGACGGGACCGTTGACGGCGGCGCTGACGCTCTACGTGATGCTATACGGATTTCTGATCCTGCGCGGATCGGTCCAGGAACCGATCATGGAGTTCGCTTTCCGGGCGATAAAGCTCGCGATCATCCTGATGCTGGTCAGGAATGCCGCCGAGTACCAGACCTATGTGACTGACGTCTTCTTCGAGACGCTGCCCAGGGAAGTCTCCGCAGCGCTGAACACCGGCGGCGCGCCAAGCGCAACGACCTTTGACAGTTTGCTCGATAAGGGTCAAAAATCGGCGAACGACATCTGGGCGCAGTCCGCCTGGCCGGTTGATCCGCTGACTGGATTTGCCGGCCTGGTAGTGATCGTCGTCACGTTCATTGTCGCCTCGATCGGCTATGTCGTGTCGCTCTATGCCCGCGTTGCGTTGGCGATCGTGCTTGTGATCGGTCCGATCTTCATCGCGCTTGCCATGTTCCAGGCAACACGTCGTTTCACTGAAGCCTGGATCGGTCAGCTTGCAAACTTCGTCATACTTCAGGTTCTCGTCGTCGCCGTCGGCTCCCTGCTGGTGACAAGCTTCGCCACCATGTTCACCATCGTAGAGGCTTACACCGACGTATTGATGCGTCCGATTGCGGTCGGCGCCATCGGCCTGGCTTCCCTCTACGTCTTTTATCAGTTGCCGGGCATTGCGTCGGCGCTGGCGTCCGGGGTGCTTCGCTGACCTATGGATTTGCGGCGGGTCGGGACGCCCATCAAAGCACAATCACCCGGTCGATCGGTTGGGGTTGGCGCCGGTTGACCGGCAAAGGGGCCTGACGCCAGGGCCACAAGGAGAATTCCAGATTGAGTAACGTACGAACCATTACACTGATCGGCCTTCTGTTCGCCGTCTCCGGCTGCGCGACGCTAAGTTACCCGCTGCCCAAATGCGACGGTTATGCCAAACGGCCGCTCAATCGTTCGATGTGGGATTGGGATGCCGGGAAAACACAGGGGGATCAACAGCAGTCCTCGCTCGTTGGTGGCGACGCGTCCGCATTGGCGTTCGCCGAGCAGTCGGATGATGCGACTGCCAAGACCGTAGCTTTCGCCGGGTTCGACGAAGCCGGGTCTCATACCGCCTGCCGGGCAGGGTAGGGGACATGGTGACGACGGACAGTCTCAAGGATTATTTCGACAAGGCGCGCCGCTTCGACCAGGACCGGATGGTCTTGGCCGAGCGCTCAATGCGGCTCGCCTGGTTCGTCGCCATCGTCGCCAGCGCGCTGGCCTGCGTCTCAGTTGCCGCCGTGGTCGCGCTGACGCCGCTCAAGACCGTCGAGCCCTTCGTCATTCGCGTCGACAATTCGACCGGCATCGTCGACGTGGTGTCGGCAATGTCGTCGTCTGCGGGAAGCTATGATGAGGAAGTCACCAAATATTTTGCCGCCCGCTACGTCCGGGCGCGCGAAGGCTATGTCTGGTCGGAGGCAGAGGAGAATTTCCGGACCGCCTCACTGATGTCGAACGTGGCAGAGCAGCAGCGCTTTGCTGCTGCGTATCGCGGCGGCAATCCGGAATCGCCACAAAACATTTATAGCCGATCCGCGACGTCCCGTATCGGGATCAAGTCGATCTCACTGATTAACCGCAATGTCGTTTCCGTTCGCTACACGCGGACGATCACGCGCGGTGAAGATGTCCGCACGACACATTGGGTGGCAACAATCACCTATTCCTATGCCAATGCCCCGATTTCCTCCAACGACCGGCTGGTGAACCCGCTTGGGTTCGTGGTGAGCGAGTACCGGGCCGATCCGGAGGCCTTCAATTGAAGAAACCGCCAATCATCACAGCAACGCTCCTCGCCCTTCTGATACCAATCCCGGTGCACGCGCTGGAAATCCCGACCAGTGCGCAGCAGGATAATCGCGTGCGTTTCGTCAACTACCAACCCTACAACATCACGCGCATTGTCGGCACGATCCGCTCGTCGGTGCAGGTGGAGTTCGCACCCGACGAAGAAATCGCTCATGTTGCGCTCGGCAACACCGTTGCCTGGGAAGTGGCCCCGGCCGGAAACATCCTGTTCCTCAAGCCGCGAGAAGACCAGCCCGTGACCAATATCTCCGTAGTGACCACCCGGCGGGATGGCTCCAAGCGCAGTTACCAGATGGAACTGGTGGTGCGCGATGGAACCGTCGATGCCGGCCAGAACACCTACTTCTACGTCAAGTACCGCTATCCGGCAGATGAGGCCGCTCGACGGAAGCTGGAGGCGGAGGCACGCAAACGCGCTACTGAGGCCGGCTACGCCGATCAGGTTCTCAATATCCATGAACAATACGGGCCACGCAACTGGCGCTATTCGGCGCAGGGCTCGGCCGCCATTGAACCACAGGCTGTCTACGACAATGGCAAGGTGACCACCTTCGCCTTCAGCGGCAATCAGGAAATGCCGGCGATCTATATCGAGAATTCGGACGGCACAGAAAGCCTGGTACCAAAGACGGTGCAAGGCGATCTCGTTCTCGTTCACGCCATCAGCCGCAAGTTCATTCTGCGCCGCGGGTCTGACACATTGTGCATTTTCAACGAGGCCTATTCGCCGATCGGCGTCGATCCAGGTACTAACACCACCTCGCCATCGGTCGAGCGTGTGGTGAAGATTCCAGCCGCTGGCCAGTAGGGGAGGGCGCTATGGCAGAAACCACAGACACGAATATCCCCGGAGAGCGCGGCCAGACTTCAGCAGCCCGCAAGGTCGATAACAACCCGTTGCTCAAGCGCGGGGCGGTCGTTCTGGCGGTCGTCGCCTTCATGGGCTTTGCCATATGGTCAATGCGGCAAACCCCCAAGGAGGTAGCCGAGCAGCCGGGGTCAGGGGTGATCCGTCAAACGACGGAGTTCGAACCGGCGAGGGCGGAGCCGGAACCGGTCGTGCTCCCCGCAACTGAGATCAAGCTGCCTACGCCGGCCGTGGACACGGCTGAGGCGCCTGCGGTCGATGAACTATTGGAAGCGGCCAGACGGGCGCCGGTGATGGCGTTTGGTGGCGGCCAGACCGGCAACAACGCCAGGCCGTCGAACACTTCTGAAACGAGCTTCGATCCGAATTTCCTTCCGGTCGACGGTCAGCTTGGGGCAGGGGGCCAGGCCGAAAACGAGGATCAGCACTTCAATCGCATGCTGAGGGCCACTGTCCTGGAGGGCTCAAAGGCAGGCCATCTCGGCAATCGCAACTTTATAGTTGCTATGGGGACCTCGATCCCTTGTGCGCTCGAGACGGCACTGTCATCCGACCAGCCAGGCTTTACAAGCTGCGTAATTACCCGCGACGTGCTCTCGGACAACGGCCGCGTGGTGATGATGGAAAAGGGGACCCAGGTCGTCGGCGAATATCGCGGCGGTCTGCGCCGAGGCCAAAACCGCCTGTTCGTCTTGTGGAACAGAGCCAAGACCCCGACCGGCGTGATCATCACATTGGCGTCGCCGGCAACGGACGCGATCGGCCGCGCCGGCTTCGATGGCTATGTCGATACCCACTGGTGGGAGCGCTTCGGCAGCGCGCTGCTCTTGTCCGTGGTCGGCGACGTCGCGACATGGGCCGGCCAGGAATTGCAGCGTAGCGATGTGCAGGCGCAGGGAACCACAAGTGCCGGCAAGGAAGCCGCCGCGGTCGCCGTCGAGCAGTCGATCAACATTCCGCCGACTCTGATGAAACACCAGGGTTCGCTGGTTTCGATCTTCGTGGCGCGCGATCTCGATTTCTCGACGATCTATGGCCTGCGTGTAACTGAACCGCGCAACACGATCTACGATCGCGCGGTGATGGGCGATTTCTACCCGAAGTCCGACCTGGTGACGAAATAGGGGATGGCGGAAAACTCCGACGCCGGCGTCGTCCGCCAACTGCTGACCCCGCTGGAGCCATTCCTCAAGGACAATAGCCTCTATGAGGTCGTTATCAATCGCCCCGGCGAAGTGCTTACGGAAGGAACCGGGGGATGGCAGCACCATGAATTACCGGACTTATCGTTCGACAAACTGATGCGGCTGGCGCGAGCGGTAGCCAGCTTTTCCAATCAGGGCATCGATGAGACCCGGCCGCTTCTCTCCGCCACGCTTCCAGATGACGAACGCATTCAGATCGTGATCCCGCCAGCAACGACCCGAAACACCGTCTCCATCACTATCCGCAAGCCGTCGTCGGTATCACTGTCGCTGAACGACATGGTGGCGAGCGGCCTGTTCGACAATGTCGTTGCTGGCACGGATAAACCGTCAGGCGCCGATCCTCTGCTCGAAATCTATCGCGCAGGACAATATCGCGCCTTTCTGGAAGGGGCCGTTCTGGCACGCAAGAACATCATCATCTCCGGGGCAACCGGCTCCGGCAAGACAACCCTGTCGAAGGCGCTAATCCAGCATATTCCGGACGACGAACGGCTCATCAGCATCGAAGACACGCCGGAACTCACCATTCCGCAGCCGAACCATGTCCGGCTGTTTTATTCCAAAGGAGGGCAGGGGCTGGCAAAGCTCGGTGCGAAGGACCTGCTCGAAGCGTGTCTACGCATGCGGCCCGACCGTGTGCTGTTGCAGGAGCTGCGCGACGGCACTGCGTTCTATTACATTCGCAACATCAATTCCGGCCACCCCGGCTCGATCACCACGGTGCATGCGGATTCACCAAACCTGGCGTTCGAGCAGTTGACGCTTCTGGTCAAGGAGTCCGAGGGCGGACAGGACCTCGACCGCGACGATATTCGCAACCTGCTCAAAATTTCAATCGACGTGATCGTCCAGTGTAAAAGGGTTGGCGGCCAGTTCCGCGTTACGGAAATCTACTACGCAGATCATGCGCATGCTGTGCCCACCCGTCAGGTAGCCCCTATGCGTTTGCTTGGGAGTGTTTATCGAGAAGTCTGCTGCAGATGAAGGCAGGCGGTGTATCGGCATCGATGTCGTCGGCTCGCGCGTAGAGTTCGAGGATGTCGGATTTTGTCACGCCGTCGGCGCGCATTACAAGATGGATGACGGGGTCGTTCAAGAGTTCATAGAGGGAGGGCTCGCGGTAAGGCGTCATAGAGTTCCTTTCGAAAATGAATGGGGCCGCCGGACAAAACACCGACGTCGGCAAAACCATGCCGCTGACCTTGATATAGGGGTTGGAAGCCGGAATTTCATCGCCACGATGTTATCAATGACACCTACCTCCTGACGGAAGGTGTCAGGAGATCCGCTGTCATGGACTCTCTGCACGGGAACGATAAGATGATTTCCCAGAGAGAGGTCAGCGGCGATGATCCCGAAAAACCGTCTTACACTGGAAGTCCGGCAGGCGATCCTTGGCCATCTTCGCGAACGGTTGGATGCCAAAGCCGTGTCGATATCCTCTGCCATGAAGACCGTGCACAAGGCGGTTCCGCTCTGCACGATGTCGGACGTCGAGCTGACGAACTTGATTGCCGAGACAGCTATCGAGGCTGGGTACGGGATCAACTTTGACGGCAAGCAGCACTGACCCGTTCAGGTTTCAGCCGTCCACCGTGTCAACAATGCAATCCGCCCGGGACAACCAGGCTGCCTGACTCGGACTCGGGCGGCCGCGCTTTCAGGTGGCATCTCCCTTCGGACGAAACCCATTCTCCAGATTCAGGAACTGGTTCAACAACCGCCGCCTCCTGGCACCCATCGGAAATATTCCACCAGCCGAGGCTGAAGAACGATACTACGCCATGCTGGACGCAGCAGCATTGGCTGCGAATCTTAAGCCAAACGGTCTCCGGCAAAGCCGGGGCGGTTCAGTATGCCGATTCAGCTGACGACAGAAACCGCTCAACGGCCGCGTCTTAGGAACCGCTTCAAACTCAAACCGGCCAACAAAATGTAAGGCGGCATGGCGAGCGAATAGTGGCCACAGTTTAATTCAAGCATATTGGGCCGAGCGCCGGTGCGCTTCAGCTTTTCCATGAATCTCGCTGACAGCTCCGGCAAAACCACCTTGTCTCTCTTAGCCAACACGGCGTGTAGAGAGAGACCCGGCCGCGCCAGACCATGAGCGTAATTCTCCAAGTTAAGCGGACCCCAGGCCCGTCTGAGATCTATCAGATCAATCTCAGGTTCAAGGCTATTGCGTATCGCGCGTGTTGCGCGACCCGTCCAAACCATATCGGCCAGGCTCCCCGCCGTCAGAAAAAACGAGGCTTTCGACACCGCTGGGTCATGCGCCGCGATCAATCCCGCGACCCAGGAACCCAAGCTCATACCGAGAACCGAAATGTCTCGATAGCCTTCGTGCTGTAACCAACGAATGAGTTTTCGACCGTCCAATACTGCCTGCCTGACCGATTGGATCGTTCGACCAAGGTTGGCGCTAAGCATATAATCGGCGTGCATGGATCCGGGTCGGCTGCGCTCGAAGTGATAGGGCATGGCAATCTCGACAACCGTGATACCGCGCTTCGAGAAAAAGCTGGCAATCTGGCGATTCCGGGAGCTTGCATTCCAATGGTGAAAAATCACCAATGCCTGATCGAAGGACCCTCTGTCTGTAATTTTTGCCCAGACAACATTGTTCTCTTCGACATCAGTGGAAATGTCCGATGGAAATTTGAGCCATTCGCCTTGTCTTTCAAAACCCTGATCGTTGCCGCCCGGCTCATCGAAAAAGGCTGAGTTTGCCACGGCCTGGTCCGCTAGGAGACAAAACTCCTCGATGGTTTTTATCTTCTCCGCGCCTGGAAACGCGCGTTCCGCGTCGAGGATGAAATCGGTTGTTTTCTTCCCTTCCTCACCGCGTTGTGCCCGCCGCTCATCCCAACGATCAAGCCAACTACTACACACGATGATTGTTTCCTAGCTCACTCGCTCGCCCTCGGCCAAACCATGGATCAATTAGTCCGTAAATAGCGATAAGCACTCCCGTGAACATGAGGATCGAAAAGCCTGAAAATGCATCGATCAGCAAGTAGCTAGCAAGGAGCAGCGCAACGACCGCCGACATCTTCCACAAGGGGACCTGGAATTGACTTCCGATGCCTAAACGGATGGCACCATACAGAAAAACAAAGCAGGTCGAAATAGCGATAAGAAGACTGCTGTAATGCGTCGGCATTCTGTAGCTGACACCGTTGCTCACATCGGCGCGCTCATACAAGGCAGAAGACAGATCTTTGACCAACCAGGTCACAATATTCGTTCCATTGGATGCCAGGTAAGAGCTTTGAAGCTTCATGACCGTGGCGATCAGAACGCCCAAAACCGTACACCGGAAAACCCACCGCATCACCATGAAACTGGCGTCGTCTAGATTGCGTTGGAAATCCACCTCCGGCCGATTTTTCGATGCCTCGCCAATTTTCCAAAGGTCATCGACGACCGCATAAAGCAAAATGAGACCTGCGAAGAAAAGATAAAAGCACAGGCACATATACAGGTAAGCGAACCCTGTGAACACGATTGCTACCGGCACCGACACGATCTCAGGCCGCACAATGGCAATCGAGCCCCAATCCGTCGCGTAGTTGCCGCCGCCTTTGATTAAGGGGATCAAACACACGCCGATCCACTGGAAAAGGCCGGCGAACAACAAACAGATCAGGAAAACCGCCCAAAATGAATAGGATGAGGCTTCTATAATGCGTTCCCACGCATGGTAGCTTTCATTCAGGCCGCTGCTTCTTACCACTTTTGATCGTTCTTCATGTTTCCACGAGGTTACCAGTTCAGACACGAAGGCCAAAAATACTGGCAGGAACACCATGAACACGAGTGTCCAATTCGCGGCCCAAAGAAATCCGACTTGCTTAATGATGCCATCCGCACGGCCATATTTCACATTGTGAATGCCGATAATAAACGACAGAAACCCAAGAGCGGAGATGCCGGCGAACACCGAAGCCGGTAGGTTCAAGGGTGACCCGTGGCTAAAAAGCGCTTCCGATCTCCTCGCCAGGCTAAAACGCCGCCTCGGTGCCATGGCGTCAGTATTCCGTGCCAGTTCTGCCTGGGACTCTGCCTCGCCATCGAAGGTCGCGGTCCGCGCCATATTTGAAACCCCGAGCGCATCACTGCTTCCCGCTCTTTTCCATTCTCGTCTTTTGGTCGTTAACCGCGATTGCGCCGCACTAAGCTCCACCTGCCATTCGCCGGTTGCCACCGGATCATCGCACCCAAATACCCGCGCGAGCCAACGAATGTTGGCTGTGCTAATTCCCTTATCGTTCTCTTGAAACCAAAGCTGCACCGTTCGCAGATCGACCCCAATCCGGTTGGAATCAATCTGTGAAATCGCCTCTGCGAGAAGCTCGGGCGTCCAAGGGCCAGCAGGAAACCCATCTTCGCCCAATGACCGTCCCGCGCCCGCCGCCGCTAATCGCCTGAATAATTCTTTAAAGTCGCCCCTATCTCGCGGCGGGGAGAGGAATAATTTTCCGTTCTTTATCAATTGGCTACCGGCAATGACTTCGTTCCGTTTCGCTAGCCTTCGTATCCTATCGTGCCACCATTCCTAATCAATGTTTGTATCGACTCGATTTTTGCCGGCACAGGAGAGGATCGAATGAAGGGACAAGCGGGATCGTGGGATGTTGGTGAACGCTATGCACGGCTGAGCGCGGCCGGCGAACCGCTGGAGAGGCTGAATACGGCTGTTTCGTTAGAGATGTTTCGCAAACCGCTGGCCATGACACGGACCCGCCCAGATCGGTCGCAGGGCGAGTTTCAGATC
Source organism: Mesorhizobium sp. G2-6-1 (assembly GCF_055809095.1). Taxonomy (NCBI): domain Bacteria; kingdom Pseudomonadati; phylum Pseudomonadota; class Alphaproteobacteria; order Hyphomicrobiales; family Phyllobacteriaceae; genus Mesorhizobium; species Mesorhizobium sp. G2-6-1. The sequence goes on from NZ_JBVVTF010000001.1 coordinate 260,589, forward strand.
ATGGACCGCCGCACCTTCGGCCGGTTCCTTGGTCTTCTTGATGGCGCGGGCAAGACCTTGCATCGGAATCGGCACACAGATGCTGATGCTACCAACTGAAGGAAATTATCGCATGCGGCTCATATGCGAAGCAAAATTAAGGCTTGCAAACGCCCCCTACGCAATTGAACATGCGATAAAAGACCTGAAGATTCATTGTCGGTCCATCTCCCAAAATAATGGGCAATATGAACTCGACTTTGAGGTAGCAACGGCAGCAATCCGCGCGCATGAGGAAGGTTTGTTGATCCGTGTCGAGGCGGAGGAGACTATCATTTCTCATGGCACAAAAATGCTGATTGCAAGCCAGATTAGCTCCTATGCCATCAATATGCCTATGAATGTCTTGTGGATCGATGCATCAGAGGAGCCGTTTGCAACTATCTTAGCTCCAGAAAAGCTAGGGAAACGTGAGGATAAGCAGGAAAATTCAACCAAGCGCTATCGTTGTTAGCTGCCTGCGTACATATAGATCAGTCGACCAATCCAGCCGACGGCATTGAGCTGCGGCTATCTTTTGATCGAGATTGCAGCATTACGGTCGCGTTCCAATTGCTGTCGATGCAACTGGGTCTGGCCATGCACCGCCTGCATCTGCGACTGGACGCGAGCGAGCGTGGCGACACGGTCATGGGGGACAGCGAGGTTCCGCGACAGTTGAACGAGATCTCCTGATTTCAACGCATTTCGATCCGCGGGCGTCAACCGCCGATTGATTGACGACGCGATACCGTCCAGTTCCCGTCGCAACTGCGGGGCGGCTGTCAGCCTGCTGGCCTGCTCGTGAGCCGCAGCCTTCAGGATCTCCGTCAAACCCTCAGATGGCGCTCGGATTTCCTGACGTTGGCGATGTTGTTCCTCACGATGCTTGGTCTCGATCTGATGCCGCTCGAAATCGACCGTGCGGCCATAGTCCTCGAGCGCGGCGGCGAGCTGCGGCAGATGCGCTCTCGCGGTCTGCTGTTCGGGGCTTTCGGCGCGAAGGAGCCCTCTACCCTCGCCTGCAATCGGCCCGAGTTTGCCGCTGCGGGCATCCTCCCCCGCGGCTGACCCCGCCGTTGCATCTCCAATCCCTTCAACTGAGGCTGACACGGAGGCGGCGTTGCCATAGACCAGTTGCGACAGCCGGTCGATTTCGTCACGCTTCTCCGCCAGCCGCGAGGATTCCTGCAGCTTCACGCGGATCTCGGCTTCTCTCAAATCGGGCAATTCCCGCCCGGGAATGAGGACTTCTCCGGGGCGAACATCGCGGCGCCGACTATCGTCAGCTTCAGCCTTGAAACCTCGGTTTGCAGGAGAACCAGCGATTTCGTCCGGAATGGTCAGGGAGGGCACCACGCTGATCCGCCGTGTCACCGAGCGGGCGCTTTTCATCGCGTCGTCGGCTTCCGACCGTCGCCGTTCCGACATATACCAGGCGAGGTCATCGCGTGAATGAGCCCTGACCTCGTCGATCAGGCTCACTGATGCGCCGCGATTTTCCATATGTTCAATCACCCTCGTCCAGACATGCGCGAACCGGTCGATCTCCTCACGAGACAGCGGACGGCTGCGCGTCTCATCGAGCACTTGGGGCGCCACCGTTGCGGTCCGCCATCGGCCATGGACAAGCGCATTGTCATAGACGGCTCCTCCATCGGCCGTCTGGATGATGACGCGATCGGCGAGCTTTCGGCGCTCGATACGTTCGAGGCTTTCGGCCAGGCCAATAACTGCAGCGTCATGCACAGCCCGCGGCGGAATCCGCGCAGCAGCCCCGGCATGGTGCAGTTCCTCGAAACGGTAATGGCAGCCCTGCCAGCTGGCACGTGGACTGACAGCCAGCACGCACGCCTCGATCCGATAGCCGGCGGATCGTCCGGTCGTCATGATCCGCTCAACATTGTCCGGCGCTCGCATCGTCGTCTCGAACACGACATGGACGCCGCGCTTGGTGGCGGCGGCCAGCAGTTTCTCGCTCCAGATGCCGGTATCACCTTGCGTGAAGCGCGACGCCGTTGCCGCATCGGCACACTGGTGGGCGACCATGCCGGGGTGATAGGATCGCAAATCGCCCCCCACGATCCGGATGGCGTTACCGGTCTTCTCCAACTCGGTCTGACTGGCGGTCAGCAGAGCCGTCTTGCCGAAACCCGGCTGGCCGCCAAGTACGATCAGCATCGGATGGTCGACCGCTCGAATATCGTCTGGAAGATAGTCGGGCAGAATTTCCGTACGGAAGATGTGTTCGTTCTGGGCCTCCGATAAGCGGCCATTTGCAGCTTCGTCTGCCATGGCTCAAAGCTCCCGCCAGAATTGCTGCGGGTCTTTGACCCTGGGTCCCCATTCCGTGATCACCGCTTCGACATGGTCGGGATCATCGACCCGAATACGGTTCTGAACGGCGAGAAGCGCCCGCCGCCTCGCACGCAGAGCCCCGGCGCCTGCCGAATCGTCCGCTTCAATGGCGGCGACACGTTCTGACACCAGGCCGCGTGCCTGGTTCATGATCTCGATGGCAATTTCGGCCCGCACGATCGCGTCGAGAGAGGTTGTCTGTCCGGCCATTTGAATGTCCTCCTGCTACCTGGTGATGCCCTTGGCCTGATTGAGCGTCCGTATTTGACGCTCAGTGATAATATCTTGAGCCCTATCGGCACGAACGGCGTTCTGCAGGACCTTGAGGCGGGGCCGCAATGCCTCGAAGACCTTGCGCTGCGCCGCCGGAATCCGGTTGACGACGTCACCCTGTTCGCGACCAATCACATTCGGGCCGAACCGCTTGTCGAGCGCTTTGGTGACGGCCGCGAATTCAGCCCGGACAGTGGCATCGAGCGAGCGGACAAGCGGCGTGATGTCCTTGGGCGATTTCTCGACGGCAGCGGTCAGGCGGGAAAGCTCGGCTTCCGCCCGCCGCGACAAGCCGGGGACTGACACGCTCATGCGATCCCGATCTGCGATGACGGTCGCCTTCTCGGCGTCGAGCGCACCCTGCCAAGCCTGCCCCACTGAAAGCACCTTTCCGGCCACGGCCGCCACAGCCAGAACCGCCGCCTTGCGTTCTTTTCCGGTGGCCAATAGCCGATCCACGATCCGGTCAGAGCCTCGCATCGGGCCATAGGCGGTTGGCTCGTTGGCAATGGCGCGTGCAATGCGCTCAGGATCGACACCCTTGACGACAAGTTCCTCAATCATCGTGAGGGAAGCTGCCGGATCGCGCCAGACGCGCTGCATGGTCTCGGCGAGCACCGCACGCAGTTGTTTGTAGCGGGGGACATCGAGCGCACGCGTTCTGGCTTCGTCCTCGGCGGAGGATTTAAACTCGGTGACGGCGGCGAGCATCGGCAATGCGGGTGGCTTCGACATTTCCGGGGTCGCTGCCGGATCGTAGGCCGCCGGGGCGACGATCCGCGACGGATCGCGCTTCTCGACCAGATATTGCTGTTCATTGAACCGGCGCGCGGCGGCAAACAGTGTTACCAGTTCCGTCCGCTTACCCTCCGACAATCCTTCGGTCATGCGATCGACCATCTGCTTTTCGGCATACTGGTCGGCCTTGCCGGTAAAGGCGCTCCAGCCAAAGCGGGCGGTCAACGCTTCGCCGACCGCCTTCACTTCCTTCGCCAGGGATCGTTCCTCTGCAGCATGGCCGAAGGCAGTCCTGTAGGTGCCTTCCCCACCCTTCTCCCGCACGGCTTCAATCTCCGTGAGGCGCTCCATGGCATGCGGAGAGAGTGCGGGAACCGAATGCGACATGGCGGCCCGGCGCGCATGCTCGCGGTTCGCGAAAAGGCTCTGATCGCGTGTGAAATTCTCGGCATGGTTGCGCACTAGCGGTTCAAGCTCTGCCACGGTAGCGATAGCCTCCGCCCGCTCCTTACGCGCCGCCTGTCCGTCGATCAGGCTGGCGCTTCCGCGCATCGCGCCAAGCATCGAGGGGGTACGAGCGAGATTTTCGCCGAGCCGGCGTGGCTCGATGTCGAAGGCGGATGCGTGCTGGTTCAGCCGGTCGAGCGCGACCGCCGGATCGCGATAGATGCGCTCGATTACGGGAAGCAGGATTGCCTCCCGCTCTTTCCATCGTGCCGACCCCAGGTGCTCGGCCCGCGCATCTTCCTCCAGCGAACGGGCAAAGCTCACCTGCGGCGCAAGCAGATACCGGACCTCGGCGCCTACCGGCGTAGGCTGCGTTGGCTGGGTCGCTCTTGCCGGGATCAGCTCAGGAACGACCGCGTTTACCCGGACGTTCCGATCGCCGTACGAGACGCTGCGTTCCTTCTCGATCGCAAGTCCGAGCGAAACACTGGAGCGCTCCCAGAGCCGCGCCACGTGATCGCGTTGCGCGCCAATCCACGACAGACGCCGCTCCACCCCCGCTTCCATCCCGGCAGCAAGTTCGATGGCGTGATCCATGTTGCGGCGGCGGGCGAAGTCGATGACCTGCGCCCGGTAGCCCGCTTCGGATTCGTAATCGAGCGTCGTGGTTTTGGCGCCGGAGCGGGATAGACGCTCGACCAACTGCTTGAAGAGCTCCGGCCGATGGCTTTCCTGCTCGATGCGCCCCTCGCGGGCTTCGGCGGTCTCGACCTGTTCTGCGGTCCAGACATTGCGCTCGACCTCGCGTTTCTCGAATTGCTTTTCCCCGTTTCGGTATCAACGACGGGCACGTTGACGGTGACCTTCTCCACCCCGTCCTTGCGCAGCGTGACGGTATCGCCGATTTCAACGCCGCCCTTCTCGATCGCCTTCGGCAGGCTGACGCCCCAGACACGATGGACCGCTCCGTCGTCTGTCCGGACCTCGGCATAGGGGCTTTTCTCAACGTCCATATTACCGCGATAATGATCCTCGCCGGTCTCGACCAGTTCGCCGGTAACGCCGGCGGCATGATCGACACGGAGCGCCCTGCCCCATTTATCGCGGGGTGCAAAATCCTCGTGCGCCATATAGAGATCGGCCCGATCGCGATGGCGCGACATCGCCACATAGGCCAGATGCTGATCCATCATGCCGGTGGCGAGAACGAATGTGCGGTCGACCGTTGCGCCTTGAGATTTGTGCACCGTGGCGGCATAGCCATGGTCGATGTTGCGATAGGTGTCCTGCGCGAATGTGACCTCGCGACCCGCGTCCAGCTTGACAGTCAACAGGGTTTCGCCACGTTCGGTCGTGGTGGAGACGACGCTGCCCAGCATGCCGTTCTTGACATGCTGGACGGAGAGATGCTCTGCGCGCTTCTCGAAGAAGCGGGCGTTCTCGAGGAAGATCAGGCGGTCGCCGATTGCAAACTGGCGGGCGCCACGTTCGGTCTGGAATGCCTGTTCCTCGACAAGTGCTCCCTGCCTCGCCATCACGGTGCGGATCGCATGGTTGAGCTTCCCGACGTCGTCATTGGTCTGTGCCAGAACGAGCAGTTCGGAGCCGCTGAGTTTGCGGTTTTTGCTTTCGGCCAGCGCACGATATTCCTCGCGTGCCTGTCCCCAGTCGGCGACAATCCGCTCGATCACGGCATCGCGGGTTTCGAACTTAAGAATTCGATCA